>NC_014117.1:0-3518940 GCF_000092885.1 Paraburkholderia atlantica | reverse complement strand
TTTCGATCAAGTGAGAGCAACATGAAACGTACTTACCAACCTTCCGTTACCCGTCGCAAGCGCACCCATGGCTTCCGCGTTCGCATGAAGACCGCTGGCGGCCGCAAGGTCATCAACGCACGTCGCGCAAAGGGCCGCAAGCGCCTCGCGATCTAAGGCAAGCGGATTGCGCGCTGTGACCGAAGCCTGCGGCGAAGCGGGAGCGGCCGGGGCGCAGCAACCGGGCTCGGTTCCGTTGCGAGCGCAAGCCGCCTTCCCCAAAGCCGCAAGGCTGCTAAAAACGGATGAATTTTCATCCGTTTTTCGTTTGCGGCCGTGGCGCCGTACCGCGCACTTCGTCGTGTACGGCCGGCCCACCGGCAACGAGGCGCGTCTTGGCCTCGTGATCGGCAAGAAGTATGCGCCGCGCGCAGCCACGCGTAATCTGGTGCGTCGGATCGCGCGTGAAGCCTTCCGACTGCGTCGCGCGGAATTCGGCGGTTGGGATGTGCTGCTGCGTCTACACACGCGTTTCGACAAAAAAGCTTTGCCGAGCGCGTCGTCGTCGCCGTTAAAGGCGCTGTGCCGCAGCGAAATCGAGGCGTTGCTCGACAAGGCAGCGCGCGAAATTACCCGTCGTCAGGCGCCGCCCGCGGAGGCGCCCAGGACGGAATGACGCAGTGACCGCCCACAATAAGGTCGCTGCAACGGGCGTTACGCCGGCAGCTTCGCGGCGCAGGCGTCGCCCGGTACTTCACGTTGCGCGGCGCCGTACGGCCGCACCTGCCATGCAAACGGTACTTCTCGCTTTATTGCGTTTTTACAAGCTTGCCGTGAGCCCCATGCTCGGCAACCGGTGCCGTTTTTACCCTTCCTGCTCTGATTACGCGCGCGAGGCAATCCAGTATCATGGCGCCGCGCGCGGGACTTATCTCGCCGTGAGGCGTGTTTGCCGCTGCCACCCGTTTTCCGCGGGCGGCATCGATCTCGTCCCGCCACCCACTTCTGAAAAGCGCTGACGCGCCGTTCCATCGACACTGAGACAACGCATGGATATCAAACGCACCGTCCTATGGGTCATCTTTTTTATGTCAGCTGTCATGCTGTTCGACAACTGGCAACGCGACCACGGACGCCCGTCGATGTTCTTCCCGAGCACGACGCCGACCCAGACCGCCGGCACTGCCGCGCCGGGCACAACGACGCCGGGTACCCAGCCGGCCGATCTGCCGGCCACTAACGCGGCCGCCCCCGGCAACGCGCCGGCGGCCGAGCAATCGCAACTCGTGAAGTTCGGCACAGACGTCTACACCGGCGAAATCGACACCCGCGGCGGCACACTGTCGCGCCTGTCGCTCATCAAGCAGGGCGACGGCAAGCAGCCGGATCTCGTGATCACACTGTTCGACAAGACGAACAGCCACACGTATCTGGCGCGCACCGGCCTGCTCGGCGGTGACTTCCCGAATCACAACGACGTCTTCACGCTGATGCCGAATCAGCCTACCCACCTGGCTGACGGTCAGAACTCGTTCCAGATGAGCTTCGAGTCGCCGGAAAAGGGCGGCCTCCGGGTCATCAAGACGTATACGTTCACGCGCGGCAGCTACGTGATCGGCGTCGAGACGAAGGTTCAGAACGTCGGCACCGCGCCGGTGACGCCGCAGGTCTATATGGAACTCGTGCGCGACGATCAGCCGGTCGAAACGCCGCGCTTCTCGCACACGTTCATCGGACCGGCTGTTTACACGAACGAACATCACTTCCAGAAGATGACGTTCGGCGATCTCGACAAGAACAAGCAGGACTTCGCGACGTCGGCCAACGACGGTTGGGTTGCGATGGTCCAGCACTACTTCGCGTCGGCCTGGATTCCGCAGGAAGGCGTGAAGCGTGACTTCTACGCCGAGAAGATCGATCCGTCGCTGTATCGCGTCGGCATGAAGCAGGCAATGCCGACCATCCAGCCGGGCCAGACCGTCAGCGTGTCCGCGCGTCTGTTCGCCGGTCCGGAAGAAGAGCAGATGCTCGCGGGCATCGCGCCGGGCCTCGATCTGGTGAAGGACTACGGTTGGGTCACGATCATCGCTAAGCCGCTGTTCTGGCTGCTGTCGAAGATCCACAGCTATGTCGGCAACTGGGGCTGGTCGATCGTGCTGCTCACGCTGCTGATCAAGGCGGTGTTCTTCCCGCTGTCGGCCGCGAGCTACAAGTCGATGGCGCGCATGAAGGCGATCACGCCGCGCATGCAGGCGCTGCGCGAACGCTTCAAGGGCGATCCGCAGAAGATGAACGCGGCGCTGATGGAGCTGTACAAGACCGAGAAGGTCAATCCGTTCGGCGGCTGTCTGCCGGTCGTGATCCAGATTCCGGTGTTCATCTCGCTGTACTGGGTGCTGCTGTCGTCGGTGGAAATGCGCGGCGCGCCGTGGATTTGGTGGATTCAGGATCTGTCGCAACAGGACCCGTACTTCATCCTGCCGGTGCTGATGGCCGTGTCGATGTTCCTGCAGACCAAGCTGAACCCGACGCCGCCGGACCCGGTTCAGGCGAAGATGATGATGTTCATGCCGATCGCGTTCTCGGTGATGTTTTTCTTCTTCCCCGCGGGTCTGGTGCTGTACTACGTCGTGAACAACGTGCTGTCGATCGCGCAGCAGTACTACATCACGCGGATGATGGGTGCCTCGAAGGCGAAGCCGGCCTGATGTTCCGTCCCGCGGCGGCTGCATGGCCGCCGCGACGCAAAGCTGAAAACGAAAAACCGCCCGGTGTGAACCGGGCGGTTTTTTTATTGTGCTGTCGATGAAATGCGACGGGCGGTTGCGCTTAGGTTTCGGGGTTCACTCTTCGTCGGAATCTTCGCCGTAAAAGCGCACGATCATTTCCTCGACCAGATTCCGATCCTTCGGTGTCAACGATGCAATCTTCGAAGCGAGTTCGATCGTTTCGGGCGTCGGTGGATACTTTTCGCCACGTGCCATCGGTCGTGTACTAGCGCCGGGCGGTGGTCCGTAATGAAGCCAGTGCTCGTTGACGTTCAACCATTCGGCGAGCGTGCGCAACTTGTCCGGCTTCGGAATCGTCGTGCCCGTCAGCCATTTGTGCGCGGTTTGGGGTGTCACGG
Organism: Paraburkholderia atlantica; assembly: GCF_000092885.1. Classification (NCBI taxonomy): domain Bacteria; kingdom Pseudomonadati; phylum Pseudomonadota; class Betaproteobacteria; order Burkholderiales; family Burkholderiaceae; genus Paraburkholderia; species Paraburkholderia atlantica. Next base: position 3,515,834 of record NC_014117.1, on the reverse strand, counting down.
GACGCTCGCCGTGATAGCGAAGATTAAATTGCTCGGCGAGTTTGGTCCCGCCGCGGATCTTCAGCGGCTCGAGCAGATCCTTGAGCCTCTTGGCGAAGGCGGCTTTTTCTTTGTCGGTCGGCATGGGCCAGATTGTGCAATTCAGCGTTCAACCAGTTGACAACCGACCAAGCTTTGTTTTCCCTTATTTGAGATAGTTTTAGCTTGCAGTGTGCGCCCGATAAAGCGTTGCGCGAATTCGATTTTTTTCATCTCTTTATTGCCAGGCTTGGCTTTGCCTGAACTACAGCTGCTGCCGAGTCTCAATTTTTCTTAAGTATCGCGATAATTATCCTAGCTTACTTGGGATAAATCTGAGATGTTCAAACGATAGCGCGAACAGGCACGTCTTCCGCCTCGCGTCCTTGCCGCGAGCCCTTTCGTCCGAAGCGCGCGCGTTACAATGCCTCGCGCCGACTCGACCAACACGGCACTGCCCTTCCCCTCCCGTTTCGCCGATCTCACATGCTCACGACCGACTCCGACCCCATCGTTGCCATTGCTACCGCGCCCGGCCGGGGAGGCATCGGCGTCGTGCGGATTTCGTTCGGCCGCGCCGGCGCGGCGGCGGCCCAGCCGTTGATGCAGGCGCTCACCGGCCAGACGCTCACTGCGCGTCACGCGAGCTATGTACCGTTTCTCGACGCGAGCGGCAATCCGCTCGATCGCGGCATCGCGTTGTACTTTCCGGCGCCGCATTCGTACACCGGCGAGCACGTGCTCGAACTGCAGGGCCATGGGGGCCCGGTCGTGCTGCAGTTGGTCCTGCAGCGCTGCATCGACGCCGGCCGCGCGTTCGGTCTGCGGCTCGCCGAGCCGGGCGAATTCACGCGTCGCGCGTTTCTGAACGACAAGCTCGACCTCGCGCAGGCCGAAGCCGTCGCCGATTTGATCGAGGCGAGCACCGAGGCGGCCGCGCGTTCGGCCGGCCGCTCGCTCGACGGCGCGTTCTCGCGCGACATCCACGCGCTGGTCGAAGAAGTGATCACACTGCGGATGCTGGTCGAAGCGACGCTCGACTTCCCGGAAGAGGAAATCGACTTTCTCGAAGCCGCCGACGCGCGCGGCAAACTTGCGCGCATTCGCGAGCGTCTCGCGCATGTGCTGAGCGAGGCGCGCCAAGGGGCGTTGCTGCGCGAGGGTTTATCGGTCGTGCTGGCGGGGCAGCCGAACGTTGGCAAATCGTCGCTGCTGAATGCGCTCGCTGGCGCCGAACTCGCGATCGTCACGCCGATCGCCGGCACGACGCGCGACAAGGTCGCGCAGACGATCCAGATCGAAGGCATCCCGCTCCACGTGATCGACACGGCGGGCCTGCGCGACACCGAGGACGAGGTCGAGAAGATCGGCATCGAGCGCACGTGGGGCGAGATCGAGCGCGCGGACGTGGTGCTGCATCTGCTCGATGCGCGCGCCGGCATGACGACCGACGACGAAACGATCGCCGGACGCTTTCCGCGCGGCGTGCCGGTCGTGCGCGTGTTGAACAAGACCGACCTGACCGGACTCGCGCCCGCGACGCAGGCACTCGACGCCGATCTCGAACTCAGCGAGGTGCGGCTGTCGGCGAAGCAGGGTGACGGCGTCGCGTTGCTGCGCGACGAACTGCTGCGGATTGCCGGGTGGCAGGCTGGCGCGGAGAGCGTCTATCTCGCGCGCGAGCGGCATTTGATCGCATTACGCGCTGCCGACGAGCATCTGGCGACCGCCGCCGCGCATGCGGAGCAGAACGCGCAGGCGCTAGATTTGTTCGCCGAGGAATTGCGGCTCGCGCAGGATCAGTTGAATTCGATCACAGGTGAGTTCAGTTCGGACGATCTGCTCGGAGTGATTTTCAGCCGGTTCTGTATTGGCAAGTAACGCCGGGATTGCGCGTCGGCGCAATCCCAACGCTCTATAGCGTCTTGCGGTCGGATAGGGGCCGCTGCTTCGCAATCGAAAACCACGCTCGGTAGGCCAAAAACCAAGCGAATTTTTGGTACACAGCCGCGGCAAAAGTTAAAATCCCCGCTGTCCGAATCTAAACGTACAGCGCCCAAAGCATGCCTCGCCTCGCCACCCCGCTCACCGAATCCGAGATCCGCGCGCTCGAACCGCGCGCGACTCGCTACTGCGTCGCCGACGGCAACGGTCTCGTGATCGAAGTGATGACGACCGGCACCAAGATCTGGCGCTTCCGCTATACGTTGAATGGCAAGCGTCAGCCACTCGCGACGATCGGCGATTACCGGATGATTTCGCTGCGCGTCGCGCGCGCGAAGGCCCAGAGGTACGCGGCACTCGTCGCGCAGGGCATCTCGCCGGTCGCGACCGCGCGGCGCGATCGTGGCGCCGAGAGCAAGGCCGATGTGCTGCGCGAAGCCGCCGAGCTTTATGTCACGACGGCGCTGGCCGGCAAGTCGGACGAATATCGCCGCACTACGCGGCGCGCGCTCGACAAGGACGTGCTGCCCGCGATCGGCAACAAGCCGATCGGCGCAGTCACCGCCGACGACGTCGTCGCGATCTGCGAGCGCATCAAAAGCCGCGGCGCGCCGAAAATGGCGCTGCACACGCGCAACGTCGTGAAGCGCCTGTACGCATACCTGATCGCACGTCAGCTCGCGACCAGCAACCCAGCGGAAGTCGTGCCGGCGCGCTCGATCGCGACCTTCGACAGCCGCACCCGCGTGCTGTCCGGCGCCGAGATCGGTGTCATGCTGCGCACGATCGACACGTCGAATATCCGCCGCCCGCTTAAGCTAGCGCTGCATCTGCTGGTGCTGACTATGGCGCGCAAATCGGACCTCATCGAATCCAGATGGGCCGAGTTCGATCTCGACAACGCGCTGTGGACGATCCCCGCTGCGCGCGTAAACGCGCGCGAGGACCGCATCGTCCGTCTGGCGCGTCAGGCGGTTGCGCTGCTGCGTGAGTTGCAGCGCGCGCGCACCAGCGAGACGTTCGTGTTCCCGAGCGTCAGAGGCGACGATCGGCCGATCGCGAAAAGCACGCTGAACCAGGCGGTCAAAGCATTGGGGCTCGACGTGGAGCATTTCGTGCTGCATGACTTTCGTCGCACCGCGTCCACGCATTTGCGCGACATGGAGCAGCAATCAGCCGCGGGGGCCGACATCACGAATCGTGAAGCAACCGACGAAGCGGCGCGGGACCGTCGCACGCTTCAGAGTTGGGCGGACTTTGTCGATAGCCAGATGGAACTCGCACGGCAGACTGTGGCCAGGACGGCTTGACGGCATTGTCATGGGTTTTGGCGTGATGTGACGCTTGCTGTCATGCCGGAAACGGGATGGTACACAGGCCGAGGCGACCTCGTCCCAAACCCAATCAAATAAAGGAAAGAATCATAAAAAACGAGGTTTCCAAACTGGGCGAAAATGCGCCCTTTTCCGCTCCTTGCGACCGTTTCACATCGTCGTTCTTTCCCCGCTTCCTTCGCCTAAACTGATAGACGGATGCAAGTCGATACGGAGGTTCCGATGCCTGAATCAATGCTCGCCTATCTGATGGGGCCTGCCGTCATGCTGGTGGTCGGCGTTGCCATCTGGATGATGTCGCGTCACCGCGACCCATCCAAACCGCCCAAGCTGGAGCGCTGGCTCGACACGCATTACGCGGAGTGGCTGCATCACAAGCATTAAGGCGTGCCTCAAATGAAAAGGCCGTCGCATTGAGCGACGGCCTTTTTTGTCTGCGCGTGGTTAGTCTGAATCATCTCCGCATCAGAGCCTTGCCGCGTTCACCACTGCGGCTCGGGTTGCGGTTGTGCATAGCCGTACTGTCCGGGTGGCGGTGCGCCGCACGCGACGTAGGCGCGCTGATACTGGTCATAGCAATATCCGGGCGGCGGTGCCACATAGGCCGGCGCGGGCTGATACGCGGGCTCCGCATAGACCGGCTGCGGATACGCGACCACCGGCGCCGGCGTCAACACCGAGCTAACCACCGCGCCCAGCACCGCGCCGCCGATCAGCGCACCCACCACGTCGCCGCCGTGTCCGTGTGCGGACGCCTGGCCCGCCACCGTCAAACTACCCGCCATTACCAACGCCACTGCGATCTTCTTCATATTGAGCTCCCGCCGTTCAGGCATGGACGAATTGTCGCTGGCGCGGGCGGAAATAGATGCTGCAGTTGGTAACCGGACATTAACTCTGTAACAGACGCATAACGTCGGATGCGTCAGCCTACGCATCGCATTGCGCGGCTACAGCGAGGACGATTGCCGTGCTGGTCTTGTTCCTGGCGGCGACTATTATCTGACCAATGGAAGTGGTCAATGGGCGCCTCCCCTCCCCGCAACCTCATGTGCCTTTCCTGACCTTCATTCGGGCTGAACCGCATGGACACGTCTAAACCGCATCAGAACGCCGCAACGCTGCATCCCGCAGGCGAAGCACAGGCGCAGGCACACGCGCTCGTCGCGGAGAATGCGCCCGGGCTTGCCATCGACGACTCGCTCGCGCGCATCCTCGCTGTCCCGCCGGCGGCCGAGTGCCCGATCATGGTGCTGCTGGTCGACGACCAGGCGGCCATCGCCGACGGGGTGCGCGAGGCGCTCGCCGACGAGCCGGGGGTGGACTTCCACTACTGCGCATCATGGGAAGACGCGGTGCGCTGCGCCGAGGAAACGCGCGCGACGGTGATCCTGCAAGATCTCGCGATGCCGGGCACCGACGGTCTGACGCTGGTGCAGCAATACCGGCTGAATCCGGCCACGCGGGACATTCCGATCATCGCGCTGTCGACCAGGGAAGAGCCGCTCGTCAAAAGCGCAGCGTTCGCGGCCGGCTCGAACGATTACCTCGTGAAACTGCCGGATCGCATCGAGCTGATTGCGCGCCTCCGCTATCACTCGCGCTCGTATCTGAATTTGCGGCAACGCGACGAGGCGTACCGCGCGCTGCGGCAGTCACAGCAGCAACTGCTGGCGACGAATCTGGAGTTGCAGCGGCTCACGCATTCGGACGGTCTCACCGGCCTGTCGAACCGCCGCTACCTGGACCAGCATCTGGCCGACGAATGGCGCCGCGGCACGCGCGACAACACCGGCCTCGGCCTCCTGATGATCGACGTCGACAACTTCAAGGCCTACAACGACACCTACGGGCACGTCGCCGGCGACGAAGTGCTGAAGAGCGTCGCGCATACGATCGAAGCGTGCCTCCGCCATTCACCGGATCTCGCCGCGCGCTTCGGCGGCGAGGAGTTCGCGGTGGTCGTGCCGGGCACGTCGGCGGGCGGGTTGCGGTTGCTCGCGGAGAAAATCCGCATCGCGGTCGAAGACCTCGCGATCACCCATGCGGGCTCGGCCGAGGGCGTCGTCACGATCAGCATCGGCGCGGCGCTGATGGTGCCGTCGGCGGCCGAACCGGTCCCGACGCTGATCGAGGCCGCCAGTGTCGGCCTGTATCGCGCGAAACACGACGGTAAGAATCATGTGGCGGTGAGCGGCTGAGTCTTGCGGCGCCCCACCCCCACCACCCGCTATTTCACGCCGCCAAGGCGCGCGTATAGCGCTCGGCCGGCGCGCTGCGCGACAGATTCGGCTGCAGATGCAGACGCGCGCTGTTCAGACGCTCCCAGTCGGCGGCATCGGGCAGCGACGGGATCGTCACCAGCTCACCCTGGTCGAGACCGGCCAGCGCCGCGTCGACCATGTCCTCGGCGCTCATCACGATCTGCGAAGGCAGGTTCTCGACCGCGAGACCCGCGCGATCCCAGAACGCCGTGCTCGTCGCGCCCGGCAACACCGCCTGCAGCCGCACGCCCTTGCCGCCCACCTCGTGATGCAGCGACTGCGTGAGGTTCAGCACGTACGCCTTGGTGCCGCTATAGGTGCCGTTCAGCAATTCCGGTGACAGCGCGACGATCGACGAGATATTGATCACCGTGCCCGCGCCACGCGCGATGAAACCCGGCAACACTGCCGCCGTCAGGCGCGTGAGCGAGGTCACGTTCAGATCGATCATCTTCTCGAGTTCATCGATGTCGGAATCGAGCAGTGTCGCGGTCGCGCCGACGCCCGCGTTGTTGACCAGCATCGTGATGCCGCGCTCGGCGCGCAACTGGTTCTCGATGCGCCGCACGTCGGCCTTGTCGGTCAGATCTGCGCTGACGGTCCTCACGCGCCGGCCGGTCTCCTTCGTCAGCCGATCGGCGAGGCTGCCGAGGCGCGCGCCGTCGCGCGCGATCAGCAGCAGATCGTAGCCGCGTCGCGCGAGCCGGTCCGCATAGACCGCGCCGATACCCGACGATGCGCCCGTGACCACCGCCGTGCCCTTGCCTTCGTTGGAATCGCCTTGTACGCCCTTGTCTGCCTGCGTTGCCATTGAAACTCTCCTTGCGGGCTGCGCCTGATGCGACCGCCCTGTCCGATGAATGGGAACATCCGTGAACTCGCTGCATCGCGGCTTTCGCGCTGATGCGGCAGTGTTGACGGAGTGAGTTTAGGCGCGTACCGTTTTGTCTCAAATGTCGTATTTCCCTCGTTTCAGGACATCGCAGATGAAACGCATCGGCGTAGTGGTGTTTCCGGGCTTCCAGATCCTCGACATGGTCGCCGTATCGATTTTCGAACTCGCCAATCAGGACACCGACGAGCCCGCATACGATGTCGCGCTGATCTCCGAGCACGGCGGCATGGTGCGCAGTTCGGCGGGCGTCGAGGTCGCGACGCGGCCGTTCGGCGATCCCGCCTACGACACGGTGATCGTCACCGGCGCAATGGAAATCGCGCCGTCGTCGCCGGGGCTGCTCGCGTTTCTGAACGACGCCCTCGCCGCCTCGCGCCGCACCGCGAGCATCTGCACCGGCGCGTTCGTGCTCGCCGAAGCGGGCATCCTCGACGGCCGCCACGCGACCACGCACTGGGCGCATGCCCGCGATCTGCAGCGGCGCTTTCCGCGCGCGCGGGTCGACGAGGACCGCATCTTCATCGTCGACGGCTCGGTGTGGACCTCGGCCGGCATGACCGCGTGCATCGATCTGTGCCTCGCGCTGGTCGAGAACGACCTCGGCGTCGCGGTGTCGCGCGCGATCGCGAAGAAGCTCGTCGTCTATCACCGCCGCACCGGCGGGCAATCGCAGTACTCGGCGATGCTCGATCTCGAGCCGAAGTCCGATCGGATTCAGAATGCGCTGTCGTATGCGAAGAGTCATCTGCACGAGCCGCTGAGCGTCGAACAGCTCGCCGAGGTCGCGCATCTGAGCCCGCGCCAGTTCAGCCGCGCGTTCCGCGACGAGACACGCCAGTCGCCGGCCCGAGCGATCGAGGCGCTGCGCGTCGAAGCGGCCCGCACGATGCTCGAAACCGGCCGTCATTCGATCGAAACGGTCGCAGCCGACACTGGCTTCATCGACCCCGAGCGGATGCGGCGCGCGTTTTTGCGCGCGTTCGGCCAGCCGCCTCAAGCGATCCGGCGCGCCGCACGCGTGCCGTAAGCATTCGGGTGGAAAATAGGCAACCCGCGATGCAAAGCTGCGCGAAACAGCAGTGTCCCGCTCGGCCCACGAATCGAAACCAGACCAAACGAAAGGAAACGCGATGAGCTACAACGACAGCAACCCGTTCGCCAAAATCTTGCGCGGCGAACTACCATGCATCAAGGTGGCCGAAAACGACCAGGCGCTGGCTTTCATGGACTTGATGCCGCAAGCCGACGGTCATCTGCTCGTCGTGCCGAAGGAAGCGGTCGCGGAGATTTTCGATCTGTCGGATGCGGCGCTCGTCGCGTCGGCGCGCATGGCGCAAAAGCTCGCGATCGCGGTACGCGCGGCGCTGCGTCCGGACGGCGTGTTCATCGGCCAGTTCAATGGCGCGGCGGCGGGACAGACGGTGCCGCATGTCCATTTCCATGTGATTCCGCGCTGGGAAGGTCAGCCGCTGAAGCTGCATGCGCGCGAGGTCGCCGACGCCGACACACTTGAAGCGCTCGCCAAACGGATTCGCGCGCACTGGCGCGCCCATTGAAGCGCGACGCGTGGGCCTGCCGACACAACGCCGCGCCCAGCATCACGGTCACGTGCGGTAACAACTGTAAAAACCGTTGAAACCACCGCTCGGCGTGTCGCGACTAGACTGCTATTGCCTTGCGTTCAAGGCATTGAGTGTGGATCTCTTTTTTCAGCCTGCCCCTGTGGCAGGCTTTTTTCTTGGTGGACCCGTTTCGCAATCTCAGGACCGATCGCGAGAACGGCGGAGCGGATGGCGCCAGTCGATGCGTCGGGGGCGCGCTGACAACGGCCGTCCGTCATGCAGGTCGCGATGCTCCTGCCACAGCTCGTCGGAAAAAAGAAACATCACGATCAGCAGCGGCACGACCAGAAAAATCCCGAGTATCACGTGCTCGTTCACGATAGCCTCCAGGTGCAGGAGATTTGTTTCAATTGTAGAGCACCGCCTGTACCCGCATGCCGTTGCAGGCGCTTTACGAAAGCTCGCGAGCGGCGGCTGGCACTGTTTATTTTCAGCACTTGCCGCGTTGTTGCACGTAACGCCTTTTGCCTGCCGGATGACTTTGTGTGCGATGCACAAACGGGTGGATTAAATTGTATTAGCTCGCTTAATTGGCGCTACGCGTTTACGCGAATACGCGCGCAAAGCTTTATCAGTTAAAGCGATGAGTGAGCTAGGGCTTTTAGTTATTCATTTCATTGCCATTCGATCAGACGGCTCCGCAAGCCTTAATCAGCCACCACAGCGGGTGCGACAATTCGCCACTGTTGCGACCGCACACAAGATGTGCTTGTCGTTCTTACTGATTCTCCTAGAGTACAAGCTGTGTGTTCACCGTTAAAGTTAAATACATAGCTAACCGAGTATTTTTTCGGCCCGCCCCGGAGGAATAAATGAAAACTCGAATTGCCGTTGTTTTCGCCATCGCGGGTTTGGCTGCCGCTAGCGTTCAGGCGCAAGACGTCGTGATCAAGCCGCAGCAAACTATCCAATTCAAGGCCAATGCGTACGGCTGCGTATCGAAGGACAAGCTCGATGCCGTCGATCACCACGCGCAAGCCGGTGAGCAGCAGCAGATGCAGGAATTCTTCTCCGGATATCAATGCGTATCGACACCGACCGACTCGAGTTTCCGGGTGGTGCGCGTGGTCGGCCACGACGTCGAGTTCGTGAATGCAGCCAATAGCGACACCGAGGGACTCTGGGCAAACGACCGATTTATCAAGCAATAAGTACAACACCGGTATTCCGGCAAAAGCCGGAATACGGTCGCATGCGTATCAACTGCGGCTTTAAAGTCGCAGGCGTGAACGCGTGAGCTAAAAAAGGACGGCTTGGGCATTCGGATGCCAAGCCGTTTTTTTTATTTCTTTTTATACCGCCAGGCTTCACGTGCAATAAAAAAGCCGATGCGGGTTTTATCGACCCGCATCGGCAGTACGCCTTCTCGCAAAGCGCAGGAAACCGGCCACCTGCAACCGGCGCGTCAGTGCACGCGCTTGCTGCGGCGGAACTGGTCGAACAATACCGCGAGCAGCAGGATGCCGCCGCGGATCAGGTACTGATAGAACGTCGGCACGTTAAGCAGGCTCATGGCGTCCTGCACAGAGCCCATGATCAGCACGCCGACCAGCACGCCGGAGATGGTCGCGACACCGCCTGTCAGCGATACGCCGCCGAGCACGCACGCGGAAATCACGCCGAGTTCGAGCCCGACCGACGTCTTCGGATCGCCGAGGCTCATGCGCGACGCGAGCATCACGCCCGCAAAGCCGGTCACGAGCCCCTGCAGCACGAAAACCGTGATCTTGATCCGCGTGACCGGCAGCCCGGCCAGCACGGCTGCTTCGCTATTGCCGCCGACGGCCAGCACGTTCTTGCCGAACACTGTCTTCTTCAGCAGGAAGCCGAACAGCACGAAGCCGATGATGTTGCTCCAGATCGGATAAGAAATGCCGAGGAACGAGCCGCCGCCGAGATCGAAGAAGCGCTCCTCGGAGATCATCACCGCGTCGCCGTTCGAGGTGATGTAGGCGAGGCCACGCACGACCTCCATCATCGCGAGCGTGACGATCAGCGAGTTGATCTTGTAGCGCGCGACCAGCGTGCCGTTGACGAGTCCGACCGCGCCGCCCGCAAGCACGCCGGCCGCGACGCCGACGAACACGCTATGCGTCGCGGTAATCAGCACGGAGGCCACCACGCCGGAAAACGCGACGATCGACGCGACCGACAGGTCCACCTCGCCGAGCGCGAGCACGAACATCATGGTGACGGAGATCGAGCCGATCAGCGTGACCGACAACAGCAGGCCCTGGATATTGCGCGAGCTCAGAAAGCCGGGGACCGTGAACGACAGCACCGCGAACAGGATGACGAACACCATCACGATGCCGGATTTGTTGATCAGGTCCCAGGTGCGCGCGGCACGCGCGGTCAAACCGGCGGAGGCGACGGCGGGGGTCGAGGAATCGGTCGAAGGTATGCTCATGATGTCTGTTCCATTCAATGCCGTTTTCGTTGCGGTATTCGGTAAGAGGTCTGGTGGCGCGAGCCGTTGGCCGATCAGCGCGGCAACGCCAGCTTGATCAGCGCATCCGGCGTGGCCTGCGCCTTCGGAAGATCGCCGACGATGCGGCCTTCCTTCATCACGATCACGCGATCGGTCACGCCGATCACTTCGGCGAGATCGCTCGACACGACGATGACTGTGCGGCCCGCCTCGGCGAGCCCATACAGCAGCCCGTAGATCTCGCTGCGCGCCCCGACGTCGATGCCACGCGTCGGCTCGTCCATCAGGAACACGTCGATTTCTTCGGCGAGCCAGCGCGACAGGATCACCTTCTGCTGATTGCCGCCGGACAGCGTGCCGATCGGCGTGTCGCCGTTGCGGGTCTTGATCGCGAGCTTGCCGATGTAGTCGCGCGTGGTCTGCGCTTCCTTGCGGCCGTTGAGCACGTTGAAGCGACTGAAATGGCGGCGGCAGCTGATGTTCAGGTTGTCCGACACCGACGCGATCGACACGATTCCTTCCTGCTTGCGATCCTCGGGACACAGCGCGACACCGGCGCGCACCGCGTCGCGCGGCGTGGCGAACTGCACGCGCTTGCCCTTTAGCGCAACCCCGCCGGCGCTCGGCTTGACCGCGCCGTAGATCAGCTTCATCAGCTCGGAGCGGCCCGCGCCGACGAGCCCGAAAAAGCCGACGATCTCGCCCTTGCGCGCCGAAAACGACGCCGGTTCGCGCAGGCCCGGTCCCATCAGGCCGTCGACCTGAAGCTGCACGTCGCCGTGCTCGCGCGCGCGATAGCCGTACACATCGGTGATCGAGCGGCCCACCATGCAACTGATCAGCCGATCGCGATCGAGTCCCGCGCCGGCTTCGAAGGTGTCGATGCGGCGGCCGTCGCGAAACACGGTGACGCGATCGCACAGCTCGTAGACTTCGTCCATCCGGTGCGTGACGTAGATGATCGCGCGGCCTTCGGCCTTCAGCGCGCGGATGATGCGGAACAGTTGCGTGGTTTCGCGCGACGACAGCGAGCTGGTCGGTTCGTCGAACGCGATCACGCGCGCGTCGCGCATCAGCGCCTTGCCGATTTCGATCATCTGCCGCTGACCGATCGACAGATGCTTGACCTGCTGCGACGGATCGAGCTTTTCGCCGAGCCGTTCGAGCTCGCGCATCGCGCGCGCGACCAAGGCCTTTTCGTCCAGAACCCCGAAGCGATTCGGCAGCGCGCCAAGCATCAGGTTCTCGGCGACGGTCAGCTCCGGCACCAGATGCAGTTCCTGATAGATGATCGCGATGCCCGCGGCGATCGCCGCCTTGGTCGTCGCGAACTGCTGCTCGACGCCATCGAGCGACAGCGTGCCCGACACAGGATGATTGACGCCGGACAGCACCTTCAGCAGCGTCGACTTGCCGGCGCCGTTTTCGCCCATCAGGCCGTGCACCTCGCCGCGGCGCACTTCGAGCGACACCTGGTCGAGCGCAAGCACGCCCGGGAAGCGCACGGTGATGCCGTCGAGCTGCAGATAGGGGGCGTCGGATGCGGGCGTCGATGCAGGCGAGGGCGCAAGCGCCGCGTCGCCGGCATGAGACCCGGTGAATAGGGACGTCATCGGAAAAACCTCGAACGGATGTAACCAGAGCGGGCCACGCTCACGCTAAACGCAAGGCGCGATGCGGCCCGCCGTCTGCTGCGAGAACTTCGCTTAAATGCCCAGTTCCTTGCGCACGTCCTGCCAGTTGCTACGCACCATCAACTTGCCGGTGGTCTGCGTATCGGCAGGCGGCTGCTTGCCGCCCTTGATCCATTCGACGAGGTTTTCGGTGCTCTCCTTGCCGTGGTTCGTCGAGCTGACCGCGATCGTGCCGTAGAAGCCCGTCGGTTCCTTCTTCTGGAACTCGGCGAACGCCTCGCCCGCGCCGTTGATGCCGACGCCGATCACGTCCGTCCCCGGAATATGCAGCTGTTCGGTCGCACGCACGCCGCCGAGCACGCTTTCCTCGTTGAGCGCGAAGATCACCCACTTCTTGATGTTCGGATGCTGCGCGAGCACCGGCGAGACCGCGTTGAAGCCGCCTTCGTCGTCGGTGGTTTTCTGCGGCGCGTCGAAGATGTTTTCCTTCTTGAAGCCGCCGGCGAGCAGCGACTGCGTCGCGCCGTCGGTGCGCAGCTTCGCGGTCGGCAGTTCGTAGTCGGTGATGCGCAGCGCGCCGACTTCCTCGGGCTTCCAGCCGCGGCGCTTCATTTCGTCGGAGATCGCCTGGCCCACCTGGTTGCCGATCTTGAACGCGGACATGCCGAGGTGCGGCACGTTCGCAAGCGGCTTGCCGGTCGAATCGACCAGCTGGTCGTCGACGGTCACGAACTTCATGTTGTAGCGCTTCGCGCGCGCCTGGATCGCCGGTCCGAGACGCACGTCGGGCGCGCAGATCACGAAGCCCTTCGCACCTTGCGCGCCGAGGTTGTCGATCGCGGCCAGCACTTTTTCGCCGTCGGGCGTACCGATGTTGACGACCGAGAATCCGTCCTTCTGGCCGAGCGCGGTCGCGGCTTTCTGTTCGTTGATGAACCACGCCTGTTCCGGCATCTTCACGAGGAAGCCGACTTTGAGCGGCTCATCCGCATGCGCGGACAGTTGCGCGGCAAACGGCGCGGCGAGGGCGGCGGCGGCCATCGCGGTCAGGGTCAAACGGCGAAGCTTGCTGGTCATCTACTGTCTCCTGAGGTTGAAAAGCTGCATTGATGTCGTGGTAGTTGCAGCGGGGTAACACGGGCGGCGTCAGCCGACGCGCGGATTGAGGGTGGATCTGGGCCCGGCAAGCCGGGCGATTCGTGAAACGGGGCGCACGACGAGTGGCGCGGCGAAAACCGTGGTGCGGCTCATCGGTTCTAGCCCGCCACGTACGCCGTTTTGACGGCGGTCCAGAACGCGGCATCGCTCGCGCCATAGGCCGACGCCTTGCGCCCGCCGCCGGGTCCGTGATGCTCGACGGCCGTGGTCGGCAGGTTGATCGTGACGAGACCGCTCTGCACGTGGCGGCGAAAATGGCGCGCGCGTTCGAGCGAGCGCGTGCAGATGCCTGCGCACAATCCGTAGGTGGTGTCGTTCGCGAGATGCAGCGCGTGTTCGTAATCGTCCGCGCGCAGCACGACCGCGAGCGGCCCGAAAATCTCTTCGCGCGCGATGCGATGCTCCGGTTCGCCGATAAACAGCGCCGGCTCGAAAAAATAGCCGTGTGTCGCACGCTGCAATTGCCGCCCGCCACGCAGCAACTGCGCGCCTTCCTGCTCGCCGACGCGCACGTATTCGAGATTGCGTTCGAGCTGCGCGGCGTTCGCCACCGGGCCGATGTCGGTGCCGTGCTTCAACGCGTGATCGACGGTGAGTTTCGCGAGCTTTTCCTGCAACGCGTCGACGAACGACGCGAACACCGCGCGTTCGACGATCAGCCGCGCGGCCGCGGTGCTGCGCTGGCCCGTCGCGCTGAAGGCGCCGGTCAGCGCCGCATCGACCGCGCCGTCGAGATTGGCGTCGGCCAGCACGACGAACGGATTCTTACCACCCATCTCGAGCTGCACGCGCGCCTGGCGCGTGGCGGCGGCCTGCAGCACACGCGTACCGGTATCGGACGAACCGGTGAAGCTGATCGCCGCGACGAGCGGATGCGCGACGATTCGCGCACCGACTTTGCGGCCGCTGCCCATCACGAGGTTGAATACGCCGGCCGGCAAGCCCGCGCGACTGATGATCGACGCAAGCGCCGCCGCGCAGGCCGGCACCGATTCGGCCGGTTTGTAGACGACGCAGTTGCCATGTGCCAGCGCGGCGCCGATCTTCGCCGCGGCGATCGCGAGCGGCGCGCTCCACGGCGCGATGATGCCGACTACGCCGAGCGGCTCGCGCGTCACGTCGATTTCGACGCCGGCACGCGCGGACGCGAGCGGTTCGGCGAACGCGCGCAGCGCCTCGGCCGCGAACAGCTTGAACAGTTGCCCCGCGCGCGTCGCTTCGGCGAGCGCCTCGGGCAGCACCTTGCCGACTTCACGCGCGAGCAGGCGCGCCAGTTCCTCGCGGCGCGCGAGCATTTCGCTGCCGATCGCGTCGAGCGCGTCGGCGCGGCGCTGCGCGGAAGCGAGCGACCAGTCGCGAAACGCCGCGTGCGCCGCCTCGATTGCGCTGTCGGTCTGCCGCACGTCGGCCCGCACGTATTCGCCGACCGGCTCGTCGAGATCCGACGGATTGAGCGACACGCCCGCGGTCGCGCCCGTCTCCCATCCGCCATTGATGTAATGGCGAAACGGGCTGGTAACGAGCGGGACGAGCGGATCGCGGTTCATCGGCGGAAAAGGCGCACCGGAAGTTCACAAAAGTCCACGAATGGTATGAGCGGTCCCAATAACTTTCCAATCCCTTTTTAGGCTTCTCCGATATCAGTTTCGATATGGCATCATGGGAACTTCGGAGGAAGAACGTACAAACATCGCTCGAAAAGACCTGGAGACCCTGCAATGACGCGTAGCTATTCGAACTGGTTCGTGCGCGCGCGGCTGAAGACGCGCCAGTTGCTGCTGCTTGCCGCGATGGAGGAGGAGGGCAACGTGCGCCGCGCGGCCGACGTGCTCGGCATGACGCAGCCGGCCGCGTCGCGCCTGTTGAAAGAACTCGAGGACATGCTCGGCGTGAGCCTGTTCGACCGCACACCGCACGGCATGCACGCGACGCTGTATGGCGAGGTGATGATCCGCCACGCGCGCATGGTGCTGTCGAACCTGAGCCAGGCACACGACGAAATCTCGGCGCTGCGCTCGGGGCTCGCGGGTCAGGTGCGCATCGGCGTGATCGCCGCGGCCGCCGCGACGATGGTGCCGCGCGCGATTGCGAGCGTGAAGGAGCGGTATCCGCAACTGCAGATCTGGACCGAGGTCGAGACCTCGGACGTGATGCTGCCGCGTCTCGCCGAAGGCGATCTCGACATCATGATCGGCCGCGTGCTGGAACGGCAGAACCAGTTCAAGACCGACGTGCGCTACGAACCGCTCGCCGACGAGCCGTTGTGCGTGGTCGCGCGTCCCGGTCATCCGCTCGAAAACGAAACGGGTTTGACGCTGCGCGGTATCGTCAACGCGGCGTGGGTGCTGCATCCGCCCGGCAGCGTGCTGCGTCACCGCTTCGATCTGATGTTTTCGCAAATCGGCCTGAATCCGCCGCAGAACGTCGTCAATACGAACAACTTCCTCGCGATTTCGAGTCTGCTGCTGCAAAGCGACATGTTGGCCGTATTGCCCGATGAAGTGGCGCGTCAGTACCAACAGTACGGGGTATTGAAGCGTGTACCGATCGATTTACCGTGCAGGATGGACACATTCGGTATCATCACGCGCCAGTCGCATCTGTTGTCTCCGGCGGCCGCTGTCGTGCTCGAGGCGCTGCGGGAGGCGGCTCACGACGTGTACGGTACCGCCATGGAAGCAGCGGTGGCCCGGTAAATGCTTCCTTCCGTGTCATAGGCACCGGCTGACGGCGCGGGAGGAACAGACGATGTACAGCAAACACAAGAAACGGCAACGCGCCGTCGACGATTCATTTTCGCTGCGCTCCGGTGGAGCGAGCGCCTGGTTTAGCAACGGCATGGCTCTCAAATCGACAATATACAAGGCGGAATTGCAGATCGCGGACATGGACCGGCACTATTACGCCGACCATTCGCTGACGATCGCCCGTCACCCGTCGGAAACCGACGAACGGATGATGGTCCGTGTCGCCGCGTTTGCGCTGTTCGCGCAGGAGCGGCTGGAGTTTTGCAAAGGTCTGTCGGATGTCGACGAGCCGGATCTGTGGGCGAAGGATCTGACCGGCGCGATCGATACCTGGATCGAGGTCGGCCAGCCCGATGAGCGCCGTATCGCGAAGGCGAGCGGCCGGGCCAATCACGTGGTCGTGATCGCGTATGGCGGGCGCACCTCGGAAATCTGGTGGCAGGGTGTGCGCAACAAGGTCGAGCGCCTGCGCAACGTGACGGTCTGGACGCTCGGCGAGGACGTCGCGGCGTCGCTCGGCTCACTCGCCGAACGCACGATGCGGCTGCAATGCACCGTGCAGGACGGCGAAGCCTGGCTCGGCAGCGCCGAAGCCGATGCGGTGAAGATCGACTGGACCGTACTCAAAGCGCCCGCCGACGCCTGATGGCACAGAGTCTTAGCCGGCTTTTGCGCTGCTTCGTTGGCGCATTCAGAGCGACGTGAGTCGTGCCGCCTCCGGCGGCCCCTTCAGTTCGACCATGTTGCCCTCCGGGTCGAACAGATACAGCGACGGCCCGAATCCGTCTGCACCGTAACGCACCCCCTGTTCGCCGAGCCGCGCGCCGTGCGCGCTCAGATGCGCCTTCAGCGCGTCGGCGTCGAAGGACTCGACGCGCAGACACAGGTGATCCATGTTGCGCCCCGTGCCCGCCTCACCGTTTTCCGCGCGATCGAGCTTCGCGCCGACCTGCAGCAGATCGATCAGCGATCGGCCCGCACGCAGTTGCGTGAGGCCGAGTTCGCGCTGCTCCTTTTCAACGCTGCAACCGAGTACGTCGCAGTAAAAGCGCGCGAGGGTTTCGACGTGCGTCGCCCGGATCACGACGTGGTCGATCTCGCGAATGTGGATTTTCATGTCGAACGCCCTTTCGCCAGTACGGAGAACCGATTAGGAAGTGTAGGAGAAAGGGCGGGGGCGGATCGGCGGGCAAAAAAAAGCCCGCTCAATTGGAGCGGGCTGAATCCATATCAGGAGGAGACATGGAGGAGACAGGTACTAATATACACATCGGCTTGGTGCGACGCAATAACTTTTTAAGGGAAAACCCGACATCGTGCGAAATTGTCGCACTTTTGGGCAAAACGCCCGGCCGCAGGGCGTTCCGCGGCGCTTCAGTCTGCGAATTGCCGGGTTTGACCCCACGACGGATAAGGACAAGCGCGTCCGAATGACAGAGCAAGAACCGGCGCGTACTGTGTAGTGAAGGGGCCTAGATTGATGAGCATCGACACTGACTGCCCATCCGGGGCCCAAGACATCATGAACGCTACCACTCGCCATTCGACCCAAATGCGCACCTCCGCCGACGTCGACACCAAACAGTGGCGCACGGACGACGAACGCTGGGACGCCGTCACCCGCCGCGACCGCGATGCCGACGGTTCATTCTTCTACGCGGTCAGGACGACCGGGGTGTTCTGCCGGCCGTCGTGCGCGTCGCGCCAGCCGCGCCGCGAAAACGTCGCCTTTTTCACCGATGCCGCCGCCGCGCGCGCCGCGGGCTTTCGCGATTGCAAGCGCTGCCAGCCCGGCGGCCTGCCGCGCGAGCTCGACATCGTCGCGAGGGCGTGCGCCGCGCTCGACGCCGATCCGCAGCAGCGCCTCACGCTCGCGCAACTCAGCGACGCCGTGCACGTGAGCCCGTTCCATTTGCAGCGCCTGTTCAAGCGCGTGGTCGGCGTGTCGCCGCGTCAGTACCAGGCCGCGCAGCGCGGCGCCGCGTTGCGCGATGCACTGCAGGGCGGCGCCGACGTCACGCGCGCGACGCTCGACGCCGGTTTCGGCTCGCCGTCGCGCATGTACGACAGCGCGCCGGCCGAGCTCGGCATGGCGCCGTCCGCGTACCGGCGCAAGGGCGCCGGGCTCACGGTGCGCTACGCGAGCGCGCCGACCTCGCTGGGCGTCGTGCTGGTCGCGGCGACCGATAAGGGCATCTGCAAGATCGGTTTCGGCGACGACACCGCGCTGCTGATCGACGAATTGCGTGGCGAGTTCGCGAACGCCGAGCTGCGCGAAGACGCCGGGCGGCTCGCGCCGTTCATCGCGCAGATCGACGCATATCTGCGCGGCACGCGCCAGGACTTCGACCTGCCGCTCGATATCGCGTCGACCGCGTTCAAGCAGCGCGTGTGGGATGCGCTGCGGCGCATTCCGTACGGCGAGACGCGCAGCTACTCGCAGATCGCCGAGGCGGTCGGCTCGCCGCGCGCTGTGCGCGCCGTCGCGAGTGCATGCGCGACCAATCCGGTCGCGCTCGCGATTCCTTGCCATCGCGTCGTGCAGAAGGGCGGGGCGCTCGCCGGCTATCGCTGGGGGCTGCCGCGTAAGGCCGCCTTGCTCGACAATGAGGCTCAGCACGCAGGCGACGCTTCAGCCAGCGACGCGCCACGCCGCCGCGCAAGCCGCCCCGATGACGACTCCCACCACTCCAAACTGGATCACGCCGCTTGAGCACGCTTAACGACGTCGCAACTCTCGAATTACCGTTCAACGCACCGTTCGACTGGCCGCGGCTGCTGCGCTTTTTCAGCGGCCGCGCGACGCCTGGTGTAGAAGCCGTCGAAGACGGCGCGTATCGTCGCGCGATCGACTGGGACGGCGACAGCGGCACACTCAGCGTGCGCTTGCATCCGCGCAAGCGCTGCATCGTCGCTAGCATTGACGGGCCGGCGAGCCGGCATGCCGATGCACTCGCCGCGCCAATCGCGAAGATGTTTGATCTGCGCGCCGATCCGAAGAAGATCGCCGCCGGACTCGCCTCCGACCCGTGGCTCGCGCCGCTCGTCGCCGCGGTGCCTGGCCTGCGAGTGCCGGGCGCGTGGTCCGGCTTCGAACTGGTGGTGCGTGCGATCGTCGGTCAGCAGGTCAGCGTGAAGGCCGCGACGACCATCATCGGACGGCTCGTGCAGCGCGCGGGCGAACGCATCGACGGGCATCCGCATCAGAACACCGCGTGGCGTTTTCCGACGCCGGCCGCGCTCGCCGAAGTCGATCTCGCGCAGATCGGCATGCCTGGTAAACGCGTCGCCGCGTTGCAAGGCTTCGCGCGCGCGGTCGCGAGCGGCGACGTGCCGCTCGACAGCAGCGATACCGTCGACGCCGCCGGCCTGCGGGCCGCGTTGCTCGCGCTCGCGGGCATCGGCCCATGGACCGTCGAATACGTCGCGATGCGCGCATGGCGCGATCCCGATGCATGGCCCGCGTCGGATCTCGTGCTGATGCAATCGATCAGCGCGCGCGATCCTTCGCTGGTACGGCCCGCGCAGCAGCGCAGTCGCACCGACGCGTGGCGGCCCTATCGCGCGTATGCCGCGATGCATCTGTGGAACGAGGTAGCGGATCGGGCGGGCGCGGCGCGCGGCGGGTGAGTTGAGCCGAGCGTCGTCACGAGGTACCGATGGCGATGGCGTCGTTCAGCGTGACCCCGACGTACCCGCTCAAATCCCGCCGAAGCGGCCGCAAGCAGCCGTTCTGGCGAGATGTTAAAGTGCCCGCTACTGAAAATTCCGCCGAACGTTGTCAGCCGCTACATCGTCTGTGAATCGTCTGGCGATACACGGCGGCCGGCAACGCCCGACTTGCATCAATGCCAAACACCACACCATCCTGCACGACCGACGCGCTTTCGCACCGCCTGTCCGTGCTCGACTCGAGCCCGCAGCGCGATGCGCTGATACGCGGCCTGCGCGGCATCGAAAGGGAAAGCCTGCGCGTAACGCGCGACGGCCAGCTCGCGATGACGCCGCATCCGCGCGCGCTCGGCTCGGCGCTCACACATCCGTCGCTGACGACCGACTACTCCGAGGCACTGCTCGAGCTGATCACGCCGGCCGAGCAGGACGCCGCCGAAACGCTCGCGCAGCTCGACGTGCTGCATCGTTTCGTCTACGCGGAGCTCGGCGACGAGATCCTGTGGAACAACTCGATGCCGGGGCTGTTGCCCGCCACCGACGACGGCATTCCGATCGCGCACTACGGCACGTCCAACATCGGCAAGCTGAAGTACGTGTATCGGGTTGGCCTCGCGCTGCGCTATGGCCGCACGATGCAGTGCATCGCAGGCATCCACTACAACTATTCGCTGAACGAAGAAGTGTGGCGCCTGCTGCACGCCGATCAGCAATCCACCGCGAACGCCGTCGACTTCCAGTCCGACCGCTATCTCGCGCTGATCCGCAATTTCCGCCGCACGAACTGGCTGCTGATGTATCTGTTCGGCGCGTCGCCGGCGCTCGATCGTCGATTCCTCCGCGATCGCAAACACACGCTCGACACGTTCGACGCCGACACGCTGTATCGCCCGTACGCGACGAGCCTGCGCATGAGCGACCTCGGCTATTCGAACACGACCGCGCAAGCCGCGCTGCACGCCGACTACGACACGCTGCCCGGCTATCTGGACGCGCTCGCGAAAGCCGTGAGCCAGCCGTATCCCGCCTACGAGCAGATCGGTACGCAACGCGACGGCGAGTGGGTGCAGATCAACACCAACGTTCTGCAAATCGAAAACGAGTTCTATTCGACGATTCGTCCGAAACGCGTCACGTATCCGGGTGAGCGGCCGCTGCATGCGCTCGCAGTGCGCGGCGTGCAATACGTGGAAGTGCGTTGCATGGACATCGATCCGTTCGAGCCGAACGGCATTTCGCTCGAAACATCGCGCTTTCTCGACGCTTACCTGCTCGTGTGTGCGTTCGACGACAGCGCGCCGCTGCCTCCGCCCGCATACACCGAAGCGAATCAGAACTTCGGCCGCGTGACGATGGAAGGCCGCAAGCCGGGCCTCGAACTGGTTCGCGACGGCAAGCCGGTCGCGATGATCGACTGGGCTGACGAACTGCTCGTGAAAATCGACGCGGCGGCGGCCGTGCTCGATCGGTTGAAGGGCGGCGACGAACACGCGCGCGCGGTCGCCGCGCAACGCGCGAAGCTCGCGGACGTATCGCTGACGCCATCGGCGCGCGTGCTGCAAACGATGCGTGACCAGCAGCAGAGCTTCCTCGCGTTCGGCCTAGCGCAAAGCGAAGCGCACGCCGCGTACTTCCGCGCGCGTCCGCTCGATGCCGAACAGTCCAAGGCGTTTGCGGCCCTCGCGGTGCAATCGCTCGACGAACAGGCGAAGCTCGAACGCGAGGAGGTTGGTTCGTTCGATGCGTTCGTCGCTGCGTATCGGGCCTATACGCTCAATCGTTTCAGTGTCTGAGCGTTCGGACCACAGTAGCTGCAGAAGTGATTCAAGCGGCCCATGTGGCCGCTTTTTCTTGGCCCCGAATCACGCGCAGGTAACCTCTACGGATTGCGCTGTTGCGCCGTGCGTGGAATCGGCAAATACTCCGCGCGTCGTCGTGATTCTCTGATCTCGGTGAAACACCGCTTCGATGAGGTGGTCCAAAATGTTATGACAGGCTCCACAGGGGAGGTATCGACGTGAAGAACAAAGCTCTGTTGGCCGCACTGTGTCTCGTAGCGACAGTGGGATGTTCAACGCAGGGTCAGGTCAATCCGGACGTCATGCAGATCGCGACCAAGCCGTTGACGTGTTCGAACAAGGCCGAATGCGACCTGTGGTGGCAACGGGCGCAAACATGGGTCGCAAGCCATTCGAAGTACAAGATCGAGACCTCTAACGACTCGCTGATCCAGACCGCCGGCCCCGACGGCGGCAAGCGCGCGCTCGCGTTTCAGATCACGCGCGCCGCGGGTCCGGATGGCACCGTTACGATCGGCTTTTCCGCACACTGCGACAGCTCGCTCGGCTGCAAGCCGAATCCTTGGGAAGCCGGTGCCGATTTCAAACAGTATGTGAGAGGCACCACGGGCACAGCCGCCAGCGCGCCGCAAGGCAGTGCGACGCCATCGCAGAACGCACCCGATGCGACGCATCCGGAGACGATGCCCGGAAAGACCACTACGCTGCCGAATGGCGAAGCGATGTCGCAATAGCTGAAGCAGCGGCGGCAGCGGCGATGCATTCGCCACTGCCGCGTGTTCGCTTCAGTGTCCTAATGAGGGCCCGGTGCCCTTGCGCGGCTTAGTGATCCACACAAGCACGGCCAGCACGATAAACGCCGCGGACGAGATGCGGAAAAAGTCATTGGTGGCCATCATGTACGCCTGGCTCGTCACCACCTGGTTCAACTGCGCGGTCAGGCTGTCGCCGGACAGCCCGGCTCCCGCAAGCGCATTCGTATAGGCGTTGGTGTTCGCCGAATACGTGTTGACCGTATCGGCGAGCATCGCGTGATGATAGATCGTGTCGTTTTCCCAGAACGTCGTGCTGATCGCGGTGCCGATCGCGCCCGACAACGTGCGGAAAAAGTTCGACAGACCCGACGCGCTCGCAAGACGCTCGTCGGGCACGCTCGACAGCGTGATCGTCGTCATCGGCACGAAGAAGCACGCGACGCCGATGCCCTGCACGAGCCGCGGCAAGATCACGTGGCCGAACGGCACGTCGAGCGTGAACGTCGAGTTCCAGAACGATACGATCGCGAACACGATGAACGCGAAGCTCGCGACCATGCGCAAATTCAGCCGGTGCATGTTCTTGCCGATCATCGGCGATAAAAACAGCGCGAGCAGTCCGACCGGTGCGGTGGCGAGACCCGCGAGGCCGGCCGTGTAGCCCATCACCGTTTGCAGCCATAGCGGAAAGATCACCACCGAGCCGAAGAACGCCATGAAGCCGAACGAAATGATCACGACGCCAAGCGCGAAATTGCGATCCTTGAACAGCGACAGGTCGACGATCGGCTCCTCCTCGGTCAACTCCCACACGAGGAGAAACGCGATCGACAGCAGCGCGATCACGGCGAGCGCGACGATGAACGTCGAGTTGAACCAGTCGCGGTCCTTGCCGAGATCGAGCATCATCTGCAGACACGACACGCCGGTCACGAGCAGTACGAGACCCACCACGTCGATGCGCTGGCGCGTCGTCCGGGTCTCGCGGCCGCGCAGCAGCAGATATGCGCAGAACGCCGAAAACAGGCCGATCGGAACGTTGATGTAGAAGATCCACGGCCACGTGAAATGATCGGTGATATAGCCGCCCATCACCGGGCCGAAGATCGGCGCGCAGATCACGGTCATCGCCCATAAGCCTAGCGCGAGGCCACGTTTCGCGGGCGGGTAGGAGCGCATCAGGATCGTCTGCGACAGCGGGACCATCGGGCCGGACACCAGCCCTTGCGCAAGCCGGAATGCGATTAGCGATTCGAAGTTATGGGCGAAACCGCAGGCCGCCGACGCGATCGTGAATAGCAGCACCGACAATGTGAAGAGTCGTACCTCGCCGACGCGTCGCGCGAGCCAGCCGGTTAGCGGCACGGCGATCGCCGAAGCGACCGAGTACGACGAGATCACCCAGGTGCCTTGGCTGGCCGCGACGCCGAGGCTGCCGGAAATGGTCGGCACCGCGACGTTCGCAATCGAGGTGTCGAGCACCTCCATGAAGGTGCCGAGCGCAAGGCCGACGGTCAACAGCGCGAGCGTGCCGCCTTTGAGCGGAGCGGGTTCGGCTGCGGGCAGCGCGGCGTTGGGGGCCGTGGCATCCATAGGTTTTGTTCTCCTCAGGCGGAAAAGCTTGTCGTGGCAGCTTTATCAGGTCTTTCAAACATGATGCTTACATGCCACATCACCCTCTGCCCAGACAGATATCTGGTGACAATGATGCGTGGGACAGGCGTCTTGTGATTGTCTTGCTAGTACTTCGTGATGAAGCGCCGCCGCCATCCGACGACGACCGCGCTTCGACGCATGCTTCGGCTCATCGCCGCGGCTCGTCCGGCGGTGGTGGCGGCGGTCCGCAACCCACGTCGGCTTCTCCCTCGGGACCGTTTGCGATGAAACGGGCGAGCAGGTGAATCAGCGTCGCGTGCTCCTCGGCGGTAAAGCCGCGCAGTTGGTCGTTCAGCACGGTCGCGCCCAGGTTCGGCAACTGCCGCGCGGCCTCATGGCCCTGCGGCGTCAGTTCCAGCTTCACCATGCGTCGGTCGTCGTTGCTGCGCGTGCGCACGACGAAGCCTTTCTTTTCCAGGCGATCCAGCAGTCGCGTCATCGAGCCGCTGTCGTACGACATTGCGCGCGACAGCTCGAAAGGCGTGCTCGCGCGTCTCGACGACAGCATCAGAATCACGCCGATCTGCTGCGCGGTGAGCCCGAGCGGCTTGACGGCACGGTCCGTGCGCTCGACCAGCACGTTGCGCGCTTTCGTCAGATAGTAGCCAAGACTGCTTGTCAGCTCGACTTCGTCCGCTTTGTAGGGGCCATCAACCATGGGGTATCCGAAACATCCAGGCAAGACGAAGTTTAGCTGCCTAAGCAGACAAGTCAAATCACATTTGCGGTGCGCAACGAGCCAACCTAAAAACAACAGTCGAATCATCTTCGCCGCACAGTATCTTGAAATTTGCTTGCATGGTCAATATTATGACAAGCAATGAGTTTCGCGCGTTCTGCGCCATTCGAGACCATGTTCTGACCGATCGACCGCACGCCGCTCACCTCGCGACCTGCGCCAAAGGATTTCCCCCCGAATGCGGTACCTCAAAAACACGCTTGGCGGCCTCAGCCGCTCACTGACCGATTCCGCACTCCATAGCTTCCATGGCCGGCACCGCTGGTGGAAGCTTGCATTATTCGCTGGATTGTTCGTGCTGCCGGGAGGGTCGGTGGGTGTCGCGCTGCTCGCTTGGGCCGAGCGTCGACGGGAAACGAAGCGGGCGAAGAACGGCAACGCCGTGGTCGGGGAATCCAGCGAGATCGTATTGCCGAAGGACAGCTTCGCGATTGCGTCGGAAAAGGTCGTCGCTGCGACGGCCGGCAGCGGCAACGCTTGCTTCGCATCCGGTGGGGCGTCCTGCCGGGCTTCGGCTGGCAAGCTCGCGGCCAGCATCAGCGTCAACGCCAGCAGGCCCAATCCGCAGAAACGAGGCTTTGAAGGCGCATCGATTCGCCGCGGGCTTTTCTCGCCATCCGAACCACCGCAAACCCGCAGCCCCTCGCGCTGCCGGTAACAACGCGTAACCATCACGTCACGGCAAGTAACACACCTGCGCGCCGCCTCGCATTAACCTTTCAGCTTTCAGTTTCCCGCGCTCGCGCGGGCCCATACGCTAACATTCCGGCAGACCACGATCTCGCCCGGCCGGTGGCGCCGTTCCCGGCCATACCGCGGCGTCCAGAAGGAATTCATTGCATGCAGTCTGTTCGAATCTCGCGCGCGCGGGCAATTGCGCCGCGCGTCCTGTCCCTTGCCGTCAGCGTGGCCTGCGCGGCACTCGTCGCCGCCTGCGCGGTCGGCCCGAACTATCAACGGCCGGCTACCGAGATCCCGGCGTCGTTTAAAGAAGCCGCACCGGGCTGGAAAGTCGCCGAACCCGCCGATCAACACGACCGCGGCGACTGGTGGGCGATCTACGAAGACCCGAAGCTCAACGAACTCGAAGACAAGCTCAACGCCGCGAACCAGACGATCGCGCAATTCGCCGCGAACTACCGGCAGGCGCGCGCGCTCGTCGGCGAAGCGCGGGCCGCGTACTTCCCGATCATCGGTGCGTCGGCGGGCGCGACCCGCTCGGGCAACGGCACGCAAACCGGTGGCAATGCGACGACGGCGACCAGTCGCGAGGGCATCAATAACAGCTTCAACGTCCAGATGACGGCAAGCTGGGAGCCGGACCTGTGGGGCTCGGTCACGCGCTCGGTCAACGCACAGAAAGCCGGCCAGCAGGGCGCGGCCGCCGACCTCGCGAACGCGCGCCTATCCGCTCAGGCCACGCTCGCGCAGACCTATTTCCTGCTGCGCGCGCTCGACTCCACGCAGAAGCTGCTCGACGACACCGTCCTCGCCTATCAGCGCTCGCTGCAGCTCACGCAGAATCAGTACGCGGCCGGCGTCGCCGCGCGCTCGGACGTGATCCAGGCGCAAACGCAGCTGCAATCGGCGCAGGCCGCCGCGATCGACAACGGCATCCAGCGCGCGCAGGACGAGCACGCGATCGCGGTGCTGATCGGCGTGCCCGCGTCGATGTTCTCGCTGCCGCCGATGCCGCTTACCGCGACGCCGCCCGCCGTGCCCGCGCAGATGCCGTCCGCGCTGCTCGAACGCAGGCCGGATATCGCATCGGCGGAACGCAAGGCCGCAGCGGCGAACGAGCAGATCGGCGTGGCGATCGCCGCGTTCTTCCCGTCGCTGACGCTGTCGGCGACCGGCGGCTTCGAAAATTCAGTGTTCTCGCAATTGTTGTCCTTGCCGTCGCGCTTCTGGACGCTCGGCCCGCAACTGGCCGGGACGATCTTCGACGCCGGCCTGCGCAAGGCGCAAACCGAGGCCGCCCGCGCCACCTATGACGCGGATGTCGCGACCTATCGGCAGACGGTGCTCGCCGCGTTCCAGGACGTCGAGGACAACCTCGCGTCGCTGCGGATCCTCGAGCAGGAAATCGTCGTGCAGCGGCAGGCGGTCGACTCGGCGCGCCAGGCGCTCGCCATCGTGACGAACGAGTACAAGGCGGGTACGGTCGGCTTCGTCAACGTGCTGACCGCGCAGACCACGGCGTTCACGGCCGAACAGAAGCTCGAGAATATCGCCGGGCAGCGGATGGTGTCGTCGGTGGGACTCGTGAAGGCGCTCGGCGGCGGCTGGGATGCTTCGCAGATGAATCGCGAGACCGGCGATGTCGCGGCGCCCGCGCCGCTGCCGGCATCGGCTCCGGCGGCTGCGGCAGCGACAGTCGGCGCGGCGTCCATCTCACAGAGCAACGCGCCGCAAGCGCGGGTGCAGAGCAAATAATTGCCCGCTGCGCCCCTCGCGCAGCAGAATCGCAATATAGAAGAGGCATGGCCGCGATTCGCGGCCATGCCTCTTTTTACATCGCGCTACGCGCACGAAGCGCACCTCAGTGCATGAACGTCAGCGCCACCGTATCCGGCCCGCTCGGCCGGCCAAGCAGATTCAGCAGGCCGGCGAGGTTATCGTGCTGTTCCGGCGCGGCGCTCGCCGTGCCACGAAACGACGTCGATGCGGCCGACATCGTGCCGCTGCCGGTCAGCGTCAACGGTCCTTTGATCGTACTCAGATCGAGCGCCGACAACTTGCCCTGAGCCTGAAACCTGACCCGGTACGACCCGAGCGGCTTCACGAGCGACACGCGTGAGCTGACATCGTCGAGCGTCATCGTCAGTTGGCCGAACGCTTCGCCGTTGAAGCTGCGCCAGTCGGTCCACGACAACTGCACATTGCCCTGCAGATCGAGCGTGTTGAATGGCGCGCCAAGCCCCGCGAGCAGCGACGCCGGCACCGCGAGCACGCCCGGCGTGACGGTTGCGCCGCGCAGCGTCGCATCGACCGTGATCGGGTCGGGCATCGCCTCGCTATGACGCATGACCATGCGCAGGCGGCCGGTGAAAAGCGGCCAGAACGCGGTGCGCCATTCGATCCGCCCAGGCAGAAGCGTCGCCGCGCTCATATCGGAGCCGGCGGCCAGCATCAGCGTCGCCGAGCCGTGCCACAGCGAGCCCTCCGCGTCGACGAGATTGACGTGCCCATGGGTTTGCCGCGCGAACTGCGGCGTAATCCAGGCGGCCGGCAGCAACGCGAGCGTCACCGCCGCCACCGACAAAACGGCGACCACCAGCCACGGCAGCGCCCTACGCAGGCGCCACATCCAGTAATTCATGCGAGATCCTGTAGCGAGCGGCGCGTCGTTATTTCGCGGTCGACGGTTGCAGCGCGACCGTCAGATCCACCTGGCCGTCGTCTTTCAACGCGGTGATGTGCGCCTCGGAGACCTGCACCTTGAACTGCTTGCGCACGTCATCGACCCATGTGGTCCAGGCCGGAAACGCCACGTTTTTCATCTGCACCTGTACCGCGTTGCCGACGAACTGCACCTGCGTCGCGGCGAGGCCATGCTCGCCGAGCGATGCGGAGAGCGCGTCCTTCAGCGCCGCGCCGGTCGGCGCGACACCTTGCGCGGCCGCTGACAGCGAACGCGCCTCGTTCGCCCGCGCGGTCATCTGCGCAAGCTGCCGCTGCAGGCTGGGCAGCGATTCCCGCAGATGCGCGCGGCCTTCCTGCGCGGGCGCCCATAGCACCGACCATGCGATCGCCACGGTGAGCGCGGCGCCACCCCACGTCAGCAGCGCCTTTTCGCGATCGGTGCGCTGGTCCCAAAAGCCAGCCCAGGTTTGAGCGAGTTGAGCTTTCATTGTCCGTTCCTGATGGTCCACTTGCCGGTGCTGCTGTCGATCGCGCCAGTCAGGCCATTGCGCGCGAGGCGCTTGGCGAAGTCGGGGTCGACCTTGATCGCGGGTTTGAAGGTCACGTCGAGGCGATGCTCGTGATAGTCGAGCGCGGCGATGCCGTTGACGGGCAGTGGCGACAACGAGCGTGCGAGGCCGTCGGCGAGCGATAGAAAATCCTCCGGCGACAGCTCACCTGCCGCGACGCGCAGCTGTTGCAACTGACGCGCCATCTGATCGGGCGCGTCGAGTACGACGGTCGTCTTCGGGAACGTGTTGAGCAGCAGCTCCGTCATCTGCGTGTTGATCGCGTCGCGCTGACGCGCGAGCATCAGCCACTGCACGTTCGCGCCGATGATCGCGACGACGAGCGCGGCGACCGCGAGCACGATCGGCAGACGCAGACGCCGCAGCGTCGCACGATCGAGACGCCACGGCTGCGACGCGAATTCGAACTGGCACAGGTCGAAGCGGCATTCGAGCGCGCGCCGCGCGAGCTGCTCGAACGGAAGTGGACTCGCGCCGTGGATATGCGAGGCGAGCCGCGCGGGACTCGTGGTGGGATGGTTCGGCTCATTACCCGGCACCTCGGTCAGCATGTACAGCGACACCGGCGCTGCACCCGCTAGCGCGGAGAGCGTCGCGTTCACCGCATTGGCCGGTGCCGCGAGACCCTCGCCCTGCACGCCGCGCGCAATCGCCAGTTCGACGCGCGGCACGCCGCTGTCGACCGCGCCTTCGACCAGCAGCGCGGGCGCGGTCTGCACGACCGCACCGAGCACCGCGGCCACCATCGGCACGATGGACGGCGCTTCGGGCGCGACTACCGGTGCGACGCCCGGCAGCGACGTCGCCACGTTCGCCGCGCCGGCCGTCACCGGCTCGCGCGCTTCGACTGTTTCGTCAACATTCGCGGCAGCTTCGGTCACCGGCGCCGGCGGCAGGCAACGCGTGACCGGCACCGCCCGCAGACTGCGATGACCCGCCGTCGTGAACGCCTCGCAGATGAATCGGAACCAGCCGCGATCGATGATCGCGAGCAGGTGCCGGCCTTCCCCAAGCCCCTGCGGATCAACCGCGATATGGCAGGTCTGCGGGTCCTGGATCAGTTGATCCTCGACGATATTGGGCAGCGCCTGGCGCAGCTTCGGGCCGCGCAGCGGCGGCAGCGTCGCGGGCATCAGCAGCAGGTCGCGCGCGGCCACCATCAGCACCGTCGTGTTCGCGCGCGGCAGCAGCGCGAGCGCCGAGCGGCCGGCGCGCTGCGTGCGCCCGGCCTTGTCGAGCAGCACGAACGGCAGCTCGGGCAGTTGCCACTCCTGCGAGGGCACCGCCGGATCACGCGGCGGCAATAGGACGATCAGCGTGCTCAAAGGCCACTCTCTCTGTGGATTGCGATATTCATAGTTGGTCTTGTACCCGCACGATACGCGTAGTGTGAGTCAGCGGATCGCGATAGACGAGCGTCGTGCGATCCACTTCGGCGCGCTCGTGCTGCACACTACCGTGGACTAAAAAGTAGCTCGAATTGACGTCGAACTGATTCGGATCGATCGACGTCGATTGCACGCCGGCGGCGGTCAGCGCGAGCTGCACGTCACCGGCGTTGCGGAAAAACACGGTCTGGCGCCGCGCGACCAGGGCCTGCGCCTGCGACACGGTCATGCCCGGCACCACCGCCGCGATCACTTCAGCCGACGCGGTGTTCATGTTGATCGCGGTGACCGTCGGCAGCACGGTGACGAACGGCCGCAGCTTTGCGACGATCTCCGGCGTATAGCCCGGAATGTCGAGCAGCGAATCGACGCCGATCATCAGCAGCGGCGCGACCCCGACGTTATCGTCGCCGTCCTCGATGCCGGGCTGGTTCGTGAAGTTGCCGCCCGTCATACCGCCGCCGCCGACCTGCGGCGAGCTGCTGATCGAGGTGCCGGTCTGAAAGCGCGTCGCCGATTGCGACAGCCCCGCGCGCACGTGCAGCGCGGTCACTTTGGCGAGCTGCCCGCTCAGGCCGAGCGACACCAGCAGGCGCTGATACGCGGCCATCTGCTCGGCGCTGATTTGCGTCACGCCGGGCGCCGGACTCGCGACCAGATTGCGCAGATTGAATCTGGACTGCGCATCCTCGATCGAGCCCGACAGGTACGTGGCCGCGCCTTGCTCAGCGCGCACCTCGCCGATCTGGCCGAGAAAGTCCGACAGCCGCGTTTTCGCGATCGGCACGCCCCACAAGCCGCCCAGATACGTGATGCCCGCCGACGTGTCGCCTTCGGAGCGCAGGATCAGCCGGGTCCAGTCGAGCGCGCCGCGCGCGACCCATTGGGCCTGCGACAGCAGCCGCTGATTCTCGATGCGGCGGATCTGCACCTGCTGGCGCCACAACATGCCGGACACGAGGATCGCCGACAGCGCGACGACGAGCAGCGCGCTGATGATGGCCGCGCCGCGCTCGCGTGCACGTGAAGCGGATGCGGACTTCTTCGGCAACGACGAGGAGAACGTCATGTCATTCTCCGACCAGAAAAACGCGCGTGATCGGCTGTGCGAGCGATGTCGCGCCGATGCTGACCTGTAGCCCCGTCACCGAACGCGGCATCGGCGCATTGCCGAGCTGCGGCACCTTCAGATTGTTGACGGCTTCGTTCATTGCGGTTTGTACGTCGTTCATCTGGATGGTCCAGCCGAGCTTCGGCACGTACATCCGCGCCGAGATCGAGCCGACGCCGCCCATCAGCGGCACCGCGCTCCAGCCTTCGTCGCTGCCGTGCAACGCGCGCCGCAGGTCGCCGACGTTGCCGATCGGCGGCGACGCATAGCGCACCACGCGGCCGTTCGAGATCTGATAGCGCACCACCTGCAGACGCGGCGCGGCGCCCGGCAGCACCATGTGCCGCACGATCTGCAGCGTGTTGCCGGAGACCGAGACCGCGGCCTGGCTGGCCTCGTCGTCGCTGGCGGCCTGGCGCGCGTCGATGCGCATCTGGTCGAACAGCTGCGCGAACACCCGCTCGTCTTCCATCGCGTTCGTGATCGTCGTGCGGGCGCGGATGATCTGATCGAGCCCGCGCCACGACAGCACGGCGATCACCGCGAGGATCGCGATCGCGACCAGCAGTTCGATCAGCGTGAAGCCGCGCGCGCCGTCACGGCGGCGGCGCTCACAGCGAGCGGTTGTTTTCATTCGCGACCACCGTGACCATCTGGGCGAGATTCCCGGACTGGCCAGGCATCGTTACCATCACTTCGACACGGCGAAACACCGGATTCGGCGTCGCCGTAACATGTTCAGTACAACGCAGCTGCAGATTGCCTTGCGAGCAATCGAAGCTCGTCGAGCCGATGTTGGGCCATGCATGCTTCAGATGCAGGTCCGCGAGCGCGTTGTCCGCGCTCCAGCCGGCGAGCAGCCGCCGGTGCAGATCGGCTTCGCCGCTCGCCAGACTGCCGACGGCGCGCAGCGACGCGGCAAGCGCGACCGCGATGATGGCGAGCGCGACCAGCACCTCGATCATCGTGAAGCCGCGCTCATTTCGGCACGCGATAGGGCGCATGTTGAAGAGAGAAGAGGCATGGGCGGGCCTGCCATAACGACGCATCCGCATGTCAGCGCACCTCGTAGCGGCCATTGCCGGTACTGACGATCGTCGCCTGTCCGGCCGCCGAAAACAGCGTGACCTGCACCGGCACGTCGATCGCCTCGGTACCGAACACGATGCGATCCGCGTGCGAATCCGAGCCCGGGTAACTGATCGCGACACCGGTCACGCCGCCTTCCCACTTACGCGGCCCGAGCAGATCGTCACGCAACGGACGCCAGCCGTCCTGGGTGCGCTGATCGAACCGGAAGCCGCCCTCGAACGGCTGCCACGCGATCGGCCGCGCGCGCACCTGCGCTTCGTCGCCAGCCGATTCGAACAGCAGCGCGAGACGCTGCGCTTCTTCGTTCAGATCGGTGCGCGGATTGCGGGTCATCGTAAGCGCGGTTAGCGACACGAGCAGGCCCGCGATCACCAGCACGACCATCATTTCGAGCAGCGTGAAGCCGGCCGCGCGGCCGCGGCGTGGCCGGGAGCGCGGCCGCGAAGCCGTACACGGAGTGTCCACACGGGACTTGCAAGCGGACGTTCGCATAATGCCGGCCATCGACGATCAACGAATATTCAAACAGCAATGCATCGGTGAAACCAGCGGCCAACCAAGTAACAAAGAGGGCGCGTGCGTGAACATCATCGAGCCTGGCGGGATGCTGGGTTCGGCGTGCTTATTGCCAGGACCCGACGTCCGAATCGTTGCCTTCGCCGCCCGGTTTGCCATCGGCGCCGTAGCTGAATACATCGATCTCACCGTGCACGCCCGGATTCAGATACTGATACGCGTTGCCCCACGGATCGTTCGGCAGACGCTCGAGATAGCCGCCGTCCTTCCAGTTGTTCGGCACCGGGTCGGTGCTCGGCTTTTCGATCAGCGCGCGCAGGCCTTGCTCCTGGGTCGGATAACGGCCGTTGTCGAGGCGATAAAGCTTCAACGCCTGCATCACGGTGCCGATATCCTGCTTTGCGGCGACGCGCCGCGCTTCGTCCGGACGGCTCATGATCTTCGGCACGATCAGCGCGGCGAGAATGCCGAGAATCGCGATCACGACCATGATTTCGATCAGCGTGAAACCGCGTTGACGACGGCCGCGTGAACCCGCGTTGTCAGCGCGGCGAATGGTCGACAGTTGCATAGCTTGCTACCTCTTTTCAGGTGAATTTTTCGGCTCGGGTTGTCAGATTGAACACGCCGGGCCGGTCATTTTAATGTCATGTAGTTGAAGGCTTTCAACCCACCGCAATTTTCACAATAGTCCGTACAATGTGCGCATGAACGCCATCCAAATCCGCCTCTTGTCGCTCGCGCTGTTCGCCGCTTTCTGCGCGACGCTGACCTATTGGGTCATCACGCTCACCACGATGTCCGGCGCGCCGCTACCGGCTGCCGCCGCACACGCGCAGGTCTCGACCGACCAGGCCGCGACGCTGTTCGGCGGACAGCTCACCCGCAACGTCAATCAGGACATCCATCTGTTCGGCATCCTCGCGTTGAGCGAAGGCGCCGCGGCGATCGTCAGCGTCGGTGGCGAGCCGCCGCACGCGGTGTCGCTCGGCAGCACACTGATGCAAGACACCAGGCTCTCCGAAGTTCGCGCCCGCTCGATCATCATTGACCGCAACGGCGCACACTCGGAAATCTTCCTGCCCGCCAATTCCAGCGGTCCCACCATTTACGTGCGCTGAAACATGAAGCGGTTGCGCGGCCGATACGGCATGCCGCGCAAATCCTTTCTTTCTTCCTCGCGCTACGGCTACTGCTACTGCACGAGGTTGTTCAGTTCGATGATCGGCAGCATCACCGCAAGCACGATCACCAGCACTACGCCCCCCATCGCCAGAATCAGCAGCGGCTCGAGCAGGCTCGTCAGGAACATCGTGCGACGCTCCAGCTCGCGCGCTTCGCCGTCGGCCGCGCGATCGAGCATCGTCGTCACGTCGCCGGTCGCTTCACCCGAGCGGATCAGGTGCACGAGCACCGGCGGAAACGTCTTCGTATTGCCGAGCGCGCGCGACAGCGACGTGCCTTCGCGCACCCGCACGATCGCATCGTCGATGTTCTCGCGCATCGCGTTGTTGCTGAGCGTATCGGCGGCGGCCTGCAACGCGCGCAGGATCGGCACGCCCGCCGCAGTGAGAATGCCGAGCGTGCTGGCGAAGCGCACGGTGTTATAGCCGCGCACGAGCTTGCCGAGCAGCGGCGCGGTCAGCAGCCAGCGGTCGAAGGCGAGACGCGGCCCCGGTTGCCTTAGCGTCGCGCGCACCAGATACACGACCACGATCACGCCGATCAGCATCGCCCACCACCAGTGCCGCACGAAACCGGACAGCGCCATCATCATGATCGTCAGAAACGGCAGTTGCTGCTTCGTGCTCGCGAACACGTTGACGACCTGCGGTACCACATAGCTGAGCAGGAACGTGACGATGCCGAACGCGATAATCGTGACGATCGTCGGATACGTGAACGCCAGCACGATCTTCTGCTTCAGCGCATTGCGCTGCTCGATGTAATCGGCGAGCCGCGACAGCACCAGGCCGAGCTTGCCTGTGTGCTCGCCGGCCGCGACGAGCGCCCGGTAGATTTCGGGGAAATCCTTCGGATGCTGCTGCAGCGCGTTCGCAAGCGAGTGACCACCGAGCACTTCGGCGCGAATCGCCGCCATCAGCTCGCGGATGTAGTCGCGCTCCGACTGCTCGGTCAGCACCGAGAGCGCTTCGTCGAGCGGCAGGCCCGCGATCAGCAGACTCGCGAGCTGCCGCGTCAGAATGGCCTGCTCGCGCTGCGACAGGCGACGGCCGAGCGCGAGCCGCTGATTGCGCTCGCCGCGCGTGCGCGACGCCGCCGGTTCGACGACTAGCGGCGTGAGTCCCTGCGACCTCAGGTTGGTGCGCGCGCCGCGTGCACTGTCGGCGTCGAGCACGCCTTTTTGTGCCTTGCCCGCCGCGTCGATCGCTTCAAAACGGAATGCCGGCATGCGCTTATGCTCCGCCCGTCACGCGAATCACTTCTTCGAGCGACGTCAGTCCCGACGCGAGCCAGCGCTCCGAATCCTCGCGCAGCGTGCGCATGCCTTGGGAGCGGCCCGCTTCGAGAATTTCGGCATCGGCCGCGTTGCGGTGGATCAGCGAGCGGATCGATTCGTCGATCAGCAACAGCTCATAGACGCCGCGGCGTCCCGCGTAACCCGACTGGCCACAACGGTCGCAGCCGACCGGATGCCAGCGCTTGCTGCCGTCTTCCTCGGTGCGCTCCTCGCGGCAGACGGGGCACAGGCGCCGCACCAGCCGCTGCGCGAGCACGCCGAGCAGCGACGACGCCAGCAGATACGGTTCGACGCCCATGTCGGTCAGACGTGTGACGGCCGATGCCGCGTCGTTCGTGTGCAGCGTGGCGAGCACCAGGTGGCCGGTCAGCGATGCCTGCACCGCGATCTGCGCGGTTTCGAGGTCGCGGATTTCACCGATCATGATGACGTCCGGGTCCTGACGCAGAATCGAGCGCAAGGCGCGCGCGAAGCTCATGCCGATCCGCTCGTTGACCTGGGTCTGGCCGATGCCGGACAGGTCGTATTCGATCGGGTCTTCCACCGTCATGATGTTGGTGGTCGCCGTCTCCAGTCGCGACATCGACGCATACAGCGTCGTCGTCTTGCCTGAGCCGGTCGGGCCCGTCACCAGCACGATGCCGTGCGGTTTGCCGATCAGCTTGTCGAACTGGCCGAGCGTATCGGACGCCATGCCGAGCGCTTCGAGATTGAGCCGTGCCGCGTCTTTCTCGAGCAAACGCAAAACCGCGCGCTCGCCATGGCCGGTGGGCAGCGTCGATACCCGCACGTCGACCGGACGACCGCCGACGCGCAGCGTAATGCGGCCATCCTGCGGCAAACGTTTTTCCGCGATGTCGAGCTGCGCCATGATCTTGATCCGCGAGATCAGCGCGCCATGCAGCGCTTTCTTCGGCCGCACGACGTCGCGCAGCGTGCCGTCGACGCGAAAACGCACCACCGACGCATTCTCGAACGGCTCGATATGAATATCCGA
This sequence comes from Paraburkholderia atlantica, assembly GCF_000092885.1. Classification (NCBI taxonomy): domain Bacteria; kingdom Pseudomonadati; phylum Pseudomonadota; class Betaproteobacteria; order Burkholderiales; family Burkholderiaceae; genus Paraburkholderia; species Paraburkholderia atlantica. The sequence goes on along the minus strand of NC_014117.1, from coordinate 3,479,645 downwards.
TGCCTGCTCGCGCGCCGCTTGTGTGAGCAGCGCGTTGATCATGCGGATGATCGGCGCGTCGTCTTCCGATTCGAGCAGATCCTCGACCTCGGGGATGTCCTGCATCAGCCGCGACAGATCGACTTCGCCTTCCACTTCGCCGACCACCTGCGCGGCGCTGCCGTCCTGGCGCGCATAGGCCTGGTTGATCGCCTGCGCGAGATCGTCGGCGGGCACGCGCACGACCGACACCACGCCGTAGTTGCGCGCGACTTCGGCAAGCGCGGCTTCGCTCGTGCGTTCACTGATCCAGACTTCGAGGCTATCGCCATGCTGATGCGCGACCAGGATCTGACCGCTGCGCGCAAAACCGTATGGCACCAGCCGGGCGGCAAGCGGCGAGGGCGCCGCGCGCTCGCCGGCCGCGGCGTCACCGTTCAGCGGACGTTGCGAGGGCGCGGTTTGCGCGGGCATCTGCGTCACGGACGCGCTCCCGGCGACACCGTGCTCGGCACCGGGCCGCTGGCCGGCTCGACGACGACCGGTTGCGGCATGGTTTGCGGCACCGTCTGCGGCACGGGTTGGGTCGTGGTCTGCGCGCCAGCTTGCGGCACGGCCTGCGCGCCAGCTTGGGGTACGGCCTGCGGCGGTACCTGTTGAGGAACCTGTTGCGGTGCCTGCTGCGGCATCATCTGCTGGCGGCGCATCTGGTTCAGGTCGAACAGGTTCATCGCCGGCACCCCGCCCTGGCTCGGGCCGAGCGGCATCGGCGGCACGACCGGATCGTCGCGATCCCTCATGATGTTGTTGTCCTGACGGTACGCGCCCTGCACACCCTGGATGTAGTCGTAGCGGTTCGCCGTGACGGCCTGCGTGGTGTCGCGGTCGGCGAGAATGACCGGGCGCAGGAACACCATCAGGTTAGTCTTGTTGCGCGTCTTCTGCTCGGAGCGGAACAGCTGGCCCAACCAGGGAATGTCGCCAAGCAGCGGCACCTTGCTGTTGCTGACCTGGTAGTTGTCCTGCATCAGGCCGCCGAGCACGATGATCTCGCCGTTATCGCACAGCACGGTCGACTGGATCGAACGCTTCGTGAATTCCGGGCCCGCCGGGTTCGTCGCTGCGTTGTTCGTGCCGTTCACGATTGCCGAATCTTCCGTGTAGAGCAGCAGCTTCAGGATGCCGCCGTCGGTAATCTGCGGCTTCACGTGCAGCGTCAGACCGACGTCGACACGGTCGAACGTATTGAACGCCGCGCTCGTCGTGCCGCTCGTCAGGTTCGAGTAGGAACCGGTCTGGATCGGCACGTTGGTACCGACAATGATCTTCGCTTCTTCGTTGTCGAGCGTGATCAGGTTCGGCGTGGACAGCACGTTCGCGTCGGCGGTCTGCGACAGCGCCTGCAGCAGCGCGCCGAGACCCTGCACGCCGAAGATGTTGTGAATCCAGCCGACGTTCAGGCCCTGTTGCAGGCCGCTGAGCCCGGACACGAGGGCGGCGCCGCCCGTGGCACCGGTGGCGCCCGCCGCGGCCGCCGCGGCCGTCAGGTTGATGATGCTGTTGCTCGAACCCGTCTGCAGGTTCGTGCCGGCAAACAGCGAGTTGTTCGCGACCTGCCACTGGATGCCGAGGTTGCCGCTCGTATTCGAGTTCAGCTCGACGATCAGTGCCTCGATATACACCTGCGCGCGACGCGCATCGAGCTGGTCGATCACCGCGCGCAAGTTGCGGTATGTCGCTTCGGGCGCGGTGATGATCAGCGAGTTGGTCGCGGAATCGGCGGTAATCATACCGCCGCCCTGATCCTCGCTCTTTTCCTTGTCGCCGCCGAGAAATCCGCCGGTATTACTGCTCGAGCCCGAAGCGCCGCCGCCCATCGGCGAGTTCATCGAGCCGCCGCCGAGGCCGCCCGACGGCAACGGCGGCGTGCCCGACGAGCCCGTCGAATAGCTGCTGCTCGACAGACCGCCACCGCCGCCACCACCGCCGCCGCCGCTCGTGTTCTGGTTGAACGAGTTCGCCTCGTTCGCGCCTCCCGACGAGCCCTCGCCGCCGCCCTTGCCGAGCATGCTGCGCAGCGTGCGCGCGAGTTTCGTCGCGTCGGCATTGCGTAGCGGCACGACGTGGATGTTGCCCGGCATCGCGGTCGGCATGTCGAGCTGCTTGGCGAGCTCCTTGGCCGCCGCGAGGCGTGCAGTGTTCGACGCGCGCATCAGCAGCGAGTTGGTGCGCGAATCCGATGAGATCGACACCTTGAGCGTCGCGTCCGTGCTGCCGATCGAGCCCGGATCGAGCATCTTGTTCATCTGCTGCGCGATGTCGATCGCGTTCGCGTTCTTCAGCGGCACGACTGCAACCGCCTGGCCGGCCGCGCTATCGACGCCCGCGATGATCTGGGCGATGCGCCGCACGTTGTCGGCGTAGTCGGTGACGACGATCGTATTGTTGGCGGGGTACGCCGCGACCGTATTGTTCGGCGAGATCAGCGGACGCAGTACCGGCAGCAGGTTGTTGGCTGACTCATTCCTCAGCGTGAAGACTTGCGTGACGATCTGGTCTCCGCGCGCCGTCGGCGCGTTGCCGACGTAGGTCGGCACGCCTTGCAGCTTGGCGTCGGCCTCGGGCACCACTTTCAGCACGCCATGATCCTGCACGAGCGCGAAACCCTGCATGCGCAGCGCGGACTGCAGGGTTTTGAGCGCCTGATCCTGGGGCACCGAATTTTCGGACACGAGGTTCAGTTGCCCCTTCACCCGCGGATCGACGATGATCGTCTTGCCGGTCGCCGCGCCGATCGCCTTGGCGACCTGGTCGATGTCGGCGTTGACGAAGTTGAGTGTCACCTGTGCGTGTGCAGTTTGCGCGGTGATCAGTCCAGCCACCAGCAGCGCCGTTGCCACCCGACGCAAAGCCATACAATTTCTTCTCATGGGATGTGATATCGATGCCGGCAGCCTCTGCCACCGACGGTCATGCGATGCGGACCTGGCGGCAAGCTACCGCCCGGTCGGTCTGTGAGCCGGCCCTAAAAGCGAGTTTCGCTTCGAGTTCCAGCATCCCGACGTCCGAAAAAAACGAACAGTAACAGCTTTTCATGTCGGAATTGAAACAAAACAAGGCGCCTCATGCGAATCCGTGGAATCGCAGAGCTGTTATTAAATTGAAAGCTAACCAGCTCGGTACACTCGCGCCATTACCCGGCTTTGTACGGTCTTATGTCGGTTAGCCAACTTGACGAAGGTCGGACTGCCGGTATGATACGAGCCGTTCGACCCACTGTTATGTGTTTGCTGACGCGGGTTTTCCCCGATGCTCGACAAACGCCCGGCCAGCTTGCCGTTGCGGCCGAAACGCGGTCGGCGAACTGCCTTACCGATTCTTACCTCGGGTTTGCTTAGTCCTATTGACCGATGAAACGTCCGCTCGTCACCGTTGCCGCCACGCTCGCGCTGCTCGCCGCGGCCGGCTCCGCGCGCGCCGACTGCTTCGATGAAGCGGCGAAGTATCAGAAGGTCAATCCGCTGATCTTACGGGCTATCGCGTGGCAGGAGTCGCACAACCGGCCGGATGCGCAGCACAAGAACGCGAACGGCTCGACCGACTATGGCGTGATGCAGATCAATTCGGTGCATCTGCCGGTGCTCGCCCAGTACGGGATCTCGCAGGGCACGCTGATGGAGCCGTGCAAGAACGTTTATATCGCGGCGTGGCATCTGCGCCGCCAGATGAACAAGTACGGCAATACCTGGCAGGCGGTCGGAGCATACCACTCGGAGACGCCTACGCTGCGGGACAAATACGCGCAGCAAATCGCCGCAATCCTGCGCAGCTGGAAGTTGATGCCCGCGCAGTAAGCCATTCCAACGCCGTCGCTCGCACGAGCAGCACGCATTTTAATGCACAATGCGACTTCGTGCTTTTGTCGCGCCGTCGCAGCGACGCCGACGATTTGGCCCCGCGCCCGGCACGCCTTCCAATCTTCCCGTATTCCGTACCGCGATGAACCAGCCGCTATTGCCCATCACCGTGCTCTCCGGTTTTCTGGGCGCCGGCAAGACCACGCTCCTGAACCACATCCTCGCGAATCGCGCCGGTTTGCGCGTCGCCGTGATCGTCGACGATCTCGCCGACGTCAACATCGACCCGACACTCGTGCGTAATGCGGCCGAGCTGTCGGGCGTCGACCAGCAGATCGTTGAACTGAAGAACGGCTGCATCTGCTGCACGGTGGGCGACGATCTGCAAAGCGAAATCCGTCGCCTCGCCGGCGAGGAGCGCTTCGACGCGCTCGTGATCGAATCGAGTGGCATCGCCGAGCCTATGTCGATTGCCGAAAACATCACATTCGACGGCGACGAAGGGCCCTCGCTTGGCGAAGTCGCGCGGCTCGATACGATGGTCACGATCGTCGATGCGTTCAACTTTCTGCGCGATTACGCGTCTGCCGACGCGCTCTCCGAACGCGGCGTGACGGTCGACGAAGACGACGACCGCACGATCGTCGAATTGCTGATCGAGCAGATCGAGTTTTGCGACGTGCTCGTCGTGAACAAGATCGATCTCGTCAGCGCGGAAGAGCTCGCGCGTTTGCAGCGCATCCTCGCGCGCCTGAACCCGCGCGCGGTACAACTCGCGAGCCGCTTCGCCGACGTGCCCCTCGGCGACGTGCTAAACACCGGACGCTTCGATTTCGACGAAGCGTCGAATGCGCCGGGTTGGCTCGCGGCGCTCGAGCACAGAGATGAGAATGAGCACGGCGGTCAAGACGGCCACCTGCATCACAGCGAAGCCGACGAATATGGCGTCGGCTATTTCGTCTATCGCGCACGCCGGCCGTTTCATCCGCAGCGGCTGTGGGAGCTGCTGCATCAGGAGTGGAAGGGCGTACTGCGTAGCAAGGGATTCTTCTGGCTCGCGACGCGTAACGATATCGGCGGTTCACTATCGCAGGCCGGTGGTGCTTGCCGGCACGGTCCCGCGGGCATGTGGTGGGCAGCGCAGGATCGCAGCGAATGGCCGGACGGCGACGACGAGCTGGCCGCCGAAATCGCCGCCGACTGGTACGGCGCGCCGGACGATATGGCCATCGGCGATCGCCGTCAGGAGTTCGTGCTGATCGGTGTCGATATCGACCCCGCCACCTGGCGCGCGAAGTTCGACGCCTGTCTGCTCAGCGACGACGAATACGCGCTCGGGGCACAAACCTGGCAGCAGTTCCCCGATCCGTTCCCGGCGTGGGACTTCGACGACCACGATCATGACGACGATCATGATCACGACCATCATCATCATCACGGGCACCGCGACGACTGCGAGCATTGCGGACATGACCACGGCAAGAACGCGCATCGTCATGACTGAACGAAGCACGCGCCGCGTTTGAACCACACGCATGGACGAAAAAAAACCCGCCACTGGCGGGTTTTTCTCGCGGGTGTCAACTGCCCGGCAGTAGTCTGCTTAGCGCTTGTTGACTGCGTCCTTGAACGCCTTGCCTGCCGTGAACTTGACGGTCTTGGCAGCCGGGATCTTGATAGTTTCGCCGGTCTTCGGATTACGCCCCGTACGCGCTGCGCGCTTGCCCGAACCAAAGCTACCGAAGCCGATCAACTGGACCGCCTCACCCTTCGACACAGACTTCTTGATCACTTCAAGCAACGTGTCCAGCGTTTCACCGGTTTGAGCCTTGCTGGCGCCCGTCTGTCCTGCGACAGCGTCGATCAGTTCCTGTTTGTTCATTAAGGTTCCTTTCTGAGTTTAGGTTGATACGAACAGCGCGACCGCGCCGATTATACGTGCGCGCACCGCGCTGTCGAGCAGCTGCGGCCCCGATCCTGAAGATCTCCCGCGCCGGACAGAACACTGTTCGGCGGCCGTGCTGCCGCTCCCTTCGCGGCGCTTGCTATGATAGCGCAGCGCAAACCCAATCAGGATAAGGGTTTCGAGGAATTGCACGGTTTTCAGGCCGTTCTTGCAAGGAAATCGAAATTCTGCCCCTCAGCACCCCCTAAACGAGGGCTGAAACCCAGTCCTGGCGGGGGTTAGCGTTGGTTTTTGCCAACGCAGCAAAGCGTCTAAAAAGCGTCCTGATGCGTCTTTTGGGGCGACTCGCGCGCGGCGCGCGCCGACTCCGACCATCGAACCCGCTCTTTCGAGCGATCTTTTGAGCGTGTTTTCCTGCCGCGCATGACCGATCCGCTGATTCCCGCCGTCCTCGCTTTCCGCGACAACGGCAGCCCCTTTTCACCGCACTACGACGACATCTATCACAGCGCGGTCGGCGCGCTCGAGCAGGCTCAATATGTCTTTCTGCGCGGCAACGAATTGCCCGAAAGATGGCAGAGCCGTCGAACGTTCACCGTGCTCGAAACCGGCTTTGGCATCGGCATCAATTTTCTCGTCACGTGGGCCGCGTGGCGCGCCGATCCCGCGCGCTGCGAGCGGCTGCATTTCGTGTCGACCGAGAAGCATCCGTTTAGCGCCGCCGATCTGCGCCGCGTCCACGCATCGACGATCTCCGACCCGCTGATCGCCGAACTCGCGGACACGCTCGCGAACGCATGGCCGATGCTCGTGCCCGGTACGCACCGGCTCGAATTCGAAGGCGGCCGCGTGGTGCTGACATTGATCTTCGCCGATGCGCTCGACAGCCTGCCCGCATTACGGCTGCGTGCCGATGCGTTCTATCTCGATGGTTTCGCGCCCGCGAAAAATCCCGAGCTGTGGAGTCCGGCGGTGTTCAAGGCGCTCGCGCGTGTCGCCGGCGATGACGCGACTTTCTCCACCTATAGCAGCGCGGGCGACGTCAAACGCGCGTTGACGCAATGCGGCTTCGAGTATCGCAAGGTCGACGGCTTCGGCTGGAAACGCGCGATGCTGGTCGGACGCTTCGCGCCGCGCTGGCGCGTGCGTCGTTATGAGCCGCCTGCGCCGTTCGGCCACGACGAACGACACGCGGTCGTGATCGGAGCGGGCCTGGCCGGCTGCGCAGTGATAGAGCGACTTGCGGCACGCGGCTGGCGCGTGACTTCGCTCGAGCGGCATGGGTCGGTTGCACAGGATGCGTCGGGTAATCCGGCCGGTGTCTTCCACCCAATGATTTCGCGCGACGACAGCGTCGCGTCGCGCGTCACGCGGGCGGGTTTTCTGTACGCGCTCAATCGTTGGGCCGCGCTCGAAAGCGCAGGACATCGGCTCGCGCGCGGCGATCGCGGCCTGCTGCAGATCGCCGCGGACGACGACGAGGCACGCGCGATCGGCGAGGCCATCGCCACGTTTCGCTATCCGTCCGACTACGTGACGCCGGTCGCCGCGGCCGATGCAGCACGACTCGCCGGCATGCCGCTTGCGCGTGGCGGCTGGTTCTTTCCGCGCGGCGGCTGGATCGACCCGGCCTCTCTCTGCGCGGCGCAATTCGCATCGGCAGGCGGCTTGCTCGAACGACGCTTCGGCGTCGACGTCGCGCGGCTCGAACGGTGCGGCGATCGGTGGACCGTCTTCGATATCGCGGGAAAGGTGGTCGCGCGAGCGCCGGTCGTGATCGTCGCGGGTGCGCATGAAGCTGCGCGCATCGCTGGCTTGCGTCATGCGCCGACCCGCAGCATTCGCGGTCAATTGAGCTTGCTGCCGGCAGGGACCGTCGCGCCGCTCGCGCTGCCGGTGATCGGTGAGGGCTATGCGGTGCCGCTCGTGAACGGTGTCACGCTGACAGGCGCGACCTATGAGCTCGACGACCCCGACACGTCGCTGCGCGCGGACGGTCATCGCGAGAATCTCGAGCGTGTTGCGCAGATGCTGCCGTCGTTCGCAGACGCACTCGATGACGCGTCGTTGACCTCGCTCTGCGGACGCGTTGCGTTTCGCTGCGTGACCTCGGACCGCATGCCAATGATCGGCCAGCTCGCCGACGAAGCCGCTGCCGCACGAGATGCCGTCCGCCTGCGCGGCGCATGGCCGCTCGATCTGCCGCGCGTCGACGGTCTGTACGGCGCATTCGCTTATGGTTCTCGCGGGCTGGTGTGGGCCGCGCTCGGCGCTGAACTGATCGCGTCACAGATCGAAGGCGAGCCGTGGCCGCTCGAACGCGATCTCGCCGAAGACATCGACCCCGCCCGCTTTCTGCTGCGTTCGTTGCGGCAGGGGACGATCGGATAACCGGCTTCGACCATTGCGGAGTTAACGCCCGTTCGTTAACCCCGCCCCTCTGTAAACCACGTTAACCGGCACCCGCGCTTATCCACCGCAACCTGTGGATAACCGCGCAGTTAACCGGCGCAAGTCGTGTGGAGCCGTTGTGGACGTAAACGGGGTAACTCGGACAGCAGGGAAAAGTGCGAAAAGTTGCTCGCGTATACCGGCCGCCGCCGCACATGCTGTACATCCGGTTATGCGGCCGACAACTCGATGATTTATTTCGGTAAACATAGGTTATCCACAGAAACCGAGCCAGCTTGTTAACTGTTACTACGTATACATACGGTAAACCAGTAAACAGCAAAGACGAGGGCTAGCGCCTCGCCTATCGGGCTGGATGAATTTCGTTCGGGCTCACGTAAACGGACGACTGGCGATGCGCCCCGTTAACCCCCCAGAGCGCCAAAACTGCGGACGAAAACGCACATCAAAATCACACACGCAGCGGTAACACCAGGGAGCGGAATCGCCGTTTGCGACGTTGTCGAAATTGACGCGATGCCTCGAAAAAAGGTCGCTTTTTCCGTTCAGTATGAAAATAACGTACTTTTTTACCGTTTTGCCTGCGAGTTAACGTCTTTTCGGTTGACGCGGAAAAAGCTATGGCACAATCCCGATTCTTTTCCGCGTCGTGCCACCGCATCGGACGGCACGCGCAGCAATGGAACGGTGCCGGTCAAACAGAATCTGATTCAAGGTCGACGGCGTTCCTTCACCGTGCCTGTTGCTACTGCCGCATCCCGTGAATGTGCCCGACTCCGTGCGGTTTTTTGCGGCCGCGGCGCATTCCGATCATCCGATCATTGAAACCTCGCAACGCTGACCTCGCGAAGCGCTTGCGACAACGAGCGCTCTCGGTTCGCTCGTGCCACGGCGTGCGTGCGCGCCGGTTCGTGTCGTCTGCCGTTGCTGCCAAGGAGAACCCATTACGATGAATTCGGCGTTTTCGTTTCTGCCAGCGTGGCCGCTTTCACCCGACGCCATTTTCTGGGCAGGTCTTGCATTGCTTGTCGCTGGTCTATGCGGCGAGCTTTGCTTTCGTGCGTGGCGTTTACCGCGCATTTCCGGCTATGCGGTGATCGGCCTGATAGCCGGCGGGGCCGGCTTTGGCGTGATCGATGCCGATTCCGCGAACGCCGCGCGGCCGCTGCTCGACGTCGCGCTCGGCCTGTTGCTGTTCGAACTGGGCAGCCGGCTCGATCTGCGCTGGATTCGCCGTAATCCGTGGCTGATTCTGTCGAGCGTCGCCGAAGCCACGCTGACTTTCGTGCTGGTGCTGCCGGTGCTCCTATTCCTGCACGTGCCGCTGATGGTCGCGACCGTACTCGCCGCGATCGCGATGGCGACATCGCCGGCGATGGTGATTCAGCTCAAAACCGAACTGCGCGCCGAAGGCCAGGTCACGCAGCGTCTTCTGACCTTGACCGCGCTGAACAGCATGTACGCGGTCGTGATCGAAAAGCTCGTATCGAGCTGGCTGCATCAGGAGGTTTACGGCAACGTGTTCGCGACGATCCTGCAGCCGTTGTACCTGCTGGTCGGCTCGCTCGTGCTCGCGTATCTGCTCGCGCGCACCTGCACGTTCTTCTATCGGCGCCTCAACATGCACGACGAGCATTCGTTCGTTGCGCTGTTCGGTCTCGTGCTGCTTGCGATCGCGGTCGCGCATCTGTTCAAGCTGTCGACGATTCTCGCGCTGCTCGCCGCAGGCATCATCGTCAAGAATCACGAAGCGCGTCCGCAGTTGTGGCCGGAGCATTTCGGCACCGCGGGATGGCTGCTGACGGTGATCCTGTTCGTGCTGACGCTGACGTCGTTCGAATGGAAGCACATCGCGTTGGGCGGAGTTGCGGCGCTGGGTCTGATCGTTGCTCGCCTCGTCGCGAAGCTGGTCGGCGTGTTGGCGTTCGCGAAGCCGAGCGGTCTGAATCTGAAGCAGGGGATCGCGCTCGGACTGTCGCTGTCACCGATGTCGGCGCTCGCGTATCTGCTCGTCGACGACACGTACGACCTGTATCCGAGCTTCGATCCGCAACTGCGCGCGATCGTCATGTGTTCGATTTTCGTGCTGCAGATTCTCGGGCCGTGGCTCGTCTATCGCAGCCTCGCGCTGGTCGCGGAGCGGCGCGAGAAGTAAGCGTGAAACGCGCGTGGGCTGCCATGCGCGTTCACGAACCTGTTTTTTAATTCCTTTGCCTCAAACGACCTGACTCAGGGGACGCCATGTCACTCGAACCCTTCATCGATTCGAAACCGTTCACGTTCGGTATCGAACTCGAAATGCAGATCGTCAATACTCACGACTATGATCTGACCAAAGCCGGCACGGATCTGCTGCGCCTCATCAAGGACGAAAAAATTCCCGGCAACATCACGCCGGAAATCACCGAAAGCATGATCGAGCTGTCGACCGGCATCTGCACGTCGCACGAACAGGCGGTTGCCGATCTGCGCAAGATTCGTGACACGCTGGTGTCCGCGGCCGACCATCTGAACGTCGGTCTGTGCGGCGGCGGAACGCATGCCTTCCAGCAATGGAGCGAGCGGCAGATCGTGGATACGCCGCGTTTTCAGTACATTTCCGAACTGTACGGCTATCTCGCGAAGCAGTTCACGGTGTTCGGCCAACACGTGCACATCGGTTGCCCGAATCCGAACAGCGCGCTCTATCTGCTGCATTCGATGTCGCGCTTCATCCCGCATTTCATTGCGCTGTCCGCGTCGTCGCCTTTCGTACAGGGTGTCGATACCGGATTTCATTCGGCACGGTTGAATTCCGTGTTCGCGTTTCCGCTGTCAGGCCGCGCGCCATTCGTGCTGACGTGGGACAGCTTCGAGGAGTATTTCTCGAAGATGGTCCACACGGGCGTGGTCAACAGCATGAAGGATTTCTACTGGGATATCCGTCCGAAGCCGGGGTTCGGCACCATCGAGGTTCGTGTGATGGATACGCCGTTTTCGGTGGATCGTGCCGCGGCGATCGCCTGCTACATCCAGACGCTTGCGCGTCATTTGTTGCTCGACAAGCCGATCACGCCGCAGGAAGACGACTATCTGGTCTACACGTTCAACCGCTTCGAAGCCTGCCGTTTCGGACTCGGCGGAACCTGCATCAATCCGCAAACCGGTGAACGAAAGACGATTTCCGAAGATATCCTCGAAACGCTCGAACAGATCGGACCGCATGCGCAAGCGCTCGGCTCGGTCAATGCGCTGGCCGAAGTTGGCGCGATAGCGCGTGGACAGGTCAACGACGCGACGTGGTTGCGCAGCGTATTTGCCCAAGAAAAGTCCTTGCACGAAGCGGTCCGCCAGCAGTGTCTGCAGTGGCGCGCCTAGTCGCGAAGACCTCATGAAACCGTCATGAAACCGTTTGCGTGCGCCTGGTCCGCGACGTTCCAACGAAAACCCGCCGCGTGCGGGTTTTTTTTCGTAAGAAAATTTTTATGATTTTTCACGCGTCCAACCCTTCAGGTTTTTCGAAAGTTTACGTATACCAGCGTAGTAGCAGTGAGCAGGTGCTGCCAATGGCTGTGGACAACTGAATAAATTCCTGCAAAGTCAATGCTCTGGGGAATTGATAACCGGCTCCTAAAAGACGCTCTGACCATGCCGGGCAGGCGCCATCGAGGAAACGTTCATCCGCTGCAAATGTTTGTGGGAAAACGGTACACAGGCTGTTCAAGCGTTTTCCCCTGCTTATCCACAGCTCGCGTTGGATAAGTTAGCTGTACGATTTGCAGGTCTCGCATAGAATGTCGTTTTTTCGCCGCCTTGGAGTTTCAAGGCGGTGTATTTTTGAGATAGTACAAACGGCTTCATCAGCGGTTGGACGAAGCTACCCACACACGCGACGGGCGTACCCGGGCAGGCAACCGCCGGCATCGCACCAGAGCGGTAAATAAACGAATCGAAGATTATGAGCGAAGGCGTATACGGAGAACAGGCGAACGGGCGAGTGACCCACAGCCTCTTGCGATTGAGCACGGCGATGCGAAGCCAGGCTTGGGAATGGGCGGAAGGCGCGGGCCTTACGCCGACCCAGGGTGAGATCCTCGTGCTGTTGATGCAACGCAAGGGGCCGATGCGTCTCGGCGAGATCGCGCGCGAAACGGCGCTGACCGCCGCGACCACCAGCGATGCGGTCAGCACGCTCGAGACCAAGGGTCTCGTCGAAAAGCGTCGCGCACTCGACGACGGTCGCGCGCTCGCGGTACGCCTGACCTCGCGTGGCCGCACCGCTGCCAAACGCGCCGCGCAATGGCCGGACTTCCTGTCCAAGGCGGTCGGCACGCTGCGCGAGGACGAACAGTCGGTGTTCTATCGCACGCTGCTCAAGACCATCTATCAGCTCGAAGCGCAAAACACGATTCCCTCGCATCGCATGTGCCTGAGCTGCACGCATTTCCAGGCGAGCAAGAATCCGAAGAAGACGCCGCATCACTGCGCGCTGCTCGACCTGAACATGTTGGATACCGATGTGCGTCTCGACTGCTCCGTGCACGAAACGGCGGACGTCGCCACCCAGAAGAAAACCTGGAAGATCTTCGCCCAATAATCTGCGTCTTCCGGGGCAATCCGCTAACATGGCCTGGCCGGCTACGGCGGGCGGTGTACACCGCCTGCTTGCCGGCTGGTGCCGTGCAAGGGTAGAGCCGTTGGCGGCAAGTCGTTAGTCAACCTGAAGATAGGGCAGGCCGATGAATCGGGAAGTACTCGCCATCCGCCATGTGCACTTCGAGGATCTGGGCAGTCTCGAGCTCGTGCTCGGCGAGCGCGGGCGGCCGGTCCGCTATCTCGATGTGGGCGTCGCCCGTATCGAGGCGCCCAATCCTGCTGGCGCGTCGCTGATGGTCGTGCTGGGCGGCCCCATCAGTGCCACCGACGACGCGCTCTACCCGACGCTCGCGCCGCTGCTGTCGTTGATCGAAAAACGCATCGCGGCCGGTTTGCCGACACTCGGTATCTGCCTCGGCGCACAACTGATCGCCCGGGCGCTGGGTGCACGCGTCTACCCTGCGGCTCAGGCTGAACTAGGCTGGGCGCCGCTTACGCTGACCGATGCGGGCCGCGCTTCGCCACTGCGTCATCTCGATGGCGCTCACACGTCGATGCTGCATTGGCACGGCGATACCTTCGATCTGCCCGCCAACGCGACCCGTCTCGCATCGACTCCCACTTGCGAGAATCAGGCCTTCGCGTGGGGCGATCACGTGCTGGGCTTGCAGTGTCATCCCGAGATCCGCACCGACCGGTTCGAACCTTGGCTGATTGGCAATGCGAATGAACTTTCGGGCCACGGCATCGACGCCCGGAAGTTGCGCGCCGACACCGTACGATACGGTCCCGCGCTCGAGGCAGCCGGGTGCCGCATGTTCGGCGAATGGCTCGATCAGGTCGAGACGAAAGTCCTAATGGCTGACCGAAGGGAGACGTAAATGGCCAGCCAGGTGCCACGTTCATGCAGTAAACCGCGTGCGGTGCTATGCTCGATCGCTCCCAGGCTTTCACTGGACCTAATCCATGAGCGCGCTTTTTTCTCCGCTCACGCTGCGTAGCGTGACGCTTCCCAACCGTATCGTCGTCTCCCCGATGTGCCAGTACTCCGCCGAACGTGGCGAAGCGACCGCATGGCACATGATTCACCTCGGCGGTCTCGCGCTGTCCGGCGCAGGCATGCTGTGCATCGAAGCGACCGCCGTCGAGCCGGACGGCCGGATCACTCCCGGCGATCTCGGTTTGTGGGACGACGCGACCGAAGAGGCGCTCGTGCCAGTGCTGGCGGCGATCCGCAAGCATTCGCACATCAACGTGACGATGCAACTGGCACACGCGGGCCGCAAGGCGTCGAGTCATGTGCCGTGGGAAGGCGGCCAGCTGATCCCCGTGTCGCAAGGGGGGTGGCTGCCGCATGCGCCGTCGGCGCTGCCGCACAAGCCGGGTGAGGAGCCGCCGCTTGCGCTCGATGTCGCCGGCCTGCACCGGATTCGCGAGGCGTTCGCCGCGTCCGCGCGCCGCGCCGCGCGTCTTGGCATCGATGCGCTCGAAGTGCATGCCGCGCATGGCTATCTGCTGCATCAGTTCCTGTCGCCGATTGCGAATCAGCGCACGGACGACTACGGTGGCTCGCTGGACAACCGCATGCGTTTCCCGCTCGAAATCTTCGACATCGTCCGGGCCGCATTCCCTGCCGACAAACCGGTCGGCGTGCGCGTGTCGGCGACCGACTGGGTCGAAGGCGGCTGGACGCTCGAAGACACGATCGCGTTCGCACACGAGCTGGAAAGGCGTGGCTGCGACTGGATCGACGTGTCGTCGGGCGGTGTGTCGCCGCTGCAGAAAATTCCGCTGGAGCCGGGCTATCAGATTCCATTCGCGAAGGCGGTCAAGCACGCGACCGGTCTGGCGACGATCGGCGTCGGGCTCATCACCGATCCGCTGCACGCCGAGCAGTTGATCGAAGCGGGCGATGCCGACCTGATCGCGCTGGCGCGCGCGCTGCTCTATAACCCGCGCTGGCCGTGGCATGCGGCCGCCAACCTCGGCGCGACCGTCGAAGCGCCGCCGCAGTACTGGCGTTCGCAACCGCGCGACCAGAAAGCGCTGTTCGGCGACATTACGTTCGGTCAACGGTGACGCTCGTCGCACGTTGAACACACGCATCGGCTGACGGTTGAAGGAAGCCGTCGACAACGTGTAGGATGCCGGTTGTGGCGCGATGCGCGTCGCAAGTCGACGCGGCGCTCGCAGGGCGCCGCGTTTGCTATTCGCGTCAGAAAAGGCCGCGCGCGAGACGCGCCTGACGATTGCCAGACTTGATCCCCCAGTTCTTCACAAGGATTCATTCAATGAATTCACGCAGGATCGCCGTGCGCCGTTCGGGTGTGCACGGCAAAGGCGTGTTTGCTCTCGAACCGATCGCGGCGGGCGAACGACTGATCGAATACAAGGGCGAGCGGATTACCTGGAAAGAAGCGTTGCGCCGTCATCCGCATAATCCGGCTGAACCGAATCACACGTTTTATTTCGCGCTGGATAACGGCAAGGTCATCGACGGCAAGGTGAACGGCAATAGCGCGCGCTGGATCAATCACTCATGCGCGCCGAACTGCGAGGCCGAGGAAATCGACGGGCACGTGTACGTGCATGCGCTGCGCGATATCGCGGAGGGCGAGGAAGTCTTTTACGACTACGGCCTCGTGATCGACGCGCGGCAGACCAAGAAGCTGAAAAAGGAATACGAATGCCGCTGCGGCGCACGCAAGTGCCGCGGCACGATGCTGGCGCCGCCGCAAAAGGGCAAGGGCGGCGGCAAGTCGGCAAAAGGCGCCGACAAGTCGGAAAAGTCGAGCAAATCGGCGAAGAAATCGAAGAAGAAATGAGCCGCGCGCCGGTGCGCGGCGTTAGCTGTCTGTGCTCCTCGAAGCGCTGACGGGCACGCCGCCGCGGCAGTCCGGCAAACCTTCTACAAATCGACCGGCGCCGAGTGCGCCGGTTTTTTCGTGGCGCGCTGTGGGTTGGCATCGCTGGCGGTGGCAGCCCCTGCCGACGCACCGGGCGCCAGCAACGGAATCCTCACGATAAAGCGTGCGCCACCCTCCGGCGCGTCCTCGTAATGCACGCTGCCATGATGCAGCACCATGATGTCGTGGACGATCGCGAGGCCCAGACCCGCGCCGCTGTCGACGCCCGCCTCGGCCTGGCCGTCGCCGCGGAAGAACCGCTTGAACAGATCCGCCTGCTGCGAACGCGGCACGCCCGGCCCGTTGTCTTCGACGACGATCTCGGCCATGCGCAGATCATCGATCAGGGTCTGCGAAACCGTGACCGTGATACGCCCGCCGTCGGTCCGCGAAGGCGGCACATACTTCAGCGCGTTATCGAGCAGATTCGCGATCACTTCGTGCAGCAGTACCGGGTTGCCGCGCGCCATCAGAGGGTCGTCGTTCGACGGATCGTCGAGGCGCTGGAAGCCGAGGTCCACGTGTACCGCTAGCGCGCGCGGCACCCATTCGGCGCCGGTGTCGAATGCGAGCGCGGCCATGTCGACATTGACGAAGCGGGCCGCCTGTTCGCCCGGCTCGGCGCGCGCGAGCGACAGCAATTGATTCGACAACCGCACGGCGCGATCGGCCGCAGCGCGCAGTTCGTGCACGGCGGCGAGCGTTTGCTGTGGATCGCGGGCGACCACCGCCTGCTCCGCATGCAGCTTCACCGCGGTGAGCGGCGTGCGCAGCTGATGCGCGGCATCGGCGATGAATTTACGTTGCGCATCGAGGGCGGCCTTCAGCCGATCGAGCAGTGCGTTCAACGCGCCCGTCAGCGGGCGGATTTCGACCGGCACATAGGTTTCGTCGACCGGCTCGAGCGACGTGTGCGTTTGCCGGTTCAGCGAATCGGCGAGCGTGGTGAGCGGATTTAGCTGCTGATTGACGACGCGCCACACGATCACCCAGCCGGCTAGCAGAAGCAGCAACAACGGCATCATGATCGCGATCAGGAACTCCGCGGCGATACGAAAGCGGTGGTGCACGGGCTGGCCGACTTCGACGACGATCGGATTGCCGGTCGGCTGATCGACGCGCACCTGAGCGACCCGCACGGTCACGCCTTCGTGCTGCGTCTCGAACACGTACGCGAAATGCATGCGGCGCACGTTGGTGCCTTGCAGCGGCAAATTGTGGTCGCCGGCGATTTCGCTGTCGCCGGTGCTGATGCGGTAGACCAGATGTTCGACCGGGTCGGAGAACATTGCTTGCGCGAGCGGCGGCACCGTGATCGGCGCTTCCGGTCCGGCAATCTGGATCTGTTTGGAGATCGCGGTCGCGAGGTCCGCGAGCGAACGGTCGACTACGTGCTGCGTGTACTGCCACGCGAGCCAGTAGGCGATCAGACCGCTCATCAGCGCGAGCAGCGACAGGGGAGCAGCGAGGCGCCGCAGCAGCGTGCGGCGCAGACTATTGGCGGCCGGCTGGTGCATGATCGTAGGCGCGGGAAAGTTGTGACCGAGGTGGAAACTGCGATAGCGACGGCGCTAAACGCCTTAAGACAGTCCGGGGGCCCGGCACCGGGCGCAGCGGGAACAGCCGATGCGCGGCGCCGGTCCGGCGCCGTCAGGCCGCGACGCGATGCGCGGCCTTCACGACGATTATGCGGCCTGGCGAATTTCCTGCAACAGATAGCCAAAGCCACGCACGGTGACGATTTCGACACGGCAGTTCTCGAGCTTCTTGCGCACACGGTGCACGTAGACTTCGATCGCGGTATCGCCGAGATCGCCGCCGAAGTGCGTCAGGTGATCTTGCAGTTGCGCCTTGCTGACGACGCGGCCGTGACGCAGCAGCAGCATTTCGAGCACCGCGAATTCGCGCGGCGACAGTTCGAGCGGTTTGTCGTCGTTGAAGATGCGGCGGTCGACGCCCGACAGGCGCACGCCACCCAGTGACACTTCCGGACGCGGCATGTCGCCGTGCGGACCGCTGCGGCGCATCACCGCGCGAATGCGCGCTTCGAGCTCGGCCGGTTCGAACGGTTTCAGCATGTAGTCGTCCGCGCCCGAGTTCAGGCCTTGCACGCGGTCGTTCAGTTCGTCGCGCGCGGTCAGGATGATCACCGGGGTGTGACGGTTGCTCTGGCGGAAACGCGACAGCAGCGTCATGCCGTCGATGCCCGGCAGACCCAGGTCGAGGATCACGAGTTCGTGGCGGTTTTGCGTGAGGGCCTGTTCGGCAAAGATGCCGTCATGGACCATGTCGACGGTGAAGCCGGCTTGTTCGAGACTGCTTTGGATGCCGCGTGCGATGGGGCGGTCATCTTCGATCAGAAGGAGTCGCATGGATTTCGCTCAAGTACAATGGGTTTAGGCGTTTGGGCAAGCGGTTCGCCGGGGCGCCTGCAACACAGCCAGCGTGCGAAGCGGCGGCAGAGGCCCCACGAAGCAGCTGTCGAGCCGATTCGAAGCGCCGTGCCAGTCATCACGAAGTCATGTCCGAGATCAGCATTCACGAACTGGAAGCCGCGATCAACTTCTGGCGCGCCCGCTCACCTTCGAGCGGCGACGAACACGTTCTGTGCAAGGAGGCAAGCGCGCTCTCCAAGCCGTATGCGCTGCTGATTGTACAGCGTCAGCAGTCGCTATCACTCGATCGTTTTGACCCGATTGCAAGGCAGGCCTGGGAAGCTTACGTTCAACTTAAGAATAGCCTGTAGAACTGAAGGTTTGCCCAGGGTATTGCCTGCATTGTCCTTTCATTGTGGACCGATTACGCGGCAAGTTGTTATGAACGCGCATCAGCGTCCGTAATTATTTGTATTACGTAGTAACACTGTCGATGAATGTGGCAAGCGCGATGTCGCGTTCAGTCACGCCGTTCGCTTCGTGGGTGGACAGCGTGATGTCGACCTTGTTGTACACGTTGAACCACTCCGGATGATGATCCATCTCCTGCGCCTTGATCGCCACGCGCGTCATGAAACCGAACGCCTCGTTGAAGTCGGCGAATTCGAAGGTGCGGCGAATCGCGTCACGCTCCGCCACGCTTTCCCAGCGATGCAGTTTCGCCAGTTGCTGGGTGCGCTCGTCGGAAGTCAGTTTCTGAATCATGGTGTTACCTCGCTGGTAGAACACGCTCGCCGGCAGGCCGGCGAATCCGTTATTTTTTCACGGTTGCGCAACGCTCGCCGGACGCTGGGCCGGATGGGCTTGCGGCGGCTTGACGTTCAAACGTCGCCGCTGGTGTGCCAACCCTCGCGGGTTCCACGCGTGATCACGCGGTCGCCGTCGAGCACGTCGCCCGCTGCGTAGGCCGGTGCATTGGCGAGCTGCGTCAGCAGCGGCGCGAAGTCGGTTTGTGCGACGCGGAACAGTTGCGCGAAGTCATCGATGACGAAGTAGGTTTGCTGGAACGTATCGATGCGGTAACGCGTGCGCATCACCCGTTCCAGCGCGAAGCCGAGCCGGTTCGGCGCCGCGCTTTGCTGGCTGTATACCGTTTCGGCCTTGCTCGAGACGATGCCGGCCCCGTAGATCTTCACGCCGTTAGGACTCGCGGCATCGCGGATCAGCCCGAACTCCACTGTGTACCAATAGAGCCGCGCGAGCAGCGGCAGCGCGCCCGCTTCATTGGCAGCGAGCGCGGCGCGGCCGTACGCGTGCATGTAGTCGGCAAACACCGGGTTGATCAATAGCGGCACATGGCCGAACAGATCGTGAAAGCAGTCGGGCTCCTGGAGGTAGTCGACCTGATCGGGGCGGCGCATCCACCACGTGACCGGAAAGCGGCGATTCGCCAGATGCTCGAAAAACACCTGATCCGGCACGAGCCCAGGCACCGCGGCGATGCGCCAGCCCGTGGCGGGCGTGAGCTTCGCGTTGACGTCGTCGAAGCACGGCACGCGCTCGGACGGCAGGCCGATACGCTCGACGCCCGCGAGGAATTCATCGCAGGCACGGCCTTCGAGCAAGCCCGTTTGGCGCGCGTACAGCTGTTGCCAGACCGCATGGTCAACCGTGCCGTAGCGTTCGAGCGGCTGGTCGATCGTAAAGTCGGCGCGGGTCTCGAGACCGGCGTCGAACTGCTCTTTGAGTTTGGCGGTGCTGGCGGTGGGCATGGCGAAGCTGCCTTGACAGGGGGAAATCGCAGGAAATCGGCCTATGCGAGTGTAGAGCGGAGTTCATGCGCAGTGGGCGCAATATGTGCTCTAGATCGCACACGTATGCGACAATCGTGCGTAAGTTGGCCAATTAATGCGGGATATCACCATGCTTGAACTCGACCACTTCGATCTCGCGCTGCTCGACGTGCTGCAGCGCTTCGGCCGCGCCACGCATCAACAGCTGGCAGAGCAGGTGCCGCTGTCTCCCTCGCAGATCGGGCGACGGCTGCAGCGGCTGGAACAGGTCGGGGTGGTGGATGGCTATCGCGTCGTGCTGCGGCCCGAAAAGCTCGGCCTCGGCGTCACCGCTTTCACGAGCCTGAAGCTGAAGCATCACGGCGATTCGATCATCGAGCAGTTTCAGCAGCAGATCGACGTGCTGCCCGAAGTGCTTGAATGTCACGCGGTCGTCGGCGATGCCGACTATCTGTTGCGCATCGTCGCGCCGGATCTGAACTACCTGTCGACCTTTGTGATGAAGAAGCTGATGCGCGTGCCCGGTGTCGATAGCGTGCGCTCGAATATCGTGCTGACCACGTTCAAGCGCAATGGGCCGTTGCCGCTCGGGCATCTGGCGCCGGGGGCGGCGCCGGTTTGAGGGTTTGAGGCCGTCGCCGGCGGTGACGACCGGCAGGTATAGCGAGCCGCGCGTGTGGCGCCGCGGCCGCCAGGGACGCGATCTTTATGCCGCCTGCTTCGGCTCGTCGTCGGCATTCAGCAGATCCACATAGGCGACCGGCACCAGATCCGCTTCGGATACGCCGAGGCTCTTGAACAGCGCTTCCGCTTCGGCGTGGCCGCCTTCTTCGTCGTCGTCCTGCGCGAGCACCACTTCGAGTTCGACGAAATCGCCGAGACCATCGACGCGATCCAGATGAATCCGCGTGCGCCCGCTCAGATACACGTGCCGCTCTTTCGAGACGATGCCGCGCGTGGTCAGCGCGGTCGCGAGCAGCGCATGCATCGCTTCGGGATTCGTGACCGGACTGCGCGTGTAGTACGACGCTTTCGGGCCGTCGCGGTCGTCGCGCTGGTAGAAGATCAGTTCGGCCGGCGTGCCGTCGTCGAACTGGCGCAGCTTCAGGCGGCCGCGCGGCACGTCGTAGAAAAAGTCCTGCTGGCGAAAGATCAGCGGCGCGTCCGTCGCGAGCTGCGCGGCGCGCTCGCGCAGTTGGTCGAAATGCCGGGCGCGGGCTTTGATTTCGATGTTGCGTGCCATGTCGGGCTCCTGTGGATGGACGGAGTGATCGGCGGCTTCCGGGGTTGCTGGATTGCCGGCGCGAAGCCGCCGGGAAGGACGAAGTCAGGCGGAACGGAAAGCGATACGAGGGCGCTGCGCGAGCGCAAACCGACAATCTAGCAAAAACTTCGTGACGGAGTGGTTTCAGCTCGGCGGGCAGCAGGGAGAAGGGCGGGCATTAGCGAGACTCATATCGCAACGCGTCAGACCGTCCTCGCTCAAATCGCCCACTGCTGTTCGATCAGCTTCAAGGCCGCCGCGATCGCCGGCTCGTCCTTGCGCTCGTCGAGCGTGATGAAGCTCAGCTGCGTCGGCACCGTGATGCCATCGACGATCGTCAGCGCGTGTGCATGCGCCTCGGCGATCGCGGTTGCGTCGCGCGCAAGCGTGAGACCGACTCCCGACTTGACCAGATCGAGCATCGACGGCTCCTGGTCCACCTCGGCCACCTTGACCGGCTTCACTCCCGCTTCGCCGAAACAGCGCGACAGCAGCCGGTTGTGCGCGGACGCCGGCGGCGTCCAGATCCACGGTAGCGCCGCGAGCGAGCGCCAGTCCCGCGCACCCTTCACGCGATCTTTCCAGCCCGCCGGCGCGAGCACGCGATACTGGAAATGCGTGAGCGTGACCGCGTGAAACGTGGCGCCGTCGCGGGTGTCGTCGTCGTCGGGCAGGCCGATGTAATAGCCGACGTCGAGTTCGCCCGCGCGAATCTGCTCGCGCACCCAGCCCGACATGCCGTGGCGCAGCGCCGTTTCGATCTGTGGCCTGGTCTCGACGAGCTGCTTCAGGAAACCGCCGAGGCGCAAAAACTCGGGGTCGAGAATGGTGCCGATCCGCAGACGTCCGCGCACTTCCTGGCGGAGCGTCTGCGCCGCGCGTTCTACGTCGGCTGCCGCGCCGAGCGCGCGTTCGGCGTGCGGCAGCAGCGCCTGGCCGTCGCGCGTCAGCGCGAGTCCGTGCGATGTCCGCGTGAACAGCGTCACGCCGAGCGTCTCCTGCAAGTGCTTGATTTGCAGGCTGACGGCGGGTTGTGTCAGATGCAGTTGCACCGCAGCACGCGTGAGGTTGCCCTCGCGTGCGACGGTGACGAAAGCCCTGAGAAGAGTCAGATCCATATCCTGATATTAGCGCGGCTTATAGCGCAGTTGAGCATTACTCATTGGATTTGTCGCTCGTAGACGCCGTACGCTGAGCGTTGAGCATGCTTCGGCGCGCGACATCGAGCGCGAAGTTAAAGATTTCACAGCAAAGAGGAACGAGATGAGCGAGACATATTCCGACGCAACCGCGCAGGACGCCGCCGCACGCAGCGCGGCGAGCGCACGCGCGCTGAGCCATTTCATCAACGGCAAGACCCTCGATGGCACGAGCGGGCGCTTCGGCGACGTCTTCAATCCGGCGCTCGGCAGCGTCAGCGCGCGCGTGCCGCTCGCGAGCGTCGCCGAGGTCGACGCCGCGGTCGCCGCCGCCAAAGCCGCGTTTCCCGCCTGGAGCGAAACGGCACCGATCAAACGCGCGCGGGTGCTGTTCAAGTTCAAGGAACTGCTCGACCGTCACCACGACGAACTCGCGGAGCTGATCACCCGGGAGCACGGCAAGGTGTTCTCCGACGCCAAGGGCGAGGTGATGCGCGGCATCGAGATCGTCGAATTCGCGTGCGGCATCCCGAACCTGCTGAAGACTGATTTCACCGATCAGATCGGCGGCGGCATCGACAACTGGAATCTGCGGCAGCCGCTCGGCGTGGTCGCGGGCATCACGCCGTTCAATTTCCCGATGATGGTGCCGTGCTGGATGTTCCCGGTCGCGCTCGCGTGCGGCAACACCTTCGTGCTGAAGCCGTCCGAACGCGATCCATCCGCGTCGATCCGGCTCGCCGAACTGCTGAAGGAAGCGGGCCTGCCTGACGGTGTGTTCAACGTCGTGCACGGCGACAAGGTCGCGGTCGATGCGCTGCTCGTGCATCCGGAAGTGAGTGCGCTGTCGTTCGTCGGCTCCACGCCGATCGCCGAATACATCTACACGGAAGGCACGAAGCACGGCAAGCGCGTGCAGGCATTGGGCGGCGCCAAGAATCACCTCGTCGTGATGCCCGACGCCGATCTCGACCAGGCCGTCGACGCACTGATCGGCGCCGCCTACGGTTCGGCGGGCGAGCGCTGCATGGCGATTTCGGTGGCGGTCGCGGTGGGGCATATCGCCGACGAACTGATCGAGCGTCTGACGCCGCGCGTGAAGAGCCTGAAGATCCTCAACGGCATGGAAGCGGCGGCCGAGATGGGACCGCTCGTCACCGGCGCGCATCGCGACAAGGTGGTCGGCTATATCGACGCTGGCGTCGCCGCAGGCGCGAAGCTCGTCGTCGATGGACGCGGTCATCCGGTCGTGGGGCATGAGAAGGGGTTTTTCCTCGGCGGCACGCTGTTCGACGATGTGTCGCCCGACATGAAGATCTACCGCGAGGAAATTTTCGGGCCGGTGCTGTGCGTCGTGCGCGTGCCCGATTTCGCCTCGGCAGTGGAGCTGATCAACGCGAATCAGTTTGCGAACGGCGTATCGCTGTTCACGTCCGACGGCGGCATTGCGCGCGCGTTTTCCCGGCAGATCGAGATCGGCATGGTCGGCATCAACGTGCCGATTCCGGTGCCGATGGCCTGGCATTCGTTCGGCGGCTGGAAGAAGTCGCTGTTCGGCGATCATCATGCGTACGGCGAGGAAGGCGTGCGGTTCTACACGCGCTACAAGAGCATCATGCAGCGCTGGCCAGACAGCATCGCGAAGGGCGCGGAATTCACGATGCCGGTCGCCAAATAAGCTGGCGGCTTTGCGCCGCATCAAGTCGGCGAACGCGCGAGCAAAAGAGTAAAAGCGAATAAGAGCGCGTCGCGGCGTCAGCGTGGAAGTGATCGAGCTTCCACGCCTGCGCCGCAAAATGCTTAGGAGGCTGAACGATGGGTCATACCGACAGTACGCCTCGCGCCGCACGTCGGCTCGAAGGCGAGTTCGACTACGTCATCGTCGGCGCGGGTACCGCCGGCTGCGTGCTGGCGAACCGGCTCACCGAAGATCCCGAGATCCGCGTGCTGCTGCTGGAAGCTGGCGGGAAAGATGACTATCACTGGATTCATGTGCCGGTCGGCTACCTGTACTGCATCGGCAATCCCCGTACGGACTGGCTGTACAAGACTCAGGCCGAGCCGGGTCTGAACGGCCGCACGCTGTCGTATCCACGCGGGCGTGTGCTCGGCGGCAGTTCGTCGATCAACGGCATGATCTATATGCGCGGTCAGCGTGAAGACTACGACGAGTGGGCGCGCGTGACCAACGACAGCACGTGGTCGTGGAACGCGGTGTTGCCGGTCTTCAGGCGCAGCGAAGATCACCACGGTGGCGCCAACGAGGCGCACGGCGCGGGCGGACCGTGGCGCGTCGAGAAGCAGCGCCTCAAATGGAAGATTCTCGAAGAGTTCGCGCAGGCCGCGCAGCAAACCGGCATTCCCGCCACCGACGATTTCAATCGCGGCGACAATACCGGCGTCGGCTACTTCGACGTCAACCAGAAGCGCGGCATCCGCTGGAATGCGTCGAAGGCGTTTTTGCGGCCCGCGTTGAAGCGTGGGAACCTCACGGTTATTACGGGTGCCCATACGCAGCGTGTCGTGTTCGACGGCCGCCGCTGTACCGGGGTCGAATATCGTGGCGGCGACGTCGACTATTTCGCCAAAGCGCGTTGCGAAGTGATCCTTTCGGCCGGTGCGGTCAACTCACCCCAACTGCTCGAATTGTCCGGCGTCGGCAACGGTGCGCGGCTGCAGAATCTCGGCATCGAGGTCGTTCAGGATCTGCGCGGCGTCGGCGAAAATCTGCAGGACCATCTGCAACTGCGCATGGCATATCAGGTGCAAGGCGTGCGCACGTTGAATACGATGTCCGCGCACTGGTGGGGCAAGCTGATGATAGGCATGCAGTACGCGTTGTTTCAGAGCGGACCGATGTCGATGTCGCCGTCGCAACTCGGCGCGTTCGCGAAGTCCGATGCCGACGATCGCTCGTTGTCGCGGCCCGATCTCGAGTATCACGTGCAGCCTTTGTCGCTCGATCGCTTCGGCGAGCCGTTGCATCGCTTCAATGCGTTCACGGCTTCGGTGTGTCATCTGCGCCCCACGTCGCGCGGCAGCATTCATATTGCGTCGGCCGATACTGCCGCACCACCGTTGATCGCGCCGAATTATCTGTCGACCGAGTACGACCGCCACGTCGCCGCGAACGCGCTACGTCTGACGCGCCGCATTGTCGCCGCGCCCGCGCTGGCGCGCTATCAGCCGCGCGAGATTCTGCCGGGCCTGCAGTATCAAAGTGAAGAAGAATTGCAGCAGGCCGCGGGCGCGGTCGGCACGACGATCTTCCATCCGGTCGGCACCTGCCGCATGGGCACCACCGACGATCCTGCCGCGGTCGTCGACAACCGGCTACGGGTTATCGGAGTCGAGGGCTTGCGTGTCGTCGATGCGTCGGTGATGCCCAACATCACATCGGGCAACACCAATTCGCCCACGCTGATGATCGCCGAGCGCGCGAGCGACATGATCCGCGAGGATCGTCGTGCGCGCGTGAGCGGCAGCATGGCCGCGCAAATCAGTGTCGCCGCGTCGATGTCGTCTGTGTGACATGCAACGTTCGATCGAAACTGAGCGGATCGGTCATGTTTTCCGCCGCGTCCATGACGCGTGCTAACCGCATGCCACGTACGCACGGCGCGGGCCTCGTTCACTAAGTGCAAATCCCAATGAATGCGCTGCATCATTGGGGCGACAATGGCAGCCATGCTGCGTGCCGCGCCATGGATCACCGTCCGAATTGGTGCAGCACGCCAACGAGTGGCAAGGGGTGCCGCCAACATAACAAGTCGCGCAGAACTTCGCGCGGAAAGATCGTAGTGCTTCGCCTTACTCCGTATGGAAGGGAACATGATTCTCGGCGATACGATTCTCGAAACGCGCGGCCTCACTCGCGAGTTCAAAGGCTTTGTCGCCGTGAACGGCGTGAACCTGCGCGTGCGCCGTGGCTCGATCCATGCGCTGATCGGGCCCAATGGAGCGGGCAAGACCACCTGCTTCAATCTGCTCACCAAATTTCTCGAACCCACCGCGGGGCAGATCGTTTTCAACGGTGTCGATATCACCGGCGAACGTCCGGCGCAGATCGCGCGGCGCGGCATCATCCGTTCGTTCCAGATCTCCGCTGTATTTCCACATCTGACGGCATTGCAGAACGTGCGCATCGGATTGCAGCGCTCGCTCGGCACCGCATTTCACTTCTGGAAGAGCGAGCGTACATTGCGAAGCCTGAACGATCGCGCGATGGATCTGCTGACACAGGTCGGCCTGACCGATTTCGCCGATGTGTTGACGGTCGAACTCGCCTACGGCCGCAAGCGTGCACTCGAAATCGCGACCACGCTAGCGATGGAGCCGGAACTGATGCTGCTCGACGAGCCGACGCAAGGCATGGGTCATGAGGACGTCGACCGCGTGACCGCGCTGATCAAGAAAGTATCGGCGGGCCGCACGATCCTGATGGTCGAGCACAACATGAATGTGATCGCCGGTATCTCCGACACGATCACCGTGCTGCAACGGGGCGAAGTGCTCGCCGAGGGCAGCTACGCGGAAGTGTCGAAGAATCCGCTCGTGATGCAAGCCTACATGGGCAGCGCCGACGCGGCGCTCGCCGGAGCCCACGCATGAATACGACGGTCGAGCGCGAAGGCCTCGAAGCGAACGAAACGAAAAGCGGCGCACCCGCGCTTGAAATTGCGGGACTGCAAGCCTGGTACGGGGAATCCCATATTCTGCACGGCGTCGATCTGTCGGTCGGTCGGGGCGAGGTCGTGACGTTGCTCGGGCGCAATGGCGCGGGCCGCACCACGACACTGCGCGCGATCATGGGCCTCACGGGCCGCCGTACCGGCTCCATCCGGATCGACGGACGCGAAACGATCGGCCTACCCACGCATCGCATCGCGCATTGCGGCATCGGCTATTGCCCGGAAGAGCGCGGCATTTTTTCGAGCCTGTCGTGCGAGGAAAATCTGCTGCTGCCACCGCCCGTCGGCGACAGGGCGCACATGATGTCGCTCGAGGAAATCTACGCGATGTTCCCGAATCTGCACGAGCGGCGCATGAGTCAGGGCACGCGGCTCTCGGGCGGCGAACAGCAGATGCTCGCGGTCGCGCGGATTCTGCGCACCGGTGCGAATCTGCTGCTGCTCGACGAAATTTCGGAAGGACTCGCGCCAGTGATCGTGCAGGCGCTCGCGCGGATGATCATCACGTTGAAGGCGCGCGGCTACACGATCGTGATGGTCGAGCAGAACTTCCGCTTCGCGGCGCCGCTCGCGGATCGTTTCTATGTGATGGAGCACGGCATGATCGTCGAGCATTTCGGGGCTAGCGAGCTCGAAGGCAAGATGCCGGTGCTGCACGATTTACTGGGCGTATAGACACGGACACGCACGCGCCCGACTGCCTCTGATAACCACAAGCGAAGAACCAGGAGACATGCATGAAAAAGAACCCACTCGCGCGAATTGCATCACTCTGCTTCGCGGTCGCCGCCGGCACCGCACTGACGCTGGGCAGCGCGCAAGCGGCCGACGATGCCGTGAAGATCGGCTTTATCACGGATCTGTCGGGACTGTACGCGGATATCGACGGGCAGGGCGGTCTTGAAGCGATCCGGATGGCGGTCGCCGACTTCGGCGGCAAGGTCAACGGCAAGCCGATCACGGTGCTGTACGCGGATCACCAGAACAAGGCGGACATCGCGGCGTCGCGCGCTCGCGAATGGTTCGACCGCGATGGCGTCGATATGGTGATCGGCGGCACGAACTCGGCGACCGCTCTGTCGACGAACACCGTCGCGGGCGAGAAGCACAAGGTCTACATCAACGTCGGCGCGGGCGCCGATACGCTGACCAACGAGCAATGCACGCCGTACACGATCCACTACGCATACGACACCACCGCGCTCGCAAACGGCACGGGCTCGGCGGTTACGAAGCAGGGTGGCAAGACGTGGTACTTCCTGACCGCCGACTACGCGTTCGGGAAGGCGCTCGAAAAAGCGACCTCGGACGTCGTGAAGGCGAATGGCGGTCAGGTGCTCGGCTCGGTGCGTCATCCGCTGTCGGCGTCGGACTTCTCGTCGTTCCTGTTGCAGGCGCAGGCGTCGAAGGCGCAGATCCTCGGCCTCGCGAATGCGGGCGGGGACACGATCAACTCGATCAAGGCCGCGAAGGAATTCGGCATCACGAAGACGATGAAGCTCGCCGCGCTGCTGATGTTCATCAACGACGTGCACAGCCTCGGTCTCGGAACGACGCAGGGTCTCGTGTTGACCGACAGCTGGTACTGGAACAAGGACGCCGACACGCGCAAGTGGTCGCAGCGCTACTTCGACAAGATGAAGAAGATGCCGTCGAGCCTGCAGGCTGCCGACTACTCGGCGGCGATGAACTATCTGAAGGCGGTGCAGGCGGTGGGCTCGACCGACCCGGATAAGGTGATGGCGCAGCTGCGCAAGACCAAGATCGACGACTTCTACGCGAAGGGCTACATCCGTCAGGACGGCAGCATGATCCACGACATGTACCTGATGCAGGTGAAGACGCCGGCCGAATCGAAGGAGCCGTGGGACTACTACAAGATCATGGCGACGATTCCGGGCGATCAGGCCTTCACGACCAAGGCGCAGACTCGCTGCGCGCTGTGGAAGTAAGTGCGGACGGGCAGGATGCGGTCGAGGACCGCGCAGACCTGAGAGAACCGCCGGCGCTGCAGCGGTACGCGCTGGCGGGCAACCGTTTCAGATGCTGCACGCGATGGGCGGTGTCGCCGCTCGCCGCGTGCCGGCCGGATCGTGCGGTACCGATCTCACCTTGACGATGGCTTGAAGGGCTAAGGGCTTCAATGGACATCTTTGGCGTTCCGCTGCCGGCGATGCTGAGCCAGCTTCTGCTCGGGCTCGTGAACGGCTCTTTCTACGCGATTCTGAGCCTCGGGCTGGCTGTGATTTTCGGCCTGCTCAACGTGATCAACTTCGCGCATGGCGCACTGTTCATGCTCGGCGCGATGCTGGCGTGGATGGGGCTGTCGTATTTCGGTCTGCCGTACTGGGTGATGCTCGTGCTCGCGCCGCTGATCGTCGGGCTCGTCGGCGTCGCGATCGAGCGCTCGATGCTGCGCTGGCTTTACAAGCTCGATCATCTGTATGGCCTGTTGCTGACGTTCGGCATCACGCTCGTGATCGAAGGCGTATTCCATTCGATCTACGGCTCGTCGGGCCAGCCGTACGACGTGCCGTCGGCGCTGTCGGGCGCGACCAATCTCGGCTTCATGTATCTGCCGAACTATCGAGCGTGGGTGGTCGTCGCGTCGCTGATCGTGTGCTTCGTGACATGGTTCGTGATCGAGAAGACGCGGCTTGGCGCGTATCTGCGCGCGGGCACCGAAAACCCGAAGCTGGTCGAGGCGTTCGGCGTCAACGTGCCGCTGATGATCACGCTGACATACGGCTTCGGCGTCGCGCTCGCGGCGTTTGCCGGCGTGCTAGCCGCGCCGGTGATTCAGGTCTCGCCGCTGATGGGCCAACCCATGATCATCACCGTGTTCGCGGTGGTCGTGATCGGCGGCATGGGCTCGATCATGGGCTCGATTCTGACCGGCCTGATGCTGGGCGTGGTCGAAGGACTCACGCGTGTGTACTACCCCGAGGCGTCGGCGACCGTCGTCTTCGTGATTATGGCGCTCGTGTTGCTCGTGCGTCCGGCGGGTCTTTTCGGCAGGGAAAAATGATGCAGAGAAAAGTGCTCTACGGTCTGCTGCTGATCGTGCTGCTCGCGGTGCCGGTGCTCGGCATCTATCCGCTCTTCGTGATGAAGGTGCTGTGCTTCGCGCTGTTCGCGGCCGCCTTCAATCTGCTGATCGGCTATACCGGCTTGCTGTCCTTCGGTCATGCGATGTTTCTCGCGTCGGCCGGTTACGTGACCGGCTACGCGATGCAGACGCTCGGCTTTTCGCCCGAGCTGGGCGTGCTGAGCGGCACCGCGGCGGCGACGCTGCTTGGGCTCGTCGTCGGCTTCTTCGCGATTCGTCGTCAGGGCATCTACTTCGCGATGGTGACGCTCGCGCTCGCGCAGATGGTCTACTTCGTGTTCCTGCAGGCGCCGTTCACGCACGGTGAAGACGGTCTGCAAGGCGTGCCGCGGGGGAACCTGTTCGGCCTGTTGAGTCTGTCGTCGGATGTCGCGCTGTATTTCGTCGTGCTCGCGGTGATCGTCGCGGCGTTCCTGCTGATCGTGCGGATCGTGCATTCGCCGTTCGGGCAGGTGCTCGTCGCGATCAAGGAAAACGAGCCGCGCGCGGTATCGCTCGGCTACGACACCGACCGTTTCAAGCTGCTCGCATTCATCCTGTCGGCCGGTATCGCAGGTCTCGCGGGTTCGCTGAAAGTGCTGGTGCAAGGCTTCGAAACGCTGAGCGATGCCTATTGGACGATGTCCGGCCTCGTGATCCTGATGACGCTGGTGGGCGGCATGGGCACGCTGTTCGGGCCGTTGCTCGGCGCCGCGCTGATCGTGTCGCTCGAAGACAGGCTCGGCGATATCGGCGCGGCGCTCGCGTCGATGACCGGCATCGACTGGTTCCGCTCGCTCGGTGAATCGGTGACGATCGTCACGGGGCTGATTTTCATCGCGTGTGTGCTGGCGTTCCGGCGGGGCATCGTCGGTGAGATCGTCGCGCGAGTGCGACCGTTGCGGGCTTGAGATTGGCTGCCTGGTTCCCGCCCGCGAGGGCGCTTGCCTGATGCAGTGCGATACGCGATTGCTTCGACATCCGATCCAATTGTGGCTCGTGCCGAAGGTCCGCTGGATCGGGGACTTGAGCAAACCTGCGGCAAACCGTGTGACGAAATGAGCCTTTCGCGCCCCAATCTGGTGCCGCAGTGCACCACTAGGGTAATTGCTAGTTGTGACTGCTGGGGTGGTCGTTTAATCTTCATCCAGTTCTGATGCACCACGAATTTGCAGGTGGAGAACGAGGAGACAATTGAGGCACTAAGTGCCCAGAAGAAAGCGCTGTTGGATTGATATCCAACAGCGCTTTTTTTATTGCTGTTTATCGAATGTCTCGATGCGAACTCTCGCTTATTTCGCGCGCCATTTTTATTCCTCGGCAGCCGCTGCAGCTAAACATCAAAAGCCTGCGAAACGCTTGCAGCACGGCACTTGGGTCCGCTAAACTCGCTATTCACCGACCACTGGGTTGGCAATTAAATCCGTGGATTTAATTGCAATTGAATAACGGGTTTAATAGAGGAGCAGGATGAAGTCGGCATTGCGTTGGATCAGCGCGGCATTGGTCGCCACTGGGGTTTCGGCTGCATGGAGCGGCCATGCTTTCGCGGACGTGAAAATCGGCGTCACGGTGTCGGCAACAGGACCGGCCGCATCGCTCGGTATTCCGGAAAAGAACACGATTGCGCTGCTGCCGAAAGAAGTCGCGGGCCAGAAGATCGACTACATCGTTCTCGACGACACAACCGATTCCACCCAGGCAGTCAAGAACGCTCGTAAGCTCACTAGCGAAGACCACGTCGATGCATTGATAGGCTCGACTGTCGTACCGAACTCGCTCGCCATGATCGACATCGCCGCCGAAACTTCCACGCCGATGATCTCGCTGGCCGCGGCTGCGGGCATCGTCGAACCGATGGACGCGAAACGCGCATGGGTCTTCAAGACGCCGCAGAACGACATTCTGATGGCCACGGCGATCGCGCAGCACATGGCCAATCACGGCGTGAAAACGGTCGCGTTCATCGGCTTTTCCGACGCGTATGGCGAGAGCTGGTTCAGGGAATTCAGCAAAGCCGCAGACCTCGCGAAGCTCAAGATCGTCGCGAACGAACGCTTCGCGCGCAACGATGCGTCGGTCACCGGTCAGGTGCTGAAGATGATGTCGCAGAACCCGGACGCAGTTCTGATCGCCGGTGCGGGTACGCCGGCCGCGCTGCCGCAGAAAGCGCTGAAGGAACGCGGCTACAAGGGCAAGTACTATCAGACGCACGGCGTCGCGAACAACGACTTCCTGCGCGTGTGCGGCAAGGATTGCGAAGGCACGTGGCTGCCCGCCGGCCCGCTGCTGGTCGCCGAGCAACTGCCCGAGGCGAATCCGGTGAAGAAGAGCGCGCTCGCGTACAAGCATGCGTATGAAACGGCGTACGGCGCGGGTTCGGTGTCGACGTTCGGTGGTCACGCGTGGGACGCGGGTCTGCTGCTGCAGCGTGCGATCCCGCTCGCGTTGAAGAAGGGCCAGCCCGGCACGGCGGCATTCCGCGACGCGCTGCGTGCCGCAGTCGAGGGCACGAAAGATTTGCCGGCGTCGCACGGCATCTTCAACATGAGCGCGAACGACCACGCCGGTCTCGATCAGCGGGCGCGCGTGATGGTGCAGATCGTCGATGGCAAGTGGAAGCTCGCCGGCGACTGAGCGAAGGCTCTGCGCCACGGGACCTCATCGAAGAAGACGCGTGCAGTTGACGCGTCTTTTTTTGTTGCCCGTGCCAGGTGTCTGCAGCGCGCAAAAGTGTGGTTTCGCTGCTTCAGGACAAACCCGCATTTGGCGCACGCTCTCTTGACCGTCGATATTGCAGACCGCAAGCTACTAACATATTAGTGGTTTAGGAAGGTCCGGATGGAATAGAGCCGCGGCAAAGAAACGCGGCGTATGACGCGAATGCGCATTTGCGCGACGCGAGAGGAGCGGTACCCAACAAAGCGGGGAAGGTATGCGTGCCGAGCAGGGAAAACCATGCTTGGCACACCTGAACTCGCTCACTAGATTCAGACACCCGGCCAAGCAAGCCGGTTTATAGATAGGCGCTTTTGAAGGCGTTTGGAGACTCGCAATGAAAAAGACAAGGCATTGGGTACGCACCGGCATCGCGATGGCGCTGATGTGCGGCGCGGGGGCGGCATTCGCGCAGGTGAAGATCGGCGTCACGTTGTCGACGACGGGGCCGGCCGCGTCGCTCGGAATTCCAGAGAAGAACACGATCGCGTTGTTGCCGAAAGAGATCGGCGGCAAGAGCGTGCAGTACATCATCCTCGACGACGGATCGGACACCAGCAAGGCCGT
Source organism: Paraburkholderia atlantica (assembly GCF_000092885.1). Taxonomy (NCBI): domain Bacteria; kingdom Pseudomonadati; phylum Pseudomonadota; class Betaproteobacteria; order Burkholderiales; family Burkholderiaceae; genus Paraburkholderia; species Paraburkholderia atlantica. Next base: position 3,446,375 of record NC_014117.1, on the reverse strand, counting down.
GCAGAATACGCGCAAGCTGATCGACGAAGACCACGTCGACGCGATCATCGGCTCGACCGTCACGCCGAATTCGCTCGCGATGCTCGATCCGGCCGCCGAGGGCAAGACGCCGGTGATCTCGCTCGCGGCGTCGGCGGCGATCATCCAGCCGATGGATGCGAAGCGCGCATGGGCGTTCAAACCGCCTCAGAACGACAGCCTGATGGCCGACGCGATCGCCGATTACATGCAGCACCACGGCGTGAAGACGGTCGGCTTCATCGGTTTCTCGGACGCCTATGGCGACAGCTGGAACGCGACGTTCGACGCCGTGGCGAAAGCGCACAACCTGAAGATCGTGTCGAACGAGCGCTTTAACCGCACCGATGCTTCGGTGACGGGCCAGGTGCTGAAGACAATGGGCGCGAATCCCGACGCGGTGCTGATCGCGGGCTCGGGCACGCCGTCGGCGCTGCCGGCCAAGACGCTGAAGGAGCGTGGCTACAAGGGCAAGATCTATCAGACGCACGGGGTCGCGAACAACGACTTCCTGCGCGTGTGCGGCAAGGATTGCGAAGGCGAGCTGCTGCCGGCTGGTCCGATCCTCGTCGTCGATCAATTGCCGGATTCGAACCCTGTGAAGAAGTCCTCGGAAGCCTATAAGAACGCCTATGAGAAGGCTTATGGCGCGGGTTCGGTCGCGACCTTCGGCGGTCATGCGTGGGATGCCGGCCAGATGTTGCAGGCTGCGATTCCGGTCGCGCTGAAGACCGCACAGCCAGGCACGCCCGAGTTCCGCGTGGCGCTGCGCAACGCGCTCGAAAACATCAAGGAGCTGCCGGTGTCGCACGGCATCATGAACACCACCGCGAACGACCACAACGGCCTCGACCAGCGCGCGCGCGTGATCGTGCAGATCGTCGACGGCAAGTGGAAGCTGCAGAACGACTAAGACGATTTACAAAAGCAACTAGCGGTACGCGCCTCTCGCGCAATCTGCGGTGCATGACGCCGCATTGCCATTGTGCTCGACGACAATGGCATCGACCGCCGCGCCGTGACCCGGCGCGGCGGTTGTCTTTTCAGACATTGCAGATCGATGGCCGGCTACGCGCCGCGCCGTCACGACTGTTTCCCGGTTTTTTGATTTCGACGCTTCAGGACGAGGAAGTATGGATCTATCAATTGCGGCGATCCTCGCGCAAGACGGCATCACGACCGGCGCGATCTACGCGCTGCTCGCGCTTGCGCTGGTGCTGGTGTTCTCCGTCACGCGGGTGATCTTCATCCCGCAAGGGGAGTTCGTTTCGTACGGCGCGTTGACGCTCGCCGCACTGCAAACGCAGAAGTTTCCTGCCACCTGCTGGCTGTTGATGGCGATGGGCGCGGCATGCTTCGTCGTCGAGACGGTGGCCGTATTGCGGCACGCTGAGCGGCGTCGACATGCGGCGCGCACGCTGCCTGTGCTGGCAGGGAAGTACCTGCTGTTTCCGATCGCGGTCTACGCGCTCACGCGCGGCATCTTTCTGCAGCCGCTGCCGATGATCGTGCAGATCGCGCTGACACTGCTGATCGTGATTCCGATGGGGCCGTTCGTTTATCGCCTTGCCTATGAGCCGATCGCCGAGTCGCCCACGCTGCTGCTGTTGATCGTCGCGGTGGCCGTGCATTTCGCGATGGTCGGTCTCGGCCTCGTGATGTTCGGCGCCGAAGGCTCGCGCACCAACGCGTTTTCCGATGCGACGTTCAACATCGGCACGTTGTCGATCTCCGGGCAGAGCCTGTGGGTGATCGGCACCGCGGTTGTGCTGATCGGCGCGCTGTATCTGTACTTCGATCGCTCGATCTCGGGCAAGGCGTTGCGCGCGACGTCGGTGAACCGGCTCGGCGCACAGCTCGTCGGCATCGGCACGACGCAGGCGGGACGGCTCGCGTTCACGCTTGCGGCGGGTCTCGGCGCACTGTGCGGCATTCTCGTCGCGCCACTGACGACGATCTACTACGACTCGGGCTTCCTGATCGGTTTGAAGGGCTTCGTCGGCGCGATCATCGGCGGTCTGGTCAGCTATCCGCTGGCGGCGGCCGGCTCGATTCTCGTCGGTCTGCTGGAATCGTATTCGTCGTTTTGGGCCAGTGCTTATAAGGAAGTGATCGTGTTCACGCTAATCATCCCGGTGCTGCTGTGGCGCAGTCTTGCGAGCCCACATGCCGAAGAGGAAGAGGAGTAACACGATGAAACGGATCATGCAAAAGAAGTTTTTCTGGTTGTTCCTCGTGGTGCTGTTCGCTTTGCCGGTTCTGCCGCAACCGATTCATGTGCCCGAGTACTGGGTCACGCTGTTGAACTACATCGGTCTCTATTCGATCGTCGCGATCGGCCTCGTGCTGTTGACGGGTATCGGCGGCATGACGAGCTTCGGGCAGGCCGCGTTCGTCGGCATCGGCGCTTATGCAACCGCGTATCTGACGACGAACTTCGGTGTGTCGCCGTGGCTCGCACTGATCGCGGGCGTGATCTTGACTGCGCTGATCGCGCTGATGCTCGGTCTCGTGACGATGCGTCTGTCCGGCCACTTCCTGCCGCTCGGCACGATTGCGTGGGGGCTCGCGCTGTTCTACCTGTTCGGCAATCTCGACATGCTCGGCAAGTACGACGGCATCAACGGCATCCCGGTGTTGAATGTATTAGGGATCAACCTCGAGTCCGGCCGCCATATCTATTACCTGATCTGGCTGGTCGTGCTCGGCGCGGTGGTCTCTGTTCAAAATCTGCTTAATAGCCGGCCGGGTCGCGCAATTCGTGCACTGCGCGGCGGGGGTCTGATGGCCGAGGCGATGGGGGTCAACACCGGTTGGATGCGCGTCGTGATCTTCGTCTACGCGGCGGTGCTGGCGTCGGTGTCGGGCTTCCTGTACGCGCACCTGCAGCGCGCGGTGAATCCGACGCCGTTCGGGCTGAATCACGGCATCGAGTTTCTGTTCATGGCGGTGGTGGGCGGTGTCTCGCACGTCTGGGGTGCGGTGCTGGGCGCGGCGATTCTGACCGTACTGCAGGATTATCTGCAGACGTTGCTGCCGAAACTGCTCGGCGAGAACGGCAACTTCGAAGTGATCGTGTTCGGCATCATCATGGTGCTGCTGCTCCAGTATGCGCGGCAGGGCGTCTGGCCGTTCGTCGCACGCTTTTTCCCGCGTGGCCCGCGGGCGCATCTCGCGGATCACGCCGATTCTCTGCCGCAACGCAACAAGCCGCAGGCCGGCGAAGACTTGCTGACAGTGAATAAGGCGCGCAAGCAGTTCGGCGGTCTGGTTGCGGTGAACGACGTCAGCTTCGAGGTCAAAGCGGGGCAGATCATCGGGCTGATCGGGCCGAACGGCGCCGGTAAGTCGACGACGTTCAATCTCGTGACCGGAGTGCTGCAGCCGACGAGCGGAGAGATTACCTTCCGCGGCGAGCGCATCGATGCGCTGAGTTCACGTGAAATCGTCAAGCGAGGCATCGGCCGGACGTTTCAGCACGTAAAGCTGCTGCCGGGCATGACCGTGCTCGAGAACGTCGCGATCGGCGCGCATCTGCGTGGCCATGCGGGTGTGTGGCGCAGTATCGTGCGGCTGAACAGCTCGGAAGAGGCGCGATTGATGGCGGAAGCCGCTCGGCAGATTCGCCGCGTCGGCCTCGAACAGCATATGTATGACGAAGCGGGCAGTCTCGCGCTCGGCCAACAGCGGATCCTCGAAATTGCGCGCGCGTTGTGCTGCGATCCGACTCTGCTATTGCTCGATGAACCAGCAGCCGGTCTGCGCTATCAGGAGAAGCTGCAGCTCGCCGATCTGCTGCGGCGACTCAAAGCGGAAGGGATGAGTGTGCTGCTTGTCGAGCACGACATGGATTTCGTCATGAATCTGACGGACCGGCTCGTGGTGATGGAATTTGGCACGCGAATCGCTGAAGGTCTGCCGCAGGAAGTGCAGCAGGATCCGGCGGTGCTCGAAGCGTATCTGGGTGGGGTGGAATGATGGACAACACGACAACGACCGGCGTGGCGGCAGCGGGATCGATTCTCGAAGTGGACCATCTGTCGGTCCGTTACGGCAAGGTCGAGGCGCTGCACAATGCGGCGATCAAGGTGCGGGCGGGGCAGATCGTCTCGGTAATCGGCCCGAACGGCGCGGGGAAGTCGACGCTGCTGAACGCGATCATGGGGGCGTTGCCGACGTCCGGTCATGCGAAAGGCGTGATTTCCTATCAGGGAGAGGACGTCGGCGCAATGCCCGTGGAAAAACGGGTCGCACTGGGGATGTGCCTGGTGCCGGAAAAGCGCGAGCTTTTCGCTTCGATGACCGTCGAGGACAATTTGCTTCTTGGCGCCTACCGACGCAAGCGGGCAGGGGAGCGCAACTTTCTCGATCAACTGGAACCAGTGTTCGAACTATTCCCACGGCTGAAGGAGCGGCGCAAGCAGGCGGCGGGGACGCTTTCGGGTGGCGAGCGGCAAATGCTCGCGGTCGGCCGAGCGCTGATGGGCAAGCCCGATCTGTTGATGCTGGACGAGCCGAGCCTCGGCCTCGCGCCGCTCATCGTGAAGGAAATCTTCCATATCATCAGCGCGTTGCGCCAGACGGGCGTCGCGACGCTACTGATCGAGCAGAATGCGCGCGCCGCATTGCAGATCTCGGACTACGGCTACGTGCTGGAAACCGGCGAACTGGCGTTGGAAGGGCCGGCGGCCGACCTGGCACAGAATCCTCGCGTGATCGAAACCTATCTCGGCCTGGCAAAAAAAGTCGCTTAAATTCGCACTTTTTCGGCGACCGCTGTCTTTCGAAGCGGTGTGTTTCACGTGAAACACACCGCTTTTTTATTGTTTCACCATTCGGACGAAATTCGGACCGAAACCGAACCCGTTATAATTCGGCCATACATTTTCCTTTGAAGGCTCACGCGACGATCGGGCGTGAGATCCCGCGATGCTTTTTCCCACAGAATTTGACGTAATCGTCGTCGGCGGCGGTCATGCTGGCACCGAAGCCGCTTTGGCCTCGGCGCGCATGGGCAATAAAACGCTGCTCTTGACCCATAACATAGAGACCCTTGGTCAGATGAGCTGCAACCCGTCGATTGGCGGCATCGGCAAAGGCCATCTGGTCAAGGAAGTCGACGCGCTCGGCGGCGCCATGGCGGCTGCCACCGATGAAAGCGGCATCCAATTCCGTATCCTGAATTCGTCGAAAGGGCCGGCGGTCCGCGCGACGCGGGCTCAGGCCGACCGCGTGCTGTACAAAGCGGCGATCCGCCATCGTCTCGAGAATCAGCCGAATCTGTGGCTGTTCCAGCAGGCGGTCGATGATCTGATCGTCGAGGGCGACCGCGTGGTCGGCGCCGTCACACAAGTAGGTATTCGTTTTCGGTCGCGCGCGGTGGTGCTGACGGCTGGCACGTTCCTCGACGGCAAGATTCACGTTGGCTTGAATAACTACACCGGCGGCCGCGCGGGTGACCCCGCCGCGGTCTCGCTATCGGCGCGGTTGAAAGAGCTGAAACTGCCGCAGGGCCGGCTGAAGACGGGTACGCCGCCGCGGATCGATGGTCGCACAATCGACTATTCGCAGCTCGAAGAGCAGCCGGGCGATCTGGACCCGGTGCCAGTGTTCTCGTTCCTGGGTCGCGTCGAGCAGCACCCGCGCCAAGTTCCGTGCTGGGTCACGCATACGAATCAACGGACACACGACATCATTCGCGGCGGTCTCGATCGTTCGCCGATGTACACGGGCGTGATCGAGGGGGTGGGGCCGCGCTATTGCCCGTCGATCGAGGACAAGATTCACCGGTTCGCGTCGAAGGAATCGCATCAAATCTACCTCGAGCCGGAAGGTCTGACCACGAACGAGTTCTATCCGAACGGAATCTCGACGAGCCTGCCGTTCGACGTACAACTTGAACTGGTGCGATCGATGCAAGGTCTCGAGCACGCGCATATCCTGCGGCCTGGCTATGCAATCGAGTACGACTATTTCGACCCGCGTGGACTCAAGGCATCGCTGGAAACGAAGGTGATCAATGGCCTGTTCTTCGCCGGACAAATCAACGGTACGACCGGCTACGAAGAGGCGGCCGCGCAGGGCGTTCTGGCTGGCATCAATGCGGGCCTATTCGTCCAAGGCAAGGAAGCATGGTGCCCGCGGCGCGACCAGGCTTATCTCGGCGTGCTCGTCGACGATCTGGTCACGCGCGGGGTGTCCGAGCCGTACCGAATGTTCACGAGTCGTGCAGAGTACCGTCTGAGCTTGCGCGAGGACAATGCCGACATGCGGTTGACGGAGATCGGGCGCGAACTCGGTGTAGTCGATGACGCCCGTTGGGACGCCTTCAGTCGCAAGCGGGACGCTGTTTCACGTGAAACACAGCGCTTGCGTTCAACGTGGGTCAATCCTAAGACCTTATCGGCGGAACAAGCGACCGAATTGCTCGGCAAGCCGATCGACCACGAATACAGTCTCGCAGACCTGCTGCGTCGTCCGGGTGTCAGCTACGACGGCGTCTGCGCGCTGCGTGACGGCACTTGTGGCGCGCCCGAAGCACTGGCGGAAGACCCCGTGCTGCTCGGGCAGATCAAGGAACAGATTGAAATCGGCGTCAAATATCAGGGCTACATTGACCGACAGGCCGGTGAGATCGAGCGCAACGAGGCCCAAGAGAACACTCGTCTGCCAGAAGGGCTGGACTACACCGAGGTGCGTGGGCTGTCGTTCGAGGCCCGCCAGAAGCTGATGCAGTTCCGGCCGGAAACGATCGGCCAGGCGTCGCGTATTTCGGGCATCACGCCTGCCGCGATATCGCTGCTGATGGTTCATCTGAAGCGTGGCCTCGGGCGTCGCCCGTCGAAACCCGCCGAACCCGGCGCCGACAGCACGCCGGTGGTGCAATGACGGCAGCGCAAAGGGGAGTCGACCAGCAGGCCTTGGCGTCATTGCTGGCGGACGGTGTCCGTGAACTTGGCCTCGAACTCAGCGACGCGCAGCAGCGCAAGCTGCTCGATTACGTCGCGCTGCTCGCGAAGTGGAACAACGTCTACAACCTGACGGCAATCCGCGATCCGCGGCAGATGCTGGTTCAGCACATCCTCGATTCGGTGTCGATCGTGCCGCACCTGGCGCCGCGCGGACCGTCGTCGGTGCTCGACGTGGGCTCTGGCGGTGGCATGCCGGGCATCGTGCTCGCGATTGTGCTGCCCGATTGGACCGTCACGACGAACGACATCGTCCATAAGAAGACGGCATTTCAATCGCAGGCGAAGGCCGAACTGGGCCTCGCGAATCTGTCGGTCGTGACCGGCCGGGTGGAGACGCTGCAGCCTGGCGCCGAAGTACCGGCAAAGTTCGACGTAATCGTCTCGCGCGCATTCGCAGAACTCGCGGATTTCGTTACACTGGCCCGTCATCTGGTTGCGGAGCAGGGCTCGATCTGGGCGATGAAGGGTGTGCGGCCGGATGCCGAAATCGCGCGTCTGCCGGCGGGCGCCCACGTTGAACAGATCGTCCGACTGAATGTGCCGTCGCTCGACGCCGAACGGCACCTGATCGAGGTGCGAGTGGACACCGAAAGCTAACGGACGCCGCGACCTCTAAGTACCCTCAGTAATTTTCACTTCATCCAAGCAGCAAAAGGGACACACCAACGATGGCAAAAATCTTCTGCGTTGCGAACCAGAAGGGCGGTGTCGGCAAGACGACCACCACAGTCAATCTGGCCGCAAGCCTGGCAGCGCAGGGACAGCGAGTCCTTCTCATCGATCTGGACCCGCAAGGCAACGCCACGATGGGCAGCGGTATCGACAAAGCCGAATGTGCGAACACGGTCTACGAGGTGCTCGTGGACAGCGTGTCCGTGGCCGATGCGCGCGTGCGGCCCGAGGCGGTCGGATACGACGTGCTGCCGGCGAACCGTGAGCTCGCGGGCGCCGAAGTCGAACTCGTCAGCATGCAGAATCGCGAGCGTCAACTGAGGACGGCGCTGGCCGCGGTCGAGGGCGAATACGATTTCGTGCTCATCGATTGCCCGCCGGCTCTGTCGCTGCTGACGCTCAACGGACTATGCGCCGCGCACGGCGTCGTCATCCCGATGCAGTGCGAATACTTCGCGCTCGAAGGGCTGTCCGACCTCGTCAACACGATCAAGCAAGTGCACGCGAACCTGAATCGCGACCTCAAGGTGATTGGTCTGCTGCGCGTGATGTTCGATCCGCGCATCACGTTGCAACAGCAAGTCTCGGATCAATTGAAAGAGCACTTCGGCGACAAGGTGTTCGACGCGGTGATTCCGCGCAATGTGCGATTGGCTGAGGCGCCCAGCTACGGGCTGCCCGGTGTGGTGTTCGATAGGGCGTCGCGAGGCGCGCAGGCGTACGTGCAGTTCGGCGTTGAAATGATTGAACGGGTGCGCGCGCTGAATGACGCGCCCCAGGCATCCTAAGCGGATCGAGGAAGCACGATGAACGCAGTAGCAAGAAAGAAGGGACTAGGCCGCGGTCTGGAGGCATTGCTCGGCGGCACCGCGGATATCACCGAAGCAGCGGTGATCGACGGCGCGCCGAACGTGCTGCCCCTCGGCAAGATGCAGGCCGGCAAATACCAGCCGCGCACGCGCATGGACGAAGGCGCGCTGCAGGAGCTCGCGGCGAGCATCCGCGCGCAAGGGCTGATGCAGCCGATCCTCGTGCGTCCGATCGCGGCGGATCGCTACGAGATCATCGCGGGCGAGCGTCGTTTTCGCGCGGCGCGACTCGCTGGCCTCGACGAGGTGCCGGTGCTTGTGAAGGACGTGCCCGACCAGGCCGCAGCGGCGATGGCGCTGATTGAAAACATCCAGCGCGAGGATCTGAATCCGCTGGAAGAGGCCCAGGGCATCCAGCGCCTGCTGGACGAATTCAATTTCACGCATGAGCAGGCGGCGGAGTCGGTGGGTCGTTCGCGCAGCGCGGTGTCGAACCTGCTGCGTCTGCTGAACCTCGCGACGCCGGTACAGACGATGTTGCTCGCCGGCGATCTCGACATGGGCCACGCTCGCGCGCTGCTCGCCGTCGATGCCGCGACGCAAATCACGCTGGCCAATCAGGTCGTCAACAAGCGCCTATCTGTGCGCGAGACCGAAAAGCTGGTCGCGATGACCATGAAGGTGACGCCGGCGGCCAAGGCGCGCGCGAACCCGGATGGCGGCCGTGACACGCGACGGCTAGAAGAGGAACTGTCGGACCTGTTGTCGGCGACGGTGAAAATCAAGCTCGGCCGACGCGGTCGCGGCCAGGTGCTGGTGGACTTTGGCAATCTCGACGCGTTGGAAGGCATTCTTGTTCGCTTGCGCGGGAACGCGAACGTTTGAGTGCCAATTGGCGCTTAGCAGGGAAGGGTGGTGAACGGCTGGCGGCCTGTGCATGAGCACTGCCGCGAGTTGGTTTACCGCAGCGCGAGCGACCACCGTCGATTTCAAAATCAGCCAATGCAAAAATAATCAGTAATCCTAGTTTCAAACGTTCGACATTGTGCGGTAATTATCCTTACGAGCCGCTATCACAAAGCGGCTCGATCATCATCGAAAATTGCGGCGAAAAAGAATCACGTCAATTGAAGAGCTGCGCGGTTCAGCCCTTAAAAAAGCGGCATTTGTTGCGTTTTCGAGACGGCCGCCGCAGCGTCAAAACGCCCTGCCAACGTGCTTCGATCCACGCGACTACCCCCGCAGGTTTTGCCTTCCCCCGCCCGCCTTACATTTCACGTGTTTCGCGTCGTTCGCATACGTTTTACCGCATCGTGAACGCACGTTTCACGCGGTTATAGGCTGGCCTAAAGTCTTGAATTGCCTGCAACTATCGCTTACAATCGCCCGGATTTAATTGCACGGCAACCCCGTAAGCGCTGCGTAAACTCGCGGGCTGAACGAGACTTTCGGAACATTGCGATGGCGGTCAAAACGTCGAATCTGTCGCCGGAAAATGGTGACGACAGACAGCGCGCTGAACGCTCCGCACCTGAGACGTCCGCCCGTCGGAAGTTCGATCCGGCCGAAGCGTGGGATGACGCGCAGGAAGAAAACAATATCGTTCCGCTCACGCGGGCCGAGGCGGAAAAGCTGTTTGGTCCCGGCGTGGGTCGTCCATCGCGCGTGACGCCGTTCAGGGTCGTCGCAGCGCAAATGGTTTTGTCCCTGGTTGCAACGCTGTTGTGGTGGCTGTTCTACAAGCCGCCGGGCGCTGCTGCGCTGTCAGCGTTCCTGGGGGGGGCGATCTGCTGGGTGCCGGGCGCGTTGTTCGCGGCGCGACTGAAAAAGCTGGGCGGTGCCGAGACCGTGATGAGTTGGATGATCGGCGAAGCACTAAAGATGGGGACAACTATTGCGATGTTTGTCGCAATCGCCTTCTGGTATCACGACGTACGTTGGATTCCGCTGCTGGTGACCTACCTCATCGCGTTGAAGACTTACTGGATCGCGTTGGCGTGGCGCTAAGGTAGCAGCACAAAAAATAGCAGCAAAAAGAATTTAAGGCCGGCGCGCAGCGCCGGCGAGGGTGTGCGGATGAGATAGGGCCGCACCCGGCGCGTTCCCGCAACACGGTATTTCGGCGGGAACGGCCTCAAACGATTTTCGACAATTTGGGTGGCTTTAACGATATGGCAGCTAGCGAAGGCACGCGCGCAATGGATCCGTCCGAGTACATCGCGCACCACTTGCAGAACTTTTCCACCGCACACCAGACGTCGATTTTCGACATCCATGTGTGGAATCTCGACACCCTTTTCTGGTCGATCGTGTGCGGTCTCGTCACGATCCTCGTGCTGCATCTGGCAGCCCGCAAGGCAACGTCCGGCGTGCCGGGGCGCTTCCAATGCGCGATCGAAATGCTGGTCGAAATGGTCGAGGATCAATCGAAGGCCATGATCCACGGCTCACGGACTTTCATCGCGCCGCTCGCGCTGACAGTGTTCGTCTGGGTCGCGCTGATGAATTCGCTCGACTTCATCCCCGTCGACCTGCCGGGCCGCTTGATCGGCTGGCTGGGTCTCTCCGAAGTCATTCCGCACCACCGCCTCGTGCCGACCGCCGACCTGAACGGCACGATCGGCATCGCACTCGGCGTGTTCGTGCTGATGATTTACTACAACTTCAAGATCAAGGGCGCCGGTGGCTTCGTGCATGAGCTGCTGTCCGCTCCGTTCGGCGCGCATCCGCTGCTGTGGATCCCGAACCTGGCACTGAACATCATCGAGTTCGTCGCGAAGACGGTCTCGCTCGGCATGCGGCTGTTCGGCAACATGTACGCGGGCGAACTGTTGTTCCTGCTGATTGCCCTGCTCGGCAGCATCTGGAGCTTCGGCGCGGACACGACGGTGCTTGGCTTCATCGGCCACGTGGTCGCCGGCACAGTGTGGTCAATCTTCCACATCCTGATCGTTCTGCTGCAGGCGTTCATTTTCATGATGCTGACGCTGGTGTACATCGGCCAGGCACACGACGCGCACTAACCCGCGTTGTCGGCAAAGAATCGTAGTTTTTTAAATCCCAGTTCCAACCAGTTCTAAAAGACTTTTCACAAAGGAGTGATCATGCAAGCTTTCATCGCCAACATCCAGGGTCTGACCGCCATCGGTATCGGCATCATCATCGGCCTGGGTGCTATCGGCGCCTGTATCGGTATCGGTCTGATGGGCGGCAAGTACATCGAAGCATGCGCCCGTCAACCGGAACTGATGAACCCGCTGCAAACCAAGATGTTCCTGCTGGCTGGTCTGATCGATGCGGCGTTCCTGATTGGCGTTGGTGTGGCAATGCTGTTTGCGTTCGCGAACCCGCTGCTCTCGAAGCTGGCAGGCTGAGGTTCCTCGGAGGTTTGCGCCTGAGCTATAACAGGTAAAGGCGCAGGGCGGAACGGGTACTGGGGCGCTGATCGAGCAGAATCGATGAGCGCCTTGCCGTTTCACTTTCCGAACAAGCAACGTTTAAGGAAACACCGTGAATCTCAACGCAACCCTGTTTGCGCAAATGGTCGTGTTCCTGATCCTCGCGTGGTTCACGATGAAATTCGTGTGGCCGCCGCTGATCAACGCCCTCGACGAGCGCGCGAAGAAGATCGCCGACGGTCTGTCCGCCGCGGAAAAGGGCAAGCAGGAACTCGAAGCCGCTCACAAGCGCGTCGATCAGGAACTGGCTCAGGCTCGCAACGATGGCCAGCAACGCATCGCCGACGCTGAAAAGCGCGCTGTCGCAGTCGCCGACGAAATCAAGGCTCAGGCACAGGTGGAAGCCGCCCGCATCATCGCGCAGGCGAAGGCCGATGCGGAGCAGCAAGTCGTGAAGGCGCGCGAAGCGCTGCGTGGCGAAGTCGCTGCACTCGCTGTGAAGGGCGCTGAACAGATCCTGAAGCGCGAAGTCGACCAGGCAGCCCACGCTGACCTGCTGAATCAACTGAAAGCCGAGCTCTGATCATGGCCGAACTTGCAACCATCGCCCGTCCGTACGCGGAAGCGCTGTTTGGCGTGGCCGAAGCTGGTGACATCGCCGCCTGGTCCACGCTCGTGCAGGAGCTGGCACAGGTTGCGCGTCTGCCCGAAGTGCTGTCGATCGCCTCGAGCCCGAAAGTGAGCCGCGCCCAGGTTAGCGATCTGCTGCTGGCCGCGGTCAAGTCGCCGCTCAAGGACAACGCGCAAGCGAAGAATCTGGTGCAGATGTTGGTGGATAACCATCGCCTGCAGCTGCTGCCGGAAATCGCCTCGCAGTTCGAAGAGTTGAAGAACGCCCGCGAAGGGGCGGCAGATGTGCTGGTCGTCAGCGCATTCCCGCTCGAAGGTGCGCAGTTGAACGAACTCGTCGCAAGTCTCGAACGCAAGTTCAAGCGCAAGCTGAAACCGACGGTCGAAGTCGATCAGTCGCTGATCGGCGGCGTACGCGTGACGGTCGGCGACGAAGTGCTCGATACCTCGGTCCGCGCGCGGCTCGCCAGGATGCAAACGGCCCTGACGGCCTGAAGCGCTTCGCGCTTTAGCGGCTGGCACGCAACAGAATTGACTATCAGGAGCGAATAATGCAACTCAATCCCTCTGAGATCAGCGAGCTGATCAAGAGCCGGATCCAGGGCCTTGAAGCGAGCGCAGACGTTCGCAACCAAGGCACCGTGATCTCCGTGACCGACGGTATCGTGCGTATCCACGGTCTGTCGGAAGTGATGCAGGGCGAAATGCTCGAATTCCCGGGCAACACCTTCGGTCTGGCACTGAACCTCGAGCGCGACTCGGTCGGCGCCGTGATTCTGGGTGAATACGAACACATTTCGGAAGGCGACATCGTCAAGACGACGGGCCGCATTCTCGAAGTGCCGGTTGGTCCGGAACTGCTCGGCCGTGTGGTCGACGCGCTCGGTAACCCGATCGATGGCAAAGGCCCGCTCAATGCGAAGATGACCGACGCAATCGAAAAGATTGCACCGGGCGTGATCTGGCGTAAGTCGGTTTCGGAACCGGTCCAAACCGGTCTGAAGTCGATCGACTCGATGGTGCCGATCGGCCGCGGCCAGCGTGAGCTGATCATCGGCGACCGTCAGTGCGGCAAGACCGCGGTTGCAGTCGACGCGATCATCAACCAGAAAGGCAAGAACCTCGTCTGTATCTACGTCGCGATTGGCCAGAAGGCTTCGTCGATCATGAACGTAGTGCGCAAGCTCGAAGAATCGGGCGCGCTCGAATACACGATCGTCGTGGCTGCTTCGGCTTCGGATTCGGCCGCGATGCAATACCTCGCGCCGTACGCCGGCTGCACGATGGGCGAATACTTCCGCGATCGCGGTCAGGACGCGCTGATCGTTTATGACGACTTGACCAAGCAGGCTTGGGCATACCGTCAGATCTCGCTGCTGCTGCGCCGTCCGCCGGGCCGTGAAGCTTACCCGGGTGACGTGTTCTATCTGCACTCGCGTCTGCTCGAGCGTGCTGCTCGCGTGTCGGAAGAGTACGTCGAGAAGTTCACCAACGGTGAAGTGAAAGGCAAGAGCGGTTCGCTGACGGCACTGCCGGTCATCGAAACGCAGGCAGGTGACGTGACCGCATTCGTTCCGACGAACGTGATCTCGATCACCGACGGCCAGATCTTCCTTGAAACCGACCTCTTCAACGCAGGTATCCGCCCGGCAATTAACGCTGGCGTGTCGGTGTCGCGTGTGGGTGGCGCGGCTCAGACGAAGGTCGTGAAGAAGTTGTCGGGCGGTATCCGTACCGACCTCGCGCAGTACCGTGAACTCGCTGCATTCGCGCAGTTCGCATCGGACCTCGACGAAGCAACCCGCAAGCAGCTCGAGCGCGGCCGCCGCGTGACGGAACTGCTGAAGCAGCCGCAGTATCAGCCGCTGCAAGTGTGGGAACTGGCTGTGTCGCTGTTCGCGGCGAACAACGGCTATCTCGACGACCTCGAAGTTACTCAAGTCCTGCCGTTCGAGAAGGGCCTGCGCGATTACCTGAAGTCGAGCCATGCTGACCTGGTCAAGCGTATCGAAGATACCAAGGAACTCTCGAAGGACGACGAAGGCTTGTTGCACACGGCCGTCAAAGACTTCAAGAAGTCCGGCGCTTATTGATCCGCGAGTGATCCGCAAGGCATAAACGGACCTTGAAGCGGCGCGGGCCGCATGCGAATGCTCCCGCGCTGCTTCGATCAAGGAGCAAGCAATGGCTGGAATGAAGGAAATTCGCGGCAAGATCAAGAGCGTGCAAAACACGCGCAAGATCACGAAAGCGATGGAGATGGTGGCCGCGTCGAAGATGCGCCGCGCTCAGGAGCGCATGCGCGCTGCTCGCCCGTATGCCGACAAGGTCCGCGACATCGCCGCGCACATGAGTCGTGCGAACCCGGAGTATCGTCACCCGTTCATGGTGTCGAACGAAGGCGCGAAGGCGGCTGGCATCATCCTCGTCACGACTGACAAAGGTCTGTGCGGCGGGATGAACACCAACGTGCTGCGCGCGTCGCTGCAGAAGTTCAAGGAACTGGAAGGCCAGGGCAAGACGATCGAGGCAACCGCGATCGGCAGCAAGGGTCTGGGTTTCCTGAACCGTCTGCAGGCGAAGGTCGTGTCGAACGTCGTGCAACTGGGCGATACGCCGCATCTGGAAAAACTGATCGGCGCCGTGAAGGTGCAGCTCGACCTGTTCTCGGAAGGCAAGATTTCGGCGGTGTACCTTGCGTACACGCGCTTCGTCAACACGATGAAGCAGGAGCCGGTGATCGAGCAATTGCTGCCGTTGTCGGCGGACCAGTTCGAGCGCACGGAAGAAGACGGTACAACGCCGAGCACACAGTGGGACTACATCTACGAGCCGGATGCGCAGGCAGTGGTGGACGAACTGCTGGTGCGTTATGTCGAAGCGCTGGTCTATCAGGCTGTCGCTGAAAACATGGCATCGGAGCAGTCGGCCCGCATGGTCGCGATGAAAGCCGCTTCGGACAACGCGAAGACGGTCATCAGCGATCTGCAGCTCGTCTACAACAAGAGCCGTCAGGCCGCGATCACGAAAGAACTGTCGGAAATCGTCGGTGGAGCGGCGGCCGTCTGACCTCGGTCAGACAGGTCGTTGCGTGTGCGCCCGAGTGGCGCACCCATCGGAGAAACTGCGCCTTTGCGCGAGTGAAGAATTGAGTATTTAAAGGAAAAGCGATGAGTACTACTGCTTTGGTAGAAGGCAAGATCGTACAGTGCATCGGCGCGGTGATCGACGTGGAATTTCCGCGTGAATCCATGCCGAAGATCTACGACGCGCTCATTCTCGAAGGTTCGGAGCTGACGCTCGAAGTCCAGCAGCAGCTGGGCGACGGCGTGGTCCGTACCATCTGTCTGGGTGCTTCGGACGGTCTGCGCCGCGGCACGGTCGTCAAGAACACGGGCAACCCGATCAGCGTGCCGGTCGGCAAGCCGACCCTCGGCCGTATCATGGACGTGCTGGGCCGTCCGATCGACGAAGCCGGTCCGATCTCGAGCGAAACCACGCGTGCGATCCACCAGAAGGCTCCGGCGTTCGATCAACTGTCGCCGTCGACCGAGCTGCTCGAAACCGGCATCAAGGTTATCGACCTGATCTGCCCGTTCGCAAAGGGCGGTAAGGTGGGTCTGTTCGGTGGCGCCGGTGTGGGCAAGACCGTGAACATGATGGAACTGATCAACAACATCGCGAAGGAACACGGCGGTTACTCCGTGTTCGCCGGTGTGGGCGAGCGTACCCGCGAAGGGAACGACTTCTATCATGAAATGAAGGACTCGAACGTTCTCGACAAGGTCGCGCTGGTGTACGGCCAGATGAACGAGCCGCCGGGCAACCGTCTGCGCGTCGCGCTGACCGGCCTGACGATGGCCGAGCACTTCCGTGATGAAGGCCTCGACGTGCTGTTCTTCGTCGACAACATCTACCGTTTCACGCTGGCCGGTACCGAAGTGTCGGCGCTGCTCGGCCGTATGCCGTCGGCAGTGGGTTATCAGCCGACGCTGGCTGAAGAAATGGGTAAGCTGCAAGAGCGTATTACGTCAACGAAGACTGGCTCGATTACGTCGGTGCAGGCCGTGTACGTCCCTGCGGACGACTTGACCGACCCGTCGCCGGCTACGACCTTCGGCCACCTGGACGCAACCGTCGTGCTGTCGCGTGACATCGCTTCGCTCGGTATCTACCCCGCGGTGGACCCGCTCGATTCGACCTCGCGTCAGATCGACCCGCACGTGATCGGGGAAGAGCACTACTCGATCACGCGCGGAGTGCAGCAAACGCTGCAGCGCTACAAGGAACTTCGCGACATTATCGCGATTCTGGGCATGGACGAACTCGCACCGGAAGACAAGCTCGCCGTCGCGCGCGCTCGTAAGATCCAGCGTTTCCTGTCGCAGCCGTTCCACGTCGCTGAAGTGTTTACGGGTTCGCCCGGCAAGTACGTGCCGCTGAAGGAAACGATCCGTGGCTTCAAGATGATCGTCGAAGGCGAGTGCGATCACCTGCCGGAGCAAGCGTTCTACATGGTCGGCACGATCGACGAAGCCTTCGAAAAGGCCAAGAAGATCCAGTAAAGGTCGGGTGTAACGAAGCGGGCGCGGGCCTCGCGCATCACGACTGCCTAGACGGTAGTGTTGCGCAAAGCCGGCGTCTCTGATTACGCTCAACCCGCCTTGCATGGGACGGGAGTCAGCACCCAAGCGCTAACTCTCGTCGACAGGAGTCGACACATATGGCAACCATTAAAGTAGACGTCGTCAGTGCGGAAGAGGAAATCTTCTCGGGCCAGGCGAAGTTCGTCGCGCTGCCAGGCGAAGCGGGTGAACTCGGCATTCTGCCGGGCCACACGCCGCTCATCACGCGGATCCGTCCGGGTGCGGTGCGCATCGAAGTTGAAAATGGCGAAGAAGAGTTTGTCTTCGTCGCCGGCGGCATCCTCGAAGTTCAGCCGGGCGCAGTGACGGTTCTTGCCGACACCGCGATCCGCGGCAAGGATCTCGACGAAGCCAAGGCCGAAGACGCACGCAAGCGTGCGGAAGAGGCGCTGCAAAACACGGGCTCGAACCTCGAGTACGCAACCGCACAGGCGGAACTTGCGTACGCGACGGCGCAGCTCGCGGCAATCCAGCGTCTGCGCAAGCTGCGCGGCCAGCACTAAAGCAGGACGTAGTAGAAGAAAGCAGCCCGCGTGGCTGCTTTTTTTGATATCTGATTGACGTTTACGTAAAGGTCGGCAAAATCCACGAGGTGGGAGACAGAGGCGTCGGTCGGCAGGGGCGGTGCGGGTAAGACTTCATTCCGGCCAGATACGCGCTGGTGCACAATCGATTTCAAATTCATTTCAATCGAGCGCGCTGGCGCTCACGGAGACAACACCATGGCAACGCATAGCTCGGGCGAAGCTGCACTCATCGAACCCGCGGATGGACTGTCGTATGTGCGTGGGTCGACTGAAAATCCGCTGAGCGAAGCGACCGTCGGCGAGTTTCTGCGCGACACCGCCGCGCGCTTTCCGGACCGGCCGGCCGTGGTGTTTCGCGAACAGCGCATCCGCTGGACGTGGAGCGAATTTGCGCAAGAAGTGGATGTGCTTGCGTCCGGGCTGCTTGCACTTGGCATCGCAAAGGGCGATCGCGTCGGCATCTGGTCACCGAACCGCATCGAGTGGCTGCTCACGCAGTTCGCGACCGCGCGGATCGGCGCGATCCTCGTCAATATCAATCCGGCCTACCGGCTCGCGGAGCTCGAATATGCGCTGAACAAGGTCGGTTGCAAGGCGATCATCACCGCCGAGCGCTTCAAGACGTCGATGTACCTGGAGATGCTGCAGGAGCTCGCGCCCGAACTCGCGACGCAGCCGCCGGGCGAACTGCACGCCGCGCGGTTGCCGGAGCTCCGCTACGTGATCCGCATGTGCGACACGGAGACGCCAGGCATGCTGAGCTTTTCCGACGTGATCGAGCGCGGGCGTGCAAGTTTCGACGCCGCCCGGCTCGATGCGATCGGTGCGACGCTGTCGTGCAGTGAACCGATCAACATCCAGTTCACGAGTGGCACGACGGGCAATCCGAAGGGCGCGACGCTGACGCATCGCAACGTCGTGAACAACGCGCGCTATATCGCGATGACGATGCGGCTCGGCGAGCAGGACGGCCTGTGCATTCCAGTGCCGCTGTACCACTGCTTTGGGATGGTGCTGGCGGTGCTCGCGTGTGTGTCGGTCGGGGCGAACATGGTGTTTCCGGGCGAGGGCTTCGATCCGGCCGCGACGCTCGCTGCGACCGCCGAGGAAAAATGCACCGCGCTGCACGGCGTGCCGACGATGTTCATCGCCGAACTCGACCATCCGACGTTCGCCTCGTACGACTTTTCGCGGCTGCGCACCGGCATCATGGCGGGCTCGCCGTGCCCGATCGAGACGATGAAGAAGGTCGTCTCGAAGATGCATCTGAGTGAGATCACGATCGCCTACGGCATGACGGAAACTAGCCCGGTCTCGTTCCAAAGCTCGACGACCGACCCGCTCGACAAGCGGACGACGACGGTCGGGCGCATCCAGCCGCATCTCGAAGTGAAAATCGTCGATCCGCTCGGCAATATCGTCCCGGTTGGCGAAACCGGCGAGCTATGCACGCGCGGCTACTCGGTGATGCTCGGTTACTGGGACGACGAGGCGAAGACGCGCGAGAGCATCGTCGATGGCTGGATGCACACGGGCGACCTGGCGACGCTCGACGCCGAAGGCTATTGCAACATCGTCGGTCGGCTGAAGGACATGCTGATTCGCGGCGGCGAAAACATCTATCCGCGCGAGATCGAGGAGTTTCTGTTCCGCCACCCGAAAATCCAGAGCGTACAGGTGTTCGGCGTGCCCGATACCAGGTACGGCGAAGAAGTATGCGCGTGGATCGTCCTGCGTCCGGGTGAACAGGCAACGCCAGAAGAGATCCAGCAGTTCTGCCAGGGACAGATTGCCCACTACAAGGTGCCGCGCTACATCCGCTTCGTCGACGAACTGCCGATGACCGTGACCGGCAAGGTGCAAAAATTCGTGATGCGCGAGCGCATGATCGGCGAATTGAAACTCCGGGAGGACAAGACGGCATGAGGCTGCCGCGGAGCGCTAGTCAGGCAAAGATGAGCAATAGGTAGAGGGCCGAACTGGAGTTGCGCGCCGAGGATTCGTCGCGCGCAAACGTTTGAGCAGACGAAAAAAAAGCGGGCCTGGAGCCCGCTAAAAACCACACGCTACGGGGTTAGCGCGAGGAGACCAATGATGGGACGGTTACGCCGACGACCCTGCGTCGATTACGGCCCCAGCAGGGATGCCCCTTCACAGGGCTTCGGCAAGCGCCGACCGGCAAGTGCATTGTATCCGCTCACACCACGCACACAGCCACATCCGTGTTGAAACCGTTGAGGGCATTGTGGGCGAATTAACCTACGAAGGCGGTAACAAAGTGTTTCAGGTTGTAACGCCCGCCAGATATGGCGCTGCGGGATTTATTGCCAAGATAAAGCACATGAAAAGTAGTTTTTACCGGTGACTGCGCCGCAATTTAATACGCATGATTGATGCCATTCATGACGCATATTGCAGTAGAAATGAGGTCACTGATCAGTGTGAAATCGTTGCATCTGCAGCTTTGGGGGGACGCACTTCCTGTGTAACAAGCACTCCGACTCTGCCCCGAAATACCACGCAATCCGGCGAGAAGTTGAGCGGCGATGCAGCAATGCGAATCCGCTTGTGCAGTTTGTTAAAAAGGGGCGTAACGCTTCGTCGGAGAGCTAAGCCGACAGTTATTACGACCCAAAGACGTCGCTCCTGGTTACATCCTCGCCGACACGAAACCGTCAGGCCTGCGCAGGCCGCCCATGCCGCAATTAGTTTGCAGCTGACGGCCTCGCATGGACACGGTCGGCTTACTTCAACCACTTGTCCGAAATGGCCTGATACTCGCCGGTCGCCCGAGCGAGGTGCAGCCACTGATCGACGTATTGCTGGAACGCGACGTCGCCGCGCGGCACGAGCCATGCCTTCTCGCCGTACTGGAACGGCTTGTCCGGATGCACAGAGCATAGGCCGGGATTGAGCTTCTGCTGCAGCAGCGTTTCCGACGCATCCGTCACCATCACATCCGCCTTGCCCGCGAGGATCTGCTTGAAGATCGTCACGTTGTCGGGATAAACGGTCACGTTCGCGTGCGTGAAGTATTGCTTCGCGAACTTCTCGTTTGTGCCACCGGGATTGACGATGACTCGCGTGGACGGTTGATCGATCTGCGCGACCGTCTGATATTTGCTGACGTCGTCGCAACGGACGATCGGCGTCTTGCCGTCGATCATGTAAGCCTGAGTGAAGAACGCATGCTTTTGGCGCTCGAGCGTCGGCGACACACCGCCGATGCCGATGTCGCACTTCGCGACGAAGTCGTTCATCAGGTTCGACCACGACGTCTTGACGAATTCGACCTTCACACCGAGCGACTTCGCGAGCGACTCAGCCATGTCGATATCGATGCCCTCGAACTGGCCATCGCCTTTGTAAAACGAGTACGGCTTGTAGTCGCCGGTAGTGCAGGCGCGTATCGTGCCGTGGCTGACGATGTCGTCGAGCCTGGACGGCGCGGCCGCGGCGCTTTGCGCGTTGGCCACGCCGACATGCATCAGGACGCCGGCGAGCGCGCCGAGCATTGCGAGTGCTGCTTTCTTCATCGAGTCTCCTGTGTTGTGTAGTGTGTAATTCATCGGTAAAGCTGTCGGATAGTAGCTTGGCAGCGCGGGCTTGAACATCGGCCATTCAGCCAGGGCGACGCGGGCAGCGGAAGCCAGCGATCCCGAAGCCGTGCACGCAGTGGCGGCCGGTAGCGACAGAGGTGCGCCGAACTGCAGCCCGCCCGTACTTTCCACGACGCGCCGTCGCAACATCGATTACCCCGCGATGCGCGATGTCCGCAGCCGCCTCCGGTAAAATGCTCCTCTGCCCTCAGCTCTCCAGTCGCACGCAACGTGGCCCATCAACTCCTGAACGACACTTTCCTGCGCGCGCTGCTGCGCCAGCCCACCGACTACACGCCGATCTGGCTGATGCGGCAAGCTGGCCGCTATCTGCCGGAATACAACGCCACGCGTGGCCGCGCGGGCAGTTTCCTCGGTCTCGCGAAGAATCCGGCTTTCGCGACGGAAGTCACGTTGCAGCCGCTCGATCGGTATCCGCTCGACGCCGCGATCCTGTTCTCCGACATCCTGACCGTGCCCGACGCGATGGGCCTTGGTCTCGAGTTCGTTAACGGCGAGGGGCCGAAATTTGCCCGTCCGGTGCGCACCGAAGACGACGTCGCGCGCCTCGCGGTGCCGGACATCGACGCGACACTGCGCTACGTGACCGACGCCGTGCGTGAAATCCGCATGGCGCTGAAGGACGCGCAAGGCCGCCAGCGCGTGCCTCTGATCGGCTTCTCAGGCAGCCCGTGGACGCTCGCGTGCTACATGGTCGAAGGCGGAGGCTCGGCGGACTTTCGCACGGTCAAATCGATGCTCTACGCTCGTCCAGATCTGCTGCAGCGGATTCTCGAGATCAACGCGCGCGCCGTCGCCGCCTATCTGAACGCACAGATCGAAGCCGGCGCACAAGCAGTGATGATTTTCGACACATGGGGCGGAGCACTCGCCGACGGCATCTATCAGCGCTTTTCGCTGCGCTACATCGAGCAGGTGGTCAGTCAGCTGAAGCGCGAGCACGACGGCGAAAAAGTGCCCGTGATCGCCTTCACGAAGGGCGGCGGCCTGTGGCTCGACGACATCGCCGCGAGCGGTGTCGACGCGGTGGGCCTCGACTGGACCGTGAACCTCGGCAAGGCGCGCGAGCGTGTCGGTGGCAAGGTGGCGCTTCAGGGCAACATCGATCCGTCGGTGCTGTTTGCACCGCCCGCCGCGATCCGCATGGAAGCGCGCGCGGTGCTCGACAGCTTCGGCAATCATCCCGGCCACGTTTTCAATCTGGGTCATGGCATTTCGCAGTTCACGCCGCCAGAGCATGTTGCCGAGCTGGTCGACGAAGTGCATCGTCACAGCCGCGCTATTCGTAGTAGTGCACATACGCCTGCGTGAGACTGTAATCGTTACCGTTTCGTGTTGCATCGCAGCGAATTGGGCTCTGGGCCTAAGGACCGTAGTTCCGCGAAGAGGCCGTCAGATGGTGGTCTTACGAAAGTCAAGAGTTGACTTATGCACACTTCGCACGCTGCGGCGCAGTAGAGGGTTTAATCGTGGCCCGACCCTTGCACATACCCGGCGCATTTGATCTAAGCCTTGTCGGGCAAGGCTTTGCGGGGAGCGAGAGGAAATGTACGGAATCCCACACAAGGCCGTCGCCACGCCGTTTGCGGCCTATCGAGGCGAAGTTCTCAACAAAGTTATCCACAGGGCCGCGAGCGAGCGCAATTGTTCAGTCGAATCCAAAACTTAGCGGTGAAATTAAGGTTTTACTTTAACTTCGACGGCTTGGCGTCCCGCACGAGCCACCCCGCGCCGCGATTCGGCCTCGTGCCGGCTCATCCTCAGCGTCACGCCGAGTGAACGAAGTGTTCGTCCGCGTCGCGCTCGATCATCCGCTGCCGACCCTGTTTGACTACCGCTGCGGAACATCCGAAGCGGCTGTCGTGGGCACGCTCGTCAGCGTTCCCTTCGGCAAGCGGCACGTGGTGGGTTTGGTCTGCGAAGTGGCTGCCCACAGCGACGTGCCCGCCGAACGCCTGCGGGATGTGGATAAGGTCTGCACGTCGTGTCCGCCGGTATCAGCGCATTGGCTCGCGCTCGCCGCGTTCGCCGCTGACTATTATCAACGCGGTCTCGGGGAAGTAGCGCTGCCCGCGCTGCCGCAGGCGCTGCGCGACGCGTCGCGCTGGGCGCGGCTGTTCGCGCCGGAAGAGCGCTATCGGTTGACGGCCGAGGGCCGCAGGGCATTGCCTGACGCGTTGCCGGCCCGCGCGACGGCGCTCAGAGCGCTCGCGCAAGCACTCGCGCAAGCCGACTTCCTGCTCGCCGCTGACGCGCGCGCGCTGCATCCGAAGGCGCTCGCGACACTCGACACATGGCAGACCGCCGGCTGGGTGACGCTCGAAGTGATCGACGCCGCCGCCGTGCCCGCCGCGGCTTCACTGCCGGGCACGCCAGCGCCGGTCCTGCCGACTCTCACCGACGAGCAGGCGAGTGCCGTCGAAGCGATCCGCGACGCCGACGGCTTCGCGCCGTTCCTGCTGCACGGCGTGACGGGCAGCGGCAAGACCGAGGTGTACCTGCGCGCACTCGCCGCGATTCTGGCGGCCAAGCCCGATGCGCAGGCGCTCGTGCTGGTGCCGGAAATCAACCTGACGCCGCAGTTCGAGGCGGCGTTCCGCGCCCGCTTCGCCGCGCTCGACGCCAGCGCGATCGTCACGCTGCATAGCGGCCTCGCCGAAGGCGAGCGCGCCCGCAACTGGTTCGCCGCCCACACCGGCCGTGCGCGCATCGTGCTCGGCACACGGCTCGCGGTACTCGCGTCGCTGCCGCGGCTGGCGATCATCGTTGTCGACGAAGAGCACGATCCGGCCTACAAGCAGCAGGAGGGCTTGCGCTATTCGGCGCGCGATCTCGCAATCTATCGGGCGAAGCAGCTCGGTGTGCCGGTGGTGCTCGGCTCGGCGACTCCATCGCTCGAGAGCTGGTGGCAGGCCGATCAGGGCCGCTACAAGCGGCTCACGTTGTCGCGCCGGGCCGTCGCCGACGCCGCGCTGCCGACCGTGCGCCTGATCGATCTCGAAGACGAGCTCCGGCGCGGGCGGGCGTCGATAGAAGGCTTGTCGGGTCCGTTGATCGCCGCGATGAAGGCGCGGCTCGAACGCGGCGAGCAGAGCCTCGTGTTCCTGAACCGACGTGGCTACGCGCCGCAACTCGCCTGCGACGCGTGCGGCTGGGTGGCCGGTTGTCCGCGCTGCAGCGCCTACGTCGTGCTGCACAAGCCCGAGCGCGCGCTGCGCTGCCATCACTGCGGCTGGGAGTCTCGTATCCCGCGTTCGTGCCCGGAGTGCGGCAACGTCGATATCGCACCGCTTGGGCGCGGCACGCAGCGCGTCGAGGAAACGCTCGCCAGCGCGGTGCCGGGCGCCCGCGTGCTGCGTATCGATGCCGACAGCACCCGCCGCAAGGGCAGTGCGCAGGCGTTGTTCTCGGATGTGCACGCGGGCGAAGTCGATATTCTGGTCGGTACGCAGATGATCGCGAAGGGACACGACTTCCAGCGCGTGTCACTGGTTGGCGTCCTGAATGCCGACACCGCGCTGTTTTCGCACGATTTCCGCGCGAGCGAGCGCCTGTTCGCGCAGCTGATGCAGGTGAGCGGCCGCGCTGGCCGCGCCGGTCTGCCGGGCGAAGTGCTGGTGCAGACGCGCTATGCGCGTCACGCGCTGTATCACGCGCTGGGTCGCCACGACTACGTCGGCTTCGCCAATGCCACGCTCGCCGAGCGACGCGACGCGCACCTGCCGCCGTTCGTCTACCAGGCGCTGCTGCGCGCCGAAGGCCGCACGCTCGAAGCGGCGCTCGCGTTTCTGGAGAAGGCCGCCGCCGAACTTGGGCAGATTCCAGCCGCCGAGCGCGTCACAGTGTACGACGCGGTGCCGCTTACTATCGTCAAGGTGATGCACGTGCATCGCGCGCAGTTGCTGATCGAAAGCGCGTCGCGCGCGGCGCTGCAGGCTACGCTGCGCGCGTGGCAGCCGCTGTTGCGCGCCGTCAAGGGCGTGCTGCGCTGGAATCTCGAGGTCGATCCGCTCGACATCTGACGCCACGGGCCAGGTTACGCCGGCCTTACTTCTTCGAGTCATATCCATAGAGCGAATGGTCGTTTCGCTTTGCGATCGCGCTCGCCTATATTCGCCAAATCGGCGCATTTTGCGGCTAAACGACAATAACTTCGCGCCGATGCCATCCAACCTTCTCGGGGCATCTGCAATGAGCGACAGCCATCACACCGTGCCGGCGGGCGCCGCGCCGGGTCAGCGGCAAGGTACACAAGACGCGCAAACGACACGAGGCAGCGGCTTTTCGCTGACCGAAGACTGGCTCGCTGCCGGCGTCGGCCTGCTGGTGATCGTGATTGCGTGGGCGTTGTTCGCGTCGGGCAGCAGCATCAAGTGGCTAGCGGTGGCGCCGGCCAAATGGTCGAGCGTCCCACAGGCTGCGCAGGACATCGGCAAACATCTACCCAACTACCTCGCGCTGTTCGCGACATTCGCCGTGCTGTTCGGCGCGAGCGTCGCTCTGCTCAGGCAGCGTGTCGGGGCGTTTCTGGCCGCGTTCGTCGTCGTATTCGTCGCTTCCGCGTTGATCCTGACGCTCGGCGCGTGGGTCGACGCGTCGAAGTACAACCTCGAGCCGCCGCTCGTCGCGCTCGCGCTCGGGCTGCTCGTGTCGAACCTGTTTACGCTGCCGCAGTGGCTCGGGGCCGGGTTGCGCGTCGAGTTTTACATCAAGGTCGGCATCGTGCTGCTCGGCGCGACGCTGCCGTTCACACTGCTCGTGTGGGCGGGGCCGGTGGCGGTCGTGCAGGCGAGCATCGTGTCGTTGGTGACGTTCTTCGTAATTTTCTTCGTTGCGCGCGCGTTCGGGCTCGATCGGCGCTTCGCCGCCGTGCTTGGTGTCGGCGGCGCGGTGTGCGGCGTGTCGGCGGCGATCGCGATTGCCGGCGCGGTACGGGCTAAGCGCGAGCAGGCGTCGGTCGCGATCACGTTGGTCGTGCTGTGGGCGGTCGTGATGATCTTCGTGCTGCCGTTCGTGTCGCGCTCGCTAGGACTGTCGACGGCGGTCGCCGGCGCCTGGATCGGCACGTCCGAATTCGCCGACGCCGCGGGCATCGCCGCCGCCCAAGCCTACGGCGATTTCGCGCGGCACGCGGGCGGCGCGATCGCCGGCGCGCCGGAAGCGTCGTTGCAGGCGTTCACGCTGATGAAGGTGGTCGGCCGCGACATCTGGATCGGCATTTGGGCGTTCGTGCTCGCAATCGTCGCGACGACGCGCTGGGAAGCGCAGGACAGCGGCGTTACCGCGCGCGCGAATGCCGGTGAGATCTGGGCGCGTTTCCCGAAGTTCGTGCTCGGTTTCGTGATCGCGTCGGCGTTGGTCACGTGGATCGCGAGTCATTATTCGCTCGCCGATTACCGCAAGGTCGTCACGCCGGCGTTCGTCGCGCCGATCACGGTGCTGCGCACGTGGGCGTTCACCTTCTGCTTCCTGAGCATCGGTCTGACGACGCGCTTCCGCTCGCTTGCCGCGACCGGTCTGAAACCGTTCCTCGCGTTCACGGCGGGCGTGGTAGTCAATATCGGGATCGGTTATGCATTGTCCGCGCACGTATTCGCGTCGTACTGGAACAGCCTCGGATAGCGCCCATGAAGATTTCGATCGGTCGGGGTGCCGGCGGTGCCCCATACACAGGCGCCGTAGAGCGCGGCGGTGCAGCTGACGCGCCGTGCTGTGCAGGATGCCGGCATCGCGTGAGCGAACGGGACGGGCTCGAGCAGCGCATTCCGGGGCTTGTCGCGTTTAGTTCGGGGTTCGGCGCGAGCGTCGCCGATAGCAGGCTGTGCCGTCTGCACGACCAGCTGGTATCACCCGGCGATGTCTGTGCGCAGTTCGAGTCGGTTGCGCCGTCGCTCGGGCCGCGCTGACCCATCAGCGATCTTCGGGCGCCAAGCTCGGCGCCAATTCATCCGCGAGCGCCCCATCCGCGCGCGTCCGGCTTCATGAACCGTCGCGCGGGCTCCGCTGATCTCAGTCGTTGAGCACGTTTTGCGCATCGCCCGCCGATCCACGCGAGGCCGCGCTTGCCTGTTTGCGCTCCTGTTCGCGCCGATTCGAGCTTCTGGTCGCGCCTCGAATAAAAAATACCGCACAGGCCGCGCACATCACCCAGATGCCCAGTATCACCAGCCACTTTTCCATCACACCAACCCTCGGGAACCCCGTTTATCTTTTCTGCATGCCCTGAAACCGACGTTTCGGGCTGTCCGTCATCGTGCTTCTGTATATCGGCGCGCGAAGTCGTTTGATAAGGCTTATTTCAAAAAGAATCACGCCAGGGAAAGTACCGATCGAAAACAACCCAGTCCAACTCTCGCGCACCTCCCGGAAACCCCCACCGCATAAGGCTCCCGGCGTGGTGCAACCAGCCTGTCGAATTGGTTGCACCTTTTTATTTGTAGGCGTACGATTCGCCCAACTTTTTAGTCTTTCGCCAGGCTCACGCCCGGTATCAAAGAAGGAAACATGGCTAGCACCACCCTTGGCGTCAAGGTCGACGACCTCCTGCGTTCCCGGCTCAAAGATGCCGCCACCCGCCTCGAACGCACCCCGCACTGGTTGATCAAGCAGGCGATTTTCGCCTACCTCGAAAAGATCGAGCACGGCCAGTTGCCGGCCGAACTGTCGGGCGCAGCCGGCACGGCCGATCTCGCCGACGGCGCGGCGGTCGAGAACGAGGAAGACGGCGCGTCGCATCCGTTCCTCGATTTCGCGCAGAACGTGCAGCCGCAGTCGGTGCTGCGTGCGGCGATCACCGCCGCGTATCGCCGCCCCGAGCCCGAGTGCGTGCCGTTCCTGCTCGGCCAGGCGCGTCTGCCGGCCAACCTCGCGGGCGACGTCCAGGCGATGGCCGGCAAGCTCGTCGAAACGCTGCGCACGAAGAGCAAAGGCGGCGGCGTCGAAGGGCTGATCCACGAATTTTCGCTGTCGAGCCAGGAAGGCGTTGCGCTGATGTGCCTCGCCGAGGCGCTGCTGCGCATTCCCGATCGCGCGACCCGCGACGCGCTGATCCGCGACAAGATCAGCAAGGGTGACTGGAAATCGCACGTCGGCCAGGCGCCGTCGCTGTTCGTCAACGCGGCGACCTGGGGTCTGATGATCACCGGCAAGCTGGTGACGACCAATAGCGAGACGAGCCTGTCGTCGGCGCTCACGCGACTGATCGGCAAGGGCGGCGAGCCGCTGATCCGCAAGGGCGTCGACATGGCGATGCGCCTGATGGGCGAGCAGTTCGTCACGGGCGAGAACATCTCCGAAGCGCTCGCGAACAGCCGCAAGTACGAGGCGCGCGGTTTCCGCTATTCGTACGACATGCTCGGCGAAGCGGCCACCACCGAAGCCGACGCGCAGCGCTACTTCGCCTCCTACGAGCAGGCGATCCACGCGATCGGCAAGGCCGCCGGCGGCCGCGGCATTTACGAAGGCCCGGGCATTTCGATCAAGCTGTCGGCGCTGCATCCGCGCTACTCGCGCGCCCAGCAGGAACGCACGATGAGTGAGCTGCTGCCGCGCGTGCGTTCGCTCGCGATCCTCGCGCGCCGCTACGACATCGGGCTCAATATCGACGCCGAAGAAGCCGACCGCCTTGAACTGTCGCTCGACCTGCTCGAAGCGCTGTGCTTCGATCCGGAGCTGCAAGGCTGGAACGGTATCGGTTTCGTCGTGCAGGCGTATCAGAAGCGCTGCCCGTTCGTGATCGACTACATCGTCGATCTGGCGCGCCGCAGCCGTCACCGCATCATGGTGCGGCTCGTGAAGGGCGCGTACTGGGATACGGAAATCAAGCGCGCGCAGGTCGACGGCCTCGAGGGCTATCCGGTTTACACGCGCAAGGTCTACACCGATGTGTCGTACCTCGCCTGCGCGAAAAAACTGCTCGGCGCGCCCGATGCCGTTTATCCACAGTTCGCGACGCACAACGCGCACACGCTGTCGGCGATCTATCACCTCGCCGGCAACAACTACTACCCCGGCCAGTACGAGTTCCAGTGCCTGCACGGCATGGGCGAGCCGCTGTACGAAGAAGTCACCGGCCGCGACAAACTGAACCGCCCGTGCCGCGTGTACGCGCCGGTCGGCACGCATGAGACGCTGCTCGCGTACCTCGTGCGCCGGCTGCTCGAAAACGGCGCGAACACGTCGTTCGTGAATCGCATCGCCGACGAATCCGTCGCGATCAAGGACCTGGTCGCCGATCCGGTCGAGGAAGCGTCGAAGATCGTGCCGCTCGGCGCGCCGCACGCGCGCATTCCGCTGCCGCGCAATCTGTACGGTGCCGAACGGCTCAATTCGATGGGCCTCGATCTGTCGAACGAGCATCGGCTCGCGTCGCTGTCCTCGGCGCTGCTCGCGAGCGCGCATCATCCGTGGCGCGCCGCGCCGATGCTGGAAGACAACCAGATCGCCGTCGGCGCCGGGCGTGACGTGCGCAACCCGGCCGACCAGCGTGACCTCGTCGGTACGGTCGTCGAAGCGACGCCGGAGCACGTGAGCGCCGCGCTCGGCCATGCGGTGGCCGCCGCGCCGATCTGGCAGGCGACGCCGGTCGAGGCGCGCGCCGATTGCCTCGCGCGTGCCGCCGATCTACTCGAAGCGCAGATGCACACGCTGATGGGACTCGTGGTGCGCGAGGCGGGCAAATCGCTCGCCAACGCGGTCGCGGAAATCCGCGAGGCGATTGACTTCCTGCGCTACTACTCGGCGCAGATCCGCGACGAGTTTTCGAACGACACGCATCGGCCGCTCGGTCCGGTGGTCTGTATCAGCCCGTGGAATTTCCCGCTGGCGATTTTCATGGGCCAGGTGGCTGCCGCGCTCGCGGCCGGCAACACGGTGCTCGCGAAGCCGGCCGAGCAGACGCCGCTGATCGCCGCTCAAGCGGTGCGGATTCTGCGCGAAGCGGGCGTGCCGGCGGGCGCGGTGCAACTGCTGCCGGGCAATGGCGAGACGGTCGGCGCCGCGCTGGTCGCCGATCCGCGCACGCGTGCGGTGATGTTCACCGGTTCGACCGAAGTCGCGCGTCTGATCAACAAGACGCTGTCCGGCCGGCTCGATCCGGATGGCAAACCGATCCCGCTGATCGCCGAAACCGGCGGCCAGAACGCGATGATCGTCGACTCGTCGGCGCTCGCAGAGCAGGTCGTCGCCGACGTGCTGCAATCGTCTTTCGACTCCGCCGGTCAACGGTGTTCGGCGTTGCGCGTTCTATGTCTGCAGGACGATATCGCGGACCGCACGCTCGAAATGCTGACCGGCGCGATGCGCGAGCTCGCGCTCGGCAACCCGGACCGGCTGTCGACCGACGTCGGGCCGGTGATCGACCTCGACGCGAAGCGCGGCATCGACGCGCACATCGCGGCGATGCGCGACAAGGGCCGCAAGGTCGAGCAACTGCCGCTGCCGGAAGGCGCGACGCAAGGCACTTTCGTGCCGCCGACGCTGATCGAACTCGACAGCATCGACGAGCTGAAGCGCGAAGTGTTCGGCCCGGTGCTGCACGTGGTGCGCTATCGTCGCAGCCAGCTCGACAAGCTGCTCGAACAGATTCGCGCGACGGGTTACGGTTTGACGCTCGGCATTCATACGCGCATCGACGAAACGATCGCGCACGTGATCAGCCACGCACACGTGGGCAACATCTACGTGAACCGCAACGTGATCGGCGCGGTGGTCGGGGTGCAGCCGTTCGGCGGCGAAGGACTTTCGGGTACGGGGCCGAAGGCCGGTGGCGCGCTGTATCTGCAGCGTCTGCTTGCGAAGCGTCCGGCCGGTCTGCCGAAGTCGCTCGCGCAGGCGCTGGTGGTCGAAGTACCGCAGGCGGCGCAGGCCGCGGAAAAGGGCGGCAATCCGGCGGCCGCGCTGACCGCATTGCGCGACTGGCTGATCGCCGAGCGCGAGCCGCAGCTTGCCGCGCGTTGTGACGGCTATCTGTCGCATGTGCCGGCGGGCGCGACTGCGGTACTGTCGGGGCCGACCGGCGAGCGCAATACCTACACGCTGGGCCCGCGCGGCACGGTGCTGTGTATCGCGTCGACGGCGAGCGGCGCGCGCGTGCAGTTCGCGGCAGCGCTGGCTACGGGAAATCGTGCGTTGTTCGAAGGCGCGGCCGGTGAACAATTGGTCTCGCAATTGCCGGCGTCGCTGAAGGCGCACGCGAGCGTGAAGAAGAGCGCCGACGCGCCGTTCGACGCCGTGCTGTTCGAAGGCGACAGCGACGAGCTACTCACGCTCGTGAAAGAGGTAGCGAAGCGCGCGGGGCCGATCGTGTCGGTGCAGGGCGTCGCGGCCCGGGCGCTCGCGAGCGGCGACGAGGACTACGCGCTCGAGCGTCTGCTGACCGAGCGCTCGGTCAGCGTGAATACCGCGGCGGCAGGCGGTAATGCGAATTTGATGACGATCGGTTGAGCGAACCTCGGCGATTTCTTCAATAGAAAGGAAGCGGGCACGGCGACCCCGACACCGCTTCATCCACACCTGGTATCAAGGAGAAGCTATGCAACACAAAATGAAACAGCTGGCAGGCGCAGCTCTGGTTGCCGCTATGTCGCTGGCGGGGACGGCCAACGCTCAATCGACGGAAGACGTGAAGATCGGCTTCGCCGGTCCGATGACGGGCGCACAGGCGCACTACGGCAAGGACTTCCAGAACGGCATCACGCTCGCGGTCGAAGAGTTCAACGCGACGAAGCCGGTGATCGGCGGCAAGCCGGTTCGCATCGTGCTCGACTCGGCCGACGACCAGGCCGACCCGCGTACCGGCACGACGGTCGCGCAGAAGCTCGTGGATGACGGCATCAAGGGCATGCTCGGCCACTTCAACTCGGGCACGACGATTCCGGCCTCGCGCATCTACGCGAACGCGGGCATTCCGCAGATCGCGATGGCGACCGCGCCGGAATACACGCAGCAGGGCTTCAAGACGACCTTCCGCATGATGACGTCGGACACGCAGCAAGGCTCGGTCGCCGGCACGTTCGCGGTGAAGAACCTCGGCATGAAGAAGATCGCGATCGTCGACGATCGCACCGCGTACGGCCAGGGTCTCGCGGATCAGTTCGAGAAGGCAGCGAAGGCGGCTGGCGCGACGATCGTCGATCGTGAATACACGAACGACAAGGCCGTCGACTTCAAGTCGATCCTGACCAAGCTGAAGTCGTCGAACCCGGATCTGATCTATTACGGCGGCGCGGATTCGCAAGCCGCACCGATGGTCAAGCAGATGAAGCAGCTCGGCGTGAAGGCGCCGCTGATGGGCGGCGAAATGGTCCACACGCCGACCTTCATCAAGCTCGCCGGCGACGCGGCGAACGGCACGGTGGCTTCGCTCGCCGGTCTGCCGCTCGAAGAGATGCCGGGCGGCAAGGCGTATGTCGAGAAGTACAAGGCGCGCTTCAACGAAGACGTGCAAACGTACTCGCCGTACGCGTTCGATGGCGCGATGGCGATGTTCGCCGCGATGAAGAACGCGAACTCGACCGATCCGGCCAAGTACCTGCCGGTGCTCGCGAAGACCTCGAAGCCGGCCGTCACGTCGAGCAACCTCGCGTACGACGAGCGCGGCGATCTGAAAAACGGCGGTATCACGCTGTACAAGGTCGTCGATGGCAAGTGGACGACGCTGCAAAGCGTGGGCGGCAAGTAAGTTTTTTGCTGAACCCGGTTGACCACAAAAAAACCCCGCTTCGGCGGGGTTTTTTCATGAGCGGCGCATTCGACGCGCTATCCGGTCACGCGGTCACTTTCACTCCCCTCGCATCTTCCTCCCCTGCTCACGAATCATCTCGAGCGTCGCCGCCGGCGTGCTGGCTTCCTGCGGCATCCGAATTTCGATCACGGCCGGCAGCTGCGATTCGATCGCGCGCTGCAACGCCGGCAGAAAATCCTCGGTACGCTCAACGGTCTCGCCATGCGCGCCGAACGACCGCGCAAATGCAGCGAAGTCCGGATTCGTGAGACCGGTGCCATGCACGCGATGCGGATAGTGCCGCTCCTGATGCATGCGGATCGTGCCGAAATGGCTGTTGTTGACGACGATAAACAGCACGCGCAGGTCGTACTGCATCGCGGTTGCCAACTCCTGCGCGGCCATCATGAAGCACCCGTCGCCGGCGAGCGCGACCACCGCGCGTTGTGGATACATCGATTTTGCCGCGAGCGCCGCCGGCACGCCGTAACCCATCGCGCCGCTCGTCGGTGCGAGCTGCGATCGGAAGTGTCGATATGAGAAATGCCGATGCAGCCACGTCGCGTAATTGCCCGCGCCGTTGGTGAGGATCGCGTCCTCGGGCAAGTGCGCGCGCAATTGCTGGATGACTTCGCCCATCTGTACGTCGCCGGTAATTGGACGCGGCTTGCGCCATTCCAGATACACGCGATGCGCTTCCCCGGCAGCACCGGCCCAAGCCAGCTTGCCTGACGATGACGGCTTCAACTCCGCAAGCATCGCCGCAAGCTCAGGCATGCCGGAGACGATCGGCAGATCCGCCGCATAGACACGACCGAGTTCTTCCGCTCCCTGATGCACGTGCACGAGAGTCTGCTTCGTCTTCGGAATGTCGAGCAGCGCGTAGCCGTTGGTCGTCGCTTCGCCGAGGCGCGGACCGAGCGTGAGAAGCAAGTCCGCGTCGCGAATGCGCTGAGCGAGCGCGGGATTGATGCCGAGACCGACGTCGCCCGCGTAGTTCGGATGCTCGTTGTCGAAAGTGTCCTGGAAGCGGAACGCGAGGCCGATCGGCAACTGCCAGTTTTCGATGAAACGCCGCAGGTCCGCGCATGCGGCCTCTGTCCAGCCGCTGCCGCCAGCGATCACCATCGGCCGTTGCGCGTCTTCGAGCAACTCGCGCAGTCGCGCGATCTGCGCTGCCGACGGCGACGCCGCCACGCGATGATAAGCGGGCGCGCCAGGCACCGCATCGCAGGCATCGCTCAACACGTCTTCGGGCAATGCCAGCACGACCGGCCCCGGCCGCCCCGAAGTGGCCGTATGAAACGCATGGCTCAGATATTCGGGGATACGCTTCGGGTCGTCGATCTGCGCGACCCACTTCGCCATCTGACCGAACATGCGCCGGTAGTCGATCTCCTGGAACGCCTCGCGATCGAGGTGTTCGCGAGCGCACTGGCCGATCAGCAGGATCATCGGCGTGGAGTCCTGAAACGCGGTGTGCACGCCGATCGACGCATGCGTCGCGCCCGGTCCGCGCGTGACCAGCGCGACGCCCGGACGGCCGGTCAGCTTGCCGACCGCTTCGGCCATGTTCGCGGCCGCGGCCTCGTGACGGCAGACGATCGTCTGGATGCGCTCGGTTTCGTCGTGCAGCGAATCGAGCACGGCGAGAAAGCTTTCGCCGGGAACGCAGAACACGCGTTCGACGCCGTGCGTGAGCAACGCATCGACGACGAGGCGCGCGCCGGTCGTGCGTGCGGTCTGGGAAGCGGAATTGGCAGCGGGAGCATTCGGCAGCGACATTGCGAAGAAGCCTCCTGGCAGTGCGTGAGTGCGTTGGAATGGAGCCGCATCGACAAAATCTCCAAGAGCGGCCGATGCGATGGGTGCTACGTCAGCTTACGCCGAGCACGAGGGCGCTGTCATGGCGCAGCGCAACTGTTTGATCGGCATAGGCGCAACGCGATCGCCCAAATGAAAAACGCGGGCCGCAGGGCCCGCGCTTTTCCGATGCGATCGCGTGCAATTGAATGCGGCGCTCAACGAGTCAACATTCGACGATATTCACCGCGAGTCCGCCGCGCGACGTTTCCTTGTACTTTGTCTTCATGTCCGCGCCGGTTTCACGCATCGTCTTGATCACCGAATCGAGCGACACATAGTGGCTGCCGTCGCCGCGCAACGCCATGCGCGCGGCATTGACTGCCTTCACCGATGCCATCGCATTGCGCTCGATGCACGGAATCTGCACCATGCCGCCAACCGGATCGCAGGTGAGCCCGAGGTTGTGCTCCATGCCGATTTCCGCCGCGTTCTCGACCTGCTTCGGCGTGCCACCCATCACGGCGGCCAGCGCGCCCGCGGCCATCGAGCAGGCGACGCCGACTTCGCCCTGACAGCCCACCTCCGCGCCGGAGATCGACGCGTTCAGCTTGTACAGGGTGCCGATCGCGGCGGCCGTCATCAGGAAGTCGATCACGCCCTGCTCGTTCGCGCCCGGCATGAAGCGCGTGTAGTAATGCAGCACCGCCGGAATGATGCCGGCCGCGCCGTTGGTCGGCGCGGTGACGACGCGCCCGCCCGCGGCGTTCTCTTCGTTGACGGCGATCGCGTACAGGTTGATCCAGTCGACCATCGACAGCGGGTCCTGCAACGCGCGCTCAGGATTGCCCGTCAACGCGCGATACAGTTGTGGCGCGCGCCGCTTCACCTGGAAGGGGCCGGGCAAGTGACCATCGGCGTCGGGATTGTTGATGCCGCACCCGCGCGCGACGCATGATTGCATCACGTCCCAGATCTTCAGCAGACCCGCGCGCGTTTCTTCCTCGCTGTTCCAGACTCGTTCGTTTTCCCACATCAGCTGCGCGATGCTCTTGCCGCTCGACGCGCACAGCGCGAGCAATTCGTTGCCGGTACGAAACGAGTGCGGAAGCTGGTCGACAGCGCTCAACACCTTCGTGTTCGGCGCGCCGGCCGTCACGACGAAGCCGCCGCCGACCGACAGATAGGTCGACTCGCGCAGCGTCGCGCCTTGCGCATCGAACGCGAACAGCTTCAGGCCGTTTGGATGCTCGGGCAGCGCCTGGCGATAAAACGCGATCTGCTCCTTCTGCACGAAAGGTACCTCGTGCGTGCCGAGCAGCGCGAGTTTGCGCGACGTGCGCACCGCTTCGAGCCGTTGCGCGATCGTGTCGGGATCGACGGTGTCGGGCGCATCGCCCATTAGGCCTAGCATCACCCCGCGATCGGTGCCGTGCCCCTTGCCGGTCGCGCCGAGCGAGCCGTACAGCTCCGCTTTCACCGCTGCGGTGGAATCGAGCAGCCCGTCGCGCTCGAGTCCCTGGACGAACATCAGCGCCGCGCGCATCGGCCCGACCGTATGCGAGCTCGACGGACCAATGCCGATTTTGAAGAGATCGAAGACGCTGACTGCCATGTACTGCTCCCTGCCTATGGATAAGAGTTTAGCGCGCCGGCAGCGGCAAGCACACGGCGAGCCACGCGGGCGGCGTCGGTGCGAGCTGCAGCGCGACTGGCGTAAAGCGTCCATCGAGACGCGCCGCCAGGTGAAACAGTTCCGCCGCGTTCTTCGGGTCCCACCGACCCGAATAGCCGGGCAAGCCGGCCTCGCGACGTCTCGCATCGAACGCGACGTTCGAATGCACGAATTCCTCGTGCGTCTGGGTGCCCATCGCAAACGGCACGAGCCAGTTCAGCGCGGCGAGCAGCGTCGCGCCGTTCGCGCCCTTCTCCTGCAGCCAGTTGCGGTTATGGCGGCGCGCGGCGAGCGCGGCTGTCACCAGTGGTTGCAGATCGTAGGTGACGTAGTGCAGCGCATCACGCTCGCCGAAGTCGATCGTCGAGCCGTCCGGTGCGATGTTGTCGCCGATATGCTCCACGAACAGCCGCTGTGCGGCGTTGATCATCTTGCGATTGTCGAGCGTGAACGCGGCCATTGCGATCAGCTTGATGCGGTGGCTTTGCCAATTGTTACGGAACGTGCCGGTGAGCGGCCGCGGCTGCGCGTCGATCTGTGCGATATAGCCGTTGGCGAACTTAGTCAGAAACGCCATCGCCGCGTTGCGCGTTTTGACGGGCAGCGCGCTCGCGGTCATGTCATACGCGAGGATCAGCCCTTCGAAACCCGTTTCGTCGATCGGATTGAAGCTCGGCTGATAGGTCGTGACCCATGCATACAGCAGGCGGTCGACGAGCTTCAGGAACCGGTCGTCGCTGGTCGCGCGCCACGCGAGCGCGGCGTCGCGCAGCAGGTCGAGATCCTTCTGCGCTTCGACGCTCTGATCGTAGATACCCTCGTGCGGCAGCGTGCCTTCGGTGTGCAGTTTCGCGAGCGCGTGGGGCTGCTCGTTCAGATGCGCCAGCACGTTGGCGACGAGCGCCTTGACGCCGGGATCGGCATTGGTGCGCTCGCTCGTTTGCAGCGCCGGCGCCGCGCAGAAATTCATCGCGGCTTGCGCCTCGCGCAGCGGCAGCAGCACGGCGGCACCGGCCAGCAACACGGCGTAAGCGGGTCGCCACGGACGGCGACCCGCCGCCTCGTCCCGGCTTTGCATCAATCGCACCTTTCGCGCCATGCGAAACTCCTCGTTAGGCTGATTCGGTGTGTGATGTTAGCCGGTTGCGGCTTTCAACAACAGGATCGCGCGCGGACGCTGATGGACCTTTGCAGCGCCGCGCGTGACGTCCCGTGACTCGCTGTTACTCGTAATCGGCGATCGGCACGCACGAGCAGAACAGGTTGCGATCGCCGTACACGTTGTCCGCGCGGCCGACCGGCGGCCAGTATTTGTTCGCGATCAGCGTCTTCAGCGGATACGCGGCCGTCTCGCGCGCATATGCATGCTTCCAGTCGTCGGCGATGACGACCGCCGCCGTATGCGGCGCGTGCTTCAGCGGATTGTCCTCGCGGTCCGAGCGGCCTTCCTCGACCGCGCGGATTTCCTCGCGGATCGCGATCATCGCCTCGATGAAGCGGTCGAGCTCTTCCTTCGACTCCGACTCGGTCGGCTCGACCATCAGCGTGCCCGGCACCGGGAAGCTCATCGTCGGCGCGTGGAAGCCGTAGTCGGCGAGGCGCTTGGCGACGTCGTCG
Source organism: Paraburkholderia atlantica (assembly GCF_000092885.1). Taxonomy (NCBI): domain Bacteria; kingdom Pseudomonadati; phylum Pseudomonadota; class Betaproteobacteria; order Burkholderiales; family Burkholderiaceae; genus Paraburkholderia; species Paraburkholderia atlantica. Next base: position 3,408,267 of record NC_014117.1, on the reverse strand, counting down.
ACGGTGATGCCGCTCGTGTCCTTGATCGGACGCAGATCGAGAATGCACTCGTGCGCGACGAGGCCGCCGGGGCCCGAGTACAACACCGGATAGTGCGGCGCGAGCTTGTTCGCGACGTAGTTCGCGTTGAGGATCGCGGTTTCGGTCGCGGCGGTCAGATTCTTCGCGCCCATCATCGCGATGTACATCCACGAGATCGGCAGGATCGACGCCGAGCCGTACGGCGCGGACGACACCGCGCCAATGCCTTGCGGCGCCCGCTCGTAGCCCGACGAAGTCTGGTTCGGCAGGAACTGCGCGAGGTGCGCGCCGACCGCCACCGGACCGACGCCCGGTCCGCCGCCGCCGTGCGGAATGCAGAAGGTCTTGTGCAGGTTCAGGTGCGAGACGTCGCCACCGAACTGACCCGGAGCGCACAGACCGACCATTGCGTTCATGTTCGCGCCGTCCACATACACCTGGCCGCCGTGCGCATGCACGATCTCGCAGATTTCGCGGACGTTCTGCTCGAACACGCCGTGCGTCGACGGGTATGTGATCATGATCGCCGCAAGCTTATCGGTGTGCTGCGCGGCCTTCTTCTTCAGGTCTTCGATATCGACGTTGCCCTGAGCGTCACATGCGACGACCACGACCTGCATGCCAGCCATCTGCGCCGACGCCGGGTTCGTGCCGTGCGCCGAAGCGGGAATCAGGCAGACGTTGCGCTGCGCCTCGCCGCGCGACGCGTGATAGGCGTGGATGATCAGGAGACCCGCGTACTCGCCCTGCGAGCCCGCGTTCGGCTGCAGCGATACGGCCGCATAGCCGGTCGCGGCGACCAGCATCTCTTCGAGCTGATCGATCATCTCGCGGTAGCCGACGGTCTGTTCGGCCGGTGCGAACGGATGGATCTGGCCGAACTCGGGCCATGTGACCGGCAGCATTTCCGACGTCGCGTTCAGCTTCATCGTGCACGAGCCGAGCGGGATCATCGAGCGATCGAGCGCGAGGTCCTTGTCCGACAGGCTGCGCAGATAGCGCAGCATTTCCGTTTCCGAATGATGACGGTTGAACACCTGATGCGTCAGGTACGCGCTCGTGCGTTCGAGCGCGGCCGGCACCGACGCGGTCTTCGATGCGCTCAGTGCGGCGTCGAGCGCGTCGACTTGCGGCACGTCGCTCTTGAAGGCCGCTTGCGCGAACACCGCGAGCAGGTCGGTCAGATCGTGGCGGGTGGTGGTTTCGTCGATCGACAGGCCGACTTGCGTCGCGCTCACGTGGCGCAGGTTGATGCCCTTCGCCGTGGCCGCGTCGTGCAGCGCTTGCGTGCGTGCGCCGGTGTCGAACGTGAGCGTGTCGAAGAAGGTTTCGTTGACGAGCTTGTAGCCGAGTTGCTTCGCGCCTTCGGCGAGCAGCGTGGCGATGCGGTTCACGCGCAGCGCAATCGTCTTCAGGCCGTGCGGCCCGTGATAGACCGCATACATGCTCGCCATGATCGCGAGCAGCGCCTGCGCGGTACACACGTTCGAGGTCGCCTTCTCGCGGCGGATGTGCTGCTCGCGCGTTTGCAGCGCGAGACGCAGCGCGGGGTTGCCTTGCGCGTCGACGGTCACGCCGACCAGACGTCCCGGCATCTGCCGCTTGAATTCGTCGCGCACCGCGAGGTACGCGGCATGCGGGCCGCCGAAGCCGACCGGCACGCCGAACCGCTGCGTGTTGCCGACGGCCACGTCCGCACCCCATTCACCCGGCGGCGTCAGAACCGTCAAGGCGAGCAGGTCGGCGGCGACGACCACATGGCCGCCCGCCGCGTGGATCGCTTCGGTCAGCGCACGGTAGTCGCGCACGTCGCCGTTCACGCCCGGGTATTGCAGCAGCACGCCGAATGCGTTGGCGTCGGCAGCCTCAGCGGCTGGGCCGACTTTCACTTCGATGCCGACCGGCGTCGCGCGCGTCTTCACGACTTCGATGGTTTGCGGCAATACGTCGTCGGCGACGAAGAACACGTTCGACTTCGGTTTGCCGACGCGTTGCAGCAGCGTCATCGCTTCGGCTGCAGCGGTCGCTTCGTCGAGCAGCGATGCGTTCGAGATCGCGAGGCCGGTCAGGTCGGTGACCATCTGCTGGAAGTTCAGCAGCGCTTCCAGACGGCCTTGGGAAATTTCAGGCTGGTACGGCGTGTACGCGGTGTACCACGCCGGATTCTCCAGCACGTTGCGCAGGATCACCGTCGGCGTATGGGCGTTGTAATAGCCCTGGCCGATGTAGGAGCGGAACACCTGGTTCTTGTCCGCGAGCTCGCGCAGGGCGGCGAGCGCTTCGGCTTCGCTCTTCGGCTGCGCGAAGGGGCCGAGCGGCAGCGCTTCGGTGCGGCGGATCGTCTTCGGGATGACGGCGTCGATCAATGCCGCGCGCGACGCGAAGCCGATTGCTTCGAGCATCGCTTGCTGGTCGGCCGTGTCCGGGCCGATATGCCGTTCGGCGAAGGCGTCGTGCACTTCGAGCGCGGCGAGCGAGAGAGGAGTGCGGTTCATCAGACGATCCGGGTGTTCGAGCTTCATGGGTGTTCCTGGCGGCGCGGCGCGCGCCGTTGTGCGAGCGCCGCGCCTGACGGTTAAAACGAAAAGTGAATCAGGCAGCGACTCAGGCGCCGATCGACTTCGCGTACGCGTCGGCGTCGAGCAGACGCTCCAGCGACGCATCGGCGGCCGGTTTGATCTTGAACAGCCAGCTGTCGTACGGCGTGCTGTTGACGGTGTCCGGCGAGTCGCCGACGGCCGTGTTCGCTTCGATGACTTCGCCCGAAACCGGCGCGTAGATATCGGACGCGGCCTTCACCGATTCGATCACGGCGACGGTGTCGCCCGCGGTCACGGACTTGCCGAGTTCCTGGACTTCGAAGAAGACGATGTCGCCGAGCGCTTCCTGCGCGTGGTCGGTGATGCCGACCGTCAGCGTGCCGTCCGCTTCGGTGCGGACCCATTCGTGCGATTCGGTGTATTTCAGATCGGCCGGGATGCTCATTGGATGCTCCTAATCGGTATGTTCGGTGGTGGTTTGAATGTAGGGGGCGTGCGCCGGCCGCTTAGACCGCCAGCACCTTGCCGTTGCGCACGAAGGGCAGTTTTACCACGCTTGCGGGGCAGGCTTTGTCGCGAATCTGGACATGCACCGTGTCGCCCGGCTGCACGCCTTGCGGCACGCGCGCGAAGGCGATCGATTCCTGCATGGTCGGCGAGAACGTGCCGCTGGTGATTTCGCCGTCGCCGTGCGGCGTGACGACTTTCTGATGCGCGCGCAGCACGCCGGCGGCCTTGCCGTTGTCCTTCAGCAGGATCAGGCCGACGAACGCGGCGCGCGAGCCGCCGGCTTCCAGGCTGCTCTTGCCGACGAAGTCGCGCGGTGAGGTGAGGTCGACGGTCCATGCGAGGCCGGCGTCGAGCGGCGAGACATTGTCGTCCATGTCCTGGCCGTAAAGATTCATGCCGGCTTCGAGGCGCAGCGTGTCGCGTGCGCCGAGACCGGCCGGGCGCACGCCGTGGGCGGCGAGTGCATTCCACAGCGCTTCGACGTGGGTAGCCGGCACGATGATCTCGAAGCCGTCTTCGCCGGTGTAGCCGGTGCGCGCGACGGTCAGCTCGCCGAACGGCGTGCCGTCGATGCGCGCGGCGTTGAACGGCTTGAGCGCTTCGGTCGCGTCGCGCGCGGCCGGCACGGTTTGCCAGGCTTTTTCGCGCGCGTTCGGGCCTTGCACGGCGACGATCGCCAGGTCGCGGCGCGGCGTGATGGTGAGGCCGAAGCCGCCTTCGGCGTTGAGCTGGCCGAACCAGGCGATGTCTTTGTCGGCGGTGCCGGCGTTGACGACCACGCGGAAGTGGTCTTCGCCGAAGTAATAGACGATCAGGTCGTCGATCACGCCGCCGTTCGGATTCAGCATGCAGGAGTAGAGCGCGCGGCCCGGCGTTTGCAGCTTCGCGACGTTGTTCGCGAGCGCGTATTCGAAGAACGCGCGGACGCGCTCGCCGGTGAAGTCGACCACGCACATGTGGGACACGTCGAACATGCCGGCGTCGGTGCGCACCGCGCGATGTTCCTCGATCTGCGAGCCGTAGTTGACGGGCATGTCCCAGCCGCCGAAGTCGACCATGCGGGCATTGAGCGCACGGTGAGCGGCGTGGAGCGGGGTGTGTTTGAGTTCGGTCATGGGGCCTCGGGCGTCTCGCGAAACAAAAAAGGCCATGCGGCGCACTGCCTCGCGGCCTTGTGCCTGCGAGCGTGGTTCTGCATGACCCCTCTGTCCTCGATACCTGAGAGATTGCGCCGCCGCGACTGGCTCAATGAGCTCGATCCGTCACAGTGAAACGCGCGCCCCTTCGGTGGGCAGCCTGCCTGCGGTGCACGACGTGCGACGCGGATGGCTACTGCCGCTCTCCAGAGTGCGAAAAAACCGCCGGAAGACGGGTTTTCGACGCGGTCGGTCCTTTTGCCTGAGAGTTTGCGGGTGTGCCCCTTCGGCGGCGCGGCCTGCGTTTTTTCGCTTGCCAGCGCGCTCTCCCGACGCGTGCGGCGAATGTACGCGACGGGCCGAGGCTTGTCAATTAAAGGGCCGGGAGCGCTGTCGGGAGTGACCGCGACGGTTCGGAGCGCAAAAAGAAAAGCGCGGGTCGTATGCCCGCGCTTTTCAGTTGCGTGTCCCGGCGCTATCCGTCACCGCACGCTGAGCGATAGTGGGTGCTCACCTGCGGACGCGTTCGCCAACTCGTTTGCCGACTTGCCCACTGACTCACTCGCCGATCGCATGAGCCGCACTGTCCAGTTCCTGGTTCAGCACGCGCTGTTCTTCCGAAGACAAACCGCCGCCATGCTGTGCGGCCATGTCATGCGCTTCCTGGCGGATCGTCTCGAGACGGTGATGTAGCGCGGCGCCTTGCGGCGGCGGGTAATAGCCTCGATTCACGCGAGTGTCGATACGGCGCGCGAGATTGTCGATGCGGCCTTCGACCTGGCGCAGGCGCTGGTCCGCGATCTGCTTCGGAGTGGGACTCGGATGCGGCGCCGGCGGGGGCGTCACCACGCAGGCGGTGACGGAGCCGAGCAGCGCGCATGCAACCAGGGCACGGATGATTCGAGACATGGATTCTCCCGGAGTCGTTGTCGTATCGAATTGCTACCTCGCTAGCAACGGATGACGAGGAACGCCCGCTGACTCGGCCGCGGGCGAACTTGTAACGTTATGTTCCTTTCTGGAACGTCAGGAAAGCCCCGCGCCGACGGCCTTCGCGGCGCGAAAGGTCATTCCGTTTTTGGTACGCAGACCGCGCGGGCACGGTCCGACGCGCAGTGATGCAAGGCTCAGCGAATGCGCTCGAATGGCAGCCGCACGCCTTGCTCGGAACTGCGCGCGGCCAGTTCGATGATCGTCATCACGTCGACCGCGGCGCGCGCGCTGACCGGAAATGCAACGCCGTTCTGGATCGCATCGGCCAACGCAATATAGAAGCCTGCGTACTCGCCGTTGCGGGTCGGCAATTCGCGCTCGACTTCCTGGTCACCTTCGAGCACGCGCAGCACGCCGGGGGTGTTGCCGGCGCCGAAGCCTGCGTCGCCGGGGCGCGGGCCGGCTTTCAGTTGATCTTCCTGGGTGTCGAGCCCGTGCTTCACATAGCTGCCGCGCGTGCCATGAATAGCAAAGCGCGGTCCCGGCAATGCGGTCAGCGCGCTTGCGTGCAGCACGACCTCGAACGCCTCGTAGCCGAGTTGGATGTGCACGTAGTCGGGTGCGCTTGCGTCGTCGCGATGCGCGCGCACCGTCGCCGAGACGGTCTGCGGCGCGCCGAAGAGGGCGAGCGCCTGGTCGATCAGATGCGGACCGAGATCGAACAGCAGACCGCCGCCGCGCGTCACGTCTTCGCGCCAGCGCTGACGCACGCCCGGCCGGAAGCGGTCGAAATGCGATTCGTAGTGCGTGACACGCCCCAGTTCCACGCGCGCGAGCAGATCGCGCACGGTCAGAAAATCGCCGTCCCAGCGGCGGTTGTGAAAGGGCGCGAACAGCTTGCTACGAGCGAGCGCGATATTCGCAAGCGTGTGCGCGTCGACGGCGCTCAGCGTGACAGGCTTGTCGACGACCACGTGCTTGCCGGCTTCCAGCGTGCGGCGCGCGAGGTCGAAGTGGGTGTCGTTGGGCGTCGCGATCACGACGCAATCGATGTCGTCGAGCGCGAGCAGCGCGTCGAGATCGGCGACGATCTTCGCGTGCGGATAGTCGGCGTGCGCGCGCTCGGATTGCCCGGTCGCAATCGCGGCGACGCTCGCGCGTCCGCAATGCTCAATCACGGGTGCGTGAAACGTCGCGCCGGCGAAGCCGTAGCCCATCAATCCAATCTTCAGCGATGCGGACATGCGATTCTTCCTGAAGGAACGGCGCGCCGCCTTGCCACCGCGGCGGCGGCGCGCAATCTCATTATTGTGGCATTTGTGGGTTGGACCGGGGGCTGAGCATGGCCCCATCGCGGGGTCCGTCGCGGTTGTCCATGTTAACATCGCACCTCTCGCGCGCATCGAGCCGCGCAGCATGTCCCGGGCCTTCGGCCGGCGCCTTCCGCCGGTCCGACTTCAGCGGCCCTCAACCGTATTACCCATCCACAAACGATGTCCGCAGGCCTGAACCCCGCTCAAAGTGAAGCGGTCCGTTATCTCGACGGCCCCTGTCTCGTGCTCGCCGGCGCCGGTAGCGGCAAGACACGCGTGATCACACAGAAAATCGCGCACCTGATCGAAGCGAAGGGCTTCGAGCCACGTCACATCGCCGCCGTCACGTTCACGAACAAGGCCGCGGCGGAAATGCGCGAGCGCGTCGGCAAGCTGCTCGAAGGCAAGACGCTGACCGCGCCCGGCAAAGAAGGCCGCAAGGTGCCCGTGAACCAGCTGACGGTGTGTACCTTCCACTCGCTCGGCGTGCAGATCCTGCGGCAGGAGGCGGAACACGTCGGCCTGAAGCCGCAGTTCTCGATCATGGATTCCGACGACTGCTTCGGCATGATCCAGGAGCAGGTCGGCTCGACGGACAAGGGCTTCATTCGCAAGATCCAGTCGATCATCTCGCTGTGGAAGAACGGCCTGATCATGCCCGAACAGGCAATTGCGACCGCATCGACCGAGGACGAGCACCAGGCGGCGATCGTCTATCGCAACTACGTGGCGACGCTGCATGCCTATCAGGCGGTCGATTTCGACGATCTGATCCGCTTGCCCGCCGAACTGTTCGCGAGCAACGAGCAGGTGCGCGACCGCTGGCAGAACAAGCTGCGCTATCTGCTGATCGACGAGTATCAGGACACCAACGCGTGCCAGTACGAACTGGTGAAGCTGCTGGCCGGCAAGCGCGCGGCGTTCACGGCGGTCGGCGACGACGACCAGGCGATCTACGGCTGGCGCGGCGCGACGCTCGAAAACCTCGGCCAGCTCGGCAAGGATTTTCCGAATCTGCACCTGATCAAGCTCGAGCAGAATTACCGCTCGACTGTGCGCATCCTGACCGCCGCGAACAACGTGATCGCGAACAACCCGAAGCTGTTCGAGAAAAAGCTGTGGTCTGAGCACGGCATGGGCGACACGATCACGGTGACGGGCTGCAACGACGAGGAGCACGAGGCGGAGTCCGTCGTGTTTCGGCTGTCCGCGCACAAGTTCGAGCGACGCGCGAATTTCCGCGACTACGCGATCCTGTATCGCGGCAACTTCCAGGCGCGCATCTTCGAGCAGGTGCTACGCCGTGAACGGATTCCGTACGTGCTGTCGGGTGGCCAGTCGTTCTTCGACAAGGCCGAGATCAAGGACATCTGCGCGTACCTGCGCCTGATCGCCAATGCGAACGACGACCCCGCGTTCATCCGCGCGATCACCACACCGCGCCGCGGCGTCGGCAATACGACGCTGGAGGCGCTCGGCGCGTTCGCGGGTCAGGCGAAGGTGTCGCTGTTCGAGGCGGTCTACATGGGCGGCATCGAGGCGCGTCTGTCGCCGCGTCAGATCGAGCCGATGCGCGCGTTCTGCGACTTCATGCAGCGCCTGACCGACCGCGCGGAGAAGGACGCGGCGGGCACGCTGCTCGACGAGCTGATGGAGGCGATCCACTACGAAGCGTATCTGTACGACGCTTTCGACGAACGCCAGGCGCAGGCGAAGTGGCAGAACGTGCTCGAATTCATCGAGTGGTTGAAGCGCAAGGGCACCAAGGAGGAGCCGGAGCACGGCAGCGGCAACGAGGCGACCGGCTACGACACCGCCGACGGCTTCGGCGACACCGGCAAGAACCTGCTCGGGCTGATCCAGACGGTCGCGCTGATGTCGATGCTCGAAGGTCGCGAGGAAGATCCGGATGCGGTGCGGCTGTCGACCGTGCACGCGTCGAAGGGGCTCGAGTATCCGCACGTGTTCCTGGTCGGCGTCGAGGAAGGCATCATGCCGCATCGCGGCGGCGCGGACGACGAGCCGATCGACGACGCGCGCATCGAGGAGGAACGCCGGCTGATGTACGTCGCGATCACGCGCGCGCAGCGCAGCCTGCATCTGAACTGGTGCAAGAAGCGCAAGCGGGCGCGGGAGACGATCGTCTGCGAGCCGTCGCGCTTCATCAACGAAATGCTGCTCGACGACGCGCCGCCGCCCACGCCGGAAGAAGCGCCGATGTCGCCGAAGGATCGGCTCGCGAGTCTGAAGGCGCTGTTGCAGAAGGCGTGAGCGGGCCAGGCATCAAATGTCCGCCAGGTGCGGTTGCTTGTCATTGCGCATAAAAAAATCCCTGCATCGCGTTAGCGCATGCAGGGATTTTTCGTTCAGCGGCCGACGCCGCGCGGTTCACTTCACCGCGCTGACCATATAGTCGACCGCGGCTTTCACGTCCGCATCCGATGCGTTCGAGCCGCCCTTCGGTGGCATCGCGCCCTTGCCGTGCAGCGCGTAGTTGTAGACCGTGTCCATCGAGTCCTTCAGGCGCGGCGCCCATGCTTCCTTGTCGCCGAACTTCGGCGCGTTCAACACGCCGGCCGCGTGACACGCCTGACATACCGACTGATACAGCGCCTTGCCGGCCTGCGAAGCGTCCGCGCTTTGTGCGCCAGCTGCTGCCGGGGCGGGAGTCTGCGGCACGCTGGCCATGGCTGCCATCGCCGCGGCGGCCTGGGCCGCGCCCGCGTCCGATGCGGCTGCCGCGCCGGATGCCGCAGCGGCGCCCGATGCCGCGGCTGCGCCCGATGCCGCGGCTGCGCCCGCCGCCGGCTGCGCCGGCTCGGGGAAGCTCGCGCCCGAATTGTTCGCCATATAGACGACCGCGCGCGCGATCTCGAAGTCGCTATAGTCGTCGGGGCTCGTGCCGCCGCGCGGCGGCATCGCGCCCTTGCCGGACAGCGCGGTGTGCCACAGCGTGTCGAAGCCTTGCGCGATGCGCGGCGCCCAGTCGGCGGTGTTGGTGAATTTCGGCGCGCCCGCGGCACCCGACGCATGACACGCCGAGCAGACCGCCTTGTATACATCCTCGCCGCTCTTGTAGACGCGCGGCGCGTTGGCGTCGCGGATCTCGACCTGGGCGATCGGATGGATGCGGGAAGTGACTTCGGCTTCGGAGAGGGAGTCGGTACCAGCGCCGGTCCGTGTCGAATTATCGACGTAGACGGCGAGCAGAACGATGATGATGATTGGCACAGCAAACCCGGCGATGACCGCGGCGATGAGCTGTGCTGGGGTTTTGATCGGGGCTCCGTGTGGTGCTTCGCTCATGCTTGTCTCGTCTCCGTGGGTATGTGAGCGGTACAGCGCGACGGCAACTTCTTGTTCTTGATCAGCCACGGACGATTATAGACGCAAGGTTTCGGCGGCGGCGAGGGGGCCTGGACGGTGTTCAGCAGGCGTTTACCCGGATCGGCATGCACGATGACAGAGCTCGGGGAAGACGCTGAGGCGGGCGTCGGAGGCCGTCCGGTGGACGGTTCGGCTGAAACCGGGTATGCTTGCGGTCTCTCGCGTTGGCGTCGAGTCCATTCTGGTTGTCGCGCTTTCGTGTTAAGTCCCCGCAGTTTGTAGTGATGCGCCCGTAGCTCAATGGATAGAGTACTGCCCTCCGAAGGCAGGGGTTGCTGGTTCGATCCCAGCCGGGCGCGCCAAAAATCGAAGTGATGCCGGGTTGAAGAAACCTGGATAAACGAAGGCCCTAAGGCAAATGCCGAGGGCCTTTTTTCATTTCGGGCGGCGTCGGAAGCCTCTGCTTATTGCGCCGCTTGGAGAAAAGTGCCGGCGTCGGAAATAATCCAGACGCAATCCCGCCCGATCCAAAACCCGGCCGCAGCAAAGAAAGAAGCCCGCACAAGGCGGGCTGGGGTGATGCGCACATGCACAGCCAATCACGGCTTCTACATCAACCAAGCGCCACACTCAAATACCGCCCCGCATTGCGACTCGCCTGCATGCTCGCCTGATACTCGGCACCCAGCTCCTGCTGCGCGACACGCGCGTTTTCGAAAATGCGGCGGTCGATGTCGTGAATCTCCCTGAGCCGTGCCATCACATCCCGCGGCGGCTGCGCGCCGAGCGCCGTCAACAGCGGCGAGCGCTCGTCGGCGAGCTGCGCGGCCCGCTCCCAGTCGCCGACAGCGGCCGCCAGTTCGAGGTCTTTCGTCTTCTGCCAGATGCGCTCGATCAGGGTTACGTTCTGCATGGTGCGCTCCGCGCCACACTCAGCCCTTGTTCGTGGCAAGCGCGCCTGCGCTGTTGGTGCCACCGAACAATTGCGTGAGGTACTGCGAGTTGTTGTTCATCGTTGCCATCAGCTTGTCGAGTGCCGTGAACTGCGCGGTGTACTGGCTAGTGAGCTGCGCCTGCCACGCGGTCAACGTCGTCTGCTGGTTCGCGAGACTCGCCAGGTCGCTGTTGATCGCGTCTGTACGGTTCTTGATGATCCCGGTGGGCGACGTGTAGTTCGTGATGCTGTCGTCCAGTTGCGCCGCGATGCCGGTGGTCGGATTGAACACCGAGGCCACGGCCGACTGGTTGTTCTGCAGCGCATCGCCGAGCTTCGTGTCGTCGACCGACAGCGTGCCGTCCGACTGCAGCGTAATGCCGATTGCCGCAAGCGTTGTCTTCGTGCTGCCGCTGCCCACGCCGCTGCCCACGATCTTGGCGAGCTGGTTCTGGATCACGCTCAACGTGGAATCGCCGAGCAGAACCCCTTGCGACGTCGAGTTCTTGTTGTAAGACGTCAGCGAGCCCATCGTCGTGACGAGGGTGTTGTAGACGGTGACGAAATTGTCGATCGCCGTCTGCTCCGCGCTGGTGTCCTGCGCGATCGTCAGCGTCTGCGTGGTGCCGACGGCCGCCGACGTGAGATTCAGCGTGACGCCGGACAGGGCCGTCTTCACGGCGTTCGTGGAACTGCTCACGCCGACGCCGCCGAGCGTGAAATACGAATCCTGGGCGGCCTGCGTCTGTGTCCAGCCTGAGCCGGAGATGGTCGACTGGCTGGGGTTGTACGTGTTGCCGCTGCTATCGGTAGCGGTCAGGTCGCTCGCGCTGGATATCGACTTGCCGGCGGTGGTCGCCACCGCGAGCTTGTTGAGATCGTCGGACGAAGTCGAATCGCTGACCGAGATGCTGATGCCGCCCGACGCACCAGTCGAGTTCGATTGCAGCACGAGGTGGGCGCCGTCCGCGCCGGTCACCACGGTCGCGGTGACGCCGGGATTGTCGTTGGCCGAATTGATCGCCGACGCAATGCCGGCAATCGTGCTGTTCGAACTGTTCAGGGAAATCGTGCTGCTCTTGCCGTTGACCGTCAGGGTCATCGTGGCTGCGCCGGATGCCAGGTTCGTGCTCGCGTTATAACCCGCCGAGGTGAGGACCTGCGAGGTGGCGACCTGCGCGACATTGAGCGAGTACGAACCCGCGACCGCGCCGGTCGTGGCCGTGGCCGTGACGCCGGTGCCGCTCAGGGTGCTCTTGAACGTGTTCAGCGTCTGGCCGTCGCTGAGCGGCAAGATGGCTGCCTGCAACGCGGACAGTCCCGCGGAGAGCGTGCCGTAGGCCGAAATCAGCGTGTTGTCCGCGGTCTGCTCGGCGGCGATGGTCGCGGCCTGGCCGGCGGTCTTGCTGTTGACGAGCGCGGTGACGAGCGAACTCGTGTCCATCGACGAATTGGTCGAGCCGCTGATGATCGACTGGGCGGCTGACTGCACCGCCGCCTGGGCGGAGGCAGTCGTGGTGGCGACTGCGCTCGAGATCGCAGAAGTCGTGGATCCGGTTACGGTGGACATGAGGAGGCTCCGTGCGTCGGCAAGGCCGGTCAAAACGGTTGAATGCGCGATTGAACGCGCGATTTTTTAATTCGCGGTGTAACGCTGGAAACGACAATCGGGAGGCGAGCCTCCCGACGGATTTGCGTCCGGCGCGCGATGCGCTGCGCGTCGGACGCTTGCAGCCGGAAGCGCCTTACTGGAGGAGCTTCAGGATCTGCTGCGGCTGCGAGTTCGCTTGCGCCAGCACCGAGATACCAGCTTGTTGCAGAACCTGCGCCTTGCTCAGATTAGCCGTTTCTGCCGCGAAGTTCGCGTCCTGGATCGACGACTGGGCGCTCGACAGGTCGGTCGATTGCGCTTGCTGCGTCGAGCCGATGGCGCTGAAGCGGTTTTGTGCCGCGCCGAGCGTAGCTTGCAGGTTGTTCAGCGTGGTCAGCGCGTTGTCGATCGATTCCATCGCTGCGCTTGCGCCGGTCTGACTGCTGACGTCGATGCTCGCAACGTTGGTCGGGACGTTGAGTGCGTCGATCGTCGCGCCGGTGGCGGTGTTCGAAGCCGCGGTGAACGACGTGGTGAGCGTAGCGGTGGAGCCGCCGACCGTCGTCGTCATGTCAGTCTTAAGCGCCGTGGCAATAGCCGCGCCTGCGCCGGTAGCATTGGCTGCCGTGATCGTTGCGTTGCCGTTGGCGTCGGCGGTGATGGTAACGCCACTGAGCACTGCCGTAGCGGTGGTTGCTGACAGTGCCTGGTTGTTCTGGTCCGTCAGCGTGTAACCGCCCTTGCCATCGGCCAAAACGTTGATGGACGTGATCGTGGCGCCCGTAGCAACCGTCTGGCCGCTATTGTTCAGCGACAGGTCGCCGAACGAACCGAGCGTGTTGCCAACTTGCACGTTGCCGGTGCCGAGCTTCGCAGCCGACATGTCTTGCGTCAGGTTCAGGCTGATCGACTGGCCGACGTTCGCACCGACCTGGAACGTCACGGTGCCCAGCGAACCGTTCAGCAGATTCATGCCGTTGTACGTCGTCTGCGACGAGATACGGTTCACTTCCGAGATCTGTTGCGAGACTTCCTTCTGCAGGGCCGCGCGGTCGTCGCTGGTCATCGAGCCGTTCGCTGCTTGCGTGGCCAGCTGGCGGATACGCTGCAGGCTGCTCGTCAGCGAGGCGAGACCGCTCGATGCGGTTTGCACCATCGACGTACCGTCGTTCGAGTTCGACACGCCCTGGTTCAGACCGTTGATCTGGGTCTGCATGATGTTCGAGATCGCGAGGCCTGCCGCGTCGTCGGCTGCGCTGTTGATGCGCTTGCCCGACGACAGGCGCGTGATCGCCTGCGACAGTGCGCTGCCCGAACCGGTCAGGTTCTGCTGCGAAACGAGCGAGTTGATGTTTGTATTGATTCCGAGCATTTCAATTCTCCGAGTAGGGCACGGGCCCGATCCCAAAAATGGCGGCGTGGTGTGTGTGTTGGCCGCCTTGTTTGGGATATCGGTCCCTACTGGGAAAACTTTAAGGGGAGAATCAATCAGGTAGGTCAGATGGCGCGCAGGGGCCGCGTGCAGGTTCGGCGATAGATCCTGCGCTTAATATTACATGTTCCCTTCAATGAGGCTGCGCCCGACTGCGAAGGCAGTCACGAGATTCACTGCGCATCTTTCCGTCGGACCCCGGCCTTCCCCGCATCTGCGGAATTAGGTGCGAAAACCGTGCTTGTCTACCGAATCAGTGTCCGGCGGCGGTCGTTACACTGCCTGATCCCTAAATTCAGCCGCCGCCGGTCGTATGCCAACCATCAGTATCCCGATTCCCGCGTCCGCGCCGACTGATCTGGCCAGGACGTGGGGAGCGTCTGCGCTCGACGCTACCCGGAATCCAGCCAATCATTCTTCATTTCGCTGATTTATATGTCGACTCACCAAATTCCTCCCCGAGCCTACGTCGATTCCGCCCATCACGAAAACGAGTTGAATGGCCTGTTCCGTCAGTCGTGGATTTTCGCTGGCCTGAAGCTGGAACTGCAGGGCAACGTTCATCAAGGCGTGCGCCTGGGGAATACGGAAGTCCTCCTGCAATGCGACGAGACGGGCAAACCGCGCGCGTTCCTGAATGTGTGCTCGCATCGACATGCCCGTTTGTGCGAGTCCGGTACGCATCGCGGATTCGTGCGTTGCCCCTACCACAGTTGGGTATACGACAAATGTGGTGTGCCGCTGAGCGTGCCTCAGCGACAGGCGTTTCCTCAAGTCGTCGCGGAGCCGGAGAAGTTTCGCCTGCATGAGTTCGCTTGCGACACGGCCGGGCAGTTTGTCTTTGTGCGCTTGTCGGAGGACGGACTGGGTCTGCGCGACTATCTCGGCTCGCAGTACGGCTTCCTGGAACGCGCAAGCGAAGGCATGGACACCGTGCTGGATGAATTCCGCGAAGATGTCGCAGCCAACTGGAAAGTCGTTATTGAAAACTCCCTGGAGGGCTATCACGTCCCCTCGGTGCATTCGGGCACTTTCATGGAAGCCGATGGGATGAGTCGCGAGAAGGAAGCTCCGCGCTTTTTCTTCGACGACGCGCGGCACAGTTCACTGGAGCACGACGCCAACGCTGATTGGGTCGCTCGCTTCCAGCGCATGGAGTCCCGAATCGGCCGCTGGCCATGGCGTTTCGAGCATTACACGCACCATCATATTTTTCCCAACCTGACCGTCACGTCCTTCATGGGCTATAGCTTCCACGTGCAGCGTTTCGATCCGACCGCCGTGGAGACCACCACAGTGCATTCCCGCACGCTCGGCGTGAAATTCGAAGGAAGCACGGAGGCGGGCAAAAAAATGATGGAACACATTTATGCAGATGGACACGCCTTCACCAGGAAGGTGTTCGCCGAGGATGGCGGGATCTGCGCCAAGGTGCAGGCGGGTGTGCGCAATGCAATGAAGCTGGCTGTTCTTGGCGCGGGAATCGAAGACCGTGTGCGTCATTTTCAGCGTGCCTATGTTGCCGCGCAACCAATCGAAGCGCAGCAATGAGTGCCGTCAATACCTGGGTCCGGTGGGGCGCCTGCCTGTACTTTTACTGATCCGGCGACAAGGAAAAGCATGGCAATCGGTCACATTTTTATCGTCGCAATTCACTGAACAGAGAACATAAATGACAAACGCTTCCCTATCCTTGCGCGAGCGATTGTTGCTCGCATTTGCTGACGATACGGCGCCCGCACGTGCTGCTGAAAACTTGAAGGGCGTGGCGCTGGTCGTCTTCGGTCCCGGCTCATTGCTCGCATCGATTTATCTGCCGGGCTTGCTCGCGCGCGGCGCAAACGTGGTGTTGGGTGTGGACGACTGGTCCCGCACGGAGGAAATGTCCGGCATCCCGGTGTGCACATCGGCGCAATTGTCCGCGGAACTGGCGCGGCGCGTGCCAGCAGGCACGGAGGTCCGGGCCGTGGATTTCACGCAGAACCGCTATGCGCAGGCGCGTTTCCGCGCGCTAGCCAGACACCTGGGTTTGCCGATTCACGATCTTCTGGAATTGTTCGCGGCATATGATTGCCCGGGCGTATACGAGCCTGTCTTGCAGTATCGTGCTCGTACCATGGAGCGTGCCGATGATTGGCTTGCTTTCGCTGAACGCCTCGAAGACGAGCGCAGCCGCGAAACGCTATATGCCGTGCTGCTGCAGCGACTGCAATTCGATCGCCGCGTGCTGGATTCGGTCATGGCTTGTCCGCAAGACGAATATTTTGGGGTGAGTCGTGCACAGAGCGAAACATTCACGATCGGCACCAGGGAACACTTCGTCGATTGCGGTGCGCATACCGGCACTATTGTCGCGAAGTTGTTGGGGGCGACCGACTGGAACGTGGCAAGTGTGCATGCGTTTGAGCCGGATTCGCAAAACTATCAGGCATTGAACAAGCTGATGCCCTATCCGCTGCCTTTCATGCACACACACTGCGCTGCTGTATCCGATCGTAGCGAGACGTTGCGTTTCCACCAGACCGGCACGATGAGCAGTCATGTCAGTGCCAGCGGAGGGGTCGAGGTACCTTGCGTGAAGCTCGACGACATGGTGGAAGACGCCACCTTTATCAAAATGGATGTGGAAGGTTTTGAGCCGCGCACCTTGCGCGGCGCGGCACAGTTGATCGCCCGTGCGAAACCGAGAATGGCGATTGCCTCTTACCACTATGCGACCGATCTGCTCGACGTGGCCGATATGCTGCGCGAGATCGTCCCAGAACATCGCCTGCACTTGCGTCATCACTACAGCTTCTTCTACGACAGCATCATCTACGCTTCGCCACGCGATGACTGGGCGCCGCTGACACGGGCCGAATAGGACGCAGTCGGCAACGCACCTGAATCGAAGCTTTCTCCGCAATGATTCTCTGATCCGGCAGTCCTTGCTGCCGGATCAGTCGATCCTGTTCGATCGAACCTGGACATCTGCATGCTTGTGGATTGACGTCCGCGACGACAGCGATTTTGTGACTCGCACCTGGCTGCACCTTGGCTGAGCCATAGCGGGCGCTTCCCCGGCGTTTCGCATCTGCGGAATTGAGCGCGAAAAGCGTGTCTGTCTGCCTGATCACTCTTTTGCGGCGATCGCTACACTGCCTGACCGCTTATTTCAGCCGCCGGTCTCATGCCAACAGTCAGCATCCTCATTCCAGCGTTCAAGCCGAGCTACCTGGCCAAGACTTTGGCGAGCGCCTGCGCGCAAAGCTACACGGACATCGAAATCCTCGTCGGCGACGATACACCGGATGCCAGGCTTCGCGAAATTGTCGATGGCGCGAACGATCCGCGGATCCGATATTTTCACCACGGGTTTCAAAATGGCCTTCGCAATCAGGAGGCTTTGTGGGCACATGCCAGCGGCCGGTACGTGAAGTGGCTTTACGACGACGATCTGTTGATGCCGACCTCGGTAGCTACGCTCGTCGCCGCACTGGAAAGTCATCCCGAATCGACGCTGGCCTTCCACCAGCGCGTGGTCATCGACACCGACGACACCGTGATCGACGTGCCGGCCGCACTGATCCAGCCCGGCGAGACGGCGCTTCTCGATCGGGCGTTTCTGGTCGCGAATATGGTGGCGACCGCGAACAACTTCGTCGGTGAACCCAGCAACGTCATGCTCGTACGCGAGCGGGTCGATGTCGCCTGTATGATGAAGTACAGAGGGCACGGAATCGGCTATCTGACCGACGTCGCAATGTACCTGAACATGGCGGAACAGGGGCCGATCGTCCTCGCCGGCGGCTATCACAGTTGCTTTCGGCGGCACGCGGCGCAAAACTCCGGCGTGGGGAACCCGTGGCTTGCGGTGGGCTTCTACGAATGGGAAATCATGGTGCGCGGCGAGATAGCCGCCGGAACCATTGGCGTGCAGGAGATCGGCAAGGCTCGCGAGCGGCTCGGCGAGGTTTACCGCTTTGCCATTGAACAGCGCGGTCTGTCTTCGCTCGAACCGTTGAGGCAGAGTCTGGACGAACTCGGGCGCGTGCCGCCTCGCGAACTACCCGAATCGCGCCGGTTTCTCGACGGCATCGCCCACTCGCGCGCGGTGGCGGCAGCAAAGAACCGCAAACGCGTGCGGCTCGTCTGTGCCACGCGTGGAAGCCAGCAGCAGTTCATGGCCGAAACCGCGCTTGGTCGTTCGCTAGGGCTGTACAGCTCGGCCATGCGTGAAGAAGATGTGCAGATCAGGCTAACGATCAACAACACCCAGGGGTTGCCTGCGATCTACAACGCCGCGATCGAAGCTGCGGCCACAGATCCCGCGATCCTCGTCTTTATTCACGATGACGTTTGGCTTGCCGACTTTTTCTGGCAGCAGCGCATCCACGAGGCTCTTGACCACTTCAATCTGGTCGGTATCGCTGGCAACAAGCGCCGCGTGCCGGGCCAGCCGGCCTGGCACTCGACGGCGCTCAGCCTTGAACCGGACGCTGAGCATCTAAGCGGAAGCGCCGGCCGCGGTCGGGGCATGCCCTGCGACGAAGTCGATCTGCACGGGCCATCGGAGCAAGAATGCAAGCTGCTCGACGGCTTGATGCTGATCGCCGACAGCGAAACGCTGCTTGCCCGCGGTGTCCGCTTCGACGAGCGTTTTGCGTTCGACTTCTACGATCTGGACTTCTGCCGCCAGGCCGAACTGGCTGGCCTGCGGATCGGAACGTGGTCGCTCAGCGTAATTCACGAGGGTGGGCATCGGTACGGCACCCAATCGTGGCTGGAAGGCTACGTCCGGTATCTGCAGAAATACGGCGAACAGGCGCGGTATGACAAGCCGATCGCGCAGGTTTATGCCCAATGAGGCGTAGTAAGGGGGAAAAGCCCCTTAGTTCGCCGGACTGAAATGGTGGTGCCAGGCTCAAAATCTCGGGACCGACTTATCTCGATCGCCCATGAAATCGCCCGGCCACACGCCCATCTACGTCACCCAGCCGTACATGCCACCGCTGGAGGATTTCATTCCCTATCTGGAAAAGATCTGGGACTCGAGGCGGCTGACCAATCATGGGCCGATGCACGAGCACCTCGAGAAGGCGCTCGCCGAGTATCTCGGCGTCGAACATATCGCGCTCTTTTCCAACGGTACCCTGGCGCTGGTCACGGCCCTGCAAGCTTTGCGGATCACAGGCGAGGTCATCACGACGCCGTACTCGTTCATCGCCACGGCACACTCCCTGCGCTGGAATGGCATCGAGCCGGTCTTCGTGGACATCGACCCCATCACGCTCAATCTTGATTCCGCGAAGATCGAAGCGGCCATCACGCCCAAGACCACGGCGATTCTGCCGGTGCATTGCTACGGCAATCCCTGCAACGTCGAATCCATTCAGAAAATCGCCGACACCTACAACCTGAAAGTGATCTACGACGCCGCGCACGCCTTTGGTGTGCGTGACGAAGGCGGCAGTATCGTGCGACACGGTGACCTGTCCGTATTGAGCTTTCACGCCACCAAGGTATTTACGACCTTCGAGGGCGGCGCCATCGTCTGCCCGGACAAGAAGACCAAGCAACGCATCGACAACCTGAAGAATTTCGGGATCGTTGACGAAACCACAGTCGTCGCACCGGGCATAAACGGCAAGATGGCCGAGGTCAATGCCGCGTTCGGATTGCTGCAGCTGCAACACATCGACAAGGCGCTGGCGCGCCGTCGCGAGATCGGCGAGCGGTACGGTGAGCTCTTGAGAGACGTTCCTGGCATCGAATGCGTGCAGCAACGGGAGGGGAACGGAAGGAATTTCTCGTATTACCCGATCCTGGTCGGGCAGGAGTATCCGCTCAGCCGGGATGCGCTGTTTGAGCGATTGCGGGAAAAAGGGATACATGGCCGCCGGTATTTCTACCCGCTGGTCACCGAGTTCCCGATGTATCGCGGCATGCCCGGCGCCGCGCGCAGCAATTTGCCGGTGGCGACGAAGGTCGCAGCGGAAGTGATTTGCCTACCGATTTATCCGAACCTCACGAATGATGAGGTCGAGACGATCGCAGCACTAATTGGAGATATTTAATGACTACCGAATACGTAATGCCCAGCATCGAACACTTCATTGAGAATTTTCTGGTTGCCACCGATTTTCAGAATCCGGTGGAAGTAAAGCCGGAGACGGAACTGAGCAGCCTGGAGGAGTGGGATTCCCTGGCTGCGCTGGGCGTGATCGTGATGTTCGACACCGAGTTCGGCAAGGCGATCTCGGGCGATGACCTGAAGAAGTGCGCGACGATCACCGACCTCTACAAACTGCTCGGGTAAGAACATGGCTTTTTCCACTCTGCGCAACGTGCGCTTCGCAGGCATGGCGACCTGTGTGCCCAGACATGTCTACGACAATGTCCGCGATGCTCCGCCGGAGATCCGTTCGGAGCGCGAGCGCCTGGTCCGCAATATCGGCATCAGGACGCGGCGCCTTTGCCCGGGGTGGCAATGCTTTTCCGACCTCGCTTTCGATGCAACGGAGAAATTGCTCGCAGAGATCGAGTGGAAGCGGGAGGAGGTCGATGCGCTGGTTGTCGTGACGCAGTCGCCGGATTACCCGATTCCATCGACAGCAATCATCCTGCAGGATCGCTTGCAGCTGTCACAGGCGACGATTGCCTATGACGTGAACCTGGGCTGCTCCGGCTATCCCTTCGGTTTGCATCTGCTGGGCAGCATGATTGCCGCCGGCGCCATCAAGAAGGCGTTGTTGCTGATCGGGGATCGCTCGGGCAATGTTCGCGATCCTTTGTTCTCCGATGCCGGTACGGCGACCGCACTCGAGTTCGATGAGAACGCGCCGCCCATGCACTTCGACCTCAACAGCGACGGCAGCGGTTACAAAGCCATCTGCTTGCCGGTCGGCGGACATCGGGAGCCGGTTGGTATTCACCATCTGATACCGACTCGCAGCGAAGGCGGCTTTTTGAATTTTGGAACGGACCTGATCCTCGACGGTCCGGCCGTGCTGAGCTTTTCGACGCAGCGCATACCGCCCGCCGTAGAAAAGATTCTGGAAAAAACCGGCATGAGCAAGGGCGATATCGACTACTTCGTCTTCCATCAGGCCAACAGGATGATCAACGAAACCATCCGCAAGAAGCTAGGTTTGCCGGAGGAGAAAGTGCCTACCACCTTGCCGGATTTCGGCAATACCAGCGGCGCATCCCTGCCCGTCACGATGACGGCCCGATTGCACGACGAACTGGGCAAGGGTAAGCATCGCTTGTTGTTGAGCGGTTTCGGTATCGGCCTGTCGTGGGGCACGGTCATTTTGGATATCGAAGGCGCCAGGTTTCCGGCATTGATCGAGTCTTGAGTATGGAAAACCCGTTTTCGCTTTCCGGCAAGCGCATCCTCGTCACAGGCGCTTCATCCGGCATCGGTCGTCAGGTCGCAATTTCCTGTTCGCAGATGGGCGCGCAGGTCGTTATCACGGGCCGCGACCGCGACCGCCTGAAACAGACGCTGGAGATGCTCGATAAATCGGCGTCGGCAGGACATCAGGCGGTTCAAGCCGAACTGACGAACGCGGCCGAGCGTGAGGCATTGGTCGCTGCGCTCGATAGCGTTCCGCTGAATGGAGTCGTGCATAGCGCGGGCATTTCTCGCCTGAGTCCGGTACGCATGTTCACCGAACAACATTTGCGTGAGGTGCAGTCCATCAATGTCGACGCGCCCATGATGCTGACGCAGGCGCTGCTCAAGCGCAATCTCGTCGCCCCGGAAGGCTCGTTGGTCTTTGTCGCCTCGATCGCGGCGCACATCGGCGTTGCCGGCGTAGGGGCCTATTCGGGAACCAAGGCCGCGCTGATTGCCATGACGCGTTGTCTCGCCATGGAGGTGGTCAAGCGCCGTATTCGCGCCAATTGCCTTTCGCCGTCACTGGTCGAAACGCCTCTGTTTGAGGCGGCCGCCACCATGGCAGGATCAATGGAGCAGCAGCGAAACAATCACCCGTTCGGGTTCGGCAAGCCGGAAGATGTGGCCAATGCCGCCGTGTTCCTGCTGTCGAACGCCAGTCGCTGGATCACCGGTACGACGATCGTGATGGATGGCGGATTGACGATCAGCTGATAGCTGGGAGCTTCGAGTATGAGTGGTCACAAATGAAAAAACTCCTCATTATTGGTGCAGGCGGATTTGGCCGCGAAGTCCTGACGATGGCGGTGGACAATCCCAATTACAACGTGAATTGGACTATCAAGGGTTTCCTTGATAACAGGCCGGGCGTTCTCGATGGCTTCACCAGGCATCCGGGATTGATCAGGGATCCAATGGATTACGATGAGGATAAGCTTTCTCGTTATCGTCGTGACTATCCTGTCCTCGGTGACCCGTTGACCTATGTGCCGCAAGAAGGCGATGTATTCCTTTGCGCAATAGGCGATCCAGCTCAGCGCAGAAAATACACAGCCGCCTTGATCGAGAGGGGTGTTGAGTTTGTAAAGCTTGTGCATCCTCTCGCGGCAGTCTCCTCTTTCGCCAGTATCGGCCCCGGCAGCATCATCGGTGCTTATGCGAGTTTGTCGCCGGATTGTCGTATCGGACAGCACGTCACGATCAGCAACTACACGGCGGTTGCGCACGACACCACGATCGGAGATTGGGTCGAAATCGGCGCCCACTGTCTGATTGCCGGCAATGTCAGCGTTAGTAGCGGCGCACGCATTCATCCCGGCTCCATCATCACGGCCAAATCCAGGGTTGGCGAAGATGCCGTGGTCGCGGCAGGAAGCGTCGTATTCAAATACGTGAAGTCCAACACGACCGTGTTGGGCAATCCTGCACGGCGTTTCGATTGGAAGCCCGACGACGCACCCGATCAGGGCCAGGCTTAGACGTTCTTGAAAGGTATTTATGTTCCAAACTGCCAGTGACTATTTGAGTGATGAGGCTACGCGCGTTGCGCGAGACAAGCTGATCAATATTCATCGACGTTGCCGGGAAAACCGCTATGCCTTTTTTCCAGAGAATATTGCCGAACTGATCGGTCGCCGGCACGAATTGCGCGTTGTCGTATTTAGTACGCGCGGTTTGGGTTTTTGCCATCAGCTCGACGAGATCGAAGCAGTGCTGAGGCTCCGGGGCGGACGTGTCGACGCCCTTGTGCATGACAAAGACGATCACGACAATCGTAACAACCCCAGGCTCGCGGCTTATCGGCAGATTACTACGGAAGAGTTTTTTGCAAACGCGGCTGCCTATACGGGTTGCCTGATCGTTGACCGCACCAGCACGTGGTATCCGGGCATTCGCTACAAGATCACGCTGAAGCAGGCGGGCTTTGATGTGCTGCGCGTCGAGCAATTTCTCAATGCGCCCGGCTTCGAGGCCATTACCACTTCCTATCGCTCGCATGGCGATCTCATGCTGGCCAGGTTCGACGAATTTCTCGCACTGGAAAGGCATTGGGCGGATAACCTGTCGCGCCAGGTGTACTACTACGCGCTCGCATCGTTCATCAGCTTGAACTATCAGTATTTCGCGTTGCATTGCGGTGATTTCCAGCAGCGTTACTTTTCGCCGGACATCGACCTGAAGCTCGGTGCGGATACGGTCTATGCGGACTGCGGCTCGCATGACGGATCAGAGGTGATGATTTTTGCAGAGCGAGTCAAGCATCGATTCAAGGCAGTGCATGCGTTCGAGCCTGATCATCGCAACTTCATCATGCTCACCGACACGATCAATCGCTATGTTGCGGATCACGGAGCCTCGCCAATTTATTGCCACGAACTAGGCGTGTTCGATCGGGACGGCTATTTGCAGGCTGACGGTTATGCCGATGGTGTGACGATCACCGGTCAACCGGCAACTTCAGGCTCGGGGCTGCACGTCTGCAAGCTCGACAACCTGCTCGATGAATTGACGCACTTGCGGCTTGAGATCGAAGGGGCGGAACTTCCGGCCCTGCATGGTGCTCATCAGCTCATTCTTAAGAATCGGCCGACCATGACCGTGTCTGCCTATCATTTGGCCACGGACTTCCCCGACCTGTTGAAATTCATGGAAGAAACCGGTCTGGACTATCAGCTGTCTTTGCGCCATCAGTCCCTGGAGCCGGGTGTGCTTTGTATTTACGCAGTCTAGGACAATATCGTGCGCCCTTTGCTTAAGCCTGCACACTACACCTCAGATGAGTGGTTCGAGCGGGAGTCATCCCGCATCTTTGGCAAGTTGTGGATGCTGGCCGCGGTCAAGCCCATGCTTGCCAAGCATCGCGATTATCGTACTTTGACGTTGGCCGGAAAGCCCGTCGTTTTGCAGAACCATCAAGGAACGATTCGCGCGTTCAGCAATGTTTGCCGTCATCGTATGGCTCGCATCCAGAACGAGGAGTTCGGCAATCGGGCTTTGGTCTGCTCCTATCATCATTGGTGTTATGGCGAGCAAGGTGAGCTGATTCACACGCACCGCGATCCGGCAGTGTTTGGAATCACGCGGGAAGAAGCCGCCGATATCCGTTTGCAGCAATATGCCGTTGCCACGATCGGCAGTCTGGTGTTCGTTAATCTTGATCCTGATCCGCTGCCAATTACGGAGCAATTCGATCAGGAGACCATCGAGCTGTTGGAGCGATATACCGGGCGGATGGATTCCAGTTTTATCTACACCCGTTACAACGGAGATTTCAACTGGAAGACAGGCATGGAAAACATAAAGGATCCGCTCCACGTTACCTGTCTGCATAATTCCACGTTCCCCGAATACTTTCGGGTGAATATTTCGGGGAGTGCCAGGATCAATAGTCGAGACAGCGAGTATCTGCCGTGCACCCCGAGCCTGTCACAGGCGACCATTCGGAGCCGTGTCACGATGGACGGGCAGCCGTCGCATGATTGGCAGCAATCGGTGCATCGGCTGGACTCTCGAGGCTTCTATCAAACCTTCCACCTATTCCCCAATGTGAATCTCATGATCGTGGACGGCAGTAGTTTTGCTATTCAGATCTATAACCCACTGTCGGCAAGACAGACGGAAGTGCAGATGATGGTCGCTTTGACCCAGCCGGAAAAAGAGCTCTCCTACAAGCCGGTCGTCCTTTGGGAGCATTTGAAGAGCGACATGGTCGTGTTGCAGGAAGACATCGAATGCCTCGAAGCCCTACAGAAGAATCTGGAATCAGAGGGTGGGTTGGAATTCATCCATGGTGCTTATGAAACGGGCATTCTTGATTTTCAGGCTGCATATCTAGCGCAAATGGAGATCGGAGAAGTCGCCGAGTTAGCCTTATGAAGAAGCTGCTCATCATCGACGCGGGTGGCAATCTCGAACGTGCCATGCATGAGATCGCGCAAGCAGGTGATTATCAGATTGCCGGCGTGATCGGAGGACAACCCGCACCGGCAGGTATCCCACATTTCGCGGACTTGAACGCAGTCACCGACGATGCCCGCGAGAACAGCGCTTTTTTCATCGCGGGCGACCAGCGAATGCTCAATCAGCATCGTCTGTCGGCCTACATGGAAGTGAAACGCCGTGGCTGGCCTATTGTGGCGTTGCGCAGTACGAGTGCATCGCTTGCCGCCGGGATCAGGCTGCGCGAGAACGTGTATATCGACCATGCGGTACGCGTCCTGCCGAGGGCGAATATCGGTGCAAACACATGGGTGATGCAGGGTGCCGAGATTGGAACCGACAGCAAGATCGGGAGTTCATGCTGGATCGGTGCACATTGCCGCGTGTCCGAACGCGCTGTCGTCGGCAAAAACTGTACGCTCGGTGAGGGCGTTGTCATCGGCCCAGATGTCGTGCTGCCAGCATGGTCTGTCATCGATAGTCACACGACCTTGACGCAATCGCCGCCAACCACGTTATTCACCGATCCTCTATTCAGGTCACCGGTCTATCTCTTTGAGAAAGGCTGATCGCCCCGCCCGTGTTTCGACACCGGCGGGCCGCATGACGGGGAAGGATTTCAGCGGGCTCTCTTCACCGTGTGAGCCCCGTACGAATCCGGCCTAGCTCCCGTACTTCCGCAAATACCGCTCATACCCCTCCCGCCATCCCGGCGACCCAAAAGCCCCACCGCTTTCATGCACCACGCTCAACGGCCAGGTGCCCATGCGCAGTCCCTTAAGCTCGGCCTCGCGACAAAAATCCATGTCATAGAAGTGGAACTTGAACTGCTCGTCGAATCGCACGTCGCGGCTCACGAGCGTTTCGCTGTCGGCGATCAGCAGCAGACCGTCAAGGAGCTTGCATTCGAGTCCGGCCGGGCCGAAGTTCGATATCTCGTTGCACGGGAAGCCCTTGCCGTGCCCGACCGTGCCGCTCAGATACCGTCGCTCGTCCCAGCGCAGTTCCGGCGTGACGAATGCCCATGACGGCTGGTGCGGCACGCGACGCAGATTGCCGGCAAGGCCCACCACGTCGAAACGCGTCAGCGATCGGCGGATATGCTGGTTCCAGAAGAAGTCGTTGAGCCAGATGTCGTCGTGAATGAACACGAGAATCGCCGGGTTCTGTCTGGCGCGTTCGATGACTTCGTTGTAGATACTCGAGAGCCCGCGCGTGTTGTTGTCGAACAGTTGGAGCTGGACGTCCGGCTGGTTCGCGTAGGGCTTCAGCGTGCGGCCCAGTGCGGTTTCGCTCCAGAACTGCTCGCGGCTGCAACGGGTGCCGCAGACGAAACGGATGGGCTTGATGGCCGCGGGGACGCTGTCTGCCTTCTCGCCCGACGTGACCGATGCCGCCGCTGCGGCCGTAGCCGTTGTCCCGGCGGCGGCTGGCGTATCGCTTTCGCGCGTCGCGGCTGGCTGCGCCGGCGCATTTGCATCACGTGCCGTAACCTCGAAGTGTGCGGGTTCCAGCCCGTCGCACCAGCGTTGCCACATCGCACGCAGCGCACGCGATGCCGCGTCGGCGATCGTGCCGGCGCTGATGAGCGACGACTGCGCGCAGTGCGCTCGAAGCTCGCGGCGCACCATGGCGAGCGCGTCCGGATCGGCGGCCAGTGCGACGCACTTGCTCACAAAATCGTCCTCGTCGCGTGCCACGAACGCTTCGTCGATGCCGAGCTGCGACAGCCATCCGGTGCTGCCCCGGCTCGCCATCGAGACGCCGGGCAGCGTCACGGTCGGAACGCCCATCCACAGCGCGTGCATGGTCGTGGTCGAACCGGCGAACGGAAATGCGTCGAGACACACGTCGATCTGATGATGCTGCTCCAGGTAGGCCGCCATTCCCGCGCGTGGCAGGAAGCTGATGCGGCTACCGTCGATTCCCTCGTTGGCGAACAGCGCGCTCACCTTGCTGATCTGCTCCGGCGCCACGATCGCGCCGATCACCATCCGCGAATGCGGCACCTTGCGCAGCACGCGCGCCCACAGCGCGATGACCTCCGGTCCGATCTTCAGCATTTTGCTGAAGCTGCCGAAGGTCATGAAGCCGTTCTGCAGGGCGGGCAGCGCGTTGACGTCCGGCGCGTGCGGATGCGGCTTGAACGGTGCGAGCGCCGGCAGGAACACGAGCTTTTCGGAGAACTGCCGGGCGAACTGCTCGAGCGGCGTGACGAAGCGGTCCGACATGTAATAGTCGATGGCCGTCAGACCGGTTGTCGATGGATTGCCGATCCAGCTCACCTGCACCGGCGCGGGTTTGTGCGCGAAGGTCACGAGCCGGTTGCGGCCGGTATGGCCGGACAGATCGATCAGGATGTCGATACCGTCGCCACGGATCTTTTCAGCGAGCGCGGCATCGCTGATGCCGGCAACCGGGTGCCAGCCTTGCGCATGGGCGCGGATCTGCTCGGTGTAGCCGTCGCTGATCGTGTGGTTCGAATAGAAGTGCAGTGCGAGGCTCGTGTCGCGCGCCAGATATTCGACGATCGACAGCAGGAAATATGCGATCGGGTGATTCGACAGGTCGCCCGAAACGAAGCCGATCCGCAGACGCCGTGACGGATTGCGCTGATTGGCGTGCTTTGGCCGGCGCGCGCGCAGGGGCGCCTCATGGCGGGTCGCGAATTCGCGGTATTCCGCGCAGGCGCTCGCCGCATCGATACCGTACTTATGCATCAGGCAGAACAGCAGGTTGCTGCGCACCTGCGCCTGCGTCGGCGCCAATTCCAGCGCCCGGCGCAACGCGGACTCGGCCTCTTTGCTCTCGCCATACTCGAGGAGTGCGACGCCGAGCGCGTCGTACGCGAGGGCGTTGTCCGGTGTCAGCGCCACGGCACGGCGGAAACAGGCGATGCTGTCCGCGTGTCGCCCCATCGATTGCAGGACGACGCCCAGCGAATGGTGCAGTCCCGCGCTCTCTGGATGGCGTTTGAGTGCCTCGCGGCAGTGCCTTTCGGCTTGCTCGAACTGACGCGTGATTTTCAGCGCGTCGGCCAGCAGTGTCTGTGCGGAAAGGGTATCGGGGAGCAGGGTGGCAGCACGCTCCGCGGCGCTCGCGAACTCAGTGAGCTTGCCCGCGCGCTGCAACGCGCACGCAAGGGCGAGCCAGCATTCGCCGTGCGACGGGTATTGCTCCGTCAAACGATGCGCGATCTTGATCGCTGCTTCGATTTCTCCCTTCGCGAAGAGATCCGTGTATTGGCGCATCTCCTTGGCGCTGGCGCGTCGGACATCGCTTCTTGCGGGTGCGGCTGCATCCGCTGCCTTGAGGTCGTGTTCCGGTTGCCGATCGGCGGCTGGTGCGGCGGCTTCGTCTGGAACCGGAGAAGCGACATCGAAATGTTCGGGCGCGAGTCCGTCGCACCAGCGCTGCCACATGATGCGCAGCGCGCGCGACGCAGCGTCCGCGACCGGTTTCGCACTGAACACGGGTGACTGCGCGCAATGCGGGCGAAGCTCGCGGCGCAGCGTCGCGAGAGCCTCGATGTCGGCGGCGAGGGTTACGCACTTGCGCACATAGTCGTCCTTGTCGTGCGCGACGAAGGGCGCGTCGAGTCCCAGCAATGAGAGCCAGCCCGTGCTGCTGCGGCTTGCCATCGAATCGCCGGGCAGCGTCACCGTGGGCACACCCATCCACAAGGCTTGCAGTGTCGTGGTCGAGCCGCCGAACGGAAACGCGTCGAGGCAGACGTCGATCTGGTGGTGTTGTTCCTGATAAACGAGCATGCCTTTGCGCGGCAGAAAACCGAGGCGCGCGGCACCGATCCCTTCGGCGGCGAACCGCTCGGTCAGCTTGTCCATCTCGTCCTGACCGGAAATCGAACCGATGACGAGACGCGCATCCGGCACCTCGCGCAGTACACGCGCCCACAGCGCCACGACGGCCGGCCCGATCTTGCTCATCCGGCTGAAACTGCCGAACGTCAGGAAGCCATTGCGCAACGCTGGCAACTCGTTGACGGGCGGTGAGTTTTCCGGCGCCCTGAACGGGGCGAGGGCTGGCAGGAACACGAGTTTTTCTGAGAACTTTCCGGCGAACTGGTCGAGGGGCGTGACGAAACGGTCGGACAGGTAATAGTCGATCGACGTCAGGCCGGTCGTGGCGGGATTGCCGATCCAGCTGACCTGAACCGGCGCCGGTTTGTGCGCGAATGCCGCAAGCCGGTTGCGGCCCGAATGGCCCGCGAGGTCGATCAGAATGTCGATGCCGTCAGCGCGGATCTGCTGTGCGAGCGCGCCGTCAGCGAAGCCGTACACTTCACGCCATCCATCGGCATGGCGGCGGATCTGTGCGGTGACGCTGTCGCTGGCCGGATTGTTCGAATAGAAGTGCAGCGACAGGTTGTTGTCCCGCGCCAGATGCTCCACGGTCGGCAAAAGAAACGACGTCACGGGGTGATTCACAAGATCGCCCGAAACGAAGCCTATGCGCAGGCGCCGCGATGGATCGCGGGCGTTCTCATGGCGGGGCCACCGCTCGCGAAGGGACGCTTCGTGTCGCTTCGCGAACTCGCGGGCCTCGGCCTGGAACATCGCCATGTCGCGATCGACCTTGTGCATCAGACAGTGCAGCAAGGCGGTGTACGCGCTCGCATCCATCGGCGTCAATTCGAGTGCCCGGCGATACGCGGTTTCCGCCTCTTCGTTCTGCCCGTGCCCGAGCAGAGCGGTGCCGAGCGTGCCATGGATGTCCGCATGGCCGGGCGCCAGCGCCGCGGCGCGGCGGCAACTGGCGATGCTGTCGGTGTAGCGGTGCATACCCGTCAGGCTGTTCGCCAGCATGCGATGCAGTTCCGCATAGTTGGGGAATCGCGCGAGCGCCTCGCGGCAGTGGGCCTCGGCGCGCGGCCAATCGGCGATGGCGCAGAGGCCGCTCGCCAGCAGCACGTAGGAAACCAGATCGTCGCCGAGCAGGCGCACGGCGTGCTCCGCGACGGGCACGGATTCGGCGTACTGCCCCAGACGCTGCTGGGACAGCGCGAGCGCCCGCCAGCATTCTCCGTGCGACGGATAGTGCGTCGTCAGACGAAGGGCGATGTTCAGCGATGCCTCGATCTCTCCTCTACTGAAGAGGGCCGCGTGCTGGTTCAGCTCCTCTGTGCTCGCGCGACGCGTATCAGTCGATGGCAGACGGGCGAGCAGCGTAGCGAGCGCCGGCTCGCGCACGCCGAGTTGCTGTGCCGCGTCGCATGCCGCCCGGGCCGCTTCGGTCTGGCCGGTCTCGATCAGGGCGTTGATGTAGCCGACCCAATACGCGCCGTTGTTCGGTTCGCGGCCGAGTGCGGCTTCGAAATGCGGCCACGCCTCGTCCTGCCTCCCGGTTTGCACGAGCAGCAGGCCGAGGTGGTGATTGGCACTGGCGTGATCGCGAATCGCGTCGAGAATCGCGGTGTAGTGCGAAGCGGCCTGGTCGAATTCCTGCCTGCGATGATGCTCGAACGCCGCCTGCATGACGATCGCGATGTCGTGCTCCAGCTGTTGTTCGGGCGCCAGGGCGTCGGTTGGGAGGGTAGGAAAGGACATGTCGAATTCGCGCGAGGTCGCAAGGAGGCTAAGTCTGCGATTATGGGGTGGGGTCTGGTGGGCCGATGCGTCGAGCTAACGCCAAAACGGTCGTCAATTTGGCGGCATATCCCGGAATTGCGGGGTCTGCGCAAAGACAAGGCGAACCGTGCCACTATTGCGAGCTCTTCTGCGCCGTGCTGCAGCCTTGTTCGGGGCGGCGTATGCTCAACGGTCCTGGGATTGCTCACCCACCTCCCGCATTGCGTTCGCCCACTAGTACTGGAGCCGCCATGGAACTACGCAGGATCGGCACTTCCTCGTTGCAGGTCGCCCCTCTGATGTTCGGCGGCAACGTATTCGGCTGGACGGCCGACGAAGCCACCTCTTTCTCGATCCTCGATGCGTTCGTCGACGCCGGACTCAATTTCATCGACACCGCCGATGTCTACTCGGCCTGGGTGCCCGGCAACCAGGGCGGCGAGTCGGAGACGATCCTCGGCAAGTGGTTCCGGCGGAGCGGCAAGCGCGAGCGGATCGTGCTCGCGACCAAGGTGTCGAAGCATCCGCAGCGCAAGGGGCTGTCGGCCGCAAATATCCGGGCGGCGGTCGAAGACTCGTTGCGCCGCCTGCAAACCGATTACATCGACGTCTATTTCTCCCACGACGACGACACCGCGACGCCGCTCGTCGAAACGCTCGGTGCGTATCAGAAGCTGCTCGAGGCGGGCAAGGTGCGCGTGATTGGCGCGTCCAACTATCGTGGCGCGCGCGTTGAGGAAGCGCTTGCGGTGTCGCGCGAGCACGGCCTGCCCGAGTACCAGTTATTGCAGCCCGAATACAACCTGTTCGACCGAGCGCAATACGAGAGCGACAGCGAGCCGGTGGCGCTGGCGAATCGTCTCGGCGTGGTGGTCTATTACAGCCTCGCGAGCGGGTTCCTGTCAGGCAAATACCGCAGCGAGGCCGATCTGGCCGGCAGGGCACGCGGGAGCCGGGTCGAAAAATACCTGAACGGGCGCGGCTTGCGGATTCTGGGCGCGCTCGACCGTGTCGCGCAACGGCACGACAGCACGCCGGCCGCGATCGCGCTTGCATGGCTGATCGCGCGGCCGAGCGTTACGGCCCCCATTGCGAGCGCGACCTCGGTCGAGCAGTTGAAGAGCCTGGTCGCCGCCGTCCACCTGTCCCTCACCGCCGACGATATCCGTGAACTGGACGAAGCGAGCGCCTGATAGGGCGAGCGCCTTGGTGGCCGATGTGGACGTCATCCGCGCCAGGGAAAAGCCTGGCGCAATCGGTAAACCCCTGGTAGGATGGAGAGTTTCCTGATATCATCGGGAGTGAATTGAGATCTTTGCCTGTTTCGTCAGTGTTCATCATTGATGAAGGGTTGGCGAAACGGCAACAGACGCGGCTTTTGCATTACGTCTGTCCGCGTTCCGCGGTGAACTCCCCACCTCTCTTTTCCGGCCTCCGTGGCCGCTTTGCCTCTCGCTTCATTCGTGGTTTGGCCGGGGTTGTTTATGAGCCTCGCGTTTGCCTGTTACTGGCCATGAATCGGAGTGACCGGAGTGCCGGTGCATAAGTGGTGACCTGAGCGGTTACTGCCAAGCAATTAAACCCGTATCTAGTGATTGAGTTAGGAATTACATGACGACGATTCTTCTGAAGGAAAACGAGCCGTTCGAAGTGGCAATTCGCCGCTTTCGTCGCGCAATCGAAAAGAATGGCCTGATCGCTGAACTGCGTGAGCGCCAGTCGTACGAAAAGCCGACCACGGCTCGTAAGCGCAAGAAGGCAGCAGCTGTCAAGCGCCTGCACAAGCGTCTGCGCAGCCAGATGCTGCCGAAAAAGCTGCACTAAGCACGCTTTTTACGTACGCCGAACGGCGGTGTGAGCTTCGAAAGAAGCCGCATCGCCGTTTTGCTTTTAAGGCGGCGGATTTATGCGCCGCCGTGCAGCCGTTACGCCGCGGTCTTCAGCCGCTCGGCCGACAGTCCGAATTCGCGCGCGATCGAGCCCAGACGGTCGTGCCACTCCCATGTGCCGAACACGTCGTGCACGTTTTGCAGGCAACTGAGCAGAGCGATGGTGGCCGGGTCATACACGTTGATGCGAGCGCGCAGCAGCGCTTTTTTCAGCGCGGCCACGCCGACATCCATGTAAGCGGGCACTTCCGTCGGAGGTTTGCCGATGAAGCGCACTGGCACGCCTTCCATCGCAGTCATATAGTCGCGCGGCTTGATCAGGTTGCCGACCGGGCAGCCGCCACAATAGCCGCGGTAGGCGCCGCCGCCCCTCGGCAGCAATGCGGCGCGTTTCTGTTCGAACAGATGCGTGACGGACTGATCGTAAATCTCCTGGTGGGTCAGGAAGCTAAGAGTTTTCATGGTTGGTCTCCCGCGTCCGAGGCGGCAGCTATTTGTTGTTGAGCGCGCATCGAGTGAGCGCATGGCGATGAGTATCCACCGTGCGCCGTCCGACGAAGGACCGACTACGAGCATGAAAGGGCGCCAATTCGCGAGTTTGCGCGTGCGGCGGACCCCTCGGCCTCACCCTGCCTTCCGCCGACGCCCCTTCTTGCCCAGCGACGCGCATCGCTCACGGCACATGCAGGTCGTCTCATGATCGTTGACCATGCCCACCGCCTGCATGAATGCATAGCAGATCGTCGAACCGACAAATTTGCAGCCGTAGCGCTTGAGCGCCTTGCTCAGCGCGTCCGATACTTCCGTAGATGCAGGCGCATGCTTATACGAAGCCCATTCGTTCTGAATCGGCGTGTCGTTGACGAATGACCACACGAAGCTCGCCAGTGAGCCATGTTCGGCCTGGATCTGCTGCACGGCGCGCGCGTTCTGGATGGCCGCCTCGATTTTGCCGCGGTGCCGCACGATGCTCTCATCGGCGACAAGCGCATCCACCTGCTTCGGCGTAAAGGCCGCGACCTTGCCGATGTCGAAGTCGGCGAAAGCACGGCGGTAGCCGGCGCGCTTGTTGAGTATCGTCGACCATGACAAACCGGCCTGCGCGCCTTCGAGCACGAGCATTTCGAACAGGTGCTGGTCGTCGCGCGAGGGTACACCCCACTCGGTGTCGTGGTACTGTGCGAGCGCTTCGCTCGATACCCAGTTGCATCGTTGTGTCACTGTCGCGCTCCCGCGTGGTCGTATCGATCGCCAGCATAGCGGAAGCGGTGTATGCCGCAAGCTGGCCAATTGGCTAATTGCGCGATTCAAACTGACCTGCCACGCTAAGCGTTATTCACCCACGGAACTGATTCGATTCGATGAACCACGACTTCTTTTTGATCGGCGTCGACGGCGGCGGCACCGGCACGCGCGTCGTGCTCAGCGATGCGCAGGGCCGCGAACTGGCGCAGGCGGCAAGCGGCCCATCAGGTCTCGGGCTCGGCATCCCGCGAGCATGGCAGTCCATTCAAGCCGCCTGCGGTGAAGCGTTCGAGCGAGCCGGAGTCGCGCTGGACTGGTCGCGCTGCGTGCTTGGTTGCGGACTTGCGGGCGTCAACAATCGCGACTGGCTCGCCGAGTTTCACGAGCAGGCGCCGCGACTGGCCGGACTGGCCGTCGAATCCGACGCCTACACGACCCTGCTCGGCGCGCACGACGGCGCGGCCGGCGTGATCGTCGCACTCGGCACTGGCAGCGTCGCGGCCTCGCTCGCGAGCGACGGCGAATTCCGCATGGCTAGCGGCTACGGCTTTCCGTCGGGCGACGAAGCGAGTGGCGCGTGGCTCGGCCTCCGACTGATCGTGCACGCGCAGCAGGCGCTAGACGGCCGTGCGCCCGTCGACGATCTCGCGCATGCGTTGCTCGCGCATACCGGCACTGAGGATCGCGACAGCCTGGTCGTGTGGCTGTGCGCGGCCAATCAAACTGCCTACGCACGGCTCGCACCGATCGCGATCGAACACCGCGCACATCCATTCGCGGCGCGCTTGCTCGGCGAGGCCGGTGTCGAAGTCGGCAAGATGATCGCCGCGCTGGACGCGACGGGCTCGCTGCCGGTCGCGTTATGCGGAGGCCTCGGCGTGCCGTTACGCGAGTACGTGCCCCAGGTGTATCAGGCGCGCCTGCGCGAGCCACGGGCGGATTCGGCGCATGGCGGCCTGCAACTGGCGCGGCGCGAGGCGCAGCGGCTGGCTGGACGAGACCTGTAAAATATCCGCTTTGACGCTGCCTCGACGGCTCAGCCGCCGGACTCACCATGTATAAAGTCATCGCCACGGATCTCGACGGCACACTGCTCAACGCCGATCACCAGCTAGACCCGTTCACGGTCGCCACGGTGCGCAAGCTCGAAAGCGACGGGCTGCAGTTCGTGATTGCCACGGGCCGGCATTACTGCGACGTCGCCGGCATTCGCGATCTGCTCGGCATCAATCCATATCTGATCACGTCGAACGGCGCGCGGGTTCATGCGCCTGACAACACGGTGATCCACGCGGACGATCTGCAGCCCGCGATCGTCCAGCGTCTCGTGCAGCCTGAAATTGTCGGCGCGCATGGCCGAGTGATCGTCAGTCTGTTTGCCGACGAAGCGTGGCTGATCGATCGCGACGCGCCCCATCTGCTTGAATTTCACCAGGACTCGGGCTTCAGGTACGAAGTGACCGATCTGCCGAAGCACGATGGCGTCGACATTGCCAAGGCGCTGTATATCGGGGATCCCGCCGATCTCGCGCAGGTGGCCGCCAATCTGGAACGCGAATTCGGCGAGCGACTATACGTGACGTATTCGTTGCCGGATTGTCTCGAAGTGATGACCGCGAATGTGTCGAAGGGGCGCGCGCTGCAGATCGTGCTCGAGCGGCTCTCCGTCGACGCGTCGCAGTGCGTCGCGTTCGGCGACAACATGAACGATATCGATCTGCTCGAGACGGCCGGCCATCCATTTATGATGAACAACGCCAATCCCGATCTGATCACGCGTCTGCCGCATGTGCCGCGCATCGGCAACAATTTCGAGGCCGGCGTTGCGCATCATCTGCGCAAACTCTTTGCCCTCAACGACGAACTGGCGTCCTGAACCGCAATTACTCAAATTGAAAGCGGCCCGCATCCACACTTGCGTGGATGCGGGCCGCAGAAGTTGCTCGCGAAGCGAGAAGCGCGGAGCGCGCTGCACTCCGCTTACGCTCGTCAATCGCGCCAGCCGCGGTGCTCACCGCGATAGTCATGACCCCAGCGACGATTGTCGTGACCCCAGCCGCGGTCATAGCGGTGATAGTCGCGGTAATAGTCGCCACGCGGGTAGCGATGATCCCAGCCGCCGTAATACACGGGCTCCGGCGCCGCGTAGACGCGCGCGGGCGCGGCATAAACCGGGGCGCCGAGCGACAGGCCGACGCTCAGATCCGTATGCGCCTGGGCGACACCGCATGCGCCCGCCGCGAGTCCGGCAGCAACCAGCAAGTGAGTGACGATGCGTTTCATGTTGGTCTCTCCTGTGAGGCGACGTAGGTTTGTCGCACAGGACCAATGTACGCACTCGAGGCGGGGCGGACTGCGACTAGATGTTACGGACTGCAAGCATCGTCGAAGTCGTCGCGGGCAGGCGGAAAGATTGCGCGGACGGTGCGCGCAGGCAGCTTACTTCACTGGCAGCCGCGCCCCACGGGGTCTTGCGGCCGGTCAATTCAAGCCGGCCGGCGGCTGGCCGCGCGCGCTTGCCGCTTGATGAGCCAGCACTCGTAATCCCGGCTTACATCTGTATTACCCAATTAATCCGCCGCAGGCGCCGAAGCGATCGAACTGGAGGAAGAAGCCGCTCCCGCCGAAGACGCCGGCACCGCCGGCAATGCCGCACAAGGGCAATCGGTCGCCCGGCCATCGAGCCCTTCGCGGTCGTGTTTGAAGCTCGCGCGCGGCGTGCCGTTTTGCCAGTCGAGCCGGACGATGTAAATGCTGTCGAAGTCGTCGCTTTGCCATTTCGGCACGTCGGCCGCGCGCCCGCCATGCGCGCTCAACATCTGCCGCAATAGCTTTTCGATCAGCTTGTGCTCCCAAGCAATGACGATCAGCTTGCCGCGATTGGCCGGATCGACCAGCGCGTTGCCGAGCTGGTCGATCTGCGCAAAGCCGTACGGCGTTTGCACCGGCATCTGGAATTGAATCGCGGCCGGCTCGATCGTCGCGAGCGGGCGCACGTAATAGTACGGATGACCGCCGTCGTCTTTTTGCTGGCCGGGGTCGGGCGCGTAGATCGCATCGGGTTTGCCGAATTTGGCGGCGATCACGGCCGGCAACGCGAGCGCGCGGTTGAGGCCCTGGCAGTCTAGCTGGCCGTAGCCTTGCGCGGGCTTCTCGCCGTGACGAACGAATACGAGGGTTTCGATATTGCCGCCCGCCGCAGCTACGGCGGGGGCCGCGGTTGCGACGACAGTCGCCGTGTTCGTCGCCGCGTTCGCGGCCGGCAACGTCAGCGTGCTCGCGCACAAGCCGCCGAGCGACAGTGCAACGCCTTGCAGGAATCCGCGGAAACGGTTCATCGAAAACACCTGTGCGAGGCTGGGAAGTCGCCCGATTCTAGCAGCGGTGCGCAGCGTCACGCGGCCGCCGCGGCACTGATATTCGCATTGGCGCTCGCAATGAAAAATGGGCGCCGGGACGCCCATTCATGCGGACTACGCGACGATCATTCGACCGACGCGTCGAACCGGCCGTCAGTCGAGCGCCAGCTTGCTCGCATCGCTGCAGCGATCCTCGGCGATCAGCGGATAGACGACACCCGCGATCACCGCACCAATGATCGGCGCAGCCCAGAACAGCCAAAGTTGATCGATCGCCGCGCCGCCGACGAATAGCGCCGGGCCCGTCGAGCGCGCAGGATTGACCGACGTATTGGTGACCGGAATCGAGATCAGGTGGATCAGCGTCAGGCACAGGCCGATCGCGATGGGCG
Source organism: Paraburkholderia atlantica (assembly GCF_000092885.1). Classification (NCBI taxonomy): domain Bacteria; kingdom Pseudomonadati; phylum Pseudomonadota; class Betaproteobacteria; order Burkholderiales; family Burkholderiaceae; genus Paraburkholderia; species Paraburkholderia atlantica. The sequence continues at coordinate 3,370,734 of NC_014117.1, read as the reverse complement.
CGAAGCCGGCCGGCGCGCGGCGATCGGTCGCGCCGAGGATCACGAACAGGAAGAAGCCCGTCATCACCACTTCGCAAACGAAGGCGGCGGCGAGCGCGTAGTGCCCCGGCGATTGCTCGCCGTAACCGTTCGTCGCGAAGCCACTCGCGACCAGGTCGAAGCCCGGCTTGCCCGACGCGATCAGCGACAGCACGAATGCGCCCAACACCGCGCCGACTACCTGCGCGGCGATATAGGGCAGCAGATCGCGCACCGGAAACCGGCCGGCGACGGTCAGACCGACGCTCACTGCCGGATTCAAGTGACAGCCCGAAATGTGGCCGATCGCAAAAGCCATCGTCAGCACGGTCAGGCCGAAGGCCAGCGACACGCCGACGAAACCGATGCCCAGACCATGAACCGGCCCGGCGAAGCTGGCGGCGAGGACCGCGCTGCCGCAGCCTCCGAGCACGAGCCAGAAGGTGCCGAACAGTTCGGCAACGAGGCGCTTTGACAACTGCATGTTTGGCGATCCTAAAAAGAATTGGTACTTCAGAAGCACGCATCGAAAAGGGCGAGTACGTACCTTGAGCGCGCAATTCTAGGTAGGTAGCGCCAAATCAGGTGTCAAGGATTGTCAATCCGGACAGAATTTATAAACTATTACGAGATAAAGCGCAGGTTTTACAATTCACACGCTTTAATAATTATCAGAGGAAAATTCGCTAAACCGGTATTAGTGGCCATTGCGAATTTTTATAATTGCAGCTAGTCTGCGGTCGAATGAGTTCTAGAAAGGGGAGAACCGAATGTCTCAATATGCAGACCTCAAGGCGCAGATAGCCAAATTGCAGGCACAGGCAGAAGAAGCGCGACGCACAGAAATCGACAATGTCGTCGCCGACATCCGCCAAAAGATCGCCGAATACGGTCTGACCGCGCAGGATCTGGGTTTCGCGGTCGCCGCCAAGCGCGGCCGCCCGCCCAAGAAGACGCCGCTGCCGGCGAAATATCAGGACCCGAAGTCGGGCAATACGTGGAGCGGGCGCGGCAAGCCACCCAAATGGATCGTCGGCAAGAATCGCGAGCGCTTTCTGATTGGCTCGGCTTGATGTCCGCCCGAGGTGGCGCGGTGCAAGCGGTGTGAAGTTTTTTGCCGCTTGGCTTAATTGGCGCGCGCTAATCCGCGGTGGAAGCGCCACCATCGCAGTATTAAAAAAGCCGCCCATACAGGGCGGCTTTTTCGCGTCCGGCGGCGAGAAAGACTTGGTTTTCCGGTCATGCAAACGATTCCGAAGCCGAATTCGTCCGCTATTGGGCGCTACAGGCGAAGGTTCACAGCGCCGCTTCAAAGTGGACCGAGAACGGCCGGCCGTAAAAGCGCCGGCCGTTTTCAAGCACGCTTAGCCGACCGCGACCTGGCGCAATACCGGGCGCCGCGACGTTTCAATCAAGGCCGAATAGCCGTCGACATAGTTCTGCGCCATCGTTTTCGAACTGAAGCGGCGTTCGAACTGGGCGCGGATTTCGGTGCGCGACAGCTCCTCCAGACGCTGCAGAGCCGCTACGGCGCCTTGCACGTCCTCGACGATGTAGCCGGTCACCCCGTGGTCGATCACCTCGGGCACCGAGCCGCGGTTGAACGCGATAACCGGCGTGCCGCAAGCCATCGACTCGATCATCACGAGGCCGAACGGCTCGGACCAGTCGATCGGGAACAGCAGCGCCTTCGCGCCGGACAGAAACTCGGGTTTCTGCGCCTCGTTGATTTCGCCGACGAACTCGACATGCGCCATCGACAGCAGCGGCTCGATCTCGCGCTTGAAGTACTCCATGTCGACCTTGTCCACCTTGGCGGCGATCTTCAGCGGCAGACCGCTTTGGGCGGCGATCTTGATGGCTGTATCGACGCGCTTTTCCGGGCAGATCCGGCCGAGGAACGCGAGGTACTCGGGCTTCTTGTGCGGCTGCGGCGTCAGCAGTTGGTCCGGCAGGCCGTGATAGATCGTGCTGAGCCAGTTGGCCTGCTGCAGCGGCAGACGCTGCGAATCCGAAATCGACACCACCGGCACATGCGAGAACGCGTCGAACACCGGCTGCAATTCCGGCAAGTCGAGGCGGCCGTGCAGCGTGGTCACGAACGGCGTGTCCATCGTCGTGAACAGCGGGAAAGGCATGTAGTCGAGATGGAAGTGCAGCACGTCGAACTCGTGCGCGACCTTGCGGACCTTTTCCATCATCAGCACGTGCGGCGCCAATGCATCGCGAATCGTCGGATCGAGGCGCAGCGCGCGCGGCCAGCACGCCTCGAGATTGGCGGACGTGACCGAGTCGCCGCTCGCGAACAGCGTGACGTCATGGCCGAGGTCGACGAGCGCTTCGGTCAGATACGACACGACACGTTCGGTGCCGCCATAGAGTTTCGGTGGGACAGCTTCATAGAGCGGCGCGATTTGTGCGATTCGCATGCGTTTTCTCCTGTATCGATCGGAGTTAGCGCGGGGGGCGCTGACCCGAATCCCATGCAGATTTTTGACACTTACCGGGGCTTCGCACGACGGTGGGATTGCTCGAGGTACGTAGGCCTAACGGGCGTTTGGGCGCGGTTGGCCCGGCCCGAAGGGTGCTCCGAAATAGGTATCGGGTAATCCCTTAGCCTCCATTATCGGGATCGACCGCGGTAATTCGAGTTATTTTTCAAACGCTTAATGTTGTTACAGCGCGAAACATGGACCGTTACAGCTCGCGCGCACCGTCCAATCGCAACCGCTCCCGATAATCGGCAAACCGAATTCCGCCGACTCAGTCAACGGCCCAACAAGCGAAATGCACCGTAGCAAGCGGCGGACCTGAGGGTCCGATGACGCGCGAAACGTGTCTGACCGAGCCGGATTGCAGGCGGGTGAAAACGTCTTATAATTCTTTCTCACCGTTTTACGGTGCGGCGGTGAAGTTCCGGAGACTCACCGACCGGTACACGCCGCAACCGAATAAATTCCCAGCGCGCATCGTCAGTCCCGCCCAGCGCCTCAATTCGTCCCAATTCGAGCCTCGCCGCACCCTCAGTTGTAGGAATTATTCCTACACAAATGACGGATTAATCCGTCATCCAGGTGGGGTGTCTCTCCGATTTTCGGCTGTGCCCCCTTTCGAGACAATGCTTGCAAGACCAGAGACGAGTCGATTCGCGCGGGTTCAGCGCGCGCGTTCGAGCAAACGTTTCCGCAAAAAAAATCGGCCTGACCAGCCGGGCATACGAACGGGGGAATCATGAGCACGACCAGCCACATGCTCAGTGAGATCAGGGAAGTCAATCTGTCCTATTTGCTGCTCGCCCAGCGTCTGCTGCGCGAAGACAAGCCAATGGGCATGTTCCGCATGGGTATTTCGGACCAGCTGGCCGACGTGCTCGCCAATCTGTCGTTGGCGCAGACCGTCAAGCTCGCGGCGTCCAACCAGATGCTGTGCCGCTTCCGCTTCGACGATCACGCGGTGCTGACCGCCCTCGCGGATAAGGACAAGTCCAGCGCGGTCGCGCAGGCGCATTCGGCGATCCTGATGGCGAGCCAGCCGGTCGAGCAACTCGGCTGATGGCCAGTAAGAGCGTCGTACTCGAAGCTCGGGAAATCACCCTCGCGATCGAGCTGATCGAACTGGGCGCGCGTCTGCAATTGCTGGAGGCGGAAACCAGCCTGTCGCGCGACCGGCTCGTCAAGCTATACAAGGAACTGAAAGGGGTGTCTCCGCCCAAGGGCATGCTGCCGTTTTCGACCGACTGGTTCATGACCTGGCAGCCGAACTTTCATTCATCGCTGTTCTACAACATCTACCGTTTCATGGCCGGCCACGGCGGCTGCCGCGCGATCGAATCGATCGTGAAGAGCTACCGGCTGTATCTGGAGCACGTGCAGTTGCAAGACGACGAGCCGGTGCTCAGTCTCACGCGCGCGTGGACGCTGGTGCGCTTCTTCGACTCGGGCATGCTGCAGCTGAGCGTCTGTCGCCGCTGCGGCGGCCAATTCGTCGCGCACGCGCACGATCCGCAGCACGCGTTCGTTTGCGGGCTGTGCCAGCCGCCGTCGCGCGCGGGCAAGACGAAGAAGGCAGCACAAACGCGGCCCGAGCGGCAAAGCGCCGTCGCCGGAATTCCGGCCGAGGTGCCGCAAGTGGCCGAAGCGCGGGCTCACGAGGCCCGCTGCACCGCCCCCACGCTCGACACCTTCGTCACCGCCGAAGTCTGAGTGACACACGTTGAGGCAGCGCAAGCCTCTGGTTTACACCGGACGCAAGCGCCGTCTTTTTCCCCAAAGTTTTTCGCCTCGGTGCCGTAAACCTGACTAACGACGGTGTCCGTCGCTTTTTTGTGAGGGCTCGGCAGTGCTGATATTCGTGGGAACACTCGTGACGCTGTTGTCCGTCTTCGGCGGTTACGCGCTGGAAGGGGGCCATCTCGGCGCGCTGCTGCAACCCGTTGAGGTGCTGATGATCGCCGGCGCCGGACTTGGCGCGTTCATTCTCGGCAACGGAATGAAGACGATCCGGGCGACACTGCGCGTCATTCCAACCCTGTTCAAGGGCGCGAAGTACAACAAGGACGTCTACATGGAGCTGATGGCGCTCCTGTACGTGCTGCTCGCGAAAGCGCGCAAGGAAGGCACGCTGACGCTCGAAGCCGACATCGACGATCCGTCGAAGAGCCCGATTTTCACGCAGTACCCGAAGATCCTCGCCGACAAGCACATCATCGAGTTCCTGACCGACTACCTGCGGCTGATGGTCGGCGGCAACATGAACGCGTTCGAGATCGAAAGCCTGATGGACGAGGAGATCGAGACGCACCACCAGGAAGGTGAGGCGCCCGCGCAGGCGCTGGCCAAGGTCGGCGACGCGATGCCTGCGTTCGGTATCGTCGCCGCGGTGATGGGCGTCGTGCACACGATGGCCTCGGCCGACCGGCCGCCCGCGGTGCTCGGCGAGATGATCGCGCAGGCGCTGGTCGGCACCTTCCTCGGCATTCTGCTTTCGTACGGATTGATCGGACCGCTCGCGAGCGTCGCCGAACAGCGCGTGACCGAGTCCACCAAGATGTTCCAGTGCATCAAGGTGACGATCCTCGCGAGCCTGAACGGCTACGCGCCGGCGATTGCGGTCGAGTTCGGCCGCAAGGTGTTGTTCTCGACCGAGCGCCCGTCGTTCGCCGAGCTCGAAGAGCACGTGCGCCGCGTCAAGGCGAAATAAGGCTGAGACGGGAATCGAATCGATGAGCAGCAAGGACAAAGACCGCGCAATCGTTGTCAAGCGCTCGGCGCCGAGGAAGCATGGACATCACGGTGGCGCATGGAAGCTCGCCTACGCGGACTTCATGACCGCCATGATGGCGTTCTTCCTGCTGATGTGGCTGCTGAGCTCGGCCTCCACCGTACAGCTGAAGGGCATCGCCGAGTACTTCAACCAGCCGCTGAAGATCACGCTGTGGGGCGGTGATCGCAGCGCCGAAGACTCGAGCATCCTGAAGGGCGGCGGGCGCGACATCTCGACCGACGCGCAGGGCGTGACCCGCTCGACCGACGGCAGCAGCAACCGCGCCGAGCGCACCGCGTCGCGCAATAACGAAGACTCGGTGAAGCAGCTGCAAGGCGAGCTCGAACGCCGCGAGCAGGTCCGCCTGCACGACCTGCAGGTCAAGCTGATGGCCGCGATCGAGGCGAACCCGGTGCTGCGCCAGTTCAAGCAGCAGATCCGCATCGACTCGACCCTGACCGGCCTGCGCATCGAGATCGTCGACTCGCAGAAGCGGCCGATGTTCGCGACCGCGCGCGACGTCGTCGAACCCTACATGCGCGACATCCTGCGCGAGATCGGCCACACGCTGAACGACGTGCCGAACCGCATCATCGTCCAGGGCCACACCGACGCCGTGCCGTACGCGGGCGGCGAGAAGGGCTATAGCAACTGGGAGCTGTCGGCCGACCGCGCGAACGCGTCGCGGCGCGAGCTGGTCGCGGGTGGCATGGACGAAGCGAAGGTGATGCGCGTGCTCGGTCTCGCGTCGACGCAGAACCTGAACAAGGCGGACCCGCTCGATCCGGAGAACCGTCGCATCAGCATCATCGTGTTGAACAAGAAGTCCGAGGCGGCGCTCGATCACGACGATTCGACGACGACCACGCTGTCGGACGACGCAGCCGGCTCGAAGCCGTTGCTGCAAAAACTTGCGCAGCCGGTGACGGCTGCACCGAAGTTGCCGGCGGCGGCGCCGCCGGCAAAGTAACAGACCGCGGCCGCCGGGCCGCGGCCCGCGCCCGAACGGCGCGCCCCGCCCGGAGGCCGAGTGTTAAGCGCAGCGAGGTTTTCATGATCAGGCACATCCTGGCAGTCGACGATTCGGCATCGATGCGGCAGATCCTCGCCGCGACGCTGACAGGCGCCGGCTACGAGGTCACGCTCGCGGCGGATGGCAACGAAGGGCTCGAAAACGCGCTCGCGATGGCGTTCGACCTCGTGTTGACCGACCAGCACATGCCCGGCAAGACCGGTCTCGATCTGATCACCGCGCTGCGCGGAAATCCGGCCTATCAGGCGACGCCCATCCTCGTCCTCACGACGGAATCGGGCGAACCCTTCAAACAGGCGGCGCGCGCAGCGGGCGCGACCGGCTGGATCGAAAAGCCGCTCGACCCGGACATGCTGACCGAGCTGGTGGCTGCGCTGGCCGAACCGGACCCGGATTGATCCGCGTAATCAATACCTTTAGACACAGTACAGATAGCTCTCGACGCGCCTCTCCGGCAACTCACGCCAGACAGGCACTCTCGCGGTGAACCAGGCATGACACTCGACATCACACAGTTCTATCAGACGTTCTTCGACGAAGCGGACGAACTGCTCGCGCAGATGGAGCAATTGCTGCTCAATCTCGACGTGGCCCGCCCGGACCCCGAAGACCTCGCGGCGATCTTTCGCGCCGCGCATTCGATCAAGGGCGGCGCGGCGACGTTCGGCTTCACCGCGCTCACCGAGACCACGCACATTCTCGAGTCGCTGCTCGATCGCGCGCGCAACAACGAGCTGGTGCTGCGCAAGGACATGATCGACACGTTCCTCGAAACCAAGGACGTGCTGTCCGGCCAGCTCGCCGACTACCGCGCGAGCGCCGAGCCCGACGCCGAAGTGGCGCGCGCGATCTGCGCGAAGCTCGAGCAGCTGCACGCGGAAAGCCGCATGGGCGGCGCGCCGGCAGCGGCAGCCGTCGAGACCGCGCCGGTCGCGGCGCAGCCGACGGCAACCCAAACAACAACACCAACAACCGCGGTACAGCAGCAAGGCGGCACCCCGCCCGAGCACGTCGTCGAACAGGCGGTGCAGATGGCGGGCGAATGGATGGACGGCGAACCGGCACAGACCGGGCAAGCCGCGGGCATGGACGATAGCGCCGGCCCACATCTGAAAATAACGCTACGGGGCGTGGGAGAGAAAGACCAGGAACTGCTCGCCGAAGAGCTGGGCAACCTGGGCAATATCGTCGGGCAGGTCAAGAGCGGCGGCGATCTGATGCTGTGGCTCTCGAGCGACGTACCCTCCGACGACATCATCGCCGTGTGCTGCTTCGTGATCGACGAAAGTCAGATCACGATCGGCCGTGGCACCGCGCCGGCGGACGACGCGCAGCAGGGCGAACCTGGAACGCCCGACGCTGCCGCCGCTCCGACGCCGGCGCAAACCGCGCCTGTCGCTCCCGCCGCTCCCGCGGCGCAAGCGCAAGCGCAGCCGGTCGCTCACGCGGAGCAAGCGGCATCGTCGAGTCCGGCGGCTCACACCGCTGCGCCCGCAAGCGCGGCCGGTCACGCCGACAGCATCGAGCCGCCGCCAGCGCTACCCGCAGCGGCTCCGGCGGCAGCCAAACCGGCTGCGGCAGCGTCCGCCGACCACGACCGCAAGGCGGCCCGTCCGGCCGCCGCGGCGGCGAGCGGCGAAGGCAGCTCGATTCGCGTCGGCGTCGAGAAGGTCGATCAGCTGATCAACCTGGTCGGCGAGCTGGTGATCACGCAGGCGATGCTCGCGGAGACCACCAGCACGTTCGATCCGGCGCTGCACGACCGGCTCTTCAACGGCATGGCGCAACTCGAGCGCAACGCGCGCGATCTGCAGGAAGCGGTGATGTCGATCCGCATGATGCCGATGGATTACGTGTTCAGCCGTTTCCCGCGTCTGGTGCGCGATCTCGCGGCGAAACTCGGCAAGGAGGTCGAACTCGTCACCTTCGGTCAGGCGACCGAACTCGACAAGAGCCTCATCGAACGAATCATCGATCCGTTGACGCACCTCGTGCGCAACAGTCTCGACCATGGCATCGAAACCGTCGAGGCGCGGCGCGCGGCGGGCAAGGATTCGACCGGTCAGCTGGTGCTGTCGGCGGCCCACCATGGCGGCAACATCGTCATCGAGGTCAGCGACGACGGCGCGGGCCTGCGCCGCGACAAGATTCTCGCGAAGGCGGTCAAGCAAGGCATGCAGGTCAGCGAAACGATGACCGACGACGAAGTCTGGAACCTGATCTTCCTGCCGGGCTTCTCGACCGCCGAGCAGGTCACCGATGTGTCCGGCCGCGGCGTCGGCATGGACGTGGTGAAGCGCAACATCCAGTCGATGGGCGGTCACGTCGAGATCACGTCGCACGCGGGCAAGGGCAGCACCACGCGGATCGTGCTGCCGCTCACGCTGGCGATTCTCGACGGCATGTCGGTGAAGGTCGGCAACGAGATCTTCATCCTGCCGCTGAACTTCGTGATGGAGTCGCTGCAGCCGCAAGCCGAAGACATCTACACGGTCGCCAACGGCGAGCGCGTGGTGCGCGTGCGCGGCGAATACCTGCCGCTCGTCGCGCTGCACGAGGTGTTCAACGTGTCGGAGGCGAAGCAGGAGCCGACCCAGGGGATCGTCACGATCATGCAGACCGAGGGACGGCGCTTCGCGATGCTGATCGACGAACTGGTCGGCCAGCAGCAGGTGGTCGTGAAGAATCTGGAAACGAATTACCGCAAGGTGCACGGCATTTCCGCGGCGACCATTCTGGGCGACGGCAGCGTCGCGCTGATCGTGGACGTCGCCGCGCTGAACCGCGAAACCCGTCATGCGCATGGGCATGCGCAGGCGATGAGCCTCGCGTGACGCATGCAGCAAACACGGTACTGACATACATCGCAACACAACTTCAACTCAATTTATCCCAACCGTTTGGGGGCTAACGTGGCAGAAGTCCAATCCATCAATTCGAGCGTCGCAAACGCGAGCGGTACGAATGGCCGCCGCGACGCGCAGGCGGACGCCGGCGGTCAGGAATTCCTCGTGTTCACGCTCGGCGCGGAAGAATACGGCATCGACATCCTGAAGGTGCAGGAAATCCGCGGCTACGACAACGTGACGCGCATCGCCAACGCGCCCGAGTTCATCAAGGGCGTGATCAACCTGCGCGGCATCATCGTGCCGATCGTCGACATGCGGATCAAGTTCCATCTGGGCCGCGTCGAGTACGACCATCAGACCGTCGTGATCATCCTGAATGTTGCGCATCGTGTGGTCGGCATGGTCGTGGACGGCGTGTCGGACGTGCTGACGCTGACGGTCGACCAGATCATGCCGGCGCCGGAATTCGGCGCGACGCTGACGACCGAGTACCTGACCGGCCTCGGCACCGTCGACGGCCGCATGCTGATCCTGATGGACATCGAGAAGCTGATGACCAGCTCCGAGATGGCGCTGACCGAAACGCTCGGCGTCTGACGGCAGGCAGTAACGGAACCCGGCACAAGGAGCATCAACATGCTGAGCAGGTGGTCGATCCGCACGTCGCTGACGATAGTGGGGATTCTTCTGGTGACACTGACCGTGGCGGTCGGCGCGCTCGGGCTGACCGCGCTGAATCGCGCGAGCGGCTCGCTCGATCGCATCGCGCGCGGCGAACTGGTCGCGATTCATGCGCTCGACGACGCGTCGGCGTATTTGTTGCGCTCGCGCATCGCGATCGAACGCTTCAACACGCTGACGGCCGCCGGCAACGCGGACGAGGCGAAGAAGGCACTCGATCGCGCGCAGGAGCTGCTCGGCAAGAGCAATCAGAGCTGGCAGGCGTATCTCGACGCGCCGAAGCACGGCGTCGAGCAGCCCTTGCTCGACGATGTGCTCGCCAGGCATACGACGGTGATGCACGACGGCGTCGACGTCGAATTCGCCGCGTTGAACGCGAACAATCTCGACGCATATCACGCGGTCGCGGACACCAGGATCAGTCCGATGTTCATCGCCTACGACGCGGCCGCCGCCGCGGTGATCCAGGCGCTGCAGCAGAGCGTGGCCGATCAGGAGACGAGCGCGCAGTCGAACACATCGCTGATGATCACGCTGATCAGCGTGATCACGGCGTTCGCGCTGCTGGTGGTGGTCGGCATCCGCTTCGCGCTGCGCGGGCTCATCGTGCAGCCGCTGAACGACGCGACCGCGTGCTTCGAGCGGATCGCCGCGGGCGATCTGTCCACCCCCGTCGAGGCATTCAGCAACAACGAAATCGGCCGCCTGTTCGCGGGCATCAAGCGGATGCAGGAAAGCCTCGCGACGATGCTGCGCGCGGTCCGCAGCGGCACCGAGTCGATCGACACCGGCGCGCGCGAAATCGCGATGGGCAACACCGATCTGTCGCAGCGCACCGAGCAGCAAGCGGCGTCGCTGCAGGAAACCGCGTCGAGCATGGATCAGCTGACCGGCACCGTGCGGCAGAACACCGAGAACGCGCGCCAGGCGAGCCAGCTCGCCGTCAACGCGTCGGACATCGCGACGCGCGGCGGCGAGGTGGTGAGCCAGGTCGTCACGACGATGCAGGAGATCGCGACCAGTTCGAACAAGGTCGTCGACATCATCGGCGTGATCGAAGGCATCGCATTCCAGACCAACATCCTCGCGCTGAACGCGGCGGTCGAAGCCGCCCGCGCCGGCGAACAGGGCCGCGGCTTCGCGGTCGTCGCGGGCGAAGTGCGCAGCCTCGCGCAGCGCAGCGCGAGCGCCGCGAAGGAGATCAAGGAGCTGATCGGCGATTCGGCCGACAAGGTGAAGAGCGGCTCCGAGCTGGTCGGCCGCGCGGGCACGACGATGGACGAAATCGTGCAGGCGGTGCGTCGCGTGACGGACATCATGGGCGAGATCAGCGCGGCGTCGGAAGAGCAGTCGGGTGGCATCGAGCAGGTCAATCGCGCGGTCGTGCAGATGGATTCGGTCACGCAGCAGAACGCGGCGCTGGTCGAACAGGCGGCGGCCGCGGCGGCGTCGCTCGAAGACCAGACGCGGCAGTTGCAGGCGGTGCTGAGCGGCTGGAAGGTGACCGGCTCACCGGCACGTCAGAGCGCACCGGCGACGCGTGCGCAGAGTTCCGCGCAGTTCGCCAGGGCGGCGCCGCAAGCGGCGAGCGCGGCGACTCCGGTGAACCCGGCTGGCGCGGGCAGCGAAGCCAAGGCACCCGCGGCGGCGCCGGCGGCCCCGACCCAGCACGACGCAGCCGCACGCGTCGAACCGGCATTGAAGTCCTCCAGGCCGGCCGCAGCCGCGGCTCGCGTCACGACCGACACGCCCCCGCGCGCCGCTCCGGCGAGCCCGCCGAAGGCAAGCGCGGACGCGGATTGGGAAACGTTTTAGGCAACGGCAGCGTGATATGTGGTCAACCGGCATCGCGCCCGCGGATGGGCGAAGCATCGAAGCACGCGCAGCACGCGTGTCGCGAGCCGGCCGTATGTCGATCGCACTCGCGGGAGGGCGCGACCCCGCGAAGACAATTCCTACCTCCCAGGCAGTCCGGCTGGGCGGGGAGCGTGACGGCTCATATCGCAGACAGGAATTTTGATGATGGCAACGCGCGCAACACAACGTCCCGTACGGGCGGCGCCTGACGGCATGGAGCCAGCCAGGTCCGTCGAGACGGGACGCGATTTCGAATTCACGGCGGCGGATTTCGCCCGCATCCGCGATCTGATTCATCGCGTGGCGGGCATCTCGCTGTCGGACCACAAGCGCGACATGGCGTATAGCCGCCTCGCGCGACGCTTGCGGGCGCGCGGCATCGATACGTTCCGCCAGTATCTCGATCTGCTCGAAGCGGAAAATGATCCGGCCGAGTGGGAAGCGTTCACCAATGCGCTGACCACCAACCTGACCGCGTTCTTCCGCGAAGCCCATCATTTTCCGATCCTCGCCGAGTTCGTGCCGCGCCGTTCGCAACCGGTGTCGGTGTGGTGCTCGGCGGCATCGACGGGCGAGGAGCCGTACTCGATCGCGATGACGCTGATCGAGGCGCTCGGCGAGGCCGGCGCGCGCCAGGCGTCGGTGCTCGCGACCGACATCGACACCCAGGTGCTCGCGAAGGCCGAGGCCGGCGTCTACCAGTTCGATCAGGTCAAGCACCTGTCGCCCGAGCGCCTGAAGCGCTTCTTCCTGAAGGGCACGGGCGCGCATGCGGGGATGGTCAAGGTGCGTCCCGAAGTGCGCGCGCTCGTGCGCTTCGAGCAATTGAACCTGACCGATCGCGATTACCAGTTGCGCACGCAGTTCGACGCGATCTTCTGCCGCAACGTGATGATCTATTTCGACAAGCCGACGCAGGCGCAGGTGCTGACGCGCTTCGAGCCGCTGGTGAAGCCGGGCGGCCTGCTGTTTGCCGGCCATTCGGAGAACTTCACGTACGTGACGCAGGCGTTCCGGCTGCGCGGCCAGACCGTCTATGAACTGACGCGCGACGCCAGCGGCGCGCGCGCGCCGTCGCGCGGCCACGCGCATGACGCGCTTCAATCGAGCGGGGTGGCCGCATGAGCAGCACGCTGCCGATCGCTTCGAACCTGTACTACGACAACCACTTCCAGCGCCCCGGCGTGAAGCTGTTGCCCAACGAGTTCTACACGACCAGCGAAGACATGGTGCTCGTGACCGTGCTCGGCTCGTGCGTCGCGGCCTGCATCCAGGACCGCACCGCGGGCATCGGCGGCATGAATCACTTCATGCTGCCGGACGACGGCGCCGACGTCGCGCAGGCCGTGTCGGACTCGATGCGCTACGGCGCGTACGCGATGGAAGTGCTGATCAACGAACTGATCAAGGCGGGCGGCCGGCGCGAGCGCTTCGAGGCCAAGGTGTTCGGCGGCGGCGCGGTGCTCGCGGGTATGACGACGATGAACATCGGCGATCGCAACTCGGAGTTCGTGCGCCGCTATCTGGCCACCGAAAAGATCCGCATCGTCGCCGAGGACCTGCAGGGTTCGCATCCGCGCAAGGTCGCGTTCATGCCGCGCACCGGTCAGGTGATGGTGAAGAAACTGCGCTTGCAACAGGAAGCGGGCGTCGCCGAGCGCGAACAGGCGCTCGTGCGGCAGAGCGCCGAAGCGCGCGCCGAGCGGCTCGCCGCGGCGCGCAGCCGGGTCGAGCTGTTCGCGAAGCCGGCCGCCGCGCGGCCGAAAATCGAACTGTTCGGCGCGAGCCCGCGCCCGATTTATTCCAACAACGCCAGAACCACAGAGGAGGCGTGAGCGCTGTGCAAAAGATCAAGGTATTGTGCGTCGACGATTCGGCGCTGATCCGCAGCCTGATGACCGAGATCATCAATGGCCAGCCGGACATGACGGTGGTGGCGACGGCACCCGATCCGCTCGTCGCGCGCGAGCTCATCAAGCAGCACAACCCGGACGTGTTGACGCTCGACGTCGAAATGCCGCGCATGGACGGCCTCGATTTTCTCGAGAAGCTGATGCGTCTGCGGCCGATGCCGGTCGTGATGGTGTCGTCGCTGACCGAGCGCGGCAACGAAATCACGCTGCGCGCGCTCGAACTCGGCGCAGTCGATTTCGTGACCAAGCCGAAGGTCGGCATTCGCGACGGCATGCTCGACTACGCGGAAAAGCTCGCCGACAAGGTTCGCGCGGCGGCCCGCGCGCGCGTGCGCCAGGCGGCCCCCGCGCAGCATGCGGCCGCGCACGCGGCGCACACGCCGGTCGGCTCCGCGCCGCTCTTCAACAACCCGCTGCTCAGTACCGAGAAGCTGGTCATCGTCGGTGCGTCGACGGGCGGCACCGAGGCGATTCGCGAAGTGCTGGTGCCGCTGCCGCCCGATGCGCCCGCGGTGCTGATCGCGCAGCACATGCCGCCGGGCTTTACGAAATCTTTCGCGCAACGCCTCAATGGTTTGTGCCGGATTACCGTTAAAGAAGCAGAGCACGGCGAGCGGGTGCTGCCGGGGCACGCGTACATCGCGCCGGGCCACGCGCATTTGTTGCTCGCGAGGAGCGGTGCGAACTATATTGCGCATCTGTCCGACGACCCGCCGGTGAATCGGCATCGTCCGTCGGTCGATGTGCTGTTCCGCTCGGCCGCGCAGCATGCGGGTAAGAACGCGGTCGGCGTGATTCTGACCGGTATGGGGCGCGACGGCGCGGCCGGTCTGCTGGAGATGAAAAAGGCCGGTGCCTACACACTGGCGCAGGACGAAGCGAGCTGCATCGTGTTCGGCATGCCGCGCGAGGCGATCGCGCTCGGCGCGGCCGACGAAATCGCCTCGCTGCCGGACATGAGCCGGCGCGTGATGGCGCGTTTGTCGTCGATGGGTGACCGCGTTCAGCGGGTATGATGCGTGCCGGATGGAATGACGCGGTTCAACGCCGCAACATGGATCAAGCAAAGGGATAGAAATGGATAAGGGAATGAAGATTCTGGTGGTTGACGATTTTCCGACGATGCGCCGGATCGTCCGCAACCTGCTGAAGGAACTGGGCTACTCGAACGTCGACGAGGCGGAAGACGGTCAGGCCGGTCTCGCGCGTCTGCGCAGCGGCAGCTACGAGTTCGTGATTTCGGACTGGAACATGCCGAACCTCGACGGCCTCGCGATGCTGAAGGAAATTCGCGCCGACGCGAGCCTCGCGCATCTGCCGGTGCTGATGGTGACGGCCGAGTCGAAGAAGGAGAACATCATCGCGGCGGCGCAGGCCGGCGCGAGCGGTTACGTCGTCAAGCCGTTCACGGCCGCGACGCTCGACGAGAAGCTCAACAAGATCCTCGAGAAGATGGCGAAAGCCGGGAGCTGACGTGACGCCGCCGACCCAAACGCCTGGCGCCGAAGCGGGCAACGATAGCGGCGACTTCGCGTCGGACCGCATCCTTGCGCGCATCGGTCAACTGACGCGCACGTTGCGCGATTCGATGCGCGAGCTCGGGCTCGACAAGCACGTCGAGCGCGCGGCCGAAGCAGTGCCCGACGCGCGCGATCGGCTGAAGTACATCGCCAACATGACCGAGCAGGCCGCCGAGCGCGTGCTTTCGGCGATCGACATCGCGAAGCCGATCCAGGAGCAGTTGCAGAAAGACGCGGGCACGCTCGACGCGCGCTGGGAGCAGTGGTACGCGGCGCCGATCGAACGCGAGGAAGTGCGCGCGCTGATGAACGACACGCGCACCTTCCTGCGCGGCGTGCCCGACTCGACCAGCGCGACCAACTCGCAGCTGATGGAGATCATGCTCGCGCAGGACTTCCAGGATCTGACCGGCCAGGTGATCAAGAAGATCACCGAGGTCGTCTATCTGATCGAGCAGCAGCTGCTCGGTGTGCTGGTCGAAAACATCGCGCTCGAGAGGCGCGAGCAGTTCGCGGCGCACGCGGCGGCCCTGAAGGCCGAGGTGTCGTCGACGGGCAGCCCCGAGCATCTGCTCAACGGTCCGCAGATCAATCCGGAAGGCAAGACGGACGTGGTCCAGGATCAATCGCAGGTCGACGATCTGCTCGCTAGCCTCGGTTTCTGAGCAAGCGATTCGGCCCGGCAAGCGCGCCGGGCTGGTGGTTTCTCCGCGATTTACGCCAAACACGCGTTCAATTAGCACCGACTCCCGATCTTCCGTACGATTTCCTGCTAGTAATAGTCGGTAAGTCGCACATGCGGGCGCACCTTGCGCCGGCTGAAAGAATCCACAGGCATACTACGAGGTCAAAGCGGTACGGCACCCGGCCCGCGCAACGCCGGGCAGTCGCGTGGTGAGGACATCCCTCAGCATTGCGGCCGCGGTGGTGCCGTATCATCTGCCTAAAAGCGGCCGCTTCGAGCAATCGGCGAAGCGTACCGCGGCCCGGGAGGAACTTCTCATGTGGAGTCGTATTGGTCGCGCCGGAGTCACGGCGCTCGTGTTGCCATGTTCGTTACTGGCCCTGTCGGCCGCGCAGTCAGCCCATGCAGCGCTGGGCAGCGCGCCGCTTACCCCCCCGTCCGACGCGTCGGTATCGTCCCGTGTGGTGCAGCCCGCCAGCGGATCGTCGCAAAGTGTGATGCGTTCTCAAGCGAGCGGCGCATCTTCCACCTCCTCCACACCCGCTTCCTACACGGTACGCGAGACCACGTTCGGCAACGGCACCGTGGTGCGCGAATATCTGAGCACCAGTGGCGCGGTATTCGGCATTGCGTGGCGTGGTCCGCAAATGCCCGATCTCAATGATCTGCTCGGCAGTTATTTCCCGCAGTACGTGGCCGGCGTGAAGGCCGCTCGGGCCGCGCGCGGCAACGCGCGCGGCCCGGTTGCCGTGAACGACAGCGACATCGTGGTGCGTTCGGGCGGCCACATGGGCGCGTTCAGCGGTGTCGCGTGGCTGCCGTCGGCTCTGCCGGCCGGCGTCAGCGGTTCCGACATCCAGTAACGGCGAGGACGACGATGCGAATCATGCTCACGACCGCGAATCTGAAAGGCTGGATGCAGGCCGCGCTTGCCGTGCTGCTGGCGGCGACGCTCGTCGCCTGCGGCGGAGGCGGTGGCGATGACAACTCCGGTTCCAACAATGGCGGCGGCACGTCGAACGGACTGAACGGCGGTTCGCTGCCGCCCAGCCCGACCCAGCAGCCGATCTCCGCGAACGCGTCGAACACGGTGCCGATCACGGTCGGCCGGGGCGCGGCCGGTGTGATCAACATCCCGACCGTCAGCGTGAGGGTCTGCGCGCCGGGCTCGACCACCAACTGCCAGACCATCGACAACATCCAGCTCGACACCGGTTCGTTCGGCTTGCGCGTGGTCAGTTCGGCGCTCGGTCCGACGCTGCTCGGCGCGCTGCCGGTCAGCACGATCGGCAGCAACGGCGCGCAGCTCGCCGAGTGCGCGACGTTCGCGGACGGCTTCACGTGGGGCTCGGTGCGCACCGCGCTCGTGACGATCGGCGGTGAAACGACGACCGGCGCCATCCCGCTGCAGATCATCGGCGACAAGCCCACGAGCACGGTACCCACGCGCGGCTGCGGAAGCGGCTCGCCCGAAAACACGGTCAGCGATCTGGGCGCCAACGGCATTCTCGGCGTCGGCACCGCGCTGACCGATTGCGGCGCGACCTGTGCGAACCCGTCGACCGCGGCGACCTACAGCAACTACTTCGCCTGCCCGAACGGCACGTCGTGCACGCGCACCGCGGTGCCGCTCACGCAACAGGTGGCGAACCCGGTCGCGAACTTCCCGCTCGACAACAACGGCGTGATCGTGCAGATGGCACCCGTGTCGAACTTCGGGCAGGCGTCGGCGACCGGCACGCTGGTGTTCGGCATCGGCACGCAGGGGAACAACCTGCTTGCCGCTGAGCAGGTCTTCACGACCGACCCATTCGGCAACCTCAACAACAGCACCTTCAATGGCACGACGGTCCAGGCGTTCCTCGATTCCGGCTCGAACGGCTATTTCTTCACCGATAGCTCGATCACTCTGTGCGGCAGCCAGTTCGCGGGCTTCTATTGCCCGTCGTCGGCGCAGACCCGCACGGTCACGCTGGTGGGCTTGAACAAGGTGTCGGCGGTCGCGAGCATAGGCATTCTGAGCGCGCAGACGCTGTTCGCGAACGGCAGCAACTTCGCGTTCAACAACCTCGCCGGTCAAATCGGCGGCAACGCCAGCTTCGACCTGGGTCTGCCATTCTTCTACGGCCGCCACGTGTACTACCACATCGACCAGACCGCGAGCGGCGGTCCCTCCCCGTTCGTCGGCTACTGAGCCGCACGTCGATCCGAGGCCGGACGGCGCGCGCGAGACACGCGCGAGCCGTCCGGTCATCCGTCGAAATACCCCCGTTTCTCCTCCTTTATCCGCCGATCGGCGCTTGCGTCGAGCAGGAATAATCGCTCTCACTGGAAAGAGGCGCCGTGCCTCGGCCGACTGGAGAGCTTTGTGGCAGAGGACAGCGACCTCGAAAAAACCGAATCCGCCACCCCTCGGCGCCTGCAGAAGGCGCGCGAGGAGGGGCAGATCGTGCGTTCGCGGGAGCTGTCGACCTTTGCGCTGCTCGCGGCCGGGTTCTACGGTGTATGGGGCATGTCGGGGAACATCGGCGAGCATTTGCAGAACATGGTGCGTGCGTCGCTGATGTTCAACCATGCGAGCGTGTTCGACACCAACCGCATGCTGATCGGCGCGGGCACGGCCGGTCGCGAAGGACTGTACGCGCTCGTGCCGGTACTCGGCGTCACCGGACTAGCCGCGCTGCTCGCGCCGATGGCGCTGGGCGGCTGGCAGCTGTCGGCGAAAGGGCTCGAGCCCAAGTTCAACCGGCTGAACCCGATCGAGGGCTTCGGCCGCATGTTTTCGATCAACGGACCGATCCAGCTCGGCATGTCGCTCGCGAAGACGCTGGTGGTGGGCCTGATCGGCGGCACGGCGATCTGGAATCGGCACGAGCAATTCCTCGCGCTCGCGACGCAGCCGCTCAATGTCGCGCTCGCCAACTCCATGCATCTGATCGCGGTGTGCTGCGGCATGACGGTGGCCGGCATGTTCGCGGTGGCCGCGCTCGACGTGCCGTACCAGCTGTGGTCGTACCACAAGAAGCTGCGCATGACGAAGGAAGAAGTGAAGCGCGAGCATCGCGAGAGCGAAGGCGATCCGCACATCAAAGGCAAGATTCGCCAGCAGCAGCGCGCGATCGCGCGGCGCCGCATGATGGCGCAAGTGCCGAAGGCCGACGTGGTCGTGACGAACCCGACGCACTTCGCGGTCGCGCTGCAATACACGGACGGCGAGATGCGCGCGCCGAAGGTGGTCGCGAAGGGCGTGAACCTCGTAGCCGCGCGGATTCGCGAGATCGCCACCGAAAACAACGTGCCGCTGCTCGAAGCGCCGCCGCTCGCGCGGGCGCTTTATCACAACGTCGATCTGAATCGCGAGATTCCGGGGCCGCTCTATGGCGCGGTCGCCGAAGTGCTCGCGTGGGTCTATCAGCTGCGCCGCTTCAAGGCCGAAGGCGGCGACGTGCCGCTCGCGCCGACCGAACTCGACGTGCCGCCGGAACTGGACAAGGGCGGCGTGTCGGACCAGGACGCCGCCGAAGAAGCCGCCGACACGCTGAACCCGGCCGCCGACAACGCCAACGACGCCACTAGCGGCGACAACAACGGAGCCTCCGCATGAACGCTCGCGCCGGTTTCCTCGCCCGACGGCCGGATGCGCTGAGCAGCACCAACTTGCGCGCCCTCGCCGGGCCGGTGCTGATCTGCATGATCCTCGGCATGATGATTCTGCCGTTGCCGCCGTTCCTGCTGGATCTGCTGTTCACGTTCAACATCGCGCTGTCGGTGATGGTGCTGCTCGTCAGCATGTACACGATGAAGCCGCTCGACTTCGCCGCGTTCCCGAGCGTGCTGCTGTTCTCGACGCTGCTGCGGCTGTCGCTGAACGTCGCCTCGACGCGGATCGTGCTGCTCGAAGGCCATACCGGTCCCGACGCGGCCGGCCAGGTGATCGAGTCGTTCGGCCACTTCCTCGTCGGCGGCAACTTCGCGGTCGGTATCGTCGTGTTCGTGATCCTGATGGTGATCAACTTCATGGTGATCACGAAGGGCGCGGGGCGGATCGCCGAAGTGTCCGCGCGCTTCACGCTCGACGCGATGCCCGGCAAGCAGATGGCGATCGACGCCGATCTGAACGCGGGCCTCATCAACGAAGAGCAGGCCCGCAAGCGTCGCACGGAAATCTCGCAGGAAGCCGAGTTCTACGGCTCGATGGACGGTGCGAGCAAGTTCGTGCGCGGCGATGCGATCGCCGGTCTACTGATCATGGTGATCAACATCATCGGCGGGCTGATCGTCGGGATGGTCCAGCACGACATGACTTTTGCCGCGGCGGGCAAGAACTACACGCTGCTGACGATCGGCGACGGCCTCGTCGCGCAGATTCCGTCGCTGGTGATTTCGACGGCGGCCGGCGTGATCGTGTCGCGCGTCGCGACCAACGAGGACATCGGCACGCAGCTGACCGGGCAGCTCTTCACGAACCCGCGCGTGCTGATGATCACGGGCTGCATTCTCGTGCTGATGGGCCTGATCCCGGGCATGCCGCACTTCGCTTTCCTGATTCTGGGCGGCGGCCTGATCCAGCTCGGCCGCACGATGAAGAAGCGCAACGAGGAGCGCAAGAACGCGCCGGCGCTCGTCGACGTCGCGCCGGCCGCGCTCGCGCCGGTCGAAAACGCCGAGGCGAGCTGGGACGATGTGACGATGATCGACACGCTCGGCCTCGAAGTCGGCTACCGGCTGATTCCACTCGTCGACAAGAATTCGGACGGCGAATTGCTCAAGCGGATCAAGAGCATCCGCAAGAAGTTCGCGCAGGAAATCGGCTTCCTGCCGCCGGTCATTCATATCCGCGACAACCTCGAATTGCGGCCGAACGGCTATCGGATCGCGTTGAAGGGCGTCGAGGTCGGCTCGGGCGAGGCCTATCCGGGCCAGTGGCTCGCGATCAACCCGGGCCAGGTATCGGCGGCGCTGCCGGGCACGCCGACCCAGGACCCGGCGTTCGGCCTGCCCGCGATCTGGATCGATACGAACCTGCGCGAACAGGCGCAGGTGTACGGCTACACGGTCGTCGATTCGAGCACGGTGGTTGCGACGCACCTGAATCACCTCGTCGTCACGCACGCGTCGGAGCTGCTCGGCCGTCGCGAGGTGCAGTCGCTGGTCGAGCGGATGCAGAAGGACACCGCGTCGCTCGTCGACGATCTGGTGCCGAAGATGCTGCCGCTCACCACGCTGCAAAAGGTGCTGCAGAACCTGCTCGAAGAAGGCGTGCCGATCCGCGACATGCGCACGATCCTCGAAGCGCTCGCCGAACACGCGGCCAAGATCACCGATCCGCACGAGCTGACCGCCGCGGTGCGCCTCGCGCTGGGTCGCGCGATCACGCAGCAGTGGTTCCCCGGCACTGCCGACATGCAGGTGATGGGGCTCGACGCGAACCTCGAACGGGTGCTGTCGCAGGCGCTGTCGACCGGACCGAACCCGGGCCTCGAACCGGGTCTCGCGAATACGCTGCTCACCGAAACGCAGAAGGCGATGATGCGTCAGCAGAACCTCGGCCTCGCACCGGTGCTGCTCGTGCAGCACGCGCTGCGGCCGATGCTCGCGCGCTTCCTGCGCCGCAGCCTGCCGCAGCTGAAGGTGCTGTCGTATGCGGAAGTGCCCGATACGCGCAACGTCAAGGTGGTGAACCTGATCGGCGCGCACGGCTGACGCAGGCCGCTCGCTCGTGGCGGTCGGTACGACGCAAACCGGCGCTCCAGTGGGGCGCCGGTTTTTGTTTGCGCCTCCGGTTCCACCTGCCGGCGGATCGGTAAAAACGCCTTTGCGGGCCTCGTCAAACGGTGTGTCTGCCGTGTGTCCATCGCGCGAATTGCCCACCTTTAACGGTCTTTATCCATCGATCGTCGCCCGACGCGTTTCGCAATAATTGATCGCAATGGGAAGCGGTGTATTGCCGGTCCGTCAGTCCGTATACCTCATCGGGGGTCCAGCTTGAACATTCGTAAATTTGTCGGTGCTACCAGTCGCGATGCGTTGCGTCTCGTTCGCGAAGCACTTGGCCCCGATGCGGTCGTGCTGTCGAATCGCACGATGGACGACGGCAGCGTCGAAATCGTCGCGCTCGCCGATAGCGAGCTCGCCGCGCTCACGCCGAAAGCGCGCGAAGGCGCGCAGGCTGCGGCGCTAGGCATGGGCTCGGGTGCGGCGTCGGCTGGGGGGCAGCGCGGCTTGTCCGCGGCGCCGATGAATCCGTATGCGAGCGCCATGCCGGACGTGTTTTCGTCGGTGTTCGGCGCGAGCCCGGAAGCGGGTGCCGAAGCGATGACGGCGAACGAGCAGGCGAATGCGGCCGCGGATCTCATGGGCAGCTCGGCGAACAAGACCGGGCTCAATTCGGCGCTCAATTCTGCAGTCAGCCAGGCGGTCGACACGCTGTCCGCGAGTGAAGCAGCGTCTGCCTCGTTGCCCGCCAATTCGCCAGCTGGTCCGGCGATGCTGGGTACGAGCGGTGCGCCCGCGGCCAGCGCGACAGGCGCCGCGCCCGTCGCGAGCCAGCCCGCTTCCGCCGCACCTTCCGGCGCGAGTGCCCGCGCCGCGGCCACGCGCCTGTCGAAAGACATTCGCGCGGATCTGCTGAAGGCCGCCGGCGTGCCGGTACCACCGGCTGTCGCATCGAGCGAGGTCGCCGCGCCGCGCACGATGGCCGAATCGAATCCGTGGCTCATCGATCACGCGCGCCGCATCGCGGCCGAGCAGCAGCAACAGGACGGTCAATACAGCGCGCGTCCCGCCGCGATGACGCCCGCCGTCGCGACCGCCAAAGGCCTCGGCAGCGCGGTCGACGCGCGGCCGGTGATCGACACGCCCGTCTGGGCACGCGAAGCCGCCGAAGTCGCCGCGCGCCGCACCGCGCAGAAGATCGCGCCGGCCTCCTCCAGCGATGAAGGCCGCACGCCGGCCGCCGTCGCCGAAGCGATCAAGGGGCGCATGGAGCAGGTCGTCAAGGACACCGTGATGAACGAGCTGTCGTCGATGCGCGACATGATGGAAGAGCAATTCGCGGGTCTGCTGTGGGGCGACCGACAGCGCCGCAGTCCCGCGCGCGCCGCGCTCACCAAGCATCTGTTCGCCGCCGGCTTTTCCGCGCAGCTCGTGCAGATGCTGGTCGACAACCTGCCCGAAGCCGTCGACACGATGGACGGCGGCATGGACTGGGTGCGCTCGGTGCTCGAATCGAACCTGCCGGTGATGGAGAACGAAGACGCGCTGATGGAGCGCGGCGGCGTGTTCGCGCTGATGGGGCCGACCGGCGTCGGCAAGACGACGACCACGGCGAAGCTCGCCGCGCGCTGCGTGATGCGCTTCGGCGCGAGCAAGGTGGCGCTGCTGACGACCGATAGCTACCGCATCGGCGGTCATGAGCAGCTGCGCATCTTCGGCAAGATTCTCGGTGTTTCGGTGCACGCGGTGAAGGACAGCGCCGATCTGCAACTCGCGCTCTCCGAATTGCGCAACAAGCACATCGTGCTGATCGACACGATCGGCATGAGTCAGCGCGACCGCCTCGTGTCCGACCAGATCGCGATGCTGAGCCGCGCCGGCCAGCCGGTGCAGCGTCTGTTGCTGCTCAACGCGACGAGCCACGGCGACACGTTGAACGAAGTCGTGCAGGCCTATCAGCGCGCGCCGGATCAGCAGCCGCTCGCCGGCTGCATCCTGACCAAGCTCGATGAAGCGACCAACCTCGGCGGCGTGCTCGATACGGTGATCCGCTACAAGCTGCCGGTGCATTACGTGTCGACCGGACAGAAGGTGCCGGAGAACCTGTACGTCGCGACGAAGAAATTCCTGATCAAGAGCACCTTCTGCATTCCGCGCGACAACTCGCCGTTCGTGCCGCACGACGACGACATCCCTGCTTTGCTGTCCTCGCTGTCCGCACGTTCGACGGCCGAGCTGCACGAGGTTCGCTTTGGATAAGTTCGGTTCAGACCAAGCCGAAGGGTTGCGGCGGATGCTCGCGCGCGGCGGTGCGCGCGTGATCGCGTTGGCAGCCGCCTCGTCGGGCGTCGGCAATACGACCGTGGCGGTGAATCTCGCCGCGGCGCTCGCGCAGCAGGGTAAGGACGTGCTGGTGATCGACGAATGCGTCGGTGAGAACTCGGTGAGCGCGATGCTTGGCGGCTTGCGCGGCGCGGGCAACTTCGCGGCGGTGATGCGTGGCGACACGCCGGTCGATTTCGCCGCCGCGCGTCACCCGCTCGGTTTTTCGGTGCTGGCCGCGTCGCGCAACAACCGCGAGGGACACACGGAGGCCGAACTCGGCGTGCTGCTCGGCGGTTCGGCCGACATCGTGCTGATCGATGCGCAGCTCGATGTTGAAGGGCATCTGTCGTCGCTTGCGAAACAGGCCCACGACGTGATGATCGTCGCGCGCATGTCGGGCGAGGCGATCACCGACGCGTATGCGTGCATCAAGCGGTTGCATTACGCGCACGCGATCGCGCAGTTGCGCGTGCTCGCGAATCACGTGCAAAGCACCAACGACGCGCAAGCCGCGTTCGCGAAGCTCGCCGGCGTGGCCGGTCGTTACCTGACCGTCGCGTTGGAGCACGCCGGCTGCATCGCGGCCGACGTGCGCATGGCGCGCGCGCTGGAGCTGTCGCGCTGTGTGGTCGACGCGTTTCCGTCGACACCGGCCGCGCGCGACTTCCGCCACCTCGCCGCCGAATTGCAGTACTGGCCGATGCGGCCAGCGATGTCGTCGCAAACGCCCTGGCGGGCGCCTGCGACAGTTACAGCGGCGCACCACGCCGACCAACCGTCCGCGCATCACGCTTAAAAGGCGTGCACGAAGGATAAGGGGAGCACGATGTACAACGCTCAGGGAAAGATTTCTCAGGCCGACGTTCTGACGAAGTACGCACCGCTCGTGCGTCGACTCGGCTTGCAGCTCGTCGCGAAAATGCCGGCGAGCGTCGATCTCGACGACCTGATCCAGGCCGGCATGATCGGCCTGCTGGACGCTGCCGGCCGCTACAAGGAAGACCAGGGCGCGCAGTTCGAGACCTATGCAAGCCAGCGGATTCGCGGCGCGATGCTCGATGAGCTGCGCAGCAACGACTGGCTGCCGCGCAGCCTGCGCCGCACGTCGCGCGAAGTGGAAACTGCGGTGCACAAGGTGGAGCAGAACCTCGGCCGCTCGGCGAGCGAGGCGGAGGTCGCCGAGCACCTTCAAATGCCGCTCGACGAATATCAGTCGATGCTGCAGGACCTGCACGGCAGCCAGCTGATCTACTACGAAGACTTCGACCGCTCCGCTGACGACGAACCTTTTCTGGACCGCTACTGCGTCGATCATTCCGATCCGCTGTCGGCGCTGCTCGACGACAGCTTGCGCTCGGCGCTGATCGAGGCGATCGACCGCTTGCCGGAACGCGAGAAGCTACTGATGTCGCTGTACTACGAGCGCGGCATGAATCTGCGCGAGATCGGCGCGGTGATGGAAGTCAGTGAATCGCGCGTGTGCCAGTTGCACAGTCAGGCGGTGGCACGGCTGCGCGCCCGGCTGCGCGAAATGGCCTGGGCGAACGCAGAAACGAACTGACGCCACCGCGGGGCGGCGCGCCGCTTTTCAAGCGCTGCCGTTCAGATGCGGCAGTGCGCCGATGCGGATGCGCGCCTGCGCCGCCTTGCGTTACTCAAGCGTCCGCCATCTCATGCTCGGCGGCGAGCGCGAGAAACGCCGAGCGCGACATGCCGCGCGCCTGAGCATACGCGTCGATCTCCTGCACCAGCACCTCGGGCAGCGAGATATTGATGCGAACGGCCTTCTTCAACGCCGGAATATTGCGCGTTGTCACGAAACCCCATGTGAACCCCTCGAACTCGGGATTGCGCCGATGCTCGCCGAGCGTGAGCGGCTCGGGCAGCGGCAACCCTTCGTCGAGCAAGGTTTCGAGATGCGATTCGATCGCCTCTTTCGCGTTCACATACGCTTGTTCGAGCGTGTCGCCCGCGGAGTAGCAGCCCGGGATATCGGGCACCACGACGCCGAACGCGTGCGTGTTGTCCCCCGGTTCGATGGCGATCGGAAAGATCAGATGCTTCATTTGAGCCCCGCCTGTTTCAGAATGCTGTTCAGGGTGCCGGCTGGCAGATCTTTTTTCGGGTGGGGAACGGTGACAAGCCCCCGTTTTCCCGCGTGCCTGAAATGATGGTGACTGCCCGCTATGCGGACGAGCTGCCAGCCATTTGCTTGAATCAGTTTGACGACCTCGGCACTGTTCATACATCATACCCTCCATTATACACACTACTACACAAACAAATTCGCGAATGCGTTTCCGCCTGTCGATGTACGGCCGCGTCGAAGCCGCGGCGTTGGCGAAAGCTCGAACGAAGGCACCATTTCAACGTGCTGAGGTGTATTAGCGCCAGCTAGCCGAACGGCTAACGCGGCGTGCGTAGCGGAGGGATGTGGATGAAAAAGCGGTGGCGAAAAACGAAAAGGCCCGTCATCTGACGGGCCTCTTCATTCATTTCGGATATTGCTCGATTGCAGGCCGGGCAGGCGGGACGATCAGAGTCCCGAATAAGCCGGAACGCGTCCATCCGGCCCATACAGATTCGTCTTGCGCGGCACGTTGACTTGCAGCGCCTTCAACGCGCGCTGGTTGTAGTCCATCCGCACGCGGATCAGCTCGCCGTTGTTGGTGTTGACGCGCCGCGCGCGATCCGCGGCTTTCTGCAGCAGCGTCCATTGCGTCGCGATGCGCGCGTCCGTGCTCGCCGCGAGCTCCATGCCGGACCAGCCGGTCGGAAAGCCGAGTTCGGTCAGCTGCGCGTCGCGCGCGGCTTCGAGCCTCGCGAGCACGCCGATCAGCTCGGTTTTCTTCTCCACGATCGCGGGCAGCTGCTCCATGGGCGAGACCGTCGTCAGTGCTTTGGTTTCGAGAGTGAGAATCGAGGCGAAGGCCTCGACGGTCGAATATTCTTCGATCAGGGTAGCAACCAGGGCGTCTTTCATGTCAACAACTCGCTACGCACACCGGCTCGCGAACGATGCGCGAACCGCGTTGGTCGAACGCCGCCCGGCAGGTCACCGCGCGGCGAAATGCCGATCAGTTGCCGGTCGACGAGGTCTTGTTCTGCAACAGATCGCGCGCCGTCTGCAGTACGCCGTCGGCGATCTTGCCGGAGTCGATCTGCAACGTGCCGTCCTTGATCGCCTGCTTGATCGACTCGACGTGCGCGGTGTCGATGTCGGCCGAGCCGGAGGCCGCGAGGCTGCGCAGATGCTGCGACAGACCCGACAGGCTCACGCTCGCGTCGCCCGACGAGCTGCTCGCGGCCGGCGCGGCCGTGCCCGCCGCGCCCTGCGTGGCGCTGGTTGCCGGCGTGGCTTCGCCGCTGTGCTGCGAACGGGACAAAGCGTCTTTCAACGACGGCAGATTCGAAGAGGTGGTGGGATCGACTTTCACGATTGGCTTCCCTAACGATTTGATCCTGATAACGGCAACTGCTGATCAAAACTTTAGCGCAATCGCGCGACACCCGGCCCGCCAGCAGGCGGCCATCAGCCCCTTTCAATACCCGGCTGTCTGCCGTCGCCACCGCTGCTTCGAAGGCTTCGACGGTGCTCGTTGCCGTCAGTCCGCTCACATCTGGATCTCGACCGTGCCGCCGTCCTTGACGATGCCGGAGATGATCTGACCGTTCGCGGTCTTCACGCGCACCTGCTGGCCCGGCGACGCGTTGTTCATCGCGCTGCCCTCGGACGAAATCGAGAAACCATCGCCGGCCGCGACGACCCGCACGGTCTGGCCGAACACCACCGCCGACGCGCTCTTCAGCATGTCGCGGCGCAGCGGCATGCCGCCGGAGATCCGTACCAGCGACACCGAACCGACCGCCTGCGACGGGTCGGTGACGATCGCCTGCGGCAGGCCGGTCAGATCGCCCTCGCGCGCGACGAGGTCGGCGGCCGTGAGCACTTCGCCCGGCGCCATCGCGCGGGCGGCCAGGTAGTAGGTCGCATGCAGCGAGATGCGCGCCTGCAGATAAATGGTCCACGGCCGCTCGCCCGCACAGCGCACGCCGACCGTCAGCCGACCCCACAAGCGCCCGCCGCTCGGCATGAACGGTTCGAGCGACGTGCACGCGGCGAGGCCGCGCGGAAACGCGGAGGCGACCGTGATGTCGGCCTTACCGGGCAGGCCGGCGGCCTGCTGTTTCAGGAACGCAAGCGCGGCTGCATGGATCGCTTCCGGGTCCTGCTGGCCGGGCAGCGGCGCGGCTTGGGCCGGCGTCGCGGCCGCAGCGGTCTGCGGCGTTCTCTGAGCGATGGCGGTGGTGGCGGCTGGTTGGCGCGCGCCCGGCGACGTCGCGGGCACTCTCGCGCTCGCGGGATGGGCCGGCTGCGCGGCAGCGACCGCGAGCGGCTTGCCATTCGCGCCGAACTCGGGCGGCTCGCCGCGTGCCGCGAGACTGTCCAAGTCATCGCCGTGCGGCGGATTCGCGGCAACCGCGCGCGAATTCGCGACGCTGGCGGCCGGGCCCGCTTCGACATTGACGCGCGCGACGCCCGATGCCTCCGTGCTGGCCGCCGGCGGAATCGTCACGACGCCGTTGGCGTCCGGTTTGAAGTTGGTGCGGATGATTGCCGGCGCGGCAGATGCGGGCTCGCCCGCGCCCGGAACGACGATCGCGCCGCTTGCGCTCGCGGCACGGCTGAACGTATCGGTGTCGCGCGACGCGGGTGCGCGGCCGAGCGACTGCGCGGTCGCCGCCGCCAGCGACGCCGCCGACGCGCTGCGCTGCGCCGGCGTCTGAATCCGTTGCGCGAGATCGTTCAGTGCGGCGGGATTTTTCTCGGCGGGCCCCGCAATCACGATCGGGCCAGCCGCATCCTGCGCCTTGGTCGTCGCCGGCAGCAACACGATGCCGCCCGCAACCCATACGGCGACGTTGACGACCACCCGCGTCAGGCAACGCGCAACGCATCGCGAGATAGAGCGCGGCAGCGGCTGCGCGAGCGCGCCTTCCGAACCATCGACCCGCTCATCGGCCCCGCGGCCACCCACGCGACGCATCGTCGTGCCGCTCGCACGCTGCGGCAAGGTGTTGGTGGGCTGGTCCATCGCGGGTCTCCATCGAATGCATCGGTACGCCTTGCATTCTAGTGAGCACCCCTTTCGCGCAAACGTTGAATAGAAGCCCCCTTTCCCGGTTATTCGTCCGATTGCCGCTTGCGCCCGGCCCATAAGATGCATCACATGCAAAAAGGCCTTCGCCCCCGCCGCGTGTCTTTCACGATGCGCACGGGACGGCCTTGGAAACGTTCTCGGGAGATTCCGATGCTGGACAAACTCGATGCCGAATTCGCGTTCGGCCGGCAGGCGATGGATGTACGCGCATACCGGCAGGAACTGTTGTCGTCGAATATCGCGAACGCCGATACGCCCGGCTATAAGGCGCGCGATATCGACTTTGCGTCGTCGCTCGCCGGCGCGCTGAAGAAAACGGGCGGCAGCACCGCCGGACAGGGCGCATCGAACAACTCGACGCTCGCGATGGCGCAGCCCGCCGGCGTGACGAGCGGCATGTCGATGAACACGACCGAGACCGGCCACATGAGCGGCAAGGCCAGGCTGAGCGCGACGGGCGGCAGCCCCGACGACTACGGCAACCTGCAATACCGCATGCCTCTGCAGCCGGCGCTCGACGGCAACACGGTCGACGTCGACGTCGAGCGCGTGCAGTTTGCCGACAACACGGTGCACTTCCAGTCGGGTATGACGGTCGTGTCGAACCAGATCAAGACGATGCTGTCGGCGATCACGTCGGGCTCGTCGTAAGCCGGGCACGAGTACGCCGCACGAGCAGGGCGCATAGCGGCTGAACACAGGCAGCATGCACGCACGAACAGAAACGCTACGGGACTTAACGTGAAGCCGGTGCGAACCGGCAGGAGAGGTCAGGAAACATGCCATCCCTGATGAATATTTTTGGTGTCGCGGGTTCCGCGATGTCGGCGCAGTCGGAGCGGCTCAACGTGACGGCGTCGAACCTCGCCAACGCGGACAGTACGACGGGCCCCGACGGTCAGCCGTACAAGGCCAAGCAGGTCATATTCGCGGTGAATCCGATCGGCGGCGCGCGCACGCGCTCCGGCCAGCAGGTCGGCGGCGTGCGGGTGACCGGCGTGGTCGACGATCCGTCGCCGATGAAGACCGCGTACGACCCCGGCAATCCGGCCGCCGACGCGAACGGCTACGTGACGCTGCCCAACGTCGACCCGGTGCAGGAGATGGTCAACATGATCTCGGCCTCGCGTTCGTACCAGGCCAACGTCGAAACGCTGAACACGGCCAAAACCCTGATGCTGAAAACGCTCACGATCGGAACCTGAGGAGAGAGCCTTGACCACCAACACCACGATCGGCAGCAACGGCACGACCGTTTCGCAGACGCTGCTCGACACGATGAACGGCACGGGCAGCAGCTCGACGAGCGGCACCTCGGGCACTTCGGCGTCGGACCTGCAGAACACCTTCCTGCAACTGCTCGTCGCGCAGTTGAAGAACCAGGACCCGACCAATCCGATGGACAGCTCGCAGATGACCTCGCAGCTTGCCCAGATCAGCACGGTGCAGGGCATCAGCAACCTCAATACGTCGTTGACCTCGCTGTCGACGCAGCTGTCGGCCAGCCAGCAGGCGCAGTCCGCGCTGCTGATCGGCTCGACCGTGCTCGCACCGGGCAACTCGGTCACGGTGTCGAGCGGCAAGGCGAACGAGTTCGGCGTCACGCTCGCGAATGCCGTCAGCGACCTGCAGATCGTCGTGAAGAACTCGGCCGGCACCATCGTCAACACGCTGGATCTCGGCAAGCAGTCGGCCGGCACGGTTCCGGTCGGCTGGACACCGACCGACACTGCAGGCAACACGCTGCCCGACGGCACCTACACGATTACCGCGACCGGCACGATCAACGGCCAGCAGGCGACCGCCACCACGCTCACCAGCGCGACGGTCCAAGGCATCGTCCAGCAGAGCAGCGGCACGCCGGGCCTCGTGCTGTCGAACGGCACGACGGTCGGCCTGACCAGCGTCGCCGCGATCCTGTAGTCCGGATCCATCCAGTTACGACTTTCCAGATACGGAGTACGTCATGAGTTATCAAACAGGTTTGAGCGGGCTGTCGGCGTCGTCGAGCGATCTCGACGTGATCGGCAACAACATCGCCAACGCCAACACCGTCGGCTTCAAGAGCGGCACCGCGGAATTCGCCGACATGTACGCCAATTCGGTCGCGACCGCGACGAGCCAGCAGATCGGCATCGGTACGAAACTCTCCGAAGTGCAGCAGCAGTTCTCGCAAGGCACGATCACGACGACCAACCAGGCGCTGAACGTCGCGATCAACGGCAACGGCTTCTACCAGCTGTCGGACAACGGCACGCTGGTGTATTCGCGCAACGGCGTGTTCCAGCTCGACAAGAACGGCTTCATCACGAACGCGCAGGGCTTGAAGCTAATGGGTTATGCGGCCAGTAGCGCGGGCATCATCAACACCGCGCAGACCGTGCCGCTGACCGTGCCGACCGCGAACATCGCGCCGCAGGCGACCACCTCGAT
Source organism: Paraburkholderia atlantica (assembly GCF_000092885.1). Taxonomy (NCBI): domain Bacteria; kingdom Pseudomonadati; phylum Pseudomonadota; class Betaproteobacteria; order Burkholderiales; family Burkholderiaceae; genus Paraburkholderia; species Paraburkholderia atlantica. Next base: position 3,339,281 of record NC_014117.1, on the reverse strand, counting down.
CACCGCGGGCCTGAACCTGAACGCGCAGGACAACATCATGCTCGGCGCGCCGTCCGTCACGGCCGGCGGCGCCAACACCGGCACGCTGACCACGACCGGCGCGACGATCACCAACGCGGCCGCGGGCAGCAACACCGACAACTACACGATCAACTTCACGAGCCCGACCACCTACACGGTTTCGGTAAACGGCGGCCCGGCCTCGGCGGCGCAGCCCTACACGCCCGGCACTGCGATCACGCTCGGCAACGGCGAGAGCATCACCTTCAGCGGCACGCCGGCGACCAACGACAGCTACACGGTCGCGCCGAATCCGACCGCGTTCAACCAGAACAGCTCGACGACCTACAACTACTCGACGAGCACGACCGCCTACGATTCGCTCGGCGGCTCGCAGACGGTCAACATGTACTTCGCGAAGACCGGCTCGGGCACGTGGAACGTGTACGCGGGCCCGGCGACCGGCACCGCGACGCTGATCGGCACGGCGAACTTCAACTCGTCGGGCACGCTGGTCAGCACGAGCCAGGTGAACACCCCGATCGCCAACCCGCCTACGTTCACCGCGACTACGACGCTCGGCGGGTTCAGCTTGTCGATCCCGACCACCGACGGTTCGGGCACGCCGCAGAACATCACGCTGAACCTCGGCGCCACCACGCAGTACGGCGGCAAGAACGGCGTGAACAACCTGTCCACCGACGGCTACGCGGCGGGCCAGCTGACCAGCTTCACGGTCAGTGCCGACGGCACGCTGACCGGCAACTACTCGAACGGCCAGACCGCGGCGCTCGGCCAGATCGTGCTCGCGAACTTCGCGAATCAGAACGGCCTCGTCAACCTCGGCAACAACGAGTACGGCCAGACGTCGGCCTCCGGCGTCGCGCAGATCTCGACGCCGGGCTCGACCAATCACGGCGTGCTGCAAGGCGGCGCGGTCGAGAACTCGAACGTCGATCTGACGAGCGAGCTGGTCAACCTGATCACCGCGCAACGCAACTATCAGGCGAACGCGCAGACGATCAAGACCCAGCAGGCCGTCGACCAGACCCTGATCAACCTGTAAGCCAACGGGACCTCTTCATGGATCGGCTGATCTACACCGCGATGTCGGGCAGCGCGCAAGCGCTCGAACAGCAGGCGATCGTCGCGAACAACCTCGCGAACGCGTCGACCACGGGCTTTCGCGCGCAGCTCGAAACCTACCGCGCCGTGCCGATGTCGTTCGGCGACGGCAGCACGATCAACGACAACACGACCCGCACCTTCGTGCTGTCGTCGACACCGGGCGCCGACTTCACGCCGGGGCCGATCCAGCAGACCGGCAATCCGCTCGACGTCGCGATTCAGGGGGCCGGCTGGCTGTCGGTGCAGACCGCCGACGGCAACGAGGCGTACACGCGCGCGGGCAATCTGCACATCGACGAAAACGGCCAGCTCGTGAACGCGACCAATCAGGTCGTGCTCGGCAACGGCGGGCCGGTATCGGTGCCGCCGGGCGCCCAGATCACGATCGGCAAGGACGGCACGGTGACGGCATTGACGCCGGGCGATCCGCCCACCGCGGTCGTCACGATCGATCAGTTGAAGCTCGTCAATCCCGATCCGCAGTCGATCACGCGCGGCGACGACGGTCTGTTTCGCACCGCCGACGGCAACCCCGCCGACGCCGATCCGACCGTGACGCTCGCGCCGGCGTCGCTCGAAGGCAGCAACGTGAATCCGGTCAGCGCGATGGTCTCGATGATCACCAACGCGCGCCAGTTCCAGATGCAGACGCAGTTGCTGCAAAACGCCGACAAGAACGATCAGTCCGCCAACCAGATTCTCAGCTTCAGCTAACGGATTGCCACGGGGCGCCTTACGAGGCTCGCCCCGAGACCAGGAGAACCATAAGTGAACCGCTCACTCTATATCGCCGCCACCGGCATGAATGCGCAACAGGCGCAGATGGACGTGATCTCGAACAACCTCGCGAACGTCAGCACCAACGGCTTCAAGGGCTCGCGCGCGGTGTTCGAGGACCTGCTGTACCAGACCATCCGCCAGCCGGGTGCGAACTCGACGCAGCAAACCGAACTGCCGTCCGGCATTCAGCTCGGCACCGGCGTGCAACAGGTCGCGACCGAGCGTCTGTACACGCAGGGCAACCTGCAGCAGACCGGCAACTCGAAGGACGTCGCGATCAACGGCGCCGGCTTCTTCCAGGTGCAGATGCCCGACGGCCAGACTGCCTACACGCGTGACGGCTCGTTCCAGACCAACGCGCAGGGTCAGCTCGTCACGTCGAGCGGCTATCAGGTGATTCCGGCGATCACGATTCCCGCCAACGCGACCTCGCTGACCATCGGCAGCGACGGTTCGGTGTCGATCACCGTGGCGGGTTCGAGCAACACGCAGCAGCTCGGCACGATGCAGCTCGCGACCTTTATCAACCCGGCCGGCCTCGACTCGAAGGGCGAGAACCTGTTCGCGGAGACCGCGTCGTCGGGTGCGCCGAACGTGGCGCAACCGGGTCTGAACGGCGCGGGCACGCTCAACCAGGGTTACGTGGAAGCGTCGAACGTGAACGTCGTGCAGGAGCTGGTGAACATGATCCAGACGCAGCGCGCGTACGAAATCAACAGCAAGGCCGTGACGACCTCCGACCAGATGCTGCAGACCTTGAGCCAGATGCCGGTTTGAGGACTGGAAATTTAAGGCGGTAAACGATGATGTCGCATTCCTCTCGCACTCCGGTTCATTCGCGCACGGCCGAGGCGCTCGTGCAGCTCACGCTGCTCGCCGCGCTCGGCGGCTGCGCGCTCGTGCCGAAGCAACCGATCACGCAACAGCCGATGACCGCGCTGCCGCCGGTGCCGCCGCAGGCGCAGGCGCCGGGCTCGATCTACAACCCGGGCTACGCGGGCCGTCCGCTATTCGAGGATCAGCGGCCGCGCAACGTGGGCGACATCATCACGATCGTGATCGCCGAGAACATCAACGCGACGAAGAACTCGGGCGCGAATGCGAGCCGCAATGGCAGCACGAACTTGAGCGTACCGACCGCGGGCTTTCTCAGCGGACTGTTCGCCAAGACCAACCTGAGCGCAGCCGGCGCCAACGGTTTTGCCGGTACCGGCGGCGCGAACGCGTCGAACACGTTCAACGGCACGATCACCGTGACCGTGACCGGCGTGCAGGCCAACGGCAACCTGATCGTGAGCGGTGAGAAACAGATGCTGATCAACCAGGGCAACGAGTTCGTGCGCTTTTCGGGCGTCGTCAATCCCAACACGATTTCGAGCCTGAATGCCGTGTACTCGACCCAGGTCGCCGACGCGAAAATCGAATACTCCGCGAAGGGATACATCAACGAAGCGGAGACCATGGGCTGGCTGCAGCGGTTCTTCCTCAACGTGGCGCCGTGGTGATCATGGGTACTGTTTTCGACACGCTGTCGCGCGCGGGCCGCGCACTGATATTCGTCGCGCTCGCCTGCGCAGCGCTGCCGGCCGCGACGCCCGCGCATGCCGAGCGTCTGAAGGATCTCGCGCAGATCCAGGGCGTGCGCGACAACCCGCTGATCGGCTACGGCCTCGTGGTCGGTCTCGACGGCACCGGCGACCAGACCACGCAGACGCCCTTCACGACGCAGACGCTCGCGAACATGCTCGCGAACCTCGGCATCTCGATCAATAACCAGGCGGCGGGTTCGAGCAACTCGCAGTCGTCGCTGTCGAACATCCAGCTGAAGAACGTCGCCGCCGTGATGGTGACCGCGGTGCTGCCGCCGTTCGCGCGGCCGGGCGAAGCGATCGACATCACCGTGTCGTCGCTCGGCAATGCGAAAAGCCTGCGCGGCGGCACGCTGCTGCTCACGCCGCTCAAGGGCGCCGACGGCCAGGTGTATGCGCTCGGCCAGGGCAACGTCGCCGTGGGCGGCGCGGGCGCGAGCGCGAACGGCAGCAAGGTGCAGGTCAACCAGCTGGCCGCGGGGCGCGTCACCGGCGGCGCGATCGTCGAGCGCGCGGTGCCGACCGCGGTATCGCAGGCGGGCATGATGCAGCTCGACCTGAACGACATGGACTACGACACCACGCAGCGCGTCGTCGCGGCGATCGACAACGCGTTCGGCAGCGGCACCGCGACCGCGCTCGACGGCCGCACGATCCAGCTGCGCGCGCCGGCCGATCCGCAGCAGCAGGTCTCCTTCATGGCGCAATTGCAGAACCTCGAAGTGAGGCCAGGGCAGGCGGCCGCGAAGGTGATCCTGAACGCGCGCACCGGCTCGATCGTGATGAACCAGATGGTCACGCTGCAGAGCTGCGCGGTCGCGCACGGCAATCTGTCGGTCGTGATCAATACGCAGCCGGTGGTGAGCCAGCCGGGCGCGTTCTCGAACGGCCGCACCGTGGTCGCGCAGCAGTCGCAGATCCAGATGAAGCAGGACAACGGCTCGCTGAAACTCGTGAACGCCGGCGCGAACCTCGCCGAGGTGGTGAAGGCGCTCAACGCGCTCGGCGCGACGCCCGCGGATCTGATGTCGATCCTGCAAGCCATGAAAGCAGCCGGTGCTTTACGCGCCGACCTTGAAATCATCTAAGGAGCACGCGAGATGAATTCCGATCCGACCAATGGCGCCAACGCCGCCAGCGACCTGACCAGCCGGTTCGCGCTCGACGTCCAGGGCTTCGGCGCACTGAGCGCGCAGGCGAAGGCCTCGCCGCAAGCCGGCATGAAGATGGCCGCGCAGCAGTTCGACGCCGTGTTCACGCAGATGATGCTGAAGAGCATGCGCGATGCGACGCCGCAGGACAGTCCGTTCGATTCGCACGACACGGCGACCTTCACGTCGATGATGGACCAGCAGATGGCGCAGCAGCTGTCGAAGCGAGGCATCGGCGTTGCCGACGCGATGCTCAAGCAGTTGATGCGCAACCAGGGCATGCAGGTGGGCGGCGCGAACGGGGCGGGTGGTCTCGGCGGCATGGCCAACGCGCTCGGCGGCGGCATCGGCGGCGGCGATGAAGGCCAGAGCGCCGCGCTCAACGCGCTCGCGCGCGCCTACGGCAACGCCCAGGCCAACGGCCAGCTCGCGCTGGGCCGCGGCTACTCGGCCAATAGCGCGCTGACACCGCCGACGCGCGGCGACGGCAGCTCGCCGAAGGTCGATGCGTTCGTCGACAAGCTCGCCGCGCCGGCGCAGGCCGCAAGCGCGGCGACCGGCATTCCGGCACGCTTCATCATCGGTCAGGCCGCGCTCGAATCGGGCTGGGGCAAGAGCGAGATCAAGAAAGCCGACGGCTCGACGAGCCACAACGTGTTCGGCATCAAGGCGGGCAATGACTGGACCGGCAAGACCGTGTCGACGGTCACGACCGAATACGTGAACGGCAAGCCGCATCGCACGGTCGAGAAATTCCGCGCGTACGACTCGTACGAGGAAGCGATGACCGATTACGCGAGCCTGTTGAAGAACAATCCGCGTTACGCGCAGGTGATCAATTCGTCGCGCGACGTGAATGGTTTTGCGAACGGCATGCAGCGCGCCGGTTATGCGACCGACCCGCATTACGCGAAAAAGCTGCTGTCGATCATGCAGAAAATGGGCTGATTAGAAATCGTGCAGACGATGGAGCATTGAAGCGGATTTTGGAAGTATCGGTAAGTTCGGCATAGAAAGCAGCGGCGGAAAAACCGACGCCGGTAAGAAGCTCCGCATCATCCCGCGCGCGCAAAATCGCGGGAAATGGGGCGGATACGCTTTTAACGTTTGCGCGAACTTTTCCGGCGAATATTTAAATTGAGCCCCTAAATTTTGGCTCGATGCTGCCGCTAACGAGTTAGACCCGATACCGGAACAGCGCTGCAAGGTCCGGTCGAACGCGTGTGTTGCGGCTTTGCATGAAGACCCTCAGAGTCGATGGCTAGGCCTTGGCACGTGCCCGCAAGAACATGCTTACCGGCAAGCCCATGGATATGAACCAGTCGAACGGCCTGATTGACACGAACGGTCAGCCGCACGTCCCGCAAGACGAGAACCCTTCCGATTTCGGCCGCCGCAATCCGCTGGAAATCGGCGTGCAGCTGCGCAATATCGTCAATCGCGGCGATTTCCTCACGGTCGAATATGCGGGCGGGCAGCTCGTCACGCGCCTGCTCGACGTCGACGTGCGCGAGCGCACCTTCACCTTCGATTGGGGCGCGCTCGCCGAGCAGAACAAGGGGCTGCTCAGCGCCCCGCGTTGCCAGTTCCACGCGTCGCCCGACGGTGTGCGCGTCGAGTTCACGACGCCGACGCCGCGCGAGACGCGCTTCGAGGGAATGCCGGCGTTCGAGGCCGACTTTCCCGAGGTGCTGTTCTACGTGCAGCGCCGCGAGTACTTCCGCGTCGCCGCGCCGATTCTCGACCCGTTCATGTGTACGGGCCGCCTGCCCGACGGCGACACGTTCCGCTTCGAGGTGCACGACCTGTCGCTCGGCGGCGTCGGCATGCGCACGACCGACCTGCGCGTCGCCGAACTGCCGATGGGCGCGCGCCTGATGGACTGCGAGCTCACGCTCGGCGCGCTCGGCCGTCTGTCGCTCGATCTGCAGCTCGTCTCGCATCGCTCGCTCGCGATGCCGAACGGCACGCAGCGCTATCAGCTCGGCTTCCGTTTCCTGTCGCTGCCCGGCAGCGCGGAAAACACGCTGCAGCGGCTGATCACGCAGCTCGAAATGAAGCGCCGCTCGCTGGCGCGCTGAGCGGCGAGCCAACGCGCGGCGGGCGTGCGCAAAACGCGCGGCCGCCGCGCGAATGTTTTTGGCCGGCGAAGCAAACGTTGCACACGCAGTGGAAGCAATAGCGCGGAACCCATCGCGGCGCGCGCAACGAGGTGGAATGGCCCTCAATTTTTCGCACGACGGGCCGTTAAAGAGGATGTTCCACTAACACGGTGGCATGTCTGCGATGCCGCCCTTCAGGATGACGCATGTCCAGCAATCTGTTGAATATCGGCCTTAGCGGACTCAACGCGGCCCAATGGGGTTTGACGACGACTGGTGAGAACATCAGCAACGCGTCGACACCCGGCTATACGATGGAAACTCCGGTGTTTTCGGAGGTGGGCGGCAACTATACGGGCTCGGGCTACCTGCCGATGGGCGTGTCCACCGACACCGTCACGCGCGCATATAGCCAGTACCTGACGACCGAGCTCAACACCGCGCAGTCGTGGAGCAGCTCGCTCGGCACGTACAACACGATGATCAGCCAGCTCAACAACCTCGTCGGCAGTCCGACCGGGGGGATTGCGAGCGCGATCAGCGGTTACTTCACGGGGCTGCAGAACGTCGCCAACGACGCGTCGAGCGTGTCGACGCGGCAGACCGCGATCAGCGCCGCGCAGACGCTCGCGAACCAGATCAACGCGGCGGGCCAGCAATACGACCAGCTGCGCGCGAGCGTCAACACGCAGCTGAGCGACGCGGTCACGCAGATCAACACCTTCACGGCGCAGATCGCGTCGCTGAACACGCAGATCACGCAGGCGAGCAGCCAGGGCCAACCGCCGAACCAGCTGCTCGACCAACGCGACCTGGCGGTGTCGAACCTGTCGCAGCTGATCGGCGTGTCGGTCGTGCAGGACAACGGCAGCTATAGCCTGTTCATGTCGAACGGACAGCCGCTCGTGCTGGCCGGCAACAGCTTCAACCTCGGCACGGCGACTTCGTCGGGCGATCCGAGCGAGCTGTCGGTCCAGTATCTCGGCCAGGCCGGCGCGAAGGCGACACCTACCCCGCAGACGCTGTCCGACACGAGCGTGTCCGGCGGCACGCTGGGCGGCCTGCTGCAATTCCGCTCGCAAACGCTCGATCCGGCCGAGGCGCAACTCGGTGCGATCGCGACCAGCTTCGCCGCGCAGGTCAATGCGCAGAACGAACTCGGCCTGACGCTGAACGGCACCGCGGGCGGCGCGCTGTTCACCGTCGGCTCGCCGACCGTGTACGCGAACTCGCAGAACAGCGGCACCGCGACGCTCGGCGTCTCGTTCGCCAACGCGAGCCAGCCGACCACGGGCGACTACACGCTGTCGTACAACGGCAGCGCCTACACGCTGACCGACAACCAGACGGGCAGCATCGTCGGCTCGGCGGCGGACCTGACCAACCCGATCGGCGGCCTGCAGTTCTCGGTCGCGAGCGGCACGATGAACGCCGGCGACTCGTTCACGGTCGAGCCGACCCGCGGCGCGCTGAACGGCTTCGCGCTGACCACCACGGCGGCCTCGGCGATCGCGGCCGCGGCGCCGGTGCTCGCGTCGGCGTCGACGTCGAACACCGGCAGCGCGACGATCACGCAGGGTACGGTATCGGCCGGCTATAGCGCGCCGACCAGCACGTCGACGATCACCTACACCGCGGGCACCGGCCTCACCGGCTTCCCGATCGGCTCGGTGGTGACGGTCGCCGGCTCGCCGTCCACGTCGTACACGATCAACACGGCGACGGACGCGGTGCCGTACTCGCCGAATTCGGGCGCAACGCTGACGATCACCAACCCGACCAACTCAACGAGCGCGGGCGTGATGAACAACGTGACGGTCACCATCAGCGGCACGCCCGCCGACGGCGACTCGTTCACGATCGGACCGAATACCGGCGCGACCAATGACGGCCGCAACGCGCAACTGTTGTCGAACCTGACGAAGGCACAGGTGCTCGCGGGCGGCACCGCGACGCTGACGAACGCGTACGCGAGCTACGTCAACAACATCGGCAACCAGGCCACGCAGATCCAGGCGATGGCGACGACGCAAACCTCGCTCGTTACGCAGATCACGTCGGCGCAGCAGTCGGTGTCGGGCGTCAATATCAATGAGGAAGCGGCTAACCTGCTTCAATACCAGCAGCTCTATCAGGCCAACAGCAAGGTCATCCAGACGGCGCAGACGCTGTTCCAGACTTTGCTTGGCATCTTCTCGTAAGGCGTTGAACCATGCGAATTTCTTCCCAGCAGTACTTCAGCATGAACGTCGCGAACATGAGCAATCAGCAGGCTCAGTTGTCGCAGATCTATCAGGAAATCTCGAGCGGCCAGAGCCTGACCACGCCCGCCGACAATCCGCTCGGCGCCGCCCAGGCCGTGCAGCTCAGTTCGACGGCGGCGGCGCTGTCGCAGTACACGACGAACCAGACCGAGGCGCTCACGTCGTTGCAGGCCGAGGATTCGACGCTGTCCACCGTCATCACGACGTTGCAAAGCGCGAACACGCTGGGCCTGCGCGCCGGCAACGGCGCACTGAACGACGCCGACCGCACGGCGATCGCCGCGCAGCTGACCACGCTGCGCGACCAACTCCTCACCTACGCGAATGCGACCGACGGCTCCGGCAATGCGTTGTTCGCTGGCTTCCAGAATTCGACCCAGGCCTTCACGACCGATGCGGCCGGCAACGTCACCTATACGGGCGACACCGGCTCGCGCACGGTGCAGGTCACCGATAGCAACGCGGTCGCGACGGGTGACAATGGACTGGCGGTGTTCATGAGCGTCGGCGCGACCAACGCGCAGCCGATCGCCTCGGGCAACCCGGCCAATACGGGCAGCGGCGTGATCGGCGCGGTGTCGGTCAACGATCCGACCAACGCGGCGAACGCGCACTCGTACCAGATTCAGTTCAGCGGCAGCGGCAGCTCGCTCACCTACACGATCACCGACACGACGACCGGCGTCGCGGGTACGCCGCAAGCGTACACATCCGGCGCGGACATCACGATCGCCGGCCAAAAGGTCCAGATCACGGGCACGCCGGCCGCCAACGACACGTTCACCGTACAGCCGGCCAACCAGGCGGGCACCAATGTGTTCGCGAACCTGAACGCGATGATCACGGCGCTCCAGCAGCCGGTGAGCGGCAACCCCGCGGCCGCGGCGACGCTGCAGAACGCGTTGAACACAGGCCTGTCGCAGCTCGGCAACACGCTGGACAACATCACCGCGGTGCAGGCATCGGTGGGCGGCCGCGAGCAGGAAGTCAAGGCGCTGCAAACGGTCACGCAGACCAACTCGCTGCAAACGCAGAGCAACCTCGCGGACCTGACGCAGACCGACATGGTCTCGACGATCAGCAAGTACACGCTGCAGCAGGCGGCCTTGCAGGCTTCGCAGCAAGCGTTCGTGCAGATCCAGAACATGTCGCTGTTCCAGTACATCAATAGCTGATGCCGCTTCGGCGGCGCAATAAAAAACCGGCGCGATGAACTCGAGCCGGTTTTTTTATGTCCGTGATTTTCCGGGTTATTTCAGCGCCGCCGCGACCCGTCCCATCTCATCGATGCCGCTATCGAACAGCCGCACGAAGAACGGGATCATGTTCGGCAGCATCAGTTGCACGAGCAGCAGACCGACCAGCATCGTCAGCGGAAAGCCGATCTGGAATACGCCGATCTGCGGCGCCGCGCGATTGAGAATGCCGAGCGCGAGGTTGGCGATCAGCAGCGCGACGACGACCGGCAACGACAGCAGCAGCCCCGCCGAAAAGATCGAGCTGCCCCAGTTCGCCAGCGTCTGCCAGCCGTGCGGCGCGAGCAGGTTGGCCGACACCGGCACCGACTGGAACGTCGTCACGAGCGCGGCGATCATCTGCAGATGACCGTCGACAGCGAGAAACGCCAGCATCGCGATCGTCGTCATATAGCGCGAGATCACGACGCCCGAGCCGGTCGCCTGCTGGTCGAAGAAGGTCGCGAAGCCGAGACCCATGCCGAGGCCGATGAAGTAGCCGGTCGCGTCGATCGCCTGGAACACGATCTGCATCGTCACGCCGAGCGCGATGCCGATCAGGAACTGGTTGGCGAGAATCCACACGCCGTCCGCGGAGAACACGGTGACCTGCGGCAGCGCGCCGATCGTCGGCGCGACGATGATCGTCGTGAACGCGGCAAGGCCGATCTTCACGCGCGAGGGCAGCGACGTGTTGCCCAACACCGGTGCGGTCGCGATCAGCGCGGCGATGCGCGCGAACGGCCACAGGAACGCGGTCAGCCAGACGTTCAGTTGCGCGTAGGTGACCGTGAACATGGAGCGGGGAGGGCGGACGTGCGAGCGGCGCTCAGTTGACGAGCGTCGGAATGCTGGTGAGCGTCTGGCGCAGATAGTCGAGCATTGTGGTCAGCATCCACGGCCCGGCGATCACCAGCGTGGCCGCAATCGCGAGCAGTTTCGGGATGAACGACAACGTGCTCTCGTTGATCTGCGTGGCCGCCTGAAACAGGCTTACGACCAGACCGACGACGAGCGCGACGAGCAGCAGCGGGGCGGCCATCATGAGGCCGATGTACATGGCGTGGTGGGCCAGCGTCATGACTGCTTCGGGTGTCATCGTGCGTACCTGAAGAACGAGGAGTCGAAAATAATCAGACGAAGCTCTGCGCGAGCGAGCCGAGCAGCAACTGCCAGCCGTCGACGAGCACGAACAGCATCAGCTTGAACGGCAGCGAAATCGTCGCCGGCGACACCATCATCATGCCCATCGACATCAGCACGCTCGCGACCACCATGTCGATGATCAGGAACGGGATGAAGATCGTGAAGCCGATCGTGAAGCCGGTTTTCAACTCGCTTGTCACGAACGACGGCACCAGCAGCGACAGCGGCACGTCTTCGGGCCCCTGCATCGGCGCCGCGTGCGAGATGCGGGCGAACAGCGCGAGGTCGCTTTCGCGGGTCTGCCGCAGCATGAAGGTCTTGAACGGCGCGACGCCGCGCGACACCGCCTGGTCCATCGGCAGCGTGCCTTCGGAAAACGGCTTGTAGCCTTCGTTATAGGCCTTATCGAGCACCGGCGACATCACGAAAAACGTCAGAAACAGCGCAAGACCGACGAGCACCTGGTTCGGCGGCGTCGTAGTCGTGCCGAGCGCCTGGCGCAGCAGCGACAACACGATCACGATGCGCGTGAAGCTCGTCATCATCAGCACCATCGCGGGCAGGAACGACAGCATCGTGAGCAGCAGCATCGTCTGCACGCTCAGCGAGTAGGTCGTGCCGCCATTCGGGCCGGGGCTCGTCGTGAAGGCCGGCAGGCCGGCGGTTTGCGCGAACGACAGCGTCGGCAGCGCGACCAGCAGTGCCGGCAGCGCGAGTCGAAGCACTGCGGGGAGCGAGCGCGCCGCACGGCGCGATAGCGTGAAGAACCAACCTGACTGCCTGAAACTGACCTGCATTACCGATCCCCGCCGCGGTGCGCGTTGAAACGTTTGCCCACTTCGCCCTTCATGGCGTCGCGAAAGCGTTGACCAAAGGTGCCGGAAAGCGGTGCGGGCGAAGCGGCAACCGTATCGGCCGCGACGGAACCCGCCGGCATCGTATGCAGCAGCCGCACGTTGCCGGGCGCAGCGCCGAGCACGAGCCACGTATCGCCGATCTCGACGACCGCGACGCGCTCCTTGCCGCCGAGCGAAGCGCCACCGACCGTCTTCACGAGGCCGCCGCGCTGGCCCGGTTGCAGGCCGAAGCGTCGCGCGAGCCATGCGCAGCCGAACACGAGGCCGATCACGACCGCGAGCCCGACGAAGGTTTGCAGCACCGCGCCGACGCCGAGCGCCGGCACCGCGCTACTAGCGCCGACACCCGAGGCGATCTTCGCGGCGTTGTTGACCGCGTTCATGTCGGCGGCGTGCGCGACGCTGGACGCGATGAGCGGCGCGAGCAACACGCCGCGACCTGCCAAACGTTTCATCGATTGAGTTTCCGGATGCGTTCGGACGGCGTGATGATGTCGGTCAGCCGGATACCGAACTTGTCGTTGACGACCACCACTTCGCCCTGAGCGATCAGACAGCCGTTGACGAGCACGTCCATCGGCTCGCCGGCCATACCGTCGAGTTCGACCACCGAGCCCTGCGCGAGCTGCAGCAGATTGCGGATCGCGATTTTGGTGCGGCCGAGCTCGACCGTCATCTGGACGGGGATGTCCAGAATCATGTCGATATCGTTGTGCGTCGCGGTCGGCTCGACCTTCGACAGCGGCTGGAACACACCGGCCGCGGCCGGGTTGACCTCGGCGTTGCCGTTCTGCTCTGCGAGCGCGCTGGCCCAGTCGTCCATCGCCGCGTCGTCTTCCGCGGCGGACAGCGCGCCGGCGGCGAGTTGCTCGGCTGCCTCGAGATCGCTCTCGGGCTTTGCGTTCAGGTCACTCATATCCACCTTCCTTCATCGTGTCGGCTGCGCTGATCATCTTCTGGACCCGCAACGCGTACTGACCATTGAAAATTCCGTAGCCGCATTCCATCACCGGCACGCCGTCGACTTTCGCGGTGATGTGCTCGGGGATGTTGATCGGCAGAACATCGCCTTTGCGCATGTTCAGGATCTGTTCGAACGTGACCGGCACCTGCGCGAGGTCGGCGGTCAGCTGCACTTCGGCAGCCTGCACCTGCTGCGACAGCACGCGCACCCAGCGGCGGTCGACGTCCATCGCTTCGCCCTGGATCGGCGACGACAGTACGTCGCGGATCGGCTCGATCATCGAGTAGGGCATGCAGATGTGCAGCGTGCCGCCCGTCGAGCCGAACTCGATCGAGAACTGCGTGACGATGACGATTTCGTTCGGCGTCGCGACGTTGGCGAACTGCGTGTGCATTTCCGAGCGCACGTATTCGAACTGCAGCGGGCGCACGCTCTTCCACGACGCCGTGTAGTGCTCGAACGTCAGATTGAGCAGTTTCGTGATGATGCGCTGCTCGGTCTGCGTGAAATCGCGTCCTTCGACGCGCGTATGGAAACGCCCGTCGCCGCCGAACAGGTTATCGACCACGAAGAACACGAGGTTCGGATCGAACACGAACAGCGACGTGCCGCGCAACGGCTTCACGTGCACCAGGTTCAGATTGGTCGGGATCGGCAGATTGCGCGTGAATTCGCTGTACTTCTGCACCTTCACCGGGCCGACGGAGATTTCCGCCGAGCGCCGCATGAAGTTGAAAATGCCGACGCGCAACAGGCGCGCGAAGCGGTCGTTGATGATTTCGAGGCCCGGCATCCGGCCACGGACGATACGTTCCTGCGTCGCGATGTTGTACGGGCGTACGCCCGTGCGGTCGTTCTGCTCGGATTCCGTGTCGGATTCGCCGGTGACGCCCTTCAGAAGGGCATCGACCTCCTCCTGGGACATGAACTCTTCATGGCTCATTGCTTATTCCTCGTGCGTCCCTTGGCGATTGATGATGGCAGCGCTAGACAAGGCCACGTCACTGCACGACGAACTCGGTGAACAGCACGTCCTGCACGCGGATCGGTGCGACGCCCCGCTCGATCGGCTCCGTGATCAGCGTCTTCAGCTCTTCGGCGAGCGCGCGCTTGCCTTCGAGCGGCGCGAGTTCTTCGGGGTGCTTGTTCGACAGCGCGAGCAGGATGCGGCTGCGCACTTCCGGCATGTGATCGGTGAGCGCCTGCTGGGTGCCGGCGTCGCCGAGCTTCAGCGTGAGGCCGATGCGCAGGAAGTGTTGCTGGCCGTCGTCCGATTGCAGGTTGACGGTCATCGATTCGAGCGGGAAGAACAGCGGCGCGGCGGACAGCGCCGGCGCTGCTTCGGCCGATACGGCGACGGGTGCGCGCTTCGACATGAAGAACCACACGCCGGCACCGGCAGCGCCCGCGGCGATCAGCGCAATGAGGACGATCAGGATGATGCGCTTCATGGGGCCCGGCGAGGCGGGCGCGGCTTGTTGCGGGGCGGTCGTAGTTGCCATTTGGGTTGCCAGCCTGGTGCTGGCGTAGTAAGGGTTAGGGTGATTGTTGTTGATTTGCCTGCGGCGCTATGGGTCGAAAAGAAGGGCTATTTCTGGCTATTTCTGGGTGTTTCTCGTTTTTGGTTGTTTTTTTGTCGTTGTTCTTTGTGGTGTTGGCCTTTCCTTGCCTTCTTATCGGTCTATTGGCGTTGCCCCTGTGCGGGGCTACTTGACTGTTTCTCGCTGTGCACTAAAGTTCCATTTCGTCAATGAAATCAAGACCTTAATGTCATCCCCGCATCCCGGGGTTCACGATTGTTCACGGCGCGAATTGTCCTTTATTTGTCCTCGCGTCGTGAACAGGTCACTTGAGGACAGAAAAATGGCGAAGGAAAGAATCAACCGCGAACTGGTCCGGCGACTCGAAAACGAGCGCGCCGCCACGATGGCGAACGGCGGCGCGCCGAAGCTGCGCGACATCTACGACGACCAGCTGACCGGCTTCGGTCTGCGGATACGGCCGAACGGCTCGGTGTCGTTCGTGTACCGGTGGTCGGCGCCCGAAGGTCAGCAGAAAAGGACTATCGGCCGGCATCCGGCGATGTCGGTCGAGCAGGCGCGCGCGGCGGCAAAGGCGTTCATCGGCCGCACCGATCACAAGACCGATACGATGTCCACGCGCGTCGCCAAGCACGAGCGGCGCACGGCCGACGCGAAGCTGGTGACGATGCCAACCGTCGGCCAGTATCTCGACGGCGACTACCGGACGTTCTGGCTCGGCACAACGAAGTCTGACACGCCGGAACAGAACCTGAAGAACATCCGGCGCGACTTCCCCGGCCTGATCGCGAAACGACTCGATGAGGTCACGAGGCCGATGATGAAGAAGTGGATCGAGGCGCGGATCGCGGCGGGCCACAAGCCTTCCGGTATCAACCGCACGCTCGGCGCTATCGGTGGACTGTTCACGCACGCAGTTGAGCACGAGATCATCGGCAGCAATCCCTGCGCGCGGCTGCGCTGCAAGACCGATCCCGAGGAAGAAGCCGGGCACGGTCGCGAACTGACGGTTGACGAAGAGGCGCGGTTGCGTGGCGCGCTCGTGGCGCGGGAGGCGCGTATCCGCGAAGCGGCAGAACTCGCTGACGGCCGCCGGATCACGAACCTGCCGGCCGCACATCACGCGTTTGTCGATCACGTCCGCCCGGCGATCATCGTCGCGATCAATACCGGCCTGCGCCGCTCGGAACTGCTGCGGCTCGAATGGAAGTCGGTCGATCTGAAGGCAAGGACGATCACGGTCGAGCCGGCCACGTCCAAGGTCAAGCGGCGCCGCGTGGTTCCGATGAACCGCGAAGCCTACGAGACGCTGATGGCGTGGCGGCGTCAGGTGAAGTGGGCGCGCGTCTTCACCGACGAACTCGGTCGGGCGCTACGCGAGGTGCGCGACTGGGACGAGGTGAAGCGGGCCGCGCAGATCACCGACTTCCGTTTCATGGACACGCGCCATCACACGGCCACGAGGATGATCAACGAAGGCGCCTCGCAGTACCACGTGCAGAAGATTCTCGGTCACGCTGACAGCCGCATGACGCAGCGCTACATGAAGGCACGCGAGACGAAGCTGGCCGAAGCACTCTCGCTGCTCGACCGGCCACGCACGCCCGAAGCGGGCGATGCTGACGGGATCGCCGCCTAAGAAGCCACGCACCCCTCACGAAAGCCTGCTACCCGCAGGCTTTTTTCGCGGCTCGGGTCCGCGCCAGCCTGTTGATGCGTAGCCGTTTACCGGTGTTAATCTAACTTCCCTGTAGTTCAAACGGGACCAAGGATGGACGCCGACGATTCGCCGTATCAGCGCTACAGTGCCGAACTGGCCGAGAAGCTCGCGATGCGCGATCACTTCCGCCAGATGATGGACGGCGCGAACTGGACATTGCCGTGCAGCCTGCAGGATGCGACGGACTTCATCAGGGCGCTCGATGAGGACGTGCTCATGCTTTCCATGTGGGTATTCGCGCACGACGCCCACGCCGCCATCAGTTCGACCGGTGCGCCGACGCTCGCCCAGCGCGCTGGCGCAGAGATTGCACAACGCCTGTGGACGCCGCCGAGCGACGGCGACGATCTGAAGAACTGGCGGGTCTCGTTCCCGTGCCTGCGTCCCATGCCACCCAGCCAGCAGCAACGGCGCAGCCGCGAAAAGAACTTTCAGATTTGCCACGCCGTTTGCGAGAGCATCGAACGGCGCAAGGCAGCAGGCGAAAAAGCGCCTCGCAAGGATGCCGTCAAGGAAGTCGCCCTGCGCTTTCACCTCGGCGAGCGCGCCATCGAAAAGGCTTACGACGACAACCGGGTGGCGGTCGAACTGATGCGGCAACTGGCCCGCGCTTACGGTAATCAGGGATAACACCGCGAAAAAATCAAGGCACGCAGATTTTGCGTGGCCTTTCCGGTTCGTTTCCAGACGCTCTATCCCCGCCTAGATTTGTCCTTACGGCAACTTCAGCAACCGTGAGGACTTCCATGAAAACGCTCGTGAATCGTGCGCCTGATGCGCCGCCTTCGTCCGTTGCCGAACTCGGCGCCATGACGATTGCGCAGTTCTGCGAGATTTACCACGTCAGTCGCGTGGGCCTGTACAAGCTGCGCCGTGATGGCCTCGGGCCAGCCGAGCTTCAACTCGGGCGGAAGATCCTGATCACCTATGCCGCCGCCCGCGAATGGGAAGCGCGCATGACGAAGCGCCGCCCCGAAGCCGAACCGGCGTGAGGTAGCGCATCATGACCGCCGAAAAAAAGCCCGTCGCAGCGGACGGGCATGGAGAACTTCAGCCGCAGGATAGGCCGCGCTTCGCCGACGCGCAAGCGCTTGAGCACTGGTTCGAGACGCGCATTGCGCGCGAACTCGAACGGTGTCGCGTGTTCATGTCTAAAGCCGACTGGAACGAACACCACGACTGGATCGAGGCGAACGCACGTGCCTCACTGCTCGAAGCGCTGCGCGCCCGTGCGGATCGGGGTGAGCTATGAGCGCCGAACGCGACGTGCCGGGAAGCGTCGATGCGCCGGTGTATGCCCACCTGATCGAGCACAGCGGCAACCGGCGGGAGCAGCGCGAAGCCGCCGAACGGCGCGCGACGAAGGCCGCCGCCGCGCAACCGAACGGCGCTGGGCAAACAGTCGAGATATGGAGTCCTGAAATTGTGATGACCGAGACCCTGATCGCCGCGCCGCCCGTGCGTCCGAAGTTCGTGATCAACGGCCTGCTGCCGACCGGCCTGATCTATCTCGCGGGCCGACCGAAAGGCGGCAAGTCGCTGCTCGCGTTGCAGATGGCGGTCGCCGTGGCGAGCGGCACGCCGCTGTGGGGCCGTGACGTGGATGCGGGACGTTGCTGGTACATCGACATTGAGAACGCGCGCTGGCGCGTGTACGACCGCCTTCAGCGCGCCGGGATCGACACCGCCCATCTTCCTGATCTCGCCTGGTCCTTCGAATGGAAGCGCGGCAACCAGAACGCGCTCACCGCGACGCTGGACCGGATGCCGGTGAAGCTGCTGGTGATCGACGTATGGGCCAAGTTTCGCGCGCCGCTCGACCGGCGGCAGGACCAGTATGAACAGGAGTCCGCCGAACTTTCGTTTCTGGCCCGCGAGGCCAACGAGCGCGCGATGTCGATTATCGCGGTAGGTCATACAACGAAAAACGAATTCGCCGACATCTACGCGCAGATCGGCGGATCGACCGCCGTGGCGGGCGGTGCGGACGCGCTGTTCGTGCTGCGCAACGAAGGCGACGACCGGCGCGTGCTGCACGTCACCGGCCGCGACGTGGCGGATAGCCGGTTGGTGTTGCGTCTTGGCGATGACCTTCAGTTCCGGTTTGTGTGCGACGCCGACAACGTGGCGACAGGCGAGCAGATGCGCTATCTGGCGGCGATCTATCGCGGCGAACGACTGCCGGCCGAACTCATGACGGCACTCGGTGTGACGCGTCAGGCGGTCTGGCAGATGATCCGCCGTCTTCAGGCAGGCGGCTATGTCACGTTACCGGGTGGCATTCCAAGTCTGACGCCTATCGCCCGCCAGATGGTCGAGGCCATGAGCGAATCACTGTAGTTATATAAGAGAGAGAGTTTACTTACTCTATATAGCTAATCTGATTTATTAGCTTTACTGACTTTAACGGCTTGACGGGTTTTACAGGTTTGTATGCAACGTCAACTTGTCAACACAGTAATCCTGTCAACCACTCTTTCAACGCGAGGTCGTCATGGGACGCGGAATGCACGAGGCGTCGAAGCAACTGATCGCCGCCGCAATCGACATACTCGAAGTCATTCAGCCGGCGACCGTTCGCGCGGTCTGCTACAAGCTGTTCACGATGGGCCTGATCCCGAACATGGCCAAGTCGAGTACAAACAGGGTGTCGTCGCTACTGACGCGGGCGCGCGAAAACGAGGACATCGAATGGGAATGGATCGTTGACGAGACACGCCGTCCCGAGCGAGCACAGCAGTGGGACAACCCGATGCAGATCATGAATGCGGCGGTACGCGGGTATCGGCTCGACTACTGGAACGACCAGCCGCAACGGGTCGAAGTCATCAGTGAAAAGGGTACGGTGCGCGGCACGATTGCGCCCGTGCTCGACGAACTGGGCGTGACGTTCAGGGTGTTACACGGGTACGGCTCGGCGACGACCGTGCATGACATCGCCGACGAGATTGCGGATGACGACAGGTTCACGAACCTGCTGTACATCGGCGACTTCGATCCGAGCGGCATGCACATGAGCGAAATGGATTTACCCGAACGGCTGTCGCGCTATGGCGCCGGCGACGAATTCGCATATTTTCTCAAACGGATCGCGCTCACGCGAACAGACGTGATGAATCCCGAACTGCCCGGATTCGCGACCGACTCGAAGGCAGGCGATCCGCGCCATCACTGGTACAGAACGCACTACGGCAACCAGTTCTGGGAACTTGACGCAATGGATCCGCGCGAGTTGCGCGAGCGGGTGCGCGAAGAAATCGAGGCCCTGATTGATCGCGACGCGTGGGACCATTGCATGAAGATCGAGGCTGCCCAGCGTCAGTCGATGAACGACTTCATGGGCGCGTTGCGAGAGAGATTCGACGGCGGCAATTCTATTTGATGGCAAGCACCGGAATAGAAGATGACCGACCTCGATGCCGGACTCGCCGCGCGCATCGCAGCAACGGCGCGCCAGATCGAGCGCTATTGCCGACGCAACGAGATCGCGGTCGCCGCCGATGGTGGGATCGATGAAGCGGCGGCGGCGAAGGTGCTCGGCTATGCCGGTCCCGATGCACTGCGCAGGCAGGCAGCCGAAGGCGTGAACCGGGTGCCGTTCCGGCTGCTCGGCAACCGGCGCCTGTACCGCATTCTCGATCTGGCGCGCGAGATCGAACGCAGCTACAACGGCGACGGATAACGCGGATCACGCGGAAATTCCGGCATCGACTTCCGACCGGCCCACGACGATCATCCAGCCATCCGGACGAAGTGAAGCGGGGGCAACGTGATCAACGGCAACACTTTCATCAAGGCGATGCGATGCCTGGCGAGAGCAGACGGCGACCCGGTTGCCGCCGTGGAAATCGCGCGCAGGGATTACAGCGAAGGACCGGTGATCGGCCTGCTGCAGAAAGCGGTCATCGTCGACACGTCCGACCTCGGCGGGGATGCCGCTTGGCGCGGGGCGATGGCGGAATTCATGGCGGGCGCGGGCTTCTACGATCTTCTGCCGCGCATCGACGCAATTAGTCCGCTGCACACCATCCCGCTTCGTACACGCGTTCTCGTTCAGGACGAGGACCCGGTCGCACTCTGGACGGGCGAAGGCGAGCCGGTCGTGGTGAGCGGCGCGTCGTTCACGGAAACGAAGGTCGAACCGCAGAAGGCCTGCGGACTGATCACCGTCACGAAGGAAGTCGTTGCGCTAGCAACCGACGCTGCCGAGGCATCGTTGACCCGCAGCCTTCAGCGCGCGGTAGCGAAGCTCACCAGTGCGGCCGCGTTCGCCGCGGCGCCGGTCCCGGGTGCGCCTGCGTCACTGCTTGTCGATGCGGTCGAAGTGTCGTCGACCGGGGACGTGCGCGCTGACATGGCCGCGCTGACCGCGGCGTTCGAAGGTGACATCGAGCGCGCGGTGCTGGTCATGTCGTCGAACACTGCGATGTCGCTGTGCGTGCAACCCTCTCTGGTTGGCAGCGCGGCCGGGCTGGGTGTAAAGGGTGGCGTCTTCTGTGGCCTGCCGGTCGTCGCGTCGTCAGCGCTCGCCGATGGTCTGCTCGCGCTGGTCGATGCGGGCGGCATCGCCTATGGCGACGGCGGCGTGGAACTCGACGTTGCCACGCAGGCGGATGTGACCATTGACGGTGTGATGCACTCGCTGTGGGCCGAGAACCTGGTCGGCTATCTGGCCCGCCGCTTTGTAGCCTGGCAGGCCGCCCCCGGCTCGATTGCGTACCTGTCGGGCGCGGCATGGGCGACGGCCGCTGCCGCAACGAAACGCAAGGGGCACACACCTTGAGACAGGTCGATATCCAGCACGCCAGCACGCTGCTGGTCATCCGCAGCGCCAACGAGGATCTGCGCGAGATCAGCGGGACCGCATCGACACCGACCCCGGACAGGTACGGTGACGTGATCGAACCGCTCGGCGTGAAATTCGTGACGCCGCTGCCGCTGCTGGTCGG
The DNA here is from genome assembly GCF_000092885.1 of Paraburkholderia atlantica. Lineage (NCBI taxonomy): Bacteria > Pseudomonadati > Pseudomonadota > Betaproteobacteria > Burkholderiales > Burkholderiaceae > Paraburkholderia > Paraburkholderia atlantica. The sequence continues at coordinate 3,317,855 of NC_014117.1, read as the reverse complement.
CCACGATCACACCCGAAGCGTCGGTAGTGTGGTGCTCGGCGCGGCGTCGAAGCTCGGCGTTCACTTCAAGGCGGTGATTGCGAAGATCGAGCAGGACGGGCCGCTGAAAAGCCTGTGTGACGACGCGTGGGCCAGCGTGAAGGCCGGCCTGCTGCGCTCGGTGTCGATCGGCTTCCGGCCGCTCGAAGCGGAGCCGATGCAGGGCGGCGGCGTGCGCTTCACGAAATGGGAGTGGCTGGAATTGTCGCTGTGTGCCGTGCCGGCGCAGCCCGAAGCCACGATCACCGACATGCGCAGCCTGACGCCTGCCGAAGCGCTGGTCGAGCGCACGCTGGCTGAGGATCGTGCGCGCCGGTCGGCCGCAGTGACCGGGACCCGTATCTCACCGGCCGATGCCGTGTTCGAGCGCCGGATCGCCGACTACCGCAGGCGCTATCCGCGCGGCGTGCGCGACGATTAGCACAATCCCGGGGCGCGGCGGGATTTGAAAATATCCGCGATGTCGGCTGGCCGTGCGGCGTGGTGCGCGTCGCACGGCCTTTTTGTTGCGCTGTCCGTCCAAGGAGGTTCAGAATCGATCGTTGCGCGAACAACGAGCGGAGGCGATTGTGGATACCGGCCAGCAGACCTTTTGCCGACTTGTCGCCGACGTGATCGACGGACGCGCTCACTGGACCGCAAAGCTGCCCGAGCGCGAAGTCCACCCGGCGCCGCTGCTCCTGACCGCCGAGGATCGCCGTCGCTACGACGCCGAACGCAAACGCCGCCAGCGTGCCCGTCGCAGCGGGAAGCCGACATGAGCGCCGACCGGCGCGAATCGACCCGGAGCGGACAGTTACAAGTTAGCAGCGGACATTCGGAGGCAATGCAACGAGCCTATGCGAGCGAGCGTGTAACGAGGTCCTTGGATAACGCGAAGGAGCCTCCGCTCCTCGAGGGATCGCTTAAGGCGAGTCAGGCCCGGGCGCTAACGTGAAGTCAACTTCCACAACAGCGCCGTCAATCGATACCGTCGTGTTCGCAGGCGAGAAACGTTCTCCTGGCCTGCAATCAAGTCGCTTCGGCTCATCCTCGGAAAGGTACGACGGCTTGCGGTGGCAGACCCAGGTTAACTTGGTTCTGCGTTTTCCCTCTGGCCGTATCACGACAACTCCGCTCTCCACGAATGGTCCAGCAGCTTGGTCCGGTTCGAATTCTGCGTGACTGGCTGCTAACGGTTGCCACTTGCAACGACCGGGTAGATACCGGTCGAGAAAGAAACGCGCAGAAAATGTCGTTTTCCCGGCTGGTATCCGGACAGAATCGGTTACAGTCTGAGCCACGTCCGGCGCACCAAAAATATAGGCGAGCAACGTCTGCGTCTTGCAATTTTCGTCGTTCGTTGCGTAGTCCACACTTAACCAGACTTCGACGTGCGCATCCTTGCTCCCCTGTAGCACCAAGACTCTTCCGGGGGTCGGGTTAATTTGCGGTCTATCGAAAAAACGATCCCGTTCCGCTTCAGAATGCTCGTGAAACTGCGCCGCGGCTGGCTGTGATTGTGCCAGCATCGTATGTCCAGTCAGGCTGAACAGAACACTCACCGCTGTTACCAGCTTTCGTCTTGGCATGGCTCAATCTGGGACAGGGCTATCAGCCGTTCGTTTATTTATACATCTGTGAAAAAAGCGTTCTGTTCGCTAACGAACCGACTGCCGGCAGACCGATAGTGCTGCACTAACTGTGCGTTGACCCTGCGCGCAGTCATGGCGGAGATCGCCCGTCGTCTTCCGGGGAGATGCATCTTGCCATCTGGATGACCGCTTTCGAGACGAGCGACGAATATCCCCTCCTGGCCGATTCCTGCCGGGTCAGCATTCGTTGCCGTCGGCGTACGGGTGGCGGGCGCTGCGGGTGCAGCCGGGGTCCGGCTCGGGTGGTGGGCGGCTCGATCCCCGGTGCACGAACCGCGCCGATGGGAGAAAAACTTCTTCGGGGGTTTCCGCCAGACCCCAAAGATTTTGGAACCGCCCCCCGGCTGGACGACCCCGGACTGACAAAGGACGGTGATGTCAGTGTCGTGCGACAAGTTTCATCGGGGCCTCGCCTGCCTTTTCAACGATCGGAGTATCGCTTAATCCAGGCGAACAACTCGGACGCAACGGGACGGCAATCGTGAACTTCTCGCGAGATAGCGGCCGCTGTAAACGCGAAGACCGATGCTGCCATCAGGCAAACGAGGTCGGCGTCCTGTACACAGCCTTCGAGGGCTTCGGCCTTGGCGAAATCTGACATTTCCATCTCAGCGTATGGACCGCCATGTACGAACGACGACAGGAGCGCGTAGGCCGGAACGATTTGAGCGAGGAACGGCTGCCCTTTTGCAATCATGCCAGGCGCGGTTTCAGCAAGGAATCGAAGTATTGCGCGATACTTGAATTTGCCGGATTCCGCTTCGATCTGGCGCGCGCTCATTCGCTCTGTACGCGGGTATAACTGGGTGAGCGCGTTCCGCATGTCTCCAACCAGGGTGTTCCCAAGCAACGCCTCCGCAGCCTTGACTGCAGACACGTAGTCCATCGCTTCAGCAGCTCCGCAAAAGGAGTAGTAGTCATCGCCTGCCGTATCCGTCTTCTCGCTCGCGAACCGGACGAACACATATGTGAAGCGCAGGTAGTGCTCACTGAAACACCGGAATAGCAATTTGAACGCATACGGGTTGTTCGAATCCACCATATCGAACATTGCCGTCTTGAGGCTATTTATCTTGATGACAAACGTTAACATCGCGCGGTACGTGTTAGGGAACTTCGTTTTCCCTAACGTACCGGTCAGTTGCGGCATGTGTTTTTCGATTAACGCAAAGAATTCTGTATCTGCTTCGGCATAAGTCATAGCAGGTGATGTCTTTATAGGGGACTAGACGTTCTTGGTCGATGCAAAACGCTTGAATCCTAGTACCGGATTCCCATTGGCAGAGCAGCCGCTATTCACGCAGCACTCGTCCCGGCTAGCCCGTTTGCCGGCAAGGAGATGCGTAAATACTGGTCGAACTCATCCTACCATTAGCGACCGACCGCAGACCGACGGTTGGCGGCGCAGGCAATGAACCGCCGAAAGCGCAGCGGACCGCATACAGACGCGCAGGGACGTCCGCGCAGCACGACCGATACCGAACCATAGGCAGCGGCGCGAAGCCGCCAGAAGGCCGCAAATCCGCGAGACGCCCGTCCAGCAACGGAAAGCGGCGAATCAGTGTCTCGCGCGGAAAACGCGCGGCACTAGTCCCCGCGCAGTCCTCGCGGCGCAATTCTGACCGTCGCCAGCACGCTATAATCGTCGCGAAGGTCTTGATGGACAAGGGTTCTGGCGGTTTACGCGTGAGAGTCGAAGTTGCCCCTGTGCGGGGCGGCACCTACTTTCTTTGCAGCAGTGTATGGACCGGACACATGGGTAACAGGTGTGCGGGGACATGGGTAACACTTTGGGCGAGTGAATCGCGCGGAGCCGGTCATGCCCTGGAACCCGAGAGAGACCATGAACCTGCGTCTGGAATTCGTTTGTCTGGCCTTGCAGGAAGGCGCCAACCGGCGTGAGCTGTGCCGGCGCTTCGGCATCAGTGCGAAGACGGGCTACAAGTGGCTGTCACGTCATGCGCAGGACTCGACAGCCATGGCTCTGGCCGATCGCTCCCGTCGGCCGCGGCAGACTCCGGCCCGCACGGCGCCGTGCGTCGAGCAGCAGGTAGTGCAACTGCGTCAGGCCCATCCTGCATGGGGCGGGCGCAAGATCAGCCGGCGCCTGAGTGATCTGGGACATACGGATGTGCCTGCTCCCAGCACGGTGACGGACATCCTGCATCGCCACGGGCTGATCGATGCCGCCGCCTCTGCGGCAGCCACGCCGTGGCAGCGTTTCGAGCACGAGCAGCCCAACGATCTCTGGCAGATGGATTTCAAGGGCTGGTTCGACCTGCAGGACGGACGGCATTGTTCGCCATTGACGATGCTGGACGATCATTCGCGCTACAACGTCACGCTCGATGCCTGCATCGGCACCGATACACGGACCGTGCAACATCACCTGGAACGCACGTTCCGCCGCTACGGGCTGCCGCTGCGCATCAACGCGGACAACGGTTCACCGTGGGGCAGCCCCAGCCAGGCGGGCCAGTTGACCGAACTGGCGATCTGGCTCATCCGGCTGGGCATAGCCTGTCTCACAGTCGCGTCGCCCATCCGCAGACCAACGGCAAGGAGGAACGGTTTCACCGCACACTGAAGGCCGAGGTGATCGCCGGGCACCACTTCAAGGACCTGCCCAGCGCCCAGCGGGCGTTCGATGCATGGCGCTCGGTCTACAACCATCAGCGCCCGCATCAGGCGCTGGACATGGCGACGCCAGTCACGCGCTATCGGCCGAGTCCGCGCGCCTACCCCGAGATTCTGCCGCCGATCGAATATGGTGAGAACGATATCGTGCAACGCGTGGGCTGGAACGGTGAACTACGCTTCAGGAAGCGGCGCTTCAAGGTATCGAGCGCCTTGCACAATCTGCCCGTTGCGATTCGCGAACGCGTGGGCGAAGAGAACTGTTATGACCTGTTTTTTGCGCATCACCGGTTTGGAACCATCAACCTGAACCAGCAGCGATGAGCGGATCATGTGTTACCCATGTCCCCGCACACCTGTTACCCATGTGTCCGGTCCATACACAGCAGCAAAGAAAGTAGGTGCCGCCCCGCACAGGGGCAACGCCAATAGACCGACAAGCCAGCAAGGAAAGGCCAAGAACGCCGGAACAACGAAAAAGAAGCGCCCGCCTCGCCCTAGGCAAACGTATCGACTAATCCAACCTTCTGCCGCACGGCAACATTAGCGATGGCATCGCTGGAGTCCGCAGAACCGTCCCCTGCAAGGGAACCACCACGACCATCCTTCCCATTCGCCCCACCCGCGCCAGCGCTCTGCTGCTGCTGTTGCCCGCTTTGCCGGGCAAACCCATCACTCACGCTCGCACTGCCGAGCCCAATTCCATTGGATTCCATCGCCTCGCGAAGCTTCGGCAACGCCGCCTCGACCGCCTCCCGCACCGACTGGTGCTGCGACACGAACAGCGCATGCGCATGGTTATCCGCCACCTGCAACACGACCTGCAACGGCCCCAGATCCTTCGGATTGAGCGTCAGCTCGGCACTCTGCGAATGCGCATTCGACAAAAACACCACCTTCTGGCTCAGCGCTTCTTCCCAGGCGCTCGTGCCGACCTGCGGCGTCAACGCGTTCGCGGCGGCGGCCGCGCTCGCGTTGCCGGTGCTCTGCACCGCCGCCGTCGTGCTCGCGGCGTTCGCTGCCGCTTGCGTCGCGGCCAGCGCCGCGTTCGCCGCCTCGGACGCGCTGCGCGTCGACGCGAGACTGTCGGCCTGGCCGCTGGTCGCGGCCGCGGCGCTGATTGCATCGGCGGCCGACTTCGCTGTCGATGGATCGGCCAGCGCGCTCGCGACGGCCGTTGCCGTCGTCGGCGTCGTGTGGGTGGTCGACGCGCCCTTGCCGGTGACGGGCGTCTTGTCGTCCGAGGTGCCGTTCAGGTCGTTTTTCGGGTTGCTAAGGCCGCGTACCGCGCTCGATACGCTCGCGGCTTTCGCCGCCGCGCCGCTAGCGAGCGAGGCCGCGGGCACCGCGCCCTGGCCGCTCGATAGCGCGGACAGCGCATTCTGCAGCGCGTCCTGCAGCGACTTCGGATCGACTGCGCCTTTTCTGCCTGCCGCGGTGGCCGTGAGCGCGCTCGTGGCCGTGCCGGCCAGCGCGCTCAGCGCGCTCAGCGCGTCGGCCGCGGAGCTTGCGGCATCGGTCGCGGTGGTCGCGTTCGCGTCGGTGTTAATGACGGCGGCCTGTGCCTGCGCTTGCGCCTGCGCCTGGGCGGCGGCCGCCGCGGCAGCGAGCGCGCCAGCGTCGGTTTGGGCCTTGGTGTCTTGCTGCCCGGTTTGCGTCGTGGTCGACTGGCTGTTCGATGCCTGCTGCGCGGGTGTCGTCGACGTCGCGGATGTTGTGGACGACGATGACGCGCTGGCGCTGGCCGCGTTGCTCGCCGTGCCGCTGCCGTTCTGGCTACTGCCCGCGCTCTGCCGTGAGGGAGTGGGCACGGGCGCGGGTGCGCTGGGCGCGCTCGGTGCCGAGGCTTGCGACGCCTTCGTTGAACTGGTCTGCTGTTGATTCGCGCTGTTCTGCTGGTCGATGCTTTGCTGCAAGGTCTGCGCGAACGGGGTCGAGCTCGCGGCGTTCGCGGCCGCGCTGCTCGATCCATTGCTGCTCGCGTCGAGCAGCGTGCTCAGTTGCGAGCCGATCTGTGAAAGAAGCGACATAAAGAATCCTGTGAATCGGTCAAACGGGTGTGCCGTCAGGCATTAACCGTGAGGCAAGGCCTCACGCGCCGTCGGCTCGCATGCGCAGACTCCGCGCCGCAAATTCGTCGGCGTCGCGTTGTTCGCGACGCGCCGCAACCTTCGCCTCGGCCGCCTCGCCGCGTGCCTGCAGCACTTCGTACGAGCCGAGCTTCTGCTTCTGGCGCTGCCAGTCGGGCTTCGCCATCTCGACGCGCGCGCTCGCCGCCGCGAGCAGGTTGCGCTGCTGCTCGATCGCTCCGTCGAGCGTGTCGAGGAACGCCTGGAAGTTGCGCATGTTGCCGGCGGGCATCCCCGACTGCGCGCTCTCGGTGAAGCGTGCGTAGTATTCATTGCGGTACTGCACGAGTGCATCGAGTTGCGCCTGTACGTCGTTGCGCTCGCGCTGCGCGCGGCCGAGCCGCTGCGCGGCGGCGTCCACGTCGTCCTGCGCGAGACCGATCAGCGTCTTGATCGGAAAGTGTTTCGACATAATCAGCCTCCTCGATCCTGGGCAAACAGCGCGTTCAGCATGTCGATGCTCGGCTGGAAGTTAGCGCACTCGCGAAAACCTTGCTGCAGGAACGCTTCCATCCGCGGGTACAGCGCGATCGCGCGATCGAGCAACGCGTCGCGCCCGGCGGAATAAGCGCCGACGTTGATCAGATCGCGGTTGCGCTGATAGCGCGACAGCATCTGCTTGAACATACGCGTTTTATTCAGATGGTTATCGTCGATCAACGCGGTCATTGCCCGGCTAATCGACGCTTCGATATCGATCGCGGGGTAGTGGCCGGCTTCGGCGAGCGAGCGCGACAGCACGATGTGACCGTCGAGAATCGCGCGCGCCGAGTCGGCGATCGGGTCCTGCTGGTCGTCGCCTTCGGTGAGCACCGTGTAGAACGCGGTGATCGAGCCGCCGCCCGCCGGTCCGTTGCCGGTGCGCTCGACCAGCGCCGGCAGCTTCGCGAACACCGACGGCGGATAGCCCTTGGTGGCGGGCGGCTCGCCGATCGCCAGCGCGATCTCGCGCTGCGCCATCGCGTAACGGGTCAGCGAATCCATCAGCAGCAGCACGTGCTTGCCCTGGTCGCGGAAGTATTCGGCGAGCGAGGTCGAGTACGCGGCGGCCTGCATCCGCAATAGCGGCGACACGTCGGCCGGCGCGGCGATCACGACCGAGCGCGCCAAGCCTTCCTCGCCGAGAATCTGTTCGATGAACTCCTTCACTTCCCGGCCGCGTTCGCCGATCAGGCCGATCACGATCACCTCGGCGCTGGTGTAGCGCGCCATCGTGCCGAGCAGCACCGATTTACCGACGCCCGAACCCGCGAACAGCCCCATGCGCTGACCACGGCCGACGGTCAACAGCGAGTTGATCGCGCGCACGCCGACGTCGAGCACCTTGTGAATCGGCTCGCGATTGAGCGGATTGATGACCGGCGCGGACAGCGGCGCATCGGTTTGCGTGCCAAGCGGGCCGAGCCCGTCGAGCGGACGGCCCGATGCGTCGAGCACGCGGCCGAGCAATTCCCAGCCGACCGGCAGACGCTTCGCGCCGGCGAGCGGATCTGCGATCGGCGCGCTTTCGAGCGGAAAGACGCGCGCACCGGGCAACAGGCCGATCACTTCGGTGGTCGGCATCAGGAACAGCTTGTCGCCGGAGAAGCCGACCACTTCGGCTTCGGCCATCGGCAGCGAACTGCCGGGCGGCAGCTCGATCATCACTTCGGCGCCGACCGACAGGCGCAGACCGACTGCTTCGAGCACCAGACCGGCCGCGCGTGTCAGGCGCCCGCACGCGCGCAGCGGCTTCGCGATCGCATTGCGTGCGCGCAGCGCGTCGAGCTGGCCGCGCCATGCCTGCATGTGCGGATTGATGTCGAGCGCGGGATCGTAGGACGGTGCGTGCGGGGCGTGAGCGGCGTGGTCCGTCGCGGCGGACTCGCGGCTCACCGCCGCGCCTGTCGCCGGATGCGCAGTCGCGGGAGCGTGCCATGCCGCATCCGGGGGCTCCGGAAAACCGGACGACTCGACATCGGCCAGCGCCTCGGCGCCGAAAGACGCCAACGCGAGCTCGCGTTCGAGCGGCGTCAGGTCGCTCGCGCGGATCTCGTCGAGTGTCGGCTTCACCACGTGCTCACCTTGCCGAGCGCGGCGGCGACGCGCTGCCAGCGCGTATCGATGCCCGCGTCGACTTCACCGGTACCGGCCTGCGCGCGGCAACCGCCACGCTCCACTGATGCATCGGTGCGCACGGTCCAGCCGCGCGTTTGCAATTCTTCGAGCAGATACGCCTCGACCACCGGCAGATCGGCGGGACTCACGATCAGCGCCGGCGCGCCGGAGAGCGCGGGCTCGGCCGCGAGCACCTCGCGCGCGGCCGCGATCAGCGCGGTCGGGTCGTGCTGCACATGCTGGCGCACGACCTGTTGCGCGATGTCGAGCGCGAGTGCGATCAGCGTTTCGGAGATCGCGTGCTGCGCGCCGTCGAGCGCGGTCTTGAAGGTTTCGGCGAGCGCGGCGAGCCGCATCGCTTCCTCGCGCGCCTCGGTCTGGCCCTGTGCGAAACCCTGCGCGTGCCCCTGGTCGTAGCCCGCCTGATAACCGAGCGCCTGGCCGGCCACATGACCGGACGCGACGCCCTGCGCATGCGCGGCTTCACGGCGGCGCTCGAGTTCGGCTTCGAACGCGCGCTCGTCGAACTCGGGCTCGGCCGGCGGGGGCGGCGGCGGAGCCGGGTCGAACGACGCCATCTCCCAGCGCTGGTAAGCCGAGAGGCCGTCCTTTGCCGGGGCGTTCGGATCAGACATATGCGTCTTCCGCCTTGCCGCCGATCACGATCTGGCCGCTCTCGGCCAGGTTGCGCACGATCTGCAGGATGCGGCGCTGTTGCGTCTCGACTTCGGACACGCGCACCGGGCCGCGTGCGTCGAGGTCTTCGGCGAGCAACTCGGCCGCGCGCTGCGACATGTTCGACAGGAACTTCTGACGCAGCGCGGGCGGCGCGCCCTTCAGCGAGATGATCAGCGCCTCGGATTCGACTTCCTTCAGCAGCAGTTGGATCGCGCGGTCTTCGAGGTCGAGCAGGTTCTCGAACACGAACATCTGGTCGATGATCTTTTGCGCGAGCTCGGCGTCGTACTGGCGCACGTTTTCGATGACGCCTTCCTCGTGGTTGCTCGACATGAAGTTCAGAATCTCGGCGGCCGTACGGATGCCGCCCATCGGGCTGCGCTTCAGGTTGTCGCTGCCCGACAGCAGGCCGGTCAGCACGTCGTCGAGCTCGCGCAGCGCGGCCGGCTGGATGCCGTCGAGCGTCGCGATCCGCAGCAGCACGTCGTTGCGCAGGCGCTCCGGGAAGCACGACACGATCTCCGAGGCCTGATCGCGGTCCAGATGCACGAGAATCGTCGCGATGATCTGCGGATGCTCGTTCTTGATCAGTTCCGCGACCGCCGACGAGTCCATCCACTTCAGGCCTTCGATGCCGCTCGTGTCGCTGCCCTGCAGGATGCGGTCGATGATCGCGCCGGCCTTGTCGTCGCCGAGCGCCTTGGTCAGCACCGAGCGGATGTAATCGCTCGAATCGAGCGACATGCCGGTGTGCTGCTCGGCCTCGCGCACGAACTCCTGCAGTACCTCGTCGATTTGCTCGCGGGTGACGTTTTTCAGCGCGGCCATCGCGACGCCGATTTTCTGAACCTCACGCGGGCCCAGAAACTTGAACACCTGCGCCGCCTCTTCCTCGCCGATCGACATCAGCAGCAGCGCGCTCTTCACTACGCCTTCAGCGCTCATCGGACACCCAGTTCTTGACGACGGTTGCTACGATCTTCGGATCCTGACGCGCGATGTTGCGCGCGAACTCCAGGTTCCGCTCGTACTTGTGCTTCGCGTTTTCGAGCGCGAGCTTTTCGCTATCCGCTTCGATTTCGACCACCGCTCCATCGCGCTCGTCGGCCGGGATGCCGTCGAGCAGCACCGGTTCGTCGGGCGACATCAGCGCGGGCACCGGCTCGGGCGGCGGCGGGAACGCGCGGCGCAGCGCCGGCTTCACCATCACGAAGTAGAGGAACAGGGCCACCGCGCCGATGCCGAGGTACGTCGCGATCTGCTTGTACAGCGCCAGCATGTCCGGCGTGCGCCACCACGGCAGGTCGGCGTTCGGGTCGAGGTCGGTAGTGAACGCGCTGTTGACCACGTTGACCGAGTCGCCGCGCGACGCGTCGTAGCCCATCGCGTCCTTCACGAGCTGCGTGATCTGCGCGAGCTTGTCGGCGCTGACCGGCTGCATCGTCACGTGACCCTTCGGATCGACGACCCGCATATAGTTGACGACCACCGCGACCGTCAGCCTGCGGATGCCGCCCATCGGCTGGTCGATGTGACGCACGGTCTTGTCGAGCTCGTAGTTGGTGGTCGAATCCTTGTGATCGCTGATCGGCGTCGTGCTCACGGAGCTCGCGCCGTTGCCGGCCACGATCGGCGCGGAGGCCGGCTGCGGCGGCTGATTCGACAGCGCGCCCGGCACGCCCGAGGCGCCGCCCTGCGACATTTCGGTGGCGCTGCTCGTCTGCTGGCTGCGGATCGCGGCGTCCTGCGGATTGGCGTTCGGGCCGTACTTCTCCGAAGTCTGCTCGCTGTGCGAGAAGTCGATGTCGGCGCTGACCTGCGAGCGCGCGTTGCCGGCGCCGAACAGCGGCGCGAGGATCGTGTCGATGCGCTGCTGCGTGTTGCGTTCGATCTGCTGGCGGAACTTCAGCTGGGTCGCATCGAGGCCGCTGCCGTTGGTTGGCTGCGTGAGCAGGTTGCCGTCCTGGTCGAGGATCGTCACGCCGCGCACCGGCATTTGCGGCACCGCCGACGCCACCATATGCGTAATCGCGACCACCTGCCCTTCGTCGAGCACGCGGCCCGGGTACAGGTTCACGAGCACCGACGCCGACGGCGGTTCCTTGTCGCGCACGAATACGCTCGGCTTCGGAATCGCGAGGTGCACGCGCGCCGATTTGACGCTCGAGATAGATCCGATCGTGCGTTCGAGTTCGCCTTCGAGCGCGCGCTGATAGTTGACCTGTTCGTCGAACTGGCTGATGCCGAATTTCTGGTTGTCCATCAGCTCGAAACCGACCGAGCCGCTCTTCGGCAGTCCCTGCGATGCGAGGCGCAGGCGGGTCTCGTGGACCTGCTCGGCGGGCACGAGCACCGCGGTGCCGCTTTCGGACAGCTTGTATGGGATATTGGCCTGCTGCAGCGCGGTGATGATCGAGCCGCCGTCGCGGTCGGACAGATTGCTATAGAGCACCTTGTAGCTAGGCGCGCGCGACCACAGGAACAGACCGGCGACGACCGCCACCAGCAGCGCGACCGCGAACACCAGCGGCGCGCGCGGGTTGCCGCGCATCTGCGCGAGTCCGGACAGACGCTGGCCGAAATTGCCGCCGAGACCTCCGAGGCCGCCGAGGCCACCGAGGTCGGCCGTGCCGCCGGTCTGGCCGCCTGCGGCCTGAGCGGCCGCGGGCTGCGCGCCGGCGAGCCCCATGCGGGCGTCGGGGTTGATCAAAGAGTTGGCTGACGAATCCATGCGTCGGGTTTCTCCGGGGAATGCCTTGGCGTTCTGCCGTGATGCCGCGCCGGGGCTCGGCGGACGGACAGAGACTTTCACGTTGAAATTATCCGCAGCGCCGCTCAACCCGATTGCTTGAATAGAGCCGGGTTTTCCCCCTAGTTTCGGGACTTTCGGCGAGGGGCCGCTGCTATGCTTTCGTCCAGATCGGTACACCTTCCAGTGGTCCGATCGCCTATTCAACGGAGAAAAAGATGACCATGCCCGTGAACGCGCTATCGTCGGCGCTGCAACAGATGCAGGCGATGGCGGCGCAGGCGGCCGGCGGCGCGACCCCAGTGGCGGAGCAATCCGGCGCGGCGACGCCGACCAACTTCGCGGCGGCGCTGAAGGCCTCGCTGGACAAGATCAGCAGCGACCAGCAGAAGGCGATCGGCGAATCACAGGCGTTCGAACTCGGCGCGTCGAACGTGTCACTGAACGACGTGATGGTCGACATGCAGAAGGCCAACATCGGCTTCCAGTTCGGCCTGCAGGTGCGTAACAAGCTGGTCGCCGCGTACAACGACATCGCGCAGATGTCGATCTGAGCGGGATCGCGCGGGACTGCATGAAGGATTGCCCGAAGGTCCATCTGAGTCCCGTCCGACGATCCGGCAAGCCGCTGCCGGCGCTTGCGTCGGCGGCTTCGCGCCCCGTTTCCCATGCCCGCCCAGCGGCGCTTTCGATCCTCCTTACACCGGACTAAAGCTTTGTCGTCGCGCATCCGATAACCAAATTACATGTCAGCGATTGGCGCGGCGACGCGCCGCGCGGCCACGCCACGACTTAACCGCAGCCAGTATCAGAGGAGGAGCGCCGATGTTTTCCCAAGGACACGCTGGAGCCAACGCGTATGCGCGTGTCGGCATCGAGACATCCGTGATGGGCGCGAGTCCGCATCGTCTGATCGTGTTGCTGTACCAGGGCGCACGTCAGGCGATCGCGCAAAGCCGCCTGCATTTGCAGCAGGGCAACGTGGCGGAGCGTGGCATGGCGATCAGCAAGGCGATCCGGATCATCGAAAGCGGGCTGCAGGCGTCGCTCAATCTCGAGGTGGGCGGCGAAATCGCCGAACGGCTCAATGCGTTGTACGACTATATGGCGCGTCGGCTGTTGCAGGCCAATATCAATCAGAGCGAGGCGATGCTCGTGGAAGTGGACCGACTGCTCGCGACGCTCGAAGAGGCATGGATCGGGATTGCCCCGGAGATCGCGCGGATGGCGGCACAGCCAGCCGCGGAAAGTTTGAGATGACATCGAACGCAGAATATTTTGCCCGCTATGAAGCGGTCGCCGCGCTGTCCTGCCGCATGCTGATCGCGGCCCGCCGTGCACTGTGGAACGACCTGGTGCACTTGCAGGAAGAGTATCGGCATCTGGTCGAAGCGCTGCGCGAAGCCGACGTGGGCGTCAAGCTCGACGAAGCCGAGCGCCTGCGCAAGTACGCGCTGATCCGCCAGATCCTCGCCGACGACGCCGCGATCCGCGACCTCGCGAATCCGACCATGGCGCATCTGTCGGCGCTGTTCGCCGGCCGGCCGACGCGTGTGCTCAAGGAGTTGTACGGGGCGCGCTGAGTGCGGGCGGGCACGCGTGTGAGCTGACGCCACGCCGTACGCGTCTGAAGGATCGGAGCAATCAGAGCATCGCGCGCATTGCCGCCGATGCGACCAAGGAACCGGCATGAACGGAATCGATTCGGCCCTCGCTTCGGTGCTGTCGAGCCGGATCGACAGCCTGCTCAGCATCGCGCCGGGAACCGCGACCACCTCGCAGACCGGCGCCGCCGGCGTCGATACGAAGGTTCCCTCGGCGCCTGCGAGCGCGACGCCCGCGCCGCAGTCGTCCGCGCAAACCGCGCTGTCGGCCGTCGCGCTGACGCTGAATGCGATCGCGCACTCGGGCGGCGACGCGACACCGGCGGTGCTCGGCCGCGCGCCCATCTGGGCGGCCGCGCCGGCGCTCGACGTCGCCATCGAGAGCTTGCCGCTGACCAATGCGGGATCTGCTACCGGCGATTCCGCCGCTTCCGCCGCTTCCGCGAATATCAATACCAATCCCCACGCTGCAGCCAACGCAACCGCGGCTACCACCGCGAGCGTGGCGGCGACCGAAGTGCCGGTCGCGGCGCTCGCGGCCGCGCTGCAAAAAACAGTGGCCGACAGCGGCCTGTTCTACGAGGCGCATCTCGCGGCGTGGCTGGTCGGCCAGCGTTCGCCGACTCAACTGGCGAACGAGGCACAGAATCAGCTCGTCGCAGATTCTCAATTGCCCCCCGGCTGGAGCGCCGACGCTGGCGACGCGAGCGCACGGTCCGCTTCGGCGAACGGAGCCCCCGGGGCAACGCCACGCGGCGCGCCCAACGGCGCACCGGCCGGCACGCCGAACGCTGCCGATAACAACCCTGCCTCGCACGCGATGCCGTCGATCCTGACCGCGCAGGCCGCGCGCCTTGTCGCGGGCGAACTGCTGGCCAGTTCGGTGTCCGACCTGAACGGACAGTCCACGCATGCGGGGCCGCACAGCGCCGCGTCCCAGGCTGCCGATGGCGGTCCCTCGCAGAGCGCGCAGGCGATGGCGGCGGCGGTGCATCCGGCGACCGTGCCGCTCGTGCGCCAACAGCTCGATCTGCTTGCGACCGGACAGTTTCGCTGGACCGGCGAGGCGTGGCCCGGCGCGCGTCTGGACTGGACCATCGAACAGGATGGCGACGAATGGGACCGCAGCGGCGGCGGCCTCGCGAGCGAGGACGACCAGCCGTGGCGTACGCGCCTGACGCTGTCGCTGCCGAGCCTCGGCACCGTCGATGCTGAACTGACGTTGACCGGCACGCGGCTGACCGCGCGCGTGCAGGCGAGCCCGCGGGGCGCCGCGCGGCTCGCGATGCAGGGAGACGGTTTCCGTCAGCGGCTCGCGGCGGCGGGGATCGAGCTGCAGGGATTGACGATACGGGAGATCGGCGGCGGTGCGCCAGGTGCTACTGCGGCTGGCGCCTCGGCGGCGGGTGTACAGGCGGCGGGCGCGTATGCACGGTCGGCGTCGGCGGCTGTAACCGGGTCGGCGGCGGCGAGCACCGCGTCGCGCGACGACTTCGATTGGGATATCTGATGAGCCGCACCCATCGTCGCAGCGCGGCTGCGCTCGTTTATGACGCTCATGGCGGGGAGCCCGCGCCGCGTGTGGTCGCGAAGGGGTATGGGCTGCTTGCCGACATGATCGTGCAGCGCGCGAAGGAAGCAGGGCTGTATGTGCATGAGGCGCCCGAGATGGTGTCGCTGTTGATGCAAGTCGATCTGGATGCGCGGATTCCTCCGGAGCTTTATCAGGCTGTTGCCGAGTTGTTGGCGTGGTTGCATCGGCTTGAGAGTGGGGCCCATGTTGAGCCGGCGCATGAGGGGGAGAGCGCTGGCGCGCAGGATGCGGTGGATGTTGTTGCTACTGATGTGCCTGGCGGCACGGGGGCTGCGGATCATTGACGGTGCGCGTTTGCCCTTTTTGCAGGTCGGAGCTCTTTTTTGTTCTTGTTCTTGCGGTGTTGGCCTTACCTTGCTTGCTTTTCGGTCTATTGACGTTGACCCTGTCCCATCGCAATTGGTGGATCGTCGCGTGACGTAGAAGAGGCCCCGCTGCGGTGAACTGACCTCAAGGCGCAGTCCTCGATCGTCGCGACGCTGAAGAACGAGACGGTCGATACGTGGGCGCACTGGATTCTGACCTCGTTGCAGGTGCTCGACGACTCGGCGGGGCTGGAGGCGTTCATCAACTCGGTGCTGCTCGCGGGCCTCGCGCGCAAGGTCGATGCGAGCCTCGGCACTCAACTCGTGACGCTCGCGCCGCCCCTTGTCGTGACCGCCGATAACCTCGCGGACGCGTGCCTGTACGCGCGCGCCGAGATCGACGATCAGGGACGCACGGCCACGACCGCCGCGCTGAACACTGGCGACTATATCGCGCTGCTGACGATGAAAACCTCGACGGGCGAGTACCTGTTCGACGCCGACCTCGCGCAGCGCATCGGCCTGAACCTCGTGGCGGGGTCTGCGATTCCGGCGGGTCAGGTTCTCGTGTTCGACTCCTCGATCGGTGCGCTGCTGGAGCGGCAGACGCCCACGGTCGAGGTAAGCCGCGAGGACAGCGACAACTTCCGGCGCAACATGGTCACACTGCTGGCCGAGTGCCGGCTGCTGCTCGCGCTGTACGATCTGAACGGCATCATGTCGGTGAGCCTGACGCCGCCCGCGCCGTGAAGACTTCGACGTAACGGCTGCAGCGCCTCGCGGGGGTCATCCATGCTCCCGCGCGGCGTACTCCACGGGAGCCGCTCCCGGGCAGACAAGCGGCAACTGCGGTATAGCCGCCGCGCCGGTTCGGTCCCGGTGTGGCGGCTCTTTCCTACGGAGCACGGGCATGGCCTTCACCCCTCTAATCGCGTGGACGACCAACGGCGTGCGGCAACAATTGTTGCAGTACGCGCGGAGCGAGGGCGAGACGCCCGAGCGCCTTGCCGGCGATCTGATCGTCGAGGCAATGCGTGCACGCCACGCCCCGCCCGTTGACTTCGCAACGGCTCCCGTCGAGCACAAGGGCGAGTGGAGCCGGGACGACGAAGATGCGGACGAGGATCGCCCGATCGAAAAAAAGGCAGTTCAGCCCAAGGCCAAGTTCGGCTCGCAGGCCGCGAAGCGCGCGAGGGCCGATGCGTTCCTGCGCAGGCTGCTCGCGGACGGCCCCCGCTCTGGCGGCGAGGTGAAGCAGGCGGCGCTCGCCGCAGGCTTCGCATGGACGGCGATCCATGCAGCCGCCGAGCGCCTGCGTGTGGACAAGCACAAAGCCTTCGGGTCCTCGTCGTGGACGCTGCCCACGTAGCCTTCCGAACATGAACCCAAAATTGGGTTTATGTTCGCGTGCCGATCGATCATCGGCTCAAGAGCGACGGACGGCTTTGGTGACAAAAACGACACGAAGACTCGACTTGGTCGGATAGAATGGCGGGCGTTTATTACAAAAATTCTTGCCATGCAGCAGGCGACCTTCCGAATCACATACGACGGGCCGGCTCTCGCGACCAGCGAAATGGAGGTCCGCGAACTTGCCCCAGCGCTGCATGCGATGGGCGACCTACTTGAGCATGCAAATCGCGTCCTGAACGGGGAAGCCGCGAAGGTCGCCGTCAACGTCAAAGGTTCGTTCAAAACCGGTTGCTTCGGTATCGACCTTGCGTCCTACCAGTCAATCACCTCGCACTTGGTGGACTTCTTTTCGGGCAGGGAGGTACAGGCAGTCGGCTTGCTCCTCGCCTACTTGGGGATTAGCGCGAAAGATGGATTGTCAGGGGCGCACAAAGGGTTGATCCAAGTGTTGAAGTGGATTCGGGGGCGGCCGATCAGCACGGTCCAAACCACCGAGTCTAAGGCCATTCTGACCATAGATCGGGAGACGCTTGAGATCGAATTGGCCGTGCTGGCTTTGCTTCGCGATCTAAAAACGCGCGAAGCGTTGGAAGGTGTGATCACGAAACCTCTGTCCAAGGAGGGCATCGACACGTTTGCGTCGGGCACGGACTCCGAGGTTCACGAGAAGATCTCAAAGGCTGAGGCGCGCTGGTTTTCTGTGCCGGCCGCTGTGGACGAGGATCTTGGGGAGTCGACCTTTACCGCGACGGTTCAAATCGTCCGCATCGAGTTCAATCAGGACAACAAGTGGCGGTTTACAGACGGCAACCTGTCGTTCTACGCGTCTATCATTGACGAAAGTTTCTTGCAAAAGATCGCGCACAACGAGATCTCTTTCGCGAGCGGCGATGTTCTAAAGGTCCATGTTCGGCAACGCCAGACCATAAGCGGCGGACAGATCAAGTCCGAGTATTTCATTGATCAGGTGCTTGAGCACCGGCCGGCCTACCAGCAGATTCGGCTCCCCTTTGTCGAGCCGGCTGATCAGGAAAAGCACGATCAGGGCTCCAACCGCGAACGTGGGTCTAAACCTAAAACCGGCGTCAAAGCAGCGAAGCGCCGGCTGCAAACCAAGTAGCAGACGAGGCCGCCTTTTCAACGATGAGGGACTGCACCATGCCAAAGAAAGAGGCGAAGGATCTGCAGGTCGGGGACGTGCAACTGCATGCCGGGATGGTCCGTCAGACGATCGTCTCCGTTACGCCCATCGGCAGGACCGGAGGCTACGTGGAAATCACGAGCCACCAGCTGGGCAAGCCGGACAACGTCGAGGTCGCGACTGTCCCCGCACATATGCTTGTGGAAGTGATTGAGGACTGACAGGCAGGCGCGCGATAGCCCGCGCCGGATCGGTCATTACCTACAGCCCGCCTCGCGCGGGCTTTTCTTCGCCCGCCCGTTCGACGCGGCGAGGCCTGAAATCGGGCCGTTGTGGGGCTCACGCTCCCTGCCGTAGGGTCGGGTACCCCGAGGCCCACGAAGCCCACACGCGAATTTTAAAAAATTCCGCCTCGAAGGGGTTTTCTGAAAATCACGGTGTATGCGCGAGTGGGGGTACGGGGCCTGATTTTCCTCGAAAATCCCGCCGGACGGGGCTCAGCGGCCGACTCGCTGCTTTGCAGCAGCAAAGAAAGTAGGTGCCGCCGCGCACAGGGGAAACGCTAATAGACCGATAAAAAAACAAGGAAAGGCCAACCCGTAAAGAACACCGACAAGATAACTATCCTTCTATCGAAGCCATCACGCTATGCGGCGCTCTACAAGCCGTTACGATCCCATGTGTCTATTCCGGCCCCGCCAGTACCGCCATAGCCTGACGATCGCCGAGTACGCTAACCCCGCCACAAGCAGATCAATAGTCACCCACACGACGAAATACAAATCCTCGGGATCGCGGATTCCAAGCCAGCGCGAAGCACGCCACCAAATCACCGACTGGCTTTCAGGCATTGGCCAGGGATACGTGTGGACATAGGGCACAGCGAGACAGAACAGACCGACAAACAGCGCGAGCTTGGATAGCCTACGGGCAAGTGCTTCCATACGTGATGACCTCGATTGTTCCGTACGCGCGAAGCCCCGAACTGCGGACAGGAATAGTAGCGGTGTGGATCAGCGCGTTGCGAATTCTCATGAAATCGCTATGGCTCGGCACGGTAATACAACTAAGTGAAATACCTTGGCCTCCTGCCGGATGTAACCGGAACTGCCCGCGCCTCACACCATTAACCCAGGTTATGTCATCAATGCTGCCGTCATCCCGATAAAGCGCGAACCATTCATTATGATTCGAAGGCGTGCCGAATGCTGAGTTGAAGGTATCTTGAGCCCACGCGTAAGCCTGAGAGCGGATGCCGCCCTTGGGGCGATCAACGATCCAGTATTTACCCGCCGGGATCGGGCCGTCGTTGGGCACTGCAGTGCATCCGCCGCGATTGCGATATTGATGGTGACCTGAAAACGCGTTGAATGTGCCGACGCCGAAAATCGTCAGTGGCGACAACGGTGCGTTATTCACAAGAAATTTTCCTTCGTAAGCCACGTATGTTGTTCCTCGAGAAGGTTTATGACCGCCGCGCAGCTATGAAAATGTCGCCGCTGAGTAATACAAAATGCGGGCATCATTTTTTACTCGGTTGAAATCTGAATGGCTATAAGAGCGTGCTGAATATTTGCGAGCACATGGCTGCGCCCCAGCGACGCGCCGAAATAACCGGTGGCTCTGGAACAGCGCTTAAGAGTTAGCGGTTTAAAGCTGTCTTCTTTGCCTACTTTCTTTGCAGCAGCAGCAAAGAAAGTAGGTGCCGCCCCGCACAGGGGCAACGCCAATAGACCGATAAGAAGGCAAGGAAAGGCCAACCCCGCAAAGAACAAAGACAAGAAAAGGCCTCACCACGCCCAAGAAGAAAATCAAAACCTCATCATCAACTTCAACAACGCATTCACGCGTCTCCCGTACGGCGGCGAGATCAACCCACGCGCGTTGAGGCGCGCCTGCATGAGCACGGGCTTCATCTTCGAAAAAGTAACGAACCCCTCATACCCGTGGTACGCCCCCATCCCACTCGCCCCGACCCCGCCGAACGGCAAACTCTCGCAAGCAAGATGCATCAGCGTCTCATTGACCGCCATGCCACCGGCAATAGTCTCGAGCGTGACACGCTCAACAGTCCGCGCATCGTCGGCATACAGATAAAGCGCCAGCGGCCGCGGCCGCACATTGATCCACGCGATCGCATCATCGAGCGTGTCATACGGCACGAGCGGCAACAGCGGCCCAAAAATCTCCTCCTGCATCAGCGCGCATTCATTCGGCGCGCCAGTCACGGCGATCAGCGGAAAGCGCCGGCTCGCGGCATCGGGCGTCGCGTCGGTCAGCGGATGCAACTGCGCACCCGCAGCCCGCGCTTCGTCGGCGAGACGTTCGAGCCGCTCGAAGTGCCGCGCCGAAATGATCGACGTGTAGTCCGGGTTCTGCGCAAAGTCTGGATACATCCTCGCCATTCTCACGCGCGCCCGTTCGATGAACGCCTGCTCCTTGCCGCGCGGCACCAGCACGTAGTCGGGCGCGATACAGGTCTGCCCCGCGTTCAGCGTCTTGCCGGCGATCAGGTTGTCGACCGCGTTGTCGAAACGCGCATGCGCGCCGATCAGTGCCGGCGACTTGCCGCCGAGTTCGAGAGTGACCGGCGTCAGATGCTCGGCCGCCGCGCGCATCACTTCGTGACCGACCTTGGTCGAGCCGGTGAACAGCAGATGATCGAACGGCTGCGCGCTGAACGCGGCCGCGAGCGCCGCGTCGCCGTTGACGACCGCGACGTGATTGCGCGCGAAGGTCTGGCCGATCAGCAACTCGAATAGCGCCGAGGTGCGCGGTGTCAGCTCGGACATCTTGATGATCGCGCGATTGCCGGCCGTCAGTGCGCTGATCAACGGACCTACCGCGAGCAGCACCGGATAATTCCACGGCACGATGATGCCGACCACGCCGAGCGGCTGCGGCACCACCTTCGCGCGCGCCGGCAACAGCCACTTGTTGGTGCGGCGGCGCTGCGCTTTCATCCAGCGCTTGCCGTGACGCAGTGCGGCGTCGATCTCCTCCTTCACGAGCAGGAATTCGGCGAGCAGCACTTCTTCCTTCGCGCGATTGCCGAAGTCCGCGTGCATCGCATCGGCGAGCGCGTCACGATTGTCGAGCATCAGCTTGCGCAGCGAGCGCAGATGCGTCGCGCGCGTGTCCCACGACGGATACGGCGCGCGCAGATACGCGTGACGTTGATCGCGCAGCAGCGCTTCGAGCGCGGCGACCCCCGACAGATCATTCTTCATGTGAGTCCACTCCCTGATGGATGACGATGCGCGTCGAGCGCGCTGATTGGTTTGAGCTTGCGTCGGTGTTGCGAGCGGAGCGCCCGGAGTTAGCATGCCCGCCGCGCTTACGCGGGAAAGGCGCGCTCGATGATCGCCGCGTGATCGAACGTGGCCGGCAGCGTGCCGTACACGCGGCCGTTTTCGCCGCAGCCGTCGGCGACCCGCGTCGCGATGAACGCGTCGGCGACCGCCGCGGGCGCGTGCTGCGCGAGCAGGGTCGCCTGCGCGATCAGCACGATCTGCTGCGCGATACGCCGTGCCGACGCCTCGCGCTGTTCGGCTGGCCCGTTCAGCGTCGTGGCGAGCCGCACGAGCGCCGCACCCAATGCCGGATGCGCGCGCGCGACGTCCTGCCAGGCGGCGAACAGCGCTTGCGCGGCTTGCGGCTCGCGCTCGATCGCGCGCAGCACGTCGAGGCACATCACGTTGCCCGAGCCTTCCCAGATCGAGTTGACCGGCGCCTCGCGATAGAAGCGCGCCATCGGCCCGGTTTCGACGTAGCCGTTGCCGCCCCACACTTCCATCGCCTCGCCGGTGAATTCGAGCGCGCGCTTGCAGACCCAATACTTCGCGGCCGGCGTAACGATGCGCCGCCACGCGCGTTCGGCCGATGAAGCCGACGACGCGTCGGCCGATTCCTCGAACGCGCGCGCGAGACGCATGAACAGCACCGTCGCCGCTTCCGATTCGAGCGCGAGATCGGCGAGCACGTTGCGCATCAGCGGTTGCTCGGCGAGGTGCCGCCCGAACGCGCTGCGATGCCGCGCATGATGGATCGCCTGCACGAGTGCGGCGCGCATCAGCGCGGCGCTGCCGATCACGCAATCGAGCCGCGTGTAGTTCGCCATCTCGATGATGGTCGGCACGCCGCGTCCTTCGTCGCCGATCATCACGCCGTATGCGTCGAGAAATTCGACTTCGCTGCTTGCGTTGGAGCGGTTGCCGAGCTTGTCCTTCAGGCGCTGGATCTGCACCGCGTTCTTGCTGCCGTCCGGCGCGAAGCGCGGCACGAAAAAGCACGACAGTCCTTCGTGGGTGTCGGTGCGCGCGAGCACCAGATGCGCGTCGCATTGCGGCGCCGAGAAAAACCACTTATGACCGATGAGCCCGTAGGCGCCGCCGCGGCCGCCGGCACCGTCGAGCGCATGCGCTCGCGTCCGGTTGCTGCGCACGTCCGAGCCGCCCTGTTTCTCGGTCATGCCCATGCCGATCATCATCGAGCGCTTCTGCGTGAGCGGCACGTCGCGCGGATCGTGCTCGCGCGTGTACAACTGCACGCGCAGTGTGTCGAACAGCACGGGCTCGCGCTGCAACACCGGAATGCTCGCGAAGGTCATCGTCAGTGGACACAGCGAGCCGGATTCGATCTGCGCATGCATGAAGTAGCCGGCGCAGCGCGCGGCCATCGCGCCACTTCGCGGATCGGAAAACGGCAGCGCGTGCAGCCCTTCGCGGCGCAGCAGCGCGAGCAGTTCGTGCCACGCGGGATGAAACTCGAGCGCGTCGATGCGCTCTCCGCGCGGACTATGCGTGACCAGCTCCGGCGTATGGCGGTTGGCGAGTTCGGCGAGCGCGAGCGTGTCGGGCGTCGTCAGCGTCGCGCCGTGTCGCAGCAGCGCCTCGCGATGCCAGCTCGCGCCGTCGCGATCGACGGCCGCGCTTAAGGCGGCGTCGCTCGCGAACAGGTTGTAGTCCGCGAGCGCAGGCGCCTGATTCGTCACCTCGTGAGTCTGGCCGAAGCCGTGCCGTTCCATCTCGCTGTCTCCGTGTTTTCGCTATTGTGCGCCGCTTTGCCGACGGCATCCGCGATGCGTTTCGACACGTCTGTTCGAGCGCCGGGAATGGTGTTGCATGCGGGGTGGAGGGTGCGCGCCGCGCCATGTTCGAGTGCCGCGCGCGAGCCGTGAGCGCCTTTCATCATAGGGGCGCGATGCCGCCGGCGTTTAGAGGATTCGTTCTGTCGGCAAGCCGCCGCAGCCTCAAAACGCTCCCTACAATGCGCAGAAAACACACGTAGACAAGTGTGCACGAGACAGGGTCCGCGAGCAACGCGGCCCATCAGGAGGAGCGCATGCAATACGACTACATCATCGTCGGTGCGGGCTCGGGTGGCTGCACGCTCGCGAGCCGTCTCGCGGACAACTGTCCCGACGCGACCATCGCGCTGATCGAAGCCGGTCCGCATACCGGGCGCAATCTGTTGGTGAACATGCCGGTCGGCGTCGCGGCCGTGGTGCCGAACCGGCTGAAGACCAACTACGGCTACCTGACCACGCCGCAGCCGGGGCTCGCCGGTCGTCAGGGCTATCAGCCGCGCGGACGCGGTTTCGGCGGATCGAGCGCGATCAACGCGATGATCTACACGCGCGGCCATCCACTCGACTACGACGAGTGGGCCCGGCTCGGCTGCGATGGCTGGTCGTGGACCGAGGTGCTGCCGTATTTCCGCCGCGCCGAAGACAACCAGCGCGGCGCCGATGCGTGGCATGGCGAGGCCGGTCCGCTGACGGTGTCCGATCTGCGCTTCAAGAATCCGTTTTCAAAGCGCTTCGTGCAGGCCGCGCTCGAAGCGGGCTACAAGGCGAATGACGATTTCAACGGCGCGGACCAGGAAGGCATCGGCTTTTATCAGGTCACGCAACGTGACGGGCGACGCTGCAGCGTTGCTCGTGCCTATATCTACGACCGGCCGCGCGGGAACTTGCACACGATCGCCGACGCAACCGTGCTGCGCGTCGTGTTCGACGGCAAGCGCGCGAGCGGCGTCGAGATCGTGCGCGGCGGCCGGATCGAAGCGCTCGCCGCGCGCACCGAGGTCGTGCTTGCCGCGGGTGCGTTCAACTCACCGCAATTGCTGATGTGCTCGGGCATCGGGCCGGCCGCGCAATTGCGCTCGCTCGGCATCGACGTGCTGCACGATGCGCCCGAAGTCGGTCAGAACCTGATCGATCACATCGATTTCACGATCAACAAGCGGGTGAGGTCGATCGAGCCGGTCGGTTTCTCGGTGCGCGGCATCGCGCGGATGCTGCCGCAGTTCGTCACCTTCATGCGGCATGGGCGCGGCATGCTGTCGAGCAACGTCGCCGAGGCGGGCGGTTTTCTGAAGACCCTGCCGACGCTCGAGCGGCCCGATCTGCAATTGCATTTCTGCACGGCGATCGTCGACGATCACAACCGCCATATGCACTGGGGCCACGGCTATTCGCTGCACGTGTGCGTGCTGCGTCCGCATAGCCGCGGCACCGTGACGCTCGCGAGCGCCGATGCGCGTGTGGCGCCGCTGATCGATCCGCGCTTTCTGAGCGATGCGCGCGACCTCGATCTGCTCGTCGAAGGCGCGAAGATCGCGCGGCGCATTCTCGACGCGCCGTCGCTCGCGCTGCATGGCGGCGAGGAGTTGTACACGCGGCCGGCGCAAACGGATGCCGAACTGCGCCAGACGATCGCCGAGCGCGCGGACACGATCTATCACCCGGTCGCGACTTGCCGGATGGGCGGCGACGAGCGCTCGGTCGTCGATCCGCAATTGCGCGTGCGCGGCGTGACGGGGTTGAGGATCGTGGATGCTTCGGTGATGCCGACGCTGATCGGCGGCAACACCAACTCGCCGACGGTGATGATCGGCGAACGGGCGGCGGAGTTCATCGCGGCGAGCCGGCGACAGGGAGCGGGGATATCGGCGCAGGCGGCTTGATCGCCGTCGACGACGAGTTCGACAAACGCGGGCGGCGCGATGCAACCGCCCGCCGCGCTTCACTGGTCCGCGGGTAGCTAGGCTTCGTCCGGCGCTGCGATTCCGTTGAAGCCGATTCCCGGTCCGAGCATGAAATCGTCGCTGACGTGCGTCGGCAGCGTTTCACGCGCGACGTCGAGCCATGCGCGCGCCGCGTGCGACAGATAGCCGTTGCGGCGCCAGCCGATCGCCATTTCCCACGGGATCTCCGGTTCGACGACCGGGCGGCAGGTGAACTGCGCGGGATCGAGCCGCCGGCAATAAGGCGCGGGCAGCAGCGCGATGCCGACGCCGGCCAGCACCAGCGCCGCCATGAAGTCCCAATGCCCGCTGCGCCCAACGATCGCGGGCGCAAACCCCGCCGCCCGGCAGGCGTTCAGCACGACGTCGTTCAGCGCGAGGCTCTCGCCGTAAAACACGAACGGCTCGTTCGCGAGCTGCGCGAGCGGCACCTCGTTCAACGCGTCCCAGCGCGAGCCGGTGCGCGCGACGAGCCACAGCAACTGGCGCGACATCGGCAGCACGTCGATGTTGTCGGGATCGACCGGCTGCAGCACCCCGCCGAGTTCCAGCTCGCCGTTGATCAGCGCGGCTTCGATTGCGCGCGAGCCCTGCTCGAACAGCTTCAGTTCGATCTTCGGATGGCGCTTGCGGAACGCGGCGATTGCGGGTGTGAAGAGTTCACCGCCCATTGGCGGGATGCCGATGGCGAGTTCACCGCGCCCGAGCGTGTCGAGATCGTTCAGTTCGGCCTGTAGTTGCGCGTGCGCGGCGAGCACGTCCTGGCCGCGCTGATAGACGATCCGGCCGACGTCGGTGAGCACCATCTGACGGCCATCGCGCAGCAGCAGCGGCGAACCGATCTCATCCTCCAGCGACTTGACCATCTTGCTGATGGTCGGCTGCGTGACGAACATCTGCTCGGCGGCGACCGTGAAGCTCTGTTGACGGACTACTTCGACGAAATAGCGCAGCGCGCGGAGTTCCATGACCGTGGCCCCCAGGATTCCAGATTGGAATGGTTTCGATGATTGTAAGTCATTTTGTTTATGGTGCGACGAGCCTCATACTGAGCCCCTTCCGAGTCAGTCAGGGAATGCCATGTCCACGCCAGTTTTCGTCCGTTCCGCGCCTCCCGCCGACGGCGGTACGAGCGGCGGCGCGAGCGGCATCGGCCGCGTTGCACGCATCGCCGTGCAAAGTGCCGCGATTGCCGCGCTGTGGATCGGCGCCGATTTCATCGTGCGCCGGCTGCATTTGCCGGTGCCGGGCGGCGTGCTCGGCCTCGTCGTGCTGCTCGCGCTGCTGTTCTGCGGCGGCGTCGCGCCTCGCTGGGTCAAGGCCGGCGCGGATTGGCTGCTGTCCGACATGCTGCTGTTCTTCATTCCGGCCGCGGTCGCCGCCGTGCAATATGGCGGCCTGTTCCGCGCGGACGGCTGGCGGCTCGCCCTGGTCGTGATCGCCGGCACGCTGATGGTGATGGTCGCGGTGGCGTTCGCCGTCGATCAGGCCGCGCGCGTCGAACGGCGTTTCGCGCTGCGCCGCGTGCGGGTTGCGCGTAAGACCAGCAGTCTGGCGCGCGAGCACCGATGAACCCGCTCTTTTTGACTTCGCTGTTGTCCGACGACGCCTCCCGCCTGATCGCGGCCGGCTGCCTCGTGCTGACGATCGCGCTGTATTTCGCGTCGAAGGCGCTGTATGCGCGCGTGCGCTCGCCTTGGCTCACGCCGATGCTGACCGTGCCGGCCGCGCTGGTCGCGATCGTCGTGCTCGCCCACATTCCGTATTCGCTGTACTTCGAGGACACGCGCTGGCTGATGTGGCTGCTCGGTCCCGCGACGGTCGCGTTCGCCGTGCCGATCTACGAGTACCGCGCACTGCTGAAGCGCCACTGGATTTCGCTGTCCGTCGGCGTGACGGTGGGCATTCTGGTCGGCGTCGGCGGCTCGCTGATGCTCGCGAAGCTGCTGCATCTGTCGCCGGAATTGCAGCGCAGCCTGATGACGCGCTCGGTGTCGACGCCGTTCGCGCTCGCCGTGTCCGACAGGATTCACGCGCAGAAGGATCTGAGCGCGCTGTTCGTGATCGCGACGGGCGTCTGCGGCATGCTGTTCGGCGAACTCGTGCTCGCGTTCGTGCCGCTGCGCACGCGGCTCGCGCGCGGCGCGCTGTTCGGCGCGGCCGCGCACGGCGTCGGCACCGCGAAGGCACGCGAACTCGGCAGCGAGGAGGGCGTGGTGTCCAGCCTGACGATGATGATTGCCGGCGTCGCGATGGTGCTGCTCGCGCCGATGCTGGGACTGCTGCCGATCTGAACCAGCGCGCGCCGCACCATCCCGCGCGCGCCGAAGTCACCTCGATTTGCTACAATCGCCGTTCGTCTTCGAGGAGCGTTGCGACGGGTACCGCGAATCCGCATTCGCCGGCCGCCCGCCAGGCTCGAAGGCTTCAATCGGCAGCATGGAATGCGCATCACGCGAATCCGTGCGTTGCCTCAAACCGCGCTCACGTCACATTTCTAGTCAATTTCTTAGAAAGGAGGGCGTGATGAACGCCGCAGTTATCGATTCGCAAAAGCAGGATTACGTCGTTGCCGATATGTCGCTCGCCGCGTGGGGCCGCAAGGAACTCACGATCGCCGAGACCGAAATGCCCGGCCTCATGCAGACGCGTGAAGAGTACAAGGCGCAGCAGCCGCTGAAGGGCGCGCGCGTCGCCGGCTCGCTGCACATGACGATCCAGACCGGCGTGCTGATCGAGACGCTGACCGCGCTCGGCGCGGACGTGCGCTGGGCCTCGTGCAACATCTTCTCGACCCAGGACCATGCGGCCGCCGCGATCGCGCAGGCCGGCACGCCGGTGTTCGCGTTCAAGGGCGAATCGCTCGACGAATACTGGGAGTTCTCGCACCGCATCTTCGAATGGCCGAACGGCGAGTTCGCCAACATGATTCTCGACGACGGCGGCGACGCAACGCTGCTGCTGATCCTCGGCTCGAAGGCCGAGAAAGACCGCTCGGTGATCGCCAAGCCGACCAACGAGGAAGAAACCGCGCTGTACAAGTCGATTGCCGCGCACCTCGAGATCGACCCGACGTGGTACTCGAAGCG
The DNA here is from genome assembly GCF_000092885.1 of Paraburkholderia atlantica. Classification (NCBI taxonomy): domain Bacteria; kingdom Pseudomonadati; phylum Pseudomonadota; class Betaproteobacteria; order Burkholderiales; family Burkholderiaceae; genus Paraburkholderia; species Paraburkholderia atlantica. Next base: position 3,289,717 of record NC_014117.1, on the reverse strand, counting down.
CCTCGCGGCAATCAAGGGCGTCACGGAAGAAACCACCACTGGCGTGCATCGTCTGTACCAGATGGAAAAGGAAGGCCGTCTGCCGTTCCCGGCCATCAACGTCAACGACTCGGTCACGAAGTCGAAGTTCGACAACCTGTACGGCTGCCGCGAGTCGCTCGTCGACGGCATCAAGCGCGCGACCGACGTGATGATCGCCGGCAAGATCGCGGTCGTGGCCGGTTACGGCGACGTGGGCAAGGGCTGCGCGCAATCGCTGCGCGGTCTGGGCGCGACCGTGTGGGTCACCGAAATCGATCCGATCTGCGCGTTGCAAGCGGCGATGGAAGGCTACCGCGTCGTGACGATGGAATATGCGGCGGATAAAGCCGACATCTTCGTGACCGCGACCGGCAACTACCACGTGATAAACCACGATCACATGAAGGCGATGCGTCATAACGCGATCGTCTGCAACATCGGCCACTTCGACTCGGAAATCGACGTCGCGTCGACCCGTCAGTACCAGTGGGAAAACATCAAGCCGCAAGTCGATCACATCATTTTCCCGGACGGCAAGCGCGTGATCCTGCTGGCCGAAGGCCGTCTCGTGAACCTCGGCTGCGCGACGGGCCACCCGTCGTTCGTGATGTCGAACTCGTTCACGAACCAGACTCTCGCGCAGATCGAACTGTTCACGCAGGGCGCGAAGTACGAGAACAAGGTGTACGTGCTGCCGAAGCATCTCGACGAGAAGGTCGCGCGTCTGCATCTGGCGCGCATCGGCGCGAACCTGACCGTGCTGTCCGACGCGCAGGCCGGCTACATCGGCGTCGACAAGAACGGTCCGTTCAAGCCGAACCACTACCGCTACTAAGCACGCGGCCGCCCGCACGGTTCAGTGCGCGCTTCGGCGCGTCCGGCCACGCGGGCGGCGGCGGTAACAGGCTTGACGGTCTGATCTCGGGGCGGCGCACAATGCGCCGCTTTGTTCGACAGCGCCGCTTTTCGTTTGCTGGACATCTTCTCCGCACAGGTGCTTACAAGGAGTTCTCACATGACCGTGCTGCTGACCTGGCTCATCAACGCGCTCGCGCTGCTGATCATCACCTACATCGTTCCGTCGATCCATATCCGCAGCTTCGGCACCGCGCTGATCGTCGCGATCGTGCTCGGTCTCATCAACACGATTCTGCGGCCGGTGCTGATCCTGCTGACGCTGCCCGTCACGATCCTCACGCTCGGACTCTTCATTCTGGTCGTCAATGCGCTGTGCTTCTGGTTGTGCGCATCGCTGCTGAAGGGCTTCGAGGTGTCGGGCTTCTGGTCGGCGTTCTTCGGCTCGATCCTGTACAGCATCGTGTCGTGGCTGCTGTCCGCGCTCATTTTCGGCAACCGCAGTCTCGGTTGACCTCATTGACTATGAATCCGATCGAACTCTCATTCGAATTCTTCCCGCCGAAGACGCAGGAAGGCATCGACAAACTGCGCGCGACGCGCGCGGAACTCGTGTCGCTCAAACCGAAGTTCGTGTCCGTCACGTTCGGCGCCGGTGGCTCGACCCAGCAAGGCACGCTCGATACCGTCATCGACATGGCGAAGGAAGGGCTCGAGGCGGCGCCGCATCTGTCGTGCATCGGCTCGTCGAAGGAAAGCCTGCGCGCGATTCTTAACGAGTACCGCGCGCACGGCATTCGCCATATCGTCGCACTGCGCGGCGATCTGCCCTCGGGCATGGGCGCGGTCGGCGAGCTGCGCTATGCGTCGGAGCTCGTCAGCTTCATCCGGGCCGAGTTCGGCGACTGGTTCTGGATCGAGGTGGCCGGCTATCCGGAATACCATCCGCAGTCGCGCTCGCCGCGTCACGATCTGGAGAATTTCGCGCGCAAGGTGAAGGCCGGCGCGAACTCGGCGATCACGCAGTACTTCTTCAACGCCGACGCGTACTTCCGTTTCGTCGACGATGCGCGCCAGCTCGGCGTCGACGTGCCGATCGTGCCCGGCATCATGCCGATCACGAACTTCTCGCAGCTGATGCGCTTCTCCGAAATGTGCGGCGCTGAAGTGCCACGCTGGATCGCGCGCCGGCTCGAGAGCTTCGGCGACGACCGCGAGTCGATCCGCGCGTTCGGGCTCGACGTGGTGACGGATCTGTGTCAACGGCTCGTCGACGCGAACGTTCCAGGTCTGCACTTCTATACGCTGAACGCCGCCACGTCGACCAAGGCGATCTGCGAACGGCTCGCCGTGTAACGGCCATGCCCGCGCGGCCGCAACGGCCGCGCGGTCCCCGCCAGTCGGGCGTGGGTCTCGAATTTGTCCCAAATAGCGTGGTAAGTCCCTGTTGAAGCTCATTTTTGGGCTGTCTATCATCGAAAAGCAGCTACCCCGGCTGCTGTGCGGAGGACGATATGACAGTGACAAGAATGACTGCGGCACACCGACTGTTCGCGCTTCACCAGTTCTGCCTGCCGGCTCTCGCCGCGCTCGCGGTCGCCACGAGCGGCCTCGCGCCCGCCGCGTCGCAGGCGGCCACGCTGCCCGACAAGACGCTGATTTTCTGCTCCGAAGGCAGCCCGGCGGGCTTCGATACCGCGCAATACACGACCAGCGTCGAGTTCAGCGCCGGCTCGTACACGGTCTACAACCGGCTCGTCGAGTTTGCGCATGGCAGCACGGACATCGAGCCGGGACTCGCCGAAAAGTGGGACGTGTCGCCCGACGGCCTCACCTATACCTTCCATCTGCGTCGCGGCGTCAAATTCCAGACCACGTCGTATTTCAAGCCGACCCGCGAATTCAACGCGGACGACGTCGTGTTCACTTACGAGCGCATGCGCGATCCCGAGAATCCGTTCCGCAAGGCGTATCCGGTCAATTTCCCGTACTTCAACGACCTCGGTCTCGCGAAGAACATCGCCAAAATCGAGAAGCTCGATCCGTACACGGTGCGCTTCACGCTGAAGGAAGTCGACGCGCCGTTCCTGCAGCAGATCGCGATGCCCTTCGCATCGATCCTGTCGGCTGAATACACGGATCAGCTGCTGAAGGCGGGCAAGGCGTCGGATATCAACCAGTACCCGGTCGGCACCGGTCCGTTCATCTTCCGCAGCTATACGAAGGATGACACGATCCGCTTCGACGGCAACCCTGACTACTGGAAGCCGGGCGTCGCGAAGGTCGGCAAGCTGATCTTCGCGATCACCGTCGATCCGGCCGTGCGCCTGCAAAAGCTGAAGCGCGGCGAATGCCAGGTGATGTCGTATCCGCGTCCGGCCGACATCCCGACCGTGAAGGCCGAGGGGTCGCTCGCGATGCCGAGCGAAGTGGGCTTCAACCTCGGCTATATCGCGTACAACACCACCAAAAAGCCGCTCGACAACGTGCTGGTGCGCCGCGCGCTCGACATGTCGGTCAACAAGAAGGCGATCATCGAAGCGGTCTACCAGGGTGCGGGCCAGCTTGCGACCAACCCGATGCCGCCGACGCAATGGGGCTACGACAAGAGCCTGAAGGACGCGCCGTACGACGTCGACAAAGCGAAAGCGCTGCTGAAGGAGGCCGGCTACCCCGACGGCTTCGAGCTGACGCTGTGGGCGATGCCGGTGCAGCGCCCGTATAACCCGAACGCGCGCCTGATGGCCGAAATGCTGCAGTCGGACTGGGCGAAGATCGGCGTCAAGGTGAATATCGCCACGTACGAGTGGGGCGAGTACATCCGCCGCGGGCACGCCGGCGAGCATCAGGCGATGCTGATCGGCTGGACCGGCGACTACGGCGACCCGGACAACTGGCTCGGCGTGTTGCTCGGCTGCGACGCCGTCAACGGCAGCAACTTCTCGAAGTGGTGCTACAAGCCTTACGACGATCTGATCAAGCAGGGCCGCAGCACCACCAAGATGCCCGATCGGCTGAAGGCCTATACGCAGGCTCAGGAGATCTTCAAGGACCAGGTGCCGTTCACGCCGATCGCGCATTCGACCGTCTATCAGCCGATCAGCAAGAACGTGACGGGCTTCAAGATCGATCCGTTCGGACCGACGCAATTCCTGGAGGTTGGGCTGAAGTAAGCGGACGCGGCGCGCTTTTTGGGCCGCTTCCGTCGCCGGGCGGCTCGAATGGGCCGCCCGGACCGTGTCAGTACCGTGGCAAAACGTTTGCACGAAGTGTTTCCTATCGTCAACAGAGGGATTTTGCTCCGCTTGGTGGCCGGCCCAAGCTCAAGTAATATCCCGCTACGCCGGCGCAAGCCGGCCCTGAACCTGGAGGAAACATGAAGCAAAACAATCTGTTGCGCGTCGCGCGTGTGTCTACGCTCGTCGCAGCCGCAGCGGCATCCCTGCTTGGCGTCACGAGCGCGCAGGCCGCTGGGATTCCGAACAAAACCCTCGTCTACTGCTCGGAAGGCAGTCCCGCGGGTTTCGATCCGGCCCAATACACCACGGGCGTCGACTTCACGGCCAACACGTTCACCGTCTATAACCGCCTCGTCGAGTTCGAGCGCGGCGGCACCAAGGTCGAGCCCGGCCTCGCCGAGAAGTGGGATGTGTCGCCCGACGGCAAGACCTACACGTTCCATCTGCGTCACGGCGTGAAGTTCCAGACCACCTCGTTCTTCAAGCCGACGCGCGAATTCAACGCGGACGACGTGGTGTTCTCGTTCCAGCGCATGCTCGACCCGAACCAGCCGTTCCGCAAGGCGTATCCGGTGCAGTTCCCGTACTTCACCGACATGGGCCTCGACAAACTGATCACGAGCGTCGAGAAGGTCGACCCGTACACGGTCAAGTTCACGCTGAAGGAAGTCAACGCGCCGTTCATCCAGAATCTGGCGATGGAATACGCGTCGATTCTGTCGGCCGAATATGCGGATCAGCTGCTGAAGGCAGGCAAGGCCGCCGACATCAACCAGTTCCCGGTCGGCACCGGTCCGTTCATCTTCCGTAGCTACACGAAGGACGCGACGATCCGCTTCGACGGCAATCCGGAATACTGGAAGCCGAACGCGGTGCAGATCTCGAAGCTGATCTTCTCGATCACGCCGGACGCCGGCGTGCGCGTGCAGAAGATCAAGCGCGACGAATGCCAGGTGATGAGCTATCCGCGCCCGGCCGACATCGCGCCGCTGAAAGCGGAGCCGAACATCGATATGCCGTCGCAGCCGGGCTTCAACCTCGGTTACCTCGCGTACAACGTGACGCACAAGCCGGTCGACAAGCTCGAAGTGCGTCAGGCGCTCGACATGGCGATCAACAAGAAGGCGATCATCGACTCGGTCTACCAGGGCGCGGGCCAGCTCGCGACGAACCCGATGCCGCCGACGCAATGGTCGTTCGTCAAGAACCTGCCGGCCGCCTCGTACGATCCGGCCAAGGCGAAGGATCTGCTGGCGAAGGCGGGCTACGCGAACGGCTTCGACCTCACGCTGTGGGCAATGCCGGTGCAGCGCGCGTACAACCCGAACGCGCGTCTGATGGCGGAAATGATCCAGGCGGACTGGGCGAAGATCGGCGTGAAGGCGAAGATCGTCACGTACGAATGGGGTGAGTACATCAAGCGCGCGCACGCGGGCGAACACGACTCAATGCTGATCGGCTGGACCGGCGACAACGGCGATCCGGACAACTGGCTCGGCACGCTGCTCGGCTGCGAGGCGATCAACGGCAACAACTTCTCGAAGTGGTGCTACAAGCCGTTCGACGATCTGATCCAGAAAGGCCGCACGACTTCGGACGTGGCGACCCGCACGAAGATCTACGGCGACGCGCAGCATATCTTCGCGCAGCAACTGCCGTTCTCGCCGATCGCACACTCGACCGTCTATCAGCCGGTCAGCAAGAAGGTGGTCGACATGCGCATCGAACCGCTCGGCTACGCGCGCTTCGACGGCGTCAGCATCAAGTAATTCGTAAAGTTCGCACAGTACGCCGCAGTAGAGTACGCTTTCGCACGGTTAGAAAACTGGTCGAAATGGTCCGGCGACCGGGGTCACGAGCCCTCGTCGCCGGTTGCGTTTTTTCATCACCAGTACTATAGGAGCGAACTATGTTCCGCTTCGTTTTGCGCCGCATCGGCATGGTGATACCGACGTTCATCGGCATCACGATCCTCGCGTTCGCGCTGATTCACCTGATCCCGGGCGACCCCATTGAAGTGATGATGGGCGAGCGCGGCGTCGATCCCGCCATGCATGCGGCCGCGATGCACCGCCTCGGGCTCGACGAGCCCTTGCCGATCCAGTACTTCCACTACATCGTCCGCGCCTTGCACGGCAACCTCGGTACCTCGATCATCACCAACACCAGCGTGATGGGCGAATTCCTCGCGCGCTTTCCCGCCACCGTCGAACTGTCGATCTGCGCGATGCTGTTCGCGCTGATCGTCGGTCTGCCGGCGGGCGTGTTCGCGGCGCTGAGGCGCGGCACGGTGGTCGATCACGGCGTGATGGGCACCGCGCTGACCGGCTACTCGATGCCGATCTTCTGGTGGGGCTTGATCCTCATCATGGTGTTCTCGGTCAAGCTCGGCTTGACGCCGGTGTCGGGCCGCATCGCGGTCGAATACGACATTCCGCACGTGACCGGCTTCATGCTGATCGACTCGCTGATGTCCACCGACGAAGGTGCGTTCAAGTCCGCGCTCAGTCACCTGATCCTGCCCGCTATCGTGCTCGGCACGATCCCGCTCGCGGTCGTCGCGCGCATGACGCGCTCGTCGATGCTCGAAGTGCTGCGCGAGGATTACATCCGCACCGCGCGAGCGAAGGGCTTGTCGCCGGGACGTGTGATCGTCGTGCATGCGCTGCGCAATGCGCTGATTCCGGTCGTCACCGTGATCGGCCTGCAGGTCGGCACACTGCTTGCGGGCGCCGTGCTGACCGAAACGCTGTTTTCATGGCCGGGCATCGGCAAGTGGCTGATCGACGCGATCGGCCGGCGCGATTATCCGGTCGTGCAGGGCGGTATCCTGCTCATCGCGACGCTGGTGATCGTCGTGAACCTCGTCGTCGATCTGTTGTACGGCGTGTTGAATCCCCGCATCCGCCATACGAGGTAAATGACAATGGCTGATATCCAAAACACCGTCCCCCAAGCGGTCACCCCACCGAGCGGCCGCGCCATCGCGGCACGCGAATTCTGGGCGAACTTCTCGCGCAACCGCGGCGCGGTCGGCGCGGGCATCATCGTGCTGGTGCTGATCTTCATCGCGATCTTCGCGCCGCTGATCGCGCCGCACAGCCCGATCGAGCAGTATCGCGACTCCGTGAAGATTCCGCCCGCGTGGCTCGACGGCGGCAACTGGAAGTTCATTCTCGGCACCGACGAAGCGGGCCGCGACATCCTCTCGCGGCTGATGTACGGCGCGCGGCTGTCGTTCTGGATCGGCTTCGTGTCGGTCGTGCTCGCGCTGATTCCGGGCGTCGTGCTCGGCCTCATCGCCGCGTTCTTCGAGAAATGGGCCGACACGCCGATCATGCGCATCATGGACGTGCTGCTCGCGCTGCCGTCGCTGCTGCTCGCGGTCGCGGTGGTCGCGATCATCGGTCCGGGTCTCGTCAACACGATGCTCGCGATCGCGATCGTCGCGCTGCCGGGCTATGTGCGTCTGACGCGCGCATCCGCGCAGGGCGAGTTGCAGAAGGAGTATGTGACCGCTTCGCGCGTCGCGGGTGCGAGCACGTTGCGGCTGATGTTCTCGCAGGTGCTGCCGAACTGCACCGCGCCGCTGATCGTGCAGGCCACTCTCGGCTTTTCGTCGGCGATTCTCGATGCCGCCGCGCTCGGCTTCCTCGGCCTCGGCGTGCAGCCGCCGTCGGCGGAGTGGGGCGCGATGCTCGCGTCGGCGCGCGATTACATCGACAGCGCATGGTGGATCGTCACGATGCCTGGTCTGTCCATCCTGATCTCGGTGCTGGCGATCAACCTGCTCGGCGACGGGCTGCGCGACGCGCTCGACCCCAAACTGAAACGGATGGCCTGACCATGAGTAATCTACTGACCATCCACAATCTCGCGGTCAACTTCAGCGGCTTGCCCGCGGTCGACCGCATCAATCTGGACGTCGCGCCGGGCGAAGTGCTCGGCGTGGTCGGCGAATCGGGCTCGGGCAAGAGCGTGACGATGATGGCGCTGATGGGCCTGATCGACGCGCCCGGCAAGGTCACCGCCGACGAAATCACGTTCGACGGCAAGAACCTGCTGAACGCCTCCGCGAAGGAACGCCGCAAGATCATCGGCAAGGACATCGCGATGGTGTTCCAGGACGCGCTGACGAGCCTGAACCCGAGCTACACCGTCGGCTATCAGATCAAGGAAGTGCTTAAGCTGCACGAAGGCTTGCGCGGCAGCGCGCTCGACAAACGCGCGCTCGAACTGCTCGACCAGGTCGGCATTCCCGATGCGAAGAACCGCATCGGCGCGTTTCCGCATCAGATGTCGGGCGGCATGAACCAGCGCGTGATGATCGCGATGGCGATCGCCTGCAACCCGAAGCTGCTGATCGCCGACGAGCCGACCACCGCGCTCGACGTGACGATCCAGGCGCAGATCATGGAACTGCTGATGCGCCTGCAGAAGGAACGCGGCATGGCGCTCGTGCTGATTTCGCACGACCTGGCCGTGGTGTCCGAGGTCGCGCAGCGCGTCGCCGTGATGTACGCGGGCGAGGTGATCGAGACGAACAAGGTGCCCGACATCTTTGCCGCGCCTCATCATCCGTACACGGAAGCGCTGCTGGCCGCGATTCCCGAGCACAACGTGGGCGCGGTGCGGCTCTCGGCGCTGCCGGGCATGGTGCCGGGCCGCGACGACCGGCCCAAGGGCTGCCTGTTCGCGCCGCGCTGCAAGTACGTGGTCGACGACTGCATGAAGGCGCGCCCCGCGCTCGCTCCACTGCCCGCTCACGCGGAGTTCACGCGCGTGCGCTGCATCAAGCCGCTGAACCTCGAGAAGGACGCCAACGTTCACACGCAAGGAGGCGCCCGATGAGCGCAGCACTCGAACCCCGTCGCCAGTCGGATCGTCCTGGCGACCACGTGCTCGTCGCCGACCAACTCGCGCGCTACTACACCGTCAAGCGCGGCATGTTCGCGCACGGCACGGTGAAGGCGCTGAACGGTGTGTCGTTCGCGCTCGAACGCGGCAAGACGCTGGCGGTAGTCGGCGAGTCCGGCTGCGGCAAGTCGACGCTCGCGCGTCAGCTGACGATGATCGAAACGCCGAGCGCGGGCCGCCTGCTGATCGATGGCGAGGACGTGGCCGGTGCGAATCACGAGAAGATCGCGGCGCTCAGACGGCGCGTGCAGATGGTGTTCCAGAACCCGTTTGCGTCGCTCAATCCGCGCAAGACCGTCGAGCAGACGCTCGGCGAACCGCTCGCGATCAACACGCAGATGAGCGCGACCGAGCGCGCCGAGCGCATCGCGCAGATGATGCGCACGGTCGGCCTACGGCCCGAGCACGCGAAGCGCTATCCGCACATGTTCTCCGGCGGCCAGCGTCAGCGGGTCGCGATCGCGCGCGCGATGATTCTCGATCCGCAGATCGTCGTCGCCGACGAACCGGTGTCCGCGCTCGACGTGTCGATCCAGGCGCAGATCCTGAACCTGTTCATGGACCTGCAGGACGAGTTCAAGACCAGCTACGTGTTCATCTCGCACAATCTGTCGGTGGTCGAGCATATTGCCGACGACGTGATGGTCATGTACTTCGGCGGCGTCGCCGAGCTCGGCGACAAGAAGCGCATCTTCTCGAAGCCGCGCCATCCGTACACGCGCGCGCTGATGTCGGCGACCCCGTCGATCTTCGAGGCGGACCGCACGATCAAGATCAAGTTGCAAGGCGAAATGCCGTCGCCGCTGAATCCGCCGTCGGGCTGCACTTTCCATCAGCGCTGCCCGTACGTGATCGATCGTTGCCGCAGCGAGGTGCCGAAGCTGCGTGAAGTGGACGGGCGCCTCGTCTCGTGTCACCGCGCCGAAGAGGTGGGGGACATGGATGCCTGATGTGGTGGCGGCGCGTCGTCTTGCGCGCCGCTTGTGTGAGGGCGGCGGGATAGCCGCCTTCGCGCGGCGCCGCGGGGCGCGTGCGCCGGGAGGCGCCGCGCCCTGCGGCGCATTTGCGGGAAGCTTCGTCAGCGAGTTTTTTCGCGCGTTTTTCTGTGCGTTTGTTGATGCGCTCGCGCACGCCTTGTTTTCCGTATTTCTTCCCGCGTCGCTGTCCGCTTTTTTGCGGCTTGGCTGCGCGCTGTCGGTCGGCGTGGCCGTGCCCGGCATCGCTGACGCCGCCGGCGCGGCGGCCAATACGCCAGTCCAAAGTGCCCAGGCGGCCCAGGCGGCCCGGCCGGCGGTCACTGTGCCAGCCACGCCACCGCCGTCGATTGCGCCGCCCCCGGTGCCCGGCACCACCGCTAGCGGACCGGTGCGTCAGCAACCGGCGCGCATGCCGTTCTATGTCGCGACACACGGCAATATCACCATTTATGTGCTCGGCACGCTGCACGTCGGCGATCCGGCCGACTATCCGGCGGGACAGCCGTTCCGCGCGCCGATCCTCGCGGCGCTCGCCGCGTCGCCAACGCTCGCGCTCGAACTGTCGCCGGACGAACTGCTGGTGTCGCAGGACGACGTCTCCAGGTACGGCGTGTGCAAGCACGACTGCCTGCCGGGCCTGCTGCCCGAACCGTTATGGCACAAGCTCGCGCTGCGGCTGCGCGGCAACCCGGCCGCGCTCGATGCGATCAAGAAGATGCGGCCGTGGCTTGCGTCGCTGGTGGTCGAGACCTACGACTCGCTGTCAGCGGGTCTGCAGACGGAGTACGGCACCGAAGCGCAATTGCAGAACGTGTATCTGAAGACGCGCGGCAAGATCGTCGGACTCGAAACGCTCGCGCAGCAGATGCGTTCGTTCACCGGACTGTCGGCCGCGCAGCAGCGAGAGATGCTCGCCCAGGACCTGGTGCAGACGCCGGCGCAGAACGTCCAGGACGTGCGCACGCTGCATCGTCTGTGGCAGGTCGGCGATGCCGATGCGATCGCCGCGTGGCAGGCTGCCAAATCGGAGAAGCTCGCGCGCGATCTCCGCATCTCCGATTCGATCGACAACCGGATCGTCTACGAGCGCAATCGCCGCTTCGTCGCGAAGATGCTGCAGCTCGCCGCGCCGAACAAGCCGCTGTTCGTCGCGATCGGCGCGCTGCATCTGGGTGGGCCGAAGGGCGTGCTGCAGTTGTTGCGGCAGCACGGCTTCGTGGTGGAGGCGGGGTGAACGGCGCAAGACCGTGCGCGTCTTTTCATGCGCCGCTTGTCTGAACGACGCGTTTCTCAACAGCGCTACAAAAACATCAAGAAATTCAACAAAAAAATGTTGATCACCAGCAGCGTCAACGCCGTCGGAATCTGCGCCTTGATCACCGCATTCTTGTCGGGTAATTCGAGCAGCGCGACCGGCACCATGTTGAAGTTTGCGGCCATCGGCGTCATCAGCGTGCCGCAGTAGCCGGAGAACATGCCGATCGCGGCCATCACGGCCGGGTTGCCGTGGAATACCCCGACGAGGATCGGCACACCGACGCCGCCCGTCATCACCGGAAACGCGGCGAAGCCGTTGCCCATCACCATCGTGAACAGCGCCATGCCGATGCAGTACACGGCCACCGCAACGAATCGGTAGTCGAGGCTGATATACGACGTGGTCACGTGCGCGACCGCCTTGCCGACGCCCGCGTCCGAGAACACGAGGCCGAGCATGCCGAGCATCTGCGGCAGCACCGCGGCCCAGGACAGCGCATCGACGAGGCGGCGCGCTTCCTTCATCGACTGACCGACCGTGTCGCGCGTGATCACACAGGCGATCGCGAGCGCGATCACACATCCAAGACCGAAGCCGATGAGCGTAACGTTGGCCTTCTCGATCAACGGCACGCCACCGAACATCAGGTGGCTCGCGGCCAACGTGATGATCACGGTGACGACCGGAATCGTCAGCGCGGGGACGAACAGCTTGTTGCGCAGACGCGCGGCGCTCGCCTGGCGCGCTTCGAGCGACAGCGTCTTCGGCTTGCCCGCCGTGACGCCGCCGAAGCCCGCGATCAGCGCCATCGCGATCACCGCGACGCCGACCACGGCCGGCGGCAGCCGGTCGCCGATCAGGAAGATCAGCGCGTAAAGAATCCAGAAGCCGCCCGCCGTGAAGCGGCGCGGATGCTGGCGGTCCGTAACGATCATGCCGCCGACGATCAGCAGCACGATGCCGAGCAACCAGAACAGATAGGTGATCGTGAAGGTCATGCTTCGTCTCCGGTAGCACGCGGGGCCGACGACGGCGTCGATGTGGCAGTCGCTTTCGCGCTCGGAGTACCGCCCGACACCTTGCCGCGCAATTCACGCTCGAGCCACCGGTCGAGCAGCCAGAGCCGGAAGCCATGCACGATGAATGCGCTGATCGCGGTCGGAATGCCCCACACCGCCACGTGAATCGGCTCGACGACGATGCCCGCTTCCTTCAGGAAGGTCGTCATCAGCACGATCGCGCCGAACGCGACGAAGATGTCCTCACCGAAAAAGAGGCCGACGTTGTCGGTTGCGGCCGAGAACGCGCGCAGCCGGAAGCGCACCGCGTCGCTGATCTTGCCGAAGCGGTTCTCGGTCGCGCCCTCGGCCATCGGCGCGATCAGCGGACGCACCATCTGCGGATGGCCGCCGAGCCCGGTCAGGCCGACCGCGGCGGTCAGCTCGCGCACGGCCAGATAGACGATCAATAGCCGCCCGGCGGTCGCCGCCTTGATGCCGCTAATCCACGCCTGCGCGCGTTCGCGCAGGCCGTGCCGTTCGAGCAGGCCGATCACCGCGAGCGGCAGCAGGATGATCAGCGGGATGTTGCGCGTCTTGATGAAGCCGGTGCCGATCAGCGCGAGAATTTTTTCCGGCGGGAAATGCGCGGCGAAACCGGTGATGATCGCGGCCACGGCCACGATCAGCATCGGATTGAAGCGCAACAGAAAGCCAACGATGATGACGGCCACACCGATGAGCGGCCATAGACTGACGGTTGTCTGCATCAGGGTCTCCAAAGAGGATATTCAACTTCGCCGCGGGTCGCGGCTGACGTGAACCGGTGCATGCGGTCTCATGCGCCGGCGTGCTGCCGCGGCTCTGCGGCCGCGTCGAACTCTCTTTACCTGCCCCGCGGATGCGTGTGCGTCGGCATCGGCGGGTTAGCAGCGGGCATCACCGCGCGTGCGGTGGGCACGGCGGTGATGCGAACGCTCAGACGCGCGCCGCGCCCGCCGCGTGCACTTCGATGCCGGCCTCGGCGAGCGCGCCGCGAATGCGTCGCGCGAACGCGAGCGCGTGCGGGCCGTCGCCGTGCAGGCAGATGGTCTGCGCCTTCAACGGCACCCACTGTCCGTCGACGGCCTGCACGCGTTGCTCGCGGATCATCGTGAGCGTGCGCGCGAGCACTTCGTCCTCGTCGTCGAGCAGCGCGCCAGGCTCCTTGCGCGGCACCAGCGAGCCGTCGGCGCGATAGCCGCGATCGGCGAACACCTCCTCGATCGCGGTCAGACCCGCGTTGCGCGCGGCGCTGACGAGCCCGCTGTTGGCCAGCGCGAACACCGCCACCGACGGATCGAAGTCGTGCACCGCGGAGACGATCGCGTCGGCGATTTTCGCGTCGCGCGCGGCCTGGTTGTACAGCGCGCCGTGCGGCTTCACGTGCGCGATGCGTCCGCCCTCGGCCTGCGCGATCGCCGACAGCGCGCCGAGCTGATACAGCACGCCCGCATAGATCTCGCCCGCCGGCAGATCCATCTCCTTGCGGCCGAAATTCTCGGGATCGTTGAAGCTCGGATGCGCGCCGATCGACACGCCTTTCTGCACGGCCCAGCGCACGCAGTCGCGCATCGCGTTGGGACCGCCCGCATGCCAGCCGCACGCGATGTTGGCCGAGCTCACGAGGTCGAGCAGCGCCTCATCGGAGCCGCAACCTTCGCCGAGATCGGCGTTCAGATCGATTTCCATGGGGATTCCTCTATTCACCGTTACAGCGCCGCGAGCGCCGCCTGGCGCGTGCAACGCTCTTCATGCATCGCGATCGCGGCATCGATCTGCCGCAGATACGTGCGTTCTTCCAGCAAAGCCTGGCGCGCCTCGTACGGCGTCGTCGGGATGAAACGGACCGCCGCGTTCAGCCGCACCTGCGCGAGCTTCCACAGATCGGCCTGGATCACCGCGCCGATCTTCGGATAGCCGCCGGTGGTCTGCGCGTCGCTCATCAGCACGATCGGCTGACCGTTCGGCGGCACCTGGATCGTGCCGGGCAGCACCGCGTGCGACAGCAGATCGGTCTTGTGCGTGCGTTTGAGCTCCGTGCCGGCGAGGCGGTAGCCCATGCGGTTGCTGTTCGGCGTGACGAGCCACTCGTCGGACCAGAACGAGTGCTGCGCATCCGGGGTGAAGCTGTCGTATTCGGGGCCGCGCAGCACGCGGATCGGAATCGCCCACGGCACGCCCGACGGATGTCGGCCGCGCCGCAGCGGCTCGGGGACCAGCACGAATTTGCACCATGTGGGCGCCTTCACGCCGAACGCGGGCGCCTCGGGCGCGAAGCCGAGGTGGCCGCGCTGCGGCGGCGCGCCGACCGGCAGACGGTCGCCGTCATTGAGCGCGCGGCCGCCGAGTCCACCGAAGCGGCCGGCGAGGTCGGTGCTGCGCGAGCCGAGCATCGGCAGCACGTCGATGCCGCCCGCCACGCAGACATAACCGCGCATGCCGCGCTTGGCCGCGTTCAGCACGAGCTCCTGGCCTGCCTGCACGGGCAGGCTCCACCATGAATAGACCGGCTTGCCGTCGAGCGTCGAGCCGAAGTCGGGGCCGGCGATCGCGACGCGCGTTGCGCGCAGAAAGCGCAGCACGGTCGGGCCGAAGGTGATTTCGAGCCCGGCCGCGTCGGGGCGATTGCCGACCAGCCGGTTGCCGACTTCGAGCGACAGCCGGTCGAGCGCACCACTCATCGCGACACCGAGATGCCGGTAGCCGTGGCGGCCGAGGTCCTGGATCGTGGTCTGGAGACCCGCGCGGATCACGTCGATCATGTGTGCATCCCCGCGATCGTGAAGCGCACCCGGTCGCCGGGCTGCAGCAGGGTGGGCGGGCGGCGCGCCGGGTCGAACAGCGGCACCTCGGTGCGGCCGATCAGCTGCCAGCCGCCCGGCGACACCGCCGGATAGATGCCGGTCTGCTCGCCGCCGATGCCGACCGAGCCCGCCGGCACCTCCAGCCGTGGCGACGCGCGGCGCGGCGTGTGCAGCGCGGCGTCGAGCCCACCCATATAGGCGAAGCCGGGCTGGAAGCCGAGAAAGAACACGACGTAGGCGCCGCCCGCATGACGCTCGACGACCTCGTTTGCGCTCAAGCCCGTATGTTCGGCGACCGCCTGCAGATCGGGGCCGAATGCGCCGCCGTACTGCACCGGTATTTCGACGTCGCGTCCCGGCGCGGCGACTTTGGCCGCTGCGTTCCACGCCGTCAGCAACTGCTCGCCGAGCGCATCGGCGTCGGTTACGAGCGGGTCGAACACGAGCGTCAGATTGTTCATGCCGGGCACGACTTCCAGCACCTGCGGCCACTCGCGCGCGGCTTCAGCGGCAGCCCATACGCGCTGCTGGCACTCCAGCGTGGCGGGCGGGGGCGCTTCGCAGACGAGCGCGGCATCGCCGAGTGGAAAGATTCGTGGTTGGCTCATGTGTGGGCGGCCCGGATCGAGTCTGAAAATGAGGCGGACGGCGCGACGCGTGGGCGCATGTCCGCATGGAGTCGGCGACGATTGGAGAATACATTATCAATAAAATATTGACGATTTACCAATAAGCGTTTTTGCCAGGCTCGTCGGCGATGAGGCATCGTCGTACACTTGCGACACTTTTCCAGCCCATTTTCGTCACGGGACCCTCGTATGACGCGTCATCCCACCAAGATCATTTCGTCGGAACACCTCGTCTCCGAGAGCAGCGCGGAACTGTCCGAGCTCGAGTACGCGCTGATCATGGCGGGCAATGCGTTCAACCGCTGGATGGTGCGCTGCATGTCGGCGGCCGGCGACAAGGACATGACCGCGATCGAGGTGTCGCTGCTGCACCACGTGAGCCATCGCGAGCGCCGCAAGAAGCTCGCGGACATCTGCTTCGTGCTGAACATCGAAGACACGCACGTCGCGACTTACGCGTTGAAGAAGCTCGTAGCTAGAGGGTACGTAAAAAGCGAAAAGACCGGCAAGGAAGTGTTCTTTTCCGCAACCGAGGCGGGCCGCGAGCTATGCCTGAAGTATCGGGAGGTGCGCGAAAACTGCCTGATCTCGACGCTCAAGGAAAGCGGCCTGACCAACCAGCAGATCGGCGAGGCCGCGCAGTTGATGCGCAATGCGTCGGGGCTGTACGACACGGCGGCGCGCGCGGCCGCTTCGCTGTAACGAGGAAATACCGCGCAAACGCTGCGCATCACACGCCGTGCATCGCGAGTTCAGTCCGGCAGCGCCGGATGAAACCCCGCTTCGGTCACGATCAGATCGAGCGGAATGTCGTGGGCCTCGCGTTCCAGCGTGTCGGTGCGGCACGCTTCGTACGCGATGCCTACCGTGATCGGCTTGTGAGCTGCCGGCCAGCCGGCCAGCGTGCGGTCGTAATAGCCGCCGCCATAGCCAAGGCGGTAGCCGTCCGAGTCGAAACCCACGCAGGGCACGAACAGCAGTTCGGGCAGCACGACGCGCCCCGAGGTGGGCTCGGCAATCTTGTGATGACCGATTTTCATCGGTGTCGCGGGGGTCCACGCATGGAATTCGAGTGCCATGCCACGTTCTTTAATGATTGGCAGACTGGCTTCGTGATGCGGATCCGCGGCGAGCCAGACCCCGATCGCGCCGCGCGCGTCGAACTCTCCGGCGAGCGGCCAGTAGAATCCGGCGCTGCGTACCGCGTAGTGCTTCAAAGCATCGAGTATTCGACGCCCGAGCGCGGCGTTCTTCGACGGCTCGGAAGCCGCATGCAGACGGCTTTCCAGCAACATCCGGCGCAGCGCCTTTTTCGTTGCGGGGACAGGGTTGCATGCTATGCTTGGGTCCAATTCGCGCTCCAGAAACAACGATGTCAAAACGCCTTTTTCGAGTATATCGCGCGGCCGGTATCGCGCTGGCTGCAGCGGCACTCGTGGCCTGCACCACTGCCTCGGCCGTCAAGCCTCTTCCGATCTCCCAACTTACGAACGACGACCAGATTTTCGTCCAGCTTCGCGAAGCCGCGCGCACTAACGACGCAGCGCGTGCAGCCCAGCTAGCGAGCATGATCCCGAATTATCCGGCGCCCTCGTATCTGGAGTACTTCCAGATCAAGCCGCAGTTGTTCGATTCGACCGGCCATGCGCGCATCGACGCGCCGGACGCGCCGGTGCTCGCGTTCCTGCAGAAGTACGACGG
Organism: Paraburkholderia atlantica; assembly: GCF_000092885.1. NCBI lineage: Bacteria > Pseudomonadati > Pseudomonadota > Betaproteobacteria > Burkholderiales > Burkholderiaceae > Paraburkholderia > Paraburkholderia atlantica. The sequence goes on along the minus strand of NC_014117.1, from coordinate 3,272,276 downwards.
TCAGGCGATCGCCGATCGCATGCGCAACGACTACCTGACCGTGCTCGGCACGCGCCATGACTGGCGCAACTTCGACCAGCAGTACGCGAAGTTCGTGCTCGACGACGACACTCAGGTCAAGTGCTACGCGCTCGAATCGCGCGCGTCGCGCGGTGAGAACGTCGCGGACGCGGCGCGCACGCTGCTCGTCGATCCGAAGTGGTACGGCGACGGCTGCGTCGATCTGATCACGGTGCTCGGCGTGAACCGCCAGTTCAGCGCCGACGACATCTGGGCGCAGATCCGTCTCGCGTACGAACAGAACTACACGAACACCGGCAGCAAGCTCGTCGACGCACTCGGCGACCAGCCGCCCGACCCGGTGCTGTTCAGCCAGGCCGCCAATACGCCGCCGCTACTGCTCGCGCGCGGCGTCGGACCGGATGCGCAATCGCATCAGCTGGCGCTGCTCGCGATCACGCGCATGGCGCGCAACGATCCGGCCATGGCCGCGGCCACGTTCGCGTCGGTCGCGCCGTCGCTGAATTCGCCGGAGCGCGCGATCGGCTGGGGCACGATCGGCTATCAGGGTGCGCTCAAGCAGATGCCTGGCGCGGTTGACTGGTTCCGGCTGTCGGCGAACGCGCCGCTGTCGAATCCCGCGTATGAGTGGCGCACGCGCAGTGCATTGCTCGCCGGCGACTGGAACATGGCGCGCTGGTCGATCGAGCAGATGCCCGAGTCGCTGCGCAAGCAGCCGTCGTGGGTGTATTGGCACGCGCGCGCGCTGAAGCAGGCCGGCGACACGGCCACGGCCAACCAGGAATTCCAGTCGATCGCGTCGAACTTCAACTTCTACGGCCAGCTTGCGCTCGAAGAACTCGGCCAGAAGATCACCGTGCCGCCGAAAACCACGGTCACCGACGCCGAAGTGCAACAGGCCGGCACCACGCCGGGCTTCGATCTGGCGCAGCGCTTCTATGAGCTGAATCTGCGGCTCGAAGGCAATCGCGAGTGGAACTGGCCGCTGCGCGGCATGACCGACCGGCAACTGCTGGCGGCCGCCGAGTACGCGCGCCGCATCGAGCTGTACGACCGCACCGTCAACACCGCGGACCGCACGAAGAGCGAGCACGATTTTTCACTGCGCTATCTATCGCCGTTCCGCAACATCGTCGAGCAGGACGCGCAGTCGAGCGGGCTCGACGTCGAGTGGGCGTACGGGCTGATTCGCCAGGAGTCGCGCTTCATCATCAACGCGCGCTCGGACGTCGGCGCGGGCGGACTGATGCAGCTGATGCCCGCCACCGCGCAACTGGTCGCGAAGAAAATCGGTCTGGGCCCGCTCTCGCGCGAGCAGATGAACGACATCAACACCAACATCCTGCTCGGCACGAACTACCTGGCGATGATCTACAATCAGTTCGACGGGTCCGCCGTGCTGGCCACCGCTGGCTACAACGCAGGTCCGGGCCGTCCGCGCAACTGGCGGCAGTCGCTGCAGCGCCCGGTCGAAGGCGCGGTGTTCGCCGAGGCGATTCCGTTCCAGGAAACTCGCGACTACGTCAAGAATGTGCTGTCCAACACGGTCTACTACGCGGCATTGTTCGAAGGCCGTCCGCAATCGCTGAAGGCGCGCCTGGGTTACATCGCACCGTAAGCGCCTTGCCGCCGCAATCTCGTTTCGAGGTTGCGGCGCGCTTCGCCAGCCGTTGCCGCGGCTTCCATCAGGGAGTCGAAAAATGCGACATCAAGCTATCGCGGTCATCGGCGGCTCCGGATTCATCGGCAGCTACCTCGTCAACTCGCTCGTCGAAATGGGCAAGGACGTGCGCGTCGCCACACGGCGACGCTACAACGCGCGCCATCTGACCATGCTGCCAATCGACGTGCTCGAAACCGACGTGTTCGATCCAGTGCAGCTCGCGCGCTTCGTCGAAGGCGCGGATTGCGTGATCAACCTCGTCGGTATCCTGAACGGCAAACGCGGCAAGCCTTATGGACGGGAGTTCGCGCATGCGCACGTCGAGTTGCCGACGCGCATCGTCGCCGCCTGCGAAGGCAAGGGCGTGCATCGGCTGATTCATCTGAGCGCGCTCGGCGCCAATCCGGGCGGCCCGAGCATGTATGCGCGCTCGAAGGGCGACGGCGAGAAAGCCGTGCATGCGGCGAACGTCGCGTGGACGATCTTCCGGCCGTCCGTCGTGTTCGGTCCCGAGGACGCGTTTCTGAACAAGTTCGCGTTTTTGCAGCGCGTGTTTCCGGCCATCCCGCTCGCGATGCCGGACGCGCAATTCCAGCCGGTCTATGTCGGCGACGTCGCGAAGGCGATCGTCAACGTGCTCGATATGGATGGCGGGAGCGGCCGCACCTACGAACTCGGCGGCCCCACCGTCTATACGCTCGAAGACCTGGTGTCGTATTGCGGCGACGTGATCGGCAAGCATGCGCGCATCATCCGTCTGCCCGAGCCGCTCGCGCGGCTGCAGGCGCTGAGCTTCGAATTGGCGCCGGGCGAACCGGTGATTTCGCGCGACAATCTCGATTCGATGAAGGTCGCCGATATTCTCAGCGGGCCGCTCGCGCCGGAGCTCGGACTCGAACCGGTCAGCATCGAAGCGATCGTGCCGACGTATCTGACCGGCGCGGCCTCGGGATCGCGACTCGACACGTTCCGCGCCAGCGCGGGGCGCTGAAACCTATTTCCCACTCCCTGATAACAAGCATGAAACTGCTGATTGGTGACAAGAACTATTCGTCGTGGTCGATGCGTCCGTGGCTGCTGCTCACGCACTTCGGCATTCCGTTCGACGAGGAACTGATCCTGCTAAACGAAGCGGACACGAATGCGAAGATCCGCGCTCAGGCGCCCCGCGGACCGGGCAAGGTGCCGTGCCTGATCGACGACGCCGGGCAGGCCGTGTGGGATTCGCTCGCGATCGCCGAAACGCTTGCCGAGCGCTTTCCCCAACACGCGCTGTGGCCGCGCGACGCGGCGGCGCGCGCGCATGCCCGCAGCGTCAGCGCCGAGATGCATTCGGGCTTCGGCGAGTTGCGCTCGAAGATGTGGATGAACATCCGCGCGTCGTTCCCGGGCAAGAACGCGACGCCGGGCGCGCTCGCCGACATCGCGCGGATCGAGACGATCTGGCGCGACTGCCTCGACACCTACGGCGGTCCGTTCCTGTTCGGCGAATTCGGCATTGCGGACGCGATGTACGCGCCTGTCGCGATGCGCTTCAACACGTGGAAGCCGGCGTTGTCCGAGGCCTCAGTCGCTTATGTCGAGCGGCTTACCGAGCTGCCCGCGGTCAATGCATGGATCGACGCCTCGCGCCGCGAAACGCACGCGATCGCCTATCAAGACGAATGCCCATGAATATCTATGCAGTAGGTGGCGCGGTCCGCGACGAGCTGCTCGGCGTACCGGTGCAGGACCGCGACTATGTGGTGGTGGGTGCGACGCCCGAGCAGATGGTCGCGCAGGGCTATCGGCCGGTGGGCAAGGACTTTCCGGTATTCCTGCATCCACAGACGCACGAGGAGTACGCGCTCGCGCGCACCGAGCGCAAGACGGCGGCCGGCTATCACGGCTTCCAGTTTTTCTATGCGCCCGACGTGACGCTCGAAGAAGACCTCGCGCGCCGTGATCTGACGATCAACGCGATGGCGCGCGAGGTGCGCCCGGACGGTGAGCTGACCGGCCCCGTCATCGATCCGTTCAACGGCCAGGCTGACTTGCAGGCGCGGCTGTTTCGCCATGTCAGCGATGCGTTCCTCGAAGATCCGGTGCGGATTCTGCGCATCGCGCGTTTTGCGGCGCGCTTCGTCGACTTCACGGTCGCGCCGGAAACGCTGGCGCTGATGCGCGAGATGGTCGCCGACGGCGAAGCCGATGCACTGGTGGCCGAACGTGTGTGGCAGGAAGTATCGCGCGGGCTGATGGAGAAGAAGCCGTCGCGGATGTTCGACGTGCTGCGCGAGTGCGGCGCGCTCGCGCGGATTCTGCCGGAGATCGACGCGCTGTTCGGCGTGCCGCAGCGCGCCGACTATCACCCCGAGGTCGATACCGGTGTGCACGTGATGATGGTGCTGGACCATGCCGCGCGGCAGGGCTACACGCTGCCGGTGCGCTTCGCCGCGCTGACACACGATCTCGGCAAGGCGACCACGCCCGAGGAGCAACTGCCGCGGCACATCGGTCACGAGGGCCGCAGCGTCGATCTGCTGAAGCCATTGTGCGAGCGGCTGCGCGTGCCGAACGAGTGTCGCGATCTGGCGGTGCTGGTCGCGCGCGAGCACGGCAATATTCATCGCGTGATGGAAATGGGGGCGGCGGCGCTGGTGCGCCTGCTCGAGCGCAGCGACGCGATCAGGAAGCCGGCGCGCTTCGCCGAGGCGCTGCAGGCCTGCGAGTCCGATGCGCGCGGGCGGCTCGGCCTCGAGATGAGCGAGTACCCGCAGGCCGAGCGGCTGAGGGTGGCGCTGGTGGCCGCGCGAGGCGTGGATGCGGGAGCGGTGGCCAAGCGGCTCGCCGATGCGCCGGCGGGCATCAAGGACGCCGTGCATGAGAAGCGGGTGCGCGCGGTGGAGGCGGCGCTTGCCTGAAGCGGCGGTAACGTGAAGCGGCGCGCGGTGCCTACAGCACCCGCGCCAACAGCGACAACAGTATCGACAGCACCAGCGTCGACATGAACGGAAACGGATACTCGCGGCCGAACAGCCGCAAGGTCACGTCGCCGGGCATCCGGCCGATGCCGAGCTTCCTCAGCCAGGGCCAGCACGACGACAGCACCGCGACGGCGACGAAGGTAGTCAAAAGCCAGCGAATCATCGCGAGTCCTCGAACCTGAGCGGCTTCACAATCACAGCGTATGCGAGCGGTCGCCGCTCGAAAAGGCGCGCAGCGTATCGTCGAGTCCGCGCGAAAACGCGATCACCTTGAAGAGCTCGCCCATCTCCGCCTCGGACAGCAGCTTTTGTACCGCGTTGGCCGCTGGCAGAAAACGCCTGGTGTCGGCGGGATCGATTTCGCCGAGCACCTCGGTGACGCCCGCGTTCAGCAGGAAGCGCGCTTGCGACGTGAAGCCGAGCAGATCCGCGCCGGTCTCGACGCCCGCCTCGGCGATGCCGGTGAATTCGACGTGCGCTGTGATGTCCTGCAGACCGGGGTACAGGAACGGGTCGCCGTGCGCGCGATGCCGGTAGTGGCACATCAGCGTGCCCTGCGCGCGCTGATCGTGGTAGTACTCGTGGCGCGGAAAGCCGTAGTCGATCAGCAAGATCGCGCCGCGCGCGAGCATCGTGCAGATCGTGCGCGTGAAGGCACGCGCGGCTTCGTGCGTTTCGGTCACATAGCCGTTGCCGGCGTTCTCGCGATCTGTATCGATTTCGGTCAGCAGCGCCTGATCCGCGGCGGCCGCGACGGGGCGGTCGTCGAACCCGAATGCGCCGTCGCGCCACACCACGCCGCGCTCGTGCCAGACACCGCCGTTATGCGCGAAGAGCCGTACCGGCATCGCATCGAGCACCTCGTTGCCGATCACCACGCCTTCGAAGCGCTCCGGCAACGCGTCGAGCCAGCGCACTTTGGCGAGCAGCGCGGGCGCGGCCCCCGCGATCGTTTCGCGCTGCCGTTCGCGCAGTTCACCCGACAGATCGACGATCGAATAGCTGTCGAATTCGGCGCCGAGCGTGTCGAGCGCATTGAGCAGTCCCGCGGCGAGCTTGCCGGTGCCGGCGCCGAACTCCATCACGTCGCGCGTGCCGCTCGCCTCCAACGCTTCGGCGACCGGGCGCGCGAGCGTCGCGGCGAACAGCGGCGACAATTCCGGCGCGGTGACGAAGTCGCTGCCGTCGTCGGCGCGCAGGCCGAATTTGCGCGCACCGCCGCTGTAGTAGCCGAGCCCCGGCGCGTACAACGCGCGCTCCATGTAGCGGTCGAACGGCAGCCAGCCGCCGGCCGCGTCGAGCTGCGCGCGGATTTCGGCGACGAGCGCGTCGGACTGCGCGAGCGCGCTCTGGCCGGGAGCAGGTAAACTATCGGGTTGGTGAGCTTTCGGATTCATCCCCGCATTGTAAATGACCGTTTCCCCGGACATCGCTGCCCGCGCGGCCGAAGCGCCGACTGAACCGCCGCGCGTCGTGCTGGTTACCGGCGCCGCGCGCCGCATCGGGCGCGCGCTCGCTCTCGGCTTCGCCGCACGCGGCTGGGACGTGGCCGTGCACTACGGCGCCTCCCGCGAGGACGCCGACGAAGTGGTCGCGCAGATCGGCGCGCTGGGCCGCCGCGCGGTCGCACTGCATGCCGAGCTTGGCGACGAAGCGCAGGTCGCGCGGCTGCTGCCGGACTGCACCGCGGCGCTCGGGCGGCCGTCGTGCATCGTCAACAACGCGTCGCGCTTCGAGGAAGACACGGCGCGCGACGTCGGCTATGACCTGCTGCTGAAGCTGACCGCGATGAACGTCGGCGCGCCGCTGGTGCTCGCGCGCATGCTTTACGACGCGACGCCCGATGCCGCGTTGCGCGACGAAAGCCAGCGCAGCGTGGTCATCAATGTGCTGGACCAGAAGCTATACAACATGAACCCGGACTATCTGTCGTACACGCTGTCGAAGGCGGCGCTGCAGACCGCGACGGTCGCGCTCGCCCAGGCGCTCGCGCCGAAGGTCCGGGTGGTCGGGCTCGCGCCCGGCCTGACGATGCAATCGGGCGACCAGACCCAGCACGGGTTCGAGGCCGCTCACCGTATGACGCCTCTGGGCCGTGCGTCGCGGCCCGAGGATATCGTCGCCGCCGCGCTGTATCTCGCGGATGCAGCCGGCGTCACCGGAACGACGCTGGTGGTCGACGGCGGGCAGCATCTCGTGCCGCTGCCGCGCGACGTAATGTTTTTGACGGGCGCCTGATACGCGCGCGCGGCCGGCCTTCGAGGCCGCCGTCGCGTGTAGCGCAGCGTCCCTTTGCGTGCCCGCACGCTTTTTTGATTGGAACGAACATGTTTGCCGCTCTTTCGCACCCCCGGCTCGCCGATTGCCGCCGGCTGTTTCTGCGCAATTACGAAGTGCACATCAATATTGGCGTGCACGACTTCGAAAAGCGCGGCGAGCAGCGCGTCGTGATCAACGTCGAACTGTTCGTGCCGCTCGCGATGTCCACGCCGGTGCACGACAAGCTCACCGAAGTCGTCGACTACGACTTCATGCGCTCGACGATCGCCAAGCGCGTGTCGCAAGGTCACATCCATCTGCAGGAAACGCTGTGCGACGACCTCGTGCGCGTGATGCTCGAACATCCGCAGGTGCGCGGCGCGCGCGTGTCGACCGAGAAGCCGGACGTGTATCCGGACTGCGATGCGGTCGGTGTCGAAGTCTTCCGCATCAAGGAGGACTGAGCGATGAATGCACCGGAAATGCTGAACGCAGGCAACCAGGCCGCCGAGACCAGCGCGGCGCCGAACGCGGCGCGCGCCCCGAAATCGCCGCTGACGCGCCGCGAACAGAAGGAAGCGTACGAGAACAACAAGCTGTTCAAGCGCCTCGCGCGCCAGGTTGGCCAGGCGATCGGCGACTACAACATGATCGAGGACGGCGACAAGGTAATGGTGTGCCTGTCCGGCGGCAAAGATAGCTACGCGATGCTCGACATCCTGATGCGCCTGCGCGAGCGCGCCCCAATCAATTTCGACATCGTCGCGGTCAACCTCGACCAGAAGCAGCCGGGCTTTCCCGAGCACGTGCTGCCCGAGTATCTGACCCAGCTCGACATCCCGTTTCATATCGAGAACCAGGACACCTACAGCATCGTCAAGCGGCTCGTGCCGGAGGGCAAGACCACCTGCTCGCTGTGCTCGCGGCTGCGGCGCGGCATCCTGTATCGCGTCGCCGGCGAACTCGGCGCGACCAAGATTGCGCTCGGCCACCATCGCGACGACATCCTGCAGACGCTGCTGCTGAACCTGTTCTACGGCGGCAAGCTGAAGGGCATGCCGCCCAAACTGCAATCGGACGACGGCAAAAACATCGTGATCCGGCCGCTTGCCTACGTGAAGGAAACCGATCTGGAGAAGTACGCGGAGCTGCGCGAATTCCCGATCATTCCGTGCAATCTGTGCGGTAGCCAACCAAACCTGAAGCGCGCGGAAATGAAGGCGCTGGTGCGCGACTGGGAGAAGCGTTTCCCGGGCCGCATCGAGAACATGTTCAATGCGTTGTCGAACGTCGTGCCGTCGCATCTGATGGATCACCAGCTGTTTCCGTTCGCGGGGCTGCGCGCGACCGGCGAGGCCGACCCGCAGGGCGACATCGCGTTCGACGAAGAACCGTGCTCGACCGGCGACGAAGTCGCGCCGCTCAGCGGCGCGAAGACCATTCCGCTGGTCCAGTTCGACGACCTGTAACGAGCGAAAATTGCTTGTTTTGGCGGCATTCCGGCGGTTTTTCACTGGCTTGCGCGCCCTGCGAAGGCCGCGTCTGCGGCCTTTGTTGCAGGTGCAGCATGATAGAATCGTCCGCTCCAAACTCGTCTATTTGCCGACGCCATGAACATCGTCATTTTGGCGGCAGGTACCGGCAAGCGCATGCGGTCCGCGCTTCCCAAGGTGCTCCATCCTCTGGCCGGCCGGCCGCTCCTCGCTCATGTCATCGACACCGCCCGCGCGCTGAAGCCCGCACGCCTGATCGTCGTGATCGGCCACGGCGCCGAAGCTGTGCGAGAAGCCGTCGCCGCGCCCGATATCCAGTTCGCGGTGCAGGAGCAACAGCTCGGCACCGGCCACGCGGTGCAGCAGGCGCTGCCGCTGCTCGATCCTTCGTCGTCCACGCTGGTGCTCTATGGCGACGTGCCGCTCACGCGCGCGCAAACGCTGCGTGCACTGACAGAGCGCGCCGGCCAGGACGGCTACGGCGTGCTCACCGTCACGCTCGACGACCCGACCGGCTACGGCCGCATCGTGCGCGATCAGCACGGCAACGTGCAGCGCATCGTCGAGCAGAAGGACGCGAATCCCGAGCAGCTGAAGATCGCTGAAATCAACACCGGCATCATCGTCGCGCCCACCGCGCGCCTCACCGGCTGGCTCGCAGCGCTCAAGAACGATAACGCGCAAGGCGAGTTCTATCTGACCGATGCGGTCGAGATGGCGATCGAAGCCGGCCTCGAAGTCGTCACCACGCAGCCCGACGACGAGTGGGAAACGCTCGGCGTCAACAGCAAGCAGCAGCTCGCCGAACTCGAGCGGATTCATCAGCGCAATGTCGCCGACGCACTGCTGGTCGCGGGCGTGACGCTCGCCGACCCCGCGCGCGTCGACGTGCGCGGCACGCTCGAATGCGGCCGCGACGTATCGATCGACGTCAACTGCGTGTTCGAAGGCCGCGTGTCGCTCGCTGACAACGTCAGCATCGGGCCGAACTGCGTGATCCGCAACGCGCGTATCGGCGCGGGTACGCGCGTCGATGCGTTCACGCACATCGAAGGCGCGGAAGTCGGCGCGAATGCCGTTGTCGGTCCGTATGCGCGCTTGCGCACAGGCGCGGCGCTTCAAGACGAGTCTCATGTAGGGAACTTCGTCGAGATCAAGAACGCGGTGCTCGGTCATGGCTCGAAAGCCAACCACCTCACCTACATCGGCGATGCGGATGTCGGCGCGCGCGTGAACATCGGCGCGGGCACGATCACCTGCAACTACGACGGCGCCAACAAATTCCGCACCGTGATCGAGGACGACGTGTTCGTCGGCTCGGACACGCAACTGGTCGCACCGGTGCGCGTGCAGCGCGGCGCGACGATCGCGGCCGGCACTACGGTGTGGAAAGACGTCGCCGCCAACGCGCTGGTGTTGAACGATAAAACCCAGACGAGCAAGACGGGCTACGTGCGCCCTGTCAAAAAGAAAAGCTGATCGATACGGCGTGTCCACGAGGCGCGCTCACTGAATCCGGCACTGAAAAGGAATACACCATGTGCGGCATTGTCGGCGCGGTTGCGCAACGTAACATCGTTCCCGTCCTGATCGAAGGACTGCGGCGCCTCGAATATCGCGGCTACGATTCGTGCGGCGTGTCCGTGCTCGGCGCTCGCGGGCCGAGCCGCGCACGCAGCGTCGCGCGCGTCGCCGATCTCGACGCTCAGGTGCGCGACACTCACCTCGAAGGCGTGACGGGCATTGCGCATACACGCTGGGCCACACATGGCGCGCCGGTCACCGATAACGCGCACCCGATCTTCTCGCGCGATGCGCTGGCGTTGGTACACAACGGCATCATCGAAAACTATGAGACCTTGCGCGAAATGCTGCGCGGCAAGGGTTACGAGTTCGTTTCGCAGACCGACACCGAGGTTATTGCTCACCTGATCCATAGCCTGTATCGCGGCGACCTGTTCGCCGCGGTGCGCGAGGCGATCGCACAACTGCACGGCGCGTATGCGATCGCGGTGCTGCATAAGGATCAGCCGCATACCGTGGTCGGCGCCCGCCAGGGCTCGCCGCTCGTGGTCGGACTCGGCAACGGCGAAAACTTCCTCGCTTCGGACGCGCTCGCGCTCGCGGGCAGCACCGAGCGCTTCATCTTCCTCGAGGAAGGCGACGTCTGCGAACTGTCGCTCGATGGCGTGCGCATCGCCGATCGCCAGGGCGAGATCGCGCAACGCGAGGTGCGTCAGGTCGCGGCCTATGGCGGCGCGGTCGAACTCGGCCCATATCGCCACTTCATGCAGAAGGAAATCTTCGAGCAGCCGCGCGCGATCACCGACACGATTCCGCAAGCCGACGCGTTCGATGCGTCGATCTTTGGCGAAGGCGCACGCCAGGTGTTCGCGGACATCGATAGCCTGCTGATTCTCGCGTGCGGCACCAGCTACTACTCGGGACTCACGGCCAAGTACTGGCTCGAGTCGGTCGCGAAGATTCCGACTCAGGTCGAAATCGCGAGCGAGTATCGCTATCGCGAGTCGGTGCCGAATCCGAAGTCGCTGGTGGTGGTGATCTCGCAGTCGGGCGAAACCGCCGACACGCTCGCGGCGCTCAAGCACGCGCAGGAACTCGGCCACAAGCACACGCTCGCGATCTGCAACGTCGGCACGAGCGCAATGGTGCGACAGACCGAACTGTCGTTCCTCACGCACGCGGGCCGCGAGATCGGCGTTGCATCGACCAAGGCATTCACGACCCAGCTGGTCGCGCTGTTCACGCTGGCGGCAACGCTCGCGAAGCTGCGCGGCCGCCTGAACGACGAGCAGGAAGCGAGTTATCTGAAGCAGTTGCGCCACCTGCCGGCTGCGCTCAACAGCGTGCTCGCGCTCGAGCCGCAGATCATCGCGTGGTCGGAAGAGTTTTCGCGCAAGGAACATGCGTTGTTCCTCGGACGCGGCATGCACTATCCGATCGCGCTCGAAGGTGCGCTGAAGCTCAAGGAGATTTCGTATATCCACGCCGAGGCCTATCCGGCCGGCGAGCTGAAGCACGGGCCACTGGCGCTCGTGACCGAAGCGATGCCGGTGGTGACGGTCGCGCCGAACGACGCGCTGCTCGAAAAGCTGAAGTCGAACATCCAGGAAGTGCGTGCGCGCGGCGGCGAGCTGTATGTGTTCGCCGATGCGGATACGAGGATCGTCAACGACGAAGGACTGCATGTGATCCGGATGCCGGAGCACTATGGCCTGCTGTCGCCGATCCTGCACGTGGTGCCGCTGCAGTTGCTCGCGTATCACACCGCTTGTGCGCGTGGCACGGATGTGGATAAGCCACGCAACCTGGCGAAGTCGGTGACGGTGGAGTGACGAAGCCGAAGACGTAACGGCGAACGAACCAGGCCGCACAGGATCGCGCCAAATCAGCCGCACCGCCATGCGGTGCGGCTGACCAAACATTCACCGCTCCAATCGGCATCTGTGGTCCCACGATGCCTCGACGTGACGACGCCACATCGACTACCCTCTGTCGACATCCCCGTGGCCTCGTCACTATGAAGACCTCATCTCCGAACCCGCTCAACGAGAGGCTCAAGTCGCGAGTCGTACTGATCGCGCTGTTCGTCGGTTCGATGTGGGCCGTGTTCTTTCTGTCGGTTGCGCTGCCGTTCCTGCATCTGGACGAACACGGCGTCGTGCCGCGTTCACTGGATGGCTTGCAGGGAATTCTGTTCGCGCCGTGGCTGCATGCGAGCGTAGGGCACATCGCGGCCAACACGAGCGGGCTCGTCGTGCTGGGCTGGCTGTGTACGTGGCCGGACATCGGCGGCTTCTGGCGCGCGACCATCGGCTCGATGCTCGGCGCCGGCCTTTGCGCGTGGCTCTTCGGTGCGCCGTATTCGGTGCACATCGGCGCAAGTGGACTGGTGTTCGGCTACGCGGGTTACCTGGTCGCACGCGGCTACTACACGCGCAATCTGGTGTCGATCCTCGTGGCTCTAGTCGTGGTCGGCAGCTACGGGCTGAGTTTGCTGTTCGGTGTGCTGCCGATCTATCCCGATGTGTCGTGGCAGAGCCATATCGGCGGCGTGATCGGTGGCGTGCTCGCGGCGCGTTCGGGGGCCGGGGCTGCGCGCCGGGTGCGGGCGCGTTGACGGAGATCTCCGGTCCGTTGGGATGGGCCCGGTTCGAGGCCGTATCGGCCTACAACTCCGGCCGCGCCAGATCGCTCGCGACGATATGTTCGCCATACACCTGAGCGGCCGCGAGCGCTTCGACGCGGCTCGGATGCGGGCCCAGTTCGGGCGCGCCGTCGAACGGAAACAGTACGCGACCGTCGGTCGTGCGCACGACCTTCAACACGCCGAAGAAGCGCTGGTAGCCGGCCATCTTCGCGCCCGCCGAAATCTCGAAGTCGTCCTCCGATGTGCCCGGGACGCTGGGAATAAACGCGGTCTTGCTCATAGTTGAAAACATCGGTTGTTCATCGAAGCGGTGCGCAACGAGACGCACGGCCGACGCGCATTGTCTCAAATCCGCGCGAACCATGACGCGAGCAGGTGACCCGTCGCCGCGCGATCGAGCGCTTCGAGCCTGAAGACCCGAGCCTTCATCCGTCCACGAGCAGGTCCGATTGCTACCTCGATGCAAAAGTGCAACTAACTGAACAAAGTTGCACGGCAAAACGCTGTTTGACCACTCCGCGCCGGTCGCTCTGCGCGTGAACGTCAACATGACCGACGCGCCGCTGACGCGCAAAACGGGCGAGCGTCCGGTCTGGTCGGAGCATGATATCGACGTAGCGCCCCGGTCCTCCCGGCGCTGACCGACGGTTATGACCTGAAGGCCAAGGCGGGCAAATGCGCGGATCGAAAAACGCGAAGAGTTCTGGTCACCCTTGATTTAAAAGACAAAAACTGTCGACGAAAGGCGCCGCCCGGCACAGCGGCGCTATAATGCGCGGATCTTTGCTTCCTCAAACGTCCGCTATGAGCCGGTTACTTTGCCTGATCGTGCTTTCGCTCGGCCTCGCGCAAACCGCGTCGGCCGACGAAAACACCGACCGAATATCGGCGTACCTGATCCAGAAGTTCGGTGTTGGCAAAGAAAAAGCTCAAAAGATCTCCGACGCGGTGCAATCCGCCGCCAACAAATACTCCCTTCCTCCGGCGCTGCTGCTCGCCATCATCTCGATCGAATCCCGCTTCAAGGAAAAGGCCCGCGGCGCCAATGGCGCGACGGGCCTGATGCAGGTCGTGCCACAGGCGCACCGCGGGCTGCTACGAAATGTGAAGGACCTGACCGAACCGGGTGCGAACATCGAAGCCGGCTCGGCGATCCTGTACGGTTACATGCGCTCGGCGAACGGCGATCTGAATATCGCGCTAAAGAGCTATGGCGGCTCGAAGGCCTACGCGCAGAAGGTGAATCTGCGCGTCGAAGATTTCGCGGCGATTGCGACGCCCGCGGACGGCGCTTCAGGAGCCGGTGGACGGGCCCCGTCATGCGAAGCCGACCGTTGCGCCGGCGTGAACCCGTGGGCCGACGCGTTCAGCGTGCCGGCGGCGCTCAATACACCTGCGGCGAGCGGCGCCGCCGCGGCATCGTCGGCCGCGGCCTCAGGGTCGACTTCGGCCGCGACAGCCGGCTCGACGCGCTCGACATCGAACTAGGCGCGCTCGCGAGGTATCGCCCCTTTATGCGCTGCGAAGGCCGGGCGGCGTGCATCAAGTTGAGGTGCTGCGTTACGTTGTAGTAGGGTTCCGGCTCCGGCTTGCACGCTTTTTACGCACGTGGCGCTGCCCGCTCTACAATGCATTCCCATTCGCGCTCATGAGGCGCTTCTTGCACCTGATCATGCAGATCCCCTTCTCCCGCACCACCGCCACGGCCCTGCTCGGCCTGTTCGCGCTCACGGCATGCAGCAGTAGCACGCCGCAACCCAAATTCACGCAGGAACTGTTCGAAACCGGCGCAAGCCCGTACGCGCGCAATTTCAATTCGAGTACCGGCGATAGCTGCGAAGCCGCGCGTCGCGCACTGCTGAGCCAAGGCTATCTGACGACGATGTCGCGCCCCGATACCGTCGACGGCACGAAAAACTTTCAGCCGACCGGCGATTCACACGTAGTCGTCGAGTTTCACGTCGTCTGCACGCCCGGCGAACAGGCGGCCGATACCAGCATCGTTTATGTGAACGCGGTGCAGAACGGCTTCGCATTGAAGAAGAGCGATACGTCGGCGAGCGTCGGGCTCAGTGTCCTCGGTTCGCTGTCGCTGCCGATTCGCTCGAATAGCGACGCGATGGTGAAGATCTCGAGCGAAACGATCCCGTCTGGCAAGTTCTACGACCGCTTTTTCGGCCTCGTCGATCATTACTTGCAGACCGTCGTGCGTACGCAGCCGGTGACGAGCAGCTCGATCGAAACGCGCACGCTGCCGATGCAGGTAGCCACGCCGCTGCAGCTGACGATTCCTGACGCGGTCCCCGAACCGGTACCTGCGGCCGCTCCAGCTGCCGTTCAGTCGACGCTGGCGCCAGTGCAGTTAGCCGCGCCCGCGCCGGTTCCGTTAACCACGCCGTCGCCGTCCTCCCCGGTGCAACCAATAGATCCGATCGGCCAGGCCGCAGCGATCGCACCCGCGAGCGGCACGGCGCTGGTGCCGTGACAGCGGCGCAGCGGCTTTCGCATCGAGGCTGGTCAAGATCCGGTCAGCCTCTGATTGATGCGCGCAGCGAGATTCACCTTATGGTGTTTACTTGATACGTATACATACGTAGTAGTAGTTAACAAGGGTTAACCGATTCTGTGGATAAGTCGCAAATGTCGCGGCGCTTCAACACCCTGCGAAACCGATAACCCTGCGGAACACATCGGTAGAAAAACTACATAACTGGGATAAGTTCGAACACCCGTTAACCGACCCCGCCTTTATCAAGATTTCGCGCACAGGCTGTTCGTTGCGCTATCCCGAAGTTATTCAGAGGTCGCTGTGGATAACCACCGCCTCCAAACGACACTTCCTGTCGCCCGTCCCAATGCTTCGCGCGATGCGAAGCGCTCGCCAACGCACAGAGTTTCGCCCACCGAACGCGCACATTGATAACGCGGTACGAAGATTGCGAGCGTTCTTATTGCAAGCGCAACTGTTGCTATTTCGCCAAATCCATTTGCCCAGCGAACAATCCGGCATAGAGTTAAAGTGCTTTGTGAGGTTTCTGGTGCAGTGCGGGGGATGTATGAAACGCAGATCAGCACGACAGCTCGTCCGTCTTCTCTCGGACCTTCGACATGCGGCCCATTGCAGATCGTTGCGCGCAGCCGCGACCAATCGGATGATGGCGCTGGCAGCCGCCGAGGCTGCCGAGAACGGCGACACCACTCGCGACGACGACAGTCCCCAGTCCACGCGCGATGCGCAGCGCGACAAGCTGTTCCGGAGCAGATCATGAGAACCGCGAGCGAACAGTCGTTGCGGTTTCTGGTCGACAAGTGGCTTTCGCCATCGCCGGCCGAGCCGGTTCACGTGACGGAGTTCAGCCGTACGCGTGCGGGCGGGCGGCGTTATGTGCGGGTGGAGACTTCGTCGGAAGAGGGCGGGCGCGGTTTGTTCTTCTTTCGCCACGACGACGGCTGCTGGTGCGTGTTTCCGCCGACAGCCGATACGCCGAGCCTATTCGCTCATCCGCGCGCGGCATAGTTTGGACGAATGGGCAAGACGCCTGCCGGTGCGCGTCGAGCACCGAGCGTCGGCGTCGAATCGTTTTAACCGCTGTCAATCACAATCCCTGCGGAGCACGCTGCCGGGCGCGTTTCCAGCCCGGCACTATCTGACACACGATCAATCCCGCGAGCATCAGCGCACAGCCGAACAATGCGCGAGCCGTCAACGTTTCGTCGAGCACGAGCCAGCCCGCGAACGCCGCGAACACGCCTTCCATGCTGAAAATCACCGCCGCATGCGAAGGCGCCGCATAGCGCTGCGCGACCACCTGGATCGTATACGCGACGCCCACCGATAACGCCCCGCCGTACGCGATCGTCGGCGCGGCTCGCGCAAGAACCGCGGCGCTGACCGGCTCGACGACGAGGCCGATCGACAGACACACGAGCCCGCAAGTCACGAACTGCACGAGTGCGAGCATCAGCGTGTCGTGGCGCGCCGCGAAGCGGCCGACCAGCATCATCTGCGCGGAAATCACCAGCGCCCCGGCGAGCTGATACCAGTCGCCAGACAGCATCGAGAAGTGCTCGTCGACGCTCAGGAAGTACATGCCAACTGCCGCGAGCACCGCGCCAAGCCACGTACCGAGGCCGGTCCGGTGGCGAAACAGCACGCCGAGCAGCGGCACGATCACCACGTACAGCGAACTGATGAAGCCCGCGTTCGCGATCTTCGTGTACTGCAGGCCGATCTGCTGCAGTGAGATCGACACGGCCAGCACGACACCGAGCAGCCCGCCCGCGCCAAGCAGTTCGCGGGCGCCGCCAGGCGCGCGCTTCGTCAGTTCGGCAAGCGCCGGGCGGCGCACACAGACGATCATCGTCAGCACCACGAGCGCGCCGAGAAGAAAGCGCAAGCCGGTAAACAGGAACGGGCCGATTGAATCGAGGCTCAATCGCTGCGCGACGAACGCGGAGCCCCAGATCATCGCGGCGATCAGCATCAGCACGTTCGCGCGCAGGTGTTGGCGGGTATCGGGATTCAAGGTTTTGTTCTGATTTGTCGTGTGGATCGGGCTGGGACGCCGCAAGGGCTCGCCACGCGGGGCGCAGCCGGTAAGGAATCGCTCACATGATACGCGGGCGTCGAGCACCGGGCAGGCAAAGGCCGCGAGCCGCGCGATAATCGCGCAACGGGCGCGCGGTCGCCGGCGTGCGGACCGCTGTGATCAGGCGACTTGCAAACCGGACCGTGATCCCTGGCGCTTTCCACGAGCAAACGAAATGGACGACAAGGACTGGATCGCGGGCGCCGCGAAGGCGCTCGCGATCATCGAAGCATTCGACGAAGAGCACGCGCGCATGACGCCCACGATGGTCGCCGCGCGCGCGGGCCTGTCACGGACGGCCGCACGCCGCTATCTGCTGACGCTGCGCGAGCTCGGCTACGTCGACACCGACGGCAAGCTGTTCTGGCTCGCGCCGCGCGTGCTGCGGCTCGGCCAGTCCTACCTCGATTCGGCGCGGCTGCCGCGCACGGTGCAGCCATTCCTGCAGCGAATCACTGCGACCGTGCAGGAAACCGCGCTGGTCGCGATCCTCGACGAACACGATGTCGTCTACGTCGCGCGCAACGGCGTGAATCGGGCGATGGCGGTTGGCTTCGTGACAGGCGCGCGCGCGCCGGCGCCGCTATCGTCGGCGGGCCTCGTGCTGCTCGCGTTTCAGCCGCCCGACAGCATCGACCCGTGGCTCGCGTCTTATCCGATCAAGGTTTTCACGCCGTACACCTATTCGACCGTGGAGCGGCTCAGGGAAGTGCTCGGCGAAATCCGCCGCAACGGCTACGTGGTCACCGACCAGCAGCTCGAGCTCGGGGTGCGCGGCGTCGCGGTGCCGTTGCGCGACCGGCATGGTACGGTGGTCGCGGCGATCAGCGTCAGCATGCCGATCGGCGAGGAGTCGGCGAACGCCGCGCTGCACCGGGTTCTGCCGGCGCTGCAGGAAACCGCGAGTCTGCTGCGGAACCTCGTCTGAGCGTGGCGAAGCGGTCGGCGAGGCGCGCGGCAGAGGGAGTCGTAAGAACTTGGTAGTGTCCGTGGTGCGGCTTGCAGGTCGATGAAAGCACGCTGAAAGCAGCCTGTCTCCCGGAAAATACATATCGAGTTTTGCGCATGACAAACCGCCTACGCTTGGGTAATACTCTCCCGCGGGGAGCAAAAGGCGCCTCGAGGTCCGGCCCGCTCTACCGTGCAGCTGTTGTATTCATTCACATTGACTAAGTCGTCTGGTTTGGGGATCAACACATGAAAAAAGTTATCGTCTCGCTCGCAGCCGCTTCGATCGCACTCGTTTCCGTTCAGGCTTTCGCACAGGCATCGGATGCCGCCGCTACGGAAGCAGCAAGCGCACCGAAGAAGCACCACATCAAGCAACTGAAGACCCACGGCAAGAAGGCACCCGTTTCCGCTGCAGCTTCGGCCGCCGGCACGAACGACAAGGGCACGCAGAACTAAGCCGACGCCCGCTCGTCGGGCGTGCCATACCGCTGCATCTGGCCGCTTGCCGGTCGATGCAGCCGGTGAAGGCAGATGCGTTGCAAGCAAAAAGGCCAGAGCGCGAGCTCTGGCCTTTTTGCTTTTGCGGCGAATATTGCGCGCGGGAAGATCAGTCCACGAGCCCGCGCCGGATCACTTCATCGAGTAGCCCGTTCAGGCCGTCCGGGTGCGCGGCGGCACGTGTTTTCAATTCTTCCACCAGCCCGCTATTGAGCTTGCACGCAAACGGGACGAGGCCTTGCGCCTGATCGAGCTTGCGCTGCTCGCGCCGGTCGACTTTCGGCTCGGTCGCCACGTTCTTGCCGCCGCGGTTCACGGCCGCCTGCTTCATCGCATTGCCCAGTTTCAGCGCCTTGTTCTTTTCAAGGTCGGTTTTTTTCATTGCCATTGGAAAGGCCTCTGCAAAATAGATCAACCCGCATTGTACGCAAGCGCGACGTCAGCCGACCCGCTCCGGCGCGCCAGTGGAGACGCTGTCCATCAACGCGCGCATCCTCTGCCAATGTGTGCCTTCCCAGAACACGCGTCCGCATACATCGCAGGTGACGAAGCGGCTATGCCGCAGCAGGACGCCGTGCGGTACGCGCGGGCCGGCTTCCTCGCGCCCGATGCGCCGCAGCGGCGCGTTGCATACCAGGCATAGTCGGAACGGTTGCGCGCTGCGCGCGAGATCGAGCCGCTCGAACACCTCGCGCAACTGCTCGCGCGGCCGCAGCGCGCGCACGTAGCAGCCATGCGTGATGTTGCGGCGTTTGAGCAGTTCGCGGTCGCGCGTCAGCACGATGCGCTGCTGCGCGGCGGCGAGCGCCTCGATATCGGCGTCGGGAAAGTGGTTGTCGTACAGCGTATCGAAGCCCGCGAGTCGCAAAAGCGGCGCGAGGCCGCCGAGATGCGCGTCGGCGATGAAGCGCATCACGCGCAACGGACGCTCGCGCACCCGCAATAGCGGCTGGATGTCGAGCGCCTCGAACTTTGGATAGACGGCGACGCGGTCGCCGTCGGCGAGCGGATGGTCGAAACCGACCGAGTCGCCGTTCACGAGGATCAGCTCGACCTCGGTATGCGGCACACCGAGCACTTCGATCATGTGCTTGGTCGTCGCGTCGCGCGCGCACACGCAGGTGAACGCGCGCCGGCGCAGCGGCCGGGCGATGAAGTCGTTCAGCTCCTCGTAGAAGCGGAATGTCGCGGTGACCATGCCAGCAGTATCGCACCGCCCGGGCTGCGTGTTGTCCTGCGCGTGTCGCATGAGTGTGCTTTACTTCGGGTTCTTTAGAAGACGGAGCGATAGATGGACATCGGTTTTATCGGTCTCGGCGAGATGGGCGCCGCGATGGTTGCAAACATTCTGAAAGCCGGGCACCAGGTGCGGGTGTGGAACCGCTCGCCGGAAAAGGCTCAGCCGCTGGCCGCGCTGGGCGCGCAAGTGGTCGCGACGCCGGCTGAAGCGTTTGCGGGCGACGCCGTGTTCTCGATGCTCGCCGACGATGCCGCGCTGCGCGAAGTCATCACCGCGTCGCTGCTCGAACATGCACCACGCGGGCTGATCCACGCGAACATGGCGACGATCTCCGTGGCGCTCGCCGAGGAACTGGCGACCGCGCACGCGTCGCGCGGCGTGCACTATGTGGCCGCGCCGGTGCTCGGTCGGCCCGACGTCGCGGCCGCGGGCAAGCTGACCATCGTCGCGGGCGGCCCGGCCGAATCGATCGACCAGATCCAGCCGATTTTCGACGTGCTCGGCCAGAAGACCTGGCGCATCGGCTCGCTGCCGCAGCAGGCGAACGTGATGAAGCTGGCCGCGAACTTCATGCTCGGCGCGGCGATCGAGTCGCTCGGCGAAGCGGCCGCGCTCGTGACGGGCCACGGCGTCGGAATGCAGGACTTCCTCGACGTGATCACGAGCGGCCTGTTCCCGGGACCCGTGTATTCGGGCTACGGCAAGCTGATCGCCGAGCAGCGCTTCGAACCGGCGCTATTCAAGGCGCGTCTGGGACTGAAAGACGTGCGCCTCGCGCTCGCCGCCGCCGATGCGGTGACGACGCCGATGCCGGTCGCGAGCGTGGTGCGCGACAGCCTGATCGAGGCGATCGCGCACGGCGACGGCGAGAAGGATTTCGCGGTGCTGGGCCAGGTGGCCGCGCGGCGCGCCGGCCGTTGACGAAGGCCGTCGATCGCCGCACGCGAGCGATCGGCGCAATGTGACCGCATGGAGTCACGCAGGGCGGCAAGGCATAATGGCCGCCCGTTTCCCTCACACCCGATTTCGATGACTCTGCATACCTGGTGGCTGTTCGTCGCCACCGTTTTCGTCGTTTCCGCGATTCCCGGTCCCAACATGCTGCTCGTGATGACGCACGGCGCCCAGCACGGCCTGCGCCGCGCGAGCGCAACGATGGCCGGCTGTCTGTCGGCGCTGGTGCTGATGCTGGCGGTATCGGCGGCGGGACTCGGCGTGTTTCTGGCGGCATGGCCGACCATGTTCAACGCACTGCGGATGATTGGCGCGGCCTATCTTGTCTATCTGGGCATCAAGGCGTGGCGCGCGCCGGCCGACGAAGCCGCCGCGGAAAGCGTCGACGACCTGACGGCGAGGCCCGCGCGCTCGCGCTTCGCGCTGTTTCGCAACGGCTTTCTGGTCGCGAGCAGCAATCCGAAGGCGATCCTGTTCGCGGCCGCGCTGCTGCCGCAATTCATCGATGCTACCGAACCGAAGTTGCCGCAGTTCGGCGTGCTGCTCGCGACGTTCGCATTGATCGAGGTCAGCTGGTATCTGGTGTACGCGGGATTTGGCACACGCATCGGCGCGAAGCTGAAGAGCCGCAGCGTCGCGCGGATGTTCAACCGGCTGACCGGAGGCGTGTTCGTCGGTTTCGGCGCGATGATGGCGCTGGTGCGGCACTGAGCGCCGCGCCTGCTGGCAGACAAGGGGAAACTGAAGCGCATTTATGGGACCGTTGTATGTTTGCAACATCGAGGGTCAACCCTAATTTGCATGTTGCAACGCACCAAGCGGTTTGCTATAGTACGTCTTGTCTCCTCCATGTCTCCTCTGATATGGATTCAGCCCGCCAACCTAGGCGGGCTTTTTTTTGCCCGGAATTCCCCGCGGGTGCGCAAACGATCGGGTTCGCGGTATTAAAACGAAAAAAGCCGGTCTGCAAAGACCGGCTTTTTCGTAGGGTCGCGGCGACGTCCGCGGGTCGACTCGCTTAGCGTTTCAGACCGCTGTCTTCGGCCGCGCCGATCGCGAGATTCATACATTGGATCGCCGCACCCGACGCACCTTTGCCGAGATTGTCCAGACGCGCGACGGTCACGAAGCGCTCCTCGTTGCCGAACACGAACAGGTCGACGCGGTTGGTGTCGTTATTCGCCTGCACGTCGAAGAAGCCGTTGTCGAGGTTCGCGTCGGCGTCGAACGGTGCGACGTGCACGAACGCTTCGCCTGCGTAGTACTCGGCGAACAGAGCCTGCACGTCCTGCGGCGTCGTCTTCTTCGCGAGCTGGCCCGGCGAGAAATACGTGGTGACCGCGAGGCCCTTGTAGAAGTCGCCGACGATGGGCGTGAAGATCGGCGCCGACTTCAGGCCCGTATGCGCGGCCATTTCGGGCAGATGCTTGTGCGTGAGGCCGAGCGCGTACGGGCGCGGGCTCTTCAGCCTGTCGTTGCCGCCGGCTTCGTAGTCGGCAATCATCTTCTTGCCGCCGCCGCTGTAACCGGTGATCGAGTAGGCATGCGCGGCGAACTCGGGCGCGACGACGCCGCCTTCGACGAGCGGACGCATCGCGAGCACGAACGCCGAGGCGTGGCAGCCCGGCACGGCGACGCGTTTGGCGGTGCGCAGCCGCTCGCGCTGCGAACGGGCCAGCTCAGGCAGGCCGTACGCCCAGTCGGGCGAGGTGCGGAACGCGGTGCTCGCGTCGATCAGCACCGTGCGGTCGTTCTCGACGAGCGAAGCCGATTCGCGCGAGGCGACGTCGGGCAGACACAGGAACGTGACGTCCGATGCGTTGATGAGACGACGGCGCTCGTCGAGGTCCTTGCGCTTCGCTTCTTCGATACGCAGGATTTCGACGTCGGCGCGCTGCGACAGGTATTCAAAAATCTTCAGGCCGGTCGTGCCTTCCTGTCCGTCGACAAAAACTTTCGTGCTCATCTCAATCTCACTCGCTGAAAACGGGGCGCGACACCGCGCCGGAACGTTATTTTAAGACGTCATCGCCGCGACCGTGCGGCACAGCGCGAAAAAACGACGATGCGCGCGCAACGTGACATCGGCGTGACCCGTTGCGCGGCGAATGCGGGCTGATGACCGAAGATGGACCAAAGATGCGGCGCGACGACGTTTTGGCGCCGTTCAGCCCGTTCTGCCATCACCCGTGCGCCGCGATCCAGCGCGCGGTGACGCCCGCAATGCGCGCGCCGAACAGGCGCGCGGTTTCGAGATCGCCCGGCGGCGGCGCTTCGTCGGGCGACGCATCGGCGGCCGATTGCGTGAGCAGTCCGGTGAAGCCCCCGACGAAGTTCAAGTCGTTGCGCGTCGCGGCCTTCGTGTTCGACGGCATCATGCCGGTGCCCGCCCAGATCATGCTGTGCTGCATCGCCAGCGTGACGAAGTACTGGATCGTCGAGAACTTGTCGCCGTTCATCGTCGCCGAATTCGTGAAGCCGGCCGCGATCTTGTCTTTCCACGCCTGCGCGAACCACGGTTTCGAGCTCGCATCGGCGAACTTCTTGAAGTCGGCCGACGGGCCGCCCATGTAGGTCGGCGCGCCGAAGATCAGCGCGTCGGCGGCGGCGAGTTCGTCCCACGACGCGTCGTCGAGCTCGCCGACCGGCATCAACTTCGCCTGCGCACCGGCTTCGAGCGCACCCGCCAGCACGGCTTCGGCGACCTTCTTCGTGTGGCCGTAGCCGCTGTGATAAACGATGACGATCTTCGACATGGACTGCTCCAGCAAGGCGGTTAGCAAGGTGAACGGGAAATGAAACGCGACGCGGCGCGGCGGTGCGCCACGACGACCGCGATGGCCGCCACTAGCGCCCGTAATTGACCACCAGCTTCGCGCTGCCGATCACGGCCGTGCCGATCTCGTGATCGAACATCAACGCGGGACGTCCTTGCGCGAGACGCAGATCGGCCGAGTTCAGCGCGTACACGGTGATGATATAGCGATGCGGTTTGCCGGGCGGCGGGCAGGGGCCGCCATAGCCGTCGGTATCGAAGTCGTTGCGCGCTTCGACTGCGCCGAGCTTGCGCAGGAAACCGGACGAACTCGCATTCTCGGGCAGGCTGTCGACCGTGGCGGGGATGCCCGCGACCGCCCAGTGCCACCAGCCGCGGCCCGGCGCGTCCTCGTCGAACATCGTGATCGCGAAGCCGCGCGTGCCGGCCGGTGCGGCGCGCCATGAGAGCTGTGGTGAACGATTGCCGCCCTTGCAGTCGTTCTGGTCGAACACCTGCGCATTCTGCACGGCGCCGCCCGCGCGCACGCTCGCGCTAGTCAGCGTGAACGGCTCGTCGGCCCGCGCACCGGCAGTCTGCGCCGCCAAAATCGCGAGCATCGCGCCGACGCGGAGCGATCGATGCCGCCAAGATGAAGCCAACGAAACAACCAGGCAACGCATGCGCATATGCCGGTTCTCCTGTCAGGGCGCGAGGCGCGGGTCCTCGCGATGGTCGTTGTCCTGAATTGTGCCCCAAGGTCGAATAAAGTCTAACATCAGCGCTGATTAGCTCTGCGACGCAATATGTTCGCGTCCCGCGGAATTAGCAGATAGGAAATCAGCTATAGTAAGAGGAATATCCTGCGATCCTGGCTGTATTTGTCTCGCTTAAATAGCGAGCGTCGAAAGAAGTGTTAGAAGTTGTGGAGACCGGTTTATCCGTCCAGAGGAGGACGATGCAAGCTTCACTCAGGGTCGTGGTGGCAGACGATCATCCGGTTATTCTGTTTGGTGCTGAAAATGCGCTGCATAAATTTCCCGGTATGCGAGTCGTTGGCCGCGCAAGACAGTCGACTGAACTCATCAAGTTGTTGCAATCCACCGAATGCGACGTGCTCGTCACCGACCTGGCCATGCCCGGCGGTCAGTACGGCGATGGCCTGCAACTGATCGACTATTTGCGCCGCAATTTCCCGAACCTGCCGATCGTCGTGCTCACCATGCTCGAGAATGCCGCCTTGCTCAAACGGCTCAAGGAGCTTGGCGTGACGTCCGTCGTGAACAAGTCGGACGATCTAAGCCATATTTCGCTTGCGGTACAGCATGTCGGCCGTCGCATGACTTATATGAGCCCGTCGGTGAAGGCGGTGCTCGATGGATTGCGGGTCAATTCAGCCGGCATGCGCGACGACTCGAAGCTGTCGAGGCGCGAACTCGAAGTCGTGCGCCTGTTCGTGTCGGGTATGACGATCAAGGAAATTTCGGAGCGGTTGAATCGCAGCATCAAGACGATCAGCACGCAGAAGAATGCGGCCATGCGCAAGCTCGGAATCGATCGAGACTCCCAACTATTCCAGTATGCGCAGAGCAATGGTTTGCTGAACCTGTCGTCGAACTCGACCAGGAGCATCGCGAACGAGTCCTGATATCGCGCCTCGTTTTGCCCGCCGGGTAATGGCCGAAAAGCAAGCGGCAATAAACAATCGGCGATAAAAAAAGCCGCCTGTTTCGCAACAGGCGGCTTTTTTATTCAATGCGCATAAAGCGGCTACATTTTCATTGGCACTGCTTTACCGAGATGGCTTTACTGCGGCGCAGACGTCGCACCGCCGTGCGCGGCGGACCACTCGGCCGGCGCGTGCAGGAATTTCTCCACTTCGTCGATCGTCTTCGTGTCGAAGTAGTTGTTTTGCTTCGCGACGCGCAGCACGTCCCACCACGTGGCGAGCGCGTGCAGATCGACGTCGATGTCTTTCAGCACCGACACGCTTTCTTTGAAGATGTTGTAGTGGAACAGCACGAAGCAGTGGTTCACCGTCGCACCGGCGGTGCGCAGTGCGTTGATGAAGTTGATCTTGCTGCGGCTGTCGGTCGTCAGGTCTTCGACGAGCAGCACGCGCTGGCCTTCGGTCAGCAGACCTTCGATCTGCGCGTTGCGGCCGAAACCTTTCGGCTTCTTGCGCACGTATTGCATCGGCACCATCAGGCGGTCGGACAGCCATGCCGCGAACGGGATGCCCGCGGTTTCGCCGCCGGCGACCGCGTCGATCTGCTCATAGCCGACGTCGCGCAGGATCGTCGCTTCGGCCATTTCCATCAGGCCGCGGCGCACGCGCGGATACGAGATCAGCTTGCGGCAGTCGATATACACCGGGCTCGCCCAGCCGGACGTGAAAATATACGGTTTCTCCGCGTTGAAATGCACTGCTTGCACTTCGAGCAGCATTTTGGCGGTGGTGTCGGAGATCGTCTGGCGATCGAAGCCTGTCATGGGCGGATCCTTCGGAGTGAGCGGGGGAGAAGCGGGCGCTGGGCCCGGTGGCGCAGCAAGCGGGGTATGCCGCGCCATGCTGGGCGGGATACGCGGCCGGGGGAAGAGCACAGACCGGCTTTTGCTGCGCGCGTGGGCCGCTATTTTACCTGAAATGGGTCGCACCGAGGAGGCGTCGTGCGCTGCGCCGCCGCCGGCGGGCGCTTCGGCGTGTGCATCGGCTTGTGACCGGCTGAGGCCGCCTTTACACTCACGCGACTTTCCCCGGGCCGCTGCCCACGCAGACGCCTTCAGACCTACGGAATGCTTTCAATGAACGCCGCTCCACCCGTCTCTGCCTCCGCCACCGAAATCCGTCCGGCCGTCAAACCGGGCCATGCGGGCCGCGCGCTGCTTGCGTCGGTGCTGGGCTACGCGATGGACGGCTTCGATCTGCTGATCCTCGGCTTCATGCTGCCGGTGATCGCCGCCGACCTGCATCTGAGCTCGTCGCAGGCCGGCGCGCTGGTTACATGGACGCTGATCGGCGCAGTCGCGGGCGGCGTGCTGTTCGGCGTGCTCAGCGATTATTTCGGCCGCGTGCGCATGCTGACGTGGACGATCCTGATCTTCGCGGTGTTCACCGGCCTGTGCGCGCTCGCGCAGGGCTATACGGACCTGCTGGTCTACCGGACCATCGCCGGCATCGGACTGGGCGGCGAATTCGGCATCGGCATGACGCTGGTCGCCGAAGCGTGGCCGGCGTCGCAGCGGGCGCGGGTGTCGTCGTATGTCGGGCTTGGCTGGCAGCTCGGCGTGCTGGCGGCCGCGTTGCTGACGCCGCTGTTGCTGCCGGTGATCGGCTGGCGCGGCATGTTCGCGCTGGGGCTGCTGCCGGCGGTCATGTCGTTTTTCGTGCGGCGCCGCGTCGAGGAGCCGGCGCTGTTCAACCAGCGCGTCGCGCGCGGTATGCGCAAGCTGCCGCTGAAACTGCTGTTTGTCGATGCGCGCACGACGCGCGCGAGCTTTGGCGTCACGATCCTGTGCTCGGTACAGAACTTCGGCTATTACGGGCTGATGATCTGGCTGCCGAGCTATCTGTCGAAGACCTTCGGCTATTCGCTGACCAAATCGGGGCTGTGGACCGCCGCGACGATTCTCGGCATGGCGGCCGGCATCTGGCTATTCGGCATCGCCGCCGACCGCTTCGGCCGCAAGCCGACGTTCCTGTTCTACCAGGCGGGCGCCGTCGTGATGGTGTTCGTGTATGCGCAACTGACGACGCCGATGGCCTTGCTGATCGGCGGCGCGGCGATGGGGGTGTTCGTCAACGGCATGATCGGCGGCTATGGCGCGCTGATTTCGGAGCTCTATCCAACCGATGCGCGCGCCACCGCGCAAAACGTGCTGTTCAACGCCGGCCGGGCCGTGGGCGGCTTTGGGCCGGTGGTGGTGGGCGCGTTGGCGGCGCGCTACTCGTTCGGCGCGGCGCTCGCGCTGCTCGCGTCGATTTACCTGCTCGACATCTTCGCGACACTATTTCTGATCCCTGAACGACGCGGCGCCGAGCTCGACTAAGCGTGTCACCGCCACATGGCGGAAAAGCACTGCCAGATGCAGCGACTCGGCATTTATAGCGGCTATTTCGCCAATGGCGAGTTCTGTTAACCACTCAGTGCATCGACACTTCCGGGGTGTACACTGATCGACCCGCGAAGCACTCCACATCGTCCCGTCTTCGTCGAGGTAAGCCATCGCGCCTTGCCGGGCGCGTGCGAAAACCGCCTCGGTCGGCTATCCATTCGACAGATGAAAACGCCGCAACGGTGTGGGGCACCGGGCCCAATCACTTACGTCTCGCAGGCCTAGAAATGGACGAACAACTCAAGCAAAGCGCTCTCGCATATCACCAGAATCCGAAACCTGGCAAGATTTCGGTGACGCCCACCAAGCCGCTGTCGAACCAGCTGGATTTGTCGCTCGCATATTCGCCGGGCGTGGCCGCAGCCTGTATGGCGATTCACGAGGAACCGCTCGACGCGCAGAAGTACACGTCGCGCGGCAACCTGGTGGGTGTGATCACGAACGGTACCGCCGTGCTCGGCCTCGGCAATATCGGCCCGCTCGCCGCGAAGCCGGTGATGGAAGGCAAGGGGTGTCTGTTCAAGAAGTTCGCGGGGATCGACGTGTTCGACATCGAGCTCTCCGAATCCGATCCGGACAAGCTCGTCGAGGCGATCGCGATGCTCGAGCCCACGTTGGGCGGCATCAACCTCGAGGACATCAAGGCGCCCGAATGCTTCTACATCGAGAAGAAGCTGCGCGAACGTATGAAGATTCCGGTCTTCCACGACGATCAGCACGGCACAGCGATCATCGCGTCGGCGGCGATCCTGAACGGCCTCAAAGTGGTCGGCAAGAAGCTCGAGGATGTGAAGCTGGTCTGTTCGGGCGCGGGTGCGGCCGCCATTGCGTGTCTGGATCTTCTCGTCAATCTCGGCCTGTCGAAGAAGAACATTATCGTCGCCGACTCGAAGGGCGTGATCTACGAAGGGCGCGGCAACCTCGATCCGTCGAAGGAACGCTATGCGGCGCACACCGACGCGCGCTCGCTCGCCGATGCGATCCGTGGCGCCGACGTGTTCCTCGGCTGCTCGAGCGCCGGCGTACTGAAGCCGGAGATGGTCGCCGAAATGGGCACGCAGCCGCTGATTCTCGCGCTCGCGAACCCCGAGCCGGAAATCCGTCCGGAAGAAGCGCGCAAGGTGCGCCCGGACTGCATCATCGCGACCGGCCGTTCGGACTATCCGAACCAGGTCAACAACGTGCTGTGCTTCCCGTTCATCTTCCGCGGCGCGCTCGACGTCGGCGCGACGACGATCACCGAAGAAATGAAGCTCGCGTGCGTGCGCGCGATCGCCGAGCTGGCCGAGGAAACCGACCAGGGCGATGAAGTCGCGAAGGCCTACGAAGGCCACTCGCTCGAATTCGGTCCCGAATACCTGATTCCGAAGCCGTTCGATCCGCGCCTGATCATCAAGATCGCGCCGGCCGTCGCGCAGGCCGCGATGGATTCGGGCGTCGCGACCCGTCCGATCCAGGACATGGACGCGTACCGCGAGCAGCTCGGCGCGACCGTCTACCGTTCGGGCATGGTGATGCGGCCGGTCTTCGCGGCAGCGAAGTCGGCACCGGCGCGCATCGTGTTCGCGGAAGGCGAAGACGAGCGCGTGCTGCGCGCCGCGCAGTTCGTGCTGCTCGAAAAGATCGCGAAGCCAATCCTGGTCGGCCGTCCGTCGGTGATCGAGATGCGTCTGAAGAAGATGGGCTCGAAGCTCAAGTGCGGC
This sequence comes from Paraburkholderia atlantica, assembly GCF_000092885.1. Classification (NCBI taxonomy): domain Bacteria; kingdom Pseudomonadati; phylum Pseudomonadota; class Betaproteobacteria; order Burkholderiales; family Burkholderiaceae; genus Paraburkholderia; species Paraburkholderia atlantica. The sequence continues at coordinate 3,242,897 of NC_014117.1, read as the reverse complement.
GAAGACGTCGAAATCGTCGATCCGGAAGACGATCCGCGCTATCACAAGAGCTGGCAGGCTTATCACGAAATCGGCGCGCGCGAAGGCGTGACGCCGGACGTCGCGAAGGCCGCGATGCGCAAGTTCAACACGCTGATCGGCGCGATCCTCGTGCATCTCGGGGATGCGGACGGCATGATCTGCGGCATGATCGGCCAGTACCACACGCACCTGAACTTCATCGAGCAGGTGCTGGGCAAGGCCGACAACGTCGATAACTTCGCCGCGATGAACCTGCTGATGCTGCCGGGCCGCAACCTGTTCATCTGCGACACGTACGTGAACGAAGTGCCGACCGCCGAGCAGCTCGCCGACATGACAATGCTCGCCGCGCGCGAAATCGAGAAGTTCGGTATCACGCCGAAGGTCGCGCTGCTGTCGAACTCGAACTTCGGCAGCGCGCCGTCGTCGTCGTCGCAGCGCATGGCCGCGGCGCGCAAGCTGATCACGCAACGCGCGCCGTCGCTCGAGATCGACGGTGAAATGCACGGTGACGCGGCGCTGTCGGAGACGATCCGCAAGGCCGCGTTCCCGGGCACGACGCTCGCCGGCGAAGCGAACCTGCTGATCATGCCGAACGTCGAAGCGGCGAACATCGCATACAACCTGCTGAAGGTAGTGGGCGGCGAGGGCGTGACGGTCGGACCGTTCCTGCTCGGCGCGGAAAAGCCGGTGCACATCCTGACGCCGGCCGCGACCGTGCGCCGGATCATCAACATGACGGCGGTCGCTTCGGCGAACGCGCGCAGGTCGGTAAGCGCGAAGTAACGTGCATCGCGTGAGGTTGAAGCGGGCGCGGCAGTAACGCGCGCGCAACGGCCTCGGCAAAAGCGCTACGAAACTCCGGTTTCGTAGCGTTTTTTTTTGGGGGGACCGAAAAAAAACGGCGGTCCGTGAAGACCGCCGCTTTTCAGTTCAACTGCCAGAGTCGATCAAGCCGCGTGCTGCGTCGTCTTGCCTGCATCGGGCGAACGCCAACGCGTGAGCAGCTCGTTCCACTTGATGCGCACGCCTTTCAGGTTGTTCTCCTTGACGTGCCCATAACCGCGGATGCCGTCGGGCAGATTAGCGAGTTCGACGGCGAGATCGCGTTTCTGCGCAGTCAGCCCGCCAATCAGCTCGCGCACCAATGCCTCGTATTCGCCGATCAGCGCGCGCTCGGTGCGGCGCTCCTCGGTGTTGCCGAACACGTCGAGCGCGGTGCCGCGCAGGAACTTGAGCTTTGCGAGCACGTGCATCGCGCGGAACATCCACGGACCGTACTTCTTCTTCACCAGATGGCCGTGCGCGTCCTTCTTCGATAGCGTCGGCGGCGCGAGATGCAGATGCAGCTTCCAGTCGCCTTCGAACGTCGCGTTCAGCTTTTCGATGAACGCCGGGTCGCTGTACAGACGCGCGACTTCGTATTCGTCCTTGTACGCCATCAGCTTGTGCAGGTTCTTCGCGACCGCTTCGGTCAGCGGCATTTGGCCGTCGGCGGAATCGAGCGCTTCTTCGGCGGTCCGCACCTGCGACACCAGCGCGCGATAGCGCTGCGCGTACGCACTGTTTTGCCAGGCGGTCAGATAGTCGGCGCGCTTGTCGATCAGCGTGTCGAGCGCCTTCGGCGTATGTAGTGCGATGATCTTGCCGCTTGCGCTGTCGGCCGACTCGCCGCGCCTCTGCGTTTGCGCGAGCTTGCGTACCGCGGCCAGATCGTGCGCGGCACGCCGGCCCCATTCGAACGCGGCGCGGTTTTTCTCCACCTGCACGTTGTTCAGCTCGATCGCGCGAATCAGCGACTCGTGCGTGAGCGGCACCCAGCCGCGCTGCCACGCGTAGCCGAGCACGAACGGGTTCGTGTAGATCGCGTCGCCGAGGAGCGCGACGGCGAAGTGATTTGCGTCGACGGCCGAGACGTTGTCGTCGCCGGCCGCGGCACGCACGTCGGCTTCGGTGCTGCTGCCGGGGAAGCGCCAGTTCGGGTTCTTGATCAGCTCGGCCGTCGGCGTGTGCGCGCTGTTCAGCACGACGCGCGTGCGGTTCGCCTGCATGCGCGACACGCACTCGTCGCTGGCGGTCACGATCGCGTCGCAGCCGATCACGAGGCTCGCTTCGCCCATCGCGATGCGGGTCGCATGGATGTCGGCCGGCTGATTGGCGATCTGCACGTGGCTCATCACGGCGCCGCCTTTCTGTGCGAGGCCGGTGACGTCGAGCACGGTGACGCCCTTGTTCTCGAGATGCGCGGCCATGCCGAGCAGCGCGCCGATCGTGACGACGCCGGTGCCGCCGACGCCCGTTACCAGCACGCCGTACGGACGCTCGATGGACGGCAACTCGGGGTCCGGCACTGACGGCATTTCGGCGCCGGCGCCCGACGCCGCCTTCGGCTTGCGCAACTGGCCCCCTTCAACGGAGACGAAGCTTGGGCAGAAGCCGTTCACGCACGAGAAGTCCTTGTTGCAGGTCGACTGGTTGATCTGGCGCTTGGTGCCGTACTCGGTGTCGAGCGGTTCGACCGACAGGCAGTTCGACTTCACCGAGCAGTCGCCGCAGCCTTCGCACACCGCCTCGTTGATCACGACGCGCCGTGCCGGATCGGGATACGCGCCGCGCTTCCTGCGTCGGCGTTTTTCGGTCGCGCAGGTCTGGTCGTAGATCAGGACCGTGGTGCCCGGGACCTCGCGCAGCTGGCGCTGCACGTCGTCGAGCTGGTCGCGGTGATGAATGTCGACGCCGGGCGCGAGGCCGACGTTCGCCGCGTACTTCTGCGGCTCGTCGGTGACGATGACGATCTTCGTCGCGCCTTCGGCGGCGAGCTGATGCGTGATCTGCGGCACGGTCAGCACGCCGTCGACCGGCTGGCCGCCCGTCATCGCGACCGCGTCGTTGTACAGCAGCTTGTACGTGATGTTCGCCTTCGACGCGATCGCCGCGCGAATCGCGAGCAGCCCCGAGTGGAAGTAGGTGCCGTCGCCGAGATTGGCGAACACGTGCTTGTCGTTCGTGAACGGCGCCTGGCCGATCCACGCGACGCCTTCGCCGCCCATCTGGCTGAACGTGCTGGTGCTGCGGTCCATCCAGACCGTCATGTAATGACAGCCGATGCCGGCCATCGCGCGCGAGCCTTCCGGCACGTTGGTCGACGTGTTGTGCGGGCAGCCCGAGCAGAACCACGGCTTGCGCTCGACTTCGACGCGCGGCCGCGCGAGCGCCTTTTCCTTCGCTTCGATCACCGCGATGCGCGCGGCGATGCGGGCGCGCACGTCCGACGGCAGATCGAACTTGTCGAGCCGCGTGGCGATTGCCTTCGCGATGATCGCGGGCGACAGCTCGTAGTGCGCCGGCAGTAGCCAGTTGCCCATCGGCACCGACCATTCGCCGCCGGCGCCGTCTTTTTCGTCGAACTTGCCGAACACGCGCGGGCGTTGCGCGTCGGGCCAGTTGTACAGCTCTTCCTTGATCGCGTATTCGAGGATCTGGCGCTTTTCCTCGACCACGAGAATTTCATCGAGACCGCGCGCGAAGGCCTGCGCGCCTTGCGCCTCGAGCGGCCACACGCAGCCGACCTTGTACAGCCGGATGCCGATGCGAGAGCAGGTTTCGTCGTCGAGACCGAGGTCGGTCAGCGCCTGACGCACGTCGAGATAAGCCTTGCCGCCGGTCATGATGCCGAAGCGTGCATGCGGCGAATCGATTTCGACGCGATCGAGTTTGTTCGCCCGCACATAGGCGAGGCCCGCGTACCACTTGTAGTCGAGCAGACGCGCTTCCTGTACGAGCGGTGGATCGGGCCAACGAATGTTCAGCCCGCCGTCGGGCATCACGAAGTCTTCCGGCAGGATGATGCTGGTGCGGTGCGGATCGATGTCGACCGATGCGGACGATTCGACCACGTCGGTCACGCACTTCATCGCGACCCAGAGGCCCGAATAGCGGCTCATCGCCCAGCCGTGCAGCCCGAAGTCCAGATATTCCTGCACGTTCGACGGAAACAGCACGGGCAGCCCGCATGCCTTGAAGATGTGTTCGGACTGGTGCGCGAGTGTCGAGGATTTGGCCGCGTGATCGTCGCCGGCGAGCACCAGAACGCCCCCGTGCCTCGACGAGCCGGCGGAGTTGGCGTGCTTGAAGACGTCAGCGGAACGGTCGACGCCGGGGCCCTTGCCGTACCACATCGAAAACACGCCGTCGTATTTGGCGCTCGGGTACAGATTGACCTGCTGGGAACCCCACACGGCGGTGGCCGCGAGGTCTTCGTTGACGCCGGGCTGGAACACCACCTGATGCGCGGACAGGTGCTTCTTGGCTTTCCACAGTGACTGGTCGAGTCCGCCGAGCGGGGAACCACGGTAGCCGGAGATGAAGCCGGCCGTGTTGAGGCCGGCGGCGCGGTCGCGTTCCTGCTGCAGCATCGGCAGACGCACCAGCGCCTGGATGCCGCTCATGTAGGCGCGGCCGCGATCGAGGGTGTATTTGTCGTCGAGCGTGACGGAAGACAACGCGGCTTCGAGCGAGGCTCGCTGACCTGCGTCTAGCGGGGCATTCATTATGTGTACTCCTCCACTTCAGCTTGGGATCACCAAAACTTTTCTGGCTCCCGGCATCTTGTGAATGCTGGGGCCGGGGTCGTCATATTGACGGGTTTCAAGCGATGGTAGCACTGGTGGAAACCCGCCGCAGCGGATCAAAAATCGCCCGCGCGAGGTCCGATTTCAGACGGTTTCGCGGCAAGTTGGCTACGTCTTGTCAGCAGTTGACGCGGGTTTTCAGTGGAATCGAGCTGGGTTTCGCCTGCGCATGTAACAAGCTGTAAAACCTACAAATCTGCGGAACCGCAGTGAAAAGCACTGTCTAATCCCCGACCTGCGAGCGATGCCGATCGCTGCGCATTCTGCGCAGCTACTGGACAGCAGGGTAGTGAGAAAAGGAGTACGCATGAACAAAAGAAACATCCAGACGTTCCTGATGGTTTCCGCCGCATTCTTCGCGATGAGCGCGCCGATGCACTCGAATCCGGGCAGCACGGGGGCGCTGTCGAACGCGATCCTTCGCACGGCGCAGGTAGCGCCGGCGCCTGTGGGAATGGGGCGGGCCGACGGTGCGATCGGCAACAACGGGTACCGGCAGAACTCGTGACGCGCCGCATCGCGCGCGGTCTTGTCTTATGACAACCGGCCGCCGTTCCGAAGAGAGCGGCGGCGTTGCAAACTGAACGGGCGAGGATCCTGCGATCCTCGCCCTTTTTTCTTCTGCGCGCCGATCAGGCGCGAGTCACCGCGATCAGGTCTTGTCCTGCACGACGCCGCGGCGAATCTGGTCGAGTTCGATCGATTCGAACAGCGCCTTGAAGTTGCCCTCGCCGAAGCCCTGGTTGCCCTTGCGCTGAATGATCTCGAAGAAGATCGGGCCGATCTGGTTTTCGGTGAAGATCTGCAGCAGCAGATCGTCGGGCGCGCCGTCGATCAGGATTTTGCGCTTGCGCAGTTCCTCGAGCGGCTCGCCATGATTCGGCACGCGTCGGTCGACGAGTTCGTAGTAGGTGTCGATCGTGTCGAGCAGCGAAATGTTCGACGCACGCAGGCCGTCGACGGTGCGGTAGATGTCGCCGGTGCCGAGCGCGATGTGCTGGATGCCTTCGCCGTGGTACGCGTCCAGATATTCCTGGATCTGGCCGGCGGTGTCCGAGCCTTCCTCGTTGATCGGAATGCGGATCTTGCCGCACGGCGAGGTCATCGCCTTCGACTTCACTCCCGTCACCTTCCCCTCGATGTCGAAGTAGCGCACCTCGCGGAAGTTGAACAGGCGCTCGTAGAACTCCGCCCATTCCTGCATGCGGCCGCGATGCACATTGTGCGTCAGGTGATCGATATAGGTCAGACCGTGGCCGACCGGATTGGGGTTCGCGCCGGGAATCGGCTCGAAGTCGACGTCGTAAATGTCGATGTCACCGATGCTGTTCGGCGCCGCGCCGTTCTTGCCGCGCCAGCGGTCGACGAAATAGATCAGCGAATCGCCGATGCCCTTGATCGCCGGAATGTTCAGCTCCATCGGGCCGGTCTTGTTGTCGAATCCCCACGCCCCTTTTTCGAGCGCTTGGGCGTAGGCCTTCGCGGCGTCCTGCACGCGGAACGCGATCGCGCAGATCGACGGGCCATGCAAGCGCGCGAAGCGCTGCGCGAACGAATGCTTCTCCGCGTTGACGATGAAGTTGATGTCGCCTTGACGATACAGCGTCACGTCCTTGTGACGATGCCGCGCGACGGCCGTGAAGCCCATCCGTTCGAACAGCTTGCCGAGCGCTTTCGGGTCCGGCGCCGTGTATTCGATGAATTCGAAGCCGTCGGTGCCGACCGGATTCTCCCAAGTAGAAACCTGCATTGTCTGTCTCCAATCTCATGCAAGGGGTTGCCGAGGCGCGCTGGCGGTGAGCGCGCGGGATGGTCGGCTGAGCACGACCGGATAGGGCAAGTGTAGAACGGTGATGGAGGCAAGAACTTGCGAACTTAATCGCGCGTCGGTACGCTTGAGCTACTTTATGGCTCGGTTCGAGAGAAAAGTGGCAGAACATGGCTAATAGCGAGATAGATGCGATCGATCGACGCATTCTGGCGATCCTTCAGGAGAATGGCCGGCTGTCGAATCAGGAGATAGCGGAGCGGATCAACCTGTCGCCGAGTCCGTGCCTGCGGCGGATTCGCCGGCTCGAGGAAAGCGGCGTGATTCGCGGTTATGTCGCGCTCCTCGACGCGCAGCGTCTCGGACTCGACCTGCTTGCGTATGTCAACGTGCGGCTGGAAAAGGGTGGCGGTCGCGCGTTCAGTCCCCATGGCGAGGCCACGCACGCCGATCTGTTCGGCGCGGCCGTGCAGACGTGGCCCGAAGTGGTCGCGTGCCACGCGATGACGGGTGAGATGGATTACCTGCTGCGCGTCCAGGTGGAGGACATGGCGCACTTTTCGCGCTTCGTACAGGACCAGTTGCTGCGGCATCCGTCGGTGATCGATGTGAAATCGAGCTTCTCGCTCGAAAAGATCAAGGAAACGACAGCGCTGCCCATTTTGTAGGCTGCACGCGGAACGGCCTGCGCAAGGCGTACAGATAGAAAAAAAGGCGACCTTGCGGCCGCCCCAGTCTCATTTCCCCGTAGCGATTATTCAGGCGGCGACAGGCACCGGCATGAACGACTCGAACAGTCGCGATGCCTGGCGCGCGTGGCGCTTCAGTGCGTAGTCGAACACGGCGGCCTGCTCCTGCAGCATTTCCGCGAGGATGCTCGACTGATCTGCCGGCGACAGCGTCAGATAGGCGTCGGCTTCGCCGTATGCGTACTCGATCTTCATGCCGGCCTTTTTGGCGATGTGCATCATGGTCGAATTGCGCGCCAGACAGTGGATGTACAGCGTCGTCACATGCGTGTTGCGGCTGCGGATCGCGGCGCGCTCGAACAGCTTCGAACCGATACCGATGCCGCGCGCGCTTTCGAGCACGGAGACACCGAACTCGGCGGTGCGCTTGTTGCCTTCAGCCGGCAGGTAGGCCAGATGGCCGACGCCGCTCAGTTCCAGCTTGCTGTTGAACACGCCGAACACGGTGTCGCGCGTGAAGTCGATCGTGCGCACGTAGTTCTCGATCACGTGGTTCGGCACGACCTGGCCGAAGCGCAGCAGGCGGTCCTCTTCGTCGAGCGCGAGAAAGTGCGTGAGCAGGCGTTCCCGATCGACCGCGGTGAGTTCACGAACCAGAACGTGCGCGCGTCCAGCAGGCAGCGTCGCGCGATCGTTCGACGCGATCGGCTCGGTGGTGCGATGGGTCGGCATGTTCATGGTCGGGTTCTCCTTTTAATCAGGCGGTGTTGTGCACCGCAAAACCGATTTTAGCGGAAACCCCAGCCATTCACTAGGGAAAACCCGTACCAAAAACTGAAGTGATTATCTAGAACGCTGAAGCCTAAATTTAATTGCTTGAATTTAAAGGGAAATTTAAAGTGAACGCACGTTCGTGACACAATGCCGCACGTATCCCCGCGCTGACTTGTTCCGTCTGACCGTTGTTGCTTTGCATCATCCGCGGCATGGGTAGCGATCGGTTCGGACGGTCGTCTCACTTAGCCGGCGCGGTGCCGAGACCATGCTCGACCATGCCGACCACCTGCTCTGCGAATTCGCGGTAGCCCATGCGGCCTTCCGGCTTGAGCCACGTGAAGGTCCAGTTGATCATCCCGAACACCATCATCGTCAGCGCGGTCTGGTTGTCGCGTGTCGCGCGTTCAGGGTAGGCGCGCGCGAGCTGTCGCGCGAACGCGGCGACCACGTCGCGCTGGCGGTTCAGGATGATCTCGCGCTGCGAATCGACCAGATACTTGACGTCGTTCAGCAGCGCGACGTGGCGGCTGTGCGACGTCTCGTACTCGGACAGGAACGCGCGGATCAGTTCCGCGAAGGTTTCCCGCTCGCTCAGTTCACGCCGCTGGCTCGACCCCTCCACCTCGGCGATGATCAGCATCAGCCGCTTCGTGTAGCGATCGAGCAGGTCGAACAGGATCGCTTCCTTGCTCTCGTAGTAGTGATAGAGGCGCGCCTTCGAGGTGCCGCTCGCCGCGGCAAGATCGGCCATCGACGTGCTTGGATAGCTGGTCTGCGCAAACTTCGCGGCGGCCAGTTCGAGAATCTGCTCGCGTTGGGTTTCGTGGTCGGGGGCTCGGGTGCGGGCCATAGTTGTCTGTTTTTATCTTATTGGGGTGGGCAGGGGGGCGGATGCCGCGCGCAGTTCGAGCGAGCGCCATTCGTTCGCGTCGCCACGCAGGTGGATCCGTCGTTGCGTCGCGAGTTCGCGCATGCGCCACAGCACGATGCTGTCGCTGGCGAGAAACCACAGTTCGGCGGCCATGACGTAGGCGGCGGCGCGCGCGGCGGGCTGCCAGTCGTCGGTTGCACGTTCGAGGATCAGCGCGTCGATTTCTGCAAAGCTGCCGCTCGTGAAGGTGTTGTCACGCCAGCGCCGCGTCTCGCCGTTCGCCTGCTTGACCTCCTGCCATTCGAGCGCGAGCCGGCTGATGCGCAGCACGGAAATCGGCGCAGCGTCCGGCAGATGTGCCTGCAATACGTCCGGCGCAAACATGCCGACCGATGTCGCGTGATCCTTGCGGGTATGCGCCCACGCTTGCGGATCGGTGAGGTCGGCGATCGACAGCCGCACTTCGTTCAAACGCTGCGGGCTGTTGCGCACCAGGTAGCAGACGCGGCGCAGCAGCAGCTGATCGGACGCGCTTTCGCCATGCCACACGACGAGATTCGCGGTATCGCTCGCGAGGCCGTCGAGCACCGCGGCCTGTTCGCGGAATTCACGCGCGAAGTCGCGTTTCGTGTCGGCGCTGACACGTTCCCAAAAGTTGGCGCGCACGTGCAGAGCGTCGTCGACGCCGCGTAACGGGCCGACCGCCAGATCGTCCCGCAACGGTTGCACGCGATCGTCGCGGCCCGCCTGGGCCAGCGCGGTACGCAGCGACTCGGCGGCGACGTCGCCGTTGGTGAGGTGAATCGTGCTCATGGGCAAGGGCTTGCTATGACGCTTGCTGCTGTAACAAAAAGAGGCCGCTCGCCGACTGGAAACCGATGTCCCGAGCGACGAGCGGCCCCTAGTGTAAGCGGATCGCGAAACGGCCGAAAGCGGCGGCGGCCGTTACACGAAGCGAGTCCACGCCCAGGCCACGAATACCACTCAACGTTCGTCGTAACTGACGACGACCTTGCCGCTCACCGGATGACACTGACACGTCAGCACGAACCCGTCGCGGACCTCGTGTTCTTCGAGCGTGTAGTTCTTTTCCATCTTCACTTCGCCCTCGAGCACCTTCGCGCGACACGTGCAGCACACCCCGCCCTTGCACGCATACGGCAGCGCGAGACCGGCGCGCAGCCCGACGTCGAGCACGCTCACGCCCTGGTACGGCAGGCGCAGCTTGCGCCGCTTGCCGTCGAGCACGATTTCGAGGTCGGCCGCGGGGGTGTCCGCGGTGATCTCGACGGGCGGCACGCCCGCCTGCGGCAGCGGCGTGCCGAAGCGCTCCACATGCACCTTCGCGGGCGGCACGCCGGCTGCCTTCAGCGCCGCCTCGGCCGCGTCCATCATCGGCGCGGGGCCGCAGATGAACGCCTCGTCGATCGCGTCGGCCGGCAGCAGCTGTTCGAGGAACGCCGCGCACTTCTGCTGGTCGAGCACGCCGTTAAACAGCTCGACGTCCTGCAGGTCGTCCGACAGCACGTGATACAGCACGAAGCGGTTCATGAAGCGGTTCTTCAGATCCTCGAGCTCCTCGGCGAACATGATCTGGTCGACGCTGCGGTTGCCGTACACCAGCGTGAAGGTGCTGCGCGGCTCGACTTCGAGCGTCGTCTTGATGATCGCGAGCACCGGCGTGATGCCCGAGCCGCCCGAGAACGCGAGGTACTGCTGGCCCTGTTCGGCGTTCAGGTGCGTGAAGAAGCGCCCGTCCGGGGTCATCACGTCGATCGTGTGGCCGGGCTGCAGCGTGTCGAACGCGAAGTTCGAGAAACGCCCGCCGCGCACGCGCTTGATGCCGATGCGCAACTCGCCGTCGCGGTCGTAGTCGGTGACGCCCACGCAGATCGAATACGAGCGGCGCGTTTCCTCGCCGTCGATATGCGTCTTCAGCGTGACGAACTGGCCCTGCGTGAAGCGATACTGGTCGCGCAGTTCGGGCGGGACTTCGAAGGCAACCGACACCGCATCGGCGGTTTCGGGACGTACTTCGCGGATACGCAGCGGATGGAATTGCGGGGTGGCCATATCAGTACGGTTTGAAGTAGTCGAAGGGTTCGCGGCAGTCGAGGCAGCGATACAGGGCCTTGCAGGCGGTCGAGCCGAACTGCGCGAGCCGCTCCGTGTGCGCCGAGCCGCAGCGCGGGCAGGACGGTGCGGGCAGCGCGCGCGGCACGAAGCGCAGCACTTTTTCCTGCGGCGCGGCGTGCGCTTGCGTGGCGCCGCCGCAGTTGCCCGTGGGCGGCGCGATGCCGTAGACGCGCAGTTTTTCGCGCGCTTCGCCGGTGATCCAGTCGGTGGTCCACGCCGGCGCGAGCACGGTGGCGACGCGGTACGGCGTGAGCTGCGCGGCCTCGAGCGCACGGCCGATGTCCTCGGCAATCTGCGACATCGCCGGGCAGCCCGAGTAGGTCGGCGTGATCACGACTTCGAGCGCGCCGTCCGCGGCGCGTCGCACGTCGCGCAGGATGCCCAGTTCGCGGATCGATACCACCGGGATCTCCGGGTCGGGTACCGCTTCGAGCACGCTCCAGGCGCGGATGAGCGCGGGATCGGTGGTGGCGGTGGTGGCAGCGGCTGTATTCACGGCCTGCGCGGCGGTCGAGGTCGTCATCGTGGGCTCACCAGCTCGCGCCCGGATGCTGGCGCGCAAGGCTCTGCATTTCCGCGAGCACGAAACCCATGTGCTCCGAATGCTCGCCATGCTTGCCCGTGCTCACGTGCCGCAGCGCCGCGGGCAGCGTCAGCGTGGCTGCGTCGAGCGTGGCGCGCACGTCGTCGAGCCATGCGGCTTCCAGCGTCGAGGTGCGCGGGCCGAGGCCGGCCGCGGCGATCGCGTCTTCCACCGCGTCCGCGCTGAAGAACTCGTACGTGTACGGCATCAGGTAGTCGAGCGCGGCCTGCGCGCGACGGTGCGATTCGTCGGTGCCGTCGCCGAAACGGATCAGCCACTCGCTCGCGTGATGCACGTGGTACTGCGTTTCCTTGATCGACTTCGCGGCGATCGCGGCGAGCTGTTCGTCGGCGGAATCCGTCAGTGCGCTCCACAGATGCCTCATCAGCGTCGCGTACAGGAAGTTGCGCACGATCGTGACCGCGTAGTCCTTCTGCGCCTGCGCGGTGCCGGCGAGCGGCCCGTAGTGCGGCAGCTCGGCGAGCGTGTAGTTCGCGAACTCGCGCTCGGCGCGGAAATACGCGTAGTCGTCCTCGCTGCGCTGACGGCCGGTGAGCTGCTGTTCGAGCGCGGCCGCATGCGTGTACAGCAGGCGCGCCTGGCCGATCAGGTCGAGGCTCATGTTCGACAGCGCGATGTCCTCTTCGAGGATCGGGCCGTGGCCGCACCACTCGCTGTTGCGCTGACCGAGGATCAGCGCGGTATCGGCGAGGCGCAGCACGTACTGCAGATGTTCGGGCGTGATGGACATAGTGGTCATGGCGCGCTTACATGTGGTTGACTTCGTCGGGCAGCGTGTAGAACGTCGGGTGGCGATAGATCTTGTCGCCCGCCGGTTCGAACAGTTCGGCCTTCTCGTCGGGTGCCGAGGCGGTGATCGCCGAGGACGGCACCACCCAGATGCTCACGCCTTCCTGGCGGCGCGTGTAGACGTCGCGCGCCATGCGCAGCGCCATCGGCGCGTCGGCCGCGTGCAGACTGCCGCAGTGCTTGTGGTCGAGTCCCTGCTTGCTGCGCACGAACACTTCCCAAATCGGCCATTCCTTGTTCATTGCTGATCTCCTGATTCCTGTGATGTGCGGTGCCGCTCAGGCGGCGTGCTGTTGCGCGCGCTGGCGCTGCTTCCCGGCATGGGCCAGCGCGGCTTCGCGCACCCAGGCGCCGTCTTCATGGGCCTTCACGCGGGTCGCGAGGCGCTCGCGGTTGCACGGGCCGTCGCCATTGACGACGCGCCAGAACTCTTCCCAGTCGATGTCGCCGTAGTCGTAATGGCCGCGCGCCTCGTTCCATTTGAGCTCCGCATCGGGCAGCGTGACGCCGAGCACCTTCGCCTGCTCGACGGTCGCGTCGACGAATTTCTGGCGCAGGTCGTCGTTGGTGATGCGCTTGATGCCCCATTGCGCCGACTGGTTGCTGTGCACCGAGTCCTTGTCGCTCGGGCCGAACATCATCAGCACCGGCCACCACCAGCGGTTCACCGCCTGCTGCACGAGCTCGCGCTGCGCGTCGGTGCCGGCCATCATCGCGAGCAGCGCATCGAACCCCTGGCGCTGGTGGAACGACTCTTCCTTGCAGATGCGGATCATCGCGCGGGCATAGGGCCCGTAGGTGCAGCGGCACAGCGGGATCTGGTTCATGATCGCCGCGCCGTCGACCAGCCAGCCGATCACGCCGACGTCGGCCCAGGTGGGCGTCGGGTAGTTGAAGATGCTCGAATACTTGGCCTTGCCCGCGTGCAGCGCGTCGATCAGCTGCTCGCGCGACACGCCGAGGGTTTCGGCGGCGCTATACAGGTAGAGCCCGTGGCCGGCCTCGTCCTGCACCTTGGCGATCAGGATCGCCTTGCGCTTCAGGCTCGGCGCGCGCGTGATCCAGTTGCCCTCGGGCAGCATGCCGACGATCTCCGAGTGCGCGTGCTGCGAGATCTGCCGCACCAGCGTCTTGCGGTAGGCGTCGGGCATCCAGTCCTGCGGCTCGATCTTGCCGTCGGCGGCCATGACCGCGTCGAAGCGCGCCTGTTCGGGCGAATTCGCGTCCGCGTCCAGCGGGGCGACGTTGCCGGGGATATCGAGGGATTGGGTGTACATGAGGGACGCTCTCTGGAGGAGTGGTCTGTGTCGGCGTAGTATAAATCAACCGACCGGTCGGTTAATAAATTTTTTGTGGATGGGTATTGGCTTTGATAGCGCCATTCAGTGTCGTAGGAGCGGGCCGGCGGCTTTGCCGCGGTTTAGATGTGCCTGCGGCTCCTGACCGGACGTCACCCCGCCCCGACACTTACCGGTAAAATTGCGAATTGGCCGCGATTTGCGGCCCACTTGCATCTCCGGTACTCATGTTACGTCTAAGCGAAATCAAACTCCCGCTCGATCACCCCGAAAGCGCCCTCGGAGCCGCCATCCGTGCGCGCCTCGCGGACCTCGGCGTCGCGCGGGACGGGCTCATCCGATACACCGTGTTTCGCCGCGCGCACGACGCGCGCAAGCGTGCCGACATCAAGCTCACCTACATCGTCGATGTCGAGGTCAAGGATGAAGCGGCCGCGCTGAAACGGCTCGCCGACGTGCCGCATTGCGGCGTGACTCCAGACATGAGCTACAAGTTCGTCGCCAAAGCGCCCGCGCAATTGAGCACGCCGCGTCCGGTCGTGATCGGCATGGGACCGTGCGGTCTGTTCGCGGGACTGATCCTCGCGCAAATGGGCTTCCGGCCGATCATCCTCGAGCGCGGCAAGGCCGTGCGCGAGCGCACTAAGGACACGTTCGGCCTGTGGCGCAAATCGGTGCTGAATCCGGAGTCGAACGTGCAGTTCGGCGAAGGTGGCGCCGGCACTTTTTCGGACGGCAAGCTCTATAGCCAGATCAAGGACCCGAAACACTACGGCCGCAAGGTGCTCGACGAATTCGTGCGGGCCGGTGCGCCGGAGGACATCCTGTACCTGAGCCGGCCGCATATCGGCACGTTTCGCCTCGTCAGCATGGTCGAAAAGATGCGCGCGAGCATCCACGAACTGGGCGGCGAAGTGCGCTTCGAGACGCGTGTCGAGGACATCGAAATCGACAACGGTCAGGTGCGCGGACTGAAGCTGTCGACCGGCGAGACGCTGCGCAGCGACCACGTGGTGCTGGCGGTCGGCCATAGCGCGCGCGATACCTTCCAGATGCTGTACGACCGCGGTGTTCACGTCGAAGCGAAGCCGTTTTCGCTCGGGTTTCGGATCGAGCATCCGCAAGGGGTGATCGATCGCAGCCGGTTCGGGAAATTTGCCGGTCACAAACAGCTCGGCGCAGCCGACTATAAGGTGGTCCACCACTGCAGCAACGGGCGCGCGGTCTATAGCTTTTGCATGTGTCCCGGCGGCACCGTGGTGGCGGCCACGTCGGAGCCGGGGCGCGTCGTCACGAACGGCATGAGCCAGTACTCGCGCGCGGAGCGCAACGCGAATGCGGGCATCGTGGTAGGCATCACGCCAGACGACTACCCGGGCGGCCCGCTCGCCGGCATCGCGTTCCAGCGCAAGTGGGAGGAGCGGGCGTTCGAGCTCGGTGGCGGGAACTATATGGCGCCGGGGCAACTCGTCGGCGATTTCATCGCGGGGCGGCCGTCCACGTCGCTCGGCTCAGTCGTGCCGTCGTATAAGCCCGGTGTGCGGCCAACCGATCTCAGCACTGCACTGCCCGACTACGCGATCGAGGCGATTCGCGAAGCGCTGCCGCAGATGGAAAAGAAAATCGCCGGTTTCGCGATGCATGATGCGGTGCTGACCGGTGTTGAAACGCGAACGTCGTCGCCGGTACGCGTTCGTCGCGGGGACGATTTTCAGAGCGTCAATGTCAAGGGGCTGTATCCCGCCGGCGAAGGTGCCGGATATGCAGGTGGGATCTACTCGGCGGCAATCGACGGGATCGAGGTCGCCGAAGCCGTCGCCATGAAGATAATGAGTCAGCAAACGGCGTGAGTCCGAGCGCGCACAGCCGTCGGGCACCGGCGATTGCTGCGTCGTTCGGGCACAATGCCCGTTTCGCCTCGAACCGATTCTCCGAATGACCATTCGCACCCTGGCTGCCGCATGCGGCGCGGCGCTGCTTGCCCAAATTGCTCCGGTTGCCGTTTCCTCGAGTGCGTTCGCTGCCGAAGCGCCCGAGCATTGGGTTGCCGTGTGGGCGACCGCGCTGCAACCGATTCCCCAGCGGGCCGAATTGCCACCGCTGTATCGCGCGCCGGACGTCGCCGGGCGAACCGTTCGGCAGATCGTGTATCCGACGTTGTCGGGGAAGACGGCGCGAATTCATCTGAGCAACGCATACGGCAAGACACCTCTCGTCGTCGACGAACTGCGCATCGCGCGCTCGGCCGGCGGCGCGTCTGTGGTCGAGAGGGGCGGCAGTCGAGTGATGTTCGCTGGTAAGGGCGCGGTCAGCATTCCGCCCGGCGGCGAGTTGGAC
The DNA here is from genome assembly GCF_000092885.1 of Paraburkholderia atlantica. Taxonomy (NCBI): domain Bacteria; kingdom Pseudomonadati; phylum Pseudomonadota; class Betaproteobacteria; order Burkholderiales; family Burkholderiaceae; genus Paraburkholderia; species Paraburkholderia atlantica. Next base: position 3,226,976 of record NC_014117.1, on the reverse strand, counting down.
AGCGATCCGATCGTGCTCGACGTCGTCGAGGGCGCGCCGTATGCGATCAGCGCGTTCATGGGACCGGAGCAGCGGATCGTCGCGTGGCACCGCGTGTCGAATCAGGTGAATTACGTGTCGGAGCCGGGCAATCACACCGCCGACGCGTCCGCTGCAGCATTTCGCGGCCGCTTCACGCAATATGTGTGGGTCACGGGCTTGTCGCTGGATGCGGCGGCATCGTCGGTTGCCGTGGCCGCGATCGGCGACTCGATCACCGACGGCATGCGCTCCAGCCTGAATCAGAATCGTCGGTGGCCGGATGCGCTGGCTCGGCGAATCGCGGCGAGCGGCGCGCCGTCGACCGCGATCGTGAATCTCGGCATCAGCGGCAACCGGCTTCTTAGCGACTCGCCTTGTTATGGCGACGCGCTTGCGAGCCGCTTCGAGCGGGACGTTTTGCAACGTCCGGGCGTCAAGGCGGCGGTCCTGCTGATTGGCATCAACGACATCAACTTTGCGGCAATGCCGCCTCATGGCGGGCTCGACTGTGATTTTCCTCATACGTCGGTCGCCGCTGCGGATCTGATCGCCGGTTACCAGCGAGTGATCGCGGCCGCGCGACGCAACGGTGTCAAGGTGTTCGGCGCGACGCTGACGCCGGCGTCGCTGCCGCCGGAGCGGGAAAGTATCCGACTCGCGGTTAATCAGTGGATCAGGACCAGTCGCGCATTCGACGGCGTCGTCGATTTCGACGCGGCGTTGCGCGACCGAGCGCAGCCGGAGCGTTTGCAGCGCGTTTTCGATAGCGGCGATCACATCCATCCGAGCGACGCGGGCTACGCGGCGATGGCCGATGCTGTTCCAGTTGAGGCCGTGGTGAGCGCGGTTCGGAAGTGAGTCACAACTTTTTTAGGCGAAAGTGAAAATGGGTGTTGACGAGACGCGAAAGAGTCTCCATAATCTCGTTTCTCTGCTGCAGACGCAGCGACGCAAACGAAGCGGTGCCGGGTAGTGGTGGTTCTGGTGCTGCGGGTTGGGCGGATCGATCTTTAAAAACTAACAGCCGATAAGTGTGGGCGCTTGATGCGGAATGCGGTGGCGGATTCTTCGGAGTCTGCCGCAAGGCAAAAGTATCAGAAGCCTCACACAGTATTAGAGGAAGGTTTATCTGTCGAAAGACGGATCAATCATCGTCAGTACGTTGAGTGAGCGACCGGTTCGTAACTGAACCGAAAACAGTAACAGGTTTGAACTGAAGAGTTTGATCCTGGCTCAGATTGAACGCTGGCGGCATGCCTTACACATGCAAGTCGAACGGCAGCACGGACTTCGGTCTGGTGGCGAGTGGCGAACGGGTGAGTAATACATCGGAACGTGTCCTGGAGTGGGGGATAGCCCGGCGAAAGCCGGATTAATACCGCATACGCTCTGTGGAGGAAAGCGGGGGATCTTTCGGGACCTCGCGCTCAAGGGGCGGCCGATGGCAGATTAGGTAGTTGGTGGGGTAAAGGCCTACCAAGCCGACGATCTGTAGCTGGTCTGAGAGGACGACCAGCCACACTGGGACTGAGACACGGCCCAGACTCCTACGGGAGGCAGCAGTGGGGAATTTTGGACAATGGGCGCAAGCCTGATCCAGCAATGCCGCGTGTGTGAAGAAGGCCTTCGGGTTGTAAAGCACTTTTGTCCGGAAAGAAAACCTCTGGGTTAATACCCCGGGGGGATGACGGTACCGGAAGAATAAGCACCGGCTAACTACGTGCCAGCAGCCGCGGTAATACGTAGGGTGCGAGCGTTAATCGGAATTACTGGGCGTAAAGCGTGCGCAGGCGGTGCTGTAAGACCGATGTGAAATCCCCGGGCTTAACCTGGGAACTGCATTGGTGACTGCAGCGCTGGAGTATGGCAGAGGGGGGTGGAATTCCACGTGTAGCAGTGAAATGCGTAGAGATGTGGAGGAACACCGATGGCGAAGGCAGCCCCCTGGGCCAATACTGACGCTCATGCACGAAAGCGTGGGGAGCAAACAGGATTAGATACCCTGGTAGTCCACGCCCTAAACGATGTCAACTGGTTGTCGGGCCTTCATTGGCTTGGTAACGTAGCTAACGCGTGAAGTTGACCGCCTGGGGAGTACGGTCGCAAGATTAAAACTCAAAGGAATTGACGGGGACCCGCACAAGCGGTGGATGATGTGGATTAATTCGATGCAACGCGAAAAACCTTACCTACCCTTGACATGGATGGAATCCTGGTGAGAGCTGGGAGTGCCCGAAAGGGAGCCATCACACAGGTGCTGCATGGCTGTCGTCAGCTCGTGTCGTGAGATGTTGGGTTAAGTCCCGCAACGAGCGCAACCCTTGTCCCTAGTTGCTACGCAAGAGCACTCCAGGGAGACTGCCGGTGACAAACCGGAGGAAGGTGGGGATGACGTCAAGTCCTCATGGCCCTTATGGGTAGGGCTTCACACGTCATACAATGGTCGGAACAGAGGGTTGCCAAGCCGCGAGGTGGAGCCAATCCCAGAAAACCGATCGTAGTCCGGATCGCACTCTGCAACTCGAGTGCGTGAAGCTGGAATCGCTAGTAATCGCGGATCAGCATGCCGCGGTGAATACGTTCCCGGGTCTTGTACACACCGCCCGTCACACCATGGGAGTGGGTTTTACCAGAAGTGGCTAGTCTAACCGCAAGGAGGACGGTCACCACGGTAGGATTCATGACTGGGGTGAAGTCGTAACAAGGTAGCCGTATCGGAAGGTGCGGCTGGATCACCTCCTTTCCAGAGCTATGCATTCCTTGCACTCAAGTGCTCACGCTTATCGGCTGTAGTTTGGTAGAAGCAACGCAGACAGACTCAGGGGTCTGTAGCTCAGTCGGTTAGAGCACCGTCTTGATAAGGCGGGGGTCGATGGTTCGAATCCATCCAGACCCACCACTGTCTTGTCTGGTGAGCTGGTCGGGTGAAACCTCTGGAGTGTGTGTTGTGTGAGACTGGGGGATTAGCTCAGCTGGGAGAGCACCTGCTTTGCAAGCAGGGGGTCGTCGGTTCGATCCCGTCATCCTCCACCAATCCTCAATGCGCAGGGTTCTGCATGAAGGCAGAGCGTTGCGCATTGGCGATTGAGCCAGTCAGAGCGGTACACGATCAAATCGTGATATCGGCTGTCGTTCTTTAACAATCAGGAAGAAGTAGTAAAGAGATTCACGAAAGCGTACCTGGAGATGGGTGCGTGAGTAGGTGAATCAGGGTTGTGATTGTATCGATGTATTTTAAGGGAATCGAGAGATTGCCTTTGGAATACGGCGCAACACGAATACTCAACCTGTAGCGGCATGTGATCTGCGGTGAGCAATCATTGAGACACACCCGTTATAGGGTCAAGCGAACAAGTGCATGTGGTGGATGCCTTGGCGATCACAGGCGATGAAGGACGCGGTAGCCTGCGAAAAGCTCCGGGGAGCTGGCAAACGAGCTTTGATCCGGAGATGTCCGAATGGGGAAACCCACTCCTAATGGAGTATCCATGACTGAATCCATAGGTCATGTGAAGCGAACGCGGTGAACTGAAACATCTAAGTAACCGCAGGAAAAGAAATCAACCGAGATTCCCAAAGTAGTGGCGAGCGAAATGGGATCAGCCTGTACTCTTTATTCTCATTGTTAGTCGAACGCTCTGGAAAGTGCGGCCATAGCAGGTGATAGCCCTGTAGACGAAAACAGCGGGAAAGAACTGGGTGTACGACAAGTAGGGCGGGACACGTGAAATCCTGTCTGAAGATGGGGGGACCATCCTCCAAGGCTAAATACTCGTGATCGACCGATAGTGAACCAGTACCGTGAGGGAAAGGCGAAAAGAACCCCGGGAGGGGAGTGAAACAGATCCTGAAACCGCATGCATACAAACAGTCGGAGCCTCGTAAGGGGTGACGGCGTACCTTTTGTATAATGGGTCAGCGACTTACATTCAGTGGCGAGCTTAACCGATTAGGGCAGGCGTAGCGAAAGCGAGTCCGAACAGGGCGTCCAGTCGCTGGGTGTAGACCCGAAACCAGGTGATCTATCCATGGCCAGGTTGAAGGCACGGTAACACGTGCTGGAGGACCGAACCCACTAACGTTGAAAAGTTAGGGGATGAGCTGTGGATAGGGGTGAAAGGCTAAACAAACCTGGAAATAGCTGGTTCTCTCCGAAAAACTATTTAGGTAGTGCCTCGTGTATCACCTTCGGGGGTAGAGCACTGTCATGGTTGTGGGGTCCATTGCGGATTACTTCGCCATAGCAAACTCCGAATACCGAAGAGTGCAATCACGGGAGACAGACATCGGGTGCTAACGTCCGGTGTCAAGAGGGAAACAACCCAGACCGCCAGCTAAGGTCCCCAAATATGGCTAAGTGGGAAACGAAGTGGGAAGGCTAAAACAGTCAGGAGGTTGGCTTAGAAGCAGCCACCCTTTAAAGAAAGCGTAATAGCTCACTGATCGAGTCGTTCTGCGCGGAAGATGTAACGGGGCTAAGCCATATACCGAAGCTGCGGATGCACATTAATGTGCATGGTAGGAGAGCGTTCCGTAAGCCTGCGAAGGTGCACTGGAAAGTGTGCTGGAGGTATCGGAAGTGCGAATGCTGACATGAGTAGCGATAAAGGGGGTGAAAGGCCCCCTCGCCGTAAGCCCAAGGTTTCCTACGCAACGTTCATCGGCGTAGGGTGAGTCGGCCCCTAAGGCGAGGCAGAAATGCGTAGCTGATGGGAAGCAGATTAATATTTCTGCACCATTGTGAAATGCGATGGGGGGACGGATCGCGGAAGGTTGTCCGGGTGTTGGAAGTCCCGGTCGCTGCATTGGAGAGGGTGCCCTGGCAAATCCGGGCACAGGACTCAAGGGTGTGGCGCGAGCTTCTTCGGAAGCGAAGCAACTGGAAGGGGTTCCAGGAAAAGCCTCTAAGCTTCAGTTTCACAGTGACCGTACCGCAAACCGACACAGGTGGGCGAGATGAGTATTCTAAGGCGCTTGAGAGAACTCGGGAGAAGGAACTCGGCAAATTGGTACCGTAACTTCGGGATAAGGTACGCCCTGGTAGCTTGACTGGCCTGCGCCAGAAGGGTGAAAGGGTTGCAATAAACTGGTGGCTGCGACTGTTTAATAAAAACACAGCACTCTGCAAACACGAAAAGTGGACGTATAGGGTGTGACGCCTGCCCGGTGCCGGAAGATTAAATGATGGGGTGCAAGCTCCTGATTGAAGTCCCGGTAAACGGCGGCCGTAACTATAACGGTCCTAAGGTAGCGAAATTCCTTGTCGGGTAAGTTCCGACCTGCACGAATGGCGTAACGATGGCCACACTGTCTCCTCCCGAGACTCAGCGAAGTTGAAGTGTTTGTGATGATGCAATCTCCCCGCGGCTAGACGGAAAGACCCCATGAACCTTTACTGTAGCTTTGCATTGGACTTTGAACCGGTCTGTGTAGGATAGGTGGGAGGCTATGAAGCGTGAACGCCAGTTTGCGTGGAGCCGTCCTTGAAATACCACCCTGATCTGTTTGAGGTTCTAACCTTGGTCCGTAATCCGGATCGGGGACAGTGCATGGTAGGCAGTTTGACTGGGGCGGTCTCCTCCCAAAGTGTAACGGAGGAGTACGAAGGTACGCTAGGTACGGTCGGAAATCGTGCTGATAGTGCAATGGCATAAGCGTGCTTGACTGTGAGACTGACAAGTCGAACAGGTGCGAAAGCAGGTCATAGTGATCCGGTGGTTCTGTATGGAAGGGCCATCGCTCAACGGATAAAAGGTACTCTGGGGATAACAGGCTGATACCGCCCAAGAGTTCATATCGACGGCGGTGTTTGGCACCTCGATGTCGGCTCATCTCATCCTGGGGCTGTAGCCGGTCCCAAGGGTATGGCTGTTCGCCATTTAAAGAGGTACGTGAGCTGGGTTTAAAACGTCGTGAGACAGTTTGGTCCCTATCTGCCGTGGGCGCTGGATATTTGAAGGGGGCTGCTCCTAGTACGAGAGGACCGGAGTGGACGAACCTCTGGTGTACCGGTTGTCACGCCAGTGGCATCGCCGGGTAGCTATGTTCGGAAGAGATAACCGCTGAAAGCATCTAAGCGGGAAACTCGCCTTAAGATGAGATATCCCCGGGGCTTCGAGCCCCTTGAAGGGTCGTTCAAGACCAGGACGTTGATAGGTCAGGTGTGCACGTACAGTAATGTACTGAGCTAACTGATACTAATTGCCCGTAAGGCTTGATCCTATAACAGGTGTGTCTCGATAACCGTCAGCGCTTCAGCGCTTACGGGTGTCCGATCCCCGAAGGGGATGAAGACATGCCGGTTGAGATCGGTGTTGTGCCAGAAACAACACAACCCCACACACGAATCCTTTACGCTTCTTCCCGATTGGCTGTGGCGCCGGGTTGACCCCAACCTGAGAGCGACGCAGCAACCCGTCATGCCTGATGACCATAGCGAGTCGGTCCCACCCCTTCCCATCCCGAACAGGACCGTGAAACGACTCCACGCCGATGATAGTGCGGATTGCCCGTGTGAAAGTAGGTAATCGTCAGGCTCCTCCAAAGCCAGAAACCCCACCCCCAGCGGTGGGGTTTTTGCGTTTACGGAAAGCTAACCGCCAATCACTATATAAGTGAGAGCGTTGGGATCGGAACGGTCAAGCGGGCCTTGACAAAAGAATGTTGTTCCCCCATAATCATCAGTTCTCTGCGGAGGGGTGCCCGAGTGGCTAAAGGGGGCAGACTGTAAATCTGTTGGCTTACGCCTACGTTGGTTCGAATCCAACCTCCTCCACCAGAATGCAAGTTGTAGCAGTTGTTGGGAATCCATGATCCTTGCGGGTGTAGCTCAATGGTAGAGCAGAAGCCTTCCAAGCTTACGACGAGGGTTCGATTCCCTTCACCCGCTCCAGCAACACAGATGTAGCGCCCATGTGGCTCAGTGGTAGAGCACTCCCTTGGTAAGGGAGAGGTCGGCAGTTCGATCCTGCCCATGGGCACCAGAAGTACTCGGTGATTGTTTGCGCCCGGCGCAACGTACGGAAAATCCTCTTAGGAGTCGAAAATGGCCAAGGGTAAGTTTGAGCGGACCAAGCCGCACGTGAACGTGGGCACGATCGGTCACGTTGACCACGGCAAGACCACGCTGACGGCAGCGATCACGACGGTTCTGACGCAGAAGTTTGGCGGCGAAGCAAAGGCGTACGACCAGATCGACGCGGCGCCGGAAGAAAAGGCACGCGGCATTACCATCAACACCGCGCACGTCGAGTACGAAACGGCTAACCGCCACTACGCACACGTCGACTGCCCGGGTCACGCTGACTACGTGAAGAACATGATCACGGGCGCGGCACAGATGGACGGCGCGATCCTGGTGTGCTCGGCTGCAGACGGCCCGATGCCGCAAACGCGTGAGCACATCCTGCTGGCGCGTCAGGTTGGCGTTCCGTACATCATCGTGTTCCTGAACAAGTGCGACATGGTGGACGACGCCGAGCTGCTGGAGCTCGTCGAGATGGAAGTTCGCGAACTTCTGTCGAAGTACGACTTCCCGGGTGACGACACGCCGATCATCAAGGGTTCGGCCAAGCTGGCGCTGGAAGGCGACAAGGGCGAGCTGGGCGAAGTGGCGATCATGAACCTGGCCGACGCGCTGGACACCTACATCCCGACGCCGGAGCGCGCGGTTGACGGTTCGTTCCTGATGCCGGTGGAAGACGTGTTCTCGATCTCGGGTCGTGGCACGGTGGTGACGGGCCGCGTCGAGCGTGGCGTGATCAAGGTCGGCGAGGAAATCGAGATCGTCGGTATCCGCGCAACGGCCAAGACGACCTGCACGGGCGTGGAAATGTTCCGCAAGCTGCTCGACCAGGGTCAGGCAGGCGACAACGTTGGTATCCTGCTGCGCGGCACGAAGCGTGAAGACGTGGAGCGTGGTCAGGTTCTGGCCAAGCCGGGTTCGATCAACCCGCACACGCACTTCACGGCTGAAGTGTACGTGCTGAGCAAGGACGAAGGCGGCCGCCACACGCCGTTCTTCAACAACTACCGTCCGCAGTTCTACTTCCGTACGACGGACGTGACGGGCTCGATCGAGCTGCCGAAGGACAAGGAAATGGTGATGCCGGGCGACAACGTGTCGATCACGGTGAAGCTGATCAACCCGATCGCGATGGAAGAAGGCCTGCGATTCGCAATTCGCGAAGGCGGTCGTACGGTCGGCGCTGGTGTCGTCGCAAAGATCATCGAGTAACGCCAGGCAGTTCTCGATAATCGGTTGTATCGGGGTTGGCGGTGTCGCCAACCCCAAATGGTTTAGGGGTATAGCTCAACTGGCAGAGCGTCGGTCTCCAAAACCGAAGGTTGGGGGTTCGATTCCCTCTGCCCCTGCCAACTATCGCGTCGAAGTGGCGCTTCGTTAAGGTGTTATGGCGAATCCTTCCGTCGAAACTGTAAATACATCCGGCGACAAGATGATGTTGATCGCCGGTGTGTTGCTGGTCTTGGCCGGGTTCGTGGGGTTCTTCTGGCTGAGTGGCCAAGAATGGTACATCCGCGGAGCTGCCTTGGCTGTTGGTGCGATCGCGGGTGCCGCAGTCGGTCTTCTCTCAGCGCCTGGCAAGGGGTTCATTGCTTTCGCCAAAGACTCGTACAAAGAAGTCCGTAAGGTTGTTTGGCCGACTCGTAAAGAAGCGACCCAAACGACGCTTGTAGTGTTCGGCTTCGTCGTCGTGATGGCCATCTTCCTGTGGGTTTGTGATAAATCCATCGAGTGGGCGATTTTCTCGGCGATTCTGGGTTGGAAATGATATGAGTGATACTCCGGCATCCCCGAGCGGTAAACGTTGGTACGTCGTGCACGCATACTCCGGTATGGAGAAGAGCGTGCAACGAGCGCTTCAGGAGCGCATCGAACGAGCTGGTATGCAGGAACAGTTCGGCCAGATACTCGTTCCCACAGAGGAAGTTGTTGAGGTAAAGGGCGGTCACAAATCAGTGACGGAACGTCGTTTCTTTCCCGGCTACGTTTTAGTCGAAATGGAAATGACAGACGAGACATGGCACCTCGTGAAGAACACGGCGAAGGTGACCGGTTTCGTCGGGGGAGCCCGCAACCGGCCCAGTCCGATTTCCCCTCGGGAAGTTGAGAAAATCATGTCGCAGATGCAGGAAGGCGTGGAAAAGCCGCGTCCCAAGACCCTGTTTGAAGTGGGCGAGATGGTACGGGTGAAAGAAGGCCCGTTCACAGACTTCAACGGCAGCGTCGAAGAAGTGAACTACGAAAAGTCGCGAGTCCGTGTTTCCGTTACGATCTTCGGCCGCGCAACGCCGGTCGAGTTGGAATTCGGTCAGGTCGAAAAGTTGTAGTCCAGATTTAACCGGAACGCACCACTTGGTGCGTTTCGTATTTCGCGCTTACGGTCCGCGTAATGGCCGTTGAGGAGCGTAACTAGCCAACTGTCGGCGAACACGCGCTACTACTCACTGAGCGCTCGCACGTAAGTCGGCGCTCCAAAGAGGTTCTCGAAATGGCAAAGAAAATTATCGGCTTTATCAAGCTGCAGATTCCTGCAGGTAAAGCCAACCCGTCGCCGCCGGTTGGTCCGGCACTGGGGCAGCGCGGCCTGAACATCATGGAGTTCTGCAAGGCGTTCAACGCGCAGACTCAAGCCATGGAACCGGGTCTGCCGATTCCGGTCGTGATCACCGCATTCGCGGACAAGAGCTTCACGTTCGTTCTGAAGACGCCGCCGGCAACGGTTCTGATCAAGAAGGCAGCGAAGCTCGACAAGGGTTCGAGCAAGCCGCATACCGACAAGGTCGGCAAGATCACCCGTGCTCAAGCCGAAGATATCGCCAAGACCAAGATGCCCGATCTGACGGCTGCTGATCTGGACGCAGCGGTTCGTACAATCGCTGGTAGCGCCCGCTCGATGGGCATCACCGTGGAGGGCGTGTAAATGGCTAAGCTTTCGAAACGTCTGCAAGCATTTGCAGCCAAAGTGGATCGTCAGAAGCTTTACCCGATTGAAGATGCTCTTTCGCTCGTAAAGGAATGTGCAAGCGCGAAGTTCGACGAGTCGATCGACGTCGCCGTGCAACTCGGCATCGATGCAAAGAAGTCGGATCAAGTGGTTCGTGGTTCGGTCGTGCTGCCGGCTGGTACCGGTAAGTCGGTCCGCGTCGCTGTGTTCGCGCAGGGCGACAAGGCTGAGCAGGCCCGTGCCGCTGGTGCTGACGTCGTCGGTATGGAAGACCTGGCTGAACAGGTCAAGGCCGGCAACCTGAACTTCGACATCGTGATCGCTTCGCCGGACACGATGCGTATTGTCGGTACGCTCGGTCAGATCCTCGGCCCACGCGGGCTGATGCCGAACCCGAAGGTCGGGACGGTCACGCCGGACGTGGCGACCGCGGTCAAGAACGCCAAGGCGGGTCAGGTGCAATTCCGTGTCGACAAGGCCGGTATCATCCACGCAACGATCGGCCGCGCTTCGTTTGAACCTGCAGCTCTGCGCAACAACCTGAACGCGCTGATCGAAGCGCTGCAAAAGGCGAAGCCGGCAACGAGCAAGGGCGTGTACCTGCGCAAGGTTGCTCTGTCGAGCACGATGGGGGTTGGCGTTCGCGTTGACCAGACGTCGATCGCTGCACAGTAAAGAATTTGGCCGCTCTGATGCGAATCGGGGCGGTTTTTAAGGGCTTTGGGCGGTTGCGAGGTGGCGGTCTGCACTGCGCAACCGGTTGTCAAAGACCGTTGGCGGGCACGTAGCAGGTAGGCGGGTCCTTAATGTAAAGCCAACGCAGATGGCGAACCCGAAAAGGTTTTGTGGTGATGAAGCCGTCGGATGTCCGTAGCAATGCGGGCTTTGGACGGTCGAAATACTCCTGACTGGTCGGACGCCGTTATTGAACGCGGTACACAAGGCGCACGCCGCGTGTATCGAATCTGGAGGTTAACCGTGCCACTCAACAAAGAAAGCAAGCAGGCCGTCGTCGCTGAGGTTGCCGCGCAAGTCGCGAAAGCTCAGACCGTGGTTCTGGCTGAGTATCGTGGAATCGCGGTTGGCGATCTGACCAAGCTGCGCGCGAAAGCGCGTGAGCAACAGGTTTACCTTCGCGTGTTGAAGAACACGCTGGCGCGTCGCGCCGTCGAGGGTACCCCGTTTGCTCCGCTGGCAGAGCAGATGACTGGCCCCCTGATCTACGGCATCTCGGAAGATGCAATTGCTGCTGCTAAGGTCGTCAATGACTTCAGCAAGAGCAATGACAAGTTGGTCATCAAGGCTGGTTCCTACGAAGGCAAGGTGATGGACAAGGCTGGCGTGCAAGCGCTGGCAAACATCCCGAGCCGCGAAGAACTGCTCTCCAAGCTGTTGTACGTTATGCAGGCACCTGTTTCCGGCTTCGCGCGCGCTCTGGCCGCGCTGGCAGAAAAGAAACAAGGCGAAGAAACCGCTGCGTAATGCACTTCGGTCGAGCGTGATTGATCGCTGGCTGTATCCGAATTCAATTTAGGAGTATTTCAAATGGCAATCGCAAAAGAAGACATCCTCGAAGCCGTAGGCTCGATGTCGGTTCTGGAACTGAACGAGTTGGTCAAGGCTTTTGAAGAAAAGTTTGGCGTGTCGGCAGCTGCTGTTGCAGTGGCAGGCCCGGCAGGCGTCGCCGGCGGCGCAGCTGCTGCTGAAGAGCAGACCGAATTCACGGTCATCCTAGCTGAAACCGGTGCAAACAAGGTTTCGGTCATTAAGGCTGTTCGCGAACTGACGGGTCTCGGCCTGAAGGAAGCGAAGGATCTGGTCGACGGCGCACCGAAGCCCGTTAAGGAAGCGGTGCCCAAGGCTGCTGCTGAAGAAGCCAAGAAGAAGCTGGAAGAAGCCGGCGCGAAGGTTGAAATCAAGTAAGCTTCACCGCGCTGTGCGAAGGCTGGCGGTTTTCCACCGCCGGCCTTTTTGTGCTTTGTGGAGGGCGCGTTTTTGCGGGCGTATGCCAACAGGAATGTGATTTCCAGAAGCCAAAGAAAAACGCCTTCGGTAATATTGACCGGCGTTTCTCTTTGTCTTCTGAAGCGACTGCAGAAGGCAAGTTTGGTCGGGTAGCGGGCAACACAGGCATCCGCTGCCGTCAGCCAGCGGTTGGTAGCGGCCAACCACCAAGCTTCTAGGCTCGTTCAAGCCATCGGACGGCCATCGGGTCTCAGTCGGTGAACACTCGGGTTGTCTCATCAAGGTATCCTGCCTCGACAACTATGCCCGCCGTGATTCGGAGATCGTATGCAATATTCCTTCACCGAGAAGAAGCGTATTCGCAAGAGTTTTGCGAAGCGCCCCATCGTTCACCAAGTACCTTTCCTGCTGGCTACCCAGCTTGAATCATTCAGCACGTTTCTGCAAGCAGATACGTCGTCTACGCAGCGCAAGCCGGAAGGCCTGCAGGCAGCGTTTACTTCCGTTTTCCCGATCGTTTCGCACAACGGCTTCGCGCGTCTCGAGTTCGTCAGCTACATGCTGTCGCCGCCGGCATTCAACATCAAGGAATGCCAGCAGCGCGGTCTGACGTACTGCTCGGCGCTCCGCGCCAAGGTACGTCTGGTGCTGCTCGACAAGGAATCGCCGAGCAAGCCGGTCGTCAAGGAAGTGAAGGAACAGGAAGTGTACATGGGCGAAATCCCGCTCATGACACCGACCGGTTCGTTCGTCATCAACGGCACGGAACGCGTGATCGTTTCGCAGCTGCACCGTTCGCCAGGCGTGTTCTTTGAACACGACAAGGGCAAGACGCACAGCTCGGGCAAGCTCCTGTTCTCGGCACGTATCATTCCTTACCGCGGTTCGTGGCTCGACTTCGAATTCGACCCGAAGGACGTGTTGTACTTCCGCGTCGACCGTCGCCGTAAGATGCCGGTCACGATCCTGCTGAAGGCAATCGGCCTGACGCCGGAACAGATCCTCGCAAACTTCTTCGTGTTCGACAATTTCACGCTGATGCCGGAAGGCGCGCAGATGGAATTCGTGCCGGAGCGTCTGCGCGGTGAAGTCGCGCGCTTCGATATCACGGACCGCGACGGCAACGTGATCGTCCAGAAGGACAAGCGGATCAACGCCAAGCACATTCGCGACCTCGACAACGCGAAGACCAAGTTCATCTCGGTACCTGAAGACTATCTGCTCGGCCGCGTGCTCGCGAAGAACGTGATCGACGGCGATACGGGTGAAGTCATCGCGAACGCGAACGACGAAATCACCGAATCCGTGCTCGAGAAGCTGCGCGAAGCGAAGATCAAGGACATCCAGACGCTCTACACGAACGATCTGGACCAGGGGCCGTATATCTCGTCGACGCTGCGTATCGATGAAACGGCCGACAAGATGGCCGCGCGCATCGCGATCTACCGCATGATGCGTCCGGGCGAGCCGCCGACCGAAGAAGCGGTCGAGGCGTTGTTCAACCGCCTGTTCTACAGCGAAGAAGCGTACGACCTGTCGAAGGTGGGTCGTATGAAGTTCAACCGCCGCGTCGGCCGCGACGAAATCGTCGGCCCGATGACGCTGCAGGACGACGACATCCTCGCGACGATCAAGATCCTGGTTGAGCTGCGCAACGGCAAGGGGGAAGTGGACGATATCGACCACCTCGGCAACCGTCGTGTGCGTTGCGTCGGCGAACTCGCGGAGAACCAGTTCCGCGCAGGCCTCGTGCGTGTCGAACGTGCAGTGAAGGAACGCCTCGGCCAGGCCGAAAGCGAAAACCTGATGCCGCACGACCTGATCAACTCGAAACCGATCTCGTCGGCGATTCGCGAGTTCTTCGGTTCGTCGCAGCTGTCGCAGTTCATGGACCAGACCAACCCGCTGTCGGAAATCACGCACAAGCGTCGTGTTTCCGCACTGGGCCCGGGAGGTCTGACGCGTGAGCGCGCAGGCTTCGAAGTCCGCGACGTGCATCCCACCCACTACGGCCGCGTGTGCCCGATCGAAACGCCGGAAGGTCCGAACATCGGTCTGATCAACTCGCTCGCTCTGTACGCGCACTTGAACGAATACGGCTTCCTCGAGACGCCCTATCGCAAGGTTGCGGACGGCAAGGTGACCGACCAGATCGACTACCTGTCGGCGATCGAAGAGGGCCGTTACGTGATCGCTCAGGCGAACGCGGCGGTGGCCGACGACGGCACGCTGACTGACGAACTCGTCTCGTCGCGCGAAGCGGGCGAAACGCTGATGGTCACGCCGGATCGCATCCAGTACATGGACGTGGCGCCGTCGCAGATCGTGTCGGTCGCAGCTTCGCTGATTCCGTTCCTCGAGCACGACGACGCGAACCGCGCGTTGATGGGCTCGAACATGCAACGTCAGGCTGTACCGTGTCTGCGTCCGGAAAAGCCGGTCGTCGGTACGGGCATCGAGCGCACCGTGGCGGTCGACTCGGGCACGACGGTTCAGGCACTGCGTGGCGGCGTGGTCGATTACGTCGACGCGGGCCGTATCGTGATTCGCGTGAACGACGACGAAGCGGTTGCGGGTGAAGTCGGTGTCGACATCTACAACCTGATCAAGTACACGCGTTCGAACCAGAACACGAACATCAACCAGCGTCCGATCGTGAAGATGGGCGACAAGGTTGCGCGCGGTGACGTGCTGGCTGACGGCGCATCGACCGATCTGGGCGAGCTCGCGCTCGGCCAGAACATGCTGATCGCGTTCATGCCGTGGAACGGTTACAACTTCGAAGACTCGATCCTGATCTCGGAGAAGGTGGTTGCGGACGACCGTTACACGTCGATCCACATCGAAGAACTGAACGTCGTTGCACGTGACACGAAGCTCGGACCGGAAGAAATCACGCGCGACATCTCGAACCTCGCGGAAGTGCAGCTTGGCCGTCTCGACGAGTCGGGCATCGTGTACATCGGCGCGGAAGTCGAAGCGGGTGACGTGCTGGTCGGCAAGGTCACGCCGAAGGGCGAAACTCAGCTGACGCCGGAAGAAAAGCTGCTGCGCGCGATCTTCGGTGAAAAGGCATCTGACGTGAAGGACACGTCGCTGCGTGTGCCGTCGGGCATGAGCGGTACCGTCATCGACGTTCAGGTGTTCACGCGTGAAGGCATCCAGCGCGATAAGCGCGCCCAACAGATCATCGACGATGAACTGAAGCGCTATCGTCTCGACCTGAACGACCAGCTGCGTATCGTGGAAGGCGATGCGTTCCAGCGTCTCGCGCGCATGCTCGAAGGCAAGGTTGCGAACGGAGGTCCGAAGAAGCTCGCCAAGGGCACGAAGATCGAGCGCGCTTACCTCGAAGATCTGGACCACTACCACTGGTTCGACATTCGCCTCGCGGATGAAGAAGCAGCGGCCCAGCTCGAAGCGATCAAGAACTCGATCGAAGAGAAGCGCCACCAGTTCGACCTCGCGTTCGAAGAGAAGCGCAAGAAGCTCACCCAAGGCGACGAATTGCCGCCGGGCGTGCTGAAGATGGTCAAGGTCTATCTGGCAGTGAAGCGCCGTCTGCAGCCTGGCGACAAGATGGCGGGCCGTCACGGTAACAAGGGTGTCGTGTCGAAGATCGTGCCGATCGAAGACATGCCGTACATGGCCGACGGCCGTCCGGCTGACGTCGTTCTGAACCCGCTCGGCGTGCCGTCGCGGATGAACGTGGGTCAGGTTCTCGAAGTGCATCTGGGTTGGGCCGCGAAGGGTCTCGGCTGGCGTATCGGCGAAATGCTGCAGCGTCAGGCGAAGATCGCTGAACTGCGCGAATTCCTGATCAAGATCTACAACGAATCGGGCCGCGCCGAAGAGCTGGACAGCTTCAGCGACGACGAAATCCTCGAACTGGCGAAGAACCTGCGCGAAGGCGTGCCGTTCGCAACGCCGGTGTTCGATGGTGCGACGGAAGAAGAAATGTCGCGCGCGCTGGATCTGGCTTTCCCGGACGAGATCGCTCAGAACCTCGGCATGACGCCATCGAAGAATCAGGTCCGCCTGTTCGACGGCCGCACGGGCGAGATGTTCGAACGTACGGTGACGGTCGGTTACATGCACTACCTGAAGCTGCACCACCTGGTCGACGACAAGATGCACGCTCGTTCCACGGGCCCATACTCGCTCGTGACGCAGCAGCCGTTGGGCGGTAAGGCGCAGTTCGGTGGGCAGCGTTTCGGTGAAATGGAAGTGTGGGCGCTCGAAGCGTACGGCGCATCGTACGTGCTGCAGGAAATGCTGACGGTGAAGTCGGACGACGTGACGGGCCGGACCAAGGTTTACGAGAACCTGGTCAAGGGCGATCACGTGATCGATGCCGGCATGCCTGAGTCGTTCAACGTGTTGGTGAAGGAAATCCGGTCGCTGGGTATCGACATCGACCTGGACCGGAACTAATCGGACTACTGGAGAGAAGCGATGAAAGCTTTGCTCGATCTATTCAAGCAAGTCCAACAACCTGAAGTTTTTGACGCGATCAAGATCGGCCTGGCTTCGCCGGACAAGATCCGTTCGTGGTCGTTCGGTGAAGTCAAGAAGCCGGAAACCATCAACTACCGCACGTTTAAGCCGGAGCGCGATGGTCTGTTCTGCGCGAAGATTTTCGGTCCGATCAAGGACTACGAATGCCTTTGCGGCAAGTACAAGCGCCTGAAGCATCGTGGCGTGATCTGCGAGAAGTGCGGCGTCGAAGTCACGCTCGCGAAGGTGCGTCGTGAGCGCATGGGCCACATTGAGCTGGCCTCGCCGGTCGCGCACATCTGGTTCCTGAAGTCGTTGCCGTCGCGTCTGGGCATGGTGCTCGACATGACGCTGCGTGACATCGAGCGCGTGCTGTACTTCGAAGCATACGTGGTGATTGATCCGGGCATGACGCCGCTCAAAGCGCGGCAGATCATGACCGAAGAGGATTACTACAACAAGGTCGAGGAATACGGCGACGAATTCCGTGCCGAAATGGGCGCGGAAGGTATTCGCGAACTGCTGCGCGCGATCAACATCGACGAGCAGGTCGAGTTGCTGCGCACGGAACTGCGCAACACAGGCTCGGAAGCGAAGATCAAGAAGTACGCGAAGCGCCTGAAGGTGCTCGAGGCGTTCCAGCGTTCGGGCATCAAGCCGGACTGGATGGTCCTCGAAGTGCTGCCGGTGCTGCCGCCGGAACTGCGTCCGCTGGTGCCGCTCGACGGCGGCCGTTTCGCGACGTCGGACCTGAACGACCTGTATCGCCGCGTGATCAACCGTAACAACCGGTTGAAGCGTTTGCTCGAGCTGAAGGCGCCGGAAATCATCGTCCGCAACGAAAAGCGGATGCTGCAGGAAGCCGTCGACTCGCTGCTCGACAACGGCCGTCGCGGTAAGGCGATGACCGGCGCGAACAAGCGTCCGCTGAAGTCGCTCGCTGACATGATCAAGGGTAAGGGCGGTCGCTTCCGTCAGAACCTGCTCGGTAAGCGTGTCGACTACTCGGGCCGCTCGGTGATCGTGGTTGGCCCGACGCTGAAGCTGCATCAGTGCGGTCTGCCGAAGCTGATGGCGCTCGAACTCTTCAAGCCGTTCATCTTCAACAAGCTCGAAGTGATGGGTGTCGCTACCACCATCAAGGCTGCGAAGAAGGAGGTCGAGAACCAGACGCCGGTCGTGTGGGACATCCTCGAAGAGGTGATCCGCGAACATCCGGTCATGCTGAACCGTGCGCCGACGCTGCACCGTCTTGGCATCCAGGCTTTCGAACCGGTGCTGATCGAAGGTAAGGCAATCCAGCTGCACCCGCTCGTCTGCGCGGCGTTCAACGCCGACTTCGACGGTGACCAGATGGCCGTTCACGTGCCGCTGTCGCTCGAAGCGCAGATGGAAGCGCGCACGCTGATGCTCGCGTCGAACAACGTGCTGTTCCCGGCCAACGGCGATCCGTCGATCGTGCCGTCGCAGGACATCGTGCTCGGCCTGTACTACGCGACGCGCGAAGCGGTGAACGGCAAGGGCGAAGGCCTGACGTTCACGGGCGTGTCGGAAGTGCTGCGTGCGTACGAGAACAAGGAAGTCGAGCTGGCCTCGCGCGTCAACGTGCGGATCACCGAAATGGTCCACAACGAAGACAAGTCAGAAGGCGCGCCGGCGTTCGTGCCGAAGATCACGCTGTACGCGACCACGGTCGGCCGCTCGATCCTGTCGGAAATCCTGCCGCCGGGTCTGCCGTTCTCGGTGCTGAATAAGCCGCTGAAGAAGAAGGAAATCTCGCGTCTGATCAACACCGCGTTTCGGAAGTGCGGTCTGCGTGAGACGGTGATTTTCGCCGACCAGCTGATGCAGTCGGGCTTCCGCCTGGCAACGCGCGCTGGTATTTCGATCTGCGTCGACGATATGCTCGTGCCGCCGCAGAAGGAAACCATCGTCGGCGATGCCGCGAAGAAGGTGAAGGAATACGACCGTCAGTACATGTCGGGTCTCGTCACCGCGCAGGAACGCTACAACAACGTGGTTGACATCTGGTCGGCGACGTCGGAAGCGGTCGGCAAGGCGATGATGGAGCAGCTGTCGACGGAACCGGTCACGGACCGTGACGGCAACCAGACGCGCCAGGAGTCGTTCAACTCCATCTACATGATGGCGGACTCGGGTGCTCGTGGTTCCGCGGTTCAGATCCGTCAGCTGGCAGGTATGCGCGGTCTGATGGCGAAGCCGGACGGCTCGATCATCGAGACGCCGATTACGGCGAACTTCCGCGAAGGTCTGAACGTGTTGCAGTACTTCATCTCGACCCACGGTGCACGTAAGGGTCTGGCTGATACGGCACTGAAGACCGCGAACTCGGGTTACCTGACGCGTCGTCTCGTCGACGTGACGCAGGATCTGGTCGTCGTCGAGGAAGATTGCGGCACGTCGAACGGCGTGGCGATGAAGGCGCTCGTGGAAGGCGGTGAAGTGGTCGAAGCGCTGCGTGACCGTATTCTGGGACGCGTGGCCGTGGCTGACATCGTCAACCCGGAATCGCAGGAAACGCTGTTCGAAGCTGGCACGCTGCTCGATGAAGACGCGGTCGAAGACATCGAACGCCTCGGCATCGACGAAGTTCGCGTGCGCACGCCGCTCACCTGCGAAACGCGCTACGGTCTGTGCGCGGCCTGCTACGGTCGCGACCTTGGCCGCGGTTCGCTGGTGAACGTCGGCGAAGCGGTCGGTGTGATCGCGGCGCAGTCGATCGGTGAACCGGGCACGCAGCTCACGATGCGTACGTTCCACATCGGTGGCGCGGCGTCGCGCGCGGCGGTGGCTTCGTCGGTCGAAGCGAAGTCGAACGGTACGGTGCGTTTCACGTCGACGATGCGTTACGTCACGAATGCGAAGGGCGAGCAGATCGTCATCTCGCGTTCGGGCGAGGCGATGATCACCGACGATCACGGCCGCGAGCGCGAGCGTCACAAGGTGCCGTACGGCGCCACGCTGCTGCAGCTCGACGGTGCGCAGATCAAGGCTGGCACGCAACTGGCCACGTGGGATCCGATGACGCGTCCGATCATCACCGAGTACGGTGGTACGGTGAAGTTCGAGAACGTCGAGGAAGGCGTGACGGTCGCTAAGCAGATCGACGACGTGACGGGTCTGTCCACGCTCGTCGTGATCGACGTGAAGCGTCGTGGCTCACAGGCGTCGAAGACGGTGCGTCCGCAGGTCAAGCTGCTCGATGCGAACGGCGAGGAAGTGAAGATCCCGAACACCGAGCACTCGGTGCAGATCGGCTTCCAGGTCGGCGCGCTGATCACCGTGAAGGACGGTCAGCAGGTCCAGGTTGGTGAAGTGCTCGCACGTATCCCGACCGAATCGCAGAAGACGCGTGACATTACCGGTGGTCTGCCGCGTGTGGCGGAACTGTTCGAAGCACGTTCGCCGAAGGACGCGGGTATCCTCGCGGAAGTCACGGGTACGACGTCGTTCGGTAAGGACACGAAGGGCAAGCAGCGTCTCGTTATCACGGACCTCGAGGGCAACCAGCACGAGTTCCTGATCGCGAAGGAAAAGCAGGTTCTCGTGCACGATGGTCAGGTCGTCAACAAGGGCGAAATGATCGTCGACGGGCCGGCGGATCCGCACGACATCCTGCGTCTGCAGGGCGTCGAGGCGCTGTCGCGTTACATCGTGGACGAAGTGCAGGACGTGTACCGTCTGCAAGGCGTGAAGATCAACGACAAGCACATTGAAGTGATCGTGCGTCAGATGCTGCGCCGCGTCCAGATCACGGACAACGGCGATACGCGTTTCATCCCGGGCGAACAGGTCGAGCGGTCGGATATGCTCGACGAGAACGACCGTATGATCGCGGAAGACAAGCGTCCGGCAACGTACGAAAACGTCCTGCTCGGCATCACGAAGGCGTCGCTGTCGACCGACTCGTTCATCTCCGCGGCGTCGTTCCAGGAAACGACCCGCGTGCTGACCGAAGCGGCGATCATGGGCAAGCGCGACGACCTGCGTGGCCTGAAGGAAAACGTGATCGTCGGCCGTCTGATCCCGGCCGGCACGGGTCTCGCGTTCCACAAGGCGCGCAAGAGCAAGGAACTGGCCGACCGCGAGCGTTTCGATCAGATCGCAGCGGAAGAGTCGTTCGAATTCGGTACGCCGGAAACCCCGGCTGCCGAACAGCAGCACTCGGGCGAGTAAGTGCTGGCGGCGCAAGCCGCCTTGCCCGACGAGCCACGAAAGCCGCTCAGTTTCGACTGAGCGGCTTTTTTATGCTCTTTTTTGCGCGCGCACCATTCCCACGCGCCGGCGCAATCCTAAGCCTGATGGCCAGCGTTGTCGCAAACCGCAGGCGCGGCGCGAATGCGTTGGTAAAATTCGTCTCACCGCCTGCGTGCCGTTTCCTTCGCCGTCTCTGTCAAATACATGTCCCGTCCGCTCGAAATCCTCAACGAAGTCTTTGGTTATCCCGCGTTCAGAGGACAGCAGGGCGAAATTGTCGAGCACGTCGCCGACGGCGGCGATTGCCTCGTGCTGATGCCGACGGGCGGCGGCAAGTCGCTGTGCTATCAGATTCCGTCGCTGGTACGGCGCGAACGCGGCTTTGGCGCCGGCATCGTGGTGTCGCCGCTGATCGCGCTGATGCAGGATCAGGTGGCCGCGCTGACGGAAGTCGGCGTGCGGGCCGCGTACCTGAACTCGACGTTGTCGAGCGCTGAGGCGATGGCCACCGAGCGGGCGCTGCGCGACGGCGACATCGATCTGCTCTACGTCGCACCGGAGCGGCTGATGACGTCGCGCTTCCAGGAGCTGCTCGAGCGCACGCGGATCGGTCTCTTCGCGATCGACGAAGCGCACTGTGTGTCGCAATGGGGACACGATTTCCGGCCCGAATATATCCAGCTGTCGGTGCTGCACGAGCGTTTTCCGAACGTGCCGCGCATTGCGCTGACGGCGACCGCCGACGCGATCACGCGCGACGAAATCATTCATCGTCTCGCGCTCGACGATGCGCGCGTGTTCGTGTCGAGTTTCGATCGGCCGAACATCCGCTATCGCATCGCCGAAAAAGACAACGCGCGCGCGCAGCTGCTCGACTTCATCCGCGCCGAGCATACTAAGGCCGACGGCACAACCGACGCGGGCGTTGTCTATTGCCTGTCGCGCCGCAAGGTCGAGGAAACCGCGGAGTGGCTCAAGGAAAAGGGCATGCGTGCGCTGCCATACCACGCCGGCATGGAATTCGAGGTGCGCCAGAAGCATCAGGAAATGTTCCAGCGCGAGGAAGGCATCGTGATGTGCGCGACGATTGCGTTCGGCATGGGCATCGACAAGCCCGACGTGCGGTTCGTCGCGCATCTGGATTTGCCAAAGAGCGTCGAAGGGTACTACCAGGAGACCGGCCGTGCGGGCCGCGACGGGCTTCCGTCGAACGCGTGGATGGCCTACGGCCTCGGCGACGTCGTGCAGCAGCGCAAGATGATCGACGAATCCGAAGCCGATGACGCGCACAAGCGCGTCCAGACCGGCAAGCTCGACGCGCTGCTCGGTTTGTGCGAAACGGCGGCCTGCCGGCGGGTGCGCCTGCTCGCGTACTTCGGCGAAACAAGCCAACCATGCGGCAACTGCGACAACTGCCTCGAGCCGCCCCCAACCTGGGACGCGACACGCGAGGCTCAGATGGCGCTGTCGTGCGTGTTTCGCGCGCAGCGTGCGAGCGGCTTCCATTTCGGCGCCGGACATCTGATCGATATTTTGCGCGGAAACCGCAGCGAGAAAATCTTGCAGCGCGGCCATGAGAAGCTGACCACGTTCGGTATTGGTGCGGCGCTCGGTGAGCCGGAGTGGCGTGCGATCTTCCGCCAGCTAGTCGCGTTCGGCTACCTGACGGTCGACCACGAGGGCTACGGTTCGCTCGTGCTCACGGAGGCGAGCAAGCCGGTGCTCAAGGGCGAGCAGAAAGTGACGATGCGGCGCTACGTCAAGCCCACACGCACGCGTCAATCGTCGGGACGCACCAGCGAGCGCGCCGATCCGACCATCGGTATGGGCCCTCGCGAGCGCGCTCGCTGGGACCGCCTACGCATGTGGCGCACCGAAACCGCGAAGAGCGACGGCGTGCCGGCGTATGTGATTTTCCATGACGCGACGCTTGCGGAAATCGCCCGTCTCGGCCCCGATTCTATCGACGATCTGCGTGGGATTCCGGGCATGGGCGCGCGAAAACTCGACCGTTTCGGCTACGAATTGCTGAACGTCGTGGCGGCCGACTGACCTCATCTTGCTGTTTCGCCGGATTGACAGGGATGCGAACCATCGCAACCTGTTGACTCCCTTAGTATTTTCGGAATATTATGCTAGGTTCCGGTTCTTGGGATGCCTGCGCGCGGCTTCAATTCGTGCGTGAGCAGGCCAACCGGAAGTTCGATGCGCAGGCGTTTCCGCTTTGCCCGGAAACAGATGCGTCGATTTTGTTCAATTTCAGGAATAAACAATGCCAACCATCAATCAACTGGTTCGCAAAGGCCGCACGTCGGAAACGACGAAGAGCAAGAGCCCGGCTTTGCAGGACTGCCCCCAGCGTCGCGGCGTGTGCACCCGTGTGTACACCACGACGCCGAAGAAGCCGAACTCGGCACTCCGTAAGGTCGCCAAAGTTCGTCTGACGAATGGCTTCGAAGTCATTTCGTACATCGGTGGTGAAGGCCACAACCTGCAGGAACACTCGGTCGTGCTGATTCGCGGCGGCCGTGTGAAGGACTTGCCGGGTGTGCGTTACCACATGGTTCGCGGCTCGCTTGATACCCAGGGCGTCAAGGATCGTAAGCAGGCTCGCTCGAAGTACGGTGCGAAGCGTGCCAAGGCTGGCAAGTAATTAGCCGGTCAATCGTAGTTTCAGGTCGCCTGCAAGGGCGGTAATGGCGATGGTGCCGGAATCGCCGGTGCTATCGAGTAAGTGGTCACCCGACCAGGCTGGTTAGTCTTATGGATGAATCGGGTTAGTTGGTGGCCGCGGGGCTGCAATCAGCTCCAACTGAAAAGTAAAGGAAGAAACATGCCGCGTCGTCGCGAAGTCCCCAAGCGGGAAGTGTTGCCGGATCCGAAATTCGGCAACGTTGATGTAGCAAAATTCATGAACGTGCTGATGCTCTCCGGCAAGAAGTCGGTTGCCGAGCGTATCGTGTACGGCGCTTTCGAACAGATCCAGACCAAGGGTGGCAAGGACCCGCTGGAAGTGTTCACGGTGGCGCTCAACAACGTCAAGCCGGTGGTCGAAGTGAAGAGCCGCCGCGTTGGTGGTGCGAACTATCAGGTTCCGGTCGAAGTGCGCCCGTCGCGTCGTATGGCATTGGCGATGCGTTGGCTGCGTGAAGCCGCGAAGAAGCGCAGCGAGAAGTCGATGGCCCTGCGTCTGGCAGGTGAACTCTCCGAAGCGGCCGAAGGCCGTGGCGGCGCGATGAAGAAGCGCGACGAAGTTCACCGGATGGCAGAAGCCAACAAGGCGTTCTCGCACTTCCGTTTCTAAGCTTCCAGACCCCGGGAATAGCGGAAAAACGGAAAGAAATTCCGGGCGGGTGCGCTTCAAAGGCGCCTCGCCCGTTTGTGTTACAGCGCGATGGGTATCTTTCGCATCGCGTCATCCCCATAGAGGATCAAAGTGGCTCGCAAGACTCCTATCGAGCGCTACCGTAACATCGGTATTAGCGCTCACATCGACGCCGGCAAAACGACGACGACCGAGCGCATTCTGTTCTACACGGGCGTGAACCACAAGATTGGTGAAGTTCACGACGGCGCTGCCACCATGGACTGGATGGAGCAAGAACAGGAACGCGGCATCACGATTACTTCCGCTGCTACGACGGCATTCTGGAAGGGCATGGCGGGCGACCGCGCCGAGCACCGCATCAACATCATCGACACCCCGGGTCACGTCGACTTCACGATCGAAGTCGAGCGCTCGATGCGCGTGCTCGATGGCGCGTGCATGGTGTACTGCGCTGTGGGCGGCGTGCAGCCCCAGTCGGAAACCGTGTGGCGCCAAGCTAACAAGTACAAGGTTCCCCGTCTCGCGTTCATCAACAAAATGGACCGTACCGGCGCGAACTTCTTCAAGGTCTACGATCAGCTCAAGCTGCGCCTAAAGGCGAACCCGGTTCCGGTCGTCGTGCCTATCGGCGCGGAAGAGAATTTCACGGGCGTCGTCGATCTGATGAAGATGAAGGCGATCATTTGGGACGACGCGTCGCAAGGCACCAAATTCTCGTACGAAGATATCCCGGCAGAGCTCGTCGACACGTGCAACGAATGGCGTGAAAAGATGGTCGAAGCCGCGGCTGAAGCGAACGAAGACATGATGAACAAGTACCTCGAGTCGGGTGAGCTGACCGAAGAGGAAATCATCAAGGGTCTGCGCGACCGTACGATCGCTTGCGAAATCCAGCCGATGCTGTGCGGCACCGCGTTCAAGAACAAGGGTGTGCAGCGCATGCTGGACGCCGTGCTCGACTTCCTGCCGTCGCCGATCGACATCCCGCCGGTTACCGGCGAGCTGGAAAACGGTGAAAAGGCTGAGCGCCGCGCGGCCGACGACGAAAAGTTCTCAGCACTGGCATTCAAGATCATGACCGACCCGTTCGTCGGCCAGCTGATCTTCTTCCGTGTGTACTCGGGCGTCGTCAATTCGGGCGACACCGTGCTGAACGCGACCAAGGACAAGAAGGAACGTCTGGGCCGTATTCTGCAGATGCACGCGAACCAGCGCGAAGAAATCAAGGAAGTGCGCGCAGGCGACATCGCTGCTGCGGTCGGCCTGAAAGAAGCGACCACGGGTGACACGCTGTGCGATCCGCAGAACCCGATCGTGCTCGAACGCATGATTTTCCCGGAGCCGGTGATTTCGCAGGCTGTCGAGCCGAAGACCAAGGCTGACCAGGAAAAGATGGGTCTGGCACTGAACCGCCTGGCTCAGGAAGATCCGTCGTTCCGCGTTCAGACGGACGAAGAATCGGGTCAAACGATCATTTCGGGTATGGGCGAGCTGCACCTCGAAATTCTGGTCGACCGGATGAAGCGTGAATTCGGCGTGGAAGCGACCGTCGGCAAGCCGCAGGTGGCTTACCGCGAAACGATCCGCAGCACGGCTGCTGACGTTGACGGCAAGTTCGTCAAGCAGTCGGGCGGCCGCGGTCAGTACGGTCACGCAGTCATCACGCTCGAGCCGAACGAGCAAGGCAAGGGTTACGAGTTCCTCGACGAGATCAAGGGCGGCGTGATTCCGCGTGAATACATTCCGGCAGTCGACAAGGGTATCCAGGAAACGCTGAAGGCTGGCGTGCTGGCGGGCTTCCCGGTCGTTGACGTGAAGGTTCACCTGACGTTCGGTTCGTACCACGACGTTGACTCGAACGAAAATGCCTTCCGCATGGCTGGTTCGATGGCGTTCAAGGAAGCAATGCGTAAGGCAAGCCCGGTCATCCTCGAACCGATGATGGCTGTGGAAGTCGAAACGCCGGAAGATTACATGGGCAACGTGATGGGCGACCTGTCGGGCCGTCGCGGTATCGTACAGGGCATGGAAGACATGGTGGGTGGCGGCAAGATCGTTCGCGCCGAGGTGCCGCTGTCGGAAATGTTCGGCTACTCGACGTCGCTGCGTTCGCTGACACAGGGTCGTGCAACCTACACGATGGAGTTCAAGCACTACGCTGAAGCTCCGCGTAACGTGTCGGAAGCGATCATCAACGCGAAGTCGAAGTAATCGCGCGGCAAAGTCATTCAACGATTAACTTTTTGAAAGAAGAGAAACATGGCTAAAGGTAAATTCGAACGGACCAAGCCGCACGTGAACGTGGGCACGATCGGTCACGTTGACCACGGCAAGACCACGCTGACGGCAGCGATCACGACGGTTCTGACGCAGAAGTTTGGCGGCGAAGCAAAGGCGTACGACCAGATCGACGCGGCGCCGGAAGAAAAGGCACGCGGCATTACCATCAACACCGCGCACGTCGAGTACGAAACGGCTAACCGCCACTACGCACACGTCGACTGCCCGGGCCACGCTGACTACGTGAAGAACATGATCACGGGCGCGGCACAGATGGACGGCGCGATCCTGGTGTGCTCGGCTGCAGACGGCCCGATGCCGCAAACGCGTGAGCACATCCTGCTGGCGCGTCAGGTTGGCGTTCCGTACATCATCGTGTTCCTGAACAAGTGCGACATGGTGGACGACGCCGAGCTGCTGGAGCTCGTCGAGATGGAAGTTCGCGAACTTCTGTCGAAGTACGACTTCCCGGGTGACGACACGCCGATCATCAAGGGTTCGGCCAAGCTGGCGCTGGAAGGCGACAAGGGCGAGCTGGGCGAAGTGGCGATCATGAACCTGGCCGACGCGCTGGACACCTACATCCCGACGCCGGAGCGCGCGGTTGACGGTTCGTTCCTGATGCCGGTGGAAGACGTGTTCTCGATCTCGGGTCGTGGCACGGTGGTGACGGGCCGCGTCGAGCGTGGCGTGATCAAGGTCGGCGAGGAAATCGAGATCGTCGGTATCCGCGCAACGGCCAAGACGACCTGCACGGGCGTGGAAATGTTCCGCAAGCTGCTCGACCAGGGTCAGGCAGGCGACAACGTTGGTATCCTGCTGCGCGGCACGAAGCGTGAAGACGTGGAGCGTGGTCAGGTTCTGGCCAAGCCGGGTTCGATCAACCCGCACACGCACTTCACGGCTGAAGTGTACGTGCTGAGCAAGGACGAAGGCGGCCGCCACACGCCGTTCTTCAACAACTACCGTCCGCAGTTCTACTTCCGTACGACGGACGTGACGGGCTCGATCGAGCTGCCGAAGGACAAGGAAATGGTGATGCCGGGCGACAACGTGTCGATCACGGTGAAGCTGATCAACCCGATCGCGATGGAAGAAGGCCTGCGATTCGCAATTCGCGAAGGCGGTCGTACGGTCGGCGCTGGTGTCGTCGCAAAGATCATCGAGTAAAATCGTAGATTGCTGTAGCAGTATGTAGTGCCCGGGCTTGGGCGCCCGCTCTCCGCCGGCGCCCGAGCCTACGTTCTTTTTCTACACGGCGGTGCAATATCGCCTCGCTCTTTCCAAGGAATTTGTCATGCAGAACCAGAAAATCCGCATTCGCCTGAAGGCTTTCGACTATCGCCTGATCGATCAATCGGCAGCTGAAATCGTCGACACGGCAAAGCGGACTGGCGCAATCGTTCGTGGTCCGGTGCCCCTGCCGACTCGCATTCAACGTTTCGACATCCTGCGTTCGCCGCACGTCAACAAGACGTCGCGCGATCAGCTGGAAATCCGCACGCACCAGCGTCTGATGGACATCGTCGATCCGACGGACAAGACCGTCGACGCGCTGATGAAGCTGGACCTGCCGGCCGGCGTGGACGTTGAAATCAAGCTGCAGTAAGGCTTCCAGCCCTTGTCCGGCAACCCGGACAGCGCTAAGTCTTTGATTGCTTGCGGAAAACGAAAAGGCTCGCTATACTGGTGGGCTTTTCGCGCATTTGCGTAAAAAAGTCGGCGTGCTGCAGCATGGTTTCATGCCCGAAACGGCGCCGGCATTTTGTAAATTAGCCCCGACCAATCGCAGTCGGGAATGGAGAAAACGATGAGCCTTGGACTCGTAGGTCGCAAGGTTGGCATGACCCGTATCTTCACGGCTGAAGGGGATTCGATTCCCGTCACCGTGCTGGACGTGTCCGACAACCGCGTGACGCAGATCAAGACTGTTGAAACCGACGGCTACACGGCCGTGCAGGTTGCTTTCGGTTCGCGCCGTGCATCGCGCGTGACGAAGCCGTTGGCAGGTCATCTCGCCAAAGCTGGCGTTCAAGCCGGTGAAATCCTCAAAGAATTCCAGATCGATGCCGCTAAGGCTGCCGAGCTGTCGAGCGGCACCGTGGTTGGTCCCGAGCTGTTCGAAGTAGGCCAGAAGGTCGACGTGCAAGGTGTGTCGATCGGTAAGGGCTACGCCGGTACCATCAAGCGTTACAACTTCTCGTCTGGCCGTGCATCGCACGGTAACTCGCGCTCGCACAACGTGCCGGGTTCGATCGGTATGGCGCAGGATCCGGGTCGTGTTTTCCCGGGTAAGCGCATGACCGGTCACATGGGTGACGAGAAGGTAACGGTGCAAAACCTCGAAATCGCTCGTATCGACGCTGACCGCAAGCTGCTGCTGGTCAAGGGCGCCGTTCCGGGTGCGAAGGGTGGCAAGGTATTCGTTACGCCGGCCGTGAAGACGCGTGCCGTGAAAGGAGCGAAATAATGGAACTTAAGCTCCTGAATGCCAATGGTCAGGAAGGTGCGGGCGTTAGCGCGTCGGACGTCGTGTTCGGCCGCGATTACAACGAAGCCCTGATTCACCAGGTGGTGGTTGCGTACCAGGCGAATGCTCGTAGTGGTAACCGCGCGCAGAAGGATCGTGAGCAGGTCAAGCACACGACCAAAAAGCCGTGGCGCCAGAAGGGTACGGGCCGTGCCCGTGCCGGTATGTCGTCGAGCCCGCTGTGGCGCGGCGGTGGCCGTATCTTCCCGAATTCGCCGGAAGAAAACTTTTCGCACAAAGTCAACAAGAAGATGCATCGCGCAGGTCTCTGCTCGATCTTCTCGCAGCTGGCCCGCGAAGGCCGCATCTCGGTGGTCGACGAGCTGACGCTCGAGGCGCCGAAGACGAAGCTGCTGGCTGAAAAATTCAAGGCGATGGGTCTCGACTCCGTGCTGGTGATTACCGACACGGTTGACGAAAACCTGTACCTCGCGTCGCGCAACCTCGCCCACGTGGCGGTTGTCGAGCCGCGTTACGCCGACCCGCTGTCGCTGATCTACTTCAAGAAGGTCCTGATCACGAAGGCTGCGGTCGCCCAGATTGAGGAGTTGCTGTCATGAGCGAGATTCGCAAGAACGATCATCGTTTGATGCAGGTCCTGCTCGCGCCGGTGGTCTCCGAAAAGGCGACGCTGGTTGCTGACAAGAACGAGCAGGTTGTGTTCGAAGTCGCGCCGGATGCCACGAAGCAGGAAGTGAAAGCTGCAGTCGAGCTGCTGTTCAAGGTGGAAGTCGATTCCGTCAACGTGCTGGTCGCGAAGGGCAAGGCCAAGCGATTTGGCCGCTTCATGGGCAAGCGCAAGGACGTGAAGAAGGCGTATGTCTGCCTGAAGCCCGGCCAGGAAATCAACTTTGAAGCGGAGGCCAAGTAATCATGGCAATCGTGAAAGTTAAGCCGACTTCGCCGGGCCGCCGCGCGATGGTCAAGGTGGTCAACAAAGAACTGCACAAGGGCAAGCCGTTTGCGGCACTGCTCGACACGCAGTCGTCGACCGCCGGCCGTAACAACAACGGTCACATCACCACGCGTCACAAGGGTGGTGGTCACAAGCATCACTATCGTGTCGTCGACTTCCGTCGCACGAAAGATGGTATTCCGGCAAAGGTCGAGCGTCTTGAGTATGACCCGAACCGTAGCGCGAACATCGCGTTGGTTCTGTACGCAGACGGCGAGCGCCGCTACATCATCGCTCCGAAGGGTATCACCGTCGGTCAGCAACTGATGTCAGGTTCGGAAGCTCCGATCCGCGCAGGTAACACGCTGCCGATCCGCAACATTCCGGTCGGTACGACGATTCACTGCATCGAAATGCTGCCGGGCAAGGGCGCGCAAATGGCGCGTTCGGCTGGCACGTCGGCAATGCTGCTGGCTCGTGAAGGCGTCTACGCGCAGGTTCGTCTGCGTTCGGGCGAAATCCGCCGCGTGCACGTTGAGTGCCGCGCGACGATCGGGGAAGTGGGTAACGAAGAGCACAGCCTCCGTCAAATCGGTAAGGCTGGCGCGAACCGCTGGCGCGGTATCCGCCCGACGGTGCGTGGCGTTGCAATGAACCCGGTCGACCACCCGCACGGTGGTGGCGAAGGCAAGACTGCGGCAGGCCGCGATCCGGTGAGCCCGTGGGGCACGCCGACGAAGGGCTATCGCACCCGCAGCAACAAGCGCACGACGAGCATGATCGTCCAGCGCCGTCACAAGCGTTAAGGAGTAGGCAATGGCACGTTCTATTAAGAAAGGTCCGTTCTGCGACGCCCATTTGCTGAAGAAGGTTGAGGCGGCTGCAGCATCGCGTGACAAGAAACCGATCAAGACCTGGTCGCGTCGCTCGACGATTCTGCCGGACTTCATCGGTCTGACGATCGCCGTTCACAACGGCCGTCAACACGTTCCGGTGTATGTCACGGAAAACATGGTCGGCCACAAGCTTGGCGAGTTCGCACTGACCCGTACGTTCAAGGGTCACGCGGCCGACAAGAAGGCCAAGAAATAAGGGGCAATCAAGATGGAAGTGAAAGCAATTCATCGCGGTGCCCGCATCTCGGCGCAGAAAACGCGCCTTGTGGCTGACCAGATCCGCGGTTTGCCGGTCGACAAGGCGCTGAACGTTCTGACGTTCTCGCCGAAGAAGGCTGCGGGAATCGTGAAAAAGGTCGTGCTGTCGGCGATCGCGAATGCGGAGCACAACGAAGGCGCCGATATCGACGAGCTCAAGATCACGAGCATCTACGTCGACAAGGCAGCGTCGCTGAAGCGTTTTACTGCGCGCGCCAAGGGCCGTGGTAACCGCATCGAGAAGCAATCCTGTCACATCACTGTGACGGTCGGGAATTAAGGGGTCATACGATGGGACAGAAAATTCATCCGACTGGCTTCCGTTTGGCCGTCAGCCGCAATTGGGCTTCGCGTTGGTACGCGAACAACAACAATTTCGCGGCGATGTTGCAGGAAGACATCGGTGTTCGTGAATACCTGAAGAAGAAGCTGAAGAACGCGTCCGTCGGCCGCGTTGTGATCGAGCGTCCTGCAAAGAACGCCCGTATCACGATTTTCAGCTCGCGTCCGGGTGTCGTGATCGGTAAGAAGGGTGAAGACATCGAACTGCTGAAGTCCGAGCTGCAAAAGCGCATGGGCGTTCCGGTTCACGTCAACATCGAAGAAATCCGCAAGCCGGAAACCGACGCGCAACTGATCGCTGATTCGATCACGCAGCAACTTGAGCGCCGGATCATGTTCCGTCGCGCGATGAAGCGTGCGATGCAGAACGCGATGCGTCTGGGCGCTCAAGGCATCAAGATTATGAGCGCTGGCCGTCTGAACGGTATCGAAATCGCCCGTACGGAGTGGTATCGCGAAGGTCGCGTGCCGCTTCATACGCTGCGAGCTGATATCGACTACGCAACGTCGGAAGCAAAGACGACGTACGGCATCATCGGCGTGAAGGTGTGGGTCTACAAGGGCGACACGCTCGGCCGCAACGACGCACCGGTGGTCGAAGAAGTCGCCGAAGAAAAGCGTCCGCGCCGCAACGCACGTCCGGGTGGCGATCGCCGTCCGCGTCGTGATGGTGAAGGTGGTGGCCCGGCAGGTGCACGCCGTGGCGCTCCTCGTCGTGCTGGCGGTGCCGGCGGCGACGGGAAGACTGGAGAATAACGATGCTGCAACCGAAACGCAGAAAGTATCGCAAAGAGCAGAAAGGTCGTAACACCGGCGTTGCTACCCGCGGCAACGCGGTGTCGTTCGGTGAGTTCGGCCTGAAGGCTGTCGGTCGTGGCCGTCTGACCGCGCGCCAGATTGAAGCGGCGCGTCGTGCAATGACGCGTCACATCAAGCGCGGTGGCCGCATCTGGATCCGGATTTTCCCGGACAAGCCGATCTCGACCAAGCCGGCGGAAGTGCGTATGGGTAACGGTAAGGGTAACCCGGAGTACTACGTCGCTGAGATTCAACCGGGCAAGATGCTGTACGAAATGGACGGCGTAACCGAAGAACTGGCGCGCGAAGCGTTCCGTCTCGCTGCAGCGAAGCTGCCGCTGAAGACGACGTTTATCGTGCGTCAGCTCGGCGCCTAAGGAGCAAATGATGAAGGCTTCCGAACTTCACCAGAAAGATCAGGCCGCGCTCAACAAGGAGCTGTCGGACCTGTTGAAGGCGCAATTCGGCCTGCGCATGCAACTCGCGACCCAGCAGCTCACGAACACGAGCCAGCTGAAGAAGGTTCGTCGCGATATCGCACGTGTGCGGACCGTCCTGACTGAGAAGGCGAACCAGAAATGAACGATAGCGTAAAAACCTCGCTCAAGCGGACGCTGGTCGGCAAGGTCGTCAGCAACAAGATGGACAAGACGGTTACCGTGCTGGTCGAGCACCGCGTCAAGCACCCGATCTACGGCAAGTACGTCGTGCGTTCGAAGAAGTACCACGCGCATGACGACGCGAACACGTACAACGAAGGCGACCTCGTTGAAATCCAAGAGACCCGTCCGATTTCGAAGACGAAGGCTTGGGTTGTGGCTCGCCTGGTCGAGGCTGCTCGCGTCATCTAATGTCGCAACGCTGTAGAAGTAGTTGAAATCGCAGTAAGTTTCGCTTGCAAGACCGAGATTATTTGATATAATCTCGGTCTTCCCTCTTTATGGGAGCCCCGTCGCGGGCGAAGTTGGTGGGGGAAGCGGTTCGGGCGCCAGCCTGTGCCGAAGGATTCACCGGATTGCGATGGCGGGTTTCGTTTGCCGTCGCTGCTGTTCTAACCCAAGCAGCCGATCGGCTGACGGGACCAAGACTGACCGGGAAGCACCATGGTGGTGTGACCGGATTAAGTTGGGAAAGATAAACCATGATCCAGACCGAAACTCGGCTTGAAGTAGCCGACAACACGGGTGCACGTGAAGTCATGTGCATCAAGGTGCTCGGCGGCTCGAAGCGTCGTTATGCCAGCATTGGCGACATCATCAAGGTGACTGTCAAAGAGGCAACGCCGCGCGGGCGCGTGAAGAAAGGCGAAATCTACAACGCCGTGGTGGTTCGCACCGCCAAGGGCGTGCGCCGTCAGGACGGCTCGCTGATCAAGTTCGACGGCAACGCAGCTGTGTTGCTCAACACCAAGCTCGAACCGATCGGTACCCGTATTTTCGGGCCGGTCACGCGCGAGTTGCGTAGCGAACGATTCATGAAGATCGTTTCGCTGGCGCCTGAAGTGCTGTAAGGAGTCGCGATGAACAAGATTCGCAAGGGTGACGAAGTTATCGTCATCACCGGCAAAGATAAGGGCAAGCGTGGCGTTGTGCTGGCCGTTCACGGCGAAACCGTGACTGTCGAGGGCATCAACCTCGTCAAGAAGCACGTCAAGCCGAACCCGATGAAGGGTACGACTGGCGGCGTGGAAGCCAAGACGATGCCGCTGCAAATTTCGAACGTCGCATTGGTCGACGCGAATGGCAAGCCATCGCGTGTAGGCATCAAGGTCGAAGGAGACAAGAAGGTCCGTTTCCTGAAGACGACCGGTGCCGTGCTGAGCGCCTGACGCTGCGGAGTAAAAAATGGCTCGTTTGCAAGAGTTTTACAAAGAGAAAGTTGTACCCGGCCTCATCGAGAAGTTCGGTTACAAGTCCGTGATGGAAGTGCCGCGCATCACCAAGATCACCCTGAATATGGGTCTTGGCGAAGCCGTCGCTGACAAGAAGATCATCGAAAACGCCGTTGGCGATCTGACGAAGATCGCCGGTCAGAAGCCGGTGATCACGAAGGCACGAAAGGCAATCGCTGGCTTCAAGATCCGTCAGGGCTACCCGATCGGCGCCATGGTCACGCTGCGTGGCCAGGCAATGTACGAATTCCTCGACCGTTTCGTGACGGTTGCGCTCCCCCGCGTGCGCGACTTCCGTGGCGTCTCGGGCAAGGCTTTCGATGGTCGCGGCAACTACAACATCGGTGTGAAAGAGCAGATCATTTTCCCCGAAATCGACTACGACAAGATCGACGCACTGCGTGGGCTGAACATCAGCATCACGACGACTGCGAAGACTGACGACGAAGCAAAGGCTCTGCTCGCCAGCTTCAAGTTCCCGTTCAGAAACTGAGGTTACCGTGGCTAAACTGGCACTGATCGAACGTGAAAAGAAGCGTGCTCGCCTCGCCGCCAAGTACGCTCCCAAGCGTGCTGCACTGAAGGCAATCATTGGCGACATGAGCAAGTCGGAAGAAGAGCATTACGCAGCACGTCTGGAACTGCAGCAACTGCCGCGCAACTCTAACCCGACCCGTAAGCGCAATCGTTGCGCAATTACCGGTCGTCCGCGCGGCACGTTCCGTAAATTCGGCCTGGCGCGTAACAAGATTCGTGAAATCGCGTTCCGCGGCGAGATTCCTGGCCTGACCAAGGCGAGCTGGTAATAGGAGAAACATAAATGAGCATGAGTGATCCTATCGCCGATATGCTGACTCGCATCCGCAATGCGCAGATGGTCGAGAAGGTTTCGGTGACTATGCCCTCGTCGAAAGTCAAGGTTGCGATCGCGCAGGTCCTGAAGGACGAAGGTTATATCGACGGTTTCGCAGTGAAGTCCGAAGGTGCGAAGTCGGAATTGAACATCGTGTTGAAGTATTACGCTGGCCGTCCGGTCATCGAGCGCATCGAACGCGTCTCGAAGCCTGGTCTGCGTGTGTACCGCGGCCGTAACGACATTCCCGTGGTCATGAATGGCCTGGGCGTGGCAATCGTGTCGACGCCGAAGGGCGTGATGACGGACCGCAAGGCACGTGCAACGGGCGTTGGCGGCGAAGTCATCTGCTACGTCGCTTAAGGCCGAAAGGAGAGAAACATGTCTCGAGTAGGTAAGAGCCCGATCGCGCTGCAAGGCGCGGAAGTGGCCCTGAGCGGCGACAGCATCACTGTCAAGGGGCCGCTGGGTACGATTTCGCAGGCTGCTAACAGCCTCGTGAAGGTGGTGAACGACAACGGCACGCTGAAGTTCGAGCCGGTCGATGAAAGCCGCGAAGCGAATGCGATGTCGGGCACGATGCGCGCACTGGTTGCGAACATGGTGCACGGCGTGACGAAGGGTTTCGAGCGCAAGCTGACGCTGGTTGGCGTTGGTTATCGCGCACAGGCGCAAGGCGACAAGCTGAACCTGTCGCTGGGTTTCTCGCACCCGGTGGTGCACCAGATGCCGGCTGGCGTCAAGGCAGAAACCCCGTCGCAAACCGAAATCGTGATCAAGGGGATCAACAAGCAACAAGTCGGTCAAGTCGCTGCAGAAGTGCGCGGCTACCGTCCGCCGGAGCCCTACAAGGGCAAGGGCGTGCGTTACGCCGATGAGGTTGTGATCCTCAAAGAAACGAAGAAGAAGTAAGGGTGCGCAATCATGGATAAGACTCAATCTCGCCTGCGCCGCGCTCGTCAGACGCGTATCAAGATCGCTGAGCTGCAGGTCGCGCGTCTCGCCGTGCATCGCACGAACACGCACATCTATGCGCAAGTGTTCTCGCCGTGCGGCACCAAGGTGCTCGCCAGCGCGTCGACGCTCGAAGCCGAAGTGCGTGCGCAACTGGCCGATCAATCGGGCAAGGGCGGCAACGTTGCTGCTGCGACCCTGATCGGCAAGCGCATTGCAGAAAAGGCTAAGGCTGCCGGCATCGAATCCGTCGCCTTCGACCGTTCGGGTTTCCGTTACCACGGCCGCGTGAAAGCGCTGGCTGATGCGGCGCGCGAAGCCGGACTCAAGTTCTAAGGGAAGAATTCGTCATGGCAAAGATGCAAGCTAAAGTTCAGGCTGACGAACGCGACGACGGCCTTCGTGAAAAGATGATCTCGGTCAACCGCGTGACCAAGGTCGTGAAGGGTGGCCGTATTCTCGGCTTCGCTGCACTGACCGTGGTTGGCGACGGTGATGGCCGCGTCGGTATGGGCAAGGGTAAGGCCAAGGAAGTGCCGGTCGCTGTCCAGAAGGCGATGGAACAGGCTCGCCGCAACATGTTCAAGGTGCCGCTGAAGAACGGTACCCTGCAACACGAAGTGCACGGCAAGCACGGCGCATCGACGGTCCTCCTCGCTCCGGCGAAGGATGGTACCGGTGTGATCGCTGGCGGCCCGATGCGCGCAGTGTTCGACGTGATGGGCGTGCAGAACGTCGTGGCTAAGAGCCACGGTTCGACGAACCCGTACAACCTCGTTCGTGCGACGCTCGACGGCCTGCGCAAGCAGTCCACGCCGGCCGACATCGCTGCGAAGCGTGGCAAGTCCGTCGAAGAAATTCTGGGCTAAAGGTGGACACCATGTCTGATAAAACTGTCAAGGTCCAGCTCGTCAAGAGCCTGATCGGCACCCGTGAATCGCACCGTGCAACGGTGCGTGGCTTGGGCCTGCGCCGACTCAACTCAGTTAGCGAGTTGCAGGATACGCCGGCTGTGCGCGGCATGATCAACAAGGTTTCGTACCTCGTTAAGGTCATCAGCTAAGCGGCTGATCAGGACTCAAGGAGTTGATAATGGAATTGAATAACCTGAAGCCGGCTGAAGGCGCGAAGCACGCAAAGCGTCGCGTTGGTCGCGGCATCGGCTCCGGCCTCGGCAAGACCGCTGGCCGTGGTCACAAGGGTCAGAAGTCGCGTTCGGGCGGCTTTCACAAGGTTGGCTTCGAAGGCGGTCAAATGCCGCTGCAACGTCGGCTGCCGAAGCGTGGCTTCACCTCGCTGACGAAGGAATTCGTCGGTGAAGTGCGTCTTTCGGATCTGGAGAAGCTGCCGGTCGACGAAGTCGATCTGCTGGCTCTCAAACAAGCCGGCCTGGTCGGCGAGCTGATCCGTAGCGCCAAGATCATTGCAACGGGCGAGCTCAAGCGCAAGGTCGTTGTGAAGGGTCTCGGTGCGACGAAGAGCGCACGCGCTGCTATCGAAGCAGCCGGTGGCTCGTTTGCCGAGTAACGCGCAAGTTATTTGCCGTCACTAGCATTTGCATCGGAGAAGGTACTTGGCTAACAGCCCGAGTCTCGCAAAACCCGGTCGCAGCGCGGCGAAGTTTGGCGATCTGCGTCGGCGAGCAGTGTTTTTGCTGCTGGCGCTGGTCGTCTACCGTATCGGCGCGCATATTCCGGTGCCGGGTATCGACCCGGACCAACTGGCGAAGTTGTTCCAAAGCCAGTCGGGCGGCATCCTTGGCATGTTCAACATGTTCTCGGGTGGCGCACTTTCGCGGTTCACGATTTTCGCGCTGGGGATCATGCCGTACATTTCGGCGTCGATCATCATGCAGTTGCTGGCGATTGTCTCGCCGCAACTCGAGGCGCTGAAAAAGGAAGGGCAGGCAGGTCAACGGAAGATTACGCAGTACACGCGGATCTTCACGGTTGTGCTGGCGACGTTCCAGGCGTTCGGTATTGCCGTCGCGCTGGAAAATCAGCCGGGCCTCGTGATCGATCCGGGAATGGTTTTCCGGTTGACGACGGTCGTGACGCTGGTGACCGGCACGATGTTCCTGATGTGGCTGGGTGAGCAGATCACGGAGCGCGGGCTTGGCAACGGTATCTCGATCATCATTTTTGGCGGTATTGCGGCGGGTTTCCCGAACGCAATCGGTGGGCTCTTTGAACTGGTGCGAACCGGCTCGATGAGTATCATCTCGGCGATTATCGTCGTCGCGCTGATTGCTGCTGTGACGTATCTGGTGGTGTTCATCGAACGTGGCCAGCGCAAGATTCTTGTGAACTACGCGAAGCGGCAGGTGGGCAACAAGATTTACGGCGGCCAGTCTTCGCATTTGCCGCTGAAGCTGAACATGTCGGGAGTGATTCCGCCGATCTTCGCATCGTCGATCATTCTCTTCCCGGCAACTATCCTGAACTGGTTCAGTTCGGGTTCGCGTACCAGCTGGTTCGCAGACACGTTGCACAACGTGGCCGAAGCCCTGAAGCCCGGTCAACCCGTGTACGTGTTGCTGTACGCGTTGGCGATCGTTTTCTTCTGCTTCTTCTACACCGCACTGGTGTTCAACAGCAGGGAAACGGCCGACAACCTGAAAAAGAGCGGCGCTTTCGTCCCTGGCATCCGCCCGGGCGATCAGACGGCGCGATATATCGACCGCATCCTTACGCGTCTGACGCTGGCCGGTGCGATCTACATCGTGTTCGTTTGCCTGCTGCCCGAATTTCTGGTGCTGCGCTGGAACGTGCCGTTTTATTTTGGTGGAACGTCGCTGCTGATCATTGTCGTCGTCACAATGGATTTCATGGCGCAGGTGCAGTCGTACGTTATGTCGCAACAGTATGAATCGCTGCTGAAGAAAGCTAATTTCAAAGGCGGCGGCGTCCCGATGCGTTGAAAGGACTTATGGCCAAAGACGATGTGATCCAGATGCAGGGCGAAGTAATTGAGAACCTGCCTAACGCTACCTTCAGGGTGAAGCTGGAAAACGGCCATGTCGTGTTGGGACACATATCCGGCAAGATGCGGATGCACTACATCCGAATCCTGCCGGGCGACAAGGTGACGGTTGAATTGACGCCTTACGATCTGTCGCGTGCGCGGATCGTCTTCCGGGCGAAGTGATTTGAAAAAAGGGTAATATCATGAAAGTGATGGCATCGGTTAAGCGCATTTGCCGCAATTGCAAGATTATCAAGCGCAAAGGCGTTGTGCGCGTGATTTGCAGCTCTGATCCGCGCCACAAACAGCGTCAAGGCTGAACGCCGCGCTTTTGCTTGCGCTTTTTGTTTGAGGAAAAACAATGGCTCGTATCGCAGGGGTTAACATCCCGAATCACCAGCATACTGAAATCGGCCTGACGGCTATTTACGGTATCGGTCGCACGCGCTCGCGCGACATTTGCGTCGCTGCTGGTGTGGCATTTTCGAAGAAGGTCAAAGACCTGACTGACGCAGACCTCGAAAAGCTGCGTGAAGAAGTCGGCAAGTTCATCGTTGAAGGCGATCTGCGCCGTGAAACGACGATGAACATCAAGCGCCTGATGGATCTCGGCTGCTATCGTGGCGTGCGGCATCGTAAGGGTCTCCCCCTGCGCGGCCAGCGTACGCGTACGAATGCCCGTACGCGCAAGGGTCCGCGTCGTGCAGCGCAATCGCTGAAGAAGTAAGCGGAACTGACAGTTACAGGAAAACGTAATGGCTAAGGCTTCGAACAACTCCGCGGCGCAACGCGTTCGCAAGAAGGTCAAGAAGAACGTCGCCGAGGGCGTGGTTCACGTTCACGCGTCGTTCAACAACACCATCATCACGATCACCGATCGTCAAGGCAACGCGCTTGCCTGGGCAACCTCCGGCGGTCAGGGCTTCAAGGGTTCACGTAAGTCGACCCCGTTTGCAGCTCAGGTCGCAGCTGAGTCGGCTGGCCGCGTGGCGATGGAATACGGCGTGAAGAACCTCGAAGTGCGGATCAAGGGCCCCGGTCCTGGCCGTGAATCGGCGGTGCGCGCGCTGCATGGTCTTGGCATCAAGATCACCGCGATCTCCGACGTGACGCCGGTCCCGCACAACGGCTGCCGTCCGCCGAAGCGTCGTCGTATCTAAGACGCGGGTTTTGCGAGCGCCTGTTGCCGCCTTGCGCGGCGGCGGGCTGCGCGCGTTATTGAATTGACTAAGCCCACCGTTCGACCCAAAGGGTTCGGACTAGCGCGAGTGGAAGCACTCGCGTGATTAATCACAGAAGGAATCAACGTGGCACGTTATATCGGCCCCAAGGCCAAGCTGTCCCGCCGTGAAGGCACTGACCTCTTCCTGAAGAGCGCTCGCCGTTCGCTCGCTGACAAGTGCAAGCTGGACAGCAAGCCCGGCCAGCACGGCCGCACCTCGGGCGCGCGCACGTCCGACTATGGCACACAGCTCCGCGAGAAGCAAAAAGTAAAGCGTATCTACGGTGTCCTCGAGCGCCAGTTCCGTCGCTACTTCGCTGAAGCAGACCGCCTGAAGGGCAACACGGGTGAAAACCTGCTGCAACTGCTCGAATCGCGTCTGGACAACGTCGTGTATCGGATGGGCTTCGGCTCGACGCGTGCTGAAGCACGGCAGCTGGTTGGCCACAAGGCAATCACCGTGAACGGCGTCGTGACGAACATCCCGTCGATGCAAGTGAAGGCTGGCGACGTCGTCGCTGTGCGCGAACAGAAGCGGAAGCAGGCTCGCATCATCGAGGCGCTGTCGCTCGCTGAACAAGGCGGCATGCCGAGCTGGGTTGCGGTCGACGCGAAGAAGTTCGAAGGTACCTTCAAGCAGAAGCCGGAACGCAGCGACATCGCTGGCGACATCAACGAAAGCCTGATCGTCGAATTGTATTCGCGGTAATCGGATTGACGGCCGGGGCGCCCTGATTGCGTTGCGCAAGGGGGCGTCTCGGCTGTTTATTTTCAGGTTGTTACCGGTCAGCCTTATCGGTGTAACGAGCCGAGGGTATTGAAAAGGAAAACCTATGCAAACCAGTTTGTTGAAGCCCAAGATCATTGCAGTTGAATCGCTTGGCGAGAGCCACGCGAAAGTGGTCATGGAGCCGTTTGAACGCGGTTATGGCCACACCTTGGGTAACGCGCTTCGGCGCGTGCTGTTGTCGTCGATGGTCGGTTATGCCCCGACCGAGGTGACGATTGCAGGCGTCGTGCATGAGTATTCGACGCTCGACGGTGTGCAAGAGGATGTGGTCAACCTGTTGTTGAACCTGAAGGGCGTCGTCTTCAAGCTGCATAACCGTGACGAAGTGACGGTTACGCTGCGCAAGGAAGGCGAAGGCGTGGTAACCGCCGGTGATATCGAACTCGCACACGATTGCGAAGTCATCAATCCGGACCACGTGATTGCGCATCTGTCGAAGGGTGGCAAGCTCGACGTGCAGATCAAGGTGGAAAAGGGCCGCGGCTATGTGCCGGGCAATGTGCGTCGTTACGGTGAAGAGTCGTCGAAGATTATCGGCCGAATCGTGCTGGACGCGTCGTTTTCGCCGGTTCGTCGCGTGAGCTACGCGGTGGAAAGCGCTCGTGTCGAGCAGCGCACCGACCTCGACAAACTCGTGATGAACATCGAAACCAACGGTGTGATTTCGCCGGAAGAAGCGATCCGCCAATCGGCGCGCATTCTGGTCGATCAGCTCTCGGTGTTCGCGGCGCTGGAAGGTACCGAAGCAGCGGCAGAAACGCCGTCGCGCGCACCGCAGATCGATCCGATCCTGCTGCGCCCGGTCGACGATCTCGAACTGACGGTTCGTTCCGCGAACTGCCTGAAGGCCGAGAACATCTACTACATCGGCGACCTGATCCAGCGTACCGAGAACGAGCTGCTCAAGACTCCGAATCTGGGTCGCAAGTCGCTGAACGAGATCAAGGAAGTTCTGGCATCGCGCGGTCTGACGCTCGGCATGAAGCTCGAAAACTGGCCGCCGGCTGGTCTCGACAAGTAAGCGGACAGCTCGGTCGGGTGTAACCCGCGAATTGCACCGCTGTACTGTACTGGCAAAGACGCGGATTTTCCTTTAAAATCCGCGTCTTGTCTTTTTTAACTACCGGCCCGTGCGCTCACTGTTTGCTGCAGAGCGAGTGCGATAGAAGAGCTGGACTAAAACTTTGAACTGAAGGAATTAACATGCGTCACCGTCATGGTCTGCGGAAACTGAACCGCACGAGCAGCCACCGTCTGGCAATGCTCCGTAACATGTCCAACTCGCTGATCGAGCACGAAGTCATCAAGACCACGCTGCCCAAGGCGAAGGAACTCCGTAAAGTCGTCGAGCCGCTGATCACGCTCGGCAAGAAGCCGTCGCTGGCAAACCGTCGTCTGGCGTTCAACCGCCTGCGCGATCGTGACTCGGTCACGAAGCTGTTTGACGTGCTCGGCCCGCGTTACGCAAACCGTCCGGGCGGTTACCTCCGCGTGCTGAAGTTCGGCTTCCGCGTTGGTGACAATGCGCCGATGGCACTGGTCGAACTGCTCGACCGTCCGGAAGTTGAAGAAACGGAAGTGCAAGAAGCTGAGTAAGCTTTTTGGGTTCCGACGAAAAGCCAGGCGCGTCGCCTGGCTTTTTTGTTTTTGGCGGCGGACTTTTCATCGATCCCGAAAGCCGTGTCCCGGTGACCAAATGCCGCGGCCGCACTGCGGGGCGCGCTGCGGGGCGGCAAGGCCAGGTGATACGATATCGAGATCGAAATCCTACGCCGCCGGAGCCTGGTGTGAGTGTGAATGTGACCTTGGTGCTGACGACGGTGCCGGATGTGGCCGTCGCTCAAAAACTTGCGGCCGACGCGCTCGCCGCGCGTCTTTGTGCATGCGTCACGCAGCTCGGCAGCGTGCATTCGAGCTATCACTGGCAGGGCTCGATCGAAACGGCGCAGGAAATTCAGCTGTTGTTCAAGACCAGCGCCGCTCGCGCGCTCGAACTGGAGCGATATATTCAGGCTCACCATCCCTACGACACGCCGGAAATCCTCTCATGGCAAGCAACGGCCTCCGCTGCCTACGGCCAGTGGATCACTGCTGAAACCCAACGCCCTCTTCATGTTTAACGGTCTCGACCGGCGCGCGCGCGGCGCGCTGCGCACCGCATTCTTTCTGCTCGGCTGCGTGTTCCTCGCGCAACTCGCGACGCTCGCGCGCGCCGCAGACGACTTCCTCGACCCCTCCGTCGCGTTCCGGTTCAGTGCGGCAGAGCAGCCTGGACAAGTCGTCGTCACTTACAAGATTGCGGACGGTTACTACATGTACCGAGAGCGCTTCGCGTTCGCGACCCGCAACGGCACGGCGACGCTTGGCGAGCCTCAGCTGCCCGCCGGTCACGTCAAGTTCGATCAGACCTTCAACAAAAATGTCGAGACGTATCGCAACGAGCTGACGATTCGGATTCCGGTCAAGCAGGCTGACGGTTCGTTCGATCTTGCGGTGACGTCACAGGGTTGCGCCGACGCTGGAATCTGCTACCCCCCAATGGAGCGGGTGTACCACGTGAGCGGCGAGGCGCTGCAGCCGGCCGGCAGTGCGGCAGCGGGTCCAACCGTGCAACAATCCGCGGCCATTGACGACGAACCCTGGTACGAACGCGCGACGAGCGCCGACTATGCGCAGACGGTGCTACAGCGGGGCGGTTTCTTGGCGATCGTTGGGCTTTATTTCGTTGCTGGCGCGATTCTGAGCCTGCTGCCGTGCTCGTATCCGATGATTCCGATCCTGTCGGCGATCATCATCGGAGAGGGGGCGCGCGTCTCGCGTGGGCGTGGTTTTGCGTTGTCGCTCGCGTACGTGATGGGGATGGCGCTCGTGTACACGGTGCTGGGTGTCGCGGCGGCACTCGTCGGGCAGAGTCTCGGCGCATGGCTGCAAAACCCGTGGGTGCTCGGCGCGTTCGGCGGGCTTCTGACGATCTTCGCGCTGCTGCTGATCGCCGGTGTGGATCTCGAACTGCCGCCGCGCTGGCGCGATCGCATTTCGAGCGCGTCAGCGGGACGCCCGGGAGGCAAATTTACCGCGGTCGCCGTGATGGGCGCGCTGTCGGCCCTGGTTGTCGGCGCCTGCATGACCGCGCCGCTTTTTGCGGTGCTGGCGTTCATCGCGCATTCCGGCAATGCGGTGCTCGGCGGCGCAGCGCTGTTCTCGATGGGCCTCGGGCTCGGGCTGCCGCTGCTGATCATTGGTTTCGGCGCGGGTACGCTGCTGCCGCGAGCGGGCAAGTGGATGGACAGCGTAAAGGTGTTTTTCGGCGTGGTTCTGCTCGCCGCGGCGTT
The DNA here is from genome assembly GCF_000092885.1 of Paraburkholderia atlantica. NCBI lineage: Bacteria > Pseudomonadati > Pseudomonadota > Betaproteobacteria > Burkholderiales > Burkholderiaceae > Paraburkholderia > Paraburkholderia atlantica. Next base: position 3,182,974 of record NC_014117.1, on the reverse strand, counting down.
GTGGATCGTTTGGCCGGTGCTCGGCGGCCCGGCGACGATGCTGTTGAGTGCCCTCTGGCTGCTCATCGCCGCAGTCGCCCTCGGTCTGTTTTCCAGCTCGGTTGCGGGCGGCTCGATATGGCACCGGCTCGGCCGTGCTGTCGGCGTCGTGATGGCGATCTGGGCGGCCGCGCTACTAATTGGCCTGGCCGCGGGATCGTCGGACCCGCTGCGACCGCTGGCGGTGCTCGCGGCTCGCGCCGGCAATCAGGCGAGCATCGCGAAAGATGGCTCCAACGCGGCCTCAACGGCGTCGCACAGCGATTTGCACTTCGCGCCAGTACGCTCATCGGAGCAGCTCGACGAGGCCGTCAAAACGGCCGCACAGCCTGCGATGCTCGATTTTTACGCGGACTGGTGCGTGAGCTGCAGGGAAATGGAAAAATTCACCTTCAGCGACCCGCGCGTTCAGGCGAAGCTGAAGCAGATGAATCTGCTGCGCGCCGACGTCACGGCGAACAATACCGACGATCAGGCGCTGCTCAAGCGCTTCAACCTGTTCGGGCCGCCGGGGATTATTTTTTTCGATCAGGGTGGCAAGGAAGTGCTGCGGGTGGTCGGCTACGAATCGGCGGATAAATTCCTGCGCACTCTGGATCGGGCGAGCGCGTCGGGGGTGTAATCGAACGCCGCGGAGGCGTTGCAGGCCGCCGCGGCGCAATGAGCAGCGAAAAAAAAGGAGGCGAAACCCCAAGGTTCGCCTCCGTTTTCTTGTCTGGCAGCCGCGTGCCAAACCTCGCGTTGATTACTTCTGCGAACGAAGGATCTTCGCGGCATCCAGCGCGAAATACGTCAGCACGCCGTCCGCGCCGGCACGCTTGAACGCGAGCAGGGATTCCATCATGACCTTGTCGTGATCGAGCCAGCCGTTCTGCGCGGCGGCCTTCAGCATCGCGTATTCGCCGCTCACCTGGTACACATAGGTAGGAAACTGGAACTCGTCTTTCACGCGACGCACGATGTCCAGATATGGCATGCCGGGCTTGACCATCACCATGTCCGCACCTTCGTTGATGTCGGCCTGCACTTCGCGCAGCGCCTCGTTCGAATTGGCCGGGTCCATCTGGTAGGTCATCTTGTTGCTCTTGCCGAGGTTCGTCGCGGAACCGACTGCATCGCGGAACGGGCCGTAGAACGCCGAGGCGTACTTCGCCGCGTACGCCATGATGCGCGTGTGGATGTGGTCCTCGCTCTCGAGCATTTCGCGGATCGCGCCGATGCGACCGTCCATCATGTCCGACGGCGCGACGATGTCGACGCCGGCTTCCGCCTGCGCACGCGCCTGCTCGACGAGGATCTCGACGGTCTCGTCGTTCATCACGTAGCCTGCTTCGTCGAGCACGCCGTCCTGACCGTGGCTCGTGTACGGATCGAGCGCGACGTCGGTGAGCACGCCGAGCTCGGGAAAATTCTTCTTCAATTCGCGCACCGCGCGCGGGATCAAACCCGCCGGGTTGGCTGCCTCGCGGCCTTCTGGCGTCTTCAGAGAGGGCTCGATCGCGGGAAACAGCGACAGCACCGGCACGCCCAGTTCGACGCACTGCTCGGCGACGCCCATCAGCAGATCGACCGACACGCGCTCGACGCCCGGCATCGACGGCACGGCTTGTCGAACGTTGGTGCCTTCGACGATGAATACCGGGTAAATCAGGTCGTTGGTGGTGAGGATGTTTTCGCGCATCATGCGGCGCGAGAAGTCGTCACGGCGCATACGGCGCGGACGGTAATGCGGGTAGAAGCTCATATCAAATCGAAGATCGTGGATAGGTGGAGTAGACAAATAGCACCTGGCTCCGCTCCCGGAAACTTTTCGAGACAATGGTATATCATACCGATCGAGCAAGGCGCCTAGCGCTGACCTCCCCGCTTCTCCTCCCTGAGCGGGTGCCTGTCGTTTTTCGATTAGGCTGTTTGACCCGCCGTTCAAGCGGCGGGTTTTTTTATGGGGCGCCGGAAACGCGCTCTGATGTGGGTATTCAAGGCATGTCACGCGTCACGCGCGCTGCGTGATTCCGGCATCGATAGTCATTCAGTCCGCGGCCGGCTTTTCGCCTGCTTCGCCCACTGCGTCGGGGATCAGCCAGCTCTCGATCAGCTCATGCGCTTCGTCGAGGCCCGTTCGCTTGAGCGCCGAAAAGAGCTGCGCGCTCAACTCGCCGCGATAGCCGGCGGCCCGATATTCGGCCAACCCCTTCTGCGCGGTGCGCAATGCGTTCGTGCTTTCCTGACGCGTCAATTTGTCGCATTTCGTGAGTAGCGTATGGATCGGCTTGCCGGTCGGTGCGAACCACTCGATCATGCGTCGATCGAGATCCGTCAGCGGGCGGCGCGAATCCATCATCAGGATCATGCCGCGCAGTTGCGAGCGCGATTGCAGATACGTGGACAGCAGCGCTTCCCAGTGCGCCTTCGCCGCTCCCGGCACTTCCGCATAACCGTAGCCCGGCAGGTCGACCAGATAGCCGGCCGGCAAATCTGCCTTGCCGACCGAAAAATAATTGATGTGCTGCGTGCGGCCAGGCGTCTTACTCGCGAACGCAAGTCGCTTCTGATTGCAAAGCACGTTGATCGCGGTCGACTTGCCCGCGTTCGAGCGTCCCGCGAAAGCGATCTCAGGCTGCGCGGTGGCCGGCAGGTCACGCAGATGATTGACGGTGGTATAGAAGCGGGATTCGTGGAGCAGGAAGGGCATGGTGGAAGCCAGATTGGAGACGCCGCGGAGACCGCAGCGGGAACGGGGTCAAGCCCGACTGGCGTCTAAGCGATTAGCGAGTTATTGTACAATACGATGGTTTACTGAATACCTTGGGAGCCCGCCCCACGTGCCTTGGCGGCTCCTGGCGGTCACTCGGTCGCCGTCGTCGTACTTTGCAGAACCTCTAAAATCCCACAAGACGAGACAGGGTGTGCGAATGAATCGACTGTGCAAGACTCTGATGGTGCTTCATGTAACGGCAGGTCTTTCAGGTTTGGCAATTCAGGCACGAGCAGCAGATCCGGCAAAGCCGGACATCAATCGGGGGCAGGCAATCGCGGTACAAGTGTGCGCGTCATGTCACGGGGCAGACGGCAACAGTGCCGGCGGTGCATATCCGAAGCTGGCGGGCCAGCATCCTGAGTATCTCGTCAAGCAGCTCAGAGATTTCAAGACGCAACCGGGCGCCAAACAGGCCGCGCGCAATAATGCGATCATGGCAGGCATGGCCGCCGCGCTCTCCGAGCAGGACATGATCAACGTTGCGGCTTACTTCTCGACGCAGACGCCCAAGCCAGGCTATGCGCACAATAAGAGCACAGTCGCGGTGGGGCAGCAGATCTATCGCGGTGGGATTGCCGACCGCGGCGTGCCCGCCTGCGCGGCCTGCCACGGCCCCGCGGGACAGGGTATTCCGATCCAGTATCCGCGCCTGTCCGGACAGTGGGCCGAGTACTCGGTGACGCAGCTGACCGCGTTCACGCAAGGTCCGGGCGCTCGTAATAACAGCGACGCGATGCATGCGATAGCATCGCGTTTGTCGGACAACGAGATCAAGGCGGTTGCCGACTACATCGCGGGTCTGCATTAAGCAGTTCGCTCGCGCGAATCCAACCGGCCCGGCGAGGTCGGTGAAAAACAAGAAAAGGGTGAGGGTGTCGTAGCTGCGACAGCTCTTCACCCTTTTTTGCTGTTCAGTCGGAGTTTGAATGAGCGTCACCACGTCGGGTCTGCAGTCGAAGTCGGGCAATCGCGTCATGCGCAGCACCATCGAGCTCCTGAGCTCGATGCGTTTCGCCATTGCGCTGCTCGTGATTCTGTCCATCGCCAGCATCATCGGTACCGTCCTTACGCAGGACGATCCGTATCCCAACTACGTCAACCAGTTCGGTCCGTTCTGGGCGGACATCTTCCGCGCGCTGAGCCTCTACACGGTGTACAGCTCGTGGTGGTTCATGCTGATTCTCGGCTTCCTGATGGTGTCCGTGTCGCTGTGCGTTATCCGCAATGCACCGAAGATGCTCGCTGATGCGAAGAGCTGGAAGGACAAGGTTCGCGAAGGCAGCCTGCGTGCATTCCATCACAAGGGCGAGTTTGCCGTGCACGGCACGCGCGCGCAGACCGCGGCAGTGCTCGCCAAACTGTCGGCGAAGCTCGACTACAAGTTCGTCACGCGCGAGTCGGACGGCGCGACGCTGATCGCCGCGAAGCGTGGCGCGCTGACCAGGTTCGGCTACATCTCCGCGCACCTTGCGATCGTCGTGATCTGCCTCGGCGGCCTGCTCGACAGCAATCTGCCGATCAAGCTGCAAATGTGGCTGTTCGACAAGTCGCCGATCAATTCGAACATGGTGATCAACGAGATTTCGCCCGACCATCGGCTGTCGGAGTCGAACCCGACGTTCCGTGGCTACGCGTGGGTGCCGGAGGGGCAGCACGTGTCGACCGCGATCCTGAACCAGCCCAACGGTTCGTTGATTCAGGACCTGCCGTTTTCGATCGAACTGAACAAGTTCATCGTCGATTACTACACGACCGGCATGCCGAAGCTGTTCGCGAGCGACATCGTCGTCGTCGATCACAAGACCGGCGCGCGCGTCCCGGCACGCGTCGAGGTCAACAAGCCGTTCGAATACGATGGCGTGTCAATTTATCAATCGAGCTTCCAGGACGGCGGCTCGCAGATGCAGATGACCGCCTTCCCGATGTCCGGCCCCAGCGCGAAGTCCGCGCCGTTTGGCGGCACGATCGGCGGCAGCGCGCCGTTGAGTTCGGCCACACCGCTCGCCGATGGCCAGACCGTCGAATTCACCGACTTCCGCGCGATCAACGTCGAAAACATCTCGAACGCCAATGGCCAGAACGATGCGCGCGGGGTCGCCGCGCAGCACTCGCTGAAGGAAGCGTTCGACGAGCGACTCGGCTCCGGCGCGAAATCCTCGAAGCCGCTCGATCTGCACAACGTCGGCCCGTCGGTGCAATACAAGATTCGCGGCAAGGATGGCCAGGCGCGCGAGTACAACAACTACATGCTGCCCGTCGACGTGAACGGCGAGAAGATGTTCCTCGCCGGCATGCGCTTGAATCCCGACGACCCGTTCCGCTACCTGCGCATTCCCGCCGACAGCGGCGGCACGCTCAAGGAATGGATGAACCTGCGCGCCACGCTCGAAGATCCGAACCAACGCGCCATCGCCGCTCATCAGTTCGCGCAGCGCTCGGTGCCGGGCGCCAACGCTGAGTTGCAGCAGCATCTGGAGGAAAGCGCGCTGCGGGTGCTGACCCTGTTTGCGGGCGCCGACGCTGGCATGAAGATGCCGAACGGCGAAACGCTCGGCGGCTTCCAGGCGGTCGCTGGGTTTATCGACCGCTCGGTACCGAAGGGCGAGCAGGAAAAGGCCGCGGGCCTGCTGCTTCGGATGCTCGAAGGCGTCACGTGGGACCTGTGGCAACTGTCACGCCAGCGACTCGGCGAGCCCGCCGCGCCGGCCAATGCAGACACGAGCCGCTTCATTCAGAGTTCGCTAAATGCGATATCCGACAGCTTTCTGTATGGATCACCGGTCTACTTGCAGCTTGATTCGTTCAAGCAGGTGCAAGCTTCGGTATTTCAGTTGACGCGCGCACCGGGCAAAAAAGTCGTGTATCTTGGCAGCCTGCTTCTCGTATTGGGCATCTTCTCGATGTTCTACGTCCGCGAACGGCGTCTGTGGTTCTGGCTCAAGGATACGGACCACGGCACCAGCGTCGTGATGGCGATGTCGAGCGCGCGTAAGACGCTAGACTTCGAGAAGGACTTCGTCCAGACGCGCGACGCCGTGAGCGCCGCACTAGGCGCGAAACTCATCGAAGCAGCCGATGCCCGTCCGGCCGCTCAGGCCGCCGCCCCGTCGGCAAGTTCACAGGATTCGACCCGGTAAGATCATGGACTTGACTCAGGTTTCCTCCTCTTCTTCTGCTTCACGCACCGACAAGGCGTTTGCGAGCAGCACGCCCGAACTCCAGCAATTCGACGAACGGCCGTTCCTGAAACGCCTGGGTATCTTCGACTGGCTGTTCGCGCTCGCGCTGGTTGGGGGCGCCGGCTTCGCGCTGTCGCGCTATTACCCGTTCATGAACTACTACGACAAACTGGTGCTGGTGTGCTCGGTGCCGGTTTTCGTGGTGCTCGGCTGGCGCTGGAAGCCGGTGCGGCCGCTGATGGTGGCAATCGCGGCGCTGTCGCTGCTTGCGATCCAGATCTACCAAGGCGATCTGAGCCGCGCCGACAACGCGTTCTTCCTCAAGTATTTCCTGTCGAGCCAGTCCGCGATCCTGTGGATGAGCGCGCTGTTCGTCTTCGCGACCGTGTTCTACTGGATCGCGCTGCTGTCGCGCTCGCCGACCGGCGCCGCGATCGGCTCGAAGATGACGTGGGTGGCGGTGCTGATGGGCTTCGTCGGCATGATGGTGCGCTGGTACGAGTCGTACCTGATCGGCTCGGACGTCGGCCATATTCCGATTTCGAACCTGTATGAAGTGTTCGTGCTGTTCAGCCTGATCACTGCGCTGTTCTATCTGTACTACGAGCAGCACTACAACACGCGCGCGCTCGGCGCGTTTGTGCTGCTCGTGATCAGCGCGGCCGTCGGCTTCCTGATGTGGTACTCGGTCTCGCGCGACGCGCAGCAGATCCAGCCGCTCGTGCCGGCGCTGCAAAGCTGGTGGATGAAGATTCACGTGCCGGCGAACTTCATCGGCTATGGCAGCTTCGCGCTGTCGGCGATGGTCGGCGTCGCATATCTGGCGAAGGAACGCGGCGTGCTCGCGGATCGTCTGCCGGCGCTCGACGTGCTCGACGACGTGATGTACAAGTCGATCGCGGTCGGCTTCGCGTTCTTCACGATCGCGACGATTCTCGGCGCGCTGTGGGCCGCCGAAGCGTGGGGCGGCTATTGGAGCTGGGACCCGAAGGAGACGTGGGCGCTGATCGTCTGGCTGAACTACGCGGCCTGGCTGCACATGCGTCTGATGAAGGGCCTGCGCGGCGCGGTCGCCGCTTGGTGGGCGCTGACCGGCCTGCTGGTCACGAGCTTCGCGTTCCTCGGCGTGAACATGTTCCTGTCGGGCTTGCATAGCTACGGCAAGCTGTAAGATCCGCCGCGCTGAACCGACTAAGAACCGCCGCGTGCTTCGCACCGGCGGTTTTTTTATGGCTGACGGAATATTCATCGCGCCCCGGTGTTCACCAGTCAAGCACCTGAGCAAGTACCTGTGGATGACAGCCGCCCCCAAACGGGCGATCATCAATATGGCACCGCAACGCGCACGACGCGGCGGGCCGGCAAGGAGCAGCACGATGTGGATCAAGCGAAGCGACAGAATTCAACTGACCGGCGATGACATCGCGCGCAGCGAAATCGCGCCGCGGCACGTGTTCGAGAACCGCCGACGCATCCTGCAGGCAGCCGGCGCGATGGCGCTCGGCAGCCTGATCGGCGTGAGCGGCGAGGCGCTCGCGACATACTCGTCCCCCGATCCGAAGGCGCAGAAGCTCGCGGCGAAAACCAACACCAGGTTCGTCGCGCTCGACAAGATCACGCCGTACAAGGACATCACCACCTATAACAATTTCTACGAGTTCGGCACCGACAAATCCGACCCCTCGCAGCACGCGGGCACGTTGCGGCCGCATCCGTGGAAGGTGAGCGTCGAGGGCGCGATCAAGAATCCGAAGGTGTACGACATCGACGACCTGCTGAAGCTCGCGCCGCTCGAGGAACGGGTGTACCGGCATCGCTGCGTCGAAGGCTGGTCGATCGTGGTGCCGTGGATCGGCGTCTCGCTTTCCGAATTGATCAAACGCGTCGAGCCGACCGGCAATGCGAAGTACGTGCAGTTCATCACGCTCGCCGATCCGTCGCAGATGCCCGGACTGTCGCAGCCCATACTCGACTGGCCTTACTCCGAGGGCCTGCGGATGGACGAAGCGATGCATCCGCTGACGCTGCTGACGATGGGGCTCTACGGCCAGGTGCTGCCGAATCAGAACGGCGCGCCGGTGCGCGTCGTGGTGCCGTGGAAGTACGGCTTCAAGAGCGCAAAGTCGCTCGTGAAGATCCGTTTTGTCGAGAAGCAACCGCCCACCAGCTGGAACACGTACGCGTCGAACGAATATGGGTTTTATTCGAACGTGAATCCGAATGTCGATCATCCGCGCTGGAGCCAGGCGACTGAACGACGCATCGGCGAAGACGGCTTTTTTACGCCGAAGCGCAAGACGCTGATGTTCAACGGTTACGGCGATCAGGTCGCGTCGCTCTATCAGGGCATGGACCTGAAGAAGAACTTCTAAGGCGCGCGCGATGGCTTCCGATATGCAAACTGTCACCCGCAACGAGCCTGCGACACGGCGCACGGCGCCGATGTCGGCGGCGAAGCCACGGCCCGCGGGCGGCGCGCGCTGGGTCGTACCGGCGAAAGTCGCGGTCTTCATCGCTGCGCTTTATCCGCTCGCGCGCCTCGTGCTGTTTGGCCTGACCGAGCGGCTCGGCGCGAATCCGATCGAATTCATCACGCGCTCGACGGGTCTGTGGACACTCGTGTTCCTGTGCGTCACGCTCGCGGTGACGCCGTTGCGCCGTATGACCGGCGTGGCCGCGCTCGTGCGTTTCCGTCGGATGCTCGGCCTCTACACGTTTTTCTACGCGACGCTGCATTTCACCACGTACCTGTGGTTCGACAAGTGGTTCGATGTTGCGGAGATCGTGAAGGACATCGGCAAGCGGCCATTCATCACGGTAGGCTTCGCCGCGTTCGTGCTGCTGATCGCGCTTGCGGTCACGTCGCCGCGCGCGATGGTGCGCAAGCTCGGACGTCGCTGGCAGACCCTGCATCGTGCGATCTACGTGATCGGCGCGCTCGCGATCCTGCATTTCTGGTGGATGAAGGCGGGCAAGCACGATCTGCTGCTGCCGAAGATTTACGGCGCGGTGATGATCGCGCTGTTGGGGTGGCGGCTCGTAGTGTGGATACGGGAGCGAAGGATGACCACGCGCCGACGGTGATTGCGCGAACTTTCGCATCACGCGCGTTGCCGCAAAGAAAAATGGCGATGCCTCCCCGGCATCGCCATTTTTTCGTTGCTGTGCTTCATTTACCGTTGGCTTTGCGGCCAGATCGGACGTTTACGCCGGCAGAGTCGTTTCACCTGCAAACAGCTGCTTGACCTCTTCACGCGCGCGAACCACGTGCGCTTGTGTACCATCCACCATCACTTCGGCGGCGCGCGCACGGGTGTTGTAGTTCGAGCTCATCACGAACCCGTAAGCGCCGGCCGAACGGATCGCGAGCAGATCGCCGGGTTCGACCGCGAGCAGCCGTTCGCGGCCGAGCCAGTCGCCGCTTTCGCAAACCGGGCCGACCACGTCATAGACGTGCGCGGGCACGTCGCGCTTCACGACCGGCTCGATCGCGTGATACGCGTCGTACATCGCGGGGCGCGCGAGATCGGTCATCGCCGCGTCGACGATCGCGAAATTCTTGTCCTCGCCCGGCTTCAGAAACTCGAGACGCGTGAGCAGCACACCCGCGTTGCCGACCAGCGAGCGACCCGGCTCGAAATAGACTTCGCGGTGACCGTGGCCACGCGCTTCGATGCGATCGAGCACCGTGCGCACGAACTCGCCGATTTCCGGCGGCGTTTCGTCGTCGTAGGTGATGCCGAGTCCGCCGCCGACGTCGATATGGCGAATCGACACGCCGTCTTGCTCGATCTGCTCGACGAGTTCCAGCACCTTGTCGATTGCGTCGAGGTAAGGCGCGACTTCGGTGATTTGCGAGCCGATATGGCAGTCGATACCGACCACCTCGAGATTCGCCATCGCCGCGGCCGCCTGATAAGTGGCACGTGCATCTTCGAACGCGACGCCGAACTTGTTCGTCTTCAGTCCGGTGGAAATGTACGGATGCGTTTTCGCGTCGACGTCGGGATTCACGCGCAGCGACACCGGCGCCTTCTTGCCCATCTCGCCCGCCACCGCGTTGAGTCGATCGAGCTCGGGAATCGACTCGACGTTGAAGCATTTGACGCCCGCCACGAGCGCGTCGCGCATCTCGCTCGCCTGCTTGCCGACGCCCGAAAACACGGTGTTTTCCGCTTTGCCGCCGGCCGCGAGCACGCGCGCGAGTTCGCCGCCCGACACGATGTCGAACCCCGCGCCGAGGCGCGCGAAGACGTTCAGCACCGCGAGATTGCTGTTGGCCTTGACGGCCACGTGCACGCTCGCGCGACGCCCTGCGCAGGCGCCCGCATAGGCGTTCCACGCCGCGGTGAGCGCGGCGCGCGAATAGACGTACAGCGGCGTGCCGAACTGCTCGGCGAGGGAAACGGCGGACACGCCTTCGGCGTGCAATACGCCGTCGACGTAGTCAAATACGGATCGAGTCATGCGAAGGTCTTATTGGGCGGAAGGGACGGCAGAGGCGGGCAGCGGCACTGCGGGAGCCGATGCCGCCGAAGCGGGCGGCGTCTTGAGCTGGTCTTCGGGGGCGAGCGTGAGCGGCGTACCCGAGGTGTCCGGGATCGAATCCGTGTCGGCCGCGCTGCCGGTAGCGGGTTGCGTTTGATCGGTCGGCGGCGTTTGCGTGCGATGAGCCGGCGGGGCAGGCAGCGGCGGTACGGTTGGCAGATAGAGCGAGCCGCGTTGGCCGCAGCCGGTAAGCGCACAACCTGCGAGAATGGCTAAAACCGCTACAATCGCGCGGCCGGGCGCTGCCGCGCGCATCCGAGTTACGACTCGCATGACTGTCCCTGAATGAATAATCGATGGAGTTTAGCATGTCCGATAGTGATTACCTGACCCGTGCGGAAGCCGTACTGGCCGCCATCGAGAGCGCACTCGATGACATCGACGCCGACATCGAGCTCGAGCGCAGCGGCAACGTTCTGACGCTCGAATTCGAGAACCGCACGAAGATCATCGTCAACCTTCAGCCGCCGATGAGCGAGATCTGGATCGCCGCGAAGGCCGGCGGTTTTCACTTCCGTTTCGTCGACGGCGAATGGCGCGACACGCGCAGCGGCTCGGAGTTTTTCGCGGCGCTGTCGCAGTATGCGACCGAGCAGGCTGACGAGCCGGTGCAGTTCGCCGCGCAGTAAGCGTGGCGCAATAAGCGCGAAGCGCGAGACGCTGTCAAAACAAAACCGCCGCATAACAAACGCGGCGGTTTTTTCTTTTCTAGCGGTACGTCGACCCGGCCTCAGTGCCCGCGGAACAGATTCATGATGTCCTGTTTCTCCTGCTCGCCGACCTGCTCCGGCGCGGCGGCCGCCGCGCTCGCCTGGGCGTCGAGCGTCGCCTGACTGACGCCGACCGTTGCGATGAACCCGTGGCCCGGCGTGAAATCGTCGAAATAAAGCTCCGAACCGATTTCACTGACGTCGTCGGGGCGTGCCATCTTGTACTCGGGCACGCCCTTCAGCGCGCGTCCCATGTACTCGATCCACACCGGCAGCGCGAGGCCGCCGCCGGTTTCCTTGTCGCCGAGGCTGCGCGGATTGTCGTAGCCGATCCACGCGATCGCGGTGAGCGTGTGTTGATAGCCGGCGAACCACGCGTCGCGCGAGTCGTTGGTCGTGCCGGTCTTGCCGGCGAGATCGGTGCGCTTGAGCACGTTGCTCTTCGCCCCGGTGCCGTGCTGCGCGACGCTTTGCAGCAGGCTGTTCATCACATAGGCGTTGCGCGGTTGGATCGCATATGGCGCGTTTTGCCCGGCCACGAGCGGCTGCGCTTGCGCGACGACGCCGCCGCGCTGATCGGTGACTTCCGCGATCAGATAAGGATTGATCCGGTAGCCGCCGTTGGCGAACACCGAGAACGCGCCCGCCATTTGCAGCGGCGTCACGAGGCCCGCGCCGAGCGCCATCGGCAGATAGGCGGGATGGCGGTCCGCGTCGAAGCCGAAGCGCGTGATGTATTGCTGCGCGTACTTCGGGCCGATCTGGTTCAGGATGCGGATCGACACGAGATTCTTCGACTTCTGCAGCGCGGTGCGCATCGTCATCGGACCGTCGAAACCGCCGCCGTAGTTCTTCGGCTCCCATGCCTGGCCGCCGGTTTCGGCGGCGCTGAAAAAGAGCGGCGCGTCGTTGATGATCGTCGCGGGCCCGAGGCCCTTTTCGAGCGACGCCGAATAGATGAACGGCTTGAAGCTCGAGCCCGGCTGACGCCACGCCTGCGTCACGTGATTGAACTTGTTCTTGTTGAAGTCGAAGCCGCCGACCAGCGAGCGGATCGCACCGTCCTGCGGCACCACCGAGATGAATGCGCCTTCCACCTGCGGCAATTGCGTGATCGACCAGTCGCCCTCGTCGTTCTTCACGAGCCGCACGATCGCGCCGGGCCGGATGCGCTGATTCGGCTGCGCGCGCGGGCCGAGCGCGAACTGCGCATAACGCAGGCCGTCGCCCTGAACCGTCGCGACGTTGCCGTCGATGAAGGCCGCCTGCACCTCCTTCGGGCTCGCCGCCGTGACGACGGCCGCGATGATTTCGCCGTTGTCGGGATGCTCGAGCAGCGCGTCGTCGATGGCCTGCTCGCGCTCGTCGGCGTCGGCCGGCAGATCGATGAACGCCTCCGGGCCGCGATAGCCGTGACGGCGCTCGTAGTCCATCAAGCCTTTGCGCACCGCGTGATAGGCGACGTCCTGATCGGCCGAGTCGATCGTGGTCACGACGTTCAGGCCGCGCGTGTAGGCTTCCTCGCGATACTGCGCGTACATCATCTGCCGCACCATTTCCGCGACGTATTCCGCGTGCACGCTGTACTCCTTGCCCATGCCCTTCACCACGAGCCGCTGCCGGCTCGCCTCGTCGTACTGTTCCCGGGTGATGTAGCGCAGTTCGTACATGCGCTGCAGGATGTACTCCTGGCGCACCTTCGCGCGCTTCGGATTGACGACCGGGTTATACGCGGACGGCGCCTTCGGCAGACCGGCGAGCATCGCCGATTCGGCGAGCGTCAGGTCCTTCAGATCCTTGCCGAAGTACACGCGCGCGGCGCTCGCGAAACCGTACGCGCGCTGACCGAGATAGATCTGATTCATGTACACCTCAAGAATCTGATCCTTGCTCAGCTTCGACTCGATCTTGTACGCGAGCAGCATCTCGTAGATCTTGCGCGTGTAGGTTTTTTCGCTGGATAGAAAGAAGTTGCGCGCCACCTGCATCGTGATCGTGCTCGCGCCTTGCGTCGCATGTCCGTTGGTCAGCGCGACGATGCCGGCTCGCGCGATGCCGGTCAGGTCGACGCCACCGTGCTCATAAAAGCGCGCGTCCTCGATCGCGAGGATCGCTTTCTTCAGGCTGTCGGGCACGTCCTGAATGTGCACGATGTCGCGCCGCTCCTCGCCGAATTCGCCGATCAGCACGTGGTCGGCCGTATAGATTCGCAGCGGCACCTTGGGTTGATAGTCGGTCAGCGCATCGAGTGACGGCAGGTTCGGCGTCGCGACGACGAGCGCATAGCCGAGCACCAGCGCCACGGACACGATGCCCGCCGCGATCAAGCCGAAAAAGCCGAGGATCAGCTTCAGCCAAAGCGGACGTTTGCGCTTTTTCGGCGCGGGCGGCGGGGACGTAGGAGACGAGGCTTGCATAGGAGTACCGGAAAAACAGTCCCGCGATTATAGCCGCCAGGGTTTTTCTGCTTTCGACAAGCTTACGCATGGCGTGCAATCGGCACCCGCCAGACGGCGCAGGAATGACTTCGCTGTAGTCCCAACTGTAGTCGCTTTGATGTCGCTCGGGGCGCCTTCGCAGCTGCGTTAGCCATTCGGCTGAATGTCGTTAGGACGCGCGTCTGCCGACAATGATCCCTCGTTATTCGCGTTCAGAGGGAGGGCGCTATGGCTTATAAAAATTCATGGCTTCAGGCGGTGCGGGAGGGCCGGCAGCGTTTCGCCGCCGGCATCGACGTCGGCTCGCAAAACGTGCGTCTCGTGGTGGTGAGTCAACGCGCACGGGGCGCGCTGCATCTCGAACATATCAGCACGGTGCCGCTCGCGGCCGGCGTAATGGCCGGCGCCGAAATCGTCGATCGGCAGGCCGTCGCGCGGGCGTTGCGCGATGCGTTCGCCGGTTTGCCGCGCGTATGCGCGACGCACGCGCTGCGCTGCGCGATGGCCGTGCCTTCGTCGGCCACGCTGACGACGACAGTGCCGCTCGAACGGCTCGCCGCGCAGAGCGACTGCGAGGCGGAGGACGGCGGCGTTGCGCTCGCCGGACTCGCGCCCGCGGTGATGGGCGAAGCGGAGCGCATCGCCGGGCTCGAGCGTCATGCGCTCGCGGTCGACTGGTACGTCGACGAGACGCCGTCGCCGCAGCGCTCGGTGAAAATCGCCGCGACCTCGCGCCAACATCTGGAAGCGCGGATCGAATGCGCGGCGACTGCGGGCATTTCGCTGTCCGCTATCGATGGCGAGCCGCACGCGGCATTGCGCGCCTTGCGCCACGCGGCGAGTCGCGAGCTCGACCCGAACGAGCCATACGCGGCGGTGTGGGTCGGTACGGACGGCGTGTACGGCTGGAGCGTCGTCGATGGCGCGAGCGTCGGAGAGATGCGCTATCCGGCGCCCGAGCATGCCGATCTCGCCGACGCGTTGCGCGATCTTACGCACGGACCGGAGTTCGACTGCGCGTTGATCGGCGGCGAAATCGATCTGCTCGACGGCGTCGGTTTTTCGCTCGCCGATATCGGCGACGTGCTCGGCTGCTCGGCGCTGCCGTTCGAGTGTGCGCTGCTCGGCAGCCACGCGCGGCCGCTCGACGACGCGTTGCTGCACGAGCCGGCGGGCGCTGTCGCGTTTGGGCTTGCGTTGCGCGGGGTGCTGGAATGAGGGGCGTTCTGTCGTTTTCATCTGGCGCGGGCGCGAGTCTCGATCGGTGTGATCAGCGTGCCGCTGTGCCATGGCTCGGCGGCTTTAATCTGCTGCCGTATCGCCAACGCAACGCGCGACTCGCGCGGCACCGCTGCATGCGCGACTGGGCTGCGGCGGCTTGCGTCGGTGCCGCCGGTGTGTTGCTCGTCGCCGGCTGGCAGAGCTTCGCTGCGGCGGGGCTCGATGCGCGGCGCGCAGCGGTCGAGCAGGCGCTGACCCCACTCGCCGTGCCGCTCGCGGAGCACGCGAAGTTGTCGCAGGCCGAACAGCAGCAGCGCCAGGCCGCGGCCCGCGCCGCGAGTCTCGCGAGGCCGCTCGTCCATCTGCGCGATCTGCTCGACGCGCTGAGCTTCGAGCCCGGCGATCGCGTCGTGTTGCGGCAGTTTCGACAGCGCGAGTACGAGACCGAATTGCTGGCGACTTCGAGCGGCCATATCGCGTCGGCTGAGTGGCTCAAGCGGCTCGGCGCGGTTCACGGCGTACAGGGCGCGGAGATGCGCGATCTGCGTCGGCCGACGGCGAAGGGCGGCGCGTCGACGGAACCAGCGATAGGCGGACCGGTGGAATTCGATGCGCGCCTGCGCTGGGGCGAACCGCCGCCCCAAGCGACGCACGCCTCGAGGGCCGCACGAAAGGGAGGTGCACGATGAGCACGACCTTTTTCGAGCCGGGCGGTGCGGCGCACGGCACCGCGGTTTTTTCACGCTGGGTCAAGCGGGCGCGTGTGCCGCTCGAGGCGTGGAGCTCGCGCCGTCGCTGGTTCGTCGCGGCGACGCTTGCTGCGCTCGTGTTCGGCCTCGGCGCGTACGGTTGGAACACGGCCGATCTCGCCGGACTGGAGGCGAGCCGGGCGGCGCTCGCGCTCAGCACGCAGCGTCTCGCGGACGCCCGGCACACGCTCGCACAGCTGCCGTCGCTGCGCCGTGCAGCCTCGGCGATGTCGGCTACGGTGTCGAGCGCCTTGCCGTGGAATTCCGCCGACGACGTGCGCATCGTCTCCGAGCTGGCCACGCAAAGCGGCGTCGCGTTGCTCGCGGTCGAACCGGGCGCGGCGAGCGGCGAGGGCGTCGAGCGGATGCGCGAGCTGCAGCTCACCGCGCGCACGGACTTCGTCCACCTGATGGCTTTTTTCCACGGGCTCGCGCAACTGCCGGTGCTGATCGTTCCCGTCGATGTGACCGTCAAGCAGGACGGCAAAGGTCTCGCGGTGGCCGCGACGCTGCAGATGTACGGCGCGCTGCGACCGGCGCCCGAGATCCCGGCCGCAAGCGCCGACGCCAGCCGTGACGCCGACAAGGCTGCCGACGATGACGACGAAGGCCTCGTGTTCTTCGATCCGTTTGCGAAGCCGCAAATCTCCGCGAGCGGCGTGCCGGGCGATGCCTCTGAGTTGCGCCTTGTCGGTCTGCTGCGCGACCGCACCCGCGGGCTCGCCCTGCTCGACACGCCAGACGGCACGACGACGGTCGCGGCCGGGCAGCAACTGGGCGTCGAGCGAGTCACGCAGCTCGATGCGCTCGGCATTACGCTCGCGAACGGCGGCGCGACGCGCACGCTGACGCTGACGCCGACGGAGGCGTCATGATGCGCATACTCAAGCGATGTGGCGTGGCGGCGTTGGGGAGTGAACGCGAGGCCCGCGTCGTCTCCGCGCTGTGTTTCAGGCTCTACGTCGCTGCGACGCTGGGCGCCGGCGTCGCACAGGCTGCGACGCCACCGTTGCAACCGCCGTTGCCGACCTACGCGGCGCTCGACGATCCAGCCGTATCGGCCAATACCGCCCACGAGACAGCACCGCTGCCGAGCGGTGGTCTAGGCCAAGCGGCGAATCCGTTCGGCGACGTTTCCACGCCAAAAGCAGCCCAAGACCCGGACACCGTCGAGCCGGCCCTGCGTGCCGCGACAGCCCCCGACGCTTCCCCGGACGACGCCGCCGACGGCCCGATCCTGCCGCCGTCGCCAAAACAACCGGCCGCTCCGGCTCGCGACGACAGCGCCGGCGCGCCGAGCCTCGAGGGCCCGCCGGTTCCACTGCCGCCGCGGCTGCGCCTCGCCGACGCATCGGCCGGTGCCGACTCGGGCCTTCCCGCGGGCAACAAGCCGATTTCGCTGAACTTCCAGCATGCGCAACTCGGCGCGGTCCTGAAAGCGTTCGCCGAATTCACCGGCCTGAACATCGTCGCCAGTGACAAAGTACGCGGTGCCGTGTCGATACGGCTCGACCAGGTGCCGTGGCGCACCGCGTTCGACACGCTGCTCGACGTCAACAATCTGGCGATTGAGCGCCACGGCAACGTCATCTGGGTCGCGCCTGCCGCCGAACTCGCTGCGCGCGAACGTCAGCGCTTCGAAGCTCACGCGCGCGCCGCGGACCTCGAACCGCTCGCGAGCCGCACGTTCGAGCTGCACTACGCGCACGCCGAGGACGTGCGGCGCCTGCTGACCGGTTCCGGCACCCAGCGCGTGCTGTCCAAACGCGGCGCCGTCACCGCCGATCCGCGCACCAACCTGCTGTTCGTCACCGATCTCGCGGGGCGGCTCGAGCAGATCGCGGCGCTGATCGCCTCCGTCGACCGGCCGACTCGCCAGGTGCTGATCGAGGCTCAGATCGTCGAAGGCGAGCAGGGTTTTTCGCGCAATCTCGGGGTGCGGCTGTCGCTCGCCGGCACGAGCGCGGATGGTACGTCGAGGGGGCTGACGGGAGGAACGGACGGCACCGTGTACGATCTGTCGGCCCGTCCGATCTCCGGATTCGATGCCGCGACCGCCGGCCTCACGCTATTCGCGGCGCACGCGACACGGCTGCTGAACATCGAACTCTCGGCGCTCGAATCAGAGGGACATGGGAAAATCGTGTCGAGCCCGCGGGTCGTCACGGCGGACCGGATGAAGGCGATCGTCGAGCAGGGCACCGAGCTGCCGTATCAGGCGAAGGTCGGCCAGGGCGTATCCGGCGTGCAGTTTCGCCGCGCGACGCTCAAACTGGAGGTCGAGCCGCAGATCATGCCGGATGGCCGCGTAGTGCTCGATCTCGACGTCGCGAAGGACAGCGTCGGCGAGCAGACCGATGCCGGGCCCGCGATTAACACCAAGCACGTGCAAACGCGCGTCGAGGTCGAGGATGGCGGTACGGTGTCGATCGGCGGAATTTATGAGACCGACGACCGGGACGACGTCGAGCGGGTGCCCGTCCTTGGCAAAATACCGGTTTTGGGTGCCCTGTTCCGCCATCGGACTCATCGCGACACGCGTAGCGAACTGGCGGTTTTCATCACGCCGCGCGTGGTGCGGGAAAATTAGGGCATATAGGGCACGCATGCGCCGCCGTCCGCCGGCGGCGCGCAGGCTCGACAAGGCGGCCGCTTTGCCAGTAAGCTGCGGCACGAACTACACCGGATTAGCCAGAGGACACCGTTGCAAGCGCGGGACGCACACGCCAATGTTTTTTTCGTAGGGCTCATGGGGGCAGGAAAGACCACTGTGGGTCGGGCGGTTGCGCGCCGTCTCGAGCGCCCGTTCTTCGATTCCGACCATGAAATCGAGGCGCGCACGGGCGCGCGCATTCCCGTGATCTTCGAGCTCGAGGGCGAAGCGGGCTTTCGCGATCGCGAAGCGAGCGTGATCTCGGAGCTGACCGCGCGCGACAATATCGTGCTCGCGACCGGCGGCGGCGCGGTGCTGCGGCCGGAAAACCGCGAAGCGCTGAAAAGCCGCGGCCTCGTGATCTATCTGCGCGCCAATCCGCATGACCTGTGGCTGCGCACGCGGCGCGACAAGAATCGTCCGCTGCTGCAAACGGAAGACCCCAAGGCGCGCCTCGAAGCGCTCTATGAAGTGCGCGACCCGCTGTACCGCGAATGCGCGCACTTCGTGATTGAAACCGGCCGGCCCTCGGTCAACGGACTCGTCAACATGGTTCTGATGCAGCTCGAGATGGCCGGCGTCGCCAAACATCCTGCGTCATAATGGACCGTATGATTACCGTCAACGTCGAACTGGGCGAGCGCGCCTACCCCATCCATATCGGTGCCGACCTGATCGGCCAGACTGAATTGTTCGCGCCGCATATCGCCGGCAACTCGATCACGGTCGTCACCAACAGCACCGTCGATCCGCTCTACGGCGACAAGCTGCGCGCGGCGCTCGCGCCGCTGAACAAGCAGGTGTCCACGGTCGTTCTGCCGGACGGCGAAGCGCACAAGAATCTGCAGACGCTGAACCTGATCTTCGACGCGCTGCTCGGCTCGCGCGCCGACCGCAAGACCACGCTGATCGCGCTCGGTGGCGGTGTGATCGGCGACATGACCGGGTTTGCCGCCGCCTGCTACATGCGCGGCGTGCCGTTCATCCAGGTGCCGACCACGTTGCTGTCGCAGGTGGATTCGTCGGTCGGCGGCAAGACCGGCATCAATCATCCGCTCGGCAAGAACATGATCGGCGCGTTCTACCAGCCGCAGGCGGTGATCGCCGACATCGGCGTATTGCGATCGCTGCCCGGGCGCGAACTCGCGGCGGGCATCGCCGAAGTCATCAAGACCGGCGCGATCGCCGATGCCGGTTTCTTCACCTGGATCGAGGCCAATATCGAGGCTTTGAACCGCTGCGAACCGGCGGCGTTGACCGAGGCGGTCAAACGTTCGTGCGAGATCAAGGCGTCGGTGGTGGCGCAGGACGAGCGCGAAGGTGGTCTGCGCGCGATCCTGAACTTCGGCCATACGTTCGGCCACGCGATCGAAGCCGGGCTCGGCTATGGCGAGTGGCTGCATGGCGAGGCGGTTGGCTGCGGAATGGTGATGGCGGCGGATCTGTCTGTGCGCCTCGGCCATCTGGACGAAGCGTCGCGCAAGCGACTCGTCGACGTGGTGCTTGCCGCACATCTGCCCACGCGCGCTCCCGCGCTCGGCACGGATCGCTACGTCGAGCTGATGCAGATCGACAAGAAAGCAGAAGGCGGCGCGATCAAGTTCATTCTGCTGAAGCGTTTCGGTGAGACACTGATCACCCGCGCGCCCGACGCCGAAGTGCATGCGACGCTCGCCGCCGCCGTCTAGATTCAACGCGGCCCTGCAACCACGCTTCACGCACCCGCGTCACGAGGCGCCGCCCATGTTTCGGAGAACCCGGTGACTGACAGGCGCAGCGACGATATCCAGCGTGACTCGACAAGTGCGCGCGCAGGCGCCGGGAACGGCGCCATCGGCGCCACTGCCATCGCCGCGGATGCCGCTGCCGCGGTCGCCGCACCCGCCGTCCCCGCGCCGACCCAGCAGGCGCTCGAAGCGCATCTCGCGCCGTACGCGGCGCATTCGAGCCAGTCGCGCGGGCGTCGCTATGCGGAAACCGCGCCGAGCGCGCGCACCGAGTTTCAGCGCGACCGCGACCGCATCGTCCACTCCACCGCATTCCGGCGGCTCGAATACAAGACTCAGGTATTCGTCAATCACGAGGGCGACCTGTTTCGCACGCGCCTCACCCATAGCCTCGAAGTTGCGCAGATCGCGCGCTCGGTCGCGCGCAATCTGCGCGTCAATGAAGATCTGGTCGAAGCGATTTCGCTGGCGCACGATCTCGGCCATACGCCGTTCGGCCATGCCGGCCAGGATGCATTGAACGAATGCATGCGCGAGCACGGCGGCTTCGAGCACAATCTGCAGAGCCTCGCGGTCGTCGACGAACTTGAGGAGCACTACGGAGCATTCAACGGCCTGAACCTGTGTTTCGAGACGCGCGAGGGCATTCTTAAACATTGCTCGCGCGACAACGCGCGCCGGCTCGGCGAATTGGGCGAGCGCTTTCTCGAAGGACGTCAACCGTCGCTCGAAGCACAGATCGCCAACGTCGCCGACGAAATCGCCTACAACAATCACGATGTGGACGACGGTTTGCGCTCCGGTCTCCTGTCGCTCGAGCAGCTCGCCGAAGTGGAGCTCTGGCAGACGCATTGTGAGGCGGCGCGCGGCGACTACCCGCAGATCGAAGGGCGTCGGCTGATTCACGAGACGGTGCGGCGCGTGATCAATACGCTGATCGTCGATCTGATCGAGACGACGCGGGCCAACCTCGCGCGCTACGCACCGGCGTCACTCGACGACGTGCGCGCTGCGCCGCCGCTCGTCGCGCACAGTGATGCGATTGCCGCGCAGGCCGCGGCGCTCAAGCGCTTTCTATTCAGAAACATGTACCGCCACTATCGCGTGATGCGCATGGCCAACAAGGCGCGCCGCGTCGTGGTCGGACTGTTCGACGCGTTCACCGACGACCCGCGGCTGCTGCCGCCGGACTATCAGTCGAGCGATGCGACGCGCCAGCCGCGTCTGATCGCGCATTACATCGCGGGGATGACCGATCGCTACGCGTTGAAGGAGTATCGACGGCTGTTCGTGATCGACGACAATTAGGCGCTAGCGGCTTTGCGCGGCAAGGGGAACGTTCAACCTTGCCGCATCGAAGCGGCTGTCGCGTCGCCTTGCCAGCACCATCAGACCGCGCAGGTCAGCGTCATCGCGAGCGCGATGCGAACAGCGCTCCCGCCACCAGCGCAAGTCCGCCGACGATCGCAATCGTCTGCCACGGATTTTCATGCACATAGTGATCGGCGTCCGAGATCGCGACGCCCGCACGATCACGCATGGCATCGCGCGTGTCGTTCAGCCGCTCGCGCGCGGCGTCCAGTTGTTTACGCAGCCTGCCGCGCAAGGCCACGGCGTCGGCCTGCGTGCCGTCGGCCAAGGTCGATTCGAGTTCCGACAGCAGGGTGCGCAACTCGACCGCGATATCTTCGGCCGCATGGCGGCTATGGCGAGCAATGCGGCGTGCGCGGCGACTCGCGCTGGTCCAGGATTCGCCGAGGGCGTCTCGCGTATTTGGAAGTGCTGTCATGGTCGCTCCGTCGATGAGTTGAAAGGCCCCGCGCATCGTCGCGCGGATACGCTATGGGCAGACGCAGTATCACGTCGCAGCATAGGAAACGCCATCTAACGCAACTTCGATGCCAAGCGTCGCATTGCCCGTAACGCGACAGCGCGGGGCTCGCGACACGGTCCGCGTGCCGTTAGCGTTGCCCAATATTGCACGCAGGTACGCCGCATTCGCGTCAAATTTACAAACGCCGATGCCGGATGACATTGCCATACCGATACAAGCGGGAGGCCAAACAAAAACGCCGTCATCTGTTCGATGACGGCGTTCCCCAGGGCGCGAAAATTCGACTACCCTAATTCAAGCCACCTGCTGTCGCGATGCGTTAGAAACGGTAACCGATGTTGACGTAGGTGACGATCGGGTTCAGCTTGATCTTGGTCTGCGATTGCACGGTCAGCGTGCCGACCGGCGTGGTGGCCGCCGAATTGAGCTTCGCGGTCGTGCTGAGCGGCAAGTATGAGATCGACACGCCGGCGAACCAGTGCTGATTGAAGGAGTAATGGAAGCCTGCATTAAACACGGGTTCCCACGAACTATCCGTCGAGACACTGGTCGGACCATGCAGAACGTTGGCTTGGAATGAGCTGTTGGTGATGTGTTCGTCGGTGAACCAGATGCGGCTCACACCGACACCGAGATACGGCCGGAACGCAGCGGTCGGCGCGTTGAAGTAGTACTTGAACAGCAGAGTCGGGCTCCACTGTTTGGCCTGCCCGATCTTGCCGAACTGCGCGAGGCTGCCCGTGCCTGACAGGTCGAAAGTAGGCGGGACGCCAATGACGAATTCGGTGGCGATGTGGTCGGTGACGAAGTATCCGGCGGTGAAACCGATGGTGTCGGCCGAACCCAGCGAAGCGCCGGTGTTGGCTTCAGTGATGTTGGTTGGGCTACCGCCGATGCTGGTCACGGTCAGCGGGTCGCTGCTCGATTGGGGCGCCAGATGGAACCAGCCCGTCGTGACGTAAAAGCTGCCGGCCGATTGTGCGTGCGCTGCCGTGCTCATGCAGGCAAGCACTGCCATCCCCGTTACGGCCTGTTTTAATTTCATATGTGCTCCTCCAAAAAAGGCCCGCTCATTATGACTACAACGTTTGAAACAAACCATACGCGGCGGTTAGAGTTTTCTCCCTAAGCGCCCCGTGGGTTCTGGCTTGGCCGCATGGCGCCGAACCTTGCGCGCATGCGGATCTTCGGACCTTCGGGTATATACCAACGCGACTATTGGACACTCCAGCATGGCACGGCTTGCACGTCTTTATGTCCCCGACCAGCCGCAGCACGTCATCCTCCGCGGGCTCGATCAGCAGCCCGCCTTCGTCGACGACCAGGACTACGAGCTTTTCATCGACTGTCTGAAGGCGGCATCCCGGGACCATCATCTTTCCATCCACGCTTACGCCTTGATGCCGGGCGCCGTGCAACTGCTCGTCACGCCCACCGAGGAGTCGAGCCTGCCCAAGGCGATGCAGGCTGTCGGGCGGCGCTACGTCGCGCACTTCAACCGGCGCTATGCCCGTCGCGGCACCTTGTGGGAAGGCCGTTACCGCGCCACGGTGATTGAAGGTGAGCGCTACTTCCTGCTTGCTAGCCGGGTGGTCGAAATGTGCCCGGTGCGCTTGCAGTTGGTCAACGCGGCCGAGGATTATCGTTGGTCGAGCTATCGTCATCACATCGGCCTTACCCTCGACAGCCTGATCACGGATCACCCTCTCTACTGGTCGCTCGGCAATACGCCGTTCGAGCGGCAGCGTGCTTATCGCGAATTGTGCGAGCAGCCGCTCGACGAGCGCGAGGCAAGTCAGCTTCAGCAAGCCACGTTGAAGGGCTGGGTGCTCGGCAGCGACACTTACCGCGAATGGGCGGCGCGCGCCGCGAACCGGCGTGTGTCACCGCTACCGCGTGGCCGGCCACGCAAGGTGCGCGAGACGCCGCATACGCAGTGAGGCGGCGGAAAGGCGACACCCAGCGCCGCCGATAGAGCCGCTTTAAATCCGCATAAAGCGTTTTGCATCAAAGGACTGCATGAAGACGGCATTTCGTATGCCGTTTTCTTTTGCGCCGCATTGATATGGCACCAATAAAAAATAGTCGCAATGCACCATTTTGGTAATTGGTGCCTGATCACTATGTTTTATTTGCTATTTCCTTGATTCGTCGCGTATATTCCGATTTCCGACGCTTTTCCTCCCGCGCAGTTCTGCTGCGAGAAGAGCGCCGTCGTGGTTGCGAAGCGCACTGCGGCAAAAAAACAATGGTTTAACGGCCTGTCCGGCCTCCTCACAGACGGTGTCCCCATGAACGACCACCAGCAACCGATTCACCCGGTTCCCGCCGCCCAAGGTCTGTACGACCCACAAAACGAGCACGACGCTTGCGGCGTCGGCTTCGTCGCCCATATCAAGGGCCACAAAAGTCACGAAATCATCCAGCAAGGCTTGAAGATTCTCGAGAACCTCGACCACCGGGGCGCCGTCGGCGCCGATCCGCTGATGGGCGACGGCGCGGGCATCCTGATCCAGATTCCGGACGGCTTCTACCGTGAAGAAATGGCCCGCCAAGGCGTGACGCTGCCGCCGGCTGGCGAATACGGCGTCGGCATGATCTTCCTGCCGAAGGAGCACGCGTCGCGCATCGCCTGCGAACAGGAACTCGAGCGGACGGTGAAGGCCGAAGGTCAGGTCGTGCTCGGTTGGCGCGACGTGCCGGTCGACCACGCGATGCCGATCTCGCCGACCGTGAAGGCGAGCGAGCCGCTGATCCGCCAGATCTTCATCGGCCGCGGCAAGGACATCATGGTGACCGATGCACTCGAGCGGAAGCTGTACGTCATCCGCAAGACCGCGAGCCACCGCATCCAGGCGCTGAAGCTCAAGCACGGCAAGGAATACTTCGTGCCGTCGATGTCGGCGCGGACGGTCGTCTACAAGGGTCTGCTGCTCGCGGGTCAGGTCGGCGTCTACTACCGCGACCTGCAGGACGAGCGTGTCGTGTCGGCGCTCGCCCTTGTGCACCAGCGCTTCTCGACCAACACGTTCCCGGCGTGGGAACTGGCACACCCGTACCGCATGATCGCCCACAACGGCGAAATCAACACGGTGAAGGGCAACGTCAACTGGCTGAACGCGCGTACCGGCGCGATCGCCTCGCACGTGCTCGGTGACGACCTGCCGAAGCTGTGGCCGCTGATCTATCCGGGCCAATCGGATACGGCATCGTTCGATAACTGTCTCGAACTGCTGGTGATGGCCGGCTACCCGCTCGTCCACGCAATGATGATGATGATCCCGGAAGCCTGGGAACAGCACACGCTGATGGACGAAAACCGCAAGGCGTTCTACGAGTACCACGCCGCGATGATGGAGCCGTGGGACGGCCCCGCCGCGATCGCGTTCACCGACGGCCGCCAGATCGGCGCGACGCTCGACCGTAACGGTCTGCGTCCGGCGCGCTACATCGTCACCGACGACGACCTCGTGATCATGGCGTCGGAAGCCGGCACGCTGCCTATTCCGGAATCGAAGATCGTCAAGAAGTGGCGTCTGCAGCCGGGCAAGATGTTCCTGATCGACATGGAGCACGGCCGCATCATCGACGACAAGGAACTGAAGGACAACCTCGCCAACGCCAAGCCGTACAAGAGCTGGATCGACGCCGTGCGCATCAAGCTCGACGAGATCGAGCCGAAGGCCGAAGACGTCGTGACGGAGCGCCGCGAAGCTGCTGCGCTGCTGGATCGCCAGCAGGCGTTCGGCTACACCCAGGAAGACCTGAAGTTCCTGATGGCGCCGATGGCGCAAGCGGGTGAGGAAGCCGTCGGCTCGATGGGCAACGACTCGCCGCTCGCGGTCATGTCGAACAAGAACAAGACGCTGTACCACTACTTCAAGCAGCTGTTCGCGCAGGTCACGAACCCGCCGATCGACCCGATCCGTGAAAACATGGTGATGTCGCTCGTGTCGTTCATCGGCCCGAAGCCGAACCTGCTCGACACGAACAACATCAACCCGCCGATGCGACTCGAAGTGTCGCAGCCGGTGCTCGACTTCAAGGACATCGCGAAGATCCGCGCGATCGATCAGTACACCGGCGGCAAGTTCAGCTCGTACGAGCTGAACATCTGCTACCCGGTCGCCTGGGGCAAGGAAGGCATCGAGGCGCGTCTCGCATCGCTGTGCGCGGAAGCCGTCGATGCGGTCAAATCCGGCTACAACATGCTGATCGTGTCGGACCGCAAGACCGACCGCGACAACGTCGCGATTCCGGCGCTGCTAGCGACCGCTGCGATCCACACGCACCTCGTGCAGCAAGGTCTGCGCACGAGCACGGGTCTCGTCGTCGAAACCGGTTCGGCGCGTGAAACGCACCACTTCGCGCTGCTCGCGGGCTATGGCGCGGAAGCCGTGCACCCGTACCTCGCGATGGAAACGCTGAGTCAGCTCGCGGCTGGCCTGAAGGGCGACCTGTCGGCGGAGAAGGCGGTCTACAACTTCACGAAGGCGGTCGGCAAGGGCCTGCAGAAGGTCATGTCGAAGATGGGCATTTCGACCTATATGTCGTACACCGGCGCGCAGATTTTCGAAGCGGTCGGTCTTGCGTCGGATCTGGTGGCGAAGTACTTCCACGGTACGTCGTCGAAGGTCGGCGGCATTGGTCTGTTCGACGTTGCGGAAGAGGCTATCCGTCTGCATCGCGAGGCGTTCGGCGACAACCCGGTCCTCGCGAACATGCTCGACGCGGGCGGCGAATACGCATACCGCGTGCGCGGCGAAGAACATATGTGGACGCCGGATGCGATCGCCAAGCTGCAGCACTCGGCGCGCAGCAACTCGTACCAGACGTACAAGGAATACGCGCATCTGATCAACGATCAGACCAAGCGCCACATGACCTTTCGCGGCCTGTTCGAGTTCAAGTTCGATCCGACCAAGGCGATCCCGCTCGACGAAGTCGAACCGGCAAAGGAAATCGTCAAGCGTTTCGCGACCGGCGCAATGTCGATGGGCTCGATCAGCACCGAAGCGCACGCCACGCTCGCCGTCGCGATGAACCGCATCGGCGGCAAGTCGAACACGGGTGAGGGCGGTGAAGATGCGAACCGTTATCGCAACGAACTGCGCGGCATTCCGATCAAGAACGGCGATACGATGAAGTCCGTGATCGGCGACGAAGTGATCGTCGATATTCCGCTGAAGGAAGGCGATTCGCTGCGCTCGCGCATCAAGCAGGTCGCGTCGGGCCGCTTCGGCGTGACGGCTGAGTACCTCGCGTCGGCCGATCAGATCCAGATCAAGATGGCGCAGGGTGCGAAGCCGGGCGAAGGCGGTCAGCTGCCGGGCCACAAGGTGTCGGACTACATCGGCAAGCTGCGTTACTCGGTGCCGGGCGTCGGCCTCATTTCGCCGCCGCCGCACCACGACATCTACTCGATCGAAGACCTGGCGCAGCTGATTCACGATCTGAAGAACGTGAACGCGTCGTCGAGCATCTCGGTGAAGCTCGTGTCGGAGTCGGGCGTCGGTACGGTTGCCGCCGGTGTCGCGAAAGCGAAGGCCGATCACGTCGTGATCGCCGGTCATGACGGTGGCACGGGTGCGTCGCCGCTGTCGTCGATCAAGCATGCGGGCACGCCGTGGGAACTGGGTCTCGCGGAAACGCAGCAGACGCTGGTGCTGAACCAGCTGCGCGGCCGTATCCGCGTGCAGGCCGACGGTCAGATGAAGACTGGCCGCGACGTCGTGATCGGCGCGCTGCTCGGGGCGGACGAATTCGGCTTCGCGACGGCGCCGCTTGTCGTCGAAGGCTGCATCATGATGCGCAAGTGCCATCTGAACACGTGCCCGGTCGGCGTCGCGACGCAAGATCCGGTGCTGCGTGCGAAGTTCCAGGGGCAGCCGGAACACGTCGTGAACTTCTTCTTCTTCGTTGCGGAAGAAGCGCGCGAAATCATGGCGCAACTCGGTATCCGCAAGTTCGACGACCTGATCGGCCGCGCGGAACTGCTCGATACGAAGAAGGGCATCGAGCACTGGAAGGCGAAGGGCCTCGACTTCTCGCGCGTGTTCTATCAGCCGCAAGTGCCGGCGGAAGTCGCACGCAAGCACGTCGACGTGCAGGATCACGGCCTCGACCGCGCGCTCGACCACACGCTGATCGAAAAGGCGAAGGCCGCGATCGAGAAGGGCGAGCACGTGTCGTTCATCCAGCCGGTGCGCAACGTGAACCGCACGGTCGGCGCGATGCTGTCGGGCACGATCGCGAAGAAGTACGGCCACGAAGGTCTCGCGGACGACGCGATCCACATCCAGCTGAAAGGCACCGCGGGGCAGAGCTTCGGCGCGTTCCTCGCGAAGGGCATCACGCTGGATCTGGTCGGCGACGGCAACGACTACGTGGGCAAGGGCCTGTCGGGCGGCCGCATCATCATCCGTCCGACCAACGATTTCCGCGGCAAGTCGGAAGAGAACATCATCTGCGGTAACACGGTGATGTACGGCGCGATCGAAGGTGAAGCCTTCTTCCGCGGCGTGGCGGGCGAGCGTTTCTGCGTGCGTAATTCGGGCGCGACGGCGGTCGTCGAAGGCACGGGCGATCACGGCTGCGAATACATGACGGGCGGCACGGTGGTCGTGCTCGGCGAGACGGGCCGTAACTTCGCGGCCGGCATGTCGGGCGGTATCGCGTACGTGTTCGATCCGGACGGCACGTTCGCGAGCAAGTGCAACAAGTCGATGGTTTCGCTCGACCCGGTGCTGCAACAGGCCGAACAGGAGCGTACGGTCGACAAGGGCGTGTGGCATCGCGACACGACCGACGA
Source organism: Paraburkholderia atlantica (assembly GCF_000092885.1). Taxonomy (NCBI): domain Bacteria; kingdom Pseudomonadati; phylum Pseudomonadota; class Betaproteobacteria; order Burkholderiales; family Burkholderiaceae; genus Paraburkholderia; species Paraburkholderia atlantica. Next base: position 3,154,307 of record NC_014117.1, on the reverse strand, counting down.
AGCGCTGCTCAAGGGGCTCATCGAGCGTCACTTCCAGTTCACGGGCTCCCCGCGCGCGAAGGCGCTGCTCGAAAACTGGGACGCGGCACGCCGTCAGTTCGTGAAGGTGTTCCCGACCGAATACAAGCGCGCGCTCGGCGAACTCGCGGCGAAGAAGGCGAACAGCGAAGTGCTCGCCGCCTGAGCTGCCTTCACGGAAGTCCCCTTTAGACGTACCCGCCGCGTTCCGATCGATCGGCGCGCGGCGGGTCCAGATTACCCCTAGATACAGATAGAGAAGAGAACCACATGGGCAAGGCAACCGGTTTTCTCGAGTTCGAACGTCGCCACGAGACGTACGAGGCTCCGCTCACGCGTGTGAAGCACTACAAGGAATTCGTCGCGGCGCTGACCGACGACGAAGCGAAGATTCAAGGCGCACGTTGCATGGACTGCGGCATTCCGTTCTGCAACAACGGCTGCCCGGTCAACAACATCATCCCGGACTTCAACGACCTGGTGTTCCGTCAGGACTGGAAGAACGCGATCGAAGTGCTGCATTCGACCAACAACTTCCCCGAGTTCACGGGCCGCATCTGCCCGGCGCCGTGCGAAGCGGCGTGCACGCTCGGCATCAACGACGACCCGGTCGGCATCAAGTCGATCGAGCACGCGATCATCGACAAGGCCTGGGCCGAAGGCTGGGTCGCGCCGCAAACGCCGAAGCACAAGACCGGCAAGAAAGTCGCCGTGGTCGGCTCGGGCCCCGCGGGTCTCGCGGCTGCTCAGCAGCTCGCGCGCGCCGGTCATGACGTGACCGTGTTCGAGAAGAACGACCGGATCGGCGGTCTGCTGCGTTATGGCATCCCCGACTTCAAGCTGGAGAAGTGGCAGATCGACCGCCGCATGCGCCAGATGGAAGCCGAAGGCGTGACGTTCCGCACCAACGTGTTCATCGGCAAGCCGGATTCGCTGCCGGCGCACATCGGCAACACCGCGAAGGAAACCATCACGCCGGCCGAGCTGAACGAACAGTTCGACGCGGTCGTGATCGCCGGTGGTTCGGAAACGCCGCGCGATCTGCCGGTGCCGGGCCGCGAGCTCGAAGGCGTGTATTACGCGATGGAGTTTCTGCCGCAGCAGAACAAAGTCAATGCCGGCGACAAGGTGCCGAACCAGCTGGTCGCGAAGGGCAAGCACGTCGTCGTAATCGGCGGTGGCGATACCGGATCGGACTGCGTGGGTACGTCGAACCGTCATGGCGCAAAGAGCGTCACGCAGTTCGAACTGCTGCCCCAGCCGCCGGAAGAAGAGAACAAGCCGCTCGTGTGGCCCTACTGGCCGATCAAGCTGCGCACGTCGTCGTCGCACGAGGAAGGCTGCGAGCGCGATTGGGCGGTCGCGACCAAGCGTCTCGAAGGCAAGAACGGCAAGGTCGAGAAGCTGATCGCCGCACGCGTCGAATGGAAGGACGGCAAGATGGTCGAAGTGCCGAACTCCGAATTCGAAATGAAGGCCGACCTCGTGCTGCTCGCGATGGGCTTCACGCAGCCGGTTTCGCCGGTGCTCGAAGCGTTCGGCGTCGACAAGGATGCGCGCGGCAACGTGCGCGCCACGACCGAGGGTGAAAAAGCGTACTACACGTCGGTGGACAAGGTGTTCACGGCGGGCGACATGCGTCGCGGCCAGTCGCTCGTGGTGTGGGCGATCCGCGAGGGCCGTCAGTGCGCACGTTCGGTCGATGCATTCCTGATGGGTCATTCGGAACTGCCGCGTTAAGCGTCTCTTCAATTTGCAGGAAGACGTGGAGACGACAAGGTGCCCCATGAAGGGCACCTGTAGCGGTAAAGCGATGCAGTAAGAAAGAAACCGGGCTCGCCTGAAAGGGGGAGCCCGGTTTTCTTTTTGCCTCGTCGCGGTGCGTTATGTCCGCCTCATTTGCGATAACGCCCGAGCGTCCCGCGGCATTTGTTGGCGCGCACCCGGCCCTCTTTTTTCTTACTAACCCCTACGATGTAACGCAAAATTTATTGGTCAACGTTAAACTGCGTTTGCAGCCCGGCTGCGCACTCGATCCTCCTATAACCCGTCGCCCCCAATGCCCGTCACCGCGAAAAACCGTTCGCCTTTCCGCGCCCTTACGAGCACGACCGTGCCCGTGGAGCGCGGCATGCCCGGCGAAACGTCGGCGGCGCGGCGACGCTTTCTGAGGGGCTCGGCCGGTGCGATGCTGGCCGCGGGTTTCGGCAGCACGCTGCTGTCCGCGTGCGGCGGCAGTCTAGAAGCCGAGCAGCCGGCTACGCCGCGACTCGTGTCGGTCAGCAATTTCCGCGATGTCGGCGGCGCGGGTGCCGGCTATCTGACCGTCGACGGCAAGCAGATGCGGCGCGGCGTGTTCTTTCGCGCGAATGCGCTGACGCTGAGCGGCACGGACGTGGCGACGCTCGACAAGCTCGGCATCGTGTCGGTCTACGACCTGCGCACGCCCGCCGAAATCGCGCGCATCGCCGACGTGCTGCCGAGCGGCGCGACATCCGCCACGCTGAATGTGCTCGGCACGAACGACTTCGTCACGCCCCCGGTCGATTCGCCCGTCGACGCCGTGGCGTTCATGCAGGAGCAGGCGCGCGCGTATGTGACGGGCGGCCCGCAGCGAGCCGTCTATGGCGCGTTGCTCGGCGCGCTCGCCAACGGCACGGGCGCGCAGCTATTCCACTCGAGTGCGGGCAAGGACCGCGCGGGCTGGGTCGCGGCGCTGCTGCTCAGCATCGCCAACGTTCCGCTCGACGTGATCATGCAGGACTACCTGCTCAGCAACGTCTATCTCGCGCCATCGATCGCTGCGCAAACTACCACGCTGCGCGCGCAGGAAGGCGCGGCCATCGCCGCGGCGAGAGCGCCGTTGTTCGACGTCGACGAAAATTATCTGCAGGCGGGATTCGACCAGGTACAGGCGAGCTACGGCACGATGGCGAGCTATTTAACGCAAGGCCTCGGTCTTTCCACGGCGACGGTCGACGCGCTGCGCAATCGGCTCGTGCACTGACGCGCTTCGCTGGCCGGGCGATAGCGCAAAAAGAATCCGCCCCAGAGTTGCGGGCGGACAGAGAAGGGCGGCATCGAGGTTGCCGGGAGCGACTATCAGGCCGCAACTCGCGTGACAGCCGATGCGGTAAGGACAGGTAAGTGCCTCGGTCCGCGTCCCCTTACCTGCGAGCATCCTCACGTCAGCGCCGGGTCCACCGGCAATTCGATCCGTACGTCGAGCCCGCCCCGCACATGATTGCGCACGAGGCAGCGTCCGCCCCGATGGTGCGCGAGCCGCGCGACGATCGCTAGACCGAGGCCGCAATGACCTTCGCCGCCGCGCGCGGCGTCGAGCCGCACGAACGGCTTCATTGCCGCGGCGATACGGTCGTCGGGAATGCCTGGGCCGTGATCGCGCACGCTGATGGTCCAATGACGGTCGTTGCACGCGGTTGAGATTTCCACCGGCGGCATGCCGTGTTCGAGCGCGTTGTCGACGAGGTTCGTCACGAGCCGGTCGAGCAGCGTGCGCGGCAGCGTAAACGAGGGGCCGGCGCGCAAGTCGAGTGCGAAGAGCGGGGACTCGGCGGGGTCCGCGGCTTCGGCGGTTTCAGTGGCTTCCGCGAAATCGCCTGAGGAAAACTGCTCTCGCAAGAACTCGTCGACTTCTACAGGCGGTCCAGCGTCCGCCGATTGGCCAGCGAATTCGAGGAACTGCTGGACGATATTGGTCAGCGAATCGACGTCGCGGATCAGGCCAGCGCGTTCGTTTTCGTCGACTAGCACGCTTGCGCGCAACTTCAGGCGCGTGAGCGGGGCCTTCAGATCGTGCGCGACGCCGGCGAGCATCACCGCCTGGTCGTCGCCCGCTTCGTTCAGGCGCCGCATCATGTCGTTGAACGAGCCGATCAGATCGCGCAGTTCGCGCGGGCCCTGCACCGGCACGGGTTCGGGCCGGCCGCCCGAGCCGAACGCGCGAGACGCATCGGCCACGCGCAACAACGGCCGTTGCATCTGCCATACCGCGAACAACGACAGGATCAGCCCGGCGGCCAGCATCGATACCGATTCGATCAGAAAGCGCGGCGGTGGCGGAACATCGACCGGCACGACGACCCAGTTCGACTTGCCCGGAAACAGCACCCACAGTTGCGGCGGACGCAGATCGTCGACGGCGATCTGCGTGCCGGCCGGCAGGTTCTCGCGCAGATGCCGGCTCAACTCGACCAGCATATGCTCGTGCGGCTCGCGCAGATGCACGCTGGTCGGCATGTTCCAGGTGGGTACCAGATGCACGCGCATCGCCGGCGCGAGCGCGGTGCCCTTGATCGGCTCGCCGTTGATCGCCTGCAGCACGAGCAGAATGCCGCGCGCAAAGCCGTCGATTTCATGGCGCGGCGGCTGCATCGTCACCAGCACGAACCAGCTCGCCTGAATCGTGAACAGCACCGCCGCCGACAGCAACGCCATTCTGCCGAACAGCGTGTTCAGCGGATTTCTCATGCGCTCGGGGCGGCCCCGTGCTCGAAGGGGGGGCCGTTGGCGTCGGGCACGAACACGTAACCCTTGCCGCGCACCGTTTGCACGTAGCACGGGTTCGACGGGTCGTCCTCGATAACGCGGCGCAAGCGCCAGATCGGCACGTCGAGGCTGCGGTCGCGGAACGCGAGGTCGTCGCGATGCACGAGATCGTGAATCAGCACGCGCGACAGCACCTTGTACGGGTTGTTGACGAAGATCTTCAGCAGCGCGAATTCGCTATCGCGCAGCGGCAGCTTGGTGTCGTCGCGGCTCAGCGAGCGCGTCGCGAAGTCCAGTTCGAACGGACCGAAGCGATAGCGCTTGCGTGCTTCTGGCGCGCTCGTGGTGGAGGGCCCGCGCCGGCGCAGCACGGTCTGGATGCGCACCAGCAGTTCGCGCGGATCGAATGGTTTGGTCAAGTAGTCGTCCGCGCCGAGCGACAGACCGACGATGCGATCGGCCACGGTTCCGCGCGCGGTCACGAAGATCACCGGGATGTCGTCGCCGGCGGCGCGCAACGCGGTGAGCGCGCGCAGGCCGTCGGTGTTCGGCATCATGATGTCGAGCACGACGACCGACGGCCGCTCACGCTCGAGACGACGCTGCAAGTGGGTGCCGTCATGCAGCACGGACGCATCGAAGCCGTTCGACTGCAGAAACTTGCAAAGCAGATCGCGTACGACCGGATCGTCGTCGACGATAAGGACCTGTGGATTCATGGCGAAATTCTAGACTGGCGCGCCCGACGCGCGACCGCGCATTTCCTTACCAACGCTTACTGTGTGCCGCGTGGCGCTGGCGGGCTTGCGCCGGGGCGGATCAGCGAAGGTTCCGCGCCTACTTTAGCACTGCCTGATCCTGCTCTCCCCAACGACCGCCACGCGATGACAACGCTTGGCAAGCACTCGGAAGCCCTCGCAAGCCCACGGAACGGGTCGTAACAACCGCGCGAAAGCGTGCTTTGCTTCGCCCATCGTCGGCACTTGCGCGGCGCGATGATTCGTTCCGCAGCACGTCGCGCCGCACGCCGAACGAGGTCCGCTGCCTCGGACGCCGCAGCGCGGCGTTCAACCGACACCAGCGCGCAATGCGCGCCTTCGCGAGGTCCATCATGACGATCCACAACACGCTCGGTTCCACGCCTTTCTCCGCGCCGGCAAAGACGCCGACCACGGCGAAGTCCACCAGTTCGAGCCCCACCGGCGCAGCGGCGAAATCGCAGCAAAGCAGCACGCTCGCGCAGCCTGCACTGCCTGCGCCGGGGCTGGGGCTCATCGGCCATCTCGTCAACACCACTGCGTGAACCGGCGAGGTCCACGTGCCGCTCTCCAGAACTACTGAGCATCGGCGTCGCGCCGTGGCGTGGCTCGTTGCCGGCGCGCTGCTGTTGCCGCTCGGCGGCTGCGGCGCCGCGGCGCTGCCGTGCCGGGTCACGGCGGCGACCCTGAAAGTGCTGCCGGTCGTCGGCCATGCGGCGGCGACGCCTTTCGACATGTGCGCTTCCGCGATCGATTGAATCATGACGCTCACCCGGATGGTTGGTGCATTGATGCTGCTCGGCGGTGTGCTGTCGTGCGCCGCGCATGCGCAGCCTGTCGCGCGCAGTCCGAAGGCGGCCAGCGCGGCATCGAATGGCGTCGTCGCCGACCCGCGCCGGCGCTCGCCGGACGCGCCGTTTTCGTTTCGCGGCGTCGCGCTAGGCATCACGCTCGACGAATTCCGCGCGGGCTCGACCGTACGCGCGACGCCGGTCGGCAGCGTGCCGATCTGCGAGACCGACGTGCAGGCCGGTGCGCTCGGCATGCGGTTGAAGTCGCACGATAGCCTGAGCGTCGCGTGCCGCTGGGCGCATCGCGATGACGAGCGCTGGGCGGTGTCGCAGGCGGTAGTCGATGGCGCGCCGGCGCTCGAACACGTGATGCGCTTCACGCGCATCGACGGGCAAGGCGCGTTGCGTCTTTACGAGATGTCGTTCTTGATCGACGAGCTGACCGCCGAGGATCTGCGCGACGCGCTCGAGGATCGTTATGGGCCGCCGCGTCACGCGACACGCAACGCGGCGGCGCCGGGCGCGATGCCGATGTACGTATGGGAGAACGCGGTCAGTTCGATCACGCTGTGCTTCCTGCCGGGCAGCCGCAATGGCACGCTCACATATCTGCTGAAGGGCTCGGATGCGTGGATGAAAGCGGTCGTGCGGCAGTGGCAGGCGAGCGGCACCGGCGCGGGCTGATGATTGCCCGGCAAGCATGACCATCGGTATGAGCCCATTGCCGAAAGCGGGTGGCGCCGGCTAGCGCCGCCTCGCTTCGACTCCATTTCATCTTTCTCGCCACGGAGATGGTATGACCGCGCTACGTCTCACCTTCGTGCTGGGCGCCGCGAGCTGTGTCGCGGCCTGTTCGAGCACGCAGACCAGGTCGATCGTCGAAACGCCGATGGCGCCCCCGCTCGCGTCCGCGCCATTGAACGTCAACACGCAAGGCGCGATCTATCAGGCCGGAGCGCCGCTGCTGCTGTATGAGACGCCGCGCGCGCAGCATATCGGCGATGTGCTGACGATCCGGCTGTCGGAATCGTATAGCGGCAGCAACAGCGCGAGCGCATCGGCGAACCGCGCGAGCAGCATCACCGCCACCGCCGCGGACCAATCGACGAGCGCCGCGGCGCGGCTTGCCAAACTGTTCAACATCGGCTCGGCCAGCACCGACTACAAAGGGCAGGGCCGTCTGAGCGACATCAGCGACATGACGGGCACGCTCGCCGTGACCGTGATCGGCACGGTGTCGGGCGGCAATCTCGTCGTGTCGGGCGAGAAGGTGATCGCGATGAGCGGTACCCGTGACCGTCTTCGGTTGTCGGGCATCGTCAATCCCAAGGATATCGAAGCAGGCAATTACGTCGCGTCCAGCAAGGTCGCGAACGCGCGCATCGAGCAGGCTGGCCTCGGCATGGTCAACGATGCGACAACGATGGGCTGGCTACAGCGGATGTTTCTGAGTGTGCTGACGTTTTGACCGTCGGCCGCATCAGCGCGGTGCGCGTTATGCGCGACAAGCAGGTCATATCACCCGGCCCCCGATCAGATCGACTCGCACAGCTAGCCGAGCGGCGGCGCGAGCCCGCGTTCGGCCGCGCCGATCTCGCCGTCCGGCACGAACACATAACCGCGTCCCCACACCGTCTGCACGTAGCGCGGCTCCGACGGGTCCACTTCGATCAGTCGACGCAAGCGCCAGATCGATACGTCGAGACTGCGATTGCGATGCGCCTCGCTATTGCCGTGCAGTTTTTCGAGCAGCTGCGCGCGCGTGAGCACGGTCATCGCGTGCGTGACGAACACCTTAAGCATCGCGAATTCGCTCGAACGCAGCGTGATGCGTTCGCCGTCGCGGCGCAGTTCGCGCGCCGGGAAGTTCACCTCGAAGCGGCCGAAATGATAGGGCGCACGTTGCTCGGGCGCGCCCGGCGCGATCGAGCCGCGACGCCTCAGCACGGTGCGAATCCGCGCGACCAGCTCGCTAGGTTCGAACGGCTTGCCGAGGTAGTCGTCGGCGCCGAGTTCGAGGCCGATCACGCGATCGATCGGATCGGCTCGCGCGGTCAACAGAATCACGGGAATGTCGTCGCCGGCGACACGCAGCGCGCGTAGTGCGCTGATGCCATCGAGCTCCGGCATCATGATGTCGAGCACGACCAGCGCGGGTCGCTCCTGCTGCAATCTGCGCTGCAACGCCAGGCCATTTTCCAGCGTGGCGACGTTGAAGCCGCGCCCGTGCAGATATTCGCTGACGAGCTCGCGTACGACGGGATCGTCATCGACGATCAGGATGGTCTGGTTCATTCAGGTCATCTTAGTGAGGCGCACGCGCTGCGCAAAGCGCATGCCGCTTTCCGATCCTTTCCCGTGTAAGGCGCTGCAAGCGACGGAAGAGCCGCGGGTACTCAGTGGCTCGGCGGGAAGGCCTGCGAGGTTTGCAGGGTCTGCTGTTGCTGCTCTTGACGCGCAAAATCGGTCCGATCGACGACCATCCGCTCGATCAACCCGCCGAGCTTCACCGAGGCCGACGAGAAGCGGTCGGTGTTCAGGCCGCCGGTCTGATAACGCGCGGTGACCAGAATGCGGCCGCTCTGGATCAGCGTCAGATCGATGATCGACAGGTACTGGATCGATTCGTCGCTGAACGAGCGGCGCCCATAGTCGATCGCGGCGTTATAGACGAGCCGCGCCTCGCAGCCGGCCGGCGAGGTGCCCGGATTGTAGACGTCCGAACGAATACCGCGCCGCTCGAGCGCGAGTTGCAGCGCCGGCACGAAATCGCCGACCGATACCGTCGGGTTTACTTCGATGCACACGTGCTGCACATCCGCGGGCCGGCCGTTGACGAAGGTCGGCGACGAGTAGTTCGACGCGATCGCGTAGCCGGCCTGGATCACGGAGCCGGTGGCGTCGGCGACCTGGATCAGCGTCCATGCGCAGCCGTCTAGCGTGAGTGTCAGCGTCGCGGCGAAGGCGGCGAGGGCGCAGCGACGCCGGGATATCAGCGAGGCGAACAGACTCAGGCTCGAACGCCTGGATGCCTCTGGCGCGCGCACGGTCGGCGGCGAGGTCATGAGGCGGCGCCCGATTCCGGTCACAAGGTTCGCTGGGTCATCGAAAGCAGCGAGGGCCGCGCGCTCAGCGCGTCACACGCAGCCGCAGTTCGTTCTGACCTTGCACGCTTGCGGTGACGTCCACGCGGCGCGCGTCGGTGGTCACGACGAAATGCTGGCGCACCGGTGTGTTGACGTCGTGCACGACGCGCGGAAAGCAGGCGGCGATGTCGGCGCCGAGTTCTTCGAGCGGATCGTTGACGACGCCGTCGGCTTGCCAGTGCGCGCGCCAGTGGCAGTCGTAAGCGTGGGGGGTAGCGCGGCAATCGTCGGTGTAGGAGACGCCCGGCAGTTGCACGGCGGTCTCGCTCGGCAGTTGCCGGAAATCGCTCGCATCGACGATCTGCGTGAGCGCCGCGCAGATATCGGCGGGCTGGTTCTGCTCGGCCGATTGCGCGGCGTCGACGGCGTTAGTGAAGAGCAGCGCCGCGCCGCAGGCGAGCGCGAGGCGTGGGAGCAAAGTCGGGAGCAGAGGTGAAACACGGCGGGCGAATGACATGGGCGAGGAGTCCAGAGAGCGGTTGCGATCAAAGACGTGACTGACGTCAACGAAGGCCGTCGCATGGCGCGGCCTGTACGACTATCGTCGCTGCTCGCAGGCATTTTCAAAGCGCGGAACAGCTTGCGCGCTTCGCAAATGCTTCCGAACTCTTCTCGTGTCTTTCCGGATGTTGCGCACGACGCGCGGGGGGGCGTCGTGCGCTTAGTTGACTTGAGCGCCGCGCGCGTCGCTCACGCCGCTATCGCTTCGGCCGAACGCTCGACGTCGAGCGTTTCGTCATGGAAGGCAGCAAGCGATTCGCGATGCGCGACGCTGACGATCGCCGCCTTCGGCAGCCGCTCGGTGAACAGTCGATAGAGCCGCGCCTCGTTTTCCGCGTCGAGCGCGCTGGTCGCTTCGTCGAGGAACAGGTAGTCGGGCTTGTGCAGCAGCACGCGCGCGGCGGCGAAGCGCTGCTGCTCACCCGGCGACAGCACGCGGGTCCAGTGCCCCGTTTCCTGCAGACGGTCCGCGTATTCCGACAGATGGCAGGTGATGAGCGCGTCGCGGCATTCGTCGTCGCCATAGGTGTCCGCCGCCGACGGATACGCGAGCGCCGCCTTCAGCGTGCCGATCGGCATGTAGCTGACCTGCGGGATGAACATCATGCGCGCATTGACCGGCGCGTCGATCGAGCCGTCGCCGAACGGCCACAGGCCCGCGAGCGCCCGCATCAGCGTGCTCTTGCCGGCGCCCGACGGACCGCGCACGAGCCAGCGCGAGCCCGGCCGGATCGCGATATCGCGGATGCGCGACAGCGGGTTGCCATTGGGCAGCGCAAGCGTGAGGCTGTCGGTGGTAAGCGTGTTGCTGTCGACGAAATGCAGATTGATGCCGCCGTGTTCCGTGGCCGGCGACACCGATTCCTTCAGACGCGGCGAATGCACGACGCGCTTGAATTCGCGCAACCGGTTCACGGTCGCGCGCCATTCGACGAGGCTCGTATAACTGTTGATGAACCACGAGAACGAATCGCTGACGGTGCCGAACGCGCTCGAAATCTGCATCAGCACGCCGAACGTGAACGCGCCCGCGAAGTAGCGCGGCGCGGCGACGACGATCGGGAAAATAATCGCGATCTGGCCGTAGAAGCTCAGCACGAAGGTCAGGCGCTTCGTGTACTTCATCACCTGCCACCAGTTGTCGCGGATGCGGCCGAACAGCGTGCGCGCGTTCGTCTTCTCGGTTTCCATGCCGTTGTAGAACGCGATCTGCTCGGCGTTCTCGCGCAGCCGGATCAGACCGAAACGGAAATCAGCCTCCACTTTCTGCGCCTGATAGTTGATCGACACGAGCGGATGGCCGACCTTCTGCATGACGAGCGAACCGGCCACCGCATACAGCGCGGCGGCCCACACCATATAGCCGGGGATATGCAGCGGCATGCCGCCGAGCGAAATACTCAGCGCGCCCGCGAGCGTCCACAGGATCGTGATGAACGATACGAGAGTGACAACGGTCGACAGCAGATCGAGCGTCAGCGACAACGTGGTGGTCGCGAACGACTGCAGGTCGTCGCTGATCCGCTGGTCGGGGTTGTCGGCGAGGCGGTCACGCTCGATGCGGTAGAACGCGCTGTCGTTGAGCCACTCGTTCAGGTAGCGGGTGGTCAGCCACTGGCGCCAGCGGAAGCCGAGCATCTGGCGCAGATAGCGTCCATACACGGCGAGGATGATGAAGCCGAACGCGAGTCCGGTAAAAATCATCAGCAGATGCGGGAAGTCGTGGACGTTTTTCTGCTGCAGCGCGTTGTAGAAGTCCGCGCTCCAGCGGTTCAGGCGCACGTTGATCCAGACGACGATCAGGTTCATCACGATGATCGTAATGAGCAGCCCCCATGCGATGCCTCGTTCCTCGGAAACCCAGTAAGGCTTGATCAGGCTCCAGGCGGAGACCTTTTCGTCGGGCGGCAGCGCGGGGCTGGCGGAAGTATGTGGTGTCATGAGCGTCCTGATGATGTGCTAACCCGAAGTGCCATTCCGGCGTACGGTCCGATCTGGTTGACCCATGTCGGGCGATCCCGCTAACAGTCGGACCTTTTCGAGGCCGTGACTGCGGCGGGTCTGCAATACCTGGCCGGGCATCGCGCCATCACGCTCGATGAACGCGAGTCCGGACGGGCGCCCGATTCTGGCGTGACGCCCTTAAGCGAAAATTAATTTTTCGGGCCGGCGTCCGCCGGGATGCCGCCGCCGCGCATGCGGCCACGAGCGCCGCGCACGCCGCGTTTTTGCGGCACCGTTCACGGCATTGTGCCAGAGCGCCGGGCCGCTTCGCATCGGCATCTAGTTAGACGGTGCCAGATCAAAATCGCGGCAGCGACGGCGGGCCGCTGGTTTGCGGGCGCCGCGCCTTTTATGGTCTAATGACCTGCGACGAAACAGGGGTGCTTCGCCCACAGGCGGCATGACTTTCATGCCGGGGCGGCGAGGCTGAGAGAGACCCTTTGCACCCGATCCGGGTAATACCGGCGCGGGAAGTTTCCGGAAGCAACCGTCTTCCATTCCCCGCCGGGCGGCGAGCGCAGCTCACATGCACACGCCGTGACCGGCCGGCTTCACCCGCCGGTTTCGTCCTGGGTACGTGCGTTTTTGGCCGTACGGAAAGGACTCGATGACCGCCTATTCTTCAGACATGCATCTTTCTCTTCGTCACGCCGCCTCCGGCGTGTCGTGCCTCTTTGGTTTTGCCCGCCGCAGTCAACCGGAGCGCGCGCGATGAACCGTTCCGCTCGACCTGATTTCGCGGTGCTCGGTGGCGGTTTGTGCGGCCGGCTGGTCGCGTGGCGCCTCGCGGGCGAGGGGCATCGCGTGGCCCTTTACGAGCGCGGCGATGCCGCCGGCTCGCAGGCTGCCGCGTGGGTTGCCGCCGCGATGCTCGCGCCGCTGGCAGAAGCCGCGAGCGCCGAGTTGCTGATCACGCGGCTTGGCGCGAGTTCGCTCGAAAGCTGGCCGCGCGTGCTCGCCGAACTGCCGGAGCCGGTGTTTTTCCAGCGCAACGGCACGCTCGTCGTCTGGCATCACGCGGATCGCACGGAGGCGCCGCTGTTCGAGCGCCGCGTGCGTGCGAACGCGCCGGCCGAGTTGCTCGACGGCGGCTTCGTCGCGCTTTCGGGCGTACAGCTCGGTGCCGCCGAACCCGCGTTGGCCGGCCGCTTCAATCAGGGCTGGCTGCTGCCGCGCGAGGGGCAACTCGACAACCGTCAGGTGCTGTCCGCGCTCGCGGCGGGGCTTGCCGAGCGCGGCGTCGACACGCACTGGAACACGCCGATCGACGACGCGTCGCTGCCCGATGCCGGCATCACGATCGATTGCCGCGGGCTCGGGGCGAAAGCCGTGCTACCGACGCTGCGCGGCATCCGCGGTGAAGTTGCGCGCGTGCATGCACCTCACCTGCAACTGACTCGCCCGGTGCGGCTGCTGCATCCGCGCTACCCGCTGTATATCGCGCCGAAGCAGAACGGCCTCTATGTGATCGGCGCGACCGAGGTGGAGGGCGAGGACATGTCGCCCGTCAGCGTGCGTTCGGCGCTCGAGTTGCTGAGCGCGGCGTTCTCGGTGCATCCGGGCTTTGGCGAGGCGCGCATCCTCGAGCTGAATTCGCAGTGTCGTCCGACCTTGCCCGATCACCGTCCCGCGCTGCTGTGGGACGGCGCGCGCACGCTGCGCGTGAACGGCCTGTATCGGCACGGCTATATGATCGCGCCGGAAGTCGCCGACGAAGCCGTGCGGTTTGCGAGAGCGCTGCTCGACGGCCGTGTCGGGGACGCCGACGCATTCGCCGGCTGGCGGCGCGACGCACGCTGGAGCGAGCTGTTCCAACAGCATTTCGCGCGCGAGCCGGCCTGAGCCCAGCGGCCAACGTGCCGCGCGCAATGCCGCTGGCGCCATCGATTGAACCGTATTCGAACACCATGGACATTCATATCAATCAAAAGCCGTTGTCGCTGCCCGAAGGCGCGACTGTCGCCGATGCGCTCGCTGCCTTTGGCGCGCGCCCGCCGTTCGCGGTTGCGCTCAACGGCGATTTCGTCGCGCGTGCGCAGCATGCGGCGCGCGCGTTGCACACGGGCGACCGGCTCGACGTCGTGCAGCCGGTCGCGGGCGGCTGAGCGCGCTCGCGCCAGCCTGTCGCATACCGAACGCAACAACCGTCGCCGAAAACCCATTGCGTCAAGCGGTCGGTTCTAGCCGCGACGGCAAACCAGGATGATGCAAATGACTTCTCACGAGAGCGCCGACGCGCTGACGCTATACGGTCAAACTTTCGCAAGCCGCGTGCTGCTCGGCACGTCGCGCTACCCGTCGCTGCAATCGCTGTCCGATTCGATCGACGCCGCGCGCCCCGGCATGGTGACCGTCGCGCTGCGCCGTCAGATGAACGAGGGCAACGCGGAAGCCGGCTTCTTCGAGCTGCTCAAGCGCCACGGCGTGCCGCTGCTGCCGAATACGGCGGGCTGCCTGAGCGTCGGTGAAGCGGTGACGACCGCGCACATGGCGCGCGAAATCTTCGAGACCGAGTGGATCAAGCTCGAACTGATCGGCGACGACTACACGCTGCAGCCCGACCCGGTCGGTCTGATCGAAGCCGCCGCGCGGCTCGTCAAGGATGGCTTCAAGGTGCTGCCGTACTGCACCGAAGATCTGGTGATCGGCCGCCGTCTGCTCGACGCCGGCTGCGAGGCGCTGATGCCATGGGGCGCGCCGATCGGCACCGGCAAGGGCGTGATCAATCCGTACGGGCTGCGGGTATTGCGCGAGCGGCTGCCCGACGTGCCGCTGATCGTCGACGCCGGGCTCGGCGTGCCATCGCATGCGGCGCAGGTGATGGAATGGGGCTTCGACGGCGTGCTGCTGAACACGGCGGTGTCGCAGGCGACGCATCCCGACGCAATGGCGCGCGCATTTGCGCTGGGCGTCGAGGCGGGCCGGCAAGCGTATCTAGCGGGCCCGATGGCCGAGCGCGAGAGTGCGCACGCGAGCACGCCGGTGGTCGGCATGCCGTTCTGGCATCAGGATGGAGGTGCGGCATGACGCAGTCGTTGACGCTGAAGGATCGCGATCTGTTCTGGCCGACGGCCGACGAACTCATCGAAGCCGCCGAGCGCATCCGTGCGCGGCTCGGCGACTGGCCGCCGACCCACGCACCGTGGCGCATCTGCCTGACCGCGCCCGACGAACCGAACGGCGGCGACCTGATCGTGATCGCCGACGCGCAGCCGCACGGCGAGCAGATCGCGCGCTGGCTGACGCGGGGCGCTGGCGTGATCGTCGCTGCGGAAAACCGCGCGACGCTGCATCTGGGCGGTGAGAAATACGGCCTCGAAGGCCGTCTGGCGGAAGACTGGATTGCCGCGCTGGCCGCGTTCCTCGACTGCGGTTTCGATCCGCACGACGCGCTGGTGCTCGCGCTCGCGTGGCGCGACGGCGACGAGACCCGCGCCGACGACGCTTTCCCGTCCGACCTCGGCCGCTTTCCGCGCCTTACCGACCTGCCGCCGGCACCCGCCAGGGCGTTCGCGCGCTGCCCGGAAAGGCTCGGCCTGTATCCGGTGCTGCCGACCGCGGACTGGGTCGAACGGGTGGTCGGCTTCGGCGTGAAGACGGTGCAGTTGCGCCGCAAGTCGGCCGAACCCGCCGACGAACTGAAGCGCGAGATCGCCCGCTGCGTGGCTGCCGGCCGCGCGCACGACGCGCAGGTGTTCATCAACGATCATTGGCAGGCGGCGCTCGAGGCGGGCGCGTACGGCGTGCACCTCGGCCAGGAAGACGTGCATACCGCGGATCTGTCCACGCTGGCCAACGCGGGCATCCGCCTGGGCTTGTCCACGCACGGCTTCTACGAGATGCTGAAGGCGCTGCATTTCCGTCCGAGCTACATTGCATTGGGCGCCGTATTCCCGACCACGACCAAGGTCATGCCGACCGCGCCGCAGGGCTTGCGGCGCCTTGCACGCTATGTGCGGCTGCTCGACGGCGTGGTGCCGCTCGTCGCGATCGGCGGGATCGATCTGCAGGTGTTGCCGGACGTGCTCGCAACGGGCGTCGGCTGCGCAGCGGTGGTGCGCGCGGTCACCGAAGCGGCCGACCCGGCCGCCGCCGTTTCGGCGCTGCAACACACGTTTACGCAATAATCGTCAGGCATAGTCAAGGAACGGGGCACCTCAAGGCAGCTTTTGCATGATGGCCCTATAATTCGGCCTTCCGTGTAAAAGGACTGTCAGTTTGGTGCCTTCCTCCCCCGAGACCATACTCGAGCTGCGCGACGTCGACTTCGGTTACGGCGACCGGCTCGTCCTGTCGAATCTGAATCTGCGCTTTCGTCGCGGTCAGGTCGTCGCGGTCATGGGCGGCTCGGGTTGCGGCAAGACCACAGTGCTGCGGCTGATCGGCGGCCTCGTGCGCGCGCAGCGCGGCCAGGTGCTGTTCCATGGCCAGGACATCGGCGGGCAGACGCGCGAAGGACTTTACGCGCTGCGCCGGAAGATGGGCATGCTGTTCCAGTTCGGCGCGCTGTTCACCGACATGTCGGTGTTCGAAAACGTCGCCTTCTCGCTGCGCGAACACACCGATCTCCCTGAAGAACTGCTGCGCGACCTCGTGCTGATGAAGCTCAACGCGGTCGGCCTGCGCGGCGCGCGCGACCTGCTGCCGTCGGAGATTTCGGGCGGCATGGCGCGGCGCGTGGCGCTCGCGCGCGCGATCGCGCTCGACCCCGAACTGATGATGTACGACGAGCCATTCGCCGGCCTCGATCCGATCTCGCTCGGCATCACCGCGAACCTGATCCGCACGCTGAACCAGGCGCTCGGCGCGACGTCGATTCTCGTCACGCACGACGTGCCGGAATCGTTCGCGATCGCCGACTACGTGTACTTCCTGTCCAACGGCGGCGTGCTCGCCGAAGGCACGCCGGACGAGCTGCGCGCGTCGACCGACCCGACCGTGCGGCAGTTCATCGACGGCGCGCCGGACGGCCCGTTCAGATTCCACTATCCGGCGCAGACGCCGCTCGCGGCGGACTTCGGCATCGGCGGAGGCCAGTCATGATCAGTACGATCGGTCGCTCGGTCATCACCGGGCTCGGCACCGCCGGCTACGCGACGCGCTTCTTCCTGCGGCTCGTGCTCGAAATTTTTCCGCTGCTGCGCCGTCCGCGTCTTGTCACGAAGCAGATCCACTTCGTCGGTAATTATTCGCTCGTGATCATCGCGGTGTCGGGGCTGTTCGTCGGCTTCGTGCTCGGGCTGCAAGGCTATTACACGCTGAACCGTTATGGCTCCGAGCAGGCGCTCGGGTTGCTGGTCGCGCTGTCGCTCGTGCGCGAGCTCGGCCCGGTCGTGACCGCGCTGCTGTTCGCCGGGCGCGCGGGCACGTCGCTGACTGCAGAAATCGGCCTGATGAAGGCGGGCGAGCAACTCACCGCGATGGAAATGATGGCCGTCGATCCGGTCAAAGTCGTGATCGCGCCGCGCCTGTGGGCGGGCATTATCTCGATGCCGATCCTCGCGGCGATCTTCAGCGCGGTCGGTGTTCTTGGCGGTTACGTGGTGGGGGTGCTGCTGATCGGCGTCGATGCCGGCGCGTTCTGGTCGCAGATGCAAAGCGGCGTCGACGTGTGGCGCGACGTGGGCGCCGGGGTCGTCAAGAGCGTGGTGTTCGGCCTCGCGGTGACCTTCGTCGCGCTGTTTCAGGGCTACGAGGCGAAGCCGACGCCGGAAGGCGTGTCGCGCGCGACGACCCGCACGGTCGTGTACGCGTCGCTCGCGGTGCTCGGGCTCGACTTCCTGCTGACCGCACTGATGTTCAGCTAAGGCCGCGCAGCATGCCGGCTGCCGGCGGCGCACGCTGCGCGGCGCACGGCGGGACGTGGCGGATTCACTTTGGGATGACGATGAAAAAGAATGTTCTCGACTTCTGGGTCGGCCTGTTCGTGGTGTTGGGTTTCGTGGCGTTGCTGTTTCTTGCGCTGAAGGTCGGCAACATGAGCTCGTTGTCGTTCCAGGCAACCTACCCGGTCAAGCTCAAGTTCGACAACATCGGCGGGCTGAAGCCGCGCGCGCCGGTAAAGAGCGCGGGCGTGACGGTCGGCCGGGTCGCGTCGATCGGCTTCGATAGCAACACCTACCAGGCGCTCGTCACGATCGATATCGACAAGCAATTCGAGTTTCCGAGGGACACTTCGGCGAAGATCCTGACCTCAGGTCTGCTCGGCGAGCAGTACATCGGGCTCGAGCCGGGCGGCGACTCGGAAATGCTGAAGGCGGGCGATAGCATCGCGATGACGCAATCGGCGATCGTGCTGGAAAACCTGATCGGCCAGTTCCTGTATAGCAAGGCCGCGGATTCCGGCGCGGCGAAGCCCGCCGCTTCCGCCCCCGCACCGGCGCCGGCAGCGCCGGCCGCCGGCGCCGCCGGCCAGTCAGGCCAATAAGGAGAAACTACGATGCAGACGAAACTGCAGACCCCGCGCAGCGGTGCGCGCGTCCTACAGTTCGGCAAGGTCGCCGTGGCGGCTGCGCTGCTCGCCGGTTGCACGACCGTGCAGACGCCTACCAAGGGCGATCCGTTCGAAGGGCTGAACCGCACGATCTTCACCATCAACGACAAGGTCGACCAGTACGCGATCAAGCCGGTCGCGCAGGGCTACGTGTTTGTTACGCCGCAGCCGGTGCGGGACAGCGTGACGAACTTCTTCTCGAACATCGGCGATGTCTATATCGCGGCGAACAATCTGCTGCAGTTGCGTATCGCGGACGGCGTGTCGGACATCATGCGGATCGTGATCAACACGTTGTTCGGCGTCGGCGGCCTGTTCGACGTCGCGACGCTCGCGAAGCTGCCCAAGCACGACAACGACCTCGGTCTGACGCTCGGTCACTACGGCGTGCCGGCGGGCCCTTACCTGGTGCTGCCGCTGTTCGGACCGAGCACGGTGCGCGACGCGTTCGGCTCGCTCGGCAACTACTACGTGAACCCGATCAGCTACATCGATCCGCCGGGGCTGAGCTGGGCCCTGTGGGGCCTGAACATCGTCAATACGCGCGCGAACCTGCTCGGCGCGAGCAATCTGCTGGAAGGCGCGGCGCTCGACAAATACTCGTTCGTCCGCAACGCGTATCTGCAGCGCCGCCAGTATCTGCTGTCGGATAACCGCCGGCGTCCGCAGGACCTGCCGAGCTACGACGAAGAAGCGCCGCTGCCGAAGTACGACGAAGGCGAGACGGGCGCGGCCGCAGGGGCGGCAGGTGCGCCGGCCGGCGCTGCAACCGGCGCGGCCGGCGCCGCCGCGGGCACGCAGGGTGCTCCGGCAAAGGCGGCTCCCGCATCCGGCGCGGCCGTGGCCACGCCACAAGGCGCATCGGCACCGCAAGGCGCGTCGGCGCCGGAGGCCGCGTCGGGTACCGAGACCCCGCCGCTCGACCTGAAAGGCGGCCCTGAAACGCAGATTCCGGCCGGTCAGCTGGTGCCGCCCACGCGCTTCAACTTCCCGTCGTTTAGATTGCATTGAACGTGCAGCCGTAACAGATCGATACGACTCTCGCAGTTTGCGCATGGATTGCCGTCGAACTCGCGTGATAAGGTCCGTTCAAACTGTTGCACTATTTTTGAGGCGAAGCTCGATATGAAAAAATTCTTCCTGATTCCGTTGTTTGCCGTGTTGTTTTCATTCATCAGCGCGGGCGCATCGGCGCAAACCGTCGACACCAACTCCCCCGAGGCGCTGATTAAAACCGTCACCCAGCAGGTGATGGACGCGATTCGCGGCGACAAGTCGATCCAGCAGGGCGACATCACGCACATCACGGCGCTCGTCAACGAAAAGATCCTGCCGTACACGGACTTCCGCCGCACCACCCAGCTCGCGATGGGCCGCAACTGGCGCACCGCGACGCCCGAGCAGCAGAACCAGGTGGTCGAGCAGTTCAAGATGCTTCTGATCCGCACGTACTCGGGCGCGCTCGCGCAGGTGCGCGACCAGCAGATCCAGTTCAAGCCGTTCCGCATGAACCCGGACGACACCGACACGGTGGTGCGCTCGGTCGTGATGAACAACGGCCAGCCGATCGAACTCGACTATCGCCTGTACAAGACGCCGCAAGGCTGGCGCGTGTATGACCTCAACGTGCTCGGCGCATGGCTGATCCAGGCGTATCAGCAGCAGTTCAACGAGCAGATCCAGCAGAAAGGCGTGGACGGACTGATCCAGTTCCTCACGCAGCGCAATCAGCAACTCGCCGCGGGCAAGCAGTCGTGAGCGACGTGTTGAACCAGGTCGCGAACCGCTTCGACAGCGGCGCGACGCTGACCCACGAGAGCGCGAAGGCCGCGCTCGCGGCGGGTCTGCAACGCATTGCGGCGGGCGCGCGCGGCGTCGATTGCGCGCCGCTCACGCAATTCGATTCGTCGGCGCTCGCCGTCCTGCTCGCGTGGGTGCGGGCCGCGACGGCGCGCGGCGGCAAGTTCGAAATCGTCAATCTGCCGGCTGGTCTCGCCAGTCTCGCGCAGGCCTACGGCGTCGATACGCTTCTCTCTCCTGGCGCCTCCAGCATGGTTGCGTCAGCGCGACATTGACGCTCCTCTAGCGTCGTCTCCCGCTTTCCGGCCAGTCCGGGGGTGTCAGTTTTTGCCCTATAATCAAACGTTTTTTTGGGGCGTTGAACTGGCCCCCTAATCGGCCCCGGTTCCGTTTCTTCCAGCATTTGCACGTCCCCAGGCTCCATCGGGGCTACTTCAGGCGCCGCGACGCGCGCGGCCCATAGTCATGTCAGCCATAGAAATTCGTAACGTCAAGAAGCGCTACAAGGACTTGCAGGCGCTCAAGGGCGTCAGCCTCACGGTCGAAGAAGGCGAGTTCTTCGGACTGCTCGGTCCGAACGGCGCGGGCAAGACAACGCTCATTAGCATTCTCGCGGGTCTCGCACGCGCCGACGAAGGCAGCATCGCGGTGCGTGGTCACGACGTCGTCGACGATTTCCGCAACGCGCGTCGCGCGCTCGGCGTGGTGCCGCAGGAACTCGTGTTCGATCCGTTCTTCACGGTGCGCGAAACCTTGCGTATCCAGTCGGGCTACTACGGTCTGCGCAACAACGACGCGTGGATCGACGAGATCATGGCCAATCTCGATCTCACCGAAAAAGCCGATGCCAACATGCGCGCGCTGTCGGGCGGCATGAAGCGCCGCGTGCTGGTCGCGCAGGCGCTCGTGCACCGACCGCCGGTGATCGTGCTCGACGAGCCGACCGCGGGCGTCGACGTCGAACTGCGCCAGACGCTGTGGAAGTTCATCTCGCGCCTGAATCGCGAAGGCCACACGATCGTGCTGACGACGCACTACCTGGAAGAAGCCGAGTCGCTGTGCGACCGCATCGCGATGCTGCGCCGTGGCGAGGTCGTTGCGCTCGATCGCACCAGCACGCTGCTGCAGCGCTTCGCCGGCATGCAGTTGTTCGTGCGCTTCGCACACGGCGTGCTGCCCGCCGATCTGCGTCCGCTCGAGGCGGAAAGCGGCGCGGGCAACGGCAATGGCCGCCAGCATCTGCTGCGCTTGACGAGCTACGACGACGTCGAGCGCATCCTCGCGCAATGCCGCGCGGCCGGTTGTACATTCGAAGAAATCGAGGTCCGCAAAGCCGACCTCGAAGACGTATTCGTTCAGGTGATGAACGGTCCGGAAGTGATCGAGGGGCTCGCATGAGCGGCTACAGTGGATTCAGCACGCTGTTTTACAAAGAACTGCTGCGTTTCTGGAAGGTATCGTTCCAGACCGTGCTCGCGCCGGTCATCACCGCGCTGCTTTATCTGACCATCTTCGGCCACGCGCTGCGCGGCCACGTCGAGGTCTATCCGGGCGTCGAATATACGAGTTTCCTGATTCCGGGTCTCGTCATGATGAGCGTGCTGCAGAACGCGTTCGCGAACAGTTCTTCTTCGCTGATTCAATCGAAGATCACCGGCAACCTCGTGTTCGTGCTGCTGCCGCCGCTGTCGCACCAGGAGATGTTCGCGGCCTACGTGCTCGCGGCCGTGGCGCGCGGGCTGTGCGTGGGCTTCGGCGTGTTCATCGTGACGATCTGGTTCGTGCCGCTCGCGTTCACCGCGCCGCTCTACATCATCGTGTTCGCGATGTTCGGAGCGGCGATTCTCGGCACGCTGGGTCTGATCGCCGGCATCTGGGCCGAGAAGTTCGATCAGCTCGCCGCGTTCCAGAACTTCCTGATCATGCCGCTCACCTTCCTGTCGGGCGTGTTCTACTCGACGCACACGCTGCCGCCCGGATGGCGCGAAGTATCGCGGCTCAATCCGTTTTTCTACATGATCGACGGCTTTCGTTATGGCTTTTTCGGCGTGTCGGATATCGATCCGCTGGTGAGCCTCGCGATCGTCGCCGGTTTCTTCGTGGTGCTGGCTGTCGTGGCGATGCGCATGCTCGCCACCGGCTACAAGCTGCGCCACTGACGAGGAGCTTCTCTCATGTTGCCGACTCCCGAACAGGTCAAACAGTACATTGCAGCTGGACTCGCGTGCGAGCATCTCGAAGTCGAAGGCGACGGTCAGCATTTCTTTGCGACGATCGTCTCGCCGAGCTTCGAAGGCAAGCGCCTGATCCAGCGTCACCAACTCGTGTATGCGGCGCTCGGCGAGCGCATGCGCGAAGAAATCCACGCGCTCAGCATGAAGACGCTGACGCCCGCCGAATGGCAGAACGCGTAATCTGGAAATTTAGTGCGAATTACTCACGAAGGGCGCGACGCAGCGAGCGGCACGCCGAACACAGACAAAGCAGGTCCGGGTGCGAACCGGACCGATCAGGAACCGACAGGCATGGATAAACTCATCATTGAAGGTGGCTACCCGCTCTCCGGTGAAGTTGTCGTCTCGGGTGCGAAGAACGCGGCATTGCCGATCCTGTGCGCGGGTCTGTTGAGCGCGGATCCGGTGCATCTGGAGAACGTGCCCGATCTGCAGGACGTGCGCACGATGCTCAAGCTGCTCGGCCAGATGGGCGTGCGTATCGAAGCGGGCGAAGGGCGCGTCGCGCTCGACGCGTCGAAAGTCGACAACCTCGTCGCGCCGTACGAGATGGTGAAGACGATGCGTGCGTCGATTCTCGTGCTCGGTCCGCTCGTCGCGCGCTTCGGTCATGCGCGCGTATCGCTGCCGGGCGGCTGCGCGATCGGCGCGCGTCCGGTCGACCAGCACATCAAGGGTCTGCAGGCGATGGGCGCCGAGATCACGATCGAGCACGGCTTCATCGAAGCGCGCGCGAAGCGTCTGAAGGGCGCGCGCATCGTCACCGACATGATCACCGTGACCGGTACCGAGAACCTGCTGATGGCGGCGGTGCTCGCGGAAGGCGAAACGATCATCGAGAACGCCGCGCGCGAACCCGAAGTGGTCGACCTCGCGCATCTGCTCGTCGCGATGGGCGCGAAGATCGAAGGCATCGGCACGGATCGCCTCGTGATCCAGGGCGTCGACAAGCTGCACGGTGCGAAGCACACGGTCATTCCGGACCGGATCGAAGCGGGCACCTTCCTGTGCGCGGTCGCGGCGGCAGGCGGCGACGTCACGCTGCGCAAGATGCGTCCGCTGCTGCTCGAAGCCGTCACCGAAAAGCTGCGCGAAGCGGGCGTGACGGTCGAAGAAGGCGACGACTGGATGCGCGTGCGCATGGACAAGCGCCCGAGCGCGGTCACGTTCCGCACCTCCGAATACCCGGCGTTCCCGACCGACATGCAGGCGCAGTTCATGGCGCTCAACACGATCGCCGACGGTACGTCGCAGGTCGTCGAGACGATCTTCGAAAATCGCTTCATGCACGTGCAGGAGCTGAACCGTCTCGGCGCGAGCATCACGATCGACGGCAACACCGCGCTCGTCAACGGCGTCGAGAAACTGTCCGGCGCGAAGGTAATGGCCACCGATCTGCGCGCATCCGCGAGTCTCGTGATCGCCGCGCTGCGCGCCGAGGGCGAGACGTTGATCGACCGCATCTATCACCTCGATCGCGGCTACGACCGCATGGAAGCGAAGCTCAATGCGATCGGTGCGAAGGTGCGCCGCGTGTCCGGGAGCCAGGCATGAGTTCGATGCCGCAAACGTCGTCGTCGCCGGCGGTGAGCGCGCCGCTCACGCTCGCGTTGTCGAAAGGGCGTATCTTCGAGGAAACGCTGCCGCTGCTCGCGGCGGCCGGCATCGAGGTCGCCGAAGATCCGGAGAGTTCGCGCAAGCTGATTCTGCCGACCACCGACCCGAACCTGCGCGTGATCATCGTGCGCGCGACCGACGTGCCGACCTATGTCGAGTACGGCGCGGCCGACTTCGGCGTGGCCGGCAAGGACGTGCTGCTCGAGCATGGCGGCAGCGGTCTGTATCAGCCGGTCGATCTGGACATCGCGCGTTGCCGGATGTCGGTCGCGGTCGCGGCGGGTTTCGATTATGCGAACGCGGTGCGCCAGGGCGCGCGTCTGCGGGTTGCGACCAAGTATGTTGAAACCGCGCGTGAGCATTTTGCCGCCAAGGGCGTGCACGTCGATCTGATCAAACTGTACGGGTCGATGGAACTCGCGCCGCTGGTCGGCCTCGCCGACGCGATCGTCGACCTGGTCAGCTCGGGCAATACGCTGCGCGCGAACAATCTGGTCGAGGTGGAGGAGATCATGCAAATTTCGTCGCGCCTCGTGGTGAACCAGGCAGCGCTGAAGCTGAAGCGCGCCGCGTTGCGGCCGATTCTCGACGCGTTTGCCGATGCGTCGTCGAAGCCCGGCGCCCCGGCCTGACTGAACGATGGCACGCTGATCACGCTGCGACTCAGCGCCTTACCGAAACGGATACCTGTATGTCTACCAAGATTCGCAAACTCGATTCCACCGCTCGCGACTTTCACAAGTCGCTGCATGCGGTGCTCGCCTTCGAGGCGAGCGAAGACGAAGCCATCGAGCGCGCGGTCGCGCAGATTCTGAACGACGTGAAGGCGCGTGGCGACGACGCGGTGCTCGAGTACACGAACCGCTTCGATCGCATCGCCGCGAAAAGCGTGGCCGAGCTCGAACTGCCGATGGTGGAGCTCGAAGCGGCGCTCGAAAGTCTCGAGCCCAAGCGGCGTGCGTCGCTCGAAGCGGCGGCGGCGCGCGTGCGCGGCTATCACGAGAAACAGAAGATCGAGTGCGGCAGCCATAGCTGGCAGTACACCGAAGCGGACGGCACCGTGCTCGGCCAAAAGGTCACACCGCTCGATCGCGCGGGCATCTATGTGCCGGGCGGTAAGGCCGCGTATCCGTCGTCGGTGCTGATGAACGCGATTCCGGCGCGGGTGGCCGGCGTGCGCGAAATCGTGATGGTCGTGCCGACGCCGGACGGTGTGAAGAATCCGCTCGTGCTCGCGGCTGCACTGCTCGGCGGCGTCGATCGCGTGTTCACGATCGGCGGCGCGCAGGCGGTGGGCGCACTCGCGTACGGCACGCAAACGGTGCCCGCGGTCGACAAGATTTGCGGCCCGGGCAACGCGTATGTCGCGTCGGCGAAGCGTCGCGTGTTCGGCACGGTCGGCATCGACATGATCGCCGGGCCGTCGGAAATCCTCGTGCTGTGCGACGGCACGACCGATCCACGCTGGGTCGCGATGGACCTGTTCTCGCAGGCCGAGCACGACGAACTCGCGCAGTCGATCCTGCTGTGCCCGGACGACGCGTTTATCGCGCGCGTGCAGGAAGCGATCGACGAACTGCTGCCCACGATGCCGCGCCACGAAGTGATCCGCACGTCGCTCGAAAACCGCGGCGCGCTGATCAAGGTGCGCGATATGGCCGAGGCCTGCGCGATCGCCAACGACATCGCGCCGGAGCACCTCGAAATTTCGGCGCTGGAGCCGCATCAGTGGGCGCAGCAGATCCGCCACGCGGGCGCGATCTTCCTTGGCCGCTACACGAGCGAGAGCCTCGGCGACTACTGCGCGGGCCCGAACCACGTGCTGCCGACGTCGCGTACCGCACGGTTCTCGTCGCCGCTCGGCGTCTATGATTTCTTCAAGCGTTCGAGCCTGATCGAGGTCAGCGCGGAAGGCGCGCAAACGCTTGGCGAGATCGCCGCCGAACTCGCATATGGCGAAGGTCTGCAAGCGCACGCACGCAGCGCCGAATTCCGGATGCGGCAGAACAACAACGAACGCGGCTGAGACGGAAGCGGCGAGGGCGGCAACTGCCGCGCGAGCGACGCATCGAGCCCGCCGCCGCATTCAATAACGACGACCGAGACCAACCCGAACGCCCTGCACCGACGCCGACCCGGCGGTCTTCGCACGGCCCGGACCCGAAGCTATGACGACACCTCAAGACATCATCCGCAGCGACGTGCTCGCAATGACGAGCTATCCGGTCCCGGACGCCACCGGCTTCATCAAGCTCGACGCGATGGAGAACCCATTTACGCTGCCGTCGGAACTTGCCGCGCATCTCGGCGAGCGTCTGGCCGGCGTCGCGTTGAACCGTTATCCGGCGCCGCGTCCCGAGCAATTGATCGAGCGCATCCGTCATGTGATGGGCGTGCCGGCGGCCTGCGACGTGTTGCTCGGCAATGGCTCGGATGAAATCATCAGCATCATGTCGGTCGCGTGCGCAAAGCCGGGCGCGAAGGTGCTCGCGCCCGTGCCGGGCTTCGTCATGTATCAGATGTCGGCCAAGCTGGCGCATCTCGAATTCGTCGGCGTGCCGCTGAAAGCCGACTTCACGCTCGATACCGACGCGATGCTCGCGGCGATCGCCGAGCACGAACCGGCGCTGATCTATCTCGCGTATCCGAACAACCCGACCGGCACGCTGTTCGATGACGGCGAAATCGAGCGCATCATAGCCGCGGCGGGCAAGAGCCTCGTCGTGATCGACGAGGCGTATCAGCCGTTCGCGCAGAAGAGCTGGCTGCCGCGCGCCGACCAGTTCGACAACGTCGTCGTGATGCGCACGGTGTCGAAGCTGGGCCTCGCCGGGATCCGCCTCGGTTACCTGGTGGGCAAGCCCGCGTGGCTGACCGAGTTCGACAAGGTGCGCCCGCCGTACAACACCAACGTGCTGACGCAGGCCGCCGCCGATTTCCTGCTCGACCACATCGGCGTGCTCGACGCGCAGGCCGCACAATTGCGCGACGAACGCGAGAAGCTCGCGCAGGCGGTGGCCGCGCTGCCGGGCGCTGAAGTGTTCGCCAGCGCGGGCAACTTCCTGCTCGTACGGGTGCCCGATGCGTCGGTATTGTTCGAAACCCTGCTAACGGCGCGTATTCTGATCAAAAACGTGAGTAAAATGCACCCATTGCTGGTCAACTGCGTCCGTTTGACCGTCGGTTCGCCGAACGAGAACGCCCAGTTGCTCGCCGGCCTGAAACTCGTGTTGCGGTAATCCGCCGCATCGAGCGGCGGCACTGAGCCGCTGCATTGAACGGCTGCGCCAGGCAGCCCGCCATTTGTCCACCCCACATTACTAGCGCTTTTAAGCCAGATTCGAGGAATTGCCATGCGCCTTGCGGAAGTCGTTCGCAACACTAGCGAAACGCAGATCCGTGTGAAGATCAACCTGGACGGCACCGGCCAGCAGAAGCTGGCCACCGGTGTGCCGTTCCTGGACCATATGCTCGACCAGATCGCCCGCCACGGGCTGTTCGACCTCGAGATCGAAGCGCATGGCGACCTGCATATCGACGACCACCACACGGTCGAAGACACCGGCATCACGCTCGGTCAGGCCGTCGCCAAGGCGATCGGCGATCGCAAGGGCATCCGCCGCTACGGTCATTCCTACGTGCCGCTCGACGAAGCGCTGTCGCGCGTCGTGATCGATTTTTCCGGCCGTCCGGGCCTCGAGTTCCACGTGCCGTTCACGCGCGCGCGCATCGGCACGTTCGACGTCGACCTGTCGATCGAATTCTTCCGCGGCTTCGTGAACCATGCCGGCGTGACGCTGCATATCGACAATCTGCGCGGCATCAACGCCCACCACCAGCTCGAAACGGTGTTCAAGGCGTTCGGGCGCGCGCTGCGCATGGCCGTCGAACTCGACGAGCGCGCGGCTGGGCAGATTCCGTCGACCAAGGGCAGTCTCTGACGCAACGGCCGTGGCAGGCTTTAACACAGGGTTTCATCGCCCCCAACGTCTTCAGGCCACTCACCCTCACGCGACCCATCGGGCAGGACTGCATTTGCCGGCACGTCGTTCGACGCCGCGCGGCGGCATCGATATCGAGGGCAGAGGGCCAAACTTGAAATGAAAACTTCGATAGCGATTGTGGATTACGGAATGGGCAACCTGCGCTCGGTTGCCCAGGCACTGCGCAAAGCGGCGCCGGAAGCGGACGTGGCGATCGTCGATCGTCCGGAAGCGATCCGCGCGGCCGACCGCGTGGTGCTGCCCGGCCAGGGCGCGATGCCCGACTGCATGCGCAGTCTCGGCGCGTCCGGGTTGCAGGAAGCGGTCGTCGAGGCGTCGCGCAGCAAGCCGCTGATGGGCGTGTGCGTTGGCGAGCAGATGCTGTTCGACTGGAGCGCCGAAGGTGACACGCCGGGGCTGGGCCTGTTGCCCGGCAAGGTGATGCGCTTCGAGCTCGAAGGCCGCTTGCAGGACGACGGCTCGCGCTTCAAGGTTCCGCAGATGGGCTGGAACCGCGTGCGTCAGGCGCAACCGCATCCGCTGTGGGACGGCGTCGCCGACAACGCATTCTTCTATTTCGTGCACAGCTACTACGTGGTGCCGGACAACCCGGCGCACACGTCGGGCGAAACGGTCTACGGCGTGCCCTTTACCTCGGCGGTAGCGCGGGATAACATCTTCGCCACCCAGTTTCACCCCGAAAAGAGCGCCGAGGCGGGTTTGCGCGTGTATCGCAACTTCGTGCACTGGAACCCGTGAACGCCTTTCTTTATCCCGTTGCCGCGCGTGCGTCGCGCGGCGCCGCGGTCCCGCTTCCGACCGGCGCCCCACTGGAGCGCCGAAAGAGTTGTACTAAACTAGCGAGACGGTATTGCGGCGGGCTGATCCGCCAGCCGCTGCCGCCGACCTTCAATCCACTCCCAGATAACACCCGATTGCTATGCTGCTGATTCCCGCCATCGACCTGAAAGATGGTCAGTGTGTACGCCTCAAACAGGGCGATATGGACCAGGCGACGATTTTCTCCGAGGAACCGGCGGCAATGGCCCGACATTGGGTCGACCGCGGCGCGCGTCGTCTGCATCTCGTCGATCTGAATGGCGCGTTCGCCGGCAAGCCGAAGAACGGCGATGCAATTCGGGCGATCATCGATGAAGTGGGCGGTGAAATTCCGGTTCAGCTCGGCGGTGGCATCCGCGACCTGAACACGATCGAGCGCTATCTGGACGACGGTTTGTCGTACGTAATCATCGGCACCGCGGCGGTGAAGAATCCCGGCTTCCTGCAGGACGCGTGCACCGCGTTCGGCGGCCATATCATCGTCGGTCTCGACGCGAAAGACGGCAAGGTCGCCACCGACGGCTGGAGCAAGCTGACCGGTCACGAAGTGGCCGACCTCGCGCGCAAGTTCGAGGACTACGGCTGCGAGTCGATCATCTACACCGACATCGGCCGCGACGGCATGCTGCAAGGTATCAACATCGAAGCGACGGTGCGCCTTGCGCGCGCGGTCAAGATTCCGGTGATCGCGAGCGGCGGTCTGTCGAACCTCACGGACATCGAATCGCTGTGTGAAGTCGAAGGCGAGGGCATCGAAGGCGTAATCTGCGGCCGCGCGATCTATTCGGGCGACCTCGACTTCGCGGCCGCGCAGACGCTCGCGGACAAGCTGCGCGAAGCGGACGACGCTTAAGCGCGGCATCGGCTGCGCTTGCCGGGAAGCTTGCGCCGCGTGCCGGCGTGGCACTCACCTCGGCTCGCGGCACCCGCTCGACCGACGGCTTGCCGGGTAGCGCGCTTCGCGTGATCACGCAACCGGAACCGTCGGCCCGCGGCCAGCACCTCACTCGCGGCGCGACGCAACCCGTCGCGCCGGCACCGTGCCGCTTGCCCGCAAGCGAGCGGCCTCATCAGCGGTATTGGCAGAATTGCACGATCATGGCTCTAGCTAAACGCATCATCCCCTGTCTCGACGTCACCGCGGGCCGCGTGGTCAAGGGCGTCAACTTCGTCGAACTGCGCGACGCCGGCGACCCGGTCGAAATAGCGCGCCGTTACGACGATCAGGGCGCCGACGAACTGACGTTCCTCGACATCACCGCGACTTCGGATCAGCGCGACCTGATCCTGCCGATCATCGAGGCGGTCGCCTCGCAGGTGTTCATTCCGCTGACGGTCGGCGGCGGCGTGCGCGCGGTCGAAGACGTGCGGCGCCTGCTGAACGCGGGCGCCGACAAGATCAGCATGAACTCGTCGGCGGTCGCGAATCCGCAGCTCGTGAAGGACGCGACCGACAAATACGGCTCGCAGTGCATCGTCGTCGCGATCGACGCGAAGCGTGTGTCGGCCGACGGCGAAACGCCGCGCTGGGAAGTGTTCACGCACGGCGGGCGCAAGGCCACCGGTCTCGACGCGGTCGAATGGGCGCGCAAGATGGCCCAGCTCGGCGCGGGCGAGATCCTGCTGACCAGCATGGATCGCGACGGCACCAAGAGCGGCTTCGATCTTGCGCTGACGCGCGCGGTGTCGGACGCGGTGCCGATACCGGTGATCGCTTCGGGCGGCGTCGGCAATCTGCAGCATCTCGCCGACGGCATCAAAAGCGGTCACGCGGACGCGGTGCTCGCCGCGAGCATCTTCCACTATGGCGAACATACGGTCGGCGAGGCCAAGCGCTTCATGGCCGACCAGGGCATTTCGGTGAGGTTGTGACGTGACGAATCCTGCGGCAGTGAACTGGCTCGACAAGGTCAATTGGGACGCGAACGGCCTCGTGCCGGTGATCGCGCAGGAAGCATCGACGAACGACGTGCTGATGTTCGCATGGATGAACCGCGAGGCCTTGGCGAAGACCGTCGAGACCGGCCGCGCGGTGTATTTCTCGCGTTCGCGCCAGCGCCTGTGGTTCAAGGGCGAAGAGTCGGGCCACGTGCAGCATGTGCACGAAGTGCGGCTCGATTGCGACGAAGACGTCGTGCTGCTTAAAGTCGAGCAGGTGTCGGGCATCGCATGCCACACAGGCCGCCACTCGTGCTTTTTCCAGAAATTCGAAGGCTCGATGGACGACGGCGACTGGCAGGCCGTCGATCCCGTGCTGAAAGACCCCGAACACATCTACAAATGACGCAATCCACGCAAAACCTGTCGCCCTCCGAGGCTTCCACGCTCGACACGCTGCAGCGCCTCGCGGCGGTGATCGATGGTCGCAAGGGCGGCGATCCGGACACCTCGTACGTCTCGCGCCTGTTCCACAAGGGCGACGACGCGATTCTGAAGAAGATTGGCGAAGAAGCCACCGAAGTCGTGCTGGCCGCAAAGGACACACGCCACGGCGGCGCGCCGAAGGCGCTGGTCGGCGAGGTCGCGGATCTGTGGTTCCACTGCCTCGTGATGCTGTCGCATTTCAATCTGAGCCCCGCCGACGTGATCGCCGAACTCGAGCGTCGCGAAGGCCTGTCGGGCATCGAGGAAAAGGCGCTGCGCAAGAGCCGCGAGCGTGAGGAAAACGGCGACTGAGCAGCCGGTGCGGAAATCTGGCGTTTCCGCTTGAACTCGCGCGCGCTGGCACCTATATAGCGGTAACCGCACCTTCGTGAGGACGCAAGCATGGAACAGCCGCAAGGAAGCTATCCGCCGCCGGTCTACCGCCACGCGATGGAGCCTGAGCGGGAGCGCAGCCTGCGCACGCTCACACACGTGCTGTACGCGCTGTATGCGGTCCATTGGCTGACCGGCGGGCTCACCATCCTGATCGCGATCATCATCAACTACGTGAAACGGCCCGACGTGGCCGGTACGCCATACGAAGCGCACTTCGAATGGCAGATTCGCACGTTCTGGATGGGCCTCGTCGGTTATGCGATCGGCGCGTTGCTGTTGGTCGTCGTGATTGGCATCCCGGTGCTGTGGGCGGTCAGCATATGGATGTTGTACCGTATTATCAAAGGCTGGCTGTATCTGTACGATAACAAGCCATTTGCGAATCCGGCCGGCTGGGTCTGAACGCTAGCCGGTCTGCACGCGCGGATCGGCTTCGGGTCGAACCTCGTCGCGCGCGGCTTCGCTCGCCTAAGTCACACCGCGTCAGGAATACGA
The DNA here is from genome assembly GCF_000092885.1 of Paraburkholderia atlantica. Classification (NCBI taxonomy): domain Bacteria; kingdom Pseudomonadati; phylum Pseudomonadota; class Betaproteobacteria; order Burkholderiales; family Burkholderiaceae; genus Paraburkholderia; species Paraburkholderia atlantica. The sequence continues at coordinate 3,122,358 of NC_014117.1, read as the reverse complement.
TGAGTCACGATCCGAACTGTCTTTTCTGCAAGATCGCCGCTGGCGAAATCCCCTCGACCAGGGTTCACGAAGACGACGAGTTCGTCGCCTTCCGCGACATCCGTCCGGCGGCCGAGACACATGTGCTGGTGATCCCTCGCAAGCACATTGCGACGCTGTCGAACTGCACGGAAAGCGACGCGCCTCTGCTTGGTAGAATGCTTGTCCTGGCCGCGCGACTGGCCGAGCAATTGGGGGTCGCGTATAGCGGCGGCGAAACGGGCTTTCGCACGGTAATCAATACCGGTCCGGGAGGTGGTCAGGAGGTGTATCACCTGCACGCGCATATTCTCGCGGGACCACGCCCCTGGCACCGCATGGGCTGAGAGGGCGCGCATGCGTCATGCGTGCCGCGCTAAGAAAGCACACCGCCGCGAGTTTTGGTCGAGGAAAATAGCGCCGCCGTTATATTTACCACTATGTAATACCGTCGACGCGATCGCCTGGCCACAATGACGGCGGTTCAGACGACGGCGCACTTTGCGAGCGCGGTGGTGCGACCTGCGGTAACGTAGAGATAGGCGGAGACGAAGCGCACGCGCTTCAGATTAGGCAAATTTGCCGCATCGAGATGCGGCGTCGGGGTTAAGGAGAGTAGTCATGGGTTCGTTGAGTATTTGGCATTGGTTGATCGTTCTGTTGATCGTCGCGCTGGTGTTCGGCACGAAGAAGCTGCGCAACATCGGCAGCGATCTGGGCGGCGCTGTGAAGGGCTTCAAGGAAGGCATGAAAGAAGCCGAATCGCCGTCGGCCGACGCGCAACAGCAGCGCGAACTGCCGCGCAACGGTGCGGTGGACGTCGAAGCGAAAGAAAAGACGCAGCAATCGGGCGATTACCGCTAAGCCGCGGCGTTCGCGCCGTTCCCGCGTTTCTGACGGACATTCCACTTCATGCTGGACCTCGGTCTAACAAAGATGGCGCTGATCGGCGTCGTCGCGCTGGTCGTCCTCGGGCCTGAGCGCCTGCCGCGTGTCGCCCGCACGGCCGGCGCGCTGTTCGGCCGCGCACAGCGGTACGTCAACGACGTGAAGGCCGAAGTCACGCGCGAAATCGAACTCGACGAATTGCGGCGCATGAAGACCGAGTTCGAGAAGGCCGCGAGCAATGTCGAAACTGCAGTTCAGGATAATCTGCGCAAGCACGAGAATGAACTGAACGAGGCATGGAAGAGCGGTACGTCGGTGTCGCCGAGCATCGCCGGCGGCGCGCTCGACGACGCCGGCAGCGGCGTTAGCGGCACCACCGGTGCCACCTCGTGGCCCGTCAGTACGCCTTCCGCCGCGCCCAAACGCAAGAACTGGCGCGTCCAGCAGAGCGCCACCCCCACCTGGTACAAGCGAGCGAGCCTGCGTCGCACGCGCGTGCAGTCGGGCGCCGCGCGCGTTGCGCGGCACACACCTGCCAACCTGCGTCGTCCGACGCGGTTTTTCTGATGTTCAGATCGACAATCTCTAACCGAGGGCCGGTGTGAGCGACCCCCAGCAATCCCAGAACGAAGGCGCTGAAGAGACCTTCATTTCCCACCTCGTCGAACTGCGTGACCGCATCATCCGTGCGGGACTCGCCGTCGTCGTCGTGTTTATCGGGCTCGTGTACTGGGCGCCGGACATCTTCAAACTGCTCGCACGTCCGCTGATGATGAATCTGCCGAAGGACGGCAAGATGATCGTCACCGACGTCACCGGCTCGTTCTTCGTGCCGATGAAGGTGACGATGCTGGTCGCCTTCGTGATCGCGCTGCCGGTCGTGCTGTACCAGATCTGGGCGTTCGTTGCGCCGGGACTCTATCAGCACGAGAAGAAGCTGGTCGCACCGCTCGTGGCGAGCAGCTACACGCTGTTCCTGTGCGGCATGGCGTTCGCGTACTTCGTCGTGTTTCCGACCATCTTCCGCGTGATGGCGCACTACAACGCGCCGCTCGGCGCGGAAATGACAACCGATATCGACAATTACCTGAGCTTCGTGCTGACGATGTTCATCGCGTTCGGTGTCACGTTCGAGGTGCCGATCGTCGTCGTGCTGCTGGTGCGGATGAACGTGGTGACGCTGAAGAAGCTGAAAGAGATCCGGCCGTATGTGATCGTCGGCGCATTCGTCGTGTCGGCCATCGTGACTCCGCCGGACGTGTTTTCGCAACTGATCCTCGCGGTTCCGCTGATTCTGCTGTACGAAGCAGGCCTCGTCGCGGCGCGGTTGATCGTCGGCAAGCAGCCGGTGGTCGTCGAGGATGCGAGTCCGCCGCCATCTAGTTGAAGTGCCGCGAGTCGGTGCCGGGCGTCAAATGAAAAGGGCAGTCCATCGGACTGCCCTTTTTCGTTGCATTACGTCGCGGCCTTGACCTCAACCGCCTTCATCATCCGGCTGATCGCCGCCGTTCTCCTCTTCCGGCTGTTTCGGCGGCGGCGGGCGTTTGCCGATCATCACGTCGAGGTCGATCTGATGGCCTTTGCGCACCAGATGCACTTTCGCCGGCGTGCCCGGCTTGATCTGCGCGATCACGTTCAACAGGCGCGTGGTATCGGTGATCACCTGGCCGTTCACGCTCGTCAGGATGTCGCCGGGCCTGATGCCCGCGCGGTCGGCCGGACCGCTCTTCAGCACGCCCGCGACGATCGCGCCCGACTTCTGATCGAGCCCGAACGACTCCGCGATTTCCGGCGTCACGTCCTGCGGTTCGACGCCGATCCAGCCGCGCGTGACCGTACCGGTCGTGATGATGCTCTCGAGCACGCTGCGCGCGGTCGATACAGGAATCGCGAAGCCGATGCCGAGCGAGCCGCCCGAGCGCGAGTAAATGGCGGTGTTGATGCCGAGCAGATTGCCGTTCACGTCGACGAGTGCGCCGCCCGAGTTGCCGGGGTTGATCGGGGCGTCGGTCTGGATGAAGTTTTCGAACGTGTTGATGCCGAGGTGGTTGCGGCCGAGCGCGCTGACGATGCCCATCGTCACCGTCTGACCGACGCCGAACGGATTGCCGATCGCAAGCACGACGTCGCCGACGCGGGTCTGGTCCATCCGGCCGAGCGTGATGGTGGGCAGATTGCTCATGTTGACCTTGAGCACGGCCAGATCGGTTTCCGGGTCGATGCCGATGACCTTCGCGCTGGCGGTGCGGCCGTCGGCGAGCGCGACTTCGATCTGATCGGCGCCGTCGACGACGTGTTGGTTCGTTAGAATGTAACCTTCCGAACTCACTATCACGCCTGAGCCGAGATTCGAGGCAGGCTGTTCCTGCTGCTTGCGATTGTTCCTGTCGCCGAAGAAGTAGCGAAACAGCGGATCTTTGGCACGCGGGTCGGGCGGCAGCGAGCCATCCTTGCTGGAGAACACGTTGACGACCGCGGGCATGGCTTTTTGCGCCGCTTCGGCATAGGACGTTTCGGCATGCCCTTTGCTGATGCCCGGCGCCACTTCCCGCAGCGCCACGATCGGTTCGGCCAGTTGTCTGCCGAATTGTCCTTGACGCTGCAGCCACTGCGGTTTGAGGGTCGCAATGATGAACATCAGCGCCAACAGCACCGTCACCGCTTGGGCAAATAACAGCCAAAAGCGTCTAAGCATCTGAAGACAAGAGGTCTCTATATGGATCGGATTGAACTTGAATTGTACTTGAACAATCTCCTTGAAACCGCGCGCTTCAAGGACTATTGCCCGAACGGACTGCAGGTCGAAGGGCGCCGTCGGATCAACAAACTCGCGACCGGCGTGACCGCGTCGGTGGCCTTCCTGGAGGCCGCGCTCGACTGGGGCGCGGACGCCGTGCTGGTCCATCACGGCTACTTCTGGCGCAACGAGGCGCCGCAGATCACCGGCCGCAAGCATGCTCGACTGAAGCTGCTGCTCGCCAACGACCTGAACCTGTTCGCCTACCACCTGCCACTCGACGATCATCCCGAATTCGGTAACAACGCGCAGATCGGCGCGAAGATGGGCTGGATCAGCGACGCGCGTTTCGGCGACAACGACCTCGGCTGGCTCGCGACGTTGCCGATGCCGATCACGCTGTCGCACCTGACCGCGGAAATCGAGCAGACGCTGGGCCGCACGCCGCTCGTGTTCGGCGATCCCGATATGCAGCTGCGACGCATCGGCTGGTGCACCGGCGCCGCGCAAGGGATGTTCGACGCGGCGATCAACGCGGGCGTCGACGTCTACGTGACCGGCGAAGTGTCGGAGTCGGTGATGCATACGGCCGCGGAAAGCGGCGTCGCGTTTCTCGCGGCCGGCCACCACGCGACCGAACGCTTCGGCGTGCAGGCGGTGGGCAAGCATCTGTCCGAATCGTTCGGTATCGAACACCTGTTTATCGATATTCCCAATCCCGTTTGAATTGCAAATTGCATTAACGAAGAAAAAGGCGCGAATACCGTAGAAGGCACTTAAAAGGAGATACAAAAAAGTTTGCGATCGGTACGGACAAACCCTGAGTTATCAAGGGCTTCGCACGGTTTTTGGCAATCGGCCCTTGTAAATGGCGACTCCATTCGAGCAAACTAGCGGCGGTAGAAGCGACGTGAAGGAAAAATCCAACTCAGAAGTGGGGCGTGTGATGCGAGACAAAGAAGAGGAACGCGTCGATGGCAGCCGCCGTAACTGGCTGGTAGCGACGACCGTAGCAGGCGGCATAGGAGGTGTTGCCGTTGTCGTACCCTTTGTTAGTTCGTTTGCACCATCCGAAAAGGCCAAGGCTGCAGGTGCCCCGGTCGAAGTGGATATCAGTGGTCTGAAGCCCGGCGACATGATGACGGTCGCCTGGCGTGGCAAGCCGGTGTGGATCATCAACCGCACCGACCGCATGCTCGCCGATGTTCAAAAAGCCGATAACCAGGTAGCGGACCCCCACACGCAGAATCCCTTCTCGATGCCGCTGCCGGACTACTGCAACAACGAATTCCGCTCACGCGCCGAGAACAAGCATCTGCTGGTTGCCGTCGCCGTTTGCACGCATCTGGGCTGCACGCCGACTCCGCGCTTCCAGGAGGGCCCGCAGCCCAATCTCCCGGACGACTGGCCCGGCGGCTTCCTGTGCCCGTGCCACGGCTCGACCTACGACATGGCCGGCCGCGTCTTCAAGAACAAACCCGCCCCGCAGAACCTCGACATCCCACGCTTCATGTTCACGTCGGCGACGGCCCTTGTGATCGGGAAGGACGAAAAAGGAGAAGCGTAATGGCGAGCGAGCACGAAGTAGAGACGACCGGGCTGGCTGGTTGGATCGACCAGCGCTTCCCGATGACTGCCACGTGGAAGAAGCACGTTTCCGAGTACTACGCGCCGAAGAACTTCAACTTCTGGTACTTCTTCGGTTCGCTTGCATTACTGGTGTTGGTCAACCAGATCGTCACCGGCATTTTCCTGACGATGAACTACAAGCCCGACGCGACGCTCGCGTTTTCGTCGGTCGAGTACATCATGCGCGAGGTGCCGTGGGGCTGGCTGATCCGATACATGCACTCCACCGGCGCGTCGATGTTCTTCGTCGTCGTGTATCTGCACATGTTCCGCGGGCTGATGTACGGCTCGTACCGCAAGCCGCGCGAGCTCGTGTGGATTTTCGGCTGCCTGATCTTCCTGTGTCTGATGGCCGAGGCGTTCTTCGGCTACCTGTTGCCGTGGGGCCAGATGTCGTTCTGGGGCGCGCAGGTGATCGTGAATCTGTTCTCCGCGATTCCGTTCATCGGCCCGGATCTGTCGCTGTGGATTCGCGGCGACTACGTCGTGTCCGACGTCACGCTGAACCGCTTCTTCGCGTTCCACGTGATTGCGATTCCGCTGGTGCTGGTTGGCCTCGTGATCGCGCACCTCGTCGCGCTGCACGAAGTCGGCTCGAACAACCCGGACGGCATCGAAATCAAGATGAAGAAAGGGCCGGATGGCGTGCCGCTCGACGGCATTCCGTTCCACCCGTACTACTCGGTGCACGACTTCATGGGCGTGGCCATCTTCCTGCTGATTTTCGCGGCGATCATCTTCTTCGCGCCGGAAATGGGCGGCTACTTCCTGGAAGCGAACAACTTCATCCCCGCGAATCCGCTGCAGACGCCGCCGGAAATTGCACCGGTCTGGTACTTCACCGCTTTTTATGCGATGCTGCGCGCCACCACCGATCCATTCAAGATCGTGCTGATGATCGTCATCGCACTGCTCGGGCTGCTCGCGCTCGTGCGCGCGCGCGGCAAGTGGAAGCTCGGATTGCCGGTGCTCGCGGTGCTGGTGATCGTCGCGATGGTGTTCACCGAATCGAAGTTCTGGGGCGTCGTGGTGATGGGCAGCGCGGTGATTTCGCTGTTCTTCCTGCCGTGGCTGGACCGCTCGCCGGTCAGGTCGATTCGCTACCGGCCGTTCTTCCACAAGGTTTTCTTCGGGATCTTCGTGATCGCGTTCCTGACGCTCGGCTTCCTCGGCACACGGCCGCCATCGCCGGCCGCGACGCTGATTGCCCAGATCTGCGCACTGATCTACTTCGCGTTTTTCCTCGGCATGCCCTTCTGGACGCGGCTTGGCAAGTTCAAGCAGCCGCCGGAACGGGTGCGGTTCAAGCCTCACTAATCGCGAGCCAGGAGAACACGAAGATGAAAAAACTGCTTTCGATGTGCGCGCTGGTCGGCGCGACCGTGCTTGCGTTGCTGGCCGCTCCGGTCCACGCGGACGAGAATTTCCCGCTCAATCGCGCGCCGGACAACACGAACAATTTCGCTTCTTTGCAGCGCGGCGCGCAATTGTTTGTAAACTACTGCCTGAATTGCCACAGCGCGAACCTGATGCGCTACAACCGCCTGAACGACCTCGGCATCACGCCGAACGAAATCCAGGCGAATCTGCTGTTCACCACCGACAAGGTCGGCAACACGATGACCGTGGCGATGCGTCCGGACGACGCGAAAGCGTGGTTCGGGGCGACGCCGCCGGATTTGTCGGTGGAGGCGCGGGCGCGAGGCACGGACTGGCTGTACACGTATCTGCGTAGTTTTTACCGCGACGATACGCGGCCGACCGGCTGGAACAATCTGGTGTACGAAAACGTGAGCATGCCTCACGTGCTGTGGCAGCTTCAGGGGCAGCGGGCGGCGAAATTCGGTGACGAAACCGACGAGAAAACCGGCGAAAAGGTACACAAATTCCTCGGCTTCCAGCAACTCACTCCGGGGACGATGTCGCCGGTAGATTATGATTCTGCTGTGGCCGACCTCGTGTCGTACCTGTCATGGATGTCCGAACCGACGCAGCAAACCCGCAAGCAACTTGGCGTGTGGGTGCTGTTGTTCCTCGGTATCCTGAGCTTTTTCGCCTGGCGACTGAACGCCGCGTACTGGAAACATATCAAATAATCACGCCGCTACACGGCGTGGGGCCGGCGCCAGGAAAGACCTGCTGAACGGTTTTTCCGTGCGCTGGCCCTTCAGCTTTTTGAGGAAACGTAAACATGATGGTTCTGTATTCCGGCACTACTTGCCCGTTCTCCCAGCGTTGCCGGCTGGTGTTGTTCGAAAAGGGCATGGACTTCGAGATCCGCGACGTCGACCTGTTCAACAAGCCGGAAGACATCGCCGTGATGAATCCGTATGGTCAGGTGCCGATTCTCGTCGAACGGGACCTGATTCTGTACGAATCGAACATCATCAACGAGTACATCGACGAGCGCTTCCCGCACCCGCAGCTGATGCCGGCCGATCCGGTGCAGCGCGCGCGTGCCCGCCTGTTTCTGCTCAACTTCGAGAAAGAGCTGTTCGTCCACGTCGGCACGCTCGAAAACGAGAAGGGCAAGGCAGCGGAGAAGAACCACGAGAAGGCGCGTCTCGCGATCCGCGATCGCCTGACGCAGCTCGCGCCGATCTTCCTGAAGAACAAGTACATGCTCGGCGAAGAGTTCTCGATGCTCGACGTCGCGATCGCACCGCTGCTGTGGCGTCTCGACCACTACGGTATCGAGCTGTCGAAGAACGCCGCGCCGCTGATGAAGTACGCCGAGCGCATTTTCAGCCGCCCGGCTTATATCGAAGCGCTGACGCCGTCGGAAAAGGTGATGCGTCGTTGAGTTTGGCTTTGGCGTGCAGGCGCGCATCGCTTCGATGCGCGCCTGCGCCCGCAAGAGGACTGTTGATGCAAGAGATTTCCACGAAGCCATATCTGCTGCGCGCGCTCTACGAGTGGTGCACGGATAACGGCTACACACCGCACATTGCGGTCCGCGTCGACAATCAGACGCGCGTGCCGCGTCAGTTCGTGCGAGACAACGAGATCGTGTTGAACATCAGCTTCGAGGCGACCAGCCAGCTGCAGATGGGCAACGAGTGGATCGAGTTCAACGCGCGCTTCTCCGGCAAGTCGCACAAGATCGAAGTACCGGTCGCCAATATCCTTGCGATCTACGCGCGCGAGAACGGCCAGGGCATGGCGTTCCCGGTCGAATCGGCGGGCGGCGAGGCTCAGGATTCGGGCGCCGATGCCGCGGACGAAGCCGACACGCCGGCGGCTCCGCGCGCCGTCGAAACCGCGCCGGCCGACCGGGCCGCGGCCAGCGACGCCCACGACAAACCGCAACCCGACGACGATGGCTCGAAAGGTGGCGGAAGGGCTCGCCTTAAGATCGTGAAATGAAGTAGAATCACGGCCTCATGCCGGCTTAGCTCATCAGGTAGAGCGCTTGACTTGTAATCATGAGGTGGCGGGTTCGAGTCCTGCAGCCGGCACCAGATTTATCAGCAGTAACTGGAAATGCTTGAAACCCCGTCGAAGCACGCGCTTCGGCGGGGTTTTTCTTTTTTCGGCATTCGCGCCGGTGTCGATAGCAACTCTGCTCGGTATTGCGCTTCTCCTAAAAGGTGGGGTGATCTAGTGAGCGACAGTTGTTTTCATCGCCCAAGAAACTCGCGGATCGCCGTCGCGATCTCGGCCGCATGCGTTTCAAGAGCGAAGTGGCCGGTATCCAGAAAACGCACCTGCGCCTCAGGCAGGTCGCGCCTGAATGCCTCGGCACCCGCCGGTAGAAAGAACGGATCGTTCTTGCCCCATACCGCCAGCAGCGGCGGTCGGTAGGTGCGGAAATATTCCTGAAACGCCGGGTACAGCGCGACGTTATGGCGATAGTCGCGGAACAGATCGAGCTGGACCTCGTCAGCGCCGGGGCGGCGCAGGTAGAAGTCGTCGAGCGAGTAGCCGTCCGGCGAGACCGATGCCGTGTCCGGCACACCATGCGTGTATTGCCATACGGTCGCCTCGTATGCGAGCAGCGCACGCAACGCTTCGCGATTGGCCGGCGACGCGTCCTGCCAGTACGCGCGAATCGGATTCCAGCCGTCGCTGAGTCCTTCTTCGTAGGCGTTGCCGTTCTGCGTGACGATCGCGGTGACCCGCTCGGGATGCTCGAGCGCCAGCCGGAAGCCGGTCGGCGCACCGTAGTCGAAAACATAGATGGCGAAGCGGTCAAAGCCGATCACCTCGGTGAATCGGCCGATCACGTCCGCAATATGGGCGAACGTGTAGGCAAAGTCCTCGCGCGCGGGCATGTCGGACTGTCCGAAGCCGGGCAGATCGGGCGCGACGATGTGAAAACTGTCTGAGAGCCGCGGGATCAGATCGCGAAACATGTGGCTCGAACTCGGAAAACCATGCAGCAGCAGGAGTTTCGGGGCGTCCTCGCGTCCGGCTTGACGATAGAACACCTTGAGACCGTCGACGTCGGCGTGGTGATAGGTGATAGCGGTCATGATCATTCTCCGTGCGAAAAGTAACGTGGATGGTGGATGCGGATACAGACGCGTGAGGTGGTCAGAGGCATCTCGTCGACCTCACGCGGTGATGAGGCTCAGTCGGTGGATGCCGTCTGCGCCGCCTCGACGATGACTTCGACGACGGTGTCGGGCGCCGTCACGCTCGGCGTGTGATCGACGTCGAACGTGTGGATGCGCGCGCCCATGCGCTGGGCGGTCGAACGCTGGGTCTCGGGCGCGATCATCCGATCCTGCCCGGCGACGAGGAACCAGCTCGGCAGGTTTTTCCACAACGGCCTTCCAACGGGTTCGCCGATGCACGCCGCCCCGATCGGACGTTGGATCGCAGCGAACACGTTCGCTTCGCTCGCAGTCGCGTGATGCGCGAAGACACTCGCGAACGCATCGCGCGGGAGCCAGATCAAGCCGTCGCGATCGGGCGCGAGCGTCGGCGCCGGCTGATGCGCGTGACCGCGGTGGAACACGTCGGCCACCGTTTCGCCTTCGTCGGGCGCCAACGCCGCGACGTACACCAGCGCTTTCACGTTCGCCGCACGCACGGAGCCGATTACCGCGCCCGCGTACGCATGCCCGACCAGTACGACGGGTCCCTCGATTCGCGCGAGCGAGCGCTCGAGGGCAACCGTGTCGTCGCCGAGCGAAGTCAGCGGCAAGGGCGCCGCGACGGCATCGATATGCCGGGCGGCGAGCCGCTCGATGACCCGGCTCCAACTCGACCCATCCGCCCATGGGCCATGCACGAGCACTACGTTCACATTGCGAAAAGACATGCTGTTGCTCCTTTGAGCGAAAGAAACGTTCGGCTGAGCGGCAGGAATCAGACGCGTTGATTTGTAACTGCCATAATGTGTTTTTGCAGGTTACTAATGAGTGATGTAACTTGTCAATGGCGATTTTGATGGTTACCATGCAGTGATGATCATCAGCTCCGTCACCTTGAAAAATGGACTACCGTCAGATTCCCGCGCTGTTCGTGGCCGAAGCACCGGGCCTCGATTTTCTGAATTCGGTGGCCAGGCCCGTGGATGAGCAAATCGACTGGATCGTCGACGGAGCGGGCCTGCAGGATTGGTTGCAACAGGCCGGCATGGTGTCGACCGAGGCGTTAGCTGAAATGCGCGGGCGGTTTGCGTCGGCTGAGTTCGACGCGGTGGCGGGCGAGGCGCGCGAACTGCGCGAGTGGTTCAGGCGCTTCGTCAAGGCGAGGAAAGGGCGGCCACTCACGGCCGCGGACCTACGCGAGCTCGAGCCGCTAAATCGATTGCTCGAGCGGGACGAACGATTCGGCGCAGTCGTTCCCGGCGCTGGATCTGCGTTCGAATTCCGCGAGCGACGGAGGTGGAAGTCACCCGAATCGTTGTTGATGCCAATTGCGGAAGCCTTGGCAAGGCTTGTTTGCGACGAGGATTTCACACAAGTCAAGGCGTGCGAAGGTCCCCGTTGCACGCTGCTGTTCGCGGACCACACCCGCGGACATGCGCGGCGCTGGTGCAGCATGGCGGTCTGCGGAAACCGCGCGAAAGTAGCGGCGCATCGCAAGCGGCGCAAGGATCAGGAGGGAGCTGGTTCCCAACTGCCAGACTAGGCTGAGATTGCGACAGTGCCGTGCCCGCACCGGCGCGGCACCATTTTTTTGGCCCACTTGGACGAGCACCCCGCACAACATCGCGATGCGATTCAAGGCCAATATGAACCGCGGCGGCTTAGTCAACAACGCGTCGGTCAACGGCCCCGAAAGAGACTGAAGGCGGCGCGAGGTGAGCCGCTCAACGGGCCAAATATCACGATATCTCTTTCACCTTGTCGATTCTGGACACTACAGTCTTGAGTTGGCCAATCGCGGTTCGTCTACAGTCTTGGGTGAGGCGCCGGATAGCTCGAAAATCACGATATCTCTTTCACCTTGTCGATAGTAGACTTTTTTATCTACAAGCGGCGCGCCGAAATGCATTACGGCCTAAGGTGCGCCGCTCGTTGGCTCAAAAATCACGCTATCTCTTTCACCTTGTCGAATGTGGACTCCGCAGTCCATGTTCGTCGTGTCTAAACTCACCTGATCATCGTCGCAATCCATGCCGCGCCCTGAATCCGCACGGCGGCGGTACGGTACTATTCGGGCGTCGCCCGGATGGGGGCCAGCCGCCGGACATTCCAGCCCGCTGCCACGGTCCACGTCGCCGGCGACGTCACATCGACTCCATTGCACCATGACCAGCCCCGCAACTCTCACCTGGCCCGAAGCCGACGGCCCGCGCACTGCACGCTGGCGTTCCGAAGCGGCCGTGCCGCCGCCGAAGCGCGTCGTCGTCGCCGACGACCGCACCACCGCCGATTCGGCCTACCGCCTCGCCTGCGAAGGCACTGCGCTGTTGTGGCACGGCGACTTCCAGAACGCGCGTCAACTGCTGCAGGCGGTCACGCGCCGGCTCGAACGCAAGCCGCGCAAGCACGGAGCGACACCGCTCGACGCGTTCCACCTGCATCGGCAGGCGCAGTCGCAGCGCGCCCGCACACTCGGCATGATCCTGATCCCGCTCGATGCCGACTACGGCATTCCGTTGCGCCGCGCGCCCGACGTGCGGCAGGCCTGCATCGAAGCGTATGGGCCGGCGACCGGCGATGCGTCGGTGGTGTCGTTGCGCGAGTTGCTGGGCTTGATCGGCGCGCACGAATGGCGCAAGAAGGGCGTCGAGATTGCTGCGCTCGGCGAGCGCATTCATCCGCATTACGGCGTGTTCTCACCGGTGCGCGGCGAGTACGTCGATCTGGTTGCGCGCACGGCGCTACCGTCGCTGGAACTCGCGTTCGATATCGGCACCGGCACCGGCGTGCTGGCCGCGCTGCTGGCCAAGCGCGGCGTGCGCAAGATCGTCGCGACGGATCAGGACGCGCGAGCGCTCGCGTGTGCGCGTGAAAATCTGGCGCGTCTTGGCTACGCCGGGCAGGTCGAGGTCGTGCAGGCCGATCTGTTTCCGGACGGTAGGGCGCCGCTCGTCGTCTGCAATCCGCCGTGGGTGCCGGCGCGGCCCGCGTCGCCGCTCGAATACGCGGTTTACGATCCGGACAGCCGCATGCTGCTCGGCTTCCTGAACGGCCTGGCTGATCATCTGACGCCGGACGGCGAGGGCTGGCTGATCATTTCGGATTTCGCCGAGCACCTCGGGCTGCGCACGCGCGAATGGCTGCTGGCGGCGATTGGGCACGCGGGGCTCACTGTGGTGGGCCGCGAGGACATTCGTCCACGCCATCCGAAGGCCAGCGATCAGAACGATCCGCTGTATGTTGCGCGAGCGGCCGAGATCACGTCGTTGTGGCGGCTCAAGGTGCGGTGACGGCGCGTGCGCGCGTCACGCCGATGCGCGCGCTTCCAGATACGCGCATGCGCCCCGGCCAGCCACCAGCCCGCTGGCAAAACAGGCTGTCAGCAGATAACCGCCGGTCGGCGCTTCCCAATCGAGCATTTCGCCCGCGCAGAATGCGCCGGGCATCCGGTCGATCATCAGATGCGCGTCCAGCGCTTCGAACGGGATGCCGCCCGCCGTGCTGATCGCTTCGTCGATCGGCCGCGCGCGCAGCAGTCGCACCGGCAGCGCCTTGATCGCGTACGCGAGGCCGCTTGCATCGGCGAATGCTTCTTTCGACAGAATCTCGTGCAATAGCGCCAGCTTGACCCCGCCGATGCCGATCCGCCCGTGCAGATGACTCGCGATCGAGCGCGAGCCGCGCGGCCGCGTCACTTCCTCGACGACTCGCTCGAGCGGCAAGCCTGGCGCGAGATCCAGCGCGATCGTGAGCTCGCCGTCGGCCAGAATCCGCTCGCGGATCAGCGCCGACAACGCGTAAATCAAGCTCCCTTCGAGGCCCGTTTCGGTCAGAAGTATTTCACCTTGTCGATTGTAGACTTTTCCGTCTACGTCGGTGAGGGAAATCGCGATCGTCTTGAGCGGCTGGCCGGCGAAGCGCTCGCGCAGATACGGGCTCCAGTCCGCGTCGAAGCCGCAGTTCGCCGGGCGTAGTGGCGTCACCGGCACGTCGCGCGACGTCATCAGCGGCACCCACGCGGCGTCGGAGCCGAGCCGCGGCCAACTGGCGCCGCCGAGCGCGAACACGACCGCGTCGTGGCCGACCGTCTGCTCACCGTCGGGCGTGGCGAAGCGCAGCGCGTGCGCGGCGTTGCATTCGGACAGTGACGCCCAGCCGGTCCACTTGTGACGCATATGGAATTGCACGCCCGCTTCGCGCAGCCGATGCAGCCACGCGCGCAGCATCGGCGCGGCCTTCATGTCGGACGGAAATACGCGCCCCGAACTGCCGACGAACGTCTCGACGCCCAACTCGTGCAACCATGCGCGCAGCGCGCCGGGACCGAACGCGTCGAGCAGCGGCGCAATGTGCTCGCGGCGCGCGCCGTAGCGGTCGAGAAACGGTTCGAGCGCTTCTGAATGCGTGATGTTCATGCCGCCTTTGCCCGCCATCAGGAATTTGCGGCCGACCGACGGCATCGCGTCATACACGTGGACTTGCACGCCGCGCCGGGCGAGCGTCTCGGCGGCCATCAGGCCGGCGGGGCCGCCGCCGATCACGGCGACGCGGGCGGAAGCGAGCGAGGAGGGCATGCGGTTCGGCGGATCTGTGGGGGAAAAGGGCGGTGCACCGCCAGCGACCGAACGGACGGACGGCGCGAAGGGCGTTATTGTCACACCGCGCGCGGCGCACGGCAAACGCCGCCGACTGGTGTTGAACTTCGTTCATCGCTTGGCTCGCGCCGCACGCGACCTATACTTTTCACACATCTTCCATCGGACGTCGTTCGCGTCGTTCCCTCGCGTCAATCCCCATTCACGTCACTTGCGACGCAACCGCTGCGGCGCCCTTCACTGTCGCGCGCCGGTAGCCGACGCGCGGCGCCTGTCGAATCGATGGAAGATCGATCGTCTGGTTCAAGGAGATTGCCATGACCCGCAAATATATCGACTGTCGCGAATTTCCGAGCGAAATGAACTGCACCGTCGCGATGTCCGCCGACAGTGACAGCGAACTGCTCGAAGCCGCAGTCCAGCATGCCGTCAGCGTTCACAAGCACGCGGATTCACCGGAGCTGCGCGCGCAGCTTAAGACGCTATTTCATGAGGGAACGCCGCCCGTCGAGGCGCCGCGCGCTTGAGGTACCCGTGCAACGGGAGTGTGGAAGCCCGCGTCGCGAGCGGCATCTAGCCGCCCGCGCGGTGGTGTTGCTGCAGTCTTGTGGTGACACGCGAAACGCGATACCAAGCCATCCTAACCGACACGCCGACGCGCTAACCCGGATACGCCTCATCGACCTTCAGGCCGGCAAGCTTGAAGATCACCCGCAACGTCTGCGGCTTGATGTCGCGTCGCGATGCGAGCGTCGTCATCACGAAGTCGAGTACCTTGGCGTACTTGAGCATCGTCAGGCAGGTTTCGAGGTCGACGTTGCCGTCGCGCATGACCTCCGCGAGCCGCAGCATTTCCGTCGAGATGTCGCGAGCCATCTCCAGTTCGAGTTGCTGTTTCTCCGACCATGCCGGCGCGGTGGTCAGCTTCGCCAGCATTTCCTGAAACTTCTGTTCGACGTTTCCGTTGGGTACCGTATCCATTGCCGCCTCTTCTGTGATCATCCGAGCGCGCGACAGGTTGCAAAGCCGGTCGCTGCTGGTTACGTAACGTTCGGCCCGTTGCGGGACCGCTCTCCCCACATGCATCCGGTTCGCATGTCCGGTCGCTCGGCCGGACAGCCTCCTGTTTTCGGCGACACGGCTTGCACCCGCAGCCTCAGCCAGCGCGCAAGCCGTTTTCAGCCATTCTCGAGCCACTTGCGCGCAGCGCCTTGGCGAGCAGGAAATTTTCCCAGCAGAGTACCTATGTCGCGTGGTCCGCGCGGCGTGCTCGCTGGGAATGCCGCAGTTTGGGTAAACTGGCAGTAACTTTTCTCTTTTTCCGTCATCTGTCGCACGTTCGCGCTGCAATTGATGGCGACCCACACGATGTCCGGCAAAACCCACGAAATCCGTCCCAACCAGTCCGTCGAACTGCTCAAAGAACTCCACATCCTCACGCGTGACGGCAAGATGAATCAGGACAGCCGTCGCAAGCTGAAGCAGGTCTACCACCTGTTCCAGTTCATCGAGCCGCTGCTCAAGGACCTGAAGGACCAGCACGGTTCGCTGACGCTCGTCGATCACGGCGCGGGCAAGTCATACCTCGGTTTTATCCTGTACGACCTGTTTTTCAAGGAGTTTCAGGACGCCGCTGGTGGGGCTTCGCACATTTATGGCATTGAAACGCGCGAAGATCTGGTGACGAAGTCCGAAGAGCTGGCGGCGCGGCTCGGTTTCAAGGGCATGTCGTTTCTGAATCTGTCGGTGGCGGAGTCGATCACGTCGACGCGGCTACCCGCCGAGATCGACATCGTGACTGCGCTGCACGCGTGCAATACGGCGACCGACGACGCGATCCGTTTCGCGCTCGAAAAGCACGCGAAGTACATCGTCGTCGTGCCGTGCTGCCAGGCCGAGGTGGCCGGCGTGCTGCGGCAGAACAAGCGCAAGGCCCTGAAGAGCGCGCTGACGGAAATCTGGCGGCATCCGTTGCACACGCGCGAATTCGGCAGTCAGATCACGAACGTGCTGCGCTGCCTGCAACTCGAAGCGCATGGCTATCAGGTCAGTGTGACCGAGCTGGTCGGCTGGGAACACTCGATGAAAAACGAGCTGATCATCGCGCAGTACAAGGACCTGCCGCGGCGCCGGCCGGCTGAGCGACTCGGCGAAGTGCTGGACACGCTCGGGCTCGATGCGCTCAAGGAGCGGTTTTTCGTGCCGGCTTGAGGCCCAGGCTGGCGCGTCACCTAGCGCTTCATCAACGCATCCCAGCCCTTGAGGCCAATGCGCCGCAGCGTTTCCTGATTGCGCTCGTAAATCTCTTCCGCGTCGGGAAAGGCCTGTACGGCTCGCTCGATGCTGTCTTCACGCAGCAGATGCAGGATCGGATAGGGCGCCCGGTTCGTGTAGTTTTCGATGTCGTCGGGCTCGCTGCCTTCGAACTGGTAGTGCGGATGAAAGCTCGCGATCTGAATCACGCCTTCGAGCCGCAACTGCCGGATCAGCCGGTCGGCGAAGAACAGGCAGTCGTTGAAGTCGAGAAAGTCGCCGAACGCGCGCGGCAGGATCAGCAGCGTCGTGTCGATGGCGGCGGGGTCGGCGGCGACGAGCGTCTGCAGCTCGGCCTCCAGGTCGGTGAGTACCGTTTCCAGCGTGTCCGCTTCGCTGACCGCATAGCGAATCTGCCCCTTCACATGCACAGCCTTCGCGAACGGGCACAGGTTCAAGCCGATCACGGCTTCCGTCAGCCAGTGACGGGTCGCGGCGACAACGGCATCGTGGGATTCGGCGGGCAACGGCATGGCGGACGGATGTGACGGGGAAGCGCGCAATTCTAAAGGACCCGGCCGAAGGACTGGCTCAGCGAGCCTGCTTCTTTGCGCAAGCGGCCGCAATCAACTGCGCGGCGACTTTCGGCGCGGCGAGGATCGGCCCGCGGCCCGGCCCGTAAGTCTGGCTCGCCGCGTACACGCCCTCGATCAGCAGACCGAGTCCATCGGCGAGCGCTTGCGGATCGTCGGCGCCAGCCGCCGTCGACAGTTCGACGAGCCGAGCCATCAAGCGCTGCTTGTTGCGGAACACGAATTGCCGCGCCGGATGCGCGGTATCCGAAAACTCCACCGACACGTTCACGAACGGGCAGCCGCGGTAATGGTCGACCGAAGCGCGCACCGCGAGGTCGTCGAAGTATTGCTGAAGCTGCTTCGCCGGCTCGCCCGGATGTTTGGCGAAACTCTTCTCGATGTAGCCGAAGAACTGTTCGTCCTTCTGTTCCAGATACGCCATGACCAGCTCGTCCTTCGACGAAAACTGCCGGTACAGGCTCATTTTGTTCACACCCGCGCGCTCGACCACCGCATCGACGCCGACCGTGCGCACGCCCTCGCGATAGAACAACTCGCTGGCCGCGCGCAGCAGATGCTGTTGCGCCTGCGGCCCGGCGGTCTGCGCTCCGCGCGCGCGCCGCGCCCGAGTAGCGGCAGGCTTGAGAGTTTCGCTGTCGGACATGGCAAGTCACCCGAATGAAATTGACGCCTTGACATGTTACCGACCAGTAACTAACATCGCAACACTATTGTGACTGATCTGTCACAAATCATTTACCGAAGCCGTAACAATACGAAGGATGCCGCCACCGGGGCCGCGTCGATTGGAGAACCGATGAACTGGGCTGCGCGACTGATAGGCGGACGTTTCCACTATGGCTGGTTGACCGTCGCCGTGGTGTTCCTGGTGTTGCTCGCGGCGGCCGGTACGCGCGCGACGCCGAGCGTGATGATGGTGCCGCTCGAGCACCAATTCGGCTGGAGCCGCGCGACGATTTCGCTCGCGATCTCCGTGAACATCGCGCTGTACGGGTTGATGGGGCCGTTCGCGGCCGCCGCGATGCAGCGCTTCGGTGTGCGCCCGACGCTACTGACCGCGCTCGGCACGATGGCCGCGGGCGTCGCGCTGTCGTCGCTGATGACGCATCCGTGGCAGATGGTGCTGATCTGGGGCGTGATGGTCGGCGGATCGACCGGGGTGGCGGCGCTGTCGCTATCGGCGACCGTCGTCACGCGCTGGTTCACGACGCGCCGCGGTCTCGTGATGGGTATCCTGACCGCCAGTTCGGCGACCGGCCAACTGGTGTTCCTGCCGCTGCTCGCGGCGATCGCCGAGCATTACGGCTGGCGTCAGGTCGTCTGGGTCGTCGCGCTCGCGGCGGGCATCGTGATTCCGCTCGTTGCGTTCCTGCTGCCCGAGCATCCGGCCGATATGCAACTGCGCCCGTACGGCGAACCGCACGACGCGCCGATGAACACCACCGTCACCAGGCAGAATCCGCTCGCGATCGCGTTCGGCACGCTCGCGTCGGCGAGCAAGACGCGCGACTTCTGGCTGCTGTTCTTCAGCTTCTTCATTTGCGGCGCGAGCACCAATGGCTATGTCGGCACCCATCTGATCGCGATGTGCGGCGACTACGGGATGACCGAAGTGCAGGGCGCGTCGCTGCTCGCGGCGATGGGCGTGTTCGACCTGTTCGGCACGACGCTGTCGGGCTGGCTGTCGGATCGCTTCAATAGCCGCGTGCTGCTGTTCTGGTACTACGGGCTGCGCGGCCTGTCGCTGATGTATCTGCCGCACGCGTTCGGCATCGATTTTTTCGGGTTGCCCTTGTTCGCGGTGTTCTACGGTCTCGACTGGATCGCCACTGTGCCGCCGACCGTGCGTCTTGCCACCGATGTCTACGGCAAGGAATCGGCGCCGATCGTGTTCGGCTGGGTGGTCGCCGGCCACCAGCTCGGCGCGGCGTTCGCGGCGCTCGGCGCGGGCATGCTGCGCGCGAGCCTCGGCACCTACACGATCGCGTCGATGATTTCCGGCGGCTTGTGCCTGATCGCCGCGGTGATCGTGCTGCGCATCAACCGCCCCGCCAAGGTGCCGACGCCGCAGGCAATCTGAATCGCCTTCGCGAACCGCGTAGATTCACGTCAGCGACGCAACGACGTACGGCCCCACTACGGGGCCGTGCGCGCTTTTCAGCCAGCGCGCATAGCCCCCCGCCGCAAGTTGGAGCGCGCACCGAAAGCCCGTTATGCTATGTGGCCTCGGGCAACCGCCCGACGATCATGAATTTCTACCGAGAGAAGCGCATGGCCAAGAAACCCGCCTCAACCGAAGTTGCCATTCACGAACTGATTGCAGGCCGTTGGAGCCCGCGCGCGTATTCGAGCGAGCCGGTGAGCCGCGATCAATTGCGCGCGGTGCTCGAAGCGGCGCGCTGGGCGCCGTCCTCGTATAACGCGCAGCCCTGGCGTTTTGTCGTATTCGATCGCAGCGTCGATGAAGTCGCGTTCAAAAAGGCTTTCGCCACGCTGGTGCCGTTCAACCAGGGCTGGAATGCGCCCGCACCGGTGCTGATCGCGGTGACCGCGCACACCCTGACCAACAAAGGCGACGTCAATCGCTGCGCGCTCTATGACGCGGGTGCGGCGGCGATGTCGCTGGTGCTGCAGGCGCACGCGCTCGGCCTCGCCGCGCACCAGATGAGCGGCTTCGATGTGAACGCGTTCCGCACTACCTTCGAATTGCCGAAAGACGTCGAGCCGATCGCGATGATCTCGCTTGGCCATTACGGCGACGTCGACAAACTGGACCCGGTCCTGCGCGAACGCGAGAAGGCGCCGCGTCAGCGCGTGGCGCTCGCGGAAATCGCGTACGGCGGCGGGTGGAAGAAGGCGTTCTGAGCGACGGACTCGCGGCGTTTGCCGCGTGACTTCGCAAAGCGGTCAGGTCCGCGCGGCACGGTCCGCGCGTTTTTCATCGGTGCCGACCACGCCGTCCTCCTCATCCGCCACGCTCGACAGCGGCGCCGCCACATGCTCGAGCGACTTGCGCTCCGCGTCGACACCCCAGATCGCCGCGACGAGCGCCGCCGCGAGCATCAACCCCGAGCCGACCAGATAGCCCGAAAACACTTCGCTGCGCTGGTGCGTGTCGATCAGCCGGCCGAAAAACGCCGGTCCGACGATGCCGCCGAGCGCGGTGCCGAACGCATAGAAAACCGCAATCGCGAGCGCGCGGATTTCGAGCGGGAACGATTCGCTGACGGTCAGATACGCGGAACTCGCGGCCGCCGACGCGAAGAAGAAAATCACCATCCAGGCGACCGTCTGCGTGACGACGGTGAGCAGTTGCTGCTCGAACAGATAGCCCGACAGCGTCAGCAGGATCGCCGACATCGCGTACGTTCCGGCGATCATCTTGCGTCGGCCGATCACATCGAATAGCCGCCCGAGCACGAGGGGCCCCAGGAAATTGCCGAGCGCGAAAGGCAGCAGATACCAGCCGATATCGCCGCCCGGCACATGATAGAAGTCGGTGAGGACGAGCGCGTAGGTGAAAAAGATTGCGTTGTAGAAGAATGCCTGCGCGGTCATCAACGTGAGACCGACCAGCGAGCGGCGCCGGTGCACGTTGAACAGCGTATGGAACACCTCGCGCAACGGCGTATGGTCGCGCGCGCGCAGGCGCAGCCGCGTGAGGGCGTCGTCGGCGAGCGGGTGGCCGTCGTCGCGAAAACGCGTTTCGATGCCCTCGACGATCGTCCGTGCGTCGCGCTCGTCACCGTGCGTGAGCAGCCAGCGCGGGCTTTCGGGTATCCAGATGCGCATCGGCAGAATCCCGAGCGCGAGTACCGCGCCGATGAAAAAACACGCGCGCCAGCCCCAGTCGGAAGGCAGTAGATGCGGATCGAGCAGCACCAGCGAGCCCGCGGCGCCGAGCCCCGCGCCAACCCAGAACGTGCCGTTGATGCCGAGGTCGGTCCAGCCGCGCACGCGTGCCGGCGTGAATTCCTGGATCGTCGAGTTGATCGCCGTGTATTCGCCGCCGATACCCGCGCCGGTCAGGAAGCGGAACAGCATGAAGCTCATCAGATTCCACGACAGCGCGGTCGCCGCGGTCGCGGCCAGGTAGAGCGTCAGCGTGATGAAGAACAGCCTGCGGCGGCCGAGCCGGTCAGTCAGCCAGCCGAAACCGAGCGCGCCGAGCACCGCGCCGGCAATGTACGCGCTGCCCGCGAGGCCGACGTCGGCATTCGAAAAGCGCAGCGCCGGGCTCGTTTTCAGCGCGCTCGCGACCGCGCCGGCGAGCGTCACTTCGAGCCCGTCTAACAGCCACGTCACGCCGAGCGCGACTACGATCAGAGTATGAAAGCGGCCCCACGGCAGGCGGTCTAGCCGCGACGGCAAGTCGGTTTCGATCAGCATGGCGGGTTGGTCATCGACGGCGGCGGTGGGCGGCACGCTCATGACGCGAAGTCTCCTCGATGGCGAAATGGGGCGGCGTATCCGGTCGGCCGCAGCAAAATCCGTTCCGCGCGACGATTCCAGCCGATCTTGCCACGGTCTCCGCAACTTCAGTTGATGCTGCCGGAGTTTTCGTGATACAAAGCCGCTCCCCTATCTGTGCGCGCCAGCCGTGAGCGGCCATTCCTGCCATGAACTATTGCGCGATTGACTTCGGTACTTCCAATTCGGCCGTCGCGATTCCGAGCGGCCCGCAGCTTAAGCTGGCGCCGGTCGAAGGCGCGTACACGACGCTGCCCACCGCGGTCTTCTTCAACACCGACGAAAACACCAGCGAATTCGGGCGCGCGGCGCTTGCCGCCTACATCGACGGTTTCGACGGCCGGCTGATGCGCTCGATGAAAAGCATTCTCGGCTCGCCGCTCGCCGAAAATACGACCGATCTCGGTGACGGCAGTGCGATCAAGTACACCGACGTGATCGCGACATTCCTCACCCATCTGAAGCGCGCGGCCGAGGCGAGCGCCGGCGGCGCGATCGACCGCGCGGTGCTGGGCCGCCCGGTGTTCTTCGTCGACGACGACCCGCGCGCCGACCAGATGGCGCAGCAACAGCTCGAAGCCGCTGCCCGCACGGTCGGTTTGCGCGAGATCCACTTTCAGTATGAACCGATCGCGGCTGCGTTCGACTATGAATCGCATCTGAGCGCCGAAGGACTCGTGCTTGTGGCGGACATCGGCGGTGGTACGTCGGACTTTTCGCTCGTGCGGGTGGGGCCGGAACGGAGGAAGCGCGTCGAACGCAAGGACGACGTGCTCGCGCATCACGGTGTGCACGTCGCGGGTACGGACTTCGACCGCCGCGTGGAACTCGTGACGATCCTGCGCGAGCTCGGTTATCAGTCGCTCGATCCACAGGGGCGAGAAATCCCGAACCGAATTTATTTCGATCTCGCGACGTGGCACCTGATCAATACCGTCTACACGCCGAAGCGGATCAGCGAACTCGCGCTGATGCGGCACCTTTTCACGGAGACGAAGCACCATGACCGGCTGATGCGCGTAGTCGAGCAGCGGTTCGGGCACGCGCTCGCCGCGCACGCGGAAGAGGCGAAGATCGGCGTGGCAGCGGGCGGCGAGACCGTGATCGATCTCGAACAAGTGGAAGAGGATCTGCGCCTCGCGTTCGACGAAGTGCAACTCATCAAGGCCGGCCAGGACGAAACGCGACGTATCGTGCAGGCCGCGCGCGATACGGTGCAGGCGGCGGGTGTCGCGCCGCGCGACGTCGACGCGATTTATTTTACCGGCGGCTCGACCGGCCTCGCGTTTCTGTCGGGCGCGCTGGCGGCGGCGTTTCCGGACGCGAAAGCGGTGTTCGGCGATCGCCTCGCGAGCGTGGCGACAGGCCTCGGTATTCACGCCCGGCGCGTGTTCGGATAATCGCGAATAATCGGAAAAATAATCCGCCGCGAATTGCGAAGACGGCAAATTTAATCGATTGATTTGATTTGCCGCCGATAATAAAAAACCCCGCCGAGGCGGGGTTTTTTGCGTCCAGAAGGAAGCTAGAAGCTTACACCGGCTTGATGTTAGCTGCTTGCTTGCCCTTCGGGCCCGTCTTCACTTCAAACGTAACCTTCTGGTTTTCTTGCAGCGTCTTGAAGCCGTCGACGCGAATTTCCGAGAAATGCGCGAACAGATCTTCACCGCCGCCGTCCGGAGTGATGAAGCCAAAGCCCTTAGCGTCGTTGAACCACTTGACGGTACCGGTTTCCATATTACTTTTTCCTAAAAATGGTGAATAAGGCCGAAGCCCGGGGGTGCATGAAAATCAAGGAAGGGGGTAATGGGACCAACCGGAGTACCGTTGATGGGCGAACTACGAAAGAACCACTTCACTCGCCGCTTGAAATCCTGCTGGAACGTTATACGGCGAATTCGGACGGAGGTCAACAGTCTGCACGAAACTTATCGGACTGGCGCGATGGTTTCTTACAAATTTTACGTATCAGACTGATCTCTTGCCAGGGAGAACCCTTAGTTGGTTTCCCTGCAGCAACGCGGTGCAACCGTTAAACTACGCGCCGCGCGTCGGTTGCACCTATTTCGCATCTGCACGCGCTTACATGCGCGTCACCCGTCCCCACCGCCACAAGCGATGCCACGCGGTGCCGACATGGTTCTGATTTAGGAGAAGACGTGAAAAGTTCTATACAACGGAACATCGGGCCATTCGCGCTGATGCTGACCGGTCTGGGTTCGATCATTGGGTCCGGGTGGCTGTTTGGCGCGTGGAAGGCTGCAAAGATTGCCGGTCCCGCTGCAATTTGCGCATGGATCATCGGCGCGGTGGTGATTCTCGCGATTGCACTGACCTACGCGGAACTCGGCGCGATGTTTCCGGAATCTGGCGGGATGGTGCGCTATGCGCGCTACTCGCACGGTGCGCTGGTTGGTTTCATCAGCGCCTGGGCCAACTGGATCGCGATCGTATCGGTGATCCCAATTGAGGCCGAAGCATCGATTCAATACATGAGTACGTGGCCCTATCCGTGGGCGCACGCTCTCTTCGTCGACGGGTCATTGACCACCAACGGCCTGCTGTTGTCCGCCGGCCTCGTGATCATCTACTTCCTGCTCAACTACTGGGGCGTCAAGCTGTTCGCGCGCGCCAACTCGGCCATCACGATCTTCAAGTTCCTGATCCCGGGCGCAACGATCGTCGGTCTGATGATGACCGGCGTCCACACCGAGAACTTCGGCCAGACGACCACGTTCGCGCCGTACGGCTGGTCGGCGGTGCTGACTGCGGTCGCGACGAGCGGCATCGTGTTCGCGTTCAACGGTTTCCAGAGCCCGGTCAACCTGGCCGGTGAAGCGCGCGATCCGGCCAGGAGCGTGCCGTTCGCGGTGATCGGCTCGATCCTGCTCGCGCTCGTGATCTACGTGTTGCTGCAGATCGCCTACATCGGCGCTGTGAATCCGGCCGACGTGATGAAGGGCTGGAGCCACTTCAACTTCGCTTCGCCGTTCGCGGAGCTGGCGATTGCGCTGAACCTGAACTGGCTGGCGTTCCTGCTGTACGTCGACGCGTTCGTGAGCCCGAGCGGCACCGGTACGACCTATATGGCGACCACGACGCGGATGATCTACGCGATGGAGCGCAACAACACGATGCCGAAAATTTTCGGCCGGGTGCATCCGTTCTACGGCGTGCCGCGTCAGGCGATGTGGTTCAACCTGTTCGTGTCGTTCATCTTCCTGTTCTTCTTCCGCGGATGGAGCTCGCTCGCGGCGGTGATCTCGGTCGCGACCGTGATCTCGTACCTGACCGGCCCGATCAGCCTGATGGCGCTGCGCCGCGCGGCAACCGATCTCGAGCGCCCGCTGCACATCGCCGGCATGAAGGTGATCGCGCCGTTCGCGTTCGTCTGTGCGTCGCTGATCCTGTACTGGGCGAAGTGGCCGCTGACCGGCGAAATCATTCTGCTGATGGTCGTCGCGTTGCCGGTGTACTTCTACTTCCAGGCCAAGCAGGGCTTCGAGGGCTGGAACCGCGATCTGAAGGCCGCCTGGTGGCTGGTCGCGTATCTGCCGATCATGGCGATCCTGTCGCTGATCGGCAGCAAGGAGTTCGGCGGCTTCGGCATTCTGCCGTACGGCTGGGACATGCTCGTCGTGATCGCCTTCTCTTTGGTGTTCTATTTCTGGGGCGTGAACAGCGGCTACCGTTCGGAGTATCTGGACGAGCGGCTCGTGCACGACGAAGTGCTCGAAGGCATCGGCGCGCACTGAGCGTTCGCCGCAACGAAGGGGCCGCTCGAAGCGGGTCCTTCGCGTTGGATAAAAAGCCCGTTTGATCGATGATCAGGCGGGCTTTTTCGTTGGTCGTTGCTGTCGGGTGGTTTCGCGGCGGGTCAGGCGGTGCCGAACACGTAGTTCGTCATTGCGAGCGAGCGCTGATAGGTGCCGAGCGACTGGATCGCAATCGAATAGTCGTCGTCGGCGGCGCCGAGGGCGGCGAACACCGGCAACAGATGCTCGTCGGTCGGATGCATCAGTACCGCGTGCGGCGCCTGGCGGCGATAGTCGAGCAGCGCGTCGATATCGCGCGCGACGAGCTTGTCTTCGAACCAGTCGGTGAATTCGGTCACGCGCGGGTCGGCGTCTTCCGGGCGAGCGGAGAAATCGGCGGCGCGCAGGTTATGGGTGATCTGGCCGGAGCCGACCACCATCACACCTTCGTCTTTCAGCGCGCGCAGCGCGCGGCCGACACGGAAATGATGCGCGGCGTCCTTGTGCGGCTGGATTGACAACTGCGCGATCGGCACGTCCGCTTGCGGGAACATCAGCAACATCGGCACCCATGCGCCGTGGTCGAGTCCGTGCGGCTGCACGTCCGCGACGATGCCGCTCGCGCCGAGCAGCGCGGCGGCGCTGCGCGCGACGTCGGGTGCGCCCGGTGCCGGGTATTGGATTTCATAGAGCTGGCGCGGAAAGCCGAAAAAATCGTGGATGGTTTCAGGCGCCGTCGCGATGCTCGCGAGTGGCTGCGCGGTGCCCCAGTGCGCCGACAACATCAGGATCGCCTCGGGACGGGGCAATTGCGTGCCGAGCGCCCCGAACTCGGCGGACGGCATCGAAGGATCGATCGGCAGTGTGGGCGAGCCGTGGGACAGGAAAAGGGAAGGTAAGCGGTTCATGACAGCAGCGCGGCCGTGACAGCACGGCACGGAGAAATTGGGTTGCTACCAATATAGGTTCGCACACCAGTTTGATAAATGGGCGGGGGGGGAATTGATTGTGTCGCGCGCGTTGTTAATCTGCGTTGCCGCAGTTATTCCTGCGCTTCCCGCAGTCCTTGCCACGCCGGCGACAACGACGGTCCCAGCGCAAAAAGATCGAGCACGCGTGCGACCGTGTGGTCGACCATCTCGTCGATCGAAGCAGGCCGGTTATAGAACGCGGGCAGGGGCGGAAAGATCACTCCACCCATTTCGGTGACGGCCGTCATATTGCGCAGATGCGCGAGGTTGAACGGCGTTTCGCGCACCAGCAGCACGAGACGGCGACGCTCCTTCAGGGTGACGTCGGCGGCGCGGGTGATCAGGTTGTCGGCGAAACCGTGCGCGATGCTCGCGAGCGTTTTCATCGAGCAGGGCGCGACGATCATGCCATCGGTCGCGAACGAGCCGGACGCGATGCTCGCGCCGACGTCGCGAACCGAATGGACGACATCCGCGAGCGGATGCACGTCTTCTTTGCCCAACTGGAGTTCATGCTGGATGTTGAGCCAACCGGCGCTCGAAATCAGCAGGTGGCTCTCGACGCCGCCGAGCCGCCGTAACGTCTCGAGCAGCCGGATGCCGTAGATGGCGCCGGTGGCGCCGGTGATCGCGACGATCAGCCGGCGGGGCGCCGCGGTGCGTGCTTGCTGCATGGCTAGCGGCGCCTGATGATGCGAACGAACCGTAGAGCGCTCAGGCCGCGGCGAACAGCTGCTGCAGTTCGCCCGATTCGTACATCTCCATCATGATGTCCGAGCCGCCGATGAATTCGCCCTTCACGTAGAGCTGCGGAATGGTCGGCCAGTTCGAGAACACCTTGATGCCCTGACGGATTTCGTCGTCTTCGAGAACGTTGACGGTCTTGATTTCACCGACGCCGCACGCTTTCAGGATCTGGATGGCGCGGCCGGAAAAACCGCACATCGGGAACTGGGCCGTGCCCTTCATGAAGAGAACGACGTTGTTGCCGTCGACGATTTGCTTAATGCGTTGTTGCGTATCCATGACTGACCTTGCGGTTCCGATAAAGGATGGGAATAGGCTGAAATGATAGCGGATTTCGCTACGGGCGGCCGCAGCCGCGTCGCGCCTGGGGTTTTAGCATTGGCGACCGCGCTTAGGCCGCGGCGGCGCGCAACACGCCCCCGCTGATTCGCTCGATGCCGGCGAGATCGCGCTCTGAGCGGACCTCGGCGAAACCACGCGCGCCCAGCAACGCGCGCACGGCTTCGGCCTGGTCGTAGCCGTGCTCGATCCAAAGCACGCCATCGGCGGCGAGACGCTCGGGCGCGCCGGCGATGATCGCGCGGATCGCGCTGAGGCCATCGGCCTCGTCGGTGAGCGCGCCGCGCGGCTCGAAGCGCAGATCGCCTTCGGCGAGATGCGGGTCGCCGCTCGCAATATACGGCGGATTGCTGACGATCGCGTCGAAGCGCAGCGCGGTGTCGAGTGAGCCGTACCAGTCGCTGTGCAGGAACGTCACGGCGCCGCCGGGGCGCTTCGCGTCGAGCAGGCGCGCGCCGTTGCGCGCGGCGACGGCGAGCGCGTCGGCCGAGCGGTCGAGTGCCCAGACGTGGGCCTCGGGCCGCATCGACGCGATCGCCACCGCGATTGCGCCGGTTCCGGTGCCGAGATCGAGCACACGCGGGCGCGGCCGGGCTTCGATTGCCGCGAGCGCGGTCTCCACCAGCAGCTCGGTTTCGGGGCGCGGAATCAGCACGTGCGGCGTCACTTCGAATTCGAGCCCGAAGAACTCACGCGCGCCGACGAGTTGCGCAACCGGCTCGCCGGCCATGCGCCGCGCCTCCAGCGCGCGATAACACTCGACGCTCGCGCGCTCGAGCGGCTCCTCGCTGCGCGTGATCAGCTGCGTGCGCCGCCAGCCGAGCACATGCGTAAGCAGAATCCGCGCTTCGAGCGGCGGCAGCGGCGAAGCGCGCAAGAGCGCGTCGGCCGTCGCGGGCGGAGCGGCGGGGTCGAGCGGAACCGGGGAGGCGTCGGTCATTGCAGGGGCGTCAGTCCGCGTCGCCGAGCGAGGCCAGCAGTTCGGCCTGATGCTCGCTGACGAGCGCCGCGATCAGTTCTTCGAGATCGCCGTCCATGATCGCGTCGAGGCGATACAGCGTCAGGTTGATGCGGTGATCGGTGAGGCGCCCCTGCGGGAAGTTGTAGGTGCGGATGCGCTCCGAACGGTCGCCCGAACCGATCAGGTTCTTGCGCGTCGCCGCTTCCTTTGTTTGCTGCTCGTGCGTTTGCTTGTCCTTGATGCGCGCGGCGAGCACCTTCAGCGCTCGGTCCTTGTTCTTGTGCTGCGAGCGGTCGTCCTGACATTCGACGACGATGCCCGTCGGCAAGTGCGTGACGCGCACCGCGGAATCGGTCTTGTTGATGTGCTGGCCGCCCGCGCCCGACGCGCGGAACGTGTCGATGCGCAAATCGGCCGGATTGATCTCGACCTCGCCGATCTCGTCCGCTTCGGGCATCACCGCGACCGTGCAGGCAGACGTATGGATGCGGCCTTGCGTTTCGGTGGCCGGCACACGCTGCACGCGATGCCCGCCCGACTCGAACTTCAGCTTCGAATACGCGGCATCGCCGGCAATTCGCACGATGACTTCGCGATAGCCACCGAGATCCGATTCGCTCGCCGACATCATCTCGACCTGCCAGCGGTTGCGTTCGGCATAGCGCAGATACATGCGCAGCAGATCGCCAGCGAACAGCGCGGACTCGTCGCCGCCGGTACCGGCGCGGATTTCGAGGAAGATGTTGCGCTCGTCGTTCGGGTCTTTCGGCAGCAGCATTTTCTGCAGCTCGACGCCGAGCGTTTCCATACGATCGCGCGCCGCGCGGATTTCCTCTTCGGCGAAATCGCGCATCGACGCGTCGGCGAGCAGTTCCTGCGCGGTGGCCGCATCGTTCTGCGCCTGCCGCCAAAGCCCGTAATGCTCGACGACCGGGCCAAGCTCCGCGTGTTCGCGCGTGAGCTTGCGGTATTGGTCGAGGTTGGCGGTGATGTCCTCGCGGCTCAACAGGTCGTTCAGTTCGGCCAGCCGGGTGGTCAGCTGGTCGAGCTTGCGTTGCATGCTCGTTTTCATCGGGCGGGTAGCGGAGCGGACTCCGGAAAGGATGCGGCCAGGGGAACGGGCGAATGCCCGGGGCGGAAGCACTTCGCGAGCCACGGCGATGGCGTGCGGGGTGCGGCGAGCACTGCGCCGCTAACGCTCGGAAGAGCCGGAGTGTTTGTAGAAGCCGCTCATCAGCTCGATCAGCTTGTCGCGGTTGTCGCTACTCGCGCGGTTCAACGCGTGAGTAGGACCATGGATCAGCTTGTTGGTGAGCGACTGCGACAGTGCTTCGAGCACTGCGGCCGGGTCGTCGCCACGCGCGAGCATTTTCTGCGCGCGTTCGACTTCCGCGCGGCGCAGCGTGTCGGCCTGCGTGTGCATGTGGCGGATCACCGGCACGATGCTGCGCGCGTCGAGCCACTGCATGAAGTTCTGGACGCGCGTTTCGATGATCGCTTCGGCTTGCGCGACCGCGGCCTGGCGCGACGCATTGCCTTCGCGGACGATCGCGCCGAGGTCGTCGACGGTGTACAGGAACACGTCTTCGAGCTGGCCGGCTTCGGGTTCGATGTCGCGCGGCACTGCGAGGTCGACCATGAAAATCGGCCGGTGACGGCGCGCCTTGACCGCGCGCTCGACAGCGCCGAGACCGATGATCGGCAAAGTGGACGCCGTGCACGACACGATGATGTCGAATTCGTGCATCCGGGAGGGCAGTTCGGAAAGCGGAATGGCGCGGCCGTTGAAACGCTCGGCGAGCCGCATGCCGCGCTCGGCGGTGCGGTTCGCGACGACGAGTTCACGCGGATGTTGCGCGGCAAAATGCGTCGCGCAGAGCTCGATCATTTCGCCAGCACCGATGAACAGCACCCGCTGGTTCGAGATCTTGTCGAAAATGCGTTGGGCGAGGCGCACCGCGGCGGCGGCCATCGATACCGACTGCGCGCCGATTTCGGTGGTGCTGCGCACTTCCTTCGCAACGGCGAAGGTGCGCTGGAACAACTGATTCAGATAGGTGCCGAGGGCGCCGGCTTCGGAGGCGGTGCGCACCGCGTCCTTCATTTGTCCGACGATCTGCGTTTCGCCGAGCACCATCGAATCGAGCCCCGACGCGACGCGGAACGCATGGCGCACGGCTTCGGACTGCGGCAGCGCGTAGACGTGCGGCGCGAGTTCATCGATGGGGAGGTTATGGTACTTCGACAGCCACTGGACCGAAGCTTCGCGCGCGGCGAGGTCGTCGGTCGCGCAGTAGAGTTCGGTGCGGTTACAGGTGGACAGAATTGCCGCTTCCGGCGCATTGGGGGCCATGCGGCCCACCCAGATGCCTTTGAACGTATCCAGAGCGGGCTTGATCTGTTCGAGCGGAAACGCCACGCGTTCGCGCAAGGCGACAGGCGCAGTGTGATGGTTAATTCCGATCGTTAGAAGCTGCATTTGGGGGAGCTATCGTTCAGCCCTATATTATAGCGTTTTCACGATTCTCACATCCTGCACGCCGTATACCCCGCATGCGTCAGCTCTCGCCTGGCTGGGTCTCCGGCGGGATCGCGTCGAGCTGATAACCGTAACCATAGACCGGCGTCAGCGCGTAGCCAAGCTCCGGACGCAGTTGCAGCTTGCCGCGCACGCGCGACGCGTGGGTGTCGATGGTGCGCGACTTTACGTCGCGGCGGCGCGACCACACGGTTTCGAGAATATGCGCGCGCGACACCGGTCGCGCCAGATTGTTGAACAGCAGCAGCGCGAGGCGGAATTCCTTCGGCGTCAGGATGACGGTCAGCTCGCGGAAGGTCACGGCGAAATTCGCCGCGTCGAACGTATAGCCGCCGATCACGTCGCGCCGACGTTTGGGCGGCCGCCGCAGGCCCGCACGGCGCTGCAGCGCCTCGACCCGCGCGAGCATTTCAGGGCCGCGCAC
This sequence comes from Paraburkholderia atlantica, assembly GCF_000092885.1. NCBI lineage: Bacteria > Pseudomonadati > Pseudomonadota > Betaproteobacteria > Burkholderiales > Burkholderiaceae > Paraburkholderia > Paraburkholderia atlantica. The sequence goes on along the minus strand of NC_014117.1, from coordinate 3,090,895 downwards.
CGGTTTGCTGAGGCAGTCGTCGGCGCCGGCGTGCAGCGCGGCGACGATCTGGCATTCGCGCGGTGCCGCAATCAGCATCATGATGGGCAGGCCTGGCAGGATGGAACGCGCGCGCGGGATCACGTCTTCGGCGCAATGGTCGCCGGCCCAGCTTTCGGTGATCAGCAGGTCGAAAAATTCGTCGGTGGCGCGCTGCAGGAAGGTGGCGCTGGTGGTGAAGTGCAGGCATACGTGGCCGCCGGCGAAAATGAGCCGGTCGACCAGTTTGGCGTGTTGTAGGTCGGGTTCGATAAGGGCGATGCGCATGGCGCGGCGTCAGCCAGGCAACGAGCGGAGCGTGAGGCGTTTTCGTCAGGCTTGCAACTTGCCTAAGCACACCCCGACCCCTAAACTCAACCGCTATGCGGAAAGCGCCGTGCTGAACTTCTATAGTTTAAGAGCCCGAAATGCTAGCCTTGGCGGCTCCGTCGGCCTATGAGACGAATCCGAAATTGAACTTGCCCTGTTTCGGCACCCAATCCGGAGCCCACGCCTGATGGGTTGGCCAGGCATTCTCGTTCTCGGCGCCGTGATCGGTCTCGCGGGCTGGTGGTTGCACCCGCTGCGCCGGGCGAGCCGCGCGCGCTGGTGGGCCGCGCTGTTGGCCGGCGTGCTAGGCACGAGCATCGCGCGCATGGCCGGCAACGTGACGGGTCTTTTCCATGACGGCGACATGCTCGAATGGCCGGTATCCACCGCCGTCGCGCTCGTCGCCGTCGCCGTGACGGTCGGCCTGCTTTCGCGCCGGTCAATCCGTCGATGAATCCTTGCAGGTAACTCCATGAACGCCCGACTTCCCGAAACCTCCTCCATTCCCGAGCGCCTCGCGAGCCTGCGCGCCGCGATGGCGCGCGAAGGCATCGCCGCTTACCTCGTGCCGTCGGCCGATCCGCATCTGTCCGAGTATCTGCCGGGGCGCTGGCAAGGCCGCCAGTGGCTGTCGGGCTTCACCGGCTCGGCCGGCACGCTGATCGTCACCGCCGATTTCGCCGGCGTCTGGACCGACAGCCGCTACTGGGAGCAGGCGAGCGCGCAGCTCGCCGGCACCGGTGTCGAGCTGATGAAAATGACCGGCGGCCAGCTGACGACGCCGCATTTCGAATGGCTCGCGCAGAACGTCGCGAGCGGTGGCACGGTCGGTGTGGACGGCGCTGTGCTCGGCGTCGCGGCCGCGCGCGCGCTGAGTGCCGCGTTGAGCGCGCGCGGCGTGCAGCTGCGCACCGACGTCGACCTGTTCGACGCGATCTGGGCGCAGCGCCCGCCACTGCCCGCCGACGCCGTCTTCGAGCACGCCGCGCCGCAAGCGGGCGTCGCGCGCGCGGACAAGCTCGCGCAGCTACGCCGCGCGATGGCGGACAAAGGCGCGCAGTGGCACTTCATCTCGACGCTCGACGACCTCGCCTGGCTGCTGAACCTGCGCGGCGCCGACGTCAGCTACAACCCGGTGTTCGTCGCGCACGCGCTGATCGGCCTGGATCGCGTATCGCTGTTTATCGCCGACGGCAAAGTGTCGCCGGCGCTCGCCGACGTGCTCGCGCGCGATGGCATCAGCGTCGAGCCGTACGCCAAAGCCGCTGACGCGCTCGCCGCGCTGCCTGCCGGCAGCACGCTGCTGATCGACCCGCGCCGCATCACGTATGGCTCGCTGCAGGCGGTGCCGTCGTCGGTCAAGGTGGTCGAGGCGATCAATCCGTCCACGTTCCTGAAGTCGTGCAAGACCGCCGCCGATGCCGCGCACGTGCGCGACACGATGGAGCAGGACGGCGCGGCGCTCGCCGAATTCTTCGCGTGGTTCGAAAGCGCGCTGGGCCGCGAGCGCGTCACCGAACTGACGATCGACGAGCGTCTGACGGCCGCCCGCGCGCGCCGTCCCGGCTTCGTGTCGCTGAGCTTCGCGACGATCGCGGGCTTCAACGCGAACGGCGCGATGCCGCACTATCGCGCGACCGAGGAGTCGCATGCGGTGATCGAAGGCAACGGCCTGCTGCTGATCGATTCGGGCGGCCAGTACCTGAGCGGCACGACCGACATCACGCGCGTCGTCCCGATCGGCACGCCGAGCAACGAACAGCGCCGCGATTTCACCGTCGTGCTGAAGGGCATGATCGCGCTGTCACGCGCGCAATTCCCGCGTGGCATCCGCTCGCCGATGCTCGACGCGATTGCGCGTGCGCCGATCTGGCAGGCCGGCGCCGACTATGGCCACGGCACCGGTCACGGCGTCGGCTACTTCCTGAACGTGCACGAAGGCCCGCAGGTGATCTCGCACTACGCGCCGGCCGAACCGTGGACCGCGATGGAGGAGGGCATGATCACGTCGAACGAGCCGGGTCTGTATCGGCCGGGCAAGTGGGGCGTGCGTATCGAAAATCTCGTGCTGAACGTGGCCGCCGAAAAAACCGAATTCGGCGACTTCCTGAAGTTCGAGACGCTGACGCTGTGCCCGATCGACACGCGCTGTATCGAGCTGTCGCTGCTGCGCGACGACGAGCGAGCGTGGCTCAACGCGTATCACGAGACGGTGCGCGCGCGCCTCGCGCCGCATGTGTCGGGCGACGCAAAGGCGTGGCTCGAACTGCGCACACAACCTATCTGAGCGTAGCGGCGACCTTTCAAACGGAGCGTGGTGCATGGCGATCAAGGCAGTGGTGTTCGATTTCGGCGGCGTGCTGATCGACTGGAGTCCCGAGTACCTGTACCGCGAGCTGATTCCCGACGAATCGGAGCGCCGCTGGTTCCTCACGCACGTTTGCTCGATGGACTGGGTGATCCGCCAGGATGGCGGCCAGCCGATCGTCGAAGCCACCGACGAGCTGATCGCGCAGTTTCCCGATCACGCGCCGCTGATCCGCGCGTTCTACGAGCGCTGGCACCAGATGGTGGCGGGCGTGCTAGACGACGGCATCGCGCTGATGGAAAAGCTCGAAGCGGCCGAGGTGCCGCTCTTCGGGCTCACCAACTGGTCGGCCGAGACCTTCCCGTATGCGTGGGAACACTATCCTGTGCTGCGGCGCTTTCGCGACATCGTCGTGTCGGGGCGCGTGAAACTCGTGAAGCCCGACCCTGCGATCTTCGCGGAGATGCGCCGGCGCATCGAGTTGCAGTTGCCCGGCGTCGAGCCGGCCGAACTCGTCTTCATCGACGACAACGCGAAAAACGCCGAAGCCGCGACGGCGCTCGGCTGGCACGGCGTGCATCACACGAACGCCGCGCAAACGGAAGCAAAGCTGCGCGAGTTGGGTTTGCCGGTTTGAGCGGAGCGCTGCCCCTACTGTCCTAACAGATTCTTCAGCGCATTGCCGAGGCCTTTGACGGTCTCACCCGCACCCTTCGCGACGCCTTCGACGCTGACCCCGAGCGCCTTCGCAAACCCCTCGCCGATGCGCTTGAGGATCCCTTCGCGTACCGAGAACTTCGGATCGCGCAGATCGCCGTCGAGCACGAAATGCAGCGTGATGTTGCCGTCATGCGTCTTCAGCGCCGCGACGGCGGCGCGAGTCGGAATCGACATGAACGTCTCGAGCGGATTGTCGGTTTCGGCGAGTTGCAGATTGTGGACCGTCACCGTGCCGGGCGCGTGCAGGTGATAGTTGCGCACCGTCGATTCAATCGACAGATCGACGGTACCGCCCGTCACCTGCGCGCGTGCGCCGGCCTTCTTCAGCAGATACGGATCGAGCATCGCGACATCGACACCGTGCAGCGTGGTCGTGGTCTGCGAATCGCGGCTGGCGATCTTGATCCAACCGTCGAACGTCACGGTGCCGGTATGCGCCGGACCCTTCAGCGAGCCGCGAACGCTGACATTGGTCGGCTCGCTGAGCGACGGCAGATGCAGATTGTCGACGCTCGCGTTCGCGTTGCTGACCGTGACCTTGAAAGGCGGCGGCCCGACGCTCATGTCGTAGAAGTGGAAATTGCCGTGTTCGAAGCGGATACGGTCGACCAGTTTTTCGCGCGGGATCGGCGGCGCCGTGCCGGCGCCGCCCGGATGATCGCCGCGGTTCAGTGATTCGCGCAGGTTCGGCAGCAGATTCAGCGAACCGTCCTTCGTGCGTAGCACGGCCATGTCGAAGCCGCGCACGACGACCTCGCGAATATGCATGCGCCGCGCGATCAGGTCGCGCACATCGGGGGTGATCGTGATTTCGTCGGCGCGTAGAGGTTCGCCCGCCGGCCAGCCTGGCGGCGCCTTCAGCACGACGTGGGTCAGGTGTACCGAGGTGAGGCCGACATCGATACTATCGACGCTGCCGAGCGGCCCGAGCGCCGCGCTGACGCGATTCTTGACTTCCTGTTGCGCGAATTGCATCGCGCCGATCGTCATCAGAATCAACGCCAATAGCGTTCCGCCCACGACGACGATCCAGCGCCTGCCCTTCGACATCGCCATGCCTGTGTCTCCTCGTCACGGCGCCGCGCGTCGCGCGGCGCCGTGTTGACCGTCTGTCGTGTGCGCGGGACTTTAACGCGCGCCTGCATCAAGTGACGAATAGCAACGCGCATGCCCCGTGGCCCGTCCGGCATTGCGCCAAACAGGCCGGTGTGCCCCGCTCGTTAACGCGAGATCGGCTTGTAGCGCAGACGCTTCGGCCGCGCGCCCTCCTCGCCGAGACGCGCGCGCTTGTCCGCTTCGTATTCCTGGTAGTTGCCGTCGAAGAACGTGACTTGCGAGTCACCTTCGAACGCGAGGATATGCGTCGCGATACGGTCGAGGAACCAGCGATCGTGCGAGATCACGAGCACCGAACCCGCGAATTCGAGCAGCGCGTCTTCGAGCGCGCGCAGCGTTTCGACGTCGAGGTCGTTCGACGGTTCGTCGAGCAGCAGCACGTTGCCGCCCGCGATCAGCGTCTTCGCCAGGTGCAGACGACCGCGTTCGCCGCCGGACAGATTGCCGACGATCTTCTGCTGGTCGCCGCCCTTGAAGTTGAAGCGGCCGATATACGCGCGCGACGGCGTTTCGTACTTGCCGACCGTCAGCACGTCGGCGCCACCCGAGATTTCCTCGAACACGGTCTTGTTGGCCGCGAGCGCTTCGCGGCTCTGGTCCACGTAAGCGAGCTTGACGGTCGGGCCCTGCACGATTTCGCCCGAATCGGGTTGCTCACGGCCGGTCAGCATCCGGAACAGCGTCGACTTGCCGGCGCCGTTCGGACCGATGATGCCGACGATCGCGCCGGCCGGGATCTTGAAGCTGACGTTGTCGAGCAGCAGACGATCGCCGTACGACTTGCTGACGTTCTTGAACTCGATCACTTCATTGCCGAGGCGGTCGCCGACCGGAATGAAGATTTCCTGCGTTTCGTTGCGCTTCTGGTAGTCCTGGCTGTTCAGTTCCTCGAAGCGCGCGATACGCGCCTTCGACTTCGCCTGGCGGCCCTTGGGATTCTGGCGCACCCACTCGAGCTCCTTCTTGATCGCCTTCTGGCGCGCCGATTCCGACGCTTCTTCCTGCTTCAGGCGCTCTTCCTTCTGATCGAGCCAGCTGCTGTAGTTGCCCTTCCACGGAATGCCGTGGCCGCGGTCGAGTTCGAGAATCCACTCGGCGGCGTTGTCGAGGAAGTAGCGATCGTGCGTGACGGCGACCACGGTGCCCGGGAAGCGCGTCAGGAATTGCTCGAGCCATTCGACCGATTCCGCGTCGAGGTGGTTGGTCGGCTCGTCGAGCAGCAGCATGGCGGGCTTTTGCAGCAGAAGCTTGCACAGCGCGACGCGGCGCTTTTCGCCGCCCGACAGATGCTCGATCTTCGCGTCCCACGCCGGCAGGCGCAGCGCGTCGGCGGCGATTTCGATCTGCTGCTCGGCGCTGCCGTCGGTCGTCGCGAGGATCGCCTCGTACTTCGCCTGCTCGGCGGCGAGCGCGTCGAAGTCGGCGTCCGGCTCCGCGTAGGCCGCGTAGATTTCGTCGAGCTTCTTCTGTGCGTTGAACACGTCGCCGAGGCCTTCCTCGACCGCTTCACGCACGGTTTTCTGCGGATCGAGTTGCGGCTCTTGGGGCAGGTAGCCGATGTTCAGGTTCGGCATCGGCGTTGCTTCGCCTTCGATCTCGGTGTCCACACCAGCCATGATGCGGATCAGCGTCGACTTGCCCGAGCCGTTCAGGCCGAGCAGGCCGATCTTCGCGCCGGGGAAGAACGATAGCGAAATGTCTTTGAGGATCTGGCGCTTGGGCGGCACGATTTTGCCGACCCGGTTCATGGTGAAAACGTATTGGGCCATTTGCTTGCAGTAGACGTTGACGACGCCGGCCGCATGCGGGCGGGCAGTCGGGGTTGAATGGGTAATCGGTGTGAGGGCCGGGCGGAACACCCGGCGCCGGCCGGCGCGGCGTCGGATTCGACGACGCTGCCGCGCGCGGCATGTGGTTCAGGTGGCATTGTACTTCGCGGCGGGGGCCGGGCGGCAGGGACGGACCGGTGGCGGGCCGCGTCGTGCACCGGGTAGTGGGATATTTGCGCGCTCCATATCGCCGATCGTCGGAGCCATTGCGCGGCGCCGCCGTTCGTGAGCAGGCGGCGGCGTCCAGGCGCGGTGTCAGTTCGCGCGCCGTCCCGTCGCCGGGTCGAAAAAGTGCAGATGCTGCGCGGGCAACACGACTTGGAGCACCTCGCCGGCGGCCGGGCGATGCGCGTGCGGCAGCCGCGCTGTCACATCGTGCTTGCCCCAGCGGCCGTGCGCGAGATTGTCCGCGCCGAGAATTTCGCAGGAATCGACGGTGAGCGTCGCGGACGGTGCGTTGGCCGTGACCGGGCTCAGATGCTCGGGGCGAATGCCGAGCGTCCATTCACGGCCCGTCGCGACTTCGCGGCCGATCGACGGCACGCCCGCGAGCGGCAGCTTCGGGCCGTTGCCGGCGACGTCGAAGGTCGAGCCGTCGTCGGAAATGCGGCCTTCCAGCAGGTTCATGCCCGGCGAGCCGATGAAGCTCGCGACGAACACCGTGGCCGGCCGCTCGTAGACTTCGGTCGGCGCGCCGATCTGCTCGGCGTGGCCCTTGTTCATCACGATCACGCGTTGCGCCAGCGTCATTGCTTCGATCTGATCGTGCGTGACGTACAGGCTCGTGGTCTTGAGCCGCGCATGCAGGCGCTGGATTTCGAGGCGCATCTGCACGCGCAGACGCGCGTCGAGATTCGACAGCGGCTCGTCGAACAGAAACACAGCCGGTTCACGCACGATCGCGCGGCCCATCGCGACACGCTGCCGCTGACCGCCCGACAGCTCGCGCGGCTTGCGCTGCAGCAGCGCGCCGAGTTCGAGAATCTGAGCGGCGGCATCGACGCGCTTCGCGATCTGCGCGCGATCGACGCCCGCGATCTTCAGCGCGTAACCCATGTTCTCGGCCACGCTCATATGCGGATACAGCGCGTAGTTCTGGAACACCATCGCGATGTTGCGATCCTTCGGTTCCAGTTCGTTGACGACCTTGCCCGCGATCGAAATGCTGCCGTCGGAGATGCGCTCGAGGCCGGCGACCATCCGCAGCAACGTCGATTTGCCGCACCCGGACGGGCCGACCATCACGACGAATTCGCCGTCGGCCACGTCGACGTCGATGCCGTGCAGCACGAACTGTTTGCCGTCGTAGGTTTTCTTAACGCTTTGCAGAGTCAGTGCAGCCATGCCGTTCTAGCCTTTAATTTTGAGTGCTTGTCGCAGTCCGCGATGCCGGATCATTTTTCCGAATCCACGAGGCCGCGCACGAACCAGCGCTGCATCGTCAGCACCACGACGAGCGGCGGCAGCATCGCGAGCAGCGTGGCCGTCATCACCAGGTGCCATTCGGTCGCCGTATCGCCCGAGGCGATCATGCCTCTGATGCCGATCACCGCGGTGGTCAGCGACTGCTGGCTGGTGATCAGGATCGGCCACAGATACTGGTTCCAGCCGTAGATGAACGTGATCACGAAGAGGGCGGCCATTGTGGTGCGCGACAGCGGCAGCACCACGTCCCAGAAGAAGCGCAGCGCTCCGGCGCCGTCGATGCGCGCGGCTTCCATCAGCTCGTCCGGCAGGGTCTTGAAGAACTGGCGGAACAGGAACGTCGCGGTCGCCGACGCGATCAGCGGCAGTGTCAAACCGGTGTACGTATTGCTCAGATGCATCGACGACACCACCTGCACGGTCGGAAAAATCCGCACTTCGACCGGCAGCATCAGCGTGATGAAAATCAGCCAGAACGCGGCGGTGCGAAACGGAAAGCGAAAGTAGACGATCGCGTACGCGGAGATCATCGACACGGCGATCTTGCCGATCGCGATCACGAGCGCCATCACGAGGCTGTTGAGCAGCATGCGATTGAACGGCGCCGCCGCATTGCCGGTGCCCTGTGTCCAGATCGTGACGATGTTCTCGAACAGGTGCGTGCTCGGCACGAGCGATAGCGGCACCGTGAACACCTCGTGTTCGCTCATCGTCGCCGCGCAGAACGCGACGTACACCGGAAACACCACCAGCGCGACGCCGATGATCAGCACCGCGTGACAGAACAGGTCGAAACCGCGTCGGTTCTCGATCATGAGTATTGAACCCTGCGTTCGATGAAGCGGAATTGCACGACGGTCAGCGCGACGACGATGATCATCAGCACGACCGACTGCGCGCCCGAGCTGCCGATGTCGAGCCCCTGGAAGCCTTCGGCGAAGATCTTGTAGATCAGCGTACGGGTGGACTGGCCTGGCCCGCCGCCGGTCGCCGCGTCGATCACGGGGAAAGTGTCGAAGAACGCGTAGGTGATGTTGATCACCAGCAGAAAGAACGTGGTCGGCGACAGCAGCGGCAGCGCGATGCCGAAGAAGCGCCGCACCGGACCGGCGCCGTCGATCGCGGCCGCTTCGATCAGCGAGCGCGGAATCGCCTGCAGCCCCGCATAGAAGAACAGGAAGTTATAGCTGATCTGCTGCCAGACCGATGCGAGGACGACGAGGAACATCGCCTGACCGGGGTTCAGCGCGTGATTCCACACGAGGCCGTATTTCGCGAGCGCATACGTAACGAGGCCGATGCTCGGGTTGAACAGGAACGACCACAGCACCGCGGCAATCGCGGGCGCGACCGCGTACGGCCAGATCAGCAGCGTTTGATAGGCCTTCGCGCCGCGCGTCACGCGATCCGCGCAGACCGCGAGCAACAGGGAGATCACGAGGCCCGACACGGTGACGAGCGTGCAGAACACGATCGTCGTATTGAACGACGCGAGATATAGAGGATCGGCGAATAGCTGCTTGAAGTTCGCGAGTCCGACGAACTCGCTCGATGTACCGAACGCGTCCTGAGTTTGTGTCGATTGCCAGAGCGCGACGCCGGCCGGCCATAGGAAGAACACCAGCGTGATGATCAGCTGCGGCGCGACGAGCAGGTAGGGCAGTGCGCTGGTGCCGAAGTAAGAGCGCTTATCCATCGGGATTTCCAGAGTGTGCTGCAACGACGGATTCCGGCGCTCCCGCGCCGGAACCGTGCCAGCAGGCGATGCTTAGTTACCGGCCTTCTCGAAGCGGCGCAGCAGGTCGTCGCCACGCGAGACGGACGAATCGAGCGCCTGTTGCGGCGTCTTCTTCTCAGCCCACACCTGTTCGAGTTCCTCGTCGATCACGGTGCGGATCTGCGGCATGTTGCCCAGACGCAGACCCTTCGTGAACGGCAGAGGCGGCTTGTTCAGCATCTGGCGGATCGCGGTGTCGCTGCCCGGGTTCTTGTCGTAGAAGCCCTGCTGGCGCGTCAGGTCGTACGCGGCGGTCGTGATCGGCAGATAGCCGGTGTCCTGATGCCACTTTGCGGCGACCGGCGCCGTGGCCAGATACGCGAGGAACTGCGCGACGCCCTTGTAGACGGCCGGGTCCTTGCCCGACAGCACCCACAGGCTTGCCCCGCCGATGATCGCGTTCTGCGGCGCGCCCTTCACGCTGTCGTCGTACGGCATCATGCCGGTGCCGAAGTTGAACTTCGCGTATTTCTTGATCGTCGCGAGCGAGCCCGACGAGTTCGTGATGATGCCGCAGTCGCCGCTATAGAACTTCGACACCGGTTCGTCCTTGCGGCCCACATAGGTGAAGGTGCCGTCCTTCGCCATGTTCTGCAGGAACTGGATGTGCGCGACCTGCAGCGGCTTGTTGAATTCGAGCTGCGCATCCATGCCGTCGAAGCCGTTGTTACGCGACGCGAACGGCGCCGCATGCCACGCGCTGTAGTTCTCGAGCTGAATCCAGCTCTGCCAGCCCGACGAGTAGCCGCACGACATGCCCGAGGCCTTCAACTTCTGCGCATCGGCGTGCAACTCGGCCCAGGTCTTCGGCGGCTGGTTCGGATCGAGGCCGGCCTTCTTGAACGCATCCTTGTTGTAGTACAGCACCGGCGTCGAGCTGTTGAACGGCATCGAGATCAGTTCGCCGGTTTTCGAGTCGCTGTAATAGCTGGCGATGGTCGGCACGAAGGCCTTCTGGTCGAGCGGCACGCCCGCGTCCTTGAATACCTGCGTGACCGGGACGATGGCTTTCTTCGCCTGCATCATCGTCGCGGTGCCGACTTCGTAGACCTGCAGGATCGCCGGTGCGTTGCCGCTGCGATAGGCGGCGATGCCGGCGGCGAGAGTCTGGTCGTAGGTGCCCTTGAAAACGGGCACGATCTTGTAGTCGCTCTGCGATTTGTTGAAGTCGTTCGCGATGTCGTTCAGACGTTCGCCCAGGGCGGCTTCCATCGCATGCCAAAACTGGATTTCGGTCGCGGCATGAGCCGCCTGGCTGACGGCGAAGCTCAATACAGCGGCGACGGATAGTGAACGGAACAGCGGCTTGTAATTCATCGATTTATCTCCTGTTCGTAAGGGCGCGGACGCGAATCGCGCGATTCTAGTTGTGTTCGATGACATTCCGGCGTCGGATGCCGTGCGGCGCGGACCATGGGTGGCGGCGCGCCGGAAGCCGAAATTTAGCATTGGCTGTCACGGAAAGGAAATAAATGGCCGGTGGTTCGGGAGGATCGCGGGCGATTCAAAGCCTGGCGAGGTGCCGCATGGATGTGTTCCGCGACCATTACTTTTGACATTCGCCCATCTGTCTATGCCGTAAGCTCGAGCGCTCGAACTGGTATTGAGTGTCTAACATGATGGCGCGGGCAAAAACAATCCCGTTATGCAGGCGGTCCGATCCGTTGGGCCGATACCGGAAGGTCATCCGGGTAGCGCGTCGAACGGATGCATCGTCATTTCGGACCGCATCGTCCGCGAACGAGTCTCGTCAAGTGGTGACCGACAGCTTCGGGTAGAACGATGAAAAAACTTCTTGCGGTCATGAACTTGGTGTGTGCGTCAGGAGCAGTGGGGGCCGTGCAAGGCAACACTCCTGCTGAGGTATCGGCGGCGATTGGCCGGCAAGGGGCGGGCGCGTTTCTCAGGTCGCTGGACGAAGCAGCTGTCGATCGGCTTTTCGAACGGATCGGAACAGGTCGCGCAGATTGGGTTGCACTTGCGCCCAAACTGGCCGTAGCGGCCGACGGCGCGAACGCGGAAGGTTTAGGAATCGCTTTTGCCTATGCGTTGCCGAGGAATCCCGCTGCTGTGTCGAAGGTCGTAGACCCGGTCCAGGGCGATAGCCACATTCTGGCGATATCCCGTGTGTGCGGCATTCCGTTTATTGAAGATGCGCCGAAAAACTACAAGTCCAAAACATTGCACGCTGTCTCGGCCGTCACCACTGCAAATCCGCACATCAATGCCCGTTGTCTCGACGCGTTGCGCACGTCGTAGCGCGCAATCAAAAAAGGCCCGCAACCCTGGAGGGTTCGCGGGCCTTACTCGCGCAGCGCAGTGTGCGCCGCTTCGCGCTTACACGTTGAACAGGAAGTTCATCACGTCGCCATCGTGCACGACGTACTCCTTGCCTTCCGCGCGCATCTTGCCGGCTTCCTTCGCGCCTTGTTCACCCTTGTAGGTAATGTAGTCGGCGAAGCTGATCGTCTGCGCGCGGATGAAGCCGCGCTCGAAGTCGGTGTGGATCGCGCCGGCCGCCTTCGGCGCCGTATCGCCGATGTGGATCGTCCACGCGCGCACTTCCTTCACGCCGGCCGTGAAGTAGGTGTGCAGGCCGAGCAGCTTGTAGCCCGCGCGGATCACGCGGTTCAGGCCCGGCTCTTCCATGCCCATGTCGGCGAGGAAGACTTCCATGTCGGCTTCGTCGAGGTCGGCGATGTCCGCTTCGACCGCCGCGCACACGGCCACGACCGGCGAGCCTTCCGCGGCCGCGAACTTCATGACCGCGTCGAGGTGCGGATTGTTCTCGAAGCCGTCTTCCTTCACGTTGGCGACATACATCGTCGGCTTCGCGGTGATCAGGCAGAAGGGCTTGAGCGTGGCCTTTTCTTCATCGCTCAGATCGAGCGCGCGGACCGGCTTCGCCTGGTCGAGTTGCGCGCGCACCTTCTCCAGCACCGCCGCGTTCTTCACGGCTTCCTTGTCGTTGCCAGACTTGGCCGCCTTGGAATAGCGCGCGAGCGCCTTTTCGACGGTGCCGAGGTCGGCAAGCGCGAGTTCGGTGTTGATCACCTCGATGTCCGACAGCGGATCGACCTTGTTCGCGACGTGAATCACGTTGTCGTCCTCGAAGCAGCGCACGACGTGCGTGATCGCATCGGTTTCGCGGATGTTCGCGAGGAACTGGTTGCCGAGGCCTTCGCCCTTGCTCGCGCCGGCCACCAGACCCGCGATATCGACGAACTCGACCACCGCCGGCAGGATGCGCTCCGGCTTGACGATTTCGGCAAGCGCCTTCAGACGGGTGTCCGGAACCTCGACGATGCCGACGTTCGGCTCGATCGTGCAGAACGGGTAGTTCTCAGCGGAGATGCCCGCCTTCGTGAGTGCGTTGAACAGGGTGGACTTGCCGACGTTAGGCAGGCCGACGATGCCGCATTGGAGGCTCATGGAAATCCTTCAGTGAATCAGTAGGTTGCGTGATGCGCTCGACGCTGCGCGCGGATTCGGAAAGCCTTCGCGTAAGGTGGGGTGCGGCAGGCTCAGCGGAGCGGACAAGTCACCGAATCGGGGCGTTGGCTCGACGATTGAGTGCGAGTTTTCACGAAAAATGCAATTGTAACCCGTTCGCCCGCGCGTACCGGGCGGCGCATTTGCGCATAGCCACTGTAGAATCGTCAGTTCAGAGCCGGTAGAGCTCCATTTCCGGGGGGCCAGCGTGCGAATGATGAGATGGGTCGGGATCGGCGTCGCCGCCGCGATCGTGGTCGGCGTGGTCGCTGCATGGGTCGCTCCGAATTTCGACGAAGCGCAGGCCACCACAGACCGTCAGACGATCGACTGTTTGTCGACCCACCTGTCGCACGAAGACCGCGCCGACATCGCGCGGTTCGCGGATAAGAACGACTACGACTCGCTGTGGAGCGTGTTCGACCGCGTGTTCCCCGACTGCGCGGTACGCAGCGATCAGCGCGATCGCAAGGCCGAGCTCGAGGCGGCCGCATGGCGCAACCTCTCGTCCGATCGCGACTTCATGCGCATGCGCGAGGCGAATGCGGCGCTCGCGGCGAGCGCCGCGACGCGTTAGCACGAGCCATCGGGGGCCCGCCCACCGAGCCTGAATGCCGCGCCCGTCGATCCGTCCCCCGCACCCCCCGCGGCTATAATGCGCGCATGAACGCACACCACCAGACCTTTGATGCCGCCGTGATCGGCGGCGGGCTCGTCGGCAAGACCGCGGCGCTCGCGCTCACGCAAGCCGGACTGCGCGTCGCACTGCTCGCGCAGCCTTGTGCGGCGCTGCCCGCCGGTGCTGCCTTCGACTCGCGCGTCTATGCGTTGTCGTCGAGTTCGCAGGCCTTGCTCGAACGGCTGCGGGTCTGGCAGGCGCTCGATCACTCACGGCTCGGTCCCGTCTACGACATGCGCGTCTACGGCGACGCGCACGCCGAACTGCATTTCTCCGCGTTTCAGGCATCGGTGCCGCAGCTTGCGTGGATCGTCGAGTCGTCGGTGATCGAGCGCGCGCTCGATGCCGCGCTGCGCTTCCAGCCGAACCTCACGTGGATCGACACGCGCGCGCAGGCTCTCGATTTCTCCGTCGACAGCGCGAGCGTCGGCCTCGCGAACGGCAACGTGCTCGAAGCGGATCTGGTAGTCGGCGCGGACGGCGCGCACTCGTGGGTGCGCGCGCAGATCGGCTCGAAGATGGTGCGGCGCGACTACCGGCAGATCGGCGTCGTCGCCAATTTCAAGGCTGCCAAGCCGCACGGCGAAACCGCGTACCAATGGTTCCGCGACGGCGAGATCATCGCGTTGCTGCCGATGCCGGACGGCCACGTGTCGCTAGTCTGGTCGGCCCGCACCGAACACGCTGAGCAATTGCTCGCGCTCGATCCCGAGCGGCTCGCCGCGGAAGTCGAGCACGTGAGCGGCGAGCAGTTCGGCGCGCTCGAGTGCGTGACGCCCGCGCAGGGCTTCCCGCTCGCGTTGCAGACCGTGGACCGGCTGGTCGCGCCGCGTGTCGCGCTGGTCGGCGATGCCGCGCATCTGATCCACCCGCTGGCGGGGCAGGGCATGAACCTCGGCTTGCGCGACGTCGCCGCGCTAGCGAGCACGATCGGCGGAAAGGAGTCGTTTCGCGATCTCGGCGACATGGTGCTGCTGCGTCGCTATGAACGCGCGCGTCGCGAAGACATTCGCGCGCTGATGATCGCCACCGACGGCCTGCAGAAACTGTTTTCGGTCCCCGGTCCGCTCGCGCGCGCCGTGCGCAATACCGGCATGGCGTTCGTCGGCGCGCAGCCATTCATCAAGCGCTGGCTCGTGTCGGCCGCGCTGGGGTAAACCGCAACGAGGCGTCGTGCGGATAGCCGATGGTCGGTCACGGGCGCCCGGGACAGGTATCATGACCGCATCGACGCGCTGCGAACCGCAATCCGACCCCGGTCGAACCTGATCGAGCCTGATTGAACCGATAGCGGCCAAAGCGCGCGGCCGGAACGTAACAAACGCGCAGATGCGCGAATGACCCCCAGGACTCCAGCATGAAAAAGACCTTCCGCATCGCCGCCGCCGCGCTCGCGATTGCTGCCGCCACGCTCGGCTGCTCGGCGCAGGCCGACCAGACCACCGACAAGCTCAAAGCCACCCTGCAAAGCCGTCTGTCCGACGTGACGATCAAGGGCGTGTCGAAGACGCCGATCGCGGGCCTGTACGAAGTGAACCTCGGCACGCAGATCATCTACAGCGATGCGAGCGGTGACTACCTGATGCTCGGCGACATGGTGGACTCGAAGACGCGCAAGAATCTGACCGAGGCGCGCCTGTCGGAAACCAACCGCATCGACTTCGCGAGCCTGCCGCTCGGCAACGCGGTGAAGGTCGTGCGCGGCAACGGCGCGCGCAAGATCGCGGTGTTCTCCGATCCGAACTGCCCGTACTGCAAGCAGCTCGAAAAATCGCTGCAGTCAATCGACAACGTAACGGTCTACACCTTCCTGTACCCGGTGTTGTCGCCTGATTCGACGGCCAAGTCGAAGTCGATCTGGTGCTCGGCCGACCGCGCGAAGGCGTGGGAATCGTGGATGCAGGACCGTCAGGCGCCGACCGCCGCCGCCACCTGCGACACCGCCGCGATCGACAAGAACCTCGCGCTCGGCCGTTCGATGAACGTGGAGGGCACGCCGACGGTGTTCCTCGCCGACGGTCGCCGTTTGCCAGGTGCCGTGCCGGCCGACCGGCTCGACAAGGAACTGTCCGCGGTGCACTGAGCAGCGCGCTGCACGCAGCGCCACGCACGCCTGAGGCGCGCGACAGATGCAGTTTCAACCGAAAGGAGGCGCACGCAGCGCCTCCTTTCGCATCGAGCCTCGAACTTCTTCGCCTCACTCCCCTGACACTCCCAAACGCCGCCGATGAAGCCGATCCGCTACACCATCGTTCCGAGTAACCCCGCCGCCCACCTGTTCCAAGTCACCGTGACCGTCGCCGATCCCGATCCGGCCGGCCAGCGTTTCATGCTGCCGGTATGGATTCCGGGCAGCTACATGGTGCGCGAATTCGCGCGCAACATCGTGACGCTGCGCGGGGTCAACGAAGCGGGCCGCAAGGTGCGCGTCGAGAAGATCGACAAGCACACGTGGCAGGCCGCGCCGGTCAAGGGCGCCTTGACGCTGCGCTACGAGGTGTACGCCTGGGACATGTCGGTGCGCGCCGCGCATCTGGACGACACCATCGGTTTTTTTAATGGCACGAGCGTGTTCCTGTCGCCGCTCGGCCATGAAGACGCGCAGTGCGTGGTCGATATCCAGAAGCCTCAAGGTGCCGCGTATCGCGACTGGCGTGTCGCGACCGCGCTGGCGGAAGCGCGCGGCACTAAGCGCTACGGTTTCGGCGAGTATCGCGCGCTGAACTACGACGAGCTGGTCGACCATCCGGTGACGCTCGGCGAGTTCGCGCTCGCGACGTTCAAGGCGCACGGCGTGCCGCACGACGTCGTGATTGCTGGTCGTGTGATCGGGCTCGACATGGAGCGGCTGTGCAACGATCTGAAGCGCATTTGCGAGGCGCAGATCGCGTTGTTCGAGCCGAAATCGAAGAAGGCGCCGGTCGAGCGCTATGTGTTCATGACGCAGGCCGTCACCGACGGCTACGGCGGACTCGAGCATCGCGCGTCGACCGCGCTGATCTGCAATCGCACCGATCTGCCGGTGCAGGGCCGCGACGCGATGAGCGAGGGGTATCGGACCTATCTCGGTCTATGCAGCCACGAGTATTTCCACACATGGAATGTGAAGCGGATCAAGCCGGCCGTGTTCGCGCCGTATGACCTCGGCGTCGAAAACTACACATCGCTGCTGTGGCTGTTCGAGGGCTTCACGTCGTATTACGACGACCTGATTCTCGTGCGCAGCGGCGTGATCTCGCAGGACGACTATTTCGGCCTGCTCGGCAAGGTGATCGGCGGCGTGCAGCGCGGCAGCGGGCGCCTTAAGCAGAGCGTCGCCGAAAGCTCGTTCGACGCATGGGTCAAGTACTACCGGCAGGACGAGAATGCGCCGAACGCGATCGTCAGCTATTACACGAAGGGCTCGCTGATCGCGCTCGCGTTCGATCTGACGATCCGTGTGCAGACCGGCAACCAGAAATCGCTCGACGACGTGATGCGTCTGCTGTGGAAGCGCTTTGGCCGTGATTTTTATCGCGGCAAGCCAGTGGGCGTCGACGAAAGCGAGATCGAGGCGATTTTTGCGGAAGCGAGCGGCGCGGAACTCGCCGAACTGTTCGCCGAGGGCGTGCGCGGCACGCGCGACCTGCCGCTCGACGCGTTGCTCGCGCCGTTCGGCATCACGCTCGCGCCGGACGCCGACAAGAACGGCAAGCCGTCGCTCGGCGTGCGGTTGCGCGGCGGCGCTGACTGCGCGCTCGCGACGGTGCACGAGGGCAGCGCCGCGCAGAAAGCGGGCCTTTCCGCTGGCGACGTGCTGATCGCGCTCGATGGCCTGCGCGTGACCGGCGGGAATATCGATGCTCTGCTGGCGCGCTACCAGCCGGGCGCAAAGGTCGAGGTGCACGCGTTCCGCCGCGACGAGCTGCGGGTCGCACAGGTGAAGCTCGACGGTCCCGAAGTGGCGCGCTACAAGCTTACGGTCAGCGATCGCCGTCCCGCCGCGCGCAAAGCCCTGGAGCGCTGGCTGACGAAGTGATCGGCGGGGTGGTGGGCCGCACCGGGCGGTCCACCCATCGTCGCCCGTCTCGGCGTCAATCGGCGGAGGAGGGTAGTCGATTGTCCCACCCATGCAACAATCCGTCGCCGCCGGACGGCTTTTTCGCCGGTCGTTAAAAAAACACAATGGCTCCACTCGCGCAACACTGCGCGCCCTCTACTGGAGTCAACCATGACCACGATCCTGCAAATCAACTCGGCAGCCCGTTCGCAAGGCGCGAACTCGACGCTTCTCGTCAACGAACTGACCGAAAAGCTGCAACAGTCGAATCCGGGCGCGCAAGTCGTCGTCCGTAACCTGCAAGCCGAACCCCTGCCGCATCTCGACGACGCCGTGCTCGGCGCGTTCTTCACGCCTGCCGAGCAGCGTACGCCGGAACAAGCCGAGATCGCCGCTCGCAGCGAAGCGCTGATTGCTGAACTGCAAGCCGCCGATGTCATCGTGATCGGCGCGCCGATGTACAACTTCGGCATCTCGTCGCAACTGAAGACGTACTTCGACTTCATCGCGCGTGCGGGCATCACGTTCCGCTACACCGCGAACGGTCCGGAAGGCCTCGTGACGGGCAAGAAGGTCCACGTCGTGTCGGCGCGCGGCGGCAAGTATCTGGGCACGCCGAACGATAGCCAGACGCCGTATCTGAAGAGCTTCCTCGGCTTCCTCGGCATGACCGACGTGAACTTCATCTACGCCGAAGGCCTGAACATGGGCCCGGACGCCGCGACCGCCGCGCTGAGCTCGGCACGCGAAGCGATCGCCGCGGTTTAAGCGGGTCCGCCTGCCTTGTGCCGCCTGGATGCGGCGCAAGCGGTGAAATAAAAAACGCCACGGAGGGGTTCACCCTCCGTGGCGTTTTCGCTTTGTATCGCCATCCTCCGAAGGCGACGCTGTCACGCAAGCATTTGCGCGTCGTCCGGCAGACGCCAGTCGATCGGCTCCCGGCCGTGCTGCAGCAGATATTCGTTCGCCTTCGCGAAATGGCCGCAACCGAGAAAGCCGCGATGCGCGGACAACGGCGACGGATGCGGCGCCTCCAGCACATAGTGCGATTTGCCGCCGAGCAGCGCGCGCTTGGCCTGCGCATGCGCGCCCCACAGCATGAACACGAGGTTCCGATGCCGCGTCGCGAGTTCGTGGATCAGCGTGTCCGTGCATTTTTCCCAGCCGCGTTTTGCGTGGCTCGCGGCACTGTCGCGCTCGACGGTCAGCACCGTGTTCAGCAGCAGCACGCCCTGTCTGGCCCAGCTGTCGAGGCAACCGTGCTGCGGCGTTGCGTGACCGAGACTCGCGGCGATTTCCTTGAAGATGTTGCGCAGCGACGGCGGCGGCCGCACGTGGGGCGCGACCGAAAACGCGAGACCGTGCGCCTGCGGCGTGCCGCGGTCTTCGCCGTGGTACGGGTCCTGGCCGAGGATCACGACCTTCACTTCGTCGGGACTCGTCAGGCGCAGCGCGCGGAACACGTCGGCCGGATAGATGGTTTTGCCGGCGGCACGCTCGCCGTCGACGAAGCGGCACAGCGGCGCGTAACTGTCGCTGTCGATGAAGGGTTTCAAATGCGCGCGCCAGGCCGCCGGCAGCGCGGCGAATTGAGCTTCGAGCGTGGGCGGGGCGGCGGTGGTGGTGTCCGCCGAGGCTGCGGCGGGAGCTGGGGCGGCATCGTCGAACAACGATGCCTGCGGCGAACTGGAGCGGGTACGGGTAGCGGAGGTCATGGCGGGGAAGTGTCGCAGCAAACGCTGGCTAGCTCAAGCTGCGACAAGCAAGCGCATGAGGTGCCGCGGGTTTCGGGCAACCCGCGCCCATCCCGCGCCCATCCCGCGCTCAGCCCGCGCGCAACCGATAGCCGCGCTGCGCCTTGCTGATGTCATCCGGCGCGAGGCCGGCAATCCGTTTGCCGAGTTCGGCGGCGAGCGTGTGAAGCGCCGCTTCGTCGCCCGACTTCAGTTCGAGCTCGATCTCCGAGATCGGCGCGCGGCGCGCTTCATCGTCGACTTCGGCAAGCACGTCGCCTTGATCGATCGCCGCCTCGATCTGGGCGCCGTCGGTGTCGAGCAGCCATAGCGTGCGCGTGAAATTCGTGTGGAACAGCTCGATCAGCGCAGGCGCGGCCTGTTTCAGAGCGGCCGCGGCGGCGGGTTCGTCGCAAGCGCTCAGCAGCGAATCGATTTCGAGCTTCGCGCCGGCGACCGGCATTTCCCATTCGTGCCGGCTATGCAAGCCGTTCGTCGCCGTGCCGACCGTCTTGAAGGTCTGCAGCCAGCCGTCCGGCGTCTGCCGCAGACGCAGCGCGCTCTTCGACGACGCCAGCGTCAATTGCGGCGTGTCGAAGTAAATGTTCACGAGCTTGATGGCGCGACCGTTCTTGCCGGCGCGGGCGGCGAACCACTGCGTCGCCGCCTGCACCTGCGAAGCCGGCAGTGCCAGCTTGATTTCGCGTTCCATGCTCATGGTACGTGTCCTTGCTTATGCGAGCGCCGTGCTCAGAAAAACATCCGCGCAAGTTCCACGCCCGGCTCGTCCGCGCGCATGAACGCCTCGCCGACGAGGAACGTATGCACGTTGCGCGCGCGCATGCGCTCGACGTCGTCGCGCGACAGGATGCCCGACTCGGTCACGACGATGCGGTCGTCCGGAATCGCGTCGAGCATGCCGAGCGTCGTGTCGAGCGAGGTTTCGAAGGTGCGCAGGTTGCGGTTGTTGATGCCGATCAGCGGCGTCTTCAGCGTCAGCGCTTCCTTGAGTTCATCGCTGTCATGCACTTCGACGAGCACCGCGAGACCGAGCGAATGCGCGAGCGCTTCGAGGTCCTGCATCTCGGCGGTTTCGAGCGCGGCGGCGATCAGCAGGATCGCGTCGGCACCCATCGCGCGTGCTTCGACGACCTGATACGGATCGACGATGAAGTCCTTGCGAATCACCGGCAACTGGCACGCGGCGCGCGCTTGCTGCAGATACGCGACGCTGCCCTGGAAGAACTGCACGTCGGTCAGCACGGACAGACACGCCGCGCCGTGCTTCTCGTACGAACGTGCGATGTCGGCCGGCACGAAGTGCTCGCGCAGTACCCCCTTCGACGGGCTCGCCTTCTTCACTTCCGAGATCACCGCGGCGAGACCCGCCGCGTGCTTGGCGCGGATTGCGCCGACGAAGTCGCGCAGATCGCGCGACGACGCTTCGAGCCGCAATTCTTCGAGCGGTGCGCTTTGTTCGGCCGCCCGGATTTCTTCGCGTTTGACCGCGATGATGCGGTCGAGAATGTCGCTCATAAATGTCTCGCTACGTGATTACTGCTTGAATTGCTGGGTGAAGCGCACCAGTTCGTCGACCTTCGCGCGCGCCTTGCCGCTCGCGATCGCTTCGCGCGCGAGCACGATGCCGTCCGCGATCGTGGCAGCGACGTTTGCCGAATAGAGTGCCGTGCCGGTGTTCAGCGTGACGATTTCGCGCGCGACGCCGGGCTTGTTGTCGAGTGCGTCGAGCAGCATGACCTTCGACTCGTTCGCGTCGGCGACTTTCAGCGTGCGATTCGACACCATCTGCATGCCGAAGTCCTCCGGATGGATCTCGTACTCGCGGATTTCGCCGTCGCGCAACTCGCCGACCAGCGTGGCGCCGCCGAGCGACACCTCGTCCATGCCGTCCATCCCGTACACGACGAGCACGTGCTTGGCGCCGAGGCGCTGCATCACGCGTACCTGAATGCCGACGAGGTCAGGGTGGAACACACCCATCAGCTGATTCGGCGCGCCGGCCGGATTGGTGAGCGGCCCGAGGATATTGAAGATCGTGCGGATGCCGAGTTCGCGGCGTACCGGCGCGACGTTTTTCATCGCCGGATGATGATTCGGCGCGAACATGAAGCCCATGCCCGTTTCCGCGATCGATGCGGCGACCTGCTCGGGCTGCAGATCGATGTTGACGCCGAGCGCCTCGAGCACGTCCGCGCTGCCCGACTTGCTCGATACGCTGCGATTGCCGTGCTTCGCGACCTTCGCGCCAGCCGCGGCCGACACGAACATCGTCGCGGTGGAAATGTTGAACGTGTGTGCACCGTCGCCGCCGGTGCCGACGATGTCGACGAAGTTCGAGTTGTCCTGAACGTCGACGTGCCGGGCAAATTCACGCATCACCGTGGCGGCGGCGGTGATTTCGCCGATGGTCTCTTTTTTGACGCGCAGGCCCGTGATGATCGCCGCGGACATCACCGGCGACAGCTCGCCGCGCATGATGAGGCGCATCAGGTGCAGCATTTCGTCGTGGAAAATCTCGCGGTGCTCGATGGTCCGCTGCAAGGCTTCCTGGGGCGTAATGGACATGATCTCGTCTCTCTTGTGGTCAGGCATTGCGGGAAGCCGGGTGATGCGCAGCCTTGCCGCCGACGGCGAGCTTCGACTGCTTGACGAAGTTTTCGAGCAGCGCGTGGCCGTGTTCAGAGAGGATCGATTCCGGGTGGAACTGCACGCCTTCCACGGCCAGTTCCTTGTGGCGCACGCCCATGATTTCGCCGTCTTCGGTCCATGCGGATACTTCGAGGCAGTCGGGCAGCGATTCGCGTTCGATCGCGAGCGAGTGGTAGCGCGTCACCGTGAAGTGCTTCGGCAGGTCCGCGAATACGCCCTTGCAGTCGGTTTCGATCGTGCTGACCTTGCCGTGCATGATGGTTTGCGCGCGCACGACGCGGCCGCCGAACGCCTCGCCGATCGCCTGATGGCCGAGGCACACGCCGAGAATCGGCGTCTTGCCGGCGAATTCGCGCAGCACGTCGAGCGTGATGCCCGCGTGTTGCGGATTGCTCGGACCCGGCGACAGGCAGATGCGCTCGGGGTTCAGCCTGGCGATTTCATCGAGCGTGATTTCGTCGTTGCGGAAGGTGCGCACGTCTTCGCCGAGTTCGCCGAAGTACTGCACCAGGTTGTAGGTGAACGAGTCGTAGTTGTCGATCATGAGCAGCATGGTGTGTCTCCGGTCAGAAGTCGCTATCGAGGCCGTCCTGGACCTGCTCGGCAGCGCGCAGCACCGCACGCGCCTTGTTCTCGGTCTCTTGCCATTCGGATTCCGGCACCGAATCGGCGACCACGCCCGCGGCCGCCTGCACATACAGATTGCCGTTCGCGATCACGCCGGTGCGGATCGTGATGGCCAGATCCATCTCGCCGGTGAACGACAGATAACCGACCGCCCCGCCGTAGAGGCCGCGCTTGATGGGTTCGAGCTCGTCGATCAGCTCCATCGCGCGGACCTTCGGCGCGCCCGACAGCGTGCCGGCCGGGAAGGTGGCGCGCAGCACGTCGAAATTGGTCATGTCTTTTTTGAGCTTGCCTTCGACCGAGCTGACGATGTGCTGAACGTGCGAGTACTTCTCGATCACCATCTTGTCGGTCACGACGACCGAGCCGATCTGCGCGATGCGGCCGACGTCGTTGCGTGCGAGGTCGATCAGCATTACGTGTTCGGCGATTTCCTTCGGGTCGTTCAGCAGCTCGGTCGCAAGCTGGGCGTCGCGCTCGGGCGTGTTGCCGCGCGGACGCGTGCCGGCGAGCGGGCGGATCGTGACGATACGGTCCTCGCCGCGCTTTTCCTGGCGCACCAGAATTTCCGGCGACGCACCGACCACGTGGAAGTCGCCGAAGTTGTAGTAGTACATATACGGCGACGGATTCAGCGAGCGCAGCGCGCGATACAGCGACAGCGGATTGTCGCGGTACGGCTTGGTCAGGCGCTGGCCGACCTGCACCTGCATCAGCTCGCCGGCGGCGATGTATTCCTTCGCCTTGCGCACGGCGGCCAGATAGTCGTCTTTGGCGAATTCACGGTAGATCTCGGTGCGCACGCTGGCCGACACGACAGGTGGCTCGACAGTGACGCGCAACCGCTGGCGCAGTTCGCGCAGACGCTGCTTCGCCTTCGTATACGCCTCGGCCTGGGTCGGGTCCGCGTAGACCACCAGATAGAGCTTGCCCGCGAGGTTGTCGATGACGGCGACTTCCTCGGTCAGAAGCAGCTGGATGTCGGGCAGGTTCAGATCGTCCTTCGGCGCGCTGTGCGCGAGCTTCTTTTCGATGTAGCGCACCGCGTCATAGCCGAAGTAGCCGGCGAGACCGCCCGTGAAGCGCGGCAGCCCCGGGCGTTGCGCGACCTTGAAGCGCGCCTGGAACTGCTGGATGAAGGCGAGCGGATCGCCGTCGTGCGTCTCGACGACCTTGCCGTCGCGCACCACTTCCGACACGCCGTTGCGCGTCCGTACCAAAGTGCGCGCCGGCAGGCCGATGAACGAATAGCGCCCGAAGCGTTCGCCGCCGACTACCGATTCCAGCAGGAACGAGTTGGCGCCGTTGCGCTCGGTCTGCGCGAGCTTCAGGTACAGGGACAGCGGCGTTTCGAGGTCGGCGAGCGCTTCGGCGATCAGCGGGATGCGGTTGAAACCCTCGTTGGCGAGGGACTGGAATTCGAGTTCGGTCATGTTCCGATCCTGTACGGTGGTCCGGCGGCAGCAAGCGTCGGGCAAAGCGGGGCGAAGCGCCTCCGGTCAGGGCGTGGGTCGACGTTCTCGACACGATGATACCGACCGGCGCGGGTCTTCCATCGGCGCGTGCGAGCGGTGCGGGTGAGCAGCAACGGCACCTTGCGGGTACGCGCAGGCTCAAGCAGCCGATGCAGCAGCGCAAATATAGAACGATGGAAAAAGCGCGTAAGCGCAGCGAAGTAAAAAACGGTTGCCGAAGACAAGCTTCAGCGTACCTCAGGCGAGGTTAGCGCGACCAGCGACGCCAGGGCCAGGCTCCCCGGTCGATGCTAATCAGACTCCGTTTTTTATTCAGAAACATGAGGATGAAGGACTGTTAAGTCGTGGATTGGTGCGCTGCGATCGCCTTGGCGGCGTCGAGCAGCGAGGCAACTATACCATCGGATTTTATTGTTTGTATAGCTTGGCCGTGGTTGTAGCCGTAGGGCACGGTCAGCGTCGCCATGCCGGCCGCGCGGCCCGCCAGCGCGTCGTTTTCCGAGTCGCCGATCGCGACCGTGGCGCTCGGCTCGACGCCGAGTTGCGCGGCGGCGGTCAGCATCGGCAGCGGGTCTGGTTTCTTTTTCGCGAGACTGTCGCCGCCGAGCACGACGCTGAAATACTGTGCGAGTCCGTATTGCTGCAGCAATTCGAGCGCGAAGCGGTGCGGCTTGTTGGTCACGCAGGCGAGTTTCAGGCCCGCGTCGCGCATCGCGCGCAGCCCGGCTTCGACGTCCGGGTAAAGCCGCGTGTGCACGCCATTGATCTTCGCGTACTCGGCCTGATAGATCGCGAGCGCTTCGTCGAAGCGCTCTTGCGCATGTTCGGTTTCGAAGCGCGGCGCGAGCACGCTGCGGATCAGATGCTCCGAACCTTTGCCGACATAGCCGACCACTTCCTCGCGCGTCGTTTCTTCCGCGTCGAGCTGAGCAAGCATGCCGTTCAGGCCGGCGGTGAAGTCGTCGGCGGTGTCGATCATCGTGCCGTCGAGGTCGATGATCGCGGCTTCGAGGCGCGGACCGGTGAAGGACGGGGCGGGGTACGGAGCAGTCATCGTCGGATCAGCGCTGGACGGTGGCGAGGGCGGCGCGCATCTTGTCGATCACGACCTTGTGATCGGGCTGGCCGAAGATCGCCGAGCCGGCCACGAACGTGTCCGCGCCGGCCGCCGCGATTTCCGCGATGTTGTCGACCTTCACGCCGCCGTCCACTTCGAGGTGAATGTCGCGGCCGGTGCGCTCGTTGTAGGCGTCGATGCGCTTGCGCGCTTCGCGCAGCTTGTTGAGCGCCTCGGGGATGAACGACTGGCCGCCGAAGCCCGGGTTGACCGACATGATCAGCACGAGGTCGACCTTGTCCATCACGTGATCGAGATAGTTCAGCGACGTCGCCGGATTGAACACGAGGCCGGCCTTGCAGCCGTGGTCGCGGATCAGCGACAGTGTGCGGTCGATGTGCTCCGACGCTTCCGGGTGAAAGCTGATCAGGTTCGCGCCGGCTTTCGCGAAGTCCGGCACGATGCGGTCGACGGGGCGCACCATCAGGTGCACGTCGATCGGCACGTCGACGTGCGGGCGGATCGCTTCGCAAACGAGCGGGCCGATGGTCAGATTCGGCACGTAGTGGTTGTCCATCACGTCGAAGTGGATCCAGTCGGCGCCGGCGGCGACGACGTTGCGGACCTCTTCACCCAGACGGGCGAAATCGGCGGAGAGAATGCTGGGGGCGATGCGAAATTGCGTCATGACGGGAGGCGGATGCAAGCGGGAAAGCGCCATTTTACCGTTTTTGCGCGCGCGGACCGGCGCGCTGGCCGCGGTTGGCATGGCGGAATCGCGCGATGAAACGACGCAAAGCGCCGGCGCAAAAACGGCATCGAGAGGCGGCGCCGCAAAGCGGCCGTGTCCCGGCGTCTTAGACGCCCCTGGCCAAAACGCGTGTTCGGTTGCGGCCATGCCGCGCATCAAGCAGAATGCCACTCCATGAGCGCCGCATCGCCGCTGCACCCGCAGACCATTGGCGTTCGGGGCCTTCCACGATTTTTCACACCCCGTTTGATCAGATCGGAATCAGGATGAGCCAGTACGAATTCAGCGTCTCGGCGCAGGTGCAATACCTGCCCGAAGAATCGGACCCGGAGCGTCGCCAGTACGCCTTTGCCTACACGCTGACCATCCGTAACAGCGGCCAGGTGCCTGCACAGTTGATCGCGCGTCACTGGATCATCACCGACAGCGAAAACACCGTGCAGGAAGTCAAAGGCCTGGGCGTGGTCGGTCATCAGCCGCTGCTCAAACCGGGCGAGCATTTCGAATACACGAGTTGGGCAGTGATCGCGACGCCGGTCGGCACGATGCGAGGCGATTACTTCTGCGTGGCGGAGGATGGCGAGCGCTTCGAGGCGCCGGTGCCCGAGTTCGTATTGCGCATGCCGCGAACGTTGCATTGAACCGGCGCGGTACTGCGCGGTCTTTAAGGAGTTCGTATGGCGCGCGACGCAGCGGGCAGTTGAGTGGCTGGTTGGATGAGCGCTCGGGTGAGTGCTTGATGCATGAAGGCTTGCGCGGTTCTGCGTGCAGCCCGCAGGCCACGGTCACTGCGGCTTTTGCTGTTTGGACCGTTCAGCCGACCCGGCACGTCCCGCTCTTTTCTTGCCGGACGACGTCCACACAACGATAAAGACGAGCAGGAATAGCGCGACAAGCGATTCCAGCGCGAAGATGAGCATCGGGTATTCGTCGAACAGATCAGACATGGCGGTTTCCATCAAGAACGAACATTGTATGCGTTTTGTCCGCAGGGCCGGCGCGTGGCTCGGAGCACTGTCGGTTGCAGTATTGCTTGCCTCCTGCGGTGGCGGTGGCGCGATCCGGCCTTCACCGCCGAGCGGCGCGGCAATCATCCCCGGCCAGATCGCGTCGGCGCGCCTGACCGCGGTTGCGTGGCAGCAGGTGCCGGGCTGGCAGGACGATTCGCTGATCGGCGCGACCGCCGCATTGCGGCAAAACTGCACGAGGCTCGCGCGTCAGCCGAACTGGTCGCGTGCATGCGCGGCGGCCGCTCAAATCGACGATCTCGACGTCACCGGCGCGCGCGCCTTCTTCGAAGCCTACTTCACGCCGTTTCAGCTTGCGAATAGCGACGGCACGCTCGACGGTCTGGTCACCGGTTACTACGAACCCTTGCTGCGGGGCTCGCGCACGCGGCACGGCGTGTATCAGACGGCGCTGTACCGCTGGCCCGCCGGCTATCGCGCGGGGGCGCCATTGCCGGCGCGCGCGCAGCTCGAACGCTCGGGCGCGCTCAGCGGCAACGAACTCGTGTGGGTCGACGATCCGATTGAAGCCTTCTTTCTGCAGGTGCAAGGCTCGGGGCGCATCGTGATGGAAGACGGCAGCGTGATGCGCGTCGGCTTTGGCGGGACCAACAATCAGCCGTACAAGTCGATCGGGCGCTGGCTGCTCGATCATGGCGAGATCACGCCTGCGCAGGCGACGATGCAGGGCATCAAGGCCTGGGCGCGTGCGAATCCGACGCGCGTCGATGGCCTGCTCGATACCAATCCTCGCTTCGTGTTTTTCCGCGAGATGCCTTCCGCCGAAAGTATGCCGAGCGGCGGCGCGGACGGTCCGATCGGCGCGCTCGGCGTGCCGTTGACGCCGGAGCGCTCGATCGCGGTCGATCCAAGCGCGATTCCGCTCGGCACGCCGGTGTTCCTGCAGACCACGCGGCCGTTGACGAATTCGCCGATGAACCGCCTCGTGTTCGCGCAGGACACTGGCACCGCGATCAAAGGTGGCGTGCGCGCCGACTATTTCTGGGGCCTCGGCGACGATGCCGGTGATCTGGCTGGCAAGATGAAGCAGGGCGGCAGGATGTGGTTGCTGCTGCCGAATTCGTGAGGCGGTGGGGCGGTGACGGAAGCGTGACCGCCGCTTGAGTTGCAGCGGCTTTCGTGAGGCGGGTTTGAGGCTGCCGCGAAGCCTTCAATAGATGTCGTTGAAATCGGCGTCACGTGTGGATCAGGTCCGTGCGTGACGCCGTTTGTTTGTTGGGCTCGTACGCTGCGCGTCGTTTCCCGTTGCCTCTTTCCCGACTTAGAGGCCCGACTTGCGCTTGTCCACCACGCGCCGCGCCTTGCCCACCGAGCGCTCGATTCCATTCACCGCCAGCACGTTTACCACGGCGCTCACGCCAATCAGCGCCTTGATGTCGTAAGCCAGCGCGTTTTTCGCGGCGGTTAGCGCCGAGGTATCCGGCGCGCTTTCGGGGCACGGTTCGACGTTCAGCGTCAACACGTCGAGCGGCCCTTCCTTCGTCAGCACGATCTGATAGTGCGGCGCGAGCGCGCGCTGCTTGAGCAACAGTTCTTCGATCTGCGTCGGGAACACGTTGACGCCGCGCACGATCATCATGTCGTCCGAGCGGCCCGTGATCTTTTCGATGCGCCGCATCGTGCGAGCGGTGCCCGGCAGCAGGCGCGTGAGATCGCGCGTGCGGTAGCGGATGATCGGCAGCGCTTCTTTCGTCAGCGACGTGAACACGAGCTCGCCGAGTTCGCCATCGGGCAGCACCTCGCCCGTTTCGGGGTCGATGATCTCGGGATAGAAATGATCTTCCCAGATCGTCGGGCCGTCTTTGGTCTCGACGCACTCCGAGGCGACACCGGGGCCCATCACTTCGGACAGACCGTAGATGTCGACCGCGTCGATACCCATGCGTTTTTCGATCGCCTCGCGCATGTCGTTGGTCCACGGCTCAGCGCCGAAGATGCCGATGCGCAATGAGCAGCTGGCCGGGTCGATACCCTGGCGTTCGAATTCGTCGGCGATCGACAGCATGTAGCTCGGCGTCACCATGATGATGTCAGGCCGGAAATCCTGGATCAGCTGCACCTGCTTTTCGGTTTGGCCACCGCCGAACGGAATCACGGTGAGCCCCGCGCGCTCGGCGCCGTAATGCGCGCCGAGGCCGCCCGTGAAGAGGCCGTAGCCGTAGCTCACGTGCACCTTGTCGCCGCGCTTCGCGCCGGCGGCGCGCACCGAACGGGCGACGAGGTCCGCCCACGTATCGATGTCGCGCGCCGTATAGCCGACGACGGTCGGCTTGCCGGTCGTCCCGGACGATGCATGGATTCGCGAAATCTGCTCTTGCGGCACGGCGAACATCCCGAACGGATAGTTGTCGCGCAAGTCCTTTTTCGTCGTGAATGGAAACCGCGCGAGGTCCGCGAGCGACTTGACATCGCCCGGATGGACGCCGGCTTCGTCGAACTTGCGCCGATACACCGGCGAATTTTCATACGCATGGGTGAGCGACCATTTGAGCCGTTCAAGTTGGAGCGCGGCGAGCTCGTCGCGGCTGGCGGTCTCGATCGGATCGAGCGGAATAGCGGTGCTCATCGAATGTCTCCTTGCTGGCTCAGTATCTAAGTCTGATATGTGACGCGTTGGCGCCAGAGCGCCACGCGGACAGCTTTCCGCGTGGGCGATGATGGCGTGCCGCCGCTAATTGTTAGTCGCCGTTGGGAATCAGGTTACCCTTGATTTGCGCCGACTTGCCGCGAAACATTGCGACTGTCTCGCCGGCGCGATTCGTCACGCGAATATCGTAGATTCCAGTGCGCCCGTTCAACGTCTGCTCGACCCCTTCGGCGCTCAACACGTCGCCGCCGTAGACTGGCCGCAGATACTCTATCGAGCAGCCCGCCGCGACCGTGTTGATGTTGTAGGTGTTACAGGCGAACGCGAAAGTCGAATCGGCGAGCGTGAAGATCAGGCCGCCATGGCAGATCTGATGGCCGTTCAGAAAGTCGTCGCGCACCGCCATGCGCAGCCGCGCATAGCCGGGGCGCACTTCGAGAATCTCGAGCCCGAGCGCGCGGCTGCAGGCGTCGTTTTCGTACATTGCAGCGGCTGTCGCGCGGGCGAGTTCGTCTGCCGTCATCTGGTCGGGGCGGGTGGTTTGTGTCGACATCTCAACGTCCCTCGAAGCGCGGCGCGCGTTGTTCGATAAATGCCTGCACGCCTTCCGCGTAATCGTGCGAGGCGCCCAGTTCGCGCTGCAGATCGCGCTCGAGATCGAGTTGCCGGTCGAGCGTATGGGTCGTGCCGGCACGCATCGCCTGTTTGATCGCCGCGATCGCGCGCGTCGGTTGCTGGGCAAGCTGGGCCGCGAGCTTTGCCGCTGCCGGAGCCAGTTCGGCGTCGTCGAGCACTTGCCAGATCAAACCCCAGCTTTCGGCCTTGTCGGCGCTGAGCTTGTCACCGGTGATCGCCAGGCCGAGCGCGCGTGCCATGCCAACGCGCTGCGGCAGAAACCACGTGCCGCCCGAATCCGGGACGAGGCCGATCTTCACGAACGCCTGGATGAAACTCGCGGAGCGAGCCGCGAGCACCAGGTCGCACGCGAACGCCAGATTGGCGCCCGCACCGGCGGCCGTGCCATTGACCGCCGCGATAACCGGAAACGGCAGCGCCTGCAGACGGCGGATCAACGGATTGAAATATTCATCGATCACGGCGCCCAGGTCGGTCATGCCGCCTGGCGTGAAATCGAGGTCGGCGAGATCCTGGCCGGCGCAGAAGCCGCGACCGGCGCCGGTGAACACGAGCGCACGGGCGCCGGACTTTTCGACCTGATCGAGCGCCGCGCCGAGTTCCTGATGCATCGCGCGCGTGAAGCTGTTGAGCTTGTCCGGGCGACTCAACGTGATGGTGGCGACGTGGCTCGATGAGTCGATGTCCAGCCGGATCGCTTCGTATGACATGGTGTGTCTCCTCAAACTCTCTTTGGCCGATGGGCACGGTGGCTCGGCTAGTGTCGGCGGGTGATGCCGACTCGATGTCTGATATTAGTCAGAGCGCACGACCCGGTCCATCCGCCGAATGGCATAGGACGAGGTCGTGCGTTGTGTTGAAGCCGTGTCTTGTGCCGTTCAGCCAGCTACTGCCGGCGCCGTTTTCGGTTCAACATGAACGCGGCTTTGAACGACACGGAAGCGGTTGGCGACGAAAGCGGCGTCGGCCAGCGCGGCATTGGCAGCCGGGTTGGCGCCGGTGCCGTGAAAGTCCGAAAACGCCGCTGACTGGTTGACGAACACGCCACCGGTCAGGTTGATCGACAGCGCGACACCGCCGCGAATCGACGCTTCGTGCGCGGCGTCGAGCACCGCGGCGTCCGTGCTGTAGACCGCCAACGTCAGCGCGCCATGCTCAGCGGCAATGTCGCCAGCGAGGTCGAGCGACTGTGCGGTCGAGTCCGTCGCGATGACGAACGAGATCGGCCCGAACCATTCTTTCGTGAACTGGGCGTGGTCGGTCGCGGCGTCGAGTTGCAGTACCAGCGGTGTGCGCACGCGAGCGCCCGCAAAGGCTGGATGTTCGAGCGTCTGGCTCGCGACCAGAACGTGGCCAAGTTTGGCGGCTTCGTCGATGCGCTGCATGACACCATCGTTCTGGATCGCGCCGAGCAGTTCGACCGCGCGGGCCGGATCGGCGACGAGCTTTTGTACCGCACCGGCAAGTGCCTGGGCCACACCGTCAAAGCTGAGTGTGCCATCTGCGGTGCGAATGCCTCCGCGCGGCACATAGATGTTTTGCGGTGCGGTGCACATCTGGCCCGAGTACAGCGCCAGCGAGAACGCGATGTTGCGGGCGGCCGCCTTGATGTCGTCGACCGAGTCGATGACGATCTGGTTGACGCCGGCCTTTTCGGTGTAGACCTGCGCCTGGTGTGCGTTGCGCTCGAGCCAGGTGCCGTTCTGGGTGCTGCCCGTGAAGTCGATCAATTTGATCTCGGGGCGTTGGGCTAGTTGCTGGACGAGGGCGCCGTCGTTCGGGTCGGTGGCCAGCAGCGTGACGACGTTCGGGTCGAAGCCCGCTTCGCGCAATACGTCACGCGCGATGCGCACGGTCAGCGCGAGCGGCAGGATTGCGCCCGGATGCGGCTTGACGATTACCGTGTTGCCGGTGGCCAGGTCGGCGAACAGGCCCGGATAGCCGTTCCACGTCGGGAATGTGCAGCAGCCGAGCACGAGACCGATGCCGCGCGGCACGACGGTGTAGCGCTTATGCATCGCGAGCGGCGGGTTTTTGCCTTGCGGTTTTTCCCAGTGCGCATCGGCGGGAATACGGCGCAGCTGATCCCACGCATACGCGACCGCTTCGAGCGCGCGATCCTGCGCGTGCGGGCCGCCTGCCTGGAAGGCCATCATGAACGCCTGGCCAGTCGTGTGCATAACGCTGTAGCCGAGTTCGAAGCTGGCGCGATTCAGACGCGCGAGGATATCGAGACTAACGCCGATCCATGCCTGCGGGCCGGCCGCGCGCCACTCGCGTTGCGCCGCCGTGGATGCGGCGATAAGCGCGTTCGGATCGGCTTTCGGGTAACGCACGCCGAGCGGGAAGCCGAACGGCGAGACTTCCGCGCCGACTGTCTCCCCGGTCGACGGTTGGTCCAGGTCGAACGCCTTGTCTAGATGCGCCTTGAACGCGGCTTCGCCATCCGCGTTGGCTGTTTCCCCGTACACTTTCGGACTGGGCATCTCGGCGAACGGGCTCCAGTAGCCGCGCGTCTCGAGCGCGGCGAGCGCTTTGTGCAGCGTGTCTTCGTGCTTGGTGAATAGCGGATGTGTCATGGCAAAGGGGCTCGGCTGTATGTTGGGGGAAAACCTGTCAAATAATTGACCGACCGGTTGGTTGGGGAATGGTAGCATCACTGCGAACGATGCGCGAAGCGTTTTTCGCGTGCGATAAACCCTTATGGAGGTGGCATGGCTTACGAAAACATTCTGGTTGAGACGCGGGGGCGGGTTGGACTGATTACGCTCAATCGTCCGAAGGCGCTAAATGCATTGAACGACGCGCTGATGGACGAACTGGGTGCCGCGTTGCGGGAGTTCGATGCCGACGAGGCGATTGGCGCAATCGTCGTGACGGGCAGCGAGAAAGCGTTCGCGGCCGGCGCGGATATCGGCATGATGGCGTCTTACACCTATATGGATGTCTACAAGGGTGACTACATCACGCGCAACTGGGAAGCGGTTCGCTCGATCCGTAAGCCGATCATTGCTGCGGTGGCAGGCTTCGCGCTCGGCGGCGGCTGCGAACTGGCGATGATGTGCGACATCATTTTCGCCGCCGACACGGCGAAGTTCGGTCAGCCGGAAATCAAGCTCGGGATCATGCCGGGGGCGGGCGGCACGCAGCGCTTGCCGCGGGCAGTGTCAAAAGCGAAGGCGATGGACCTCTGTTTGACCGCCCGTTTCATGGATGCCGCCGAAGCGGAGCGCGCCGGACTGGTTTCGCGCGTGATTCCGGCTGCATCGCTGCTTGACGAAGCGGTTGGCGCGGCCGCCACCATTGCGGAATTCCCGCTGCCGGCGGTGATGATGGTCAAGGAGTCGGTCAATCGAGCCTATGAAACGACGCTCGCGGAGGGCGTGCATTTTGAGCGTCGCCTGTTCCATTCGCTCTTTGGCACCGAAGACCAGAAAGAAGGCATGGCCGCGTTCGTAGAGAAGCGCAAACCGGTTTTCAAACACCGTTAATACGCTTGTCAAAATATCGCTTGCAAGTCGGGATGGCGGCGACTAGAATTCCGCTCTTTCGTGCTCCGGGCGCGGGGAAGCGGGAAGCCTTTGCTGGCGAGGGCTCCGGCGGCGTGGGCAGGTTAAGCAAGTGATAAAAACCTGTTGACGATCCGGCGGAAGTTCTCCATAATCTCGTTTCTCTGCTGCAGACGCAGCGACGCAAACGAAGCGGTGCCGGGTAGTGGTGGTTCTGGTGCTGCGGGTTGGGCGGATCGATCTTTAAAAACTAACAGCCGATAAGTGTGGGCGCTTGATGCGGAATGCGGTGGCGGATTCTTCGGAGTCTGCCGCAAGGCAAAAGTATCAGAAGCCTCACACAGTATTAGAGGAAGGTTTGTCTGTCGAAAGACGGATCAATCATCGTCAGTACGTTGAGTGAGCGACCGGTTCGTAACTGAACCGAAAACAGTAACAGGTTTGAACTGAAGAGTTTGATCCTGGCTCAGATTGAACGCTGGCGGCATGCCTTACACATGCAAGTCGAACGGCAGCACGGACTTCGGTCTGGTGGCGAGTGGCGAACGGGTGAGTAATACATCGGAACGTGTCCTGGAGTGGGGGATAGCCCGGCGAAAGCCGGATTAATACCGCATACGCTCTGTGGAGGAAAGCGGGGGATCTTTCGGGACCTCGCGCTCAAGGGGCGGCCGATGGCAGATTAGGTAGTTGGTGGGGTAAAGGCCTACCAAGCCGACGATCTGTAGCTGGTCTGAGAGGACGACCAGCCACACTGGGACTGAGACACGGCCCAGACTCCTACGGGAGGCAGCAGTGGGGAATTTTGGACAATGGGCGCAAGCCTGATCCAGCAATGCCGCGTGTGTGAAGAAGGCCTTCGGGTTGTAAAGCACTTTTGTCCGGAAAGAAAACCTCTGGGTTAATACCCCGGGGGGATGACGGTACCGGAAGAATAAGCACCGGCTAACTACGTGCCAGCAGCCGCGGTAATACGTAGGGTGCGAGCGTTAATCGGAATTACTGGGCGTAAAGCGTGCGCAGGCGGTGCTGTAAGACCGATGTGAAATCCCCGGGCTTAACCTGGGAACTGCATTGGTGACTGCAGCGCTGGAGTATGGCAGAGGGGGGTGGAATTCCACGTGTAGCAGTGAAATGCGTAGAGATGTGGAGGAACACCGATGGCGAAGGCAGCCCCCTGGGCCAATACTGACGCTCATGCACGAAAGCGTGGGGAGCAAACAGGATTAGATACCCTGGTAGTCCACGCCCTAAACGATGTCAACTGGTTGTCGGGCCTTCATTGGCTTGGTAACGTAGCTAACGCGTGAAGTTGACCGCCTGGGGAGTACGGTCGCAAGATTAAAACTCAAAGGAATTGACGGGGACCCGCACAAGCGGTGGATGATGTGGATTAATTCGATGCAACGCGAAAAACCTTACCTACCCTTGACATGGATGGAATCCTGGTGAGAGCTGGGAGTGCCCGAAAGGGAGCCATCACACAGGTGCTGCATGGCTGTCGTCAGCTCGTGTCGTGAGATGTTGGGTTAAGTCCCGCAACGAGCGCAACCCTTGTCCCTAGTTGCTACGCAAGAGCACTCCAGGGAGACTGCCGGTGACAAACCGGAGGAAGGTGGGGATGACGTCAAGTCCTCATGGCCCTTATGGGTAGGGCTTCACACGTCATACAATGGTCGGAACAGAGGGTTGCCAAGCCGCGAGGTGGAGCCAATCCCAGAAAACCGATCGTAGTCCGGATCGCACTCTGCAACTCGAGTGCGTGAAGCTGGAATCGCTAGTAATCGCGGATCAGCATGCCGCGGTGAATACGTTCCCGGGTCTTGTACACACCGCCCGTCACACCATGGGAGTGGGTTTTACCAGAAGTGGCTAGTCTAACCGCAAGGAGGACGGTCACCACGGTAGGATTCATGACTGGGGTGAAGTCGTAACAAGGTAGCCGTATCGGAAGGTGCGGCTGGATCACCTCCTTTCCAGAGCTATGCATTCCTTTGCACTCAAGTGCTCACGCTTATCGGCTGTAGTTTGGTAGAAGCAACGCAGACAGACTCAGGGGTCTGTAGCTCAGTCGGTTAGAGCACCGTCTTGATAAGGCGGGGGTCGATGGTTCGAATCCATCCAGACCCACCACTGTCTTGTCTGGTGAGCTGGTCGGGTGAAACCTCTGGAGTGTGTGTTGTGTGAGACTGGGGGATTAGCTCAGCTGGGAGAGCACCTGCTTTGCAAGCAGGGGGTCGTCGGTTCGATCCCGTCATCCTCCACCAATCCTCAATGCGCAGGGTTCTGCATGAAGGCAGAGCGTTGCGCATTGGCGATTGAGCCAGTCAGAGCGGTACACGATCAAATCGTGATATCGGCTGTCGTTCTTTAACAATCAGGAAGAAGTAGTAAAGAGATTCACGAAAGCGTACCTGGAGATGGGTGCGTGAGTAGGTGAATCAGGGTTGTGATTGTATCGATGTATTTTAAGGGAATCGAGAGATTGCCTTTGGAATACGGCGCAACACGAATACTCAACCTGTAGCGGCATGTGATCTGCGGTGAGCAATCATTGAGACACACCCGTTATAGGGTCAAGCGAACAAGTGCATGTGGTGGATGCCTTGGCGATCACAGGCGATGAAGGACGCGGTAGCCTGCGAAAAGCTCCGGGGAGCTGGCAAACGAGCTTTGATCCGGAGATGTCCGAATGGGGAAACCCACTCCTAATGGAGTATCCATGACTGAATCCATAGGTCATGTGAAGCGAACGCGGTGAACTGAAACATCTAAGTAACCGCAGGAAAAGAAATCAACCGAGATTCCCAAAGTAGTGGCGAGCGAAATGGGATCAGCCTGTACTCTTTATTCTCATTGTTAGTCGAACGCTCTGGAAAGTGCGGCCATAGCAGGTGATAGCCCTGTAGACGAAAACAGCGGGAAAGAACTGGGTGTACGACAAGTAGGGCGGGACACGTGAAATCCTGTCTGAAGATGGGGGGACCATCCTCCAAGGCTAAATACTCGTGATCGACCGATAGTGAACCAGTACCGTGAGGGAAAGGCGAAAAAGAACCCCGGGAGGGGAGTGAAACAGATCCTGAAACCGCATGCATACAAACAGTCGGAGCCTCGTAAGGGGTGACGGCGTACCTTTTGTATAATGGGTCAGCGACTTACATTCAGTGGCGAGCTTAACCGATTAGGGCAGGCGTAGCGAAAGCGAGTCCGAACAGGGCGTCCAGTCGCTGGGTGTAGACCCGAAACCAGGTGATCTATCCATGGCCAGGTTGAAGGCACGGTAACACGTGCTGGAGGACCGAACCCACTAACGTTGAAAAGTTAGGGGATGAGCTGTGGATAGGGGTGAAAGGCTAAACAAACCTGGAAATAGCTGGTTCTCTCCGAAAACTATTTAGGTAGTGCCTCGTGTATCACCTTCGGGGGTAGAGCACTGTCATGGTTGTGGGGTCCATTGCGGATTACTTCGCCATAGCAAACTCCGAATACCGAAGAGTGCAATCACGGGAGACAGACATCGGGTGCTAACGTCCGGTGTCAAGAGGGAAACAACCCAGACCGCCAGCTAAGGTCCCCAAATATGGCTAAGTGGGAAACGAAGTGGGAAGGCTAAAACAGTCAGGAGGTTGGCTTAGAAGCAGCCACCCTTTAAAGAAAGCGTAATAGCTCACTGATCGAGTCGTCCTGCGCGGAAGATGTAACGGGGCTAAGCCATATACCGAAGCTGCGGATGCACATTAATGTGCATGGTAGGAGAGCGTTCCGTAAGCCTGCGAAGGTGCACTGGAAAGTGTGCTGGAGGTATCGGAAGTGCGAATGCTGACATGAGTAGCGATAAAGGGGGTGAAAGGCCCCCTCGCCGTAAGCCCAAGGTTTCCTACGCAACGTTCATCGGCGTAGGGTGAGTCGGCCCCTAAGGCGAGGCAGAAATGCGTAGCTGATGGGAAGCAGATTAATATTTCTGCACCATTGTGAAATGCGATGGGGGGACGGATCGCGGAAGGTTGTCCGGGTGTTGGAAGTCCCGGTCGCTGCATTGGAGAGGGTGCCCTGGCAAATCCGGGCACAGGACTCAAGGGTGTGGCGCGAGCTTCTTCGGAAGCGAAGCAACTGGAAGGGGTTCCAGGAAAAGCCTCTAAGCTTCAGTTTCACAGTGACCGTACCGCAAACCGACACAGGTGGGCGAGATGAGTATTCTAAGGCGCTTGAGAGAACTCGGGAGAAGGAACTCGGCAAATTGGTACCGTAACTTCGGGATAAGGTACGCCCTGGTAGCTTGACTGGCCTGCGCCAGAAGGGTGAAAGGGTTGCAATAAACTGGTGGCTGCGACTGTTTAATAAAAACACAGCACTCTGCAAACACGAAAGTGGACGTATAGGGTGTGACGCCTGCCCGGTGCCGGAAGATTAAATGATGGGGTGCAAGCTCCTGATTGAAGTCCCGGTAAACGGCGGCCGTAACTATAACGGTCCTAAGGTAGCGAAATTCCTTGTCGGGTAAGTTCCGACCTGCACGAATGGCGTAACGATGGCCACACTGTCTCCTCCCGAGACTCAGCGAAGTTGAAGTGTTTGTGATGATGCAATCTCCCCGCGGCTAGACGGAAAGACCCCATGAACCTTTACTGTAGCTTTGCATTGGACTTTGAACCGGTCTGTGTAGGATAGGTGGGAGGCTATGAAGCGTGAACGCCAGTTTGCGTGGAGCCGTCCTTGAAATACCACCCTGATCTGTTTGAGGTTCTAACCTTGGTCCGTAATCCGGATCGGGGACAGTGCATGGTAGGCAGTTTGACTGGGGCGGTCTCCTCCCAAAGTGTAACGGAGGAGTACGAAGGTACGCTAGGTACGGTCGGAAATCGTGCTGATAGTGCAATGGCATAAGCGTGCTTGACTGTGAGACTGACAAGTCGAACAGGTGCGAAAGCAGGTCATAGTGATCCGGTGGTTCTGTATGGAAGGGCCATCGCTCAACGGATAAAAGGTACTCTGGGGATAACAGGCTGATACCGCCCAAGAGTTCATATCGACGGCGGTGTTTGGCACCTCGATGTCGGCTCATCTCATCCTGGGGCTGTAGCCGGTCCCAAGGGTATGGCTGTTCGCCATTTAAAGAGGTACGTGAGCTGGGTTTAAAACGTCGTGAGACAGTTTGGTCCCTATCTGCCGTGGGCGCTGGATATTTGAAGGGGGCTGCTCCTAGTACGAGAGGACCGGAGTGGACGAACCTCTGGTGTACCGGTTGTCACGCCAGTGGCATCGCCGGGTAGCTATGTTCGGAAGAGATAACCGCTGAAAGCATCTAAGCGGGAAACTCGCCTTAAGATGAGATATCCCCGGGGCTTCGAGCCCCTTGAAGGGTCGTTCAAGACCAGGACGTTGATAGGTCAGGTGTGCACGTACAGTAATGTACTGAGCTAACTGATACTAATTGCCCGTAAGGCTTGATCCTATAACAGGTGTGTCTCGACAACCGTCAGCGCTTCAGCGCTTACGGGTGTCCGATCCCCGAAGGGGATGAAGACATGCCGGT
Source organism: Paraburkholderia atlantica (assembly GCF_000092885.1). Classification (NCBI taxonomy): domain Bacteria; kingdom Pseudomonadati; phylum Pseudomonadota; class Betaproteobacteria; order Burkholderiales; family Burkholderiaceae; genus Paraburkholderia; species Paraburkholderia atlantica. Next base: position 3,051,553 of record NC_014117.1, on the reverse strand, counting down.
TGAGATCGGTGTTGTGCCAGAAACAACACAACCCCACACACGAATCCTTTACGCTTCTTCCCGATTGGCTGTGGCGCCGGGTTGACCCCAACCTGAGAGCGACGCAGCAACCCGTCATGCCTGATGACCATAGCGAGTCGGTCCCACCCCTTCCCATCCCGAACAGGACCGTGAAACGACTCCACGCCGATGATAGTGCGGATTGCCCGTGTGAAAGTAGGTAATCGTCAGGCTCCCCCAAAGCCAGAAACCCCACCCCCAGCGGTGGGGTTTTTGCGTTTACGCGTCGAAATTAACAAACAGCATTGAAGCAAGCGAAACCTCGACCCGCCTCAATGCTTCTCATCCTCCTACTTCCCCTGCGCCAGAAACTTCTGCGCCAGTCGAACCCAATACGTCGACCCCACCGGCAATAGCTCGTCGTTAAAGTCATAACTCGCGTTGTGCAGCATGCAAGGGCCCGCGCCGTGGCCGGCTTCGCGGTGGCCGCCATCGCCGTTGCCCAAAAACGCATAGCAACCCGGTTTCGCCAGCAGCATGAACGAAAAATCCTCGGCGCCCATGGTCGGTTCAACTGCATCATCGACATTTTCAGCGCCAACGACCTCCTTCATGACCGACGCCGCAAAACGCGCTTCCTCGCTGCTGTTGATCGTGGGCGGATAGTTCCGGTGGAACTGGATCTGAACGGAGCAATCGTATGCATCGGCGGTACTCTGCGCGATCTTGCGCATGCGTGTCTCGATCAGGTCGAGCGTTTCTGTAGTGAAGGTCCGCACGGTTCCCGCGATCCAAGCGTCGTTCGGCACGACATTGACCGCATCGCCGGCATGTATTTGCGTAATCGATAACACCGCGGTATCCAGCGGCTTTTTGTTTCGCGTGATGATGCTTTGCAGCCCGCTGGCAATTTGCACCGCCGTAAAGACCGGGTCGCGGCCATTGTGTGGTAGCGCCGCATGCGAGCCGACGCCTTTGATTTCGATGCGAAATTCATTGCTCGATGCCATGATCGGGCCTTCGGTCACGCCGAAGTGGCCCGCTGGCATGCCCGGCCAGTTGTGAATGCCGAACACGGCGTCCACCGGAAATTTGGTGAACAGGCCGTCGTCGATCATCGCCTTCGCGCCGGCGCCGCCTTCTTCGGCCGGTTGGAAAATGAACACGATCGTGCCGTCGAAATCACCGTGTTTGGCCAGGTAGTGCGCGGCACCGAGCAGCATCGCCGTATGTCCATCATGCCCGCACGCGTGCATCTTGCCGTCGTTCGTCGAACGATGATCGAAGCTGTTGAGCTCCTGGATCGGGAGCGCATCCATGTCGGCGCGCAAACCAATCGCGCGCGAGCCGTTCCCGCGCTTCAATACGCCGACCACGCCCGTCTTGCCTAAACCACGGTGGATCTCGATGCCCCAAGCCTCGAGCGAACGCGCGACGAGATCAGCGGTCGCCGTCTCTTCGTAGCGCAGTTCCGGGTGGGCATGGATGGTTCGTCGAAGGGTCTGGATTTCGCCGCGAGCGGCCTGAATTTCGGGGATGAGTTTCATGATGGAGTGATTATGCGTTTGTGCTCGACGAGCATGAGATAGCCGCGGACCGCGTCGGCCCGGGCACTGCGGATAATTCATTCTACGCCGAAGGCAATTTTGGAGGCACCACCCGGGTTCGCGGCCCATTGACGTAATAAAATTCCATATTGCCCGACCGCTTACTGCTCGCCAGGACACCTCGCCGATGAACGCCCCGACCGAATTCGCGCGCGCCGTATGCCCGCACGATTGCCCAGACACCTGCGCGATGCGCGTGACCGTCGACAACGGACGGGCGATCAAGGTCGCCGGCGATCCCGACCATCCGCCGACTCAGGGCGTGCTGTGCACGAAGGTCAGCCGCTACGCGGAGCGTGTATATCATTCGAACCGACTGACGACGCCGATGAAGCGTGTGGGCCGCAAGGGCGAGGGCCGCTTCGCGCCAATCAGTTGGGACGAAGCTTTCGACCTTGCCGCAAGCCGCCTCGGCGAAATTGCCCATCGCGCGCCGGAAGCGATTCTGCCTTACAGCTACGCGGGTACGATGGGCTTGGTGCAAGGCGATAGCATCGCGCAACGCTTTTTCCACAAGCTCGGCGCATCGCAGTTGGATCGAACGATTTGTGCGGCTGCCGGCGCAGCTGGCCTGAAATACACGTATGGCGCCGGCGTCGGTATGCACACCGAGTTTTTCGCCGAGAGCGAGGTGATCCTGATCTGGGGAGCCAACCCGATCGCATCGAATCTGCATTTCTGGACGCGTGCGCAGGAAGCCAAGCGTCGCGGCGCCCGGCTGATCGCAATCGACCCGTATCGCTCGCTGACCGCGGAGAAATGCCACCAGCACATCGCACTAAAGCCCGGAACCGACGGAGCTCTCGCGCTGGGCGTCATGAACCTGCTGATCAACGAGGACCTGCTCGACCACGAATACATCGCGGCGCACACGCTGGGCTTCGCTGACCTGAAGGAGCGGGCGCTCAGCTATCCACTGTCGCGCGTTAGTGAAATTTGTGGCGTTGAAGAACAGGAAATCGCTGATCTTGCGCGACTTTACGCCAGCACGAAGAAAGCCGCGATCCGCTTGAACTACGGTCTGCAGCGGGTGCGCGGCGGCGGCAATGCGGTGCGCGCGATCGCGTGTCTGCCGTCGCTGACCGGCGCATGGCGTGAGCGCGCGGGCGGGGCGCTGTTGTCGTCGAGCGGTTGGGCGCCGGTCGACTCGCACGCGTTGCAGCGTCCCGACCTGATGCCGGGCTGGCCATCGAAGCCGAGCCGCGTGATCAATATGAATGCGATCGGCGACGCGCTGCTGCATCCGGGCGACGCGACGTTCGGCCCCAAGGTCGAGGCGATCGTCGTCTACAACTCGAATCCGGTCGCGGTCGCGCCGGACTCAGAACGCGTCGCGGCCGGCTTTGCGCGCGAGGATCTGTTCACAATCGTACTCGAGCATTTCCAGACCGACACCGCGGATTACGCCGACCTGCTGCTGCCCGCCACGACCCAGCTCGAGCATCTCGACGTGCACAAGTCATACGGCCACACGCACGTGATGGTCAACCTGCCCGCCATCGCGCCGTTCGGCGACGCACGCCCGAATACCGAGATCTTCCGCGGCCTCGCGCGCCACATGGGCCTGACGGAACCGTCACTCTTCGACAGCGACGAAGCTGTCGCGCAAGCCGCATTTCGCTGGGAAGACAAGACGCTCGACGGTGTCGACTGGCCGATGCTGAAGCAAGCGGGCTGGGCTCGTCTCAATCTGCCCGACGCGCCATTTGCCGACGGCGGTTTTCGCACGCCGTCCGGCAAGTGCGAGTTCTACAGCGAGCGGCTTGCGCAACAGGGCCTCGACCCGCTGCCGGACTACCTGCCACCCTACGAATCCGCAGACGGTGCGCCCGAACTGGCGGCCCGCTATCCGCTCGCGATGATTTCACCTCCCGCGCGCAACTTCCTGAACAGCACCTTCGTGAACATCGAGAGTCTGCGCGCGACGGAAGGCGAACCGCATCTGGATATCCACCCTGCCGACGCACGCGCGCGCGGCATCGGCGACGGCGATCAGGTGCGCATCTTCAACGACCGCGGCTCGATGCAGGCGCGCGCGCGCGTGACGGACCGGGCGCGCGAAGGCCTCGTCGTCGGGTTATCGATCTGGTGGAAGAAGCTCGCGCCGGACGGCCGCAACGCCAATCAGTTGACGAGCCAGGCGCTCACCGATCTCGGCGGTTCCGCGACGTTTTACGACTGTCTCGTCGAAGTCGAGCCGGCCTGAAAGCCGCACCGCACCTTGAAGCCGATGGCAAGCCTCGCAAGTTCGAGGTTGCCGTCTAACCCCATCGCTTTGGCCATTGGCCGCAATATGCCCATGCTACGATGCGTTTTTAGCACGATCATTCGAAAATAATTCAGGAGACGCTGCATGGAGAAAATCTGGCTGAAATCTTATCCGCCCGGCGTTCCCGCAGAGATCGACCCGACACGCTATTCGTCGGTGGCCGAGTTGCTCGAGGAAGCCTTTCGCGAACACCGCGCGAAGCCGGCGTTCGTGTGCATGGGCAAGCAGATCAGCTACGGTGAACTCGACGAGCTTTCGCGCAATCTTGCGACGTGGCTGCAGTCGAAGGGGCTCGCGCGCGGCGCGCGTATCGCGATCATGATGCCGAACGTGCTGCAGTATCCGGTCGCAATTGCCGCGATTCTGCGCGCGGGCTATGTGGTTGTGAATGTGAATCCACTGTATACACCGCGCGAACTCGAACACCAATTGAAGGATAGCGGCGCTGAAGCGATCATCCTGCTCGAGAATTTCGCGGGGACCTTGCAGGCAATCGTGCGCAATACGCCGGTCAAGCACGTTCTCGTCGCGGCGATGGGCGACCTGATGGGCATCAAAGGCCCGCTCGTGAACTTCGTCGTGCGCAAGGTCAAGAAGATGGTGCCGGCGTGGAGCCTGCCCGGACACGTCAAGTTCAACGACGCGGTCTCGGAGGGCGCGCGCCAGACTTTCAAGCCGGTCAAGCAGGGGCCTGACGATATCGCATTTCTGCAATACACGGGCGGCACAACCGGCGTTGCCAAGGGCGCGACGCTGCTGCACCGGAACCTGATCGCGAACGTGCTGCAGTCGGAGGTCTGGCTCAATCCGGTGCGCGCAAACCGCACCGATATCGACCAATTCATCACGGTCGTCGCGCTGCCGCTGTATCACGTGTTCGCGCTGACCGTGTGCGGGCTGCTGACGATCCGCACAGGCGGTCTCGGCGTGCTGATTCCGAATCCGCGTGATATCGCCGGCATGATCAAGTCGCTCGAGGGTTATGCGATCACGACGATTCCCGCCGTCAATACGTTGTACAACGCGATGTTGAACAGCCCCGACTTCCACAAGCTCGACTTCTCGAAGCTGCTGACCGCGAACGCCGGCGGCATGGCGGTGCAGGAGGCGGTCGCGAAGCGCTGGTTCGAGCGGACGCGCACGCCGATCGTCGAAGGCTATGGGCTGTCGGAAACGTCGCCGTGCGTGACCTGCAACCCCGTCACCGTCACTGAATACAGCGGCACGATCGGCCTGCCGCTGCCGTCGACCGAGATCTCGATCCGCGACGACGCAGGCAACGAAGTGCCGCCCGGCCAGGCAGGCGAGATCTGCATCCGCGGCCCGCAGTTGATGGCGGGCTACTGGAACCGGCCCGACGAAACCGCAAAGGTGATGACGGCGGACGGCTTCTTCAAATCGGGCGACGTCGGCATCATGAGTGCGGACGGCTTCGTGAAGATTGTCGATCGCAAGAAGGACATGATTCTGGTGTCCGGCTTCAACGTGTATCCGAATGAAGTCGAGGACGTCGTCGCAAAGCTGCCGGGCGTGTTCGAAGTCGCGGCGGTCGGCGTGCCCGATCAGCATTCGGGCGAGGCCGTGAAGCTGTTCGTCGTCAAGAAGGATCCGTCGCTGACCGACGAACAGATCTTCGCGTACTGCAAAACGCAACTGACCGGCTACAAGCGACCGAAGGTCGTCGAATTCCGCACCGAGCTGCCGAAGAGCAACGTCGGCAAGATCCTGCGCCGTGAATTGCGCGACGGCAGGGCTTAAGCGAGCGAAGAACAGAAGCCCGGCGCACGAAAGTGCGCCGGGCTTTTTTTGTGCCACCAAAACCCGCGCATAAAAAAAGGCGCCCGAAGGCGCCTTTGAGACAAACTGCTTTTTTACGACTTATTAGAACTTGTGGCGGATACCAACGCGAGCCGTGAACTGGTTGTTGGTCGTCGAACCGGTCAGGCCGTTGATGGCGGCCGTTGCTGCGACCACTTGGCCCGCCGTGTTGACCGTGTCGCCCAGAGCGTGCTGGTACACGCCGACCAGGTACACGTCGGTACGCTTCGACAGGAAGTAGTCCACACCCAGGGCGCCCTGATGGTACTGAGCACGCGAGTTGCCTTCGATCTGCTCGCCGCGCGTGTAGTCGTACGCTGCGCCGACCAGCAGTGCCGGGGTCAACTGATACTTGAAGTTGATTTCGCCGTTGTTGAACGTTGCCTTCTGGCCGGCGAACGGCGACGCGAACGTCTTGCCGAGGTTGCCGAACTGGATGTTCGAGTACGTCAGGCCGATGGTTGCCGCGCCGAACGTGTATGCACCGCCCGCGCCGATGACCTGGTACGTGTTGGCCGATGCGAAGCCAGCGTAGATCGGGGTCGTGACTGCGAAGCTAGCCGCAGTAGTACCCGTGGCCGGGGTGTTCGTTGCGATCGTGCCGCCGTTGTTGAACAGGCCACCCGAAGCTGCCGGCGTACGGGCGTTCAGGTAACCAACGCCCAATGCCAGCGGACCATTGTTATAGCCAGCGCCCAACGACCAGATCTGGTTGTGCGAGAAGTCACCAGCGGTGCCGCCGAAGCTATACGTGCCGCCGAACGTCAGGCCGCTGTAGTTCGCGCTCGTGTACTTGATCGTGTTGTTCGTGCGATACGCGTTGTTGAAGTTGTCGATATCGCCCGGGTGAGCGGCGATGTAGCCGCCCCACTGATCACCGGATTCGAACGGACCCACGTAGTCGACGACGGAATCGTACTGACGACCCAGCGTGACCGTGCCGAAGTTGCTCGACAGACCGACATATGCCTGGCGACCGAACATCAGACCGCCTTGGCCGAGCTTGCCGTTGGTCAAGTCAAAGCCGTTTTCCAACACGAACAGCGCCTTCAGACCGCCGCCCAGATCTTCCGTGCCACGCAGGCCGAAACGCGAGCCTTGCAGGACGCCGCTGGACATGTCGTACTTGTGAAAGCCACCTGCGTTGGTATTCATGTTGATACCAACGTCAACGATGCCGTACAGGGTCACGCTGCTCTGCGCATGAGCGACGCCTGCGAATGCGCCCAGTGCTGCGAGAGCGAGAAGCGACTTTTTCATCGAATGATCTCCAAGGATTACGAATCTTTTGTTCAAGGCGAGATATTTAGTTAGTGCTGAGCCTTGCTTGTCCAACTTCGCGAGAAGTTGCCACGTAATGTAACAAAAGGCATACATGGGACAAAGAAAAAGGAGGCGCTCCGGACGGCCGCTGTTTCGTTTACGCAACATGGTCTAGAATCCGAAATTAACCGCTCATTTCATGCGGATTGATGCCTGTCGGACCGCGGGTTTCGCGTCGCAAGGCCTTGTCGCACGGACCTTCCGGAAAGATGCGGCGGTTGTCGAATCAGGGAGCGCTTTATGTTGCTGGACGAGTTGATTGGCGAGTTTGATCGGGGTTTACGCTCACTGACGGGGGTCTCGCGGATGACCCGTCCGCTGCCGCTGCCGCAGGCGTCCGCGGCGACGACCGAGGCGCCCGAACTCTCGCCCGCGGAGCGCGCGCATGCGGCTGGCTTGATGCGGGTGAACCACGTCGGCGAAGTGTGCGCGCAGGCGCTTTACCAGGCGCAGAAACTCGCCACCAACTCCCCGTCATTGCGAGCCATGTTCGATCATGCTGCGTCGGAAGAAGAAGATCATCTGGCGTGGACCGCCAAACGCCTCGAGGCGCTCGACTCGCGCCCGAGTCTGCTCAATCCTGTGTGGTACACCGGCGCACTCGCGATCGGTCTCGCCGCGGGACGTCTCGGCGATCGCGTGAGTCTTGGCTTCATGGCCGAGACGGAGCGCCAGGTCGAACAGCATCTCGACAGTCATCTCGATCAGCTTCCCGCCACGGACCATGAATCGCGCGCGATCGTCGAGCAGATGCGCGTCGATGAAGCGCAGCACGGCAAGGCCGCGATGGACGCGGGAGGCATCGAGTTGCCGTTTCCGGCGCGCGCGCTGATGCGCGCGATGTCGAAGGTGATGACGCGCACCGCCTATTACATATGAGCGTTGCGCCGGCCTTGCTTCGCCGACCGGAGCGCCGCACGTATCGCTTCGACCATCGCTGAACGCACTATTCGTAAGTGGGACGGCGCCGCACGCGCCGTTCGTCATCCGTCCCCGCGGCGCCGCCTTCTCCCTTTCAAAATCCCTTAACGATCTCTTTCATTCCGCGCTGTTTCCTCGCACTTTTCAAGTATCACCTTCACAAGTTGCACTAGCCCTTTCATTTATAACGGTTTTCCGTTTTATACGGGATGTGAAGGAGTCGCGCTAAGTCCTTGTTCTAACAAACAAAATCCGCCCGAAAAGCGGGCCGCTCCCTTGACCCGTGTTTAGCGTTACTCTAAAGTGGGAGACAGTGTGAGAAAGTGTATTTTTGTGTGTTCTCGACACCACTTTCAGGTAGATTTTCACGGACGGGGCGGGCGGCGCAAACAGCACCGCAATAGGGGAGAGCGAAGTGTTCCAAGGGGCGTCGGCGCTGACGCTCGATGCGAAAGGGCGGATGTCGATTCCCTCTCGTTATCGGGATGCGCTGCAAACACAGGCAGAGGGCCGGGTGACGATCACCAAGCACCCGGACGGCTGCCTGTTGCTCTTTCCGCGCCCCGAATGGGAAATCTTCCGTGACAAGGTCGACAAGCTGCCCATGAACGCGGCCTGGTGGAAACGCATTTTTCTCGGCAATGCAATGGATGTGGATATGGACGGCGCAGGCCGTGTGCTCGTGTCGCCGGAGTTGCGCGCGGCTGGCTCGCTGGAGAAAGAGGTGACGCTGCTCGGCATGGGCCGTCACTTCGAGCTGTGGGATGCACAGATTTACGCCGCGAAGGAACAGGCGGCGATCGCCGAGGGCATGCCCGACGCGTTGAAAGACTTCACGTTCTGATCGCGGCTTATTTATATGGCTTCTGCGATGAGAAACGAATTGCAGCATCGCACGGTGCTGTTAAACGAAGCGGTCGATGCGCTGGTCACGCGCGCCGACGGCACGTATGTGGACGGCACGTTCGGCCGTGGCGGCCATAGCCGCCTCGTACTTGAGCGGCTCGGTGAAGCGGGGCGGCTGATCGCGTTCGATAAAGATCCGCTCGCGATCGCGACGGCGCAGAAGATCGCCGACCCGCGCTTTGCCATCGTCCACGAGAGTTTTGCTTCACTGCGCGCCGCGATGGCGGAGCGCGGGGTAGGGCGTGTGTCGGGAGTGTTGCTGGATCTGGGCGTGTCGTCGCCGCAAGTCGACGATCCGGAGCGGGGCTTCAGCTTCCGCGCCGACGGCCCGCTCGACATGCGGATGGACCCGACGCGCGGCGAATCCGCGGCTGACTGGCTCGCGCGGGCTACGGTGCAGGAACTGACGGAGGTGATACGAGATTATGGGGAAGAACGGTTTGCTTTTCAGATTGCAAAGGCGCTTGTTGCTCGCCGGGCAGAGTCCGACCGTCTTGGGCCTCTCGTCAGCACGGGCGAGCTTGCCCAAATCGTGGCTAACGTCGTCAAAACCCGTGAGAAGGGCAAGGACCCGGCAACCCGCACCTTTCAGGCTATACGGATTCACGTCAATCAAGAGCTTGCGGAGCTGCAAGTCGTTCTAGAAGCAGCGTTGTCGTTGTTGGAGCAAGGGGGGCGGCTGGTGGTCATCAGCTTTCATTCGCTCGAGGACCGTATCGTCAAGCGATTCATGCAGGCGCACGCAAGTGCGCCGGCGGTCGATCGCCGCCTGCCGATCCGCGCGGTCGACCTGCCGAGCCCTCCGCTCAAGATCATCGGCCGCGTCTTTGCGAGCGACGCTGAAGTCGCCGACAACCCGCGCGCCCGTTCTGCCGTGATGCGCGTGGCGGAGCGGATCGCGCCATGAACCGCCTCAATATCTTCCTGCTGATCATCGTGATGGGCTGTGCCTTGTCGGTCGTCAACGCGACCAATCAGCAGCGTCAGATCTTTATCCAGCTGCAGCGCGCGCAGTCGCAGGAGCGTCAGCTGCAGCAGGACTATTCGCAGCTTCAATATCAGCAGAGCGCGCTGTCCAAAACCTCGCGCATCGAGCAACTCGCCACGGCCTCGCTGAAGATGCAATCGGCCACCACGGGCCGCACGCAGTACCTGACGCTCGCCCCGGGTGCCGCGACGGCGACCGACGCTCCCATTCCGACTTCCGCGCCTGCCTCGGCGCCGGTCGCGACCCGTCGCGGAGCCACGCGATGAAAAAATCGTCGGCCCGCAAGAGCGTTGCGTTTTCGGCCAACCCGATTCTGTCGGTGCGCCTGCCGATGTGGCGCTCGAAGCTCGTCGTGTTCCTGCTGTTCATGGCGTTCGTCGCGCTCGCCGCGCGCGCGTTCTGGATTCAGGGGCCGGGTAATGCGTTCTATCTGAAGCAAGGCGAAATCCGCTATCAGCGCCGCATCGACATGCCGGCCACGCGCGGCAAGATTCTCGACCGCAACGGCCTCGTGCTTGCCACGAGTCTGCCGGTGCGCGCCATCTGGGCGATTCCCGAATCGGTGCCGGACGACCTCGGCGCCGACAAGCTCGACGCGCTCGGCAAACTGCTCGGCATGACCACGAAGGAACTGCGCTCGAAGCTGTCGGAAGACAAAACCTTCGTCTACGTGAAGCGCCAGGTGCCGGTCGACGTCGCCGAAAAAGTCGCGGCGCTCGACATCCCCGGCATTTACTCGCGCGCCGAGTACAAGCGCTTCTATCCGGAAGGCGAGATCACCGCTCACCTGATCGGCTTCACCAACGTCGAGGACGAGGGCCAGGAAGGCGTCGAGCTCGGCGACCAGAAGCTGCTCGCGGGCACATCGGGTAGCCGTCGCGTGATCAAGGACCGGATGGGCCACATCATCGAGGACGTCGACGAGCAGGTCGTGCCGCACAACGGCAAGGACGTCGATCTGTCGATCGACAGCAAGATCCAGTACATCGCCTATACGAACCTGAAGGCGGCCGTCGAGAAATTCAAGGCGAAGGCCGGCGCGGCGGTGGTGATCGACGTGCGCACCGGCGAAGTGCTCGCGCTCGTCAACTACCCGACCTACAACCCGAACGACCGCTCGCACCTGACCGGCGAGCAGCTACGCAACCGCATCCTGACCGACACGTTCGAGCCGGGCTCGATCATGAAGCCGTTCACGGTGTCGCTCGCACTCGATCTGCACCGGGTGACGCCGACTACACTGGTAGATACGGGCAACGGTCACTTCGTACTCGACGGCGCGCCGATCACCGACGACAGCGGCTTCGGCGTGCTGACGGTCGGCGGCGTGATCCAGAAGTCGAGCAACATCGGCGCGACCAAGATCGCGATGCAACTGCGGCCCGAAGAAATGTGGAACATGTATACCAGCATCGGTCTCGGCCAGGCGCCGAAGGTCGGTTTTCCGGGCGCGGCGGCGGGCCGTCTGCGTCCGTGGAAGAGCTGGCGCCGCATCGAGCAGGCGACGATGTCGTACGGCTACGGCCTGTCGGCGTCGCTGTTCCAGCTCGGCCGCGCGTACACCGCGATCGCGCACGACGGCCAGATCATGCCGGTGACGATTTTCCATGCGCCGGGTGACCAGCCGGCCACCGGTCCGCAGATCTTTTCGCCGACCACCGCACGTGCAGTGCGCGCGATGCTCGAAACCGTCGTGTCGGCGCAAGGCACGTCGCCGGATGCGGCGGTGCCCGGCTATCGCGTCGGTGGCAAGAGCGGTACCGCGTACAAGCATGGGCCGCACGGCTATGACCACTCGAAATATCGCGCGTCGTTCGTCGGCATGGCGCCGATGCCGAATCCGCGCATCGTCGTCGCCGTGTCGGTCGACGAGCCGACGGCGGGTAGCCACTTCGGCGGCCAGGTGTCGGGGCCGGTGTTCTCGGGCATCGTCGGCGATACGCTGCGCGCCCTGAACGTGCCGCCCGACATGCCCGTCAAGCAGATGGTCGTGTCCGACGATTCGGCGCCGCCCGCGCCCGGCACTCCGTCCGCGCCGTCCGGGGCGAAGAAGCTGTCGACGAACCCCGGCGTGAAGAAAATGACCATTTCCGCCAACCAGAAAACCCATCCAGGAGTCGAGCGATGAGCGCGCTGCGCGAGCAACATCCAGCGCACCGGCAGATCGCCGACGCCCTCAGCTGGCTGCACGCGCACGTGCAGCCAGACGCGCATCTGCACGCCGATACGCGCTCGCTAGCAGCGGGCGACGCGTTCTTCGCGTACGCGGTCGATGGTGCGGACAACCGCGCATTCATCGATGCGGCGATCGAGCGCGGCGCGGCCGCCGTGCTCGTGCAACCCGAAGGCTTCACCGGCAAGCTCGACGCGTCCGTCACGCATGCGGTGCCGGCATTGAACGAACTCGCCGGCACGATCGCGAGCGCGTGGTATCGCGATCCGAGCGACGCGATGCTCGCGGTCGGCATCACCGGCACGAACGGCAAGACGTCGTGCAGCCAGTGGGTTGCCGCGGCGCTGTCCGCGCGCGGCACGCGCTGTGCGATCGTCGGCACGCTCGGCACCGGCTTCGTTGGCCAGCTCGTGCACACCGGCTTCACGACGCCCGACGCGCCACAATTGCAGCGCAGCCTCGCGCAATTGCGTGACGCCGGCGCGCAGGCGGTGGCGATGGAAGTGTCGTCGCATGCGCTGCATCAAGGGCGCGTGAACGGCACCGCTTTCGACATCGCCGTGTTCACGAATCTGACGCAGGACCATCTCGACTATCACGGCACGTTCGAGGCCTACGAAACCGCCAAGGCGCGTCTGTTCGCATGGCCCGAACTGCGCGCGGCCGTGATCAATCGCGACGATGCCGCCGGCCGGCGTTTGCTCGCGAGCACGCGTGGTCACGCGCGCACGATCGCCTATGGCATCGAGGGCGAGCATGGCGACGCCGACGCCAAGGGCGCACACCAAGCCGACGCGTGGCTCGCTGCATCGAACGTGCGTGCCACCGCGACCGGCACCGCGTTCCATCTGAGCACTTCGGACTGGGGCAACGCCGATGTCGAAGTGCAGACGCTCGGCCTGTTCAACGTCAGCAATCTGCTCGCGGTGCTCGGCGTGCTGCTCGCCGCCGACGTGCCGTTCGGCGCGGCGCTCGCCGAGCTCGCAAAGCTGGAGCCGGTGAACGGCCGCATGCAGCGTCTGGGCGGCCGCCTGCAAAACGACGAGCCGCTCGTCGTGATCGATTACGCGCACACACCCGACGCGCTCGAAAAAACGCTCGAGGCACTGCGCCCGATCGCAACCGCGCGCGGCGGCGAACTCGTCTGCATGTTCGGCTGCGGCGGCGACCGCGATGCGACCAAGCGTCCGCTGATGGGCGCGATCGCCGAGCGGTTGGCGGACAACGTCGTCGTGACGAGCGACAACCCGCGCAGCGAAGATCCGCTCTCGATCATCGAGCAGATTGCCGCGGGCATGCAGGATGCGTCGAAGGCGCGCCGCGTCGAGGACCGCGCGAGCGCGATCCTGCAGGCGATCCGCGGCGCCGCGCGCGAAGACGTGATCGTGCTGGCCGGCAAGGGGCACGAAGCCACACAGGAAATCATGGGCAAGAAACGCGCTTTCTCCGATCAGGACCACGCCCGCCTCGCGCTCGCCGCGCGGGCCACACAAACTCGCGGAGGTGGCGAATGACGATGTTCTCGCTACGTGCAGCCGCCGCGCAGATCCCCGGCGCGAGCGTCACCGGCGACGACAGCGTGCGCTTCGAACGCGTGTCGACCGACAGCCGCAGCGCCGGCCCCGGCGATCTGTTCATCGCGATCAAGGGCGATCGATTCGACGCGCACGACTTCTTGCCGCAAGTCGCCGAGCGCAACGTCGCGGCCGTGCTGGTCGCGCGCACGCCGGAGAACTGGAGCGTGCCAGCGATTCGCGTCGCCGATACGCGCGAAGCGCTCGGCGCACTCGCGCGCGGCTGGCGTCGTCAGTTCGACCTTCCGCTCGTCGCGGTCACCGGCAGCAACGGCAAGACCACCGTCAAGGAGATGATCGCGTCGATTTTCGCGGCCGCGGTCGGCGCGGATGCGCGTCTCGCCACCGCCGGCAATTTCAATAACGACATCGGCCTGCCGCTCACGCTGTTCCGTCTGCATGCCGCGCATCGGCTCGCGGTGGTCGAACTCGGCATGAACCATCCGGGCGAAACCGAACAGCTCGCGAAGCTCGCCGAGCCGACGGTCGCGGTCGTCAACAATGCGCAGCGCGAGCACCAGGAATTCATGGCGACCGTCGAAGCGGTCGCGCTCGAACACGCGAGCGTGATTCACGCGCTGTCGCCGGAAGGCACGGCAGTGTTCCCCGCCGACGACGCGTACGCGAGCATCTGGCGTGTCGCCGCCACCGGCAATCGCATCATCGACTTCGCGCTGAACAATGCGGAGCGCACCACCGAAGCCGCGGTGCAGGGCACGTTCGACGGCAAGCGCTTGAGCATCGACACGCCGCAAGGCCGTCTCGACGTGACGCTGCAGGTGCTCGGCAATCACAACGCGCACAACGCGCTCGCGGCGACTTCGGCCGCGTTGGCCGCGGGTGTATCGCTCGACGCGATCCAGCGCGGTCTCGAATCGTTCGGCGCGGTGAAGGGCCGTCTACAAGTCAAGCAGGCCGCGCTCGGCTCGCTCGCGGGCGCAACCGTGATCGACGACACCTACAACGCGAATCCCGATTCGATGCGCGCCGCGATCGACGTGCTCGCGTCGCGTGAATCGCCGCGTGTGCTCGTGATGGGCGACATGGGCGAAGTCGGCGACAACGGCCCGGTGTTTCACCGCGAAATCGGCGCGTATGCAAAAGAGCGCGGTGTCGACGCGCTGTATGCGATGGGCGACGCCTCGCGCGACGCCTGCACCGCGTACGGCGCGGGCGCGCACCACGTCGCCGATGTCGGCGCGCTGGTCGCGCAACTGCAGCAGGCCGGTTTCGGCGCTGCCGCAACGCTTCTCGTGAAAGGCTCGCGCTTCATGCAAATGGAGCGCGTGGTGGACGCCGTTACGAGTCCACAACCCAACGCCGCGGGCTCGACGCCCGCCGCACATTAAAAGAAGGATCCAGGCATGCTACTGGCGCTGGCGCAATGGCTGCAGAATGACGCAAGCTTCTTGCGCGTGTTCAGTTATCTGACGTTTCGCGCGGTGATGGCGACCATCACCGCGTTGTTGATCGGGCTCGTCTGCGGCCCGGCGGTCATTCGCAAGCTGACCGCGATGAAGGTCGGCCAGGCCGTTCGCAAGGACGGCCCGCAAACTCACCTCGTCAAATCGGGCACGCCGACGATGGGCGGCGTGCTGATCCTGCTCGGCATCGGCGTGGCCACGCTGCTGTGGGCGGATCTGACCAACCGCTTCATCTGGATCGTGATGCTCGTCACGTTCGGCTTCGGCGTGATCGGCTGGGTCGACGATTACCGCAAGGTCGTCTACAAGGACCCGCGCGGCATGTCATCGCGCGAGAAGTATTTCTGGCAATCGGTGATCGGGCTGTTCGCGGCGGTTTATCTCGCGTTCAGCGTGTCCGAGGCGAGCAACGTGCGAGTGTTCGACCTGTTCATGGCGTGGGTGCGCAGCGGCCTGTCGATGGGCCTGCCCGCACGCGCCGACCTGTTGCTGCCGTTTTTCAAGTCGATCACTTATCCGCTCGGCGTGTGGGGCTTCATCGTGTTGACGTATCTGGTGATCGTCGGCGCGAGCAACGCGGTGAATCTGACCGACGGCCTCGACGGCCTCGTGATCATGCCGGTCGTGCTGGTCGGCGGGTCGCTCGGCGTGTTCGCGTACGTGATGGGCAGCTCGGTCTACTCGAAATACCTGCTGTTTCCGCACATTCCCGGCGCGGGCGAATTGCTGATTTTCTGTTCGGCGATGGGCGGCGCGGGGCTTGCGTTCCTGTGGTTCAACACGCACCCGGCGCAGATGTTCATGGGCGACGTCGGCGCGCTCGCACTCGGCGGCGCGCTCGGCGCGGTCGCGGTGATCGTGCGTCAGGAAATCGTGCTGTTCATCATGGGTGGCATTTTTGTTGCGGAAACGCTGTCGGTCATGCTGCAGGTCACGTGGTTCAAATACACGAAGCGCCGTTACGGCGAAGGGCGGCGGTTCTTCAAGATGGCGCCGCTGCATCACCATTTCGAATTGTCGGGCTGGAAGGAAACCCAGGTGGTCGTGCGGTTCTGGATCATCACGTTGATGTTGTGCCTATTCGGTTTGTCCACTCTCAAATTGCGTTAAGCAGCAGTATTTAAGGAAGCAGGCGATGTTCGGCGAGAAGTTTCGGGATCGGCAAAAGCCGATGGTGCTCGTGCTGGGACTGGGTGAATCCGGTCTCGCGATGGCGCGCTGGTGCGCCAGGCACGGCTGTCGGCTGCGCGTGGCGGATACGCGCGAAGTGCCGCCGAACCTGTCCGCGCTCGAAGCGCATGGTGTCGATGCCGATTTCGTCGGCGGTCCGTTTTCGCCGGTACTGCTCGAAGGCGTCGAGCTGGTTGCGATCAGCCCGGGGCTGTCGCCGCTGGCCGCCGATCTGCTGCCGCTGATCACGGCGGCACGCGAGCGCGGCATTCCGGTGTGGGGCGAACTCGAGCTGTTCTCGCAGGCGCTGCGCACGCTCGGCGAGTCCGGCTACGCGCCGAAGGTGATCGCGATCACCGGCACGAACGGCAAGACCACGACCACGAGCCTGACCGGCCTGCTGTGCGAACGCGCGGGCAAGAAGGTCGCGGTGGCGGGCAACATCAGCCCGTCGCTACTAGACAAGCTGTCCGAAGCGATCGACCAGACCGCGCTGCCCGACGTGTGGGTGCTCGAACTGTCGAGCTTCCAGCTGGAGACCTCGCATACATTTACGCCGGACGCGGCCGCCGTGCTGAACATCACGCAGGATCACCTGGACTGGCACGGCGGACTCGATGCGTACGCGGCCGCGAAGGGCCGCATCTTCGGGACACGAACGGTGCGCGTGCTGAATCGCGACGACGCCCGTGTGATGTCGCTCGCGCCCACCAGCGGCGAGGCGGAGGTCATCACGTTTGGCGTGACCGAGCCGAAGAACGACGGCGACTACGGCCTGTTTCGCGACGACGGCATGGTGTGGCTCGTCGAAGCACAAGATCGTGATGCGACCGATGAATCCCCCAGGGGGACTTCCTTCGGGGCGCCCACGCCGAAGCGCCGTCGCAAGAACGAAGCAGCCGCAACGCCCGACATCGCGCTGAAGCGTCTAATGCCCGCCGACGCGCTGCGCATCCGCGGCCTGCACAACGCCGCGAACGCGTTGGCCGCATACGCGCTCGCACGCGCGATCGGCCTGCCCGGTGCGCCGCTGCTGCACGGCTTGCGCGAATACCGCGGTGAACCGCATCGTGTGGAGCTGATTGCGTCGATCGACGGCATCGACTATGTGGACGACAGCAAGGGCACCAACGTCGGCGCGACGGTCGCCGCGCTCGACGGTCTCGCCCAGCGTGTCGTGCTGATCGCGGGCGGCGATGGCAAGGGCCAGGAATTCGAGCCGCTCGCCGCCCCGGTGATGCGCTGGTGCCGCGCGGTGATGCTGATCGGCCGCGACGCGCCGCAGATTCGCGCGGCGCTCGAACATTGCGGCGTCGCGATGACCGATCACGCGACGCTCGAAGAAGCGACGCGCGCGGCCACCGCAATCGCGCAGCCCGGCGACGCGGTGCTGCTGTCGCCCGCGTGCGCGAGCTTCGACATGTTCAAGGGATACGCACACCGTGCGGCGGTATTCCGCAGCACGGTCGAAGATATCGCGGCCGAGCGGGGGACGATGATATGAGCTGGTCGGAACGTTTCGGCTCGCGCGAAGCCGCCGGCGGCAACGGCGCCGCCGCAGGTACGTCTTCCCGCACGTCGACCCGCACGGGCGGCAGCGGTCTCGCGAGCGCGGTCAACGGCGCGCGGCCGCTGCGCTCGCGCATGCTCGACTACGACCACTCGCTGCTGTGGGTCGTCGTCGCGCTGCTCGGACTCGGCATCGTGATGGTGTACTCGGCGTCGATCGCGATGCCCGATTCGCCGAAGTACGCGTCGTATCGCGACTGGGCGTTCCTCGTGCGCCAGATCGTCTTCGTGCTGATGGGCTCGGCGGTCGGCATCGTATCGTTCCGCATTCCGATTTCGACGTGGGACAAGTACGCGCCGAAGCTCTTCCTGATCTCGCTCGTCGCGCTCGTGATCGTGTTGATTCCGCACGTCGGCAAGGGCGTGAACGGCGCGCGCCGCTGGATTCCGCTCGGCATCACGAACATGCAGCCGTCGGAAATCATGAAGCTCGCGGTGACGATCTACGCGGCGAACTACACGGTGCGCAAGCAGGAATACATGCACAGCTTCGCCAAGGGCTTTTTGCCGATGGCGGTCGCGGTCGGTCTGGTCGGCGCGCTGCTGCTGCTCGAACCGGACATGGGCGCGTTCATGGTGATCGCGGCGACCGCGATGGGCGTGCTGTTCCTCGGCGGCGTGAACGGCAAGCTGTTCGGCGGCCTCGTCGCGACCGCGGTGGGCACGTTCACGTTGCTGGTTTGGGCGTCGCCTTGGCGTCGTGAGCGGATCTTCGCGTACCTCGATCCGTGGGACGATCGCTACGCGCAGGGCAAGGCGTATCAGCTGACGCACTCGCTGATCGCGTTCGGACGCGGTGAATGGTTCGGCGTTGGTCTCGGCGGCAGCGTCGAGAAGCTCAACTATCTGCCCGAAGCGCATACCGACTTCATTCTCGCGGTGATCGGCGAGGAGCTCGGTTTCGTCGGCGTGCTCGTCGTGATCCTGATGTTCTACTGGATCGTGCGCCGCTCGTTCGAGATCGGCCGTCAGGCGCTCGCGCTCGATCGCACGTTCGCAGGTCTGGTCGCGAAGGGCGTCGGCATCTGGTTCGGCGCGCAGACCTTCATCAACATGGGCGTGAACCTCGGTCTTCTGCCGACCAAGGGCCTCACGTTGCCGCTCGTCAGCTACGGCGGATCGGGCATTTTGCTGAACTGTGTGGCGATCGCCGTGCTGATGCGGGTGGATTATGAAAATCGTGTGTTGATGCGTGGGGGGAAGGTATGACCCCCACGCAGCAACACACGATTTCGGCGCAGGCTAACTTCGTGCGCAACGCGCGCGAAGTTAAGCGCAGCGGCCGGAGCCAAAACGAATCGTCATTTTTGTTGATGCGTGGGGGGAAGGTATGACCCCCACGCAGCAACACACGATTTCGGCGCAGGCTAACTTCGTGCGCAACGCGCGCGAAGTTAAGCGCAGCGGCCGGAGCCAAAACGAATCGTCATTTTTGTTGATGCGTGGGGGCAAGGTATGACGGCTCTGCCACAACGCACGCTGATGGTGATGGCCGGCGGCACCGGGGGACACGTGTTCCCGGGACTCGCGGTCGCGCATCTGATGCAGGCATGGGGCTGGAAAGTCGTCTGGCTCGGCAACCCCGCGGGCATGGAAGCGACGCTCGTACCGAAGCACGGCATCCCGATGGAGTACGTCCGCTTCGGCGGCGTGCGCGGCAAAGGTCTGAAGACCAAGCTGATGCTGCCGGTGAACCTGTTGCGCGCATGCGCGCAGAGCTTGAGCGTGCTGCGCCGTGTGAAGCCCGACGTCGTGCTCGGCATGGGCGGCTACATCACGTTCCCGGCCGGGCTGATGACCACGCTGAGCGGCTGCCCGCTCGTGCTGCACGAACAGAATTCGATCGCGGGTCTCGCGAACAAGGTGCTCGCGAAGCTCGCGAAACGCGTGCTGGTGGCGTTTCCGAATGCGCTGCCGCATGGCGAATGGACCGGCAATCCGATTCGTGAGGAACTTGCGCGCGCGAATGCACCCAAAGCACGCTACGCGCAGCGTAACGGTCCGCTGAACGTGCTCGTGGTGGGCGGCAGTCTCGGCGCCGCCGCGTTGAACGAAGTCGTGCCGCGCGCGGTCGCGCTGTTAGCGCCCAATGAAAGGCCGCGCATTGTGCATCAGGCGGGCGCGAAGCATATCGACGCACTGCGCGAGAACTACGCGGCCGCGGGCTTGCAGGCAGGCGCGGACGTGTCGCTGGTGCCGTTCATCGACGACATGACGAGCGCCTATGCGCAGGCCGATCTGGTGATCTGCCGCTCGGGCGCGATGACGGTGTCGGAGATATCGGCGGTCGGCGTCGCGGCGCTGTTCGTGCCGTTCCCGTACGCGGTCGACGACCACCAGACCACTAATGCAGCGTTCCTCGCCGATAACGGCGCGGCGCTGGTCGTGCAACAACGCGATCTGTCGGCGGAAAAGCTCGCCGACTGGTTGCGCAGCCAGACGCGGGAAAGCCTCGCGGAAATGGCGGAGCGTTCGCGCTCGCTCGCGAAACCGGATGCCACCGAACAGGTCGCGCAGATCTGCGCGACGGTGGCGGGTGCGGGTTCGATGGCGGGCGTGAGCCCAGAAGGAAAGCAATGAAACACATCGTCAAACACATTCATTTCGTCGGCATCGGCGGCGTCGGCATGAGCGGCATCGCCGAAGTGCTCGTCAATCTCGGCTATCAGGTGAGCGGCTCGGACCTGTCGGGCAACGCGGTCACCGAGCGGCTCGCCGGGCTCGGCGCGCGCATTTCGATCGGGCACGCAGCGGAGAACATCGAAGGCGCGAACGCGGTGGTGGTGTCGACCGCGGTGCGCAGCGACAACCCGGAAGTGCTGGCCGCGCGTCATCGCCGCATTCCGATCGTGCCGCGCGCGGTGATGCTCGCGGAGCTGATGCGGCTGAAGCAGGGCATCGCGATCGCCGGCACGCACGGCAAGACCACCACCACGTCGCTGGTCGCGAGCGTGCTCGCAGCGGGCGGGCTCGATCCGACCTTCGTGATCGGCGGACGGCTGATCAGCGCGGGCGCGAATGCGCGTCTGGGCACCGGCGACTTCATCGTCGCCGAGGCGGACGAATCGGACGCCTCGTTCCTGAACCTGTTCCCGGTGATCGAAGTCATCACGAACATCGACGCCGATCATATGGATACCTATGGTCACGACTTCGCGCGTCTGAAGCAGGCGTTCATCGAATTCACGCACCGTCTGCCGTTCTATGGCATCGCGGTGCTGTGCGTCGACGATCCGAACGTGAAGGAGATCCTGCCGTTCGTGTCGAAGCCGATCATCCGCTACGGTTTAGCGGCCGATGCACAGGTGCGCGCGGTCAACGTCGAAGCGCGCGAAGGTCGCATGCATTTCACCGTGATGCGCGAAGACGCGGCGCCGCTCGACGTCACGTTGAACCTGCCGGGCGAGCACAACGTGCAGAACGCATTGGCCGCAATTGCAATTGCGACTGAACTTGAGGTGAAAGATGCCGATATCCAGCGAGCGCTCGCGGATTTCAACGGCGTCGGCCGACGCTTCCAGCGTTACGGCGAAGTACCGGTCGTCAGCGACGGCCAGGCCGCGGGCTCCTACACGCTGGTGGACGACTACGGTCACCACCCGGTCGAAATGGCCGCCACGGTGGCGGCGGCGCGCGGCGCATTTCCGGGCCGGCGCCTGGTGCTGGCGTTCCAGCCGCACCGCTTCACGCGCACGCGTGATTGCTTCGAGGATTTCGTGAAGGTGCTGTCGACCGTCGACGCGCTCGTGCTGACCGAAGTCTATGCGGCCGGCGAAGCGCCGATCGTCGCCGCGGACGGCCGCGCGTTGGCGCGCGCGCTGCGTGTCGCCGGCAAGGTCGAGCCGGTGTTCGTCGATACGGTCGATGAAGTGCCGGACGCGCTCTCTACGGTGGTGCGCGACGGTGATGTGGTGATTACGATGGGCGCGGGTTCGATCGGCGGTGTGCCGGGTCGCCTCGCTCAGGAACTGAAGGTGTGAGATGAGCAGTATCGATCCCAAACAATTCGGCAAGGTGGCCGTGCTGCTCGGTGGTAATTCCGCCGAGCGCGAAGTGTCGCTCAATTCCGGGCGCCTCGTGTTGCAAGGTCTGCGCGACGCCGGCGTCGACGCGCATCCGTTCGATCCAGCCGAGCGTCCGCTGTCGGCGTTGAAGGATGAAGGCTTCGTGCGCGCATTCAACGCGCTGCATGGCGGCTACGGCGAAAACGGCCAGATCCAGGGCGCGCTCGATTTTTACGGCATCCGCTACACGGGTAGCGGCGTGCTCGGCTCGGCGCTCGGTCTCGACAAGTTCCGCACCAAGCTCGTGTGGCAGCAGCTCGGCATTCCGACGCCGCCGTTCGAAGCGGTGCTGCGCGGTGACGACTACGAAGCGCGCGCGAAAGAGATCGTCGCGAAGCTCGGTCTGCCGCTGTTCGTGAAGCCGGCGAGCGAAGGTTCGAGCGTCGCCGTGATCAAGGTGAAGAGCGCGGACGCGCTGCCGGCCGCGTTGATCGAGGCCGTGAAGTACGACCGTATCGTCGTGGTGGAGAAGAGCATCGAAGGCGGCGGCGAGTACACCGCGTGCATCGCCGGCAATCTGGACCTGCCGGTGATCCGCATCGTGCCGGCCGGCGAGTTTTACGACTATCACGCGAAGTACATCGCCAACGACACGCAGTATCTGATTCCGTGCGGTCTCGGCGCCGAAGAAGAAGCGCGCCTGAAAGTGCTCGCGCGCCGCGCGTTCGACGTGCTCGGCTGCACCGACTGGGGCCGCGCGGACTTCATGCTCGATGGCGACGGCAAGCCGTACTTCCTCGAGGTGAACACGGCGCCTGGCATGACCGATCACTCGCTGCCGCCGAAAGCGGCGCGCGCGGTCGGCATCAGCTATCAGGAACTCGTGGTCGGCGTGTTGGCGCTGACGCTGCAGGATTAACCAAAGGTAAGCGCAAGCAACACCATGTGGAACAACGTTCGCCAGCTCAATCTCGCCACCAACGCGCTGCACGCGTTGCTGGTGCTCGTGCTGCTGGCGGCGGGCGGTTACTGGCTGATCCAGCGCCCGAACTTCGCGCTGCGCGAGATCCAGATCGACGGCGATACCGAGCACATCAATTCGCCGACGGTGCGCGCCGGCGTCGTGGGGCGCCTGAAGGGCAACTACTTCACGGTCGATCTCGACGCCGCGCGTCAGGCGTTCGAGCAGATGCCGTGGGTGCGTCACGCGAGCGTGCGGCGCGTGTGGCCGAATGCGCTGGCTGTCACGCTCGAGGAGTACAAGCCGCTAGGGACGTGGGGCAGCGATCAGCTGGTAAGCGTCGACGGCGAGCTGTTCACCGCGAACCAGGGCGAACTCGAAGAAGAGCTGCCCGCGTTCGACGGCCCGGACGGTACGGCGAAGGAAGTCGTCGCGCGTTATCACGACTTCCAGAAGTGGTTCGCGGCGATCAACGCGACGCCCGAGGAAGTGACGCTGTCGCCGCGCTATGCGTGGACGGTGAAGCTGTCGAACGGCACGCAGGTGGAGTTGGGCCGCGAACGCAATCAGGACACGCTGGCCGATCGCAGCAAGCGCCTGACCGCGGCATGGGGCGCGGTGACGCAACGTTGGGGAAAGGATATCGAGAATGCGGACTTGCGCTATCCGAACGGTTTCGCGATTCGTGCCGCTGGCATGCGCTTCATCAGCGAACCCGACAAGGGCAAGAAGTAAACGGACATCACACGCACTGAGCACGCTATGAGTAAAGACTATAAGGATCTGCTGGTCGCCCTCGACATCGGGACGTCGAAGGTAGTGGCCATCGTCGCCGAGTTGAAGGGCGAGGGTCACTACGAGGTGATCGGTCTCGGCCAGAGCGAGTCGAAGGGGCTCAAGAAGGGCGTGGTGGTGAACATCGAAGCCACCGTGCAGTCGATTCAGCGCGCGCTCGAGGAAGCCGAGCTGATGGCCGACTGCAAGATCACGAACGTGTTCACCGGGATCGCCGGCAGCCATATCCGCAGCTTCAATTCGAGCGGCATGGTCGCGATCAAGGAGAAGGAAGTCACGCAGGCGGACGTCGCGCGCGTGATCGAAACGGCCAAGGCAATCAACATCCCGACCGATCAGCAGGTGCTGCATATCCTCACGCAGGAATTCATCATCGACGGTCAGGAAGACGTGCGCGAGCCGATCGGCATGAGCGGCATCCGCCTCGAAGTGAAGGTGCATATCGTCACCGGCGCGGTCAGCGCGGCGCAGAACATCGTCAAGTGCGTGCGCCGCTGCGGCCTCGAAGTGAACGATCTGATCCTGCAGCCGCTCGCGTCGTCGCTCGCGGTGCTGACGGAAGACGAAAAGGAGCTGGGCGTGGTGCTGGTCGACATCGGCGGCGGCACGACGGACATCGCGATTTTCAGCGAAGGCGCGATCCGCCACACCGCCGTGATTCCGATCGCCGGCGACCAGATCACCAGCGACATCGCAATGGCGCTGCGCACGCCGACGCCGGATGCCGAAGACATCAAGGTCGACTACGGCATCGCCAAGCAGGCGCTCGCGGATCCGGACGAGATGATCGAAGTGCCGGGGCTCGGCGAGCGCGGTCCGCGCACGCTGTCGCGCCAGGCGCTGGCGGCCGTGATCGAGCCGCGCGTCGAAGAACTGTTTTCGCTCGTGCAGCAGGTGGTGCGCGAGTCGGGTTACGAGGAGCTGCTGAGCTCGGGCGTCGTGCTGACGGGCGGCGCGTCGATGATGATCGGCATGGTCGAGCTCGGTGAGGACATTTTCCTGAAGCCGGTACGCATTGGCGTGCCGGAATACGCGGGCGGTCTCGCCGACGTCGTGCGCAATCCGCGCTATTCGACGGCGATGGGCTTGCTCGTCGAAGGACGCTCGCAGCGCATGCGCGGGCGCAAGGTTGCGGTGCAGTCGGGGTCGATGGGACAGGTGTTCTCGCGCATGAAGGACTGGTTCCTCGGCAACTTCTGACCAAGGGTTTCGAGAAATTCGCGCTGGTGCCGGCGGCCGGTGCGCGACAGGAGGTTGCCCGATCTCCTGCCGGATAACGCCGAGTGGCAGTAACTTTTTATCTTGACGGAGGCAACATGGAATTCCAGATGCTGGAAACCGAAACGAGCGGCACGATCATCAAGGTCGTCGGAGTCGGTGGCGCTGGCGGCAATGCCGTTCAGCACATGATCAACAAAGGCGTGCAAGGCGTCGACTTCATCGTGATGAACACGGACGCGCAGGCACTGTCGCGTTCGCGCGCCACCGCGGTGATCCAGCTCGGCAACACGGGTCTGGGCGCTGGCGCGAAGCCGGAAATGGGCCGCGCAGCCGCTGAAGAAGCACGCGAGCGTATCGCCGACGCACTGCGCGGCGCGCACATGGTGTTCATCACCGCCGGCATGGGTGGCGGCACCGGCACTGGCGCGGCACCGGTCGTCGCGCAGATCGCGAAGGAAATGGGTATTTTGACCGTCGGCGTCGTCAGCAAGCCGTTCGAATTCGAAGGCGGCAAGCGCATGCGCGTGGCGGAAGCCGGTTCGCAGCAACTGGAGGATCACGTCGACTCGCTGATCGTCGTGCTGAACGACAAGCTGTTCGAGGTGATGGGCGACGACGCCGAGATGGACAAGTGCTTCCAGTGCGCTGACGACGTTCTGAACAACGCGGTTGCGGGCATTGCGGAAATCATCAACGTCGACGGTCTCGTCAACGTCGACTTCGAAGACGTGAAGACCGTGATGGGCGAGCAGGGCAAGGCGATGATGGGCACGGCGACGGTTGCCGGTGTCGATCGCGCGCGTCTCGCGGCCGAACAGGCCGTCGCAAGCCCGCTGCTGGAAGGCGTCGATCTGTCCGGCGCGCGTGGCGTGCTGGTCAACATCACGTCGAGCCGTTCGCTGCGTCTGTCGGAAACGCGCGAAGTGATGAACACGATCAAGAGCTATGCCGCGGAAGATGCGACGGTGATCTTCGGCGCCGTATACGACGATGCAATGGGCGACGCGCTGCGCGTGACGGTCGTGGCAACGGGTCTCGGCCGCGCTGCGAAGAAGCAGCAATCGGCACCGATGACGCTGCTGCGCACCGGCACCGACAACCAGCCGGTCGGCGCGATGGCGCACGCAGCGTACGCACCGGCGGCGGGCCATGCCAGCACGGCCGACTACGGCGCGCTCGACACGCCTGCGGTGTGGCGCACCTCGCGCGACACGGCGGCCTCGCACGTGCAGGCGCTGCAGGAAAAGGGCGTCGATACGTACGACATTCCGGCGTTCCTGCGCAAGCAGGCGGACTGAGCGCACGGGCAGGCTTCGTTGCGGCGCTGCGACTGGGGTCGCAAGTGCAGCGCTGGCGGACGAATGCACGAGCGTGGCGGGTGAACGGCAAGCAGGTCGCGTATCGTCTGGTTCGCGGCAGGGGCAACTGCCCTCTGCGGATTCGCGAAGCGGACGGAGTGACTGCCGCCGCACGGTGTGGCTTATAGTTGATACGGCCGAACCGATATTCACTGCGACACGAGGACGTGCGAGCGTGCTTCGCATCGATGCAAAGGACTGAGCATGATCAAGGAAGGTGAAAAGCTGCCCGACGCGACGCTCTTCGAGTATGTCGAAGACGACCGGGCGGGCTGCACGATCGGACCGAACAGTTTCGACGTGCGCGAGCAGACGGCGGGCAAGCGCGTGGTGATCTTCGGATTGCCCGGCGCGTTTACGCCGACCTGTTCGGCCAAACATGTGCCGGGCTATGTCGAGCATGCCGAGCAGTTGCGCGCTGCCGGCATCGACGAAATCTGGTGCGTGTCCGTCAACGACGCGTTCGTCATGGGCGCGTGGGGACGCGATCAGCACACCTCGGGCAAGGTGCGCATGATGGCGGACGGTAGTGCGGCTTTTACACGGGCGCTTGGTCTCGAGCAGGATCTGTCGGCGCGCGGCATGGGGATTCGTTCCCTGCGCTACGCGATGGTGGTCGACGACGGCGTGGTCAAGACGCTGAACGTCGAGGCTGCCGGCAAATTCGAAGTCAGCGATGCAGCGAGTATTCTCGCCACGTTGAGCTAGTTGCTGACGTCGCACCTTCGCCGCGACCCGCGCGCTTATGCCGCGTGGCGTGACGGCAACGGTGATTGCGACGCTTTTGTGACAGGCCGTTACGCGGGCCGATGACCGGAAACGCCTCCGTTCCGGGGCATCGGCCCGTCACGCTTTCCGTCGCTAAGTCCAATGGGTAATGCAGCGAAACAGATTGTCACGTTCCCCGCAAAGACGCTGGTCTGGCGATTGGAGTATAATTCGCGCTATGGAATAAAAAGTCCTGATTAGGATTTTCAATCGAACAGAAGACCACCATGTTGAAGCAGCGCACAATCAAATCGATCGTCAAGACTGTCGGCATCGGGTTGCACTCCGGCCGTAAAGTCAATCTGACGCTCCGTCCGGCGGGGCCGGACACTGGCATCGTGTTTTCGCGCGTGGATTTGCCCACGCCGGTGGACATTCCTGCGTCGGCGATGGCGATTGGCGATACGCGTCTGGCTTCCGTGTTGCAGAAAGACGGCGCGCGCGTGTCGACCATCGAGCATCTGATGTCCGCCTGCGCCGGTCTTGGCATCGACAATCTTTACGTCGACGTCACCGCCGAAGAAATCCCGATCATGGACGGCAGCGCGGGTTCATTCGTGTTCCTGATCCAGTCGGCGGGCATCGAAGAGCAGAACGCGCCGAAGAAATTCATCAAAGTTACGAAGCCGATCGAAATCCGCGACGGCGACAAGTTCGCGCGCCTCGATCCGTACTTCGGCTTCAAGCTCAAGTTCACGATCGACTTCCGTCACCCGGCCGTGGACAAAACCGGCCAGGCGCTGGAAGTGGATTTCGCCAACACGTCGTATGTGCGCGAAATCGCGCGCGCCCGCACGTTCGGCTTCGCGCATGAAGTGGAAATGATGCGTGAGCTCGGCCTCGCGCGCGGCGGCAGCATGGACAATGCGATCGTGCTCGACGAGTACCGCATCCTGAACAACGACGGCCTGCGTTACGACGACGAGTTCGTCAAGCACAAGATGCTCGACGCGATCGGCGACCTGTACGTGATCGGTCACCCGCTGCTCGCGTCGTACACCGCGTACAAGTCGGGCCACGGTCTGAACAATGCGCTGCTGCGCGAGTTGCTCGCGCACGAAGACTCGTACGAAATCGTCACCTTCGACGACACGCAGAAGGCCCCGCGCGGCTTCGCGTACGAGACGCAGACGGCTTTCGCATAAAGCCAGCGTGACAGGCAGGCAAATGAAAAACGGCCCCTCGGGGCTAATGCCGTTCAGTTAAGCGACTGAACGGCATTTTCGTTTTTGGCGCAGACCGGTTGTAAACGGGACGCGGCGATGTTAACTTTCATCGCCATGCTGGTCGATGATCTGCGCCTGCTTGTCGAATCACAGCCGCCGCTTGAATGGGGCCGGCTGGGCCAGCATCTGCCGTACGAATGGATCGAGTATGCAGTGCAGGCCAGTGGCAGCGCCAGCGTGCGTCGGCGTCGGCTACCCGCGCAGCAGGTGGTATGGCTGGTGATTGCGCTGGCGTTGTACCGGCACCAGTCGATCAGCGAAGTCGTCGATGAACTGGACCTGGCGCTACCCGCAGCCGATGCGTCATTTGTCAGTAAAAGCGCCATCGCCCAGGCGCGGCAGCGCATCGGCGCCGCGCCCCTGGCGTGGCTGTTTCACGAATCGGCCGCAAACTGGGTTGCGCAGGATCAGGCGAAGCACCTCTTCAAGGGGTTCTCATTGTTCGCGATGGATGGCACCACGCTGCGCACCGCCGACAGTGCGGCCAACCGCAGGCATTTCGGCGCCTCGGCCGCCGCTCATGGCCGCATTGGCAGCTATCCCCAGCTGCGCGCGGTAACGCTCACTGCGCTTGCGACGCATCTGGTGCGTGATGCGGTGTTCGGTCCTTACGATATCAACGAGATGATCTGGGCGCGTGAACTCATCGCTCGTGTGCCAGCCAATTCCATCACCGTATTCGATAAAGGGTTCCTGTCGGCGCAGCTGCTGTGCAATCTGGTTTCAGGCGGCGAGAACCGGCACTTCATCATTCCGGCCAAGGCCAATACGTGCTGGGAGGTGGTGAGTGGCGGACCTGGCGACCAGACCGTGCGCATGCGCGTGTCGCCCCAAGCCCGCGCCAAATGCCCGGATCTGCCCGAATTCTGGCAAGCGCGCGCCGTGCTTGCCCTCGATGCGCGGGGACGGCAGCGGATATTGCTGACCTCCCTGACTGATCGAAGACGTTTCAAGGCAGTCGACATTGTGTCGTGCTACGAGCGACGCTGGCAGATCGAGACCAGCTACCATGAACTGAAGCAGTCGATGCTGGGTATGGAGCTGACCCTTCGCAGTCAGACCGTGGAGGGTGTCTATCAGGAATTCTGGGGCGCCCTGATCGCCTATAACCTGATTCGCCTGGAGATGGCCAAAGCAGCGCTGGAGGCCGGGCACGCGCCCGAAGCACTGAGCTTTGTCCGCGCGTTCCACACAATTCAGTACGAAATGGCCTGGGCGGCCGTGACGCGCTCGTACGGCAAACTGCCCGCACTACTCAAGCGCCTGCGTGAGCGGCTCAAGCAACTTCCCAACGAGAAACGGCCCGGGCGCACCTGCGCTCGGGCCGTCAAATCCAGACCATTTCGTTATACCGTTCGGGTCCTCAAAAGAGACCTTAACTGAACGGCATTAGCCCCTCGGGGCCGTTTTTTTCGTTCAGCGTTCAGCGATTGCGCCGATGCCGCGCAGCCATGCGCGCGAGCGCTTCCTGCAACGGCGACGGCTCGAGCGATTCGCTCAACGCCTGCAGCGCGGCGGCGCCGGCCGGCGTCATGCGCGCCTGCTTCACGGGCGGCGGTTCCTTCAGAGGCTGCGGCCGCACGCGAATCTTCAGTGCCTGCACGGGCCAGCCGCGCTGCTGCAAGTCCGCCAGCAGCCGCGGCTCCAGATGCCGCAGACGCGCCGCGAGTGCATTGTGCGCAGCGAATAGGGCTAGCACGCCCTCCTTGATGAAGCCGGGCTCGACGCTAGTCGCCAGATAATCGGGCAAAAGCTCGCGGAGATCCTTCTCGAGCGCGGCGATCTGCTCGACGCCCGCGCGCAGCGCCGCGAATGCGTCCGTACGGCCGAGAACCTCGGCGAGCGGTTGCGGGCGGCGCAGATCGAACTGCTTCGGCGGCCTTGAAAAGGACGAAAAACGGCTCATGTTTGGGATTGACACGTGAGCTCGCCCCATGCGCGCTCACGCCGCGATTGTACCGCGCGGGCAGCTTGCGAAGCCGGTCCGCACGGCGCCGAAGGTTGCCCGGCGGGGCTGGCCGGGGCCGGCGCCGTCACGGCTCCGACACGAGCGCAGCCGGAGGCGCGTGCTAAAATGCCCGATTCGAATTCACTCTTGGACTAAGCCGCCGAGGACTTTCCGACACAGGCGCGGTATGCGCGTAGCGCACACCGCGAGCCAGCCGAAGCCGCGACGCAGACACCGATCCGATGACCACCGGTTTTCTACAGAAGATTTTTGGCAGCCGTAATCAGCGGCTTGTCAAGCAATATCAAAAGACCGTCGCGGCGATCAATGCGCTCGAGCCGCAGATCGAGCAATTGACGGATGACCAACTGCGCGCCAAAACGGGTGAATTCCGCCAGCGCGTCGCGAGCGGCGAATCGCTCGACAAGATCCTGCCCGAGGCGTTCGCGGTTTGCCGCGAGGCCAGCAAGCGGGTACTGAAAATGCGCCACTTCGACGTGCAGCTGATCGGCGGTATGGCGCTGCACTACGGCAAGATCAGCGAAATGCGCACCGGCGAGGGCAAGACGCTCGTCGCGACGCTGCCGGTCTACCTGAACGCGCTGTCGGGCCGCGGCGTCCACGTGGTCACGGTCAACGACTACCTTGCCCAGCGCGACGCCGAATGGATGGCGCGTCTCTATAACTTCCTCGGTCTGTCGGTCGGTATCAACCTGTCGCAGATGGAGCACACGGCGAAGCAGCAAGCCTACGCCGCCGACATCACCTACGGTACCAACAACGAATTCGGCTTCGACTACCTGCGCGACAACATGGTCTACGAGACCGACGCGCGCGTGCAGCGTAGCCTGAACTTCGCGGTCGTCGACGAGGTGGACTCGATCCTGATCGACGAAGCGCGTACGCCGCTGATCATCTCCGGCCAGGCCGAAGATCACACCGAACTCTACGTGCGCATGAACGCGCTGCCGCCGCTGCTCGAGCGCCAGATCGGCGAAGAAAAGGCGGACGGCACCGGCGTGGAGAAGCCGGGCGACTACACGCTTGACGAGAAAGGCCGGCAGGTGTTCCTGACCGAGTCTGGCCACGAAAAGGCCGAGCGCCTGCTCTCCGAGTGGGGCCTGATCGGTGAGGGCGAAAGCCTGTACGCGCCGCAGAACATCACGCTGATGCACCACGTGTACGCGGCGCTGCGCGCACACACGCTGTTCTTCAAGGATCAGCACTACGTCGTGCAGAACGGCGAAGTGATCATCGTCGACGAATTCACCGGCCGTCTGATGGCCGGCCGCCGCTGGTCGGACGGTCTGCACCAGGCCGTCGAGGCGAAGGAGCACGTGAAGATCCAGAGCGAGAACCAGACGCTCGCGTCGATCACGTTCCAGAACTATTTCCGCATGTACGCGAAGCTGGCCGGCATGACCGGCACGGCCGACACCGAAGCGTACGAATTCAACGAGATCTACGGTCTCGAAACGGTCGTGATCCCGACCAACCGTCCGCCGAAGCGGATCGACAAGCAGGATCAGATCTACAAGACCGCGAAGGAACGCTACGACGCGGTGATCCGTGACATCCGCGAGTGCTACGAGCGCGGTCAGCCGGTGCTGGTCGGCACGACGTCGATCGAGAACTCGGAGCTGCTGTCGCATCTGCTGAAGCAGGCCGGCTTGCCGCACGAAGTGCTGAACGCGAAGCAGCACGCGCGCGAAGCGGCGATCGTCGCCGAAGCGGGCCGTCCGCAACGCATCACGATCGCGACCAACATGGCCGGCCGCGGTACGGACATCGTGCTCGGCGGCAACGCGGAGAAGCAGGCGTCCTTCATCGAGCAGGACGAAACGCTCTCCGACGAAGAAAAGCAGCGCCGCATCCAGAAGCTGCACGACGAATGGCAGACGCTGCACGATCAGGTGAAGGCCGCGGGTGGTCTGCACATCATCGGCACTGAGCGTCACGAGTCGCGCCGGATCGACAACCAGCTGCGCGGCCGTGCTGGCCGTCAGGGCGACCCGGGTTCGTCGCGCTTTTATCTGTCGCTGGAAGATCCGCTGTTGCGCATTTTCGCGGGCGACCGCGTGCGCGCGATCATGGACCGTCTGAAGATGCCGGAAGGCGAGGCGATCGAAGCAGGCATCGTGTCGCGCTCGATCGAATCGGCGCAACGCAAAGTCGAGGCGCGCAACTTCGATATTCGTAAGCAATTGCTCGAATACGACGACGTGTCGAACGACCAGCGCAAGGTGATCTACCAGCAGCGCAACGAACTGCTCGAAGCGAACGACATCACCGAGACCATAACCGCGATGCGTCACGGCGTGGTCGGCGACATCGTGCATCAGTTCGTGCCGGTGGGCAGCATCGAAGAGCAGTGGGACGTGCCCGAGCTCGAGGAAGTGCTGCGCAACGAATGGCAGCTCGACCTCGCGATCCAGGAAATGATCAACGAGTCGAACTCGATCAGCGCGGAAGAGATTCTCGAGGCTGTCGAGGCCGCCGCGGACGAGGGATACGAAGCGAAGGTCCAGCTGGTCGGCCGCGAATCGTTCAGCGCGTTCGAGCGCTCGATCATGCTGCAGACGCTCGACCGCGCATGGCGCGAGCATCTGGCCGCGCTCGACCATCTGCGTCAGGGCATCCATCTGCGCGGCTACGCGCAGAAGAACCCGAAGCAGGAATACAAGCGCGAGGCGTTCGAACTGTTCGCCGCGATGCTCGACGCGGTGAAGCTAGAAGTCACGCGCATCGTGATGAACGTGCAGATCCAGTCGCCGGAGCAGCTCGAAGCGGCCGCGGAGCAGATGGAAGAGCAGGGCGGTCATCTGGAGAACGTCGAGTTCCGTCATGCCGAGTTCGCGGAAGCCGGCGCCGCCGCGCCGGTTGCTGCCGAAGCGGCCACCGCCGCAATGATCGGCGACGCGATGAGCCATGGCCACGGCCACGGCGCAGCGCCGCAGGCGGCCGTGCACATGAATACCGACAACGTGCCGAAGGTCGGCCGCAACGACCCGTGCCCGTGCGGCAGCGGCAAGAAGTACAAGCAGTGCCACGGCAAGATCGCCTGATGCCGACGCGGCGCGCTTCATGGCGCGCCGCATCGTTTTAAGCGCCGCTTGGCCGTTTTGATTTCGCGGGTGACCCGGCAACACGCCCGGGTCATCAGTTCCGTTTCCCCGATGCCGGCGTCCGCCGGCATTTTCTTCGACAGGTCGCGACCATGGCTGTCAACTTTCCCTCGATCGATCCCGCTCAACTCCACCCCGTCGCCGGCGTCACGCTAGGCTGGGCGGAAGCGAATATCCGCAAGCCGAACCGCAAGGACGTGCTCGTCATTTCCGTCGACGAAGGGGCGACGGTAGGCGGCGTGTTCACGCAGAACCGTTTCTGCGCGGCGCCCGTTACGGTCTGCCGGGAGAACCTGCAGCGCGCACGCGCGGGCGGCAAGCCGATTCGCGCGCTGGTGATCAATACCGGCAACGCGAACGCGGGCACCGGCGAGCCGGGCCTCGCGGCGACGCGCGAAACCTGCGCGGAACTCGCGCGCCTCGCCGACATCGCGCCCGAGCAGGTGCTGCCGTTCTCGACGGGTGTGATTCTCGAACCTCTGCCGGTCGATCGTCTGAAGGCCGGTTTGCCGGCCGCGCTCGCGAACCGCAAGGAAGCGAACTGGTACGACGCGGCCCAGTCGATCATGACGACCGACACGCTGCCGAAGGCGGTCTCGCGTCAAGTCACGATCGACGGCCACACGGTCACGCTGACCGGCATCAGCAAGGGCGCCGGCATGATCAAGCCGAACATGGCGACCATGCTCGGCTTCCTCGCGTTCGACGCAGCCGTCGCGCAGCCGGTGCTCGACGAGCTCGTCAAGCACGTCGCGGACCGCTCGTTCAACTGCATTACGATCGATGGCGATACGTCGACCAACGATTCGTTCATTCTGATCGCGTCGGGCAAATCGAGCCTGCCCGCGATCACGTCCACCGATTCGCCCGCTTATGCAGCGCTGCGCGACGCGGTGACCGAGGTCGCACAAAGCCTCGCGCAACTGATCGTGCGCGATGGTGAAGGCGCGACCAAGTTCATGACCGTGCATGTCGAAGGCGGCTCGAGTGTCGGCGAATGCCGCCAGATCGCCTACGCGATCGGCCACTCGCCGCTCGTCAAGACGGCCTTCTATGCATCGGACCCGAACCTCGGCCGCATTCTCGCGGCCATCGGCTATGCCGGCGTGGACGATCTCGACGTCGGCAAGATCGATCTGTATCTCGACGACGTGCTGGTCGCGACTGCCGGCGGCCGCAACCCGGCCTACCGCGAAGAAGACGGCCAACGCGTGATGAAAAAGAGCGAGATCGGCATTCGCGTGGTGCTCGGCCGCGGCAATGCGCAAGCCACGATCTGGACCTGCGATTTGTCGCACGACTACGTGAGCATCAACGCCGACTACCGCTCGTAATCAGGTTCAAAGCGCGGCCGCTGGCCGCCCACTTATCATGGACAAACTCGAACAGTTTCTGACCCGGGCCGAAGCCGTGCTCGGCCGCCTGGAAGCGATGCTTCCGCCCGCCGAGCCGGACATCGACTGGTCGGCTGCGGTCGCTTTTCGCTGGCGCAAGCGCCAGGGGCGCGGCTACCTGCAGCCGGTGCCCGCGATTTCGTCGATCACGCTCGACGACCTGCAGAACATCGATCGCCAGAAAGGGCTGATCGAACAGAACACGCGCCAGTTCGTGCGCAGCCAGCCGGCCAACAACGTGCTGCTGACGGGCGCGCGGGGTACCGGCAAGTCGTCGCTGATCAAGGCGTGTCTGAACGCGTACGCGAAAGACGGCCTGCGTCTGATCGAAGTGGACAAGGACGATCTGCACGACCTCGGCGACATCGTCGATCTGATCGCGAAGCGCCCGGAGCGCTTCATCGTGTTCTGCGACGACCTGTCGTTCGAAGAAGGCGAGTCGGGCTACAAGGCGCTGAAGGTCGCGCTCGACGGCTCGGTCGCCGCGCAGTCCGACAACGTGCTGATCTACGCGACGTCGAACCGCCGCCATCTGCTGCCCGAGTACATGAGCGACAACGAGACTTACAAGCACACGTCGGACGGCGAGATTCATCCGGGTGAACTGGTCGAAGAGAAGATTTCGCTGTCGGAGCGTTTCGGGCTGTGGGTCAGCTTCTATCCGTTCAAGCAGGACGACTATCTGACGATCATCGCGCACTGGCTGCGCCATTTCGGTTGCGACGACGCCGAGATCGAAGCGGCGCGCGGTGATGCGCTCGTGTGGGCGCTCGAACGCGGCTCACGCTCCGGGCGGGTCGCGTGGCAGTTCGCGCGCGACTGGTCCGGACGTAAGACGCCGGCATGAGCGACGCTAGCAAAAGCGCGGGCAATCGCGCCGCCGCCAACGGCGCTGGCCGTCCCGTCACCGAAGTCGCGGTCGGCGTGCTGGTGCAGCCGGATGGCCGCTATCTGCTCGCCCAGCGTCCGGCGGGCAAGCCGTACGAGGGCTATTGGGAGTTTCCGGGCGGCAAGCTCGAAGCGGGCGAATCGGTCGAGGCCGCGCTTGCGCGCGAGCTGCACGAGGAGCTCGGAATCGAGGTCGAGGCGAGCCATCTGTGGCATACGCTCGAACACGATTATCCGCACGCGTATGTGCGCCTTTTCTTCTGCAAGGTGACGCAGTGGTCCGGCGAGCCGCACGGGCGTGAGGGCCAGGCCTTCGTGTGGCAGAGCTTGCCTGCGGATGTCTCGCCGTTGCTGCCGGCCACAATTCCGGTGCTGGAGTGGCTCGCGGCCGAGCACAAGTGATTGATTGAAACAGAGTGACTGAAAAGGCCACGCGATAGCGGGCGCTGTCTCGGCAGCGTCGGTACGCGTGGCTTTTTTACTGGCTCGCTCAGTGCGGGTTGTAGTCGCCGCGCGGCGTTTCCTCTTCGGAGGAAGACCCTTCCTGTTCATTGCCGCCAATCCGGTATTTTTCGGCGGCCCATGCGCCAAGATCGATCTGCTTGCAGCGCTCGGAGCAGAAAGGACGGAAGCGGCTCTCGGGGGTCCAGCGGACATCTTTACCGCAGGTAGGACATTTGACGACGGTAGGCATACGGTCGGACGGTCGATCGCAAACGGAACAAGTAACGAATATAGGGCTATTTCGCGCCGCTTCAAAGGCGCGTTCGGTCAAATCCGGTATGCGCCGCTCAATGCGGCGGTGATTGACGGGCGGTTACAGGCTGCAGAGCGTGAGCTGGAACGGCACGTCGACGTCGACCGCACGCGGCCGCAGATCGCCGTCCTGCACCGTGAAGCGCACCCACAGCATGTACTTGTTGGCGCTCGCTTCGGGAATCACGCGCAATTCGGGAGCGACGCGAACCTGCATCAATTGATACGAGCGGCCCGACAGCATTTGCTGGTAGCTGCCTTGCATCGCCATCACCTTCGACGCCTGGCCCGACTCGCGCGCGAGCCGCAGCACGATCGTGGCCGCGTCGCGCAACGGCAAAAGCGGCGTGACCCACTTGGCGATGTCCTGGCGACGCTGATCGGGATGCAACTGTTGCCACGCGTAATACGAGGGTAGGTCGAATTTGCAGGTGCCACCGGGGATGATTGCGCGGCTGCGAATGCTCGCGAGCCATTCGTTGTCTGCAAGATGCTGGCCGGTCTTGCCTTGCATCTGCGTGAGCCCCGCAAGGGTCTGCTCGATTTCGCCGAGCACCGCTTCGAGCGCGTCTTGCTCGATGCCCGGATTGCCGCGAAACGGCGCGAGCGTTTGCCGCTGGCGCTCGAGCTCTTTCATCAGATCCGACTTCAGATCCGCGCGGCCCGCTACTTCGGAGATTTCGAACAGCGTTGTCAGTGCGACGTGATGTTCCCGCGCGTCTTCCTGAGTCAGAAAGAACGTGAAGCGCTCGAACAGATCTTCGAGCCGCAACAGCGTCCGGATTCGCTCATTGAAGGGGTACTCGTAAAGGATCAAGCGGGCTCGCCTCGGGCGTGGTCGGTGACAGGAATGCAAAACATTCTAATGCCGTGGGACTACCCAGGCAATCACGCACGCTTTCCGCGTGCTTTCGCAACTTTTTTGTCAGTTCCCCGTGGTATGAGCGCTTCGGCTCCCGCATGCGCGCAAAAGTTCAATTGTGTCGGTGACGACGCGTGTCGAGGATGCGAATCTGCCTGCACAGGGCATCGTGCGTTTGATGCTTGCGGCGAGGCCGACCTGAGACCTTCGCGCACTACGACTCCGCCTCACCCTTCGCGAGCGACAGATACGCTTGGTGGTGAGCGTCCACCTGCGCCTCGAGTTCCAGGCGCGGCGCATTGTCATTGACGATCACGTCGTCGGCGGCGGCGAGGCGCGCTTCGCGCGTAGCCTGGCGCGCGATGATCGCGAGCACCTGCTCACGGCTGAAGCCGTTGCGGCTCATCACCCGCGCGACTTGCGTGTCGACGCTGCAATCGACGGTAAGCACGCGATTCACGCGGTTCTTCCAGGTCCCGGACTCGACCAGCAACGGCACCACGACGATCACATACGGGCCTTGCGCTTCGCGCTCTTCGCGCTCGGTTTCCGCGCGAATCAGCGGATGCGTGATGCCTTCGAGACGTTTGCGCGCGGTGTCGTCGCTGAACACCAGCGTGCGCATGCGCGCGCGATCGAGCGAGCCGTCGGCGGCGACGAACTCTGTACCGAATTCGGCGGCAATGTGCGGCATCGCGAGGCCATGCGGCGCGGTGATGCGATGCGCGATCACGTCGGTATCGACGAGCGGCACGCCGCGCGCGGCGAACAGATTGGCAACCGTCGACTTGCCGCTACCGATGCCGCCGGTGAGTCCCACAACGAACATGCTTCAGCCTCCCAAAGCCAGGTAAAGCGGCGTGCCGGCAAACAGCGTGAGCGCACCGCCCGCCGCGAGAAATGGTCCGAACGGCAGCGGCTCCTCGAAGCGCATACGGCCGCCCCACGTCGCCGCGAGGCCGATCACGGCACCGGCCACCGCGGCGACCAGCACGATCTGCGGCAGCGCTGGCCAGCCGAGCCACGCGCCGAGCGCCGCGAGCAGTTTGAAGTCGCCATAGCCCATGCCTTCGATACCGCGCACGAGCCTGAACGCCCAATGCACGGCCCATAACACCAGATATCCGAAGATAGCCCCGAGCACCGCATCATGCAGGTTCGCGAACATGCCGTTGAAATTGACGATCAGGCCGGCCCACAACAGCGGCAAGGTCAACGAATCGGGCAGCAGATGCGTGTCGATATCGATCGCGCTCATCGCAAGCAACGTTGCGCACAGGCCGAACGCTGCAAGTGCCATCAGCGTCGGGCCGAAGGCCATCAGTGCGCCTGCCGCGAAAGCTGCGCTCGCGATTTCGAGCAGCGGATAGCGTGCACTGATGCGCGTGCCGCATGCGGAACAACGGCCGCGTAACAGCAGGTAGCTCAACACCGGCAAGTTTTCCCACGCGCTCAGTACGTGGCCGCAATGCGGGCACGCGCTACGCGGCACCCATAGGTTATAGCGCTCGGGCAGTTCGTCGTCGGGTTGCGGCGCGTCGGTGGCCTCGCTGATTTCGGTGCGCCACGCACGCTCGAGCATGATCGGCAGTCGATGCACGACCACGTTCAGGAAGCTGCCAATGACGAGGCCGAGCACGATCGCGAACGCGATCTGCACGCCGGCTGGCAGGCTCGCGAGCACGAGGCCGATATCGCTGGCACAGCGGCCTGGCACTGAGCCCGCAAGCAGGCTGGAGGAAGTTTGTGACACGAGCGGAAGAGGAGCCTGCATGGTGATGGTGTGGGTTCGGCTGCGATGCTACACCACGTTGCCGAGTTGAATAATGGGAAGATACATCGCGATTACGAGGCCGCCGACCAGCGTGCCGAGCACGACGATCACGAGCGGTTCGCACAGGCTCGATAGCGTGCCGATCCTGTCGTCGACCTGGCGGTCCGCAAGCGACGCGACATCGAGCAGCATGCTGTCGAGCGCGCCGGATTCCTCGGCGACCGCGACGGGCTGCACGACCTCGGCAGGAAAGCAGCGAGCCGCGCGCATCGCCGCGGCGAGCCGTTCGCCGCGCCGCAGTCTGATGGCGATGCTTGCCGTCGCGCGATCGAAGAAGGCATTGCCGGTCGCTTGAATGAGCGAATCGAACGCGTCGGCGAGCGGTGTGCCGGCGGACAGCAGGGTGCCGAGCGCGCGACTCCAGCGCGCCGCGCACAGCGTGCGCAGTAGCGGGCCGGCCACCGGCAGGTTGAGCGACAGGCGAGCGAAGCGAATGCGCGCGTTTATCGACCGACGCAGCACGAACGTGATTGTCGAGCTCATTGCGACCATCAGCACGAACAGCGGCACACTCCAGCGCGCGGCACCCGCCGAGAGTGCCAGCACGAACTGCGTCGGCGCGGGTAACTTCGCGCCGAAGCCATCGAAGATCTGCTTGAACGTCGGCACGACCCACACCAGCAAAGCGGCGGTTATCGCGATCGCGAGCAGCAGGATCGCGACTGGATAGGTGAGAGCCGCGCGCACCTTGGCACGCTGCGCGGCGGCGCGTTCGCGATCGTCTGCGAGGCGGGAGAGCACGGTGACCAGTGCGCCCGCCGCTTCACCCACCTCGACGAGTTGGCAATACAGCGGATTGAACTGCGCCGGATGCCGCTGCAAGGCCGCCGAAAACCGCAGGCCGGCGGTGATGTCGCGCGCGACAGTGCCGACGATTCGCGGCATGCCTTGCCGCTGACCAGACGTCGGCGTCTGCGCGAGCAGTTCGAGCGCGGGCGCGAGCGGCAAGCCGGCCCGCAGCAGACTCGAAAGTTGCCGCGTGAACAGCGTGACATCGGCCGCGCTGGTCTTCGGGCGCGGCGCCGGCCCTTGCGTTGCGAGCTCGACGATAAAGAGGTTGTCGCGTTTGAGCAGCGTGCGCGCGGCGCTCGCGTCGGGTGCGATCAGAGTGCCGCTCTGGCGCGTGCCGTCCGCGTCGACGCCTCGCCATCTGAAGCGCAGGTCGGCTGAGACGGGCCGCGTCGGTGACAGCGCGGCGGTACTCATGCGACCTCCGTGGCGGCGAGCGCTTCGGCGAGACTGGTGGTGCCGTCGCGCACGCGCGCTAACGCCGCGTCGCGTAGTGTCGCGACCTGTTCGGTCTGCGCGAGGCGGGCCAGTTCGTGCGCGCCCGCGCTTGCGACGATCAGCTCGCGCATTGCGTCGGAAACGGGCATCACCTGATGGATGCCGACGCGCCCCCGATAGCCGATGCCATGGCAAGCCGCGCATCCGGTCGCCGCATACGGTTGCCAGCCGTCGAGCTCATGTTCGCCGAAGCCCGCGGCGTGAAGCGCCGTCGCCGAATGCGGCGCGGGTGCGCGGCACGCGACGCACAGTCGCCGCACCAGCCGCTGCGCGGTCACCATCCGCAGCGCGGCGGCAAGGTTGTATGGCTCGACACCGATATCGATGAGCCGCGCGATGGCCGCGGGCGCGTCGTTCGTATGCAGCGTGGACAGCACGAGGTGGCCGGTTTGGGCGGCCTTCACGGCGACGTCGGCGGTTTCGTTGTCGCGGATTTCGCCGACCATGATCACGTCCGGGTCCTGACGCAGGAACGCGCGCAGTGCGACCGCGAACGTCAGCCCGGCTTTTTCGCGCACGCTGACCTGGTTGATGCCGGCCAGTTGGATCTCGGCCGGGTCTTCCACCGAGCAGAGGTTGCGCGCCTCGCCGTTCAGCAGATTCAGGAAGCAGTACAGCGACAGCGTCTTGCCACTGCCCGTTGGTCCGGTGACGAGCATCAGACCGTGCGGCGCGCGGATCGCGGCGTCCACGGCTTCGCGCTGCCGCGGATCGAGGCCGAGCGAATCGAGCGAAAGATCGGCGGGCAGCGCGTCGAGCCGTCGTAGCACGAGCTTTTCGCCGAACAGCGTCGGTAGCGAATTGACGCGGTAATCCTCGAGCCGCCCGGGCGACGTCGCAAGGCGTAGCCGGCCGTCCTGCGGCACGCGACGCTCGGCGATGTCCATGCGCGCGAGCACCTTCACACGGGTGACGAACGCGTCGCGTAGATGCGCGGGCGGCCGCGGGATTTCATGCAGTACGCCGTCGATGCGCAGCCGTACACGCCAGCCATGCTCGGCCGGCTCGATGTGGATATCCGACGCATTGCGCCGCGTCGCTTCGTGCAACGTGTCGGTCAACAGACGCACGGCCGGGGCGTTGTCCTGATCGTTCAGGTTCGTTGCGCTGGATTCGCCGTCGGCAGCGAGTGGGCGCGGCAACGCCGCGGCGGTGGCGAAGGGTGTTTGCATGAGAGACCGGTGATGAGCCGCCTGTAGAACATGATGGCGTCATCTTCCGGATGCGGGCGTCCGAATGCCATTCGGCCATTCGGCTAATGGCGCGCGTCGTGGGCCTGTGCAACGATGACCATGCATCAACAACCGACGGCGCGAGCTTCAGCCAGACCTTGCTTTTCCGGCCTTCGTGCGCGATGACGATTTGAACAGCTTGACGGTGCGGATTGCCTGATCGTCACTGCGCATCACTTCGAGCTTGGTGTCGCCGATGCGCACGCAGACGTCGCCGTCGGGAATGTCTTCGAGAATTTCGAGAATCAGGCCGTTGAGCGTTTTGGGGCCATCAGTGGGCAGCGCGAGTTGCAGCCAGCGGTTCAGTTCGCGCAATGGCATGCTGCCCGCGACGATGCATTCGCCCGCCTCGTTCCAGCCGCCGCGCGAACTGGCGCCACGCGGAATCGACGTGGTGAATTCGCCGATCAGCTCCTCGATGATGTCTTCCGGCGTGACGAGGCCTTGCAGTTCGCCGTATTCGTTGACGACGAGCGCGATGCGGTGCCGGCTCTCCTGAAAGTATTGCAGCTGCTGGAACACCGGCGTGCCGCTCGGCACGAAGTACGGCTCGGCGAGCAGCTCGCGCAAGGTATCGCGTTCGAGTTCCTGGTTGTGCAGCGCTGACAGCGTCTTGCGCACGTGCAGCACACCGAGCACGCGGTCGATGTCGCCCTGGTAGACGATCAGCTTGTTGTGGTAGCAGGTCTCCAGTTGATGCAGGATCTGTTCGAACGGTGCATCGAAGTCGAGTGCTTCGATGCGGCGGCGCGGGATCATCACGTCATCGACGGAGATGTTTTCGAGGTCGAACAGATTCAGCAGGATGCTGCGGTGTTTGGTCGGCATGAAGCTGCCCGACTCGAGCACGATGGTGCGCAGTTCTTCGGTGGACAGTCGCTGATCGCGCGCGCCCTTCGTGTTGATGTGCAGCACGCGCAGGATGCCGGTGGCGAACAGGTTGACGAACCAGATCACCGGTTTCGCGACGCGCATCAGCGGCGCGATCAGCAGGCTCGCGGGCAGCGCGATTTTTTCGGGAAAGGTTGCGCCGACGATCTTCGGCGTGATTTCCGCGAACACGATGATGAGGAAGGCGACGATACCGGTCGCGATCGACAGCACGAGGCTATTGCGGCCGAACGTATGCAACGCGAGCGATGTGGTCAGTACCGGAATGATGGTGTTGAACAGGTTGTTGCCGATCAGGATCACGCTCAGCAACTGATCGGTTTTTGCGAGTAGTCCCTGGGTAGTTTTCGCGCCGAGGGTGTTTTTGCTGGCGAGATGTTTGAGTCGATGACGGTTGAGCGCCATCATCGCTGTCTCGGAAATGGAAAAGAAGGCGGAGCAGACAAGCAGCAGAAGGACGGCGCCGATCTGCGCCCATAAGGGAAGTTGGTCCACGCGTCGTGATAAATAAGGGAAAGGATGGACAGAATATAGCAGAGGGGGCCGCGCGCTCGGCCGTGGGCGGCAGCTGATCCCGCTAGAACGACAACGTCGCAACGTACGCGCTGTGTCTGTCGAGCCGGAGGAAAAGAAAGCATCGAAAGGCACGAGAGCAGCAAAAAACTGCCGCGCAAAACAAAAAACCGCCGAGCAATGCTGCGGCGGTTTTTGAACCTTGGGCTAACAAGGAGAATCTGGTCGGGGTGAGAGGATTCGAACCTCCGGCCTCTACGTCCCGAACGTAGCGCTCTACCAGGCTAAGCTACACCCCGATTTGGTACTGCGGACTCGACTCAGACTAATTCGGCGTTTCAGTCTCGTTCAAGACTGTCTTGCCGTCGAGTAAGAACATAATTCTAGCAGGCTCTCTTTGAAAATGGAATGGGGAAATGAAGAAACTGCTGCCGCAGCTGCTTGCGCCTCCTGCTTCGCGCACTCGAGCGTGTGGTCGAGCGCGCCCGAGCGCGTGATCGCGTCGAAAATCGTATCGAAACGGTCGGTGCCACCTTGCTCGATGGCTTCGCGCGCGAGCGCCGATTGCTCGGGCGTGCCGCGTTCGATCAGGTAGATGAGCGGCAGCGTCGGTTTGCCTTCGCGCAGATCGTCGCCGGCGTTCTTGCCCATCGACTCGGCCGTGCCCGTGTAGTCGAGCCAGTCGTCCATGATCTGGAATGCGGTGCCGATGCGGCGGCCATATTCGGCGGCGGCGGCTTCGGTTTTCGCGTCCGCGCCAGCCAGCACCGCGCCGAGTTGGGCGGCCGCCTCGAACAACTTTGCGGTTTTGTAGCGGATCACCTGCATGTAGCGGGCTTCGTCGACGTCGGCATCGTGCATGTTCAACAACTGCAGCACTTCGCCTTCGGAGATGATGTTGGTCGCCTCCGACAGAATTTCCATCACGCGCATCTTGCCCACGCCGACCATCATCTGGAACGAGCGCGAATACAGGAAATCGCCGACGAGCACGCTCGCGGCGTTGCCGAACAGCGCGTTGGCGGTCTGACGGCCGCGCCGAAGGTCGGATTCGTCGACCACGTCGTCATGCAGCAGCGTGGCCGTGTGAATGAATTCGACGACCGCGGCCAGTTCGTGCCGGTGCCCCGTCGTATCGCCCAGCGCGCCCGCCACCAGCAACAGCAGCGCGGGCCGCAGCCGCTTGCCGCCGGCGCTGATGATGTACTCGGAAATCTGATTGATCAGCATCACGTCCGACG
Organism: Paraburkholderia atlantica; assembly: GCF_000092885.1. Classification (NCBI taxonomy): domain Bacteria; kingdom Pseudomonadati; phylum Pseudomonadota; class Betaproteobacteria; order Burkholderiales; family Burkholderiaceae; genus Paraburkholderia; species Paraburkholderia atlantica. Next base: position 3,007,507 of record NC_014117.1, on the reverse strand, counting down.
CAAGACGTTGCCGGATGACGCGATTGACCTGCTGCATGTCTTCGGCGATCGGAGCAAGCAGGCTGGCGACGTTGGGGGAGGTGGTGGCAGTCGACGACATGATGGCTGAATTGGGTAGTGCCGCGAATTATAAGGCGATCGGGGCGCGTCCGGGTCGTTGGCTGCGGCGCGGATGCCTTCCGCATGGCGGGAGGGCCGCTCGCCAAGGCCGTCTGCGGGCCGCTGCGCGTCGCTGGTTTATTGTCTGCCAGCGCTTGCGAGAGAGGGCGAACCCAAACGGTAGGCCGTTTGGTAAGCAGGTTTTGACCGAGCAGCTAACTCTATGTATAATTGAGAGTTTCCGCGCGCGGTGCGTGGGAAAAATGAATACAGAGTGAGGTTCTCAATGTACGCGGTCATAAAAACCGGTGGCAAGCAGTACAAGGTTGCCGTCGGCGAAAAACTTAAAGTAGAACAGATACCGGCAGACATTGACGCTGAAATCACGCTCGACCAGGTTCTCGCAGTGGGCGAAGGCGAATCGATTAAGTTCGGTACGCCGCTGGTCAGTGGGGCTTCCGTCAAGGCTACCGTCGTGTCGCAAGGGCGTCACGCCAAAGTGACGATCTTCAAGATGCGTCGCCGGAAGCACTACCAAAAGCATGGCGGCCACCGCCAGAACTATACCGAACTGCGCATCGACGCGATCAACGCGTAAGCGCACCGGTTAAGGAGCAAATCAAATGGCACACAAAAAGGCAGGCGGATCGTCCCGGAACGGCCGCGACTCCGAATCGAAGCGCCTCGGCGTTAAGGTTTACGGCGGCCAGGCTATCAATGCTGGTGGCATCATCGTGCGTCAGCGCGGTACGCGGATGCACGCTGGCGAGAACGTCGGCATGGGCAAGGATCACACCCTGTTCGCGCTGAAGGACGGCCACGTCCAGTTCTCGACGAAGGGCGCGGCGAAGAAGCACACCGTTTCCGTCGTCCCGGCAGCCTGAGTTTAATCAGGCACGGGCTTCAGGACCGGAAAAGGCCCCGCGAAGTTCGCGGGGCCTTTTTTATTGCGGCGCCTCTTTCGCTTGGCGCTGAAGCCGCGTAGCTGACGCTCGTCACCGGCGACTATGCCGTTCGGTCGATTGCTCAACGCGCGGCGCGCGCGGCAAAATAGCAGCATCCAATCAGTATCAACCCCTGCATCGAATCGGGCAGTACACCACGGGACGGAGTAACGCATGAAGTTCATTGACGAAGCGAGGATTGAAGTCATCGCCGGCGACGGAGGGGATGGCAGCGCGTCGATGCGCCGCGAGAAGTTCGTTCCGTTTGGCGGCCCTGATGGCGGTGACGGCGGCAGGGGCGGCAGTGTGATCGCGGTTGCTGACCGCAACATCAACACGCTGATCGACTACCGCTACGCGAAAAAACATCTGGCGCGTAACGGCGAAAACGGCCGCGGCTCCGATTGTTATGGCAAGGGCGGCGACGACATCACGCTGCGCATGCCGGTCGGCACGACCATCACGGATATGGAAACCGGCGAGCTGATCGCCGATCTGACCGAGCACAACCAGAGCGTGCAAATCGCGCAAGGCGGCGCCGGCGGTCTCGGCAACCTTCATTTCAAGTCCAGCACGAACCGCGCGCCGCGTCAGAAGACCGACGGCAAGCCGGGCGAGCGCCGCATGGTCCGCCTCGAACTGAAAGTGTTGGCCGACGTCGGTCTGCTCGGCATGCCGAATGCAGGCAAATCGACGTTTATCTCATCGGTGTCGAACGCGAAGCCGAAAATTGCCGATTACCCGTTCACCACGCTCGCGCCGAACCTCGGCGTCGTGCGCGTCGGCCCGAGCCGCAGCTTCGTGATTGCGGACATTCCGGGGCTGATCGAAGGCGCGGCGGAAGGTGCCGGCCTCGGCCATCAATTCTTGCGTCACCTGCAGCGCACTGGGCTGCTGCTGCACATCGTCGACATTGCACCATTCGATGAATCGATCGATCCGATCGCGGAAGCGAAGGCGATCGTCAACGAACTGCGCAAGTACGACGAAGAGCTTTATCAGAAACCGCGCTGGCTCGTGCTGAATAAGCTGGACATGGTGCCTGAGGACGATCGCGAAGCGCGCGTGGCGGCTTTCCTCGAAGGCTTCGGCTGGGACGGTCCGGTGTTCGAAATTTCGGCGCTGACTGGCCAGGGCTGTGAAAATCTTTGCTATGCGGTGTTCGACTACCTCGCCGAGCACTCGGACGCGCAACGCGCGGCCGAAGCCGAAGACCTGGCCTCCGACGTGCGTTTCCGCGAGGGGACACAAGTGCCGTCCGCCACCGGCGAAGCCGGCACCGATCCGCAGGAATAACAACTTGAGCGCCGGCACCTGCGGCGGGTGTCGGCATGCATCACGCGTCATCTTGGGAGACAGCGCACAATGCGTTCCGTCATCGCAGATTCACGGCGATTGGTCGTCAAAGTCGGTTCGAGCCTCGTCACGAACGATGGGCGCGGCCTCGATCATGCGGCGATTGGCCGCTGGGCCGCACAAATTGCCGAACTGCGCGCGCAGGGCAAAGAAGTGGTGCTGGTCAGCTCGGGCGCAATCGCCGAGGGCATGCAGCGGCTCGGCTGGACGAAGCGGCCGCGTGAAATCGATGAATTGCAGGCGGCAGCGGCGGTCGGCCAGATGGGCCTCGCGCAAGTGTACGAAAGCCGCTTCGCCGAGCACTCCATCCAGACTGCGCAGATCCTGCTTACTCACGCCGACCTCGCCGACCGCGAGCGCTATCTGAATGCGCGCTCCACGCTGCTTACGCTGCTGCGGCTCGGAGTTGTACCGATCATCAACGAGAACGATACGGTCGTCACCGACGAGATCAAGTTCGGCGACAACGACACGCTCGGCGCGCTCGTCGCCAATCTGATCGAAGGCGATGCACTGATCATTCTGACGGATCAGCAAGGACTCTTCACCGCCGATCCGCGCAAGAACCCGAACGCGACGCTCGTCCAGCAAGCCGACGCCGGCGCGCCCGATCTCGAGGCGATGGCGGGCGGCGCGGGCTCGAGCCTCGGCCGCGGCGGCATGCTGACCAAGATTCTTGCCGCGAAGCGCGCAGCCCATAGCGGTGCCAATACGGTGATCGCGAGTGGGCGCGAGGCGGATGTGCTGCTGAGACTGGCGGCCGGTGAGGCGATCGGCACGCAGCTAATTGCGCGCACCGCGCGCATGGCGGCGCGCAAGCAATGGATGGCGGATCATCTGCAGGTGCGCGGCCACGTCGTGATCGACGATGGAGCGGTCGAAAAACTGACCGCCGGTGGGAAGAGCCTGCTGCCGATCGGCATCGTCGGCGTGCAGGGCGCTTTCGCGCGCGGCGAGGTGATCGCGTGTCTGAGCGCGTCGGGCCGCGAAGTCGCACGTGGTTTGACGAACTACAGCAGCGCGGAAACCAGGCTGATCCAGCGACGTCCGAGCGGCGAAATCGAGTCGGTGCTCGGCTATATGCTCGAGCCGGAGCTGATTCATCGCGACAATCTCGTGCTGCTTTGATCTTTCGGACTGCGCGCGCGCAAAGAGCCGACAAAAAAGCCGTTCCAGCAAAGGCTGGAACGGCTTTTTTTCGTCACGCACAAGCAACGGCGCCTGAATCGGGTCCGCCGCGTGAAATGCCTCAATGAATCTGCGACGTCTGCGTGCGCTTGTAACGAATGTTCTCGACGATGCGTTGCGCGCTGCCGGTCGGAATCTTGTTCGCGCACATATAGTCCTGATACAGCGCGGCCTGGTACGCGTTCAGCGCGCCGTTTTCGATGCGCGAAAACTGGTTCGCGACCGTCGTGTCCCAACCGTCGTGATCGGCGTTCAGGCCCGCGTATTGGCGCCATTCATACGTGTCGCAGCGGATGCCCTCGTAATTGACGTTGCGCGCGCCGCCCGGGCTCGTGACGACCACCGTGTAACGCACGACACCGTCGTCGCCGACGCTGACCGATTTCGGGTCGATCGCGAACTGGAGCGGCGTATTGCCGGAGACCTCGAACGGCAGAAGGTTCGCGTCAGTGGGCAGCGGCGGCAACGTGTCGACCTTGTTTTCAACCCAGTTGCTTTTGCGATCCAGCAGATAGACGAACGCGCTGTCGTCTTTGTTGGTCGGTTTGCCGGCGCTCGAACAGCCTGCCAGCAGGGCGCCGGTGGCGACGCACGCCACGGCGAGTGCAAATGCTTTCAATATGATGCCCTCGAAAGACGGACGCGGCTCGAAAGCCGCGCCAGAGAGAGGCGGCGCGAGCCGCCGCCTTTGAATGGTCAATCGCGCACGCCTCGTCGGACTATCGGGGCGACGGCCTCGTCGGCTTCGGCCGTTTCGCGCTCATGCTCCGGGGCGATGTTCGCATCCGGTGAGCCGGGACCGCAATCCGGCACGACCAGCACGCGCGTCGAAGTCTCGACGCTGACCGAACTTACGGTTGTGACGGTGGTGACCACCGTGCTTACCGTGGAATCCGGCGGGCTTTGCATCGACGACGCTATCCGCGGATAGCGCGACCCATGATGCCCGCCAGGTTTTTCCGCACGCGGCGCAGGCCGGCGCATGAAACGGGACAGCTCCGTCAGCGCCAACTGATACACATCCCGCTTGAACTCGATCACACAGTCGAGCGGTACCCAATACTCGTTCCAACGCCACGCATCGAACTCAGGGTGGTCGGTGGCGCGCAAACAGATGTCGCAGTCGCGTCCTACCATCCGGAGCAAAAACCAGATTTGTTTCTGGCCGCGGTAATGACCGCGTACTTCGCGCTTGATGAACTTGTCAGGCACCTCATAACGCAACCAGTCGCGCGTGCGACCGATCACCTTGACGTGCTCAGGAAGCAGTCCGGTCTCTTCGTGTAACTCCCGATACATCGCTTGCACGGGGGTCTCGCCATATTTGATGCCCCCTTGCGGAAACTGCCAGGAATGTTCACGGAGCCGTTTGCCCCAAAACACCTCGTTGTGCGCGTTCAAGAGGATGATGCCGACGTTCGGGCGAAAGCCTTCACGATCCAGCATACAACCACCTTCGAATCCTTTAAAATTGCTTTGATTATAAACAGATAACGGACCCTACGCACCGAATCGCATGAGATTGCCGCGATTCGCCGCAACAGCCGTGTTTGCGGTAGCCTGTCGGTTTTCCGTGCCCGATCCCTTGCGAGAGGCTTTGCGCGGCGGTTTCGGCGCCGCACGGGGACAGGGTGCCGCCAGTCGGGTGAAGCCCGCTGGCTTCGCCGCTGATCTGTGTCGATTTTCCCCATGTTTTCACCTTTTCTGGCGGTCCCACCGGAAGCCGCCGCTTTTGGACACCTTGAATGAAAGCTTCCCGTTTCTTTATCGGCACCCTCAAAGAAGCGCCCGCCGACGCCGAAATCATCAGCCACAAGCTCATGGTGCGCGCGGGCATGATCCGCCGCGTCGCGGGCGGTATCTATAACTACCTGCCGGTCGGCCTGCGTTCGATCCGCAAGGTGGAAGCGATCGTGCGCGAGGAAATGAACCGGGCTGGCGCCATCGAGCTGTTGATGCCGGCCGTGCAGCCGGCCGAACTGTGGCAGGAATCGGGCCGCTGGGAGAAGTACGGTCCCGAGCTGCTGCGTTTCAAGGACCGCCGCCAGGGCGACTTCGTGCTGGGTCCGACGCACGAGGAAGTCGTCACCGACATCGCGCGCAACCAGATCAAGAGCTATCGCCAGCTGCCCGTTAACTTCTATCAGATCCAGACGAAGTTCCGCGATGAGATCCGTCCGCGTTTCGGCGTGATGCGCGGCCGCGAGTTCATCATGAAAGACGCGTACTCGTTCGACAAGGACGCGGAGGGTCTGCGCGAGTCGTATCGCAAGATGTACGACGCGTACGTGCGCATCTTCACGCGCCTCGGCCTCGAGTTCCGCGCGGTGGCGGCGGACAACGGCTCGATCGGCGGCAGCGGCTCGCATGAGTTCCACGTGATCGCCGACACCGGCGAAGACGCAATTGCCTATTGCCCGAGTTCCGATTTCGCCGCGAACGTCGAGGCCGCCGACGCGTTGCCGCTGATCGCGCAACGCGCCGCGCCCGCCGAGGACATGAAGAAGACCGCGACGCCCGGCAAGGCGAAGTGCGAGGCGGTCGCCGAACTGCTGAACATTCCGCTCGAGCGCACGATCAAGTCGGTCATTCTCGCCACCGAAAACGAAGGCGCCGAGCCGACCATCTGGCTGCTGATGCTGCGCGGCGACCACGACCTCAACGAGATCAAGGTCGGCAAGCTGCCCGGTCTCGCCGACTTCCGCATGGCGACCGAAGCCGAGATCATCGAAACGTTCGGCACGCCGCCGGGCTATCTCGGCCCGATCAACACGAAGAAGCCGGTCAAGGTAATCGCGGACAGCACGGTCGCGAACATGAGCGATTTCGTGGTCGGCTCGAACGAGGTCGACTATCACACCACCGGCGTGAACTGGGGCCGCGACCTGCCGGAGCCGGTCGTCGCCGACATCCGCAACGTGAAGAAGGGCGATCCGTCGCCGGACGGCAAGGGCGTGCTCGACATCTGCCGCGGCATCGAAGTGGGCCACGTGTTCCAGCTCGGCACCAAGTATTCCGAAGCGATGAACGCGACCTGCCTCGACGAAACTGGCAAGCCGCAGCCGATGGAAATGGGCTGTTACGGCATCGGCGTCACGCGCATTCTCGGCGCCGCGATCGAACAGAATTTCGACGACAAGGGCATCATCTGGCCGGAGTCGATCGCACCGTTCGAAGTCGTGCTGTGCCCGATGGGCTATGACCGCAGCGACGCGGTGCGTGAGCAGGCCGACAAGCTGTACGCGGAACTGGCCGCGGCCGGCATCGACGTGATCCTCGACGATCGCGGCGAGCGTCCGGGCGTGATGTTCGCCGACTGGGAGTTGATCGGCGTGCCGCATCGGCTGGTGATCGGCGATCGCGGGCTGAAGGACGGCAAGATCGAGTATCAGGGCCGTCGCGACGCCGAAGCGACGCTGCTGCCGGTCGCGGACGCCGCGCAGACCGTGATCGACAAAGTGCGCGCGGCGCTCGCGAACTAAGCGGGGCGGGCAGTGGAGTACACCTTCCTGTCCGCGACGGTGCTGCTGATCCTGATCACCGATCCGCTCGGCAACATCCCGATCTTCATTAGCTGTCTGCGCGGGGTGTCGCCGGAGCGCCGCACGGTCGTGATCCTGCGCGAGGTCGCGATCGCGTTTGCGATCCTGCTGGTGTTCATGGTGCTCGGGCAGAGCTTTCTGCGCATGATGAGCCTGAGTGACCAGTCGCTGCGGATCGGCGGCGGCATCGTGCTGTTTCTGATCGCGCTGCGCATGGTGTTTCCGCATCCGGACGGTCCATTCGGCGGCGACGCGCGCGGCGGCGAGCCGCTGATCGTGCCGCTCGCGATTCCGGCACTGGCGGGTCCGTCGGCGTTGGCGACGGTCATGCTGCTGACCTCGCAGGCGCCGGGCCAGACATTCGAGTGGGTCGGCGCGCTGACCGTCACGATGATCATCTGCGCGATCGTACTGATGCTCGCCGAGCGCATTCAGGCGTGGCTCGGTGAACGGGTGATGGCGGCGTTCGAGCGGCTGATGGGGCTCGTGCTCGTCGCGATTTCAGTCGAGATGATGCTCGGCGGGATCCGCTCTTTCGTGCACAAGCTTTGAACCGGAAACCGGTGCGCGAGCGGCCAGCGTCGCAGCCATAAAAAAAGCAGCCAGGCAGGCTGCTTTTTTTTCACCGGTACGCGGATGCGCCGCTCACGCCCCCTCGGTCAACGCCCGAATGGTCGGCAGGTTGCGCCAGTAACCCTTCGCATCCATCCCGCAGCCGAACACGTACCGGTCCGGCACTTCGAAGCCGCAGTAATCGGGACGCAGCGGCTTCGCCTTCGGAATGATCTTCTCGCACAGCACCGCGGACAGGAAGCGCTTCGCACCCATCGCGAGGATGCGGTCGCGGATCGCCGCCATCGTCTCGCCTTCGTCGAGGATGTCGTCGAGCACGAGCACCACGCGATCCTTGACCGACTCGGCCGGCGCGACGCGCCATTGCATCTCGTTGCTGCCCTTCGTCGTATTGCGGTAGCGCGTCAGGTGGATGTAGTCGAACTCGAGCGGGAAATCGAGGTGCGGCAGCAGCATGCCGGTGAACACCGCGGCACCGCCCATCACCGACAGCACGAGCGGGAAGTCCTCGCTCATCTCGTCGCGGATGGCGGTCGCCATGCGGGCGATCGACGCAGTGACGTCCGAGGCCGAAACGATCTCTTCGGAATGTTGAAAAATCTGCAGGGCTTCTTCGCGGTTCATGACGTCTGACGGCCGATAACTGTATACATAGTGTGGGTGGCAACATCCCGAGGGACGTTCCCGCGAGGGACGACGCGATGCGCTACAGAATAAACCCGCACGATACCGAAGTCAGCCGCGCCGCGCATCGGCGCGAGCGCGCGCGTCCCATCAAGCTTAGCGCATGCCGGGCATCATGCCCTTCATGCCGCGCATCATCTTCTGCAGGTTACCGCCCTTGAGCTTCTTCATCATCGTGCGCATCTGTTCGTACTGGTTCAGCATGCGGTTGACTTCCTGTACCTGCACGCCCGCGCCCGCGGCGATGCGACGCTTGCGGGTCGCCTTGATCAACTCGGGTTTGGCGCGCTCGGTCGGTGTCATCGAGTTGATGATGCCTTCCATGCGGCGCATCTGCTTCTCGGCCTGGCTCATGTCGGCGCCGGCTGCGGCCTGCTGGAACTGCGCGGGTAGCTTGTCCATCAGCGACGACAAGCCGCCCATACCCTTCATTTGCGAGAGCTGCGCGCGGAAATCGTTGAGGTCGAAGTCGCCGCCTTTCTTGACCTTGTCGGCGAGCTTCTGCGCGGCTTGCACGTCGACGCCGCGCTGCGCTTCCTCGACGAGCGCGAGAATGTCGCCCATGCCGAGAATCCGGCTCGCCATGCGGTCGGGGTGGAATACTTCGAGGCCGTCGAGCTTTTCGGCGACACCCACGAACTTGACTGGCTTGCCCGTCACATGACGCACCGACAGCGCCGCGCCGCCGCGCGAATCACCGTCGAGCTTGGTCAGTACCACACCGGTGAGCGGCAGCGCGTCGCTGAACGCCTTAGCGGTGTTGACCGCGTCCTGACCGAGCATCGCGTCGACGACGAACAGCGTTTCCGCCGGCTTCAGCTCGGCATGCAGCGCGGCGATTTCGTTCATCATCGCTTCGTCGATACCGAGACGGCCGGCCGTGTCGACGAGCAGCACGTCGTGATAGTGGCGCTTGGCCCAGTCGACCGCGGCGCGCGCGATGTCGACCGGCTTCTGGTTCGGCTCCGACGGGAAGAAGTCCGCGCCGACCTGCTCGGTCACCGTTTTCAGCTGCGCGATAGCGGCGGGACGATAGACGTCGCACGAAACCGTCAGCACCTTCTTCTTGTACTTCTCGCGCAGCAGCTTCGCGAGCTTGCCGACCGTGGTCGTTTTACCGGCACCCTGCAGACCCGCCATCAGGATGATCGCGGGCGGCGTGACGGCGAGATTGAGCTCGGAGGCCTTGCCTTCGTAGTCACCGCCGATCACCGCGGTCAGCTCCCGCTGCACCACGCCGACGAGCGCCTGACCTGGCGACAGGCTGGAGATCACTTCCTCGCCGAGCGCCTTCTCCTTGACCTTCGCGATGAACTCGCGCACGACGGGCAGCGCCACGTCGGCCTCGAGCAGTGCGAGACGCACCTCGCGCAGCATTTCCTGGGTGTTCGCCTCGGTGAGCCGGGCTTCGCCGCGCAGCGTCTTGACGACGCGCGCCATCCGTTGAGTCAGATTGTCGAGCATGGGGAGCGATGAACGGTGGGGCCCGCGCAGCGCGCGAAGCGGAAGGCGTCGCGGGGAGGGGCCCTAGTGTAAACTTCGAATATGGATATTGTACTGTATGCCCTCACCGCGCTTCTCTACGGCGGCCTCGCCGTGGCCGGCTGGCGCTCGCACCGGCACGCGGCAGTGCGTCCGCTGCTCGAGAGCGTGCCGCCGCTGCCCGATCAAGCCGCCCACGCGGGCGCTCTGGTCTCCTCCGGCATGAGCGCGCCCGGGCGCGCGCTGTTATTCGTCGCGCTGCTCGCTCACGGCGTACTGCTGCATACCACGATCTTCCCGCAGAACGCGATGGTGTTCGGCTTCGCGTTCGCGCTGTCGGCGATGTTCTGGCTCGGCGCCGGCATCTACTGGATCGAAAGCTTCTTCTTCCCGCTCGACGGACTGCGCCTGCTGGTGTTGCCGCTCGCGTGCGCCGCGTCGCTGCTGCCGCTCGCGTTCGGCGGCGTGCGCGTGCTGCCGTATGCGGCCGCGCCGATGTTCAAGCTGCACTTCCTGATCGCGAACATCGCGTACGGTCTGTTCGCGATCGCCGCGCTACACGCGGTGCTGATGCTGGCGGTCGAGCGGCGTTTGCATTCGATGCGCGGCGCTCTCGCGCAGCGACACGCGTCGGCCGGCAACGGCTGGTGGTCGAGCTGGCTCGACACGCTGCCGCCGCTGCTCACGCTCGAGAAGCTGCTGTTTCGTCTGATCGGCGCCGGCTTCGTGCTGCTCACGCTGACGCTGCTGTCGGGCATCCTGTTCAGCGAGCAGCTGCTCGACCGCGCGTTGCGGCTCGATCACAAGACCGTGTTCGCGATTCTTTCGTGGGTGATGTTCGGCGCGCTACTGACCGCGCGCAAGGTGTCCGGCTGGCGCGGCCGCGCGGCATTGCGCTGGGTGCTGGCCTCGTTCGTCGCGTTGTTGCTCGCGTACGTCGGCAGCCGTTTCGTTTTAGAGGTGCTGTTGCACCGGCCTGTAGTGTGAGTGTCCCCATGCGACAAATCGTTTTGCTGATTCTGCTGTTCATCGTCGGTCAGTGGCTCGTTAAGGCGCTGCGCCGCCACGACGCGCAACGCACCGGCGCCCGCGGCGCCGACGGTGCCGGCGCCGCGAATGGCAGCGCGCGTACTTCGAATGGACAACAGCCGCAGCTCGCCGAACCGATGATTCGCTGCGTCGAGTGCGGCGTGCACGCACCGAAAAGCGACTCGGTCAGCGTCGCGGGGCAGGCGTTCTGCTGCGCCGCGCACGCGCAGCGCCACGGCGCGCGTCCGAGCGGCCGCGACGCCCGATGAGCAACGTGTTCACCGTCGATGCCGACGGTTGGGTTCCCGCCGCACGCAAGCTCCCCTCGCCGAACTTCGAAGCGCGGCCGCAAGGCACGGTGCCGACGCTGATCGTCGTTCACAACATCAGCCTGCCGCCGAACGAGTTCGGCGGCACCGCGATTGCCGAGCTGTTCCAGAACACGCTCGACTGCGACGCTCACCCGTACTACGACTCGCATCTGCGCGGCGTACGCGTGTCCGCGCATTTCGTGATTCATCGCGACGGCGCGCTAGAGCAGTTCGTGTCCTGCAATGAGCGCGCGTGGCACGCGGGACCGTCGAATTTTTTCGGCCGCGAGCGTTGCAATGACTTCTCGATCGGCATCGAACTCGAAGGCAGCGACACTACCGCCTTCGAAGCGGCGCAATACCGCACACTCGCCGCGCTCGTGATCGCACTGAAGGCGCGTTATCCGATCGACGCGCTTGCCGGACACTCCGACATCGCACCCGGTCGCAAGACCGATCCCGGTCCACATTTCGAGTGGCCGCGGCTGCAACGCGACACGTTGCTCGACGCTCGGTATTTCCCCTATCTCAAGTTTTCCGAAACGCGGTAATCCCCCTTCGCACGATCTTGCGTGATCCGCAGAGAACGAGGCGCAGCCTGCTTCTCCGGGGAGCTTCTGCGCGTCGTGCGACGCAAAAGTCAAGACTTCGAACGCAAATAAAACGGTTTGACCTGTCTCGAATCTCCACTATACTTGGTGCCGACAACTGAGTTTCGCACTATATCTTGTGTTGTGCTGTGAATAACCATGTGCATAACCGAGTGAATAAGAGTGGATAAGTCTGCGGCGCCCCGCTCCCCGAGCACGGCGCCGCAAGCATTCCAGACAGCGAAAAAATTCCTGGGGCGCAGCCGTTGGGGGATCTCCGGCCGCATCCAGAAGCATTCAGGAAAGGACCAGCCAGTGATCGCGACCGACCCGATGAAGACCGTCATCAAATCGAACCAGGCTTCCTCGCAGTTGCATCCCGCCAACCGGCGTAGCCGGCCTTCCTGCACCTCATCGCTCGCGCACGCGACGGCGCGGCGTTCGATTTAATCCGCGGCATCCGCCGCCATTTCCAAGACCAGGAGCTTTGCAAATGCAAACCACCGACAACGTGACGACCCGGTACGAGGGCTCACCGACTGGCCAGGCGTTCGGCCAGACTCAAGGCGCACAGTCGCTCGCGCCGCAAGCGAACTACGCCGACTACAAGGTGATCCGCCGCAACGGCACCGTGGTGTCGTTCGAGCCGTCGAAGATCGCGATCGCCGTGACGAAGGCGTTCCTCGCCGTCAACGGTGGTCAGGGCGCGGCGTCGGCACGGGTGCGCGAACTGGTCGAGCAACTCACGCAGAACGTGGTGCGCTCGCTGCTGCGCAGCCGTCCGAACGGCGGCACGTTCCATATCGAAGACATTCAGGATCAGGTCGAACTCGCGCTGATGCGCGGCGGCGAGCACAACGTCGCGCGTGCTTACGTACTGTATCGCGAGAAGCGCAACCAGGCGCGCGCGCATGACGACCACGCAGATGCCGCGAGCACGCCGGGCCTGAACGTGACCGACAACGGCATCACGCGTCCGCTGGACATGGCCGCGCTGCGCGGCATCATCGAGTCCGCCTGCGCGAACCTCGGCGACGCGGTGAGCGCCGAGCCGATCGTCGCGGAAACGGTGAAGAACCTGTACGACGGCGTGCCGATGAGCCAGGTGTATGACTCGGCCATCCTCGCTGCCCGCACGATGATCGAAAAGGACCCGGCCTACAGCCAGGTCACCGCGCGCATCCTGCTGCACACGATCCGCCGCGAGATCCTCGAAGAAGAAGTCACGCAAGCCGAAATGGGCGAGCGCTATGCCGAGTACTTCCCGCAGTTCATCAAGCGCGGCGTGCAAGCCGAGCTGCTCGACGACAAGCTGCTGCAGTTCGACCTGAAGCGTCTGGGCGCCGCGCTCGACGCGAACCGCGACCTGCAGTTCGGCTACCTCGGTCTGCAGACGCTGTATGACCGCTACTTCCTGCATCACGACAACGTCCGCATTGAGATGCCGCAGGCATTCTTTATGCGTGTCGCGATGGGTCTGTCGCTGAACGAGATCGACCGCGAAGCACGCGCGATCGAGTTCTACAACGTGCTGTCGAGCTTCGACTTCATGAGCTCGACGCCGACGCTGTTCAACTCGGGCACGCGCCGCTCGCAGCTGTCGTCGTGCTACCTGACCACGGTCGACGACGACCTCGACGGCATCTACGAAGCGCTGAAGGAAAACGCGCTGCTGTCGAAGTTCGCCGGTGGTCTCGGCAACGACTGGACGCGTGTGCGCGCGCTCGGCTCGCACATCAAGGGCACCAACGGCAAGTCGCAGGGCGTGGTGCCGTTCCTGAAGGTCGTCAACGACACGGCGGTCGCGGTGAACCAGGGCGGCAAGCGCAAGGGCGCGGTGTGCGCGTACCTCGAGTCGTGGCACCTCGACATCGAAGAATTCCTCGAGCTGCGCAAGAACACCGGCGACGACCGTCGTCGCACGCACGACATGAACACCGCGAACTGGATTCCCGACCTGTTCATGAAGCGCGTGATGGAAGGCGGCGACTGGACGCTGTTCTCGCCGTCCACCTGCCCGGATCTGCACGACAAGTTCGGCGCCGAGTTCGAAACGGCTTACACAGCTTACGAAGACAAGGTCGCGCGCGGCGAGATCAAGCTGTTCAAGAAGATCCCGGCGGCGCAGCTGTGGCGCAAGATGCTCGGCATGCTGTTCGAAACCGGCCATCCGTGGATCACGTTCAAGGACCCGTGCAACGTGCGCTCGCCGCAGCAGCACGTCGGCGTCGTCCACTCGTCGAACCTGTGCACGGAAATCACGCTGAATACGAGCGACGCCGAAATCGCCGTTTGTAACCTCGGCTCGGTGAACCTCGTCGCGCACCTGAAGGAACAGGCCGACGGCACGGTGGCGCTCGACCACGACAAGCTCAAGCGCACGATCAGCGTCGCGATGCGCATGCTCGACAACGTGATCGACATCAACTACTACGCGGTCGCCAAGGCGCGCAACTCGAACCTGAAGCACCGTCCGGTCGGCCTCGGCATCATGGGCTTCCAGGACTGCCTGCACGTGCTGCGCACGCCGTACGCGTCGCCCGAAGCGGTCGAGTTCGCCGATCGCTCGATGGAAGCGGTCTGCTACTACGCGTACTACGCGTCGACCGAGCTCGCCGAAGAGCGCGGCCGCTACTCGAGCTACCGCGGCTCGCTGTGGGATCGCGGCATCCTCCCGCAAGATTCGGTGGCGCTGCTCGCCGAAGCGCGCGGCGGTTATGTCGAGGTCGATTCGAGCGAGTCGATGGACTGGCCCGCGCTGCGCTCGCGCATCGCGACCTACGGCATGCGCAACTCGAACTGCGTGGCGATCGCGCCGACCGCGACGATCTCGAACATCATCGGCGTGTCGGCGTGCATCGAGCCGACCTATCAGAACCTGTACGTGAAGTCGAACCTGTCGGGCGAGTTCACGGTGGTCAACGACTACCTGGTGCGCGACCTGAAGGCGCGCGGCCTGTGGGACGAAGTGATGGTCGCCGATCTGAAGTACTTCGACGGCACGCTGTCGCGCATCGACCGCATCCCGGCCGACCTGCGCGCGATCTACGCGACCGCGTTCGAAGTCGATCCGGTGTGGCTCGTCGAGTCGGCCTCGCGTCGTCAGAAGTGGATCGACCAGGCGCAGTCGCTGAACATCTACATGGCGGGCGCATCGGGCAAGAAGCTCGACGAGATCTACAAGCTCGCATGGCTGCGCGGTTTGAAGACCACCTACTACCTGCGCACGATGGCGGCGACGCACGTCGAGAAATCGACGGTCGCGCACGGCGCGCTGAACGCGGTGAGCTCAGGGCATGACGGCTCGGGCGGCGCAGGCGGCGCGGCAGGCGGCTTCGGTGTGGGCGGCTCGACGGGTGGTCTGGCGGGCGGCGTGAACGGCGGCTTCCAGGCAGCGGCAGCAACTGCCGCGGTCGCAGTCGAAGCAGCACCCGAAGCGGATGGTCCGGTCTGCATGATGCGTCCTGGCGATCCCGGCTTCGACGAGTGCGAGGCTTGCCAGTAACGACAGGCAAGCAGCGGGAGCGATGCTTGCTAACTGCACACGAGGGTCGTAGGTGGTGACCCGCAGGCGGCGAGCGACGCGCCCCGTTGATGAAGTAGAAGCAGGTCGATGAGCGGTGAGCAGTATCGAAGCCTCACCGCTCGTCGATGCAGAGAAGCAACCCAGTAGTTGGCAACACCAGACGATCGCTCGACATGGCATCGCACCTCAACCGCCAACGCTGACGCAACATGCTCAACGCGGCTCACCGCCGACTCTCGCGATGAGCGATTCGCGCGGCATCGATCGGTCCATCGATCAGTCGGCGGATGCCGCGAGCGCACTGCGCAATACATATAGATAGAGCAACGAAACGTCGTGTCGTAACGTTGCTCTTCGAGCTCGCGAAGGACCTCGGCAACACATGTTCAACACGCGTTCATCACGTGTCACTCGATGCGTTACTGCATGAGTCGCACGAAGCATGTCGAACAAAGTGTTGTATGAACGTAGCAACGCGAATCGAAAACAGGAATTTTCGCGAGTGAGCTCTTTTATCGCTCGTGAAAAGATGGTACAAACCGTTCTAAATTGATGGTGACATTTATGCTCAACTGGGATGACGAGATCACTGCCGTAACTCCCTCGAGCGCGACGCAACCGAACGTGTTGCGCAACGCTGCGGGGTCGGCTGTGGGTTCGCAAATCGGAACGCGTTCCGCTCCTCATGCTCCCTCCGCTCAAGAAGTCTTCGCGAACGACATCGCTGTCGCTCCCGTCGCTCATGCTGGCAACGCGGCGGCTGCTTCCGAAGCGCGCGTCAATGTCGCCGACAAGCGCATCATCAACGGCCAGACTGACGTCAATCAGCTCGTGCCGTTCAAGTACAAGTGGGCCTGGGAAAAGTATCTTGCGGGTTGTGCCAACCACTGGATGCCGCAGGAAGTGAACATGTCGCGCGACATCGCCCTGTGGAAAGACCCGAACGGGCTGACCGAAGACGAGCGCCGCATCGTCAAGCGCAACCTGGGCTTCTTCGTGACGGCCGACTCGCTCGCCGCCAACAACATCGTGCTGGGCACCTACCGCCACATCACGGCGCCCGAATGCCGCCAGTTCCTGCTGCGACAGGCGTTCGAAGAGGCGATCCACACGCACGCTTACCAGTACATCGTCGAGTCGCTCGGTCTCGACGAGGGCGAAATCTTCAACGCGTATCACGAGGTCCCGTCGATCCGCGCGAAAGACGAATTCCTGATTCCGTACATCCACGTGCTGACCGACCCGGCCTTCAAAACCGGTACGCTCGAAGCAGACCAGACGCTGCTGCGCTCGCTGATCGTGTTCGCCTGTGTGATGGAAGGCCTGTTCTTCTACGTCGGCTTTACGCAAATCCTGGCGCTCGGCCGCCAGAACAAGATGACCGGCGCGGCGGAGCAGTACCAGTACATCCTGCGCGACGAGTCGATGCACTGCAATTTCGGCATCGACCTGATCAACCAGATCAAACTCGAAAACCCGCACCTGTGGACGGCTGAGTTCCGCGCCGAAATTCGCGCGATCTTCCAGCAGGCGGTCGAGCTCGAATACCGTTACGCCGAAGATACGATGCCGCGCGGCGTGCTCGGCCTCAACGCGTCGATGTTCAAGAGCTATCTGCGCTTCATCTGCAACCGTCGTTGCCAGCAGATCGGTCTCGATCCGCTGTATCCGAACGAGGAAAACCCGTTCCCGTGGATGAGCGAGATGATCGACCTGAAGAAAGAACGCAATTTCTTCGAGACGCGAGTGATCGAATATCAGACTGGCGGTGCGCTTTCCTGGGAGTGAGCCGGGATTCGCGTCGCGGATGGTTTCATTGATGGGGATGCCGCCGCCTGTGGCCGCGGCGCCCCGGGTTAGGAGCAGAACGGCCTGATGCAAAGCGTGCCCGGTGCCTTGACGGCCCACAAACATGACAGGCACTTTGCGGACCCTTCAGTGGGATGGGCAAACTTCCCCCCGGAAAAAGCCGCTGGCGTCGTTGCCGGCGGCCCGATCAAGCAATTGCCGGCGTCGCCTCGCGACGCCGACCAGATTTGGCGCGCGGTGCCTTGGGGCACGGCGCGCCTTACCGCATTCATTAGCGTAAGCGCGCCGCACCTGCGTACGCCGATGAATAGCCCGCTTCGTAGCGCGCGCCCTGAGAAGCGTCCGCGGGAAGCGGGTTTTGACGAAGGGTGTAGTTTGAACTGACCTCATCTGAAAACCTGAAGGAGAAAATGATGGCAACTGCAAAGAAAGCCGCGGCCAAGAAGACCGCAGCAAAGAAGACCGCAGCCAAGAAGGCTGCTCCGGCTAAAAAGGCTGCTCCGGCCAAGAAAGTCGCCGCGAAGAAGGTCGCAGTGAAGAAGGTCGCAGCGAAGAAGGTTGCAGCGAAGAAGGTCGCGGCGAAGAAGGCAGCACCGGCCAAGAAAGCCGCAGTGAAGAAGGTCGCGGCGAAGAAGGTCGCAGCCAAGAAGGTCGCGGCGAAGAAGGCAGCACCGGCGAAGAAAGCCGCGGTGAAGAAGGTCGCCGCGAAGAAGGTCGCAGCGAAGAAGGCAGCACCGGCGAAGAAGGCCGCAGCAAAGAAGGCAGCACCGGCGAAGAAGGCCGCGGCGAAGAAGACCGCTGCCAAGAAGGCCGCGCCTGCGAAAAAGGCTGCAGCCAAGAAAGCTGCACCTGCCAAGAAGGCTGCCGCGAAGAAGGCCGCTGCACCTGCGAAGAAGGCTGCGCCTGCGAAGAAGGCTGTCGCCAAGAAGGCCGCGCCTGCTCCCGCTGCGCCTGCTGTCTCGAGCGCACCGGCGGCGACGGTGAAGACCGCGCTGAACCCGGCAGCGGCATGGCCGTTCCCGACGGGCAGCCGTCCGTAAGTAGTAGCAGTAGCTGTACGTCGACGCATCGCACGATGTGTCGGATGACCGGGTCGCGCTCAAGCTGTTGCGAGCGCCACCCGGTCAATGTCCCGTTGCCGGCGTGCCGGTGGCGGGTTTTTTTTGCCCGTCGCCCAGAAAGAAAAACACGCATGGACCCGTGAGGGCGCACGCGTGTGATGTCGTCGTCGCGGCGCTGAACTACGCGCGGCCGCGCGGGAGGGAAACTGCGCTAGTGCGTGACGCGCGTGACGCCGCCGCTCGACAGCAGCCTCACGCGATCGCCGGCGCGGAAGATTTCGCCGGTGGCAGTTTGGGTGATGGCGCGCATGTCGCCGTTGTCGAGCCGCACGGTGATTTCGATGCCGTCGCGCATCGCGACGCGGTTTTCGATCGCATTGCCCGCGACCGCACCGCCGATGCCGCCGACGATACCCGTCGCGACCTGGCCACGTCCGCCGCCGAACGCAGTGCCGGCGAGCGCGCCGAGCGCGGCGCCGCCGAGTGCGCCGATGCCGATCGGCTGACCTTCGTTCGTGCTGATCCGCACCGCGCGCACGCTCTCCACCGTGGCCATCCGAACCGTCTGTTCACGCTGCGCCTGCGAAGCCGTGAAAACGTCGGGAGAGCTGCTGTTGACCGCACACCCCGACATGGCCAGCGAACCGGCGATCAAGGTGGCGACGATCAGGCGACTCGAGGTTCTCATTCCCAAACTCCCATAGCACGCGATATCAGTGCAGGTCGTATCCGAAGGCCTGCTTGAACCGCTCGTTGATTTCCGCCCGGCTGGGCGCGTAGTTTTGCGGGCCTTGATGCTCGATTTTCAATGCGCCCATCAGGCTGGCAAGACGGCCGGTCGTGGCCCAGCCGAGGCCCTTCTCGATACCGTAGAGCAAGCCGCCGCGAAATGCGTCGCCGCAACCGGTGGGATCGAGTACCCGCCTGGCCGTGACCGCCGGGATCTCTTCGATACCGCCGCCGTGATGGATCTGAGCACCCTTCTCGCCGAGCGTGATGATGAGCGCATCGACCTTGCTCGCGATCTGCTCGATCGACCAGCCGGTCTTGTTGCTCACCAGCGCGGCTTCGTAATCGTTGACCGCTACATAGGTAGCAAGTTCAATGACGCGCCGCAGCGTCTCGCCGTCGAACAGCGGCAAGCCCTGGCCCGGATCGAAGATGAACGGCACGCCCGCGGCGGCCAGCTGTTCCGAGTGTTGAACCATGCCGTCATAGCCGTCCGGCGCGACGATGCCGAGCGTCAGGCCTTTCACTTCGTCGGCGCGATTCCGATGCGACTGCATCATCGCGCCCGGATGGAACGCGGTGATCTGGTTGTTCTCGAGGTCGGTCGTGATCATCGCCTGCGCCGAGTAGGTGTCGGGTACGACGAGCACGTTTTCCGTCGACAGTCCGAGCTCTGCGAGCCGGTCCAGATAAAGCTGCGCGTCGACGGCGCCGATCGCGCCCATGATGCGCGCGTCGCCGCCGAGCAGATTCAGCGCATACGCGATGTTGCCCGCGCAGCCGCCGAACTCGCGACGCATGGTCGGCACGAGAAAGCTTACGTTCAGGATGTGGACCTGCTCCGGCAGGATGTGCTCCCGAAAGCGGCCTTCGAAGGTCATGATGTTGTCGTACGCGAGCGAGCCGCAGATAAGCGTAGCCAAGGCGAGCGTTCCTGTATGAAAGCGGTGGGGAAAAGACGCGCCGCGCCGACAGCGCCGCGCGAGGCGCGGCGCTGTCGTTCGTGCGCAAGAGGGCTTACTTCAGCGCGGCGAGCGCTGCGTCGTAGTTCGGTTCGTTCTTGATCTCGCCGACCAGTTCTGCGTGCAGGACTTTGTCGTTCTCGTCGAGCACGACGACCGCGCGCGCGGTCAGGCCGGTCAGCGGGCCGCTCGTCACGTCGACGCCGTACGCTTGCGCGAACTCGTGGCCGCGGAACGTCGACGCAGTCACCACGTTCTCGATGCCCTCGGTCGTGCAGAAGCGCGACGCCGCGAACGGCAGGTCGCCCGACACGACGATCACGGCCGTGTTGCTGAGCTTCGCGGCGGCTTCGTTGAACTTGCGCGTCGACGTCGCGCAGGTCGGCGTGTCGAGACTCGGGACGATGTTGAGCACCTTGCGCTTGCCGGCGAAGTCGGCGAGCGTCAGCGGCTTCAGGTCCTTGCCGACCAGCGAGAACGCGGCGGCCTGCTGGCCGACCGACGGGAACGTACCGCTTACTTCGATCGGGTTGCCACCCAGCGTGACTTGACTCATGTGTTGTGCTCCGAAAAGGGCGTCAGTGACGACAATGATGCGCCCGCTCGGGAGCGGGCGCGCGAGGGTGCGTTACGGATAAAAAATCTGTACGCGAAAATTGGAGGCGATCGCGGTGCCGGTGTCGAGGTGCACGATCATCGTCTGCGTCGCATGCGCGGGCAGGCCGGCCGCGATCACGGTGCCGGGCGGCACGTAATCCTGCGGCCACAGCACGCGCCGTACCGCGACGTTGTTCTGATCGTCGAGCAGCGTGAGTTCGATCGCGGGATAGGCGAGCGCGATGTTCAGGCGGTTGTGCAGCGGCATCTTCAGCTCGAGCTTGTGCGGGCCGTCGATCTGCCGCAGATCGGAGGGCTCGACCAGCAGGCCTTCGATGTCGTGCGGCGGCGTCAGTTGACAGCCGAGATGCGCGCAGGCCTGCGCATACAGGATCTGCGAGCGCGGCACGTTGACCATGATGGTCTCGCGTTGCCACCACGCGAGTTGCGCGAGCAGCGCAATGACGAGCAGCGCGGCGAGCACCACGCCGGCCACGATCCAGCCGACGCGTCCGGCGTCCACCGGGCGGGTTTCGCGCATCACCGGGAACGGATCGTCGCCAGCGCTGATCGGAGGATTGACCGAGAACGGCTCGCCGCTCGACGGGGCGGACGAAGGACCGCCCGGCGGGCGCGGGCCGCCGGGACCGCCGGCGCCCGAAGCGCCCGCGGCGGCGCCTAAGCCGGCCGCACCTAAGCCGGCCGCACCTAAGCCGGACGCACCGAAGTGCGGTTCGTTGTCGCGCATGCCATGCAGGCTTGCTGGCTCGCGCCGCGCGCGTTCGTCGAGCATGGACGGCTCGGGGCGTTCGACCTTGTGCCAGACGCGCGGCGCTTCGTCTTCGACTCGCGGTGGGGCAGCAGGCGCGGAGGGCGGGACGACAGGCGGTTCATCGACCGCGTCGTCGGCGGGATAGGCGAACGGTTCGAGCGGCGCGTCGGCCAGCGTCGGCTCATCGTCCGCGGGTAGTGGCGCCGAGAAAGCGCCAGCGGGCAATTCAGGTTCGGTCTGGCGCGGAGCGCCGGATGTGACGGTTGCGTGCCCGGTGCCGCCAAGCGGCAGCGGCGCGAGCGGCACGCTGCTCGCGTGGTCGCGCAAACGGCTATCGAGCGTGCTGCGGGAAATGCTGGTGGAGTCCTGTTCCGGAGCCGGTGCTCCCGGGGCCCATGCGTCGCCACTGGAGTCCGGGCCTGGTTGCCGCACTCCCGACAGCGCTTCGATCGCCGCCGCGGCGGCAACCGGTTTGGCCGTGGAAAAATCGCCGCCTTCGGAGACGTCGAACAAACTGCTCGACGCGTCGAAGACTTCCTGACAATGCCCGCACCGCACGAGGCCGCGGCGCTGTGCAAGCTGCGCCGGTTGCAGACGGAAGACAGTTTCGCAGAAGGGGCAACGCGTCGCCAGGTGCATATCGAGCCGTTGAGCCAGAGGCCGTTAGGTTGACAATACGCCTTATTCTAATTGCTTTCGCGACGCGTTCCGGCGAGGCACACCCAACCTTCATGTTCGCGCCACACGCTGATATCGATCCAGCGCGCGTAGACCTGCGCGACTTCGTCGGCCTGGCGCGCGAGAATGCCCGACAGCGCGATGCGACCGCCCGGCTTCACCTTCGACGACAGCATCGACGCCATCAGCTTCAGCGGATTCGACAGGATGTTCGCGACCACGACATCGAATTCGCCGGCCGGACAGGCATCAGGCAGGCCGTAGGTCACGTCGGCGTGATTGCGCTCGCTATTGTGACGCGCCGATTCGACCGCCTGCGGATCGATGTCGATGCCGATCACCGGATCGGCGCCGCACTTCTTCGCGAGAATCGCGAGGATGCCCGAGCCGCAGCCGTAGTCGAGCACGGACTGGCCGGGCTTGATCGACTGCTCGATCCACTCCATGCACAGACGCGTGGTGGGATGGCTGCCGGTGCCGAACGCGAGGCCCGGATCGAGTTCGAGCACGAGTGCGTCGGGGTCGGGCGCATCGTGCCACGACGGCACGACCCAGATGCGCTCGCCGATCTGGATCGGATCGAACTGCGACTGCGTGAGCCGCACCCAGTCCTGCTCCTCGACCTCGCGCACGGTATATGTCGGCGCGGTTTCGAGTCCGATTTCGTTGGCCGCGGCGGTCAGCAGCACGGCCGGATCATGCTCCGGCGCGAGCAGTGCGATCACGCGCGAATGCTGCCACGCCGTGCGATCCGGCGTGAGACCGGGCTCGCCGAACAGCGGCTGCTCGTCGGGCGTGTCGGCGTCGGCGTCTTCGACCGACACCGACAGCGCGCCCAGTTCGAGCAGCGCGTCGGACAACTCCTCAGCGTGCTCGCGCGCCAGTTCCGCGACCAGTTCCCGATAGCTCATGACTTACGCTTCTTCTGCGACCTGCTGACGCGCGGCCAACCGGTTTTCGAGGTAGTGGATGCTGGTGCCGCCTTCGACGAACTTCGCGTCGAGCATCAGCTCGCGGTGCAGCGGGATGTTGGTCTGAATGCCTTCGACCACCATTTCCGACAACGCGATGCGCATCCGGCTGATCGCCTGTTCGCGCGTGGCACCGTAAGCGATCAGCTTGCCGATCATCGAATCATAGTTCGGCGGCACGAAATAACCATTGTAGGCGTGCGAATCGACGCGGATGCCAGGACCGCCCGGCATATGCCACGACGTCAGGCGTCCCGGCGACGGCGTGAACTTGAACGGATCTTCGGCGTTGATCCGGCATTCGATCGCATGGCCGCGGAACTGGATGTCGCGCTGACGGAACGCGAGCTTCTCGCCGGCCGCGATGCGGATCTGTTCCTGCACGATGTCGACACCGGTGATCAGTTCGGTCACGGGATGCTCGACTTGCACGCGCGTGTTCATCTCGATGAAGTAGAACTCGCCGTTTTCATACAGGAACTCGAAGGTGCCCGCGCCGAGATAGCCCATCTTCTTGCACGCATCCGCGCAACGATCGCCGATCCGGTCGATCAGACGGCGCGCGATGCCCGGCGCCGGCGCTTCCTCGATCACCTTCTGGTGACGGCGCTGCATCGAGCAGTCGCGCTCGCCGAGCCACACGGCGTTCTTGAACGAGTCGGCCAACACCTGGATTTCGATGTGCCGCGGGTTCTCGAGGAATTTCTCCATGTAGACCTGCGGGTTGCCGAACGCGCGGCCGGCTTCCTCGCGGGTCATGTTGACCGCGTTCACGAGCGCCGCTTCCGTGTGCACCACGCGCATGCCGCGGCCGCCGCCGCCGCCGGCCGCCTTGATGATGACCGGATAGCCGATCTGGCGGGCAATCTTCACGATCTCCTTCGGATCGTCCGGCAGAGCGCCTTCCGAACCCGGCACGCAGGGCACGCCGGTCTTGATCATGGTCTGCTTGGCCGTGACCTTGTCGCCCATCATGCGGATCGTTTCCGGACGCGGGCCGATGAAGGTGAAGCCGGACTGCTCGACGCGCTCGGCGAAGTCGGCGTTCTCCGACAGGAAGCCGTAGCCGGGGTGGATCGCTTCGGCGTCGGTGACTTCGGCCGCGCTGATCAGCGCGGGCATGTTCAGATAGCTCAGATTCGACGGTGCCGGGCCGATGCAGACCGCCTCGTCGGCGAGCTTCACGTACTTGGCTTCCTTGTCGGCTTCCGAATAGACGACGACCGTCTTGACGCCGAGCTCGCGGCAGGCGCGCTGGATACGAAGCGCGATCTCGCCACGATTGGCAATGAGGATTTTTTCAAACATAGCGGGTTTTCGACTCATCAATGGGCGCCGGGTCGGTCACGACGCTGGCTGCCGCATGGGATCGGTCGCGCGCCTCGGGACGAGCGGCGCGCGGGCGGCGATTGGTGCGTGCCGCGTTAGCCGACCACGAACAGCGGTTGGCCGTACTCGACCGCCTGGCCGTTTTCGACGAGGATTTCCTTGACCACGCCGGACTTGTCCGACTCGATCTCGTTGAGCAGCTTCATCGCTTCGATGATGCAGATGGTCTGGCCTTCCTTGACCGTGTCGCCGACCTGCACGAACGGATCGGCACCCGGCGACGGCGCGCGGTAGAACGTGCCGACCATCGGCGAGGTGACGACGTGACCCTGCGGCGCGGCGGCTGCCGGCGTGGCCGGCGCGTTGGCGGCGGCCGGCGCTTCGACTGCTGCCGGCGCGGCTTGCGGGAATTGCGGTGCAGCGTACGAGGCGGAAGGTTGGACGTAAACCGGCGGCGCATTCTTGACGATGCGGACTTTGCCTTCGCCCTCGGTCACTTCGAGTTCGGAAATACCGGACTCCGAGACAAGGTCGATCAGAGTTTTGAGTTTACGTAGATCCATCAGGGTGCCCCTTTCAATGCGTAGTGTGCCGGCGTGTGCAAGTGCAGTAGCCGGCTCAAATTGGACGTGTTTGGATTCAGCCGCGCGGCGTGCCGGCGGCGAGCCGGTCGAGCGCGAATTCGAGCGCGTACAGATACCCCTTCCAGCCGAGGCCGCAAATTACGCCCTCTGCCTGGTCGGAGAAATACGAGTGATGCCTGAACGGTTCCCGGCGATGCACGTTCGACAGATGAATCTCGACGAACGGGATGCCGACCCCCGCTAGTGCGTCCCGGATGGCCACGCTCGTGTGCGTGTACGCGGCGGGATTGATCAGGATGAAATCGGTTTGCTCGGTGCGGGCCGCCTGAATACGGTCGACCAACGCGCCTTCGTGGTTGCTCTGGAACGACGCGAGTTCGACGCCTGCATCGGTTGCACGGTCTGTCAGCGCCTGATCGATCTGCGGCAGGGTCACGCGACCGTAGACCTCGGGTTCCCGGGTGCCGAGAAGGTTGAGGTTGGGTCCGTGCAGTACCAGCAGGCGCGTCATGGTCGCTTCTTTTTCCGTGGAATTGCGCGCACTTTAGCGCTGATTAGAGAAACTTGTCTAGTTTCGCGCGCGTACGCGGCGACGGCCGAGGCGGGCCGCCGCACAGCCGTGAGCCCAACTTCACTCAAATTCGGGGATTATCCATGCATTTTTACTCGTTCTGCACGGAATCGGATGCCAAAAAGCGCAGCGTCGGAAATCGGGGGAATTTACAGCGTATCGAGCGTCTGGCGCAGGGCTGCGGGGTCGATCTGGCCCAATTTTGTGGAGCGGATGTTGCCTTTTGCGTCGATCACGACGGTAAACGGCAAACCGCCGGCGGTGTTGCCGAAGGCGCGCGCGAGGTCCGCGCCGCCGAAGCCGGTGATGTAGATGGGGTACGCGACCTTGACCTTCTGCAGGAAGGTCTGGATGTTCTTTTCCGAGTCGACGCCGAGACCGACGAACTGGATGCCTTTCTTCGCGTACTCGCGTTGGATTTGCGACAGCGCCGGCATTTCCTCGACGCACGGAGCGCACCACGACGCCCAGAAGTTGACGACGATCGGGTGGCCCTTGAGCAGGCTCAGCGACTGCGGCTTGCCGTCGACATTCGTGACCGGCGCGCTCCACAGCTGCTGGACGGGGCTCGCATGAGTGTCGGGCTGTGACCCGCCTTGGGCCGCGTACGCGACGTCGGTACCGCGATTGAGCCAGTGATTGGCCAGCACGCCGCCGCCTGCAGCGACCAGCGCGACGGCCGCGCCCGCCAGCATACGTCTTGTGTTCATCGTGCTCCGTTCTATCTGGTCAATTGGTGAAGGACGGCACCTGGTCGCCGTCGAGCAGCGCCTGCACCGCCTGCAAGTTCGCCCGCGCGGTGCGGCCGCGCGCGTCGGCGCGCACCGCGCCGCGCAGGTCGTCGGTTTCGTACAGCGCGACGTGGATGCCGACCGGCTCGGCGTTGCGATCGTCCGCGGGACGCCACAGAAAGCTCAGCGTCTCAACATAGCCACGTCCCGCGAAATGCCGCGTTTCCGACACGTCGTACTGGATGTTCGCATTCAGCATGTAGATCGCGACTTCCTTCGGGTTGTCGCAAAACACCTGCAGATGCACGTCCGAGTGTTCGCCGGCCGTGCCGCCGAGCACTGCGCCCGTCAGATACGGATTGAACGGCGCGAGCCGCTCCATCCAGTCGATCGCGATCACACGCAGCCGCCGCAAGAGGGCCGGCTGGCTGTCGCCCTGGAACAGCGACTGATATTCGCGGATTTCTTCTTCGATCTGGTCGTTATCCGGCAGCCATTCGCCGGCAACACGGGTCTCGCCGACGACCTGCCGGGCCGCCTTGCGCTTCGCGCTGGCGTAGTCCAGACCGTCCTCGGCAATCATGCGCGCAGCCGCGATCGCGATTTCCTCGCGCACGCGTTGCGGATCGAAATATGATTTGCGGACCATCCCTGCATCATACTAGATCGGGCCTGGCGACGCGGTTGGGCGGCCCGGACGGGGCGGCGCCTGGCGTGGCCCGCAGGGGCGGCGCGCGCTGCGTCGGTTACAATAGGCGTCCTTTGCAGACGGTCGTTTCCGGCCGTCCTGCGGCCTCCCATCCCTCGCAAAAAAACGCCCCCGCGGCACGACAGGCTTATGCATATCCACATCCTCGGCATCTGCGGCACCTTCATGGGCGGACTCGCGGTGCTCGCGCGCAATGCGGGCCACACGGTGACCGGCTGCGACGCCGGCGTCTATCCGCCGATGAGCACGCAGCTCGAGGCGCAAGGCATCCGTCTGATCGAGGGTTACGACGCGGAACAGCTGAACGGCCTGAACGCGGATCTGTTCGTGATCGGCAACGTGGTCACGCGCGGCAACCCGCTGATGGAAGCGATTCTGGACCGCGGCCTGCCGTACGTGTCCGGTCCGCAGTGGCTCGGCGAGCACGTGCTGAACGGCAAATGGGTGCTGGCCGTGGCCGGCACGCACGGCAAGACCACCACGAGCTCGATGCTGACCTGGCTGCTCGAAGACGCGGGCCTGAATCCGGGTTTCCTGATCGGCGGTGTGCCGCTGAACTTCGGCGTGTCGGCGCGGCTCACCGATTCGAGCTTCTTCGTGATCGAAGCCGACGAATACGACACCGCATTCTTCGACAAACGCTCGAAGTTCGTCCATTACCGCCCGAAAACGGCGGTGCTGAACAATCTCGAATTCGATCACGCCGACATCTTCCCCGATCTCGCTGCGATCGAAACGCAGTTCCACCATCTGATCCGTACAGTGCCGCGCCTTGGCCGCGTCGTCACGAACGGCCGCGAGGACGCGCTCGAGCGCGTGCTGACGCGCGGCTGCTGGAGCGAGGTCGAGCGCTTCGGGGTGCAGGGTGGCTGGGAGATCCAGCCGGCGGAGCAGGGCGTGCCCGTCGACGAACGCTTTGCCGTCTATCGCAACGGCGAGCGCGTCGGCGTGGTCGACTGGCAGGTGCAGGGCGAACATAACCGCATGAACGCGCTCGCCGCGATCGC
The DNA here is from genome assembly GCF_000092885.1 of Paraburkholderia atlantica. Classification (NCBI taxonomy): domain Bacteria; kingdom Pseudomonadati; phylum Pseudomonadota; class Betaproteobacteria; order Burkholderiales; family Burkholderiaceae; genus Paraburkholderia; species Paraburkholderia atlantica. The sequence continues at coordinate 2,979,673 of NC_014117.1, read as the reverse complement.
CGCCGCGCGCCATATCGGCGTGCCGCCCGCGCAGGCCGCGAAATCGCTGTCGAGCTTCCGCAACGTCAAGCGTCGCATGGAAGTGCGGGGCAGTGTCGACGGCGTGACCGTATACGACGACTTCGCTCATCACCCCACCGCGATCGAGACGACGGTGGCCGGACTGCGCGCGCGCGTCGGCCGCGACAACACGCGAATTCTCGCGGTGCTCGAACCGCGCTCGAACACGATGAAGCTCGGCGTGATGAAAGCGCAACTACCGGCAAGCCTCGCCGACGCCGACCTCGTGTTCGGCTACGGCGCGCCGAGCGGGCGCGACGCGCTCGGGTGGAACCTCGGCGAAGCGCTCGCGCCGCTCGACGGCAAGGCTCAGGCGTTCGACAACCTCGACGCGCTCGTGAAGGCGGTGGTCCACGCGGCGCGTCCCGGCGATCAGATTCTGGTGATGAGCAATGGCGGCTTCGGCGGCGTGCATCAGAAGTTGCTCGACGGTCTTTCGACGCGAGGCGCGTCGTGATTCTGTATCTGCACGGTTTCCGTTCGTCGCCGAATTCGTTCAAGGCGCGTCTGCTCGCGACGCGTCTCGCCGAGCTGGGCCGCGCCGACGAATGGTGCTGCCCGATGCTGCCGGTGTCGCCGTTCGAAACCGTGGCGCTCGCCGAATCGCTGGTCGCCGACGCGCGCGCGAACGGCGATGCAGGGCAGGTGACCGTAATCGGCAGTTCGCTCGGCGGCTACTTCGCCACGCATCTGGCCGAGAAGCACGGCTGGCCGGCCGTGCTGCTGAACCCGGCGGTCGTGCCGCAGCGTGACCTGAGCGCCTATCTCGGCGAGCAGCCGTTGTGGCATGGCGGCGGCAGCATCGTCGTCGAGCCGCATCATCTGGATGAATTGCGCGCGCTCGGCGTGGCGTCGATCACGCGGCCCGAACGCTATTATTTGATGGCAGCCACCGGCGACGAAGTGCTCGACTACCGCGAAATGCTCGCGCACTATCCGGGCGCGCGCACCACGCTGATCGAGGGCAGTGACCACGCGATCAGCGAGTTCGCGCAGTATCTCGACGACGTGCTGGCCTTCTGCGACGCCGAACACGTCGAGCCGCCGGCGCCGCGCGCGGCGGCCTGACGGCGCGCAAGGGCGGCGGCACCGATCGCCACAAGGACAACAGCCGGAAAGACACACCGACAGCCGCCGCCGCTGGTCGCAAGATTCAACCCGCTGGCACGCGCAGTGCGCGCCGCGGATTCACTATCACGAACAGGTTGCCGTGCCGCGCATGCAGTGATCGATCGCCACAGGGCGTCGGGCGCGCCGGCAGATGCAAGTCAGAACGAGAGTATTGAGTGAACGTTTTCTTCGAGGAATCGGGCAGTTTCAAGGCCGGCAGCGTATTGTCGCGTCAGGGTGACGCGTTTCAGGTCGAGTTGCCGGGCGGGCGGCGCGCGAAGGTGCGCGCCAAGGATGTGCTGATCGAGTTCGAGAAGCCCACCGCGGCCGAACTGATGCAGCAGGCCGACGCGTTGGCGCAGGAAATCGATCTGGACTTCCTGTGGGAATGCGCACCGGACGATGAATTCCCGTTCGCGACGCTGGGCGCCGAGTACTTCGGCGCGAGCTTCGGCGCGATCGAGCGCGCGGCGCTGGTGCTGCGCATGCACGGTTCGCCGGTGTACTTCCGGCGCAAGGGCCGCGGCATGTACCAGCGCGCGCCGCAAGAGCAGCTGAAGATGGCGCTCGCGGGCCTCGAGCGCAAGCGCCAGCAGGCGCTCGTGCAGGCGCAGTACGAGGAAGAACTGAAGGCAGGCCGTCTGCCGGAAGCGTTCGCGGGCGGCAAGGGCCTCGCGCTCCTGACGAAGCCCGACAAGAACACGATCGAGTACAAGGCGCTCGAAGGTGCCGCGGCCGCGCGCGGCATCTCGCAGGCGCGGCTGATGCTCGAATGCGGCGCGATCGCGTCGCCGCGCGCGCTGCACGAAGCGAAATTCCTGTCCGAGTACTTTCCGCACGGCACCGGCTTCCCGTCCGTCGCGGCCGCGAACGTACCGGACGATCTCCCGCAGGCCGACGTCGAAGCGTTCTCGATCGACGACATCACCACCACCGAAATCGACGACGCGTTCTCGGTCGAGCATCTGGCCGACGGCCGCGTGCGGATCGGCGTGCACATCGCCGCGCCGGCGCTCGGCATCCAGCGCGGCGACGACGTCGATGCAATCGCGCGTGCGCGTTTGTCGACGGTCTACATGCCCGGCGACAAGATCACGATGCTGCCCGACAGCGTCGTCGACACCTTCACGCTCGCCGAGGGCGGGTATCGGCCGGCGCTGTCGCTGTATGTGATCGTCAATCGCGAGACGCAGGAGATCGTCGCGAGCGAAACGCGCGCAGAGCGCGTGTTCGTGAAGAACAATCTGCGCCACAACACGCTCGACGAAGTCGTCACCGAGGAGGCGCTCGCCGAGGGCACCGGCGAGTATCCGCACAAGGACGATATCGCCGTGCTGTGGCCATTCGCGCAGGCTCTGTTCGAAAAGCGCCAGACCGCGCGCGCCGGCTACGGCCTGCGCCGTGAAGTGCAGCGCAATACCGACTTCAATTTCTACGTCGACGGCGAGCACATCACGATCACGCCACGCCGGCGCGGTTCGCCGCTCGACACGATCGTCGCCGAACTGGCGATTCTCGCGAACTCGTCGTGGGGCGCGTTCCTGCACGATCACGGCGTGCCGGGCATCTATCGCACGCAGCGCGCGTTCGGCGCGCCGAGCGGCCCGAAGCGCACGCGCATGCAGACCAACGCCGCACCGCACGAAGGGCTCGGCGTGTCGCAATACGCGTGGAGCACGTCGCCGCTGCGCCGCTACGTCGACCTCGTGAACCAGTGGCAGCTGATCGCATGCGTGCAGCATGGCGTGACCGCCAAGCTCGCCGCGCCGTTCAAGCCGAAGGACGCCGATCTGTTCGCGGTCGTGCAGGGCTTCGACGACACCTACACCGCATATGCCGACTACCAGCGCCGCATGGAGTACTTCTGGTGTCTGCGCTGGCTCACGCAGGAAAACCGCAAGCAGGTCGTCGCGTCGGTCGTGAAGGGCGATCTCGTGCGGCTCGAGGAAATTCCGCTGCTGCTGCACGTGCCGGGTCTCGGCGTGCATGCGCGCGGCACGCGCTTGCAACTGGAAGTGATGTCGATCGATGAACTGACGATCGAAGCGTCGGTGCGTTTGTTGCACGTGCTCGATGCGCCGACCGTGACGAGCGGCGCCGAAGCCGAAGAAGGCGAGGACGAGGGCGACGAAGAATTGCTCGACGCCGCGGACGACAGCGCCGAAAGCGAAGCGGAGGCGGAGGCCGAAGCCGACGGCGGCAATCCGAACGACAACCCCGGCGCCGGCGAATCCGCGGCAGGCGGCAACGGCAACGACAACGACGCCGCGAACACCGCCGACAACGACCAACACATCACGGAGCCGGGACGATGAGCGGCAACCCAACGCGAGACCGCTACGCGGTCATCGGCAATCCGGTCGGACATAGCAAGTCGCCGTTCATCCACGGCCGCTTCGCCGCGCAAACCGGCGAGCCGGTCGAGTACGGTCATCTTCTCGCGCCGGTCGACGCGTTCGTGCCGCACGTGCGCGCGTTCATCGAGGCGGGCGGGCGCGGGCTGAACGTGACGGTGCCGTTCAAGCTCGACGCGCATGCGTTCGCGAACACGCTGTCGCCGCGTGCGGCGGCGGCCGGCGCGGTGAACACGCTGAGGGTCGACGCGGACGGCATCTATGGCGATAACACGGATGGCTTCGGCCTCGTGCGCGACATCGAGGTGAACCTCGGTGTGTCGCTGAAAGGCGCGCGCATCCTGTTGCTCGGCGCAGGCGGGGCCGCGCGCGGTGTGGTGCTGCCGATGCTCGACCGCGCGCCGCATACGCTGACGATCGTCAATCGCACGGCGCAGAAAGCGGAGGCGCTGGTCGACCAGTTCGCGCAGGCTGCCGGCGACGCGCACTGCCGTCTGAGCGGCGGCAGCGCCCGCGCGATCGAAGCGGGGCAGTACGACGTGATCGTCAACGCGACCGCGGGCAGCCTCGATGCGTCGCTGCCCGAGTGCGACGACTGCGCGTTCGGCAACGGCACGCTGGCTTACGACATGATGTACAGCGCGCATCCGACCGTCTTCATGCAGCACGCGGCAAAGCTCGGAGCGCGTGGCGCCGATGGCCTCGGCATGCTGGTCGAGCAGGCCGCCGAATCGTTCTATGTGTGGCGCGGTGTGCGCCCCGACGGCGCGCCGGTGCTCGCCGAGTTGCGCGCGCTGCTGACGGCGCGGTCGCCCGCATAACGTCAGCGCGCGGACAGCACGCACCATGACAGCGACGCGGCGCGCCAGCGGTTCGCGCGGCCAGGCCGGCCCGCTGCGCTGGCTCGCCTGGCTGATCGCGGTCGTGGCCATCGCCTGGCTCGCGACGCAGGCGTACTACTTCGCGCAGATCGCGATCTGGAACGTCGTCAATCCGCGCTCGACCGCGTTCATGCGCTCGGACGCGTGGCGTCTGGCGCAGGACCGGCCGGATCTGTCGGTACAGCGCACATGGGTGCCGTACGACCAGATTTCGCGCAACCTGAAGCGCGCGATCATCGCGTCCGAAGACGCGAACTTCGTCACCAACAAGGGCTATGAAACCGACGCGATGCTGCAGGCATGGGAGCGCAACAAGGCTCAAGGCCGGATCGTGCGCGGCGGCTCGACGATCTCACAACAGCTTGCACGCAATCTGTTCCTGTCGCGCGAGAAAAGCTATATCCGCAAGGGCCAGGAGCTGATCATCACGTGGATGCTCGAAACGCTGATGGACAAGCAGCGCATCTTCGAGATCTATCTGAATTCGGTCGAATGGGGCAATGGCGTGTACGGCGCCGAGGCGGCCGCGCAGTACTACTTCAAGACCTCGGCGAGCAAGCTCACGCCCGCGCAGTCGGCGCGGCTCGCGGTGATGCTGCCGCGCCCCAAATATTTCGACGAACACCGGAATTCCGCGTATCTGACGCAACGCGCGCGCGTGATCGCGCGGCGAATGGGCGCGGCCGAATTGCCGGACTGAAAGCGCACGCTTTCCCTATTTATCCCGTTCCGAAGCCCGCCTCGCGCGGGCTTTTTTACGTGTTTTCGCAGCGCCACGGCGTTCCGCTAAACACCGGCTCGCCAACTAAAATCTCATTATCTGGACTCAACATTCACATATTGGTGATTCTCAAAAGTCGCCCTACAATCCAAGCCAACATCCATCGCACGTAGGCGCTCCAGCGCGCCGAAACAGCGAGCCGCGACAGAAAAAACCGGAGACGAGGCCAACATGTCTGGCAGCCGACCACAGCAGCCGCGCGAGCGCGGCGCCGCACGCATTCCCGCCCTGTTCTCGTGCCCCGCGCGCTAAGCGCAGAAACCATCCGAAAGCGAATCGCCATGATTAAAGCGATGCACACTCACGGAGCCAGCCCGGCCGAGGTGGCGCCGGGGTCGACCGGCGAGCCGGACAGCGCCGCGAATCCCGCGCCGCGCGAGGCCACCGCCAATGTCGCCGCCAGTGCGTCCGCTACCGCGAGGGCGTCGCGCCCGGTGCAGCGCGCGGCGACCGTCGACGGCCTCGGGCTGCCGGTCACGCTGCTGGAAATTACGCCGCAGCAGGCCGGCACGCAGACGTTGCTGCGCGGTCTCGCAATTCTCGAGGCCGCCGCGGCCGGCGTGCGAGACCTGCGCAGCTTCGGCGCCGCGCTCGGCACGACCCGCAGCACCACGCATCGTCTCGTCAGCAGCCTCGTGCAGGCGCGCTATCTGCGTCAGGTGCAGGGCGGCTATCTGCTCGGGCCGAAGCTGATCGAGCTCGGCACGATCGCGCTCGAACAGATGCCGCTGACGGCCGTCGCACGTCCGCACCTGCAGTCGCTTGCCGAGCAGACGCTCGACACGATCCACCTCGGTGTGCGCGACGGCGACGACGTGCTGTACATCGACAAGATCCCCGGCACGCGCGGCCTTGAAATGCGCTCGCGCGTCGGCCATCGGATGCCGCTCGCGTCGACCGGCATCGGCAAGGCGATGATGCTCGACCTCGCGCCGGGCGCATGGCAGTCGCTGTTCGACGCGTCGCGCCGCGCGCTCGCGGGCGTCAGCTTCAAGCCCGACAACCGCCCCGACGCGCCGACCTTCCTGCAGCGCATGACGAACTACGCGGCCGGCGGCTACACATTCGATCTGGAAGAGAACGAAGCGTCGATCCGTTGCGTCGCGGCGCCGGTGCGCGATGCGTCGGGCGCGATCGTCGCGGCGTTGTCGGTGGCGAGCACGATTCCCTATATGCCGCTCGAACGGATGGACGAACTGATTCCGGTCGTGCAGCGCGAGGCACGCGCGATCTCGGAAGAACTCGGTTGGCGCGCACCGCAACCGGCCACGCGCAGGATCAAGCGATGAAACAAGCGGGCACTGCCACGCTGGCGAACCACCAGGCGCCCGCCGCGCCCAACGCGGGCGTGAAGTCGGAGGCGACCGACGGCACGGATGCCGCCGCCGACGATTTCACGCACGCCGCACTGATCGCGCTCGACTGGGGCACGACGTCGCTGCGCGCCTATCTGTTCGACGCGCACGGTCGCGTGCTGGCGACGCGCGCATCGACGGCCGGCATCATGAATCTGCCGCGCAGCGCGGCCGAGGGCGGCTTCGACGCCGCGTTCGACGACGCCTGCGGCGCATGGCTCGACCACGCGCGCGGTGTGCCGGTGATTGCGGCGGGAATGGTGGGCAGCGCGCAGGGCTGGCTCGAAGCGCCGTATGTCGAGACACCGGCGAACGCCGATGCGCTGGTGGCCGGCATCGTCCGCGTGCAGACCGCGCGCGGCGCGACGCTGCACATCGTGCCGGGCGTGCTGCAGCGCGGAGAGCTGCCGAACGTGATGCGCGGCGAGGAGACGCAGATTGTCGGCGCACTCAGCGCGGACGCGGACGGCGCGCAAGACGCGAGCGCCGTCGACAGCAACGCCCGCTCACTGATCGGCCTGCCCGGCACCCACGCGAAATGGGCGCTCGTGCAGGCGGAGCGCATCGAGCGTTTTCATACTTTCATGACCGGCGAGGTGTTCGCCGCGCTGCGCGAGCACACGATTCTCGGCCGCACGATGGTCACGCCCGATCGGCCGGATACCGAAGCATTCTTGCGCGGTGTGAACATCGCGCGCGAGAAAGGTCAGGCTGGCGTGCTCGCGACCGTGTTCAGCACTCGCACGCTCGGCCTGACCGGCGCGCTGTCGAGCGAGGCACAGCCCGACTATCTGTCGGGCCTGCTGATCGGACACGAACTGGCAGGCCTCGAAGCGGTACTCGCTCAGCAAGGCAGCTCGCTCGCGCAGCAGAGTCTGCGGCTGATCGGCAACGACGCGCTGTGCGAGCGCTACCGCCTCGCGCTCGCGCAATTCGGCTGTCTGCGCGCGGAGCCGGTCAGGCACGCGACCGAACGCGGCCTGTGGCGCGTTGCCGTTGAGGCGGGGCTCGTCCGGCCGTCCGCCCAGGCGGCGCGCGCGGGCTGACCGGCGGCAGAGCCCTTTACGACGCTCACGAAACAAGGAACCGACATGCAACCACACATCAATCTGCCCGGACAGTACATGCCGCACGCGGGTCTGATCGCCGCGTTCGAAGCCTGTCCGCTGATCGCGATCATGCGCGGCGTCACGCCCGCCGACGCGGCCGATCACGGTCAAGCCCTGTACGAAGCGGGTTTTCGCATCGTCGAAGTACCGCTCAATTCGCCGCAGCCGTTCGACAGCATCTCCGCGATCCGCAAGGTGCTGCCGGCCGACGCGATCGTCGGCGCGGGCACGGTGCTGCATCCGCTGTACGTCGACGACGTGAAGTCGGCGGGCGGCGAGCTCGTCGTGATGCCGCACAGCGATCCGGAAGTCGTGATCGCGGCGAAGGCGCGCGGCCTCGCTTGCGCGCCCGGCGTCGCGACGCCGACCGAAGCGTTCATCGCGCTGAAGAACGGCGCCGACGTGCTGAAGATGTTCCCCGCCGAGCAGCTCGGCTGCCAGGTCGTCAAGGCATGGCGTGCGGTGATTGCCGCGCAGGTGCCGCTCGTGCCGGTCGGCGGCATCACGCCGGACAACATGGGCCCGTTCCTGAGCGCCGGCGCCAACGGTTTCGGCCTCGGCTCGGCGCTGTACAAGCCGGGCCAGAGCGCGGCGGTGACCGCGTCGCACGCGAAGGCGTTCATCAACGGTCTGCGAATCGCCCGCGCGGGCGTGAAGAAATGAACCGGCTCGCCGGCAAAGCTGCTCTCGTGACCGGTGCCGGGCGCGGCATCGGCGCCGCGATCGCGCTCGCATTCGCGCGCGAGGGCGCGGCGGTCGTGCTGGCGGAACTCGACGTCGATACCGCACAGCGCACGGCCGCGCGGATCGAGGCGGAAGTCGGCGCCGGCGCCCGCGTGCTCGCGGTGCAGACCGACGTGACGCAACCCGCGTCGGTACGGCATGCGGTCAGCGAAGGCGAGCGCGCGTTCGGCGCGCTCGACATCCTCGTCAACAACGCGGGCATCAACGTGTTCTGCGATCCGCTGACGATGACCGACGCCGACTGGCGGCGCTGCTTCGCGGTCGATCTCGACGGCGTGTGGAACGGCTGTCGCGCGGTGCTGCCGGGCATGGTCGAGCGCGGCTCGGGCAGCATCGTCAACATCGCGTCGACGCACGCGTTCAAGATCATTCCGGGCTGCTTCCCGTATCCGGTCGCGAAGCATGGCGTGATCGGCCTCACGCGCGCGCTCGGCATCGAGTACGCGCCGCGCAACGTGCGCGTGAACGCGATCGCGCCGGGCTACATCGAGACGCAGCTGACGCACGACTGGTGGAACGAGCAGCCCGATCCGGCCACCGCCAGGCAGGCGACGCTCGATCTGCAACCGATGAAGCGCATCGGCCGCCCGGAGGAAGTGGCGATGACCGCGGTGTTCCTCGCATCGGACGAGGCGCCGTTCATCAACGCGAGCTGCATCACCGTCGATGGTGGCCGCTCGGCGCTGTATCACGACTGAATTCGCATCGCCAAAGACGCACAGAACACCGGACGACGCGCTGGCCGCGTGTGTCAGGACCGGTATTAGAAGACGCGGCCGATTACCTTCTCGTTATCAATTAGTCAGGAGACACGCATCATGAAACGCAGAATTTTCCTCACGCTGGCAGCGGCGGCGACGGGTGTGCTCTTCAACGCGCCGGTCGTACAGGCTGCCGATACGGTCAAGATCGGCTTCCTCGTGAAGCAGCCGGAAGAGCCGTGGTTCCAGGACGAATGGAAGTTCGCCGAGATCGCCGCCAAGGAGAAGGGTTTCACGCTCGTGAAGATCGGCGCGCCGTCGGGCGAGAAGGTGATGAGCGCAATCGATAACCTCGCCGCGCAGAAGGCGCAGGGCTTCGTGATCTGCACGCCCGACGTCAAGCTCGGGCCGGGCATCGTCGCGAAGGCGAAGGCCGACGGCCTGAAGATGATGACGGTCGACGACCGCCTCGTCGACGGCGCGGGCAAGCCGATCGAAGCGGTGCCGCATATGGGCATCTCGGCGTATAACATCGGCAAGCAGGTCGGCGACGGCATCGCGGCTGAAATCAAGAAGCGCGGCTGGGACATGAAGGACGTCGGCGCGATCGACGTAACCTACGAACAGCTGCCGACCGCGCATGACCGTACCACCGGCGCGACCGACGCGCTGATCGCCGCGGGCTTCCCGAAAGCGAACGTGATCACCGCGCCGCAGGCAAAGACCGACACGGAAAACGCGTTCAACGCGGCCAACATCGCGCTGACTAAGAACCCGCAGTTCAAGCACTGGGTCGCTTACGCGCTGAACGACGAAGGCGTGCTCGGCGCGGTGCGCGCGGCGGAAGGCCGTGGCTTCAAGGCCGACAACATGATCGGCATCGGCATCGGCGGCTCGGAATCCGCGCTGAACGAGTTCAAGAAGCCGCAGCCGACAGGCTTCTTCGGCACCGTGATCATCAGCCCGAAGCGCCACGGCGAGGAAACCTCGGAACTGATGTACTCGTGGATCACGCAGGGCAAGGAGCCGCCGCTGCTGACGCTGACGACCGGCATGCTGGCGACGCGCGACAACGTCGGCGAAGTGCGCGAGAAGATGGGCCTCGCGTCGAAGTAATCGCGGGTCTCGCGGTGACCTGAAGTACGCCGCTGGCGCGCCGCTCTTTCCGCATCGCGCGGAGGGCGGCGCGTAGGGTTCAAATGAGGGATGAGGAGGCGAAGTGTCAGCGACGCTACGTTTTGACAATATCGGCAAGGTCTTTCCAGGCGTGCGTGCGCTCGACGGTGTGTCCTTCGACGTCAACGTCGGCCAGGTGCACGGCCTGATGGGCGAAAACGGCGCGGGAAAATCGACGCTGCTGAAAATTCTCGGTGGCGAGTATCAGCCCGACTCGGGCCGCATGATGATTGACGGCAAAGAGGTGCGCTTTCCGAGCGCGGCCGCGTCGATCGGTGCCGGCATCGCGGTGATTCACCAGGAACTGCAGTACGTGCCGGACCTCACGGTCGCGGAAAATCTGCTGCTCGGCCAGTTGCCCAATGCGCTCGGCTGGGTCAACAAGCGCGAGGCGAAGCGTTTCGTGCGCGAGCGGCTCGAAGCGATGGGCGTGGCGCTCGATCCGAACGCGAAACTGCGCAAGCTGTCGATCGCGCAGCGGCAGATGGTGGAAATCTGCAAGGCCCTGATGCGCAACGCGCGCGTGATCGCGCTCGACGAGCCGACCAGCTCGCTGTCGCATCGCGAGACCGAGGTGCTGTTCAAGCTGGTGCGCGATCTGCGCGCCGACAACCGCGCGATGATCTACATCTCGCATCGGATGGACGAGATCTACGAGCTGTGCGACGCGTGCACGATCTTCCGCGACGGCCGCAAGGTCGCGTCGCATCCGACGCTCGAAGGCGTGTCGCGCGACACGATCGTCAGCGAGATGGTCGGGCGTGAAATTTCGGACATCTATAGCTATACGGCGCGGCCGCTCGGCGAAGTGCGTTTCGCGGCGAAGGCGATCGAAGGTCATCCGCTCGCGCAGCCGGCCAGCTTCGAGGTGCGGCGCGGTGAGATCGTCGGTTTCTTCGGACTCGTCGGCGCCGGCCGCAGCGAGCTGATGCATCTGGTGTATGGCGCCGAGCATCGCAAGGGCGGCGAACTCGTGCTCGACGGCAAGCCGATCAAGGTGCGCAACGCGGGCGAGGCGATCAAACACGGCATCGTGCTGTGCCCCGAGGATCGCAAGGAAGAGGGCATCGTCGCGATGGCGAGCGTCGCGGAGAACATCAACATCAGCTGCCGCCGTCACTATCTGCGCGCGGGTGTGTTTCTCGATCGCAAGAAAGAGGCGCAGACGGCCGACCGTTTTATCAAGCTGCTGAAGATCAAGACGCCGCATCGCCGGCAGAAGATCCGCTTCCTGTCGGGCGGCAACCAGCAGAAGGCGATTCTGTCGCGCTGGCTCGCCGAGCCCGATCTGAAGGTCGTGATTCTCGACGAACCGACCCGCGGCATCGACGTCGGCGCGAAGCACGAGATCTATAACGTGATCTATCAGCTCGCCGAGCGCGGCTGCGCGATCGTGATGATTTCGTCGGAATTGCCGGAAGTGCTCGGCGTGTCCGACCGGATCGTCGTGATGCGCCAGGGCCGCATTTCCGGCGAGCTCGCGCGCAAGGATGCGACCGAGCAGTCCGTGCTGAGCCTCGCGCTGCCGCAAAGCTCGACCGCGCTACCTGGTGACTCGAACACGAATGCCAACGCAGCCAACCAGAGCGGCTCGCGCGCGGCCTGAACCTTATCCGGACGAGAGTCCGCAACCCGTGGGGAACGGGGAGGAGTATTGAACATGCAAGCCAGAGAAAACCTCGCGCAGCAGGCCGCCAAGAGCGCGGCCGACGCGCTGATTCCGCAGACCAGCGACAAGGCCAGGTGGTGGCAGCAGATCACCGAGTACAGCCTGATCGTGATCTTCATCGTGATGTTCGTCACGATGTCGCTGACCGTCGATCATTTCTTCTCGATCGAGAACATGCTCGGCCTCGCGCTGTCGATCTCGCAGATCGGCATGGTCGCGTGCACGATGATGTTCTGCCTCGCGTCGCGCGACTTCGACCTGTCGGTCGGCTCGACCGTCGCGTTCGCCGGCGTGCTGTGCGCGATGGTGCTCAACGCGACCAATAGCACCGTCATCGCGATCATCGCGGCGGTCGCGGCGGGCGGGGTGATCGGTTTCGTCAACGGCGCGGTGATCGCTTATCTGCGCATCAACGCGCTGATCACGACGCTCGCGACGATGGAAATCGTCCGCGGCCTCGGCTTCATCGTGTCGCATGGTCAGGCGGTCGGCGTATCGTCGGATACCTTCATCGCATTGGGCGGCCTGACGTTCTTCGGCGTGTCGCTGCCGATCTGGGTCACGCTGATCTGCTTCATCGTGTTCGGCGTGATGCTGAACCAGACCGTGTACGGCCGCAATACGCTCGCGATCGGCGGTAATCCGGAAGCGTCGCGCCTGGCCGGTATCAACGTGGAGCGTACGCGCGTCTACATCTTCCTGATCCAGGGCGCCGTCACCGCGCTTGCCGGCGTGATTCTCGCGTCGCGTATCACGTCGGGTCAGCCGAACGCCGCCGAAGGCTTCGAGCTGAACGTGATCTCCGCGTGCGTGCTCGGCGGCGTGTCGCTGCTGGGCGGCCGTGCAACCATCTCGGGCGTCGTGATCGGCGTGCTGATCATGGGCACGGTCGAGAACGTGATGAACCTGTTGAACATCGACGCGTTCTATCAGTACCTGGTACGCGGCGCGATCCTGCTCGCGGCCGTGTTGCTCGACCAGTTGAAGAACCGCGGCTCGCGCGACTGAGTCGCTTTCACCTCATCCCAAGCTCATAAAGGAATCGAACGATGTCGTCTCCGGCCAATGCAAACGCCAGTCTCGCTGACACCGCGTACGCGCGCTATCCGAGCCTCGTCGACCGTACGGTGCTGATCACGGGCGGCGCGACCGGCATCGGCGCATCGTTCGTCGAGCACTTCGCGGCGCAGGGCGCGCGCGTCGCGTTCTTCGATATCGACGCGAACGCGGGCGAAGCCCTCGCCGACCAGCTCGGCGATTCGAAGTACAAGCCGCTCTTTCTGGCCTGCGATCTAACCGATGTCGACGCGCTGCAAAAAGCGATCGCCGACGTGAAGGCGGCGCTGGGTCCTATCCAGGTGCTGATCAACAACGCGGCGAACGACAAGCGCCATCAGATCGCCGACGTGACGCGCGAGTCGTTCGACGCCGGCATCGCCGTCAACATCCGCCACCAGTTCTTCGCTGCGCAGGCCGTGATGGAGGATATGAAGGCTGCGCGTAGCGGCTCGATCATCAACCTCGGCTCGATCAGCTGGATGCTGAAGAACGGCGGCTATCCGGTGTACGTGATGTCGAAGTCGGCGGTGCAGGGGCTGACTCGCGGGCTCGCGCGCGACCTCGGCCACTTCAATATCCGCGTCAACACGCTGGTGCCGGGCTGGGTGATGACCGAGAAGCAGCTGCGCCTGTGGCTCGACGACAACGGCCGCCGCCAGATCAAGGAAGGCCAGTGCATCGACGCCGAGCTGATGCCGGCCGACCTTGCGCGCATGGCGCTGTTCCTCGCCGCCGACGATAGCCGCATGATCACCGCGCAAGACATCGTCGTCGACGGAGGCTGGGCGTGAGCGGCAGCCCGCGCGTGCAACGGGCCACGCTGCTGCTCGACGCGCAGTGCGAGCTCGGCGAAGGCGCGACCTGGTGCGCCCGCAGCGGCCGTTTCTACTGGACCGACATCGAAGGCGCGCGGCTGTGGCGCTACGATCCGGCCGACGGCAGCAACGATTCGTTCGACATGCCCGAGCGGCTCGCCACCTTCGCGCTGTGCGAAAACCCGCGCTACGTGCTGCTCGGGCTCGCATCGCATCTGGCGTTTTTCGATCTGCAGACCGGCACTACGCAGCGGATCGTCGACGTCGAACCCGGCATGAACACGCGCGTGAACGATGGCCGCTGCGATCGGCAAGGGCGCTTCGTGTTCGGCACCAAGGACGAAAGCGGGCAACGGCAGACGGTCGCCGGCTTCTATCGGTTGAATCACGATCTATCGCTCGAACGTTTACCGTTGCCAGCGCCGGCGATTTCGAACAGCATCGCATTCAGTCCCGACGGCGCGACGATGTACTACTGCGATTCGCCGACGCGTGAAATCCGCGCGTGTGACTATCGCGCCGATGGCAGCATCGCGAACGATCGCCTGTTCACGCGGCTGAGCGACGCGAACGGCATCCCCGACGGCTCGACCGTCGACAGCGACGGCGGCCTATGGAACGCGCAGTGGGGCGGCGCGCGCGTGGTGCGCTACGGACCCGACGGCGTGGAAACCGAGCGCATCGACGTGCCGACCACGCAGCCGAGCTGCGTCGCGATCGGCGGTGCCGCGCTCGGTAAGGCCGCGGGCAGCGCCCAGGGCGAGACGGCGCTCGACACGCTGTACATCACGAGCGCCTACGCCGAGCTCGATGCGACGGCGCGCGCGGCCGATACGCTCGCGGGCGACCTGTTCGTCGCCACACTCGCGCGGCGTGGTGTTGCGGAGCCGCTGTTCCAGGGCGCGCCTATCTAGCGCAGAATGACGCAGCCCCGGCCGCGCGCCGGGCCGCGATCCTGAAGGTGAAGCAGAAGTCGATGTAGCAGTTTCGGTCTGCGAGCGGCACGCTCGCGTCCGGCCGGCAATGAATCGGCAGCATGCAGTTCGGACTCGAGGCGAACTGGTCATAAAAAATCGCCCGCAACTCCCGTCAACCCTGACGGCAATGTCCCACGCCTCTCGATGGAGCCAGATATGACTGTTGCGAATCTCGTTTCAGCCTCATCCCCAACCTCTCAAACGCGACGCTCGCGGCTTGCCGCGGCGGCCAATCCGGTGCTGGCGGGCCCGAGCACGTCGGCGGTCGCGCTCGGCGAAGGCAGCGCCGGCGATGTCGCGTGCATCACGCTCGCCAACTCGCAATTGCGTCTCGATGTGGCGCCGACGCTCGGCGGCGGCGTGACCCGCTTCGACTGGCGCGACGACGGCGCGCTGACGCCGATCTTCCGGCGCTGCAGTGAAGTCGGCGTCGATACGGAACCGAACCAGCTTGCCTGCTATCCGCTGTTGCCGTACTCGAACCGCATCGGCGGCGGTCATTTCAGCGTGGGCGGGCGGCGCGTCGAGGTGCCGCGCAACCGCGCCGACGAGCCGCTGCCGATTCACGGCGACGGCTGGCTCGCGCAGTGGCAGGTGCTCGACGCGGGCCGCGAGCACGTGCGCCTCGCGCTTGACCGCAGCGACGGCAAGCCGTACGCGTTCCGCGCGACGCAAAACTATACGCTCGACGGCCCGACGCTCATCGTCGCGCTCGAAATCGAAAACGCTGGCCGCGA
Organism: Paraburkholderia atlantica; assembly: GCF_000092885.1. Taxonomy (NCBI): domain Bacteria; kingdom Pseudomonadati; phylum Pseudomonadota; class Betaproteobacteria; order Burkholderiales; family Burkholderiaceae; genus Paraburkholderia; species Paraburkholderia atlantica. Next base: position 2,964,145 of record NC_014117.1, on the reverse strand, counting down.
GACGCTGCCGTTCGGGCTCGGCGTGCATCCGTTCTTCGTGCGCGATGAGGACACCGAGTTGTCGGCGGCGGCCGGCGGCCTGTGGCTGTCGGGCGACGACTGGCTGCCGGTGCGCCATGTGCCTGCGCCGCCCGCGTGGCAGTTCGGCGTCGCGTATCCGCTGCCGGAGACGATCGTCAATCACGCGTTCACCGGCTGGAGCGGTCAGGCGGCGGTGGTGTGGCCGAAGCGCCGGCTGTCGCTGAATATCGCTGCCGATACCGACTACTACGTGCTGTACACGCCGCCCGGCGAAGACTTCTTCTGCTTCGAGCCGGTCGATCATCCGATCAATGCGATGAACCTGGCCGGCGGCGCGAGCGAAAACGGCATGACGCTGCTCAAACGCGGTGAGCGGTTGACGCGTACGTTCCGCTTCACGGTCGAGCGGACCGGGCTGCGCTCGATGCCGGGCGGGCGTGGCGCGCGGCGCAGGCAGTAGCCACAGTCAATGAGGTGCGGGCCGCGCGGTGACCGCCATCGACGGATGGCGATCGTGGGACGGGTAAAATACGCGCCTCCTCCGATTATCGGCTCGCCGCGAGACTCACCATGTCCAACTTCATTCAGACACTCAACGACGCCTGGCAGCGCACGAACTCGCTGCTGTGCGTTGGGCTCGATCCCGAGCCCAGCAAATTTCCGGGCGCGCTCGCGGGCCGCGCCGACGCGATCTTCGAGTTCTGCCGCACGATCGTCGATGCAACCGCGCCGTATGCGTCGTCGTTCAAGCCGCAGATCGCCTACTTCGCCGCGCATCGCGCGGAGGACCAGCTCGAGCAGTTGATCACCCACATTCACGCGAACCATCCGGGCCTGCCGGTGATTCTCGACGCCAAGCGCGGCGATATCGGCAGCACCGCCGAGCAGTACGCGCGCGAGGCGTTCGAGCGCTACCAGGCCGACGCGGTCACGGTCAATCCATACATGGGTTTCGATTCGATCGAGCCGTATCTCGAGCACGCGGGCAAGGGCGTGATCGTGCTGTGCCGCACGTCGAACGCGGGCGGCTCGGATCTGCAGTTTCTCGAGACGGGCGGCCGGCCGCTGTACCAGGTCGTCGCGCAACTGGCCGCGCAGAAGTGGAATGCGACCGGTCAGCTCGGGCTCGTGGTCGGCGCGACGTTTCCGAAGGAAATCGAAGTGGTGCGCGGGATCGTCGGCGACATGCCTCTGCTGATTCCGGGCATCGGCGCGCAAGGCGGCGACGTGCAGGCCACCGTCAGCGCCGGACGCACCGCGAACGGCACCGGCATGCTGATCAACTCTTCGCGCGCAATCATCTACGCGGGCAAGGGTGACGACTTCGCGCAAGCGGCCGCGCAGGCCGCGAAAGACACGCGCGACCGGATCAACGCGTTTCGTTGATTCGCCGGGCGATCCCGCGGCGGGCGATCCCGCGGCGGGCGATCCCGCGGCGGGCGACGCGTCAGCGCGCCGGTCCGAGCCGCCCGATCAACTCCGCATGGCGCGGATGCCGCGCCTTCAGCGAGTCGAGCTCCGCGAGCTCGAACTCGCTGAATTCGAAACCCGGCGCGACCGTGCAGCCGACCAGCGCGAACGCCACCGGATCGGCGCACTCGGCCGCGAACCACATGCCGGCCGGCACGACGGCCTGACACACCGTATCGGGATGAGTGAGGGGATTGCCGAGCCGGTGCGTGACGAGCGCACCGCCGGCATCGCTTTCATCGAGCACGTGGACCAGCAGCGGCTCGCCGGCGTAGAAATGCCAGACCTCGTCTGAACGGATCCGATGCCATGCCGAATGCGCGCCGTCGCACAGCAGGTAGTAAATCGCGGTCGACGCCGCACGGGTGTTCTCAGTCTCGCTCGGTTCTCCGGCGCGCAGCACACGCGCGGCTGAGCGATAGGTCTCCGCGAAAAAACCGCCCTCAGGATGCGGCTTCAGATCGAAGCGGCGGATCAGTTGTTCTGCGTTCGCGCGCGAATCCGGCATAGGTCCGCCTCCTCAGCGATAGTCAGGCGCCGCTCAATGCTCGCGTTCGTCGAGTAGCGCCAGCAGACCGCGAAGCGCGTGCGCCGCGGCCTGTACCCGGATCTGCTCGCGATCGCCCTTGAAAATCTTCGTTTCCACCGACGTATGCAGCCGGTTGGTCCAGCCGAACGACACCATGCCGACCGGCTTGGTTTCGGTGCCGCCACCGGGCCCGGCGACACCGGTGATCGACAGCGACACCTGCGCGCGGCTGTTACGCAGCGCGCCTTCGGCCATCGCGCGTGCGACCGGTTCGCTGACCGCGCCGTGCTTTTCGATCAGGTCGGCCGGCACGCCGATCATTTCACTCTTCGCCTGGTTCGAATACGTGACGAAGCCGCGTTCGAACCAGCCGCTGCTGCCGGAGATGTCGGTGATCGCGGTCGCGACCATGCCGCCTGTGCAGGACTCGGCGGTCACGAGCATCAGTCGCTCGTCGCGCAGACGGTTGCTCACGCGGATCGCAAGCTGGTGAACGACGGAATCGGTAGGCATGGCGTCAGTCAATCCGGAAAACGAAGCCGGCCGTGAGGCGCGGCGAACGGCGAGGCCGGGCGGTGACTAAAAGAGTCGAACGATGATCAGGTAGCACTCGGGCAGCGCTCAAACCGACATCCGCCACAGCGCAATCACGAGCAACGTGAAGAACGCGGCGATCAGGTCGTCGAACATGATGCCAAAGCCACCTTTCAGCCGGCGGTCGAAGTAGCCGATCGGCGGCGGCTTCACCATGTCGAAGAAGCGGAAGATCACGAACGCCCACACCTGAGCGGCGAGCGTGGCAGGCGTGACCATCAGCAGCACGAGCCAGAACGCGACGATTTCATCCCACACGACCGCCGACGGGTCCTCGACGCCAAGCCGCTTCGCGGTAAAGCCGCACAGCGCGATGCCGGCGAGAAAGCCGACGCCGATCAACACGCCCCATTCGATAACGGTCAGATAGCGGCTCAGTACCGCGAACGACGCCCACCCGAACAGGGTGCCAATCGTGCCCGGCGCGACGGGCGACAGCCCGCTGCCGAAACCGAGCGACAGGATGTGGACCGGATGCGACAGCATGAAGCGCGCGGTCGCGCGGCGTGGCTGAGCGGGCTTCGGCGCGCGCGGTCTTGGCGCCTGGGGCGGCTCGCTGCCGAGGAAGTCGTCGGCGGGGCCGAGCGGGGGGTCATTCTGCATGAAAGTGATCGAAACCTTGCAACGTCAGAGTGAGCGGCGCGCCGGTGGCGTTGCGCCACGCGATGGCCGGGCGGTCGGTGGCCGCCTCAAGTGCGCTTATTGTACCGATGCGAGTGACCGGCACAGCCGCCGTCTGCGCGGCCGCCTCGACCGCGGCGCGCGCGGCGGCGGGCGCGGTGAAGCACAGCTCGTAGTCGTCGCCGCCGGCGAGCGTGCAGCGCTGCTGCACGTCGGGCGGCAGGCGGCGCAGCGCGGCCGAGCGCGGCACCGCATCGACGTCGACGCTCGCACTTACCGACGAGCGCTCGAGGATATGCAGCAGATCGCCGGCGAGTCCGTCCGACAGGTCGAGCGCCGCGTGTGCGACGCCGCGCAGCGCGAGGCCGAGCGCAATGCGCGGCTCAGGCCGTTCGAGTGCCTGACGGAACGCCGTGGCGTCGTTCGCGTCGGCGGACCATTCGCCGCGCTGCACGCCGAGGCTGGCGCGCGCGTCGCCGAGCGTGCCGGAAATCCAGATGTCGTCGCCGGGTTGCGCAGCATCGCGGCGCAATGCCGTTTGCGGCGGCACGCTGCCGAACACCGTAATGCACAGATTGAGCGGGCCGCTCGTCGTATCGCCGCCGATCAGCTCGCAACCATAGCGCTCGGCCAGCGCGAACAGGCCTTCGCTGAACCCCGATAGCCAGGCTTCGTCGGCTTGCGGCAGCGAGAAGGCGAGCGTGAACGCCCGCGGCTGGGCGCCCATCGCGGCGAGGTCCGACAGGTTGACCGCGAGCGCCTTGTGACCGAGTGCTTCGGGATCGATATCGGCGAAGAAATGGCGGCCTTCGACCAACATGTCCGTCGATATCGCCAGCATTTCGCCTGCAGGCGGTGCCAGCAACGCGCAGTCGTCGCCGATGCCGAGAGTGCCGCCTTCGGCATTGGAGGGCCGTGCGTCGGCGGCGCGGCGGGCGAAGAAGCGGTCGATCAGCGAAAACTCGGAAAGCATGATGGCGGACGATGAGCGGAGAACGGTTGGAGAAATAGCGTGGATCGAGAGGTTCGAGCGTAATGCCCCGCCGCAAGCGCCGGACCAACCGTGCAACGGGCAACGCGCTTTCACGCTGTTTCAGTCGCGGCAGTTGTACCCGTATTGAAGGAATTGAGTAGGCAATTGGGGCTACAATGCCGTCGAACGTCTATTCTAATCTGCCCTCCGAAGCCCGCCTTATGTCGAATCCCGTCAATACCAAACTCCGCGAAGCAGCTCTCGATTACCACGAGTTCCCGACTCCCGGCAAAATCGCGATCGCCCCGACCAAGCAGATGATCAACCAGCGCGACCTCGCGCTGGCGTATTCGCCTGGCGTCGCGTTCGCGTGCGAGGAAATCGTCGAGAGCCCGCTGAACGCCGCGCGCTTCACCGCGCGCAGCAACCTTGTCGGCGTCGTCACGAACGGTACCGCGGTGCTGGGTCTCGGCAACATCGGCCCGCTCGCGTCGAAGCCGGTCATGGAAGGCAAGGCCGTCCTGTTCAAGAAGTTCGCCGGCATCGACGTGTTCGATATCGAGATCAATGAGACCGATCCGCACAAGCTGGTCGACGTGATCGCCGCGCTCGAGCCGACCTTCGGCGGCATCAACCTCGAAGACATCAAGGCGCCGGACTGCTTCATCGTCGAACGCGAATGCCGCAAGCGCATGAAGATTCCGGTCTTCCACGACGACCAGCACGGCACGGCGATCGTCGTCGCGGCGGCGGTCACCAACGGTCTGAAGGTCGTTGGCAAGGACATCAAGGAAGTCAAGCTGGTCTCCTCGGGCGCTGGCGCGGCGGCGCTCGCCTGTCTGGACCTGCTGGTCGACCTCGGCCTGCCGCTCGAAAACATCACCGTGACCGACCTCGCGGGCGTCGTCTACAAGGGCCGCACCGAACTGATGGACCCGGACAAGGAGCGTTTCGCGCGTGAAACCAGCGCGCGCGCGCTCGCCGAGGTGATCGACGGCGCGGACGTGTTCCTTGGCCTGTCGGCTGGCGGCGTGCTCAAGCAGGATATGGTCAAGAAGATGGCCGCCAAGCCGCTGATCCTGGCGCTCGCGAATCCGACGCCGGAAATCCTGCCGGAACTCGCGCTCGAAGTGCGTCCGGACGCGGTGCTGTGCACGGGCCGCACCGACTACCCGAACCAGGTCAACAACGTGCTGGTGTTCCCGTTCCTGTTCCGCGGCGCGCTCGATGCCGGCGCGACGACGGTCACGCGCGAAATGGAAATCGCCGCCGTCAACGCGATCGCCGAACTGGCGCGCCAGGAGCAGAGCGACATCGTCGCGACTGCGTACGGCATTCAGGATCTGTCGTTCGGACCGGAATATCTGATTCCGAAGCCCTTCGATCCGCGTCTGATCGTCAAGGTCGCGCCTGCGGTGGCGAAGGCCGCGATGGACTGCGGCGTCGCCGAGCGCCCGATCGAGGATATGGACGCGTACGCGCAGCATCTGCAGCAATTCGTCTACCACAGCGGCACGACGATGAAGCCGATCTTCCAGCTCGCGCGCAGCGTCGAGCCGGAGAAGAAGCGTATCGTGTTCGCGGAAGGCGAAGAGGAACGTGTACTTCGCGCAATCCAGATCGTCGTCGACGAAAAGCTTGCCAAGCCGATTCTGATCGGCCGGCCTGCGGTGATCGAACAGCGGATCGCGCGTTATGGTCTGCGGCTCGTCGCCGGGCAGGATTACACAGTGGTCAACACCGATCATGACGAACGTTACCGCGAGTTCTGGCAGGAATACGCGAAGATGATGTCGCGCAAGGGCATCACCACGCAGATGGCCAAGCTCGAGATGCGCCGCCGCACCACGCTGATCGGCTCGATGATGGTCAAGAAGGGCGAGGCGGACGGCATGATCTGCGGCACGGTCAGCACGACGCACCGTCACATCCACTTCATCGACCAGGTGATCGGCAAGAAGCCGGGCGCGAAGGTGTATGCGGCGATGAACGGGCTGGTGTTGCCGAATCGGCAGATTTTCCTCGTCGATACGCACGTGAACGTCGATCCGACGCCGCAGGAGTTGGCCGAGATCACGATCATGGCGGCCGAGGAAGTGCGCCGTTTCGGTATCGAGCCGAAGGTCGCGCTTGTCTCGCATTCGAACTTCGGTTCGAGCAACGCGCCGAGCGCGCAGAAGATGCGCGATACGCTCGAGATCCTGCGTGAACGCGCGCCGGAGCTGCAGGTTGACGGCGAAATGCACGGCGACGTCGCGCTCGACTCCAATCTGCGCCGCGAAGTGCTGCCCGATTCGACGCTCGAAGGTGATGCCAACCTGCTGGTGCTGCCGAACATCGATGCGGCCAACATCGCGTACAACCTGCTGAAGACGGCGGCGGGCAACAACATCGCGATTGGCCCGATCCTGCTCGGCGCGGCCAAGCCGGTGCACGTGCTGACGCCGTCGGCGACGGTGCGCCGGATCGTCAACATGGCGGCGCTGCTGGTTGCGGACGTCAGCGCAACCCGCTAACCGCGCATCGTGACCGGGCCGCGACGGGCCCGGCGCCGATTCTCCAACCGGTGCAACCTGAAAAAAATGGCGTGCCCGCAATGGGCACGCCCTCAGGGCAAGCTGGGGATCGCCACCCCGAAAAATGGCAATGACACAGCCTTTCGGCTGAGTAGTTCCAGGCTCTAAAACCGCAATCGATCGCCTCGGCCAGCGGCCGCTCGCACTGTCTGCACTGCGTTCGATCAGGGTTGAGGTCAGTTTAGCCCGATCGAGCTAAACATTCTGTCAAAAGTCGTCAAAGGCCCGACCGCCGGCTTTTCCAGGCAGTGACGCCGGGTGTCGCCGGGCCGTCGAACGTTGATTCCAAAGGCTATTAGCGATACCCTTACGACTTTCATGGTCGTCAAACTCGTGGTCTGACAGCGGGAAACCTGATACATGGCACGCAACTGGTTGCGCATGAAAGGCGTGCTGATCGGTGCTGCCGCGCTCTGCGCGTTGTCAGGTTCGGCGCCCGAGGCGCTGGCGCGAGATTACTCGGCGCCAGCTGCGGCGGAAGCGCAGGTAGGCACCATCGCGCTGGCGCAATTGCCGCGCGAGGCCGTCGATACGTTGAACCTCATTGCTACCGGCGGGCCTTACCCATATCAGAAGGACGGCATCGTATTCGGCAACTACGAACGGGTGCTGCCCGCCCATCGGCGAGGCTATTACCACGAATACACCGTCCCCACGCCTCACGAGCGTAATCGCGGGGCGCGCCGCATCGTCTGCGGAGGTCCGCTACAGCGAACCGACAATTGTTATTACTCGGACGACCATTACACCAGTTTTAACCGTATTGTTGAATGACATTGGGATGAACGGCATGAGCGACAACATCTACGCGCACGATTCCGGAGTCGCGACGGATCTTTTCGCGGCCGGCGACGGCAATTTGTTCCAACGCGTCATGAAGATGCGCGCCGACGAGCAGGGTCGCGACAACCAAAGCGAGGCTGGCACGGTGGTTTCATCGAACGAAGAGCCCATGAGCCTTTTCAGGACGGTGCGGCCGAACATCGTGCAGTCGATCCGCGCGTTTCGCGTGCAGGATCTCGCCGACGAGGCCAACCACCTTGGTCAGCACTTTCTGTATGCATACTGCGCGAACGCCGCCTCGAAGCAGGAAGTGCTCGAGACGATCGCGACGTCGTTCCTGTTTCCCAAGCATTTCGGCAAAAACTACGACGCGCTCTACGATTGCCTGACCGACCTCGTGCACAAGGCCGGCGCGCAGCCCGGCTTCGTGATCGTGCTCGAACACCTGCCGATCGCGCAGAAATTCGACAAGGAAGGGCGCGAGACGCTGCTCGACGTGTTCCGCGAAGCGGCCGAATTCTGGGCCGAGCGCAAGGTTGCGTTCCGGGTGTTTTACTCGTTCGCCTGAGGCTCGGAGGATGTTCGCCTGTTCGGGCGTACTTGCTCGGATCTTGCGGTGAACGAAGCAGTATAGACGGCAAAGGCCCGCTAACTAGCGGGCCTTTGCCTTTTGTGGCGCTACTTCGCCAAGCGGCCCTTACCAACCGCCCCAGCGCGCCGCGAGTGCCGCCAGCACCGCGATCCCCGCGGTCTCGGTGCGCAGTACACGCGGTCCCAGGCCAACCGCGGTAAAGCCCTGCTCGACGGCGGCGGCTTCCTCGTCGGCGGAAAGGCCGCCTTCGGGGCCGATCAGCAGCGTTACGCCGCCAGGCGGCGGCGCGTCGGGCAGCGCCGCGAAGCCGATGCTCGCGCGCGGCGACAGCAGCAGGCGCAGTTCGTCGGGCGCCGGCTCGCGCGATAGGGTATCGAGCCACGGACCAATCTCACCCACCGGGGTGACGTCCGGCAGCCGATTCCGCCCGCACTGTTCGCAAGACGCTCGCACCACACCTTGCCAGTGCTGCTGCCGCCGCTGCGCGCGCTCGCCGGTCAGCCGCACGACGCTGCGTGCGGTCGCGAGCGGCACGAAGCCCGAGGCGCCGAGCTCGACCGCCTTCTCGATCAGCCAGTCCATCTTGTCGCCGCCGGCGATGCCCTGGGCGAGCGTCAGCCGATACGGCGGCTCGACCTCCACCGCGCGAAATTCGCCGATTTTCACGCGAGCCGAACGGCGCTCGACCTCGACGAGTTCGGCGCCGTATTCGCCGCCCCGGCCGTTGAACAGCACCAGCGAATCGCCAGGCTGCAAACGCAGCACGGCCACGTGGCGCACGACGTCGTCGGGCAATGCAATCACGTCGTCGGGGTAAAGCAGCGCATCAACAAAAAAACGGGGCATCGACGAAAGACTCCTGGATTCAGGAAAGGTGGCGGGCGAGCGCCCAGCGATAGCCGTCGATATCTTCGACCTGCGCGAAGCGGTCGCCCCAGAACTGGTCTTGCGGCTCGCTCAGCGACTTCGCGCCGGCCGCGAGCGCGCGAGCATACACGGCGTCGACGTCCTCGACATAGACATAAAACGATTGCGGCGCGATCGTGCCCGCGCTTTTCGGTGTCTTCGCGGTCGAGCCGAACGCGCCTTCGGGCGCGAACATCACGATCAACTGGCCTTGATAGGTCATTTCGACGTGCATGACGACGCCGTCGTCCTGGACGCTGTCGCGCACGTCGAAGCCGAACGCCGCCGAAAAAAACGCCGTCGACGCGCGCGCGTCGCGCACCGTCAGATAGGGGGTCAGCCAGGGCACACCGGCGGGGCGGGGGGCGGTCATGGGGTTCTCCGGATCTCGTGGGGCAGCGAGGCCACTGTTGCGGGTTTCGGTCGGGCGCGGCATGCCGGCATCGCTCGAACCGATTCGCGCAAGGTGGCCGCGCTTCTTCAATTGGATGGCTTCGTCGTCGGACTCAGTTTATCGCGCGCCGTTCGTGCTGCCGAGAGTAGCCCCGCGTGCAGGGCTGGTTCGTCATGACGCAGCGAATCGATGTCGCGTGCGGCGAGGCGTTCTGCGAGCGGGCGAGCACGGCGCGCATATCGCCGGGCAGCCCGGCGATGTGCGATGTGCGCAGAACGTCGGTGTACAGACCGGCCGCGGTCGAATCCGGCGGGCAGTCGCGAAGCGCGACAGGCGTCTGGGCATCGAACGAATCGAGGCGCGCATGAGGAAATCCGTAGACGGCGTCGGCACAAGGCTGGAACAATAGCGGGGCGTTCACGGCGGACGGGCTCGATCGGCAGCGTGTGCGAAACAGCTGCTCGAATTGTAAATTCCGCCGCCGGGCGGAGTGCGTTGAACCACGCGGCCAAGCGGCTTTCCGGCCGGGTAGGGGTTAACCTTCTGCTAGAATGTGACGCTTTCAGCCTTGTCCGCTTGCTCTGCCCGTTTCGCGTCTCCTGGCGCCGCATCGTGCGCCGTAGCGAACTGGCCGCCGAGCTTCCGGGCCTCAAGCGCGCCCCGCTTTCTGACTCTGTCTCCGGACTCGACATGACGACCCCGTCTCCCGCACCCACCTCCCTGATGGCCAACGCGATCCGCGCGTTGTCCATGGACGCCGTTCAAAAGGCGAACTCCGGCCACCCCGGCATGCCGATGGGCATGGCCGAAATCGGCGTTGCCCTGTGGTCGCGTCATCTGCGCCATAACCCGAAGAACCCGCAATGGGCCGATCGCGACCGCTTCGTGCTGTCGAACGGTCACGGCTCGATGCTGCTGTACTCGCTGCTGCATCTGACCGGCTACGACCTGCCGATGGAAGAACTGAAGAACTTCCGCCAGCTCCATTCGAAGACGCCGGGTCACCCGGAATACGGCATCACGCCGGGCGTGGAGACCACCACCGGCCCGCTCGGCCAGGGTCTTGCGAACGCGGTCGGCATGGCGCTCGCCGAGTCGCTGCTCGCCACCGAATTCAACAAGCCCGACGCGAAGATCGTCGATCACCATACGTACGTGTTCGTCGGCGACGGCTGCCTGATGGAAGGCATCTCGCACGAAGCCTGCTCGCTCGCGGGCGTGCTCAAGCTGAACAAGCTGATCGCGTTCTACGACGACAACGGCATCTCGATCGACGGCGAAGTGGTGCACTGGTTCCACGACGACACGCCGAAGCGCTTCGAAGCGTACGGCTGGAACGTGATCCCGAACGTGGTCGGCCATGACGTCGACGCGGTCGATGCGGCGATCAGGCAGGCGAAGCAGTCGGACAAGCCGACGCTGATCTGCTGCAAGACCGTGATCGGTGAAGGCGCGCCGACCAAGGCGGGCTCGCACGACTCGCACGGCGCGCCGCTCGGCGACAAGGAAATCGCGGCAACCCGTGAAGCGATCGGCTGGAAGTGGGAGCCGTTCGTGATTCCGCAGGAAGTCTACGCGGCATGGGATGCGAAGGATGCGGGCGCGCGTCTCGAATCCGAGTGGGACAAGGCGTTCGCTGCCTACGCGGCCAAGTATCCGCAGGAAGCGGCCGAGTTCAAGCGCCGCAGCGCGAAGCAGCTGCCGGCCGACTGGAAGGACAAGGCAAAGGCGATCATCGCCGGCGCGAACGAACGCGCCGAGACCGTGGCGACGCGCAAGGCGTCGCAGCAGGCCATCGAAGGCCTGTCGGCCGCGCTGCCCGAACTGCTCGGCGGCTCCGCCGACCTGACCGGCTCGAACCTGACCAACTGGAAGGCCGCGAAGCCGGTGCGCGTGAACGCCGAAGGCCGTGCCGCCGGCAACTACGTGAACTACGGCGTGCGCGAGTTCGGCATGAGCGCGGCAATCAACGGGGTCGCGCTGCATGGCGGCTACAAGGCATTCGGCGGCACGTTCCTGACGTTCTCGGACTACAGCCGCAATGCGCTGCGCGTCGCCGCGCTGATGAAGTCGCAATCGATCTTCGTGTTCACGCACGACTCGATCGGTCTCGGCGAAGACGGCCCGACCCACCAGTCGATCGAACACGTCGCGAGCCTGCGCCTGATCCCGAATCTGCAAACGTGGCGTCCGGCCGATACGGTCGAAACCGCGGTGGCCTGGACCCATGCGATCGAACATGAAGGTCCGTCGTGCCTGATCTTCAGCCGTCAGAACCTGCAGTTCAACGAACGCACCGACGCGCAGATCGCCAACATCGAGAAGGGCGGCTACGTGCTGCGCGACTGGGACGAAGAGATCGTCGCGCGTAAGATCATCCTGATCGCGACGGGCTCGGAAGTCGAACTGGCGATGAAGGCCGTCGAGCCGCTCGCGCGCGAAGGCATCGCCGCCCGCGTGGTGTCGATGCCATCGACGACCGTGTTCGACAAGCAGGACGCCGAGTACCGCGAACGCGTGCTGCCGCATGGCGTGCGCCGCGTCGCGATCGAAGCGGGTGTGTCGGATTTCTGGCGCAAGTACGTGGGTCTGGAAGGCGGCGTGGTCGGCATCGACACGTTCGGCGAATCGGCCCCGGCAGGTGTGCTGTTCAAGCATTTCGGTTTCACCGTCGAGCACGTGGTGGCGACGGTCAAGGCCGCTCTCGGCTGATGGTTGCGTCGCGTTGCCCTTGCGCCCCTCGTGGCTGCGCGGGGCGACGCACCGAACCGGATGTCCGACCAGGCGAACATAAACGGATTTTTTAGCCATCAGGAGATAAATCATGACGATTCGCGTCGCAATCAACGGCTACGGCCGGATCGGCCGCAATACCCTGCGCGCCTTCTATGAAAACGGCAAGAAGCACGATATCGAAATCGTCGCCATCAACGATCTGGGCGATGCGAAGACCAACGCCCACCTGACGCAGTACGACACCGCGCACGGCAAGTTCCCGGGCCAGGTGTCGGTGGACGGCGACTACCTCGTCGTGAACGGCGACAAGATCCGTGTGTTGGCGAACCGCAACCCGGCCGAACTGCCGTGGGGCGAACTGGGCGTCGACGTCGTGATGGAGTGCACGGGCTTTTTCACGACCAAGGAAAAGGCCAGCGCGCACATCAAGGGCGGAGCGAAGAAGGTCATCATCTCGGCGCCGGGCGGCAAGGATGTCGACGCGACCGTCGTCTACGGCGTGAACCACAACGTGTTGAAGGCATCGGACACGGTCATCTCGAATGCATCGTGCACGACCAACTGCCTCGCGCCGCTGGTCAAGCCGCTGAACGACAAGATCGGTCTCGTGAACGGCCTGATGACGACGATCCACGCGTACACGAACGACCAGGTTCTGACCGACGTGTACCACGAAGACCTGCGCCGCGCGCGTTCGGCCACGCATAGCCAGATCCCGACCAAGACCGGTGCGGCATCGGCGGTCGGCCTCGTGCTGCCGGAACTGAACGGCAAGCTGGACGGCTACGCAATCCGCGTCCCGACGATCAACGTGTCGGTCGTCGACCTGTCGTTCATCGCTGCGCGCGATACGACGGTCGAGGAAGTCAATGCGATCATGAAGGAAGCATCGGAAGGCTCGCTGAAGGGCGTTCTCGGTTACAACGACGCGCCGCTCGTGTCGATCGACTACAACCACAACCCGGCTTCGTCGACGTTCGACTCGACGCTGACCAAGGTGTCGGGCCGTCTCGTGAAGGTGTCGAGCTGGTACGACAACGAGTGGGGCTTCTCGAACCGCATGCTGGACACGGCTGTGGCGCTCGCGAACGCGAAGTAAGTTCCGGGTTTCGCGCTGCATGAAAAAGCCGCTCCTCGGAGCGGCTTTTTTTTCGTCTGCGGTATCGGCGCGGCGGCTACGGCGTCGGGAAATAGACGCCCGCGCGCTGCGCAGCGTTCGCGATGTGCGTCTCGATCGCCTTGCCGGCGGCGAGCGAGTCGCGGGCCTTCAGCGCGTCGAGAATCGCGCGATGCTCGGTGTAGGTGGATAGCACCCGCTCGCGCCGGTAGAACGGCATGCGCTGGCTTTCCTTCATGATCTCGGCGCTGCTGCGCAGGATCGACTCGATCGCCGCATTGCCCGCGATGCTGACGATGCGCATATGGAACGCGTAGTCGAGCCGCGCCGCTTCGTCGAGTTCCTCGCAGGCGAGCGCGCTTTGCATCGCGGTGACGTTTTCCTCGAGCCACGCGAGGTCGTCTTTGGTGACCGCGAGTACCGCCATGCGTGCAACGAAGCCTTCGAGCGCGTAGCGCATCTGATACGTGTCGGGCAGCGACGACTGCTCGGCGAAACGCCACGCCTGAGCGGTTTTCGCCTGCGCGCTTTCCACGTACACGCCCTTGCCGGGGCGGATCACCAGCAGGCCGAGCGCTTCGAGCGTGGACAGCGCTTCGCGCAGTGACGCTCGGCTGATCGACAGTTCATCGGATAGCTGGCGCTGCGCCGGCAGCAGGCTGCCCACCGGATAGACGCCCCCCTCGATACGCTCGCGAATCGTCGCGATGGCCGCGTCGGTGACGGTGTGCGGGACGTTTTTCATAAAAACTCACTTGGTGGCGTGGTCTGACCGCAATTCTAATACGCGCTCGAAAACGGCGCGCCGCACGACCTGAGAAAACCCGACCCCGGCCCGGAATCGCCGAAAAAACAACGGGTAAACACTGTTCGATCAATCCTTGACGGGACTATATCCGCTTCCTACTATTCGCCATAACAGTTCTGGTCGGACCAGTCTGAACAGAAGTGATCGAGACAACCATCCGCAGGAGGAAGCCGTGTTGAAATTCTTCAATTCGCTATTTGGCCGGGTCGTGATAGCGCTCGTGGTCGGCATCGTGCTCGGTGCCGTGTTTCCGCATTTCGCGCAGTCCTTGCGGCCGCTTGGCGACGGCTTCCTGAAGCTGATCAAAATGGTGATCGGGCCAATCGTGTTCTGCGTAGTAGTGAGCGGCATGGCGCACGCTGGCGATCTGCGCAAGGTCGGCCGCGTCGGATTGAAGTCGGTGATCTATTTCGAGGCGATGACGACGATCGCGCTCGTGATCGGCGCGGTGCTCGCTTACGCGACGCGTCCGGGCGCCGGCATGAACGTGAACCTGAGTTCGCTCGACGCGGCGTCGCTCACCACCTATACCGAGCACGCGAAGAGCCTGAAGGACACCGCGGGCTTCCTGCTGAAGATCATCCCCGATACGGCGATCAACGCGTTCGCGACCGGCGACATCCTGCAGATCCTCGTGTTCTCGGTGCTGTTCGGCTCGGCGCTGTCGCTGCTCGGCAAGCGCGCGCAACGCGTGAGCGGGTTGATCGATGAGCTTTCGCAGGTGTTTTTCCGTGTGATGGGCTTCATCATCAAGCTCGCGCCGCTCGGCGTGCTCGGCGCGATCGCGTTCACGACCGGCACCTACGGCGTCGAGTCGCTGAAGCAGCTCGGCATGCTGGTGTTGGTGTTCTACGCGAGCTGCGTAGTGTTCGTCGTGCTCGTGCTCGGCGCGGTGATGCGGTTCGCCGGCTTCAGCATCTTCAAGCTGATCCGCTATTTGCGCGAAGAACTGTCGATCGTGCTCGGCACCGCGTCGTCCGACGCCGTGCTGCCGCAGATCATGCGCAAGCTCGAATGGATGGGCGTCAAGGACTCGACGGTCGGTCTCGTGATTCCGACCGGCTACTCGTTCAACCTCGACGGCTTCTCGATCTATCTGACGCTGGCGGTGCTGTTCATCGCGCAGGCGACCAACACCCCGCTGTCGATTCATGACCTGATCGTCGTGGTGCTGGTGTCGCTGGTGACGTCGAAGGGCGCGCACGGCATTCCGGGCTCGGCGATCGTGATTCTCGCGGCGACGCTGTCCGCGATTCCCGCGATTCCGGTGCTCGGCCTCGTGCTGATTCTGCCGGTCGACTGGTTCGTCGGCATCGCCCGCGCCTTGACCAACCTGATCGGCAACTGCGTCGCGACGGTGGTGGTCGCCGTGTGGGAAAACGATATCGACAAGGCGCGTGCGCACCGCGTGCTGAATCGCGATGCGGCACTTCGCTACGTGCCCGCCGTCGACGACACGCTCGCCGAGCCGGGTGCGGGCGAACACGCGCCGGCAGTCTGACGGCGGCACGGCGATCTGGTCGGACCAGACCAACCGGCATCGTTTTAGACAGCTTTTCGACCTTTTTCGCAGACCGGCGGCCGCCATGGCGCCGCCGGTTGTTTCTGACCTCTTCGACACTGACCGACATCATGGCCAACCCGATCCTCGACCCGAACGCTCCCGCCTTCACGCGCCGCTACATGAACCTCGCCGATCCGCGCCTCGGCGCGAAAGCGCTGTTCGCCAGCGACGAATTCTTCGCACCGAAAGAGCGCATGCTCGAGCCGCAGCCGGCGGTGTTCATCCCGGGCAAATACGACGACCACGGCAAGTGGATGGACGGCTGGGAGACGCGTCGCAAGCGCACGAACGGCCACGACCATTGCGTGATCCGTCTCGCGCGGCCGGGCGTCGTGCATGGCGTCGATCTCGACACGAGCCACTTCACCGGCAATTTCCCGCCGGCGGCGTCGATCGATGCCTGCCACAGCGACGCCGACGTGCCGCCCGAGCACGCCGAGTGGCAGCCGCTCGTGCCGGCGACGACGCTCCAGGGCAACCAGCATCACTACGTCGAGGTGAAAGACGCGCGCCCGGTCACCCATCTGCGCGTGAATCTGTATCCGGACGGCGGGCTCGCGCGACTGCGTGTATACGGCCAGCCGCAGCGCGACTGGAGCCGCGTCGAGCGCGGCACGCTGCTCGATCTTGCCGCGATCGAAAACGGCGCGTACCTCGTCGCCGCGAACAACCAGCATTTCGGGCCAGCCTCGCAGATGCTGATGCCGGGCCGTGGCGTGAACATGGGCGACGGCTGGGAAACCCGGCGGCGTCGCGAGCCGGGCAACGACTGGGCGATCGTCGCGCTCGCGCGGCCCGGCGTGATCCGCAGGATCGAAGTGGACACGGCGCACTTCAAAGGCAACTTCCCGGACCGCTGCTCGCTGCAGGCGGCATCGGTGACCGGTGGCACCGACGATTCCCTCGTCACACAGGCGATGTTCTGGCCGGTGCTGCTCGGCGAACAGAAGCTGCAGATGGATCACGTGCACACGTTCACGGACGACCTCGCCGCACTCGGGCCGGTCACGCACGTGCGCTTCAACATCTTCCCGGACGGCGGCGTGTCGCGCCTGCGTCTGTGGGGCGAGATCGCTTAACGCAAGCTACGTGATGGAGCGGCACGCATGAAGATCCTGCAGATGGAACGCCTGACGCGCGCGGCCTTCGCGCCGTTCGGCGATGTGATCGAACTCGACGGCGCGCGTCATTTTCCGATCAATGGCGGCACCACCGAGCGCTATCACGACCTCGCGCGCGTCGACGTGGCGGAGCAGGGCGGCCGGCCGCTCGTCAATCTGTTTCGCGCGCAGCCGCGCGCGCTGCCGGTAGAGATCACGATGATGGAGCGGCATCCGCTCGGCAGCCAGGCTTTCATTCCCTTGTGCGCGGGCCGCTATCTGGTGGTGGTCGCGCCGGCCGGCGAGTTCGACGCCACGCAGATGCGCGGGTTCTGGACCGACGCGTGGCAGGGCGTCAACTACGCGAAAGGGGTCTGGCACCATCCGCTGCTCGCGCTGGATCAGGTTAGCGACTTCCTTGTCGTCGATCGTGGCGGCGACGCGCCGAATTGCGACGAATTGCAGTTGGCCGAGCCGTGGCGGCTCGCTTTCGAGCCGAGCGTGGAGCTGGTCGGATAGCCGTATTTGCCGCCGACTGAATGAAAAAGACCCGACCGATCCCCATCGGTCGGGTCTTTCTTCTGACTTGCCAGGCCGCGCACTCGCAGGCGGCCCGCGACGCATCAGTGCTTACGATGCGGGCAATTCTCCTTCGTGCATGCCCCATACAATGCCAGCGCGTGTTCCTGCAGCTTGAAGCCGCGTGCCTTGGCGATGGACTGCTGACGACTTTCGATTTCGGGGTCGAAAAACTCTTCCACCAGCCCGCAATCGAGGCACACGAGATGGTCGTGGTGCGACCCCTCGTTGAGTTCGAAGACCGCCTTGCCCGATTCGAAATTGCTGCGCGAAAGCAGGCCGGCCTGCTCGAACTGTGTCAGCACGCGATACACGGTGGCGAGACCGATATCGAGTTCCTCGTGCAGAAGGTTGCGGTACACGTCTTCGGCGGTCAGGTGACGCACCGGGCTGTGTTGGAAAATCTCAAGGATTTTGAGGCGCGGAAGGGTCGCCTTGAGCCCGATATTCTTGAGATCGGTTGGATTGGTCATGACAAGGGATCCCTAGAGTACAATGCTGGGCTCTCATAGTAATGTGTTTTGCCGTTCTGGTCATTTTCGATGGAATGAGCGCGGCCCGCAAGCGGGCCCGCACGGTGAGTGAAATGATTTCTAAATCTCAATTGATTTACCGGGGGAGCCGCATGCGGGGTACCTTGATCGCTGTTGCGACTGTCGCGGTTCTTGCCGGATGTTCCACGTACGACAGCCTGACCCAGCGCGTTGCCCAAAGCATTACGCCGTATCGGATTACGGTCGTGCAAGGTAACTTCGTGTCGCAGGAAATGGCCGGCCAGATGAAGGTCGGCATGACGCGCGCGCAGGTGCGTCAGGTGCTCGGCACGCCGCTGTTGACCGACATGTTCCACGCCGATCGGTGGGATTACACGTTCTATTTCAAGCGCGGCAACACCGCGATCGTTCAGCAGCGTGACTTCGTCGTGTTCTTCTCGGGCGACACCGTGACCCACTGGACGGGCGGCGAGGATCTGCCGACCAATCTCGAATTGCTGGCCGAAATCGACGGCGACCGCAGTGGCCGCCGCTCGACCGCGACGCCGCCGGCCGCCGCAAGCGCGGCCGTGGCCGCCAGCGACGCAGCCGCCGCAAGCGCGGCCGCAGCCGCCGCGGCGCCGGCCACGGTGGATACGACGCGCTCGCCGTCGGTAGAAGGCGCCCAGCAGGCCGCCACGCCGTCCATGGACGCCAACGCGGAAGCCGCCCAGGCGGCCAATCGCGCGACCAGCGCGGTGTCGACGCCGAGCGGCACGCCGTCCGTGCGTTCGGCCGTGCCGAGAGCGGGCGCTGGCGGGATCCCGACGCAAGGCCCGACGGCCGGTGGTCAGCCGCAGTTCCAGTTCAAACGTCCGCCGCCGCCGGCGCCGGAAAACGAGAGCAACCCGGTCGGCCCGACGGGCTCGCAAAGCGGCGACAGCTCGACGCCGAGCGCTTCGCCGTCGACGTCCGGAACGAGCAACTGATCCACTCGTCGGTGTTGTAAGGCGGGCTGCGCGCCAGATGGCCGGCGCCCGTCAGATGTGTGTTTGTCCGGCGTCAGGCGAGGCCGAAATGCGCCGCTTGGGCCGCATGAACCCGTTGCCGCAGTGGGTCGCGGCAGTGGGTCGCCGCAGCGGGCCGTATCAGTCAGTCATATAAGCGAGCCGTCCCGGTTGGCCGCGCGCATTGACTTCCGCAGCGAGCCGACCGGTGTTGCCGCAAGATCGTGCCGCCTGTCGCCGCTTGTCCCTATATCGAGCTGGCGCATTCCCCGGCACACTGGTCGGTGCATTCGCCGGGCCGCGTTTGCCGGGCTCCATCCCGGTTGACTCTTTTCGAATCCTCATCGTCATGAAAATTGCCATTGCAGGCGCATCGGGCCGTATGGGCCGCATGCTGATCGAAACCGTCCTCAACGATGCCGACGCGACGCTGTCCGGCGCGCTCTGCCGCACGGGCGCGCCGCAGCTTGGCCAGGACGCCGGCGCGTTCCTCGGCAAAGAGACCGGCGTGCTGCTGTCCGACGATATCGAGCGCGTGTTTGCCGAATCCGACTACCTGATCGACTTCACGCGCCCGGATGCGACGCTCGCGCATCTCGAAGCCGCGCAACGCCACGACGTGAAAATGGTGATCGGCACGACCGGCTTCGACAACGCGCAAAAAGCGCAGCTGCGCGCGGCGGCGCAGAAGATTGGCGTCGTGTTCGCGTCGAACATGAGCGTCGGCGTGAACGTTACGCTGAAGCTGCTCGAATACGCGGCGCGGCACTTCTCGACCGGCTACGACATCGAGATCATCGAGGCGCATCATCGCCACAAGGTCGACGCGCCGTCCGGCACCGCGCTGACGATGGGCGAAGTGATCGCGGGCGCGCTCGGCCGCAATCTCGACGATTGCGCGGTCTACGGCCGTGAAGGCGTGACCGGCGAGCGCGATCCGTCGACGATCGGCTTCTCGGCGATTCGCGGCGGCGATATCGTCGGCGATCATACGGTGCTGTTCGCGGGCATCGGCGAGCGCATCGAGATCACGCACAAATCGGCGAGCCGCCTGTCGTATGCACAAGGCGCACTTCGTGCTGTACGCTTCCTCGAAGGTCACGACAACGGCTTCTTCGACATGCAGGACGTGCTCGGCCTGCGTTGAGCGAAGTTGGTTGCGCATAGGCGGGGCAGCGCATCCCGAGCGCGCCCTCCCGAAGTCACTTTCCCAAGGCGAGGTCAGATGACAGGCAGCAGCGGCATCATCCATTACCTGCAAACGAGCGACGCGATTACGCATGCCGTCGCCTATGTGCTGCTGGCCATGTCGATTGCGAGCTGGTGTTTTCTGATCGTCAAGAGCTGGATTCTGACGCGCGCGAAACGCCAGTCCTCGCGAGCGATCACGCGCTTCTGGCAGGCTCCGACGCTCGCCGAGGGCGTCGCCATCCTGCGCCGCGCCGACCGCGAGCGCGTGTTCGCGCCGCTCGCCGAAGCGGCGCTCCATGCGGCCGAGGTCGACATTCCGGGCGCGCTGCTCGCGCGCGTCGAGCGCAGCGAACGGGTGCTGCGCGCGCTGCGCCAGGCGCTCAACGCGTCGCACCGGCGGCTCGAGTTCGGTCAGGTGCTGCTGGCGTCGGTCGGTAGCACCGCGCCGTTCGTCGGTCTGCTCGGCACCGTGTGGGGCATCTATCACGCGCTGGGCAGCATCGCGGCGAGCGGGCAGGCGCAGATCGAGAACGTCGCAGGACCGGTCGGCGAGGCGCTGATCATGACCGCGTTCGGTCTGGTGGTCGCGATTCCGGCCGTGCTCGGGTACAACGTGCTGGGCCGCCTCGTGCGGCAATTGACCGAGGAGCTGGACGGCTTCGCGCACGATCTGCACGCGTACGTGTGCTCCCCGGAGCACGCGCCGACGCCGCCGCGCGCGCAGCAGGCGGCGCACGAGGCACACCGCTGACGCCTGGTGTGCGGCGGGCACGATAAATCGCGACCTACCCCACACGACACACTGCCCATCGCAGGACCAAGCTCAGACGCAAGGAGGCGACATGGCATTCGGCGGACTCGAGAAGAAGCAGACGGCCGCCCCGATGGCCGAGATCAACATGACGCCGCTGATCGACGTGATGCTGGTGCTGCTGGTGATTTTCATCATTACCGCGCCGCTGTTCTCGCACGCGATCCGGCTCGAGCTGCCGAAGGTCGCGGCGGCGCCCGCGCGCCAGACCCCCCAGACCATCTCGCTGTCGATCGACGGCGCCGGCAAGCTCTACTGGAACGGCAAGCCGATCAGGCTCGCGCAGATGCGCGCGCAGTTCGCCGAGGCCGGCAAGCAGGCGAACCAGCCGGACATCCAACTGCGCGCGGAGCGCTCGACCCGCTATGAAGTGATCGCGCAGGTGATGGGCGCCGCGCAGCAGGCGGGGCTCGAGCGGATCGGCTTCGTGACGGACCCGCCGCCGCCCGCCGCGCAGCACTGAGCATCGCCGGGCGCCGCCGGGCGCGCACCGCGTCGACGAATCCGGCATACCCCGCCCCGCCATGCCGCGCGTAGCGGCGCACCCGTCCGCGAACGGTATAATCAGCCCTTTCCCCGCCGAAGGGGAAACGACGCAACGACATTCTGCAGAGCACCGGGCCGGTGCAAAAGCACCGAACCTAGCGATCCCATCACACCATGCACGAAAAATACGTTCCCTCCGACGTCGAAACCGCCGCGCAAGGGCAATGGCGCGCCATCGACGCCTACAAGACGACGGAAACCACCGACAAGCCCAAGTTCTACTGCGTCTCGATGCTGCCGTATCCGTCGGGCAAGCTGCACATGGGGCACGTGCGCAACTACACGATCAACGACGTGATGTACCGCTATCTGCGGATGAACGGCTACAACGTGCTGATGCCGATGGGTTGGGACGCGTTCGGCATGCCGGCGGAAAACGCCGCGATGGCCAACAACGTGCCGCCCGCGCAGTGGACCTACGACAACATCGCTTACATGAAGAAGCAGATGCAGTCGATGGGCCTCGCGATCGACTGGTCGCGTGAAGTCGCCACCTGCAGCCCCGACTACTACAAGTGGAACCAGTGGCTGTTCCTGAAGATGCTCGAAAAGGGCATCGCGTACAAGAAAACCGGCACCGTGAACTGGGACCCGGTCGACCAGACCGTGCTCGCGAACGAGCAGGTGATCGACGGGCGCGGCTGGCGCTCGGGCGCGCTCGTCGAAAAGCGCGAAATCCCGATGTACTACATGCGCATCACGCAGTACGCCGATGAACTGCTGAACGATCTCGACGGCCTCGGCTGGCCCGAGCGCGTGAAGATCATGCAGCAGAACTGGATCGGCAAGAGCTTCGGCGTGAACTTCGGCTTCCCGTACGAAATCGACGGTGAGCAGAAACTGCTGCGTGTGTTCACGACGCGCGCCGACACGATCATGGGCGTCACGTTCTGCGCGATCGCCGCCGAGCATCCGCTCGCCACGCGTCTCGCGCAAGACAAGCCAGAACTGCAGGCGTTCATCGACGAATGCAAGCGCGGCGGCGTCGCCGAAGCCGACGTCGCGACGATGGAAAAGAAGGGCATGGCGACCGGCTTCTACGTCACGCATCCGCTGACGCGCGAGCAGGTCGAGGTGTGGATCGGCAACTACGTGCTGATGACTTACGGCGAAGGCGCGGTGATGGGCGTGCCGGCGCACGACGAGCGCGACTTCGCGTTCGTGAAGAAGTACGGTCTGCCGGTAAAGCAGGTGGTCGCGGTCGAGGGCAAGGAGTTTTCGACGGAAGCCTGGGCGGAGTGGTACGGCGAAAAGACCGGCACGCTGGTCAATAGCGGCAAGTACGACGGCCTCGCGTACGACGAAGCGGTGGACCGCATCGCCGCCGATCTGAAGGAACTCGGCCTCGGCGACAAGCAGATCACGTGGCGTCTGCGTGACTGGGGCGTGTCGCGCCAGCGTTACTGGGGCACGCCGATTCCGATCATCCACTGCCCGAAGTGCGGCGACGTGCCGGTGCCGGAAAAAGACCTGCCGGTCGTGCTGCCGGAAGACCTCGTGCCGGACGGCACGGGCAATCCGCTCGCGAAGTCCGAGGCGTTCCTGAACTGCACGTGTCCGAACTGCGGCGGTGCGGCGAAGCGCGAAACCGACACGATGGACACTTTCGTCGATTCGTCGTGGTACTTCTACCGCTACGCGTCGCCGGATGCGAAGACGATGGTCGACGAGCGCACCGACTACTGGGCGCCGATGGATCAGTACATCGGCGGTATCGAGCATGCGATTCTGCACCTGTTGTACTCGCGCTTCTGGGCGAAGGTGATGCGCGATCTCGGTCTCGTGAAGTTCGGCGAGCCGGCGAAGAACCTGCTCACGCAGGGCATGGTGTTGAACGAAACCTACTACCGCGAAAACGAAGCGGGCAAGAAGACCTGGTACAACCCGGCGGATGTGACCGTGTCGTTCGACGACAAGGGCCGCCCGGTCGGCGCGGTGCTGAACGCTGACGGCCAACCGGTCGTGCTCGGCGGCGTCGAGAAGATGTCGAAGTCGAAGAACAACGGCGTCGATCCGCAGATGCTGATCGATCAGCACGGCGCGGACACTGCGCGTCTGTTCGTGATGTTCGCGGCTCCGCCCGAGCAGCAGCTCGAGTGGTCGGGGTCGGGCGTCGAAGGCGCGAGCCGCTTCCTGCGTCGCGTGTGGAACTTCGGCTATACGAACGAAGCCGCGCTGCGCACGGGTGGCCAGTTGGACGCCGCACAATTCAACGACGCGGACAAGGCGCTGCGTCGTGAGATCTATAGCGTGCTGAAGCAGGCCGATTTCGACTATCAGCGTCTGCAGTACAACACGGTGGTATCGGCCGCGATGAAGATGCTCAACGCGCTCGACGGCGCGAAGGGCGCGCAGACGGCCGTGCTGCGTGAGACCTACGGCGTGATGCTGCGCGTGCTGTACCCGGTCGTGCCGCACCTGACGTTCCAGTTGTGGCAGGAACTCGGCTACGCGGACGAATTCGGCCCGCTGCTCGACGCACCGTGGCCGAAGGTCGACGAGAAGGCGCTCGAACAGGCCGAGATCGAACTCGTGCTGCAGGTGAACGGCAAGGTGCGCGGCGCGATCACGGTCGCGAAGGACGCATCGCGCGAAGCGATCGAGCAGCAAGCGGCCGCGCACGAAATGGTCGCCAAATTCAGCGAAGGCAAGGCGCCGAAGAAGATCATCGTGGTGCCGGGCCGTCTCGTGAACGTGGTCGTTTGACGTTCCGAACCCTCATCCGGCAGATGGAGCGCCGCCCACCCGGCGACGTTCCTCGGCACCGCGAATCCACTGCGAACCGGGAGCGAATGTGACTCGCAGATCGTTTTTGACGCTCGCTTGCAGCGTAATAATGTTGTCGGCCTGCGGCTTCCAGTTGCGCGGCCAGCAGGACTTCGCATTCAAGCGTCTCTATGTGTCGGGCGGCTCGCCCGCGGCCATCGCGCGCTTCACGCGCATCGTGCAGGGCGGCAGCGACACCGTCGTGGTGAACTCGGTCGCCAATGCCGACGCGATCCTGCAGATCACGCAGAACCGCAACCTCAGCACGCTGACGCTGAATTCGCTGGGCGTCGTCGCCGAGTATCAGCTGAATCTGCAGATGACCTACACGCTGACCGGCAAGGACGGCACCGTGCTGATTCCGGGCAGCGTGATCGCACTGAACCGCGCGATGACCTATAGCGACCAGTTCTCGCAGGCGAAGGCCGCCGAGTCCGATATCCTGTTCGCCGACATGGAAAACGACGCGGTCGATCAGTTGATCCGCCGTCTCGGCGTGGTGCGCTCGCTGCATCCGACGCCTGCCGAGGCCGTGCCGGGTATCGTTCCGCGCGCGCCGCTGCCGCCGCCGCCGCTGTGAGCATCGCGCCGTCCGCGATGCGTCGAACCTCATCCATTCCGTCAACCGCCAGCCATGCAACTGCGACCTGACGCGCTCGAAGCGCATCTCGCCAAGGGCCTTGCCGGACTGTACGTCGTGTACGGCGACGAGCATCTGCTCGCCCAGGAAGCGTGCGACCTCATCCGCGCGGCGGCGCGCGCGGCGGGTTTCACCGATCGCTCGGTGTTCACGGTCGAGCGCGGTTTCGACTGGAGTTCGCTGCTCGGCGCGAGTCAGTCGATGTCGCTGTTCGGCGACCGGCAACTGGTCGAGTTGCGCATTCCGTCGGGCAAGCCGGGCAAGGAAGGCGCCGATGCGCTGAAGGCGCTAGCGTCCACCGTCAACGACGACGTGCTGACGATGATCACCCTGCCGCGTCTCGATGCGGCCACGCAGAAGTCGGCATGGTTCACCGCGCTCGCCGACGCCGGCGTCGCGCTGAAGATCGATCCGGTCGAGCGCGCGCAGCTGCCGAACTGGGTCGGGCAGCGACTCGCGGCTCAAGGCCAGCGCGTCGCAGCCGGCGAGGAAGGGCGGCGCGCGCTCGCGTTCATCGCCGAGCGCGTCGAGGGCAATCTACTCGCCGCGCATCAGGAAATCCAGAAACTCGGGCTGCTGTATCCGAGCGGTTCGCTGAGCTTCGATCAGGTGCAGGACGCAGTGCTCAACGTCGCGCGCTACGACGTGTTCAAGCTCAACGAGGCGATGCTCGCGGGCGACGTCGGCCGTCTCGCGCGCATGCTCGACGGCCTGCGCGGTGAAGGCGAGGCGGCGGTGCTCGTGCTGTGGGCCGTTGTCGAGGAAGTGCGCACGCTGTTGCGGATCAAGCGCGGCGTCGCGGCCGGCAAGCCGCTCGCGATGCTCACGCGCGAGAACCGCGTGTGGGGTCCGCGCGAACGGCTGATCGGGCCGG
This sequence comes from Paraburkholderia atlantica, assembly GCF_000092885.1. Classification (NCBI taxonomy): domain Bacteria; kingdom Pseudomonadati; phylum Pseudomonadota; class Betaproteobacteria; order Burkholderiales; family Burkholderiaceae; genus Paraburkholderia; species Paraburkholderia atlantica. The sequence goes on along the minus strand of NC_014117.1, from coordinate 2,938,474 downwards.
CGCTGTCGCGTGTCAGCGAGGCGGCGCTCGAGAAGGCGCTCGCTTTGGCGGCGCGGCTGGACCGGCAGGTCAAGGGCTTGTCGGGCGGCACGCCGGGCAATCATCGCAACGATCCGCCGCCCGATCCGTGGGACGGCCTGTTCGAACTCGCGATGACGGTGGCCGCGCCAAAAACGTCGGCGGCGTCGCCAGTGCCGCCGCCGCGACCTCGGGCACCGACTGCGGCGCCAGCGCGGCGGCCAATCTAAGCAGCTGGGCGCGGGGGAGCTTCGGCAGCGATTGCTATCGCGCAGCAACCGTCAGTCGCTTCGCATGCAGACCACTGCGTTTCGCGTGCCACACGCTCGACGCAACGCATCGGCAAGCCCGCGACAGCACAGCGCACCCGCTGCCCCTCGCGAGCAAAGGCCCGGTACCCGACTTACAATCGTTTGATCTTTCGCTAATCTTGCCCGACCACCGCACGCCAACGTGCGGGCATCACGAGAATGACCATGGATATCGACCAGTACATGACCGACCTCGGCCAACGCGCTCGCCAGGCTTCGCGCGCGATGGCGCGGGCGTCGACCGCCGCGAAGAATGCGGCGCTTGCAGCCGTTGCCGAGGCGATCGAGCGCGATGCCGATTTGCTGAAGGCCGCCAACGCGCGCGACCTCGAACGCGCCCGCGGCAAGGGCCACGACGCCGCGTTCATCGACCGTCTGACGCTGTCCGACAAGGCGCTGAAGACGATGGTCGAAGGCCTGCGCCAGGTCGCGGCGCTGGCCGATCCGATCGGCGAAATCAGCAATCTGAAGTATCGGCCGAGCGGCATCCAGGTCGGCCAGATGCGTGTGCCGCTCGGCGTGATCGGCATCATCTACGAATCGCGCCCGAACGTGACGATCGACGCGGCCGCGCTGTGCCTGAAGTCAGGCAACGCGACTATTCTGCGCGGCGGCTCGGAAGCGCTCGAATGCAATACCGCGCTCGCGAAGCTGATCGGCGAAGGGCTCGAGGCAGCCGGTCTGCCGCAAGACGCGGTGCAGGTGGTCGCGACGTCGGACCGCGCGGCGGTCGGCAAGCTGATCACGATGACCGAATACGTCGACGTGATCGTGCCGCGCGGCGGCAAGAGCCTGATCGAGCGTCTGATGAGCGAAGCGCGCGTGCCGATGATCAAGCACCTCGACGGCATCTGCCACGTCTATGTCGACGATCGCGCGGACCTGGCGAAGGCGCTCAACGTCTGCGACAACGCGAAGACGCACCGCTACGGCACCTGCAACACGATGGAAACGCTGCTGGTCGCGCGCGGTATCGCGGCCGAAGTGCTGCCGCCGCTGGGCAAGCTGTATCGCAGCAAGGACGTCGAGCTGCGCGTCGATGCGGCGGCGCGCGCGGTGCTGGCCGATGCGGGCGTCGGCCCGCTCGTCGACGCGACCGAGGAAGACTGGCGCACCGAATATCTGGCGCCGGTGCTCGCGATCAAGGTGGTCGACGGCATCGACGCGGCGATCGAGCACATCAACTCGTATAGCTCGCAGCACACCGATGCGATCGTCACCGAAGACCACGACCGCGCAATGCGCTTCCTGCGCGAAGTCGATTCGGCGAGCGTGATGGTCAATGCGTCGACGCGTTTCGCGGACGGCTTCGAGTTCGGCCTCGGCGCCGAGATCGGGATTTCGAACGACAAGCTGCACGCGCGCGGCCCGGTCGGCCTCGAAGGGCTGACGTCGCTGAAGTACGTCGTGCTCGGCCACGGCGAAGCTCGTCAATAAGCACGAATCGAAGCACCGCAACAACGAACACCACAACAACAAGGACCACAAGGACCCCCGCCGATGCTTTGGGTAAAGACGTTTCACATCGTGTTGATTGCCTCCTGGTTTGCCGGCCTGTTCTATCTGCCGCGCATCTTCGTCAATCTGGCGATGGAAACGGAACCCGCCGCGACGGCGCGTCTTTTGCTGATGGCGCGCAAGCTGTTCCGCTTCATGAGCTTCATCGCCGTGCCCGCGATCGCGTGCGGCTTGTGGTTGTGGCTCGTGATCGGCATCGGCAGCGGGCAGGGTTGGATTCACGCGAAGGTTGGCGTGGTCGTGCTGCTCGTCATCTATCACGCGTATTGCGGCGTGCTGCTGCGCACATTCGAGCGCGGCGAAAATCGCCGCTCGGACAAGTGGTATCGAATGTTCAACGAGCTGCCGGTGCTCGGGATGCTCGCGGCGGTCGCGCTGGTGGTGATCAAGCCGTTCTGAGCGGCTGACGGCGTTCGGCAGGGCGCTGGAAAAGACAAAAGGGCGGTGTGCCGGTTGAATGGCACACCGCCCTTTTGCGTTATCTCCGTCGTTCCGCTCTTTATCGGACCGGATTACCCCTGCGAGTCCACCCGCCGCCGGTGAATCACTTCCTTCGTCTGCGCGAGCTTCTCCACCAGTTCGGGCCCACGGCTCAACGCGACGCCGACCGCCAGAATGTCGCCGATCGCCAGATGCGATACGCGCGAGGTCATCGGCGAAAAGATGTCGGTGTCTTCGTCGACGTTTGCGAAGAGGCCCACGGTTGCGAGCCGCGCGAGCGGCGAGTTGCCGTGGGTGATCGCGATCACCTTCGCGCCCGCATTAAGCGCGGCCTTCGCGGCATCGATGATGTCGCGCGTGCGGCCCGTGTTGGAAATCGCGACGACTACGTCGCCCGGCCCGAGCAGCGCGGCCGACATCAAAAACGTGTGCGGGTCCGAATACGCGACGCTCGGCATGCCGAGCCGGAAGAACTTGTGCTGCACGTCGAGCGCGGCGATGCCCGAGCCGCCCGCGCCATAGAACTCGATGCGCTTCGCCTGCGCAAGCATGTCGATCGCCGCCGCGACGCTATCCGCCGACAGATTGTTGCGCACCTGAATAAGCGCGCCGATGGTCCGGTCGAGCACCTTCGCGGCGACGCCCGGCGTCGGCTCGTCGGGCCGCACGTCGCGATAGACGGCGGGCACTTCGCTGGCGATGCCCTGCGCGAGCCGGATCTTGAATTCGCGAAAGCCGGAAAAACCGAGCGCATGGCAGAAGCGCGCGATCGTCGGCTGACTCACGCCCGCGCGCGCGGCGACCTCGGTCATCGACAGATCGAGCACTTCGCGCGGCGCCTCGATCACATAATCGGCCAGCTTGCGCTCGGACGGGCGCAGCTGGTCACGCATCTCTTCCACTTGGGACAGCATCATCGGAAAACTCGCACTATGCTGAAGAACGTGTGGACTATATCCGATTGGTGGTTGGCGCACAAAAGCTAGGTACAAAAACTACATATCGGCGAGTCAGTGTATTCCCTGGGTTTCGGCTGCAAAGCGCTGAGACGCCGCCAATTGGGCGACTCATCGATTCATGCGATGCGGCACCGCAACAGCGTTCGTAATTGCGAGCATGTAGTTTTTCTACTAATATGGCGTCGTTCGATATCACAACCCCGCGATACCGCCTGGTGTCATGCGTGCGCCTGCCGCCAGCGACGAAGGAGCTCCGATGGTTTCCCCGCATACGCAATTGTTGAAGGTCACGCAACGCGTGATCGAGCGCAGCAAGCCCACGCGTGAAGCGTATCTGGCCCGCATCCAGCACGCGCAGGGGCGCTTTCCGGCACGCGGCGCGTTGTCGTGCGCGAACCTGGCCCACGGTTTCGCCGGTCTCGAAGGCAACGACAAGCTCGTGATCAAGCAGATCCGCGAGCCCAACATCGGCATCGTGTCGTCGTACAACGAGATGCTGTCGGCGCACGCGCCGTACAAAAACTACCCGGACATCATCAAGCAGGCCGCGCGCGAAAACGGCGGCGTCGCGCAATTCGCGGGCGGCGTGCCGGCGATGTGCGACGGCATCACGCAGGGCAACGCGGGCATGGAACTGTCGCTGTTCTCGCGCGAAGTGATCGCGATGAGCACAGCCGTCGCGCTCACCCACAACATGTTCGACGCGGCGCTGTGCCTCGGCATCTGCGACAAGATCGTGCCGGGCCTGTTGATCGGCGCGCTGCAATTCGGCCATCTGCCGACCATTTTCGTGCCGGCCGGCCCGATGACGAGCGGCCTGTCCAACGACGACAAAGCCAAGACGCGCCAGCAGTTCGCGACCGGCCAGTGCGGCCGCGAAGCGCTGCTCGAAGCGGAAGCGGCCGCGTATCACAGCCACGGCACCTGCACCTTCTACGGCACCGCGAACAGCAACCAGATGCTGATGGAAGTGATGGGCCTGCATCTGCCGGGCTCGGCCTTCGTGCATCCGCACACGCCGCTGCGCGACGCGCTGACTGCCCAGGCCGCGCGCCGCGTACTCGATCTGACGGTCGAGCGCGGCCACTACATGCCGATCGGCCATGTGATCGACGAGAAGGCGATCGTCAACGGCATCGTCGCGCTGCTGGCAACCGGCGGCTCGACCAATCACACGCTGCACCTCGTCGCGATCGCGCGCGCGGCCGGCATCATCATCGACTGGGACGACTTCGACACGCTGTCGCAGGCGGTGCCGCTGCTCGCGAAGATCTATCCGAACGGCAAGGCCGACGTGAACCACTTCCACGCGGCGGGCGGCGTCGCGTTCCTCGTGCGCAATCTGCTCGAAGGCGGTCTGCTGCATGAAGACGTGAACACCGTCGCGGGCAAGGGCCTGAAGCGCTACACCGAGGAGCCCAAGCTGCTCGACGGCAAGCTGCAATGGGTCGCGGGCGTCGAGGCGAGCGCGGACACCGCGGTGCTGCGCGGCATCCATGAGCCGTTCCAGCCGGACGGCGGCCTGCGTCTGATGCAGGGCAAACTCGGCCGCGGCGTGATCAAGATTTCAGCGGTCGCGGCGCAGCATCGCAAGGTGAAGGCGCCGGCAATCGTGTTCGATTCGCAGGAGGCGGTGCAGGAAGCGTTCGACAAGGGCGAGCTCAAGCGCGACTTCATCGCGGTGGTGCGCTTCCAGGGCGCCCGCGCAAACGGCATGCCCGAGCTGCATCGTTTGACGCCGCTGCTCGGTGTGTTGCAGGATCAGGGTTTCCATGTCGCGCTGGTGACCGACGGCCGTATGTCGGGCGCGTCGGGCAAGGTGCCGGCGGTCATTCATGTGTCGCCGGAAGCGTTGCTGCAGGGCCCGCTCGGCAAGGTTCGCACTGGCGACATGCTGGTCATCGACGCCGAAGCGGGCGTGCTCGACATCGAGATCGACGCCGCCGAATGGGCCGCGCGTCCGAACGCCGAGCCGTTGCATCAGGCGGACAACGAAGCCGGCTTCGGCCGTGAGCTGTTCGGCGTATTCCGCGCCGCGGCGGCGCCGGCGGAGCAGGGTGCGTCGGTGTTCGGCAAGCTGATCGGCGAGGGCGGCGCGCTCGACGGCCAGCACGGCCACGGCAGCCACCACAAGCACGCCGACAAGCACGCCCATCAACCCAGCGACCATCACGCGAGCACCGCGCAAGCCGGCGCGGCGCTGCAGAAACAAGGAGTCTGACTATGACGTCGAAAACAGTAAGCGATATCGTGCGCCTCGGCCCGGTGATTCCGGTGCTCGCGTTCGACACGGTCGAACAGGGCGAACACGTGTCGCGCGCGTTGCACGCGGGCGGCGTGAAGGTGCTCGAAATCACGCTGCGCACGCCGGCGGGCCTCGGCGCGATCGAGCGTGCGTGTGAGCTCGCCGACGACATCGTGGTCGGTGTCGGCACGATCACGAAGCCCGAGCATTGCGCGCAAGCGAAGAAGGCGGGCGCGCAGTTCGGCGTGTCGCCGGGTCTGACCAAGGACATGCACCAGGCCGCGCAGGACGTGGGTCTGCCGCTGCTGCCCGGCGTGATGACGCCGTCGGACATCATCCTCGCGCTCGAACTCGGCTACGAGATCGTCAAGTTCTTCCCCGCGCAGCAGGCGGGCGGCGTGCCGATGCTGCAGGCATTCCACGGTCCGTTCCCGGCACTGAAGTTCTGCCCGACCGGCGGCATTACGCCTGAAAGCGCGCCGCACTTCCTGTCGCTGCCGAACGTGGTCTGCGTCGGCGGTTCGTGGCTCACGCCGAAGGCCGCGCTCGCCGCGCAGAACTGGGACGAGGTAACGCGCCTAGCGCGCGCCGCGAGCCAGTTGGCGGCGCCCGCGCACTAAGCCCCACGACACACCAGCGCATCGGTTAACTGAACCGGGCCCAGGAGTCTCGTCGATACAGCCGCATCAGGCTGTCGCGCCGAGACTCTTTTTTGCTTGATATGCGTGCTGGATTTGCGCGCGTTTTTGAAACAAACAGTAAAATTCAGCGTCCGCGCGGTCAGCCGGGTTTCAGGCATCGCGCAGATTGCCGTGAGACGAAGTGCCGGCCGCATCCGCACTCTGAAACCAATAAACCTAAGGAGGGGCTTCATGGAATCTGCCCACGGAAGCATGCTGCTGGTCTACGCGTTAATCGCGATCGCGTTGCTGATCTTCATGATCACGCGCCTGAAGGTCTATCCGTTTCTCGTTCTGATCATCGTGTCGTTGCTGCTGGGCCTCGTGGCCGGCATGCCGATGCAGACCATCGTCAAATCGTTCGAAACGGGTAACGGCAACACGCTCGGACACATAGCCATCGTCGTCGGTCTCGGCACGATGCTCGGCAAGATGATGGCCGAATCGGGCGGCGCCGAGCGCGTCGCGACCACGCTGATCAACTGGTTCGGTGAGAAACACATTCACTGGGCGATGATGGTCGTCGCGATCATCGTCGGCTTGCCGGTGTTCTTCGAAGTCGGTTTCGTGCTGCTGATTCCGATTGCGTTCAACGTTGCGAAGCGCACCAACAAATCGCTGCTGCTGGTCGGCCTGCCGATGGTCGCGGGTCTGTCCGTCGTGCACGGGCTGATTCCGCCGCACCCGGCCGCGCTGCTCGCCGTGCAGGCGTATCACGCGGATATCGGCAAGACGATCGCCTATGGTCTGATCGTCGGCATCCCCTGCGCGATCGTCGCCGGTCCGCTGTTCGCGCTGCTGGTGAGCCGCCATATCCAGTTGCCGAAGGAAAATCCGCTTGCCGCGCAATTTCTCAGCCACGACGCGAATAACGGCAACGGCGTGAAAACCGACGCACCGAAGCGCGAACTGCCGGGCTTCGGCATCACGCTGGCCACGATCCTGTTGCCGGTGGTTCTGATGCTGGTCGGCAGTTGGGCTGACCTGGTGTTCGAACCGAAGACGCTGCCGAACGATCTGCTGCGCTTCTTCGGCAACACCGACGTCGCGCTGCTGACGGCCGTGCTGGTCAGCTTCTGGACCTTCGGCGCGAGCCGCGGCTTTAACCGCGAGCAGATCCAGAAGTTTTGCGGCGAGTGTCTGGCGCCGATCGCGGGTATTACACTGATCGTCGGTGCGGGCGGCGGTTTTGGCCGGGTGCTGATGGATAGCGGCATTTCGAAGGAAATCACCAACGTGGCGACCGCGGTGCATCTGTCGCCGCTGCTGTTCGGCTGGATCGTCGCGGCGATGATCCGTCTCGCGACCGGTTCGGCCACCGTCGCGATGACGACCGCCTGCGGCATCGTCGCGCCGATCGCGGCGGCCGGTGCGGTGCAGGTGAAACCGGAACTGATGGTGCTCGCGACCGGCTCGGGCTCGCTGATCTTCTCGCACGTGAACGATGGCGGTTTCTGGCTGATCAAGGAATATTTCGGCATGACGGTGGTGCAGACCTTCAAGACGTGGTCGCTCCTCGAAACCATCATTTCGGTGATGGGGCTGGCCTTGACCTTCGCACTCGCGGCGGTCCTGTAAGGAGTTTCAAATGATTCTGATCGCAATGGGCGTGTCGGGCGCCGGCAAGACGAGGATTGGCGAAATGCTGGCCGAGCGCCTGCATTGTGCGTTCACCGACGGCGACGCGTTCCATAGCGCGGCGAACAAGGAAAAGATGCACCACGGCATCCCGCTCACCGACGAAGACCGTTGGCCGTGGCTGAAGACGATCCGCGCGGCGATCGAGGAAAAGCAGAAGGCGGGCGAAACGGCGGTATTCACGTGTTCGTCGCTGAAGCGCTCGTATCGCGACATTCTGCGTGCCGGCGACAAGGACGTGTGCTTCGTCTACCTGAAGGGTTCGCGCGAGGTGCTCGCGGAGCGTCTCGGTCATCGCACCGGGCATTTCTTCGATCCGTCGCTGCTGCAAAGCCAGCTCGACACGCTCGAGGAGCCGGGTGACGACGAAGCGATCACGGTCAGCATCGATCTGACGCCGGAGCAGATCGTCGACGAGGTGCTCAAGCAGGTCGAAGCGCGCTGAGTCTTTGATTCCCCCGCGTTCCAGCTTCGAACGTGGGACGAAAAAAAGCCGCTCCTCGGAGCGGCTTTTTTATGCGCGGAAGCTGGACCAGCCGATCAGCCGATCACTCGATCAGTCGATCCGCTTCGCCAGTTCGACGGCCTTGCCGATGTACGAGCCGGGCGTCATTTCGAGCAGACGGCTCTTCGCGTCCTGCGGAATCGCCAGGCTGCCGATGAAGCTCTGCAGTGCCTCGCGCGTGATGCCCTTGCCGCGCGTGAGTTCCTTCAGCTGCTCGTACGGGTTCTCGATGCCGTAACGGCGCATCACGGTCTGCACCGGCTCGGCCAGCACTTCCCAGCAGTTGTCGAGGTCTTCGTTCAGACGCAGGGCGTTCACTTCGAGCTTGTCGAGGCCGCGGATCAGCGAGTCGTACGCGAGCAGCGAGTAGCCGAACGCGACGCCGATGTTGCGCAGCACCGTCGAGTCGGTCAGGTCGCGTTGCCAGCGCGACACCGGCAGCTTGTCGGCGAGATGGCGCAGCGTCGCGTTGGCGAGGCCGAGGTTGCCCTCGGAGTTTTCGAAGTCGATCGGGTTGACCTTGTGCGGCATCGTCGACGAGCCGATTTCACCGGCCTTGGTGCGCTGCTTGAAGTAACCGAGCGCGATGTAGCCCCACACGTCGCGGTCGAGATCCAGCAGGATCGTGTTTGCGCGCGAGATTGCATCAAACAGCTCGGCCATGTAGTCGTGCGGCTCGATCTGGATCGTGTACGGATTGAACGTGAGCTTCAGGCGGTTCTCGACGACGTCCTTCGAGAACGCTTCCCAGTCGAACTCCGGATACGCGGACAGGTGCGCGTTGAAGTTGCCGACCGCGCCATTCATCTTCCCGAGCAGTTCGACCTTCGCGATGCGCTCGATCGCCCGTGCGAGACGCGCGGCGACGTTGGCGATTTCCTTGCCGAGCGTGGTCGGGCTGGCCGGCTGACCGTGCGTGCGCGACAGCATCGGCTGGGCGGCTTGCGCATGCGCGAGCGCAACGAGGCGTTGATGCACCGAGCGCAGCGCCGGCAGGATCACGTGCTCGCGCGCGCCGGCGAGCATCAGGCCGTGCGACGTGTTGTTGATGTCTTCCGACGTGCACGCGAAGTGGATGAACTCGCTCGCACGCTCCAGTTCTTCCTGACCCTTCACCGACTCCTTCAGCCAGTATTCGACGGCCTTCACGTCGTGGTTGGTCACGCGCTCGATTTCCTTGATGCGCGCGGCGTCGTGCGCGGTGAAGCGCTCGGCCAGTTGCAGCAGGAACTGCTCGGACGCCTCGGAGAAGCGCGGCACTTCGGCGAAGCCGGCGCGCGACAGCGCGATCAGCCAGTGGATTTCGACCGTCACGCGATTGCGCATGAAGGCGGCTTCCGAAAGCCAGTCGCGCAGGGCTTCGGTTTTGGCGGCATAGCGGCCGTCGAGCGGGGAGAGCGCGTTCAGCGCGAACAGGGTGTCGGGGCGGGTGTCGGACATGATGAGGACCGGGTTGAGGCGCAGGTTGAGGCGCGGATTAAGGCACTGAGCGCTCAGCGAGCGGATCTGGAACGGAGGGAACCGTGGATTTTACCACTGTGATGCGATGCGCCCGTCCGGATGCGTCGGCCGCACGTCGCGCCGCTAGAATGCAGACTTCTTCCTCTCGCCGGCAAACGCACTCGCATGGAACTGAAATGGCTCGAAGACTTCATTTCGCTCGCGGAAACGCGTAGTTTCAGCCGCTCGGCCGAACTGCGCCATGTCACGCAGCCGGCTTTCTCGCGCCGCATCCAGGCGCTCGAAGCGTGGCTCGGCACGGAACTGATCGACCGTTCTGTTTATCCGACGAGGCTCACGGCGGCCGGCCAGGTATTCAACGAGCAGGCGCTCGCGATGCTGTCGCAATTCCACGAGGCGCGCGCGCTGTTGCGCGGCCACACGGCGACGCCGCAAGCGACGATCGAATTCGCAGTGCCGCACACGCTGTCGCTGACATACTTCCCGCGCTGGCTGCAGCGCATCGAGGCGCAGATGGGCCCGATTCACACGCGGCTGCGTGCGCTGAACGTGCACGACGCGGCGCTGTCGCTGGTGGAAGGCGGCTGCGATCTGATGATGGGCTACCACCATCCGAGCCATCCAGTCGCGCTCGACCCGGCGCGCTACGACATGCTGACGCTCGGTCACGAGCCGATCAGCCCGTTCTCTGCGCCGGCCCGCGCGGGCCGTCCGCGTCACACGCTGCCGGGCTCGGCCGACGCACCCGCGCCGTATCTGTCGTACACGCCGAACGCATACCTCGGGCGCATGACCGAGGTGATTCTCGCGAACGCGCCGGAGCGCCTGTACCTCGACCGGCTCTATGAAACCGACATGGCCGAGGGACTCAAAGCGATGGCGCTCGCCGGTCACGGCATCGCGTTTCTGCCGCATAGCGCGGTCGAAGATGCGGTGGCCGAGGGCCGGCTGATCCGCCTCGATCGTGCGACCCGCGGCACGCCCGAAGGGCAACTGACGCTCAGCATGGAGATTCGCCTGTACCGCGACAAACTTGCCGCGAAAAGCGACGACTCACGCCAGATCCTCGTGCGGCAGTTGTGGGACGTGGTGTCGGAGGAGCTCCGACAGAGCGCCGCCTGAAACGCGGCATAAAAGTCGAGTTCGAACCTGCGTCGCGGCGACGTGAATTTGCGGCTTTCCGAACGTTATGCAAGAAAAACATAACCAGATAAGGAAACGGCATTGGATTTCAATACGGCGTTTTTCCACAATGCCCGTACTCGATCAAACGCCGGAGCGTTCATGTCATCCCAGCAACAAGCCGCAGAATCGGCACAAGCCGCCTCAACGTTGCAGTCCGTTCCCTCCTACCTCAATAAAGAAGACCTCGGCCCTTGGGGCAACTATCTGCGCCAGGTCGACCGCGTCGCGCCGTATCTCGGTTCGCTGTCCCGCTGGCTCGAAACCCTCAAGCGCCCGAAGCGCATTCTCGTCGTCGACGTGCCCATCGAACTCGATAACGGCACGGTTGCGCACTTCGAGGGCTATCGTGTGCAGCACAACGTGTCGCGCGGTCCGGGCAAGGGCGGCGTGCGTTATCACCAGGACGTTACGCTCTCCGAAGTGATGGCGTTGTCCGCGTGGATGTCGGTGAAGAACGCGGCGGTGAACGTGCCGTACGGCGGCGCGAAGGGTGGCATCCGCGTCGATCCGCGCACGCTGTCGCGGGGCGAGCTCGAGCGCGTGACGCGCCGCTACACGAGCGAGATCGGCATCATCATCGGACCGAATACCGACATCCCCGCGCCGGACGTGAACACGAACGAGCAGATCATGGCGTGGATGATGGACACGTACTCGATGAATCAGGGCCAGACGGCCACCGGCGTCGTGACCGGCAAGCCGATCACGCTCGGCGGCTCGCTCGGCCGCCGCGAGGCGACCGGCCGCGGCGTGTTCGTGGTGGGCTGCGAAGCGGCTCGCCGCATCGGCTTCGACATCGAAGGCGCTCGTATCGCGGTGCAGGGCTTCGGCAACGTCGGCGGCATCGCCGCGCGTCTGTTCCAGGAGGCGGGCGCCAAAGTCGTCGCGGTGCAGGACCACACCGGCTCGGTGTACAAGTCCACCGGCATCGACGCGGTCGCGCTGCTCGATTACGTCGCGAAGAAGGGCGGCGTCGGCGGATTCCCCGAAGCCGATGCGATCACCGCCGACGAGTTCTGGACCGTCGAATCGGACATCCTGGTTCCTGCAGCGCTGGAAAACCAGATCACCGAAAAGAACGCAGGCAAGATCAAGACCAGGATCATCGTCGAGGGCGCAAACGGCCCGACCACCACGGCCGCCGACGACATCCTGCACGATCGCGGCATCCTCGTGATTCCGGACGTGGTCGCGAATGCGGGTGGTGTGACAGTGTCATATTTCGAATGGGTGCAGGACTTTTCGAGCTTCTTCTGGACCGAGGACGAGATCAACGAGCGCCTCGAGCGCGTGATGCGCGAAGCGTTCGCGGCGGTGTGGCAGGTGTCGAGCGAGCAGGGCGTGTCGGTGCGCACGGCGGCGTTCATCGTCGCGTGTAAGCGGATTTTGCAGGCGCGCGAGATGCGCGGCTTGTATCCCTGATGGACCCTGTCCTATCTTGTTGAAAGCGGCGGTGACACGGCCCGGTATCCGGGCCGGGAGGCGAAACCGTCGAAATTTTGTGCATCAGCGCGGTCCACGAGACGGCGTGTTTGACCGGCGGGCGGCATCGTATCGATGCCGCCCGCCTTCTCGTATGTGCGACACGGCTGTGCGACCGCGCCCCGGGCCCATCGCGGCGTGCGCGCAACAGCATGGTTAATAGGCATACTTTCAGAAAAATTACTTTGTTACACTGGCGCCGGTTCTTGCCAAGGAGATCAAGATGAAGGTTAAAAAAGCTGCGCTGTTGCTCGCCACTCTCGGACTGTTTACGGTTGGCGCGCATGCGCAAGACTCGGGGACGCTGAAAAAGATCAAGGATACTGGCGTCATTTCGCTGGGTCATCGGGAATCGTCGATCCCGTTCTCGTATTACGACGACAAGCAGAACGTGATCGGCTACTCGCAGGATTACGCGGTGAAGATCGTCGAGGCCGTCAAGCAGAAGCTGAACATGCCGAACCTGAAGGTGAAACTCGTGCCGGTCACGTCGCAGAACCGTATTCCGCTCGTGCAGAACGGCACGGTCGACATCGAGTGCGGCTCCACCACGAATAACCTCGAGCGCCAGCAACAGGCTGCGTTCACGAACACGATCTTCGTGATCGGCACGCGTCTGATGACCAAGAAAGATTCGGGCATCAAGGACTTCCCGGATCTGAAGGGCAAGACGGTCGTGACGACCGCCGGCACCACGTCCGAGCGCCTGCTTCGCAAAATGAACCAGGACAAGAACATGGGCATGAACATCATCAGCGCGAAGGATCACGGCGAGTCGTTCCTGACGCTGTCGACGGGCCGTGCAGCCGCGTTCATGATGGACGACGCGCTGCTCGCCGGCGAGCGCGCCAAGTCGAGCAACCCGAACGATTTCGTGATCGTCGGCACGCCGCAATCGCGTGAGGCTTACGGCTGCATGCTGCGCAAGAACGACGCCGACTTCAAGAAGGTCGCCGACGACGCGATCGCGAAGGTCCAATTGTCGAGCGAAGGCGAAACGATCTACAAGCGCTGGTTCGAATCGCCGATCCCGCCGAAGGGCCTGAACCTGAACTTCCCGATGAGCGACGACATGCGCGCGCTGTTCAAGAATCCGAACGACAAGGCAATCGACTAAACCCTAGCTGCTTTTTCGACACTTTCGAAACGCTGAACGGAACGGAAGGGGCCACGCGCTTCTTCCGTTTCTTTTTGCCGGAGTCTTGGTCATGTCATATCACTGGAACTGGGGCATTCTGCTGAGTCCCGTCTCCACGGGCGAGCCGACCACCTACCTGGGCTGGCTGCTTTCGGGGCTGTGGGTGACGGTCACCGTGTCGCTGTCGGCATGGGTGATCGCGCTGATCGTCGGCTCGCTGTTCGGTGTGCTGCGCACGGTGCCGAACAAATGGGCGTCGGGCGTCGGCACCGTCTACGTCGCGATTTTCCGTAACATTCCGCTGATCGTGCAGTTCTTCATCTGGTATCTGGTGATACCGGAGCTGCTGCCCGTGTCGATCGGCACCTGGTTCAAGCAATTGCCGCCGAGCGCACAGTTCTTCTCGGCGTCGATCGTGTGTCTGGGCCTCTTCACCGCCGCGCGCGTGTGCGAGCAGGTGCGCTCGGGCATCAACGCGTTGCCGCGCGGCCAGCGCGCGGCCGGTCTCGCGGTGGGCTTCACGCAATGGCAGACGTATCGCTACGTGCTGCTGCCGGTCGCATACCGGATCATCGTGCCGCCGCTCACCTCCGAGTTTCTGAACATCTTCAAGAACTCCGCGGTTGCCTCGACGATCGGTCTGCTCGATCTGTCCGCGCAGGCGCGCCAGCTGGTCGACTATACGTCGCAAACTTATGAGTCGTTCATCGCGGTCACGGTCGCGTACATGCTGATCAATCTGGTCGTGATGCTCCTGATGCGCTGGGTCGAAGCGAAGACCCGGTTGCCCGGCTATATCGGAGGCAAGTGATGCATCATTTCGACTGGAGCGGTATTCCGGGCGCGCTGCCTACGCTGTGGACCGGCGCAATCATCACGTTCAAGATCACGCTGATCGCGATCGTGTTCGGCATCATCTGGGGCACCATTCTCGCGATGTTTCGACTGTCGTCGGTCAAGCCGCTCGAATGGTTCGCGAAGGGCTACGTGACGCTGTTCCGTTCGATCCCGCTCGTGATGGTGCTGCTGTGGTTCTTCCTGATCGTGCCGCAGGTGCTGCAAAGCGTGCTCGGTTTGTCGGCCGACATCGACATCCGGCTCGCATCGGCGATGGTCGCGTTCTCGCTGTTCGAGGCCGCGTACTATTCGGAGATCATCCGCGCCGGCATTCAGGCGGTGCCACGCGGCCAGGTCAACGCGGCGTTCGCGCTCGGCATGACCTATGGGCAGTCAATGCGTCTGATCGTGCTGCCGCAGGCGTTTCGCGCGATGGTGCCGCTGCTGCTCACGCAAGGTATCGTGCTGTTTCAGGATACATCGCTCGTGTACGTGATCAGCCTCGCTGACTTCTTCCGCACGGCCACAAATATTGGCGATCGTGACGGCACGAATGTCGAGATGGTACTGTTCGCGGGTGCGGTTTATTTCGTGATCTGCGTGATCGCGTCGAGCCTCGTCAAAGGTCTTCAGAAAAAGGTCGCAAGATGATCTCTATCAAGAATGTTTCGAAGTGGTACGGCCATTTCCAGGTGCTGACCGACTGCACGACGGAAGTCAAAAAGGGCGAAGTGGTCGTCGTGTGCGGGCCGTCCGGCTCTGGCAAGTCCACGCTGATCAAGACCGTCAACGGCCTCGAGCCGTTCCAGAAGGGCGAGATCGTCATCAACGGCCAGTCGCTGACCGACAAGAAAACCAATCTGTCGAAGCTGCGCTCGAAGGTCGGTATGGTGTTCCAGCACTTCGAGCTGTTCCCGCATCTGTCGATCGTGCAGAATCTGACGCTCGCGCAGATCAAGGTGCTCGGCCGTTCGAACGACGAGGCGACCGCGAAGGGCCTGAAGCTGCTCGATCGCGTGGGACTGCGCGCGCATGCGGACAAGTATCCTGGGCAGCTGTCCGGTGGTCAGCAGCAGCGCGTGGCGATTGCGCGAGCGCTGTCCATGGACCCGATCGCGATGCTGTTCGACGAGCCGACTTCGGCGCTCGACCCGGAAATGATCAACGAAGTGCTCGATGTGATGGTCGAACTCGCGCAGGAAGGCATGACGATGATGTGCGTGACGCACGAAATGGGCTTCGCGAAGAAGGTCGCGCATCGCGTGATCTTTATGGACAAGGGCTTGATCGTCGAAGACGACCGCAAGGAAGACTTCTTCGCGAATCCGAAATCCGATCGCGCGAAGGACTTTCTCGCGAAGATCCTGCACTGAGATTCGCCGCGTAGGCCTCGTTGCCGAGGCTTGCGTGCGGATGAAAAAAGCCGCTCCGTGGAGCGGCTTTTTGTTGGCTGGCTGAGGGCAACGTCAGCGGCTTATGACTCGAACGCCGCTGCATCATCCGCGGCTTCGAGATCGGTTTCGCTGTCAGGCGAAAGTGTGGTTCCGCGCGTGCCCACTGCGAGCGCGCCGTTCGATGCCGCGATCGTCGTGGCCGATGCGGATGCATCGAGCGTGGGATTGCGCAGTTTTTCGAGCACCGAGTCCGGCACCGGGATATTGGCCTGGCCGATCACTTCGCCATGCCGGAACATCAGCAGATCGCCGGGCTCGAACGCAGTCCACACTTCGTTGTCGGTCAGCGGCTTGGTCGCGATGACGGCGACGCGGTCTTCCGGCGTCGTGTATTTGGCGAAATCGATCGATACGTCCGCGTCGACCAGATGCGCGGTCGAAAACGGCCAGTGGCGCACGAGGTAATGCAGATGCGTCGAGCAATGCGCGAACAGCGCCTGGCCGTTCGACATCAGGAAGTTGAACACGCCGTACTGCGTGATTTCACGCGTGAGCGCTTCGAGCGCGGCGAACAGCTCGTCGAGCGGCGGCTGCTGCGTGCCCGGAAAAGCCTTGCGCAAACCTTGCAGCAGCGCGCAGAACGCGAGTTCGCTGTCGGTCGTGCCGACCGGCTGATACACGCCGTTCAACTCCGGCGCGTAAGCCTGCAGATCGCCGTTATGCGCGAAGATCCAGTGACGCCCCCACAGTTCGCGCATGAACGGGTGGCAGTTTTCGAGCAGGATGTGCCCTTGCGTCGCCTTGCGGATGTGCGCGATCGTGTTTTTCGATTTGATCGGGTAGCGCTTGACCATCTCGGCGATCGGCGAGGTGGCCGACGATTGATGATCGATGAACAGGCGGCAGGCCTTGTCTTCAAAGAAGGCGATGCCCCAGCCGTCGGCGTGGTGATCGGTGACGCCACCGCGCGCCGCAAAGCCGGTAAACGAAAACGTGACGTCCGTCGGCGCGGCGCAATTCATTCCGAGAAGTTGGCACATTGCAGGTGAGCCTGTGAACGGAGCGAGCCGTTACAATGATGATTTTCCAAGCATATCACCGAGCCGAAGACGCCAAATAGCAAAATTGACACGTGTTTGGGCCGCTACAACGCGGTTTGACCGGTCGATCAGCGTGGCGCGCGAAGTCTCGTATTCCTGCCATGACTGCTTCCAACGTTTCCCCCGACTCCGTCACGCTGGTCCGTCCGGACGACTGGCACCTGCATGTGCGCGACGGCGCGATGCTCGCGGCCGTGCTGCCTGACACTGCACGCCAGTTCGGTCGCGCGATCATCATGCCGAACCTGAAGCCGCCGGTCACGACGACCGAGATGGCGAAGGCGTATCGCGAGCGCATCATCGCCGCGATTCCCGAGGGCGCGAAATTCGAGCCGCTGATGACGCTGTACCTGACCGATAACACGCCGCCCGACGAAATCCGCCGCGCGCGCGAGAGCGGCTTCGTGCACGGCGTGAAGCTGTACCCGGCGGGCGCGACGACGAACTCCGACGCGGGCGTCACCGATCTGATGAAGTGCGCGAAGACGCTGGAAGTGATGCAGGAAGTCGGCATGCCGCTGCTCGTGCACGGAGAGGTGACGGATTCGGACATCGATCTGTTCGACCGCGAGAAGGTCTTCATCGATCGCGTGATGATGCCGCTGCGCCGCGCGTTTCCGGCGCTGAAGGTCGTGTTCGAGCACATCACGACAAAGGACGCGGCCGATTACGTCCGCGAAGCGGGCGTCGCGCCGGAACTGCTTGGCGCGACGATCACCGCGCACCATCTGCTGTACAACCGCAATGCGATCTTCCAGGGCGGCATCCGTCCGCATTATTACTGCCTGCCGGTGCTCAAGCGCGAGACGCATCGCGTTGCGCTGGTCGAGGCGGCGACCTCGGGCGATCCGCGCTTCTTCCTCGGCACCGACAGCGCGCCGCATCCGAAGGGGCTGAAGGAGCACGCGTGCGGCTGCGCGGGCTGCTACACCGCGCTGCACGCGCTCGAGCTCTACACCGAGGCATTCGACAAGGCCGGCGCGCTCGACAAGCTCGAAGGCTTCGCGAGCTTCCACGGGCCGGACTTCTACTGTCTGCCGCGCAATACGGAGAAGGTCACGCTGCGTCGCGAGGAATGGACGCTGCCGGCCGAACTGCCGGCTGGCGATACGCCGGTCGTGCCGCTGCGCGGCGGCGAATCGATTGGGTGGCGTCTCGTTTGAGGCTGCGTTAGATGCCCGAGCGTGACGCGGGCCAGCGCGCTGCCAATGTTAATGTGGCGGCGAACCCGAGCTCCGCGCTAGCACATGAAGCCGCGGCCAAAGCTGCGCGCGGCATGGCACCCGAGCCTGTGCCACCAGGCTTCGCCGCGATCGACTGGTCGACGCCGTGGTTCGCGCAATTCGCCGCACGCGGTCAGCGTTGGCAGCAAGCCGCGCTGACCGGCTATGCCGATTTGCTCGCCGCAATGAACGCCGACGCCGCTTTGATGCAACAGACCACTGGTCGCGGCCGCCGTCTCGCGTTTATCGCGCAGGACGATCTGCCACCGGGCGCCGCGTACGAGGGGCACATCGCGTCGACCGGTTGCGTGCCGACGCGCCACAATCTGCACGACTTCTTCAACGGTTCGATGTGGTTCGCGTTTCCGCGCATCAAGGCGGCGTTGAACGCCCGCCAGTCGGCCGAACTCGACGTGCTCGGGGTCGGCCCGACGCGTGGCGGCGTGCGCGACATGCTGACTCTGTTCGACGAAAACGCGCTGCTGTTCGCTTGCGCCGATCCTGCGCTGAGCGCCGCGCTACGGAGCTTCGACTGGCAGATGCTGTTCGTCGCGCGGCGCGATGCGTGGGGGCGCGGCTGCGAAGTGCGCTGCTTCGGCCATGCGCTGCTGGAAAAGCTGATCGCGCCGTTCAAGGGCTGCACAGGTCATGCGTGGATCGTCGACGTGCCGGCCGAGTATTTCGACTGGGACACCCTGGCGCGCGACGCATGGCTAGATGAAGCGGTCAGCACGGCGCTGCTGGGTACCGAGGCTTTGACGAGCAGCCTGTTCGCACCGCTGCCGGTGCTCGGCATTCCGGGCTGGTGGCCGGAGAACGAATCACCCGCGTTCTATGACGACGCGACCGTGTTTCGAGCTGGGCGGCGCAAGCGTTAGACGCTTTTGCGTTCGGTGGTAAAATCCGCGCCAGCAAAGCAGGCCAGGCAGTCGCGGCCTCGGCGGCTTTGGCCAACGAGGGCGAGGAAAGTCCGGACTCCACAGGGCAGGGTGATGGCTAACGGCCATCCGTGGCGACACGCGGAACAGGGCAACAGAAAGCAAACCGCCGATGGCCCGGCGCAAGCCGGGATCAGGTAAGGGTGAAACGGTGCGGTAAGAGCGCACCGCGGCTGTCGCAAGGCAGACCGGCACGGTAACCTCCACCCGGAGCAATTCCAAGTAGGCAGGCGCGCATCTTCGCGATGCAGGGCGGGGCCCCCGTCTCGTCTGCGGGTAGGAAGCTTGAGCGCGTCAGTAATGGCGCGCCTAGAGGAATGGCTGCCACGCGCGTCGCGTCTCCGGACACGGCGTGTGCACAGAATCCGGCTTATCGGCCTGCTTTGCCGCTGAATAAGAAAAGCCGGCGTCCGTTGGCGCGCCGGCTTTTTCATTTGAGGCGAGGGTGGCGGCCGTGGCCGCTATCGCTATCGCGCTCAGAGCGCGACGATTTCGAACGAATGCGTGAGTTCTGCGGTCTTCGCGATCATGATCGACGCCGAGCAGTATTTGTCGTGCGACAGATTGATCGCACGCTCGACGGTCGCTGGATTCAGATTCTTGCCCGTCACCGTGAAGTGGAAGTGGATCTTCGTGAACACCTTCGGATCTTCGCTTGCGCGCTCGGCCTTCAGCGTCACCGAGCAGCCGGCGATCTCCTGGCGGCTCTTCTTCAGGATCATCACGACGTCGTAGGCGGTACAGCCGCCGGTGCCAAGCAGCACCATTTCCATCGGACGCGGCGCGAGGTTGCGTCCGCCACCCTCGGGTGCGCCGTCCATCGCCACCAGATGACCGCTGCCCGTCTCGGCTGCGAATGCCATCCCGTCTTGTCCCATCCAGCTTACTTTGCATTCCATGCTGTCACTCCCACCGCGCATCGCTTTGTCGAGACGGCATTGTAGCCCGGCGTCTGACAATTAGCTGAGGCTGTTTCCATGCACACTGATTGCTTTCTTGCTGCAGTGCGGAATGGGCGCTCGATTCGCTGTCTGCATCCGGTTTAGTGTTTTTACTCTAGGAGATGTCCGATGCGGTATGAATTATTTCGCCGTTCGCGGTTGATCCATAAGGTATTTTGCCCCAAGTGCTCAGTGTGCCGGATGTGTCACATTATGAAAACGCATTTCGCAATGCAAATATTCTTGCGTTGCACAAGAGCGACTCTTATAATTCGCCCATGGTTGCAGCAGGTCTGCAACTTCCGCTGTCTCCTCCACCTCCTCCTTTGGTGGATTAAACCCGAACCACTTGTTCGGGTTTTTTTTGTCTGCCTTTGTCCGGCGTTTTGCCCCGATTTCGGACCGCTTTAGCGTGCGCATCGCACGTTTTGACTTGCGAGCACAAATTCCTTTATAATTCAGGGCTTTTCCGCATCCGCGCCCGCGGAAGAAGAACCAGGGAGAGCCTGCACGCGCCTCGATGCGCACACTACAAGCAGGAAAGAACACATTGGGCGCAGCAATTTTTTTGGATCGATCATGAAGACGTTTTCCGCAAAAGCCCATGAGGTGACGCGCGAATGGTACGTGATTGACGCGACGGATAAGGTTCTCGGGCGTGTCGCCAGCGAAGTGGCACACCGTCTTCGCGGCAAGCACAAGCCTGAATTCACTCCCCACGTCGACACCGGTGATTTCATCATCGTTATCAACGCAGGCAAGCTGAAGGTCACGGGCAACAAGGTTACCGACAAGAAGTACTACCGTCACTCGGGCTACCCGGGCGGTATCTATGAAACGACGTTCGGCAAGATGCAGGAACGCTTCCCGGGCCGCGCGCTCGAGAAGGCGGTCAAGGGCATGCTGCCGAAGGGCCCACTCGGCTACGCGATGATCAAGAAGCTGAAGGTCTACGCTGACGCAACGCATCCGCATTCGGCACAACAGCCGAAGGCGCTCGAGATCTAAGGGGAGCCCACATGATCGGTAACTGGAATTACGGCACGGGCCGCCGCAAGAGCGCCGTCGCTCGCGTGTTCATCAAGGCAGGCAAGGGCGACATCGTTGTGAACGGCAAGCCCATCGCCGACTACTTCTCGCGCGAAACGTCGCTGATGATCGTGCGCCAGCCGCTGGAACTCACGAACCACGGCACCACGTTCGACATCAAGGTGAACGTGACCGGCGGCGGTGAAACGGGTCAAGCCGGTGCGGTTCGCCACGGCATCACCCGCGCGCTGATGGACTACGACGCAACGCTGAAGCCGCAACTGTCGAACGCTGGCTTCGTGACGCGTGACGCTCGTGAAGTCGAACGTAAGAAGGTTGGCTTCCACAAGGCACGTCGCCGCAAGCAGTTCTCGAAGCGTTAATCGTTTCGGGCGCGAACCGGCCTTCACGCCGGTTTGCAACAAAAGCCGCCAACGCCACGCGCGAAGGCGGCTTTTTTTATGATTCACTGGGGTTTGCGGCCCGGTCTCGTTCGCTCGAGCGGCAACGGCTTGCCTTGCATCGACCTTGCAACAAGAACCCATTGATTTTGTGGGCATCAGCACGATCTTCGGAACAGCCCTACAATATCGGCTAAAGCTTTTTGGAGAGTTCGAATGAACGCAGTCACCGACACCCCCGTGACCGAGATGCCGGCCCCCTTCGTCTTCACCGACGCAGCGGCTGACAAGGTCAAGCAACTGATCGATGAGGAAGGCAACCCGGAGCTCAAGCTGCGCGTATTCGTGCAGGGCGGCGGCTGCTCGGGCTTCCAGTACGGCTTCACGTTTGACGAAGCGATCAACGAAGACGACACCGTGATGAACAAGAGCGGCGTCCAACTGCTGATCGACTCGATGAGCTACCAGTACCTGGTCGGCGCAGAGATCGACTACAAGGATGACATCAACGGCGCGCAGTTTGTCATCAAGAACCCGAACGCGACCACGACCTGCGGTTGCGGTTCGTCGTTCTCGGTCTGAGCGGAAAGGCTCATTCAGCCACAGCGCAAACGGGGCCCCGGCCCTAATGCCGTTCAGTTAAGCGACTGAACGGCATTTTTGTTTTTGGCGCAAACCGGTTGTAAACGGGACGCGGCGATGTTAACTTTCATCGCCATGCTGGTCGATGATCTGCGCCTACTCGTTGAATCACAGCCGCCACTCGAATGGGACCGGCTGGGCCAGCATCTGCCGTACGAATGGATCGAGCATGCAGTGCAGGCCAGTGGCAGTGCCAGCGTACGTCGGCGTCGACTACCCGCACAGCAGGTCGGATGGCTGGTGATTGCACTGGCGTTGTACCGGCACCAGTCGATCAGCGAAGTCGTTGATGAACTGGATCTTGCGCTACCCGCAGCCGATGCATCGTTTGTCAGTAAGAGCGCCATCGCCCAGGCGCGGCAGCGCATCGGCGCCGCGCCCCTGGCGTGGCTGTTTCACGAGTCGGCCAGGAACTGGGTCGTGCAGGATCAGGCGAAATACCTCTTCAAGGGGTTCTCATTGTTCGCGATGGATGGCACCACGCTGCGAACCGCCGACAGCGCCGCCAATCGCAAGCATTTCGGCGCCTCGGCCGCTACTCATGGCCGCATTGGCAGTTACCCCCAGCTGCGCGCGGTCACGCTCACCGCCCTTGCGACACACCTCGTGTGTGATGCGCTGTTCGGTCCTTACGATATCAACGAGATGATCTGGGCGCGTGAGCTCATCGCTCGTGTTCCAGCCAATTCCATCACCGTATTCGATAAAGGGTTCCTGTCGGCGCAGCTGCTGTGCAATCTGGTTTCAGGCGGCGAGAACCGGCACTTCATCATTCCGGCCAAATCCAATCTGCGCTGGCAGGTCGTGAGCGGCTCAGACGGCGACCAGATCGTACGCATGCGCGTGTCACCGCAGGCCCGCACCAAATGTCCTGATCTGCCCGAATTCTGGCAAGCGCGCGCCGTGCTTGCCATCGACGCACGTGGCAGGCAACGCATATTGCTGACGTCGCTGACGGATCGACGGCGTTTCAAGGCAGCCGATATCGCATCGTGCTACGAGCGTCGCTGGAAGATCGAGACCAGCTACCATGAGCTGAAGCAGTCGATGCTGGGCATGGAACTGACCCTTCGCAGCCAGACCGTGGAGGGCGTCTATCAGGAGTTCTGGGGCGCCCTGATCGCCTATAACCTGAGATGGCCAAAGCGGCGATCGGTGTCGGGCACGCGCCCGACGAACTGAGCTTCACCCGCGCATTCCACACCTTTCAGTACGAAGTGACGTGGGCAGCTGTGACCCGCTCGTATGGCAAACTGCCCGCGCTGCTCAAGCGCCTGCGTGAGCGACTCAAGCAGTTCCCCAATGAAAAACGGCCCGGGCGCTCCTGCGCTCGGACCGTCAAATCCAGACCATTTCGTTATACCGTTCGAGTCCTTAAACGAGACCTTAACTGAACGGCATGAGGGCCTCGGCCCCGTTTTTTTATTGCTTTCACACCGCGAAGCAGCGCGTGACGACAATAGGCGTCAATTTCTTCGCCTTTACCTCTCGTCAACGCGGATAAATCGCCCCCAGCACGCGCTCCGCGGACGCCCCCGTCACGCTTGGCAGACTGCCCGGCAGACGCGCGATGCAGCGCATCGCGAGCCACGCGAACGCCAGCGGCTCGACCTGGCTCGGCGGCACGCCGAGCGCGTCGGTCGTCATCACGGGGACGCCGCTTACGCCGCTGTCTTCGAGCGCCTGCTGCAACGCCTTCATGATCTCCGGATTGCGCGCGCCGCCGCCGCACACGTACACGGCCCGCGCGTCGGATGCATGTCGTTCGATCTCGCGCGCAACCGTCACCGCAGTCAGCGCGACGAGCGTCGCCTGTACGTCGGCTGGTGCGAGCGCGGTGAACGGCTCGAGCTTCGCATCGAGCCATGCGGTGTTGAACAGATCTCGGCCGGTGCTCTTGGGCGGCTGCTCGGCGAAGAACGGCTCGTCGAGCAACGCGTTCAGCAGCTCGCGATCGACCTGACCACTCGCCGCGAAATGACCGTTTTCGTCGAATGGCTTGCCGAGATGGCGCTCGGCCCACGCGTCGAGCAGCGCGTTCGCCGGGCCGCAGTCGAAGCCGCGCACCCCGCCGGTTGCGTTCAGGATCGTGATGTTGCTGATGCCGCCGAGATTGCAGACGACGCGCGTTTCGTCCTTCGCACCGAAGATCGTCGCGTGAAAAGCGGGCACGAGCGGCGCTCCCTGGCCGCCCGCTGCGACGTCGCGGCTGCGGAAATCGGCGACCACGTCGATATGCAACATTTCCGCGAGCAACGCCGGGTTGTTGATCTGCCGCGTATAGCCCTTTTCCGGCCGATGTCGCACGGTCTGTCCATGCACGCCGATCGCGCGGACCTCATCGGCCGATACGCGGCTGTCGCGCAGCAGATCGTGGCAGCACACCGTGTAGCGCGTCGCGAGCGCATTGGCGGCAAGCGCTTCGCGCTCGATCTCGTTGTCCCCCGGCTGTTGCAGCGCGAACAGCGCCTCGCGGATGCCGGCCGAAAACCCGACGAACGCCTCGGCCAGCACTTCGGGCGGTTTCCCTGTGGCAAACCGGACGGCCACGCCGTCCACACCGTCCATGCTGGTTCCCGACATAAGTCCGAAATAGATGCCGTCTGCGGGGTCTTGCGCCACGTCGCTGCTCCTGTCGATGTTCATTGCGATTCGTTGTAGCAGATTATCGGCGCAAACGCCGAAGGTGACGCGAGCGGCAACGAAATCGCCCGTCGCGGAGCCGCGCAGGTCGTGTCAGTGGGCGCGGCGGCGCGCATCTATGGGACAATCCTGTTTTTTCGCGACTTCACGTTTCCAGCATGAGCACCGAGTCCACCCAGCCCACTCCCGCTTCCGCCTTCCCGATCACCGACGAAGTCCGTCACGCGCTCGCCGTGACCAAGCGCGGCGTCGACGAACTGCTGATCGAAGACGAATTCGCGCAAAAGCTCGCGCGCAGCGCGGCCACGGCCAAGCCGCTGCGCATCAAGCTCGGGCTCGATCCGACCGCGCCCGACATTCACATCGGCCACACTGTCGTGCTCAACAAGATGCGCCAGCTGCAAGACCTCGGCCACACGGTGATTTTCCTGATCGGCGATTTCACCTCGCTGATCGGCGACCCGTCCGGGCGCAACGCGACGCGCCCGCCGCTCACGCGCGAGCAGATCGAATCGAACGCGAAGACCTACTTCGAGCAGGCGGCGCTCGTGCTGGATCGCGACAAGACCGAGATCCGCTACAACAGCGAATGGTCGATGCCGCTCGGCGCCGACGGCATGATCAAGCTCGCGTCGCGCTACACGGTCGCGCGTATTCTCGAGCGCGAGGACTTCACGAAGCGCTTCCAGGGCGGCGTGCCGATCTCGATCCACGAATTCCTGTACCCGCTGATGCAGGGCTACGACTCGGTCGCGCTGAACGCGGACCTCGAACTCGGTGGCACGGACCAGAAGTTCAATCTGCTGGTCGGTCGCGAGCTGCAGAAGCAGTACGGCCAGGAGCAGCAGTGCATCCTGACGATGCCGCTGCTCGAAGGGCTCGACGGCGTCGAGAAGATGTCGAAGTCGAAGAACAACTACATCGGCATCAGCGAAAAGCCGACCGACATGTTCGGCAAGCTGATGAGCATTTCCGACACGCTAATGTGGCGTTACTTCGAGCTGCTGTCGTTCCGTCCGATGGACGAAATCGCCGGCTTCAAGCGCGAGGCCGAGGCGGGCCGTAATCCGCGCGACTTCAAGGTGATGCTCGGCCAGGAAATCGTCGCGCGTTTCCACTCGCAGGCGGATGCCGAGCGTGCGCTCGAGGACTTCAACCATCGCGCCAAGGGCGGTGTGCCGGACGACATTCCGGCCGTGACGCTCGCGGGCGCACCGCTCGCGATCGGCCAGCTGCTGAAGCAGGCGAACCTCGTGCCGTCGACGAGCGAGGCACTGCGCAACATCGAGCAAGGCGGCGTGAAAATCGATGGCACCGCGGTGTCCGACAAAGGCCTGAAGGTCGAAGCGGGCGAATACGTCGTGCAGGTCGGCAAGCGCCGCTTCGCACGCGTGACGCTGACGGCGTGATTGCGCTGATCCAACGCGTGCGGCGCGCCGAAGTGCGCGTCGCCAATCGTGTAACCGGCGCGATCGACGCGGGCCTGCTCGCGCTCGTCTGCGCGGAGCGCGGCGATACCGAGGCCGTGGCCGACAAGCTGCTCGCCAAGGTGCTCGGCTACCGCGTGTTCAGCGACGCGGCCGGCAAGATGAACCTGTCGGTGCAAAATCTCGACGGCGCCGGACGCGCGGGCGGCCTGCTGCTCGTCTCGCAGTTCACGCTTGCGGCCGATACCAACAGCGGCCTGCGCCCGAGCTTCACGCCGGCCGCGCCGCCCGACGAAGGCAAGCGCCTGTTCGACTACTTCGTCGCGGCCGCGCGCGCAAAGCATCCGATCGTCGAGACCGGCGAGTTCGGCGCGGAGATGCAGGTGTCGCTCGTCAACGACGGGCCGGTCACGTTCTGGTTGCAGACCAACGCGTAAAAGAGCGCGAACGATGCGAGCGCGCGGCTGCGGCACGCGAGCCGCGCCGCCGCTTTTTGCGACAATAGCCATTGGACACAACCGCGAACGGCCCCCCTCTCTCATGACGACGCAGATCCTGTTTATCCGACACGGCGAGACCGACTGGAACCGCATCAAGCGCATTCAAGGCCACATCGACATTCCGCTCGCGACGACCGGCATCGCGCAGGCGCAACGTCTCGCACAGCGTCTAGCCGCCGAGGCGAAGCAGGGAGCGCGCCTCGACGCGATCTATTCGAGCGACCTGCAGCGCGCGCAGCAGACCGCACAGCCGATCGGCGAGGCGCTCGGCCTGCCGCTGCAATCGCGCGAGAACTTGCGCGAGCGCTCGTACGGCGCGTTCCAGGGCCATGACAGCGACGAGATCGCGCTACGTTTCCCCGACGAATATGCGCACTGGCAAACCCGCGATCCCGGCTTCGCGCCGCCCGAGGGCGAGTCGCATCGCGTGTTCTACCACCGCATCATGCATGCGATCGAGCCGCTCGTCGCCGCGCATCCGGGTGGGCGCATCGTGTGTGTCACGCATGGCGGCGTGCTCGACTGCGTGCACCGCTTTGCAACCAGTATGCCGCTCGACGCACCGCGCAATTACCCGCTGCTGAACACCAGCCTGAACGTCGTGGATTACGGGAACGATCGCGCGACGATCGTGACGTGGGCAGACGTATCGCATCTCGAAGCCGGCAGCGCCGACGACGATGGTTTCAGGAAGGGACCGGAGTCGAAGCGGTAAGCCGAAGCCGACAATGGCCCGGCTTGCGCGGCGCAATTAATCCTGCCGTCGCGCCGCCGCCGCGCGCCGCCGCGCTCGCTTCGATACGCCATTGACCAGCGCCCAGCGGATCACCGGCGCGACAACCCGCACGCCAGGCCGTGCGAAGGTTCGACGCAGCACCGCGTAGCGATTCAAATCGAGCATCGTCTGCGCCCAGTCGGGCAACAGATCGACCCCCGCGTTGAGCATCAGCGTGCCGGCGGGCCGCATCGCGAAGCTCGGTGCCGGCGCGTTCATCAGAATCCTGACGACTTCGCGCGTGCGCTCGCTGGCAACGAGCGCGGGCCGCATCGCGAGCAGGTACGCCTCGATTTCGGCGCGCGAGCGAGGAATATCGACGGCGCCGAGCATTTCCGCGATGCGCGCGGTTTCCGCGAAGTATTGATCCTGCGCGGCGACGGACAGCATCGGATTCACATAGCGCAGATGCGCGGTCATGAAGCTCGACACTTCCGCGACGTGCACCCACGTCAGCAGCGCGGGCTCGCAAGCGCGATACGACTGGCCGTCCGGCGCGACGCCGGCGACGTCCAGGTGGATGCGCTTCACACGCTCGATCAACGCGAGCGCATCGCTCTTGCTGCCGTACGTCGTGCCGGCGATGAACGTCGCCGTGCGGCGCAGCCGGCCCAGGATGTCGGTGCGAAAACTCGAGTGGTCCCAGACGCCCGCGAGCGCGAGTGGATGCAGCGCTTGCAGCAGCAGCGCACTGATGCCGCCCGTCATCATCGACGTGAAGTCGGCGTGGACTTTCCAGCAGACGGAGTCCGGCCCGAACAGGCCAGGATCGCCCGGCGGCGATGAGTAATCGAGCACCGGTCCGCTGCCGGTCGTCAGATGCGTGACGCCGGCGGCGAGTTTCGAGCGCAGGCGGTGGGTGAGGCGCGCCGCGAAATTGCCGGACGGGTCGCCGGCGGGATTGACGGGTGAACGGTTGGAAGGGCCGGGTTGCTGGGTCTGATCGGACATCCTGGTCGGCCTCGCCGTGTGACTCAGTTCGTGGAATTCCACAGACCCGGCAGCGCGCTCGAGGAATCCGGCGCGGCCAGTCCGAAGTGCCTATACGTGAGCAGCGTGGCGACGCGGCCGCGCGGCGTGCGCTGCAGAAAGCCCTGCTGGATCAGATACGGCTCGAGCACGTCTTCGATCGTGTCGCGCTCCTCGCCGATCGCCGCCGCGAGGTTGTCGACACCGACCGGACCGCCGTCGAACTTGTACAGGATCGCTTCGAGCAGCTTGCGGTCCATCAGGTCGAAGCCGACCGCGTCGACGTCGAGCATGCTGAGCGCGGCGTCGGCCACTTGCGCGGTGATGTTGCCGTCGGCTTTCACTTCGGCGAAGTCGCGCACGCGCCGCAGCAGGCGGTTCGCGATACGCGGTGTGCCGCGCGCGCGACGGGCGATTTCGAACGCGCCGTCCGGATGGATCTGCGCGCCGAGCAGCGCGGCCGACCGCGTGACGATGCGCGCGAGCTCCTCGGCGTTGTAGAACTCGAGTCGCGCGACGATGCCGAAACGGTCGCGCAGCGGATTGGTCAGCATACCCGCGCGCGTGGTCGCGCCGACCAGCGTGAACGGCTGCAGATCGAGCTTCACGCTGCGCGCGGCCGGCCCTTCGCCGATCATGATGTCGATCTGATAATCCTCGAGCGCCGGATAGAGGATTTCCTCGACGACCGGCGACAGCCGGTGGATTTCGTCGATGAACAGCACGTCGTTGGCTTCGAGATTGGTGAGCAGCGCGGCGAGGTCGCCGGCGCGTTCGAGCACCGGCCCCGACGTTTGCCGCAGATTGACGCCCATCTCGCGCGCGATGATGTGCGCGAGCGTGGTCTTGCCGAGGCCAGGCGGGCCGAACAGCAACACGTGGTCGAGCGATTCGGAACGGCGCTTCGCGGCCTCGATGAAGATTTCGAGCTGGCCGCGCACTTTCTCCTGCCCGACATATTCGTCGAGCTGACGCGGGCGCAGCGCGCGTTCGAACGCTTCTTCGTTCGGCGACACGGGCGTGGCCGCGATGATGCGCTCGGCGGCGAGTTTGTCGGTTTCGATCATCTGTTCATTGTACCGCGCGCGGATCGCGTATCAGCCCTTCGACAGCGCCTTCAGCGCGAGCTTGATGCCCTCGGACACGCCCGTGCCGGCCGGCACGTTCTTGATCGCCGCGAGCGCTTCTTTCTCCGAGTAGCCGAGCGCGAGCAGCGCATTGAGGATGTCGGACGCGTGGTCGGATGGCGACGTGGCGCCCGCCATCGCGCCGAGGTCCGCACCGAGCTTGCCCTTCAGTTCGAGCAGCAGCCGCTCGGCGGTCTTCTTGCCGATGCCCGGCACACGCGTGAGGCGCGCGGCGTCCTGCATCGTGACGGTCTGTGCGAGCTCCGCGACGCTCATGCCCGACAGCACCGCGAGCGCCATGCGCGCGCCGATGCCGGAAATCTTCAGCAGCTCGCGGAACGTCGCGCGTTCCTGTGCGGTGCCGAAGCCGTACAGCAGATGCGCGTCCTCGCGAACGATCATCTGCGTGAGCAGCACGATGCGCTCGCCCGTCGACGGCAAGTTGTAGAACGTGCTCATCGGCACGTCCACTTCATAGCCGACGCCGTTGCAGTCGACGAGCAGATGCGGCGGGTTTTTTTCCAGCAGAACGCCGGCGATGCGACCGATCATGGCGGATTAGTTTTCAGAGTCGGAAGGGAATGCGCGAGTGTAGCGCAGCGGATCGGCGGTGCGAACGGCGTTACGGGCCATGCGTCGCGCTAGCCGACCAGACGCCCGCGCCGCACGCGCAGCCCCTTCTTCGCGAGCGCCGGTGCGATGCCGCCGAGCGTGCTCAGCGTCGAGCCGCCGTGCGCGTGGCAGATGGCCATGCCGAGCGCGTCGGCGGCGTCGGTGCCGGGTACGCCCGACAGGCTCAGCAGGCGCACGACCATCTGCTGCATCTGCTCTTTGGTCGCGCGTCCATAGCCGACCACCGACTGCTTCAGCTGCAGCGCGGTGTATTCGGCGACCGGCACGCCGCCCGCGACGAGCCCGCAGATCGCGGCGCCGCGCGCCTGGCCGAGCAGCAGCGTCGACTGCGGATTGACGTTGACGAAGACTTTTTCGATCGCCGCCTGATCGGGCGCGTGCTCGCGGATCAGCGTCGAGATGCCTGCGAAGATGGTGCCGAGCCGCGACGGCAGATCGGCGTCGGCGGTGCGGATCACGCCGCTCGCGACGTAGCGCAGTGTGTGGCCGTGTTGTTCGATCACGCCGAAGCCGGTCACGCGCAGGCCGGGGTCGATGCCGAGAATTCTCATGAAGTGCCGCACAAGCGATAAAAACCAGGTGCCTGCGATACTACAACGAACGCGGCGTGCGGCGGACTGCTGGCAGCATGCCTAGCGGAATAAAACCTGCTAAAGGCTTTGCACGAGGAGGGCGATCGGGAATGGAGCGCTACCGCAATCTCAGCCGCGACTCGGGCGTCGACGCCTATGAAATCGGCGACGATTTCATCAAGGTGCGTTTTCGGCCGGGCGTCGTGTATTGGTACACAGAGGCAAGTGTCGGCGCCGAGCATCTCTCGGTGCTGAAGCGTCTCGCGCGGCGCGGCCAGGGTTTGGGCACGTACATCAGCCAGCATGCGCAAGTGCGGGACGGTTACGCGCGCAAAGATCCGGATGATTGAACACGTCGCTGCAAGACAAAAGGCCCGGCGGGACAACCCGCCGGGCCTTTTTTCAGCTAGCGAACTTCAGCCGGTCAATGACGGAAGTGACGCACGCCCGTCAGCACCATAGCGATGTTGTGCTCGTCGGCGGCCATGACCACTTCGTCATCGCGCACCGAGCCGCCCGGCTGGATCACACAGGTCGCGCCTGCCGCGACCACCACGTCGAGACCGTCGCGGAACGGGAAGAACGCGTCCGATGCGACCGCCGAACCGGCCAGCGTCAGACCGGCGTTCTGCGCCTTGATGCTCGCGATGCGCGCCGAGTCCACGCGGCTCATCTGACCCGCGCCGACGCCGAGCGTCATGCCGTTCGCGCAGAACACGATCGCGTTGGACTTCACGTACTTCGCGACACGCCATGCGAACAGCAGGTCGTCCATTTCCTTCGGCGTCGGATGACGCTTCGTGACGACGCGCAGTTCGCGCGGCTGCACGTTCTTCGAGTCGAGCGACTGCACCAGCAGGCCGCCGCCGACGCGCTTCAGATCGAACGTGTTATGGCCTTCGCCCAGCGCGATTTCGAGCAGACGCACGTTCTGCTTCGCCGCGAACACGTGGCGCGCTTCGGCGCTGAACGACGGCGCGATCAGCACTTCGACGAACTGCTTCGCGACGGCCTGCGCGGCCGCCTCGTCGACTTCACGGTTGAATGCGATGATGCCGCCGAACGCCGAGGTCGGGTCCGTCTGGAACGCCTTCGAGTACGCTTCGTGCGCGTTCGCGCCGATCGCGACGCCGCACGGATTCGCGTGCTTGACGATCACGCAGGCCGGCACGTCGAAGGTCTTCACGCATTCCCACGCCGCGTCGGAGTCGGCGATGTTGTTGTACGACAGTTCCTTGCCCTGCAACTGGTTGTAGTTCGCGAGCGCGCCGTCCGGCACGGTCAGGTCGCGGAAGAACGCCGCGCTCTGGTGCGGGTTCTCGCCGTAGCGCAGGTCCTGCACCTTGTTGAACGCCATGTTGAAGGTGGCCGGGTATTCGTTGCGCGACGAGTGCTGCAACTCGTCGGTCAGGCTCGTCAGGTAGTTCGTGATCGCGCCGTCGTACTGCGCGGTGTGCGCGTACACCTTGGTCGCGAGGCGGAAGTTCGTCTTGTACGACACCGAGTTGCCGTTCGCGCGCATTTCGTCGAGCACGACCGCGTAGTCGGCCGGATCGACCACCACCGTGACGTCACGATGATTCTTCGCGGCCGAGCGCAGCATCGTCGGACCGCCGATGTCGATATTCTCGATCGCGTCCTCGAGCGAGCACTCTTCCTTCGACACGGTCTGCACGAACGGGTACAGGTTCACGACCAGCAGGTCGATGGTCGGAATGTCGTGCTTCTCGAGCGCGGCCATGTGCTCGGGCAGATCGCGGCGCGCGAGGATGCCGCCGTGCACCTTCGGATGCAGCGTTTTCACGCGCCCGTCGAGCATTTCCGGGAAGCCCGTGTAGTCGGCGACTTCGGTGACGGACAGGCCCGCGTCCGCGAGCAGTTTCGCGGTGCCGCCGGTCGACAGGATCTTGATGCCGAGGTCCGACAGCGATTTGGCGAAATCGACGATGCCGGACTTGTCGGAAACGGAGATGAGCGCTTGCTTGATCATGATGAAGACGAAAAGCCGAAGGGGAAACGTGGCAGGGCGCGAGAAACTACAACGCGCTACAGCAAACCGTGTTGTTGCAGCTTCTTGCGCAGCGTATTGCGGTTGATGCCGAGATACTCGGCGGCCAGCGACTGGTTGCCGTTGGCCTGCTCGAGCACCACTTCGAGCAAGGGTTTTTCCACGCATGAAATGACCATGTCGTAGACGTCGTGCGGATTGGAGCCGTCGAGATCCTGGAAATACACATCCAGGCTGTCGCGGACAGATTGTTCGATGTTGTTCTTGCTCATGCTGCTAGTCGGTCGGTGTTGTCCTCGCCCTGGCTGTCGAGCCCGGGGTTGCCGGGCGCTTCGTCGACGTAGACGAGGCGGTCTGAGATCGCCTTTTGCGCGTCAAAGAACTCGTTGACGGCGAGGAGTTGTTCGCGCGTGGTGTCCAGCGTATTCATGCGATGCCGGAACAGGTTGGCGCCGGAAAGGCCGCGAGTGTACCAGCCGATGTGCTTGCGCGCAGTGCGAACACCGGTAAATTCCCCGTAAAAAGCATAGTGATCTTCGAGATGCTCGTTCATCACCTGCTGGATTTCATCGATGCGCGGCGGCGGCAGAAGCTCGCCCGTCTGCAGGAAATGCTCGATCTCGCGGAACAGCCACGGACGGCCCTGCGCGGCCCGCCCGATCATGATCGCGTCCGCGCCGGTCGCGGCGAGCACCTCGCGCGCCTTTTGCGGCGACGTGATGTCGCCGTTCGCGACGACCGGAATGTCCACCGCCGCTTTCACGGCGGCGATGGTTTCGTACTCGGCGTCGCCGTGGTACAGGTCGGCGCGCGTGCGGCCGTGCACGGTCAGCATCGAAATGCCCGCGGCTTGCGCGAGACGCGCGACGTTCAGCGCGTTTTTGTTCTCGCGATTCCAGCCGGTGCGGATTTTCAGCGTGACGGGCACCGCGTCGGGCCCGACGCCAACCGCGTTCACGACGGCCTCGACGATGCGTTGCACGAGCGGTTCGTTCTGCAGCAGCGCCGAGCCGGCCGCCACGTTGCAAACCTTCTTGGCCGGGCAGCCCATGTTGATGTCGATGATCTGCGCGCCGTTCCCGACGTTGTAGCGGGCGGCCTCGGCCATCATGTCCGGGTCAGCGCCGGCGATCTGCACCGCAATCGGCTCAACCTCGCCTTCGTGATTCGCACGGCGCATGGTCTTTTCGCTTTTCCACAGCTGCGCGTTCGACGCGACCATTTCCGACACCGCGTAGCCCGCGCCGAGCCGTTTGCACAGCTGGCGGAACGGCCGGTCAGTCACGCCGGCCATCGGGGCGACGAACAGGTTATTGCGCAGATTGTGGGGGCCGAGAGTGGGCATGACGTGAGCGTGCGCCGACGACGGGTCAGGATTTGACAATCGTGACGGCCGACGCAGCGCGAAATGCGAGGGAAAACTACCATTTTAGCGTTAACGGGTTGCCGAGACTCGCGAACCGGGTCTCGTAACCCGTTAAATCTTCTATGAAAGTCGCGCGGCTCATAGAGCCGCGCGGCGTTTTGCGCCGCTAGCGCCGCTGGCCGAACATCATCTGACGGGCGAGCGCGGTTTTCACCGGAGGGACGAATTCGAGTGCGGTCAGCGCGAGACCGCGCAGTACCGCGAGCGGCGCGAAGTCGATGGTGAACAGGCGCGCGAGCGTGTCGGTCGAGCCGATCGTCAGGCGCCGGTCGAGCGCGCGGCGCTGCGCGAAAGTGGCGAGCGCGAGCGGTGTCGGGCCTTCGGCGGACAGCGCGTCGGCGAGCGCGTGCGCGTCGCGCAGGCCGAGGTTGAGGCCTTGGCCCGCCACCGGATGCAACGTCTGCGCTGCGTTGCCGATCGCGACGATGTGCCCGTTCACGAGCGTGTCGACCGTGTTCAGACCGAGCGGAAACGACGCGCGGCCCTTGATGTGCGTAAAGCGGCCCATGCGGTCGCCGAACGTGGCATCGAGCTCGCGCAGGAACGCTTCGTCGGAAAGCTGAGCGCGGCGCGCGGCTTCGTCGGGCGCGCAGCACCAGACGAGCGCGTAGTCGGCGCCACGTACGCCGCCCATCGGCAGCAGCGCGATCGGGCCTTGCGACGTGAAGCGCTCCCACGCGACGTGCGGCTGCGGCGCGGACACGGTGACCGTGCCGACCAGCGCGGTCTGGCCGTAGTCGCGCGAGCCGGTGTTGTTTTTACCGATGCTGTGTGCGCCGGGGCCTTCGTCCGGGGCGCGGCCCGGTTTTTTCGCGTGCTTCTGGTCACCGAACAGACCGCCCTCGGCGTTCACCAGAATCCGCGTGCGTAACTGGCGCGCGACGCCCGCGGTTTCGATCGGCAGGGTGACGCCGTCGAGCTCCTGAACCGGCGCGCCGGCCGACGTCGAGCGGAACCAGTGGACCGGCGTCGCGTGCACGGCGTCGGCGAGGCCGTGCACGATCGAGCCGTAGCGCAGCACGTAGCCGAGCGCGGGCAGGCCGTGCTCGCGATGATCGATCAGCGTGCGGCCGAAATGACCGCGCTGCGACACGTGGATGCGCTCGATCGCGGTGGCGTCGGCCGGCCAGCGCAGCGGCTCGAGGATCATCCTGCTGCCGTGCGAGACCGCGATCGCGCGCGGATCGGCGATCGAGTCTTCCGGCTCGCGCGCGTCGACGAGCGCGATCTTCAGTTCGCGCGTCACGCTGCGGCGCGCGAGCCAGCCGGCGAGCGCGAGGCCGACCGGGCCGGCGCCGACGATCGTCACATCGAAATCGAACCCCTGCTGGTGGGAGGCGGGCCTCAGGATCACCGCCGATGGAGATGCATCGTTCATCGCGGATCAGGTCCTCTGTTGAGGAAACGCTTGATCGGCCGCTCGTGCTTGCTGCATCAGCGCCTCGATCTCGTCGGCGGCGACCGGCACGTCGCGCGTGATCAGCTCACAGCCGCCCGGCGTGACGATCGCGTCGTCCTCGATGCGGATGCCGATGTTCCAGTAGCGCTCGGGCACACCTTCGGCCGGGCGCACGTACAGGCCCGGCTCGATCGTCAGCGTCATCGACGCGCGCAGCGTGCGCCACGGCAGCGCGCCGGTCTCGTCGCGAGGCGCGCCACGCTCACGGTAATCGCCGCAATCGTGCACGTCCATGCCGAGCCAGTGGCCGGTGCGGTGCATGTAAAACGGCGCGTAGGCGCGCTCGGCGATCACGTCGTCGACCGATGCGAACTTCGCGCGCGGCACGATTCCGGTGTCGAGCAGCCCCTGCGACAGCACGCGCAGCGCGGCCCGGTGCGGATCGTCGAAGCTCGCGCCGGCGTGCGTCGCATCGACGGCGGCCTGCTGCGCGGCCAGCACGATGTCGTACAGTTCGCGCTGCGCCGGCGTGAACCGGCCGCTCGCCGGGAACGTGCGCGTGATGTCGGACGCATAGCCGTCGAGTTCGCAGGCCGCGTCGATCAGGATCAGGTCGCCGTCGCGCGCGATGGCGTTGCCGGCGGGGTAGTGCAGCACGCATGCATTCGCGCCGGCCGCGACGATCGACGTATAGGCCGGCGCCTGCGCGCCGAACTTGCGGAACGTGTACAGCAGTTCGGCCTCGAGTTCGTACTCGCGGATACCGGGCCGGCACACCGCCATCGCGCGACGATGCGCGGCCGCCGAAATCTGTCCGGCGCGGCGCATGATCGCGAGTTCGTGGTCGTCCTTGACGAGCCGCATGTCGTCGAGCAACGGCAGCAGGTCGCGCGCGGCCGTGGGCGCGACGGTGCCGCTGCGGCTTTGTGCGCGCACCGCGTCGAGCCAGCCGCGCACCTGCTCGTCCAGATGCGCCGAGGTGCCGAACGCGTAGTGCAGCGCCGGCTTGTCGGCGATGATGCGCGGCAACTGCGTGTCGAGTTCGCCGATCGGGAACGCGGCATCGAGCCCGAATGCTTCGCGCGCGCCGTCGGGGCCGAAGCGGAAGCCTTCCCACGTCTCGCGCTCGACGCTTTTCTCGCGGCAGAACAGCACTGACGCGGGCGCTCCGGGCGCGGCGCTCGCATCGAGCACCAGCAGCGCTTCGGGCTCGGTGAAGCCGGTCAGATAATAGAAGTAGCTGTCGTGGCGGTACGGATAGTCGGTGTCGCGGTTGCGCAGCGCTTCCGGCGCGGTCGGGACGATGGCGACGCCGCCGCCGGCGGCGCGCAGCGCGGCGAGAACGCGCTCGCGGCGCGTGCGGTAGACGTCGATGGCGATGGTGGGTTCGGTCGGCTGGTTCATCGTGCGATTGTAGCGCCGCGTGTCTGCTGGCCCCATTCTCCGCGCACGACATTGCCTCGCTTTGTGCGGATTCCGACGGCGCGGCGGCCGCCGTCATGTTGCAATCCGTCCACAGCGGCTCGGCGAGCGGTTCGCGAAGATGCCGCCAGCATCTCGCGAAAGCCTTAGACCACTTATACTTTCGCCGGATTCAGAAAAAGGCAGAAGGTCATGATGAAACTCATCGGTTCGTTCGGCAGCCCGTACGTGCGTAAAGCGCGCATCGTGCTCGCCGACAAGAAGATCGACTACGAACTGGTGCCCGAGAACGTCTGGGCGCCGGATACCCGGATTCACACCTTCAACCCTCTCGGCAAGGTGCCGTGCCTCGTGATGGAAGACGGCGAAGCCGTGTTCGATTCACGCGTGATCTGCGAATACGTCGATACGCTGTCGCCGGTAGGCAAGCTGATTCCGCCGTCGGGGCGCGAGCGCATCGAAGTGCGCTGCTGGGAGGCGCTCGCCGACGGCGTGCTCGACGCGGCCGTGCTGATCCGTCTCGAAAGCACGCAGCGCGCGCCCGAGCAGCGCGTGGACGCGTGGGTCGCGCGGCAGCAGCGCAAGATCGACGAAGCGTTGATCGCGATGTCGCAGGGGCTCGGCAGCAAGCCGTGGTGCGCGAGCAATCACTACACGCTCGCCGACATCGCGGTGGGCTGCGCGCTCGGGTATCTGGACTTCCGTATGCCGGATCTGAACTGGCGCGAATCGCATCCGAACCTGGACAAGCATTTCCAGAAGCTGTCGCAGCGGCAGTCGTTCATCGATACCGCGCCGAAGGATTGATGAAGCTCGAATGAGCATACAAAAATGCGCCTGCATGTCAGGCGCATTTTTTTTGCGGGTGGTGTTCCCGTTACGTCAGCGTAGGCGTTACCGCTTGACGTTGCGTCGCCGCGCGATTCCCGGTCCGAACGCGAAACCGATCGCGAGCAGCAGCACCGACACCGCGAGCACCGTGTTGTTGCCGCTCGTCACGTAAGGCGTGTTGCCGGCGGTGCCTTGCACGTCGACGTCGAGCGAGCCGACCGTGTACGGCGTGAGGCGGCCGATCACGCGGCCGTTCGCGTCGATCGCGGCGGTCATGCCGGTGTTGGTTGCGCGCAGCATCGGGCGGCCGGTTTCGAGCGAGCGCATGCGCGCGATCTGCAGATGCTGGTCGAGCGCGATTGTGTCGCCGAACCACGCGAGATTGGTCGAGTTGATCAGCACGCCGGCGGGCGTCGAGTTCTCGCGCAGCGTGCGCGCGATTTCTTCGCCGAAGATGTCTTCGTAGCAGATGTTCACCGCGACCGGCTGGTTATGCACCATGAACGGCTTTTGCACCGGCGGGCCGCGGAAGAAGTCGCCGAGCGGAATGTTCATCAGGTTCACGAACCAGCGGAAGCCCCACGGCACGAATTCGCCGAACGGCACCAAATGGTGCTTGTCGTAGCGATAGATCTCGTGCGAGCCGGGCGTGACGCCGAACAGGCTGTTGGTGTAGTCGACCACCCGGCCGTCCGGCGTGATCGTGCCGCCGATCGCGCCGAACAGCAGCGCGCTGCCGGTCGAATCGGTGAACTGGCGGATCGCCGCCGCGAAGTTCGGCGGCAGCTGCTGCGCGAGCACTGGGATCGCGGTTTCCGGTGTGACGATCAGATCGGCCGGCTTCGACGTGATCATTTTCTGATACTCGTCGACCGCCGCGCGCAAGCCGGCTTCCTCGAACTTCATCTCCTGCTTCACGTTGCCTTGCAGCAGACGCACCGTCAGCGGCGCGTTGGCGGGCGTGGTCCACTGCACGAGCGGCAGCAGCAGGCCGATCACGAGCAGCGCGAGCGCGACGCCGGCTGGCACGGCGATGCGGGCGACGCGCGTGCCGCGGCCTTGCACGGCGCGGGTGTCGACGTCACCAGCGGCGCTGGCGTTCGGCTCGCGCGATTCATTGGCACGCCCGGGGCGCCACGACGGCAGCAGCGCCAGCAACGCCTGCGTGATCAACGCGGCCGTCAGCGCGACCATCCAGCCGACGCCATACACGCCGACTACCGGCGCGAACCCCGCCAACGGGCCGTCGACTTGTGCATAACCGGTGGCGAGCCACGGAAAGCCGGTGAATACCGTGCCGCGCAGCCATTCGCCGATCGCCCACGCGCTGGCGAAGGCAAGCGCGCCGTGCCAGGTCGGCGAGAATGGCGCGCGGTCGTCGGCCGCGCCGTTGCGCGCATGGCCCGCGCAGAACGACCATATCCCCGCGGCGAGCGCCGGATAGAGGGCGAGATACAGCGAGAACAGCACGAGCGCCGTGCCGGCGAGCGGCGCCGGCATGCCGCCGTAGTAGTGCATGCTCACATACAGCCACCAGACCCCGCTCACGAAGTTGCCGAAGCCGAACGCGCCACCCGTCAGCGCGGCGCTTTTCCAGCCGGTGCTGCGTGTGAGCCACGCGAAGAAGAACACGAAGATTGCGAGTTGCAGCCAGCCGCCATGCGGCGTCGGCGCGAACGACAGCGTATTGGCCGCGCCCGCGGCCAGTGCGACGAGGTAGTGCCAGCGCGGCAGCGCGCGGCTGCGGGTGGTGGCGTCGGTGGGAGCGGGGGCGCTCACGCCGCGGTGTGAACGGGAAGTAATCGGGTCGGCCATTGTTGCTCGGTCGGCGTCGGAAGTTGAAAGGGCAAATCAGTAGGCAAACGAGTAGGCGACATGCGCCCGCAATAAAAGTGCGCGCGCGCTCGGGCCGTGCAGCGGCCCGAGCCGCTGGCTCAGGTCTGCACGTGCTGAGACTCGCGTTCGCGCTGACCCGCGAGCGGATCGCGGCGCACCAGCAGCATGTGGATCTGGCGGGCGTCGCCGCGCAAGATCTCGAAGATCAGGTCGTCGAGGCGGACCTTCTCGCCCCGATGCGGCACCCGGCCGAAGTGATGCGTGACCAGCCCGCCGATCGTGTCGACTTCTTCGTCTGAATAATGCGTGCCGAAAGTGTCGTTGAACTGCTCGATTTCGGTCAGCGCGCGCACGCGGAATCGTCCGTCCGGCGACGCGATGATGTTGCCGCTTTCCTCGTCGAAATCGTATTCGTCCTCGATGTCGCCGACGATCTGCTCCAGCACGTCTTCGATCGTGATCAGGCCCGCGACGCCGCCGTATTCGTCGACGACCACCGCGAGGTGATTGCGGTTCACGCGAAAATCGTGTAGCAGCACGTTCAGCCGCTTCGACTCGGGGATGAACACGGCCGGGCGCAGCATGCCGCGCACGTCGAATTCTTCTTCGGCGTAGTAGCGCAGCAGATCTTTCGCGAGCAGCACGCCGATGATGTTGTCGCGATTGCCCTCGTAGACCGGATAGCGCGAATGCGCTTTCTCCAGCACGTAGGGGATGAATTCAGCGGGATTGTCCGCGATGTTGATCGCGTCCATTTGCGCGCGCGGCACCATGATGTCGCGTGCACTCAGTTCCGACACCTGGAACACGCCTTCGATCATCGACAGCGAGTCGGCGTCGATCAGGTTGCGCTCGTGCGCGTCCTGCAGAATTTCCAGAAGTTCGGCCCGCGAGTCGGGTTCGGGCGAGATGAAGTCGGTCAGGCGCTCGAGCAGCGAGCGCTTTTCCTGCGGTTTGTCGAGTTGGCGTCCGGTATGGCGTCGACTGGGATACGTGTCGTTCATGGTAGTGCGCCCGGCGAGACTGGGCGCGCTGTTACAGAGCGTTAAGGATACACCAGGCACATGGCGGAACCGTGTTCCGCCGGGCCGGGCGATGAGCGAAGCCAGGGTGAAACGGCCGCGCCGCGATGGCGTGGCGTGGAATCATCCTAACCGATTACGCGGGCAAAAGCGCTCGCCGGCAAAAAAGTCGCGGGTGGGGTTTTCGCCGAGATGACGAAATTACACGGCCGGCTTGCAGCGCGCGAGCAGCGCTTCGAGCGCACGGTCCGGCATGCCGCTTTCGCGCAGCGCATGCACGGTGCGGCTGACGTAATCGAAGGTCGTGCCGTAGCGGCCGCTCGCGCAGCCCAGCACGGTCTGGATGATGTCGTCGCGCAGCTTGCCGGTGTAGCTCGGTACGTCGCGGCGCATCACGAAGGCGAGCGCGTCGACGCGCCGGCCGTCGGCGAGCACGCATGGCAGCCACGCGGGACGGTACGAGCCCATCGGCATTTCGCGACGCCACAGTGCTTCGAGATGCGGCATCGAGCCATCGGCGGCGAGCCGGAACGCCATGCCGGTGCACGAGCCGCCGCGGTCGAGCGCGAGCACGAGGCCGGGTTGCTCGGGCGTGCCGCGATTCACTCGCGACC
This sequence comes from Paraburkholderia atlantica, assembly GCF_000092885.1. NCBI lineage: Bacteria > Pseudomonadati > Pseudomonadota > Betaproteobacteria > Burkholderiales > Burkholderiaceae > Paraburkholderia > Paraburkholderia atlantica. Next base: position 2,897,184 of record NC_014117.1, on the reverse strand, counting down.
ACAGATAGAGGCCACGGTGATAGCCGTGCACCTTCGAGCGCATCGCTTCGACGGTGGGCAGGCCCGGATTCCAGATCAGCGAGCCATAGCCGAACAGCCACAGATCGCTCTGGCGGTCCCAGCCGCGCAATGTGCATTCGAGCGACGCGTGCAGTTCGTCGTTCGTCAGAAGCCGCGATTCGCCGAGCACCGGCGGGTAGTCCGGACAGCGCACGGGGATCTCGGCTTCGGGGGACGGAGTGCTCACGGTGGGTTCGGTTGTAGGAGGGGCGGGGACGCCTATTGATAAGGGTCCGGAAAGCCGAGTCTGGCGAGGATTTCGGTTTCGATCGCTTCCATTTCCTCGGCTTCTTCTTCGACCTCGTGGTCGTAGCCTTGTGCATGCAGCGTGCCGTGCACGAGCAGGTGCGCGTAATGCGCAGCGAGCGGCTTGCCCTGCTCGGCGGCTTCCTTCTCGACGACCGGGCAGCACAGAATCAGATCGCCCGTCACCGGGTCGTCTTCCGATTCGGCGTAGGCGAAGGTCAGCACGTTGGTCGCGTAATCCTTGCCGCGATAGGTGCGGTTCAGCGTGCGGCCTTCTTCGGCGTCGACGAAGCGAACCGTCAGTTCGCCGTCCGCGAACAGCGCCGCCTTGATCCAGCCTGCCACCGTCGTGCGCGGCAGCAGCGCCTTATGTTCCGGCCAGGCTTTGGCGGCGGGGAATTGCAGGCTCAGCGTTAGTTTCGGGGTGCGGCTCATGCGGTGTCTATGCGTGGCGTTCGTGGCTCAGTCGTTTTTTGCGGCGTGGTGGCGAGGCCACTCGGGCGTCGCGCTGCGAAGCGCATCGCTTTAGCGCGGATCGGCTGCAGCCGTCGACTTCTGCGCATGCGCATCGTACGCCTCCACAATTCGCGCGACCAGCGGATGGCGCACCACGTCCGCGCTCGTGAAGCGCGTGAGCGCGATGCCGCGCACGTTCGCGAGCACCTGCTGCGCTTCGATCAGCCCGCTCTTCTGGCCGCGCGGCAAGTCGACCTGGGTCGTGTCGCCGGTGACGACCGCCTTCGAGCCGAAGCCGATCCGCGTGAGGAACATCTTCATCTGCTCGGGCGTGGTGTTCTGCGCCTCGTCGAGGATGATGAACGCGTGATTCAGCGTGCGGCCGCGCATGTACGCGAGCGGCGCGATTTCGATCATTTGCCGCTCGAACATCTTCGCGGTCTTGTCGAAGCCGAGCAGGTCGTACAGCGCGTCGTACAGCGGACGCAGATACGGATCGACCTTCTGTGCGAGATCGCCCGGCAAAAAGCCGAGGCGTTCGCCCGCTTCGACGGCCGGGCGCGTCAGCACGATGCGCTTGACCTGATCGCGCTCGAGCGCGTCGACCGCGCAGGCCACCGCGAGGTAGGTCTTGCCGGTACCGGCCGGGCCGACGCCGAACGTGACGTCGTGCGACACGATCTGCTTCAGGTATTCGCGTTGCGCCGGCGTGCGGCCGCGCAGATCCGCGCGCCGCGTGTACAGCTTCGGGCCGTATTCCTCGAAGTCGTCTTCGCTCGCATTCGCATCGGCGGGCTGGTCGAACGGATGATCGGGGTTGCCCGCGAAGTGCGCGTCGCCGTCGCCGTCGCCATTGCCATTCGAACGATGGCGCGCCGGATGACGCACTTCGACGAGCGCGAGCTGGATGTCGTCGACCGACAAAGGCTCGCGTGCGCTGTTGTAGAAGTTTTCGAGGGCGGTGAGCGCGAGTTTCGCGCCGCGCCCGCGAATCGTGATGCGGTGGCCGCGGCGCGACAGGGTCACGTCGAGGGCCTGCTCGATCTGCCGCAGATTTTCGTCGAGCGGTCCGCAGAGGTTGGCGAGCCGCGCGTTGTCTTCGCGCGGTGCGGTGAATTCCAGATGCTGCTGAGTGGTCTTCAAGGCGGTGAGTCGATCCTGTCGGTTGCGATACTCAGAATGTCGGTCAGTGCGCTCAGTGCGTCGCGGCGGTGCTGTCGTCGCGAACCATCACCAGTTCGCCGCGCAGCGAGTGCGGGTACGCGTGCACGATCTTCACGTCGACCATCTGACCGATCAGCCGTGCATGCGACGCCACCGGCGCCGGGAAATTGACGACGCGGTTGTTCTCGGTGCGGCCCGCGAGCTCGTTCGGGTCCTTGCGCGCCGGGCGCTCGACCAGAATGCGCTCGACGTTGCCGACCATGGCGTCGCTGATGCGCTGCACGTTCTCTTCGATCGTGGCCTGCAGATGCTGAAGACGTTTCAGCTTCACCTCGCGCGGCGTGTCGTCGTGCAGGTTCGCGGCCGGCGTACCGGGGCGCGGGCTGTAGATGAACGAGAAGCTCGTGTCGTACTTCATCTCTTCGACGAGCGCCATCATCTTCGCGAAGTCTTCCTCGGTCTCGCCGGGGAAGCCGACGATCATGTCCGTCGACAGGGACAGGTCCGGGCGGATCGCGCGCAGCTTGCGGATCACGGACTTGTACTCGAGCACGGTGTAGCCGCGCTTCATCGCCATCAGGATGCGGTCGGAGCCGTGCTGTACCGGCAGATGCAGGTGGCTGACGAGCTTCGGCACCTTCGCGTAGGTGTCGATCAGGCGCTGCGTGAATTCCTTCGGATGCGACGTCGTGTAGCGAATCCGTTCGATGCCGGGGATGTCCGCGACGTACTCGATCAGCGTCGCGAAGTCGGCGATCTCGGTCGAGCCCAAGGTCAGCGCGCCGCCGAATTTTCCACGATAAGCGTTCACGTTCTGGCCGAGCAGCGTGACTTCGCGCACGCCCTGGTCGGCGAGACCGGCGATTTCGGTCAGTACGTCGTCGAGCGGACGCGACACTTCCTCGCCGCGCGTGTACGGCACGACGCAGTAGCTGCAGTACTTGCTGCAGCCTTCCATGATCGACACGAACGCGCTCGGACCTTCGACGCGCGCCGGCGGCAGGTGATCGAACTTCTCGATTTCGGGAAACGAAATATCGACCTGCGCGCGGCCGCTCGCGCGGCGCTCGTCGATCATTTGCGGCAGGCGGTGCAGCGTTTGCGGACCGAACACGATATCGACGTAAGGCGCGCGCGCGACGATCGATGCGCCTTCCTGGCTCGCGACGCAGCCACCCACGCCAATGATCAGATTCGGATTCGCGTCCTTCAGCTCGCGCACGCGGCCGAGGTCGGAGAAGACTTTTTCCTGCGCTTTTTCGCGCACCGAGCAGGTATTGAACAGGATCACGTCGGCGTCTTCCGGCGTGTCGGTCTTGACGAGTCCTTCAGCGGCACCGAGCACGTCGACCATCTTGTCGGAGTCGTACTCGTTCATCTGGCAGCCAAAGGTCTTTACATAAACTTTCTTGGTCATCGAATTTCGCCGGTCGCAGTGGTTAACCTGGGGGCGTCGTAAAAAGGTGAAGGAGGCCGCGGCGCGGGGCAGCGCGGCGCGTGATGGCCGGCTTGCGCATGTCTTCGCAGCGTAACTGCATATTATAGCCCTTCAAGCTGCGGGGGTTTTTGTCGCTCACTGGGCGCCCATTGGCCGGTCCGGCGGCAGTCCCAACAGGCTTTCCAGTTCATCCGACACCTGCGCGAAGCGCTCGGCGAGGAAATCGAGCAGCACGCGCACGCGCGGCGCCATGAAGCGGTTGCGGTGATACAGCGCGTGCAGCGGCGCATCCGGATAGCGCCACTCCGGCAGCAGGATCTTCAGGCGGCCGGCGCGCAGGTCCGCTTCCACGTCCCACATCGATTTGATCGCAATGCCGTAGCCGCGCAACGCCCATTCGCGCGCGACCGCGCCGTCGTTGGTTTCGCGCGCCGCTTCGAACGGCACGCTGTAGTGCTGCACCTCGTCGCCGCGCGTGAAGCGCCATTCGCTGGCCGGCCCCGATGTGGTACCGAGCACGATGCAGTCGAAATTGGCGAGGTCGAGCGGGTCTTTCGGCTCGCCGCGACGCCCGATGTATTCCGGCGATGCACACAGCACGCGCCGGTTCGGCGCGAGCCGGCGCGCGACCAGCGAGCTGTCCTGCGGCACGCCGAAGCGAATCGCCAGATCGATGTCCTCCTGCACGAGATTGGCCAGCGCATCCGACAGCGTCAACGCGAACGTCACGTCCGGGTACAGCGCGTTGAATTCGTCGAGCCAATGCATCAGCAGATTGCGGCCGAAGTCCGAAGTCGCCGACACCCGCACCTTGCCGCGCACGACGCCCTGGCCCGCTTGCAGCGCGGCTTCGGCGTCGTCGAGCGATTGCAGCGCCTGGCGGCAGCAGTTCAGGTAGAGGCGGCCTTCGTCGGTGAGCCGGAGTTGCCGGGTAGTGCGCTCGAACAGGCGCGCTTTGAGCCTCGCTTCGAGTTTCGCGAGCCGCGCGCTCGCCGCGGCGGGCGTCAGGCCCATCTTGCGGCCCGCCGCCGACAGGCTGCCTTGCTGCGCCGCTTCGACGAAGAGGCGGATGTCGCCGAGGTTATCCATCGCTGGCTTTCAAGCACAAATTGAAAATGCTTCAAATGCTACGCCAATTATCAAATCGGCGCGGCGCCACGACAATGCAGCCGTCGAAACTCCGCTGCTGTCCTTGGCCATGCAACTCGATCACGCGACCATCGTCACCGCCGACCTCGATTCGGCCCGACGTTTCTTCGTCGATATCGCCGGGCTTACCGACGGCGCGCGCCCGCCGTTTTCCGTCGACGGCTACTGGCTGTACGCAAGCGGCCGCCCGGTCGTGCATCTGATCGGCGCGCCGGCTACCGGCGCGGTGGGCCGCATCACGCCGCGCATCGATCACATCCCCTTTCGGCTCGATAGCGCCGGCGAATGGCAAGCGTTGCTCGAGCGGCTCGACGCGCACCACATCGGCTATCAAACCGCGCAGGTGCCGGCGAGCGCCGCGCAACCGGCGGAGCGGCAGTTGTTCGTCGCGCTCGCGCCGGGCGTCGTCATCGAATTCGTGACGGCGGCGTGCCAGACCATCCAACCCGAATCCTGATCACACCTCATTCCCGGAGCAGAAAAATGCCCATTCCATTACTCGCGCTCGCGATTAGCGCATTCGCGATCGGTACGACCGAATTCGTCATCATGGGCCTGTTGCCCGAGGTCGCGCACGATCTGGCCGTGTCGATTCCGTCCGCGGGCCTGCTCGTCAGCGGCTATGCGCTTGGCGTCGCGGTCGGCGCGCCACTGCTCGCGGTGATCACGAGCAGGATGTCGCGCAAATTCGCGCTGCAACTGCTGATGGGCGTGTTCATCGTCGGCAATGTGCTGTGCGCGGTGGCGCCGAGCTATTCGGTGCTGATGATCGCGCGCGTCGTGACCTCGTTCGCGCACGGCTCGTTCTTCGGCATCGGTGCGGTGGTCGCCGCCTCGCTCGTGTCGGCAGACAAGCGCGCGAGCGCAATCGCGCTGATGTTCACGGGCCTGACGCTGGCGAACGTGCTCGGCGTGCCGTTCGGCACCTTCATCGGCCAGCAGTTCGGCTGGCGCGCGGCGTTCTGGATCGTCAGCGGCTTCGGCGTGCTGTCGCTCGCGGGCATCAGCGCGCTGGTGCCGAACCGCCACGACACCGGGCCGGCCGGCCTCGGCCACGAAGTGCGCGTGCTGAGGGACCCGCAAGTGTGGACCGCGCTCGCGATGACGGTGCTCGGCTTCGGCGGCGTGTTCGTCGTGTTCACCTATATCGCGCCGATCCTCGAGCAGGTGAGCGGCTTCTCGCCGCGCGGCGTGACGCTGATTCTCGTGCTGTTCGGCGTGGGCCTGACGGTCGGCAACATGGTGGGCGGCAAGCTCGCGGACCGCGCGCTGATGCCGTCGCTGATGGGCATCCTCGCCGCGCTCGCGGTCGTGATGGCGCTCTTCGCGCGCACCAGCCATTCGCCGGTGGCCGCCGCAGTCACGGTATTCGTATGGGGCATCGCGGCGTTTGCGACGGTACCGCCGCTGCAGATGCGCGTGGTCCAGAAGGCGGCTGCCGCGCCGAATCTCGCGTCGACGCTGAACATCGGTGCGTTCAACGTCGGCAACGCGGCGGGTGCGTGGCTCGGCGGTCTCGTGATCGATCACGGTCACGCGCTCGATACCTTGCCTTGGGTCGCGGCCGCGGTCAGCGTGGCCGCGCTGCTGCTCACGTGGTTCGCGGCGCGCATGGATGCGCCGGCGCGCGCGCTCGCGCAAGGCACGTAAGTCGTCAGTTGCTTGCCTCTGCGATCCTGATAACAGTGTGAAGATAACTTCGTTGGGCGCGGCGAATGCCGATGCTATCTTGCCTCCACTTACTGCTCTTGCGCCGCGTGGCGGCGCTCTGGAGGCCAATATGCATTCCCCGCTCGCGCTGGTCCGCGATCCTTCGGCCGATGCCGACTCCAACGCCGGGCCGCGCTCCGCCGAACCCTTCGATGCGCTCGAACAACTGGTCGGTGTGAATCTGGCGCGGCTGCGCGCCGAACGGCAGCTTTCGCTCGATGCGCTGGCGCGCGCGTCCGGCGTGTCGCGCGCGATGCTCGCGCAGATCGAGTCGGCGCGCAGCGTGCCGTCGATCAAGGTGCTGTGCAAGGTGGCGGCGGCGCTGAAGGTGTCGGTGGCGGCGTTTCTGCGGCGTCACGCGACCAACGGCTTCGAGCATCTGCCGGCCGAGCGCTCGGCGCGCGTGGTCAGCGCGAACGGGCGCTACTCGGTGCGTCCGCTGTATCCCGACGACGAGTCGATCGCCGCCGAGTTTCACGAACTGCGGATCGCGCCGCTGCATACGGAGGCGGGCATTCGTCGCGCGCCGGGCACCACGGTGAATCTGGTGGTCAGCGACGGCACGCTCGAAGTCAGCGTGCACGACCAGCGCCAACTGCTCGCGACCGGTGACGCGATCGTGTTCGACGCCGACCAGCCGCACAGCCTGCGCAATCCCGGCGACACCGAGGCGCGCGCGTTTCGCGTGACGCTGCGGGCTGAGACGCCGCCGCGCTGGGAGGTGCGGCCCGCGAGCGCCGCACGCGATGAAGCCGCGCGCGAAGCCGCGCCGGGTTGAGAATCGACGGCGTTCGATGACGCAAGTCCAACGCCGTCAGTAGGGTCTTTACTCGTCGCGCTGCAGTGCTTGCGCGACTGTTGTATGCTTCGCCGGCCGGTCGAACCGGCAATCAGTGCGTCTTCAGGGCGGGGTGCAATTCCCCACCGGCGGTAGGCCGGCAGCGCGATAGCGTGAGCCGGCAAGCCCGCGAGCGCCCGCATCGAGTGGTCTTCGCAGTAGTGGAGACAGCGGCGGGGTCAGCAGATCTGGTCAGAAGCCAGAGCCGACGGTCATAGTCCGGATGGAAGAAGATGTGCAGATAGTCATGTGCGTTCCGCGACGCCGCCCGTAGCGTGGGCGGCCGATAAGCGTCCGCTTCGTGCGGTGCTCGGCGGCAGCGTGTCAGTCTGTTTGCAATGCCCTGAAACGTTTCTCGCCCAACTTTTGCGATGAGCGTTTCAACATGTCCTTTGCTACTTTTCCCGCTCCGTCGACGATCGCAGACGATGCCTTCGCCGATCTCCCTCTGCTTGTCACCGAAGCCGTTCCGCCGCGTATCGCCGCCGCCTTGCAGGCGCTGCGCGAGGGGCGCGCCGTGGTGCTGCAGGACGACCACGACCGCGAGAATGAAGCCGATCTGATCGTCGCGGCTGAGCGCCTGTCGGTCGAAACGATGGCGTTGCTGATCCGCGAATGCAGCGGCATCGTGTGTCTGTGCCTGCCCGACGACAAGATCCGCGCGCTCGAACTGCCGCCGATGGCCGTCAACAACGAAAGCCGTCACGGCACCGCGTTCACGGTGTCGATCGAAGCGCGTGAAGGCGTCAGCACCGGCGTGTCGGCACAGGATCGCGTGACCACGATCCGCGCGGCGATCGCCGATTCGGCCAAGCCCGCCGACATCGTGCGCCCTGGCCACGTGTTCCCGCTGCGCGCGATGCCGGGCGGCGTGCTGGCGCGCCGCGGCCACACCGAAGGCACGGTCGATCTCGCGATCCTCGCGGGGCTGAAGCCGGCCGGCGTGCTGTGCGAACTGATGAACGCCGATGGCACGATGACGCGCGGCGCGGACGTCGAGCGCTTTGCCGCGCAACACGATCTGCCGATGCTGACGATCGCCGAGCTGGTCGAGTTTCGCGAGATGCTCGCGCAGGTGCGCGAGGGTGCGGTGGCTGAGGCTTGACGAAGCATCCATCGAGCGGCGCGCGACGCCATTAAGCAAAAAGCCGGTTCTTCGCAAGAAGAACCGGCTTTTTTTATCGGCGTTGGGCAAAACCGCTACGACTGCACGTCGCCGAACTCGCCGCGCACGCCCGCGTCGATCAGCGCGGGCAGTTCATCCATGTGCTTGATGATCCGCGTGATGCCCATCGCGCGCAGCGCATCCGCATAGCCGTCCGGAATATGGCTCGCGCCGACGAAAGCGATCGTCTTCATGCCGGCCGCGCGCGCCGCGTTCAAACCCGAGACGCTGTCTTCGACGACGAGGCAGCGCGCCGGCTCGACGCCAAGCGACGTGGCCGCGAATAGATAAACATCGGGATAGGGCTTCGGCCGCGCGACCTGCTCGGCGCTGAATACGCGCTCGCCGAAAATCTGCTGCAGACCGGCACGCCGTACCGATGCGCTGACGCGCGTCATACGGCTGTTCGACACGACCGCGGCCGGCAGTGTCACGCGTTGCAGCGCATCGCGCACGCCGTGGATCGGACCGAGCGACGTGGCGAGCGCGAGCTCGACGTTGTGCTCGATCGTATCGAGGAAGTTCGCGGGCAGCGTGATGTCGAACTGCTTTTCGAGACTGGCGAGAAAGCGCGAGGTCTGCTGGCCGAACGCGGTTTTGACGACGGGGGCGAAATCGATGCCGGGAAAGGTGGCCGTCAGCGTGTCGAACATTACGCGATCGGCGATGACTTCACTGTCGACGAGCACGCCGTCGCAGTCACAGATGAGGTGGTCGATCATGCCTGAAGAACGATAAGCGCAAGACGCGCGGGCGGCGGGCTGCTGGCCCGCTCGCCGGGGTGAAAAGCGTCATCATACGTGCTTTCGAACCCCGTCCTTTCGATGTTGTGCGCGCCTGCGGCCTTACGGTGTATCGGCCCAGGCCTTCGCCGCGCGGATCGCGCGCTGCCAGCCATCGAGGCAGGTCCTGACCTCCGCGTGCGGCAGCGCCGGCGTGAAGCGATGCTCGAGCTTCCACTGGCTTTTCAACTCGTCGATATCCTTCCAGTAGCCGACCGCGAGACCGGCCAGATAGGCGGCACCGAGCGCGGTCGTCTCGGACACCTGGGGGCGCACCGTGTCGACGCCGAGGATGTCCGCCTGGAACTGCATCAGCAGATTGTTCGCGCAGGCGCCGCCATCCACGCGCAGCTCGCCGATGCGAATGCCCGAGTCGGCTTCCATCGCCTTCAGCACGTCGAGCGATTGATACGCGATCGAATCGAGCGCCGCACGCGCGATATGCGCGGAGGTCGTGCCGCGCGTGACGCCGAACAGCGTGCCGCGCGCGCGTGCGTTCCAGTGCGGCGCGCCGAGGCCGGCGAACGCGGGCACCAGATACACGCCGTCGCAATGCGGCACGCTGCGCGCGAGCGTTTCGATTTCGGCCGCGTTCCTGATGATGCCGAGGCCGTCGCGCAGCCACTGCACCACCGCGCCGGCGATGAAGATGCTGCCTTCGAGCGCGTAGTCGATACGATCGCCGATTTGCCAGGCGATCGTCGTGACGAGATTGTTCTTCGATTCGATCGGTTTGGCGCCCGTGTTCATCACGAGGAAGCAGCCGGTGCCGTAGGTGTTCTTGACCATGCCGGACTCGGTGCACATCTGGCCGAACAATGCGGCGTGCTGATCGCCGGCGATGCCCGCGAGCGGAATCTTCGATGCGAACACGGTGGTCACAGTCGGTCCATACACCTCCGACGACGGCCGCACTTCCGGCAGCATGCTGCGCGGAATGTCGAGTGCGGCAAGCAACTCGTCGTCCCACTGCAGCGTGTGGATGTTGAACAGCATCGTGCGCGACGCGTTGGTCACATCGGTGACGTGCAGCGCGCCTTTCGTGAAATTCCACATGAGCCAGCTGTCGACGGTGCCGAACGCGAGCCGGCCTTGACGCGCTTTTTCGCGCGCGCCTTCGACGTTGTCGAGAATCCAGCGGATCTTGGTCGCCGAGAAGTACGAGTCGATCGGCAGACCGGTCTTCGCGCGCACGCTCGCTTCGAGACCTTGCGCCTTCAGTTCGTCGCAGAAGTCGGCGGTGCGGCGGTCCTGCCAGACGATCGCGTTGTAGATCGGGTGGCCGGTTTCGCGATCCCACACGATCGTGGTTTCGCGCTGGTTCGTGATGCCGATCGCCGCGATCGACGTGCCGTTCATGCCGGCTCGCGTGACCGCCTCGGCGGCGACCCCGGCCTGCGTCGACCAGATTTCCTGCGGATCGTGTTCGACCCAGCCCGGGTGCGGGTAGATCTGCTGGAATTCCTTTTGCGCGGTCGACACGACGTTGCCGCGGCGGTCGAACAGCATCGCGCGTGAGCTGGTGGTGCCTTGGTCAAGCGCGAGGACGTACTGATCCTGCATTGTCTCTTCTCCATGCATGGTACGGATCGCCGGATTGCCTGGCCGGCGATGCGGGCGGCGTGTTGTTGTGAGCGGGCCGCCATAGTGTGAGGGCGTGTGCCGGCGTCGTCCAGCCGAAGCTGCGGTGGGTGGCCTGCTCCGCTCGCGGGTGTGGTCTGCCGTGTCGCCTATGCGCTCTGCCGGGCCGGTTCATGCGCAAACCACGCGTCGATGTCGCGCGTGACCGGCTCGAGCGTGCCCGGCTCGACATGCAGGCCGAGCTTCGAGCGCCGCCACAGCACGTCCTGCGCGGTGCGCGCCCATTCGGTATCGCGCAGATAAACCAGCTCGGCTTCGTGCAGACCCGGCGCGAACTCGCGACCAAGCTCGGCGCGTGAGCGCGCGGGACCGATCACGCGATTCGCACGCGTGCCATACGCGCGCGCGAGCCGATGCGCGAGCGATGCCGGCAGCCACGCATGTTCGCGCGAGAACTCTCCGAGGAAGCGATTGAAGTTCGCCTGTGCGATGTCGCCGCCCGGCAGCGGCGCGTCGGCGGTCCACGCTGGCGCGCCATGGTGCAGCGCATCGGTGAGCGTATCGACGGCCTGCTCGGCGAGCTTGCGAAAAGTCGTGATCTTGCCGCCGAATACCGACAGCAGCGGCGCCTCGTTCGCGGGCGCATCGAGTTCGAGCGAGTAGTCGCGCGTGACCGCCGACGGATTGTCCGCGTTCTCGTCCTCCAGCAGCGGGCGTACGCCCGAATAGCTCCAGCGCACGTCGGCGGGCGAGATCTTCTGCCTGAAGTAGCGGTTGATCGAATCGCACAGGTACTGCGTTTCGTTGGCGTCGATCGCGACTCGGGACGGGTCGCCGCGATATTCGAGGTCGGTCGTGCCGATCAGCGTGTAGTCGTGCTCATAGGGAATCGCGAAGATGATCCGCTTGTCCGGGTTCTGGAAGATGTACGCGTGGTCGTGTTCGAACAGGCGCCGCGTGACGATGTGGCTGCCCTTGACGAGCCGCACGCTATGCGACGACGGCCGGCCGAGCGGCCCCTTCAGCAGCTCGCCGACCCACGGGCCCGCCGCGTTCGCGATCGCGGCGGCGCGCACGTCGAGCGTGGTGCCGTCCGCGCGTTGCAGTTGCGCGCGCCACTCGCCGCTGGCGCGCACAGCGGCGATCAGCTTCGTGCGCGTGAGGATCGTGGCGCCGCGCTCGTGCGCGTCGAGCGCGTTCAGCACGACGAGGCGGGCGTCGTTGACCCAGCCGTCCGAATAAACGAAACCGCGCTTGATCGTTTCGACGAGCGGCGCGCCGGCCGGATGCCGGCTCATCGCGATGCCGCGCGAGCCCGGCAGCAGTTCGCGTTTGGCCAGATGGTCGTAGAGGAAAAGACCCGCGCGAATCAGCCACACGGGGCGCAGCTCGGGCATGTGCGGCATCACGAAGCGCAGCGGCCAGATGATGTGCGGCGCCGCGCGCAGCAACGTTTCGCGCTCCTGCAGCGCCTTGCGCACGAGCCCGAACTCGCGGTACTCGAGGTAGCGCAGCCCGCCGTGGATCAGCTTGGTGCTCGCCGACGACGTGTGCGCGGCCAGATCGTCCTGTTCGCACAGCAGCACCGACAGACCACGGCCGGCCGCGTCGCGGGCGATGCCGGCGCCGTTGATCCCGCCACCGACGACGAGCAGATCGTATTTCGTGCCTTGCGTCACCTGCGAGCCCTCTGCATCGAATCCGGAACTGAGTTGGAAAGCTAATTGAACGAATCATGTTCGTTTTCGAACTTTAATGAACATATTCGAAAAAGTAAAGTTCGCTTGTTTCGAACGAATGTGGACCGAATGGCGACGCAGTGGCGTAACGCGCGACCGCGGACGATACTCTTGGCAGCAGCCATTTCGAGGTGATGAATGCGAGGATTTTTGATGATCGGCGCTGCCGCACTTCTGGCAGGATGCGTGAGCACGCCGAGTCTGGAAGGGACGAGGGGCGCGACGTCGTTCGAGGCGTTGCAGAAGATGTGTTCGCCGCAAACCGTCGATTACGGCCACGACGCGCAGATCGTCTACGAGACGTTCTTCGATGCCTATGTGGCGAACCGGCGCGGCCGGCTATCGAACGACGACTTCTGCGCGTTCCAGGCGTCGATCGCGCAGCGCCATGCGAGCGAGGGGACGAGCAGCGATCCGAAGGTGCGCAACCAGTGGGTCGAGTTCTTCAACGAGCAGCGCGCAAGGGCGATCAGCTGGCGGGCGACGGTCGATTCGACTTTGCGTAGCGGCTAAGTGCCAGCGGGTTGACTGGCGAGCCCGACTCTCGGGCCGCCTGCCCAGCCCATCGGTTCACTTTTGCGGCGCCAACGCTCCCCGCCACAGCATGCGCAGGATCTGCGCGAACACCGCTTCGCGCGACGGCTCATGTGCGTGGTCGCCGGCGGAATCGGCCTGTTGCGCCGCCGGTGGCGGCAACTGGTTCGCGAGCGCGAGCATCGTGAAGCCGTGCAGGCTCGTCCAGTACGCGTAGCCGATCAGGCGTGGATCGCCTTCGAGAACACCCGCCTCGACGAGCCGCTCGAAGTGCGCTTCCAGCAGACGCCACGCGCGTTGCGACGCTGCGGCCAGTTCAGGGTAAGCGCGTTGCCGTTGCGGCGTTTGATCGAACATCAAACGGTAGGCGTGCGGCTCATCGAGCGCGAAGTCGACATAGGCCCGGCTGACGGCGCTGTGATCGATGGCGGGGGCGGTCGCGGGGATGGCTTTCGCGGCCGCTTCGAGGCGCGCGGCGAAGCGGTTGAACGCGGCGGCGCGGACCATCGCCAGAATTTCTTCCTTGTCGCGGAAATAGCGATAGGGAGTCATCGCGCTGCAGCCGAGCTCCTTCGCCAGCTCGCGCATCGTCACGCCTTGTGCTCCGCGGGTCGCGAACGCGTTTTCCGCGACGCGTCGCATGGCTTCGCGAAACTGCTGGATGTCGTCGGCGGAGAGCGTCTTGGGCATGCGCGAGGGTGGGAAGTCCGTCGCGCGAATTTACTGTGTAAATGAGATACGCACGACAAAGGGCCGCGAAGGCGGCCCGCTGTCAACTGCAGGGATAACTCAGGAATAACGTTTTATGGCCCGCAATGCGGTGTCGCCGGTTTCCGTCACGCGCCATTCTTCGTTGCCCGATGCGAGGCGTTCGAGTTGCACCAGTTGGCGTTCGAGCAACGCGTCGAGTTCTTCTCGGTCCATTTCGACCTGGTTGGGGGCGTCCTTGACGAGCAACAACGTGGCGAATTCATGCGGACTCAGCATCGTTCTCTCCATGTCAGCAAATTGCGGACAGCCTTGCTGCCGACCGGTAGGTCGGGGCGGGGTCCGCTAAGGATCAGGGCGGGAGGTACGGCTTACACGACAGATTCACACAACCGACGCCGTGCGAGACTCGCAACGTACGCTGGGGAACTGGAGTGTAGGCGAGCACCGATGAAACGCCAACCTGGTCCCCGTAAATTTTCCCTTTGACAATTGGCCGAACGATAGGCGGTCCGCCCGTGCAGCCAAATTCTTGATTTCACGCGAGGTTTTGCGTGCACCGCAACATGGCGGAGAACGCCTGGAATTATCCGGCAATATAGATTTGACAATTCGCGGCGCTCAGCGCCTCTGCCATGTCGGCGGGCGGTGCGGCGTCGGTGAACAGCGCGTCGATCTGCTCCAGATGTCCCTGACGAACTAGCGCGGGCCGGCCGAACTTGGAGTGATCGGCGGCGAGGAAAACGGTGCGTGCATGCTCGATGATCGCCTCGGCGACACGCACTTCGCGCGTGTCGAAATCGCGCAGCGTACCGTCCGTTTCGATGCTCGACGTGCCGATGATCGCGAAGTCGACCTTGAACTGGCGGATGAAATCGATCGCCAGTTCACCGACGATACCCTTGTCCCACGGCCGCACGATGCCCCCCGTCACCAGCACCTCGCAGTCCGGGTAGCCGCTCATCATGCTCGCGACGTTCAGATTGTTCGTGATCACGCGCAAGCCGCGGTGACGGTTCAGCGCGCGTGCGACTTCCTCGGTGGTCGTGCCGAGGTTGATGAACAGCGATGCCTGATCCGGAATGTGAGTGGCCACCAGCGCCGCGATGCGTCGCTTCTCGTCATGGAACATGCGCTGGCGCGCGGTGTAGGAGACGTTCTCGGAACTGGTCGGCAGACTGGCGCCGCCGTGATAGCGGCGCAGCAGGTTCATATCGGCGAGCCAGTTGACGTCGCGGCGGATCGTCTGCGGGGTGACGTCGAAATGGCTCGCGAGGTCGTCCACGGTCACGAAGCCGTCGCGTTGCACCCACTCCAGCAATTCCTGTTGCCGGGCGTTGAGAGTCAGGCGGGGGTCTCGTGTCATGTGTGTTGTGTCGTGGCTGTGATGTCGGCGCAGTCCGTCGACGTTATCGAGCGGCTGGCCGGAAGCCCGCCGTGGACGAACGCGGTTGCGGCTATTGTAAGACCATCGCGCCTCTTGTCCGCCAACTGGCGCAGTCCGCTGGAACTCGCCCCGACCACGCCGGATCTGCTCGAACCCTCATTCAGGCGCATTACGCATTTATTCATTTAATAAATGAATTTGTTTTTTGGCGCGCTTCGCGATGCAATCCTGGGTTTCGCGATTTAGCTGCTTTACAACCTTTCCCCTGATGTCCGGCGACTTTTTGTGCCGGCCCGCGCTTTCGAGAGTGTTCGACATGACTGGCTTCAGCAACTGGCAAAACCCTTATCCGACGCAACGTCTGCCCGTATTCGCACGCAATATCGTTTCGACGTCGCACCCGCTCGCCGCGCAGGCCGGGCTGCGCATGCTGTGGAAGGGCGGCAATGCCGTCGACGCGGCCATCGCGGCCGCCGCCGCGATCACGGTGGTCGAGCCGGTGTCGTGCAGCCTGGGCGGCGACGCGTTCGCGCTCGTGTGGGACGGCAAGAAGCTGCATGGTCTGAACGCGTCGGGCGTGGCGCCGGCCGCGTGGAACGTCGACTACTTCAAGCGCAAATACGGCGAGGAAAACGGCCTCGCGATGCAGCCGAAGCGCGGCTGGGATGCGGTCACCGTGCCGGGCGTGATCGCCGGCTGGGAAGCGCTGCACCAGAAGTTCGGCAAGCTGCCGTTCGCCGACCTGATGGAGCCGGCCATCGAGATCGCCGAGCGCGGTCACGCGGTGGCGAGCATCGTCGCGTACAAGTGGGCGGCCGCGGTGCCGGAACTGAAGGATCAGCCGGGCTTCGCGCAGACCTTCATGCCGCGCGGCCGCGCGCCTGAGGTCAGCGAGCTGGTGCGCTTCCCCGGTCACGCCAGGACGCTGCGCCTGCTCGCAGAACAAGGTCCGCGCTCGTACTACGAAGGCGAGATCGCCGAGCGGATCGCCGCGTTCGCGCGCGCAGGCGGCGGCGCGCTGACCGCCGACGATCTGCGCAACTACCGTGCGGACTGGGTCGAGCCGATCGGCAAGGACTATCGCGGCTACACGGTGCACGAGATTCCGCCGAACGGCCAGGGCATCGCGGCGCTGGTTGCGCTCGGCATCCTCGAAAAGTTCGACGTGAACTCGCAGAAGGTCGACAGCGTCGAATCGCAGCATCTGCAGATCGAAGCGATGAAGCTCGCGTTCGCCGATCTGTATCGCTACGTCGCCGATCCGCGGTCGATGGAAGTCACGCCCGAGCAGATGCTCGACGACGCGTACCTGAGCTCGCGCGCGAAGCTGATCGACCCGAAGCGCGCAACGCACTTCGACTTCGGCATGCCGAAGGCGGGCGGCACGATCTACATGTCGGCCGCGGACGAGAGCGGCATGATGGTCAGCTTCATCCAGTCGAACTACATGGGCTTCGGCTCGGGTGTGGTGGTGCCGGACACCGGCATCGCCTTGCAGAACCGCGGCTGTGGCTTCTCGATGGATCCGAAGTCGCCGAACGTCGTCGAGGGCGGCAAGCGGCCGTTCCACACGATCATCCCGGCGTTCCTCACGCAGCAGGTGAATGGCCAACAGGAAGCGGTGATGAGCTTCGGCGTGATGGGCGGCGACATGCAGCCGCAAGGCCATCTGCAGACCGTGGTGCGCATGCTCGACTACGGTCAGCAGCCGCAGGCCGCTTGCGATGCGCCGCGCTGGAAGGTCAACCGCGACTTCACGGTCGATATCGAGTCGACGCTCGATCCGAAGACCACCGAGGGCCTGCAGAAGCTCGGCCACACGATCAAGTCGGTCGACGATCCGTACATGGACTTCGGTTCCGGCCAGTTCATCTGGAAGCTCGATCGCAACGAGCCGGAACGCGGCTACGTGGCGGCCAGCGACAGCCGCCGCGACGGTCTCGCCGCCGGCTTCTAGCGCACGACGAGGCAACGCCCGGAGCTGACGTCCACGCCGGAACTCAGCTCCGGCACCGAGGCAACAGGCAACGAATGCGCGGCGTTCCCCATGCCGCGCTATTGCGCGCCCACCCCAGCCGCCTCGCCGATGCAGGCGAAGCGGCGCCCAAGACAGCTATCACGCAGCAGACAAGCAGGAGACCATCATGAACACCCCCGCGTCGCATTCGACGACTGCTTCTCCTCACGCCGCGCCGCTTTCGAAAGCGATGGTGCGGCGGATCGTTTTCTCGTCGTCGATTGGCAACGCGCTCGAATGGTTCGACTTTCTGGTCTATGGCTACTTCGCGACGATCATCGCGAAGCAGTTCTTCCCGATGCAGGACGAGTGGCTGTCGACGCTGCTCGCGATCGCCACCTTCGGCATCTCGTTCCTGATGCGCCCGCTCGGCGCGATCGTGCTCGGCGTGTACGGCGACCGCAAGGGCCGCAAGGCGGCGCTCACGCTCGCGATCGCGCTGATGATGGTCGGTACTTTCACGATGGCCGTGATGCCGCCGTTTTCGACGATCGGTCTCGCGGCGCCGCTGCTGGTGCTGTTCGCGCGGCTCGTGCAGGGCTTCGCGGTCGGCGGCGAGTTCGGCAGCGCGACCGCGTTCATGGTCGAACACAGCGCGACGCGGCGCGGCTACTACGCGAGCTGGCAGTTCGCGAGCCAGGGCCTCGCGGCGATCACCGCGGCGGCCTTCGGTTCACTGCTGACCGCATGGCTGCCGGCCGAGCACCTGAACAGCTGGGGCTGGCGTGTGCCGTTCGTGTTCGGTCTGCTGGTCGGGCCGGTCGGCTACTACATCCGCTCGCATCTCGACGAGACGCCCGAATTCCTCGCACTGCGTGAAGCGCGCGCGGCTAGCGAGGCGGCCGGCGAGCGCAAGGTCGTGAACGGATCGAAAGACGCGTCGTTCTCGAATCAGTGGGTCAACCTGCTGCTCGCGATCGGTATCGTTGCGCAGTCGACGGTCGGCGTGTACGTGCTGCAGCTCTATATGCCGCTCTACGCGGTCAAGCAACTGCATATGGCGGCGGCCGCGTCGTTCGGCGTGGTCGTGCTGAACGGCGGCATGCAGTTCATCTTCTCGCCGATCATGGGCGCGCTGTCCGATCGCATCGGACGAATTCGCATCATGCTGAGCACGTCGATCCTGATGGGCCTGCTGATCTATCCGATGTTCGCATGGTTGCAGACCCATCCGACGATTGGCTGGCTGCTCGTGCTGCAAGGCGTCGCCGGTATTTTCAAGGCCTCGTACTCGGGGCCGATGCCGGCGCTGATGTCGGAAATCTTCCCGACCCAGGTGCGCTCGACTGGCCTTTCAATTGGTTACAGCATCGGCGTGACGATCTTCGGCGGCTTCGCGCCGACCATCGTCGAAACCTTCATTCATTTGACCGGCGACAAACTCGCGCCGAGTTATTACGTGCTGCTTGCGGCGGTGCTGTCGGGCGTATCGCTGATCATCGTGGCGCTGCGCATGCGTCGCGTGCGTCCGATGTCGGGCGAGATACAACCTGCCTGACGAGGAGGGGCCGCCCGTGGGCTTCGCTCCACCCGTGTGCCCAACCCGCCGGACCTGGTGTCTGTCCGAAAAGCCAGCCTTTTGGGCTGGCTTTTTTTTGCCTTGCGCATCTCGTTTTAATACGCTGCAAGATTTCGACTATCTTGAAATCGGAACTGCGTCGTTGCGGCATGGTCTGTGCTGTGTGAACTGCATGGTCGGATATCTCCGGCTAACATGCAGAGTACAAGGGCCTAACTCTAATTCACGGCGTTGTATCCGGCACGCAGAACATCACGGCGAGCGCGAGCGCGAGCGCGGGGGCGGTTGCAAAGAACTCCACGGGTCGGTACAGCATGGGAGCAAGACACAATGCACACGGAGCTGAACCATGTCATGCCCTGGCGGATCGAGGACATCGATCTGACGCGCATCGACCGGCAGAAGGCCGCGGCCAACGAAGACCTGCTGCTGTTGCTATGCGCTGCTTCGTTCATCGAAAGCGGCACTGATCTCTACACCAGTAATCTGAGTACTTTTTTCCACGACGACCCCGAGGTCTCGGCCTGGCTCAACCACGAGTGGGAGCCCGAGGAAATGCAGCACGGCCGGGCGCTGCAGACCTATATCGCGTATGTATGGCCCGAGTTCGACTGGCATACCGCGTTCCGCAATTTCATGGGCGAGTATTCGCTGACGTGCTCGGTCGAGGACTTCGAAAAGACCCGCGCGCTCGAGATGGTCGCGCGTTGCGTAGTCGAAACGGGTACCGCGACGCTGTATCGAGCGATCAACGAATGCTCGGACGAAGCGGTGCTCAAGCAGATCACAGACAACATCCGCACCGACGAAGTCCGTCACTACAAGCACTTTTTCAAGTACTTCAAGAAGTACAACCGGATCGAGGGCAATGGCCGGCTCGCGGTGCTCGGCGCGTTGATGCGTCGCGTGATGGAAATCAAGAACGAAGATTCGGAGATCGCACTGCGCCACGTGTTCGCGATTCGCTATCCGGAGCGCGTGCACGACTGCGCGTATAACCGCGAGCGCGCGGCGCGCATCAATAAGCTGGTGCGGCGCAATCTGTCCGCCGACATGTGCGTAAAGATGCTGCTCAAGCCGCTCGATCTGCCGGCGCGCATTCTGCCCGGTGTGCATTACCCGCTCGCGAAAATCACGCAGCACGTGTTCTTTCGCTGAGCCTTGAAAGCGAATCAAAGAGCAAAGCCCGCATCAGCCCGCATCAGCGGGCTTTGCTTTTTTCGAGGCATGATTGAGCTTTACCCACTACTTCGACTGGATCGATGGCATGAGCGATTCCTCCTCCTCATCGACGTCCGCGCGTCCGCTCGAACAGAACGCGTTCGATGAATGGCCGGCCAACGTGCGCGCTTTGTTCGACGGTTCGTCGCTTGCGGACAAACTGGGCTTCACCGCATCGCTGCTGAGCGTCGATGCGAACGGCCACGTGCGCACCTCGCTGCTGAGCGTCGGCGAACTCTATGCACCCGATTCGCGCACCCTGTGCATCGCGCTATGGCCGCAGGCGCGCGCGACGCGCGCGATCGCGAAAAGCGGGCGCGCGGCGTTGAGTTTCGTCTGCGATGCGGCGTTCTATCAGGTGCAATTGCGTATGGCGCCGCTGCCCGGTGTCGAGGGCGACGACAGCGGCCTCGTCTATCTGCTCGGCTCGATCGACACAGCGGAAGCGCAAAGCGTCCGTTATGCACGCCTGACGAGCGGCATCACGTTCGAATTGCAAGGAGAGGGGAGTGCGGTGCTCGAGCGATGGGAACAGCAGATCGAGCATTTGAAGCGGGCTGCCGCCGCGAGCAGCCGTTAGTCTTCTAGCAGGGAAGCGCTAACGGCTGCTATGCCGGCAACCTTTAGGCAGAGCGACGCTTAACGGCCGCGGTCGCCGTTGCGCGACGGCTGCGCGCCACGCGGCGCATCGTTGCGCTTCACGCCACCGCCGAGCAACGCGCCCGGATTGCCGTTGGCCGAACGATTGCCTTGCGGCTTGCGCGGCGCATGGTGGGCGGGAGCGCCATCGTGCGCGGCGGCGCGCGGCCGATCGTCGTGCCGCTGCGTCTCACGACGCGGCTGACCGCCATTGCCGGCCGGCTTCACACCTTGCGTCCGGGGCGCGGGCGGAGCGTTCGAAGCACGCTGGCCCGAACGCTGACCGGAGCCTTGAGCCGGCTTGGCCGATGCGCCGCCACCAGCACCGCCGTCACGACGTCCCGCGCCTTGTCCCTGGCGCGGTGAACGCCCGCCGCCGCCCTGGCCGCGTCGCTGGATCGGCTCCGGCTTCGCGGTCGGGTCTGGCTCGAAACCGGCGATCACTTCCTGCGGGACCGGACGCTTGATCAGCTTCTCGATGTCCTTCAGCAACTGCAGTTCATCGACGCACACGAGCGACACCGCCTCGCCCGTCGCGCCCGCGCGACCCGTGCGGCCGATGCGGTGCACGTAGTCTTCCGGCACGTTCGGCAGATCGAAGTTGACCACGTGCGGCAATTGATCGATATCGATGCCGCGTGCCGCGATGTCGGTCGCCACCAGCACCTGCAGCGTGCCGTCCTTGAACTCGGCGAGCGCGCGCGTGCGGGCCGATTGGCTCTTGTTGCCGTGGATCGCGAGCGCGCTGATGCCGTCCTTCGTCAGCTGCTCGGCAAGGCGGTTCGCGCCGTGCTTGGTGCGCGTGAACACGAGCACCTGGAACCAGCTGTGCTGCCGGATCAGATGCGTGAGCAGCTCGCGCTTGCGGTCGCGATCGACCGGGTGAATCTTTTGCGCGACCGTTTCGGCCGTCGTGTTGCGACGCGCGACTTCGATCAGCGCCGGCGAGTCGAGCAGGCTGTCGGCGAGCGCCTTGATCTCGTCGGAGAAGGTCGCCGAGAACAGCAGGTTCTGGCGCTTCGGCGGCAGCTTCGCGAGCACGCGCTTGATGTCGTGGATGAAGCCCATGTCGAGCATGCGGTCCGCTTCGTCGAGTACGAGAATCTCGAGATGCGACAGGTCGATGGTCTTCTGCTGCATATGGTCGAGCAGACGGCCCGGCGTCGCGACGACGATATCGACGCCGCGCTTCAACGCGTCGATCTGCGGATTGATGCCGACGCCGCCGAACATCACGGTGGATTTCAGCTTCAGATACTTGCCGTACGCACGCACGCTTTCTTCGACCTGCGCGGCGAGTTCGCGCGTCGGCGTGAGGATCAGCGCGCGCACCACCCGCTTGCCGCCGGCGGCCGGCGCCATCGAATTCAGGCGTTGCAGGATCGGCAGCGTGAAACCGGCAGTCTTGCCGGTGCCGGTTTGCGCGCCGGCGAGCAGATCGCCGCCGTTGAGCACGGCTGGGATCGCCTGAGTCTGGATCGGAGTCGGGCTGGTGTAGCCGAGTTCGTTGACAGCACGGACCAGCGGTTCGGACAAGCCGAGGGAATCAAAAGACATAAAAGCTCTTTGCAATGCAGTTTCGCGAACGGCCCCGCTGAGCCCATAGGACCCCAACGCGGAAAAACCAGCGCGGCATCGACACGCCTCTATGGCGTGTGCGAGGCCGCAGCCCGGTTCCGTTCACGGAGAAATCGGCGGCACGATCACAGATGTGCCGAATGGTTTCAACGCGCTATGCAGACACGTCGACTGGCCTTAAGTTGCAATTCGTCGCCGTGGAACGTCACGCGACATATCGCGCGACACTGACGAATTGACACAGACTGCCCGCCAGTACGAACAGGTGCCAGATACCATGTCCGTGGCGGATGCGCTCGTCGTTGATGAAGAAATAGATGCCGGCGCTATAGATGACGCCGCCGGCCACGAGCCACGCGGTCCCCGCGGCCGGCAACGCCTGCACCAGCGGGCGGACGGCTACGAGCGCGAGCCATCCCATCAACACATACAGCACCATCGACACGCTGCGGGTGCGTCGCCCGAGCGTGAGTTCCTGCACGATGCCGAGGGCAGCGAGCCCCCAGCTCACGCCGAATAGCGACCAGCCCCACGGTCCACGCAACGTGACGAGCGTGAACGGCGTGTAGCTGCCGGCGATCAGCAGGTAGATCGCCGAATGATCGCATTTCTGCAGAATTGCCTTCAGACGCGGATGGCTGACGCTGTGATACAGCGTCGAGATCGCATACAGCACGAACAGCATCGCCCCATACACGCTGAAGCTGACGACCTTGTACGCGTCGCCGGCGAGCGCGCCCATCGTAACGAGCGCCGCCAGCCCCACCACCGACAGCACGGCGCCGACGAGATGGGTGATGCTGTTCAAACGCTCACCGACAGGCACGACTCTTTCCTCCTGCACGGTCCCACGAAGGCGACCACGAACACAAACAGGCCCACATGATACCGGTCCTGCAAAAACGAAGGGCGCGGCCTGCGAAACTCGCAGGCCGCGCCCGGGGTGCGTCAAACCCTGCTTAGTCGAGCGGCGCCGAACGCAGCTCGGCCACTTGCTGCGGCGATACGGCCGTGCCGTGGTTGCCCCAGGACATACGGATGTACGTCACGACCGCTGCAACTTCCTGGTTCGACAGAGATTGCGCGAACGGCGGCATGCCGTACGGATGCGGGTTCGCGTCCGTGCTCGGCGGATAGCCACCGTTCAGCACCATGCGGATCGGGTTGACCGCCGACGGCATCTGGATCGACTGGTTGTTCGCGAGCGGCGGGAATGCCGGCGGACGGCCGAGACCATTGTCTTCGTGGCACTTCGCGCAGTTGTCAGCATAGATCTTCTGACCTTGCTTCAGCAGTTCGCCGCCGAACTTTTCCGAGGTTTCGAGCTGCAGCGGTTCCGGTGCTTCGCTCCTCTGCGGAATCGTCTTCAGGTACGTCGCCATCGCGTTGATGTCTTCGGCCGACAGATACTGCAGGCTGTTATGAACCACTTCGGCCATCGGACCGAACACCGCGCCGCGGCTCGACACGCCGGTCTTCAGCAGATCGGCGATGTCCTTTAGGTCCCAGTCGCCGAGGCCGGCTTCCTTGTTCGACGTCAGCGACGGCGCATACCAGTTCTGCAGCGGAATCAGACCGCCCGCGAACGCCGCAGAGCTGACCGGGCCGCCCATCGCGTTGATCGACGTATGGCACATGCCGCAGTGGCCGAGGCCTTCGACCAGATACGCACCGCGGTTCCATTCGACCGACTTGGTCGGGTCCGGCTTGAACTCGCCCTCACGGAAGAACAACGTGCGCCAGCCGATCAGCATGTTGCGCTGGTTGAACGGGAATTTCAGTTCGTGCGGACGGCTCGGTACGTTGACCGGCGTGACCGAGCGCAGGTACGCGTAGATCGCGTCGGAGTCGGCGCGCGTGACCTTCGTGTAGCTCGTGAACGGGAAGCCCGGATAGAGCAGGCTGCCATCTTTCGAGCGACCGGTGTGCATCGCGCGATAGAAGTCGTCCTGGGTCCACTTGCCGATGCCGTACTGGTCGTCAGGCGTGATGTTCGGCGTGAACATCGTGCCGAACGGCGTGGCCATCGGCAGGCCGCCGGCGAACGGCTGGCCGCCGCGCACGGTGTGGCAGGCGATACAGTCGCCGGCGCGGGCGAGGTACTCGCCCTTCTTGATCAGGTCGGCCTGGTCCGCGGGCGTTGCCGCGACGGCCGCGCCGCTGCTATGCAGATGATCGCCGCCCGACCACAGGACGGGAACGAGTGCGGCGGCCGCGACCACGACGACTGCCGAGAGGGCGAACAAAGACTTGCGTTTCATTTGAATGTCTCTCCCGGCGCCTTATTGCGGTGCGCTGCCGCAGGCAAGCGGAGTCTTCAAGGAGCGGGCCGGAGCCGGCACGGGGTTTTGCGGAGCCTGCTGCGTGGCAAGCCAGGCCGCGACGGCGTTCACGTCTTCGTCGCTAAGGCGCGTGGCGATGGTGTGCATGCAGTCCGGTGCGATCGCACGGCGCGTGCCCGAACGCCATGAGCCGAGCTGCGCGCTGATGTAGTCGGCGTGCAGGCCGACGAGACCGGGGATCGCCGGTTCCATACCGGTCAGTGCCTTGCCGTGGCAGGCCACGCAAGCAGGCACCTGCTTGTTCGCATCACCATGCAGCACGATCTGCTCACCGCGCGCGAGCGTGGTGGCCGAGGCCGTCGGCTTGGCCGGCGTCGGATACGGTGGGCGCTGCTGCGAGAAGAAGGTGGCGATCTGATGCAGATAGTCGTCGGAGAGGTACGTGACGAGGTAGTTCATCGGCGGGTACTTGCGACGCCCTTCACGGAAGTTCTGCAACTGATTGAACAGATATCCCGCCGGCTTGCCCGCGAGACGCGGGAAGTAGTCGTTGTCGGTGCCTTGCCCATGCGAGCCGTGGCAGGCCGTGCAGCCTTGCACGCGCGCTTCCATCGTGTCGGGGGCCTTCGGTTGAGTCTGCGCTTTCGCAGCGCTATAGACACCCGCGGAGCCGATCAGCAGAAGGGCAAGCAACGGGCGGAAGAGGCGTCTTGAAGACACGCGTAACTCCATCAGAATCGGGGACCTGACCGAACTTCGGGCGGCTCGGTGTGAAGGACAGCCGTCGCTGCGGCGACGCAGCATTCTATCATCGAAGGGTAATGGTGACTATTTGCCGCATTAGATGCGGTTCCAGGTGTGACCGCCATGCGACAGTGTGTCGCGTTTGCCAGTTTCGGACTTCAGTTGCGTCGTGCGTCGTGGTCAATGCCTTTGTCTCATCGAGCCATGTTGAACCGATCCCCGCGCGCGCCATCGAAGCGTACACTTCCGGGCTCGCCGGCCGTCGTGCAGACGATGCGCGTCGTCGGCCAGGCTCTGTTCCGTTCGTTCTCATCCGCTATCGGCCCTACATGAAGCTATTCGATTTCTCCTCGTCGACGCTGCGAGCGTTGATGTCCGGCGCGGTGGCGCTGGCCATGTCATCCACCGCGTTCGCGCATGCGCATCTGATCTCGAGCGTGCCGGCCGCGAACGCCGAGGCCATCGCGCCCGCCGACGTAACCATTCATTTCACCGAGCCGCTCGAGCCGGCGTTCAGCAAAATCACACTCGCCGATACAAGCGGCAAGCCCGCGACTTCGACCGCATCGACAGTCGATGGCGCTGACGCCCGCGAGATGCACCTCGCGCTGCCTCAGCTGACGAGCGGCCGCTATGCGGTGCACTGGATCGCGGTGGCCACCGATGGCCATCGTACGCAAGGCGACTTCGCGTTCGACGTCAAATGAACTTCGACGGACTGTGGATCGGGCAGGTCGCAATGGCCGCGCTCATGAACGTCGCGTTCGGCTTCGCCGTTGGCTCGGCGCTACTCGGCGCATGGCTCGCGAAGGACGGGCAGCAAGGCACGTCACCCGCGCGCCCCGGCTGGATGCGCGCGCATCGCTCGATGCTCGCGGCCACCATCGTGCTGGTGCTCGCGGATCTCGGCTGGCTGTTGTATCAGGCGGCGTCGATGAGCGGCGTCGCGTTGCCCGCGGCGTTCGGCGCGGTGCCGACGGTGCTGACGCAAACGCATGTTGGCTACGGCTGGAGCGTCGCGTTCGGCGGCGCCCTGGTGCTGCTCGGCACCGCGCTGAGCCATGGCACGGGCATGCTACGCAACACGCTGCTGTGGCTCGCGGTGCTCGCGATCTCGGCGGGCAAGGCGTCGCTCGGTCATGCGGCCGATGCCGGCGTCGTATCGGCCGCGATCGGCATGCAGACGCTGCACGTGCTCGCGACGAGCGTCTGGGGCGGCGTCGCGATGGCCGCGGGCTTCGCGGTGCTGCCGGCGCTCGGCGCATCGACCGCGCGCGGCATGCTGATTCGCACGGCCACTCAGGTGTCGAACGTGTCGCTCGTCGCGGTCGCGTTGGTGTTGCTATCGGGTGTCTTCAATGCGGTGCGCGGCTCGGGTGGCTCGTTCGAAGCGATTCAGGCGAGCACGTGGGGTCACGTGCTGACGTTGAAGCTCGTGCTGGTCGCGCTCGCGCTGGTGCTCGGCGCGCTGAACCGCACGTCGGCGCTGCCGCGCCTGCGTCGCACCGCGTCGACGATGGATGCGCATACTTTCGTCAACGTGATGTATCTGGAAGCGCTCGTGATGATCGGCGTGTTCGTCGTCGCGGCAGCGTTGTCACACACCGTGCCGGCGTTCGCTGCGCTCGGTTGAACGCGACGCGCGCTGCATAAAAAAGCGCCGCACTGCGAAGCACGTGCGGCGCAATACACACGGTCGCCTGGCTGTGGCCAGCACACCCGCTACTACTTTTCAGGCAAGCAGCGCGTCGTCGCGCGCCCGTTCCAGCAATGCAGGCATCAGTCGCATCGCGCGGACCGGCTCGCTGCGCGCTTACTCGAGGCCGAGGCGATGACCGAGAATCGGCGCGCAGAACAATGCGATCGCGCAGCCGGCGGCCTTGCCTTCGAGTTCGGCGCCGGCCGCGTGCGTGCCGACCATTTGCGTGAGCAGATCGAAAACCTGCGGCAGGCAGTACAGCACTGCCGCGGCGATAAAGCACTTCCCGACCACCGCGATGCTCCAGCCGCGCTCGTAGGCGACCATCGCGCCGATGATGCGCAGCACGCCGAAGACGACCAGCGCACCGACCGCCGCCTGTTCGCGGATCAGATAGTCAGGAAGGAATTCGCCCATGGTGTTCCCCGCTGCATGCGTTGTTGGCATGCATTTCAGCAAGGAGCAGACGATGCGTCTGTCCGATACCGAACAAACGTCGCGGGAGCGAGGCGGAATAAGGCGGTGCGGGGATTGAGGCAGGTTCGGGCTGCCCGCGCGTCACGTGGCCGGAACGCGCGGGCGCAATGGCCCACCAATCACCATTCGGCGACGCTGCCGTCCGCGTGACGCCACACCGGATTCCGCCAGCGATGACCGACCTTCGCCATCTCGCGGACCTTCTGCTCGTTGACCTCGATGCCGAGTCCCGGGCCCTGGGGAATCGACACAAAGCCGTCTTCATACTCGAAGACTTCCGGGTTCTTGATGTAATCGAGCAGGTCGTTGCCCTGGTTGTAGTGGATGCCGAGGCTCTGTTCCTGGATGAACGCGTTGTAGCTGACCGCGTCGATCTGCAGGCAGGTCGCGAGCGCGATCGGGCCGAGCGGGCAATGCAGCGCGAGCGCGACGTCGTAGGCTTCGGCCATCGCGGCGATCTTGCGGCACTCGGTGATGCCGCCCGCGTGCGATGCGTCCGGCTGGATGATGTCGACGTAGCCGCCCGACAGGATGTGCTTGAAGTCCCAGCGCGAATAGAGACGCTCGCCGAGCGCGATCGGCGTGTTGGTCTGGTTGACGATGTCGCGCAGCGCCTCGGCGTTCTCCGACAGCACCGGCTCTTCGATGAACAGCAGTTTGTACGGGTCGAGTTCCTTGGCGAGCACCTTCGCCATCGGCTTGTGCACGCGGCCGTGGAAGTCCACGCCGATGCCGATGTTCGGGCCGACCGCCTCGCGCACCGCCGCAACGTTGTTGATCACGCCTTGCACCTTGTCGAAGGTGTCGATGATCTGCAACTCTTCCGAGCCGTTCATCTTGACGGCCTTGAAGCCGCGCTCGACCACCGCGCGCGCGTTGTTCGCGACATCGCTCGGCCGGTCGCCGCCGATCCACGAGTACACCTTGATCCTGTCGCGTACCTGGCCGCCGAGCAGCGCATGCACCGGCACGCCATGATGCTTGCCCTTGATGTCCCACAGCGCCTGATCGACGCCGGCGATCGCACTCATCGTAATCGGGCCGCCGCGATAGAAGCCCGCGCGGTACATCACCTGCCAGTGATCCTCGATCAACAGCGGGTCCTTCCCGATCAGATAATCGGAGAGTTCCTCGACGGCCGCGGCGACCGTATGCGCGCGGCCTTCCACCACCGGCTCGCCCCAACCGACGATGCCCTCGTCGGTCTCGATCTTGAGGAAGCACCAGCGCGGCGGGACGATGAAGGTTTCGAGCTTGGTAATTTTCATGGTGTGTGTCTCCTGACGATCTGCCGGCACGCAAAGAATTTTGGGGACTCCATGCTACAACAAAAGTGCACTTAAATACTATTAATAGTATTATTTGCCATATAGTGGCGAGATTTGGAATACTTGTCGCCGCGTTGCGCGACGAGACCACCACCCGCGAGGAGAAAACCATTCCGCACGATCTGCATGGGCGAGTTACCCAATTGCTCGCGACCGCGATTCTGCGCGGCGACTATCTGCCGGAGTCGATCCTGCCTCGCGAAGCCGAGTTAATGGAGACGTTCGGTGTGAGCCGCACGGTGCTGCGCGAGGCGCTGCGCACGCTGACGTCGAAAGGGCTGATCGAATCGCGGCCGCGCGTGGGTACGCGGGTGCGGGTCAAGTCCGCGTGGAATCTGCTCGATGCCGATCTGCTCGATTGGTATTCACGCGTCGCCGAGCCAATGGCGTTCGCGCTCAAGCTGCAGGAAATGCGCGAGATGATCGAGCCTTACGCGGCCGGCCTCGCGGCCGCCGCGTACACCGACGACACGTTGGGCGCGCTTGCGGCCGCCCATACCGCGATGGTGGCGGCGCGTAACGTCGACGAATGGGTGCGCGCGGATCTGCAGTTCCACCTCTGCGTGCTCACCGCATGCAGCAACGAATTGCTGATTCCGCTCGGCGCGCTGATCGAGCGCACGCTCGAGGCACAGTTGCGGCTCAATGCGAAACGCGCCGATGTGTTCAACGCGTCGCTCGCCGAGCACACGGCGGTGTACGACGCGATCCGCGCGCGCGATGCCGCCGCGGCGTATGCGGCGATGGCGTCATTGCTCGGTGTGACGCGCGGGCGGATCGAAGGCTGAGACGGACGGCGCCGCGCTCGAGCTCAATCCATCGCCGCATGCGCGGCCGACGCATCCGGCGCCCTGTGTGACGGCCGGATCAGCAGCAATAGCGGGATGACCAGCAGCGTCGCGACGAACATCAGCTTGAAGTCGTTCAGGTACGCGACCATCGCCGCCTGCTGCGTGATCGACGCGTTCAGTGCCGCGATGTCGTAGCGCGAGCCGCCGTCGAGCATCGATTGCAGCGCCGGATTGAACGCGGTCACGTTCGCGGCGAGGTCCGCGTGCGAGATCTGCGTGTTGCGCGTCATCAGCGTCTGCACGAACGAAATGCCGATACTGCTGCCGATATTGCGCATCAGGCTATAGGTCGCGGTGCCGTCCGCGCGCAGCTCCGGCGACAGCGTCGAGAACGTCAGCGCGGACAGCGGCACGAACACGAGGCCGAGCCCGAAGCCCTGGATCACGCCGGGCCACACGATGTTCGACTCCGACAGCACGATCGTGTAATGCATCATCTGCCACAGTGCGAACGCCGAAATCAGGAAACCACAGAGCAGCAGCAGCCGCGCGTCGACGCGCTTGAGCAGCCGGCCGGCGATCAGCATCGCGACCATCGTGCCGGCGCCGCTCGGCGCGGTGACGAGGCCGGTGGTCGCGACCGGATAGCCCATCAGGTTTTGCAGCATCGGCGGCAGCAGCGCGCGGGTCGCGTACATCACCGCACCGATCACGAAGATGAAGAACGTGCCGGTCGCGAAGTTCGGGTCCTTCAGCAACTTGTACTTGAAGAACGAGCGCTCGCCGACGGTCGCCGTGTGTACGAGGAAAAACGCGAAGCTGATCGCCGCGACGAGCGCCTCGATCACGATCTCGGTCGACGAAAACCAGTCGAGCTGCTCGCCGCGATCGAGCATCGCCTGCAGTGCGCCGATCGCGAGGCCGAGGGTGACGAAGCCGAACGCGTCGAACTTCACGTCGTGTTTGGGCTCGCGCGTCGGCAGGAAGGTCGCGACGCCGAACAGCGCGAATGCGCCGATCGGCACGTTGATGAAGAACACCCAGCGCCAGTTGTAGCTATCGGTGAGCCAGCCGCCGAGCGTCGGCCCCAGAATCGGCCCGACCATGACGCCCATGCCCCACACGGCCATCGCCTGGCCCTGCTTTTCACGCGGGTTGATGTCGAGCAGGATCGATTGCGACAGCGGCACGAGCGACGCGCCGAAAATCCCTTGCAGCAAACGCGACACGACGATCTGCGGCAGCGTTTCAGAGAGTCCGCACAACGCCGATGACACCGTGAAGCCGCCGATCGCGATCAGCAGCAGCCGCTTGACGCTCAGGCGGTCCGCCAGCCAGCCGGTGAGCGGCGTGGCGATCGCGGCGGCGACGATATAGGAAGTCAGCACCCACGTGATCTCGTCCTGCGACGCGGACAGCGCGCCTTGCATATGCGGCAGCGCCACGTTGGCGATCGTGCTGTCGAGCGTCTGGATCAGCGTCGCGAGCATGATCGAGATCGTGATCATCGGCCGGTTGAGCAGCTCAGTGGCGCTCGCCGACGTGGAGGCGGAAGACATGAAAGGGTAGGGAGGGTCGATATCGTAAGCATGCTTAGTATATCGTCAATGCGAATTCGCGCTATCGGGAGTTGTGCTGAACCTGGAACACACGCGCAGGCGCAGGCGCGCTGCAAGCCGAAGTGCTTCCGTATAATCCGCGCATGAAAACCCAATTCGAAGAGCGCTTCGGCTTTCTGATCTACGACGTCGGCCGGCTGGCGGGCAAGCGTTTCGACGATCATGCGAAGTCGTCGGTCGATCTGACTCGCGCGCAGTGTCGCGTGCTGGCTTATCTCGGCCATTACGGCGAGATCAATCAGGCCCGGCTCGCGGATCTGCTGGAGGTCGCGCCGATCTCGGCGGGCCGGCTGCTCGACCGGATGGAGGAGGGCGGCTGGATCGAGCGGACCGCGAATCCGCAGGATCGCCGCGAGCGCCAGGTGCGCATGACACCGAAGGCCGAGCGCACGCTCGGCAAGGCGCGCAAGGTCGGCGACGAAGTCGCGCTCGAAGCGCTCAATGGTTTCAGCGATGAAGAAGCGGCGCAGTTGATCGAGCTTCTGCAGCGGGTGCGCGGCAATCTGAGCCGGCTGGTGGATCGCTGAAGCGTCGCGGTGTTTGGCGCGACGTCGAAGTCATTCGCGCGCGCCCGAGCGACGTTGGGCTCGCGCTTCAAATCACGTTATTTGGATTCCGACGCGGGGGAGGTGCCGCTCGGCGGCACCAGCTCGTAACAGCCCGCTGCTGCCGTTTTCGTTTTTGCTTCCGGTTGTTGCGGATCGATGCATTTGAACGCGCTTTGATCGCGCTGCACGAAGATCGTGTCGGCCGGCCCGTTGTTGACGACGGCGACGATCTTGTAGCCGTCCTGCAGCAGCGTCGCGAGCATGGTCGAGCTGGCGCGCCATTGACTGTCGGACGTGCCAGGCGTTTGGGCCTGTGCGGTGAGGGCGGCGGTCGTGCCGGCGAGCGTGAGCGCAGCGGTGGTTGCGGCAAGCGCGACGGTGCGGAACGTCATCAAGGAACCTCCTCGAAGCTGCGATGGAATTGCGACGAAGTTGCGACGAAGTTGCGATTCTGGAAGGAAGCCTGTCAGGTCCTGCATCGTGGACGCGTTGAACCTCCGAAGAGAACCTGCCAGACCTGCTCGGGACGCTATTGTCTCAAGAGACGGAGGTCGCAACACAACCCGCAGCGCTTCACTGCCCATACAATGCGACGCCGCTCGCCATCGTTCGTTCCCTCAGAAGCTCGCGCAACGCTCGCTGGCGAGCCATGCCCGCCATCCGCCAAACTCCGAGATGTCGGTTCCCGACTGCACGCCATACGCCTCGCACAGGAAGCCGGTAACCCACGAACCGTCCTGTAGTTCCACCTTCCCCAGAACGAGCGGGGACGGAACGGTCGCGATGAACGAACCGAACTCCGCGCTGGGCATTTCCCACACTTCGATAGCAATTCTTGCGCCGCCCTCGGCGACGCGCCACAGGCCCGGGCGCCTCGTGCCATCCGCCGAAGCAGGCAACGCCGACAGCCCGTATTTCGCGGCGGTGTGAGTCGCCTGCACGAGCCGTGCGCGTCGGCAGAGCAGATCCCGGTTGAGTGGCAAACCTTGCATGTGGGCGCCGCAGACCGCGATCCGCATGCGATCGCGAGTCGCCGCGCACCGTTCGCCGGGCTGTTCCGGATCGATGCTTACGCCTCCGACGCAGCGCACTCCGCTCTTTCGTTGCAGCAAATCGGCCACGCCCAACAGATACTGGTCGGTAAATGCACGGCCAAAAACGGTCACACCCCACGGCAGACCGTTCTTCATGAAGCCCGTCGGCGTAGCGACGGCGGCATAGTCCAGCAGATTCATGAAGTTCGTGTAATAGCCGAGAAGGGAGTTCGGGCCGATCGGGTCGCGCTCCAACTCGTCGAGGGTCACGGGGCGCGGATAGGTCGGCGTCAGAACGAAATCGAGCGAATCGATCGATGCGTCGCAGACGGCCTTCAATTCCTGCAAGCGATACTGCGCGCGAAACAGCTCGATGGCGGTCGCGCCGGGCGCCTTCGCCAACACGTCGCGAATGACGGGCAAAACCGCAGCGGGTTTTTCCGTCATCAACTCGCCCGCCACGCTGTAACGCTCGGCCACCCACGGACCCTGATAGAGCAGACTGGCGGCTTCGACAAACGGCGTGAAGTCGATTTCGATGGCTTCGCCGCCTGCCGCTTCGAGTAACGCGCGTGCCTTCGCGAACAGCTCGGGGCTCTCGGCGCAGCCGGCGAATTCGAGTTGCGTCGGCACGCCGAACCTGAACGCCGTCGGCCTGCCAAACGCGCGTGCCGTATTCCATTGCGGATTCACGCGGCTGTATGCATCGCGAGGATCGGAGTTCGCGCTCAGCGCAAGCAGCTCGCTCGCTTCTTCCGGCGTCGCCGTGAAGAACGTCACGCAATCGAGCGTGCGGCACGCGGGCACCACACCCGCGGTGGACAGCAGGCCTTTGGTCGGCTTGAGACCGACGAGATTGTTCAGCGCGGCAGGCACGCGACCGGAACCGGCCGTGTCGGTGCCGAGCGCGAAGCTGGCGACGCCGAGCGCGACCGCGAGCGACGACCCCGCGCTCGAGCCGCCCGACGGATAGTCGGGATGCACGCTATTGCGGCACTTGCCATACGGCGAGCGGGTGCCGTTCAGGCCGGTCGCGAACTGGTCGAGATTGGTCTTGCCGAGCGGTATCGCGCCGAGCGCGATCAACTGCGCAACGAGCGTCGCCGATCGCGACGGCGTATACGCGAACGCGGGGCAAGCGGCGGTCGTCTGAGTGCCGGCGAGATCGATGTTGTCCTTGATCGCGAACGGAACGCCATAGAGCGGCAGGCTTTCGACATCTTGCGTATCGAGCCAGTCAAGGTAGGGCGCGACTTCATCTTCGCTCAGAAGATGGATGAACAGATTGAACGAAGGATTCAGCGCCGCGGCTTTTGCGAGCAGTTCAGCCACGAGCCTGCGCGGCGTGAGCGTTCCCGCACGGTAAGCGGCGCGAAGTGTCGGTAGGCGAAGATCGAATGACGAGAGTGAAGACATGGTTTTCGGTCCAGATATTTAATGACGTTCGACGACCGCGACGCGCTGCCCCGCGCGCACGGGCGAACCCGGCGCCACGTAGATCTCGCCGACGGTTCCGGCGCACGGCGCACACACCGAGATTTCCATCTTCATCGACTCGATGATGAGCAACACGTCGCCCGCGTCGATCGCGTCGCCGGTTTTCACCTTGACCTGCCAGAGGCTGCCGGCGATCTCGCTGTCCACGGCGACTTCGCCGTCTTTGAGCGGAGCGAACTGAGTGTCTTCGGCGACCGGCGTCTCGAACGTGCCTTCCGCGGTGCCCGCTTCACGCCACCGCTCGCGCTCCGCCTGGAAGGCCACCTGCTGCCTTGAACGGAACTGCTCGATGCTGACGGACTCGCGTGCGAGAAATGCCTGATAGTCCGGCAGCGAAAGCTCGGACTCCTCGATCCGCAACGGATAACGCCCGAGCGGAAAGTCCGCGCGGATGCGCAACAGTTCGTCGGCCGATACTTCATAGAAGCGAATCTGGTCGAAGAAGCGCAGCAAATAGTGCTGTCCGGCGAAATCCTCGACATCGCGGTAGCGATTCCACATCTGCAACGTGCGGCCGACGAATTGATAGCCGCCAGGTCCTTCCATGCCATACACGCACAGATACGCGCCGCCGATGCCGACCGAGTTCTCGGCGGTCCACGTGCGGGCCGGGTTGTATTTCGTCGTGACCAGCCGATGTCGCGGGTCGAGCGGTGTCGCGACCGGTGCGCCGAGGTACACGTCGCCGAGTCCCATCACCAGATAGCTCGCATCGAAGACGATCTGCCTGACCGCGTCGATGGAGTCGAGGTCGTTGATGCGGCGAATGAATTCGAGGTTGCTTGGGCACCACGGCGCGTCCTTGCGCACGGTGGTCATGTATTTTTCGATCGCGAGCTGGCACGCGGGGTCGTCCCAGGACAGCGGCAGATGAACGATTCGCGATGGCACCCGCAGATCCTCGTGCAACAGGACGTCGTCCCACGCCTGCGCGACGGCGTCGAGCAATCGCGCGAGCGGCAATTCTTCCGGCCGGTAGTGGATCTGCAGCGAACGGATGCCCGGCGTCAGATCGATGACTCCAGGCAGATGCTTCGCTTCGAGGGACTGCATCAGCGCATGTCCGCGAAACCGTGCCACCAGGTCGAGTTCCGCAGGTCCGATTTCGAGCAGCAGATGCGTGTCGCCGGATACGCGCGCAACGAGTCTGTCGCGGTCCGCGCCGGTATCGAGCACGATCGGCGACGTCAGCGGGGCTCTTCTTTCGCTCGGCGCACTCGGTGCAACGTCGAGGTTCTCCATTTCCCGGCGGCGCTCACGCGCAGCCTCACGCGCTTCGTCGACTTCGACGGGCAAGAAGCGGATCCTGTCGCCTGCTTTCAACTGGCCGACCTGCCAGAGGTCCGCCTCGATTATCGTCACCGGACACACGAAGCCGCCGAGACTCGGGCCATCGGGTCCGAGAATCACGGGCATGTCGCCGGTGAAGTCGACCGCGCCGACCGCATACGGATTGTCGTGAATGTTCGACGGATGCAGTCCGGCCTCGCCGCCGTCCTCGCGCGCCCACTCGGGCTTCGGTCCGATCAGGCGCACGCCGGTACGGCTGGAGTTGAAGTGAACCTCCCACTCGGTGTCGAGCAGTTGCGCGATATAGCGGGCGCTGAAATATTCCGGTGCGCCGTGCGGGCCGTAGATAACTCGAAGGGTGCGCACGCCGTCGAGTGCCGGTGCGTTGACGAGCGCCGCGCCGGCCTGCGCATCGTCGAGCGGATAAAGATGCAGCACATCGCCCGCGCGGATCGCGCGGCCGCCATGGCCGCCGAACTGGCCGAGCGTAAAGGTGCTGCGGCTGCCGAGATACAGCGCGACGTCGAAGCCGCCGCGCACGCATAGATAAGCGCGCGCGCCCGCGCCCCGTATCGTGCCGAGTGCGAGCGTCGAGCCCGCCCGAACATGGAGGCTCGTGTTCAGCGGCTGTGCGACATCGTCGAGCAGCACCGGAATCTGCGCGCCAGTGATGGCGACCACGGCATCCGTGTTGAAGCGCAGCGTCGGCCCGCTCATCGTGACTTCGAGCGCGGCGGCGTCGGCGGCATTGCCGAGCAGGCGATTGCCGAGCCGCATCGCCCGGTCATCCATCGGCCCAGAAGGCGGAATGCCGACCGCCCAGTAGCCCAGGCGGCCCGGGTAGTCCTGCACCGTCGTCTGCGTGCCGCCGCTGACGACTTCGACCGTGCTGGCCTGATACCTGAGCCCTTCGAGACACCGAGTCCACGGTTCGCCCGACGCAAACGGCCGGTCGCGCAGAATCTGGCGCAGATAGTCGCGGTTCGTCTCGACGCCATAGAGGCGGGTGTCGCGCAGCGCATCGTCGAGCGCATCGCGCGCCTGATCGCGAGTCGGCGACCACGCGATCACTTTCGCAAGCATCGGGTCGAAGTAGGGCGGCACTTCGCAACCGGCCTCGATCCAGGTATCGATTCGCAATGCGCGGCCGTCCGCGTGCGGGAACGCGACATCGGTCAAGAGGCCCGGACTCGGTTTGAAATCTCGGCCCGGATCTTCCGCGTAGAGTCGC
Organism: Paraburkholderia atlantica; assembly: GCF_000092885.1. Lineage (NCBI taxonomy): Bacteria > Pseudomonadati > Pseudomonadota > Betaproteobacteria > Burkholderiales > Burkholderiaceae > Paraburkholderia > Paraburkholderia atlantica. The sequence goes on along the minus strand of NC_014117.1, from coordinate 2,860,713 downwards.
GCCTGGATTGCGTGTCCTCGCGGCGTCAGACCCGCCGCCAGAACCTTCAGCGGCGCGAGCGTGCCGGCCGCGAGTTCAATCATCCAGCGCACGAGGTCGACGCCCCACACCTGTTCGGTGACGCCATGCTCGACCTGCAGACGCGTATTGACTTCGAGAAAGTAGAACCGTTCGGCGGCGCTGTCGTACACGAACTCGACGGTGCCGGCTGAGCGATAGTCGACGGCTTTCGCGAGCCTGACCGCTGCCTCGCACAACGCGGCCTGAACGCCATCGGGCAGGCACGGCGCGGGCGTTTCCTCGAGCACCTTCTGATTGCGCCGCTGCACCGAGCAGTCGCGCACGCCGAGCGCGAGCGCGTCGCCCTTGCCATCGCCGAATACCTGCACTTCCAGATGCCGCGCCCGTTCGATGTACTTCTCCAGAAACACGCCGGCATCGCTGAAGTTGTTTTCGCCGAGGCGTCTGACCGCGTCGAAATGGGCGCCGAGTTCGTCGGCATTCCAGCACACCCGCATGCCGATGCCGCCGCCGCCCGCGGTGCTTTTCAGCATCACCGGGTAGCCGATGGTCTGCGCGGCGGTGAGCGCGGCCGGCACGTCTGCGAGCAGGCCGGTGCCTTCGAGCATCGGCACGCCTTCGTTGGCCGCGATTTCGCGGGCCGTGTGCTTGAGGCCGAATGCGCGAAGCTGCGCGGGCGTGGGTCCGATGAACGCGATCCCCGCCGCTTCGCAGGCTTCGCCGAATGCCGCGTTCTCCGACAAGAACCCATAGCCGGGATGGATCGCCTGCACGCCTTCGCGACGCGCGATCGCGAGGATCTTGTCCACGTCGAGATAAGTCAGCGCGGCCGGTCCGTCGCCGAGCGCATGCGCGACAGGCGCTTCGCTGACGTGGCGGCTCGCTCGGTCGGCTTCCGCATAGATGGCGACGCCGGTGACGTCGAGTTCGCGCAACGTCCTGAGAATGCGGCATGCGATAGCGCCGCGATTGGCGATCAGAATCTTCTCGAACATGGAAGGTGTGTTGATTCGGAGGCGGGCCGTCCCGCCGTGGGAATGGCCGGCCGTGGTCGTCCACGGCCGAAGTCGCGTCAGCGATCGGTGTGGGTCAGTTCTTCGCGCGTGCGCGTGAGATAGCGGCCCGAGCGAACCAGCATGATGAGAAAGAGCCAGTGGCGGATGCGCTTCAGTTCCATATCAGCAGCTCCGCGGGCGTCGGGTTGTAGGCGTTGCACGGATTGTTCAGCTGCGGGCAGTTGGAGATCAGCACGATCACGTCCATCTCGGCGCGCAATTCGACGTATTTGCCCGGCGCGGAAATGCCGTCTTCGAAGCTGAGCCCGCCCGTCGCCGTCACCGGCACGTTCATGAAGAAGTTCACGTTAGCGCCGATGTCCTGCTTCGACAGGCGGCCGTCGTGAGCGCAGGCACGCAGGAAGTTGTCGCGGCAGCTGTGCATATAGCGTTTCTCCAATGCGTAGCGCACTGTGTTGCTCTCCTGCGCGCAGGCGCCGCCGAGCGTATCGTGGCGGCCGCACGTGTCGGCGACGATCGTCAGCATCGGGTTGCCGAGATTCGAGTACAGCACCGAGCCCGTCGTCAGATAGAGGCTCTTTTGCCGGCGCAACGTGCGTTGCGGATCGAAGCGCTCGCGCGGATCGGCGAGGCTGTAGAACAGCGTGTCGACCGCCTGATTGCCTTCGAGATCGACGATGCGCAGCGTTTGCCCGGCCTTCACCTCGTGAAGCCACGGCTCGCCCGCGGCGAGTGTCTCGCGATGGACCGCGGTTTCCGGACGTTTGTCGCTGACGATAAGCGTGCTGGTCATAAGCGTGGCCTTCGCTCAAAGAAAGAAGCGTTCTGTGTTGATGAAACCGCGTGCGTTCTCTTCGCATGCGGTACGGCAAACTTCGGCGACCTCGGGCCGCGCGTCGCTCAATTCGAGCTTGACGGGCCTCGGCGCGTATTCGGGGTTCGGGTCGAGCGGGTGCTGGATCGCGGTGAGCACGACGAGCGTGTTCATCGGCGCGTAAAGCTCGACGTAGTTGCCGGCCTTGGAGTTGCCGGGCACGAAGCTGAGCACACCGTCGTCGCTGACGTCGACGCGGCTGAACAGATTGAGCGTCATCAACAGGTCCTTGATGCCGAGTCCCCACTTGCCCATCTCGACGAGCAGGTTGTCCGTGCCGTTGCGATAGAACGCGTTGCGCAGCTCCTGGTAGCGGCCCGCGCCGCATCGTTCGCGAACCTCGTCCGCATTCGAAACGCCGCCGATGCTGTCGTGCCAGCCACAGGTATCCGCGACGATCGCGGCAAGCACACGGCCCATGTCCGAGTAAAGGCAGTGTCCAACCGTGAACCTGGCCGTGTGCTGGCACTTCAACGAATCCGGCAGATTGAGCCGTTCGCTTTTTTCCGTCGCGTTGACCATCATCACGCTGACGTTCGCGCCGCCGCGCAGGTCGGTAATGCGCAGCGATTGACCGCGCTTGACAATCAGCGACATATGACCGCCACCCGGGACGGTTTCTTCAAGCAGTAAGGTCGTATCTGAGTTCATACCTGAGTTCCCTTCAGTCGGAGACCAGTTCGATATGCGATGCGTCTCGCACGGCAGCCTCGGCGATATGCACGGCGGACACCGAATCGCGGCTGCGATCGAGCGGAATGTTGTAGGTGATACGCGAGCCATAGGCGCCCGGCGCTTGCGGGTCGACGCGCACCTTGTCGAAAACCAGCACGCGGCTGCCCAGCGTGAAGCCTTCTTTCAGGTCATGCGTGACCATGAAGATCGTGAGCTTCGCTTCGCGCCACAGGTCGGACAGCAGCTCATGCATGTCCTTGCGGATGCCGGGGTCGAGCGCGCCGAACGGTTCGTCGAGCAGCAGCACGCGAGGCTTCATCATCAGCGCCTGCGCAATCGCGAGGCGCTGCTGCATGCCGCCCGACAGTTGCTGCGGAAACTTGTTCAACGCCGCACCCAGACCGACGCGCTCGAGCATGGCCGCTGCCTCGTCTCGCGCTACGCGCCGACGGGAACCGAATAGCCGGCCGGTGAACTTCGCCTGGGGAAGCTCGAGCCCCAGCATCACGTTGCGCAACACGCTCAGATGGTCGAACACCGAGTAGCGCTGAAACACGACGCCGCGATGCCTGTCCGGCTCAGCGGGCAGCGGCTTGCCGTTCAGCAGGATCTCGCCGCGGGTCGCGCGCTCCTGACCGAGCAGCAGGCGCAGAAACGTCGACTTGCCGCAGCCGGATGCGCCGACCATCGAACAGAACTCGCCTTCCTTGACGGTCAGATTCAAACGCTCGAGCACGACCTGGTCGCCATACTCTTTCCAGACGTTGCGGACTTCGATCATCGCGCGCCTCCGTACCACGGGAAGCACCATTGCGTGATCCGGCGCAGCAGCTCGTCGGTGAGCCATGCGAGCAGCGTGATCCACGCGACGTAGGGCAGGATCAGGTCCATCGACAGATAGCGGCGCACGAGGAAGATCCGATAGCCGAGGCCATCGGTCGACGCGATCGCTTCGGCCGCGATCAGAAAGAGCCACGCCGCGCCGAGAGACAGACGCGTCGCCACCAGGAGACGCGGCAGCAGTTGCGGCAGTACCAGACGCAGAATCAATGTCCAGCTGGTGGCGCCAAGCGTCTGCGCCTTGACCCACAGCTCGACTGGAATCTCGCGGGCACGAGCATGCAGATCGCGAATGATCACCGGCGTGATGCCGACGACGATCAGCACGACCTTCGACAACTCGTCGAGCCCGAACACGATGAACAGGATCGGCAGCACCGCCAGCGGCGGCACCATCGAGACCACGGTGATGAATGGCGAAAGCGTCGCGCTGACGAGCGGCAACGAGCCGGTCGCGATCGCAGCCACCAGCGCGATCACGGCACTGACGACGAGGCCGATGCCGAGGCGCCGCAAGCTCGACGCCGTGTCGGTCCACAACAGATACTCGCCGGTGCGCTTGTCCTCGGTGAACGCGGCTAACTTGACCGCGTCGCTCATTTGCGCCGCGCTCGGCAGCAGCTTGTCATCGGGATTGAGCGAGAGCCGCATCGAGGACCCGGTGAAGTAGACCGCGAATAGCACGACGAACGGCAACAGGAGCAGCATCAAGCCGCCGATCCGGCTCGGATGTCGATTGATGAGTCGCATGGTGAGCGCCTGGTTGGAAACCTGGAATGCAGGCCCGCAATGGCGAGCCCGCGGCGAGTGCGAGCAAGGTCCGTCTCAGAGCTTGCCCGCGGCCGCCATCGCGACGTAGGTCGGATCGAAACGCAGCTTGACGTTGTTCTTGTTGCCGACCACGACGCCCTTGTCGAACGCCATGCCGACCGCGTCCGCGCTTTTCGCGTCCTGTCCGAGCAGGCCGTGATCGAAAGAGAACTTCGCGACGCGCGTCATGATCTTCGGCATGTCGGCGCTGGTGACGAAGTCGAGCGCGGCTTGCGGCGAATAGAACAGGGCGGTCGTCGACAGTTGGCCCTTGAAGTTGGCTAGATCGGTGCCCGAGGCCTTGGCCATCGCAGTCAGGGCGGACGTGCTGGCAGCGGAGTTGGTATGCATCAGCGCGACCATTTCGAACCATGCGCCGGTCAGCGCTTTGCCGAGAGCGGGGTTCTGCTGCAACGTCTTCGTGTTGACGACCATCATGTCCATGATTTCGCCGGGGATCTTGCTGGAATCGAAGACTTCGCTGACGTTCGGCTGCGACTTCAGATCGGCGAGCATCGGATTCCACGTGACCGCGTTGTGAACCGTGGGGGTCGCGAATGCGCCCGAGATGTCGGCATCCGAGGTGTTCACGACCTTGAGGTCGCGCTCGCTCATATGCGCGCTTTCGAGTGCGCGCGCGAGCAGGTAGTGGGAGACGGAGAACTGTACGAGGTTGACCTGCTGTCCCTTCAGGTCGGCGATCTGCTTGCCCTTGCCCTTCATCAGCACGCCGTCGTTGCCGTTCGAATAGTCGCTGACGATCAGGGCCGTCGAATCCACCCCGCCGGTGGCGGGAATCGTCAGCGCATCCATGTTGGTCATCGCGCAGCCGTCGAACTTGCCGGCCGTGTACTGATTGATGGACTCGACGTAGTCGTTCAGCTGCACGACATCGACATTGATGCCGTACTTCCTGGCCCATTTGGACACGATGCCCTGGGTTTTCGCTTCACCCCACGGCATCCAGCCGGCGTAGATGGTCCAGCAGACCTTGAAGTCGTTGCGGCCCGCGGCGAACGTGGGGCTCGAGGCGAAGGTGGCGAGGGAGACGGCGGCAATGCCAAGACAGCGAACGAGCTTGAACATGGGTTGACCTCGGAGGGGACGGTTAGCGACGGCAGGGAGCAGCGCAAACATCGCGTTCTCTCCCGGGCTTTTGTCCCGCCGTGTAACCTCGCCTGAGGTCGACAGCTCTCGGACCAGCACCTGCGTGAAGCAGGTCGGAACCCTAGCCGTCCATTTCCAGATTGTTTGTCGAACCGGAGGTTGCGCCGGCTCCTTGCGCGCTCTTTAAAGCGGGAAGTGTGCCAGACCGGCTGTCTTGGACTAGTCGGCGGCCAGGTGCGACGAAGGGGAAGTTTTTGCCCTGGGGCTGGGAGGGCGTGCACTGATGTGCGTCAGCGAGTGCACTCGATTCGGGCGCAGCGGACCGGTATACGACTCAGCGATGCCAGATAAGATGTAGCGGTCGTGGCGAGCTGTCCTGGCGCTCGCCATGCGGCCGCGCCGTTCGAACCTGCTATTTGATGCCATTCCTATCGAATGCGAAACGAACCGCAAGTCAATGTCGTCCGGCAGATTCCACGCAGCGTATGGGTTCTAGGATGTGTGAGTCTTTTGATGGACATCTCATCCGAAATCATCCACAGCCTGCTGCCGATGTTTCTGCTGGCGAGCCTTGGCGCCGGCGCCGGCGCGATTGGTTTGATCGAGGGCATCGCGGAGGCCACGGCCCAAATCGTCAAGGTGTTTTCGGGAACGCTGAGCGACTACCTCGGCAACCGGAAGTGGCTCGCCGTGGCCGGGTATTCGCTCGGCGCAATGAGCAAGCCGCTCTTTGCCATTGCGTCGTCTGTGGGTGTCGTGGTGACTGCGCGCATCATCGACCGTGTCGGCAAGGGCATTCGCGGTGCGCCCCGCGATGCGCTCATCGCAGATGTGACGCCGCAGCACCTGCGTGGCGCGGCCTTCGGCCTGCGTCAGTCGCTCGATACGGTTGGTGCGTTCCTCGGACCGCTGCTGGCCGTCCTGATCATGCTGGTGTGGGCAGATAATTTTCGGCTTGCCTTCTGGCTTGCCGTCATTCCCGGTGCGCTCGCGGTCGCGCTGTTGATGTTTGGTATCACGGAGCCTGAGCACGAGCCTCTCGCCAAAGGGAGCAACCCTGTGCGGTGGAAGAGTCTCAGGGACCTTGGCTTGGACTACTGGTGGGTCGTCGGGATAGGCGCTGTTTTCGCGTTGGCGCGATTCAGCGAGGCTTTTCTGGTGCTTCGTGCGATGGGTAGCGGCGTACCGATTGCGCTCGTTCCGCTGGTCATGGTGGCAATGAATATCGTCTACGCGCTGTCCGCGTATCCGTTCGGGAAGCTTGCGGACACGATGCGCCATACGCGGCTGCTGATAGGTGGTCTCGTCATGTTGATTGGCGCCGACCTCGTGCTTGCACACGGCACCCACTGGAGCATCGTCGTCGTGGGCGTAGCGCTTTGGGGGCTGCACATGGGGATGACGCAAGGCCTGCTCGCGACGATGGTCGCACACACGGCGCCTGCGCATCTGCGCGGGACTGCGTTTGGCTTCTTCAATCTGCTGAGCGGCATCGTGACGCTGGTTGCGAGTGTTATCGCAGGCCAGTTGTGGGAGCGTCTGGGTGCAGCCACGACGTTTTATGCGGGGGCAGCCTTCGGTTTGATGACCGTCGTGCTGCTTCTCTTTCATCCGACACCGGCCGAAGCTCGTGACGAGTTGAGCTGACTTGGGATAGCCGGAGTATCAGTCTGGAAAATGCACGCGTTGTTGCCGCTGCTTTCCCAACGGTGAGTGGTGTGTGTAGCGGCAACTAACTGCCTGAACCCGGATGCCTACCGGGCGTGGCGGCGCTTCAAAGCAAAAAAGCCGCTGTCCTTGTGGGACAGCGGCTTTTTCTTGAAGCTGGTGGCGAATCAGGGACTCGAACCCCGGACCTGCGGATTATGATTCCGTCGCTCTAACCGACTGAGCTAATTCGCCGAAAGAAGCGAGATTATGCTGGGGCAACCGGAGGCTGTCAACCCCCGGCGCACAACTTTTTCAGATAGCCCAAACTGGCGGTCCACTCAATCCTTCGCGTAGATATCCGAGTCCTTGGTCTCACGCACGAACAGCATGCCGATCACGAAGGTGATCACCGCGATGATGATCGGATACCAGAGCCCCGAGTAGATGTTGCCCCTCGCCGCGACGATCGCGAACGCGGTCGCCGGCAGGAAGCCGCCGAACCAGCCATTGCCGATGTGATACGGCAGCGACATCGACGTATAACGGATGCGCGTCGGGAACATCTCGACCAGCATCGCCGCGATCGGCCCGTAGACCATCGTCACGTAGATCACGAGGATCGTCAGGATCACGACGCTCATCGGCCAGTTGATCTGCGCCGGATCGGCCTTCGGCGGGTAGCCGGCAGCCTTCAGCGTCGCGGCGAGCGTCTTCTCGAACGTCTTGGCTTGCTCCTTCGCGTCGGGGGCGCGGCCGTCGAACGTGTTGACGACCGTATCACCCACGCGGATCTGCGCGATTGTGCCGGCCGGTGCCGCGACGTTGTCGTAGTTCAGGCCGGCTCGCGACAGCGCGCCCTTCGCGATATCGCACGAGGTCACGAACCTAGCCGTGCCCACCGGGTTGAACTGGAACGAGCACTCGCCAGGATCGGCGATCACGACGATCGGCGACTTCAACGTTGCGGCTTCGAGCGCCGGGTTCGTGTAGTGCGTGAGCGCCTTGAACAGCGGGAAGTACGTCAGCGCGGCGATCAGCAGACCGGCCATGATGATCGGCTTGCGGCCAATGCGATCCGACAGCGACCCGAAGAACAGGAAGAACGGTGTGCCGATCAGCAGCGCGAGCGCAATCATGATGTTGGCGCTCGTGCCGTCGACCTTGAGCGTCTGCGTGAGGAAGAACAGCGTGTAGAACTGGCCCGTGTACCACACGACAGCCTGGCCGGCCGTCAGGCCGAGCAGCGCGAGAATCACGACCTTCAGGTTCTTCCACTGGCCGAACGCTTCGGAGAGCGGCGCCTTCGAGGTCTTGCCCTCGGCCTTGATGCGCTCGAACACCGGCGACTCATGCAGTTGCAGGCGAATCCATACCGACACCGCGAGCAGCAGGATCGACAGGACGAACGGGATGCGCCAGCCCCAGGCGCCGAACGCGTCTTCGCCCATGAAAGTGCGCACGCCGAGGATCACGAGCAGCGACAGGAACAGGCCGAGCGTCGCGGTGGTCTGGATCCACGCGGTGTAGAAGCCGCGGCGGTTCGCCGGCGCGTGTTCGGCCACGTAGGTCGCGGCGCCGCCGTACTCGCCGCCGAGCGCGAGACCCTGCAGCAGACGCATCGCGATGAAGATCACCGGCGAAGCGATGCCGATCGCCGCATAGCCCGGCAGGAAGCCGACGAGGAACGTCGACAGGCCCATGATGATGATCGTGATCAGGAACGTGTACTTGCGCCCGACCATGTCGCCGAGCCGTCCGAATACGACCGCGCCGAACGGCCGCACCGCGAAGCCCGCGGCGAAGCTGAGCAGCGTGAAAATGAACGCCGCGGTCGGATTGACGCCGGAAAAGAAGCTCTTGCTGATGAAGGCCGCAAGCGAGCCGGCCAGATAAAAGTCGTACCACTCGAAAACCGTACCCAGCGACGATGCGAAGATCACCCGCTTCTCATCGCGCGTCATCGGCGCGTGCGAGAGTTGCCCGCCAACGGTAGCCATATGTCGTCTCCAATATTGATATACACACGGATCGCCAGCGCAGGCGTCCCCGTGCAACCGATTATTGGAGTGGAAACTTACGGCGTTCTGACTCGACGCCACAACCTGGGGTCGTCCGGTAAAGCGGCAAGGAGGCGCTCAACTTCGGTCAATGTGCAGCGATGTTTGCGCAATCCTCGCTGAAATATCTCAAAAACACGCTGACGGTCAAGCTGCCGATCCGGCCATGTTAGGGTAAGTCCCGCCCCCGTGCGAGCACGTGCAAGCTGACACGCACCAGGGTGCCGGCGAGCCGTGGCGACTCCTGATAGACGTTGTCGTCGATGGCGAGCTCGCCGCCGTGCATCGCCGCGATCTCGCGCACGATCGCGAGACCGAGGCCGCTGCCGTCACCCTCGCGGCCCAGAATCCGGTAGAAGCGCTCGACCACGCGCGAGCGCTCGCTGGCCGGAATGCCGAGCCCGGTGTCCTCGACTTCCAGATGCACGAGCCGCGCGGGAGCGTCGTGCCGCACCCGCACGGTGATGCGGCCGCCCGCCGGCGTATAGCGGATCGCATTGTCGATCAGGTTCGATAGCATTTCGCGCAGCATCACCGGATTGCCGGCGACTTCGACCGGCTCGTCGGGCGCTTCGTAGCCGAGGTCCATCTGCTTGGCGAGCGCGGCCTGCACCCATTCGCGCACCGCGCTGCGTGCGAGTTCGCCGAGTTCGACCGGCGTGAAGATCTGCCCCGAGCGACGGTTCTCCGCGCGCGCGAGCGCGAGCAGCTGTGTGACGAGCCGCGCGGCGTGCTCGGAGCTGGTCGCGATCTGTTCGAGCGAGCGATGCACCTCGGCGGGCGCGTTCTGGCGCAGCGCGAGCTCGGCCTGCGTGCGCAGGCCGGCGAGCGGCGTTTTCATCTGATGCGCGGCGTCGGCGATGAAGCGCTTCTGCAGCTCCATGTTCTGTTCGAGGCGCGTGAGCAGATCGTTGAACGACGTGACGAGCGGCTCGATTTCCGGCGGCGCGCGGCGCGCTTCGAGCGGCGACAGATCGTCGGGCCGGCGCGCGCGGATATGGGCCTGCAGCGCATGCAGCGGCTCGAGCCCGCGCGACAGCCCGAACCACACGAGCAGAATCGCGAGCGGCAAAATCACGAACTGCGGCAGGATCACGCCCTTGATGATGTCGTTGGCGAGCTGGCTGCGCTTGTCGAGCGTTTCGGCGACCTGTACCAGCACGGGCTGAGCGCCCGGCGTCTGCGGAAACTCGACGGTGGTATATGCGACGCGGATGTCGTTGCCGCGCAGCACGTCGTCGCGGAATTCGACGAGGCCCGGTGGCGGGCGGTCTTCCTCGTGCGGCAGCGGCATGTCGCGCTCGCCGGCCACCAGTTCGCCGCGCGTGCCGAGCACCTGGAAGAACACGCTGTCGACGTTGTCGGCGCGCAGGAAATCGCGAGTCGACTCGGGCAACGACAGCTCCGCGACGCCGTTGACCGGGTGGATCTGGCGCGCGAGCACGTAGGCGTCGGTTTCGAGCGCGCGGTCGAACGGCCCGTTCGCGATCGACTTCGCGACCAGATAGGTGACCGCGAGGCTCATCGGCCACAGCAGCAGCAGCGGGGCGAGCATCCAGTCGAGAATCTCGCCGAACAGCGAGCGCGGACGCGCTTCGGCGGCGGCCTCGGTTTCGTCGGGCGGGGCGAACGGATTGGCGTAGCGCGCGTCGCGCGCCTCGTCGAGGTCCGCCGCGTGCGCCGTGGCGCGATCAGCGCGTGCGGACATCGCTGGCCTCTATTTGTAGTGATGGCTCGCCGGCATCGCGGCGGACGACGGCGCGGTGGACGGTGGTGCCGTTTGTGCCGCTTGTGCCGTTTGCGACTCGGAGCCGGCAGGGGCAGCGGGCGCGTTCGCATTTGCCGGCGGCGCCGCCTTTTCGAGGCAGTAGCCGAGCCCGCGCACGGTGATGATGCGCACGCCGCTCGGCTCGATCTTCTTGCGCAGCCGGTGCACGTAGACTTCGATCGCGTTGTTGCTGACTTCCTCGCCCCATTCGCACAGATGGTCGACCAACTGCTCTTTCGAGACCAGCCGGCCGATCCGTTGCAGCAGCACTTCGAGCAGACCGAGCTCGCGTGCGGAGAGGTCGATCACCTGGTCGTTGACATAGGCGATGCGGCCCACCTGATCGAACGACAGCGAGCCATGCCGCACGACGGTCGGGCCGCCGCCGGCGCCGCGCCGCGTCAGCGCGCGCACGCGCGCTTCGAGTTCGTTCAGCGCGAAGGGCTTGGCCATGTAATCGTCGGCGCCGAGATCGAGGCCTTTGACGCGTTCGTCGACGCTGTCTGCGGCGGTCAGGATCAGCACCGGCAGGTTCGAATTGCGCGCCCGCAGGCGGCGCAGCACCTCGAGCCCGGACATGCGCGGCAGGCCCAGATCGAGGATCAATAGGTCGAACGTCTGCATTGACAACGCGGTATCGGCTTCTACGCCGCTTTTGACGTGATCGACCGCATAGGCCGATTGGCGGAGTGATCGAACCAGACCGTCCGCGAGTATGCTGTCGTCTTCGGCAATCAGAATTCGCATGGTGCGCCAGCCTGGCTTTGCCGGCACCGTGGGGCTTGCCCCGGCGCGCAGCGGTCTCCGAACATTATTGTGGGTAGTGGGGGTGACGCGACAGTAAAAATGCGCGTTCGCATCATATCGCGCTTGCCAAAACCACTGTTTTTTTATACAGTGTCTGCGTTTCGTGTGATGTCCTGAAGACTGCGCTCAATTCGAGCCGAATTCCGGACGTACACCTGCCTCAGACGCCGTTCATCATAGCAAAGGACGATTCATGGAAGAAAGCAAGAAAGGCTCGGCTGGACTGACTGCTGAAAAGAGCAAGGCTCTCGCCGCCGCGCTCGCGCAGATCGAAAAGCAGTTCGGCAAAGGGTCGGTCATGCGGCTCGGCGCAGGTGAGGCAGTCGAAGACATCCAGGTGGTCTCCACCGGATCGCTCGGCCTCGACATCGCACTGGGCGTCGGCGGTTTGCCGCGCGGCCGCGTGGTCGAAATCTACGGTCCGGAATCGTCCGGTAAAACCACGCTGACGCTGCAGGTCATCGCCGAAATGCAGAAGCTCGGCGGCACCGCGGCGTTCATCGACGCGGAACACGCGCTGGACATTCAATATGCGGGCAAGCTCGGCGTGAACGTTGCCGACCTGCTGGTCTCGCAGCCGGACACCGGCGAACAGGCGCTCGAAATCGCCGACGCGCTGGTGCGCTCGGGCTCGATCGACATGATCGTGATCGACTCGGTCGCGGCGCTGGTGCCGAAGGCGGAAATCGAAGGCGAAATGGGCGACTCGCTGCCGGGTCTGCAGGCGCGTCTGATGTCGCAGGCACTGCGCAAGCTGACCGGCACGATCAAGCGTACGAACTGCCTCGTGATCTTCATCAACCAGATCCGCATGAAGATCGGCGTGATGTTTGGCAACCCGGAGACCACCACGGGCGGTAACGCGCTGAAGTTCTACGCGTCGGTGCGTCTGGACATTCGCCGCATCGGTTCGATCAAGAAGAACGACGAAGTGATCGGCAACGAAACACGCGTGAAGGTCGTCAAGAACAAGGTGTCGCCGCCGTTCCGCGAAGCGATCTTCGACATCCTGTACGGTGAGGGCATCTCGCGTCAGGGCGAAATCATCGACCTCGGCGTGCAGGCGAAGATCGTCGATAAAGCCGGCGCATGGTACAGCTACAACGGCGAGCGGATCGGTCAGGGCAAGGACAACGCGCGTGAATTCCTGCGCGAAAATCCGGACATCGCTCGCGAAATCGAAAACCGTATCCGCGAATCGCTGGGCGTTACCGCGATGGCGGACGCCGTGACCGGCGCGGACGCTGAAGTCGCGGACGAAGAAGAGTAAGCATCACGTGATACGCAAAGGCCGGCCGTTGTCCGGTTCCGACTCCGGACGCTATCCGGACGGCCCGCGCGACACGGCGGATGGATCGCCTGATTCCGGCGATCCATTCGATCCGTTCGAATCGTTCGACGCACACGACCGCGCCGCAGGCCGCGGCCCGCAGCGCACGCGGTCTGCATCCGCTGCAGCATCGTCCAGCCCGGATTTCTCCGGGCGCGATTCCCCACCCCCGTCCGAAGTCACCTACACCCGCTCGCGTCGCCAGGCGGGCGAAGCAAAGCCGGGGCAGGCCGACCAGGACGACAGCAGAAAATCCCAACGCCCAACCCGTTCGTTGAAAGCACGCGCACTCGGTTATCTGTCGCGCCGCGAATATAGCCGCGCCGAACTCGCGCGCAAGCTGAAACCGTATGTCGAGGAAACCGATTCGCTCGACGCGGTGCTTGACTCGCTGGAAGCCGAAAACTGGCTATCGGACTCGCGCTTCGCGGAAAGTCTGGTTCACCGGCGCGCATCGCGGCTCGGCACGAGCCGCATCCTCGGCGAACTGAAGCTGCACGCGCTGAACCCGGCGCTCGTCGAAGAGGCGAGTGCGCAATTGCGCGAAACCGAACTCGCGCGCGCCCAGGCGGTCTGGCGCAAGAAGTTCGGCCAGCTGCCGCAAACGCCGGCGGAGCACGCGAAGCAGGCGCGCTTCCTGGCGTCGCGCGGCTTCTCCGGCGCGACGATCGGCAAGATCCTGAAGGGTATCGACGACATCTGCGACGGCGACTAGCACGGCAGCCCTGACGGCCGGTCGATTGCCGCGCCGTAACCCGGCTCGAGGCCATGCGCAATCGGGGCTGTCCCAAATACCCGTTATGCTAAAATCCAGAGGTTTTCCAATCCGGCCTTTCCTTCCCGCATGTCGCTCTCCCCGCCAGTGTCCCGTCAGTTGCGCCACCGTCGCGCAATCAGAGCGGAAGCTTACGAGCGAGCCGATGGCCTGTGGGATGTGGAAGCGTGCCTGACCGACGAAAAGCCTCGCGATGTGGCGCTTCCGTCGGGAATCCGGCCCAATGGTCAGCCGATCCATGAACTCTGGCTTCGCATCACCATCGATCGCAAGCTCAATGTCGTCGACGCCGAGGCGTCGTCCGACTGGGTGCCCTATCCAGGGTTATGCCAGGCCAGCAATCCCGCCTACCGTGCCCTCATCGGGCTCAATCTGTTCCACAACTTCCGTCGCGATGCTGCCCGTTTGCTGGCCGGCACGGCCGGTTGCACGCATCTCACCGAGCTGTGCGCGATGTTGCCGACTGCCGCGATCCAGGCGTTCGCCGGCGAAGTGTGGAACACCGATGAAGGCACGCCGGGCGCGAACGCGGGTTCGGGAGACGAATCGTCCAACGGCACAGGCGAGCATTCCAACGACAAACCGCCATTCCAGTTGGGACGCTGCCACGCGCTGCGTTTCGACGGCGAGGCGGTGAAACAGTTTTATCCGCGCTGGTATGGCCACGCACCGCGTCCGGCGGAACGCGCGGCCTCGTCGGACGACGCGGCGGCCCGCGCACCAAGCGGCGACGCGTCGGCCTGAACGGCGGCAACGGAATCGAAGTTCTATCCAACTCTCAGACTGAAGGGAATCACGCATGAAGATTCACGAGTACCAGGGTAAGGAAATCCTGCGGAAATTCGGCGTCGCGGTACCGCGCGGCAAGCCGGTCTTCTCGGTGGATGATGCGGTCAAGGCCGCGGAAGAGCTCGGCGGCCCGGTGTGGGTCGTCAAGGCTCAGATCCACGCAGGTGGCCGTGGCAAGGGCGGCGGCGTCAAGGTCGCCAAGTCGCTGGAACAGGTTCGCGAGTACTCGAACCAGATCCTCGGCATGCAGCTCGTCACGCACCAGACCGGTCCGGAAGGCCAGAAGGTCAATCGCCTTCTGATCGAAGAAGGCGCTGACATCAAGAAGGAACTGTATGTCGGTCTCGTGATCGATCGCGTTTCGCAGAAGATCGTCGTGATGGCGTCGAGCGAAGGCGGCATGGACGTCGAAGAAGTCGCGGAAAAGACGCCTGAGCTGATCCACAAGGTTGCTGTCGATCCGTCGACCGGCCTGAAGGACTCGGAAGCAGACGACCTCGCGAAGAAGATCGGCGTGCCCGACGCTTCGATCCCGCAAGCCCGCGCGATCCTGCAAGGCCTGTACAAGGCATTCTGGGAAACCGACGCATCGCTCGCCGAAATCAACCCGCTGATCCTGACCGGCGACGGCAAGGTCATCGCACTCGACGCGAAGTTCAACTTCGACTCGAACGCGCTGTTCCGTCACCCGGAAATCGTCGCTTACCGCGATCTGGACGAAGAAGATCCGGCTGAAATCGAAGCGTCCAAATTCGACCTCGCGTACATCTCGCTCGACGGCAACATCGGCTGCCTCGTGAACGGCGCAGGCCTCGCGATGGCAACGATGGACACCATCAAGCTGTTCGGCGGCGAACCGGCGAACTTCCTCGACGTCGGCGGAGGAGCTACGACCGAGAAGGTCACCGAAGCGTTCAAGATCATGCTGAAGAACCCGAACCTGACCGCGATTCTGGTCAACATCTTCGGTGGCATCATGCGCTGCGACGTGATCGCGGAAGGCGTGATCGCGGCGTCGAAGGCCGTGTCGCTGAAGGTGCCGCTCGTGGTCCGCATGAAGGGCACGAACGAAGACCTGGGCAAGAAGATGCTCGCCGAATCCGGCCTGCCGATCATCTCGGCGGACAGCATGGAAGAAGCGGCTCAGAAGGTCGTCGCGGCTGCTTCGGGCAAGGCGTAAGCCACCTGTCTGCGGCGCATTTACCAGCTCATTTGCCAAAATGACGAGTGGCGGCGCGCGAGCGACACAGGCGTGAAGCATCGCGCCGCGTGGCGCTACCGCGCGACGCCAAACGAACAGAGGTCAATACATGTCGATTCTGATCAACAAAGACACCAAGGTCATCACGCAGGGCATCACCGGCAAGACCGGTCAGTTCCACACGCGTGCATGCCGTGAATACGCAAACGGCCGCGAAGCGTACGTCGCGGGCGTGAACCCGAAGCGCGCCGGCGAAGATTTCGAAGGCATCCCCATTTACGCGAGCGTCGCTGAAGCCAAGGCTGAAACGGGCGCAACCGTGTCGGTGATTTACGTTCCGCCGGCAGGCGCTGCTGCAGCCATCTGGGAAGCAGTCGAAGCCGACCTGGATCTCGCAATCTGTATCACGGAAGGCATCCCTGTCCGCGACATGATCGAGATCAAGGACCGTATGCGTCGCGAAAACCGCAAGACGCTGCTGCTCGGACCGAACTGCCCGGGCACGATCACGCCGGACGAGCTGAAGATCGGTATCATGCCGGGTCACATCCACCGCAAGGGCCGCATCGGCGTCGTGTCGCGTTCGGGCACGCTGACGTATGAAGCAGTCGGCCAGCTGACCGCGATCGGCCTCGGCCAGTCGTCGGCAGTCGGTATCGGCGGCGACCCGATCAACGGTCTGAAGCACATCGACGTGATGAAGATGTTCAACGACGATCCGGATACGGATGCCGTCATCATGATCGGCGAAATCGGCGGTCCGGACGAGGCAAACGCCGCGCACTGGATCAAGGACAACATGAAGAAGCCGGTGGTTGGCTTCATCGCTGGCGTCACGGCGCCTCCGGGCAAGCGCATGGGCCACGCCGGCGCGCTGATCTCGGGCGGTGCCGACACCGCTGAAGCGAAGCTGGAAATCATGGACGCATGCGGTATCAAGGTCACGAAGAACCCGTCGGAAATGGCGCGTCTTCTGAAGGCGATGCTGTAAATAGAATTCGCGTGCCGTAGGCGCGCGATTTTGATACGCTTACGAAGTCCTTTCGTGAGCGAGCGGTCCCGAAAAACGGGGGAGTGCAGACTCCCCCGCTTTTTTTTCGTCCGTGCTCGCGCCGTCGTGCTGTCCGCCCGGTCGATTTTTTCTTATTCTTTTTTCCATGCTCGAATTCTTCACGACGCTCAATTGGGGCGCGGTTTTTCAGATCATCGTCATCGACGTTCTGCTCGGCGGCGATAACGCGGTCGTCATTGCGCTCGCCTGTCGCAACCTGCCGCAGTCGCAGCGCATGCGCGGCATCGTGTGGGGGACCGCCGGCGCGATCCTGCTGCGGGTCGTGCTGATCGCGTTCGCGGTCGCGCTGCTCGATGTGCCGTTCCTGAAGTTCGCGGGCGGCCTGCTGCTGCTGTGGATCGGTGTGCGCCTGCTCGCGCCCGCGCACGACATTCACGACAACGTGAAGCCGGCCGACAAGCTGATCTCGGCGGTGAAGACGATCATCATCGCGGACGCGGTGATGAGCGTGGACAACGTGATCGCGATCGCGGGCGCGGCCGAAGCCGCGGAGCACGAGCACAGGCTGGCTCTGGTGATCTTTGGCCTCGTCGTGAGCATTCCGCTGATCGTGTGGGGCAGCCAGCTGATTCTGAAACTGCTCGATCGCTTTCCGGGCATCGTGCTGTTCGGTGCGGGTCTGCTCGGCTGGATCGCGGGCGGCCTGATGGTCAACGACCCGGCCGGCGACCGCTGGCCGGTCCTCGACACGCCCGTCGCCGAATACGGGATGAGCATCGCGGGCGCGCTGTTCGTCGTGATCGTCGGTTATCTGTTGAAGCGCCGTAACGCGAAACGCGCGGCGGTGTGAGCACGGCATTGACGGTGCGCCGCTGCCTAATCCGCGATGCCGTCCGAATGCAAGCCTGGCCATCCGGCTGACTGTGACGCGCGAGCTTCGCTCGCTACGATTGAAAAGCCTGTTCCCGATCCACGGGCCAGGCGTTTCTCGTATCAGGAGTCTGCCGATGATCGTTATCCTGCCATATTCCCCTTACTCTCAATCGACGCAATTTTCGCGTAGGTCACGCCGCGCACGCTGGCGCGAGAATTGGTTCGCGCGCCTTTGCCGGCGCTGCGGCGTCGGTTTCACGCTGATCGAGTTGATGATCGTGCTGGCGATCGTCGGTGTGATCGCAGCCTATGCGATACCCGCGTATCAGGACTATCTGGCGCGCAGCCGGGTCGGCGAGGGCTTGTCGCTGGCGGCGTCGGCGCGGCTCGCGGTGGCCGAAAACGCCGCGAGCGGCAACGCGTTCAGTGGCGGCTATGCGTCGCCGCCCGCCACGCGCAACGTCGAGTCCATCCAGATCGACGACGACACCGGCCAGATCACGATCACGTACTCGACGCGCGTCGCGCAGGCCGGCGCCAACACGATGACGCTGGTGCCCTCGGTGCCGGACAACGCCGACGCGCCGAGCGCACGTGTCGCGTTGAGCAAGGACACGGTGCAGACGGGCGCGCTGACGTGGGAATGCTTCGCGAGCGGCAAGAGCGCGTCGTCGTTGCCGGCGCCGGGTTCGGGGCCGATGCCGGGCGAAGCGCCCACGCTCGCAGCGAACCTGGCACCGCCTGAATGCCGATCGTAAGGGGGCAGATGAAGGGGCGAACGAGACGACGACCAGGCGCTGACCGGACGACTCGAAGCCACAACGTAAAGGGCTGATTTGCAGCCTATTTCGGCCGAACCGGCGCACAGTGCAACGAAATTTTTGTATAGTGCGCCGGTTGCTGACGCCCACCGTTGATTCGATGCCCACCCCTTTCGCGCGCTACCTGTCTCTCGTACTGCTGGCTCTTGCGTTGATTCTGCCCTACGCGGTTGCCAACCATACGTATCCGATCCCAACCTTCTACTCCGAATTCACGTCGCTCGCGCTGTATCTGCTGACCGGGGCGGCCGTCATGCTGATGGTCGCGACCACGCGGCCTCGCGTGAGCTTCGCGTCGCCAACGGTCGCGCTCGTGCCCTTGCTGTTCGGCCTCGTGCTGGTCGTGCAGACGTTCGTGCTGCCGGTCACTGAGCCGTCGATGAACTGGCTCGGCGCCGGCTTCCTGCTCGCTGCGTTGATGGCCGTGCACGTGGGCTATGGCTTCGCGCGCGTGAAGCTCGACGAGACCGCGTTGCGCTGGGCGGCGGGGGCGTTGATCGTCGGCGGTCTGTTCGCGGTGTTCAGCCAGGTGATCCAGCTGTTTCACCTCGAGGCGCGCGTGGCTCCGCTCGTCGTCGCGTACAACATCACCGTCGACCGGCGGCCATTCGGCAACATGGCGCAGGCGAACCACCTCGCGACGTATATTGCGTTCGCAATGGCGGGTGCGTTGTACCTCGTGCAGACGCGCCGCATCGCGGTGCCTGTCTGGCTGCTCGTGTCGACGATTTTCTCGGTCGGCCTCGCGCTGACCGTGTCGCGCGGTCCGTGGCTGCAGATGGGTGTGATCGTCGTGGCCGGCTTCTGGATGGCATTCGCGCAGACTCGCAACGAACCGCAATCGCGCCGGAGCAACCGTGACTGGCTGGTGCCGATCGCGCTCGGTGTGCTGTTTTTCGTGGTCAATGCGGTGATCCGCTGGGCCAACGTGCGCTTTCACCTCGAACTCGGGCAGTCGGCGGCCGAGCGCTTCCAGGATGCCGGTCAGATCGCGCCGCGCATCGCGCTATTGAAATACGGCTGGACGATGTTCAAGCAGCATCCGCTGCTCGGCGTCGGCTGGGGCGAATTCCCGAGCTATCAGTTCGAGCTCGTCAGGCAACTCGGTGGCGTCGAAATCGCCAACAACTCGCACGACATCTTCGTCGATCTGCTCGCGAAAACCGGCCTGATCGGTCTCGCGATCGTGCTCGTGGGTCTCGTTGCCTGGCTCGTGCGCGTCGTGCGTGCGCCGCAAAGCGCCACGCGCGTGTTTGGCATCGCGCTGATCGGCGTGCTCACGATGCATGCGCTCGTCGAGTATCCGCAGCAGTACATGTTCTTCCTGCTGCCCGCGATGTTCGTGTTCGGTCTGCTCGAAACGCGGCCCTTGCGCATGGTGCCGGCGAATCTATCGCTCGGCGCGTTCGGGGTCGTGGTATTCGGCGGACTCGCCGCGCTGTATCCGGTGTATCGCGACTATGCGCGTGCCGAGGTGCTGTACTACGGCCAGCGTCCAGCCGAGCAGTACGGCGCCGATCCGTCGTTCATGTTCGGCGCGTGGGGCGAATACGGTCTGGCGACGCTGCAACCGATGAATCCACTGAACTTGCAACGCAAGCTCGCGATGCACAAGCGGGCGATCGCGCTGTTGCCGGGCGAAACGGTGCTGCGGCGCTACGCGGTGCTGCAGGCGCTGGCCGGCGACACCGCGGCGGCGCTCGATACGGTCGAACGCTTGCGGATTTTCGCGGAGGAACTGAAGGACTGGCCGGTGCAGCTCGGCTATGTGTACCAGCTCGTCGATGAGCAGAAGTCGCTCGCGGGCTTCAGGGAGCAGTTGGTGAAACGCTACGGCACGCCGGCATCGGACGCGGCACCGGATGACGACAGCGACGAGGACTGATCGGACTGCGGAGGCTTGGCGATGCTCGCGCCAAGACAGGTCTCCGCGCCACGAAGCTCAAAGCTCGGAATACTTCGCGGCGGTGCCTTTCGCCTTATCGACGGGGTAGCGCGCTTCGTTGAGCTTCAGTTTTTCCGCTGCCGCGTCGACGAGATCGAAGCCCGCGGTATGGGCGACCAGCAGCAGGTACATGAACACGTCGGCGCACTCGTGCCGGAGGTTCGTCGATTGCTCGGGATCGCTGAGCAGCGCGTCGATCTGCGCGTCGGACTTCCATTGAATCGTCTCCAGAAGCTCGCCGGCTTCGATGCCGGTGGAGACGATCAGGTTGCGCAGCGTATGAAACTGCCGCCAGTCGCGCGCGTCGCGAAACGCAAGTAGCTGCTTGAGCAGTTCGTCGATGGTCATGGTGCTACCCGGATAGTTGCCTAACCGCGCTTCAAGCTTGCGCGACCCAATCCCCCGACTTCCCGCCGTGCTTTTCCATCACCTTCACATCGGTGATGGTCATGCCGCGATCGACGGCCTTGCACATGTCGTAGACGGTCAGCAGCCCGACCTGCACGGCGGTGAGCGCTTCCATTTCGACGCCCGTGCGTCCGAACGTCTCGACCCGGACCGTGCAATGCACGCCGGGCATCTGCTCGTCGAGCTCGAAATCTGCCTTCACGCGTGTCAGCGCGAGCGGGTGGCACAGCGGAATCAGATCGGCGGTGCGCTTTGAGGCCTGGATCGCCGCGATTCGTGCGATGCCGATTACGTCGCCCTTTTTGGCGTTGCCGTCGCGGATCAGCGCGAACGTGTCGGGCAGCATGCGGATCGAGCCACGCGCGATCGCGATGCGCCTGGTCTCCTGCTTGCCGCCGACGTCCACCATATGCGCGTCACCGGACGCATCGAAATGAGTGAGTTCAGGCATGGTTGACTCCTTCAGAGGGCGCCTATCATAGCAGTGCGGCGCGGCCCCGAATCGTCGCGGCGACTGGTTACACTTGCGCTGTGTCGTACCTTGCGTTTTGCCTTGTACGCGTCCTTGACGCCCTTGCCCGTTATCTTAGTCCGGGCCACGGGCGGCGTTTTTCGACTTCGTCAGACCGGCTTCGCGATGCGTTCAAAACGATTCCTCGCTGCATGGCTATCCGTCGCGCTCGCGATGCCGCCCGGCGCGTTCGCGCAATCGACCGGCAGGGCGGCCATCGCGCCGGGAACCTCATCGTCTGAGGCGCCGCTCGTTAGCGGTCCGAGCGACGCGCATGCCGATCCGATCCTGCCGCCCGACATCGCGCGCGGCGTGTTCGGCACCTACGGCGGCGCGCAGAGCCGTTTTTCCAATGGCGGCGCTAGCGGCAGCAATGGCGGCAAAACCGGCAGCAACGACTGGCGCGCGCCGATCGTCGCGCAGCAGTTGCCCGATCTCGGCAGCGGCGGCGCCGGCTCGCTGACTCCGCAGGCCGAACGCAAGCTCGGCGAGCGCGTGATGCGCGACATACGCCGCGACCCCGATTATCTCGACGACTGGCTCGTGCGCGACTACCTGAATTCGGTCGCCGCCAAGCTCGCGGCAGCGGCCAGCGCGTTGTATATCGGCGGTTATCGTCCGGATTTCGAACTGTTCGGGGTGCGCGACGCGCAGATCAACGCGTTCTCGCTGCCGGGCGGTTTCATCGGCGTGAACACGGGGCTGATCGTCGCGACGCAGACCGAATCAGAGCTGGCAGCGGTGCTGGGTCACGAGATGGGGCACGTGTTGCAGCGACACATCTCGCGGATGATCTCGAACGGCGAGCGCAGCGGCTACGCGGCGCTCGTCGGCGTGCTGTTCGGCGTGCTGGCAGGCGTACTCGCGCATAGCGGTGACCTCGGCAGCGCGATCGCGCTCGGCAGCCAGGCGTATGCGGTCGACAGCCAGTTGCGCTTCTCGCGATCGGCCGAGCAGGAGGCGGACCGCGTCGGCTTTCTGCTGCTCGCCGGCGCCGGCTACGATCCCTACGCGATGCCGACGTTCTTCCATCGGCTCGACCGCGCGGCGCTAAACGACAACGGCATTCCGGCCTACGCGCGCACACATCCGCTGACCGGTGAACGGATCGCCGACATGGACGACCGCGCGCGCCGCGCGCCGTATCGACAGCCGCATCAAGACCCCGAGTATGGCTTCGTGCGGGCGCGCGCGGGTCTGTTGCAGGGCCACTCGCGCAGCGAATACGCGGACGAGATTTCGCGTTTGCGCTCGGAAATCGAGGATCGCACCGCGCTGAACGTCGCGGCGAACTGGTACGGCATCGCGTATGGCCAGATGCTGCTCGAGCGCTACGACGACGCGGCCGCCTCGCTAGCGAACTCGCGCGCGACCTTCGTCTCGGGCGCGCGTACAGAGGGCGAGCCGGAGCGCGATTCGCCGAGCCTCGACGTGCTCGCGACCGACATCGCGCGCAGCGCCGGTCACGCCGACGAAGCCGCGCGTCTCGCCGAGTTCGCGCAGAAGCGCTGGCCGCAGTCGAACGCCGCGATCGACATCCATATCCGCACGCTGTTGACGCTGCACCGTTTCACCGATGCGCAGGCGCTCGCGAAGCAGGAAACCCGCGCGCACCCCGATCAACCCGCGTGGTGGCTATATCTCGCGCAGGCGAGCGCGGGCAGTGGCGATGCACTGACGCAGCATCGCGCGATGGCGGAGAAATTCGCGCTGGAGGGCGCGTGGCCATCGGCGATCCGGCAGTTGAAGGACGCGCGCGACCTAAAGACGATCGGCTATTACGACCTGGCAACCGTCGACGCGCGCCTGCATGAGATGGAAAGCCGCTACAAGGAGGAGCGGCTCGACGAGAAGGGGTAGGGTGTACGCAGGCGCACGCCGGCGCGTGCGTCAAACCTGTGCCGCCGGGCTCGCGACGAAGCCGAAGCGCGCGGCCACCTGATCGCGTCGCACGCTTTGCAGCGGCAGTGTGAGTTGAGCGCTCCAGTGGAATGCGCCGCTCAATGAGCCATCGTCGGCGAGCGTCGCATGATCGGAGAAAATCTCGAGGTCGTGATCGTGCAGCGCCGCGATGCGTGCCGGCTGCGAGCGATCAGCGAACAGAATGCCGCCGTCTTCATCGACGAACACCGCCGACGGCTCGAACGTGCCGCCGCCCTGGTCGTGCAACGCGAGCGTTCCATCCGCGTGCGCGGACAATCTGACCACCCACGGCGTGTAATCCAGCTCGACATACACGCGCTGCGGTCCGTTCTGGAAAAACCACTGCCCGCGTTCATCGGCCTCGTAGTTCCGGTTGATGAAGCCAAGCAGCGCCTCGTGCCGGATCGGCACGCCGTGCGCGCCGCTCGCCTGGGCCGCTTCGTCGCGCATGCGCCAGTTGCCGCGCCGGTCGAGCATCAACCAGCCGGTGCAACTCGGCACGTTCGGCCATTTGGCGAGCGACTGTTTGACGATGTCATCCATGATCGATGTGTCGCTCCAGATAGCCGAACACGCGCCGCGACAGCCAGTCGATGCGGCCCGGGAACGGCCCGGTCATGAAACCCGCGTGGCCGCCGTGCTCAGGCTGATACAGCTCGACCGCCGCCGACACCTCGTGCCGCGACGGCAGCGCTTCGGCCGGCAGGAACGGGTCGTTGCGCGCGTTGAGCACCAGCGTGGGCACCTGAATGTGCGGCAGCAGCGGGCGGGTGGTTGCGGTGCTCCAGTAGTCGTCGGTATTGCGAAAGCCGTGCAGCGGCGCGGTCACGACGTTGTCGAACTCGTACATCGTGCGGCTCGCGAGCATCGCGTCGCGATCGAACAGGCCCGGGAACTGCTCGAGCTTCTGATTGGCCTTGTGCTTCAGCGTCTTCAGGAAGCTGCGCGTGTAGACGAGGCCGAAGCCCTGCGACAGCGCGCGGCCGCCCGCATGGACGTCGATCGGCGTCGAAATCGCGGCGGCGGCGGCTACCACCTGCACCGCATCGTGTTGCCGCTCGCCGAGCCAGCGCAGCAGCACGTTGCCGCCGAGCGACACGCCCGCCGCGACCACCGGCCCGCGATGCGCGGCGCGCAGGCGGCGCAGGATCCAGTCCACTTCGTTGCTGTCGGCCAGATGGTAGAAGCGCGGCAGCCGGTTCAGCGGGCCGCTGCAGCTGCGAAAGTGCGGTACCACGCCGTGCCAGCCGTATTCCCGCGCGGCGGCCATCAGCGCGACCGCGTAGTGCGACGACGAACTGCCTTCGAGGCCGTGGAACAGCACGAAGAGCGGGGCGGTCTCGGTGGGCGGAGTATCGTGCGCGACCCAGTCGAGATCGATGAAATCGCCGTCCGGTGTGTCCCAGCGCTCGCGGCGAAACGACACGGCGGGTCGGCGCGCGAACAGTGACGGGACGATCGTCTGCACATGCCGGTTGGGCAGCCACAGCGGCGCGCGATACAGCAGCTCGACGGTCGCCTCGACGGCGGCCGCCACCCTGGCGGGGGAGGTACCGGAGGAAGCGGGTTTATGTGGCGTCGAACTCATACCGGCGCAAAAGCGAGAAAGCGTGAATCTGGATCTGTCGGCCTGCCGCGCGTCAGTGCAGCGGGCCCTGGCCATGCCGCATCTTGGTCGCGAACTGGCTGGCGGTCTCGTTCGGCATCGGGCTCGCGTGAATATGCGCAATGCGCCATTCGCCGCGTTCGTGGACCATCACGTAGGTGGTGAAGACCATCGCCGGCGTGGCGGTCGGATCGGCCGGACGATGCGCTTCGGCAATCGCATAGACGACGGTGCCGAGGCTGTCGTAAACGCGGATGTCGAGCGGCTCGATAGACACCGGCATCGCTTCGAGCTGAGTCTGCAAGCCATTGCGGATGTTCTCGAGACCGTGCAGATGCGAGCCGTCCGCGCAGATGCAGCTGACGAACTCCTCGTCGATCCACAAGCCCATCAAGCTGTCGATATTGACCTCGGCGACGGCCTGATAGTAGGCGTTCAGGGTATCGGCGGCGGCTTCGAAGATATGGGCAAAACGTGGCATGGCTCGTCAGTCTCTAGTGCGCGGCGCGCGGTTGCGGGTCAGCGGTAGCGGGACGGTCCAGAGCGCCGGACCATCGCCCCCGGCGTCAGCTTGCCCGTGCCGCAAGGCGCGAACGTGACGCGACGCGCTCGGGGGCGTGCGGTGTTGCGTACAAGTACCAGTCGGCTCAGCGCTGCGCGAGCAGCATGCCGCGCAAATCGCCGAAAACCTGCTCGGCGCTCAGCAGCTTCAGACAGTTCAGATGACCGAGCGGGCACTCGCGCTCAAAACAGGGGCTGCATTCGAGATGAAGCCATTGTACCTTCGCGAGCTCGGACAAGGGCGGGGTGTGGCGCGGATCGGTCGAACCGAAAACGGCCACGAGCGGGCGGCGCAGCGCGGCGGCGACGTGCATCAGGCCGGAGTCGTTAGTGACGACCGCGTTGGCCCGCGAGATCAGCGCGCAGGCCTCGCCGAGCGCGGTCTGGCCGCACAGGTTGCGCACGTTCGGCGCCTTTTCGGCGATTGCCTGCGCGAGCGGCGCGTCTTTCGGCGACCCGAGCGCGACGATCTGCGTGTATGGGAACGACTGGCCGACCATCTGCGCGAGCGCCGCGAAGTGCTCGGGCGGCCAGCGCTTGGCGGGACCGTACTCGGCGCCCGGGCAGAACACCAGCAGCGGCACGCGGGTATCGAGATTGAAGCGCGCCGACACGCGCGACGCCTCGTTCAGATCCGTATCGAGGCGCGGCATCGGCAGATCCTCGGGGACCTTTGCGCCGGGCGCATAGGCGAGGGCGGCGTAGTGGCCGACCATCGGCGGACGCGCGTCCTTGCGCGGATTCGCGTGACGCACGTTCAGCATGCCGTAGCGACTCTCGCCGGTGTAGCCGATGCGCAGCGGAATGCCCGCCAGCCACGGAATCAGCGCCGACTTGAACGAGTTCGGCAGCACGTAGGCCGCGTCGTAGCCGACGTCGCGCAGATCGCTCGACAGCTGCCAGCGGCGCAGCATCTGCAGCTTGCCGTGGGCGAGATCGGTCGCGTAGACGTCGCGGATTTCCGGCATGCGTTCGAGCACGGGGGCGACCCAGCTGGGCGCGACCGCGTCGATGACGATGCGCGGATGCAATTTCACGAGGCGCGCAAACAGCGGCTGCGCCATCAATGCGTCACCGATCCAGTTCGGTGCGATAACCAACGCGCGACGCATCAGAGTGAGTGTCCGGTGTCGATAACAAGCGCCGCGCGCGCGATGCGCGTGGCCCTCGGATGGGTAGAAAGGGAAAGCGGGAAGCCGCGCGGCGCGAGGGCCCGCGGGTCGTGCGATCGAGCCTGCGGCGCGGCGAGCGCGCGATCCGAAACCCGCGCCTCGTGCCGCTGAAGCCGGCTCAGGACCGCTCGATGCGTTGGATCAATGGCCCTTGATCACTTCGCCGTCGCGCAGCTTGTAGCGCGTGCTGCAATACGGGCAACGCGCTTCGCCGTGCGACACGTCGATGAAGACGCGCGGATGCGCGCTCCAGCGCGGCATGGCCGGGTTCGGACAATACGCCGGCAGATCTTTTGCCGTCAGTTCGACCAGCGGCATTTCCTTGATTTCGCTCATGACACTTTCTCGTTGTATGCGGGGTGCTTGCAGTGCGCCGCCGATGGGCGGCGCGGCGCATCTCAAAACGTCGCTCAGATCTTCGTGAGCCAGTGCGCGTACTTCTCGCCCTTGCCGTTCACGACGTCGAAGAAGGCGGACTGCAGCTTTTCGGTGATCGGGCCGCGCACGCCGGCGCCGATCTTGCGGTTGTCGAGTTCGCGGATCGGCGTGACTTCGGCTGCCGTGCCCGTGAAGAACGCTTCGTCGCAGGTATAGACTTCGTCGCGCGTGATGCGCTTTTCGATCACCTGGATGCCCATGTCGCGCGCGAGCGTGATCACGGTGTCGCGCGTGATGCCGTCGAGGCACGACGACAGGTCGGGCGTGTACAGCTTGCCGTTGTTGACGAGGAAGAAGTTCTCGCCCGAGCCTTCCGACACGTAGCCGTCGACGTCGAGCAGCAGCGCTTCGTCGTAGCCGTCGGCGATCGCTTCCTGGTTCGCGAGGATCGAGTTCACGTACCAGCCCGACGCCTTCGCTCGCACCATCGACACGTTCACGTGATGGCGCGTGAACGACGACGTCTTCACGCGGATACCCTTGGTGATCCCGTCTTCGCCGAGGTACGCGCCCCACGGCCACGCGGCGATCGCGACGTGAATCGTGTTGCCCTTGGCCGACACGCCGAGCTTTTCCGAGCCGACCCAGATGATCGGGCGCAGATAGCAGGAATCGAGCTTGTTCTCGCGGACCACTTCGCGCTGCGCGGCGGCGAGCGTTTCATGGTCGAACGGCACGTCCATCTGGAAGATCTTCGCCGAGTTCAGCAGGCGCTTGGTGTGCTCCTGCAGGCGGAAAATCGCGGTGGCGCCATCGGCGGTCTTGTAAGCGCGCACGCCCTCGAACACGCCCATGCCATAGTGCAGCGTGTGGGTGAGCACGTGGATTTTGGCATCGCGCCACTCGATGAGCTTGCCATCCATCCAGATCTTGCCGTCGCGGTCGGCCATTGACATACGGTTCTCCAGCAGGTGCGTTATGAGGTGCGGCCATGAGCGCAGGACATAGCCGGGAGCGCTATTTTAGCGTCTTTTGCACACACAACGGGCATTTGGGCGCACCCCGGACGCTATAATCCAGCACACGCATAAATCAAATCCGGATGCGCCAGCGGGTGGTCTCGCAAGCTGGTGCCGGCCCGGCCTTCTTGACGGGGTTTCTCCCCCCGCACCCTTCGCCCGATGCTCGCTCGACTGTCCGACACCGATCGCCGCGCTTTCCGTGAAGGCGCGCGCGCCTATGCCCCCACGCTGATGGCGATTTTTTCCTGGGGCCTCGTGACGGGCATCGCGATGAGCAAGTCCGTGCTGACGCTGCCACAGGCGCTCACGATGTCGCTGCTGTGCTACGCCGGTTCGTCGCAGCTGGCGGTGCTGCCGCTGCTCGCGGCGAAACTGCCGGTGTGGACCGTGCTGCTGACCGCGGCGATGGTCAACACCCGCTTCGTGATCTTCAGTGTCGGCCTCGCGCCCCACTTCTCGTATCTGCCGATGTGGCGGCGCATCGTGCTTGGCTACTTCAACGGCGACGTGATCTATCTGCTGTTCGTCAAAAAGAACTTTCCGACCGGCTACGTGCCGGGCAAGGAGGCGTATTTCTGGGGCATGGCGGTGGCGAGCTGGCTGTCGTGGCAGGTATCGTCGATCGTCGGCATCCTGCTCGCGAGCCTGATTCCCGATAACTGGGGGCTCGCGCTCGCCGGCACGCTCGCGCTGCTGCCCATCATGGTGTCCGCGGTCGCGACGCGCTCCACGCTGGCCGCGGTCAGCGTGGCTGCAGTCGTGGCGCTGCTCGCGCTCGATCTGCCGTACCGGCTCGCGCTGCCGTTCGCGGTGATTGCGGCGATCGTCGCCGGCAGCGCTGCCGACCTGATGATCGAGCGCGCGGACCTGCGCCGCATCCGTGGCGTGAACGATCGCGCCGGAGACTCCCGATGACCTCAACGCAAATCTGGCTCGCCATTTTCGGCATGACCTTCGTCACCGCGCTCACGCGCGCGATGTTCCTGATCGGCGGCGAGCGCACGGTGTTGCCGCCGCGCGTGCAGAAGATGCTGCGCTACGCGCCGGCCGCCGCGCTCGCTGCCGTGGTGGTGCCCGACGTGCTGACGACGCCCGACGGGCTGTCGTTCGCGGCTTCCAACCATGAGCTCTATGCGACCCTCGCCGGCCTCGGCTGGTTTTTGTGGCGCCGCACCATGCTCGGCACGATCGTGACCGGGATGGTCGTGTTCACGCTGATGCGTGTCTTCCTGTGACGGTCCGGCCCGGGATGTGGCGATGATGCCGCGCCGCGCCGCGCGGCATCGACGCCCTCGCGGTCAAATACGCGACATTCGCCGCGTCGCGGTCAGAAGGCCGTTGGGATCAGTTAAAATGCCCTTTTCCGGGTTGAGCGCGCCGCAGCAAGGCGCCTAGTGCCGCGGCCGGCCGCCGGCGCCCGATCCCGCGGAGCCGTTGGGCCGAAGCGCTGGAGTTCGCCGCGCCTCGTCCCCGCGCGCTGTCCGCCACCGCCTTCTCATCAACTCGCATACTCAAGCCCATGAACAAGGTATTGCGTCTCTCCGACCTGATCGCCGAAGGCAAGCTGTCCGGCAAACGCGTGTTCATCCGCGCCGATCTGAACGTGCCGCAGGACGATCAAGGCAACATCACCGAAGACACCCGCATCCGCGCTTCCGTCCCGGCCATCAAGGCCGCGCTCGACGCCGGCGCCGCGGTGATGGTCACCTCGCACCTTGGCCGTCCGACGGAAGGCGACTTCAAACCGGAAGACTCGCTCGCACCGGTGGCGAAGCGTCTCGCCGAGTTGCTCGGCCGCGACGTGCCGCTCGTCGCGAACTGGGTCGAAAACGGCGTGAACGTCGCGCCGGGCTCGGTCGTGCTGCTCGAAAACTGCCGCGTCAACAAGGGCGAAAAGAAAGATTCCGACGAGCTCGCGCAGAAAATGGCCAAGCTCTGCGATATCTACGTGAACGACGCGTTCGGCACCGCGCACCGCGCCGAAGCGACCACGCACGGCATCGCGAAGTACGCGCCGGTTGCCTGCGCGGGTCCGCTGCTCGCGGCTGAGCTCGAAGCGCTCGGCAAGGCGCTCGGCGCGCCGAAGCGTCCGCTCGTGGCGATCGTCGCGGGCTCGAAGGTGTCGACCAAGCTGACCATCCTGAAGTCGCTCGCTGAGAAGGTCGACCAGCTGATCGTCGGTGGTGGCATCGCCAATACGTTCATGCTCGCGGCCGGCCTGAAGATCGGCAAGTCGCTCGCCGAAGCCGATCTCGTCGCCGAAGCGAAGGCGATCATCGACGCAGCGAAGGCCCGCGGCGCCTCGGTGCCGATCCCGACCGACGTGGTCACGGCCAAGGAGTTCTCTCCGACCGCGAAGGCCGAAGTGAAGGCCGTCGCCGATGTGCAGGACGACGACATGATCCTCGACATCGGCCCGGAAACGGCCAAGGTGCTCGCCGCACAGCTCGAGAAGGCCGGCACGATCGTGTGGAACGGCCCGGTCGGCGTGTTCGAGTTCGACCAGTTCGGCAACGGCACGAAGACGCTCGCGGACGCGATCGCGCGCTCGGCGGCGTTCTCGATCGCAGGCGGCGGCGACACGCTCGCGGCAATCGCCAAGTACGGCATCCACGATCAGGTCAGCTACATTTCGACGGGCGGCGGCGCATTCCTTGAGTTCCTCGAGGGCAAGAAGCTGCCGGCGGTCGAAGTTCTGGAATCGCGGGCTTAACGTGGCGACGCGCTCCCCAGCGGCGAAGTCGACCAAGGCGCGTGACGCGAAAGCGCCGCGCGGCAACGCGGCGACACCGGCAAGGGAGCGCGCGAAACGCGCGGCCGCCGAGGCGCTGGTAGCGCCCGCGGCGGCCGAAACGGAGCCGCCGCCAACGGCACATGCCGAATCTGCTGAACGCGATTCGGCCCAGCCGGAACAGCCCTCCGGCAAGCAGGACAGCAAATCTCCGGCGCGCGAGGCGCCGGTCTCGAATACCGCATCACCCGCCTCACTCCACAAAGCGACACCGGCCACAACCGGCGCGCGACCCCACGTAGCATCTTTCGATGCGCGACCTCCGCAGCAGCCCCGCAGCGCTCTTTCCAGCGATCCTATCCAGACGAGGAGACTCATGCATCGCGCCACCAAGATTGTCGCTACTGTCGGTCCGGCTTCCAGTACGCCGGAAATCCTGCTGCAAATGATTCAGGCAGGATTGGACGTGGTGCGGCTCAATTTCTCACACGGTACCGCCGACGATCATCGCCAGCGCGCCGAATACGTTCGCGAGGCGGCCCGCCAGGCCGGCCGCGAAGTCGCCATCATGGCGGACCTGCAAGGCCCGAAGATTCGTGTCGGCAAATTCGAGAACGGCCGCACGACGCTCGTCACCGGTAATCCTTTCATCCTCGATGCCGAATGCGAGCTCGGCAATGACGAGCGCGTCGGCCTCGACTACAAGGATCTGCCCCGCGACCTGAAGCCGGGCGACGTGCTGCTGCTCAACGACGGCCTGATCGTGCTCAACGTGCAGCGCGTGATCGGGCAGGAGATCCACACGATCGTGAAAATCGGCGGTGAGCTGTCGAACAACAAGGGCATCAACCGCCAGGGCGGCGGTCTTTCGGCGCCCGCGCTGACCGCGAAGGACATGGAGGACATCCGCACGGCGATGTCGCTCGGTGTCGATTTCATCGCGGTGTCGTTCCCGAAGAACGCGACCGACATGGAAATGGCCCGCCAGCTCGCGAACATCGCCGGCGCGCCGTACGGCATCAAGCCGAAGATGATCGCGAAGATCGAGCGCGCGGAAGCGATTCCGGCGCTGCAAGGCATCCTCGACGCGTCGGACGGCATCATGGTCGCGCGTGGCGATCTGGCCGTGGAAGTGGGCAATGCCGCGGTGCCGGCGCTGCAAAAGCGCATGATCCGCATGGCGCGCGAATCGAACAAGTTCGTGATCACCGCGACGCAGATGATGGAGTCGATGATCCACGCGCCGGTGCCGACCCGCGCGGAAGTGTCGGACGTCGCCAATGCGGTGCTCGACGGCACGGACGCGGTGATGCTGTCGGCGGAATCGGCGGCGGGCAAGTACCCGGTGCAGACCATCGAGACGATGGCCGCGATCTGCGTCGAAGCGGAAAAGTCCGAGCAGTCGGAACTCGACAAGGACTTCCTCGACCGCACGTTCACGCGGATCGACCAGTCGATCGCGATGGGCGCGCTGTTCACCGCCTACCACCTCGGCGCCAAGGCGATCGTCGCGCTGACCGAGTCGGGCTCGACCGCGCTGTGGATGTCGCGCCACTGGACCCACGTGCCGATCTTCGCGCTGACGCCGCGCGTCGGCAGCGAACGGGCGATGGCGCTGTACCGCAACGTGACGTCGCTGCATCTGGACACCAACACCGACCGCGACACGGCGCTGCAGCAAGCGCTCGAAACCGTGGTCGGCAAGGGCTACGCGTCGCACGGCGACATGGTCGTGCTGACGGTCGGCGAGCCGATGGGTCAGGCGGGCGGCACCAATACGTTGAAGATCGTGCGGGTCGGTGAACCGTACTGATCAGGCAGGACTGTTCGATCGGCACGGGCTCGATTGAGCGAAGCAGGGCGGCAAAACCCGCACGGTCCATGTGCGACGGCGCACCAAAGCGCCGGTGTCGCTGCGGGAACGCGGCCTGCTTCGCGATAAAATCGCCGCAAAAGATGCCGACGGCAAAAGAATTCGTTTCAATCCAAGGAGTTTAAGCATGCCTCTCGTATCAATGCGTCAACTGCTGGACCATGCCGCGGAAAACGGCTATGGCCTTCCGGCATTCAACGTGAACAACCTGGAGCAGGTGCAGGCGATCATGGCCGCGGCCGACAAGGTCAACGCCCCGGTCATCATGCAGGCGTCGGCTGGTGCGCGTAAGTACGCGGGCGAGCCGTTCCTGCGTCATCTGATCGAAGCGGCGGTCGAGTCGTATCCGCACATTCCGGTCGTGATGCACCAGGATCACGGTCAGTCGCCGGCAGTGTGTATGGCGGCGATTCGCAGTGGTTTCACCAGCGTGATGATGGACGGCTCGCTCGAAGCCGACGGCAAGACGGTCGCATCGTACGAGTACAACGTCGAAGTGTCGCGCAAGGTCGTCGAAGCGGCGCACTCGATCGGCGTCACCGTCGAGGCGGAGCTGGGCGTGCTCGGTTCGCTCGAAACGATGAAGGGCGACAAGGAAGACGGTCATGGCGCCGAAGGCACGATGACGCGCGAGCAGCTGTTGACCGATCCGGAGCAGGCCGCCGACTTCGTCAAGCTGACCCAGTGCGACGCGCTGGCCATCGCGATCGGCACCTCGCACGGCGCCTACAAGTTCAGCAAGAAGCCGACGGGAGACATCCTGTCGATCCAGCGCATCAAGGAAATCCATCAACGCATTCCGAACACGCACCTCGTGATGCACGGCTCGTCGTCGGTGCCGCAGGAGCTGCTCGCGGAAATCCGTGAATTCGGCGGCGACATGAAGGAAACCTACGGCGTGCCGGTCGAGGAAATCCAGGAAGGTATCCGTCACGGCGTGCGCAAGGTCAACATCGACACCGACCTGCGTCTGGCGATCACGGGCGCGATCCGCCGCTACATGGCGACCAACCCGAGCAAGTTCGATCCGCGCGATTACCTGAAGCCGGCGCGCGAAGCGGCGATGAAGATCTGTATCGACCGCTACATGCAATTCGGCTGCGAAGGCCAGGCTGGCAAGATCAAGCCGGTTTCGCTTGATAAAATTGCGGAGAAGTACAAGTCGGGCGAGCTCGCGCAAGTCGTCCGCTAAGCTGTAGTTTTGGCTCCGCGCCTGGTCGTTTGGCCAGGTTGTCGTCCGATCGCCGTTCCCGCATCATCGGGGGAACGGCGTTTCCCTTTTGTTCCGGTCATATTTTTTGCCCCATTTTTAGCGAACCACGACGATGTCTACCCTCTACGAATCCACGCTCCGCTCGCTGCCGCTGCTCGGCCGCGGCAAAGTCCGCGACAACTATGCGGTGGGCAATGACCAGTTGCTGATCGTCACGACCGACCGTCTGTCGGCGTTCGACGTGATCATGGGCGAGCCGATTCCGAACAAGGGCCGCGTGCTCAACGCGATGGCGAATTTCTGGTTCGAGAAACTGCAGCATGTCGTGCCGAACCACCTGACGGGCGTCGCGCCCGAATCGGTGGTCGCGCCGGACGAAGTCGAGCAGGTCAAGGGGCGCGCGGTGGTCGTCAAGCGTCTCGAGCCGATCCTCGTCGAAGCGGTGGTGCGCGGCTATCTGGCCGGCAGCGGCTGGAAGGATTACCAGGCCACCGGTTCGGTCTGCGGCGTGCAGCTGCCGGCGGGTCTGCAGAACGCGCAGAAGCTGCCCGAGCCGATCTTCACGCCGGCCGCCAAGGCCGAGATGGGTCACCACGACGAAAACATCACCTACGACGAGATGGAGCGCCGCATCGGCACCGAGCTGTCGGCCACGATCCGCGACATCTCGATCCGTCTGTACAAGGAAGCCGCTGATTACGCCGCGACGCGCGGCATCATCATCGCGGACACGAAGTTCGAATTCGGTCTCGACAACCACGGCAAGCTGTACCTGATGGACGAGGCACTCACCGCCGATTCGTCGCGCTTCTGGCCGGCGGACCAGTACCAGGTCGGCACCAACCCGCCGTCGTTCGACAAGCAGTTCGTGCGCGACTGGCTCGAAACCCAGCCGTGGAAGAAAGAGCCGCCGGCGCCGAAGCTGCCGGACGACGTGGTCGCAAAGACGGGCGAGAAGTACCAGGAAGCGCTCGAGCGTCTGACCGGGCACAAGCTCGACTGATCTGATTGCGCGCGCCGGGTCAGGCGCGCATCGCCCGGAAACAAGGAAGCCGTAAAGATGAGTGAAGCACAAACCGCCCATAAGCATGATGCGCCGGTCGTCGGCGTATTGATGGGCTCCAGTTCCGACTGGGAAGTGATGAAAAACGCCGTTGCGATCCTGCAGGAATTCGGCGTGCCGTACGAAGCGAAGGTCGTGTCCGCGCACCGCATGCCCGACGAAATGTTCGCCTATGCTGAAAGCGCGCGCGAGCGCGGCATTCGTGCAATCATCGCGGGCGCGGGCGGCGCGGCGCACCTGCCCGGCATGCTGGCCGCGAAAACCACGGTGCCGGTGCTCGGCGTGCCGGTCGCGAGCAAGTACCTGAAGGGCGTCGATTCGCTGCATTCGATCGTGCAGATGCCCAAGGGCGTGCCGGTCGCGACGTTTGCGATCGGCGAAGCGGGTGCCGCGAACGCGGCGCTGTTCGCGGTGTCGCTGCTGTCCGGCACGAGCGCCGAATACGCGGACAAGCTCGCTGCATTCCGCGTGCGCCAGAACGAAGCGGCTCACGCGATGGTATTGCCGGCGCTGTAAGCGCGCCGATTGTTTTACTAGACGTCCCCTGTCCGACCCCCGGTCGGGTGCCCGCCGCTCTGTATGCGAGCGCGACGCGTATCCGGCCGCGACCGACCACCAAGATGAACCCTGACAACACACCGGTTTCACCGATTCTGCCCGGCGCATGGCTTGGCATGGTCGGTGGCGGCCAGCTCGGCCGCATGTTCTGTTTTGCCGCCCAGGCGATGGGCTATCGCGTCGCCGTGCTCGATCCGGACGAAACCAGCCCGGCCGGCGCGGTCGCGGATCGCCACCTGCGCGCGGCCTATGACGACGAAGCGGCGCTGACCGAACTCGCGCGGCTGTGCGCGGCGGTGTCGACCGAATTCGAGAACGTGCCGGCTGCGAGCCTCGACTTTCTCGGCAAGACCACCTTCGTGAGCCCGGCGGGGCGTTGCGTCGCCGTCGCGCAAGACCGGATCGCCGAGAAGCGCTTTATCGCGTCGTCGGGCGTGACGGTTGCGCCGCACGTCGTGATCGAGTCGTCGGATGCGCTTGCGGCGCTGGGCGACGCCGAGCTCGAAGCGGTGCTGCCCGGCATCCTGAAAACGGCGCGCATGGGTTACGACGGCAAGGGCCAGGTTCGCGTGCGCAACGCCGAGGAAGTGCGCGAGGCGCACGCGGCGCTCGGCGGCGTGCCGTGTGTGCTCGAGAAGCGCCTGCCGCTGAAGTTCGAGGTGTCGGCGCTGATCGCACGCGCGGCGAGCGGGGCGTCGGTCGTCTATCCGCTCGCGCAGAACACCCATCGCGACGGCGTGCTGTCGCACACCATCGTTCCCGCGCCGGACGCGTCGCCCACGCTCGTGCAGCAGGCTCAACAGGCCGCGCTGCAGATCGCCGGGAAGCTCGGCTATGTCGGCGTGCTGTGCGTCGAGTTCTTCATTCTCGAGGACGGCTCGCTAGTCGCCAACGAAATGGCGCCGCGTCCGCACAACTCCGGCCACTACACGGTCGATGCCTGCGCGACCAGCCAGTTCGAGCAGCAGGTGCGGGCGATGACCAGCATGCCGCTCGGCGACACACGCCAGCATTCGCCGGCGGTGATGCTGAACATCCTCGGCGACGTGTGGTTCCCGGACGGTCCGAAGCGCGCGGCGGTCACGCCGCCATGGCAGGAAGTCGCCGCGATGCCGGCCGCACGCCTGCATCTGTACGGCAAGGAAGAGGCGCGTTGCGGCCGCAAGATGGGTCACGTGAACTTCACCGCGCCGACGCTCGAAGAAGCCCGCACGGCGGCGCGCGATTGCGCGCGGCTGCTGCATATCGCTACCAGCTGAAGCGCGCGCCATGCCGGATCAACAGAAACCCGCCGAGGACGCTACCAGCGCGTTGCCGGTCAGCGCCGCGCAGATCGAGCACGCGGCGGCCTTGCTCGACGCGGGCGGACTGGTCGCGTTTCCGACGGAGACCGTGTACGGCCTCGGTGGCGATGCCGAGAACCCGGACGCTGTCGCGCGCATTTACGCGGCGAAGGGGCGGCCGGCCAATCATCCGGTGATCGTGCATCTCGCGCCACATGGCGATCCGAACTATTGGGTCGAGCATTTGCCGGCGGACGCCCAGCGCCTGATCGACGCATTCTGGCCCGGACCGCTGACGCTGATCCTGAAGCGCGCGGCGCGCATTCCCGCGGCGGTCAGCGGCGGGCAGGACTCGGTGGGCTTGCGCTGCCCGTCGCATCCGGTTGCGCAGGCGTTGCTCGAAGCGTTCAGCGCGTTGCGCGGTGGGCATGGTGGCGTCGCCGCGCCGTCGGCGAACCGCTTCGGACATGTGAGCCCGACGACCGCGCAGCATGTGCGCGACGAGTTCGGCAGCGCGATTCATGTACTCGATGGCGGCGCGTCGGATGTCGGCATCGAATCGACGATTCTGGATCTGTCGCGCGGCTTTCCGGCGCTGCTGAGGCCCGGGCGCGTGACGCCGCAGGATATCGCCGACGTGCTCGGCGAGGCGCCGCGTCTGCCCGACGGGTCGGACGCGACCGCGCCGCGCGCGTCGGGCACGTTGAAAGCGCATTACGCGCCGCGCACGCCGCTAGCGCTGCTGCCGTTCGGCGAACTCGAGCCGCTGCTCGCGGTGCGCGAGCCGGGCGAGCGCGTCGCGCTGGTCGCGCGTGCGTCGCGTGCGGGACAGTGGGCCGATGCCGACGGCGTGTATTTCGTCGCCGCGCCGGAAGATCCGCACGTCTATGCACGCGAACTCTACGGCTTGCTGCGCGCGCTGGATCGCGCCAACGTCACGCGGATTCTGATCGAGAAGCTGCCGGACACGATCGAATGGATTGCGGTCAACGATCGTCTCGGGCGCGCGGCGGCGGCATTCGAGGCGCACGGGTCCTGAAGGCGCTACTTTTCGCCTCTGATACTTCGCGCTCAGCAAGAGCGAACACGCAAAAGCAGAAAGCCCGGCTCGTAATGAGGCGGGCTTTTTCGTATCGAACTAAAGTTCGAGATCACGTCAGCGGGAGAGACAGTCCTCCCGCCGGACGCCGGATGTGCACTTACTTGCCCAGACCCGACGCCGCGATCTGTTGTTCGACGAAAGTCGCGAACGCAGCGTGTGCGTGCGTCGTCGGATGGAGCGTGTCCGCGAAGACGTACGACTGGTCGGCGCCCGCTACCGTGAGGGTCTGCGGCGAGCAGAACAGCGACGAGCCGAATTGCTGGCCGTACTGCGCCGCCGTCATGCCACCTTGCAGCACCGACGGATTCGCCGTCGCATACGCAGTCGCGTTCTTCTCCATCTGTTGGAGCGCGCAGGCCGTGCCCGTTGCATTGGAGAATCCTTGCGACTGGTAGCTGGCGAGCAACTGGTGCTGCCAGGCGAACGAACTGACCGGAATCACTTTCGTATCAAGCCCGGCCGTCTTGAGTCCATTCGCGACCAGCGTGTTGTATGCGGTCACGATGGCAGTGATCAGTGTCGGCAGTTGCGGCGCATTGCTTGCTGCTGCTTGGGCGGCCGCGAGCGGCGCCTGGCCGATGTCCGGCACGTCCATCACGACGACATGCGTCGCACCTTTAGACAGGGCGGTGCCCACGACGCCCACAAAGCTCTGGATAGTCGTCTGAAGCTGGGTTCCAACCGCCGTCCCAATGATCAACTGCTGTTGCTGCAACGAGTTCGCCGTCGCGAGCTGGGTCTGGAGGGCGGTCATAAACTGCGTGTTCTGCAACAGTTGCAGAACGTCGTTGGCGCCGCCGCTGACCAGCACGAGCTGATTCGAATTGAAGCTGCCGTGGTCCGTCAGATACTGGGCGATCTGCGACGTGACAGGTATGGTCGTAGCCGCCATGTTATTGGGGGCGTAGCCAATGCCGATGGGGTTCGCCACATCGGAGCCGCCTTGTGCATAGCCCAAGCCGCCGTTGGCTTTCAGTGGCACGCCGAAGCCTCCCACAAACGCTGGCGTCAGCGTGTCCCCATAGTACTCAGCGACCTTCTGCGTCCAGACTTCGCCCGGATTCGTCGTGAAACGACCGCCCCCGAAACTGGCCTGGATCACTGGCGAATATGTGCCGACATCGGACAGGCTGTCGCCAAACGACACGACCTGCAACTTGACGCCACCTGCCGGCGTGCTGCTGCTCGAACTATTGTTGTCGCCGCCACCGCCGCATGCCGCGAGCGCGGCGAACGCTGCGCTCGCCACGGCGATCTGCGTGACGCGCATCCATTGCTGTTTCTTCGAAGCGGTTTGATCCATGTTGACTGCATCTCCTCGTATGTGTGGCCCTTGATGCCATGTGTTGCAGGCGGCGTCCACCGCGTTGACGGCGTGACGACAGCTTACAGAATCTTCTACGGCCTGCGCGATGTCCTAAGCGCGGCCGTATGGTTTGGGTTCAAGCCGGGTAGTTCGGCGGTGGCTTTGCTCATGGTGCTGTCTTTACCCGAATGCGTATGCGCGTTCGGTTGCGCGTGGAGCTCGCTGCCGCCCCTAGGCACTACCGCGCGCTGCGCATGATAAGCGGCGGCCCAGGCGGGCGGCGCGAACAGCGCGCGCCACTTGTTGCGCCAGCCGCGCACGCTCGCGAAGTCCGCGGCCATCGACGCCCATTCGTGAAACGTCGCCTTCAGCGGGTTGTACGTGTAAAGCGGCTCGACGATGCCGTACCGTGGCGCCTCGTGCGGATCTTCATCGACGTAGCTGCCGAACAGGCGATCCCAGATCACCAGTACACCTGCGTAATTGCGATCGATATAGCGATCGTTGCGCGCATGATGCACACGATGGATCGACGGCGTATTGAACACGTACTCGAGCCAGCCGAGCTTGCCGATCACCTGCGTATGCACGAAGAACTGGAAGCCGAGATTGATCAGCACGATCGCGACGATCTGCTTCGGCGCAAAGCCGAGGAACGCGAGCGGAATCCAGAACAGCCACATCCCGGCGATTGGGTACATCAGGCTCTGGCGGAGCGCGGTCGAAAAATTCATCCGCTCCGACGAGTGATGCACGACGTGCGCGGCCCACAGCCAGCGCACGCGATGACTGCAGCGATGAAACACGTAGTAGAGCAGGTCCTGGGCGACGAACAGCACCACAAACGACAGCCACGTCGCCGGCCATGTATGAATGCGGTAGTGCTCGTAGAAGAACGCGTAGACAGGGATGATCGCGAGCCACGCGAGCTTGTCGGCGGCCTGCTGCAGCAGCGCGAGCGCGGCGTTGCACAGCGTGTCGCGCCAGCTATAGAGCCGCTCGGCCGGGCGCGTGCGGCTCACGTGCCACGCCTCCCAGCCGATGCAGGCAAGAAAGACGGGCGCCATGGCGAGCAGCAGCAATTCGGCATCGAATTGCATCGTGTCTCCCTTCCTGGTCCCTGACCGCCGCGCGGTACGCGGCGGGTGGTGTCGTTATCGTTGGTGAAGGTTGCGCCGAACGACCGGCGCCCTACGCGGCAAGCGCGTGATGTCGCGCACCGCATATTGCCCGACAGCGTACACGGTTAGAAGCTTGCCGCGCGCGGCATCGCTAGAAGGAATACTCAGTGGCCGCCGCGCTTGCGCGGGTTTTTCCTGGGTTTCTCGCGCACTTCCCCGATAGGCGCGGAGACCTTGGTGAAGCCTTGCGACGGGCCTTCGTACACCCATTCGAGCAGAGCATCATGCACGGCGCGCGCCGCTTCCGAATGCGGATCGTTGATCAGGCTGACGACGATGTAGCTATTGCCGTCGGCCGACGCGACATAGCCCGCGATGGCGCGCACGTCGCGCAGCGTGCCGGTCTTGATGTGCGCGTTGCCGCCCGCGCCCTGGCTGGTCAGACGGTTGCGCATCGTGCCGTCGACACCGGCGATCGGCAGCGAATCGACGAACACCTGCGCGACCGGGCTCGCGTTCGCGCGCTGCAGCAGATCGGCGAGCGCGAGCGCGGTGATGTGCTCGTCGCGCGACAGGCCCGAGCCGTTGTCGAGCGACAGGTATTCGGTGTTCAGGCTGTCGCGCGTCAGGAAAGCTTCGACCGCGCGCGCGGCTTTTGCGGGCGTGGCGGGCGCTCTTTCCTCGGCGGCGCCGATCGTCAGGAACAGGTTGCGCGCCATCGTGTTGTTGCTGAACTTGTTGATGTCGCGAACGATGTCCGACAGCATCGGCCCCTCGTGCGTCGCGACGAGCTTCGCGCCGACGGGTAGCGGGCCTTCGCGGGTCGTGCCCGTGAAGGTGCCGCCAGTCTGCTGCCACAGCGCGAGGAAGCCGCGCGCGAAGAACGTCGAGTGATCGAGCACGGCGACGTTGATCGTGCGTGTGTCGCAGCGCACCGGAAGGTCGCCGATGAACGACGCAACGAGCGTGCCGTCGGGCTGCGGCGTGACGGTCGGCGTCGGCAGCTCGCCGCGGCATGGGCCGTTGGTCGCGCGCAACTGGTTGTCGACGTGCAGTTGAGCGAGCGAGGGCAACACGTCGATCGCCACCGTGCCGTCCGGCGATGGCGTCAGCGTGAACGACAGCGATTTGAACGCGTACAGCAACGGATCGGGGCCGACGTTGTACGGTGCGTTCACGTCGTCGTCGAACGCGGGCAGGTCGCGGGTCGACGGATCGAAGTAGCGCTTGTCGAGCACCAGCGCGCCGTCGATGCCTTTGATGCCAGCCTTGTGAATCTTCTGCACGAGGTCGATCAGTTCTTCGGGCACGAGCTTCGGGTCGCCGGTGCCCTGGATGTACAGATTGCCGTGCAGCACGCCGCTCGCGTCGAGCGGGCCGTCCGCGTACGCGCTGGTGCGCCAGCGGTAGCCGGGGCCGAGGATCGACAGGCCTGCATAGGTGGTGACGAGCTTCATCGTCGAGGCGGGCATCATTGGCTTGCCGGCGTTCAACGCCAGGATCGGCGTGCGATCGCCGACCTTTTCGACAACCACGCTGATCGACGACAACGGCACGTGCGCGCGGTGCAGACCGACCATCACCGGTTGCGGCAGTACCGTCGTGACGTTGACGCTCGGATGTGTGGCCTTGATGCGTGCCTGCGCGTCCAGCGGCAGCAGCGCGCCCGCGCCGAACGCGGCGGCGCAGAGCCAGACGGCCGCGCGCGTCGCGAGGCGGTTAGGCATGAAGACTGCGCGACGAAGCATACGGCGCGAGCGCAGCGCCATACGGCGTGCGACGGAAGACAGAAAAGCGTGCGTCATGAACGGGTGAACGGGCAAACGGACGAGCGGGATTTCAAGGTGTGCGGTGTGCAGCGTGCGCGGGACAATGAAACGGCAAGCTGGGCGGTTCGACGGCGCGGTAGTGCGCCGTCGCGCTACCCGACGGCCGTCGCGCGACGCAAAGCGCCCATTGTAGTGACATGCCGCGACGCTGCGGTGAAAAAAGCGCCACACGCCGCGCAGGCCGGAAGCGGGCGCTAGAATGCGGCATCATCCAATGTTTTGGAACGGACAACCATGCGCATCCTGCTAGTCGAAGATGACCGGATGATCGCCGAAGGCGTGCGCAAGGCGCTGCGCGGCGAAGGCTTCGCCGTCGATTGGGTCGAGGACGGCGAAGCGGCGCTGCACGCGGCGGCCGCCCAGCCTTACGACCTCGCGTTGCTCGATCTCGGTCTGCCCAAGCGCGACGGTCTCGAGGTGCTGCGGGCACTGCGCGCGCGCGGCAATGCGCTGCCGGTGCTGATCGTCACCGCGCGCGACGCGGTCGCCGATCGTGTCAAAGGCCTCGACGCCGGCGCTGACGATTACCTTGTCAAACCTTTCGATCTCGACGAGCTCGGCGCCCGCATGAGAGCGCTGATCCGGCGACAGTCCGGCCGCAGCGATTCGACGATTCGCCACGGCAACTTGACCCTCGATCCCGCGTCGCACCAGGTGACGCTCGATGGCGCGCCGGTCGCGCTATCCGCGCGGGAATTCGCGTTGCTCGAAGCGCTGCTCGCTCGGCCCGGCGCGGTGCTGTCCAAGAGCCAACTCGAGGAAAAGATGTACGGCTGGGGCGAGGAGATCGGCAG
Organism: Paraburkholderia atlantica; assembly: GCF_000092885.1. Lineage (NCBI taxonomy): Bacteria > Pseudomonadati > Pseudomonadota > Betaproteobacteria > Burkholderiales > Burkholderiaceae > Paraburkholderia > Paraburkholderia atlantica. Next base: position 2,817,888 of record NC_014117.1, on the reverse strand, counting down.
CAACACCGTCGAGGTGTATATCCACGCGCTGCGCAAGAAGCTCGGCGCCGATCTGATCCGCAACGTGCGCGGGCTGGGCTACATGATCGCGAAGGACGCCTGAGCCGATGCGCTCGATTCGCCGACAACTGTTGTTCTGGCTGCTCGCGCTGATGCTGCTCGGCGTCGGCATAGCGGGCTGGCTGATCTACCGGCAGGCGCTCGCCGAAGCGAACGAGCTGTTCGACTACCAGCTAGAGCAAATCGCCGCGGCGCTGCCGGCGGAACCGTTCTCGCAGGTGCTCGGCCGCGATACCGGCGACGAGGGCATCGTGCTGCAGATCTGGAACCGCAACGGCATGCTGATGTATTACTCGCGGCCGCGCGCGCCGCTCGCGCCACGCGCCGAGCTGGGTTTTTCGACCGAGCGTACCGACCGCGGCGAATGGCGCGTGTATGGCGCGATCGTCGGCGATAACGTCGTACAGCTCGCGCAGCCGCTGTCGGTGCGCAACCGGCTCGCCGCTAACGTCGCGCTGCGCACGCTGTGGCCGCTGATCGTGCTGCTGCCGCTGCTCGGACTGGCGGTGTGGGTGATCGTCGGCCGTGGCCTGCAGCCGCTGCGGCGCGTGACGAGCGCGCTCGACACGCGTCATCCCGAAGCGCTCGATCCATTGCCCGATCAGCGCTTGCCGCTCGAAGTGCGGCCGCTCGTGCGGGCGTTGAACGGGCTGCTGCAACGGCTCGCGACCGCGCTCGATATCCAGAAGGCGTTCGTCGCCGATGCCGCGCACGAATTGCGCACGCCGCTTGCCGCGGTACAGATTCAGGCGCAACTGGTCGCGCGCGCCAAGGACGACACGGCCCGCGGCGAAGCGCTCGCCGATTTGCAGGCGGGCGTCACGCGCGCGACGCGCCTCGCCGAGCAACTGCTCGCGCTCGCGCGCGCCGAGCCGGACGGCGCCGCCGTCGCCGGGACGCTCGATCTGCGCGAGCTGCTTCAGGAGTGCGTCGCGACCTACGCGCCGCTCGCGGTGAATCGCGGCGTCGACCTCGGCATCGAGGCGAGCGAGCCCGCCAGCGTGACCGGCGACGCCGAAGCGCTGCGCGTCATGTTCAATAACCTCTTGGACAACGCGACCAAGTACACGCCGCGCGGCGGCAGTGTCGACGTCAGCCTGCGCGTCGAGGACGGCCGTCCGGTGGTGCGGATCGCCGATAGCGGCCCCGGTATCGATCCGGCCGATCGCGAGCGCGTGTTCGACCGCTTCTATCGCGCGGGAGCGGGCGCGAATCGCGCGCGCACCGACGTGGCGGGCAGCGGACTCGGTCTCGCGATCGTGCGCCGGATTGCCACGCAACATCATGCGCAAGTCTCGCTCGATGAATCGCCGGCCGGTGGTTTGCAGGTCATCGTGCGCTTCTGAACATCGTGGTTTGCTGTTGGGCCAAACCGGCGCTAATGCTGTCGCGACGGGCTGTTGCGGCCGGTCCGATGAGGTTCCCGCGATCTGGCGCTGCTTAAGCCTCTTTTAAGTGATGCCGCTTACGCTCCTCGACATTCAAAGTCACTTTCTCCAGTCAGGAGCTCATGATGAACGCGAAAACCTTGTCCCGCGGCGCCGTTGCGGTAGCTGTGGCCGCTGCGCTTTCAGCCGGCTATGTGGCGGGCCATCGCGATGTGCCCGCACCGCAGATCATCTCGCCGGCTGAAGCCGCCGCGATGATGCCAGCAGAAGCTGCCGCCAAAACCGGTATCCCTGATTTCTCCGGTCTCGTCGAGACCTATGGCCCGGCCGTCGTCAACATCAGCGCGAAGCACGTCGTGAAGCAAGCTGCGATGCGCGGTAATGGCGGCAGCCGCAATGGCCATCAGTTGCCGATCGATCCGAACGATCCTTTCTATCAGTTCTACAAGCGGTTCTTCGGCGGCGTGCCCGGCATGCAGGGCGGCGATGGCGGTGATGGCGGCGACCTGCCTGACCAGCCGAGCGCGAGCCTCGGCTCGGGCTTCATCATCAGCAATGACGGCTACGTTCTGACGAACGCGCACGTCGTCGATGGCGCGAACGTCGTCACCGTGAAGCTCACCGACAAACGCGAGTTCAAGGCGAAGGTGGTTGGCGCCGACAAGCAGTCCGACGTCGCCGTGCTGAAGATCAACGCGAGCGATCTGCCGACCGTGAAGATCGGCGATCCGCGCCAGAGCAAGGTTGGTCAGTGGGTCGTCGCGATCGGCTCGCCGTACGGCTTCGACAACACCGTGACCTCGGGCATCATCAGCGCGAAGTCGCGCACGCTGCCCAACGAAAATTACACGCCATTCATCCAGACCGATGTGCCGGTGAACCCGGGCAACTCGGGCGGTCCGCTCTTTAATCTGCAAGGCGAAGTCATCGGCATCAACTCGATGATCTACTCGCAGACGGGCGGCTTCCAGGGCCTGTCGTTCGCGATCCCCATCAGCGAGGCGATCAAGGTCAAGGACGATCTCGTCAAGACCGGTCACGTGAGCCGCGGCCGCCTCGGCGTCGCGGTGCAGGGCTTGAACCAGACGCTCGCCGAGTCGTTCGGCATGCAGAAGCCGCAAGGCGCGCTGGTCAGTTCGGTGGACGCCAACGGTCCGGCGGCCAAGGCTGGCTTGCAGCCGGGCGACGTGATCCTGTCGGTGAATGGCGACGAAGTCAGCGATTCGACGGATCTGCCGTCGAAGATCGCAGGCCTCGCGCCGGGCAGCTCGGCGACGCTGAAAGTGTGGCGCGATAAGGCCAGCAAGGACGTGAAGGTGACGATTGGCTCGTTCTCGGACGCGAAGGTCGCGTCGGCAAGCAAAACGGATCAGCCGACCCAGTTGCAAGGCCGTCTCGGCGTCGCGGTGCGACCGCTGACGCCGGAAGAGAAGAGCAGCGCGTCGGTGTCGCACGGTCTGCTCGTGCAGCAGGCGGGCGGTGCGGCGGCGAGCGCCGGCATCCAGGCGGGCGACGTCATTCTCGCGGTCAACGGTCGTCCAGTCGCCAACATCGATCAGTTGAAGCAGATGGTTTCGGGCGCAGGCAACAGCGTTGCGCTGCTGATCCAGCGGGACAACGCGCAGATTTTCGTGCCTGTCGATCTCGGCTGATCCAGTTATCCGGGCGATTCGAACGGATCGCCCACCCCAGTTTGAGCTGTAGTAGCGATTGCCGGTCCATTGCATTTACTGCAAGGACCGGCTTTTTTTCGCCTGTCCGAACCGTGCTGCCGCGAGCGGCGCGGACAAACAGAAGGGCGCCGGGTGGCTTGGGGGCACGATGGTCGCGCATCGTCCGTCGAGGCAGCCGGGGTAATTGGCACATAGGTTGCTTCCACCGTTCAGGGGCTGGGCGAGGACCGAAGCAAGGAGAGAGAATCGATGAAAATCCAACGCAAGCAGCAAAGGATCGTAGCCGCCGCGCTGTGCGCGGCGCTCACGCTCGGACTCGCGGGCGGCGCGAACGCGCAGCAGGCGGGCGTGACCGGTGGATCGACGACCGACAACACCAGCGCGGGCAACACCAACAGCGGGGGGCTGCCGCAAATCCAGCAGCAGGGCGACGTATCGTACGTGTCGGGCGGTGTCGGCCTTGACGAATCGCGAGCACTGCGACAAGCGCAAACCCAGTGGCCATTGACGCTGCGTTTCACCGGACCCAACGCCGAATTTCTCGCCGATGTGCACGTGCGCATCGTCGATGCGCATAACAGCGAAGTGCTGAACACGACGTCGCGCGGACCGTTCATGCTGGTGCGCCTGAGCCCCGGCCGCTATACGGTGCACGCGAACTACAACGACAGCGAACAGACGCGCTCGGTCAGCGTGCCGGCGCACGGCAACGTCAAATCTGCGTTCACTTGGAACATGAAGTAACGGGTCGATCCGTCCGCCGCTGCGCAGGAAGCGCGCGCAATCGGCCGAAGTTTGGCCGATAATGAAGCCACGGGCGTGTCCCGTGGCTTTGCCCTTCCCAGGCAACAGCCGGTAGTGCAGCGCCCACCCCATCACGGAGCCTGGACATGAGCGATGCGTCGACATCTGCGGAACGGCCGGACGGCCATACCATCGTGATTCGCGACAACGGCCATCGCGTGCGCGTGATTCACGGCGGCGTGACGATGGCCGACACCCAGGCCGCGCTGACGCTATCGGAGACCGGCCTCGCCGACGTGTTCTATTTCCCGCGCGAGCACGTGAACATGGCCCGGCTCGAACGCTCGACGCACACGTCGCATTGCCCGTTCAAGGGCGACGCGTCGTACTTCCATCTGCGCACCGAAGATGGCGTGATCGAGAACGCGGTGTGGTGTTACGAAGCGCCGTTCGAGCAGGTCAGTCGAATCAAGGGCTATCTCGCTTTTTACGCATCGCGCGTCGACCGCATCGATCAGACGTCCTGATCCCGCACTCGGCGCGTTCATCGGGGAGGTTGTCATGGAACTGAACGACGCGTTACGGATTCCGCTGCCGCCGTCCGAGGTCTGGGACGCGTTGCAGGACCTGGCGCTGTTGCGTGCCAGCCTCGACAACTGTGAATCGTTCGTGCGTCTCGCCCACGGCGAATACGCGCTGACGATGACCGTGCCGCTCGGCCCGTTGCGCGCGCATTATCAGGCGCGCGCGCATGTTGCCGGTCAGGATTCCGGCCCGGCGGACGCGCAGCGCCGCACCATCAACTTCAAGGCACGGGCGGAGGGCATCGGCGCGTTGCGCGGTCAGATCGAAGTGCGTTTGCGCGCGGACGAGGGGCGTGAGCGCGGCACGCGCATCGATTACACGTTGTGGGCGACGTCGTCGGGTCCGCTCGCCGAGCTGCCGACGCGCCAACTCGAGAACGCCTTGCGTCAGATCGCCGACGACTTTTTCGCCGAGTTCGACGCCGTCGTGCGCGCCAAGCACGGCAAGGGGCCGAACCGCGCGAGCGGCACGGCGCCGCGTCGCCAGTACGTGTTTTTACGGCCGATCACACTCGGCGGCATCGCGCGGCGCACGCGCATCGAGCACGGCCAGGCGCTGGCGGGACGCGCGGCGAGCGCGTCGCATAGCTGGTCGCATGGCGTGCCGCATCAAGAGCCTGGTCAGCATGTCGTGCCGTACTGGGCGTGGGCTGGAATGATCTTTCTGGTCGCGCTGTTGTTGTATGTCGCCCGCTGGTTCAGCGAGCATTAGCGTCGCGTGCAGCGCCTGTTGGACCGCGCGATAAACATCCCTGCGCGACTACGAAATCCCGGCGGCGCACTACGAATTGGCGGTGCTCCCCCGCCTAATCCCCGCGAAACTCCCGCCGCCACGCGCTCGGTGAAGTGCGAAACGCGTCCGCGAAATGCTGCCGCAGCGATGCGGCCGAGCCGAAACCGGCGCTCGCCGCGATCGCTTCGACCGACTCGTCGGTGCTTTCCAGCAGTTGTTGCGCCCGCGCGAGCCGCTGCGCGAGCAGCCAGGCGCCGACGGTGCTGCCGGTCGCGAGCCGGAAGCGTCGCGTGAAGGTGCGGCGGCTCATCAACGCACGCGCGGCGAGCGTGTCGAGCGTATGCGGCGCGGCGAGGTTGCCGCTCACCCAGTCAAGCAGGCCAGACAGACGATCTCCGCGCGGGTTCGGCGGCATCGGCTGCTGCACGTATTGCGCCTGGCCACCCTGACGATGCGGCGACACGACCAGCCGGCGCGCGACGTGGTTCGCCACCCGCGCGCCGCAAATCTTGCGCAGCACATGCAGGCAGCAGTCGAGACCGGCGGCGGTGCCGGCCGAGGTCAGCACGTTGCCGTCGTCGACGTACAGCACGTCGGGGTCCAGCCGCACGCGCGGGTAGCGGCGCGCGAAGTCGTCGGCCCAGGCCCAGTGCGTCGAAGCGGGCCGTCCATCGAGGATGCCCGCCGCGGCCAGCACGAAAGCGCCGAGGCACAGGCCGACGAGCAGCGCGCCGCGCTCGTGCGCGGCCGTCAGCGCGTCGAGAAGCGCGGCGGGCGGCGGTTCATCGGGATCGCGCCAGCTCGGCACGATGATCGTTTGCGCGTCGGTAAGCGCTTCGAGTCCGTGCGTGACCGCGATCGAGAAGCCCGCGGTCGTCGCGAGCGCGCCGGCTTCCGCGGCGCAGACGCGGAAGTCGAAGGCGGGAACGCCGCCGCCGCGACGGTCCTCGCCGAATACGACGCACGGCACCGACAGATGGAACGGGCTGATGCGGTCGAACGCGACGACGGCGACGACGTGGCGCGGCACCTGGTCGGAGATATCGTCGGAAGATGCAACGGTGGCCATGCCGGGTGCCTCGCTCATGAATGTCACAAGTATGGCCCGATTCTAGCGAAGCTTGTCATCCGGGCCGCTGTCGGCGGACGGGCAGCGGAGCAACAATGCCGTCATTGTCGTCGCGCCGTGGCCATTGAGCTGGGCGCGCGCCATCGACCGTTTTTCTGACCAGGAGCCATGCCATGAGCACACCCGCGCCGCGCCGTGCGCTGATCGTCATCGACGTGCAGAACGAGTACGTGAGCGGCGACCTGCCGATCGAATTTCCGGACGTGCGCACGTCGCTCGCCAACATCGGTCGCGCGATCGATGCGGCGCGCGCCGCCAGCGTGCCGGTCGTCGTCGTGCAGAACGTCGCGCCCGCCGCCTCGCCGCTGTTCGCGCGCGGCAGCGCGGCCGCGGAACTGCACACGGTCGTGAGCTCGCGCGCTCATGATCATTTCGTCGAGAAATCGCTGCCGAGCGCATTCGCTGGCACCGATCTGGCCGACTGGCTCGCCGCACGGCAGATCGATACGCTGACGGTCACCGGCTACATGACCCACAACTGCGATGCGTCGACGATCAACCACGCGGTGCATGCCGGCCTCGCCGTCGAGTTCCTGCACGATGCAACCGGCTCGGTGCCGTATGAAAACAGTGCGGGCTTCGCGAGCGCGGAGGAGATCCATCGCGTGTTCAGCGTGGTGCTGCAGTCGCGCTTCGCGGCGGTCGCGAGCACCGACCAGTGGATCGCGGCGCTCAAGAGCGGCGCGCCGCTCGAGCGCGGCAACATCTATGCGTCGAATCAGGCGGCGCGAGCGCGCCGGGCGGTTGCCTGAACCCGGCGCGGGGGCGGGCGGTCCGGTCCACAAATAGAAACGGGCGGTTCACTGAACCGCCCGCTGCGCCAATCCTCAACCCTTGCGCGCCTTCTACGCCGCCTTTCTGCGCAATGCCGGACTGACGCGCAAGCCGTCGAATATCACTTCCACCATCCGCTGCGCGTGCGCGCCGAAGTCGGTCGCGTCGGGTAAAAACAGCATGTCGCGCAACGAGCCGCCGACGAACGCGTGCACCATCGCCGCGGCAAGCTTCGTGTCGAGGTCGGCGGGCATCTGGCCTTTCGAGATCGCGTTGCGCAGACCCCCCTCGAGCTTCGCGAGCCCCTCGCGCATGTTGGTCTGATACCGCTCCATCACTGGCCCCATCTCTTCGACCAGCTCGCACTTCAGGAACAGGATGTCGAATACGCGGCGGCGGCGGGGATCGTTGGCGGTGTCGCGCAGGCAGACCACGCAGATTTCCATGATGCGCCCGAGCGGATCGGTTTCGTTGGGATCGAGCGATGCCGCCTTCAGTTCGTCGAGCGGCAGCAGCACGCGGTCGAACATTTCAGTGAAGAGCTCGCTCTTGTGCGCGAAGTGCCAATAAATGGCCCCGCGCGTAACGCTTGCGGCCTGGGCGATATCGGCCAGCGAAGTGCGCGAGACGCCCTTCTGAAAGAAGATCCGTTCGGCCGCGTCGAGAATGCGGTTGCGCGTCTCCAGCGCCTCTTCTTTGGTTCTTCTGACCATATTGGTATGACCTGCGCTGATCCTGGGGTTTATGCTGGCGTTTTTAAGTCGGCCTGATGACAATTTGACTATTTCTGAACCGAATTGCGACGCGAACTTGCAGCCCCCGACCCCTTGGAAGATATAAATGCACTTTTACATGCATTCGTGAATGTATATATAATAGCACCCCACGATCGGATAGCCCAAGCCGTGACGACCGGTTAATATCCGTCACTGTTGTCTTCCAGAACGCTATCGCAACCGCCAAACGGCGGTGCTGTGCGGCATTCCCCGGTATGGCGCATTCGCAGCAGGGTGCCCTGCAGGCGCAGGTTTGCATCCGTGGGCTTCCGGTTGAGCGTCGAGAGACGCCTGTGTGCGCTGTCGTCCCCGGGGTAGGGATGCGCGCACTTTTTCATTCTCAGTCTTTGACAGAGGTCGCTCCATGCGCGTCGAACGGGTTCCATTCCGCTTAATCAGTGCCGCGACGGCTGCCATCTTGCTGGCGGCGTGCGGACCAAAACAATCTGCCCCGCCGCCCCAGACGCCCGAAGTCGGCGTCGTCACTCTCCAGCCGACGACCGTGCCCGTCGTCACCGAACTCCCCGGTCGTACCAGTGCCTTCCTCGTCGCGCAAGTGCGTGCGCGGGTCGACGGCATCGTGCTGCGCCGCGAGTTCACCGAGGGTAGCGAGGTCAAGGCAGGCCAGCGTCTGTACAAGATCGATCCGGCGCCCTTCATCGCGTCGTTGAACAACGCGAAGGCATCGCTCGCGAAGGCGCAGGCGAACCTCGTGACAACCACTGCGCAGGCCAGTCGTTACAAGGTGCTGGTCGCAGCGAACGCGGTCAGCAAGCAGGACTACGACAACGCGGTCGCCGCCGAAGGACAGGCCGCCGCCGACGTCGCCGCCGGCAAGGCCGCGGTCGATACCGCGCAGATCAATCTCGGCTATACCGACGTGACCTCGCCCGTGACCGGCCAGATCGGCGTGTCGCAGGTCACGCCGGGCGCCTTCGTGCAGCAGAGCGCGGCCACACTGATGGCCACGGTCCAGCAGCTCGACCCGATGTACGTCGACCTCACGCAATCGAGCCTCGATGGACTGAAGCTGCGCCGCGACATGCAGGAAGGGCGTCTGAAGACGACCGGCCCGGGCGCCGCGCAGGTCTCGCTGGTGCTGGAGGACGGCCGCATCTATTCCGAGAAGGGCAAGCTGCAGTTCACCGACGTGACCGTCGACCCGGGCACCGGCTCGGTCACGGTGCGCGCGATCTTCAAGAACCCGAACCACGTGCTGCTGCCGGGCATGTTCGTGCGCGCGAAGATCGAAGAGGGCGTGAACCAGAACGCGCTGATCGTGCCGCAAGTCGGCGTCACGCACGACCAGAAGGGTCAGCCCACCGCGCTCGTCGTCGACAACGACAACAAGGTCGAGCTGCGTCAGCTCGTCACCACGGGCACCTTCGGCTCGTACTGGGTGGTGTCGAACGGGCTGAAGCCGGGTGACCGCGTGATCGTCCAGGGCACCGAAAAGGCGCGTCCCGGCCAGCAGGTCAAGCCCGTGCCGGCGCAACTCCCCGGCACCCCGGCTTCCAACGCGGCCGCTGGCGGCGCCCAGACAGGTCAACCCGCGGCTCAGCCTGCCTCCGCCGCTTCGGGCGCGTAATAACAGGGAGCCCGCCTCATGGCAAAGTTCTTTATTGATCGCCCGATTTTTGCATGGGTGATCGCCATCATTCTGATGCTCGCGGGTCTCGCGTCGGTGTTCACATTGCCGATCGCGCAATACCCGACCATCGCGCCGCCGGCCATCCAGATCAGCGCAACCTATCCGGGTGCTTCGGCGGAGACGGTGCAAAACACCGTCACGCAGGTGATCGAGCAGCAGATGAGCGGTCTGGACCACCTGCTGTACCTCGCGTCGACCTCGGACGACTCGGGCACGGCCACCATCACGCTGACGTTTGCTGCCGGCACCAACCCTGACATCGCGCAGGTGCAGGTGCAGAACAAGCTGCAGCTCGCCACGCCGCTGCTGCCGCAGGCGGTGCAGCAGCTCGGCACCCGGGTCACGAAGTCGAGCAGCAGCTTCCTGCTGGTGATGGCGTTCGTGTCGACCGACGGCAGCATGAACAAGTACGACCTCGCGAACTACGTCGCGTCGAACATCCAGGATCCGATCAGCCGTATCGACGGTGTGGGCACGGTGACGCTGTTCGGCTCGCAGTACGCGATGCGGGTCTGGCTCGATGCCAACAAGCTGAATAACTTCAGCTTGACGCCGCTCGATGTCGAAACTGCGCTGCAGGCGCAGAACGTGCAGGTCGCGGGCGGCGCGCTCGGCGGCACGCCGTCGGTGCCGGGTCAGGTGCTGCAGGCCACGATTACGCAGGCCACGCTGCTCAATACGCCCGAGCAGTTCGGCAACATTCTGCTGAAGGTGAATCAGGACGGCTCGCAGGTGCGTCTGCGCGACGTGTCGCACATCGAGCTCGGCGGCGAAAACTACAACTTCGACACCAAGTACAACGGTCAGCCGACGGCAGGCTTCGGTATCCAGCTCGCCACGGGCGCGAACGCGCTCGCCACCGCGAAGGCGGTGCGCACGAAGATCGCCGAACTGTCGAAGTACTTCCCGCACGGCCTGGTGGTGCAGTACCCGTACGACACGACGCCGTTCGTGCGCCTGTCGATCGAGGAAGTGGTCAAGACGCTGCTCGAAGGTATCGTGCTGGTGTTCCTCGTCATGTACCTGTTCCTGCAGAACCTGCGCGCCACGCTGATCCCGACGATCGCGGTGCCGGTGGTGCTGCTCGGTACGTTCGCGATCATGAGCGTGGTCGGCTTCTCGATCAACGTGCTGTCGATGTTCGGTCTCGTGCTCGCAATCGGTCTGTTGGTGGACGACGCGATCGTGGTGGTGGAAAACGTCGAGCGGGTGATGCAGGAGGAGGGCTTATCGCCTCGCGAGGCAACCCGCAAGGCGATGGACCAGATCACCGGCGCGCTCGTCGGCGTGGCGCTCGTGCTGTCGGCGGTGTTCGTGCCGGTGGCGTTCTCGGGCGGCTCGGTCGGGGCGATTTACCGGCAGTTCTCGCTGACCATCGTCGCGGCGATGGTGCTGTCCGTGCTCGTCGCGTTGGTTCTGACGCCGGCGCTGTGCGCGACGATCCTGAAGCCGATTCCGAAGGGTCATCACGAAAAAGCCACCGGCTTTTTCGGTTGGTTCAACCGTACGTTCAACAGGAGCCGCGACAAGTATCACTCGGGCGTGCACCACGTGATCAAGCGCTCGGGCCGCTGGCTCATCATCTACATGGTGGTGATCTTCGCGGTGGGCTTGCTGTTCGTGCGATTGCCGAAGTCGTTCCTGCCTGACGAAGACCAGGGCACGATGTTCGTGCTGGTGCAAACGCCGTCGGGTTCCACGCAGGAGACCACCGCGCACGCGCTGAAGGACGTGTCGGACTACCTGCTGAACGAAGAGAAGGCGATCGTCGAATCGACCTTCACCGTGAACGGCTTCAGCTTCGCCGGCCGTGGCCAGAATGCAGGTCTCGTGTTCGTGCGGATGAAGGACTACGCGCAGCGTCAGCATGCGGACCAGAAGGTGCAGGCGCTGGTTGGGCGTCTCTACATGCACTTCAGCAGCTACAAGAATGCGGTCGTATTTCCAGTCAATCCGCCGTCGATTCCTGAGCTCGGCACCGCGGCGGGCTTCGACTTCCAGCTGCAGGATCGCGCGGGTCTCGGTCACGCGAAGCTGATGGAAGCGCGCAACATGCTGCTTGGTCTCGCCGCGAAGGACCCGACGCTCGCGCAGGTGCGTCCGAACGGCCTGAACGATACGCCACAGTTCAAGGTGAGCATCGACCACGAGAAGGCTTCGGCGCTCGGCGTGTCGCTGGCCTCGATCGACCAGACGTTCTCGATCGCCTGGGCCTCGGCGTACGTGCAAAACTTCCTCGACACCGACGGCCGGATCAAGAAGGTGTACCTGCAGGGCGACGCGCCGTTCCGGATGAAACCGGAAGACGTGAATGCCTGGTTCGTGCGCAATGGCGCGGGCGCGATGGTGCCGTTCTCGGCCTTCACGAACACCGCGTGGACCTTCGGTTCGCCGAAGCTCGAGCGCTACAACGGTATCCCGTCGGTGGAAATCCAGGGTGCGGCCGCGCCGGGCAAGTCGACCGGTCAGGCGATGGTGGCGATGGAGCAGATCGTCACCAAGTTGCCGGCGGGTGTCGGCTACGAGTGGACAGGTCTGTCGCTGCAGGAGCGTCAGTCGGGCTCGCAGGCGCCGATCCTGTACGGCATCTCGATTCTCGTCGTGTTCCTGTGTCTCGCGGCGCTGTATGAAAGCTGGTCGATCCCGTTCTCGGTGATCATGGTGGTGCCGCTCGGCGTGATCGGCGCACTGCTGGCGGCGACGCTGCGCGGGCTCGAGAACGACGTGTTCTTCCAGGTGGGTCTGCTGACCACCGTGGGTCTGTCGGCGAAGAACGCGATTCTGATCGTCGAATTCGCGCGAGAACTGCAGCAGAGTGAAGGCATGGGCCCGATCGAGGCCGCGCTCGAAGCGGCGCGTCTGCGGTTGCGTCCAATTCTGATGACCTCGCTCGCGTTCATTCTCGGTGTGCTGCCGCTCGCGATCAGTAACGGCGCGGGCTCGGCCAGCCAGCATGCGATCGGTACCGGCGTGATCGGCGGTATGTTGACGGCGACCTTCCTCGCGATCTTCATGATCCCGATGTTCTTCGTCGTGATTCGCGCGAAGTTCGGCGGTGAGAAGGAAGACCCGGATGAGGCGCTGCGCCACTACGAACAGCACCATCCGCACGATCCGCAAGGCGGCGCGACGGGTGGCACGACCGACGGGTCGAATGGCAATGGCTCGGGCAAGGATGGGCATTGAGATGCAAAAACACTCTTTGATTGCAGTGGCGGTCGCGCTGCTCGCCACGGGTTGCACGCTGGCGCCGCACTACCAGCGGCCCGCGGCGCCCGTAACGGCGACCTTCCCGACCGGCGGCGTGTACGACCAGCAGCCGGGCGCGCAGGGCGAGCGCAGCGCGAACGGCCAGGCCGCCGCCGACATCGGCTGGCGCAATTTCTTCGTCGATCCGCGTCTGCAGCAGCTGATCGAGATCGCGCTGAAGAACAACCGCGATCTGCGGGTGTCGGTGCTGAACATGCAGGCGTCGGCGGCGCAGTACCGCATCGTGCGCGCGGGTCTGTTCCCGACGCTCGACGCCGCGGCCTCGCAAAGCAGGTCGCGCACGCCGAAGGACCTGACGTTCACCGGCGTGACGATCTCCAACACGTATTCGGTGGGCTTGAACGCGTCGTGGGAAATCGACTTCTTCGGGCGCGTGCAGAGTCTGAAGGATCAAGCCTTGGCCACGTATCTCGGCACCGCGCAGGCGCGCAAGGCCGCGGAAATCGCGCTGGTGGCGCAGGTGGCCAACCAGTACATGACGGTGCTCGAACTGGACGATTTGCTGAAGGTCACGCAGAACACGCTGAAGACGGCACAGGAGTCGTTTCGGATCACCAAGCTGCAGTTCGACAACGGCACCGGTTCGGAACTCGATCTGCGCCAGGCGCAAACGGTCGTCGAGACCGCGAGCGCGGACCTGCAGACGCAGACGCGGTTGCGGGCCCAGGCTGACAACGCGCTGGTGCTGCTGATCGGCGAACCGTTGCCGGCTGACCTGCCGACGGGCCTGCCGCTGAACGACCAGAGCCTGCTCACGGATATTCCGGCGGGCCTGCCGTCCGATCTGCTGACGCGCCGTCCCGACATCATGGAGGCCGAAGAGAATCTGCTCGCGGCCAACGCTAACATCGGCGCGGCGCGCGCCGCGTTCTTCCCGAGGGTCACGCTGACCGGCAGCGCCGGCACGCTGAGCCCGACGCTCGGCGGGCTGTTCAAGCCGGGTTCGGCGGCGTGGAGCTTCGCGCCGTCGATCACGCTGCCGATCTTCGAGGGCGGTCAGAACATGGCCAATCTCGATCTCGCCAACATCGAGAAGAACGTGCAGATCGCCACGTATGAAAAGGCGATCCAGACGGCCTTCCGCGAAGTGGCGGACGGACTGGCCGCGCGCGGCACTTATGACGAGCAGATCGCGGCGCTCGAGCGGGACGTCGCGGCCGAGCAGCGCCGGCTGGATCTGTCGACGCTCCGTTATACGAACGGCGTCGACAGCTACCTGGCGGTGCTGACCGCGCAGACCTCGTTGTACGTGGCGCAGCAGGCGCTGGTCACCGCGCGCATGGGACGTCTGCAGAATCTGGTCACGCTGTACCAGGCGCTCGGCGGCGGCTGGATCGAGCACAACGGCGACCAGCCGCGTCCCGCCGACGCGCCGGTCGACTACGGTGCGGCAAGCGCACCGGTCGCGGCTTCGGCGGCGACGGCAGGGGCAGGGTAAGCCCTTCGGCTCGATGAACCGCTGATGTAAAGCAAAAACGCCACGGCATGCCGTGGCGTTTTTGCTGAGGCGCGGCGTTCGGTGCCGCTCACCGCGTCAGCGGTGCATCAAAAGCTCAATGCAGGTCCGCCGCTCGTAGCATCTCGTTGCCCTGCGGCTCGCTGCCCGCGCTCTTGTCCAGATCGTGCCCGGCGCGGCGAAGCTCGCTCTTCGCCTTCTTCTCGCTCTTCACGCCGTTGAAGATCAGGTTCAGCACGACCGCCGACACCGACGCGAGCAGAATCCCGCTATGCAGCAGCGGCGACAACGCCGGCGGCAGCTGCGAGAAGAAGTGCGGCGACACGACCGGCACGAGGCCGAGCCCTATGCTCACCGCGACGATGAACAGGTTGTGCTGATTCCTGACGAAGTCGACGCGCGACAGCACCTTGATGCCGTTCGCCGCGACCATGCCGAACATCACGATGCCCGCGCCGCCGAGCACGAACGCCGGCACCGACGCGACCACCTGCGCCATCTTCGGAAACAGGCCGAGCAGCACGAGGATCACGCCGCCCATCGCGCAGACGAAGCGGCTCTTCACGCCGGTCACGCCGATCAGCCCGACGTTCTGCGAGAACGACGTATGCGGGAACGAGTTGAAGATGCCGCCGATCAGCGTGCCGAGACCATCGACGCGCAAGCCGCGCACCAGCGTCTTCTGATCGACCGGACGATCGACCATGTCGCCGACCGCGAGGAACATGCCGGTCGATTCGATGAACGTGACGAACATGACGGTGACCATCGTCGCGATCGACAGCGGATCGAAGTGCGGCAAACCGAAGTGGAACGGCATCACGAAGCCGACCCACGGCGCGTGCATGACGCCGTCCAGGTTGACGCGGCCGAGCATCAGCGCGATCGCGAAGCCCGCGACGATGCCGAGCAGCACCGAGATATTGGCGACGAAACCCCTGGCAAACTTGTTGATCAGCAGGATCAGCGTCAGCACGAGCAGCGACAGGCCGAGGTAGACCGGATTGCCGTATTCGGGATTGCCGACACCGCCGGCCGCCCAGTTGATACCGACTTCCATCAGCGACAAGCCGATCACCGAAATCACGACGCCGATCACGACCGGCGGGAAGAAGCGCAGCAGCTTGCCGACCGCGGGCGCGAGCAGAATGCCGATCACGCCGGCCGCGATCGTCGAGCCGAAGATGTCGAGGAGGCCGAGCGAAGGATTGGTGCCGATCGCGACCATCGGGCCGACGGCCGCGAACGTGCAGCCCATGATGACGGGCAGACGGATGCCGAAGATCCACAGTCCGAGCGTCTGGATCAGCGTGGCGATGCCGCAGGAAAACAGGTCGGCGCTGATCAGGAAGGCGACCTGGTCTTTCGGCAGCTTCAGCGCCGCGCCGATGATCAGCGGCACCGCGACCGCGCCAGCGTACATGACCAGCACGTGCTGGATGCCGAGAGTGAGCAACTGGCCGGCCGGTAGGCGCTCGTCGCACGGGTGAACCGTGTTCGCTTGCATGTCGTCTGTCTCCACCATCTCGTTTTGGGATGACTCCAAGGTAGCGGGGACGAAAAGTCGTAACAAGACCGTACGTGGCTATTCCGGCATTCCCGGCGACGATATGCAAAGGCCTATTTTGAACGGCAATTTATAGCCACGGGTGGGACGGATCGGCAGCGCAGCGGCGAAGAGCCCCATGCGGTGGCGATTGCGGGCGGTGCGTCGCGTGCGCGGCGCGGCTTCGTCGCCGGCGGGGATATGTGTGAGAATCAATGACGTGTATCACGCTGCACGCATAGTCCTGTTTTGACGATGCTCGCCGCACGAGGGGGTTAACCCGCGAATGGGCTTTTTCCCGCGTGTGTTTTGGCCCGTTCGCCGAACGTTCGCGGTGTCGCGGCGGCCTCGTTTTTTGCTTCGCTTGCCGGTCTCGTCGCCAGCCTCGCTGGCTCCTTCCTGATCCTCATTTCAACGTCCCTGCGCTCATGAGTTTTCTCGGCATCGATCTCGGCACCGGCTCCCTGAAAGCGGCAATCGTCGACGAACATGGACGCGAGCAGGCGGTATCGAGCGTCGCGTATGCGCTGGTTACGCCGCACGCGGGTTGGGCCGAAATCGACGTCGAGACCTGGTGGAACGCGCTCGTCGATGCGATGACGGGCCTGCCGCGCGAGTTGCGTTACGGCGTGCGCGCGATCGGCTTCTCCGGCCAGATGCACGGCGTCGTGCTGCTCGATGCAAACGGCGCGGCGGTGCGGCGCGCGATGCTGTGGCCCGACTCGCGCGCGCTCGCCGTGCTCGACGCATGGCCGGAGTCGCAATCAAATCCGGTCGCGCCCGGCATGGCCGGTCCGTTGCTGCGCTGGCTCGTGCTGCATGAACCGGAAGCCGCGCGCCGCACGCGCTGGGCGCTGCAGCCGAAAGACTGGCTGCGCGTCGCGCTCGGCGGCGCGTGCGTGACCGATGCGTCAGACGCGTGCGCGACCGCGCTCGCCGATCCTGCCGGCGCGTGGGACGCGGCGCTGCTGGAACGCCTCGAGATTCCGCGCGAGTGGTTCGCGCCGCTGGCGCCGTCGTATGCGGTGTCGGGCGCGCTGTCGCCGCAGGCCGCGCAGGCACTCGGCTTGCGGGCCGGTATCGTGCTCGCGACCGGCGCCGCGGACACGCCGTGCGCGGCGCTCGGCAGCGGACTCGCGCACGACGGCGACGCGCTGCTGACGACCGGCAGCGGCGGACAGATCGTCGTGCTCGCGAACCATGAGCCGGCGCCGCTGAAGGGCTTGCATCGCTATCGCGCGGCGAGCGATCACTGGTATCGGATGGCGGCGATGCAGAACGTCGGCATCGCGTTGGAGCGGGTACGCGGATGGCTGTCGTATGAGTGGGCGGACGCTTACCGCGAGGCATTCGGCGATGCGGCGAATGCAGCCGCTGATGCAACGGGTCACGCGGCGTCGACGCTGACCTTCCTGCCGTACCTGACCGGCGAGCGCACGCCGTGGCTGAACCCGCAGGCGCGAGGCGGCTGGCTCGGTTTATCGCTCGAGCATACGCGCGGGACGATGATGCGCGCCGCGTTCGAGGGCGTCGCGTTCTCGTTGCGCGCGGGGCTCGACGCGATTCGCGCGAGCGGCGCGCCGGTGACGGCGCTCAAGCTCGCGGGCGGCGGCTCTGTCGATTTGCGCTGGCGACAGCTGCTTGCCGATGCGCTCGACGTCGAATTGCACGCGGTCGATTGCCCGAACGCGGCGCCGCGCGGCGCGGCGATCCTCGGCGGTCTCGCGTGCGGTCACTGGCTAACGCGCGATCTCGCCGCGCTCGCGCCGGGCGCGACATGCGTCGCGGGTCCGCGAGGCGATGCGGCGCTTGCCGGACGCTATGCGCGCTTCGTCGATTTGTATGGCCGGGTCGAGCCGTGGTTCGGTGGCAGGGCGCCGCGCGAAGCGCAGTAGCAGCGACGGCGTCGAACGCGGCGCCGAGTGCGATCGGCGGCGCAGCCTTTGCGCTCTATGCAATACCATTACGCCTTTCGCGCGCCACGTAGTCACTGGGCACGCGATGCGCTTTTCGCACTCACGCACTCACGCACTCGGAGGAGCATTGATGATGAAGAGCAAAGGAGCAGTCGCATGGAAAGCCGGCGCCCCGTTGACGATCGAGGAAGTCGATCTCGAAGGTCCGCGCGCCGGTGAGGTGCTGAGCGAAGTGAAGGCGACGGGCATCTGCCATACCGACGACTACATCACGCACCGTCTGCCGCTCGAGTGCATCAACGAGGGCTTTGACCTGATGAAGAAGGCCGAGTCGATCCGCTCGGTCGTGCTCTACTAAGCGAGGAATATCACGATGCTCGAACTACTATCGTCGCACGCCTGTCATGGCGGCGAGCAGCGCTTTTACCGGCACGAGTCGCGCGCGATCGGTCTGCCGATGCGCTTCTCGATCTATCTGCCGCCGCAGGCGTTGCATGAGAATGCGGGACGTGTGCCGGCATTGTTCTATCTGGCCGGACTGACTTGCACGGAAGAAACGTTTCCGATCAAGGCCGGCGCCCAGCGCTTCGCGGCACAGCACGGCATCGCATTGATCGCGCCGGACACGAGTCCACGCGGCGCGGGTGTGCCAGGCGAGAGCGATGCGTGGGACTTCGGTGTCGGCGCGGGCTTTTATGTCGACGCGACCGAGGAGCCGTGGTCGAGGAATTACCGGATGTACTCATACGTGCGGGATGAACTGCGCGAGACTGTGCTTGCGAACCTGCCGATCGATGGCGAGCGCCTCGGCATCTTCGGTCACTCGATGGGCGGGCACGGCGCTCTGATGCTCGCGCTGCGCAATCCGAACATTTATCGGTCAGTGTCGGCGTTCGCGCCGATCGCGGCGCCGATGCGTTGTCCGTGGGGCGAGAAGGCGTTCAGCGGCTACCTCGGCGAGAACCGTGAGGCGTGGAAGCAGTACGACGCGAGCGAACTGGTCGCGCACGCAACGCACAAGTTCGCGGCGGGAATTCTCGTCGATCAGGGACTCGCGGATCAGTTCCTGCCCACGCAGCTGAATCCCGACGTGTTCGAAGCGGCGTGCAAGGCCGCGGGGCAGCCGTTGACGTTGCACCGGCACGAAGGCTACGACCATGGCTACTACTTCATCTCGACGTTCATCGAGGATCATCTCGCACATCACGCGAAGGTGTTGCTCGGCTGAAAAACGTCGTAAAACGCGGCGCTAAATGAAAAAACGGCGGCACATCACGTGCCGCCGTTTTTTCATGTGATCGACGCAAGCGCCGCTCAATGCCGCTTCAGCAAACTCCCGCCATACACCGCCGCCGATAGCACGGTGATCCAGAAGCTCGTCGGCCAATCGGTATAGAACGCGAGCGTCAGCCCCAGCCACGCCTGCGCGAGCGCGAACACGGCCGCGAGCACGAGACCCGTCGACAGCCGCGTGCTCAGGTTCTGCGCGGCGGCGGCCGGGCCCACCATCAGCGTGAACACGAGCAGCACGCCGACGATCTGCGTGCAGGCGGCGACGGCCAGCGCGGCGATCGCGAGAAACAGCACCGACACGCGGCGCAGCGACACGCCCTTCGCTTCGGCCAGCTCCGGCTGCAGCGATGCGAACAGTAGCGGCCGCATGATGGCCGCCAGCGCCACGAGACTCACCACACCGAGCGCTGCAAGCACCCCGAGCGTCGATGCATTGACGCCGAGCACGTTGCCGAACAGCAGCGCCGTCACCTGCGTCGCATACGCGGTGAAGAAATGCAGAAACAGCAGCCCGAAGCCAAGCGACAAGGAAAGAATCACGCCGATCGCGACATCGCGTCCAGCGAGTCGCTCGCCAAGCGCACCCATACCGACACCGGCCGCGAGCGTGAAGCCGATCATCCCCCAGATCGGCGAAATGCCGATCAGCACCGCGCCGGTCGCGCCGGTAAAGCCGACATGCGACAGCGCGTGGCCCGCGAACGTCTGTCCGCGCATCACCAGAAAATAGCCGACCACGCCGGCCAGTACCGCGACGATCCCCGACGCCGCGAATGCGTTCACCATGAAATCGTATTCAAACATCGTGCGTGTGTCCGTCGCGTGAGTCGTGCGGGTTTGAGTGACTGTGTGAGTGGCCGTGGTCGTGCGAGTGACCGTGCGAATGCGTATGTCCGCCGTCCTCGTCGTGTTCGTGCTCGTGATCGTGCTTCTCGACTTCGACACCGCCAGACATCACGAAGATGCGGCCGTTCACGCGCATCACATCGATCGGCGAGCCGTACAGACGCGACAGCACCGGCCGCGTGATCACTTCATCGACGGTGCCGAGCGCCGCGACGCCGCTGCCGAGATACAGCACGCGATCGATCGAGTTCAGCAGCGGATTGAGTTCGTGCGCGGAGAACAGCACCGCAATGCCGAGTTCCTGCTGCACGCGCCGCACGAGTTCGACGACGCTCTTCTGATGATGCGGATCGAGACTGATCAACGGTTCATCGAGCAGCAGCAGTTTCGGATTACCGAGCAGGCATTGCGCGAGCAGCAGCCGCTGCCGTTCGCCGCCCGACAACTCCGACAGCGGCCGCTTCGCGAGATTCGTCCCGCCGACGAGGTCGAGCACCCGATCGACGTCCGCGCGCGTTTTCGCATCCGCATGCGGCAAGCCCCAGCGATGACCATCGGCGGCCATCGCGACGAAATCGCGGCCGCGCACACGGCGGCCGGCGAGCGCGCTGCGCGTCTGCGGCATATAGCCGATCGACGCGTTGCCGCGCTCGACCGTCTGCCCGAGCACGCGAATCGCGCCGTCCGCGGCCGGCACGAGGCCGAGTACCGCGCGCATCAGCGTCGTCTTGCCCGCGCCGTTCGGCCCGAGCACACCGATGAACTCGCCCTGGTTTACGACGAAGCTGGTGTCGCGCAGGATCGTGCGGCCGCCCAGATCGAGCGTCACGTTGTCGAGTTCGAGCACGGGCGTGTCGCCCTGCGGCGTGCGTGCGCCTGTCAGCGCACCTGCTGGCGTTCGATGGCCAGTCGGAATCATGGAGTTTTTCCTTTCGCGTTGGCTGCACCGTTCGCGCCGTTCGTGTCGCCCGCCGCGAGCGCCTTCTGCAACGCGTCGAGCTGCGTCAGCATCCACGTCTGATAGGTCTTGCCGGCCGGCAGGGTTTCGGTGACGCTCATCGTCGGTACCTTCGATTGTTGCGCGAGCTTCAGCATGCGTTGGGTCAGCGCCTCGGTGGCCTGGCTGTTGTAGATCAGCACGCGCACGCGCCGCTCGCGCAGATCGCGTTCGAACGCGGCGATATCGGCCGCGCTCGCTTCGGTGTCGTTCATCGCGGCGAGCTGGAAGCGCTGGTTGCGCATGTTCAGGCCAATCGCGTCCGACATATAGCCGAACACCGGCTCCGTCGCCGTGACCGGCAGGCCTGCATAGCGGCCGTGCAGCTCGGCGACCTTGGCGTCGATCGGCTTCAGCGAATCGAGAAACTTCGCGAGGTTCGCATCGTACGCCGACTTGTGCGCCGGGTCAGCAGCGCTGAGCGCGTCGCTGACCGCGCGCGCGACTTTCGGCATCGTCGCCGGGTCGTACCACAGGTGCGGATTGTCGCCGCCTTTTTTGCCGACGAGATCAGCCACGACGATCACGGTGCGCTGCGTGCCTTTCGACGCGGCCAGCAGCTTCGCCATCCACGGATCGTAGTCGGCGCCGCTGTAGACGATGAGACTCGCGTGCTGCAACGCGCGTGCGGTGGCTGGGCTGGCTTCGAACAGATGCGGGTCCTGGTCCGGGTTGTTGAGGATGCTGGTCACGTCGACACGATCGCCGCCGAGTTGCCGCACCACGTCGCCATAAAAGTTTTCTGCGGCGACGACCGGGATTTTCGCGTTGGCGGCGAACGCGCCATGGCCGAAGCCGAGCGCCGCGAGCGCGAGCAGACAGGTCCACAGATGGTTGCGAACAGACATCGAACGCTTCAGCGCGCGCTGCGCTTTCGACAACATCAAGCGGATCGTTTTCATCGTTGTTTCCTGCTGCTTGAGAGTTTAATGAGCCACTCGGGGTGGCAAGGCCGAATACAGCGTTGCGCCCGGCGCGGCGCCGCGCGGCTGATTACGACGAGGCGCCTGGCGAGCCGCCGGCGCCGCCAGGCTTCGCCGCTCGCGCGCATAGCCCGCACAGGCCGCTCAGCTCGATCACCTGGCGATGCACCTCGAAGCCATGCGCCGGCGCGCTGTGCGACAGGCGGTCGGCGAGTTCGTCGCCGGGAATTTCGACGGTCGCGCCGCAGCCGTCGCACATCAGGAACTGGCTGCGATGCGGCACGCCGATTTCGCAGCAGGCGACGAACGCGTTCTTCGATTCGATCCGATGCACGAAGCCATGCGCGACGAGGAAGTCGAGCGCGCGATAGACGGTAGTCGGCGGCATGCGACCGCGCTCGGGCGCGAGCGCGTCGAGCAATTCGTACGCGCCGACCGGCCGCTCGCTCGCGACGATCGCCGCGTACACCTGGCGACGCAGCGGTGTCAGCGCGAGCCCCTGCGCCGCGGCGTGCGCATCCGCATGCGCGAGCCGCATGGCGTGCTGTTCGGCGAGCGAAGTAGTCATCGACGTGGATCTCCTGGCGTGGCAGCCCCCGGCAGGCGGCGAGGTCGAAATGATATAACGTATCGCGATTTTTTGTCAGTCGCGCATCTTCGCGTGGCGGGAAGCCTGCCGCGCTGCACCATCGAAATTCGTCCGCGTGCCTTGACATGACCCGGCCCGTATCCGATCATTCGATCACTAGCCGAGCAATTGATCGCGCAATGAGCGTTCGCTCACTACGCCAAAATGTAAAAACGAACCGGAGACAGGCAGTGGCACGATTGAAGGACAAGGTCGCCATTCTGACGGGCGCGGCCAGCGGTATCGGTGAAGCGGTAGCTCTGCGCTATCTCGACGAAGGCGCGCGCTGCGTGCTGGTCGACGTGAAGCCGACCGACAGCATCGGCGGCGCGCTGCGCGGCACCTACGGCGAGCGCGTGTTGAGCGTCAGCGCCGACGTCCGGCGCCGCGAGGACATCGAGCGCATCGTCACGAGCACGCTCGGCTGCTTCGGCCAGATCGACATCCTTTTCAATAACGCGGCGCTGTTCGACATGCGCCCGCTCCTCGACGAATCCTGGGACGTGTTCGACCGCCTGTTCGCGGTCAACGTGAAGGGCATGTTCTTCCTGATGCAGGCGGTGGCGCGGCAGATGGTCGAGCAGGGCCACGGCGGCAAGATCATCAACATGTCGTCGCAAGCCGGCCGGCGCGGCGAGGCGCTGGTGTCGCACTACTGCGCGACCAAGGCGGCGGTGTTGAGCTATACGCAGTCCGCGGCGCTCGCGCTCGCGCCGCATAAGATCAATGTAAACGGCATCGCGCCGGGCGTCGTCGACACGCCGATGTGGAACGAGGTCGACGCGCTGTTCGCACGCTACGAGAACCGGCCGCTCGGCGAGAAGAAGCGCCTCGTCGGCGAGGCCGTGCCGCTCGGCCGCATGGGCGTGCCCGACGACCTGACCGGCGCCGCGTTGTTCCTCGCGTCTGCCGATGCCGACTACATCACCGCGCAGACGCTGAACGTCGACGGCGGCAACTGGATGAGCTGAACGAAGAGCAGTAAGCGGGCACGTTGGCTGCACGGAGCGGCGCGTCATTCCGCCAAACGAACGCAGCATCACATAACGTATGAGAAAGGAGACAACCATGAAACCAGCTTTCAAATTCGCGCTGAAGGCGGCCGGTGCCGGCGCGGCCACCTGTTTCGCGCTGAGCGCATCGGCGGCGACGGTGACGATCGCGACGCTGAACAATCCGGACATGATCGAGCTGAAGAAGCTGTCGCCGGCGTTCGAAAAAGCGAATCCGGACATCAAGCTGAACTGGGTGATCCTCGAGGAAAACGTGCTGCGCCAGCGCGCGACGACCGACATCACGACCGGCAGCGGCCAGTTCGACGTGATGACGATCGGCGCATACGAAACGCCGCAATGGGGCAAGCGCGGCTGGCTCGCGCCGATCACGAACCTGCCCGCGAACTACGACCTGAACGACGTCGTCAAGACGGCGCGCGACGGCCTGTCCGCGAACGGCCAGCTGTACGCGCTACCGTTCTACGTCGAAAGCTCGATGACCTATTACCGCAAGGATCTGTTCGACAAGGCAGGCCTGAAGATGCCCGACCAGCCGACCTATGACCAGATCGCGCAATTCGCCGACAAGCTCACCGACAAGTCCAAGGAGCAATACGGCATCTGCCTGCGCGGCAAGGCGGGCTGGGGCGAGAACATGGCGTACGGCACGACGGTCGTGAACACGTTCGGCGGCCGCTGGTTCGACGAGAAGTGGAACGCGCAGCTGACCTCGCCGGAATGGAAGAAGGCGATGACGTTCTACGTCGATCTGCTGAAGAAGGACGGCCCTCCGGGAGCGAGCTCGAACGGCTTCAATGAAAACCTGACGCTGATGTCGTCCGGCAAGTGCGCGATGTGGATCGACGCGACGGTCGCGGCCGGCATGCTGTACAACAAGCAGCAGTCGCAGATCGCCGACAAGGTCGGCTTCGCCGCGGCGCCGGTCGCGGTCACGCCGAAGGGCTCGCACTGGCTGTGGGCGTGGGCGTTGGCGATTCCGAAGTCGTCGAAGCAGGCCGATTCGGCGAAGAAGTTCATCGAGTGGGCGACCTCGAAGGAGTACATTGAAATGGTCGCGAAGGACGAAGGCTGGGCCTCGGTGCCCCCGGGCACGCGCCAGTCCACCTATGCGCGCCCCGAGTACAAGCAGGCCGCGCCGTTCGGCGACTTCGTGCTGAAGGCGATCCAGACCGCCGACCCGGATCATCCGACCTCGAAGCCGGTCCCGTACACCGGTGTGCAGTTCGTCGGAATTCCTGAGTTCCAGTCGTTTGGCACGGTGGTCGGGCAGAGCATCTCCGGCGCGATCGCAGGTCAGATGACGGTCGACCAGGCGCTCGCGGCCGGCAACGCGGCTGCGGATCGCGCGGTCAAGCAGGCGGGTTACCAGAAGTAACTGCGAGCAGTGACTCCGCAGAAGTGACCCGGCAGGCCCGCCGCATCGACCGATGCGGCTCGTGAAGCAGGGCGGCCGTTGGTCTGCGCCGTAAGCGATGCGGCGCGTGCCGTGCGCGATTCAGCACGGCACGCCCCGTCGCACGCACGCGGCTCGGGCGAACGCTCCGCGCATTACCGAACAGGTGGTCCATCATGCGTCCTTTGCGCCTACCTCTGATGCACGCTCATCCCCAGACAGAAAAAGAACGCGAGGAGCGTAAGGCCAATTCGGCCCGCTGGCTCGTGGCGCCGTCGGTCAGCGTTCTCGTGCTGTGGATGGTCATTCCGCTCGCGATGACGATCTGGTTCTCGTTCTCGCACTACAACCTGCTGAATCCTGATCTGCGCGGGTTCGCCGGTTTCGACAACTACCGCTATCTCGCCACCGATCCGTCGTTCGGCCCGTCGATTGCGCACACGATCGAGCTGATCGTATGGGTGCTCGTGATCACCGTGGTCGGCGGGGTGCTGATGGCGATCCTGTTCGATCGCAAGTTCTACGGACAGGGCATCGCGCGCCTGCTCGCGATCGGACCGTTCTTCGTGATGCCCACCGTCAGCGCGCTGATCTGGAAGAACATGATCCTGCACCCGGTGTATGGCCTCGTCGCGCAGGGCATGCGCGGGCTCGGCATGCAGCCGATCGACTGGTTCGCCGACTATCCGCTGACCGCGGTGATCATGATCGTCGCGTGGCAGTGGCTGCCGTTCGCGTTCCTGATCCTGTTCACGGCGATCCAGTCGCTCGACCAGGAGCAGAAGGAAGCCGCGAAGATCGACGGCGCGGGTCCGTTCTCGATGTTCTTCTACATCACGCTGCCGCACCTGAGACGCGCGATAGCGGTGGTCGTGATGATGGAGACGATTTTCCTGCTGTCGATCTTCGCCGAGATCTACACGACCACGGGCGGCGGTCCCGGCAACGCGACCACCACGCTGTCGTACCTGATCTTCTCGCTCGGCCTGCAACAGTTCGACGTCGGTCTCGCATCGGCGGGCGGTATTCTCGCGGTCGTGCTGGCCAACATCGTGTCGTTCTTCCTCGTGCGGATGCTCGCGAAGAACCTGAAAGGGGAGTACGAAAAATGAGCCACGTTGCCTCCACTGCGGCATCGACGACGCAACCCGTCGCGGTGCCGACCAAATCGCCGTTCGACACGATTCGCCGCGGTATTCCCGGCGTCATCGCGTGGCTCGTCGCGTTGCTGCTGTTCTTCCCGATCTTCTGGATGACGATCACCGCGTTCAAGACCGAGCAGCAGGCCTACGCGTCGTCGCTGTTTTTCATGCCGACGCTCGACAGCTTCCGCGAGGTGTTCGCACGCAGCAACTACTTCGCATTCGCGTGGAACTCGGTGTTGATCTCGGTCGGCGTCACGCTGCTGTGCCTGATTCTCGCGGTGCCGTGTGCATACGCGATGGCGTTCTTCCCGACGCACCGCACGCAGAAAGTGCTGTTGTGGATGCTGTCGACGAAGATGATGCCGTCGGTCGGCGTGCTGGTGCCGATCTATCTGCTGTGGAAAAACAGCGGCCTGCTCGATACGGTGTCGGGCCTGATCATCGTCTACACGCTGATCAATCTGCCAATCGCGGTCTGGATGGCGTTCACGTACTTCGCCGAGATTCCGCGCGACATTCTCGAAGCCGGGCGTATCGACGGCGCGGCGACATGGCAGGAGATCGTCTATCTGCTGATGCCGATGGCGCTGCCCGGACTCGCGTCGACCGCGCTGCTGCTCGTGATCCTGGCGTGGAACGAGGCGTTCTGGAGCATCAACCTGTCGAGCTCGAACGCCGCGCCGCTGACCGTGTTCATCGCATCGTATTCGAGTCCTGAAGGGTTGTTCTGGGCGAAGTTGTCGGCTGCTTCTTTGCTGGCGGTCGCGCCGATCCTGATCGTCGGCTGGCTGTCGCAGAAGCAGCTGGTACGCGGCCTCACGTTCGGGGCGGTCAAGTGATGGCGGACCCGACGGCGGGTCCGGGCATCGCGCGATATGCGTTGATCTGCGATTGCGACGGCGTGCTGATCGACAGCGAAGCGGTGGCTGCGCGGATGCTGGTGCGAGAACTCGAGGCGCGCTGGCCCAGCGTCGATGTCGAGCCGGTCGTGCTGCCGCTGCTCGGGCTGCGCATCGAGCGCGTGTTGCAGGACACCGCGACGCAGCTCGGGCAGCAACTCGGCGTCGACGATATCGACGCGATCCGCCGCGCGGTCGAAGCGGCGGCGATCGAGGCGCCCGCGGTCGACGGCATCGAGATGGCGCTGACCCAGGTGCCGCTCGTCAAAGGCTGCGCGAGCAATAGCTTCCGGCCGTACGTCGAGACGGTGCTGGCGCGCACGGGCCTGAAGCGTTTCTTCGGCGAACGGCTGTTCTGCGCCGACGCGGTGCCGAATCCGAAGCCCGCACCGGACGTCTATCTGGCGGCGGCGCAAGGCTTCGGGATTGCGCCCGCCGCGTGCCTCGTCGTCGAGGACAGCGTGACGGGTGTCACGGCGGCGGCCACGGCGGGCATGGCGGTGCTGGGGTTCATCGGCGGCGGTCATGCGAGCGATGCGCAGATCGACCGTCTGCGCGCGGCGGGCGCGCGTCACGTGTTCGACGACATGCGGCAGTTGCCCGACCTCGTCGCGCAATGGACACTGTCCGCGACGGCCGCGGCGCGATGAGAGCGCGAACGAACGCGACACGACACGGCATCAGGTAGCAGAATGAAGTAACGAGCAGCATCGAACAGCATTACACGGAGACACATCATGGCAAGCGTAACCTTGCGCAACATCAGAAAGGCCTACGACGACAACGAAGTGATGCGCGACATCAATCTCGACATCGCCGATGGCGAGTTCGTCGTATTCGTCGGACCGAGCGGTTGCGGCAAATCGACCCTGATGCGGATGATCGCGGGCCTCGAGGACATCACGGGCGGCGATCTGAACATCGACGCGGTGCGCATGAACGACGTGCCGCCGGCCAAGCGCGGCATCGCGATGGTGTTCCAGTCGTACGCGCTGTATCCGCACATGACGCTGTACGACAACATGGCGTTCGGCCTGAAGCTCGCCGGCGCGAAGAAGCCGGAGATCGACGCGGCCGTGCGCAACGCGGCGAAGATTCTGCATATCGACCATCTGCTCGATCGCAAGCCTAAGCAGTTGTCGGGCGGGCAGCGGCAGCGCGTCGCGATCGGCCGCGCGATCACGCGCAAGCCGAAGGTGTTCCTGTTCGACGAGCCGCTGTCGAATCTCGACGCCGCGCTGCGCGTGAAGATGCGTCTCGAGTTCGCGCGCCTGCACGATGAGCTGAAGACGACGATGATTTACGTGACGCACGACCAGGTCGAGGCGATGACTTTGGCCGACAAGATCGTCGTGCTGTCGGCGGGCAATCTGGAGCAGGTCGGCAGCCCGACGATGCTGTATCACGCGCCCGCGAACCGCTTTGTCGCTGGCTTCATCGGCTCGCCGAAGATGAACTTCATGGAAGGCGTCGTGCAGTCGGTGTCGCGCGACGGCGTCACGGTGCGTTACGAGACCGGCGAGACGCAGCGCGTGTCGGTCGAGCCCGGCGCGGCGAAGCAGGGCGACAAGGTGACGGTCGGCATCCGCCCCGAGCACCTGCACGTCAGCGCGACCGAGGACGGTATCGAGGCACGCACGATGACGGTCGAATCGCTCGGCGACGCCGCGTATCTGTACGCGGAGTCGAGCGTCGCGCCGGACGGTTTGATCGCGCGGATTCCGCCGCTCGAGAGGCATGTGAAGGGCAATACGCAGAAGCTTGGGGCGACGCCGGAGCATTGCCATCTGTTCGATAGCGACGGGAAGGCGTTTCAACGCAAGATTGTTGAGGTGTTGGCGGCTTGAGCAACGGAAAATCGGCGCGTGGGCGCCGTTTTTCGCGATTGCGACGGTCGGCGTGCGCTATAAGCATGAGCCGCGCCTTTCCGTGCACGCTCGCGCATCCTTGTTTTGTCACATTGGAATTAACTGATGTTGTGCCGCCGCGCAGGCTGACTGTCGATCAGCGATAGCAGCTGCCGCGGCCCGGTTTTGGCCGCCGAACAGCGCCTTCTTCTCCGAATCATCCATCGCCCATAGACGGACCGTGAATCTACCGGTTAGCTTGGGAGTCCGAGATGAATGGAGAGGACTCTTTGCATGTCACAGATGAATGAATCAGACGGCGTTCGCGTCGTACTGAGTGTCCCGCAACTGGCCGCCGTTCTGGCCCGTCAGTCGATTAGCCAGACTGAGATGCTGTCTAACCGGTTATGGGGCGGTTTGCAGGTTGTCGGTGGGGTATTGGAAATGGTAGGGGCGGGCGCGTTATGCGTGCTGCCAGAGCCAACGATGGCAAGCAAGGCCGGGTGCATCGTGTTTGGCGCGCATGGCTCGGATACCGTCGCAACAGGTCTGCGACAGGTCTGGACCGGGCGAGATACCGCCACGCTCACTCAACGCGGTACGGCGAAGCTGGCGGAAACAATGAAGGCCAGTCCCGACTTGGCCAACAATATCGGCATTTCGCTCGACATCGCCGTGTCGGCAGGCATGGCGGCTTCGATCAAGGCTGTGCGGGCGTCGGCGATCACACTGGGCCGGATCAGGTTGCAGATGCATGAAGCGAAGGCAGGCAGCGGACTTGGCGGACATACGCTTTTGAAGCATGTCTGACGCACTGAGGCACAATTGTCGGAGAGATTGTTGAAGGAACCGTGGCGGGACCGGGTCTCGTCATTTGCGAATATTGCTGCGGCGGAATGGGCCATATCGGAGACGATGCGGGCGAACGCCATTGCGATCAGATCGTGGGCTGCTTCACCGTCAAGAGATTTGGCTTTAAAAAAAGACGTCGGGAAAAATGTTGGCTATACCTTGAGCGTAAAAATGAGTTTAATTGCGGACATCCTTGCGGCGAGAGGTCCAACGATGGTTAGAGTTTCCAATGTTCTGGACTATTCAAATGACCTGCCCCTGGTACTGTCCAAGTTCGGCCTGAGTCAGGATCAGGCGATGCTAGTGACCTTGGACAGAGCCGGGGCAATTGCTATTCTGACGAACCTGCTGTGGAAAGAACAGGCTTATGATTGTGAACGCATGGACAGGGTAAAGCGGAAGAGCTGGCTGAAGAAATAATTGCGGAAAATGAGTCAAAGGACAGCAAATACTTTTCAAACAAGGAATCGCCATCATCAGATTCGTGGAATGGTTTTACGGACTCAACATTCGACTCGGGTGTTCTTATAAGTAGTGGAGATGGGCAATATTTTTGTATCTGGTTTGAGGACGAAGATTGATCTGATGAGTGACCGCCTCGTTTCTTGAGGAGTTGAAGCAGCTCCTGAGCGAGTAAGGCCCCCGAGTGCGTCAATTTCCGGCGCGTCTACACACCGATCGCGCCCGCCTTTTTTGCGGGCGCTTTTTCACGCCTCCAACGCCGCCCGCGCACACAACTCATCGGTCACCAGCCCCGACAACCACCCACCCTTGAGCACCGCGATCAACGCCTCACGCTTGCGCTGTCCGCCCGCAAACCCAATAGTCGGCCGGCGCGGCGGCGCGTCGAGCGCGATGCTCGTCACGCGCCGGCCGGTCGGCGATTCGACGGACGCGCCGGCCGCATCGATCGGCAGGCCCAGCATTTCGGCGACCGCGCCGTTGTGCATCAGCTCCTTCACCTCGCCTTCCGTGATGAAACCGTCCTCGTGCAACGGACAGGTCATGCCGATGTTGCCGATGCCGACGAATGCCACATCCGCCTGCGCGGACAGCGACTCCACGATCCGATAAAGCCGGTGATTGCACCACTGCGCGCGCTCGGCCTCACTGTCGGCGAGCAGCGGAGCCGGCAACAGAAAATACTTGCCACCGGTCTTTTCAGAAATGTGCAGTGCGACGTCGTAGCGGTTCGAGGAGCCGTCCTGCGCGATCGCGCCGACCATCGATACCAACCGGTGCTGCGGACGGTCTAGCTGCGCGATCTGATCGACCGCGGCCTTCAGCGTGCGGCCACTGCTGACCGCGACGACCATCGGCTTTTCCGCGGTCAGATAACGCTCCATCACCTGCGCGCCGGCCACCGCGAGCTTGCGGTCGAGTTCCTCGGAGGTATCGCCGTCGATCGGCACGACCTCGCACATGCTGAGGCCGTAGCGCTTCGACAACTGATCGGCGAGCGACAGACAATCGGCGAGCTTGTGATCGACCCGCACGCGGATCAGGTTCTTTTCGACCGCGAATGCGACGAGCCGCTGCGCGACCGGCCGCGACACCTGCAGCTTCTCGGCGATTTCGTTCTGGGTGTTGCCCGCGACGTAGTAGAGCCACGCGGCGCGCGTGGCGAGATCGAGTTTTTCTGTGGACCTGGGCACGATGAGATTTCGCTTGAAGTGTGCCGATGATAGCGACCGGCGGCGCGTCTGTCGCGCAGGCCGGCCGCGGATGTCGCTCAGGCGAGCGGGGCGCGGGCGGGATCGAACAGCGGCCGTACGTGGCGATACAGCGCGCGGTACGCTTCGAGGCGCGTGCGCAATTCCGCGTGGCGGCGCGGATTCGGCGTGAACTCCTTTTCGACGGGCGGCTTGGTCAGCACGGTGGCCGGCTCGCCGCCTGCCGCGAGCCAGCCGAGACGCGCCGCGCCGAGCGCCGCGCCGGTCTCGCCGCCGCCATGCTTGACGGTGACGGTGTCGAGCGCATCGGCGAGCAACTGGGCCCAGTAATCGCTGCGTGCGCCGCCGCCGAGCAGCGACAGCACCTTCGCTTCGGTGCCGGCCGCGCGCAGCGCGTCGAGGCCGTCGGTCAGCGCGAGCGTCACGCCTTCGAGCACCGCGTAGCCGAGCAGCGCGCGGTCGGTCGCGTGAGTCATGCCGAAGAACACGCCTTGCGCGTAGGGGTCGTTGTGCGGCGTGCGCTCGCCCGACAGATACGGCAAAAAGAGCGGCGCGCTGGTCAAGGCTTCGGCGGGCAGCGCCTCGATTTCGGCGAGCAGCGTCGGCTCGTCGGTCGACGTGAGCTTGCAGACCCAGCGCAAACAGCTCGCCGCCGACAGCACCACGCTCATCTGATGCCAGCGGTCCGGGATTGCATGACAGAACGCGTGCACGGCGGAGGCCGGGTTCGGCCGGAAGCTGTCGCCGACCACGCAGAGCACGCCCGACGTGCCCAGCGACACGAAGCCGTCGCCCGGCTGCGTTGCGCCGATGCCGATCGCGCTGGTCGCATTGTCGCCGCCGCCGGCCGCGACGATCACGTCGTCGCGCAGGCCGAATTCGCGTGCGAGTTCCGGCAGCAGCGCGCCGGCCGGCGCGCTGCCTTCGCGCAGCACAGGCATCTGCGCGCGCTTCATGTTGCAGGCAGCGAGCAGCGAATCCGACCAATCGCGTTTCGCGACGTCGAGCCACAGCGTGCCGGCCGCGTCCGACGGATCGGACACCTTGCCGCCCGTCAGTTGCAGACGCAGATAGTCTTTCGGCAGCAGCACGCAGGCAGTCCTGGCGAAAATTTCCGGCTCGTGACGCGCGACCCACAGCAGCTTCGGCGCGGTAAAACCGGGCATCGCCAGATTGCCGGCGACGCTGTGCAGATCCGGCGCGCGCTCGGTCAGCTCCGCGCATTCCTTGTCGCTGCGCATGTCGTTCCACAGGATCGCGGGCCGCAGCACGCGGTTCTCCGCGTCGAGCAGCACGGCGCCGTGCATCTGCCCTGAAAGGCCGATGCCGCGAATTTGCGCGAACTCGTCGGGATGACGCGCGCGCAACGCGGCGAGCGCGGTGCGTGTGCCCGCCCACCAGTCTTCGGGATTCTGCTCGGCCCAGCGCTGGTGCGGACGCGAAACGGTGAACGGCGAGCCTGCGGTGCCGATCACGCGGCCATCGGGGGCGAGCAGCAAAACTTTCACTTCGGACGTGCCGAGGTCGATACCTAGGTACATGGGAGCGAAACCTTCGTCGTTGGGGATGCGCTACTGTATCCGCACATCGCGCGCGCTGTCATGCGCATTAAGCCTGGCTCGTCAAGCCGCGCCGCGTTTCGCGAGCCATGCGTCGACACGCGCGAGCGCGCCCGCGAGCGCCGCTTCGAGCTCGGGCGTCTGCGCCATGCCGCCCCACAGCAGCCGGTCGGCTGCGAACGCGCGCAGCGGATCGGGTGCGGTGAAAAAGCCGTGCGCGACGCGCTCGTCCATCACGCCGTCCTGGTACGCGTAGGGCAGCTTGCCCGAATGCCAGCGTTCCAGAAACCGGAAGAACAACGCGGGCAGCATCGCGGTCGCCGCAGGCGTGACGCCGCGCTCGAAACATTCGGCGAGTGTCGGCGCGATGAAGCCGGGCAGCTTCGAGAAGCCATCGGCGGCGACGCGCTGGTTCGTGTCGAGAATATGCGGATTGCTGAAGCGCTCGAGCACGACGTCACGATAGCGTTCGAGATCGAGCGGGCTCGGAGTCAGACACGGGATCACGTCCTCGGTCACGTAGTCGTACGCGAACTGGCGGATGTCGGCGTCGAGCGTGCCTTCGTGGATGTAGTTCAGGCCGATCAGCGTACCCGCCCAAGCGATGCAGCTATGCGTCGCGTTGAGGATGCGGATCTTCGCTTCCTCGTACGGCAGCACAGAATCGACGAGTTCCGCGCCGACCTTCTCCCAGGCCGGCCGTCCCGCGATGAAGCGGTCTTCGATCACCCACTGGATGAACGCCTCGCCCATCACCGGGCTCGCGTCGTCGACGCCGGTCGCGGCCTTCACGCGCTCGCGCACGTCGGGCGTCGGACGCGGCGTGATGCGATCGACCATCGAGCACGGGCACGAGGTGTTGTCGTCGAACCATTGCGCCAGTTCGTTCGCGCCGCGTCGTTCGAGAAACTCGCTCATGCCCGCATGAAAGCGCTCGCCGTTGCTGCGCAGGTTGTCACAGGTCTGCAAGGTGACGGGTCCCGCACTCCGTTTCACGCGTGCGTCGAGAATCGCCGCGAGCGCGCCGTAGATCGTCTTGTGGCCGCCGGCGAGGTCGGCGGCGAGATCGGGATTCGCGGTGTCGAGCCGGTCGTGTTCGTCGAGGTAATAGCCGCCTTCGGTCACGGTGAACGCGATGATCTTGCAGGCCGGATCGGAGCCCGCTTCGATCAGCCCGTCGAGGCTTTCGCTCCACGGCAGCACGCGTTCGATCGAGTGGATCCTCTCGTAAGCGCGCTGGCCTTGCGGCGTGACCGTTTCGAGCGTGTAGACGCCGTTCTGCGCGGCGAGTGCTTCGAGCACCGGGTTCATGTCGCCGCGAATATTGCCGACGGTCAGCGACCAGTGCGGATCGCTGGCCGCGCCCGCTTCGTTCAGCCGGTGCAGATACCACGCCTGATGCGCGCGATGAAACGATCCCGCGCCGATATGCAGGATTACGTGTGCGGCCGCGCCGCTGCCTTGCCCGCTGTTCATGTCGTGTCTCCAGTGTCGGCCAGCGTTAGCGCTTCAGCGCTTGCTCTGGTCCCATATGCAACGTAGTTGCAAACGTCAACGGCGCTCGTGGCGCGCGTTTTGTGCGTGCAGAGCATTTGCTCTGTATGTGAGCGAATGATCGTACCCGGCGAAACGAAAGTCAAGGCAACGGGGCGGGGTTTTGATGGCGCAGCGCGGCATGCGGGATGCACGGGCGGCAACGACGAGCATCCGAGGGCGGAAAACGCGCTGCGTCAGGCATATTGCATTGCATCAAATTTGACTTCGCGCGCCGTTGGGGCTAACCCGAATGCAAAAAAGTATCGGTCCGCGGTTTCTTTTTAAGTGGCCGCCAACGCGTTTGGCGGTTACTTTTCGCTTTACAAGATCAAGATCGGCGGCGCCTCACCCGTGCCGCTTCATGGAGGCAGACAGTGCAACCTGATCTCGAAATCGTGGCCGTACGTCACGACGAGTCGTTCAAAGTGTGGTCGCATGGCTATCCGTATCGCACGGTGCGCTGGCACTTTCATCCGGAGTACGAGATCCATCTGATCGTCGCGACGACCGGCAAGATGTTCGTCGGCGATCACATCGGCAGCTTCGCGCCCGGCAATCTCGTGCTGATGGGGCCGAACTTGCCGCACAACTGGGTCAGCGACGTGCCCGAAGGCGAGAGCGTCGCGCAGCGCAATCTGGTCGTGCAGTTCGGCCAGGAGTTCGTATCCAACTGTCTCGAGAGTTTTCCGGAATGGCGTCAGGTGGAGGCGCTGCTCGCCGATGCGCGTCGCGGCCTGTCGTTTGGTCTGGAGACTTCGGCGCAGATCAAGCCGCTCTTTCTCGAACTGCTCGCGGCGCGCGGGCTGCGCCGGCTCGTGCTATTCATGTCGATGCTGGAGATCCTGATGAACGCGCCGGATCGCGACACGCTCGCGAGTCCCGCGTATCAGGCCGATCCGACCAGCTTCGCGGCGACCCGTATCAATCATGTGCTCGCGTATATCGGCAAGAACCTCTCGAACGAGTTGCGCGAGTCGGAGCTTGCGCAACTCGCCGGCCAGAGCGTCAGCGCGTTTTCGCGCTATTTCCGCCGTCATACCGGCCTGCCGTTCGTGCAGTACGTGAATCGCATGCGTATCAATCTCGCATGCCAGTTGCTGACCGATGGCGAACTGAGCGTGACCGACATCTGCTTCAAGGCGGGCTTCAACAATCTGTCGAATTTCAACCGGCAGTTTCTTGCAATGAAAGGCATGGCGCCATCGACGTTCCGCCGTTATCAGCAATTGAACGATGCGAGCCGCGACGCTTCCGAGCAGGCGGCCGCGCATGGCCGGGGCATCGACAATGCGCCGGCGATCGTGCTCGCGCCGGGCTTGCCGCGTAGCGGCGTCGCGTATCCGGTCACATAGTGCCCGCCCGTTGTCCGCTGTTTTAGTCCACTCGCGTTTCAACACGCATCGATCGCGCTGTGTACCCACAGCGCGAGGGAGCGTGCTCACTTCAAAAAATGGAGACAACCATGAAGCCGTCTACTCTTTCGCTCAACCCTTCGATGATGTTCGCGCGCCGCGTTGCCGCGCTCACGTTCGGTTTGTCGCTCGTCGCGATGTCCGCCGCGCAGACCGCGCAGGCCGCGCCGCTGAAAATCGGCATGACGTTCCAGGAACTGAACAATCCGTACTTCGTGACGATGCAGAAAGCGCTGAACGACGCGGCTGCGTCGACCGGCGCGACGGTCGTCGTCACCGACGCGCATCACGACGTCAGCAAGCAGGTCAGCGATGTCGAAGACATGCTGCAAAAGAAGATCGACATCCTGCTCGTCAATCCGACCGACTCGACCGGCATCCAGTCGGCGGTCACGTCGGCGAAGAAAGCGGGCGTCGTCGTCGTCGCGGTCGATGCGAACGCGAACGGTCCGGTCGATTCGTTCGTCGGCTCGAAGAACTACGACGCGGGCGTGATGGCCTGCGACTACCTCGCGAAGTCGATCGGCGGCAGCGGCGAAGTGGCGATTCTCGACGGTATTCCGGTCGTGCCGATTCTCGAACGCGTGCGCGGCTGCAAGGCTGCGCTGGCGAAGTCGCCGGGCGTGAAGCTCGTCGATACGCAGAACGGCAAGCAGGAGCGCGCGACCGCGTTGTCCGTCACCGAGAACATGATCCAGGCGCATCCGAATCTGAAGGGCGTGTTCAGCGTCAACGACGGCGGCTCGATGGGTGCGCTGTCGGCGATCGAATCGTCGGGCAAGGACATCAAGCTGACGAGCGTCGATGGCGCGCCTGAAGCGATCGCCGCGATCCAGAAGCCGAATTCGAAATTCGTCGAGACGTCGGCGCAATTCCCGGCCGACCAGGTGCGCATCGCGCTCGGCATCGCGCTCGCGAAGAAGTGGGGCGCCAATGTGCCGAAAGCGATTCCGGTCGACGTGAAAATGATCGACAAGAGCAACGCGAACGGCTTCAGCTGGTAATGCAAACGCAGGCCGCCGCGCGTGACGATCACGCGCGGCGGTGCGCGGCAGAGGAACACGCGATGGACACGATTCTGAAGCTCGACAACATCAGCAAGAGCTTTCCCGGTGTGAAGGCGCTGCAAGGCATTCACCTCGAGATCGCGCGCGGCGAGATTCACGCGCTGCTCGGCGAGAACGGCGCGGGCAAGTCGACGCTGATGAAAATTCTGTGCGGCATCTATCAGCCGGACGAAGGCACGATCACGCTCGACGGCGAGCAACGCCACTTCGCGAACTATCACGACGCGGTGGCTGCGGGTGTCGGGATCGTGTTTCAGGAGTTCAGCCTGATTCCGTATCTGAACGCGGTGGAGAACATCTTTCTCGGCCGTGAAATGCGCAATCGCTTCGGCCTGCTCGAACGCGGCAGGATGCGGCGCGCGGCGGCCGTGATTTTTCAGCGGCTCGGCGTCGAGATCGATCTGTCGGTGCCGATCCGGGAGCTCTCCGTTGCGCAGCAGCAGTTCGTCGAAATCGGCAAGGCGCTGTCGCTCGATGCGCGCGTGCTGATTCTCGACGAGCCGACCGCGACGCTGACACCGGCCGAAGCCGCGCATCTGTTCACGATCATGCGCGAGTTGAAGCAGCAGGGCGTCGCGATGATCTTTATCTCGCACCATCTCGAAGAGATTTTCGAGGTGTGCGACCGCATCACGGTGCTGCGCGACGGCCAGTACGTCGGCATGACCGAGGTCGCGCAATCCGACGTGAGCCGGCTCGTGCAGATGATGGTGGGACGCCGCATCGAAAGCAGCTTTCCGCCGAAGCCGGCGCCGCGCGCCGACGCCAAGGTCGTGCTCGACGTCGTGCGCTTGCAGTTGTTCAAAGACAGCCCCGAGTTGAGCTTCACGCTGCGCGAAGGCGAGATTCTCGGCTTCGCGGGACTCGTCGGTTCGGGGCGCACGGAAACCGCGCTCGCGGTGATCGGCGCGGACCGTGCGTACGCGAAGGAGATTCGCGTCAACGGCGCAGCGGCGAAGCTCGCCGATCCGGCCGATGCGTTGCGCGCGGGCGTCGGCATTCTGCCCGAGAGCCGCAAGACCGAAGGGCTCATTACCGACTTCTCGATCAAGCAGAACATCTCGATCAACAACCTCGGCAAGTACCGCTCGCTGCGATTCTTCATCGACCAGCGCAGCGAGGCGCGCGCGACCGCCGACATCATGAAGCGCGTCGGCGTGAAGGCGCCGACGATGCACACCGAAGTGGCGACGCTGTCGGGCGGCAATCAGCAGAAGGTCGTGATCGCGCGCTGGCTCAATCACCACACCAACATCCTGATCTTCGACGAACCGACACGCGGCATCGACGTCGGCGCGAAGGCTGAAATCTATCTGCTGATGCGCGAACTGACCGCGCGCGGCTACTCGATCATCATGATCTCGTCCGAGTTGCCGGAGATCGTCGGCATGTGTGACCGCGTCGCCGTGTTCCGGCAGGGCCGCATCGAAGCGCTGCTCGAAGGCGACGCGATCGAATCGAACGCCGTGATGACCTATGCGACCGCCGGTTCGCTTGGAGCTTCTCATGAACATGCCTAATCCTTCCTCTTCGCCGAAAACCTCGACCGTCAGCAGCGATACGCCGGGCGCACCGGTGCGCTTCACGTGGGCCGCGCTGAAACGCTCGACGCTGTTCTATCCATTTATCGGCCTGCTGATGGTCTGCATCGTGATGGTGTTCGCGAGCGACAGCTTTCTATCGGCCGCGAACATCGAGAACGTGCTGCGCCAGGTGTCGATCAACGCGATCATCGCGGTCGGCATGACCTGCGTGATCCTGACGGGCGGCATCGATCTGTCGGTCGGCTCGGTGATGGCGCTCGCGGGCACGCTGTCGGCCGGGCTGATGGTCGCCGGCATGAATGCGGTGGCAGCGCTTGCGGTCGGCCTCGCGGTCGGTCTCGGCTTCGGCGCGGCCAACGGCTTTTTCGTCGCGTTCGCCGGCATGCCGCCGATCATCGTCACGCTCGCGACGATGGGTATCGCGCGCGGTCTCGCGCTGATCTACACGGGCGGCTATCCGATCGACGGTCTGCCCGACTGGGTCAGCTTCTTCGGCAGCGGCAAGATACTCGGCATCCAGGCGCCGGTCGTGATCATGGCGGTGATCTATGTGATCGCGTGGGTGCTGCTCGAACGAATGCCGTTCGGCCGCTACGTGTATGCGATCGGCGGCAACGAGCAGGCGACGCGCTTATCCGGCGTGCGTGTCGCGCGCGTGAAGCTGATCGTCTACACGATCGCCGGCTTGACGTCCGCGTTTGCCGCGATCGTGCTGACCGCGCGTCTGATGAGCGGCCAGCCGAACGCGGGCGTCGGTTTCGAACTCGATGCGATCGCCGCCGTCGTGATGGGCGGCACGTCGATCTCCGGTGGACGCGGTTCGATCATCGGCACGCTGATCGGGGCGCTGTTGCTCGGTGTGCTGAATAACGGCCTGAACATGGTCGGCGTCAATCCATACGTGCAGAACGTGATCAAAGGCGGAATCATTCTGCTCGCGATCTATATCAGCCGCGACCGCAGAAAGTGACGCTCACTCTTTCCCACATCCCTCTTAATCGCAGGACCACGCAATGACGACTCAATCCGACCAGCAGAACATGACCGCCATCGTCTGTCACGCACCGAAAGACTATCGCGTCGAGCAGGTACAGAAGCCACGCGCCCGCGCGCATGAACTGGTGATCCGCATCGCCGCGTGCGGCATCTGCGCGAGCGACTGCAAATGTCATTCGGGCGCGAAGATGTTCTGGGGCGGCCCGAGCCCGTGGGTCAAGGCGCCGGTGATTCCGGGCCACGAGTTCTTCGGCTATGTCGAGGAACTGGGCGAGGGTGCGGCCGAGCACTTCGGCGTGCAAAAGGGCGAGCGCGTGATCGCCGAGCAGATCGTGCCGTGCGGCAAGTGCCGCTACTGCAAATCCGGCCAGTACTGGATGTGCGAAGTGCACAACATCTTCGGCTTTCAGCGTGAAGTCGCGGACGGCGGCATGGCCGAGTACATGCGTATTCCGCCGACCGCGATCGTCCACAAGATTCCCGATGGCATCTCGCTCGAAGACGCCGCGATCATCGAGCCGCTCGCGTGCGCGATTCACACGGTCAATCGCGGCGATCTGCAACTTGACGACGTCGTCGTGATCGCGGGCGCGGGGCCGCTCGGTCTGATGATGACGCAGGTCGCGCATCTGAAGACGCCGAAGAAGCTCGTCGTGATCGATCTCGTCGAAGAACGGCTCGCACTCGCGCGCGAATACGGCGCGGACGTGACGATCAATCCTCAGAAGGACGATGCGCTCGCGATCATTCGTTCACTGACCGACGGCTACGGCTGTGACGTCTATATTGAAACGACGGGCGCACCGATCGGCGTGAATCAGGGGATGGACCTGATCCGCAAGCTCGGGCGCTTCGTCGAATTCTCGGTATTCGGCGCGGACACGACGCTCGACTGGTCGGTGATCGGCGATCGCAAGGAACTCGACGTGCGCGGCGCGCATCTCGGTCCCTATTGCTATCCGATCGCGATCGATCTACTCGCGCGCGGACTCGTCACGTCGAAGGGCATCGTCACGCACGGCTTTTCGTTGGAAGAATGGGACGAAGCGATCAGGATCGCGAACTCGCTCGACTCGATCAAGGTGCTGATGAAGCCGCGCGCATGAATCTAGTGTGCGGCGTTTCAACGGAGACTCTATGAACTACGTCATCGGCGTCGATATCGGCACGCAGAGCACGAAGGCGCTGCTGGTCGATGAGCACGGCGCGATCGTCGCGCAGCATGCGTCGAGCTATCAACCCGACACGCCGAAGCCGTTGTGGGCCGAGCAGTGGCCCGCGGTGTGGCTGAAGGCCGTGGTCGAATGCGTGGCCGCGTGCGTCGGCGAGGCGAAGGCGGCCGGTATCGGGCCGGGTGCGATCAAGGCGCTGTGCGTGAGCAGCCTGTACGGCGGCTCGGGCATTCCGGTCGACACCGACATGCGGCCGCTCGCGCCGTGCCTGATCTGGATGGACCGGCGCGCGACCGCCCAAGTGGACTGGGTGCGCGAGAACGTCGATGTCCAACGGCTCCATTCGATCACCGGCAACGGAGTGGACAGCTACTACGGCTACACGAAGATGTTGTGGCTGCGTGAGAACGAACCGGACGTGTGGGCGCATACGCGCTATTTCCTGCCGCCGAACGCGTATGTGATCTACATGCTGACCGGCGAGGTCGCCGTCGATCATAGTTCGGCCGGCAATATCGGCGGCGTCTACGATATCGCGCGGCGCGACTGGTCGGACGAAGCGCTCGACATGCTCGGCATTCCCGCGACGATGATGCCGGAGCGGCTTGTGGACTCGTCGGAGGTGGTGGGCGGCTTGTTGTCGCAATGGACCGCGCAGCTCGGGCTCGACGCGGGGACTGCGATCGTCGCGGGCGGCGTCGATGCGGCGATGGCGACGTTCGCGGCCGGTGTCACACGGGCGGGACAGCACGTCGCGATGATCGGCACGAGCATGTGCTGGGGCTACATCAATCAGCGCGTCGACGCGCGGCACGGTTTGATCAGCATGCCGCATGTTTTCAACGGGCAGCACGACATCTACGTGTTCGGCGGCGCGATTACCGCGGGCGCATCGGTCAGCTGGTATCGCGAGCAGTTCTGTCACGCGGAGATCGAGGCCGCGCGCGCGACACCGCATGGCGATCCGCATCGGTTGCTCGAAGAAGCGGCCGCGCAAGTGCCGGCCGGCGCCGACGGCGTGCTGTTTCTGCCGTATCTGATGGGCGAGCGCAGTCCGGTGTGGGATGCGAAGGCGAGTGGCGCGTTCGTCGGGTTGTCGCTGTTTCATACGCGCGCGCATCTGTATCGCGCGGTGCTCGAAGGGGTGTCGTTCGCGCTGAAGCACAACATCGAGGCCGGGCGCAAAGGTGCGCAATCGCTCGACGACAAGCTGATCGTCGTAGGCGGTGCCGCGCATTCGGACCTGTGGATGCAGATCATCGCCGATGTCACCGGCTATCCGGTCTACACGATCGAGCAGGACGTCGAAGCGGCAATGGGCGCGGCGTTGCTCGCCGCGGTCGGCGTCGGTCTCGTGTCGCGTGAAGCGGCGCAAGGCGGCTGGGTCACGCTGATCGAGCGCGCGCAGCCCGACGCACGGCGCATGACGTTATACGAGCAGCGCTTCGGCGTGTACGTGGATCTCTATCCGGCGTTGAAGCCGGTCATGCATCGCTTGCAATCATCATGAACGCTACTTTCGATTTTTCCGGACGCTCGATTCTGGTGACGGGCGCCTCCAGCGGCATCGGCCGCGCGACGGTCGAGGCGCTGTGCGGGAGCGGCGCATCGGTCGTCGCGGCCGCGCGCAACGTGAACGAGCTCGCGCGGCTCGCCGAGGAAACCGGCTGCGAGCCGTTGAAGCTCGACGTCAGCGACGAAGCCGCGATCGACGAAGCATTCGCGTCGCTCGAACCGTTCGATGGTCTCGTCAATTGCGCGGGCATCGCGTTGCTCGAACGCGCGGTGGATACCACGGCCGCGAGCTTCGATCGCGTGATGGCGGTGAATACGCGCGGCGCGGTGCTGGTCGCGAAGCACGTCGCGCGTGGCATGCTCGACGCGGGGCGCGCGGGCAGCATCGTCAACGTGTCGAGCCAGGCCGCGCTCGTCGCACTCGACGATCATCTGAGCTATTCGGCGTCGAAGGCGGCGCTCGATGCGGTTACGCGCGCGTTGTGCATCGAGCTGGGGCCGCACGGGATTCGGGTGAATAGCGTGAACCCGACGGTCACGCTGACGCCGATGGCGGTGCTGGCGTGGAGCGATCCCGTCAAACGTGATCCTGCGTTGCAGGCGATTCCGCTCAGGCGCTTTGCCGAATCCGCTGAAGTTGCCGCGCCGATTCTGTTTCTGTTGAGCGACGCGGCGTCGATGGTTAGCGGGGTGTGTTTGCCGATCGATGGTGGTTATACCGCGCGCTAGAGGAGGCGCAGGTTACTCACTCGGAAGAAGACGCTTAAGCTTGTCGAGAAAAGATTCGGCGGTGTGACCCCACAGCGTCGGATCGAACTGCCTGCCAAATTCTTCCTCAAAGGCAGCGTCAAGATTTCCTGCGTGATCTCTCTTGAACCGGTCAATGTCGACCACCTTCGCGTTAATCATTTCTGGCGTGCATCGGCTTGCACAAGCCCGAACCAACTTTTCGATTGTGTCTCCCCAGTAGTCGAAATCTTCATTGAAGTAAACACCGATCAATTGATCCAGATTGTCGTATCTCATGTATCGATGTTCACTCGAAATCATTCACTGAACCAGACGGTGTGTGGCCGTCCGGTGCGGGGAAACGCGGGCTACTCGCTCAGAAGAAGACGCTTAAGCTTGTCAAGGAAGGCCTCAGTGGTCTGCTCCCACGCGGTCGGATCGCACTGGTAGCCAAATTCCTGCTCGAAGGCGGCGTCAAGATTTCCAGCATGATCGCTCTTGAACCGGTCTATGTCGGCCACCGTCGCGTTAATCATTTCTGGCGTGCATCCGCTTGCACAAGCCCGAACCAACTCTTCAATTGTGTTTCCCCAGTAGTCGAAATCTTCATTGAAGTAGCCACCGATCAATTGCCCCAGATCATAATATTTCATGCATCAATACCCACCAATCAATTATCGAGCATAGCCGTGAGGATGTAGTACGGCATCCCGTTATACGTCCCGTACTTCAAGACAACCTCCACTTTACTGCTATCTACCAACCTGTCGGTCTTCCTGACCAATGCGTAACCTACTTTTCTTCCAACGTTCCTTCTCAGCGTCAGAACCCGGTTTGGTGCTTTTGTCCATGCCTGAATCTGCGAGGCGTTTGCGCGCATCGTTTCCGAAATAGCCCACTCCGCCTCTTCAAGATTTACGAAAGACGAAACTACTTTCCTTTCCGGTTCCAGCCTGAGCCTCTCCCGCAACTGCGCTTCAGTTCTCCCGACATGTTTCAACAGCGTATGTCCACCAATCCGGCTGCCAGCCTTCGCCTCATGCATGTTCAGGTATATCCGGCCCATCGTGACGCGCGCAGCGCGTGCCGCCCTGATCGAGCCAGCAAAGCCGAACGGCACAGCGATATCGAGGGAAAGGCCGATATTGTTCGCGATGTCGGGGCTCGCCTGCATCGCTTCAGCGAGTTTCGTCGTGCCCCGCTGGGTCAGCGTGGCCGTGTCCCGACCAGTCCAGACCTGCCGCAGGCCCGCCGCCGCCGAGTCCGAGCCATGTACCCCGAAAACGACACACCCGGCTTTGCTCGCCATCGTCGGCTCCGGCAAAACGCACAG
The DNA here is from genome assembly GCF_000092885.1 of Paraburkholderia atlantica. Classification (NCBI taxonomy): domain Bacteria; kingdom Pseudomonadati; phylum Pseudomonadota; class Betaproteobacteria; order Burkholderiales; family Burkholderiaceae; genus Paraburkholderia; species Paraburkholderia atlantica. Next base: position 2,773,813 of record NC_014117.1, on the reverse strand, counting down.
CGCACCCGCACCGACCATTTCCAGCACGCCGCCGACGACCTGTAACCCGCCCCAAAGCCGGTTGGAAAGCATCTCCGTGTGGCTGATCGACTGGCGGGATAACACGGCCGCGAGTTGCGGGGCACTCAGTACAACCTTCACTCCTTCGGCGTTATCGACACCGGGCATATCGAAACCCTCTGATGTTTTTTATGGGGTTCCGATGCTGCCATGCTGACCATCTCTCAAGATTCGGATGGCTCCGAATTTTCAGCAGCCCGATGCGCGGGTGCCTTACACTCGCCAACCGTTACAGCACCGTCCGCACATGCCAAAGCTCGGGGAACAGCACGACATCGAGCATCTTGCGCAGATACGGCGCGCCGCTGGTGCCGCCGGTGCCCTGCTTGAAGCCGATGATGCGCTCGACGGTCGTCACATGACGGAAGCGCCATTGGCGGAACGCGTCCTCGAGATCGACCAGTTCTTCCGCCATCTCGTACAGCTCCCAATGCTCTGACGGATTGCGATACACCTCGAGCCAGGCGGCCTCCACCGACGCATCATGTTCAGTCGGCCTGGTCCAATCACGTTCGAGCCGCGCCGGCGAAATCTTGAAACCGCGACGCGCGAGCAACCGCACCACTTCGTCGTAGAACGAGGGCGCTTCGAGCGATGCCTTCACTTGGTCGTACACGTCGGCGCGATGCGCGTGCGGCTTCAGCATCTGCTCGTTCTTGTTGCCGAGCAGGAATTCGATCTGCCGATACTGATACGACTGGAAGCCCGACGAGCTGCCGAGGTACGGCCGCATCGCCGTGTATTCGGACGGCGTCATCGTCGCGAGCACGCTCCACGCCTGCACCAGTTGCTCCATGATCCGCGACACGCGCGCGAGCATCTTGAACGCGGGCGGCAGCTCGTCGCGATGCACGGCCGCGAGCGCCGCGCGCAGCTCGTACAGCGCGAGCTTCATCCACAGCTCGCTCGTCTGGTGCTGGATGATGAACAGCATCTCGTTGTGATCCGGCGACAACGGATGCTGCGCGTCCAGCACCGTGCCGAGCGACAGATAATCGCCGTAGCTCATCGACTCCGAGAAGTCGAGCTGCGCATCGTGCCAGCCGCTATCGGCCGTGCTCGTGGCGCTTGCGGCCGTCGTCGAAGCCCTCCGCCCATGCCCGAACGGGCAGCCTTGCGCCGCCGTTTCTTCTGGCAAGCCCGGCGTTTGCATATGGTCAGTCATTGTGCGGTCCTCAGGTAACGGCGCCGCGCTGGGCGAATTCAGGAGCCTTCCAGGCCTGGCGGGTGAGCACGTCGCGCAAGGTTTCGACGGCGTCCCATACGTCGACGAAGCGCGTGTACAGCGGCGTGAAGCCGAAGCGCAGCACTTGCGGCTCGCGATAGTCGCCGATCACGTTGCGCGCGATCAGCGCCTGCATCACCTCGTAGCCGTGCGGATGTTCGAAGCTCGCATGCGAGCCGCGCTGCGCATGCTCGCGCGGCGTCACGAGCTTCAGCGGAAATTCGCTGCAACGCGTCTCGACCAGTTCGATGAACAGATCGGTCAGCGCGAGCGACTTCTCGCGAACCGCCTGCATGTTGGTTTGCAGGAACACGTCGAGCCCGCATTCGACGAGCGCCATCGATACCATCGGCTGCGTGCCGCACAGGAAGCGGCCTACGCCGTTGTCGGGCTGATACGTCGGGTTCATCTCGAACGGCGCGCGATGCCCCCACCAGCCCGACAGCGGCTGCGCGAACTCGTTCTGGTGACGCTTGGGCACCCACACGAACGCGGGAGAGCCGGGGCCGCCGTTCAGATACTTGTAGGTGCAGCCGACCGCGTAGTCGGCGCCGACACCGTTCAGATCGACCGGCACCGCGCCCGCCGAATGCGCGAGATCCCATAGCGCGAGCGCGCCCCTGTCGTGAATCAGCTTCGTCAGCGCGGCCATGTCGTGCATATAGCCGGTGCGGTAGTTCACGTGCGTGATCATCGCGATCGCGGTGTCCGCGCCGATCGCGTCGGGCAGCTCGGACGGATCGTCGACGAGGCGCAGCTCGTAGCCGCGATCGAGCTGCTCGATCAAGCCCTGTGCGATATACAGATCGCTCGGGAAGTTCGAGCGCTCGGACACGATCACGCGACGCTGCGGCTCGCGCGCATCGGCGAGCCGCAGCGCGGCCGACAGCAGCTTGAACAGGTTGATCGAGATGGTGTCGGTGATCACGACTTCGTCTTCGGCTGCGCCGATCAACGGCGCGAGCTTGTTGCCGAGCCGGCGCGGCAGCGCGAACCAGCAGGCGTTGTTCCAGCTGCGGATCAGCCCTTCGCCCCATTCGGCGGCGATCACGGTCTGCGCGCGCTGCGCGGCGGCGGCCGGCGGCACGCCGAGCGAGTTGCCGTCGAGATAGATGGTCGTCGCCGACAGCGCGAACTGGTCGCGCAGCGCTGCGAGCGGGTCGGCGCTGTCGAGCGCCACGGCTTCGTCACGATGGTTCATGGTGGTTCGCTGGGTTGGGTTGTCGGGTTAGTAGCTCGCCGCGGGCGTGGCTTGGCGCGAGCCGGGTAGTGCGCGCAGCACTGCACGCACCGGGCTCGCGTCGAGCGTGGTCAGCTTCAGCGGCAGCGCGATCAGTTCGTAGTCACCGGCTTCGACCGCGTCGAGCACGATGCCTTCGAGAATCGCCATGCCGTGCGCGCGAATGCGGTGATGCGCGTCCATCGTCTTCGATTCCTGCGGATCGAGCGATGGCGTATCGATGCCAATCAGCTTCACGCCACGCGCGGCGAGCAGATCGACGGTCTCGGGCGCGACCGCGCAGAACGCGCTATCCCACTCGCGCGTCGGCGCATTTCTGTAAGTGCGCAGTAAGACTCGCGGCGGCAGATCGTCGAGCGAGCCGGTCAGGTGTTGTGGCCTCACAACAGGCGACGCGCCGATACAGTCAATTACTCTGCATAAACCGAGATACGCGTCGAGCGGCACCTCGCCGATCGCGGCGCCGTCGGCGTCGTAGTGAAGCGGCGCGTCGGTATGCGCGCCGGTGTGCGGTGAGATCGTCAAACGCGCGACATTGACCGGCGAGCCAGCCTCCATGCGCCAGACGCGCTCGATGCCGACCGGCGTGTCGCCCGGCCAGACGGGCGTGGCGGGATCGACGGCGGGGGTGATGTCCCAGAGTGCTCGCATGACGGTTTCGACGGAAGGTGACTATCTCTAAATGATAGAGGTCAAGCCGTGAAATGTGATTGCGAAAAAATCTCCTAACCAGCCGTGTCTTGGAACATAATTTGAGCCAAACCGGAAATGGAGACCGAATATGAACGCGATCTCGCTCGACGCCACCGATTGCCGTATCTTGACGGTGCTTCAGCAGGAAGGACGGATCAGCAATCTCGACCTGGCGGAGCGCATCTCGCTGTCGCCATCAGCCTGTCTGCGACGCCTGCGTCTGCTGGAGGAGCAGGGCGTCATCGAACACTACCGCGCGTGTCTGAACCGCGAAGTTTTGGGGTTCGAGCTGGAAGCGTTCGTGCAGGTATCGATGCGCAACGACCAGCAGAACTGGCACGAGCGCTTTGCCGAAGCGTTGCGCGACTGGCCCGAAGTGGTCGGCGCGTTCGTCGTGACCGGCGAAACCCACTACCTGCTGCGCGTGCTCGCGCACAACCTCAAACACTATTCGGATTTCGTGCTCAACCGCCTGTACAAGGCGCCGGGCGTGATGGACATCCGCTCGAACATCGTGCTCGAAACGCTGAAGGAAGATTCGGGCGTGCCGGTGTCGCTCGTGAAGAAGAACAGCGGGCACGGGGCCACGCATAGCGACCGTTGACGATGATGAGGGGCGCGCCGTTTTCGGTGCGTCCTACCGACAGGCATTGCAGGCGCCCTGAAGCGCCGCGCCGCTCAAAGCGGCTTCAGGCCGTGGAACAGTCCGTTCTGGAACACCAGCGGCAGCATGTCCGCGGCATTTTCGTGCACGCCGCAGCGCTCCACTTCGCCGACGAAAATCACGTGGTCGCCCTCGTCGTAGCGGCTCCGGTTATGACATTCGAACCACGCAAGCGCGCCGTCGAGCACCGGCATGCCGGTGTCGCCCGCCGCGTGCGATACGCCCTCGAAGCGGTCGCCCTTCACGGTCGCGAAGCGCTTGCACAGATCGAGCTGCGTCGACGACAGTACATTGATCACGTAGTGACTGTTGGCGCGGAACACCGGCATCGACGCCGAGCGCGTCGCGAGACTCCACAGCACGAGCGGCGGAGAGAGCGACACCGAGTTGAACGAGCTGGCCGTGATGCCGATCAGCTGGCCGGACGCGGCGCGTGTCGTGATCACGGTGACGCCGGTCGCGAACTGGCTGAGCGCCTGTCTAAACGCGGACTGGTCGAAGTTGGGTGGGCTTGCGCTTTTCATCGGGGCAGGGTCCCCGGCGCGCGCCGTGTGAAAGACGGACTAATGCGCGAATCAAGGCGCGGATAAGAACGCGGATATGCGCGGTTGGCAGCGGATGTTTCGAAAGTCATGGTGAAAATCATCGATTTCCGCCAATTTTAACTGTAATCGCCGCGCGCGCCGCACGGGGTTGCGTACGGTGCGTGGTCCCGGCGCTAGCTCGCTCACAGTCGAGCACGAACTGGCCGCCGCGTGTCGCGCCGGATACTCCGATCATCATGCATCGTCTCGCCGCATTTTTCGATTCGCTTCGCTGAGCAGGCGATCGCGCGGGCGCGGCGCTTGCTGGTGTGCTGCATGGTTATTCACCCGTCGCGCGACGGCCTTTCTATACTCGATATCTGCACTGCGGGATTCGCGTGGAAAATGCGCGACGCGTTGCAAGCGGCGCCGCGCGACGGGTGCATCGGTTGTGCCTTTTAGTCCGCGTTTTCGGCTATACATTCGGATGCGGTGGCAGACCCGGCGGCGCTACGCAGGCCGACTGCCGATCATTGTTTGAATCTGATCCTGGGGTGAAGCTTATGAACGAGACGGCAACGCTCGGCGGTGGATGTTTCTGGTGCCTCGAAGCGGTGTATCTGGACGTCGAGGGCGTCAATGCGGTGGAGTCGGGTTATGCGGGCGGTCACACGCGCCGTCCGAGCTACGAGCAGGTCTGCGACGGCGACACCGGTCACGCGGAAGTGGTCAAGGTCGACTTCGATCCGGCGAAGATCAGCTATCGCGAGATTCTCGACATCTTCTTCGCGATCCACGATCCGACCCAGGTGAACCGGCAGGGCAACGACGTCGGCACGCAATACCGCTCGGTGATCTTCACGCAATCCGATGCGCAACGCGAAACCGCGCTGCAGACGATTCGCGAGATCGGCGAACAGGGCATCTACGACGGCAAAATCGTGACCGAGGTGCTGCCGCTCGGCGACAACTACTGGCCCGCCGAGGCTTACCACCAGAACTATTTCGCGCAGCATCCGAATCAGGGCTACTGCTCGTTCGTGGTAGCGCCGAAGGTCGCGAAATTCCGCCGGAAGTTCGCGCATCGGATCAAGGCAGGCTAACGGCGCGGCGCGAGGATTGAAGTCGGCGGCGGGCGGATACGCAAGGCCACCCGCTGCCGTTCGTTACTGCGGTTCCTGGGGCTGTGATCGCGCATCATCAGCGCCGGAACCACCATCCCCGCGTCCCTTAGTGACGCGCACGCAGGCTTCGACAATCTCTTCGGCGAGCTTCACGCAGCTGAGCGGCGCCGATCCTTCCGCCTTGTTGTTGACCGCGATCACCACCGGCTGACCGGCCAGCGCGTAGCGCGCGGCCAGCTCGGCGAGCGATGCGCGCGTCGCCGGATCTTCGTCGACGAGCCGATTGAACGGCTCGTACTTCGCCTTCGCCTGTTCGTACTTGAAACCGCCGTGCAGGCTCCAGCGCACGATCAGCGGACCAGCCGGCTCGCCGTCGAGCAGCGCGAGCGCCGCGGCCTGACGCAGCGGATCGGGCATCCGCGCATGAATGCCGACGCAGTAGCGCACGCCCGCCGTCTTCAGCATACGGATGAAGCGTGGCGTGAGCAGGCTCGCGTCGCGAATCTCGACCGCGTAGCAACTGCCTTCGCGCAGCCTCGGCAGCGCGCCGAAAAACTCTCCCAGACGCTCGATGAACACCGCCGGCTGCGCGAGCATCTGATCCGGCAGCGGCGAGAACTGGAACACCAGCGCGCCGGCCTTTGCGCCGAGGCCTTCGAGACACGGCGTGACGAAATCGTCGATCGCCATCTGCGCGTTCAGGAAGCACGGGTTCAGCGATACCGGCTCGCCGCGCTCGGCGCGCACGGTGGCGTCGGTGATCGTCATCGGCGCCTTGACGATGAAGCGGAAGTGCTCGGGCACCTGCTGCGCGTAGCGCAGGTATTCGGTGACCGTCAGCGCCTGGTAAAACGAGCGGTCGATGCTGACCGTCTTCAGCAGCGGATGCGCGCCGTACGCGCTCAAGCCCTCGCGCGACAGTTTGCTGTTGCTGTAGTCGTCGCCGTAGACGATGCCGCTCCAGCCCGGGAACGACCATGTCGACGTGCCGAGGTGGATCTGCGGCGGCAATTGCGCCGCGAGCGCGAGCAGTTCGGGCGACGGCGGCGCGGCGAGCACGTCGCGGCCGCGGCGTTTTTTCGGGGCGTCGGCGGGGGCGGGTGCGGGTGCGCGGTCCGGTTCAAGACCCGGGCCGTTGGGCGCGGCGTCGTCTTTGAACAGCGACGCGGCAGCGCGGGCTTTTGCGGTTTTCGGCGCACGCTTGCGCTGTGGCTGCGCGGCAGTGCTTGCGGCCGAATCGGCTTCGCTGGCGGGCACAGCCGGTGTTTCTACCGCAGCCTCGACCGGCATTCCGAACAGATCGAACTGCTGCGTGGCGTCGTGCGCTGCATCGTCCGCGCTGCCGTCCTTGCCGTTCAACGGCTCCTCAACGTCACTCGTCCTGCTCTGGTCCATCAATGTCCGGCCTGCTGTTGATCAGATTTGCGCCGCGGCGCGGGCTTCATGCACGCCGCCGCGGCGCAGCCGGTCACAGCCGGGTCACAGCGGTTTTTCGTACATGTAGCGGCGCGACCACGGCAGGGTTTTCGCGCTGCGGCCGGCTTTGCGGCACACCACCTGGAAGATCGACACGTCGTCGTTTTCGAACGCATACGCGCAGCCGGCCAGATACACGCGCCAGATGCGGAATTTTTCGTCGTCGACGAGCTTGCGCGCCTGATCCGCGTGGGCTTCGAAATTTTCCGCCCAGATGTCGAGCGTGTGCGCATAGTGACGGCGCAGGCTTTCGACGTCAATCGGTTCGAGTCCGCCGCGCTGCATCGATTCGAGCGCGAGGCTGATATGCGGCAGCTCGCCGTCCGGGAACACGTAGCGGTCGATGAACTCGCCGCCGCCGAGTGCGGTTTCGCCGCTATCGGCGTCGCTCGACGTGATGCCATGGTTCATCGCGATGCCGTCGTCGGCGAGCAGATCGTGGATCTTCTGGAAATAGCCGGGCAGGTTCTTGCGGCCCACGTGCTCGAACATGCCGACGCTCGTGATGCGGTCGAACTGCCCCGGGATGTCGCGATAGTCCTGCAGGCGGATTTCGATCTGGTTCTCGAGCCCCGCCGCTTTGACGCGCGCGGTGGCGAGATCGAACTGGTTCTGCGACAGCGTGACGCCGACGCACTTCGCGCCGAACTTCTGCGCGGCGCGCAGCACGAGCGCACCCCAGCCGCAGCCGATGTCGAGCAGACGCTGCCCGGGCTGCAACTGGATTTTGGTCAGAATGTGATCGATTTTCTTCAGCTGCGCGGTCGCGAGGTCTTCGGTGCCGGTCTCGAAGTACGCGCACGAGTAGACCATGTTCTCGTCGAGCCACAGCTTGTAGAACTCGTTCGACACGTCGTAGTGGTACTGAATGGCTTTCTTATCCGACGTCTTCGAATGATTGAAGTAGCGCCGCACGCGCGCGAGCTTGCCGGCGCTCGTCACGGTACTGCGCGCGAGCTGGTAGCCGATATTGATGATGTCCGACAGCTTGCCCTCGATGTCGATCTTGCCTTTGACATAGGCTTCGCCAAGATTGTCGAGGCTCGGTTCGAGCAGATAGGGCAGCGCGGTTGCGCTCTTCACGTGTAGCGTGACCTGGGGCGCGGCGAACTGCCCGAAGTCGTGTTGCTGACCGTCCCACAGCACGAGGCGTGCGGGCAGGTTAGCTGTGGCTTTGACATCTTCAACCCACTGCGCCAGCTTCTTCTCCCAGAACATGTGATCTCTCCGTGTTCGTTGATTTAAAGCAAAGCTATGTGGATCGCGATAGGGCGCGGCGCATTCCGCGGGCCGCGCAACGCAATCCCGCCGACGCACGCCGCTACGATGGCGGCGCCGCCGGCGTCATTCGTCCCGTCATCGTCCGGTCAGGGCGACAGGCGTGCGATCAGCCAGTTCGCGTTTTCTTCCGCGCGCGTATAAAGCAGACGATCGTGCAGCCGCGATGGCCGCCCCTGCCAGAATTCGATCGCGTCGGGCACCAGACGGTAGCCGCCCCAGTGCGGCGGACGCGGAGGATTTTCGCCGTATTGCAGGCTGATTTCGCGTTCGCGTACTTCGAGCTGCGAGCGGCTTTCAATCACCTGACTCTGATTCGATGCCCATGCGCCGATCCGCGAGCCGAGCGGACGCGATGCGAAATACGCGTCACTGTCTGCCTCGCTCGTTTTGACGACGCGGCCCTCGATGCGCACCTGGCGCTCGAGCTCGATCCAGTGAAACAGCAGGCTCGCGTAGGGGTTCGCGCTCAGTTCGCGGCCCTTGCGGCTTTCGTAGTTGGTGAAGAACACGAAACCACGCTCGTCGACGCCCTTGATGAGCACGATGCGTGCCGAAGGCCGGCCGCGCGTGTCGACCGTGGCAAGCGTCATTGCATTCGGCTCAGGCAGCTTGGCGTCGATCGCCTGCTGGAACCACGTGTCGAATTGGCGGAACGGATCGTGGTTGACGTCGGCAACGTCCAGTGAGCCCAGCGAGTAGTTTTTTCGAAGCTCGGCGAGTGAGATCATGTTCTTATGCGAACGCTACAGTGGGCCAAGTATAGCCAAGGCGCCAGGTTTTTGCGCGCGAGCGGATCAACGTATGACGGGCGCGTATTGCGAGCGCCAAGCCTGTAACGTTGCGTCGCTGCTCGTGGTCCTACGCGGCTGCTTTCACGCGTTCAGGCAAAATACGGGCTGCGCGCTTTATTGGCCAAAGCGAATAGCCAATGCGCCGCCGCCTACTACGTTCCGCCTGTGTTTTCGAGCCCTGCCATCATGTCCAGCACCACCGCGCAATCCGATCTTACTACCAGCCTCGACGCGAACGAAACCGCCGACCGCGCGCGCCGGTTCGGCGGCATCGCCCGTCTGTATGGCGCGCCCGCGCTCGCCGCGTTCGAGGGTGCGCACGTCGCGGTGATCGGCATCGGCGGGGTGGGGTCTTGGGTCGCGGAGGCGCTTGCGCGCAGCGCGCTCGGCACGCTGACGCTGATCGATCTCGACAACGTCGCGGAGAGCAACACTAACCGGCAGATTCACGCACTCGACGGCAACTACGGAAAACCGAAGGTCGAAGCGATGGCCGAGCGCATCACGGCGATCAATCCGTACTGCGACGTGCGGCTGATCGAAGACTTCGTCGAGCCGGACAATTTCGCAGCGACGCTCGGCGGCGGCTTCGACTATGTGATCGACGCGATCGACAGCGTGCGCACGAAGACCGCGCTGATCGCGTGGTGTGTCGAGCGCAAGCAGCCGCTGATCACGGTCGGCGGCGCGGGCGGTCAGCTCGACCCGACGCGCATCCGCATCGACGATCTGGCGCTGACGATCCAGGACCCGCTGCTGTCGAAGGTGCGCGGGCAGCTGCGCAAGCAGCACGGCTTTCCGCGCGGGCCGAAAGCGAAGTTCAAGGTGAGTGCCGTGTATTCCGACGAGCCGCTGATCTATCCGGAGGTGGCCGTCTGCGATATCGACGAAGCAGCCGAGCACGTGAGCACGTCGCCCGGACATACGGGGCCGGTCGGCTTGAACTGCGCGGGGTTCGGGTCGAGCGTGTGCGTGACCGCGAGCTTTGGTTTTGCGGCCGCGGCGTATGTGTTGCGGGAGCTGGCGAAGAAGGCGACGGTTTAGGTGGCAGCCTGGGCGGCGGTGTCAGCCGCTCTGACCCAGGCTGCCATCGGGCAGAACATCAGAAACGATCAATACAACGACGCGCTCAGCTTGCGCCGCCACTGCGCCACCAACTCGGGCTGATGCGCGGCCAGATCGAACACGGACAACATCGTCTTGCGGCCGATATCGTCGCGGAACGCGCGGTCGCGCTGCACGATCGCGAGCAGATGTTCGAGCGCCTGCGCGTATTTGCGCCGCGCGATAAACGCATTCGCGAGATCGAAGCGCGCTTCGAGATCGTCGGGATTGCCCGCGACGCGTGCTTCTAGCGCATCGGTGGGCGGCAGGTCCGCGGCGGCGTCCACCGCGTCGAGCCGCGTCTTGATCGCGTTGAAACGCGCGTCGATGCCTTGCGTGGTTTTCGGCGACAGCAGATCGACTTCGCTGCGCGCCTCGTCGATGCGGTTGTCTTCGAGCAGTAACTCGATGCGGTCCATGCGCGCGTCGTCGAAGCCCGGGTCATACGCGAGCGCCGCTTGCAGCAGGTCGTAGGCGTCGTCGCGGCGACCTTCGGCGAGCGCGGTCTGCGCTTCGATGCGCGCGGCCGGCGCGCCCTGCGGCACGAGCCGGTCGAGGAACTCGCGCAGCTGTCCTTCCGTCAGCACGCCGATGAACTGATCGACGGCCTGGCCGTCGGCGAATGCGATCACGTGCGGAATGCTGCGCACCTGGAAGTGCGCGGCCAGCTCGTGGTTCTCGTCCACGTTGACCTTCACGAGCTTCCATTTGCCGGCGGCTTCGGCTTCGAGCTTTTCGAGCATCGGGCCGAGACTCTTGCAGGGGCCGCACCACGGCGCCCAGAAATCGACCAGCACGGGGGCCAGCATCGACGCCTTGATGACGTCCTGTTCGAAAGTGGCCAGAGTGGTGTCCATTGCGTCCTCGTCGATAGAAACGGATTGTGGCTAGGTGGGGCCGAATCGTGCGAATTCAATGTGGGGATTCGCGCGCGGCCCCTCGCGCCGTCACTTGCGCTGCGGCAGCGGAATCCATTCGGTTTCGCCGGGCACGTGTCCCATTTCCTGATTCGTCCACGCGAGCTTCGCCGCTTCGATCTTCTCGCGCGAGCTCGCGACGAAATTCCATTCGATGAAGCGCTCGCCGTCGAGCCTCTCGCCGCCGAGCAGCATCACGCGCGCGCCGTGGGTGCTCGCGAGCGTCACGGTTTCGTCGAGCGCGAGCACGGCCATCTCGCCGGCTTCGAGCGTGGCGCCGTCGATCTCCAGATCGCCTTCCACCAGATATACGCCGCGCTCCTCGTGTTCCGGTTCGAGCGCGAACGCGCTGCCCGGCGTGAAGTCGGCGGCGACGTAAAGCGTGCCCGAGAACGTCGCGACCGGCGACACCGCGCCGAATGCGGTCCCCGCGATCACGCGCAGTGTCACACCATTGCGCTCGACGACCGGCAAGGTCGCCGCCGCATGATGCGCGAACGACGGCTCGGCGTCTTCATCGGCGAGCGGCAGCGCGACCCAGGTCTGGATGCCGTGAACCCTCTGGCCGCGCGCGCGGTCTTCGGCCGGCGTGCGCTCCGAATGGACGATGCCGCGCCCGGCCGTCATCCAGTTGACGTCGCCGGGGACGATCTTCTGCTCGGAGCCGAGGCTGTCGCGATGCATGATCGCGCCGTCGAACAGATAGGTGACGGTCGCGAGGCCGATATGCGGATGGGGGCGCACGTCGAGGCCGGTGCCGGGTTCGAGGGTTGCGGGGCCCATGTGGTCGAAGAAGATGAACGGGCCGACGAGGCGGGCCGCCATCGCCGGCAGCACGCGCCGCACGGCCAGATTGCCGATGTCGCGTACGTGCGGTTTGAGGACGGCTTTAATCGAGGAAGTCATGAGCAGGCTCGACGGTAAAGTGGAAGGAGAAGGCTCGAATGGTCGATTCTACTGCGCGTCGCGCGCGTCCGACGGCGACGGTGCACGCTCGCCATCCGCGGGCGCGATGAACCGGGATCGCCGCCTCGGCTACACTGCCGGATCGAACCATTTCATTGGAGACCTGGATGTCGCCCAGGGACTTGCTGCTCGCGCTGATCGTCGTGGTCGCGTGGGGCGTCAATTTCGTCGTGATCAAGGTCGGCCTGCATGGCGTGCCGCCGATGCTGCTCGGCGCGCTGCGCTTTGCGCTCGCCGCGGTGCCGGCGGTGTTTTTCGTCAAGCGGCCGCAGATGCCGTGGCGCTGGTTGTTCGCCTACGGCGCGACCATCTCGTTCGGGCAATTCGCGTTCCTGTTCTCGGCGATGTACGTCGGCATGCCGGCGGGGCTCGCGTCGCTGGTGCTCCAGGCGCAGGCGTTTTTCACGCTGATCTTCGCGGCGCTGTTTCTGCACGAGCGCTTCCGATTGCCGAACGTCGTGGGTCTGCTGATCGCCGCGGCGGGGCTCGCGGTGATCGGCCTGCAAGGCGGCCACACGATGTCGCTCGTCGGTTTCCTGCTGACGCTGTGCGCCGCGTGCATGTGGGCGCTTGGCAATATCGTCACGAAGAAGGTCGGCAAGGTCGATCTGGTCGGACTCGTCGTGTGGGGCAGCCTGATTCCGCCGCTGCCGTTTTTCGCGGCGTCGTTCGTGTTCGAGGGGCCGCGCGAGATCGCCGCCGCGCTGACCGGTATCAGCGCGCTGTCGATCTTCGCGATCGTCTATCTGGCGTTTATCGCGACGTTGGTCGGCTATGGCTTGTGGAGCCGTCTGCTGTCGCACTATCCGGCGAGCCAGGTCGCTCCGTTCTCGCTGCTGGTGCCGATCGTCGGACTCGCGTCGGCGTCGCTGCTGCTCGGCGAGCAATTGTCGGCGATGCAGGTGGCGGGCGCATTGCTCGTGATGGCGGGGCTCGCGGTCAACGTGTTCGGCGGCTGGGTCGTGCAGCGCTTGATGCCGGCGCGCTGAGCAACCGTTGGGCCACGCGTTGCGAGCGTGAATGAAAAAACGGCCGTGAGGCCGTTTTTTTGTTGCTTCCTGTGTGCCGACCTCACGTCATACGGCTCTTCGCGAGCGGCGGATTCGCCGCGAAATAGCGCTTGATGCCGGTCAGAATCGCGTTGGCCATCTTGTCGCGATACGCGTCGTCGTTCAGGCGCCGCTCCTCGTCCGGATTGCTGATGAATGCGGTCTCGACGAGGATCGACGGAATGTCCGGCGCCTTCAGAACCGCGAAGCCGGCCTGCTCGACCGAGCCCTTGTGCAGCTTGTTGATGTCGCCGATCTCCTTGAGCACGAAGTTGCCGTAGCGCATCGAGTCGCGAATCTGCGCGGTTGTCGACATGTCGAATAGCGCGCGGTTCACGGTGGCGTCGTCGGATTTGATGTTGATGCCACCGATCAGGTCCGACGAGTTTTCCTTGTTCGCCATCCAGCGCGCGGCCGCGCTCGACGCGCCGTGCTCCGACAGCGCGAACACCGACGAGCCCTTCGCCTCGGGCGTCGTGAACGCGTCCGCGTGAATCGACACGAACAAATCCGCGCCGACGCGGCGCGCCTTCTGCACGCGCACGTTCAGCGGCACGAAGAAGTCGGCGTCGCGCGTCATCATCGCGCGCATGTTCGGCTGCGCGTCGATCTTCGCGCGCAGCTTCTTCGCGATGTCGAGCGCGACGTGCTTCTCGTAGGTGCCTGAGCCGCCGATCGCGCCCGGGTCCTCGCCGCCATGACCCGGATCGATCGCGACGGTGAGCAGTCGCACGGTGTTGCTGCGGCCCGACTTCGGCGTGGTGAATGCGTAGGTGTCGCCGTTGTCGGCGAGGTTGTCGTTGTTGCTGTCGAGGCCGCGTGCGGTGCTGTTGCCGTTGGCGTTGCCACCCTTGTTGCGGGCGATCACGCTGGGCGGCGCCGACGGCGCCGACGGCGCAGAGGGTGTGGGCTGCCTGCCGGCAATGGCCGGCGCTGACGGCGCCGTCGTGCCGCGCGCGGGCGGACGCGGTACGCCCGCGGCGCCATTGCCTGCGCCGCCGTTCTGCGCGTAATGCTCGAAGAATGCATCGCTGTTGTCGACCGGCGGCGGCGTGCCGGGGCCGGAAAGCGTCGCGGGCGGCGGGTTGTTTTCTTCGTTGAGCGCCTGCTGCTTGCGCTCGGTCTGCGCGAGCAGGTCCATCAGCGGATCGGGCGCGACGGCCGGATACAGGTCGAACACGAGCCTGTATTTGTATGCGCCGACCGGCGGCAGCGCGAACACCTGCGGCTTCACCGAGCCCTTCAGGTCGAACACCATGCGCACCACGTGCGGCTGATACTGCCCGACCCGCACCGACGAAATCTGCGGATCGTTCGGCGTGATCTTCGACACCAGCTCCTTGAGCGCCTGATCGAGATCGAGGCCGTTCAGATCGACGACGAGCCGGTCCGGTCCCTGCAGCAGTTGCTGCGTGTTTTGCAGCGGCTGATCGGATTCGATCGTCACGCGCGTGTAGTCGCGCGCGGGCCACACGCGCACGCCGAGCACCGAGCTCGCCAACGCGAGACGCGGCGCGACGAGGCCGAGCAGCAGCGTCGACGCGCCCGCGCGCAGGATCTGCCGGCGCCGCCAGTTATGCGTTGCGCCCGCTGCCGATTCGATCGAATGGAATGGTTTGATTAACATCTTTCGAGACATGCCTTTCCTGATTCGCTATAAGCGCGTGCGACGAGTACGCGTGCGTCCTCGTTTGCGTCCGAGTTGCCGACGAGCCCGAGCGAGAAGACGAGATCCGGCACACCGAGCAGCGGTCCCGCGCGTTGCGGCCATTCGACGAGGCAGACCGCGCCGCTATCGAAATATTCGCGAAAGCCCGCGTCGGCCCATTCGGCCGGATCGGAGAATCGGTACAGATCGAAGTGATAGAGCGCGAGTTCCCCGGCGGGCCGCGCGAGCACATACGGTTCGACGAGCGTGTAGGTCGGACTGCGCACGCGGCCGGTGTGACCGAGGCCGCGCAAGGTCGCGCGCACGAGCGTGGTTTTGCCGGCGCCGAGATCGCCGACGAGTTGGACTTGCAGGCCGTGGAACGCGAGGTCGGTTGCGGTGCCGCGCTGTGCTGACTGTGCCTGATGCGAGGCCGCACGCACGCTTTCGATCGCCTGTGCGAAGCGCGCGCCGAACGTCTGCGTGGCGGCTTCGTCCGCGAGCGCGAAAGAGCGTTCGAGCAGCACGGGAGCGGACGGTAGGGTCGCGTGATCGGGATTGACGGGCATTCTCGTAAAATGGCGTGATGAACCGAAGTCCGAAGTCCCCTGTTTCCTGCACGCCCGCATCGGCCGATGATGCCGCGCGCGCTTCTGATGCAACGTCCCTTTTCGATGAGGCGGCGCTTCGTGCGCTCGCGCTCGACATCAAGACGTGGGGCCGTGAACTCGGTTTCGGGGCGATCGGCATTAGCGATACCGATCTGTCGGCCGCCGAAGCGCCGCTTGCAGCGTGGCTCGAAGCGGGTTGCCACGGCGAGATGGATTATATGGCCAAACACGGCATGAAACGCGCGAGGCCAGCCGAGCTTGTGGCCGGCACGCGACGCGTGATCACCGTGCGCATCGCCTATTTGCCTGCGCGGACGCTGGAAGGAGAGGCGCCTGAAAGCATGCCGGAAGACGTAACGCCACGCGCCTCACGCGCGACACCCCGCACGCGCGACTGGCGCGCGGCCGAGCATGCGAGGCTCGCGGACCCATCGACGGCGGTCGTGTCGATCTATGCGCGCGGGCGCGACTATCACAAGGTGATGCGTCAGCGTCTGCAACAACTCGCGGACCGGATCGAAGCGGCGATCGGGCCGTTCGGCTATCGCGTGTTCACCGATTCGGCGCCGGTGCTCGAAGTCGAGCTCGCGCAGAAGGCCGGTATCGGCTGGCGCGGCAAGCACACCTTGCTGCTGCAGCGCGACGTCGGCTCGCTGTTTTTTCTCGGTGAGATCTATGTCGACATCCCGCTGCCAACCGACGCCGAAACCTCGCCCGAGGCCGCGCCCGAAACGCCGGGCTCGCATTGCGGCAGCTGCGCGCGCTGCATCGGCGCCTGTCCGACCGGCGCGATCGTCGCGCCGTACAAGGTCGACGCGCGGCGCTGCATCTCGTATCTGACGATCGAACTGAAGGGCAGTATTCCGCTCGAATTGCGGCCGCTGATCGGCAATCGGGTGTACGGCTGTGATGATTGCCAGCTCGTGTGTCCGTGGAACAAGTTCGCGCAGGCCGCGCCGGTCGCCGATTTCGACGTGCGGCACGGGCTCGATCGCGCGTCGCTGGTCGAACTGTTCGGGTGGAGCGCGCAGGAGTTCGATACGCGCATGCAGGGCAGCGCGATTCGCCGCATCGGCTATGAGTGCTGGCTGCGCAATCTCGCGGTCGGCATGGGCAACGCGTTGCGCGCCGCGCCCGGAACTCTCGACGTAGACGCGCGGGCTGCGATCGTGCGGGCTTTGAAGCAGCGAGCCGACGATCCGTCGGCGCTCGTGCGCGAGCATGTGGAGTGGGCGCTGGAAGCGGCGTAAAGTCGTGGCAATTCGGTGCCGGCAATCCGGCACGCTAGAGGAGCAGGCAATCATGTTCAACGCAGTGATCGATGCGCCGTTCGGCAAGGTCGGCATCCGGCTCGAAGGCGAGGCGGTGCGCGAGATCGTCTATCTGCCCGACTCGACGCGCAACGTCGCGCCCGAGACGCCGCTCGCACGCGAGGCGGTCGAACAGATCGAGCGTTACTTCGAGAGCGCGTCCGCGAAGTTCGCGCTGCCGCTCGCCGAGTGCGGCACCGCGTTCCAGCGGCGCGTATGGCAGGCGATTTGCTACATCCCGCCGGGTGTCGTGCTGACTTACGGACAACTCGCGAAGCAGCTAGGCAGCGTGCCTCGCGCGGTCGGCCAGGCTTGCGGCGCGAATTTCTTTCCGATCGTGATTCCCTGTCACCGCGTGGTGAGTGCGAGCGGCATCGGCGGCTTCGCGCACGATGGCGGCGACGGCTTCTTTCGCGACGTGAAGCGCTGGCTGCTCGCGCATGAAGGTGTGCCGTACGTATGAGCACGACCCCCGATACCGCTGAACGAGTCGAAGACACAGCCGCCGTATCGCCGCTGCTGCTGACCAGCTGCGCATCGATCGACGCCTTTTGCGACGCGCTGTGGCTCGAACACGGCCTGTCGCGCAACACGCTCGACGCGTATCGCCGCGACTTGCGTCTGTTCTGCGAATGGCTCGCGCACACGCGCAATGCGTCGCTCGATACCGCGAGCGAAGCCGACCTGAGCGCCTACAGCGCGGCGCGGCAAAAGGACAAGGCGACCTCGGCGAACCGCCGGCTGTCGGTGTTTCGCCGCTATTACGCGTGGGCGGTGCGTGAGCATCGCGCGGCCGCCGATCCTACATTGCGCCTCCGCTCGGCGAAGCAGCCGCCGCGTTTTCCGTCGACGTTGAGCGAAGCACAGGTCGAAGCGCTGCTCGGCGCGCCCGACATCGACACGCCGCTCGGCTTGCGCGATCGCACGATGCTCGAGCTGATGTACGCGAGTGGTTTGCGCGTGACCGAACTGGTCACGCTGAAGACCGTCGAGGTGGGACTCAACGAAGGCGTCGTGCGCGTCACCGGCAAAGGCTCGAAGGAGCGGCTCGTTCCGTTCGGCGAAGAAGCGCACGCGTGGATCGAGCGCTATCTTCGCGAGGCGCGCCCGGCGCTGCTGGGCCCGCGCGCGGCCGACGCGCTCTTCGTGACGGCACGCGCCGAAGGCATGACGCGCCAGCAGTTCTGGAACATCATCAAGCGACACGCGCAGGCGGCGGGTGTGCATGCGCCGTTGTCGCCGCATACGTTGCGGCATGCGTTCGCGACGCATCTGCTCAATCACGGTGCCGATCTGCGCGTCGTGCAATTGCTGCTCGGCCACACCGATATTTCGACGACGCAGATCTACACACACGTCGCGCGAGAGCGTCTGAAATCGCTGCATGCGCAGCATCATCCGCGCGGATGAGCTCGACGTGAAGCGCGCGGGCATGCGGGCACTTCACACCAACTCGCGCAATCGGTGCTTGAGAATCTTGCCGGTCGACGCGGCCGGCAGCGCGTCGAGCACCTTCACCCCGGCCGGCCGCTTGTACGGCGCGAGCCGCTCGCCGCACCACGCGATCAACTCCGCGGGCATGACCGTCGCACCGGCAATCAGCTCGACGAACGCGATCACCTCCTCGTTGCCCTCGACCGCGCGCCCGATCACCGCCGATTGCACGACCTGCGGATGCGCGTTCAGCACGTGCTCGACCTCGGCCGGATACACGTTGAAGCCCGAGCGAATGATCAGTTCCTTGCTGCGCCCGACGATATGCAACGCACCGTCCGCGTCCCGACGCGCGAGATCGCCGGTCTTCAGCCAGCCATCCTCGGTGAGGGTCGCGCGGGTCTGTTCAGGGCTGCGGTAGTAGCCGAGCATCACGTTCGGGCCGCGCACCCACAGCTCGCCGATCTCGCCCGGCGCCGCTTCGACGCCGTCGAGTCCGACGAACTTCACCTCGACGCCTGGGATGACTTCGCCGACCGAGCAATCGGCGCGCGGTGCGTCGACCATCGTCTGCGACACGGTCGGGCTGCTTTCGGTCATGCCGTAGCCGTTGTGCAGCGGCAGGCCGTAGACGGCTTCGGCCTGCGCCTTCAACGCGGCGTCGAGCGGCGAGCCGCCCGAGTACGCGAAGCGCAGCCGCGGCGCGGACCATGCGTAGCCGTGCGTGTGCAGATGTTCGAGCAGCTTTGCGTGCATCGCCGGAACGCCCTGGAAGATCGACACGTGCTCGTCGGCGAGGGCGCGGCGCACCGCTTCCGGCATGAAGCGCGGCGCGAGCCGCAACGTCGCGCCCGCATGCAGGCTGCCGAGGCATACCGACGCGAAGCCGTACACATGCGAGATCGGCAACACCGCATAGACGACGTCGTCGGGCCCGACCTGGCGCAGCCGGCTCGACACGGCCGCGATGTACAACAGATTGCGATGCGACAGCATCACGCCCTTCGGTGCGCCGGTGGTGCCGGTCGTGTAGATCAGCGCCGCGCATTGGCGGTCGCTGGCGGCTTCGACCGCTTCGGCTCGGACGCTGCTGTCCACCGCATACGACCATGCGCCGATGTCCGGCGACAGCGCGGGTGCGGGTGTCGCTCGATGACGCTGCGCATGCTGGCGCGCGTCGGGCGAGCTTTCGACCGCATACGCGACGGCACGCGGTTGCGCATGCGCGCGGATGGAATCGAGTTCGGCCGCCGACAGTCGCGCGTTCGACACCAGCGCCCACGCATCGAGCCTGGAGGTCGCGAACAGCAGCACGACCTGCGCGATGCTGTTCTCCGCGACGATCATCACGCGATCGCCGCCGCGTACGCCCCATTCGCGCAGCAGCGCGGCGACGGCATCGACGGCAGCTACGAGTTGCGCGTTGGTGAGGCGGCGCGCATCTTCGATCAGCGCGACATGCCGCGGATCGCGTGCGGCGGCGAGCGCCGGGATGTCGCTGATGCGCGCGGGCAGGGCGGCGAGCAGCGCTGGGATGTCGATTGTGGAACGGATGGATGAAGGCTGGTTCAACGCTGTCTCCTCTGGTCCCATGCAAGTAATTGCAAGACTAATTCGTAGCCCAGCCGTACTATCGCGCCAACCGGGCATAATTTCGAACGATCGTGCCACAAGCGTCGAACCCTCACAATCGCCCGTTCGGCAAATAGCCGTTGTGCAATCTCGCCATTACAATGCGCCGATGAGCAAATCCAGACACGTGTCCGAAACCCCCGCCACGCAGCTGCTGCGCCGTCACGGCGTCACGTTCGGCGAACATCCTTACGACTACGTCGAGCACGGCGGCACCGAGGAGTCGGCGCGCCAGCTCGGCGTCGACGAGCATCACGTCGTAAAGACGCTGGTGATGGAGGACGAGCACGCGAAGCCGTTGATCGTGTTGATGCACGGCGATCGCACCGTCAGCACCAAGAACCTCGCGCGGCAGATCGGCGCGAAGCGCGTCGAGCCGTGCAAGCCCGAAGTCGCGAACCGGCATTCGGGTTATCTGATCGGCGGCACGTCGCCGTTCGGCACGCGCAAGCAGATGCCGGTGTATGTCGAGTCGACCATTCTCGAGATGGACAAAATCTGGTTGAACGGAGGGCGGCGCGGCTTTCTCGTCAGCATCGAGCCGAAGGTGCTCACCGATCTGCTCGCGGCGAAGCCCGTGCAGTGCGCGAGCGTGGACTGACGCCGACGCTCGGGTTGACGTTTGCCTGAATGTTTTTCGCGCGGACGCCTTCGGTAAAATGTGCGCCGCCTTGTTTCGACGGGCGTACCCTGTTGCGGTTGGGGTATCGAATGTCAGACCGCGATCCTTATAAGAGTCCTAGATGCAAAACCTGATCGTCGCTGTCGTTGCCTATCTGATCGGTTCGTTGTCGTTTGCCGTGATCGTGAGCGCCGCGATGGGTCTCGACGACCCGCGCTCGTACGGCTCGGGCAACCCGGGCGCCACCAATGTGCTACGCAGCGGCAGCAAGAAGGCCGCGATTCTGACGCTGATCGGCGACGCCTTCAAGGGCTGGCTGCCGGTTTGGCTGGTCGTGCATTTCGGCGCACGCTACGGGCTCGACGAGCGCTCGATTGCGGTTGCGTCGCTCGCGGTATTTCTCGGCCACCTGTATCCGATCTTCTTCCGCTTCAAGGGCGGCAAAGGTGTCGCGACCGCCGCGGGCGTACTGCTCGCGATCAATCCGACGCTCGGCGTCGCGACTTTGCTGACATGGATCATCGTCGCGTTCTTCACGCGCTACTCGTCGCTGGCGGCGCTGTGCTCGGCGCTGTTCGCGCCGCTTTTCTACGTGTTCCTGTTCGGGCCGCGCATCGTCGCGCTCGCGGTTCTGGTGATGAGCCTGCTGCTCGTGTGGCGACATCGCGGCAATATCGCGAAGCTGATGAAGGGGCAGGAGAGCCGGATCGGCGACAAGAAGAAGGCCGCGAGTCCGGCCGCGGGCAACGATCTTTGAAGTGGACTGAGCCGCAGCGCCCGGCCCAGGCGAGGCGGCTTGGACTTTGCGCGCGGGGCGTTGCGTTGCAAGCCTCGCGCGCCGTACCGCTTAGTCGCGGAAGTTGTTGAAGTCGAGCGGCGTGTCGGTAACGTCCTTGCGCAGCATCGCGATCACGCTTTGCAGATCGTCGCGCTTTGCACCGGTGATGCGCACCGCATCGCCCTGAATGCTCGCCTGAACCTTGATCTTGCTGTCCTTCACCAGGCGCACGATTTTCTTCGACAGATCGCCCGACACGCCCTTCTTGATCTTGATGACCTGCTTGACCTTGTCGCCGCCGATCTTCTCGATCTTGCCGTAGTCGAGGAAGCGAACGTCGACGTTGCGTTTGGCCATTTTCGACAGCAATACGTCCTTCACCTGGCCGAGCTTGAAGTCGTCGTCGGCGTACGCGGTGATTTCGTTTTCCTTGTGCTCGATGCGCGCGTCGGACCCCTTGAAGTCGAAGCGCGTCGAAATTTCCTTGTTGGACTGCTCGATCGCGTTCTTGACTTCGATCATGTTGGCTTCGCAGACGACGTCAAACGATGGCATTGCATTCTCCCAATAGTGCGGCAGTGCGCGACGCGGCCGGTCGGCTGCGCGCGAGGCACTCGCTATAATCACGGACCGGACGTCATTTTACCGACGCCGCTCTCTTTTGCCCAAGGCCGCCGCGCGGCGTCGCGACGGCGGGCGATCCCGCGGCGGGCCGCGCCGCTCGTGTCGTCAGGCGCATCATTGGTCGTTTTTCGTTGTTTCGTGTTGCTGCCCGTTGTTGCTCTGTTGCCATTCCGATGCCCCAATCCGCACTTGCCTCTCCCGCCGTCGCATCCCTGATGACCGGCTATCCGCTGAAGGCCCACAACACGTTCGGCTTCGACGTGCGCGCGCAGTTCGCGTGCCTGATCGAGCGTGAGGAGCAGTTACTCGCGGCGGTGCGCGATCCACGCGTCGCGGGCCTGCCGCGCCTCGTGCTCGGTGGCGGCAGCAACGTCGTGCTGACCGGCGACTTCGCCGGGCTGGTGCTGCTGGTGGCGCTGCGAGGCCGTCGCGTGGTGCGCGAGGATCAGCATGCGTGGTATGTCGAGGCGGCCGGCGGCGAGCCGTGGCACGAGTTCGTCGCGTGGACGCTGGCGCAGGGCATGCCCGGCCTCGAGAATCTCGCGCTGATTCCTGGCACCGTCGGCGCGGCGCCAATCCAGAACATCGGCGCGTACGGACTCGAAATGTGCGATCGCTTTGCGTCGCTGCGGGCGATCGAGCTGGCGACCGGTAATGCGGTCGAACTCGGCGCCGATGCGTGCCGGTTCGGCTATCGCGACAGCTTTTTCAAGCGGGAAGGGCGCGAGCGCTTCGTGATCACGTCGGTGACGTTCCGTTTGCCGAAGGCATGGCAGCCGCGCGCGGGCTACGCGGATCTCGCGCGCGAGCTGGCGGCGCGGGGTCCGGGAGCGAGCACCAGGCAAGCCGACGATGCGGCCATGCAGCCGACCGCGCAGGCGATTTTCGATGCGGTCGTCGCCGTGCGGCGCACGAAGCTGCCCGATCCGCTCGAACTGGGCAACGCGGGGAGCTTCTTCAAGAATCCGGTGATCGACGCCGCGCAGTTCGAGGTGCTCAAGCGCCGCGAACCGGAACTCGTGTCGTATCCGCAAGCCGACGGGCGGATCAAGCTGGCGGCCGGCTGGCTGATCGACCGATGCGGCTGGAAGGGCCGTGCGATGGGCGCGGCGGCCGTGCACGAACGCCAGGCGCTGGTGCTGGTGAATCGCGGTGGCGCGAGTGGCGCAGCAGTGCTGGCGCTGGCGCGGGCGATCCAGCACGACGTGCGCGAGCGATTTGGCGTGGAGCTGGAGGCGGAGCCGGTTTGCCTGTGAGCGGAAGCGCGCTCTTTTCGCGCTGACTTGCCGCGCCGAGCTTCACCGTCGGCGAATGCAAAAAAAGCGCCGGGAGTTTCCTCCCGGCGCTTTTTATTACCGCGCTCGCGGCTGGTGCCTGGTCCAATGGCTCGCTCAGTGATTGAGCTTGCCGAGCAGCAGGTATTCCATCAACGCCTTCTGCACGTGCAGACGGTTTTCCGCTTCATCCCAGACGACGCTCTGCGGTCCGTCGATCACTTCCGCGCTGACTTCCTCGCCGCGATGCGCGGGCAGGCAGTGCATGAAAAGCGCGTCGGGATTCGCGCGCGCCATCATGTCGGCGTCGACGCACCAGTCGGCGAAAGCCTTCTTGCGCGCTTCGTTCTCGGCCTCGAATCCCATGCTGGTCCACACGTCGGTGGTGACGAGATCGGCGCCTGCGCAGGCTTCGTTCGGATCGTCGAACTCCTCGTAGAACGGCGCGCTTTCCGCGGCGACGAGCGCGCGGTCGAGCTTGTAGCCGGGCGGCGTGGACAGGCGCAGCTTGAAGCCGAGGATCTGCGCGGCTTCGATCCACGTGTACAGCATGTTGTTCGCGTCGCCGACCCACGCGACCGTCTTGTCGCGGATCGGACCGCGATGCTCGAAGTACGTGAAGATGTCCGCGAGCACCTGGCACGGGTGATATTCGTTCGTGAGCCCGTTGATCACCGGCACGCGCGAATTCTCGGCGAAGCGTTGGATGATGTCCTGGCCGAACGTGCGGATCATGATGATGTCGACCATGCGCGAGATGACCTGGGCGGCGTCTTCGATTGGCTCGCCGCGGCCGAGCTGCGTGTCGCGCGTGCTCATGAACACCGCGTGGCCGCCCAGCTGGAAGATGCCGGCTTCGAACGACAGGCGCGTGCGCGTCGAATTCTTTTCGAAGATCATCGCCAGCGTGCGGTCATGCAGCGGGTGATAGGTCTCGTAGTTCTTGAATTTGCGTTTCAGGATGCGCGCGCGTTCCAGCACGTACTCGTAGTCTTCCAGCGAGAAGTCCTTGAACTGCAGGTAGTGGCGAATTTTCTTGGCGGTCATGAAACAAATACGGCGGTCTCACCCGGCAGGGTTGCCGGACTGTGCCGCCGTCGGTTTGGTGGTAACTCAATCCAGCATAAAGGATTTCGCCCTGTTTGACGAGTCGGCCGGCAGGGGTCGCAAGCGATTCGGAGGCGATTAGGAAGCTATTTGGAAGCGAGTAGGAGGCTTCATATCGGGCTGCGCGGGAGCATCGAAGGGCGTTTGTGTGCGCTGCGGAAAAGGGCCCTCTGCGCTATAATTTAAGGGTTATCCCATAGCCCAGCAGGCCAGCGTTTCGCGTGAAGAAACGCGGCTCGCGCGGCGCGGAAAGCCTGTCACGGCGTGGCCGTCATGACAGGCGCCAGAGCGGTACAGCCGGTTTGCCGCAGCGGTTCTCGTGGTGCGGCTCGTCATTGTTGCGTTAGCGCCAGGTCCCACGCACGTCGCAGGTGGCTGCAAGCTCTTGCCGCGCATGTCGCTTGCGGTGAATGTAAGCGCGCAACTGGTGCCGCCGGTTGGTCGTCATTCCGCTGGGCAGTCACACAGGTATTTCTACATGGCCGAAGCAGCTCCAATCGAATATTTCATTCAGGGCATTACGTCGACCGGAAAAAGATTTCGGCCGAGCGACTGGTCGGAGCGGCTCGCGGGCGTCATGTCGTCGTTCGGGCCCGGCGTGAGGAAGGGGCCGAACGCCTATATGCAGTACTCGCTGTACGTGCGGCCGACCATGATCGGCGACCTCAAATGCGTGATTCTTGATTCGAGACTGCGCGACATCGAGCCAATGGCCTTCGATTTCGTTCTGAACTTCGCAAAAGACAACGACCTCCTCGTCACCGAGGCGTGCGAGTTGGAACTCGAGCATGCGCCTGCGCCGCAAGCCAAACGTCATGCGATCTGACGCAAGCTGGCCGGATCGGCAAAAGCAAAAAACGAAAACCCGCAAGCAGCGGGTTTTTTTGTGGCTGGTCATCCGGCCAAAACAAAAAAGCCCGCCAAAGCGGGCTTCTTGTGCAGCGGAAACAGGAGCTAGCCCGCCGAAGCGGGCCGACTGGAATTACTGCGCTGCGGGCGCTTGCAGACCCTTGATGGCTGCAGCGAGGCGGCTCTTATGGCGAGCTGCCTTGTTCTTGTGAATGATGTTCTTGTCGGCGATGATGTCGATGGTCTTCGACGATGCCTTGAAGATTTCGGCGGCCTTAGCCTGGTCGCCTGCGTCGATTGCCTTGCGAACAGCCTTGATAGCCGTGCGGAACTTCGAGCGCAGTGCCGAGTTGTGCGAGTTTGCCTTCGCGGCCTGGCGGGCGCGCTTGCGTGCTTGTGCGGAGTTAGCCATGACGGTTCCTTATCCTGTTCCTGTTTCCAGTACCCGGCCTGCAATGATGAGGCGAGGTGCTGCTTCTCGATCCGAACCCTTGGAAGCGATTGCCCAAGGGCGCAAAAGTGTCGAAAAAATCGATCAAACTACGCGAAGGCGGGCCCGTGTTTCCAGGCTTCCGGACGTATTGACAGGCGGCGCAGCGCCAACCTGAGAATCCCGTCCGAAGACCGTTCGAAAACGGAGCAAGCTTCGAAACCGACGATTATAGCAACAAAATCAGGCACGTGACAACGGAAAACGCGCAACGGCGTCACAGTGACGAGAGTGGCGTCATGTTGACGTTGACGTGTTGGCTCAGCACGGAAAACCGCTAAAAGCACAAAAAATCGCATTTCCCGGCCGATTGCGGCGAACGTCCGCCCGGCAAATCGGTCGGAATCGGGTTTCCGGCTCGTCGCCCGCATTAGCGGGACCCGTATAATAAGCGCCCCATGAATCTATTCCGAGCCCTGCTGACGGTCAGCGGCTTCACGCTGCTGTCGCGCGTGACCGGACTGGCCCGCGAAACGCTGATCGCCCGTGCGTTCGGCGCCAGTCAATACACCGACGCTTTCTACGTCGCCTTTCGCATTCCGAATCTGCTGCGCCGCATTTCCGCCGAAGGCGCGTTCTCGCAGGCCTTCGTGCCGATCCTCGCCGAGTTCAAGAACCAGCAAGGCCACGACGCCACCAAGGCGCTCGTCGACGCGACCTCGACCGTGCTCGCGTGGGCGCTCGCGGTGCTGTCGGTGATTGGCGTGGTCGGCGCGTCGGGCGTCGTGTTTGTCGTCGCGTCGGGCCTCGCGCGCGAGGGCCACGCGTACCAGCTCGCGGTCGCGATGACGCGCATCATGTTCCCCTACATCATTTTCATTTCGCTGACGTCGCTGGCGTCGGGCGTGCTGAATACGTACCGGAACTTTTCGTTGCCCGCGTTCGCTCCCGTGCTGTTGAACGTTGCGTTCATCGTCTCTGCGCTGTTTCTCGCGCCGCGCCTGCAAACGCCGGTCTATGCGCTCGCGTGGGCGGTGATCATCGGTGGCGTGCTGCAATTCGCGGTGCAGTTGCCGGGCCTCAAGAAGATCGACATGGTGCCGCGCATCCGCCTGAACCCGCTGCACGCGCTCGCGCATCGCGGCGTAAAACGGGTGCTCGCGAAGATGGTGCCGGCGATGTTCGCGGTGTCGGTCGCGCAGATCAGCCTGATCATCAACACCAACATCGCGTCGCACATCGGCCCCGGCGCGGTGTCGTGGATTAACTACGCCGACCGGCTGATGGAGTTTCCGACCGCGCTGCTCGGCGTCGCGCTGGGCACGATCCTGCTGCCGAGCCTATCGAAGGCGCACGTCGACGCCGACTCGCACGAGTATTCGTCGCTGCTCGACTGGGGGCTGCGCGTCACGTTCCTGCTCGCCGCGCCGAGCGCGATCGCGCTGTTCTTTTTCGCCCAGCCGCTGACGGCCGTGCTGTTCAACTACGGCAAGTTCGACGGTAACGCGGTCGTAATGGTGAGCCGCGCGCTCGCCGCCTACGGGGTCGGCTTGATCGGCCTGATCCTGATCAAGATCCTCGCACCGGGCTTCTACGCGAAGCAGGACATCAAGACGCCGGTGAAAATCGGCATCGGCGTGCTGATTGTCACGCAGCTGTGCAACTACGCGTTCGTGCCGGTGTTCGCGCATGCGGGTCTCACCCTGAGCGTCGGGCTCGGCGCTTGCGTGAATGCGTTGCTGCTGTTCATCGGTCTGCGCAAACGCGGCATCTATACGCCGTCGAGCGGCTGGCTCAAGTTTTTCGTGCAATTGCTCGGCGCGTGCCTCGTGCTCGCCGGCGTGATGCGCTGGCTTGCGATCAGCTTCGACTGGGTCGGCATGCATACCCAGCCGGTTAGCCGGATGGTGTTGCTCGGTGCGTGTCTCGTGCTGTTCGCCGCGCTATATTTCGGTATGCTTTGGCTGATGGGCTTCAAGTACGCGTATTTCAAAAGGCGAGTGAAGTGATCACCATGTCGCGGGTTCTCGATTATTTCAGTACGCTCGTCGCCGAAGACGAGAGCCTGCCGCTGACCGAGACGGCGCTCTCGCTCGCGCAGGACGCCTACCCCGATCTCGATCTGCAGTCGGTGCTCGCCGAGATCGATGAGCTGGTGCTGCGGCTGCGCCGCCGCATGCCAGACGATGCCGACATCCGTCAGAAGGTTGGCGTCCTCAATCGGTTCTTTTTCCGTGAACTCGGTTTCGCGAGCAATCTGAACGATTACTACGACCCCGACAACAGTCATCTGAACGTCGTACTCAAACGTCGCCGCGGCATTCCGATTTCACTCGCGGTGCTCTATCTGGAGATGGCTGAGCAATTCGGCGTTCCGGTGCGCGGGGTGTCGTTTCCGGGCCACTTCCTGCTGCGCGTGACGACGCCCGACGGCGACGTGATGCTCGATCCGACGACCGGTCATTCGCTGTCCGAAGCGCAGATGGTCGAGATGCTCGAACCATACGTCGCGTCGGCTGGAGATTCGGTCGGCCGCGCGCTGCGCATGCTGCTACAGCCGGCCACGCGTCGCGAGATCGTCGCGCGGATGCTGCGCAACCTGAAGGCGATCTATCTGCAAACCGAGCGTTGGCAACGTCTGCTCGCGGTGCAACAGCGGCTCGTCATTCTGCTGCCGGACAATATCGAGGAAGTGCGTGATCGCGGTTTCGCGTATGCGCGGCTCGACTATCTGCGGCCCGCGCTCGAAGACCTCGAAAGTTACCTCGGGGATCGACCCGATGCGGAAGACGCCACCGTAGTCGAGTCGCAACTGCATGAATTGCGGCAGCGCACCCGGCATGATGGTGGCGAATAGCGACGCGTTTTCACGCCGCATGAGACGCAAACGCCTGCACATGTCGTACATGTACAGGCGTTTTTTTATCGCGAGGCGCTCCTCACTTCGGCTGCATGCGGATCGCGCCGTCTAGCCGGATCACCTCGCCGTTCAGCATCGGATTGTCGAAGATCTGCTTGGCGAGCATCGCGTATTCAGCCGGTTTGCCTAAGCGCGGCGGGAACGGCACCATCGCGCCGAGCGCGTCCTGCACTTCTTGCGGCATGCCGAGCAGCATCGGCGTTTCGAAGATGCCGGGGGCGATCGTCATCACGCGGATCGCGTTGCGGGACAGGTCGCGCGCGATCGGCAGCGTCATGCCGACCACGCCGCCTTTCGACGCGGAGTACGCGGCCTGGCCGATCTGGCCGTCGAACGCGGCGACTGATGCGGTGTTGATGATCACGCCGCGCTCGCCGTTGGCGTTCGGCTCGTTCTTCGACATCTGCGTCGCGGCGAGCCGGATCATGTTGAACGTGCCGATCAGGTTGATCGAGATCGTGCGCGTGAACAGATCCAGCGGATGGGGGCCATCCTTGCCGACGGTCTTCGCGGCCGGCGCGACGCCCGCGCAGTTGACGAGTCCGCGCAGCGTGCCGAGTTTCGTCGCGGTGTCGACGGCCTGTTGCGCGTCCTCTTCCCGGCTCACGTCGCATTTGACGAATACGCCGCCGAGTTCCTTGGCGAGCGCCTCGCCCGCGTCCAGATTCAGGTCGGCGAGCACGACCCTGCCGCCGTTCTCCGCCAGCAGGCGCGCGGTGGCAGCGCCGAGCCCTGATGCACCGCCGGTGATCAGGAACACGTTGTCACGAATTTCCATGTCTTCTCCTTCGCTACGGTTGTTCGGTGCAGTCTGGATCGAAGCATTTTTCGACGATCGATTGTAGCGGCTGTGCTGCGCTGCGGAAAGCGAAGCGGGCAGCGGCATGCGAGTGCTATGGAAGACTAACTGGCTGTGCTGGACGTTCCGCACCCAGCGCTTGCCGTTGCGGTCGGCGCACCGAACCAGTAAAAAACCCGCCCAATGTGGGCGGGTTTTGGTTTAACGCAAACAGCGGAAATGTTTAGATCAATCCCGCTTACTTCAGCGCATCGAACGCACGGGCACGAATTTCATCGACGCTGCCGAGGCCCGAAATGCGGCGATATTGGGGCGCTTTCACCGAGCTTGACGTATCGCCGTTCTTCGCCCAGCTGTTGTAGTACTCGATCAACGGCTTGGTTTGCGATTCGTACACTTCGAGACGCTTCTTGACCGTTTCTTCCTTGTCGTCGTCGCGCTGGATCAGCGGCTCGCCAGTCACGTCGTCGATGCCCTCGACTTTGGGCGGGTTGAACGTCACGTGATACGTGCGGCCCGACGCGGGGTGCGAGCGGCGGCCGCTCATGCGCACGATGATCTCGTCGAACGGCACGTCGATTTCGAGCACGTAGTCGATCGCGACACCGGCCTGCTTCATTGCCTCAGCTTGTGGAATCGTGCGCGGGAAGCCGTCGAACAGGTAGCCGTTCGCGCAGTCCGGCTGCTGCAGACGTTCCTTCACGAGGTTGATGATCAGCTCATCCGTGACCAGCTCACCGGCGTCCATGAAGCGCTTTGCTTCGAGGCCGAGCGGCGTACCAGCCTTGACGGCCGCGCGCAGCATGTCGCCGGTCGAAATTTGCGGGATGCCGAACTTTTCCTTGATGAAGTTGGCCTGAGTGCCTTTGCCAGCACCCGGTGCACCCAACAGGATCAAACGCATGGATATCTCCAGATCTATGTGAATTCTTTGTTTACGCAGCAGGCTTCCCGGCGATTCTCGCAGGTTCCGCATCGTTCACCGTTGGCTAGCTCGCGCTGCACGTCGAAGATGACGGCGCTGCAAGATCCGCACGGCGCGACGGGGATAACCCGGATGTCGCCTGCGCTGGGAGGCGCGCATAACCGTTCGATTATGCCACGGCTTCCCGCGCTCAAGACCCGAATAAAGCCCGTACGCGCGCGAGATCGGCGGGGGTATCGACGCCCGGCAACGGCACGTCATGCGTGACGAGGACGGCGATGCGCTCGCCATGCCACATCGCGCGCAGCTGTTCGAGCGCTTCGACCTGCTCGATCGGGGAGATCGCGAGACTCGGGTACGTGCGCAGGAATTTCGCACGATACGCGTACAGGCCGATGTGCCGGTATACGACGGCGGGGGCGGGCGGCGTCGGCATCGACGCGACGTTGGGCCAGTGCGGCTGCCATGCGTCGCGCGCCCAAGGGATCGGCGCCCGCGAGAAATACAGCGCGACGCCGCGCGCATCAGGCACGACCTTGACGACGTTCGGATTGAAAATTTCGGCGGGATCGGTGATCGGATGGGCGGCCGTCGCAATCGCGCAGTCGCTCGTCGTTGCCAGATGTGCGGCGACGCCGCGCACCAGCGCCGAGTCGATCAGCGGCTCGTCGCCCTGCACGTTGACGATGATCGTGTCATCGCTCCAGCCGAAGCGCGTCGCCACTTCCGCGAGACGGTCGGTGCCCGACGGATGGTCGGCGCGCGTGAGTACTGCGTCGAAGCCGTGGTCGTGCGCCGCGTCGAGCACTTCCTGCGCGTCCGACGCGACCAGCACCTGCTGCGCGCCCGATTCGCGCGCGCGCTCCGCGACGCGCACGACCATCGGCTTGCCGCCGAGGTCCGCGAGCGGCTTGTTGGGCAGCCGGGTCGACGCCAGACGGGCCGGCACGACGGCGATAAACGGATGAGGGGTGGTGTGGATCATCGGATCAAGAACGGGCGGCGATCAGGCCGGAGGAAGAGGCTGCGCGCGACGCGCACGCGGAGTCGGACATAAGCGGGGCGGCGGAAACGGCTACGGATCGATTGTGGCGCACATGCGGGCCGGCCTTGGCGTTGACGGGCTTTGCTCCTTGACCCGCGGGGCGAGCGAGGCGACGCGGCGCCTCGATGCAGCGCCGCGCCGGGTCAGGCGACCGAGCCCGGATTCAGATCGACCGGCGTGCCCTCGACGGTCTGCCGTGCTTCGTCGACGAGCATTACGGGAATGCCGTCGCGGATCGGATACGCGAGCTTGTCCGCGTTGCAGATCAGTTCCTGCGCGGCGCGGTCGTAGCTGAGCGGGCCCTTGCAGATCGGGCAAACGAGGATTTCAAGCAGGCGAGCGTCCACGGACTTTCTCCACAACTAATGCAGTGAGGCGGTGATCAAGCGCGGCTTCGACCGGGACTACCCAGATGCGCGCGTCGTGCCAGGCCCCCAATTTTACCGCATCCTTTTCGGTAATCAGGATCGCGTCGGCGTCGACGTCGGTGAACGGATTACGCTCGAACGCGTAGTGGTCGGGCAGGGCGCGCGTCGTGGGCGCGATGCCGGCTGCGCGCACTGTCGCGAAAAAGCGTTCCGGCGCGCCGATGCCGGCCGCGGCCAGCACGCGTTGACCGGCGAATTGCGCGAGCGGGCGGCGCAGCGCGGGATTGTCGAGATGCCAAGCGTCGGCGGGCGCGAGCTGCAGTGCGAATGAGTTCGGCCACGCGGGCAGCGTGCGCGCGTACGGATCGTTGATCAGCGTCGCGTCGCGGCGGCGCGACAACGGCTCGCGCAGCGGCCCGGCCGGCAGCAGGAAGCCGTTGCCGCCGAGCCGGTGATCGAACACGACGAGTTCGACGTCGCGCGCGAGGCGATAGTGCTGCAAGCCGTCGTCGCTGACGATCACGTCGACGTCGCGATGCGCGGCGCACAGCGCCTGCGCGGCGGCGACGCGATCCGGACAGACCCATACGGGTGCGCCGGTGCGGCGCGCAATCAGCAACGGTTCGTCCCCGCCGACACGCGCCGATGAACCGGGCGTGACCTGGGTCGGCGTGCTCACGCGCGCGCCGTAACCGCGCGACACGATGCCAGGCGTGAAGCCCGCGGCGCGCAACGCTTCGACGAGCGCGATGACGGTCGGCGTCTTGCCGGTGCCGCCAACCGTCACGTTGCCGACCACCACCACCGGCACGCCGACGCGCACCGACTTCAGCCAGCCTTGCGAAAACGCGGCGCGGCGCGCGGCCGCGACCGTGCCAAATACGCAGGCGAGCGGCGTCAGCGCCCAGGCGAGCGGGCCGCGTTGCTGCCATTCGCGCGCTAGGCGCGCTGCGAGACGGTCGCTGAGTTCGCTCATGGGCGGGTTGCGGGCAAGGACTGCATGCCGTGCGCACTACGCGGGGTCAACATCAACGCGGTTCTCCGGACAATCGAATGCGAATACGGTCGAAAAATGAGGTGCAAACGGCGCGGCGAAAGGGCTCGTACTTATTAGCCGCAGGCGGCCTCAGGCCGGCAAGCTCCCCGGCGCGCTGCGCGATTGGCATGCCATCGAACCCGCCACTCTAGCGCGCGGGCATCCCGGCCGGCAAGTCGCGTGGGACATCATGGACGCCGGTCCTCGCTATGTGCGGTCGCCCACAGTCTGTGGATAACTTTGTGGAGAACCTGCCATCCGATCGTCCGGGAGGGCCATTCCGTGCGCTTTGGATCGAAGTGCTCGCTCGCTATTGAGATGCAAACGCCATATAAATCAAGGGTCTGCCAGGCGTTTATTGGCGTTGGCGGGCGTTCTGGCGGAATTCGTCAG
Source organism: Paraburkholderia atlantica (assembly GCF_000092885.1). Taxonomy (NCBI): domain Bacteria; kingdom Pseudomonadati; phylum Pseudomonadota; class Betaproteobacteria; order Burkholderiales; family Burkholderiaceae; genus Paraburkholderia; species Paraburkholderia atlantica. The sequence goes on along the minus strand of NC_014117.1, from coordinate 2,740,894 downwards.
GCGGTTCCCGCCATGTGGACACTTTTAACAATCCTGCGATTCCGGCTGGACGCCGCTCGTCGCTCGGTCTATCGTCTGTCCGGCCAGCGCTATTTATCCCTCGCATGAACCCCGAAAATCCTTTTGCTTCGGCGGCCACACCAGGCGGTGAGGTCGTCGTTCCCGTCTCCGCGCTCAATCGCGCGATCGGCACGATGCTCGAACGCTCGTTTCCACTCGTCTGGGTCGCGGGCGAAGTGTCGAACTTCACGCGCGCCGCAAGTGGTCACTGGTATTTTTCGATCAAGGACGCACAGGCGCAGATGCGCTGCGTGATGTTTCGCGGTCGCGCGCAGTACGCCGAATTCATGCCGCGCGAAGGCGATCGCATCGAAGTGCGCGCGCTCGTGACGATGTACGAACCGCGCGGTGAACTGCAACTGAATGTCGAAGCGGTGCGCCGCACCGGTCAGGGTCGCCTATACGAAGCGTTTCTGCGGTTGAAGGCGCAACTCGAAGCCGAAGGGTTGTTCGCCGCTGAACGCAAGCGCGCGCTGCCGACCCATCCACGCGCGATCGGTATCGTCACGTCGTTGCAGGCGGCCGCATTGCGCGACGTGCTGACGACGCTGTCGCGCCGCGCGCCGCATATTCCGGTGATCGTTTATCCAGCGCCGGTGCAGGGCGCGGGTGTCAGCGCGAAGCTCGCGGCGATGGTCGAGACGGCTGGCGCGCGCCGCGAGGTCGACGTGCTGATCGTGTGTCGCGGCGGGGGCTCGATCGAAGATCTATGGGCGTTCAACGAAGAAGTGCTCGCGCGCGCGATCGCCGAAAGCGTGATACCCGTGGTGAGCGGCGTCGGTCACGAGACCGATTTCACGATTGCCGATTTCGCCGCCGACGTACGTGCGCCGACGCCGACCGGTGCCGCCGAACTCGTGAGTCCGCAGCGCGTCATGCTGCTGCGCGAACTCGATCATCGGCACGCGACGCTCGCGCGCGCGTTCGGCCGCATGATGGAGCGGCGCGCGCAGCAGCTCGACTGGCTGGCGCGCCGGCTCGTTTCGCCGGCCGAGCGGCTCGCGCGGCAGCGCACGCATTTGCAGCAATTGCGCGTGCGGCTCGCGTCGGCCGGCGCGCGGCCGGTACGCGACGCTCGTGCGCGATTCTCGCTGCTGCAGATGCGCTGGCAACGCTGGCGTCCGGATCTCGCGGGCGAGCGCACGCGCGTCGACACGCTGGCGCAGCGCCTGAATGCAGCGCTGTCGCGCCAGCATGAACGTCAGGTCGCACGCATCTGCATGCTCAGCGCGCGACTCGAAGTACTGAGTCCACAGCGCACGCTCGAGCGCGGTTATGCGGCCGTGCTCGATACGCAAAGCGGTCGGGCGATTCGCACGCCGTCGTCGCTGAAACCCGGCCGTCGTTTGACGATGCATCTCGCCGAAGGCTCGGCCGACGTCGCGCTCGCCGACGTGCAGGCGCGTCTGACCGACGGCTTCTGACGTTTTACCGGTGAGTGCGTGGCGCCTATGTCCTGTTTACCGACGACCCGGGCACGCGCCGTGCGCGCCCTTCCGAAGGGCCTTGCGCGCGGCGTGTTCGACATGCCGGACATAAAGGCCGGTCGTTTGCGGGGTTATTCCAACTCGCCTACAATCGAGTGCTCGATAGCGTCATCCGCAGACTCCCCACAACAGATATAGAGAAGGAAAGCACCATGGAACATACGCTCCCGCCGCTGCCGTTTGCGAAAAACGCGCTCGCTCCGCACATGTCGGAAGAGACGCTCGAGTTTCACTATGGCAAGCATCACCAGACCTATGTGACCAACCTGAACAATCTGATCAAGGGCACGGAGTTCGAGAACCTGTCGCTGGAAGAGATCGTCAAGAAGTCGTCGGGCGGTATCTTCAACAATTCGGCTCAAGTGTGGAATCACACGTTCTTCTGGAACAGCCTGTCGCCGCAAGGTGGCGGCGCACCGACCGGCGCGCTCGCTGACGCGATCAACGCGAAGTGGGGTTCGTTCGACAAGTTCAAGGAAGAGTTTGCGAAGACCGCGGTCGGCACGTTCGGCTCGGGCTGGGCATGGCTCGTGAAGAAGGCTGATGGTTCGCTCGACCTCGTGTCGACGAGCAACGCCGCCACGCCGCTCACCACCGACGCCAAGGCACTGCTGACCATCGACGTTTGGGAGCACGCTTACTACATCGACTATCGCAATGCGCGTCCGAAGTTCGTCGAAGCGTACTGGAACATCGTCAACTGGGACTTCGCAGCGAAGAACTTCGCTTGAGATTGCCAGTTGCAGCTCGTCGTCTGATGTCGTGATCCTTGCGATCGCGATGGAAGATGACAGCTAGAGACGAAAGCCCTCCATCGCGAGGGCTTTTTCTTTTTCCGAGGCGATTGGAAGGGCAGGGATCGCTTCTGAAAGAAGTTTGTCACAGTTGGTAACTGCGGTTTCGCGGGGTGCGAAGTGGACCTCGGCCAACGCCCCTCGACTTCGCCGAACTGCGGCGCCCGGCGCGATGCAGGCTACGCAAGCCGCTGCGACGGCGAGAATGAGCCGGTTCATTGAGGCGTCCTCCGCGCGGTCGATCGGCTTGGGCGGCGGGAATCGTTTGAGGCGACTGCCGGGTCGAGACCAGCCGGCCGTGCAAAAACTTTCTGTAACTTAGCCGTAACCACGGAATTTCCCGATTAGCCTAACGTTTGAATTCCAATCCTCCGAAGTGCACCACCATGATTTCCAGCAATAAAACGATCAGCCTGGCGATTCCCGCCGCCGTCATCGCGCTCGCGTTAGGCGGCTGCGCAGTGGCGCCACCGAGCGGGCCGAGCATAGCCGCGATGCCGCGCAGCGGCGAGCCGCTCAGCCAGTTCCAGCAAAACGACTACGCGTGCCGCGACTACGCGAATCAAACGACGAACCCGTCCGGCGCTGCGCAGGCGGCCAGCACGAACAGCGTGAACAGCGCGGCGCTCGGGACGCTCGGCGGCGCGGCCGTCGGCGCGCTGCTCGGCGCCGCGGCGGGCAACGCTGGCGCTGGCGCGGCGATCGGGGCGGGCAGCGGCCTGCTGATTGGCGGCGCGAACGGAGCGAATGGCGCCCAGTATTCGGCGGCCGGCATGCAGGCACGCTATGACACCGCCTACGCCCAGTGCATGACCTCGAAGGGCGAGACGATTGTTCAGCCGCAGCCTTACTATTCGACGCAGCCGGTGTATGTCGCGCCCCGTCCGTATTACTACGCTCCGCCTCCGCCCGTTATGTATGCGCCTTATCCGGCTTACTGAGCGGTGATATTGGGGGCCGGCCTGCTTGCTTGTCTTGCATCGTCGGCCGGTACTGCGTTTCAAATGCGTAGAACGGTTGAGCGGTAGCTTGCGGCGACGATTGTCGAATCCGTGCCGCTGCTTACTCCGTGCTGTCCGTCGACGCCGTTTTGCGCGGACGACGGCTGCGAGACGCTGTTTTACGGGGGGCCTTCGTGGCGGCCTTAGGCCCATCTTCCATATTGACTGCTGGAGCAGGGGCCTCGGCCGGCGCCGCGATCTCAAGGACTTCCCCGATCGAGCGCGGCGTGCTTTTCTTCACTTTCTTCGCGGCCGTTTTGCGCGATGCGCGCTTTTTGGCGCTTTGACGCTGCGCGGGTTGGTCGCTATCGGCGGTTTGGTCGCTTTCTTGACCGAGGACGACTTGTTCAGCGGCTGTATCCGCTGCCGCTGCTACAGTACGAGCTTCGGTCTCTTCAGCTATCGGTTCAATGACGAATTCATGTGGGAGCGGCGCGTGTTCACGCGGTTCCTCCCGTTGGACCTGTTCGGCGGACTCCGCCGGTTCGGCAAGAGCCGGAGCGGCAGCCGCAGGTTCTTCATCAGCCGTTTCATGGTGACCGCGCTTGCCGTGCGCGGCCTCCTGACCCCGCCCCGCCTTGCGGTTGCTGCGGTCCTTACGACGCGACTTGTGCTTGCCCCCCGACTCGGACGCGGCCGCTTGTGCCGCCTGCGCTTGATACGAATGTTCGGCCGCCTGTTCAGCCGGCACCGCTTCACCCGACCCCGTTTCGGCAGACTCCGCCGCGGTTTCGCCAATAGTTTCATTGGCCGCTTCACTCCCGACGTTCACAGCCGTGCTTCGATAAACGTACGCGCCTGATTTTTCATCGCGGCCGAATTCGAGCAGCCCGCGTGCCTGCGCTTCTTCCAGCAGATTGCCGAAAGCGCGAAACCCGTAATACGTCTCGTTGAAATCCGGTTTGCGCCGTTTGATCGCGTTCTTCAGCACGGACGCCCAGATCTTGCCGCTGTCGCCACGTTCGGAAGCGAGTGCGTCGAACGTCTGAACCGCAATTTCTACGGCCTTGCTGCGACGCTTCTCCAGGTCCTCCTTGGGTGGGGCCTTCTCTTCATCTGCCGCACGTTTGGCTGCCTGCTGCGCGCTCTGCTGCTGGCGCGACGATTCGCGCCTCGCGACTGCGCGCTGACTTTCGCGTACGAGATCGTCGTAAAAGAAGAACTCATCGCAATTCGCGATCAGCAAATCCGAGGTGGACTGCTGCACACCGACGCCGATGACCTGTTTGGCGTTCTCGCGCAGCTTCGACACGAGCGGCGAAAAATCCGAATCACCACTGATGATGACGAACGTATTGACGTGCGATTTTGTATAACAGAGATCGAGCGCATCGACGACCAGCCGGATGTCGGCTGAATTCTTGCCCGATTGGCGCACGTGCGGAATTTCGATCAACTCGAAATTGGCCTCGTGCATGGCCCCTTTGAAACTCTTGTAGCGATCCCAGTCGCAATACGCTTTCTTGACGACGATGCTGCCCTTCAGCAGCAGGCGCTCGAGTACAAGCTTGATGTCGAACTTGTCGTACTTCGCGTCGCGCACGCCAAGCGCGACATTCTCGAAGTCGCAGAACAGCGCCATGCTGACGTTTTCGTTGGATGACGCCATGTGTATCTCCATTGAAGCGGTCGTCGAAGTCGACGAATCGCGACATGATAGCGATTCCAGCGAAGGTGAGCAGCTTTTGTGGTGCGCTCGCACCGATAGGTGGATGGGAATTGGCGGCAAGGCGGTCTATCCGGCGGCCCACCGAGCGTTCCGTTACAGGCTGTCGCGACGACCTGCGCTGTTCCACGTCGCGCGAGCTTCCAGCACGTCATCGATCAATCCGTATTCCCTCGCTTCGAGCGCCGACATGAAGTTGTCGCGGTCGGTATCGCGCGCGATATCGTCGATGGTGCGTCCGGTGCGCTCGGCCATCATCGCATTCAGACGTGCTCGCACATACAGCACCTCCTTCGCCTGGATTTCGATGTCCGCCGCGGTGCCCTGACCGCCGCCGGACGGCTGGTGAATCATGATGCGCGCATTGGGTAGCGCATACCGTTTGCCGCGTTGACCCGCGGTGAGCAGAAAGGTGCCCATGCTCGCGGCAAAGCCCGTGCACAAGGTAGAGACCTCCGGCTTGATGAACTGCATGGTGTCGTAAATCGCGAGGCCGTCATACACCGAGCCGCCGGGCGAGTTGATGTAAAAAGAAATATCCTTGTCGGGGTTCTCCGATTCGAGAAACAGCAATTGTGCGACGATCAGACTGGCTGACTGCTCGTTCACGGGCCCGACAAGAAACACGATGCGCTCGCGCAGCAGGCGGGAGTAGATGTCATAGGCGCGCTCGCCCCGGCCGGATTGTTCGATCACAGTGGGCACAAGGCCCAAGGCGGAGACAGACGGGTAACTGGAGGGCATGGATTCCTCGATCAGGACGGATGCACGGGCATTCGGGGATGCGCAGGCGGCCGCGAACCAGAGGCCGGGTGACATGCGCCGCTTGTTGCTCATTTGACGAAGCAGCGGCCGGCGCTGTGACAGAAAATTTTTTTGCGCTGAACTGTCACATCACCCGTTGCCCATGCGTCAAGCTCAGGAATAGCGAACATGACGCGCGCCTGAGCCATGCCACTGGTATGCAGCCGCTTTTTCACCACGCACCATCGGGAGGTCTACGCATGACGGAACAGGGAATCGACAAGGCATCCAGTTTCGAGGCCGCGCGCGCCCGTCTGCTGGCGCTCGCGTATCGGATGCTTGGCAGTCGTGCGGAGGCCGAAGACGTGATGCAGGACGTCTGGCTCAAATGGCATCTGGCCGATACGCGGGCGGTGCAAACGCCGGTCGCGTGGCTCACCACGCTCACCACGCGCACTGCGATCGACCGTCTGCGGCACGCGCAGCGCGAGCGCGCGTCGCAGGCTAGCGGCTGGTTGCCGGAGCCGTGGCTCGACGAGGTCGCACCATCGGCCGAGGAGTTGGCATTGCGCGCGGCGGATATGTCATACGGCGTGATGCTGCTGCTCGAACATCTGAAGCCAGACGAACGCGCGGCGTTCGTCCTGCATGAAGCGTTCGAGTGCGGTTATGCCGAAATCGCGTCGATTCTCGAGCGCACACCGGCCGCCTGCCGGCAAATGGTTCATCGTTCCAAGGAGCGTCTGAAACGTGCGGGCGCGCCGTTGGAGCGGCCCGATCCAGCGGTGCATGGGCGAATCGTCGAGCGATTGCGCGCGGCGCTCGAAGCGCAAGACCGGGCGGGCTTGCTGCAGCTTTTCAGCGACACGCCTCAACTGATCAGCGACGCACCTTTGTACGCGACGCCCACTCCATTCCCCACGGCCAACGTGGCTCTTCGAGCGCAAGGGCCAACGCCTGGAGCCAAAGCGCAGCGTGCCCGCGAACCGGGTTCCGGTCCAAAGTGGATGGCTGTGATTACATCGCTCGCGCAACAGGCGAGCTATACCGAGGTGGTGTCGATGGCGGGTGCCGTGTGTATCGCACTGTTCTGCGACGGCGACATCGTCGGATTGATCGACGTGGTGACGGATGGCACAACGGACCTTTCGGCGAAAATCATCTCGCTGCGCATCCTGACCAGCGCCGCGCATTTGCGGGCGGCCAACCAGATGCTGGGCCGTGACGCGGTCAAGGAACTGCTTGCCCGCATCAAGGGCCATCCCGGGGTGTCAGTTGCGGTGAGCCGCAACTTCCCAGTTGATGTCGACGCATAGCACCTGCGTACCATGCGAGTTATGCGCGGCAATCGAGGCCGTAACGCACAGATGCGCTTCGTTGATCGACAGATACGGCGGCGTTAGATGAACCCGCCCCGGTTGACGCATCGCCTGAATGAAGTACGGGCGACGCTCCCAACTCGCGCCTTCGGAATGCAGCAGCGGGCTAAAGCGCTTCGCGCGTTGCGATGTGCGGCCCGGCGGCAGCACGTTGTCGCCGATCTGCCGGCCCGATCCGTCCAGGACAAAGCAGCGCGCCGTTTCCCCAAGCGCGAGCAGAGGAGCGGTCGCCTGTGTGATCGATTCCCCGGCAATCAACTGAGCTGCGGCGGCCTCGAGCGCGGTGACATACGGAGCGAGCCGCGCGGATTGCGCTTTCTCTCGAGCGGCAACGCGTTCGCGCAGCGAAGCGGACAGCGAATCCATCAAGCCAGCGGCCACTTGCGGCTTGACGGGTTCGACGCTCGGGCCTGCGAAAAATGCGCCCTGGACGAAGTCCACATTGCATTCGAGCGCGATCAGCGCGTCGCGCTCGGTGCTCAGACCGCCCATCAGCACCAGTTGCCCGGACTCGTGCAACAGAGAGACGAGGCCCGGCAACACGCGCTCGATGTGCGAGTGTTCACTCGCTTGCGCGAGGATGCAGCGGTCGAGCGTCACGATGTCCGGCCGCAGATTCCACACGCGGTCGATGTTCGAATGCTTGGCGCCAAAGCCGTCGAGCGCGATCAGAAAACCGGACTTGCGCAGGGAATCGACGATTTCAGCAAAGCGCGTGGTTTCGCCGCCGGCCTGTTCGGATACTTCGAGCACCACGCGTTGCGGCGGCAGGCCGAGCGTCTTCAGGCTGGCAAGCAGCGCGTCGCCGTAGCTGGTGTCCATCAGTGCGGCCGGATGCAGGCTCAGGAAGAGCCATTCGTCGTGGCTGTCGAACGCATTGAAGTTGCCGAGGTGAAGCGATTCGGCCAGCCGTCCCAGTTCCAGCAGGTCGCCGCGTCGCGCGGCCTGCGTAAAGACTTCGTGCGAGGGCACTTGCCGCTCATGCTCGTCGTGCACGCGCAGCGACGCGTGATAGCCGATCGCGCGCCGGTGCGATACCGAGAAGACCGGTTGAAATACGCTGAAAACGGTGTAGCCGCCATACAGAACGGTTCGGCGGGAGCCTTCGTCGCCGGCCATCGGGCGTGGTGGCTGGAAGCCGGGAGGATCGAGTTCGATCATGCTCATCGTGTCGGTCGTGTGGAAATGGCGGCGCTTGCAGGGCTCGGCAGGAGTTCGCACGCGCAGACTAAGAGTTTACAGGATAGTCGAGCAAGAACTATGCGCGTGCAACAACAAGGGTCGAGCGCCCACCAGCAATGCTCCGAGGAAAATATTGTGCGCCCGCTCCGGGACGAAGGCGATGACACGCACTTCGCTGGTGCGGGACGCGCCCTGTTGCGGGTCGCTGACGCTGTTCGAGGAGGCTGCGTGCGGGCTCCGCGGAGGGATGCCCGGAAATCCGGTTGCGAGTGCGCGAGGGATGCGTCGTGCTGGCTCGCGCGGCTTTCAGGTCCGCTCTGAAGGATCGGTCTTTTTCGCCGGCGTGCGGATCTGCGGCGACAACTGCGCAAAGATCCATGACGAGCATGCGGTGATGATGCCGACACACAGGAATGTCGCATGAAACGCGGGCAGCGAATTGGCAGCGGTCACGCGTTGCATGATGCCGGTAAAGGTCGTCAGCAGTGCACCGGCCACCGTCACGCCGAGACTCATCGAAAGCATCTGCACGAGCGAAAACAGGCTATTGCCGCTGCTCGCTCCGCCGGTACCCAGGTCCTTCAGCGTCAACGTGTTCATCGCGGTGAACTGCATCGAGTTCACGCCGCCGAAGATCGCCAGTTGCACGAGCCGCAGCCACAGCGGCTGATTCGTGCTCGTGAGCGCGAAACTTGCCATCATCAGGCCGACCAGAATCGTGTTCGCCATCAGCACGCGCCGGTAGCTGTACTTCAGGATCAGCGTCGTCACGAGACGCTTCGTTGCCATGCCCGCGGCCGCCACGGGCAGCATCATCAGTCCGGCTTCGAATGCGCTATAGCCGAGGCTCACCTGCAACAGCAGAGGAATCAGGTAGGGCATCGAGCCGCTGCCGATTCGCGCGAACAGATTGCCGAGCAGCCCGACGCTAAAGGTGTGGATCTTGAACAGATCGAGCGGGAAGATCGGCGCGGGCTCGCGCACTGCGTGCAGACCATAGGCAACGAAGCACGCCATGCTCAGAATCAGCAGCACCAGCACCGTCGCATGTTGAATGCCGAACTCGGTGCGGCCATCGAGCGCGAACGAAATTGCCACCATGCCCACCACCAGCAGCAGGTACCCGCCGAGGTCGAATTTGCCCGTGTGTTCGTTGCGGCTATCCGGCATGAAGATAAACGTCGCAATGCAGCCCACGATGCCCACCGGCACGTTGATCAGAAAGATCCAGTGCCACGTCGCGATCTTGACGAGCCAGCCGCCGAGCGTCGGTCCGATCAATGGTCCGATCAGACCCGGGATCGCCACGAACGACAACGCCGGCAGATAACGCTCTGCCGGAAAGGTACGCAGCACCGCGAGCCGTCCAACCGGCAGCAGCATCGCGCCGCCCACGCCTTGCAGAATGCGGAACAGCACCAGTTGGTTCAGCGTGTGCGCGTTCGCGCACAGCAACGAGCCCACCGCGAACACGAGGATCGCACTGAAGAACACGCGCCGCGTGCCGAGTCTGTCGGCGAGCCAGCCGGACACGGGGATCATCACCGCCATCGTCAGCGAGTAGGCGATCACCACCGATTGCATGCGCAGCGGCAGCTCGCCGAGGCTTGTCGCCATCGCGGGAAGTGCGGTGTTGACGATCGTCGAATCGAGCGTCTGCATGAAGAAGCCGGTGGCGACCAGCCACAGCATCACCGTCAGTGCGCGGGGCGACGGGCCAGAGGGGAGGTTGGGAGCGAGGGCGGGCGGAGTCGGCGTCGTGGACATATGAAGCGGCAGGGCGCGCTCGGTCGGGCTGGGACTCGCTATTCTAGGGAAAAGCGGGTCCCGGCGCAGCGAGCGGCGCAGCCTTGCGCAGGTGTCGGGGCTGCATCCAGGCCGAGTTCTGCGCCGTGTTCACACATCAGCCGGCAACTGGGCCGCCGCCTGAAAAAACGCCTGCGCCCGTGGCTCGTTGCCAAACGCCACATGAATCCTGATCCACGGGCTCGCCTCCCGGTTCGGCCTGAAGTGTTGTCCAGGCAGCACCGTCACACCGAGCGGCACACCGCATTCAACGAGCCGCTCGGCGTCCGCGACATGGGGCACCCGCGCCCACACGAACTTGCCGCCCGCGGGTTCCTCGAAAATCTCCCAGCCGGCATCTTCGAGTGTCTGGACGGTGGAGCCGAGCGCGCCGCGCATCTGGCGGCGCAGTCGCTCCAGATATTTGCGATATGCGCCGCGCTCCAGCATCGACACCGCCACCGCTTCGGCAAAGCGCGAGCAGCCGATGCTAGTCAGCATCTTGATATCGACCAGATCCTTGATGATCGCGTGATTCGCAACCACGCAGCCGATCCGTAGCGACGACGACAGCGTCTTCGACAATCCGCCGATGTAGATCACCTGTTCGAGTTGGTCGAGGGTCGCGAGGCGATCGGTGATCTCGGTCTGAAAATCCGCGTAGATGTCGTCTTCGATGATATGGAAGCCATACTCACGCGCCATTTGCAGCAAACGGAACGCGACCTGCGGTGCGACCGTGGTGCCGGTCGGATTGTGGAACACGGTGTTGATGAGCAGCAATCTGGGCCGGTGCAGCTTCAATTGCGCCTGCATCACGTCGAGGTCGGGACCGCTGCCGGTGCGCGGGATGCCGATCAGCTTCATGCCGTGCAGTCGCAACAGGCCGTACAAGTTGTAGTAACCGGGGTCCTCGACAAAGATCGTGTCGCCAGGCTTCAGCATGTAGCGCACCAGCAGATCGAACGCCTGGCTCGCGCCATTGGTGATCAGAATCTGCGACGCGTCCGCCTGGATGCCCAATTGGCCAATACGGCCGCGCAACTGTTCGCGCAAGACAGGATTGCCGAGCGGCGTCGCGTACTCGACCATGCTCGCCGGATCGGTTCGCGACACGTGACGGATCGCCTGCGCAATGCCATCGATGTCGCGCCAGCTTTCGGGAATGAATCCGGTGCTGAGCTTCAGCGTCTCGCCCGGAAAGTTGAATTGTTCGAGCAAATGGTCCGACTCGACATCGGCTCGGCGCGGGTCCGATGTGCCCTGACAGCGCATGTCCGTCGGTTGGCGATCGGCGACGTAAAAGCCGGAGCCGTGGCGCGAGTCGACATAGCCGAGCGACACCAGCCGGTCGTACGCCTCGATCACCGGAAAGCGGCTTACGCCGAAGTCGGCGGCGAACTGGCGGATCGACGGCAGCTTCGAGCCGGGATGCGCATTGCGCGAGCGAATCCACGCCGACACGCCGGTGACGATCTGCTCGGTAAGCGGTACGCCGTTGTCCCGATCGAGCCGGATTTCGAGTTTCATACGCTTGCCTTCTGTCGCCGGCCTGCGAAGCGCAAGCTTTTAACCTGCGTCGCGCGAGCCATGTCAACTGTTCGGTTTTTTGACTGAACAGTTCCGATGAAAGTGTTCGGAACTGTGCATGGGTTTCCGATCATCGCACGCCAATAATCGGTACAACAGAAAGTTCTTCGAGGAGAACGGCGATGCGAGAAGTGCGAGTTTTCGAACTGGAACACAGCGAGCCCGTCACGGCCTGGCGGGTTGCGCGTCCGTCGATTTTCAAGATGATCAGTGGCAATGTCTGGCTGACCGTCGAGGGCGAGCATGAAGATCACTGGCTGGCGGCAGGGCAGTCGATCGAGCTGGCGCGTGGATCGGTGGCTTGGATCAGCGCGGGGCGGGAGGGGGCGCGTTTCGCGCTGGCGAGCGGTTCGGCACGCAAGCTGCCGGCGCTGCTATTCGGCTGGCCGATACCGACTTGGCTCGCGCGTCGGCCAGGTGTCGTCTGATGCGGGGCGAACGGCGAGCAGGCCAGACGTAGCCCCTAAGCAGCCCTTAAGCAGCCCCTCCCGCCTCATACTCCCCGATATACCGCGCTCGAGGCCGGATCAACCGGCCATCGCGCGTCTGCTCCATCGCGTGCGCGATCCAGCCGACCACCCGTCCGAGCGCGAACAGCGTGAACGCGGCGCCGGTCGGCAAGCCGAGCACGCGCTCGATTGCCGCAAGCGCGAAATCCACCGTCGGCTCCGCGCCGGTCGTGTCGCGCACCGCTCGCGCAAGCTGCAGCACCTCGTTGAGCGGCGAGCGGGCCGGCGCGCAGTCGGCGAGCATCGTCAACAACAGCCGCGCGCGCGGATCGCCGTCCGGATAGAGCGGATGACCGAAGCCCGACAACACCGGACCTTGAGCGCCGTGCTCGTGCCGCGCGAGACGGTTCGCCAGATAGCGGTCCAGATCGGGCGAGCGCGACGCCTCGTCGAGCAGCGCCGCGATGCGCACGGTCTCGCCGCCGTGACGCGGCCCGGAGAGCGCCGCGAGCCCGCCCGCGACCGCGCCGAACAAGTGCGTGCCCGTCGACGTGATACAGCGGACCGTGAACGTCGATGCATTCAGCTCGTGATCCGCGCACGCGACCAGCGCCGCGCGCAGCAGCCCGCTTTGCTGCCGGCTGCGCACCCGCCAGGCCGTCGCGATCTGCCGATGCAGCGGTTCGTTCGACGGCGCCGCCGGCAGCATCGCGGCGGCCAGCAGCCGCATCACGCAGCACGCGGTGTCGAGCTGCGCGTCGCGGCCGAGCGCCCACACGCGCGGCATCTGCGCGGCCGCGGCCGGCAGCAGCACGAGCGCGCGATCGAGCGGCGTGCTGTCACTCCACAACTTGAGCCACCCCGCCCATTGCGCGGAGGCGAGCGGCACGGCGGGCGCATCGGCAATGCGCCGTGCGCTGCATTCCCATAGCAGCGCCGCGACGTCTTCGAGTGACGCACCGCGGGCGAGCTCGATCGCATCGTGCCCGCGATATAGCAGCTGACCGTCCGCGACCAGCGTGATCGACGATTCGAGTACCGGTACGCCCCAGTCGAGCACTTTCTGCGCGACCTTGCCCGCACGCTTGCCGTCCGCCTTGCGACGCGCGAGGCGGCGCACCTCGGCGGCATCGTAGAGTCGATGACGGCCTTGCGCATCCGGCGACGAGCCGAGCATGCCGCGGCTCACGTACGCGTACAGCGTCGGCACGCTGACGCCGAGCGTTGCGGCCGCTTCGGCGGCGGTCAGGTAAAGCGGAGCTGACATGAAAGCGCGCGGAAACCGAAGAAATCAATATATGTTGATTATCATAATCAAGATTGATTGCGGCAAGGCGCAAATTTAGACTCGGTGCACCTGCTTCCTGTCCGCGCGGTCAACGCGCCCGATGCCATGACACCCGAACTCGCCCTCAAGCACATCTGGACTCTCGCCGGCTGCGATCCGGTCGCGCTGCACGCTGTGTCGCTCGCCGGTGCGGACCCCGGCTTGCCGTCGGTCTATCACGTCGGCAGCCTCGCGTCGTCGACCATCGCCGCGACCGGCCTCGCGGCCGCCGAATACTGGCGACTGCGCAGCGGACGCAGGCAACGGGTATCGGTGCGGATGCGTCGCGCGCTGGCGGCGTTTCGCAGCGAACGCTATCTGCGAATCGACGATGGGCCGCCGCCCGCGCTGCGCGATCCGGTTACCGGCTTCTACGAAACGGGCGACGGCCGCTGGATTCAGCTGCACACGAATTTTGCGCATCACTTGAAGGGTGTGCTCGACGTGCTCGGCTGTGAGAATGGGCGCGAATCGGTGGCGGCCGCGATTCGCGGCTGGGAGGGCGCGACGCTCGATCAAACGCTCGCTGACGCGGGCCTGTGCGCCGCCTTGATTCGCACGCCCGACGAATGGGCCGCGCTCGAGCAGGCCAAAGCGATCGCGCGCCTGCCGCTGTTCGAGATCGAGCGCATCGGCGACGCGCTGGCCGAGCCGCCGCGCCACGCCGACGCTGACGCCGAACCCGGCATCGACCGTCCGCTCGCGTGCGTGCGGGTGCTGGATCTGTCGCGGATCATCGCCGGACCGGTGGCCGGCCGCGCGCTCGCGCATCATGGCGCGGACGTGATGACGATCAACGGGCCGCATCTGCCGAACATCGCGCCGCTCGTGATCGACAACGGCCGCGGCAAACGTTCGGCGCTCGTCGATCTGCGCGACGCAGCGGGCTGCGATACGTTGCGCGGACTCGCGCGCGATGCCGACGTGTTCCTGCAGGCCTATCGTCCGGGCGCGCTCGCGGCGCGCGGCTTCGGGCCCGACGAACTGGCGCGGCTGCGGCCTGGCATCGTCTATGTGTCGGTTTGCGCTTACGGGTACACGGGGCCGTGGGCGCAGCGACGCGGTTTCGATAGTCTGGTGCAGTCGGCGAGCGGCATCGCGTGGACTGAGCGCGCGGCGGCGGGTTCGGCCGAGCCGCGGCATCTGCCGTGTCAGGCGCTCGATCACGCGACCGGCTATCTGGCCGCGTTCGGCGCGATGGTCGCGCTCGCGCGGCGGGCTCGCGAAGGCGGCAGCTGGCATGTGAAGGTGTCGCTTGCGCAGACCGGGCGTTGGCTGCAGTCGTTCGGGCTGCTGGCCGATGGGCAGCAGGCGCCCGAGGTGTCGCTCGACGATGTGCGCGATTGCGTCGCGAGCGTGCAATCGGAGTTCGGGCGCGTGCTAGGCGTTCAGCCTGCCGAAGAACTGGAACAGACACCGGCGTTTTATGCGCTGCCGCCTGCCCGCATCGGCGCGCACGAAGCCCGTTGGACGTGACGGGGTAGCGTGCGCTCGTGTTGGAGTTTGGAGTTTGAACCGCGGCGCGCGCGGCTGCCGGACCATTCACCGAGTCGCAGCCTACTTCCTCAATTCCGCCACGAAGTCGTAGTAATCGTTGCGGCAGTACGTGTCCGTCAACTCGATCGCGCGCTGATCCGCCGTATAGCCCACGCGCGTGATCAACAACAACGCCTCGTTCGGCGCGATGCTCATCTGCTGCGCGATCTCGTCGCTCGCGTTCACCGCGCGAAAGTGCTGCAGCGCGCGCACGATCGTCAATCCGCGGTTCTCCAGGTACGTGTACAGCGAGTCGCCGATTGCTTGCGGATCGGGAATCACCGCGGCGGGGAACGTCGAATTCTCTACCGCCATCACGATGCCGTCCGCGAGCCGCAGCCGCCGCAGCCGCGTGACCGCGGCGGCCGGCGACAGTCCCAGCTGGATCACCTCGTCGCGATTGGCCGGCGAGATTTCGCGCGACAGCCACTTCGAACTCGGTGTAAAGCCGCGCCGCCGCAGCATTTCGCTGAAGCTCGACAGACGCGACAACGGATCTTCATAGCGCGGCGTGATGAAGCTGCCAGCGCCTTGGGTGCGGCGAATCAAGCCCTGCTCGACGAGCAGCGCGATCGCCTTACGCGACGTGATGCGCGATACGCCGAGCGCCTCCGAAAGCACGCGCTCCGAGGGGAGCGCCTCGCCGGCATTCCAGCGGTTTTCGTGGATCGCGCTGCCGAGCTTGCGGGCAAGTTGCAGATAGAGCGGCGTGTCGTTTTCCGGGTCCGGGCGCAGGTCGCGCCAGCGGTCTTCCGAGGCAGAGGTCATGGGGCTCACGCAAGATGGGCAAGCGGCAATTTTAAAACATCGGCGCGCCCCGTTATAGCGGGCTTTTGCCTGGCGCGCCGATGTGAGTCTGCGGAGCCGCTAAACTCGTCTCCAGGTTTTTCGTAGCATGCGTTGCGCGGCGAGACGGCGTGCAATTGCATCGCATCCAGATCGAACCACATTCGAGGAGTCAGCATGACGAGCGAGATCGCAAGCGTGAGCTTGCCGGGCGGCGAGAGCATTCCGGCGCTGGGGCAGGGCACGTGGGAGATGGGCGAGCAGCGGGCACGACGCGCGGCGGAAATCGATGCGCTGCGCTGCGGCATCGAACTCGGCATGACGCTGATCGACACCGCCGAAATGTACGGCGACGGCGCAACCGAGTCGCTGCTCGGCGAAGCGCTCGCCGGTTTGCGCGACAAGGTGTTTCTGGTCAGTAAGGTGTATCCGCACAACGCTAGCCGACGCGGCGTGATCGCCGCGTGTGAGCAAAGCCTGAAGCGTCTGAAGACGGACCGGCTCGATCTGTATCTGCTGCATTGGCGTGGCTCGGTGCCGCTCGAAGACACCATCGACGGCTTCGAGGCGCTGCGGCGCGCGGGCAAGATCCGTCACTGGGGCGTGAGCAACTTCGATACCGACGACATGGAAGAACTCGTGGCGACGCCGGGCGGCGACGCGTGCGCGACCAACCAGATTCTGTACAACGTGGCGCGGCGCGGGCCGGAGTTCGATCTGCTGCCATGGCTCGCCGCGCGCGGCATGCCGGCGATGGCATATAGCCCGGTCGATCATGCGCGGCTACCGAAACGCTCGCCGCTCGACGACATCGCCGACGCGCGCGGCGTCTCCGTATTCCAGGTGGCGCTCGCGTGGGTGCTGGGCAAGTCCGATGTGTGCGCGATTCCGAAGGCGGCGCGGGTCGAGCATGTGCGCGACAACCATCGCGCGTCGCAACTGGTGCTGGAAGCCGGCGAACTCGCCGCGCTCGACGCGTACTTCAAGCCGCCGCGCCGCAAGCGTGCGCTGGAGATGTTGTAAGTGCTGGCGCGGCCGCCGTCCGTTGCGGAGCGGCGGCGCGAGTGGCTCGAAGCGCTGTGGGCGCCGCTGACGCCGCTCGCGCTGACGCGGCGCTCAGGTGCAGGGGTGGTGCTGATGCACGGAGCCGAGCACGGCGACTTCGGCGGGCGTGTGCTGCAGCGCGTCGTCCGGTACCTGGGCGGCATCGGCGAGGAAGTCGTCGACGATCGACGACACCGGCACGTCGCGCAGACATAGCGACACGCGCTGGGTTTCGTTGGCGGGGAAGGTGGCGCGTTGGGCGAGGAACAGCACGCCGTACTGATAACCGTGGATGATGCCGCGGATCGCGCCGACGCATTGCCCTTGCGCGACGTTGTCGTGGCGCTGCTTGCAGCTCTGTACGAGCGAGTAGGCGGAGAAACTCGGGTCGACCGGTGGCGCCGCTTGCGACAAGGTTTGCGCCATTGGCTGCGCGGGTGTTTGCGCATTGGCGAGCGATGCGAGGCCCAGGGCGGTAGCCATCAGCACGGCGGCTGCCGTGCGGGTCGCGGAGGGGGGGACACTTCTATGCATGTTGTGGGCCCTCATATCGAACGATGAATTTGATATGAGGCGGTCGTCTCGGATTGGTTCCATAACACTCACACGCAGTGGAGGTTGTGTTCCCGCCGCTCGCGGTGCGGTTCGCGCGACGATGCGAGGCGCGGCTCGCGCGCTGTCCGGGCCATTCCGTCAGCGCGCGCCGCAGGCGGGCGGGCCGCTCCAACCGGCCCGCGGCGGTGACGCCCGACCGGGGGATCGGGACGCCACCGCCGTTGCCAGCGGATAGCGGACAGTATGCCGGGACATGTCGCCGGCGGGTAGGGCGCGGGGGCTCCCTACCCGGAGCAACGGGCGACGCCTAGTGCCCGTTCCCGCCACCGTTGCCACTGCCGCCGCTGCCGCCACCCTTGCCTCCGTGACCGCCGCCGAAGCCTCCGCCAAAGCCTCCGCCGAACCCGCCACCGAGGCCACCGCCAAAGCCTCCACCATGCGCGCCGCCGAAACCACCACTCGGGCCACCGCTGGAGCCTCCGCAACCGCAGCTGCCGCTCCCGCTGCCGCCGCTGCTTCCGCTTCCACTTCCACCGCCACCGCCACCGCCACCGCCACCGCCACCGCCACCGCCGCTTCCGCCTCCACCTCCACCGCCTCCACCGCCTCCACTGCCTCCCCCACCATTTCCGCCACCACTACTGCTACCACCACCATTACTTCCGCCGCCTCTATTTCCCTTACCGCCCGTGCCCGCACCGCCACTCCCACTTCCGCTCCCTGAACCCGCCGCCCCGGCGCCGCTGTTACCGCTTGCGCCAGCCCCGCTATTGCTCGAACCCGCCGCGCCGCCACTTCCGCTGCCATTGCCATTGCCACTGCCGCCGGCGAGCCGGCCGCAGCCCGGACCGCCGAGCCCGCCGCAGCCAGTCGGCGCGAACACCGAAGCGGCATCGTCGGCGGCCGTGGCGGCGGTCGCCCTGTCGTCGTTCTGCGCGAGCAGCAGCGGCGCCGAATCTCCGGTTTGCGCCGGCGACGCGTAGGCCATCACCATCGAGCGTGGGATCACGTCCGTCGACGCCCCGTACGCGGCCTCGCCCGCCAGCACCGCCACCCCCGCGAGCACCGCTGCGCGGCGCATCATTGCGCAGTAATGCCGATCTGATTTTCTGATTTTCATCGCGCGTCTCCAGCCGCCACAGCGGCGGCCGACCTGTCTGCACGCGGGTCTTGCCGAACCCCGAGTCCGTCGTGTCGAAGTTGCCCGCGCGTCGCTGCCGTGCTGATCGCTTGAGGTCGCGTCATCGCGTGATGACGCTCGTCGTGCGGATGTGCGCGGTGTTGCGCGCCCGGTTTGGCTTCGAATCTCTGGCCGCAAATTTAGCGATATCCATGCCACGCGTCGCCGAGCCTTGAAGCGACGCGGGCGATCTCGGGATGTGCGATGCGCACGCCGGAAAAACGGCTCAAAACGTTGCGACGATGAAACGCGCGGACGCAAAAGCGTGTTTCGACGCGGGATTCGTCAAGGGAGCGGTGTGCCGGGTGATGCGAAGTCGATGGGTTGGAGTCGATGCTAGCTGGCGCTTTTCGACGCGTCGTCGGAGTCGGCGCCATTCGTCGTTTTGCCCGCGTTGTCGTCGCGCGGCTTGCATTGCAGCTCGCGCAGTGTGGCGACCGGTATATGGCAGCGAATCCGGTGCGCGGAAGGCGAGTCAGCGGGGCCGCCGGCGTCGAGAAACGGCGGGTCCTGCTGCTCGCAGATCGCGCCGAGCTTGCGCGGACAGCGCGTGTGAAACACGCAGCCCGACGGCATCGCGCCGGGCCCGGGCAACTCGCCCGTCAGATGGATGCGCGTACGTTGATGTGCGTCGCCCGTTGCGCCGTCGCCCGGCAGCGTCGGCACGGCGGATAACAGCGCCTCGGTGTAGGGATGTTGCGGTCCATCGAACACGGCCGTCGCCGGCCCGATTTCCAGCAGCCGGCCGAGATAGAGCACCGCGATGCGATCCGAGACATAGCGCACCACGTGCAGATCGTGCGAGATGAACACGTAGCTGACGCCGCGCTCGCGCTGCAGATCGGCGAGCAGGTTCAGGATCGCGGCCTGCACCGACACGTCGAGCGATGAAGTCGGCTCATCGCACACGACGACGCGTGGTTCGCCGGCAAACGCGCGCGCAATCGCGACGCGCTGCTTGAGCCCACCCGATAGCTGGCGCGAACGTGCGTCGAGATAGCGCTCGGGAAGCCGCACGGCGTCCGTCAGCGTGCCGAGCCTTTCGTCGATCTGGCGTCCGCGCAGCGCGGTGAAGCGCGCGAGCGCGCGACCGATCAGCCGCTTGACCGAATGCGCGCGATTGAGCGCCGAGTCCGGATTCTGGAACACGATCTGCAGCGACTTCAGCTGCTCGTCGCTGCGTCGCGTGACGCGCGCGGCGAGCGGTGCGCCGTCGAGTTCGAGCAGGCTGCCGGCATCGGGTGCGAGCAGGCCGAGCATCAGCCGCGCGAGCGTCGTCTTGCCGCTGCCCGATTCGCCGACGAGGCCGAGCGTCTCGCCGCTCGCGAGTTCGAGCGACACGTCGTCGACCGCGCGCAGCGGCGCGCCAGATACGTGGAATGTTTTCGACAGGTTGCGAGCGCGCAGGACCGGCGCAGAGAACGCGCGCGCCGCCGCGTTGGCTGATGCGGACATCACCGGCGCCTCGCTCGATGCCGCACGCGGCAACTCGATCGCGCGCTCGTGATAGTGGCAGCGCGCCATCTGGTCGCCGTGCGGAGCGCCGAGCCGATAGGGCGGCGGCGCGTCGCGGCGGCAGCGTTCGTCGGCGAGACGGCAGCGCTCCGCATAGATGCAGCCCTGCGTGACCGAGCCCGGTAGCGGCAAGCCGCCCGCGATCGTATCGAGCCGTTGGCGGTCCTTGCTGCGTCCGGGGCTCGGCAGGCAGCGCAGCAGCCCGACCGTGTACGGATGACGCGGCCGCGCGAACACGTCCTGGGTCGCGCCTTCCTCGACCAGCTTGCCCGCGTACAGCACGCCGACGCGTTCGCACATGCGGCCGATCACCGCGAGGTTGTGGCTGATGAACAGCACCGCGGTGCCGAGCTCCTCGCGCAACTGCGCGACGAGGTCGAGCACTTCCGCTTCGACGGTCGCGTCGAGGCCGGTGGTCGGTTCGTCGAGAATCAGCAGCGCGGGGTTCGATGCGAGCGCCATCGCGATCACGACGCGTTGCTGCATGCCGCCCGACAATTGATGCGGATAGCTGTCCATTACGCGCTCGGGTGCCGCGATGCGCACGCGCTGCAACATCTCGAGCGTGCGATGCAACGCCTGGTCGCGCGCGACGCCGGCCGCCTCGAATGCTTCGGATATCTGGCGGGCAATCGTCAACGATGGGTTCAGCGCGCGTCCCGGGTCCTGATAGACCATCGAGACGGTCGTCGCCCGCATGCTGCGCAGCGCATCAGCCCCGAGCTTTTGCACGTCCGTGCCGGCGATCACGATCTTGCCGGCCTTCACCTTGCCATTGCGCGGCAGATAGCGCAGCGTCGCCATCGCAACGGTCGACTTGCCGCAGCCCGATTCGCCGACGAGCCCATACGCCTCGCCGCGCCGCACGCGAAACGACACGTCTTGCAGCACTTCGCGATCGCGTCCGCGGATGCGGTAGGTGACCGTCAGGCCGACCACGGTCAGCGCATCGGTGCGATCGCTCTTCGACACGTCGAACGCGGCGAACGAGGAGGGCGGCGCGCCGTTCATCGATCGAGCACTCCCTGCACGCTGTCGGCGATCAGATTGACGCCGACCACCAGCGACGCGATCGCGCCCGCCGCGAACACGACGGTCCACCACGCGCCGCCCGCCATCAGCGTGTACGACTCGGACAGCGCGAGCCCCCAGTCCGCCGACGGCGGCTGGATGCCGAAGCCGAGAAACGACAGCGTCGCGACCGCGAAGATCGCATAGCCGAGCCGCACCGTCGCTTCGACGACGATCGGCGGCAGCACGTTCGGCAGGATCTCGACGAACATGATGTACGGCGCTCGCTCGCCGCGCAGCTGCGCGGCGGCCACGTAGTCGAGATGGCGCTCGGCGAACACGGCGGCGCGCACGGTGCGCGCGGTGATCGGCGTGAACGTGATGCCGATCACGAGAATCACGGTGAGGTTCGACGCGCCGACCGCGGCGAGCGCGAGCAGCGCGATGATCACGAGCGGCAGCGCGAGCACCGCGTCGATCACGCGGCCGATCACGTCGTCGACCCAACCGTCGAAGTAGCCGACCAGCAGGCCGAGCGCGGTGCCCGCCGCGGTGCCGAGCAGCGTCGCGAGCGGCGCGATCGTCAGGATGTCGCGCGCGCCGACGATCACGCGTGAGAACACGTCGCGGCCGAGCTGGTCGGTGCCGAACCAGTGCGTGCGATCGGGCGGCGTGAGCGAATTGAGCGGATCGGAAGCGTACGGATCGAGATGCACGAACCACGGCCCGGCGATCGCGCAGACGATCCACCACGCGACGATCAGCACGCCCACGATGAAGGTCGGCGAACTAAGAAGCAACAGAAGGCGCGGGAAGCGTGGTTCGGCGGCCGCTCGCGGCGCGGAGTCCGGCGCGCCTGGCGCGGGCGAGCCCGGCGGCGTCGAAGAAGCTGGCGGCACGGTCGTATTCATTCGGTGGTCCTCACCCGCAGCCGCGGATTGAGCAGCACGTGCAGCGCATCGGCGACCAGATTCGCGAGCGTATAGACGACGCCGATCGTCAGCACGCCCGCTTCGAGCATCGGAAAGTCTTTCGCTTTGGCGGCGTTGTAGATCAACGAGCCGATTCCCTGGTAGTGGAACAGCGTCTCGACCACCACGAGTCCGCCGATCATGTAGCCGAGCTGGGTGGCGGCGACGGTGATCGTCGGCAGCAGCGCGTTGCGCAGCACGTGCCGCCAGATCACGACGTGGCGCGGCAGGCCCTTGAGGATCGCGGTGCGCGTGTAGTCGGCGTCGAGCGCTTCGACGGTGCCCGCGCGCGCCATCCGCGCGATATAGCCGAAGAACACGAAGACGAGCGGCAGCACCGGCAGCACCAGATGCCGCAGCTGTTCGAGCACGTTTGCATCGGGCGGAAACGAGGCCTCGATCGGCAGCCAGCGCAGCCACACGCCGAACACCAGGATCAGCACGATCGACGACACGAACTCCGGCACCACGGTCGCCGACAAGCCGGCAATGCTGATCGTGCGATCGAGCCAGCGTCCCGCATGCATTGCCGACCACACGCCGCCCGCAATGCCGAGAGGCACGACGACGATGAATGCGAACAGGCCGAGCTTCGCCGAATGCGCGAGCGCGTCGGCGATGAACGGCCCGACCGGTTCGCGATACGCGTACGACAGCCCCATATTGCCGCGCACGAAATGCGTGATCCAGTCGACGTATTGCGTCAACAGCGGCCGATCGGCACCGAGCTGATGATTGAGCGCGGCGACCGCGCGCGCATCGGCGAGCGGTCCGAGCACCGCGCGGCCGATATCGCCGGGCAGCAGCTGGCCGCCCGCGAACACGATCAGCGACAGCAGCCACAGCGTGATCAGCGACAGACCCACGCGCGTCGCCAGAAAACGCGCGATGCGGCCCGCGTTGCCGTTCGTCGCGCGCGGCAAACGCGATGGATTCGAGGCGGGAGAGGGCGCCGGAGCCGACATCATGAGTTCTCTTGCGGAGGTACGCTGAGCAGCGCGGTACTTATGCGCTCAGCGTCGCGCGATCGAAATACAGCTGCGCGAGCGCGGTGAAACGCACGCCGTTCACGCCCTTGCGCATCGCGATCAGCTGATCGTAGAAGAACGGGATGATCAGCGGCGTTTCGTCGAGCAGCAGCGTCTGGATCTGTCCGGAGATTTTCTTTTGCGTGGCGAGGTCGATCGCCGCGACGAACTGCGCGACCAGTCGATCGTATTGCGGATTCTTGAAGTGCGCGGCGTTCCACGTGCCGTTGCTCGTCAGCGGTGCGTTGAGGAAAACGTTCGGCACGCCGCGGTGGCCGTAGTCGGTGATGCCGAGCGGCGAGTCGAGCCAGTCGGATTTGCCCGGCGTGCCCGCGCCGTAGTACAGCGACTGGCTTTCGACCTTCAGGTTGATGCGCACGCCGATCGCCTTCGCGGCGTTCTGCACGACGACCGCGAGGTCGGGGATCTCCATGTATTTTTCGGTGGTCAGCGTGACGTCGAAACCGTTCGGCATGCCGGCCTGCGCGAGCAGTTGCTTCGCCTTTGCGACGTCGAGCTTGCGTTGCGGCACGCCCGCGTCCGACGACGGAAACACCGGCGCAAACGGGCTGTCGTTGCCGAGTTGAGCGCGACCCTTGAAGAGACCACGCACGAGCACGTCGCGATCGAGCGACAACGCGAGCGCCTGGCGCACGCGTTTGTCCTTGAAGAGCGGGCTGTCGTTGCGCATATGGATCTGCCGATGCGCGCTCGACTTCACGCCGACTGCCTTGTAGTCCGGATTGTTCAGGATGGCCGCGCCGCCCTGCACGGTGAAGGTGCCCATCACGTCTGCCTGGTGGCCTTGCAGCGCGAGCAGTTGCGCCTGTTCATCCGCATAGAACGAAAACTGTACGCGTTGCGGTAACGCTTTGTCGCCCCAGTAGTCGGGATTGCGCACGAACGACGCGCCGACCTTCGGCTGATACTTTTCGAACTTGAACGGACCGGTGCCGATGAAGCTCTTTTCGTAGTTCCCCGCGAAGTTCGCGGGCAGGATCACCGCGTTGTAATTATCCGAGGAAACATAGTAGGGGAAATTGCCGATCGGCGCGTCGAGATGAAACTCGACCGTGTGTTCGTCGACGGCCTTCGCACCGCCTTTCGACAACACGCCCTTTAAAACCGATAGCGCGGCCGAGCCGCTCGCGGGGTCGGCGAGACGGTCGAAGGTGGCGACCACGTCCTTCGCGCCGAAGCTCTGGCCGTCGTGGAATTTCACGCTCTGGCGCAGCTTGAAGGTCCAGACGTCGCCCTTGTCATTCGGTTTCCACGATAGGGCGAGGGCCGGCTTCAGCATCAGCTTTTCGCCGTCGTCGTCGATCAGGAATTCGCCAGTCTGGTTCAGCAGCGCGAGACTCGCGGCGTCGGTGACCGTCAGCGGATCGACGGCGCCCGCCGGTGTCAGATGCGCGACGCGGATCGTCTGGTTCGATGTGGCCGGCGCAGCTTGCGCCCTCGCACGCGGCACGCCGAGCAGGCCGCCGCCCGCCAGCGACAGACCGATCACGCTTGCATGGCGCAACAGTTCGCGGCGCGTGATGCGGCCGGCGAGGAACTCGTCGAGGGCGTGATTGCCGTAGGCGTCGGCGGTGAGGCGGGCTGCGTTCAGTGC
Organism: Paraburkholderia atlantica; assembly: GCF_000092885.1. NCBI lineage: Bacteria > Pseudomonadati > Pseudomonadota > Betaproteobacteria > Burkholderiales > Burkholderiaceae > Paraburkholderia > Paraburkholderia atlantica. The sequence continues at coordinate 2,716,189 of NC_014117.1, read as the reverse complement.
GTCGGGTGCGAGAAATCGGTCCGCAGGTGTTTTCATCGTTGGCGTGTCCAGTCCGTTCTGTTGCTGGTTCGGAGGCGTCGCGCGAGCAGCGCGACGGCGCGAGGGGCAGCGCGCTTTGCGATGGGCGGCGCGAGATGGCGAGCCCGCCATCGCGAAAGCGCAACGTTGTGCAGAGCGGTCTCAGTTTAAGCGATTGCTCGCGGCTCTGGCGTTCCGGCGCCGCGCCGCGCTAGCCGATCGGCCGATAAATGGCCCGCGGTGTGTCGCCCTCACAACGGTTATCGGACGCGTGCCCGCGAGAGGCGGCCGCCATCGCGGACGGATTGGCAGGGACTGCGCCGCGCGAGGGAAAGTTGATGTCTTCGGTGGCCTCATCGGCCACTCGACACAGGGCGACCTGCTCTTGAATAAGCCGGATCTGCATCGAGGTGCCACGCGATCGGAATGCTGATTCCCAAACGCGACCGACGCTTCACGTGCTTCGACGACAGGACCAGTGAATGTCCGGGGATGGCACTGAACTACGGAACGCCAGCCGAACGGTTCGAGCAAACCATTGCATCCACCGATTGAATTCGCCCGCACTGACAGAACCTCGCACAGCGAGCTCGCGAAAAAGTACCGGCAATGCGCCTCAAAGTGAGGCGCCCTTCAGAGGAGGTCCTAGGCGAAATCGCGGGGAAAGGTCAAGTTTCTCCGCGGCTGAGTCCTGTACTCCCAAGGTAGTTCACTGGGATTTGAACGCCTGAGATTTTTCGGACATTTCCTGGCAGCCACCTCGGGCGGTGGCCCTGCTTGATTTCCCAGCCAAACATCGTTTTCGTTCCAGTCCTAATTGAAAACGGATCGGTCCAGTTTCGCTTTAAGGGCCACTTATCAAAAATGAACGTAGATGAATCCGGCGGCAACCGGTTCACGTTTTCCATCTATAGCTGGCCAGCTGGGCCAGCGCGCCCACTCCTAGGGAAAGGAATATTACAGTGAGTACGAGCTCAGTGAAGCTGGCCGTCATCGACGGCAGCACGATCAAGCAGACGGTCGAATTGCGCGATTCCGCGCAAGGCGCACCCGTTCATATCCACGCCATCAAGGGTGGCAAGTTCATTCTGGCCCACAACGATACTGGCCATGCTCCTCAAAACATTACCGTGCGCCGTTCGGGCAAGAAGCTTCTAGTCAGCCTGGAAGGGACGGAGCTCGACCAACCGCAACTGATCATCGAAGACTTTTACGGCAGTGAAGGCGCGCTGATCGGCTTGGGCGAAGACGAGGCGTACCACGAATATATCGCTGCAGACGGCGAGAACGACCATGAGGCTGCGTTCCTTTTGGACGGCGCCGACTCGCCTCTCGTGCTGGGCGCGCAACAGCTGAACGGGTTCAGCGCGAATGCCGCAGCCGCGTCTGGGATGGGCGTGGGCGGTCTCGGCATTTTGGGTCTAGGTGCGCTTGCAGCGCTGGGTGCAGGGATTGCTGCCGCCAGCGGGGGTAAGAGTGACGGCTCAGGGGGCGTAGAGCCGGTTGAAGATGCGCTGACGCCACCGGGTGAGCAAGACGACGCGGACGCGGACGGTGACGCGGATGCTGATGCTGATGCTGATGCCGACGCCGATGCGGATGCCGATGCGGATGCGGACGCCGATGCTGATGCCGACGCGGATGCTGATGCTGACGCTGACGCTGATGCGGATGCGGACGCGGATGCCGACGCCGACGCGGATGCGGACGCTGATGCGGATGCGGATGCCGACGCGGATGCGGATGCCGACGCGGATGCTGACGCTGATGCGGATGCGGATGCCGATGCTGACGCGGATGCCGATGCCGATGCCGATGCGGACGCGGACGCGGATGCCGATGCCGATGCGGATGCGGATGCGGATGCCGACGCGGACGCGGATGCGGATGCGGATGCGGATGCGGATGCGGATGCGGATGCGGATGCGGATGCGGACGCTGATGCGGATGCCGACGCGGACGCCGACGCCGACGCGGACGCCGATGCTGACGCGGATGCCGATGCCGATGCCGATGCGGATGCGGATGCCGACGCTGATGCCGACGCTGATGCGGATGCCGACGCGGACGCGGACGCGGATGCTGATGCTGATGCTGATGCCGATGCGGATGCTGATGCTGATGCCGATGCGGATGCTGATGCCGATGCGGATGCCGATGCCGATGCCGATGCCGATGCCGATGCGGATGCGGATGCCGACGCGGACGCGGATGCTGATGCTGATGCGGACGCGGACGCGGACGCGGACGCAGATGCTGATGCCGATGCGGACGCCGATGCTGACGCGGACGCGGATGCTGATGCCGATGCGGACGCCGATGCTGACGCGGACGCGGATGCGGATGCGGACGCTGATGCTGATGCGGATGCGGATGCCGATGCGGATGCGGATGCGGATGCCGATGCCGATGCCGATGCCGATGCCGATGCGGATGCTGATGCGGATGCGGATGCTGATGCTGATGCGGACGCGGACGCGGACGCGGATGCAGATGCAGATGCAGATGCAGATGCAGATGCAGATGCCGATGCCGATGCAGATGCCGATGCAGATGCCGATGCAGATGCCGATGCTGATGCCGACGCTGATGCGGACGCGGACGCTGATGCGGATGCGGATGCGGATGCTGATGCGGATGCTGATGCGGATGCTGATGCGGATGCGGACGCTGATGCGGATGCCGACGCGGATGCGGATGCCGACGCTGATGCGGATGCTGACGCGGATGCGGATGCGGATGCCGACGCGGATGCCGATGCCGATGCCGATGCCGATGCGGACGCTGATGCGGACGCGGATGCCGACGCTGATGCCGATGCCGATGCCGATGCTGATGCTGATGCTGATGCTGATGCTGATGCTGATGCTGATGCTGATGCTGATGCTGATGCTGATGCTGATGCTGATGCTGATGCTGATGCGGATGCTGATGCCGATGCGGATGCGGATGCGGATGCGGACGCGGATGCGGACGCTGATGCGGATGCGGACGCGGACGCTGATGCGGATGCCGACGCGGATGCCGACGCGGATGCGGACGCTGATGCCGATGCCGATGCCGATGCGGATGCAGATGCAGATGCCGATGCTGATGCTGACGCGGATGCCGATGCCGATGCTGACGCGGATGCCGACGCGGACGCCGATGCGGATGCCGACGCGGATGCTGACGCTGATGCGGATGCGGACGCGGATGCCGACGCCGACGCGGATGCGGACGCTGATGCCGATGCTGATGCCGACGCTGATGCGGATGCCGACGCTGATGCGGATGCCGACGCTGATGCGGATGCTGACGCGGATGCGGATGCGGATGCTGATGCGGATGCTGATGCTGATGCGGATGCGGATGCGGATGCGGATGCGGACGCGGACGCCGATGCCGATGCCGATGCCGATGCCGACGCGGATGCTGATGCTGATGCTGATGCTGATGCTGATGCTGATGCTGATGCTGACGCGGATGCCGATGCCGATGCCGACGCGGATGCCGACGCTGATGCGGATGCTGATGCGGATGCTGACGCTGACGCTGACGCTGACGCTGATGCTGATGCCGATGCCGATGCCGATGCCGATGCCGACGCGGATGCCGACGCGGATGCTGATGCTGATGCTGATGCCGATGCGGACGCGGATGCTGATGCCGACGCGGATGCTGATGCTGATGCCGACGCGGATACCGATGCCGATGCCGATGCGGACGCGGATGCGGACGCTGATGCGGATGCGGATGCGGACGCTGATGCGGATGCGGACGCTGATGCCGATGCCGATGCGGATGCGGATGCGGACGCTGATGCCGATGCCGATGCCGACGCCGATGCCGATGCCGATGCCGATGCCGATGCCGATGCCGATGCTGATGCTGACGCTGACGCCGATGCGCCGGAGACTCCGTCGCTAGATGAAGTGATTGACCACGCGGGTCCGGTTCAGGGTCCGGTGGGCAATGGTGAGAGCACGGACGACACGACGCCGACGCTGGTGGGCAGGGGTGAGCCGGGCGACACGATCGTCGTGATCGACAACGGCACGCCGATTGGCGAGACGAAGGTCGACGAGGAGGGCAACTGGAGCTTCACGCCGGATACGCCGCTGGCCGAGGGCGAGCATGAGTTCACGGTGGTGGAACGCGATCCTGCGGGCAACGAAAGCAGGCCGTCGGAGCCGCACGTGGTGATCATCGATACGACGCCGCCGGGCACGCCGGAAATTGGCGAAGTGATTGACGACGCGGGTCCGGTCAAGGGTCCGGTGGGCAATGGTGAGAGCACGGACGACACGACGCCGACGCTGGTGGGCCGGGGTGAGCCGGGCGACACGATCGTCGTGATCGACAACGGCACGCCGATTGGCGAGACGAAGGTCGACGAGGAGGGCAACTGGAGCTTCACGCCGGATACGCCGCTGGCCGAGGGCGAGCATGAGTTCACGGTGGTGGAACGCGATCCTGCGGGCAACGAAAGCAGGCCGTCGGAGCCGCACGTGGTGATCATCGATACGACGCCGCCGGGCACGCCGGAAATTGGCGAAGTGATTGACGACGCGGGTCCGGTTCAGGGTCCGGTGGGCAATGGTGAGAGCACGGACGACACGACGCCGACGCTGGTGGGCCGGGGTGAGCCGGGCGACACCATCGTCGTGATCGACAACGGCACGCCGATTGGCGAGACGAAGGTCGACGAGGAGGGCAACTGGAGCTTCACGCCGGATACGCCGCTGGCCGAGGGCGAGCATGAGTTCACGGTGGTGGAACGCGATCCTGCGGGCAACGAAAGCAGGCCGTCGGAGCCGCACGTGGTGATCATCGATACGACGCCGCCGGGCACGCCGGAAATTGGCGAAGTGATTGACGACGCGGGTCCGGTCCAGGGTCCGGTGGGCAATGGTGAAAGCACGGACGACACGACGCCGACGCTGGTGGGCCGGGGTGAGCCGGGCGACACGATCATCGTGATCGACAACGGCACGCCGATTGGCGAGACGAAGGTCGACGAGGAGGGCAACTGGAGCTTCACGCCGGATACGCCGCTGGCCGAGGGCGAGCATGAGTTCACGGTGGTGGAACGCGATCCTGCGGGCAACGAAAGCAGGCCGTCGGAGCCGCACGTGGTGATCATCGATACGACGCCGCCGGGCACGCCGGAAATTGGCGAAGTGATTGACGACGCGGGTCCGGTTCAGGGTCCGGTAGGCAATGGTGAGAGCACGGACGACACGACGCCGACGCTGGTGGGCCGGGGTGAGCCGGGCGACACGATCATCGTGATCGACAACGGCACGCCGATTGGCGAGACGAAGGTCGACGAGGAGGGCAGCTGGAGCTTCACGCCGGATACGCCGCTGGCCGAGGGCGAGCATGAGTTCACGGTGGTGGAACGCGATCCTGCGGGCAACGAAAGCAGGCCGTCGGAGCCGCACGTGGTGATCATCGATACGACGCCGCCGGGCACGCCGGAAATTGGCGAAGTGATTGACGACGCGGGTCCGGTCCAGGGTCCGGTGGGCAATGGTGAGAGCACGGACGACACGACGCCGACGCTGGTGGGCAGGGGTGAGCCGGGCGACACGATCATCGTGATCGACAACGGCACGCCGATTGGCGAGACGAAGGTCGACGAGGAGGGCAACTGGAGCTTCACGCCGGATACGCCGCTGGCCGAGGGCGAGCATGAGTTCACGGTGGTGGAACGCGATCCTGCGGGCAACGAAAGCAGGCCGTCGGAGCCGCACGTGGTGATCATCGATACGGCAGTGCCACTGATACTGAAGGCACCTGAAGTACCGGAGATGGCAGACGGTGTAATCGACTCGGCAGAGGCCAGCGATGGCACGTGGGTGATTATCCCGTCCTATGCTGGCATGGCCGTGGGTGACACGATCACGCTGGAGTGGAACGGCAAGACCTATGAGCACGTGGTGTCGATGGTCGATGAGATCACCGGGAAGATCAAGCTCAATATTCCGGTGGATGATCTGATCGGGCAGGACGCGGAGTTCGACATCTCCTATACGGTGACGGACGCAGCGGGCCATATCTCATCGCCGAGCCCGACTACCCATGTGAGGATTTACACGATGGGGCCGGACACGCCGGAAATTGGCGAAGTGATTGACGACGTGGGTCCGATCCAGGGTCCGGTGGGAAATGGTGAGAGCACGGACGACACGACGCCGACGCTGGTGGGCAGAGGTGAGCCGGGTGACACGATCGTCGTGATCGACAACGGCACGCCGATTGGCGAGACGAAGGTCGACGAGGAGGGCAACTGGAGCTTCACGCCGGATACGCCGCTGGCCGAGGGCGAGCATGAGTTCACGGTGGTGGAACGCGATCCTGCGGGCAACGAAAGTAGGCCGTCGGAGCCGCACGTGGTGGTCGTGGACACGACCCCGCCAAGCGCTGAAGCGACCATCACGATGATGGGCAAGGATAGCGTGGGAGACATCCGCTTTGCATGGCAACACTACCTGACCAATGATGGTTCGGCGGGCCGCTTGATTATGGGTTCGCTGACGGCACAACTCGCAGCTGGCGAGAAGGTCCAGGTCTCGGTGGACGGTGGAAAGACCTGGCACGATGCGTTGATCGACAATTTGGGGAACTGGGTGTTCCAGGACAATACGGCACATGATGCTGACTGGACGATCCAAGCGCGCGTGGTCGATACAGCAGGCAATAGCAGCAACGTGTCGTCGCAAAATGTAACGCTCGACACGACTGCCCCGGATGCGCCAATTTCGACGCGGGTTGTGAATGGTGGCACGGCGGTATATGTGGAATTGCCCGCGAGTGCCAAAGTGGGCGATTTCGTCTCACTTGCAGTCGGCAACGCGCGATACGCTTATAGATTGGATGAGGGTGCGATTAGCAGAGGTGGCTTGGTTTGTGGCGTTAGTGACGAGGAAGGAGAGTTCATTCGATCAAATGGTGCCTATGGAGTTGCGCTTGTGGATTCTGCGGGCAATGCTTCCAGTTATACGTCGGAGGTGATCAACGGTGGTGGCCACAATGAAGTCGTGCCAGGGGGCCTGTCCTACCACGGGACTTCGGCGAACGACATCTTCACGTTATCTGGGGATTTTTTGGGGGCGGTTTACGGTAATGGCGGTATCGACACGCTGAAGCTGAAGGGCGCAGACCAGACCTTGGACCTGAGCAGGCTGAGGTCGGAGGGCACACTGTCATCGGTCGAAGTGTTCGACATCACCGGCACCGGCAAAAACACGCTCAAGCTGTCGCTGGGCGATGTGCTCGAACTGGGCGGCAAGGACCTGTTCGTTGCTGACGGCCGCACGCAGGTGATGGTCAAGGGCGATGCGGGCGACAAGGTCGAGCTGTCTGATCTGTTGCCGGACGGAGGCGATGTTGGCGACTGGGTGCGGCAGTCTGGCACCACGACGGTAGGCGGTGTCTCATATGACGTCTTCTACCACACGGCTCTGAACGCCGAACTGCTGGTACAGCATGGTGTTGATACAACGCTGAGCAACCACTGATCTTCGGATGGTCCGCGACGCATGACCTGCGTCGCGGACCCGGAGTCACCAACCATTTAATCAGGCTCCCTGAGCAGCATCGCACTGCCCGGGGGACCGTTTTTGACGAACTGATCATGACTTTCAATCAAACCCTGAAACGTGCGCTCGCAGGCGCATTGCTCGTGATGGCGGGCATCCTGCCCGCCGTCGCACAGCAAACTTTTTCCAACCAGCCGCCGCTGGCGACCCAGGTCGGCGCACCCGTTACCGGCTCGATGTCCGGCGCTGGCACACAGCCTGGTAAGGTATTCGGCCAGACTTACGCGCCTCTTGGGCAGGTTAGCTCGCAGCAGGCGCAGGTCGTCTACTACCGTGACGCATCCGCAGGGGCGGGCCGTTCGGCCGCCGCTGACGTTTACGTTGATGGCGATCTGCATACCGCGTTGTTGCCGGGGGGGTACAGCATCTTCTGCGTGAAGCCGGGCGAACATACGTTGGGTGCGTACATCCACGATGCACCGCTCTACAAAGGCAAGACCACCGGTGGATCCCGCGCTGAACTGAAGGGCGGCATGACCTACTTTGTTAAGGTCGCGCCGGTTGACAGCAATGGCGCACCGGTGGTGGTGCCGCGCAACGAAGCCGAAACCCAGTTGCAGGGCATGCGTGCGCAAATGCACGTGCTATCCCGCGCGTCTGCCGTTCAGGCGTGTGACTATCCGTCAGTCCCCGTGGTACAGCCTGCTGCGGCGGCACAACCTGCCGTGGTAAAAAACTACACACTCAAGGGCGACACGCTGTTCGCCTTCGGCAAGTCTGGTAGTCGGGACATGACCGGCAAAGGCCAGGCGGAGATTTCTCGTCTTGCCGAAAAGATTCTCGCGGAGAACGCGTCGCTGGAAGCTGTCACGGTGATTGGTCACGCGGACCTGATCGGCTCGGATGCGGCGGCGCAGAAACTTGGCGAGCAGCGTGCGATGACGGTTCGCCGGATGCTGATTGAGCAGGGTGTTCCGACGTTGAAGATTACAGCCGAAAGCGCGGGCAATTCCGATCCTGTGGTTGCGGAGTGCAGCGGGACGATGCAGCGGAAGATTGCCTGCAACGAACCCAACCGCCGCGTGGTGGTGCGTGTGAACCTGTCCCATCCGGCTTGACGGCACGGCCCGCAGGCTCTGGGCACGCGACCTTTCTGAATCGGAGAGGTTGCGTTCGCACCAAGAAGCTGTTGCGAAATGAATCAAAAGGGGCTTGACGAGCGTCCAGCAAATCAAGGTGCAAGGGAGGGACAGGAAGGCCTCGCGAATACCAGGTAGCGTTCGTAGCAAATCTTCCGGCGTCGGAGCGAGTGAACTCATGCAGAGCGCTCGACGGGCCAAATTTCGTGAATGCGTTGCGAGACACCTGTTTCCTGCCATGCGACGACCTGTCGCCACGAGGCGGTGCCAGAACCGTATCCACCTATTGCGGTAGTGGATCCCATGCAACGCCTGAGCGCAGCTCGAACACAATCCTGCCCGTACGGCGTGGTTGGATGTCGGTTTGCGCCTCATATTGTTCATTGCGCGGTGCGCTTCAGGCAGCAGTGGTTCGACGAATGACACGGTTCGTCTGTTAGTTGTTTAGGCGTCGCGTCCGATAGACAAACGAAACGACCACGCTTCAGGTACGGAGTTGTGAATGGCCAAACAACCAACTATTCCAGCAATCAATGTATTGCTCGCCTATGCGGCATTGCAAGACAGTGATCAGGAGTTATTTAACAGGATGCTCAATGAGTTCACCTTTGCATCCCCGTTGCGCAGACGAGAGTTTATCGAGCAGTGGCGACGGGAGCTCGCGTCCGCCGGCACAACGCTCATTATGTCGATGCACGACCGCCCCTCCGGAAGGTGAAATTCAGGGGCTCGGTCTTTCGATTACAGGTTCGAACCTCTGCAAAAGCATCGTTCGGCGCATGTATATACTGGATTGGTCAATCGTATCCGGTCAGATTTGATTAGCTGCTTCCAGACGAAGCATTGTCGCCAGCTATCTGGCCGAAGACGTATTGTCCTCCCCATACCGAGAGTAAAACCATGATGCCCACCCCGCTCACTCCTACAGATTTTCCCGCACTGTTCGCACGACTGCGCTCTATCGTTGAACCGCAGGTCAATCCCCTGGCAGCGCCTTGGCCGTGCTTTGTCCTGTTCTTTTCATGGAGCGACGGGCAGCGGCGAGCCGACGTCGTGAGTGCAACGGCACTGACATTTGCAGAGGCGTGGGACGTCGGCATGGAGCGGGCGAAGCAGACTGCCGGTGCAACCGGAGTGGCTGTCCAGTGGCTGCGCGTGGACTGGGTTGAAAACGTTGAGGGCACGACCTGGGAAGCACTGCGGGGCCGCCTCGAACAGACCAAACGCAACTACTTCCGTTGCGGCCTGTCGCTGGACAGCAGTTTCCGGCATGCCTTCCTCGAGACCGAACTGAATGCCAATGCCATGCTGTATGGAGGCGCGGCACACGCACATGCCGTTGTCAACTCGAAGAACTTCGAGCGATATGCCACCATCCGGCACCAGCTCGCCAATGTGGATTTCGCAGACGCGCGGGAGGTGTATATCTTTTCGACCCGCGGAGCGTTCACGAGTCTGCAATCGCAGGAGGTGCATCTTTTGCACGGTACTGGCCTGAATGCAGGTCGCCGCATCATTGAACATCTCCAGCCGGCGGATGTCAGGGCGCTCGTCACATCCGGCAGCCGCTATCTGGCCGGGCAGGTACAGCAAGGCGGACGCTTTCATTATGGCTGGCATCCATGCTTCGATCGCGCCATCAGCACCTACAACACTCTGCGCCATGCAAGTTCGGTCTATGCGATGCTCGAAGCGTGGGAGGTGACCCGCGATAACGACCTCAAGATTGCAATCGACGCAGCTCTGCATTATCTCGTCAATGAACTCATCAAGCCGATGGAGTTGCCATCCGGCGTCCAGGCGGCGTTTTTGGTTGATACACGGGACGAAATCAAACTGGGTGGAAACGGCGTGTGCCTGCTGGCGCTAGTCAAATATAGCCAGCTGACGGGCTCGGCCGAATATCTGACACTGCTTGAGCAGCTCGCGACAGGCATCCTCTTCATGCAGGATGCCGACAGCGGCAAGTTCAGCCATGTGCTGAACTATCCTGATCTGTCGGTGAAGCAGGAATTCCGGATCATTTATTACGACGGGGAAGCGGCCTTCGGTCTGATGCGCCTTTACGGCCTGACCGCTGATGCGAGATGGCTAGAAGCAGTGGAAAAGGCGTTCGGTCATTTCATCGAGGCGGACCACTGGAAGGCGCATGACCACTGGCTTAGCTATTGCGTGAACGAATTGACACGTCACAAGCCGCTGGAAGCGTATTACAAGTTCGGGATCCAGAATTTCGCTGGTTATCTCGACTTTGTTATCGGGAGAGTCACGACATTCCCGACCCTGCTCGAATTAATGATGGCTGCCGAGCAGATGATCGGTCGTCTGCAGCAGCAGCCAGAAATGGCGCACCTGCTCGCTGAGGTTGATCTGGATAGATTCTTCCATGCACTGCACTCGCGGGCACAGCGCCTTCTGAATGGTTATTTCTGGCCGGAACTGGCGATGTACTTCGCCAATCCGGGCAGGATCACCGGCAGCTTTTTTATCCGCCACCACGCCTTCCGGGTCCGCATTGACGACGTCGAGCACTATCTGTCAGGTTTTGTCGCCTACCTGAGTTATCTGAATAAACAGCAGCAGTCGGAATCCTCTACATCGGGGCGGCAATGGAGCGCCTCGGTGATCCAGTCGGTCACGCAAGGGACATGGCTTACGCCGCCACCTTCGGAGTGGACAGCAAACGGCCTTTGCATTTATGTGCCTGCCATGCAGGCCGGAAATGTCGTGGTCGCGCGAGTCGGTGAGACCGACCGGGGGATTCCCGTGCCTGTCATTCGACGGATGCATACGCGCCCGGTGGGTGTCATCACGAGCGATCCTGACGTGCAGGCCCAACTCAAAGATTTGCCGGTCTTACATGTCGCAGATACGGGGAAGGCAATTCTTGCGATGGGTTCCTACGCACGCAAGCAGATGAGCGGCGCCGTCCTGGCGGTAACCGGAAGCGCTGGCAAGACTACGCTCGTGGCCATGCTGGCTGACGCCCTCAATGCTTACGGCCAGACGGCCGCGAGTGCTTTCAACGCAAACCTCCCCCACGGTTTGAGCTGGAATCTTGCGTCAATCAACTGGGACACCCCTCATGTCGTCCTGGAAGTTGCCGTGGGCAATATGGGAAAGAGTGCGCTCATTGCCCGCCCGAACATCAGCATTTTCACCAACATCCAGCCTGCGCACCTCGGCAAAAGCAGCACAATCACCGATATTGCCCGTACCAAGAGCATGATTTTCCGCGGCATGTCGGCAGGAAGTATCGTGATACTCAATCGCGACATGCTGGAGTGGGAGACAGTCTACCAGGCGGCTATGGAACAGGATCTGAATATCGTCACTTATGGCACCACTGCTCAGAGTGACTTTCAGCTCGTGGACCATGATGCGTTGCGGCAGTCGGCTACGGTCCGCATCAGAGGGCGCGATATCACTTACCCGATTGGGGCTGCCGGCTTGCACATGGCGCTGAACAGCGTGGCCGTCCTTGCTGCCGTCCTGGCGCTCAACTATCCGCTTGAACCCGCGCTCGAACGGATCGCGCGCTTTACTGCGCTGTCCGGCCGGGGCCAGGAGCTTGAACTGACGCTTGACGGACGGCACATGACCATCATTGACCATGCCTACAATGCCAATCCCGGTTCGATGCAGGCGGCCTTGGAGCATTTACGGGACATGAAGCATGCTCGCAGACGAGTCGCTGTGCTCGGCGAGATGGCCGAACTTGGTCCCGAGGCCCCGATGCTTCATGCTGACCTCGCCGCGGTGGTCGAGCGTTGTGGGATTGATCGTGTCTACGTCATGGGCGAACTCTATACCGGTTTCTGGGAGCAATTGCCCGCTGCACGCCGTGGGCGCCACACGAATTCTCTGGATGAACTGAAGTCGGCACTTAGCGAAGAACTGGCCGACGAGGATGTGGTCCTGCTCAAGGGTTCCAACAGTACGGGCATACACCACATCGTTGCGTGGATGAAGGTATGTGCGCAAGCGCAGGCCGTACCGACTGCCTCCAAGCCTACGGGCAATACACCCCATCAGGCTTGACTGAATTACCCCAAGACGGCAGCGTCGTTCCCGTGACGGGAACCCGCGGCAGGTCGGTCGTACGAGCGCAAAAAGATGGTTGACCTCCCCTGTTTTGTTCTGCACAACTTCACGGAACTTTATTCATGCAATGGCCTGGCCGATATTTTCGGCGTTTATCGCACCTTCTGCGCTGGAGACTTCGGCGTTTCCTGTTCGTCACATTTGGCATTTGGGGAGTGGTCGAACCCTCTCTGGGAGGGCGACCCGCCTTAGCGCCGTTCGAGGACCCGCGCCCGGGAGAGCTCAACATCCCTGTGGAAGGTGAGCCTTTCGATGCCGTGCAAGCCCTGAATGGTTCGTTTAGTTCACGGGAACACTGTGCACAGGTGCCCGATAGCCTCTGGGTTGAAGTCAAAGGCAAGGGAGATTGCATCCGGTACTATGCGCATGGTCTTTCCAGCGGTGAGAATCCTACCGTCCTTGTTTATTTCAGCGGCGATGTGATGCTAAGAACCGCGAAAGGAGTCAGGTACATTACACAATCCTACCAATCTGCTTCACCCAAGGAGATTGAGAAAGAGATGGCCGGCTGGTCTGCCGATGCCGGACACCCCGCGCTCTATCTTGCCCGCCCAGGTATCTATGGCTCCTCTGGCGACCACAACACGCGGCGCACTCACCGCGAGATCGAATTGATGGAGCGTGCGCTGGACCTGCTCAAGGAGCGTTACAACATCACGTCATTCATCCTGACCGGACATTCCGCTGGAGCGCAGATCGTCGCAGCGCTCCTGAACAGGCGGCAGGACATAGCGGCATCGGTGATCTCTTCCGGCCTTGTTTCCGTGAAACAAGTCACCGCGTACTGGGAATTCAGGCGTGAAATTCCAGGCCGACTGCTGTATGACGCACAGAGTTATTACGATCCTGTCGACGAAATCGGGAATATTCGTCGGGCCCCGCTGCCGGAAATCTATCTGATTTCGGATCCCGAGGATCGTATTGTTCCCTTTTACAGTCAGTTGTATTACGTCCGCCGCTTGCGCAGCGTCGGCCTCAGGCCGCATCACATCTACGCCTATGCTCCCGGGCCTCAACGTCATCTGCTCGCAAGACACGCGAAACGCGCAGCGGCGCTATTGGCTCAGAGAAAGTCTGCGCAGGAAATCCGCATGGCGCTTGCAAAGCTTGACGTACAGTAGGTTCGATAAATCGCCGGGGAAGTGTGAACTCGGGTGAAGCATTGTCCGTAACGGCAGAGTGAGACCGTTCTCCAGCAAATTGGGCCGCGCACCTTTTTGTCTGGCAGCCATCTCAGCTATGCCGATTTCATCCACGCCACTGCGGACTGCTAATGGACAGCTGGTGTTCATCTTCGTATGCTCGTGCGGTGATGGATAGTTTGTTGTTCGCCTCGTTTCGGGCTTCGAGAGAGCGTGAAGTTCGGGTGAGTGTCACCGCCTCGATTCTAGTCTCGATTTGCCACGGTAGTGCGGAACGGACCGCGTGTTGATGCGCTCGCGTGGTGGCGCGCGCTCGCAATGCGGTGATTGCGATGATCGCGGTTTTCGTGACTGCGGCTTGGGCGCCTCGCGCAAAAACAGGGGGATGAGATGGCTGGTATAGATCCGAAACGATTCGGTAAGGTGGCGGTACTGTCGGGCGGCGTATCCGCTGAGCGTGAAGTGTCCATCAATTCCGGCCGTCTCGTGCTGCAGGGATTGCAGGATGGAGGCGTCGACGCGCACCTTTTTGATCCTTCCGCAAGGCCGCTGTCAGCTCTGAAAGACGAGGGCTTTGCGCGCGCGTTCAACGTGCTGCACGGCGGCTACGGCGAGAACGGGCAGATTCAAGGCGCGCTCGATTTCTACGGCATTCACTATACGGGTAGCGGCGTGCTCGGTTCGGCACTTGGGCTCGACAAGTTTCGCGCAAAACTCGTTTGGCAGCAGTTGGGCATTCCAACGCCGCCATTCGAAGCCGTGATGCGCGGCGATGATTACGATGCACGCGCGCGCGCGATCGTCGCGCAGCTCGGCCTGCCGCTTTTTGTGAAGCCGGCGAGTGAAGGGTCGAGCGTCGCGGTGATCAAGGTAAAGACAGCCGCGAAGCTTTCTGCAGCGATCGCGCATGCGGCAAAGTTCGACACAATAGTGCTGGTCGAGAAGAGCATCGAAGGCGGTGGTGAATACACTGCGTGCATTGCGGGTGATCTGGACTTGCCAGTCATCCTTATCGTGCCGGCAGGTGAGTTCTACGACTACGACGCGAAGTACATTTCCGACACCACTCAATACCTGATTCCGTGCGGACTGACATCCTCAGAGGAGATCCGCCTGCAGGCCTTGGCGCGCCGAGCGTTTGAGGTTCTTGGCTGCCGCGACTGGGGCCGCGCTGACTTTATGCTGGACGGTGAAGGCAATCCGTACTTCCTTGAAGTGAATACGGCGCCCGGAATGACCGACCATTCCCTACCACCGAAGGCCGCCCGCGCGGTTGGTATCAGCTACGAGGAACTGATCATGACGGTATTGTCACTGACGCTGAAGGCCGACGGAGTCGGTACGTGAAGCAAGGTTCGTCAGTTCGGCTTCGCCGGCAGCGACCTGTTTTGTACTTGTGTCGTTATCTCCCGCATGCGCGGACCGATCCTTACGGATTTCTTAACATCGCGGTTCCGAAGGCAGGCAATTGACGGATCACACGACGCCCCGGATTGGAACAGGACGGCGGAAGGCACCCGTGTATCGGCCGATTGTCGCGGAGTCCGTTTGAGAACCTCTGCGTGGCGATCACTGCCGGGCATTCGGCCGGGGTATCAGCAGGCGGGCGTTCTGTGCCGCCTGAGGGTCCGCGACGCTTCCCTGTACAAAAGCGCAACGAACTTCAATGCGCGAAGGGGCATCCGTGTATCGCGCCAACCCAAATAAAAAAGGCGAACAATTGTTCGCCTTTGGGTGATGCTGGCGGAGTGGACGGGACTCGAACCCGCGACCCCCGGCGTGACAGGCCGGTATTCTAACCAACTGAACTACCACGCCTAATTCGTGGGTTAAGTTTAGTGCATCTGAACGCATTTTGCGAGCTGGATTTCTGTCGGAATGCGAAGTTTATGTGCTTCGTCAAACAGTAGGGCGAATTTCGCGTGGCAGACGATACCGTCGTCCATGGCAAGCAGCGCCTTATAGCGTTGTCGGGCAAGAGCGATGAGCGCCTGCTTGTGGTGCTTAGCTTGCTGGACCTTGAGCGGGTAAGGGCCCCTCGAGATTGGGTGGTGGCGATTACCTCATTGTTGGACGGTGCCTTGCTGTCCGGGCGCTTTCCGGTTCGATCGAGGGCGAGGCCATGATGTCACCCGAGGCAAGAATCATGATGGAGCCGCTCGCCAAATCAGCAATTGTCGTGAAGGCTGTAACAGAGGGGTAAGAAAGAAGAAGGTTGAACCTCATGCCGAAAAAAAGGAATCTTCTGGCCTGTTCACGATCTATCGGTTTCCTATTAGTCATCTCATGACTCCCGCCATCCGTTAAGTTGAAGTTGCTGCGCGGCAAACAGGATTTTATGCAGGTTAATTAGTTATGTTTTAAGGAATGCAAAGTTGCTGGTTGCACGGCAATGGACTTCAGTACCTTATGGAGTTGCAGTTGTTTGCTAGCCCCACAAGTTGAGGGTTTGCCCGGTTAATTGTTCAGTATGAGAGTGGCTGTCGTGAAACCGATTCTCAAATCCAACAAATTGTTGAATGTCTGCTACGACATTCGCGGGCCCGTCCTCGAACACGCGAAGCGGCTCGAAGAAGAGGGCCATCGCATCATCAAGCTGAACATCGGCAATCTGGCGCCGTTCGGCTTCGAGGCGCCCGATGAAATCATTCAGGACATGATCCTGAACCTGCCCAGTTCGTCGGGCTACTCCGATTCGAAGGGCGTGTTCGCCGCGCGCAAGGCGATCATGCATTACACGCAGCAAAAGGGCGTGCACGGCGTCGAGCTCGACGACATCTACATCGGCAACGGCGCGTCCGAGCTGATCGTGATGGCGCTGCAGGGCCTCGTCAACGACGGCGACGAAGTGCTGCTGCCGGCGCCCGACTACCCGCTGTGGACCGCCGGCGTGAGCCTCGCGGGCGGCACGCCGGTGCACTACATCTGCGACGAGTCGAATAGCTGGATGCCCGATCTCGACGACATCCGCGCGAAAATCACGCCGAACACGCGTGCGCTCGTCGTGATCAACCCGAACAACCCGACCGGCGCGCTGTATTCGGACGAACTGCTGCTCGGCCTGACCGAGATCGCGCGCCAGCACGGCCTCGTGATCTTTGCCGACGAGGTGTACGACAAGATCATCTACGACGGCAAGAAGCACACGTCGATGGCGTCGCTGTCCGAGGACGTGCTGACCGTCACGTTCAACAGCCTGTCGAAGAGCTACCGCTCGTGCGGCTACCGCGCCGGCTGGATGGCCATTTCGGGCCTGACCGGCGAGAACCGACGGCTGGCGAAAGACTATCTGGAAGGGCTCGGCATCCTCGCATCGATGCGGCTGTGCCCGAACGTGCCCGGCCAATACGCGATCCAGACCGCGCTCGGCGGCTATCAGAGCATCAACGACCTGATCGTGCCGGGCGGTCGCCTGTACAAGCAGCGCGAGCTCGCGTATGACATGCTCACGGCGATCCCCGGTGTAAGCTGCGTGAAACCAGAAGCGGCGCTGTACATGTTCCCGCGCCTCGACCCGAAGGTGTATCCGATCCAGAACGACCAGCAGTTCATCCTCGATCTGCTGCTCGAAGAGCGCGTGCTGCTCGTGCAGGGCACCGGCTTCAACTGGAAGACCCCGGATCACTTCCGCGTCGTGTTCCTGCCGAACGTCGACGACCTCGCGGATTCGATCAACCGGATCGCGCGCTTCCTCGATGGCTACCGCAAGCGTCACGCGGTCTTAAGCGCGGCCCAGACAGCCATATCGCTTAAAAGTGGGCTAGAGAACGGTGTTTCGCTCGACGGAAGCTGTCGTGGACGACAAGCGAGCAGACTGATTTGAGGAATGTTTCGCAAATGTCAGCATCACGTTCGAACCCAATTGGAAGACAAAGGAAGCCATGACCCTATGAATGAGTCTGTTCGACGCAATCCGTGAAATCAGTATGCCGTACCAAAATACACTCGCGATGAACGGGCGCGCATGACCACACTGTGGCGATCGTGATCGGTCAGCGGCATCCTGCCAGGATTTCGGATGCGGACGCGGGTTCACGTCCAACGCGCGGTCATTGAGTCGGCGGAGTTTGTTGCAGCCGCACAAGAACGCCGCTGCAATCTTTTTCATTGTCAACCCCATCTGCGGGGGATTGTCCTCAGCTTCCAGGTGCGACAACTCGATGTCTCCGTGCGCGCTCAACATTTGCGCCAATGCTGCTCAACTTTAGTCGGCCATGATGGCCGACAGAGAAAAACCCAAAAACGCAAAGAGAAGGAATCGACGTGCGCACTCCCCAGCGGCCAAGGCGAAGGTGGCGCGGGCGAAGCCGGCAAATAGTCGAAGTCCGGGCGATATACAAATTCGTACTAGTCCTGCCGGCTCGGTGCGCCGGTCTGATTTCGGCAACTGACTGAATTCCCGACAATGGATGCACTACAAAATTTTCATTTTTCGTTCATCTGTCACGCGAAGTAGCCGAATCGGCCCCCAAAAACGACAAGGATTGTTTCATCGCTTTGTAAGTTCCGGCCTCGGCTAGGTGTCGCGTCATCACGATCAATCTGACCGATTCCGATTATGACTCAAGCAATTCGACCTAACGTGCAAGCTGCGGTGGAGGCCTCGAGCTTAGAGGACGGCTCCCACGGTTTGGCGCAACGCCCTATAACATGGCTGATTCTGTCACTGTTTAGCTTGGCGGTGAGTGGCCATGTGGGTGCGCACACGAAGCCCGATCAGTCATTGGCAAGCGACGCCGAAATTGCAATGAAGTCAATTTCCGCGGAAGCGAAACAGCCGTCGAAGTCGGAAAGCCGCACGCCCCCAGAGACGTTCGCGCAGTGGCTTGAAGCGCAACCGTCCAGTACCGATGGCGTGCCTTCGGTGGATTCCGCCACGCTACGTCGTATCTTCCTTGACGCTGTCGAGAAGGCAGAGAAGCGTAGTCCCGAAGTGGGGCAGGCGTATGCAGCCTTCGAAGCTGCGAATGCAGATGTGGACGAAGCGAAAGGGCTGCGGTGGCCACAAGTCGACATCGGCTCGCAGACGCAGGGCATTAATTTTGGTCCCAGCAATCGGAATGGCTACGACAACGGCAATGTGGCCACGGCGACCATCACGACGACGGTGTACGACTGGGGCCGCACAAAGAACACGATCGGAAGCCGTGAGCATCTCTCGGATGCGGCGCGTAGCAATTACACTATGGCTCGAGATCAGAATGCGTTCGACGTGACTAGCACGCTTGTCGAGCTGGGGAAGCAACGTGCGATCGTTGACTTGAGTCAGAAATTCGTCGAGCGCATGGCCACGCTCGTGAAAATGCTCAGTGAAATCGTGGCTGTCGACCGAGGCCGAGGCAGCGAACTCACGCAGGCGAAGGCCCGTCTGTTGCAGGCAGAAGCCGCGCGCGATTCCGCACAAGCCAAGGTGCGCGATGCGGAACTGAAATTGCAAAAGCTGGTGGGTGAGACAACGCCCGAGATTCCGCGCACGCGCAATTGGCCCATCCAACCGGGCAATCTGCCGCAACTTCTGCAGCAGGTAGATGCTCATTCGAGTCTGCGTCAAATTCAATCCGAGGCTAATGCGGCCGATCTGAATGCAAAGGCGGTGAAAGCGTCGGGGCTGCCGACGGTGAACTGGGTTGTCAGTGCGAATGCTGGGGTAGGAGGTTCGGGACAACGGGCGCCGTGGCAGACCATGCTGACGCTTAACTGGGCGGCATTTCGCGGCGGTTCGACGAAGGCGGCAACGGCCGCGGCCGGGTATCGGGCACAGGCCACGTGGCAGCGCTTCGATCAGCAGCGACGTGACCTTGAGTATGGCATCCGTGCCGCGGATCAGGATGCGCACACCATGCTGAGCCGCGCCGACCAATACGCACGACTTTCCGCCGAGACCGATCAGGTGCGCAAGGCCTTTTTCGAACAGTGGTACCACTTGGGCAAACGAACTCTGCTGGATGTATTGCTCGCCGAGAACGATCACTATGGCAACAGCGTGAGCGAAGTGACGAATCGCTTCGACGGCTACGCGGCGGTACTGCAGGAATATTCGTCGGCAGGTGCGCTGGTCGGCTGGCTAGAGACTGGCCGCACAGGCGGTTGAGGGCCCACGAAAGCGGGATTGCAGGGCGCAAAGCGATGATCGACCCTCATGTATGCGTTGTCCGCTGTCGCGACAGACGAGGCGATTAACTTCTTATCGCTTACCCAATCCCTGCAGCATCCTGTTCGTACACCAAACTTCGCGGGCGATGGATTCGCTGCTGAATCCTGTCTGCCATACTCGCCCCCGATGCTCTTGCACCATGCGCACGGGATGTTCGCGGACTTCAGCAAAAAACCTGTTCGACTTGCTTATAGCTCCATTCCCTCGAGAGTTGGAGCCTCCTACCAAATACACGGCGGTTCACACTAGCTTGCCTCCGGTTTTGTGTCGTCCGGCCCATTATTGCGATCTTCGCTATCCGGCTCTTGCGCCAGCGCCGCGCCGATGGAGTACTTGATCAGATCAGTGTCGGTTGCCACTCCAAGTTTGCGCATCGCACTGGTTTTTTGCGCGCTGATGGTCTGTTTGCTGCGCTTGAGTTGCGCCGCAATTTCGTTGACGGAGAGTCCCGATACAAACAGCCGAATTACCTCGGACTCGCGCTTGGTGAGCGTCCGGCTACTGGAAGTCGATGATTCAATGTCAAGCTGCCAGACAATCTTCGAAATAGCAGGGGAAAAATAACGACCATTTGCATATGCGCCGTGGATCGCCGCTAGCAGATGGTCGGTCGTATCAGCCTTGCTGAGAATGCATTGAATGTCGAGCTTGAGAATAGAGCGAATAACGCCAGGATTGTCGATCATAGTCAATATAACGATTCGTAGAGCCGGGTACCGGCGTCGCAAAAACGAAAACAGTGTGATACCGTCGCCGTAATCGCCGCCGGGCATCGAGTAATCGGATACGAGGACGTCGCAGGGCTGTTTGCCAAGCGCAGCAAGTAATTCAGTGGAGTTGCCAACCGTATCTACAACGTCAAGCGTGGGGTACTTCTTGAGCGTATGGAGTAATCCGGCAACGACAGCTGGATGGTCATCGGCGAGAATGACCCGGATGGTAAAGTCATCCATTTGAAGGCTTCCTGCTTTGAGGTGTAGTCACATACGTGACAGATTTCGATCTGATCGGTAACAATTGAATGCTAGTCGCGCAAATTTGGACGGTACTCACCAAGGCGGGAGTACAAGGCGCAAAGCGATGATCGACCGTACGTATGTGCTGTCGGTTTAGCGACAGACGGGGTTGGTCGGCATGGACTGGCCGGCCCGAAAGGTGCTCGGTCACCGGGTCGTCATTGCGCTGAAAGCCACGCAAGCTGTTGAGATAGTCGAAAAGGCATTTGCTCACTACGTGCAGCCCGACATCCTGAGTACCGATCAGGGGCGTCTGTTCGAGGCGGGCGCATTCACCGACGCGTGTGGCATCCGGCTGTCGATGGATGGCCGTGGCAGCTGGCGTGACAACGTGTTCGTCGAAAGAGTCCGGCGCATCAAGAACGCGGAAGTCTATCTGAAGCCCAGCGAGTCGGTCAGCCATGCTCGGCGCTCCATTGGCAATTACATAGAGCTGTACAACCCGTAATGGCCCCATTCGAGTCTGGCAGAGATCAGACGCCGGATGAAGCATACGCGACGCTGCCAGCGATCAAGTCGGCAGCATGTTTGCGTCGTACGCTCCGCTCAAAAATATCGAAAACCGGTCGGACCGTGCGGGGCCACCTCTCTCAGTTCGCGTGCGGAGGGTTCGTCCAGTTCAACAAGGTGACCACTCTGAGAAATTCCTAGTTATTCCGAAGTTGAGTGATTATGTCAGAATATCGCGCACAACAATCGCGACGGCACAAAAATAGGCAGCCCACCCGGAAAACAACTGGAACGCTTTGTCAGAATTCAGCCCATAGAGCCTTAGCTTTGACTCCATAGGCTATGAGGTACGAGCCTCTCCCATTTCGACACCCCCTCATCAAAAGGATAGGTGTCCGTCTTCGCGGGTCAATCTCAGTTCAGAGTGTCGTCGTGCACCGATGCGCGGTGCAAAAGCGAACTTCCGTCTTGGTTTTACGGCCACTCCCGTAAGTGCGAGGTCTTAACGCTGCTTCGTCCAATGGCGTTGCGGCGAAAGGGGAGCGAACTACTAATTCGTACTGGTCCTGCCATATCGGTGCGACCGTCTGATTTCTTCAACTGAATGTTTTTTAGACAATGGAAGCCGTTGCGAAATTTCATGTTTCGTTTACCAATCACGCGAAGTAACCGAATCGACCCTTAGACGACAAGGATTTCAACGTTCTGTACGTCCAGATCACGGTTCAGGTATCGCGCTACCACGATCAATCTAACCGGTTCCGATCATGACTCAAGACGTTTTTCCTGACGTGCAGGCTGCGGCACAGGCCCTCACCAACGAGGACGGCCTACTCAGTTCCGTAATGTGGATCTGTGAGCGCTACGGTTGTGGCAAGACCGCGGAGGCGCTGACCGCGGGCCTTCCCAAGAGCGGTATGCTTTCGCCGTCACTGGCGCTCGGCGCTCTGTCTAATGCGGGTCTTACGGCCGGCCTCGTGGAGCGCCACCTGCAATTGCTGCCGGGGCATGTGTTGCCGGTCATTTTGCTGCATCGCCGCATGGGCGGCTGCGTGTTAGTTGGTCGACGAGCGAATCCAGACAGGGAGGCCAAAAGCCGCATTTTGTACCAGGTGATCGTGCCGGAAATCGGCTACGAGCCGGTGGAGTACACCCAAGAGGAAATGGATGACATCTACGCAGGCTACGCCATTCTGGTCAAGCCGACGGCCAGGGTCGAGTTGAGCGAAGGGGACAGCGTCGAGCCGGCCGGCCACTGGCTCCTCGGTACGCTATGGCGTTATCGGCGCTACTACGCGAGTGCGGCGCTTGGCGCATTGCTTATCAATGTGCTCGGCCTCGCCAGCGTCTTTTTCACGATGAACGTATACGACCGCGTGGTACCGAACCAAGCCTACGTCACGCTCTGGTCACTCGCGATCGGGGTTGGAATTGCGATGTTGTTTGAAGCGATCTCTCGTCATGTTCGCAGCCATCTGCTGGACGTCGCCGGGAAGAAAGCGGATCTCATCATGGGCACGCTTTTATTCCGGCGAGCGCTCTCCATCCGGATGGAGCATAAGCCGACATCGGCGGGTTCCTTCGCGAACCAACTGCGTGAGTTCGAGTCAGTACGAGACTTCGCGGCCTCCGCGACGCTGTCCGCGATTTCCGATCTGCCGTTCGTGTTCGTCTTCGTAGGTGTGGTTTTCGCGGTCGGAGGCTTGCTCGGTTGGGTGCCGTTGCTGATGATTCCGTTGATCATCGGGGCGAGTCTGTTTGTGCAGTGGCCGCTTGCCCGACTGATGAAAGAGAATCTCAAGGAAGCCTCGCTCAAGCAAGGTGTACTGATCGAGTCGATTGAAGGTCTGGAAACACTCAAGGCGGTGGGTGGTGAAGGCCATATGCAAAAACGTTGGGAGACCTTCAGCGGGATGGCGGCATCGTCGTCGATGAAGTCTCGCCAGATTTCCAGCAAGGCGATGAGCTTCATCACTCTGATGCAGCAGTTGCAGACGGTGGTACTGGTCGTGCTCGGTGTGTACCTGATTGGCGACGGTGAGCTGACGCAAGGTGCGCTAATCGGTACCGTGATGCTGGCCGGTCGAATTACCGCGCCGCTAGGCCAGGTGATGGGACTCGCCTTGCGCTTCCAGCAGGCGAAGGCCGCGCTGCACTCGCTGAATAGCCTGATGGCGATGCCCGTCGATCGTGATTCGTCACGCACCTATCTGCCCAAACCACTGCTCTCGGGACAAATCACGCTGAAGGACGTGTGCTTCTCGTATCCCGCGCCAGACACGCAGCCGACTCCGTCGGTTCTCAAGGACGTCAATCTGACCATCGGGGCGGGTGAGCGGGTTGCCATACTGGGACGCGTGGGTAGCGGTAAATCGACCCTGCTGCGTGTGATGGCGCGTCTTTATGCACCGGTCGGCGGCCAAGTATTCACGGACGGTCTGGATGTCGAGCAGATTGACCTGGCCGACTGGCGCAAAGCGGTGGGTTACGTGGGTCAAGACGCGCGTCTCTTTCACGGCACCCTGCGCGGAAACGTGATGATCGGCCGGCCCGAAGCGAGCGCTGACGAGTTTTTGCGCGTGATGCGTCTGACCGGCCTTGACCACTTCGCCAGCCGCCATCCAAAGGGGATCAACCTTCCGATCGGAGAAGGTGGCCTGGGCATCTCCGGCGGCCAGCGTCAACTGGTGTCGTTAGCTCGCAGCCTCCTGGCCCGGCCGCAGCTTCTGTTGCTCGACGAGCCGACCAGTGCGATGGACAGCCAGACCGAGGCGGTTTTCCTCGAGCACCTCGCCCGTGCAACGGTCGGACAGGCGTTGGTTGTCGTGACCCATCGGCCGTCCTTGTTGGCCCTGGTTGACCGGATTGTCGTTGTCGAGGAAGGTAAAGTCGTTGCTGACGGTCCGAAGGACAAGATTCTCGCCGCGCTGTCGGGTAAGGCCAAGACAGCTGGAGAGGGTGAAGCGCACTCGCACGTGCAACAGCGCACTTCGCCGGGAACCGTGGCCACAACCGCTCCCGACACATCCGGTACGCCCGTGGCGCCCAATGCGGCCGCTCGGAGTATCAAGATCATGGCCGCACAAAGGCCGGTTTCAGCAGTTACGGCGCAAGTCGGTAACACACGGGCAGGCGTGCCGAACGAGGAGCAATTTCAATGAACTTCAATATTCGCAGACGCGGCGCAAAGGACGCCAAGCTCACCCCAGGCGACGCCGCATTCATGAACGACATCAAGGAATCGCTGCTTACGCAGTCGACTCCAGGCTCGGTGATCATGCTTTACGTTATTCTCGCGATTCTGTCAGTCGGTTTGACGTGGTCGCATTTCGCTCGCGTGGAAGAGATTACGCACGGCGACGGAACCATCATTTCGAAGAGCCGCGAGCAGGTTATCCAGAGTCTCGAAGGCGGGATTCTCGAGCAACTGGATGTACGCGAAGGCGATATCGTCAAAAAGGGCCAGGTGTTGGCAAAGATCGATCCAACGCGAGCAGAGACGAGCTATCGCGAAGCGTGGTCGAAATCAGTTGGACTGAAGGCGACGATTGCGCGTTTGCGCGCCGAGGCGTACGGGCAAGCTCTGACCTTTCCGGACGACGTGAAAGGCGTGCCTGCGGTCGTGAAGCAGGAGACGCTCGCATACAATGCGCGGCGGCGAGCACTGGACGACAGCGTGGCTGCGCTGGAAAAGAGCTATTCGCTCTCGGGCAAGGAAATCGGTCTGGCGGAGCCGCTTGCGGCCAAGGGGTTGGTATCCGAAGTCGAACTTTTACGCATGCGTCGTCAGGCAAACGACTTGCGTTCTCAGATCGTCGAGCGGCGTAACAAGTTTCAGGCCGATGCGAACTCGGAACTGACGAAGTTGGAACTGGAACTGGCGCAAACCAGCGAAACTGTGGTTGGTCGCGCGGATGTCCTGGAGCGGACGACGGTGGTGGCACCGGTATATGGCACGGTGAAGAACGTGCGCGTCAATACGATTGGGGGCGTCATTCAGCCGGGCGAGCACATCATGGAAATCGTGCCGCTGGAGGATCAGTTGCTAGTGGAGGCCCATATCAAGCCTTCGGACGTCGCATTTCTGCATCCCGGTCAACCGGCCACGGTGAAGATCACCGCCTACGACTATGGCATTTATGGCGGCCTGACGGGCAAGGTCGAGCACATCAGTCCTGACACCCTCAAGGATGACCAGAAGGCCGCAGCGGGTCGTGCCGATGCCACCTACTACCGCGTGCTTGTGCTGACAGACACCAGTGAGTTGCATGCTGGCGGGAAAAGCTTGCCGATTCTGCCGGGCATGGTTGCGACGGTCGACATCCGTACCGGTGAGAAAACTATCCTTGACTATCTGCTGAAGCCGATTTTCAAAGCGCGAGAAGCGTTCCGGGAGCGTTAGAAGTTGCTGCGAAATATGCTTTCGCGCGGTTGGGAAGGTCTGCAATAGTTCCGTAAGCGCGCAATTTCCGCCACCCGGCTTTTGCATCCAGCAAGCGCCACGATTGCGTCCGCAACCACAACTTGCGGACGCAATTCATGACCCAGGATGACCTTTCGTTTTTGCCTTTGCGCGTGACGCGCGTTGGGATAGGCGGCAAGCGCAGCTTCGATCCTCTGGACAAGCGGCGACTGGTCGCGGCCTGCGAGCAACCCGGGGGCGTCATTGTCTGGTCTGGCGCTGAAGGCCGGGGTGAACGCCAACCAGTTGCGCAAATAGGTTCGGCTGCACCGGCAGGCGGAAACGCCCGCGAGCAACAGCGACATGACCGCTTCAGCGTCGGCGTTTGTGCCAGTCGTCGCGATCGCGAAGCCGGCACCGGCGCCGGCTTCAACGCCGGCTGTATACGCGCAGCAACAAGATCGGTCGCCGCATCGGTCTTCGCGGTCGCCGACCTCGGCTTGGCTGTCGGCCCAGTTGCCCAATGGCGTGAAGCTGGAGCTTGAATGCTCGGAACACGACGCCGCCCTCGTGAGCGCCATGATCGCGGCATTGGGACTGCACTGATGTTTCGCTTCGAGGCCGACCTGAGGGTGTTCCTGCACCGCGAGCCAGTCGACTTCCGAGCAGGCATCAACAGTCTGGTGACGCTGGTCGAGCAGTCCATGCAACTGGACACGTTTGCGCGTGCCGTGTCCGCCTTCCACAACCGCAGACGCAACCGGATCAAATACTTCAAGGCGCTGTATCAGGTCGAAACGCTCGCCAAGGCCGATCTGCGCGAAGGCGAAACACGGGTTGACTATACGTACCAGCTGCGTCAGCAGCACAGCGTGCCACTGCTCGAAGCGTTTGGAGCCTGGCTGGACGAACAGGCGCCGCAGGTCTTGCCCGAAAGCCTGCTGGGCAAGGCGATCTCATACGCGAGAAACCAGTGGACGTATCTCTGTCGATACGTAAGCGACGGGCGTGCCGCCATCGAAAATAATGTCATCGAGCGCGACATCAGACCATTCTGTACCGGCCGGTCGTCACGGCTGTTCAGTGACACGGTTGCCGGCGCGAAAGCAAGCGCCATGGTCTACAGTTTGATGCTCACAACTGGCGACCCTGCGTGACTTAACCCGCGACAGCGCCCCATTACTCGCGCCTGCGGTGCCTTCGCGTAGTCTGCGTTCACAAGATGTCGCTCATGCTGATGGCCGCGCGACATGGTCCTGCCAGACGGTCCGCCGCGAGTTGCCAGGTGTATGCTCGTAACGGCAGCAAGCGCGCCGCTTGCTGCGGTGATCGAACCGGGAGGCCTCCGTGACGTTCCTGACTGAGGAAGAGTCAACACTCGCGCTTGCGGCTCGCCATATCATGGAAGCACTGCAGCGAATCAGCCTCCAAGAAAGGCGCGTTCAGGACGCCCAGAGAAAAGGGATGGACTCGTCGCAATCCCGGGAGCTACTGCGCATCATGAGAGAGATCCTTTGCTCGTTCACACAGCATCGGCGCCAGCTTCATGGCGAGCTTGAAAGACAACGACGCCTCACAAAATCATTCGATCACTCTCACGAATAGTCATCGTGAGGGTTCGGTATCCGCATTCAACTGCGGCGCATTGGGCAATTTCTCGCCACGGCGGCCAGCGGCGACTTATCGTTCCGCCACATCCGGCCGTCTCCAGCGATGAAACAGTACCGAGCCGATCCAGCACGCCATGAAGGCCGCGACGATCGCATAGCCGAGCGCGCCAAAATGATCGTTGATGCGGGCGATCGCATCCGACACGCCGCCGCTCCAGCAGAAGCCGTCCGACAACAGTCCCAACGCCTCGATGCCGCCAATCACGATCGCGACCACCGCCGACACGAACGTAATGCTCGCGTTGTAGTACAGCTTGCGCTTCGGGTCGTCCATCGCCCAACCGTATGCGTGCACCATCAGCACGTTATCGGTCGAATCGACGAGCGTCATGCCGGCCGTGAAGAGCGCCGGAAACACGAGGATCGAGTAGAGCGGCAGGCCGGTGTTCGCCTGCGACGCGGCGATCGCGAGCAGGCCGATCTCGGTCGCGGTATCGAAGCCGAGCCCGAACAGCACGCCGACCGGGTACATGTGCCAGCTTTTGGTGACCAGCCGGAACAGCGGCCGCAACGCACGCGACAGCAGCCCGGCTGGGGCGAGCGGATCGGCTGACGCGGTGGCCGCCACGCTATCATGTTGCGCGTGCCGGTAGCGGCGCCACACATCGCGCAGGATCACGAGATTGACCGCCGCGAGCACCAGCAGGAACGTCGCGGAAACCAGCGTGCCGAGCGCGCCGCCGACTTCCCTGAGGCTCTCGAAGCGCCCATGCAGCGAATGCGTGGTCCACGCGATGCCGATCGTCGCCGCGATCACGATCGTCGAGTGTCCGAGCGAAAACGCGAGCCCGATGCCGAGCGGTCGCCTGCCCGTTTGCATCAGCTTGCGCGTGACGGCGTCGATCGCCGCGATGTGGTCGGCGTCGACCGCATGACGCAGACCGAAACCATACGCGAGCAGCGCGGTGCCGAGCAGCAGCGGGTACTGGCGAAACGCGATCAGCGCCCACAGCCACGCGCCGACGTTGGCGGCGATCAGCACCGCGTAGAGCGTGACGAGGCGATGGCGCAGCGAAGCGGTAGGCGTCATGTGGCGCGGGCGGGTCGATCAGCAGGTGAATGAGCGGGCAAATGAGCTGGCAAATGAGCTGGCAAATGAGCTGGCAAATGAGCTGGCAAATGAGCTGGCAAATGAGCGCCTTAGTGATCGTGCGGATGCTTGTGGATCGGATCGACCCAGTAGACCGTGTCCGGCTGCTCGACCGCGTCGATGTTCAGATTGACGACGACCGCTTCGTTGTCGCTGCGTACGAGCACGCATTCGAGCGGCTCGTCGGTGCTCGCATTGATCTCCTGATGCGGCACGTACGGCGGCACGAAGATGAAATCGCCGGGACCGGCCTCGGCGGTGAATTCCAGATGCTCGCCCCAGCGCATGCGCGCCTGGCCGCGCACCACGTAGATCACACTTTCGAGCGCGCCGTGATGATGTGCGCCGGTCTTCGCGTTCGGATGGATCGTCACGGTGCCGGCCCAGATCTTCTGCGCGCCGACGCGCGCGGCGTTGATCGCAGCCGCGCGGTTCATGCCCGGCGTTTGTGCGGTATTGGTATCGAGCTGATCGCCGCGGATGACCTTCACGCCGTGCTCGCGCCAGTCGACCTGACCGCCGGTTTCGGCGGCTTCGTGCTCGGCCCGGTAATGCGGATGTTCGTGATCCTGGCTCATCGTCTCTCCTCCTCGGCTTGCGTGCCGCGTACCTGGTCGACATTCTGGCACGTTCAAAAAACGGCTGCGTCGCGCGACCATGCCACGGGCGCCACGAAATAAAAAGCCCGCTCACATGGAGCGGGCTTCGACTCATGATGCCCGGCAGCGCCGCGTCAGCGTCATTGCTTCTTCGCGTTGATCACGGCTTCGGCGACGTTGCCCGGCGTTTCGGCGTAGTGCTTGAACTCCATCGTATAAGTCGCGCGGCCCTGGGTGGCCGAGCGCAGCGACGTCGAGTAGCCGAACATCTCGGCGAGCGGCACTTCCGCGCGGACCAGCTTGCCGCCGCCGCCCGCGATGTCTTCCATGCCTTGCACCATGCCGCGACGGCTCGACAGGTCGCCCATCACGTTGCCCATGAAGTCCTCGGGCGTTTCCACCTCGACGGCCATCATCGGTTCGAGCAGCACGGGCTTCGCCTTGCGCATCGCCTCCTTGAACGCCATCGAGCCAGCCATGCGGAACGCGTTTTCGTTCGAGTCGACGTCGTGATACGAACCGAAGGTCAGCGTGACTTTCACGTCGACGACCGGATAGCCCGCCAGCACGCCGGCTTTCAGCGTTTCCTGGATGCCCTTGTCGACGGCCGGGATGAATTCTCGCGGAATCACGCCGCCCTTGATCGCATCGACGAACTCGTAGCCCTTGCCCTGTTCGGAAGGTTCGAGCGCGATCACCGCGTGACCGTACTGGCCGCGGCCGCCCGACTGCTTGACGAACTTGCCTTCGACGTCCTCGACCTTGTTACGCACCGTCTCGCGATAGGCGACCTGCGGCTTGCCCACAGTTGCTTCGACGCCGAACTCGCGCTTCATCCGGTCGACCAGAATTTCCAGGTGCAGCTCGCCCATGCCGGAGATGATCGTCTGTCCGGATTCTTCATCGGTCTGCACGCGGAACGACGGATCTTCCTGCGCGAGACGATTCAGCGCGATGCCCATCTTCTCCTGGTCGGCCTTGGTCTTCGGCTCGACGGCCTGCGAGATCACCGGGTCCGGGAAGATCATCTTTTCGAGGATGATCACGTGGTTTGGATCGCAGAGCGTGTCGCCGGTAGTCGCTTCCTTCAGGCCGACGGCCGCGGCGATGTCGCCCGCGTAGACCTCCTTGATTTCCTTGCGCTCGTTCGCGTGCATCTGCAGGATGCGGCCGAGGCGCTCCTTCTTTTCCTTGACCGCGTTGTAGACCGTGTCGCCCGAATTGACGACGCCCGAGTACACGCGGAAGAAGATCAGCTGGCCGACGAACGGGTCGGTCATGATCTTGAAGGCGAGTGCCGAGAACGGATCGTCGTCGTTAGGATGACGCTCGATCTCCTTGTCGTGCTCGTCGTGACCGGTGATCGCAGGCACGTCGACCGGCGACGGCAGATAGTCGATCACCGCGTCGAGCATCGCCTGCACGCCCTTGTTCTTGAACGCGCTGCCGCACAGCATCGGCACGATCTCGTTGGCGATCGTGCGCGCGCGGATGCCTTGCTTGATTTCTTCTTCGGTCAGGTGATGCTCGCCGCCCAGGTACTTTTCGAGCAGCGTCTCGTTCGCCTCGGCCGCGGCCTCGACCATCTTGTCGTGCCATTCCTTCGCCGTTGCGGCGAGTTCAGCCGGGATGTCGCGATACTCGAACTTGATGCCCTGGCTCGCGTCGTCCCAGTAGATCGCCTTCATCTTGACGAGGTCGACCACGCCCTGGAAGTGCTCTTCCGCGCCGATCGGAATCTGGATCGGCACGGCGACGCCCTTCAGGCGTTCGCCGATCTGCCGCTGCACGCGGAAGAAGTCCGCGCCGACGCGGTCCATCTTGTTGACGAACGCGATGCGCGGCACCTTGTACTTGTTCGCCTGGCGCCACACGGTTTCCGATTGCGGCTGCACGCCGCCGACCGAGTCGTACACCATGCACGCGCCGTCGAGCACGCGCATCGAGCGCTCGACTTCGATCGTGAAGTCGACGTGCCCGGGGGTGTCGATGATGTTGATCCGGTGCTCGGGATAGTTGCCGGCCATGCCTTTCCAGAACGCTGTCGTGGCGGCCGACGTGATCGTGATGCCGCGCTCCTGCTCCTGTTCCATCCAGTCCATCGTGGCCGCACCGTCGTGAACCTCGCCGATCTTGTGGGTCACGCCGGTGTAGAACAGAATCCGTTCGGTGGTGGTGGTTTTGCCGGCATCGATGTGAGCGCTGATGCCGATATTCCGGTAGCGCTCGATGGGAGTCTTGCGGGGCACGTGAATCTCCTTGTAATGGCGCGCCTGAAACGCATGCCGGGCGACCGCGTAAGCCGCCCGGGGAGTCTGGGTGGTGCTGTATGTGGCGTTACCAAATCGAGATTACAAGGATAGCGCGTCGATTGGTCTTTTGCATGAATCCTGCCAGCCGGCGCGAAGGCTGACCGCGCGGGGCTGCGCGGGCGAAAAAAAGCCGGCGCCTCGGGTCGAGGCGCCGGCTTTTCTCGGACAGCAGGGCGGGGCGGTCGGGCTGCCCAGATGGCGGCTTGCGGAACCGCTCAGGTGGCCATTTATAGGGCTGCGTAGGCGCGCAGCCCGGCGGTGAGAGGCGTTACTGCGTGATCCCCGGCACCGGCGGCAAGCCCTGGATCTGCATGCCCGGCTTGATGCCCTTCGCCGTGAACCAGCCCTTCGGCATTTCCAGCGCGAACACGCCGTTGTGCGTCGGGCAGTGGTTGTTGGTGGTCTCGGCCTGCATTTCGTCGATGTCGGTGATCGTGCCGTCGGCGCGCATGAACGCGATCGACAGCGGAATCAGCGTGTTCTTCATCCAGAAGCAGTGGCCCGCGTTCTCGTTGAACACGAACAGCATGCCTTCGTTCGGCCCGAGCTTCGTGCGATACATCAAACCCTGTTCGCGATCCGCGTCGTTGGCGGCGACGGCCGCGTCGATCACGAACATGCCGGCGGTCAGCTTGACGCGCGGAAACTCGCTCGGCTGCTTGGCGCCCGAGGGCATCTGCTGCGCCTCGGCGGGAGCCGGGGTGGCGGCGAATGACAGCGCCGCGAGCGGCAGTGCAACGGCGACGGCGAAACGCGCCATCGACGAGCGGATGGAAAATCGCACGACAAGACTCCTTGCTGAAATCAACTCGCGCATGTTACGCGAGCGCGTCAAAAACAAAAAGGCAGATCGCCTCGCGGTGATCTGCCTTACAACGCCGTAAGAACGGCAACGAAGCTAGTTCTTTACTGCGTTTTTACAAGCAACTTACTCCGAAGCTGCCGAAGCTGCAGCAGCTGCTGCTGCCTTCTTGTGCGACTTCTTGTGAGCGTGCTTGGTGGTCTTCTTTGCCGACGAAGCTGCTGCCGGAGCTGCCGGAGCTGCTTCCGGTGCGGATGCTTGTGCGAATGCTGCCGTTGCGAAGAGGCCAGCGACCAGAGCGGCGATCAGTTTGTTCATTTTGTGAATCCTCAGCTTGAGTTAATTAACCAAATGACCCGGCAAATGTAGAGTCATGTCGGTAAACGTGCCATCCACCTTTCGGTTGACAGCCGCATCGAACAAAATTTTCGACGCGTCTGCTAGCGTTCGGACTTTCGTACTCGCCGCGCAAAAACGGCTTATGCAAAGGTCTTTAAGGCTGAATGCCGGATAGCTTCGGCGGCATCTGCGTCGAATAACGCATGGAGTTGTACGGCGGTTGACGCGAATTGCGCGGAAATTTTTATCGTCATCACACGCGATCGGACTGCATCACGCAGGCTCGCGCGAGCTCATTAGTTTCACGCACTTCGCGCTTGCGTTTCACGCATTGTTTCGCCTGTAGCTACAACGAGTTAGCGTTGATTGGCACAGCCGTGAAACCTGTTTCGAGTGATCACGTGCACGCTGATTCACGTTCAGGCGACACCATCCCATGGCGCGTTCGCTCGCAACTCGATGCTCTCGCCGGGCTGTAGTCCGAGTGAAAAAATGTCAAGTGCACCGATGCCGACGCGCACGAGTCGCAGCGTCGGAAAACCGACCGCTGCCGTCATGCGACGCACCTGTCGGTTCTTGCCTTCTGTGATCGACAGTTCGATCCACGTGGTCGGGATCGCCGCGCGATAGCGGATCGGCGGCGTGCGCGTCCATAGTGAGCTGGACGGTTCGACGTAGTTCGCCTGACATGGGCGTGTCACGAAGTCGCCGAGATCGACGCCGCGTGCGAGCTTTTTCAACGCGGCGTCGTCGAGCGCGCCTTCGACTTGCGCCCAATAGCGTTTGACGAGCTTGTGACGCGGCTCCGCGATGCGCGCCTGCAGCGCGCCGTCGTCGGTGAGCAGCAGCAGGCCTTCGCTATCGGAGTCGAGCCGGCCGGCCGGATAGACACCCGGTACCTTGACCCAGTCTGCAAGCGACGCGCGCGTCTCATGTGGCGAAAATTGACAGATGGTGCCGAATGGCTTGTTGAAGGCGAGAAGGCGCATAGGAGAGCGAGACGGCAGAGCGATACGGCGCGATGATAATGCATAAATCGGGAGGCAGATTCTTGTATCTTATAGACGAGCGTGGCGCGCCCGAGGTGCCGTCCATGTTGGAAAACACGCAGCCCGGGGCGGCCGCGTCGGGCTTGGGGCGTGGGCTAGAATAGCGGCCAGGCCGCTCGCGGCGGTGCGGCATTGCGTGGCGAGGGCATCTCTTGGCAGTCTCCCATCAGCTTTTGCACGGCTTTCAATGGAGTCCGATCATGCCGTATCAGCACATCAAGGTTCCGACAGGTGGCGATAAGATCACCGTCAACGCCGACTTCTCGCTCAACGTTTCAGACGAGCCGATCATCCCGTACATCGAAGGCGACGGCACCGGTCTGGACATCACGCCGGTCATGCTCAAGGTCGTGGATGCGGCGGTTGAAAAGGCGTACGGCGGCAAAAAGAAAATCCACTGGATGGAAATCTACGCGGGCGAGAAGGCGACCCGGGTGTACGGCCCGGACGTATGGCTGCCGGACGAAACGCTGCAGGCGGTCAAGGAATACATCGTATCTATCAAGGGGCCGCTCACCACGCCGGTCGGCGGCGGCATCCGCTCGCTGAACGTCGCGTTGCGTCAGGAACTGGACCTCTATGTGTGCCTGCGCCCGGTGCAGTATTTCAAGGGCGTGCCGTCGCCGGTGCGCGAGCCCGAGAAGACCAACATGGTGATCTTCCGCGAGAACTCGGAAGACATCTACGCGGGCATCGAATGGCCGGCCGAGTCCGAACAGGCGAAGAAGATCATCAGGTTTCTGCGCGAAGAAATGGGCGTGAAGAAGATCCGCTTTCCGGATTCGTCGGGCATCGGCATCAAGCCGGTGTCGCGCGAAGGGACCGAGCGTCTGGTGCGCAAGGCGATCCAGTATGCGATCGACAATGAACGCCGCTCGGTGACGCTGGTGCACAAGGGAAACATCATGAAGTACACCGAAGGCGCGTTTCGCGACTACGGCTACGCACTCGCGCAGAAAGAGTTCAACGCGGAACTGATCGACGGCGGTCCGTGGATGAAAGTCAGGAATCCGAAGACCGGCGGCGACGTCGTCGTGAAGGACGTGATCGCCGACGCGTTCCTGCAGCAGATCCTGCTGCGCCCGGCCGAATACGACGTGATCGCCACGCTGAACCTGAACGGCGACTACATCTCGGACGCGCTCGCCGCGCAGGTCGGCGGTATCGGCATCGCGCCGGGCGCGAATATGTCGGATTCGGTTGCGATGTTCGAGGCGACTCACGGCACGGCGCCGAAATACGCGGGCAAGGACTACGTGAATCCCGGCTCGGAAATCCTGTCAGCGGAAATGATGCTGCGCCACTTAGGGTGGTTCGAGGCGGCGGATCTGATAATCAGTTCGATGGAAAAATCGATCCTGCAAAAGCGCGTGACTTACGATTTTGCCCGCCTGATGGAAGGTGCGACCCAGGTGTCGTGCTCCGCATTTGGGCAAGTGATGATCGAAAATATGTAATTGATGCGCCGGGATTATCCGGTTTGCATAAAAAACCCCGGCGCCAGCGAGCGGCCGGGGTATTTTTTTACCCGGAATTTTCGCGCGATTTTCCGGCGGGAAAATCCGCCGCAACAGAAAGCCGCCGCAAAAAAGAAACCCGGCGCGGAGCCGGGTTTCAAAAAGGACGGGTATCGAAACGCTTCAGGCTGGTGCCTGAATGTTCGATGCCTGTTTACCTTTCGGGCCTTGCACGACTTCGAAGGTGACCTTCTGGCCTTCCTTCAGCGTCTTGAAGCCATTCATCTGGATGGCCGAGAAGTGTGCAAACAGATCCTCACCGCCCTCGTCAGGCGTGATAAATCCGAAACCCTTTGCGTCGTTAAACCATTTGACCGTACCAGTTGCCATTCCAACTTCCCCTGTAACTCATGTCACTACCACGAGCCCTCGAAAAGCTACGACTACGCGAGGCAGTCGTTCCCTCCTCACAAGCTCACCATCGGCATTTTTTCGAAATTATGGCTTAGTGAAAAAAGTGCCAGCTTGATTGTTGGGGCTCTTTATTCGAGTGTCAAGAAAATTTTGAGACGTCGTTGTCGCGTTGCAAACAGGCCGCTTTCCAGGGTTTTTACCGCTTCCGTATGTGCGGTGGCGCAAGCGGCGTGGCTTGAAAAGTCGCATAATCGACTCACATGCTGACTGTGCCCGCGGCGCCGACGCCCAGCGCGGCGAGCGCTGGCAGCCAGTACCGGCAGGTTGTGCGATACTCGATCCGACCGCGGTGCAGCACGCACCGTGCATGACAGGATGGGGGCCGGCACCGCAATCGGCCCGTCGAAAACGCGACAGACCGGCCGATCATGACAGCGTCGTGACCGCCGGGCGGCAGCGAACGGGCTCATCGGCCAGGCGGCCGGGTTTTGACAGGATTGCGGGCCTGTCCTAGTTGTTTAGAATGGGTGTATGGCGATTATCCCGGACAAGCAGGACGGCACCGTACTGGAGCGGCAGGAGCAGAAACTCAAGCCGCCATCCATGTACAAGGTGGTGCTGCTGAATGACGACTTCACGCCGATGGAATTTGTCGTGATGATCGTGCAGGAATATTTCAATAAGGATCGTGAAACCGCAACGCAGGTCATGTTGAAGGTGCATCGCGAGGGCAGGGGAGTTTGTGGGGTCTATACGCGGGACATCGCGTCGACCAAAGTCGAGCAAGTCGTTACCCACGCACGGCAGGCCGGGCATCCGCTGCAGTGTGTGATGGAGGAAGCATGATTGCCCAGGAACTGGAAGTCAGCCTGCATATGGCGTTCATGGAAGCGCGCCAGGCAAGGCACGAGTTCATAACGGTCGAACATCTTTTGCTCGCGCTGTTGGATAACCCGACGGCGGCAGAGGTACTGCGCGCATGCGCGGCCAATATCGAGGATCTGCGCCAGAACCTGCGCAACTTCATTCATGACAACACGCCGACCGTGCCGGGCACGGACGACGTCGACACGCAGCCCACGCTCGGTTTCCAGCGTGTGATCCAGCGCGCGATCATGCATGTGCAGTCCACCTCGAACGGCAAGAAGGAAGTGACCGGCGCGAACGTGCTGGTCGCGATCTTCGGCGAGAAGGATTCGCATGCGGTGTACTACCTGCAGCAGCAGGGCGTCACGCGTCTGGACGTGGTCAATTTCATCTCGCACGGTATCGCCAAGACCAGCAGCTCCGACGCCGCGAAAGCAAGCGACGCGAATGCCGAGTCCGACGAAGCCGCCGCGCAGAAGGAAACGCCGCTCGCCCAGTTCACGCAGAACCTGAACCAGATGGCGAAGGACGGCCGTATCGATCCGCTGATCGGGCGCGAGTCGGAAGTCGAGCGCGTGGTGCAGGTGCTCTGCCGCCGGCGCAAGAACAATCCGCTGCTGGTCGGTGAGGCCGGCGTCGGCAAGACCGCGATCGCCGAAGGGCTCGCATGGCGCATTACGCGCGGCGAGGTGCCGGACATCCTGGCGGATGCCCAGGTGTATTCGCTCGACATGGGCGCGTTGCTCGCTGGCACCAAGTATCGCGGCGACTTCGAGCAGCGTCTGAAGACGGTGCTGAAGGAATTGAAGGAGCGTCCGCACGCCATTCTGTTCATCGACGAAATCCATACCCTGATCGGCGCGGGCGCCGCGTCGGGCGGCACGCTGGATGCGTCGAACCTGCTGAAGCCGGCGCTCTCGTCGGGCACGCTGAAGTGCATCGGCGCGACCACCTTCACCGAATATCGCGGCATCTTCGAAAAGGACGCGGCGCTGTCGCGTCGTTTCCAGAAGGTCGACGTGACCGAGCCGACCGTCGAGCAGACGGTGGCGATCCTGCGCGGACTGAAGTCGCGTTTCGAAGAGCACCACGGCGTCAAGTATTCGTCGGGTGCGCTGTCGGCGGCGGCTGAGCTGTCGGCCCGCTTCATCACCGATCGCCATTTGCCGGACAAGGCGATCGACGTGATCGACGAAGCGGGCGCGGCGCAACGCATTCTGCCGAAGTCGAAGCAGAAGAAGACCATCGGCAAGAACGAGATCGAGGAAATCATCTCGAAGATCGCGCGCGTGCCGGCGCAGAGCGTGTCGCAGGACGATCGCAGCAAGCTGCAGACGCTCGACCGCGACCTGAAGAGCGTCGTGTTCGGGCAAGACCCGGCGATCGACGCACTGTCGGCCGCGATCAAGATGGCGCGCGCGGGCCTCGGCAAGCTCGACAAGCCGATCGGCGCGTTCCTGTTCTCGGGTCCCACCGGTGTCGGCAAGACCGAGGTCGCGAAGCAGCTCGCGTTCACCCTCGGCATCGAGCTGATCCGCTTCGACATGTCGGAATACATGGAGCGTCACGCGGTGAGCCGGCTGATCGGCGCGCCGCCGGGCTACGTTGGTTTCGACCAGGGTGGCCTGCTGACCGAGGCGATCACGAAAAAGCCGCATTGCGTGCTGCTACTCGACGAAATCGAGAAGGCGCATCCGGATATCTTCAATGTGCTGCTACAGGTGATGGACCACGGCACGCTGACGGACAACAACGGCCGCAAGGCGGACTTCCGCAACGTCATCATCATCATGACGACGAACGCGGGCGCCGAGGCGATGGGCAAGTCGGTGATCGGCTTCACGAACCGCCGCGAGGCGGGCGACGAGATGGTCGACATCAAGCGCATGTTCACGCCGGAGTTCCGCAACCGTCTGGACGCGACGATCAGCTTCCGTGCGCTCGATGAGGAAATCATCATGCGCGTGGTCGACAAGTTCCTGATGCAACTGGAAGATCAGCTGCACGAGAAGAAGGTTGATGCGCTGTTCACCGACGCGCTGCGCAAGCATCTGGCGAAGCACGGTTTCGATCCGCTGATGGGCGCGCGGCCAATGCAACGCCTGATCCAGGACACGATCCGTCGCGCGCTCGCCGACGAGCTGCTGTTCGGCAAGCTGATGAACGGCGGCCGCGTAACGGTCGACGTCGATGCCGACGACAAGGTGCAGTTGACCTTCGACGAGCATCCGGCGCCGCGTAATCCGAATCCGGAGGCGGTGGAAGTCGAGTGATGTCAGTCAGGCCGGCGTGAAGTCCAGCTGGCCAGACACATAAAAACAGAACGGCGCGGGTTTTATCCCGCGCCGTTTTTTTATGCTCTGATTTTCTGCTCGCGGCGGCGTACGCTGAACGCCGCAGCCGCCGCGTCGCAGCAATCGATCAATGCTTGCCGGTGCTGCCAAACCCGCCCGCGCCGCGCACGCTTTCCTCGAAGTCCTCGACGATGTTGAACCTGGCCTGCACGACCGGCACGATCACCAGTTGCGCGAGGCGTTCCATCGGATTCAGCACGAACGTCGTTTCGCCGCGATTCCACGTCGAAATCATCAGTTGGCCCTGGTAGTCGGAATCGATCAGGCCGACCAGATTGCCGAGCACGATCCCATGCTTATGGCCGAGACCCGAGCGCGGCAGAATCAGCGCCGCATAGCCGGGGTCGCCGACGTGGATCGCGAGTCCGGTCGGTACCAGCGCGGTTTCGCCGGGCTTCAGCGTCAGCGGTTCGTCGAGGCAAGCGCGCAGATCGAGGCCGGCGCTACCGGTCGTCGCGTAAGCGGGGAGCTGTTCGCGCATGCGCTGATCGAGAATCTTCAGGTCGAGTTTCATTCAGGTTCGATAGTGGGGGTGGGTGTGGTGAAGGGGCACGCGGCGGACTCTGGCAAAACCTCTGCGATCAAGCCGCCTGATTCGAGCCGAGCTGGAACGCCTCGGCGAGCAGTTCGTAGGAGCGCAGCCGGGCGCGATAGCTGCCCGCGACGGTCAATACCATCAGCTCGTCGGCCTGGAACTGCTGCTGCAAATCCGTGAGCCGCTCGGTCACGCGCTCAGGCGTGCCGATGATGCTGCGCGGCTTTTCGCGGTCGATCACGAGCTGTTCGCGCTCGCCATATTCCTGCGCGATGCCTTGCTCGATTGACGGAATCGGTTCGTTCAGGCCGTACGCCATCTGCACGCGACGCAGATCGACGGCTTTTTCGAGGTCCGCGGCTTCCTGCTCGGTGTCCGCGCAGATCACGAAGACGGCAGCAGCCAGATACGGCTGCGACGCTTCGTTGCCAGGCTGGAAGCGCTCGCGATACGCCAGCGCGACCTGTTTGCCGAAATGCGCGTTGATGAAATGCGCGAACGAGAAGCGGATGCCGAGCTGCGCCGCGAGCAGACCGCCGAATTCGCTCGAGCCGAGCATCCACAGTTGCGGGCGCGTCTCGATCTGCGGCTGCAGCAGCACACCCTGCGCGAGATGATCGTCTGGCAGCGCGCCGTGCATCAGGCCGATCAGCTCGGCGACTTGCTGCGGAAAAAGCTCGCCGCGATTGTATGCGCCGGCGGCGACCGCCTGCGCGGTGCGCATGTCGCCGCCCGGCGCGCGTCCGACGCCGAGATCGACGCGGTTCGGAAACAGCGCCTCGAGCATCATGAACTGCTCGGCGACTTTGAACGGGCTGTAGTACGGCAGCATGATGCCGCCCGAGCCGATGCGAATGCGTTTGGTCACGCTGCCGAGGCGCGCCAGCATCACCTCAGGGCACGGATTCGACACGCCGCGCAGGCCGTGGTGCTCGGCGCACCAGTAGCGCGTGTAGC
The DNA here is from genome assembly GCF_000092885.1 of Paraburkholderia atlantica. Lineage (NCBI taxonomy): Bacteria > Pseudomonadati > Pseudomonadota > Betaproteobacteria > Burkholderiales > Burkholderiaceae > Paraburkholderia > Paraburkholderia atlantica. The sequence continues at coordinate 2,675,793 of NC_014117.1, read as the reverse complement.
CGAGGTCGTCGGCGAGTTGCGCGAGTTCGACGGTCGCGGCGATCGCGTCCGCCACCGAATGGCCGGCGATCACCGGTGTTTGATCGAGCACGGAGAGTAGCGTCATGGCAGTGGTGCTCCAGATGATTCCGGTCGGCTAGCCGGGCTAAGGCGGCAGGGTCACACTGGCCCACCGCCGCTCGCTCGTTCAGCCAACCGGACTGATGCCGGGCGGCACACGCTTTGCGATTTCCGCGATCAACGCGCGCGCCAGCGTCTGCTTGTCGGCGCGTGGCAGCTTCGTCGCGCGGCCTGCTTCGAACAGAACCACTTCATTGTCGTCGAGCCCGAACGTTTGCGGCCCCAGATTGCCGATCAACAGCGGCACGTTTTTGCGCGCGCGCTTTTCCTCGCCGTGGACCTCGAGATTGTCGCTTTCGGCGGCGAAGCCGACCGCGAACGGCGGCTTCGGCAGCCGGGCGACCGCGGCGAGGATGTCCGGATTCTCGACGAATGAAAAGCTCGGCAGCGTGCGCTCGGCGGTCTTCTTGATCTTCTGATCGCTGACGTGGTCGACGCGCCAGTCGGCCACCGCCGCGACGCCGATGAAGATGTCCGCCTCCACGACCGCGCGCATCACCGCGTCGTGCATCTGCTGCGCGGTCTGCACGTCCTCGCGCAATACGCCCCACGGCGTTTCCAGCGCGACCGGACCAGCCACCAGATGCACGTCGGCGCCGGCCTGCTGCGCGGCGCGCGCGAGCGCGAAGCCCATCTTGCCGCTCGAACGATTGGTGATACCGCGCACCGGGTCGAGGGGTTCGAAGGTCGGCCCGGCGGTCAACAGCACGCGCCGGCCGGACAGGATTTTCGGCGCGAAGAACGACGCGATCGCTTCATAGGTCGCCGCCGCTTCGAGCATGCGGCCATCGCCGATCTCGCCGCAGGCCTGCGGGCCCGAATCGGGGCCGAGCACTTCGACGCCGTCCGCGCGCAATTGCGCGACGTTGCGTTGCGTTGCCGGGTTCTGCCACATCTGCCGGTTCATCGCCGGCACGACGAGCAGCGGGCAGTCGCGTGCGATGCACAGCGTCGACAGAAGATCGTCGGCAATGCCGTGCACGAGCTTGGCGAGGAAGTCGGTCGACGCCGGCGCGATCACGATCGCATCGGCTTCGCGCGACAGATCGATGTGCGCCATGTTGTTCGGCACGCGTGCGTCCCACTGGCTCGTGTAGACCGGCCGGCCCGACAGCGCCTGCATCGTGATTGGGGTGATGAACTGCGTGGCCGCTTCGGTCATGACGACCTGCACGGTCGCGCCTGCCTTGGTCAGCAGACGCGTGAGTTCGGCGATCTTGTAGCAGGCGATGCCGCCCGTCATGCCGAGGACGAGGTGTTTGCCTGCGAGTTCAGCGGTTGCCAACGAAAGCCTCCGACAAAGCGTGATCGCGAGGCGGCGCGGGGGCGTAGCCCGTCGCCGTCGCCGCGCGTTTCAAACAGGACGTGAGGCGCGGCTCTCGCAATCGCGGCCGTGCCTTACGTCGGCGACGTTAGCGTGTGCCGCGCACCCGCCGCAGCTCGTCGATCACGAGCAGGATCGCACCGATCGTAATCGCGCTGTCGGCGAGATTGAACGCCGGCCAGTGCCAGCCGCCCACGTGGAAGTCGAGGAAGTCGATCACGTGGCCGTACGCGAGCCGGTCGATCACATTGCCGAGCGCGCCGCCGAGAATCAGCGCGAGCGCCGTGCAGAACATTTTCTGCCCGCTATGCCGCTTGAGCAGGTAGCAGATCACGAGCGCCGCGACGACGCCGAGCGCGGTGAACGCCCAGCGCTGCCAGCCGCCCGCCATCGCGAGGAAGCTGAACGCGGCGCCGCGGTTGAACACGAGAATCAGGTTGAAGAACGGCGTGACCTCATGCGGCACACCATAGGCGAACACCTTGCGCACGGCGATTTTCGTCAGCTGGTCGAACAGGATGACGATCAGCGCGATGCCGAGCCAGGGTGCGAGCGAACCGCTTGCGGTGGACGTTTTCGACATGGTTCTCGCCATTATGCCGCGCTCCTCGTTTCGCCACCGCCGAACAGGTTGCTAAAGCAGCGGCCACACAGCGACGGATGCTCGGCGTTCGCGCCGACGTCTGCGCGATAGTGCCAGCAGCGTTCGCACTTCAGGTACTTCGAGGCGATCACTTCGACACCTTCGTCCGCTTCGCTGTCGACCTTGACGACGTTCGCCGCCGACGTGATCAGCACGAATTTCAGGTCGTCGCCGAGGCTCGCGAGCGCGTCGTAACGCGCGCCGCTCGCGCGGATTTCGACTTCCGCCTGCAGCGACGAGCCGATCAGGTTCGCGACCCGTGCCTCTTCGAGCGCCTTGGTCACGTCGCCGCGCACTGAGCGCAGCAGCGTCCACTTGTCGAGCAGCGCACCCGCATCCGGCACGGCGGGGTACGCGTGGTAAGTCTCGGTGAAGATCGTTTCGCTGTTCGGCTGGAACACCTTCCACGCTTCTTCCGCGGTGAACGACAGGAACGGCGCCATCACGCGCAGCAGGCCGTGGGCGATGTGGTAGAGCGCCGTCTGCGCCGAACGGCGCGCGACCGAATCCGCCGCGGTCGTGTACAGGCGGTCCTTCAGCACGTCGAGGTAGAAGCCGCCAAGATCTTCCGAGCAGAACGTCTGCAGCTTGGCGACGACCGGGTGGAACTCGTACTTCTCGTAGTGCGCGAGGATGTCGTTCTGCAGATTCGCCGACAGCGCCACCGCGTAACGGTCGATTTCGAGCCAGTCTTTGACCGGACGTGCGTGCTGCGCGAAGTCGAAGTCCGACAGGTTCGCGAGCAGGAAGCGCAGCGTATTGCGGATACGGCGATAGCCTTCCGTCACGCGCTTCAGGATTTCCTCGGAAATAGCGAGCTCGCCCGAGTAGTCGGTCGACGCGATCCACAGGCGGATGATTTCCGCGCCGAGGCGGTTCGCCACTTCGTGCGGGTCGATGCCGTTGCCGAGCGACTTGCTCATCTTGCGGCCTTCGCCGTCGACGGTGAAGCCGTGCGTGAGCAGCGCGTTGTAGGGCGGGCGGCCGTCGAGCATCGACGCCGTCAGCAACGATGAATGGAACCAGCCGCGATGTTGGTCCGAGCCTTCGAGGTACAGGTCGGCCGGGAATTGCAGCTCGTCCTTGTGCGAGCCGCGCAGCACGTGCCAGTGCGTGGTGCCCGAGTCGAACCACACGTCGAGCGTGTCGCGGTTCTTTTCGTACAGGTTGGCGTCGTCGCCGATCAGCTCGCGAGGATCGAGCGTTTGCCATGCCTCGATGCCTTCCTTCTCGACGCGCTGCGCGACCTGTTCGAGCAACTCCAGCGTGCGCGGATGCAGCTCGCCGGTTTCCTTGTGTACGAAGAACGCCATCGGCACGCCCCACTGGCGCTGGCGCGACAGCGTCCAGTCCGGCCGGTTCGCGATCATGCTGAAGAGGCGCTGCTTGCCCCACGACGGATAGAACGCCGTGTTCTCGATGCCTTCGAGCGCGGTCTCGCGCAGCGTCTTGTCGCCGTCGTTCGGCTTCACGTCCATGCCGGCGAACCACTGCGAAGTGGCGCGGTAGATGATCGGCGTCTTGTGGCGCCAGCAGTGCATGTAGCTGTGCGTGTACTTTTCGGTGCGCAGCAGCGCGCCGGCGCCTTGCAGCGCCTCGACGATCTGCGGATTCGCCGCCCAGATCGACAGACCGCCGAACAGCGCGAGCGATTCGATGTAGCGGCCATCGCCCATCACCGGGTTGATGATGTCGGAGTCGGCCATGCCGTGCGATTTGCACGACACGAAGTCTTCCACGCCGTACGCCGGCGACGAGTGCACGATGCCGGTGCCGGTTTCGGTCGTCACGTAGTCGCCGAGGTAGACCGGCGCGGTACGCTTGTAGCCCGGATGCGCGGACGCGAGCGGGTGGTTGAAGCGCAGGTTCACGAGCTTTTCGCCCGGCGTCGTCGCGACGACCGTGCCTTCGAGGCCGTACAGCTTCAGGCATGCCTCGACGCGTTCCTCGGCGAGGATCAGCAGGCCGCGCGGCGTGTCGACGAGCGCGTAGACGATTTCCGGATGCAGGTTCAGCGCCTGGTTGGCGGGGATGGTCCACGGCGTGGTGGTCCAGATCACGATGCCGCCTTCGTTGTGCGGCAGCGCGGCGAGGCCGAACGCCTGCGCGGTCTTCTCAGGTTCGGCGAAGCTGAATAGCACGTCGATGGTCGGATCGGTCTTGTCCTTGTACTCGACTTCCGCTTCAGCGAGCGCCGAGCCGCAGTCGAAACACCAGTTGACCGGCTTCAGGCCGCGGAACACGTAGCCCTTTTCCATGATTTTCGCGAGCGCGCGGATTTCGCCGGCTTCGTTCGCGAAGTTCATCGTCTTGTACGGATTGTCCCAGTCGCCGAGTACGCCCAGACGGCGGAAGCCGGCCTTCTGCTTCTCGATCTGCTCGGTCGCGTAGGCGCGCGCCTTCTGCATCACTTCGGCCGCCGGGAGCGACTTGCCGAACTGCTTTTCGATCTGGATTTCGATCGGCATGCCGTGGCAGTCCCAACCCGGCACGTAGACCGCGTCGAAGCCCGCCAGATTGCGCGCCTTGACGATCATGTCCTTCAGGATCTTGTTCACCGCGTGGCCGAGGTGGATGTCGCCGTTCGCATACGGCGGGCCGTCGTGCAGGATGAATTTCGTGCGGCCCTTGGAGGCGGCGCGGATCTTGTCGTACACCTTGCGCTCCTGCCAGTCCTTGACCCATTGCGGCTCACGCTTGGGCAGGTCGCCGCGCATCGGAAACGGCGTGTCGAGCAGGTTGACCGGGTAGCGGGACTGCGGTTTCGAATCGGCTTTCTTGTTGCTCATGATGTGGGTGGCGGTGAATTCGTTTCTATGCGTAGCGGCGCGCGGATTGCGCGCTGCGCGAGGAGCGGGGCGCGCCCGGCAGGCGGCTCCGCGTGAAGCCCGGACGCCCTTCGATGCACGCGGCGACGGTTCGTGCGGCGCGGCGCGCCGGCCCGAACCGCGGCGGTTATCTAATTCGGTCGGTGGCCGAGGTGGCGAAACCGGTGGAACGGCTGCCCGACGTGCCGGCGCCGACCGCGGCGAACCAGGCGCGCGCATTGGCGACGTCGCGCGCGATCGCGGCGGTCAGTGTTTCGAGGTCGACGAACTTCTCCTCGTCGCGCAGCTTCTTCAGAAATTCGACGCGCACGAGTTTGCCATACGCGTCGCCATGCCAGTCGAGCAGGTGCACTTCGAGCAGCACGCGGCCGGAATCGTCGACGGTGGGGCGCAGGCCGAGGCTCGCGACGCCCGGCAGCGGGTGCTCGTCGATGCCGTGCACCTGTACGACGAAGATGCCGGCCAGAGCCGGACGCTTGTGCGCGATCGGCAGATTGAGCGTCGGAAAGCCGAGATCGCGGCCGAGCTTCATGCCATGGGTGACGTGGCCGCTGATCAGATAGTCGCGGCCGAGCGCGGCGCGCGCCGAGTCGAGGTCGCCCGCGACCAGCGCCGCGCGCACGCCCGAGCTCGAGATGCGCGCGCCCGACGGATCGGCGACGGTCGCCATCTGTTCGACTTCGAAGCCGTAATGCTTGCCGGCCTCGCGCAGCGATGCGAAATCGCCGGCCCGCTTCGCGCCGTAGCGGAAGTCGTCGCCGATCATGACCCAGCGCGCGTGCAGTCCGTTGACGATGATCCGCTCGACGAACGCATCGGGCGACTGGCTCGCGAACGTGTGATTGAAGTGCTCGACGACGACCCGGTCGACGCCGTTGGTGCGCAGCGCCTCGAGCTTGTCGCGCAGCATCGCGATGCGCGGCGGCGCGCCGGCCGGGTTGAAGAACTCGCGCGGGTGCGGCTCGAAGGTCATCACGCAGACGGGCAGGCCGCGCGCGTTGGCGGCCGCGCGCACGTGCGCGAGCAGAGCCTGGTGGCCGCGGTGGACACCGTCGAAGTTGCCGATGGTCAGCGCGCACGGCGCGCGGCTCTCGGCATTGGGAAGACCGCGGAAGACTCTCACGATAGCGGGTTGCTGCGATTGCAATAGGGACGCGGGCAGGATGCCGCAAAACAATCGATTATAAACGCTTGGCGCAACAGACGGCTGCGCGGTCGCGGTCGGGCGATTGCCGAATGATAAAATCCGCGCATGAAAAAACTCGTCATCCTGATTTCCGGGCGGGGTAGCAACATGGAAGCCATCGTGCGCGCTTGCGCGAGCGAAGGCTGGCCGGCGCGGGTCGCCGCCGTGATTGCCAACCGTCCCGATGCCGCGGGGCTCGCATTCGCGGCGTCGCACGGCATCGCCACGGCGGTGGTCGACCACCGCCAGTTTCCGGATCGCGACAGCTTCGACGCGGCGCTCGCCGAGCAGATCGACGCCATCGCGCCGGATCTCGTCGTGCTCGCGGGCTTCATGCGGGTGCTGACCGAGCGCTTCGTCGACCATTACGCCGGGCGCATGCTGAACGTGCATCCATCGCTGCTGCCGAGCTTTCCAGGCCTGAAGACTCACCAGCAGGCGCTCGACGCCGGCGTGCGGTTCCACGGCGCGTCGGTGCATTTTGTCACATCAAAGCTGGATCACGGGCCGATCGTCTTGCAGTCGGCCGTGCCTGTCGAGGCGGGCGATACCGCACAGACGCTCGCCGCACGCGTGCTCGCCACCGAACACATCATTTATCCACGCGCGGTGCGCTGGTTCGTCGAAGGGCGTCTCGCTCTGGACGGCTCGCGCGTCACGCTTACGCCGTCGGAGCCGCAATGGCTCTTTGCCGGTCACACCGCCGGAGAGGGCGCATGAGATTGCATGGTTTCCTGATTGGACAAACTGAAACGCTGCTGGCCGAAGTGCTGCGGCTGAACGGCCCCGCCGACGCCACCACGAGCCGCTTCTTCCGCGCGCATCCGAAGCTCGGCCACGCCGAGCGCGGTGTGATCGCGGAGGCCGTGTTCGCGGTGCTGCGCCGCCGGATGGAGTTCGCGCATCTGGCCGAAAGCGGCACCGGCAGTCCGGCGCGCCGCATGGCGCTGCTGGGCCTGATGCAGACGGTCGGACGTTCGGCGCTCAAGCCGTTCGTCAGCGAGGCCGAGGCGACGTGGCTCGAACACGTGTCGAAGATCGACCCGGAAAGCCTGCCGCTGCGGATTCGCCTGAATCTGCCCGACTGGATCTGCCAGGCTTTGAGCATGCGTTTCGAGGGTGCCGAACTCGCGCAGCTGGCCGCTGCGCTGAACTACCCGGCGCCGCTCGATCTGCGCGCGAACCCGATCAAGGCGAGCCGCGACGACGTGCTGGGTGCGCTGGCGAAGGCCGGCATCGAGGCGGGCGCGACGCCGTTCGCGCCGTTCGGCGTGCGCGTGGTCGGCAAGCCGGCATTGACGAAGCTCGACGCGTTCCAGCAGGGCTGGCTCGAAGTGCAGGACGAGGGCAGCCAGCTGCTCTGCTCGCTGGTCGCGCCGCGGCGCGGCGAGATGATCGTCGATTTTTGCGCCGGCGCGGGCGGCAAGACGCTGGCGCTCGGCGCGGCGATGCGCTCGACCGGCCGGCTCTACGCGTTCGACATCTCCGAGCGGCGTCTCGCCAAGCTGAAGCCGCGGCTCGCGAGGAGCGGCCTGTCGAACGTGAACCCTGTGTTGATCGACAGCGAACACGACGCGAAGATCAAGCGTCTGGCTGGCAAGATCGACCGCGTGCTCGTCGATGCGCCATGCAGCGGCCTCGGCACGCTGCGCCGCAATCCGGACCTGAAGTGGCGCCAGTCGCCGGAGTCGATCGCCGAGCTGGCGCCGAAGCAGGCGTCGATTCTCGCGAGCGCGGCGCGGCTCGTGAAGAAGGGCGGGCGGCTCGTCTATGCGACGTGCTCGATTCTCGAAGCGGAAAACGAGGCGGTCGTGCAGCAGTTCCTCGCCGAGCACAGTGATTTCGCGCTGGTGCCCGTGCGCGACGTGCTCGCCGAGCAGCGCATCGAGTTGGAGATGGGCGACTACCTGTCGCTGTGGCCGCACCGCCACGCGACCGACGGTTTCTTCGCCGCAGTGCTCGAGCGCCAGAGCTAGGCAAGCGGCTGCAGGCCGGCGCGCGCGGATCGGCTGAAGAATCCGCACGTGCCGGCGATTTCGGCGACATCCATGCACACGACTGTTCCTCACATGTTCAGCGACATCGCCCGCGACTTCGGTCAGCCCGTGATGCTGTGGCAGGTCGCGATCCTGCTCGGGACGCTGCTGGTCGCGTGGCTGTTCGCGCGGACGCTGCGCCGCCGGATCAAGCGGTCGCAATCGCCGCGCTACGAGAGCCTGCGCTTCGGCATGGAGAGTCTCGACCGGGCGGCTTTTCCGCTGATCGGCGCGGCGCTCGTGTGGCTCGCGCGGGCGATCGCCGGCCAGTTCATGGACACCGCGCTGCTCGATCTGGCGCTGGTGCCGCTCGTCGGGATCGGGCTGATCTACATCGTGTTCTTCTTCGCGCGGCGGGTGTTCAACCGCGAAGGGGGCGAGCATCCGTGGCTGTTTCTGGTCGAGAAAGTCGTGTCGGTGGTCGTTTGGGTCGGCATGGTGCTCACGCTGTTGGGCATTCAGAACGCCGTGATCGCATGGATGGACAGCGTGCGCTTTCGCATCGGCAATGCGCATATGACGCTGCTGTCGCTGATCACGGGGCTGTTGTGGGTCGCGGTCACGATGATCGTCGCGATGTGGCTCGGCTCGTCGTTCGAGGATCGCCTGATGCGCTCGAAGACGCTCGACGCGAATCTGAAGGTGGTGGTCGCGCGCGTCGGCCGCGCGACCTTCGTGCTCGCGGCGATCCTGATCAGCCTGTCGATCGTCGGCATCGACGTCACGGTGCTCGGCGTGTTCGGCGGCGCGCTCGGTGTCGGGCTCGGCTTCGGCATGCAGAAGATCGCGAGCAACTACGTGTCGGGCTTCATCATCCTGCTCGATCGCTCGTTGCGGATCGGCGACGCGATCAACGTGGGCGGCCTGCAGGGCCGCGTCACGCAGATCCGCACGCGCTATACCGTCGTGCGCGGACTCGACGGTATCGAAACGCTGATTCCGAACGAGAAGCTGATCACCGACGTCGTACAGAACCAGTCGTCGTTTCTGACTCGTGGCCACGCGAGGGTGCCGGTGCAGATCGCCTACACATCCGACGTCGAACAGGCGATGACGCTGCTCGCGCTGGCCGCCGCCGACGTGCCGCGGGTGTTGAGCGAACCGGCGCCGACGCCATTTCTGGTCGGTTTCGGCCCGGACGGCGTCAATCTCGAGTTGGGATTCTGGATCGAAGACGCGGCAAGCGGCACACGTGGCGTGCTCTCGGCGGTCAACCGTAACATCTGGCGTCTTTTTTCCGAGCACGGCATCAGGATTCCGCTTGCGCAACGCGAGGTGCGCATCGTCGGCCAGGCAAGCGGCGCAATGCCGCACCCGGCAGCCATGACCGACCCAGCGCCCGACGCCGCGACCGATTCAGCGCTCAGGCCCGCCGACGGGGCTACCAACGACGGTCGCTAGGCCCAGCTTTTGGCCGTCGCAAGTGATACGCCAGTGCCCAGCCAATCGCTATCAGCTTGATAGCGCACAAAAAATCCCTATTTGTTACAAACACTTGGAACGCTTCCAGTAGAATATCGTCCTATCCCGCTGTATGCTTTCACTTTCATGACACACGCGCCGCGTGTGCTTCGTATCCCTCGTTCTGCAGGTAACTTACCTTGTTGAATTCTTTGCTCGATTTTCTTGCCCACGGACTGCTGCATTTCTCGTGGTGGCAACTCGTCGTGTACACGCTGATCGTGACGCACATCACGATTATCGGCGTGACCGTCTATCTGCATCGCTGCCAGGCGCATCGCGCGCTGGATCTGCACCCGGTCGCCAGCCATTTCTTCCGTTTCTGGCTGTGGATGACCACCGGCATGTTGACCGGCCAGTGGGCCGCGATTCACCGTAAGCATCACGCGAAGTGCGAAACCGAAGAGGATCCGCACAGCCCGCAGACGCGCGGCATCTGGAAGGTGTTGCTCGAAGGCGCCGAACTCTATCGCAGCGAAGCGAAAAACGAAGAAACGATGCGCAAGTTCAGTCACGGTACGCCGAATGACTGGATCGAGCGGAACGTCTACACGAAATACCCGATTCTTGGCGTGAGCCTGATGATGGTGATCAACGTCGCGCTGTTCGGCGTCGTCGGCCTGACTATCTGGGCCGTGCAGATGGTGTGGATTCCTTTCTGGGCCGCAGGCGTGGTCAACGGCCTCGCGCACTTCTGGGGCTATCGCAACTTCAATTCGTCGGATGCGAGCACCAACATCTTCCCGTGGGGCATCATCATCGGTGGCGAGGAACTGCATAACAATCACCACACCTACGCGACGTCGGCGAAGCTGTCGAACAAGTGGTACGAGTTCGACATCGGCTGGATGTACATCCGAATCATGCAGGCGTTTCGTCTGGCCAAGGTGAAGAAAATCGCGCCGACGCCGCGCCTGACCACCGGCAAGCTCGTGCTCGATCAGGACACGCTGCAGGCCGTGCTGGCAAACCGCTACGAAGTGATGGAGCGTTACGCGAAGGCGATCAAGCGCGCGTACCGTCAGGAGCTCGCGCATCTGAAGGAAGTCGGCGCTCGCGAGAAGTACCAGGTGATGCGCGGTGCGCGTAGCTGGTTCCACAAGGAAGAGGCGGGCCTCAATGAGCCGCAGAGGCTCCAACTGCCGCAGATTTTTGCGAGCAGCCAGAAGTTGAAGATCTACATCGACATGCGCAATGAACTGGCAGCGATGTGGGAGCGCTCCAACGCGTCGCGTGAGCAATTGCTGGCGCAATTGCAGGACTGGTGCCATCGCGCCGAGGAGAGCGGTATCAAGGCGCTGCAAGACTTCGCGATGCGACTGCGTCGCTATGCCTGAAATCCATTAAAATTTCAGGACGTCACAAAACCCCGCGTTGGCGGGGTTTTGCATTTTTGGGCCGTGGAAATGCATTGCGTGGGTAGCGCAAGTGGCAGGCCGCGGCGGCCAGGTGAGGGCAGAGAAGATGATGGAGCAGCAGGCGATCAGGACCGTCGAATTCGATCGGCCTCAGGCGCAGGGCACGACCTGTGGGATCGGGCAGGCGTGGGCCAAGGTGCCCGAGACGCCGTCGGCGGAGCAGAAGCGGGCGCTGAAGGCGCGCATTCGCGAGTTACTCAAGCGCGAGAAAGCGGTGCTAGTCGCGCATTATTATGTCGACGCTGAATTGCAGGAGCTCGCCGACGAAACCGGCGGTTGCGTGGCCGATTCGCTGGAAATGGCGCGCTTCGGGCGCGATCACCAAGCGCAGACGCTGGTGGTCGCAGGCGTGCGCTTCATGGGTGAGACCGCAAAAATTCTCAGCCCGGACAAGCGCATTCTGATGCCGGATCTGGACGCGACCTGTTCGCTCGACCTCGGCTGTCCGGTCGACGAGTTCTCGGCGTTCTGCGACGCACACCCAGACCGCACGGTGGTCGTGTACGCGAACACGAGCGCGGCCGTGAAGGCGCGCGCGGACTGGATGGTGACGTCGTCGATCGGGTTGGAGATCGTCGCCGATCTGCATGCGCGCGGCGAGAAAATCATCTGGGCGCCGGACCGTCATCTCGGTAGCTACATCCAGAGCAAGACCGGCGCGGACATGCTGATGTGGCAGGGCTCGTGCCTCGTGCACGACGAATTCAAGGGCATCGAGCTCGATCTGCTGCGCGCCGAGTATCCGCACGCGAAGGTGCTCGTACATCCGGAGTCGCCTGCCAACGTGGTCGCGCAGGCGGACGTGGTCGGCTCGACCACGCAGTTGATCGAGGCTGCGCAGAAGCTCGACGCGACGCACTTTATCGTCGCGACTGACCTCGGCATCCTGCACAAGATGCAACTCGCCGCGCCCGGCAAGACGCTGATTGCCGCGCCGACAGCCGGCAACAGCGCGACCTGCAAGAGCTGCGCGCATTGCCCGTGGATGGCGATGAACGGACTCGCGAACCTGGCCGATGTGCTCGAGCGCGGCCACAACGAGATCTTCGTCGATCGCGAGATTGGTGAGCGTGCGCGTCTGCCGATTGACCGCATGCTCGATTTCGCGGCGCGTCACAAGAAGCGTGTGCAGGCGAGCGGCGATCTCGCGCGCGACGCGCAACTGTATTCGAACGTGGGGGCAGCGTAATGACAGTGGTGCAGAAGGCGCCTGAGCAGGCAGTGGCGCGCGAAGGGGCCAACGCAACGTCGCAGCTTTTCGCGGAGATTCACGCGCAGTACGGCGCGGCGTTCGACGCGGCGCTCGCGCGCAACGTCGCCGATGCGCTCGCCGAAGATATCGGTAGCGGCGATCAGACCGGCCGCCTCGTGCCTGCCGATGACGTTCGCAACGCGCGCATCATCGTGCGCGAGGAAGCGGTGCTGTGCGGTGTACCTTGGTTCGACGCGGTAATGCGTGCGGTCGATCCGCGCATCGAAGTTCGATGGCGTTACGGCGAGGGCGACCGCATGAGCGCCGACACGACGGTCTGCGATCTGCGCGGGCCGGTACGCGCGCTGCTGACCGCCGAGCGTAACGCGATGAATTTCCTGCAGCTGCTGTCGGGCGTGGCAAGCGCGACCCGCCGCTATGTCGACGCGATTGCTCACACGCGCACGCGCGTTCTCGATACACGCAAGACGCTGCCGGGTTTGCGGCTCGCGCAGAAGTACGCGGTGCGCGTCGGCGGCGGTGCCAATCAGCGGCTCGCGCTGTACGACGGCATTCTGATCAAGGAAAACCACATTGCTGCGGCCGGCGGCGTGGGTGCGGCGATGGACGCGGCGCTCGCATTGAATGCGGGCGTGCCGATCCAGATCGAGGTCGAAACGCTCGAACAACTGGAAATCGCGCTCGCGCATCGCGCGCAGTCGATCCTGCTCGACAACTTCTCGTTTGACATGATGCGCGACGCCGTTCGCACCACGGCCGGGCGCGCGGTGCTCGAGGTGTCCGGCGGAGTCAATCTCGAGACCGTGCGGACGATCGCGGAGACGGGCGTGGACCGCGTGTCGATCGGCGCGCTGACCAAGGACGTGCGCGCGACCGACTACTCTATGCGGCTCGTTTGAGCGTCGCGCGTTTTAGCGCATCGGTCGACGTTCGTGAAGACTGAACAAGGCCATTGCCGGATTTGCCGGCAATGGCCTTGTCGTTTACGGCGCTGATTCAGCGCGTATTTCGTCGCGACGCCATCAGGCATTCGGCCTGCGGACATACTTCGGCGTGAGCACCGTCGGCAGCGCCTTGGGCAATGTGGCCGGCCAGTCGCGGCTGAAATGCAGGCCGCGGCTCTCGCGCCGCGAGCGCGCGCCGTCCACGATCAGCGACGCCACATCGACCAGATTGCGCAGCTCCAGTAGATCGCGGCTCACCTTGAAGTTCGCGTAGTACTCGTGGATCTCGTCGCGCAACAGCGCGAGCCGGTGCTTCGCGCGCTCGAGCCGCTTGTCGGTGCGCACGATGCCGACGTAGTTCCACATCAGCCGGCGCAGTTCGTCCCAGTTGTGCGCGACCACCACTTCCTCGTCCGGATCGGACACGCGGCTTTCGTCCCACGCCGGCAGCGGCGCGTGCACGGCGGCAGCGAAGCCTTCCGCTTCGATCGCCTCGGCGGCGGCGCGGCCAACTACGAGGCATTCGAGCAGCGAATTGCTGGCGAGCCGGTTCGCGCCGTGCAGGCCGGTGCAGGACGTTTCGCCGACCGCGTAAAGACCCGCGAGGTCAGTTCGCCCCGCCAGATCGGTGACGACGCCGCCGCACGTGTAATGCGCGGCCGGCACCACCGGAATCGGCTCTTTAGTGATGTCGATGCCGAACTCCAGGCAGCGGGCGAGGATCGTCGGGAAATGCTCGTGCAGGAACGCGGCCGGCTGGTGGCTGATGTCGAGGTACACGCAGTCGATGCCGCGTTTCTTGATCTCGAAGTCGATCGCCCGCGCGACGATGTCGCGCGGCGCAAGCTCCGCGCGCTCGTCATGGTTGGGCATGAAGCGCGTGCCGTCAGGCAGCTTCAGAATGCCGCCTTCGCCGCGCACTGCTTCAGAAATCAGGAACGACTTCGCGTACGGATGAAACAGGCACGTCGGGTGGAACTGGATGAATTCCATGTTCGACACGCGGCAGCCGGCGCGCCATGCCATCGCGATGCCGTCTCCAGTCGCGGTGTCGGGGTTGGTCGTGTACAGATAGACCTTGCCGGCGCCGCCGGTCGCGAGCACCGTATGCGGCGCTTCGATCGTAACGGTGCGGCCGCTTTGCAGATCGAGCGCGTACAGACCATGGCAGCGACGGCCGGGCAGGCCGAGGCGTTCGGACGTGATCAGGTCGATCGCGTGATGATCTTCGAACAGCGTGATGTTCGGATGATGGCGCACCTGCTCGCTGAGCGTAGCGACGACCGCATGGCCGGTCGCGTCGGCCGCGTGAATGATCCGGCGATGACTATGGCCGCCTTCGCGCGTCAAATGAAAGCCCAGTTCGGCGGCGTCGTCTTTCGTGAACGGCACGCCCTGTTCGATCAGCCATTCGATCGCGGCGCGCCCGTGCTCGACGATAAAGCGCGTTGCCGCCTCGTCGCATAGGCCGCCACCTGCGATCAGCGTGTCGCGCACGTGATTCTCGACGCTGTCTGCGGAATCGAGCACCGCGGCGATGCCGCCTTGCGCCCAGTCGCTCGCGCCCTCGGTCAGCGATCGCTTGGCGATCACAGCAACGCGCCGTGTCTGCGCGAGGTTGAGCGCGACGCTCAACCCAGCCAGACCGCTACCGACAATCGCCACATCGAATTCCATTGCCCACATCTCCGTCTTTCATATTGCGATGACGGCGCGCGAACCGCACGCCGCGAAAACGACAAAGGATACGCGCCGCGACGCACTAGCGAAAGCTGGCCGAACGGAATAGGGCGGTTTGCGCGCGCATTGCTGCGCTATCGCGAAGCCCGCCCAAAAACAAAAAAGCCTCGCACGGATGCGAGGCTTTTTATGTTTTTGCCTTCGTCAGGCTGGAGAGCCAAGATTACTTGATCTTGGTTTCCTTGTAGTCAACGTGCTTGCGGATGACCGGATCAAATTTCTTGATCAGCATCTTTTCCGGCATGTTGCGTTTGTTCTTCGTTGTCGTGTAGAAGTGACCCGTGCCTGCGGTCGATTCCAGCTTGATCTTATCGCGTGCGCCTTTCGCCATGATTTACTCCTTAGGCTTCACCGCGTGCGCGCAGGTCTGCGAGCACAGCGTCGATACCGTTCTTGTCGATCAGGCGCAGGCCGGCGTTCGAAATACGCAGACGCACCCAACGGTTTTCGCTTTCCACCCAGATACGGCGGCTTTGCAGGTTCGGCAGGAACCGGCGCTTGGTCTTGTTGTTCGCGTGGGAAACGTTGTTGCCGCTCATCGGCGCTTTCCCAGTTACTTGGCATACGCGTGCCATGAGAGCACTCCTAATACGCTAATTCTGAGTTCGAACGCCGTGAAAGTTTCCCGAAAAGAGCCGCGCTGAAGGTGTGCGATGTTGCGTCGAATTTGCATCGAGGCACTTCGCTACCACAGCCGCCTGACCTTTGCGGAACGCCTTGATGGCTTCGGAACAGGGGGTTGGAAATAGGCAAACCGGAATTCTAGCAGAAAAAAAGCCGCAAAATCAAACCTTATTTGCGACGCGAGACACGGCGCTGTGCGGTGGTCCTTCCGTTTCCCGCGCTCGAGCGGGCTTGCGCGCGAGCCCCGGCCAGCCGGCGCGGGCGAACGAGTATACGCTGTCCGCGCCGATCACCAGATGATCGATCAGCTGCACATCGACGAGTGCGAGCGCGTCGCGCAGTGTCTGCGTGAGGCGGCAGTCGCTGGCACTCGGCTCGACGGCGCCGGACGGATGATTGTGCGCGACGATCAGGCTGGCCGCGTTCGCGGCGAGCGCCCGCCGCACGATTTCGCGTGGATACACGGCCATGCGCGTGAGCGAGCCTCGCGCGCTTTCCTCGCAGCGGATCAGCCGATGCCGCGCGTCGAGAAACAGCGATACGAAGACTTCCTGCGGCTGTCCGCCGATCAGAAGGCGCAGATAACTTTCGACCGCTTCAGGCGAATTCATCAACTCGCGCTTGCGCATCTTGTCGACGAGGGAGCGACGCGCCATTTCCATAATCGCGAGCAATTGCGCTTTTTTCGCCGGGCCAATGCCGCGAATGCCGTCGAAGTCCGCATAAGTCGCGTCGAGCATCGCGCGCAGTGAGCCGAAGCGATCGAGCAGCGCCCGCGCGACGCTGAACACGTCGTGACCGGGCAGGCCGGAGCCGAGCACGAGCGCGATCATTTCGGTGTCCGACAGCACCTCGGGGCCCTGGTCAATCAGTCGCTCGCGCGGCATGTCGCGCCGGAGCCATTTGCCCCGGAATAGCTGCCGCCGGCTACGGACGGCGGAGTCGGTGGCTTCTGGAGGAGCCTTGGCCGACCGATCCGCGGCATCTTTCGCGCCGCCTTTGGCGCGTGCGCGCGCCTTCGGTCGCAGCGTTGCCGCAGGTGTTTCGTCGATTGTGCTGGCGAAATCAGCCATATATATAGAGTCCTCCGCGTATGGGTTGACGGCGCACACGCGGCGCAACGCGCCGGAGGGCCGTGCCGCCCTTGCGCGCGACGGACTCAAGCCGGCACCCGCTAGGTGGCTTACAATAGACGCTTTGCGCACGGCACCCCGACGGTTTGCCACACGCGTCGACTGCGCCCGCGGCGCACGCGTGCAGCGCGCTTCGACTGAGCGAGCATTGCATGAGCATCATCGATATTTCCGAGGTGAAACCCGGTTCACACGTCACGCTGCATTACCGGCTTTCCCTTGCCGATGGCGCCGAAGTGATCAACACGTTCAACGACAAGCCGGCCACGTTGCTGCTCGGTGCAGGCCAACTGGCGCCGCCGCTGGAAGATATTTTGCTAGGTTTGCAGGTGGGCCACCACTCGACCTTTCAGCTAGCGCCGGGTCAGGCGTTCGGCCCACGCAATCCGGATTTGATCCAGCGCGTGTCCCTCGCCACGCTGCGGGAGAACAGCATGATCGGCGAGGATTTTTCCCCGGGTGACCTGGTCGAATTCAACGCGCCGGGCGGCGGGCGCTACGCCGGCGTGCTGAAGGAAGTCGGCGAAACGTCGGCCCTGTTCGATTTCAATCACCCGCTTGCCGGCCAGGCGCTGGCGTTTGAAGTGAAAATCATCGGGATTTTGTAAACATGAGCATCACGGATACGACTCTTGCCGAAGCGGAGATCCTGCTGGCCCAGCCACGCGGTTTCTGCGCCGGCGTCGACCGGGCGATCGAGATCGTCGAGCGGGCCATCAAGCTGTATGGCTCGCCGATCTACGTGCGTCACGAAATCGTCCATAACGCCTATGTGGTCGAAGACCTGCGCAAGAAGGGAGCGATCTTCATCGAGAACCTGGAGGAAGTGCCGGCGGGCAACACGGTGATCTTCAGCGCGCACGGCGTGTCGAAGGCCGTGCGTTCGGAGGCGGAGTCGCGCGGGCTGCGGGTCTACGACGCCACCTGTCCGCTCGTGACCAAGGTGCATATCGAAGTCGCGAAGATGCGCCAGGACGGTTTCGACATCGTGATGATCGGCCACAAGGGCCACCCGGAAGTCGAAGGTACGATGGGCCAGGCGGCCGAGGGCATGCATCTGGTCGAGGACATCGAGGATGTGCAGGCGCTGCAGCTCGCCGATCCCGAGCGGATCGCGTTCGTCACCCAAACCACGCTGTCGGTCGACGACGCCGCCGAAATCATCGGCGCGCTGAAGGCCAAGTATCCGTCCATCCGTGAGCCGAAGAAGCAGGACATCTGCTACGCCACGCAGAATCGCCAGGACGCCGTGAAGTTCATGGCGCCGCAGTGCGACCTGGTGATCGTCGTCGGCAGCCCGAATAGCTCGAATTCGAACCGCTTGCGCGAGCTTGCCGAGAAGCTCGGCGTGCCGGCCTACATGGTCGATTCGCCTGATCAGATCGATCCGGTCTGGGTCGAGGGCAAGCGCCGCATCGGCGTCACCGCCGGTGCGTCCGCGCCGGAGGTGCTGGCGCAGGCAGTGATCGCGCGTCTGCGTGAACTGGGCGTGCGCAACGTGCGCGCGCTCCAAGGCATCGAGGAAAACATCGCGTTTCCGCTGCCGCGCGGGCTCGGTCTGCCAGCCTGACAATCAGTTTGCATCGCTGAAAGGAAAGCGCGCCCGAGGGCGCGTTTTTTTATGGCGACGCTCTGCGGAGTCACTGAGGAAATTAGGTGCCGGATCGAGCGAATTCGCACGTTTCAGTGCTCTCGCGCACAAATTATTTCGGATTGTGATCGGGTCTTTTATTGATTTTCGAGCGATGCGCCCCCGTTTTAAGCTAAGCAAGGGGCTTAAGACGAATTAATCATGCACTGAATTGGTGCTCTTGACGGCGCGAGCTAAAAGGACATATCTGACGCAAGCCCCGGCCTATCCGGGCTTCAAGCCGACGGGCCGCAACACTTGATGCCATCGGGTTCGGCGGCGGTGCAACTGATGCACGAAAATGGATCGCAACCGGGTTGCTCTTTTTAGCGGATTTTGCTTTAAATAGCAGGTTGCAATGCAGGAAAACCCCACCGGTTCAACAATATTGCCACCCGCATAATTGGAGTTACAATGCGCGCGTTCTCAAGGCCTTGAGGTCCTGGACAGTGGATTTTGCAAGGCGCAGGAGACCTTACTTGATGCGAGTCAAATTTGCTTACGCCGTGTCCATCGCGGCCGCGGTCGCGCTGCTGACCGCGTGCGGCAAGAAACAGGATGGCGAAGCGGGAGCGGGCGCATCGGCGGCTTCGTCCGCGGCGGTCGCCGCGGCGAGCGAAGCGACTATCGTGAAGATCGGTCATGCGGCCCCGTTGACGGGCGGCATCGCGCATCTGGGCAAGGACAACGAAAATGGGGCGCGCCTCGCGGTCGAGGAAATCAATGCGCAGGGTCTGACGATCGACGGTCGCAAGATCCAGCTGCAACTCGACGCGCAGGACGATGCGGCGGACCCGAAAGCGGGCACCGCCGTCGCGCAGAAACTGGTCGACGATCATGTGGTCGCGGTGATTGGGCACCTGAACTCCGGGGTTTCGATTCCGGCGTCGAAGATCTACAGCGACGCGAGCATCGTGCAGATCTCGCCGTCGTCGACGAATCCGGCCTACACGCAGCAGGGGTTCAAGACGACTTATCGGGTGGTCGCGACCGATGCGCAGCAGGGTCCGGCGCTCGCCAATTACGCGACGAAGGCGCTCGGTGCCAAACGTATTGCGGTCGTGGACGATGCGACCGCCTATGGCAAAGGTCTCGCGGACGAATTCGCGAAGACCGCCGAGGCGAGCGGCGCGAAGATCGTCGCGCGGGAGGCGACGAACGACAAGGCCACGGATTTCCGGGCCATTCTCACGAAGATCAAGAGTGTTCAGCCGGACGCGATCATGTTCGGCGGCATGGACGCGACGGGCGGGCCGTTTGCGAAGCAGGCGGCGGCGCTCGGTATCAGGGCAAAAATCCTTGGCGGCGACGGTGTGTGTACCGACAAGGTAGGTGAGCTGGCGGGTACCGCCGTGCAAAACCTGGTGTGTTCGGAAGCAGGACTCGCGCTTTCGAAAATGACCAATGGAGCGGACTTCGAAAAGAAGTACGAGGACCGCTTCCACACGCCGGTGCAGATTTACGCGCCGTTCACGTATGACGCTGTGTACGTGATCGTCGATGCAATGAAGCGCGCTAATTCGATCGAGGCGCCCAAGGTGCTGGCTGCGATGCCTTCGACCGATTACAACGGGGTAATCGGCCACATCGCGTTCGACGACAAGGGTGATTTGAAAGAGGGCGCCATTACGCTTTACGACTTCAAGGACGGCAAGAAAGCAGTGCTCGACGTCGTAAAGATGTGATGACGGGAAGTTCGGCCTGACGGCACCGACACCATCCAACGGTGCCGTTTTTGCATCCGCCCAAGGGGAGCCCGCGACCGCATCACGGTCGTCAGGGCAAGCCGGCAGCGGATAACCCTTACCGGTCTTTTACATCAGTACCCGCAGTGCCGTTGAGATTCGTAGTGCATCACCGCCCACCGGCAGATGAGAAACGCGAATCCAGTCGCACGGGCTAAGGAGCAATAAATGGATATCTTCATCCAGCAGATCCTGAATGGACTGGTGCTTGGCAGTGTCTACGCCATCATCGCACTGGGCTATACGATGGTTTACGGCATTCTGGGCATCATCAACTTCGCTCACGGCGATGTGTTGATGGTGGGCGCGATGGTTGCGCTCTCCGCCATAGGTGTGCTGCAGAACCACTTCCCCGGCCTCGGCAACGTGCTGACGCTGGTCATCGCGTTGGTCATCGCGGCGGCAGTCTGCGCGGTGGTTGGCTACACGATCGAGCGCGTGGCCTACCGGCCGTTGCGCCGCGCACCGCGTCTCGCGCCGCTGATCACCGCGATCGGTGTGTCGATTCTGCTGCAGACGCTCGCGATGATGATCTGGTCGCGCAATCCGCTGCCGTTCCCGCAGCTGTTGCCCACTGACCCGATCAACGTGATCAAGGCCACCGACACAACGCCCGGCGCCGTGATCTCGATGACCGAAATCGTGATCATCGTGGTGGCGTTCGTCGTGATGGGCGGCCTGCTGCTGCTCGTGCACAAGACCAAGCTCGGCCGCGCGATGCGCGCGATCGCCGAGAATCCGAACGTCGCGAGCCTGATGGGTGTGAGCCCGAACTTCGTGATTTCGGCAACCTTCATGATCGGCTCGGCGCTGGCTGCCCTCGCCGGCGTGATGATCGCGTCCGAATACGGCAACGCGCACTTCTACATGGGCTTCATCCCCGGCCTGAAGGCCTTTACCGCGGCGGTGCTCGGCGGTATCGGCAATCTCGGCGGCGCGATGGTCGGCGGCGTGCTGCTCGGCCTGATCGAGCAGCTGGGTGCCGGCTATATCGGCAACCTCACGGGCGGCGTGTTCGGTAGTAACTACCAGGACGTGTTCGCGTTCATCGTGCTGATCGTCGTGCTCGTGTTCCGTCCGTCGGGTCTGCTCGGCGAACGTGTCGCGGATCGCGCCTGATCCCGGGCCACAAGGAGTCAACAATCATGACCTCAATTCAACCGATCGAGCCGTCCACGACGCTCATTCCCGAAAAGAACCGCACCAAGACGCTGACCATCGGCATCCTGACGACGATCTTCGTGATCGCGGCGCCGATGATCATCGGTGCGGCGGGCGGCAACTACTGGGTCCGCGTGCTCGACTTCGCGATGCTGTACGTGATGCTCGCACTGGGCCTGAACGTGGTGGTGGGTTTTGCCGGCCTGCTGGACCTGGGCTACATCGCGTTCTACGCGATCGGTGCCTACACGGCCGCGCTGCTCAGCTCGCCGCACCTGTCGACGCAATTCGAGTGGATCGCGGCGCTCGCGCCGCACGGTCTGAACGTGCCGATCTGGATCATCGTGCCGATCGCGATGGCGCTGGCCGCGATGTTCGGGATTCTGCTCGGCGCGCCGACGCTGCGACTGCGTGGCGACTATCTGGCCATCGTGACCCTCGGCTTCGGGGAAATCGTGCGGATCTTCATGAACAACCTCGACCGTCCGGTGAATATCACCAACGGTCCGAAGGGGATCACCGGGATCGCTCCGGTGCAGATCGGCGGCTTCAGCTTCGCGCAGTCGCACTCGCTGTTCGGCATGCAGTTCCCGGCGGTGTACCTGTACTACTACCTGTTCGTGCTGTGCGCGCTGTTCGTGATCTGGACGTGTACGCGTCTGCAGCATTCGCGAATCGGCCGCGCATGGGCCGCGATCCGCGAAGATGAAATTGCCGCCAAGGCGATGGGCATCAACACCCGCAACGTGAAGCTGCTCGCGTTCGCGATGGGCGCGTCGTTCGGCGGCTTGTCGGGCGCGATGTTCGGTGCGTTCCAAGGCTTCGTGTCGCCGGAATCGTTCACGTTCTGGGAATCGGTCGTGGTGCTCGCCTGTGTGGTGCTCGGCGGCATGGGCCACATTCCTGGCGTGATCCTCGGCGCGGTGCTGCTCGCGGTGTTCCCCGAGTTCCTGCGCTCGACGATGGGTCCGCTGCAGAACATGATCTTCGGCCATGAAATGGTCGATACCGAAGTGATCCGTCAGCTGCTGTACGGTCTCGCGATGGTCGTGATCATGCTGTATCGCTCGGAAGGCCTGTGGCCCGCGCCGAAGCACGAAGACAAGATTGCGAAGCTGGCAAAGCGTAGCGGCAAGAAGCCGGTGCGCGCATAAGGTCCGGTGGAGAAAAAGACATGAGCGATAACGTAAGCAACAACGCGGCGATCCGTCTGTCGGTGAAGGGCGTCAACAAGCGCTTCGGCGGTTTGCAGGCGCTTTCCGAGGTCGGCCTGCAGATCCGCGCGGGCGAAATCTACGGTCTGATCGGCCCGAACGGCGCCGGTAAGACGACCTTCTTCAACGTGATCACGGGTCTGTACACGCCGGATTCGGGCGAGTTCAAGCTCGACGGCGAGAACTACACGCCGACCGCGGTCTATCAGGTCGCGAAGGCGGGCATCGCGCGCACGTTCCAGAACATTCGCCTGTTCGGCGGCATGACCGCGCTCGAAAACGTGATGGTCGGCCGTCATGTGCGCACCAAGCACGGTCTGCTCGGCGCGGTGTTCCAGACGCCGGCCGAACGCAAGGAAGAGCGCGAAATCAAGGAGCGCGCGCTCGAACTGCTCGACTACGTCGGCATCACGCAATACGCGGACTACACGTCGCGCAACCTGTCGTATGGCCACCAGCGGCGCCTCGAAATCGCCCGTGCGCTGGCGACCGATCCGAAGCTGCTCGCGCTCGACGAACCGGCGGCCGGCATGAACGCCACCGAGAAGGTCGAGCTGACCAGGCTGCTCGACAAGATCCGCGCGGACGGCAAGACGATTCTGCTGATCGAACACGACGTGAAGCTCGTGATGGGCCTGTGCAACCAGATGACGGTGCTCGACTACGGCAAGGTGATTGCGCAGGGTCTGCCGCAGGACGTGCAGAAGGATGCGAAGGTGATCGAAGCTTATCTGGGTGCGGGGGTCCACTGATGTCCACGACGCAAGCAATGTTGAAAATCAAGGGCCTGCAGGTCAACTACGGCGGCATCCAGGCGGTCAAGGGTGTCGACCTCGAGGTCGGGCAGGGCGAACTCGTCACGCTGATCGGCGCGAACGGCGCGGGCAAGACCACGACGATGAAGGCGATCACGGGCCTGAAGGCGTACGCGGCCGGCGACATCGAGTACATGGGCCAGTCGATCAAAGGCCTGCCCGCGCATGAGTTGCTCAAGCGCGGTCTCGCGATGGTGCCGGAAGGGCGCGGCATCTTCGCGCGCATGTCGATCGTCGAGAACATGCAGATGGGTGCCTATCTGCGCAACGATGTCGACGGTATCAAGTCGGACGTCGAGCGCATGTTCGGCTTCTTTCCGCGTCTGAAGGAGCGCGCCTCGCAATACGCGGGCACGCTGTCGGGCGGCGAGCAGCAGATGCTCGCGATGGCGCGCGCAATCATTTCGCGCCCGAAACTGCTGCTGCTCGACGAACCGTCGATGGGCCTGTCGCCGATCATGGTCGAGAAGATCTTCGAAGTGGTGCGCTCGATTTCCGCGGAAGGTATGACGGTGCTGCTCGTCGAGCAGAACGCGCGTCTCGCGCTGCAGGCGGCCAATCGCGGCTACGTGATGGACTCCGGTCTGATCACGATGTCGGGCGACGCGAAGCAGATGCTCGACGATCCGAAGGTTCGGGCCGCCTACCTGGGTGAATGAGTGGCTGAATAAGTAGCTGATGAGTTGGACGTGTGCCCGTTTTCTCGCACACATCCGGCTTGCGACGCGCCTCACGATGCAACGTCGTGCGGCGCGTTTTTTCTTGCCGACCAGGGCGTGAATTATGGGAGTTTCCCGATAACCGCACTGATTTCGTCTTTGGTGAACGCACGCAGTGTTTGCGAGCGGACATTGCCGGCCGAGCCGAGTGCGAAGCCGAAGGCGAGGAAGCTCTGCTCGTCTGCCGCTTCGACGACCGAGACAATGTCGTATTCCCCCAAGGTCCAGTAGATCTGCTTCATCTCGCAGCCAAAAGTTTTCGCCATCTCTGCCGTCTGCCCGGCTCGCTGTGCTGTGTTCTTGATCGTGCGGATCCCCTGATCCGTGAATTGCAGGAGCACCACATAAGTCGCCATGAAGATTCCCCTCAGGATTCAAACGCGTTGGGACTCGGATGCATGAGCCGCCGCGGGGAGCGTCGCGAACCGCCGCGAAGGTCTCTTCCAGCCCCGGCGTCGTCTCGTGCGTAAACGATTCTAGGCAATCCGTCTGCCCGCCATCTGCTATTTGTCCGAATCCGCCGATATGTGCGCTGCTCGCGAGAACAATGAAAAAGGCCGCATCCGCCAACCAGCGCATGCGGCCTTCTTTCATGAGGTGTGCGACGCGAATCAACTCGCCGGGGCTGCGTCCGCGTATTGGCCGAGCCGCTTGCCGAGGCTGATCACCGCATCGGCGCGATAGCCGAGCGCATCGTAGAACGCGCGCACTTCAGGCGACGCCGACGACAGTACCTGCAGGTTCAGCTTCGGACAGCCAAGCTTCGTCAACTCGCTCTCGACGTGCGCGACGAGCCGCGTGCCGATGCCATGACGTCGCAGCGAAGTGTCGACCGCGAGCGAATACAGCCAGCCGCGATGTCCATCATAGCCGCCCATCACCGTGCCGACGATGCGTCCATCGAGCACCGCGACGAAGAACAGTTCCGGTTGCATCGCGAGCTTGTTCGCGATCGACAGACGCGGATTACGCTGCGGTCGCGTCACGTCGCGATACTCGGGAAACACCTGCTGCCATAGCGCGATCACCGCTTCGGTATCGCTCGCGTCGAAGCGGCGGATCGACGGCGTCGTGTTCGTCGTCATCGGTGCGCTCCGCAGTGGATTACAGCGAGTCGAGAACCGAGCGCAGCATCGCCAGCATCTGGTCGATCTCTTCGGTCGTCACGTTCAGCGCTGGCATGAAGCGCAGCAGGTTCGGGCGCGCGGCGTTCAGCAGCACGCCGTCGGGTTGCATTTCGCGCGCCTTCTCGACGATCTGGTTGCCGATGTCCTTGCCGAGCAGCAGCGCGCGCAGCAGACCCTCGCCACGCTCGCCCTTGAAGCCACGCTCCTCGGACAGCTCGAGCAGCTTCGCGCGCAGATATTCGCCGCGCGAGCGCACGCCTTCGAGGAAGCCCGGCGCCGTCAGCTGCGAGATCACCGAGTAGCCGACCGCGGTCATCAGCGGATTGCCGTTGTAGGTGCCACCCTGGTCGCCCGCTTCGAACACGGCGATTTCCGCCTTCGACAGCAGCGCCGCGAGCGGCACGCCACCGCCGATGCCCTTGCCGAGCGTCATGATGTCCGGCTCGATGCCCGACAGCTGATACGCGAACAGCGTGCCGGCGCGACCGCAGCCGCTTTGCACTTCGTCGACGATCAGCAGAATGTTGTGCTTTTTCGTCAGCTCGCGCAGTTGCTGCATGAATTCGCGGGTAGCGGGAATCACGCCGCCTTCGCCCTGGATCGGCTCGAGCATCACCGCGACGGTTTTCGCATTGATCAGCTTTTCCACCGACGCGATGTCGTTCAGCTCCGCCTTCGGGAAGCCCGGCACCTGCGGCGCGTAGATCGTGTCCCAGCCCGGCTTGCCGCTGGCCGACATCGTCGCGAGCGTGCGGCCGTGGAAGCTGTGGTCGAACGTGATGATCTCGAACGCGCCGTCCTTGAACTTCCTGCCCCACTTGCGCGCGAGCTTGATCGCGCCTTCGTTCGCCTCGGCGCCGCTGTTGGCGAAGAACACCTTGTCGAAGCAGCTGTGCTGCGTGAGCAGACCCGCGAGCTTCGCCATCGGCTCGTTGTAGAACGCCGGCGACGGGTTGATCAGCAGCTTGGCCTGGCTGTTCAGCGCTTCGATCATGCCGTCGTTGCAGTGGCCGAGGCTGTTGACTGCCCAGCCCTGAATGAAATCCAGGTAGCGCTTGCCGTTGTTGTCGTAAATCCACGAGCCTTTGCCGTGCGTGAAAACGATTTCGGGCCGGTTCGTGATGTACATCAGCGAATCGATTGGATACTCATTGAAATTCATGTCGGCGGGCTCCAGGGCAAAGGTAAAAGCAGAATGAAGAAACGGTGACGGTTCGGCCAATAAAAACGGCGGCCGGAAAAGCAGAAAAGCCACGGCATGCCGTGGCTTTCATGATTCGAACAGCTTGCGCCCAAATTTGTGTGTGGCGCGAGTCCGTGACGAAGCCAGCGGCGTCCCTAGGGGAGCGGCGAGCGGCGACGTCGGAGTTCGGACTGGATGCGGTTCATGCGCGAAAGAATACGATAAGAAAAGCACCGGTGTAAACCATGAATTTGCACTGGTGCTGCATCAGGGCGATTTTGCCGGCGTGCAATCAGACCGCGTTCGCGAGATCGGCGGCGCTCGTGAACGAGTCCGCGTAGAACTCGTCTTCCGGCAGCTGGTGATGCTGCGTGAAGTCGCGCAGCGCCGATTCGACCATCACCGGCGCGCCGCATGCGTACACCTGGTAGGCCGACAGATCGGGCAGATCCTCGATCACCGCGCGATGCACGAAGCCGATGCGGCCCGTCCATGCGTCGCCCGCATCGGGCTCGGAGAGCACCGGCACGAACTTGAAGTTCGGAATCTCGCGCGCCCATTGCTCGGCGAGTTCGAGCAGATACAGGTCTTTCTTGCGGCGCGCGCCCCAGTAGAGCGTCATGGGGCGCGTGAGGTTCTTGAACACCGCATGCTCGACGATCGCCTTCAGCGGCGCGAAGCCGGTGCCCGACGCGAGCAGCACGATCGGCTTGTCCGAGTCTTCGCGCAGGAAGAACGTGCCGAGCGGTGCTTCGAAGCGCAGGATGTCGCGCTCCTTCATCGTGTTGAATACATGATCGGTGAACGCGCCGCCGGGCATATGGCGGATGTGCAGCTCGATCGGGCCTTCGACGTGCGGCGCATTCGCCATCGAATAACTGCGGCGCTTGCCGTCCTTCAGGATGAATTCGAGGTACTGGCCGGCCAGATATTGCAGACGCTCGTTGGCGGGCAGTTGCAGCTTGACGACGATCACGTCGTCGGCCTTGCGCTCGATCGCGTTCACGCGACACGGCAGCTTCTTGACCTGCACGTCGCCGACGCCGGCCACTTCGCGGATGTCGACTTCGAGATCGGAGCACGCGGTCGCGCAGCACAGGAGCGCCATGCCGCGCGTCTTTTCGTCGTTCGACAGCGCCGACGACGAGTGCGCACGCTGTTCAACCTCGCCGCTGACGACTGTGCCCTTGCACGAACCGCACGCGCCGTTCTTGCAGCCGTACGGCAGGCCGATGCCTTGACGCAGGGCTGCGGAGAGCACCGGTTCGTCCTGTTCTACCTGAAACTGCCGGCCGCTTTGCCGGAGCGTGACGTTAAATGCCATAAAGTGTTCGGAATCGAAAAAACGGAATCGAAATCGGACCCGCCGGATCAACCGCGCGGTACCTGTTGCGTGTGACCGCTACAATGCGCCCACCATGAAAGCGACACGAAACTTCCGCCGGCCGCGCGTGCTGATCGTAGGATGCGGCGACGTCGGCATGCGCTGCGTGCCTCTGTTGCGGCAGCGCGCGCATGTCTTCGCATTGACCAGCCATGCCGCGCGCTGCGACGAGTTGCGCGCCGCGGGCGTGACGCCGCTCGTCGGCGATCTCGACATGCGCGGCAGCCTCAAACGGCTCGCGCGCCTCGCGCCGACGGTGCTGCATCTGGCGCCACCGCAAAAGTCCGGCGACGACGACCGGCGCACTCGCGCGCTGCTTGCGACGCTAGGTGCAGCGGGCCGCATGAACGCTTGCGCGGCGCGGTCGTCCGTCGCGCCGATCGCGCGGCTGCGCCGTGCGCGCGCTTCAGGTCTGGGCGCTGAAACACCCGCTATTGTACCCGACGGGGTGCGACGGACCGGCGCTTCGCGGGCACCGGTGCGCATCGTTTACGCAAGCACGACGGGCGTCTACGGCGATTGTCGCGGCGCGTGGATCGACGAAACACGCGCGACGCAGCCCGCGAATGCGCGCGCCAAACGTCGCGTGTCGGCAGAGCGGCAGTTGCGGCGCGCGACCGCGCGCGGCAGCGTCGCCGCGAGCATCGCGCGGATTCCGGGCATCTATGCGGCTAACCGTCTGCCGCTCGCGCGGCTCGAAAGAGGCACGCCAGCGCTCGTCGATGCCGACGACGTCTACACGAATCACATCCACGCCGACGACCTCGCCGCGATCCTCGTGCGTCTCGCCAAGCATGGCCGGCCGGCGCGCGCGCTGCACGCGTCCGACGATTCGTCGCTGAAAATGGGAGAGTATTTCGACGCGGTCGCCGATGCCTTCGGGCTCGCGCGAGCGCCGCGCATCACGCGCGAGCAGGCGGAGCAGCAGATCGATCCGATGCTGCTGTCGTTCATGCGCGAGTCGCGCCGCCTCGTGAACCGGCGTCTGAAGGAGGAATTGGGAGTACGTCTGCGCTATCCGAGCGTCGACGATTTCTTGCGCGAAGCGAAGGGGAAGGGCAAGGGCGGCTAGGCCAGCAACAGAAGCAAAAATGCCGCCTCGCGGGGCCACCTGGCCCCGCAGAAATAGCACCTGCGCCGCACCGCATCAATGCACCGCGCAAAACGAGCCGCGCGGTCCAACCGGCATCAGGTCAGCGTCGGCAGCACTTCCAGCAACAGGAAGCACAGCATGCCGCCGATCAACGCGCCGATCAGGTTCGGGTGGTACTGGTGCCGCCGCCGCATGATGACCAGCAATCCGCCGACCAGCAGCAGAGCAAAGCAGATAAACGCGATCATCGCGTGCGAAAACGCCATCGTGCCGTCGATATGCATGGCGCCCCTCCTTGAAACCTTTGTAGTCGTTTGTTTAGACGAGTATAGGGCGACATGTAAGCAACGGCATGCTGCAACGCAGCGGCCTATGTGCGGTGCACCGCAATGCGCGCAGTCTTTCTCCGGCGCATCAAAGGCTTAGGTGGCACTCACTGCGCGCTAGTCGTTTACCCGGCCCGCAGCGCGGCGAGGCCCGCTTCGTCGAGCCATTGCCATGCGCCGGGCGCGAGCGTCGCGGGCAGCACGAGGCCGCCGATCCGCTCGCGATGCAGCGCCTCGCAGCGGTTGCCCGAGGCCGCGATCATCCGCTTGACCTGGTGGTATTTGCCTTCGAGCACGGTGAGCGCGAGCGTGTGGGTGTCGCGCGCCTCTGCGTCGAGCGCGGCGCTCGGTTTCGTCTCGCCGTGCAGCAGTACGCCGTCGCGCAGTGCGGCGAGCTGCGCGTCGTCGAGCGGATGGCGCGTGGTCGCGACGTAAAGCTTCGGCACCTTGCGTTTCGGCGACGTGAACTGATGCACGAACTTGCCGTCGTCGGAGAGCAGCAGCAGGCCTGTGGTGTCCTGATCGAGACGGCCGACGCACTGCACGCCGCGCTCGGCGAACTGCGGCGGCAGCAGGCTGAACACGCTCAGATGATGCTGCGGATCGCGCGAGCATTCATAGCCGACGGGCTTGTTCAGCAGCAGGTACGCGTGCTCGCGATACGGCCATTCGACGCCGTCGACGCTGAAGCGCAACGCGCCGCTATCGACAGCGAAATCAGCGTCGGCATCGGTGCAGATTGCACCGTCGATGCCGACGCGGCCGTCGCCGATCAGCGCGCGGCACTGGCGGCGCGAACCGAAACCTTGAGTAAAAAGGATGCTTTCGAGATTCATGGCGAGCGAAGAATAACACCGCAAGAAGCGGGGCGCCCCGCAAGTCCCAAGCGCCGACGATGAATGCCTCACGTCAAACCTCGGGAGTGCATCGATGTCCGCCACCACGTCTTCGTCGTCTTCGCCTTCCAACGCACAGCGACTGCCCGGCGCTTTCCAGCGCCTTGCCTGGTCGAACCTGTGCGCGCAATCGGCCGAGCAGATCAGCCTCGCCGCCGCCCCGCTCGTCGCGGTGTTCGCGCTCGGCGCCAACGCGCGCGATACCGGCCTGCTGCAAACCGCGCAGACGCTGCCGTTCCTGTTGCTGTCGATGCCGCTCGGCGTCTGGGCCGATCGCCGCTCGCGCCGCGTGCTGATGACGCTCGCCGAAAGCGTACGGCTCTGCGCGATGCTGTGCGTGCTGCTGCTGGTGCTCACGCATGCGCTGAACCTGCCGCTGCTCGCGGCGCTCGGCTTCGTCGCCGCGACGGGCACGGTTGCCTACAACGTCGCGGCGCCTTCACTGGTGCCGTCGATCGTGCCGCGCGACGCCTATGCGAGCGCGAACGGCCGGCTCGAACTCGCGCGCAGCGTCGCGTACTCGGCGGGGCCGGCGCTGGGCGGCGTGCTGGTCGGCTGGATCGGCGCGGGTTGGGCGTATGGCGCCGCGGCGGCGTTGTCGGCGCTCGCGGTCGCGTTGCTCGCGGGATTGCGCGAGCCGCCACGCGCGGCCGCGCCGCGGCGGCACTTCATGCTGGAGCTGCGCGACGGCACGCGCTTCGTGCTGCGCGATCCGTTGCTGCTGCCGATCCTGCTGACCGCGGTGTTCTTTAACCTCGGCTTCTTCATCCTGCAGGCGGTCTATGTGCCGTACGCGGTGCATCGGCTCGGGCTCGATGCATCGGCGGTCGGCGTGACGCTCGGCGCGTACGGTGTCGGTATGGTGTGCGGTGCGCTCGCTGCGCCCGCGATCGCGCGGCGGGTCGCGTTCGGCCGTCTGCTGATCATCGGACCGTCGTGCGGCCTGCTCGCGTCGCTGGTCATGGTCGCGACGCTCGTCGCGCCATCGTTCTGGCTCGCGCTCGCGAGTTTCTTCCTGCTCGGCGCGGGACCGATCCTGTGGGTCGTCGCCTCGACCACGCTGCGTCAGGCGATCACGCCCGAACGAATGATCGGCCGCGTGTCGGCGCTGATCAGCACGGCTACCTATGGCGCGCGGCCGGTGGGCGCGCTGCTGGGCGCCGCGCTCAGCGCGCGCTGGAGCATCGACGTATGTCTCGTCGCGGCCGCGCTCGCGTTTCTCGTGCAGGCGCTGATCATCTTGATGTCGCCCGTGGCGCGGCTCATGGACATTCCCGAGCAGAGCACGACGGCGTGCTGAGCGAACCCCCTTTCCCTGAAGGGCTTTGGTCGGTGAAAACCCTCGCAACATGAAAATGAATTTTTTTCGGTGCGGGTTTCATGTAAATATGTTTTCATCGAGTCCATCTAGAACAACCGCGCCTGTCCGCTCGCATGATCCATCACCCGTCCGCTGTGTCGAACCCCGCCGAGCAGGCCATTGCCGCGCGCATCAGCGCCGCGATGCCGACGCTGACGCCGATCCACCAGCGCATGGGCGAGTACGTGCTGGCCAATCTGTTCCGCGCGGCGACGATGCGTATCGACGAGCTCGCGAGCGTGGTCGGCGCGTCGGTCGCGAGCGCGAATCGCTTTGCGCGCGCGCTCGGCTTCGACGGTTATCCGCAGTTTCGCGAGGCGCTCGTGCGTGGCTTCGAGGCGACGCTCGCGCCGGTCGAGCGGCTGCGCAGCGCGCAGGAAACGCTCGCGGCCGGTGACGACCTGATCGACGCGTCGCTCGAGCAGGCCGCCAACAATCTGCATGCAACGCGTACGTCGATCGATCGCGCGACCGCCGACGCCGCCGTCGACGCGATCATCGCCGCGCGCCGCGTGTTCGTGATCGGCTTCGGCGCCAGCGCGTTTCTCGCGAGCCTGATGGAGCACGGGCTGCTGCCGTATCACGACAACGTGCATTCGCTTGCGCTGAGCGGCGGGCCGTCGCATGCGGCGCGGCACCTCGTGCGTTCGGGCGCGGGCGATCTCGTGATCGGCATCGCGTTTCCGCGCTATGTCGAGGACACGATCGAGCTTGCGCGCCGCGCGTCCGAACGCGGTGCGCGCGTGCTCGCGCTGACCGACGGTCCGCGCTCGCCGCTCGTGCGGTTCGCGGAGCTAGCGCTGTATGTCCGCACCGACCGGCGTCTCGCGTCGAATGCCGA
The DNA here is from genome assembly GCF_000092885.1 of Paraburkholderia atlantica. NCBI lineage: Bacteria > Pseudomonadati > Pseudomonadota > Betaproteobacteria > Burkholderiales > Burkholderiaceae > Paraburkholderia > Paraburkholderia atlantica. The sequence goes on along the minus strand of NC_014117.1, from coordinate 2,643,629 downwards.
TTCGGCCGTGCTCGCGGTCATCGAGGCGTTGTGCGACGCGGTCGCGTATCGTGCGCAGCGCTCGGTCAAGGCGGCCGCCGAGGTCAGCGAGTTCGTGCTGCCGTGGCTGTTCGATCCGCAATCCGGCGCTGCCGGCGCCGCGCAGGAACCGGCGCGCGCCCCGAGCAAAGCCGCACGCGCGAAGGCCGACGGCAGCCAGGTCAAAGGCATCAAAGCAACGGATACCGAGGCAAAAGCCATCGCGGCAGTCCGCACTTCCCGAACCAACCGCACTCCACGATCCAAACGATGAACTCCAACGCAGTCATTGCCATTCACGGCGGGGCAGGGACGATCCTGCGCACGTCGATGTCGGCCAACGCCGAAGCCGAATATCACGCGGCGCTCAACGCGGTGCTAAGCGCCGGCCAGCGCGTGCTCGCCGACGGCGGCAGCGCGCTCGACGCGGTCAGTGAAGCGGTGCGGCTGCTCGAAGACTGCGCGCTCTTCAATGCGGGTCACGGCGCGGTCTACACCGCGGCCGGCACCCACGAACTCGACGCCGCGATCATGGACGGCCGCACGCTCGACGCGGGCGCAATCTGCTGCGTGAAGCGCGTGCGCAATCCGATCCTCGCCGCGCGTCGCGTGCTCGAGCGCAGCGACCACGTGCTGTTCACCGGTGAAGGTGCGGAAGCGTTCGCGGCCGCGCAGGGGCTCGAATTTGTCGATAACAGCTACTTCGATACCGACGCGCGCTATCGCCAATGGCAGCTTGCGCGCGAGCAGCAGCGTCCAATGCTCGATCACGACGCCGCGACGCTCGTGTCCACGTCGCCGAACAACGGCGACCCGATGCCGCACGAGCCGATCGATCCGAACCGCAAGTTCGGCACCGTCGGCGCGGTCGCGCTCGACCGTCACGGGCATCTGGCCGCCGCGACCTCGACGGGCGGCGTGACCAACAAGCAGGTGGGCCGCGTCGGCGACACGCCGCTGATCGGCGCCGGCTGCTACGCCGACGACGCGACCTGCGCGGTCTCGACCACCGGCTCCGGCGAGATGTTCATGCGCATGGTCGCCGCCTACGACGTCGCCGCGCAGATGGCCTATCGCCGGATATCGCTCGAAGAAGCCGCGCACGACGTCGTGATGAACCGCCTGCCGAAGATCGACGGACGCGGTGGACTCGTCGCTGTCGACGTGCATGGCAACGTCACGCTGCCGTTCAACACCGAAGGCATGTACCGAGGTTTCGCGCGGTTGGGCGAAGCGCCGGTCACGGCGATCTATCGCTAGGCGCCGCGGTGTGTCGCCACACTGCTGAAACCCCGTTAGCCGCGTTCGAATTCAAAGCAAAGGAATCACCGTGCCGACTTCCTCGCACACCGCCCGCCCGCTGATCGAAACCCTGCCGCCGCAGCGCGTGCTCGCGGTCGACGATCTGACGGTCGCGTTCCGCCGCGGCGACTCGACCTTCAACGCGGTGCGCAATCTGTCGTTTACGGTCGAGCGCGGCGAGACGCTCGCGATCGTCGGCGAATCGGGCTCGGGCAAGTCGGTCACGTCGCTGGCGCTGATGCGGCTGATCGAGCATGGCGGCGGCCGTCTTGCCGGCGGCAGCATCGCGTTCCGGCGGCGCGACGGCAGCGTGCTCGATCTCGCGAAGACGTCTTCCGGCACGATGCGCACGGTGCGCGGCGCCGACATCGCGATGATCTTCCAGGAGCCGATGACCTCGCTCAATCCGGTCTTCACGGTCGGCGACCAGATCGGCGAGGCGATCGCGCTGCACCAGGGCAAGAGCCGCGAGGCTGCGCGCGCCGAAACCTTGCGTCTGCTCGAACTCGTGCGGATTCCGGAGGCGAGGCGCGTCGCGGCGCGTTACCCGCATCAGTTGTCGGGCGGCATGCGCCAGCGCGTGATGATCGCGATGGCGTTGTCGTGCAAGCCCGCGCTGTTGATCGCCGACGAGCCGACCACCGCGCTCGACGTGACGATCCAGGCGCAGATTCTGCAACTGATCCGCGGCTTGCAGGACGAGATGAACATGGGCGTGATCTTCATCACGCACGACATGGGCGTGGTCGCCGAAGTGGCCGACCGCGTGCTCGTCATGTATCGGGGCGAGAAGGTCGAGGAGGGCGCGTCCGACGCGCTGTTCGCCGCGCCGTCGCATCCGTACACGAAGGCGCTGCTCGCGGCGGTGCCTCGGCTCGGCTCGATGCACGGCACCGATCAGCCCGCGCGCTTCCCGATCCTGACCGTGGAGCAGGCCGGCGCGGCCGGCGCCGATGCCGCGGTGCAGCCCGCCGCGGCCGTCGCCGAAGAGGCGCAGCCTCCGGTGCGCGACGACACGCCGCCGATTCTGCGCGTGCGCGATCTGGTCACGCGTTTTCCGGTGCGTAGCGGCCTGTTCGGCCGCATGACGGGCCGCGTGCATGCGGTCGAAAAAGTCAGCTTCGATCTGCGGCCCGGCGAGACGCTCGCGCTGGTCGGCGAATCGGGTTGCGGCAAGTCGACCACGGGCCGCTCGCTGCTGCGGCTCGTCGAAAGTCAGAGCGGCTCGATCGAATTCGCCGGCAAGGAAATCAGCTCGCTGAGCGGGCCCGCGTTGCAGGCGCTGCGCCGCGATATCCAGTTTATTTTCCAGGACCCGTTCGCGTCGTTGAATCCGCGCCTGACCGTCGGCTTCTCGATCATGGAGCCGCTGCTCGTGCACGGCGTCGCGCAGGGTGCCGAAGCGCAGGCGCGCGTCGCGTGGCTGCTCGAGAAAGTCGGCTTGCCGGCCGAGGCCGCGCGCCGCTATCCGCATGAATTTTCGGGCGGGCAGCGTCAACGTATCGCGATTGCACGCGCGCTCGCGCTGAATCCGAAAGTCGTGATCGCCGACGAATCGGTGTCCGCGCTGGACGTGTCCGTGCAGGCGCAGATCGTCAACCTGATGCTCGATCTGCAGCGTGAACTCGGCGTCGCGTATCTGTTCATTTCGCACGATATGGCGGTGGTCGAGCGCGTCAGTCATCGCGTCGCGGTGATGTACCTCGGCCAGATCGTCGAGATCGGTCCGCGCCGCGCGGTGTTCGAGGCGCCTCAGCATCCGTACACGAAGAAGCTGATGAGCGCGGTGCCGGTCGCCGATCCCGCGCGCCGTCACGCGAAACGCCTGCTTGCCGCCGACGATATACCGAGCCCGATTCGCGCTCTGCACGACGAGCCGGTGGTCGCGCCGCTCGTGGCGGTGGGACCGGATCACTTCGTCGCACAGCATCGCGTCGGCGGTGCCTATTGAGCGAAGCGCCGCATCGCGTCGAAGCGGAAGACCTGAAACAAAACTCGAAGCACCCGCAATAGAAACACCCGCAATTGAAATCAAGCCAACCATAAAGACCCTGTCACACCTTTAACTCGCAGCCTGGAGCAATCTCATGAACCTGCTGTTCCCGTCCTCTCCGTTTCGTTTGCGCGCGCTCGTCAGCGGCGGCGCGGTGGTGTTCGCGATGCTCGCGGGCAATCTGGCGCACGCCGAAACCACGGCCGTGATGGCCGTCGCGTCGACCTTCACGTCGCTCGATCCGTACGACGCGAACGACACGCTGTCGCAGGCGGTCGCGAAATCGTTCTACCAGGGGCTGTTCGGTTTCGACAAGGACATGAAGCTCGTCAACGTGCTCGCCGACAGCTATGAGGCGAGCCCCGACGCGCGCGTCTATGCGATCAAGCTGCGCCATGGCGTGAAGTTCCAGGACGGCACCGACTTCAACGCGGCCGCCGTGAAAGCGAACTTCGATCGCGTGACCGATCCGGCCAACAAGCTGAAGCGCTACAACATGTTCAGCCGCATCGAGAAAACGGAAGTAGTCGATCCGTACACGGTGCGCGTCACGCTGAAGGCGCCGTTCTCGGCGTTCATCAACGTGCTCGCGCATCCGTCGGCGGTGATGATTTCGCCGGACGCGCTGAAGAAGTACGGCAAGGACATCGCGTTTCATCCGGTCGGCACGGGTCCGTTCGAACTCGTGAAGTGGGACCCGGCCGGCGACCTGACTGTGAAGAAGTTCGGCGGCTACTGGAAGAAGGGCTATCCGAAGATCGATGCGATCGACTGGAAGCCGGTCGTCGACAACAACACGCGCGCCGCGCTGATGCGCACCGGCGAAGCGGACTTCGCGTTCCAGGTGCCGTTCGAACAGGCCGCGCAACTACAGTCGAGCCCGAAGGTCGATCTGATCGCGGCGCCGTCGATCATCGAGCGCTACATCAGCATGAACATGAACCAGAAGCCGTTCGACAACCCGAAGGTGCGTGAAGCGCTGAACTACGCGGTCAACAAGGAAGCGCTGACGAAGGTCGCGTTCGCCGGTTACGCGACGCCGGCCGACGGCGTGGTGCCGGAGGGCGTCGACTACGCGGTCAAGCTCGGACCCTGGCCGTACGATCCGGCGAAGGCGCGCGCACTGCTGAAGGAAGCGGGCTATCCGAACGGTTTCGAAACGACGCTGTGGTCCGCGTATAACTACTCGACCGCGCAGAAGGTGATCCAGTTCGTGCAGCAGCAGCTCGCGCAGGTCGGCATCAAGGCGAGCGTCGAGGCGCTCGAAGCGGGTCAGCGCGTCGCCAAGGTCGAAAGCGCGCAGGACCCGGCGACCGCGCCGGTGCGCATGTACTACGCGGGCTGGTCGTCGTCGACCGGCGAGGCGGACTGGGCGATCAGCCCGCTGCTCGCGGGCTACTCGATCCCGCCGAAGATGGTCAACACGTCGTACTACAAGAGCGACGCGGTCGACAACGATCTGAAGCAGGCGCTCGAAACCACCGACCGCACGCAGAAGGCCGCGCTGTACGCCGACGCGCAGAAGCGCATCTGGGCCGACGCGCCGTGGATCTTCCTCGTCAAGGAGAAGGTCGTGTATGCGCGCAGCAAGCGTCTGTCGGGCGCTTACGTCGCGCCGGACGGCTCGTTCAACTTCGACGAGATCGCGATCAAGTGATGAGCTGACGAGGCGGCATGCGCAGGCGGCGGTTCACTGAGCCCGCCGCCGCGCCACCGCCGCACACGTTTCGTCGTTGGCCGCCTCGCTTGCCGCACATTCGCCGCTCATCTGCCGCTCATCTGCCGGACCGGTCTCATGCTGAACTTCCTCGTCAAACGTCTGCTAGGCCTGCTGCCGACGCTTTTCATCGTCGCCGTGCTGGTGTTCCTGTTCGTGCATCTGCTGCCGGGCGATCCGGCGCGGCTCGCCGCCGGTCCTGAAGCGGACGAGGCGACCGTCGCGCTGGTGCGCGCCGACCTCGGCCTCGACAAACCGATGCCGCAGCAGTTCGTCCGTTTCTTCTGGCGCATGGCGCACGGCGACTTCGGCATTTCGACGCGCAGCAAGCGACCGGTGAGCCAGGAGATCGCGGAGCGCTTCTTCCCGACGCTGTGGCTGACGATCGCGAGCATGGTGTGGGCGGTCGTGATCGGCATGGCGACCGGCATCGCCTCGGCGGTGTGGCGCAACCGCTGGCCGGATCGCCTGGGCATGACGCTCGCGGTATCGGGCATCTCGTTTCCGGCGTTCGCGCTCGGCATGCTGCTGATGGAGATTTTCTCGGTGCAGCTCGGCTGGCTGCCGATCGTCGGTGACGGTTCGTGGCGCGGCTACGTGCTGCCGTCGCTGACGCTCGGCGCCGCAGTCGCGGCCGTGATGGCGCGCTTCACGCGGGCCTCGTTCGTCGAGGTGCTGCACGAGGACTTCGTGCGCACCGCGCGCGCGAAGGGTGTGCCCGAGCGGCTCGTGATCATCAAGCACTGCCTGCGCAACGCGCTGATTCCCGTCGTCACGATGATGGGTCTGCAGTTCGGCTTTCTGCTCGGCGGTTCGATCGTCGTCGAAGTCGTGTTCAACTGGCCGGGCCTCGGGCGCTTGCTCGTCGATGCGGTGTCGATGCGCGACTATCCGATCATCCAGGCCGAGGTGCTGTTGTTCTCGCTCGAATTCATCATCATCAACCTGATCGTCGACGTGATGTACGCGGTGATCAACCCGACCATCCGTTTCAAGTGAGGCCCGCATGAGCACCACTGCCACCGGGCCGAACGCGGCCAATCCCCCAGCAGCCGAACGCGCGATCCGCACACCGTGGAGCGAGTTCTGGCGCAAGTTCCGCAAGCAGCATGTCGCGCTGGCCGCCGGCGTGTTCGTGCTACTGCTGATCGTGGTCGCGATCATCGCGCCGCATATCGTGCCGTACGACCCCGAGAATTTCTTCGACTACGACGCGCTGAACGCGGGGCCGTCGGCCGCGCACTGGTTCGGCGTCGATTCGCTGGGCCGCGATATTTTCAGCCGCATCCTCGTCGGTTCGCGCATTTCGCTCGAAGCCGGCTTCCTGTCCGTTGCGATCGGCGCGGTGATCGGCACGTTCTTCGGTCTGCTTGCCGGCTACTACGAGGGCTGGTGGGATCGCATCACGATGCGCGTGGCCGACGTGCTGTTCGCGTTCCCCGGCATTCTGCTCGCGATCGGCGTGGTCGCGATTCTCGGCAACGGCATGATCAACGTGATCAGCGCGGTGGCGATCTTCAGCATTCCCGCGTTTGCGCGGCTCGTGCGCGGCAATACGCTGATGCTCAAGCAGCTCACCTATATCGAGGCGGCGCGCAGCATCGGCGCGTCGGACTGGACGATCATCGTGCGGCACATTCTGCCGGGCACGATTTCATCGGTCGTCGTGTATCTGACGATGCGCATCGGCACGTCGATCATCACGGCGGCGAGTTTGTCGTTCCTCGGTCTCGGTGCGCAGCCGCCGACGCCCGAGTGGGGCGCAATGCTCAACGAAGCGCGCGCCGATATGGTGACCGCGCCGCATATCGCGCTGTTTCCGAGCCTCGCCATCTTCTTGACCGTGCTCGCGTTCAATCTGCTCGGCGACGGTCTGCGCGATGCGCTCGATCCGAAGCTGGATCGGCCATGAGCATGGGCAACCATCATTCGGCTGAGCGCGCGCCGCATATCGGCACGTTGCCGGCCGGAGCACTGGGCACGATTGCCGACGTGGAGGGCGTCAGCGTCGGTCATTGCACGCTTGCCGAAGGCGCGCTGCAAACCGGCGTGACCGTGATCCGGCCGCATCGCGGCGATCCGTTCGTCGAAAAGGTGCCGGCCGCCGCGTCGGTGATCAACGGCTTCGGCAAGAGCGTCGGTCTCGTGCAGCTCGACGAACTCGGCACGCTGGAGACGCCGATCGCGCTGACCAACACGTTCGGCGTCGCTGCGCTCGCGCAGGCGCAGATCCGCGCGGCGATTCGCGCGAATCCGCGCATCGGCCGCGAATGGTCGACGGTCAATCCGCTCGTGTTCGAATGCAACGACGGCTACCTGAACGATATTCAGGCGCTCGTCGTGACCGAACAGCATTTCAACGAGGCGTTCGACGCGGCGAGTTCCGATGTCGCGAGCGGTGCGGTCGGCGCCGGGCGCGGCATGTCGTGCTTCGATCTGAAGGGCGGCATCGGCACTGCGTCGCGGGTGGTCAGCGCGGCGGGCCGTGACTACATCGTCGGCGCGCTCGTGCTGGCCAACTTCGGCCGTCTGCCGATGCTGACGATCGACGGCACGCCGCTCGGCCGCGTGCTGGCCGAACGCGCGGCCGCCGCCAATGCAAGCTGCGACAAACCCGAGCAAGGCTCGATCATCATGATCGTCGCAACCGATGCGCCGCTCGATGCGCGCCAATTGAAACGCCTGTCGTTGCGCGCGGCGGCCGGTCTCGCGCGTACCGGCTCGGTGTACGGTCACGGCAGCGGCGATATCGCGCTGGCGTTTTCGACCGCGTACACGGTGCCGCACGGCGCGGACTTCGTCGCGCTGCCGCCGCTGGTCGCCGATCATTGCCTCGACCCCCTATTTCGCGCCTGCGCCGACAGCGTCGAACAAGCGATCGTCGATGCATTGTGGAGTGCCGAGTCCGTCACCGGTCGCGACGGCCACCGGCGGCTGTCACTGCGCGACAGCGTGCCCGACCTTGCCCAACTACTGAGGAATTCCGCGCGATGAAAGTCCTGATCTCCACCGACATCGAAGGCGTCGCCGGGGTCTTCCATGCCGAGCAGACGCGCGCGGGCAACGGCGAATACGAAGCCGCGCGACGCTGGATGACGCTCGAAGCCAATGCCGCCATCGAAGGCGCGTTCGCGGGCGGCGCGACCGACGTGTGGGTCAACGATTCGCACGGCGGCTTTCGCAACCTGCTGCCCGATCTGCTCGATCCGCGCGCGCAGGTCGTGCTCGGCAAGCCGCGCACGCTCGGCATGATGGCCGGACTCGAATACGGCGCAGCGCTGGTCTTCATGATCGGCTATCACTCGAAGGCGCAAACGCGCGGCATCCTCGCGCACACGATCAACAGCTTCGCGTTCGCGCGTGTCGCGTTCAATGGCGTGGAGCTCGGCGAAGCGGGGTTGTACGGCGCGCTCGCTGAAGAATATGGCGCACGTGTCGCGCTTTTATCGGGTGACGACGTGTTCGCCGAGGAAACCGCGCCGCGTTTTCCCGGTGCGCGTTTCGTCGTCACGAAGACCGCGACCGGCCAGGCAAGCGGCGTCACGCAGTCGCCCGCGAGCGTGCGCGAGGCGCTGCAGGCCGCCGCGCGCGACGTGGTCCGTCAGCACAGAGAAGCGGGCCACGCGCCTGCCGCGACACGCGCAAAGCCGCAAGCCATCGACTGCGAACTGCGCGTACAAACGAGCGGGCTCGCCGATCTGTTCGGCCAATGGCCGACGCTCACGCGTGTCGATGGCGTGACGTTGCGCTTCGGTGCGGAATCGGCCGAGCATGCGGTGCGGATGCTGAACTGTCTGTCCGCGATGTCGTTCATGCTGCGCTGAGCCGCGGCACGCCGGGCCGCTGACAGCTCATCGCGGTGGCCTACTGTTGCTGCCGGTTCAACTCGCGCGCCGCGTGATCGATTGCTTCGGCCACCGCCCTCGCGTGCGACACCGGCGCGAGATGGCTCGACGCGACCGGCACCACCTTCGCGCCGATGCGCCCGGCGATCATTTTCTGTAGATCAGGCGACACAGCGCGGTCTTTCGTCGTCAGCACGTACCACGACGGTTTGTCTTTCCAGCCGACCTGATCGACCGGCTCGTCGAACGCGCTCGCGGCGATCGGCACCTGCGCGGCGGCGAGCACGCGGGTGACGGTCTCGGGCACGTCCGCGGCGAGGTCGGCGTGATAGCGCGCGCGGTCGATCCACAAAAACCCGTTCGCGTCCTTACTGATGCTCTGGCCGGCCGGCATCGGCCCGCCGGCCTTCATTACGTCCATCGCCGATTCATGCAGTTGCGGCGCGAGCGCGGCGACATACACGAGCCCTGCGACGTTCGGCGCATTCGCTGCGACCTCGGTGATCACGACGCCGCCCCACGAATGCCCGACCAGCAGCACCGGGCCGTTCTCGCGATCGAGCACGCGGCGGGTCGCGGCGACATCGTCGGCGAGCGACGTCAGCGGGTTCTGCACCGAGCTCACGTGATAACCCTTTTGCTGCAGCTTCGCGACCACGCCGTTCCAGCTCGAGCCGTCGACGAATGCACCATGCACGAGCACGATGTTGCGCACCGGGCCGCCGAGCGCGGCGGCCGGCGCCGTGCTGGCGGTAGCGGGGGCGGGCGGCGGCTGGCCGCTTGCCGGCGAAGCGGCGTCGTTGGCCGGTTGCTGGGCGGCGGGCGCCGTCTGGCCGAGCACGGACGTACCGACGCCCGCGAAACAGAGGCACAACATGGCGGCGCAAAGCGGATGTTTCGGCAACATGTTGAAGCTCCGCGGCTTGAAAAGTGGACTTCGGCAACATACTCGCGTGCCATGCCCGTGACAATCACAATCCGCGCGCTTAAGTGCGGCGCAGAACGAAGGCGGGCGGCTCCGAATGTCGGAGGAATATCGGTCGGGATAAAATTACCGGTTTTGCCGGGCCGGACCCGCTCTGTCCGGCCGCGCAATCGGCCACGGCGCTGCCTTCGACAGCGTTCTACACGCAGAGGCCACACGCAGCGATCTCCACACAGCAGGGCGTAATGAATAGTGCAAAGCAGCAAGAGGGCCTGAAGCGCGGGCTCAAGAATCGTCACATCCAGTTGATCGCGCTGGGTGGCGCGATCGGCACCGGCCTCTTTCTCGGCTCCGCCAGCGTGCTGCAGGCCGCCGGTCCGTCGATGATCCTCGGCTACGCGATCGGCGGCATCATCGCGTTCATGATCATGCGCCAGCTCGGCGAGATGGTCGCGCAGGAGCCGGTCGCCGGCTCGTTCAGCCACTTCGCGTACAAGTACTGGGGCGATTTTCCGGGCTTCCTGTCGGGCTGGAACTACTGGGTGCTCTATGTGCTCGTCAGCATGGCCGAGCTGACCGCAGTCGGCACCTACGTGCATTTCTGGTGGCCGGGCGTGCCGACATGGCTGTCGGCGCTGGTGTGCTTCTCGATCATCAACGCGATCAATCTCGCCAACGTGAAGGCCTACGGCGAAACCGAGTTCTGGTTCGCGATCATCAAGGTCGCGGCGGTGATCGGCATGATCGTATTCGGCGGCTATCTGCTGATCAGCGGTCACGGTGGCCCGCAGGCGACGGTCGCGAACCTGTGGAGCCACGGCGGCTTTTTCCCGCACGGCTTTCACGGTCTGTTCATGATGCTCGCGGTGATCATGTTCTCGTTCGGCGGGCTGGAGCTGATCGGCATTACGGCGGCCGAGGCCGCCGAGCCGCAGAAAAGCATCCCGAAGGCCGTGAACCAGGTGATCCTGCGAATCCTGATTTTCTATATCTTCTCGCTCGCGGTGCTGCTGTCGCTGTATCCGTGGAACGAGGTGGCGGCGGGCGGCAGCCCGTTCGTGATGATCTTCTCGCAGATGGGCTCGTCGCTGACCGCCAACGTGCTGAACGTGGTCGTGCTGACCGCGGCGCTGTCGGTGTACAACAGCGGCGTCTACGCGAATAGCCGCATGCTGTACGGTCTCGCCGAGCAGGGCAACGCGCCGCGCGCGCTGCTGAAGGTCGACCGGCGCGGCGTGCCGTATCTGGCGATCGGTCTGTCCGCGCTCGCGACGTTCGCATGCGTGATCATCAACTACGTGATCCCGGCTGAAGCGCTCGGTCTGCTGATGTCGCTGGTGGTCGCGGCGCTGGTGCTGAACTGGGCGCTGATCAGCCTCACGCATCTGAAGTCGCGCAAGGCGATGGTGGCCGCGGGCGAGACGCTGGTGTTCCGCTCGTTCTGGTTTCCGCTCAGCAACTGGATCTGCCTCGCATTCATGGCGCTGATCCTCGTGATTCTGGCGCTGACGCCGGGCTTGTCGGTCTCGGTCTGGCTGGTGCCGGCATGGCTCGTGCTGATGTGGGTCGGCTACGTGATCAAGCGGCGCCGCGAGGTGGCGCGCGCTGGCGTGGGGATTGCGAACTGATCTTCACGCGCCGAAGTTCCCCACCTAGGTCGCTCCTGTGTGGGCGAGCGCACAGATCGATTTTTGCGAACCGGTAATCTCTGTCCGGTCGTCCGGCACGAAGCCGGCGCGGAGAGACACCATGTTCAACGCAGCTGCCGTACGGACCAGGTCGAACTTCGGCGCGGGTGCCGCGCTCCTTCTGCTGATTGCGGTAGCCTGCCTCGCGCTGCGCATCCTGCACGTCGTCGCGAAGTTTCGTGGCGACGTGCCGGACGCCTTCGGCGATTTCAATTTCTACCTGTACGCCTTCAACGTCGTGCTGCATGACCCGGCACGGCTGTACGACCACGACGCCCTGATTGCGTTCTTGCAGGGCATCGGCGCGCGCTCCACGGGCGACGACATCTTCTACGCCTACCCGCCGCAGTTCGCGCTGGTGTTTGCGCCGCTCGCGCTGCTGACGCCGCTCGCCGCGAAAATCGTCTGGGTGAGTGCATCGATCGTATTGTTCGCGGTAGCTTTGTATCTCGTCGTCACGATGGCATACCGCGGCACGGAGCGCAGCGTGAACCTGCTGCTGGTGGCGGTCGCGCTGCTGAGCTTTCCGCTCGTCGAAGATACCTACGACGGCCAGTCGAACGAACTGCTGTTCTTCCTGCTGATTGCGACCTTCGCGCTGATCGAGCGTGGCAAAGGCTACGCCGCGGGACTCTTTCTCGGCTTCGCGATCGCGATCAAGCTCACGCCTCTCGCCGTCGCCGGTCTGTTGTTGCTGCGCCGCGAATGGCGGACGTTCGTGATGGCGAGCGTGGTTGCGATCGCCTTGACGCTGATTACTGGAGCGCGGCTCGGCTTCGACGTTCTGTGGCACTACTTCGTGTCGGACATGCCGCGCCTGAACGGCATGGCAATGGCGATGAGCGGAGGCGGCGCGCCGATGAACAACGCCGTGCGGGGCGCGTTGCAGACGCTATCGGCGACGCTCGGCATGCCGATGTCCGCTACGGTGCTGTCGATTGTCTCGCATGCATTGGTGCTGGCTGCTTGCCTGCTGTCCGCGTATCTGGTGTTTCACCGCCATCGGGACAGCCGCATCGACTACGCGCTCGCCTCGATGACGATGCTCGTGGCTTATCCGATCCTCGAGCCGATCCACATGGTGCTCGCGTTGATCCCGTTGCTGATTCTGCTGGGCACCGCATTCGAAGCGCGCGACGGCCAGCTGTCGGCGCTCGGTCCGAGACTTGAGATGCTGTTCGGCGCATTCACTGTGCTATTGCTGTTTTTTTCAGCAAGGTTCGTGTCCTATACCGTCGCGGCGGCGATTATTTACGGGCTTTGCGTCGCGCGGTATTTTTCGCCGTCGACGGTAGTTCGACAGCGCGCGCAGCGGACCCTATGACTCATTGTTGCGAGGAACCGGCGGCTCTGGTGGGATGCGATGCCGTCATCTGACGCAGTGCACCTCCGGCATACCGGCAATCGCTTCTACCGCGCAACGTCGATGGACCACCCGGGCGGAACGGTAACGTGATAGGAAGTAGCGCTCGATAGAATTTCCCACTTCTGAAGAAGTTGCGCTTCGAATCGTTCACCGGAGGCAAGCAGAATCAGGAAAATCAGAACAGCTGCTAGCGGTTTGAGCGACTTGATCCCCGGGTTGACGATCGACAGCGTTAATGTCCATAGCATGAAAATGCCCCAGGGATATACGTAGCGCGCACCAGTTCCGTACCAGGCAATCTGCACGGGTGGCACCACTCTCGTGACACCCAGACCCCAGAGAAGCACGCCAAAGCAGAACAGGCATGCGAAAACCAGCCGCGCACGCGACAGAACGCACACGCCTATCAAAAGCACGGCGAATAGACAGCCGGACGCGGTAGTGGCGAGCACCGAGGGCAGGTAATCCGTAAACATCGCCTGAATCATCCAGGTGAGCCATGGGACATCGTGTACTCCTTTCGGATCCTGCGGATTGCGCAGCATCACAAGGGTCTGCACGGCAACGGCGACAAAATATGTGACCACGATCGGCCAGTTTATCGAGCCACCTCTAGGTCGCAGCCGGCGTAGCGCAATCGCTATTGCGACGGCTGGCACTAGGAGAACACCGAACGGGCCGGTCAGTGCCAACAGTCCGACTGCGATGGCGCGCGGTAGCGGCCGGCGATCCTGATCTCCAAAGATTGCTTCCCACAGCAGCACGAGCAGCGCAGGCAGCAACACCCATTGCAGGTAGGTGATCGAGAGCAGCACCTCGCCGTTCTGAGGGGCAAGGACCGGCGCGAGGCCCATGAACGCTGCCGTGACCGGTGTGACCTGACGCAGAGCAAACGCGATGTATGCACATGCGCCTGACGTAAGCGCCGCGCAGCACCACACGAAAAAGTAGGGAGTCGAGCTTAATGGCAAGATAGCCCGCTGGGTTTCGGCGATCAGCCGAGGTATCAGATGCAGATAGCCGGCATAGTTTGTCAGCATGGCGCGCAAACCCAACTGATGCGCCTGCAGAATAAAAATGGGAGCGTCCTCGGCCCACAAGAATCCCTGCTCAAGCCGGATAGTTGCACGAGACCAGATGATGAGAAAAGCGAGCAGAAAGACGAGCGCGGCCCGCGCGCGATGGTCGGATATTTTCATCGCGGGCGAGAATATCAAAGGGCCTCTTTAGCGTCTAGTGACGATACGTCGGCGCACTCGGGTGCAGTCGTGATTCGAAGTTCGCGCCTGTGCGTATGAGGGTGACTGCTACGGAATGCGTGCTGACAAGCCGGGAAGTGGATGCGTAAAGCTGGTCGGAGAAAAACGTGGCCAGGGCCTGAATCGAAAAATTCCTGCTATCGTTTTGCTGGAGCATGTTTGCGGAATTTTGCCTGTGCAGATACCACCAGAAATACCACCGGGCGTGGGTGCTCGCCAGAAAGAGCGAGCGAGAGCTTATCGGCGAACGAGGCATACTGGAGTCGGCCGAGTTCGACCAATCTCGGTCATACAGCTTTCTCCACACAGGTCAGCCGTCCAGAGTCAGATTCTGCGAACTGCGGTGCCACTAAACGGCCGTTGACGACCTGACCAAATCGGCCACAAACTGCCGGTCACATGCGCCGCCGGCAAGCCGCTCAGGCGTCGGCTCTGCTTCGCAACCGGCCATCTGATTGTCACAAGGCGAGCGCTCGTTCATCGGCCAGAAGGGACATCATTCTGAGCGGCCAATGACGCACAGCCCCACCGAGCGGGGGCGACTCCCCTGTTAATCCCTGTCAGCTTGACGGATTGCGTGCCATGACGATCCACGCCGCGCCGTCGATCATCAGCGATCCCTCGCCGGGGAGGCTGGCGAAGGTGGCACGAACTGCGGCCGAGGCGCGGGCGCGGATATAGTCGGGCTGATCAGCGAGCGCGCGCGACAGTGGGCCGACTTCGAGCGTCATCTTCACCGCGTCGTCGATCGCAGCGTCCCGCGTTTCGCCCTCGCCGAACGGGACGGAAGCATCGAAGGGCGTGATAGCGATATCGGTGAAGCCGGCCGCCGTCAGGATGCGTGCCACGCGACCCCGGTCGCCGAACGAAAATGGGCCGGGCGCTTCGGGATCGGGCAGCGCGCTCGGCGGGAGGATGCCCTTGAGCGCGCCCATCGGCAGGCGCACCCAATCGTTCTCGGCCGCGCCGCGCCAGCAGACGAAAGCGACCCGCCCGCCCGGCCGCAGCGCGCGTCGCATATGGGCGAACGCCGCTGTCGGATCGTCGAAGAACATCACCCCGAAACGCGAGAACAGGATGTCGAACGCGCCCTCGGGCAGATCGGCGCTGCTGGCGTCGCCCACCTGGTAAAGGACCGGCGTATCCTGTGGCGCAAGCGCGCGCGCCCGGCGGATCAGCGGTACGGATATGTCCACGCCCAGCACTTGCCCTCCCGCGCCGACGCGGGCGGCCAGAGCCAGACTCGACGCGCCCGCACCGCAGCCGACGTCCAGCACGCGTTCGCCCGTCATGGGCGCGGCGGCTTCTATCGAGGCCTGGCCGAACACCGACACCATAGCGTCGAGCCGGGCCTGGTTGGCGACCCAGCGCTCCCCGCTTTGACCATTCCAGTCACCCACCTGATCGGCACTTTGCTTTGCCATGTCATCTCCTTGACTCGACGATACGTCCTTCACCGCGCCGATCTACGCCAACCTTTCCGACAGCGACGACGCAACGGGAGAAGGGAATCGGTGCTCTCAAACCACCATCGACTGCTGGGCGAAGATGGCCGCCATTGCGCCCTGCGATGACGCCTGGGTGACCGAGGGCAAGAAGGGCGTGGCGAGGTCGCCGGCGGCGTAGATGCCGGGCATGCTGGTTTGGCGGCGCTCGTCGACCTTGAGGACGATGCCCGTGGGCGTATCGACCGTGGCGAGGCCCAGCGATTCATGCAGGCTTGCGGACGGCCTGTTGCGCGGTTGGGCGAACAGGATGTCGACCGCGACATTGCGGCCGGTATCGAGATTGACGGTGGCGATATGGCCGTTGTGATGGGCGATATTGGCGATCCGGCCATCGACCACAGGTATGTTGCGGCGCGCCAGATCGGCCTGGATATCGGGCGCAATGTCATGACCATCGGCGAAGACAGTCAATTTGTCCGTCCAATCGCGGAACAGCCTGACAGACTGGTGCGACTGCGGGCCGGACCAGACGAGGCCCCAATGCTGGCCGGCGACTTCAAAGCCGTCGCAATAGGGGCAGGGCACGATGGACGTGCCCCAGCTTTCGGCAAAGCCCGGAACATCAGGCATCTGGTCGGCGACGCCATAGCTCAGGATCACGCGGCGCGCCCTCAGGCTTTCGTTATCGTCAGTGACGACGCAGAAATCGTCGATGGCGCCAGACACGCTCTCGGCCCGGGCATCGACCAGCCTGATCGTTGGATAGCGCGCCAGCTGCTGCCGCGCCTCGCCCAGGATGTCCAGCGGCGGCCTGTGATCGTGGCCGAGCAGGCCATGCGAGTGGCCGGCAAAGCGGTTGCGCGGCCGGCCGGTATCGAGAACCGTGACCTTGCGGCGGGCACGGCCGAGCTGCAGGGCGGCGGCGAGACCGGCAAAGCTGCCGCCGATGATGATGACGTCATTCATGGTGAGGGGCTCCGTGTTGTGGATGGAGGAGTGGGCTGGGCGTGGTGTGCAATATCGTCCGGCGATACGCGCTCGAGACGGCCAGCGGGCAGGGCTTCTGCATCGGCGAGAAAGTCGCCCATCACTGTGTTGACCGGCCGGACAATGCGGCATTCGATATCGCCGGGCGGCCCGGGGAAACCTGATCTGGGCAATCGGTCGAAAGCTACCGTTGGCTTGCACATTTAAGATACCATGTGGTATCGTAATGCGAGAATTTGAATACTGTCAAGTACTGGAATTGTCGTGACCGAAAACAGCCAGGGCCGGCGCGGCCGGCCCGCCAACGAGGCGCTTCGCCAAACGATCGTCGACGCCGCCTGCGAACTCTTTGTGGAATTGGGTTTTCAAGCGACGACCATGGACAAGGTCGCCCAGCGGGCGAAAATATCCAAGCTAAGCATCTATCGGCACTTCGAGAACAAGGAGGCGCTGTTCAGCGCGGCCATGGCGGCCCACTGCCATCAGTTTGCACCACAGGCCCTTTCTGAAGGCGTCGACGGTTCGGCCGAAGATCAGCTCATGGCGGTGGGATCATCACTGCTTCGCACGCTGTTGAGCCCGGACGTCCGCAGTGTCGAAGCCATGGTTTTGGCCGACAAGACGAATCAAAAGTCGTTAAGCAAGCTCCATTACGAAGCCGGGCCCGCCCATGTCATCGCCCAGATCGAGGCCGTGTTGCGTCAGTTGCACGCGAAAGCGATTCTGAACGTGCCCGATCCTCTCCGGTCCGCCCGCTTGTTTGCTGCGCTTTTCAAAGGATCCGATCTCCTGCTTATCGCACGCTTCGATGAGGCGAAAGCAGCGGACGACAACGAAATCGAATCCTATTGCCGGTCGGCCGTCGCCATGTTCATCTCCGCGCACAGTGGCAAATGAAGAACCCGCAGCAGTTGCACACGCTGTTCGCTCCGAGCAATCTGTGGACGACGCGCGAACGACTGATGCGCGAGGGCACTGTATGAGCGCAAAAGCCGCACGAGCCGGCAGGCAATCGGCGCCTTCCTTATGCCGAACGTCGCGCTGCATTCGAGCCAGGTGCCGCACCGCTTGCACCGCATCGGCCCCATGTTGATGGCTCAGTGCGGCAAAACGAGCTCTGAACACCATCCCTAACCTTGCGGGCGCTTTCTTTCGATCTGGTGAACGACAAGCTGATTGGATACAGAGAGATCAAACTTACGCTCGGGAGCAATTCGTGGGTAGAGCAAGACGTCACCCTTGCACGGCGTAAGCCGCCTCACCGACTCACGGGTCTGAGCGTCCGCAGAGGCCGATGACTTGTCCTCCAGGCGACGGCACGGAATGACCGTTCCGCTCCGATACCTACCCTTAGAACAGAGACTGCTCGACCGGCTGCAACGGGTCGATTTGATGCGCGCCGTTGGCCGGGTGCCCACCTCCGCACTCCTGATTGCTGAGCAGCGAATGGCCGAGCAGGCATAGATTTTGATCATTCGAGGAGCCAGGGCATCCGGGGTTAAGGTGCATTTGTCGGAGAGACTCAACAGCAAATCAGGAGCGGCACCTTTCTGACAGTACCCGTCAAAGCCGGCCGCAATCCCATTTGCGCGGACGGTAACCTCGTCATACGCGGTGAATGCCAAAAGGACCAGATGCTGGGTACTGGCGTCACGTCGCAATTGCCGGGCGAATCCGAATCCGTCCGTGCCGGGCATGTTGATGTCGAGCAAGGCGATCTCCGGCATCCAGGCAGCCATGGCGGCCAACGCCGCGGGGACACCCACGGCTAATCGGGCCCCGTATCGCGACGCGGAGAGCAAGGCCGCGATTGCTTCGGCGCCTTTTTCATCGTCGTCGATCACGAGCAGGCGAGGCGGTTCGTTTCGCTGTCGCCGAGGGAGGGTGCGTAATGTCCGTCGCGCAGTGGGAAGGAACGGATTCATACGCGCAAGCGCTTCTGGTAGGCTCAATATTCCTGGCTGCGGCACGGGCTATTCCCGCCCAACTACGTCAGTCCGACGGTAGCGACGGCCCGGGTAACATGGAACGCCGCCTATTTGTCTGTGCCAGTCCTGCCAGTCGAGGGAGAGTCCATGCGGCTTGCTGATTTTATTTTGCAGAATGCGGAGCCGATCCTGACGCAGTGGGAGGCGTTCGCCGCCACACTTCTGCCCGCAGCGGCGAACATGCAGTCATCGGGGCTGCGCGACCATGCGCAGCAGATCCTGCTGGCCATCGCAGAGGATTTGCGAACTTCGCAGAGCCGGGAAGCGCAGTTTCAGAAATCCGTGGGGCGAGCCCCTTCCCCGCTTGACGCGACCGAAACAGCCGCGCAAACACATGCTCTTTTGAGAGCACGGGCCGGCTTCAACATCAACCAAATGGCCGCCGAGTATCGCGCGCTGCGCGCAAGTGTGCTTCGCCTGTGGATCGATGATTGCGAGCCCTGCGAGGCCGATCTGGACGACGTCATCCGCTTCAGCGAAGCGATCGACCAGGCGCTTGCCGAATCCGTCTCCTTTTTCACAGCACAGGTCGAGGAGGATCGAAACCTTCTTCTGGGCATGCTCGGCCACGACATGCGTAGCCCTCTGCAGGCGATTCAGATGACCTCAGCTTATCTCGCGGCACTTAACGCCGGCGGTAAAGTATCGGAAGCCGCGGCCCGCCTCATACGGAGCGGAGCGCGGATGCAGGCACTGCTCGACGATCTGACCGATTTCAACAGGACCAAACTGGGCTTGGGCATCAACGTGGTGCCCCGCAACGTCGATCTGACCCAGGTGCTGGCTGAAGAACTGGACGAAATCCGTGCCATTCATCCCGACAAGCAGATCCTTCTCAACGTTAGTGGAGATTTACGGGGCACCTGGGACGGCCAGCGCCTGCAGCAATTGCTTCAGAATCTTGTTCTCAATGCAATCAAGTACGGGGCGAAGAACGCGCCGGTCACGGTCGACGCGACTGGCGATACAACGCAGGTGCGTATAGACGTCATAAACCAGGGACCTGCCATTGGACATGCAACGCTGGAGTGCATTTTCGATCCGCTGACCCGTGGCCAGGATCGCCAGACCGCAAGTGGCGCGGAAACGAGCCTGGGGCTGGGTTTGTATATAGCCCGCGAAATCGCCAGAGCTCATCACGGCGCGATTGAAGCGCGGTCCGACGAAACGCAGACAGTGTTTTCGGTCTCACTGCCTCGGGGGGTAGAGAGTGAAAAAGATCACTAACGACCCGGAGACCGACGCACGTGTCCAGCGCGGTTAGCAACTGCGCGGTTACCGTTTTTCGCCGCCGTCGAAGAAACCATGAGCTAGACCGTTTGAATACCGAAGTCGAGTGCGTGACCGTTGGATCTCTCAGAATGGTCATTGCGGGCGGTAGCGGGTGCGTGAGCGCTCAGGGTCGTACTGAGCCGGACGGTGTCGGACTCAGTTCGGGCCAGCACCGGTCAGTCGGCTGAAAGACCGAAACTGCGGACAATCAACTTCCGGCCGGCGCTTAAGCGTGCAGCGCGAGGGGACTCACCGACCGGCTCTCTCAATCGTCTCGCAGATAAGTTTGCGATGCAGGATGAAGTTCCGAAGCGTTGCATTCATCAGACTGAGGAGCGTTTCGCTCAAGGCTGTATCGAGCCCCGCAACCGTCTGTCGTTCCACTCGGTCTTGCTGAACCGCAATGAGGTAGACGGCGTTGCGGAGATGGTCGTTGGCGCTATGCAGATGCGCTTTTTCATCGAGCGTTAGCATGGGTTCCTCCCATAGTAGCGCTCTCGACCGGAACGGCTCTGCAACGATACTTAGTGCCATTATGCGCCTATGCTGCAAAGGCGCGATCCTGGATCTGTTCGAGGAAGTCTAGAAACGTTGCACGGCTCGGCGTTGCCGAAAGGTAAAGACCGGCCATGAAGAGATGGTCGGCAGAAAGCGCCGAAAGCGGTCGGTCAGCGCCGCATTCTCCAGTCAGCGGTCGCTGGAATATGTTGCAAACAACGTTCAGCCGACCGCTGCCGGTATGCTGTGCCCGAGGGCGGCGGCCAGCATCAGAACGATGAGCATCAGGGCGGCCTCCCCCGTCAACAGCTGCATAAAGGCAGGGCTGCGTCAGTCCGCTCCCCAAACTCATCGTTCGGAAGCGGTCACTGGAGTCTGCGGCCCCGAAGCGGCCAGTCGGCAGCGCGTACTCTCGACCCGTTTGTGCCATTCGACCAACTCTCGTGAATGACTCCAGCATTCGCATGAACAGACGCTCGAGAGCCTGTGTCGAGTTCAGATTTATGTCAATCAAGGCGCCGCTGGGTTCGCTGAATGACTTTGAGCGACCCTATACAGCGGCCAGCCAGAGCGTCGGCGGGCAAACGTCGCTTTTTCCGGCGTACAACGGACACCAGGGCTTACCGACTCGCCGCCTGGCGAAATCTCCGTTTGCTGAGGGCGATTTCGGGAGCCTCCGGGAACGTCTCTGATCGATGTCCAAGTCGTAGAGCGTTGAATGATGAAGTCAGTCGGGCAGTCATTCATCGGCGGTCGGGTGCCGCGTTTATTGCATTAACCGAAGCGTGTTGCAAGCCATTCTTTCGCCCACTTCGTTGCGAATTCCACCGCATCGGCGCGCAGGTCGAAGCCCGCGAGGTCACCGCTCATGAAGATGTCGGTTTGGCTGCCATCCGCGGCATTGGCGCTGATGCGTGCGTGCGCCATGTACTCTCCGTCCGCCCTGCGCGGCGTCGGATCGATGCGAAAGTTCGTGAAGATCGTTTGCATGATGTTTCGCCTGGTCTATCTGACCTGTTTGGAAGGCGCGCGCGATTCCGTCGTTGCATTTTGCGGGGTCGCAGGTTCCCGCGCGGGATCGTCCGCTTGCAAACCGAAGAATGCCCGGCTCTTCGGGGAAGTGTCGATTAGCCTTTCTGCATATGCGGTGCAGGCGCGCCGTGCATCGCCCGCGCTCTCATATGCGCTCTCGGCCGGCAGCCTGAACACGCAACTGCGTGACCGACCGTCTTGCCCTTCCGGCTCTCGAATACGCACAGCGGCATCGAATCCGTCCTCATAGTTGTGACCGTGACCGTTTAAAGTCGGACAACGTGGAAAGACGAGTAGATTGATTTCTAGCCCACGATATAAGCGGAAATTGACTGTCATGATTGAACCTCGCCTGTTCAGGCGGCAATATGTGCGGCAATACGAGACGGTGTATGGAGCAGTATCGGTTGTACTGACACGTTGACCGCGTTGCACGGCCTCCGATGAATGACGGACCTCGGTGAGATCGTCGAAAGCACTGCTCGGCGCCGAAGATCGAACTCGACCCGTCGGCATGTCCCATCCTACGCGCTTTCGGGACTTTGTACAGCTAAGTTTGAATGCGCAGATCCGGCTGGTACGCAACAGGCCGGCGCGCAATCTGGCGATTAACTGGCTTTACCTGGAGAACTGCCGGCAACTCCTACAAGAGGCGTGTCTCTCCCAATGGAGCGCCTGCATGTACAGCATCATTCGCTACCGCGGCTTTGAGATTCACCTCGAACTGACCAGGGCTGCAGATGAAGCTTTTGACGTGACTTTTCAGATCAAACGCGGCACCGAGGCGCTCGGCGCGCAGGGAGGACGCATAATGACGGCGCGGTGTTACGGCTGCCGGGCCGGTGTACCGTCTGCGGACGAGCCGCGATTGTAGGGCTGTCGTTGGGATGCTCGGCCGTTTGCTCCATCGTCCTTGTGTGTGCTGTCGTCACCCGAACGGTTCTTTTTCGTCGGGGCAGCTTCTGACGCCATGCGGTTCAGGGTCTGCAACTGCAGCAGCTTCATGAGGCGGTCGTCCGCGTGCGCACTGCCCGTGGCGGCCAGGCAGCCCGCACAGAGCAGACCGATCACCGATCCAAATTTAAGTATCTCGGTCACCAACGTCTCGCTCAAGCACACGGATCCAGATCCATATCAACGCATCGTCGAGACTGTCGCTCAGGGTCCGAGGGGTTTCAGCAAGCGCCGCTCTCTTTCAAGCTCTTCCTCAATCTGGCGCCGATGCTCGGTAAAGGAGCAGAGGATGTCCCGCATGATGCACAGAAGCTTTTCCGATTGCGACGAATCTCGCCCGTATTTCTGCTGGTCATGAACGCGCTTTTCTTGCAGGGCGATTCGCTGCAGCGCTTCCACGATATGGCGATCCGCGAGCGCTAGCGCAGATTCTTCCATTGTCAGAAGCGTCATGGGGGCCCCTGTCTGGAATCGCCGCAGGGCATCGCTGCGGCCACTCTTCAAGGATAAACCCAGATATTCCAGAGATAGCGGCTGCCTGCCGCCTTGTTTCAGCAGGCCGCTCACACCGACTTTGGTCAAGCGGGATTGGCACCCACAGCGGACCGTTTCGCGGAGTTGAATGGCAGAAGCTCGGCGACATCGGCGTGCGGCGCACGTTGCGGCAGTTCGATGAGCACATGCAGGAGGTATGTGTAAGAGGTCGGGGCTCGTCATCGACAAGGAGGACAGTAAACATGGCAATCAGCGGGTGCGCTGCAACACTTTTGCCAAAGGAAAGCAGCCGTGGTCCCGATACGCTTCGATATGCGATGATGCCCTCTATCAAATATACGCAAGCCATTAAAAATGGCAATCGAAGTGCTTGCCGTTATGACACAAATACGACCTTGGCAACAGGCAAGTGACGGAGCCATCGTCCGCCTCCGTATCATCTAATCTGAGCCGCTGCCCGCAGCACGGGAAAACAGAGTTGGCTCGTTTGCCGAATCTTCGATCGCGTTGCTTTGCGAAATGGCGGCTCCTCGCTCGTCAGCGGACGTCTGCCTGCAGAGTGCCGAGGGCCGATGATGGCCGCACGCCGCCCGATGCAATCGGCCGTACCCGACCCGGTCCGGCCGTTTCGGAATGCTCTTTCGATGGTCGCAGCCCGGACCGCAAAGGTCATCCGCTTTTGGGGGTAAGTGGTTTTTCGATTTCTTGGGCAAAATAGGTAGGCAGTGACAGGTGCGTCGCCTCGGATCGCGGCGGGGCGGCGTCAGACACTGGCGATCAGCCTAAAGGCCGTCTTATGCGGGAATCGATCGATGCAGATAGCCTGTGCTGCAGCGTTTGCCATCTAACCATTTCGCCTTCGACCATCGCCAGTTCGTTCCTCTGGATCCACGTGCTGACTTCAACCTTGTCCAAAGCGTTAGACAATCGCGATGCTGCTCCACTCGCAGCTGCTGCCGCCTCATTTGCACCCGAACTCTCACTTAAGCACCAACGATGGGCGCAGCGCCGGCTTCCCTGAAGCGGTCAGCGAAACGCGCCGAGGCGCGCAGTGCTGACCGTACAGCATATCAGGACCAAGCGGCGTAATGAGGTGCGCGTTGATGTCCGAACGGCAACGTTACTGAAACGAGCTGACGACTGCGATACATTCATCGAGTGGTAGTTGCTGTCCCACTCGGCCCCGCCCCGCTAACCGCGAATGGTCCGCCTCCAGATGAATCGCTCTCACGTTGCATCTGTATGACGAGACGTCTGTCAGCCGAAGCGCGCCTCCAGCCAGTCCTGCGCCCAGTTCTTCGCATAGGCTATCGCGTCCTCGCGTGCGTCAAAGCCGGCCAGATCGCCGCTCGAGTGAATCTCGTACCCGGTGCCGTCCGCACGGCTGCCGCTGATGCGCGCGTGAGCCATGTACTCCCCGTCGGCCCTACGCGGTGTCGGGTCGACAACGATCAAAGTGGAATTGAAGCGCATAGGGGTTCCTTCAGGGTTGTCGCCCGATTGCGGCTGTCGCATAGGGGCGTCGAAAAGCGCGACTCAGATGCTAAGCCTGGCCATGATCTGTCCGGCCTCGTAATCCGACTCGCAGCTTGTCATGCCGTGTTCACGCAGCAACGCACGAATCGACACGAACATCAGAAACGCGTCTGAATTGACCTCGTGACGACAGTCACGGATGACGCTATCCAGTTCCGCCTCCGCGCCGGGCGGCAGAAACTGGTCGACGATGCCCGAGCCATTGCACCGGATCCATTTCAGCAGGTCATTCCTTTGCATATCAAACTCCAATGTGTGCAATGGCGCGCTGTCCACGACAAGCGGGTGAAGGTCCAGCCCTCGGTAGAGACGGGACCGCGTTGTCATTAGGCACCTTGAAGGCCGCATCACCGTACGGCGCAGGAGAGGAAGCGTAGAGATGTGAGCCGTTGCATCGGCAGCGCTTCACACGTTCGGCCACGTCGAGCGGTCATGGGTGAAAGCGGGAAAGTCCCGTTCCGCGAGTGAAACAACTATCAGGATGTCGGTAACGGCCGCAGGTCGAGCGCAGATCTCATGCTACGCCCATTGATAGATTTGTACAGAAGAACCCGTGCTTTGGGCGCCGTCGGAAAAGCACGGGGGAGCGTGCAAGTCAGCTCGGTACTTATGACCTTAGTGCCGGTGGACTGTGGTAGTCCGATGATCCGCATCCGACTGCTCCTCCTCTCGGGCTCGTCAGGTAGCGACGCACAATGCGCCATTTCGACATGCGAGTCGGGAAGTCTCCACCTCAACGGTTCAACCACCGCGAAACAGATCCTTCCGAGGGTCTGTACGATGTGAATCTCGGAACCCCGATACAGGATCATCCGGTACATAGGGCGCTCCGATTGATGGATCGATACGCGCAGGGAGACGACCGACGGGTGGACGTGCCAGCGGACGAGTTTCCCGTCGACAAAGACTACGCGCTGGCCCAGTCACGGGGCGGCAGCCAATCCGACCTGACATTCATTCAGGCATGCGGACTGATGCGCACACCCGCATCTCCGTGCGCATGGAGTGCTAATTGAGCGGAGCCCGCGTCAGGCTCTTGCGAACGCTCGCGACAGAAGGTTTGCTTTGCTTCGCGGCGCAGGAAATGTCGGTCAGTGTTCGGGACGCGCAGCCGACGGCCAACACGTGGCATGCAGAAGATCGCTCTCAGCCACTGGCCACCTTTCTGATGCAACGACAGTTAGATCGGCGACCAGGCAGAGAGCGACCCGTCGCCTGGGCACATCAGTTAAGGCCGCGCTTCAGCAGCGTTTTCATATGTCGATGACCGAAGCGCCACTCACCTTTCCGTCGACGATGTCCTTTCCCTGCTGCCGGGCGGCTCGCCTTGCCGTACCGAAGTCGGAGAACGCATGCGGCTGGTTGAGCCTGAAGACCCGGCTTGCGGCGGGGGTTGCTATCACCGCCGGACGACATATCCGCACCGCAATGTCATAACCTTCGGCGTAACGGGAATGCCCGTCAAAGCGACTGAAAGTGCGGGGAAAGACGAGGGGATGAAGTTCGTACCCCTTGTAGAGAAGAATCGGGTGTGTCGGCATGGTGGTCACTCCGCAGGGGAGGACCCACTATACCGTGGAACGGACAGCGTCGGGCGACCGAGACTGTTACCAGAATTGCATTGACCGAAGGTACTGTGGCGCGTATGTTGAAACTCAAGGTTTGCGAAGCAGGCGACTGTCCGCACCGTTATCACGTTGATTTCGACGACCTGACGACAGCTATCAGCCTCGCTCCACGTCCACGCTTACGTAGCAGTTTCTTCAGGGCGCTACCGCAGCGACGGCCGGGGGCCACACGCAATGAGGCAGGCCCCGGATGCCAGCTTCGTCACACAAATGACGAAGGCTGTCCGCCCATGGCCTTCCGGTCACTTCGCCGCCGTCGGTGCGGCTCGTCTGGCGTTTGGTATATCGCCTTCAGCCAGATCTGTAGAACGATAAAAAAACCGGCTGCGTGCCGCGGTCCAAAGGAGTTACTTGATGACAACCACTCGCCATTATCGAGGTTTCGATATTTCCCTGCTCGTGTATCCGCATTGCACGACTCAACCGGGATATGGTCACAATTACGAGGAAGGATTCGATGCTTCGATTCGCATCAGCGACCCGGATGCCGTGACGGACGGCCCCCGAAGCCGCTTATTCCGTGTGCCCGGCAAGCGGCCTTTCGAGAGTGCCGGCGACGCAAGGCGCGCGTCGGTGGCCTACGCCGAAATGCTGATTGACGGTGACGGATCTGAACGCACTATCTGGGAAGCGGCCTGAGTGCTCCAGCCACAGCAATTCGGTGCGGCACGATAACCGTGAGCAACCGCAGCACGCGGCTGTGTTCACATTGACCCGCCTTTTGAGGGGATCCCGTGCCAGTGGCCCTGCCTGCCAGGGAGATGCCACGCACAGTCCGCATAGGCGGCCGCTTCAGCATGGCCGCCCGGCAGTTCCCGGTCAGTACCGCTTTTTCGGCGGCAACGACCGTTTGATCTGCTTGCGCAGGCGTGCCACTGCAGCAGCCTTTTTGCGTTTGCGTTCTGCGGTAGGTTTTTCATAAGCTGTCCGGACACGAAGTTCCGGAATCAGGCCTGTGCGCTCGATCGCGCGACGGAAACGGCGCAATGCAACTTCCACGGGCTCGTCGGGTTTCAGAATTACGGTAGTCAATTTTTTCCTTGGTTGAGATCGGCAAGAAATTGCGAATGGTGATGCGGATGTGCACGCAGCGTCGTGGCACAGGGACGGGGCACAGCCGACAGTCGCAAATCGCGCTATAAACGACCACGAAATGCGGCTCTTTGCGTTGCGCCGCTGCGTGATGTTTGGGCGGGTTTTGTTGCACCCCCTGGTGACTCAGATGCGCTGGGTGTTTTGAACCGTAGCGTCGTCTTTAACCGCGCGTATTGATCCAGTTGAGTGCCCATTGGGTTGAGTGCTGCAAGGCCTGCTCTTCACTTTTGAAGTAGTCGAGCGAATAGAACCGGTAGCGGCCTTCGGCTCGCGCGCTATCGATGCGTTCGAGCAGCAAGTTTGATGAGAAGCTACCGTCGGACAAACGATGCGCCGAGGATTGGACGGCATAGCCGTTGTAATGTTGAATTCGTCTGTTTTGCATTTTAATTTTAATGATATTTGAGTGCGCACATGCCGTGCGAAAAGTGCACGGGCGCGCTGATTCAAAGCCATTCGAGCCGACTTCTGAAGCAGTCGAACAGCGAAAAATGGCGTCGAAGCCTGAGGGGAGATTGAGGCGCAAGAAGGCGTATGACGCTCTTGGCAAACTGCTCAATAAGCAGATGCCAATCAGGCGCGATTGCTCCAGCCGAGGGAGACGAAGCTCCGCGAGGGTATCGCTGCAACCCGGCGTCCGTTGCGGGAGGCCGGGCTCTTCAACTTTACAGCGGCTTGATATTAGCCGCTTGCAGCCCCTTCGGGCCTTGCTTTGTTTCGAAGCTCACCTTCTGATTTTCAGCCAGCGTCTTGAAACCGTCGCCCCTGATTTCGGAGAAGTGAGCAAACAGGTCGTCGCCGCCCTTGTCTGGGGTGATGAAGCCAAAGCCTTTGCTGTCGTTGAACCACTTAACGGTGCCGGTATCCATAAAGAATCCTTGAGAGAAAATGCGAAAGTTTGCTCTATTAAAGAGCGCGTGAAGCTTCAAGGAGGGAGAGGACAACGAATACCGCGGAGGAGCGAGGAATTGATGAACAGCAACCGAACTTCTTGAACTTCGGGGTGAACAGTACCCGCCGGATGGACCAGCGTCAATACTTATCTTGTAACTGTTTCACCAAGCGGCCCGTTTTGCAGGCGAAGGGATGCGGCCACCAGCTACAAGGACCGTAAGGCGGTTGCCACCGCGCTGCGCCCGATTTACGCCGCAGCCAACGAACAGGCCGCACAGCAGGCGCTGGAAGACTTCGCTCACGGGCTGCGGGGAACGGAATATCCGACCATCGTGTAGTTCTGGCGACGAGCGTGAAAAAGGTCACGCCCCTCTTCGTTTTCCCGTCTGAGATACGCCGGGTCATGTGCACTACAAACGCACGAGAGTCTGAGTATGCAACTGCGCAAGAACATCAAGACCCGAGGGCACTTCCCAAACGACGAGGCGGCCATCAAGCTGCTGTGGCTGCCGCTTCGTGATGTGATGGCCAAGTCGGTGCGAGCCGCAAGCGACTGGCCATCCGCCATGAACTAATTTGCTATTCTGTTTGGCGAGCGCTTCACGCACGCACGCGGATAACTCCGGAAACCGTCTCGCACACTAAATTGCGGACAGGTTCGGCCGAAAGCGCAAACCCGTCGAGATCGACTCGCGTTTGCATCCGGCGACGAAAGCGACTGTCTCTCCCGGTACTATCAACGTTATTAGTGGACGGATGTCGCAACGTGCATGGCGCCTAAAACCGGCGCAAGCCCATCCTACAGTTCCTAATTTTCTTGTTGTTTTTGACGTGCGATTTCAAATGCAATCAGCTCTCCGCGGGACGCTGTCGGAATCGTTACTAAGCGGACCGTTAGCTTGTTCGACACGCTTTGCATGCCAGTGCGCCTTGTTCTGAACGGAGGGGACCATTCCGAGCAAACCGCGAAGCAATCGTCTCAGATGCAGTTGCGCCCCGCGCGAGCAACGGGTTCAACTCGGGTGATACAGAAAGCTTTGACCGTCGGTTCTGGCACAGGCAAACCAGGCATCCGCTGCCCGCCTACAGAACTACCTGTTTCAAACTCACGCGCATGTGAGCGAAGCAACCGCGACTTACGATCGCCGTTGCGAATTGTCCACAAAAGAAAAAAGAAAGTTACTCCAACGAATTCCATGCGCGCCCGAGGTACGCGGTCGCGAACTAAGACAGAACCCGGCGACATCACACCCGGATCGATGATCGTTCAGGACGCGTTCAGTTTCCCCATTAGACCGGATACGGTCAATCTTTGAACGCGAGAGCAATAGAGAGGGTTCCCGAAAATCAGATTGCTTCGACCATTTGAAAGTTGACTCAGCGGAGCGAGGTCATCACCAATGCGCACCTATTGGCACGCCTGAAATGTCACTGGGCGCTCGTTAACTCGCCGCTTTCCCGCTTCCAATACGAATAACCTCCGCGCCCGAACGGAGCCAATCCAGATAGTCGGCCCATTTCTGCATCATCACCCGGCGTTCCCTGATGAACTTCGTGCGGTTATAGGCTGTGCCGAGGCTGTCCGCTACCGTGTGAGCGAGCTGATGTTCGATCACTTCCGGCTTCGGTTCGAGTTCCTCGTGCAGAATCGTGCGTGCCATCGCGCGAAAGCCGTGCCCCGTGATCTCCGTGCGTGTGTCGTAGCCCAATCTACGAAGTGCCGCATTGATCGTACCTTCGCTCATCGGCCGCTTGCGATCGCGCGCGCCAGGGAACACATAGCGGCCGGCACCGTTGAGCGCGTGCAGTTCACGCAGAATGGCGACCGACTGTCTGGAAAGAGGCACCAGATGCTCAGTCCCAGTCTTGGTGACGTGGTAGCGCCATTCGCCTTTGTCCAGATCGAATTGGGGCCATTCGGCCTGACGAAGCTCTCCGGGCCGAACAAAAAGTAGCGGCGCAAGTCTGAGCGCGCAGAGGACAGGGAAGGTGCCGGCGAACCCGTCGAACGCGCGCAGCATTTCGCCGACCCTGGTCGGTTCGGTGATCGAAGCGAAGTGGGGGGCGTTTGTGCTGGTGGAATGGCGCCGACCAGATCGCGTGCGGGGTCGGCCTTGCAATGTCCCTCTTTGATACCGTACCGGAACACTCTGCTGATTTCGCTGCGCACACGATGAGACGTGAAGCGGGCGCCGCGGCTATCAACGCGCTTCAGAACGACCAGAATGTCGGGCGCATCGATCTCTGTGATTGGACGTTTGCCAAGCCACGGGAACACATCGTTTTCCATACGGGCGAGGGTTTTCACATGCTGGGCGAGCTCGACGCCGCTCTTGCGCTCATCCATCCAGCCGCGCGCGACTGCCTCGAAAGAGTTAGCCGCTGCAAGCCTGGCGGCTCGTTTCTCGAGGCGCTTGACATTACTTGGGTCCAATCCCGCCGCCAACTTTTCGCGGGCATCGTCTCGTTTCTTCCGCGCCGCTGCGAGCGACACGTCCGGATAGACGCCGAGCGCGAGCGTTTTATCCTTCCCGGCGAACCGGTAGTTCATCCGCCAGTATTTCGCGCCGGACTTGTCGAGCTGGAGATACATGCGACCGCTGTCCGCGAGGCGATTGCCGGTTCCCTCGGGTTGTAGCGGGCGTTCCTAACCTGCACATCGGTCAGCGACATGGTGGTATCTCCCTGTGGACAAACCCAAAACCGAGCCAGATACCACCCAAAAACAGATCGCTGGGGAATAAAAAACCCCGCAAGGCCTTGATCTTGCGGGGTTGTTCGGAATTTATCGGCTCTCGCCGGAACAGCTTGTGGTGCCCAGGGCCGGAATCGAACCGGCACGCCTTGCGGCGGGGGATTTTGAGTCCCCTGCGTCTACCAATTTCACCACCTGGGCAGATACTGCAGCGCGCGTCAGAAGTTCAGCGCGCGAGGAAGACGCAGATTATGGCCGAAAATCGGTCGACGGGCAAGCCGATTGCCGTCACCGACCGCAGCGCGTTCGCAACGAGCCGTGCTCAAACCGTGCGCGAGAACCGTGTGAGCGTCTGCTCGCCGAGATAGCGGTCGAATACCATCGCGAGATTGCGCACGAGCATGCGGCCGGCCATCCTCACTTCGAGCTTGCGCGCGCGGAGCGAGATCAGCCCGTCGTCCTCGAATGCGCGCAGACGAGCTAGCTCCGGCGCGAACGTGTCGCCGAAGTGGATGCCGTACGCCGCCTCGAATTCGTCGAAGCGCAGTTCGAGGTTGCACATCAGCTGCGTGATCACGTCGCGCCGCAGACGGTCGTCGGCGGACAGGCGGATGCCGCGCGCGATCGCGAGCCGGCCCGCGTCGATCGCGTCGGTGTAGGCGGGCAGCTCTCGCGCGTTCTGCGCGTACACGTCGCCGACCTTGCCGATCGACGAGGCGCCGAAGCCGATCAGATCGCATTCGGCCCGCGTGCTATAGCCCTGGAAATTGCGGTGCAGCGTGCGCTGTGCCTGCGCGCGCGCGAGCTCGTCGGTGGGCAGCGCGAAGTGATCCATGCCGATGTACACATAACCCGCCCCCGTCAGCCGCTCGACCACCCGTTGCAGCAGCGCGAGCCGCTCCTCGCTCGACGGCAGCGTCGCGGCATCCATCTGCCGCTGCATCTTGAAGAGCTGCGGCATGTGCGCATACGCGAACACCGACAGCCGGTCCGGCGCGAGTTCGAGCATCGTGTCGAGCGTGCGGCTGAAGCTCGCGACCGTTTGATGCGGCAGGCCGTAAATCAGATCGACCCCGATCGAATGAAAACCGTGTGCGCGCGCCGCTTGCATCACCGATGCGGTCATCTCGAACGGCTGCATGCGATTGATCGCCTGTTGCACGCGCGGATCGAAGTCCTGCACGCCGAGGCTCAGCCGGTTGAAGCCGAGATGGCGCAGCAGCGCGATCGTGTCGGGCGACGCCTCGCGCGGATCGACCTCGATCGAATACTCGGCTTCAGTGTCGGGCAGCAGATTGAAGTGCTCGCGCGTCGCGGCCATCAACTCGCTCATCTCGTCATGCGACAAAAACGTCGGTGTGCCGCCGCCCCAATGCAACTGCGACACGGGCCGCTGCGTATCGAAACACGCTGCCTGCAAGGCGATTTCGCGTTTGAGCCGTTCCAGGTACGGCCGCGCATGCGCGCGGTTTTTCGTCACGACCTTATTGCAGCCGCAGTAGAAGCACACGGTGTCGCAAAACGGAATGTGGAAGTACAGCGACAGATCGGTCGACGCGGCACCCGGGTCGGCGGCGGCGCGATGATAGTCGGCGGTGTCGAACGACTCGCGGAACTGCGGCGCAGTTGGATAGGACGTGTACCGGGGACCATTCGCGCTGTAGCGCGCGAGTAGGTCGGGGCGGAACAGGGTGTCGGCTAGGGACATGAGCGGTATCGACGGTGGGCGGCTCTCGCGGCGTAGCGCGGGTGCATGGCCATTCGGGAGTTTTCAGTTTAAGTGCGCGCCTGCGGGCTCCGTTTGTGTAAAAAGGTCGCACAGACAGGCAGTGGCACAATGCGGGTCTGGCAACGCGTTGCCAAGGTTTGAGTTCAGGAAAGATGACGTGGATCAAAAGTTGAACAGCGCACGAGTGGACGATCACGCGTGCCGTCCCGATTGCGGCGCGTGCTGTATCGCGCCGTCGATTTCGAGTCCGATTCCGGGCATGCCCAACGGCAAGCCGGCAGGCGTTCGCTGCGTGCAACTCGGTGACGATCTGCGCTGCGCGATCTTCGGCCGGCCGGAACGGCCCGCATGCTGCTCGGGTCTGCAGCCGCAACTCGAAATGTGTGGCGCGAATCGCGGTGAAGCGCTTGCGTGGCTCACGCAACTCGAGGCGCAAACACAACCGGCATCGCATCCATGATGCGCGACGCGCGATAAGCGCCATCACCCACCTCACAGCCAACGCAAGCCGATGTCCGCCAGGGCTTCCACAGGAGATTTCGCATGACTCGACCCGCAGCGCCGGCCCGGCGCCGCTTTCTGCGCGCCGCGCTGACCGGCTGCAGCGTGCTTGGCATCACTGCGTCGCTCGCGGCTTGCGCGAGCCCGACGTTTCCGTTCATGCCGTCGCAGTACACGTTCTCGCAGAAGCAGGTGCAGGAGGCCGTGCAGCGCAAGTTCCCGTATCAGCGCACGGTGTCGCAGGTGTTCGACGTCGCGCTGAGCAATCCGGTGGTGGGCATGCTGCCCGAGGCGAACCGCGTGCAGGTGAAGCTCGACGCGCGTTTCGCGAGCCCGTTCCTGCAAGAGCCGGTCGATGGCGTGTTCACGCTGTCGAGCGAACTTGCGTACGACGCGGCGAGTCGCTCAGTGATCCTCAAGTCGCCGAGTGTCGATAACGTCAGCGTGAGCGGCCAGGCGCAGATGTACACGCAGCAGATCAACGCGGCCGCGGCGCTGCTCGCGACCCAATTGCTGACCAACTATCCAATCTACACGTTCAAGCCCGAGCAACTGCAATTTGCCGGCGTCCATTACGAACCCGGTACAATCACCATCCTTTCAAACGGCATACGCGTGCAGATCGTCGAAAGATGACGTGCACGCGCGGCCACGAGGGCCGCGCATGCCAGTCATGACCTTGCCGGCCTGTTTCGTTGTGACAACCAACTGCGATAAGGGGCACGGATGGACTGGCTACTGGCTTGCAAGGCGCTGATTCTCGGCGTGGTCGAGGGCTTGACGGAGTTCCTGCCGGTGTCGAGCACCGGGCATCTGATTGTCGTCGGTAGTCTTATCGATTTCTCCGACGAACACGCGAAGACCTTCGATGTCGTGATCCAGCTCGGCGCGATTCTCGCGGTGTGCTGGGAGTTTCGCCGCCGCATCGGCAACGTGATCGTGGGTCTGCCGAACCGGCCCGAAGCGCGCCGCTTCGCGCTGAACGTAATCATCGCGACGATTCCGGCGATCGTACTCGGCCTGCTATTCGAGAAGTCGATCAAGGAGGCGCTGTTCGCGCCGGTGCCGGTCGCATTCGCGCTGGTTGCAGGCGGCGTCGTGATCCTGTGGGCGGAGGCGCGTCAGCGCGCGCGCGGCGACGCGGCGGTGCGGGTGCGCAGCATCGACGATCTGAGCCCGCTCGATGCGCTGAAAGTCGGCCTCGCGCAGTGCTTCGCGCTGATTCCGGGGACCTCGCGCTCGGGTTCGACGATCATCGGCGGCATGCTGTTCGGCATCGAGCGCCGCGCCGCGACCGAGTTTTCATTCTTTCTCGCGATCCCGATCATCTTCGGCGCGACCGCCTACGAGCTGTACAAGGACTGGCATCTGCTCACCACCGACGCGCTCGGCAGCTTCGCGCTCGGCTTCGTAGCTGCGTTCGTCAGTGCGTTTATTTGCATCCGCTGGCTGCTGCGCTACGTCGCGTCGCACGACTTCACGGTGTTCGCGTGGTATCGGATCGGCTTCGGTCTGCTGATCCTGCTGATCGGCTATAGCGGCGGGTTGAGCTGGGCCGATTGAGGTTGGCCGTGCGATGAAAAAAAGGTCCGCAAATGCGGACCTTTTTTCGTTGGCTTGCCGTTTCGTCGCGTTACGGGGTGGCGCGCTTGCGGAACACGAGGTCCCACACGCCGTGGCCGAGCCGCAGACCGCGCCGCTCGAACTTCGTCACCGGACGATAGTCGGGCCGTGGCGCGTAGGTGTCGGCGGTGTTTTCGAGCAGCGGATCGGCGCCGAGCACTTCGAGCATCTGTTCGGCGTAGTTCTGCCAGTCGGTCGCGCAATGCAGATACGCACCCGGCTTCAGACGCGACACGAGTAGCGCGACGAACTTCGGCTGAATCAGCCGGCGCTTGTGATGGCGCGCCTTGTGCCACGGATCGGGGAAGAAGATGTGCACGCCGTCGAGGCTGTCGGGCGCGATCATGTGCTCGAGCACTTCGACCGCGTCGTGCTGAATGATGCGGATGTTCGTCAGCGACTGCTCGCCGATCAGCTTCAGCAGCGCGCCGACGCCGGGCTCGTGGACTTCGACGCCGAGGAAGTCATCGCCAGAACGTTGCGCGGCGATCTGCGCGGTGGTGGCGCCCATGCCGAAGCCGATCTCCAGCACGCGCGGTGCTTCACGGCCGAACACGGCGGTCCAGTCGGGCTGCTGCGGCGCATAGGGCACGACGAAGCGCGGGCCGAACTCATCCAGCGCGCGGCGCTGGCCGGTCGACACGCGACCCGCGCGCGTGACGAAGCTGCGGATGCGGCGGTGATGAAGCGTGTCTGCCGGCGTCGCGCCGGGCGTGCCGTCGACGGTATTTGCCTCGTCGCCGATGGACTGGTCTGCTGCGCTCGTGGGAGTCGGGGAGTCGTCCGGGAGACCGGAGTCGTTTGGATCGTGGATCATCGTCGATGCTGCTGCAAGGGTGAGGGCTGCGCGGCTTGCGCGCTGTGCCGGGCCGTTGCCACTACAAAAAAGCCGCCTTCAGGGAGGCGGCTCTTGCTAGCTTCCGCTGAATACTCAGCAGGAAAGTGGAGCGGGCGATGGGAATCGAACCCACGGCTCTAGCTTGGGAAGCTAGGGTATTACCATTATACGACGCCCGCGGAACTCGCAATTTTACAGCCTTTTGGGCGGTTTGGGCAGGGGTAGGGTTCGCGCGCACGAACAGTCACCCCGTCCTTCCGCGTCGACGATCAGAACGGCGCGCGCCTTCAGATGGCGTCTGCGCCTGCCGTTAACCCGAATGCTGCGCAACACCGTGCGCTCGCGCACCCGCAAGCCGGCGCGCTCCCGGCGCTCCCCATCCTGTTCAAGAGACTTTCCCAAGATGCAGTGGTTTTCCAATCTGAAACTGAGCCACAAGCTGGTCGGCTCGTTGATGCTGTGCGCATTCGTGACGGCCGTCGTCGGCACGGTCGGTGTCCTGAAGGTGCGCGAAGTCGCGACGATGCAAACCGAAATGTACGACCGCGAATTCGTGCCGGTGCGCGACGACGGCACCGCCGCGTGGCAGGCGGCCTCGCACTTTCGGCGCCTCTATTCGTACATCCTGAATCCGGAGCCGGCCGGCCGCGCGGATACCGTGCGACTGAATCACGGCGGTGAAGCGGCGATCCTGGCGGCGTTCGACTACGAGCGCAAGCACGCGACCACCGACGCACAAAAGCAATTGCTGAGCGATTTCGACGCCGCCTATCCGGCCTACATGAGTTCGGTCGCGAAGGTGATGGCGCTGGCCGACCAGGGCGATCAGACCGGCGCGCTCACCGAGCTCAAATCGACCACCGACCCGCTGCACGTGAAGCTGCGCACGCTGATGATCAAGCTGTCGGACGTGCGGGACGAGTTGGCCAAACAGCGCGTCGCGAACGGCGTCGACATGGTTCGCTCGGTGACGTGGTGGATCGCGAGCTGCGCGGTCGTCGGCGTGGCGATTGCGATTGGCCTCGGACTCTTGGTGACGCGGGCGGTCGTGCGGCAGATCGGCGGCGAACCGGCCGAAGTCGCGAGGGTCGTCGAGCAGATCGCGGGCGGCGACCTGAGCCAGCGCCTGAACACCGGCGCCGCCGACGAGCGCAGCATCCTGCGCGCGGTTGCGCATATGCAGGAGCGTCTCGCGTCGACGATCGGTTCGATCCGCGAAAGCGCCGAGTCGGTCAGCATCGCTTCGCAACAGATCGCGAGCGGCAACATCGATCTGTCCGCTCGCACCGAAGAGCAGGCCGCTTCGCTCGAACAGACCGCGGCGAGCATGTCGGAGTTGACCCAGACCGTCGGCCGCAATAGCGACAACGCGCGCAACGCGAGCGCGCTCGCGACTCAGGCCGCACAGGTCGTCAACACCGGCAACACGGCGGTCGAGGGCATGGTGCGCACGATCGGTGAGATCAGCGGCAGCTCGACGAAGATCTCGGAGATTACCGGCGTGATCGAAGGCATCGCGTTCCAAACGAATATTCTTGCGTTGAACGCGGCGGTCGAAGCGGCGCGCGCGGGCGAGCAGGGGCGTGGCTTCGCGGTGGTCGCGAGCGAGGTGCGCAATCTGGCGCAGCGCTCGGCGAGCGCGGCGAAGGAGATCAAGGAGATGATCACGACGTCGGTCGCGATCATCGAGGGCGGCACGCAGCAGGCGGCCGAAGTCAGCACGACGATGGCGGATATCAAGGACGCGATTCATCGCGTGTCGGATATCGTCGGCGAGATCGCGACGGCCTCCGAAGAGCAGAACCGCAGCATTCACCAGGTCGGCCAGGCCGTCACGCAGATGGACGAGACCACGCAGCAGAACGCGGCGCTCGTCGAACAGGCTGCGGCGGCCGCGCAATCGCTCGAAGTGCAGGCGCGCAAGATGAAGCAGACGGTATCGGTGTTCCGGACGGCGGGAAGCCGTGGTTTTGCGGCGGCCTTGCCGAAGCCGGTGCCGGCGCCCATTCAAACGCCGGCGCGCGTGCGTGTCGATCAGCCGGCGTTGCCGCAACCAGCGATGGCCGCGCCTGCGCGCGAGCGCGTGGCGGCTGCTGCGGATGGTGACTGGAGTAGGTTCTGATCCGCGGCTCGCGAGCGAGTGCCGCTATCTGGAAATTGACCGCCTGAGGCGGTCGAAGCCGCAACAACGATCAGTTGACACGAAAACGCGCCGCCGCATGCAGTCGCAAACGGCGGCGTTTCAAGCGCGATCGGCTCAGATCACAAAATAAGTCAGCTGAACCGCCGCGCGGGTGACGACCATCTGCAGCACCTGAACGATCACGAACAGCAGGATCGGCGACAGATCGATACCGCCGAATTTCGGCAGCACGCGGCGCAGCGGATTCAGAAACGGCGCGGTCAACTGATACAGAATCGGCATCGCCGGCGAACGCGGATTCAGCCACGACAGCAGCGCCATCAGGATCGTCATCCAGATGATCAGATTGAGCGCCCATTTGATCGCGGTGAGCACCGCGACGATCAGCATCGTCGGCACGAGCGTCAGCGGATCGGCGCCGGTCAGCACGATCATCAGTACGACGTAGATGATCGCGGTGATCAGCGTCGCGACCACGCTCGCCCAGTCGATCCTGCGCGTGCTCGGCAGAATGTGCCGCAGCGGCAGCACGAGCCAGTTGGTCGCCTGCAGCACGGCGTTCGAGACCGGGTTGTACGGCGGTAGGCGCACGACCTGCAGCCACGCGCGCAACAGCAGCGCGGCGCCGAACAGCGTGAAAATGGTATTGAGCAGAAAACGGGCGATATCGCCAAACATCTCGGGTCCTTATGCTTCTGATAACGGCCACTGGCGGGCCGCGGGCTGCCGGCGTCGCAAGATCGGTGCGCGCCGGCGGTTTTCTGGCTTTACCTGGTTAGCCAACCGGAGGTTCGACGCCATTGCGCACCGCCTACCGGTGGTTGTCTGTCCGGCATCACACGGAAATCCGGACCTCGCTGATCAGGATCGTGCCGTTGCCGCCGTCGGTGTAGTTCGGGATATCCGCTAATAGTTGCTCGGATGCAGGCTTGAACACTTCGTAGAAGTCGTCCGCGCTATCGAACAGGAAGTGACCCGCGGCCACGTAAGGCGGCGGCGTGCCGGGCGGCCCGGCGTTCAGGCCCGCGTCGACCGACCAGCCTTTCAGCGCCGGCCCGAACAGCTTCGCCGCGAGCGGCATGTGGGTCGCGCAGTAGTAGTCGATGTCGAAGTGGCCGTTTTCCCGGTACGGGTAGAGGATGCTGACCTTGATCATTGTGCGTTCTCGTCTGTTGATCCCGAGGCGCGGCGCGAGTCGTCGCGTGATTCGCATCTGCTTCGCCCGGCGCGCCGGACGTCACATTATCACGGCTTACTTGACGCTTGCACCTGCTGCCGCCTGATTCAGCGAGCGGCCCAGCGATTCTTCCACAGCTTCGGAGATCGCTTCAATCGTCGCGGGTGGAGTTGCGCGGCGTCTGGCGAGGTTGACCGCGCGGCGCGTCAGCAGACCGTACAGCGCGGCATGGTCGCCGTCGAAGCTTTCGAGCAGCGCCAACTGCTTCTCGACGACACCCGTGTCGCCGCGCGATACCGGGCCCGCGAGCGCGTTTGGCAGGCCTTTGTCGCGCGCCGTTTCGATCGTGCCGGCGAGCATCGGCAGCAGCGCGCGCAGCGCGTCGTCCTCGGCGAAGCCGAGCGTGCGCCACAACGCGACGCATTCGGCGAGGCTGCAGAGCGCAAAGCTCGCCGCGTAGTGAGCGGCGGCGTGATACAGCATGCGGCCGCCCGGCGGAATCGACAGCGGATGGCAGCGCAGCGCGAGCGCGAGCAAGGTCAGCGTCTCCTTCAGATCGCCGTCGGCTTCGATCGTCACCGAGCAGCCGGCGATCCGCTCCAGATCGGCGAGCTCGCCGCTAAATAGATACAGCGGATGAAAGCCGCCGATCGCCGCGCCCTGATCGCGCGCCGGCGCGAGCAGCTCGACCGGCGATGCGCCGCTGCAGTGCACGAGCGCCTTGCTGGGGTAGCTGGTCGCATCGCCGCCAAAGCGGAGTGTGTGCGCTGTCGTACCGATGCTGTCGTCGGGAACGGCTAAAAAAACGATATCGGCGGCGCCGACGACCTGTTGCGGCTCGTCAAAGGCCGCGCAGTGTGCGATCTGGGCGGCGAGCCGGCGCGCGGAATCGGCCGAACGGCTCGCCACCGCGGTGACCGGGTAGCCGGCGCGCGCAAACGCGAGCGCGAGACAGCGCGCAAGCCGCCCCGCGCCGATGAAGCCGACGCGCGGCAAGGAAGACTGGGGCATGGTCACCTGCTCCGGACGGATCGTGTGAACGGGAAAGCAGCAGTATCTCGCATCCGGCGAAGCGCGGGCGATCCGGCCCCTTGCGCGGGTCGACAGCTGTCGTCGGATGAGTTTGCGGGCGATATGGCGCCACCGGTCGGTCATCGGGTGGCGCGACGCCCACGGGTGTGAAAACTGCTCACAATCGTAGTGACAGGGAACAGTGGTCGATGAGCCGGTTTTGACGGTCGTATTTTTCGTACTTCGTTCGCAGTCGGAAAATCGGGAGGGTAGCGATGAGTATTTTTTCTTACCGAAAACACTTGCGGTTCCTCACGCACGCCCAGCGCCGCCGCTGGTGGGATCAGAAAAAGCGCTTGACGCCGCGCGTGCGGATCAGCGGCGCATATGTGCCGCCCAACGTGTCCCGCGAATTCGTGTATGTGAAGGTCGGCTAGTCGCGCGATCTTCGCAGGTGAGAAAGTGCCCGGCTCGAGCCATTGAGCCGGGCATTTTTTATTGGGAAATTCGTCCCGGCTGTCAGGATTGAAGCGAATTTGTAATTAAAGTTTACCGATGCGCGAACTCTAGCTCCTCACGCTCGCGTCAAATCTATGACGCCCGGCCCGCCGCTCGCGTGCAACCCCTTGATTCCGGGCTGATTTCGTCGTCGTCGCGGCGGCGCGTAGGCGTCCTCGCGCAGCGTTCGGCAAAGCGCTTCGGCTTGCCCTTGCAATTTGCAACAAATGCGAACAGTTCGGCCGGGGCTTTTTGGATACATTGATGCCACAGCATGCGAGGCATGCGCAGTCGGCGACCTTGGCAGGCCGCGCTAGGAGAATAGAAGTGAAAAAGATCGTTCCGTTTGTCGTTGCAGCCGCACTCGGCTTGGGACTTGCCGGGGCTGCTGAAGCAGGTGTTTCCGTCGGTATCGGCCTCGGGGTTCCGGTCGCGCCGGCCTATCCGGTCTATGCGGCGCCGCCGCCTGTCTATTACGCGCCGCCGCCGCCGCCGGTGTATGCGCCGCCGGTTGTAGTGGCACCGGCGCCAGTGGTGGTCGGAGGCTATTACGGGTATGGCCGTCCCTACTATCGCGGCTACTACCACGGTTACCATGGCTACTATCGCGGCGGCTACGGGCACCCGTACTATCGTCATTAAGAAGCACGGGCGCGCATGACGCGCGCGGGAACGTCGACGGCGTAACGCCGGCTTGTGCCGGGTTACGCCGCTTCTATTTGCGCCGCCGGTTTTTTGCTTTCCGCCGCGTTCTTCACGGGTGTCGCGCGCTCGCGCAAGCCCGTTCCAAAGCGTCGATGAAGCTGGGAGAATGGCTGCTTCGCCCCGTCTCAGGAGAGTTTCGCCGATGCAAGCGCTTCCCGCTCCCACCTTCGATGACGTCCTCGACGCTGCCGCGCGTCTCGAAGGCGTCGCGCACCGTACCCCCGTTCTGACGTCGAGCACGTTCGACGAGCGCACTGGCGCGTCGGTGTTCTTCAAGTGCGAAAACTTCCAGCGCATGGGCGCATTCAAGTTCCGCGGCGCGTACAACGCGATTTCGCATTTCGACGCGGAGCAGCGCCAGGCGGGGGTGCTGACCTATTCGTCGGGCAATCACGCGCAGGCGATCGCGCTGTCGGCGCGCCTCGCCGGCATTCACGCGACGATCGTGATGCCGCACGACGCGCCCGAGGCCAAGGTCGCCGCGACCAAGGGCTACGGCGGCGAAGTGATCACATACGATCGCTACAAGGAAAATCGCGAGGAAATCGGCCGGCGCCTGGCCGAGGAGCGCGGCATGACGCTGATTCCGCCGTACGATCATCCGCACGTGATCGCCGGGCAGGGGACCGCGGTCAAAGAACTGATCGACGAAACCGGCCCGCTCGACATGTTGTTCGTGTGCCTTGGCGGCGGCGGCTTGCTCAGCGGCAGCGCATTGTCGGCCGCCGCGCTGAGCCCGGCTTGCACGGTGATCGGCATCGAGCCCGAAGCGGGCAACGACGGCCAGCAGTCGCTCGCGCGCGGCGAGATCGTGCATATCGACACGCCGCGCACGATCGCCGATGGCGCCGCCTCGACGCATCTGGGCCATTACACGTTCGCGGTCATCCGCCAGCTGGTCGCGCGAATCGAAACGGTCAGCGATGCGCAACTGATCGAGACGATGCGCTTTTTCGCGCAGCGCATGAAGATCGTCGTCGAACCGACCGGTTGCCTCGCGGCGGCGGCGGTACTGAATGGCATCGTGCCGGTGAAGGGCAAGCGCGTCGGCGTGCTGGTGAGCGGCGGCAACGTCGATCTGCCGAAGCTCGCGCAGTACCTCGCATGAGCGACTGACGTCGAGTCGCATGAAGAAAAACGGCTCCCCGATGCGAGCCGTTTTTTTCATTCGAGAACCGCTTCAGCTTGCCAGTTGCGCAGGGCTCTGCACGATCAGGTCGTGATACCCGTTGACGATCACGCTGTACGAGAAATAAGCGAACAGCAGCGCCGACAGAACGTGACACGCGCGTAGCAGACCAGCGCCCGCGCGCTTGCGTCCCTGGCTGCCGAGCCCGCAGATAAAAAGCGTCCAGCACAGGCCGCCGAGAAAGAAGCCGCCGAGGAAAATCAACGCGGTCGTCGGGCTCGTCGCTCCAGCCTTCGCGATCAGCGCGCCGCCGACCGCCGCGAACCACAGGATCGCCGAAGGCGACGACACCGCTAGCAGCACGCCACGCAGAAAGCCGCGCCATGGCGACTGAGGCGGCGCGGCCGCGTCGCCTTCGCCGGCAACAGCGGGCGCCGTGGCCGGGAACATCGCTTCGCGCGCCATCTTCCAGGTGAGAAACAGCAGGATTGCCGCGCCGCCGATCCACACGACCCAGCGCACCGATTCGAACTGCAGCAGCGCGGCCATGCCCGCGAGCGCGAGCGTCGCGTAAATGAGATCGCCGACGCACGAGCCGAGGCCGAGCCAGAAGCCCGGCCGGAAGCCGTGCGACAGCGTCAGCGAAATGATCGCGACGTTGACGAGACCGATGTCGAGGCACAGCGACAAGGACAGAAAAAAGCCGTCCGACATCATTGAAAAAGCGTGCATCCGCGCGAGCGCTCCATCCGTTATTGATTGTGTTGTCCGGTGCGCATTACAGGCCGAGGTCCAATTCGTTCCACAAGCTATCGATACGCTGTTTGACCGCCTCGTCCATCACGATCGGGCGACCCCATTCGCGGTCGGTTTCGCCCGGCCACTTGTTGGTCGCGTCGAGCCCCATCTTCGAGCCGAGACCGGCTACCGGCGACGCGAAATCGAGATAGTCGATAGGCGTGCGGTCGACGAGCACGGTGTCGCGCGTCGGGTCCACTCGCGTGGTGATCGCCCAGATCACTTCGTTCCAGTCGCGGATATTGACGTCCTCATCGACGACAACGATGAACTTCGTATACATGAACTGCCGCAGGAAGCTCCACACGCCGAACATCACGCGCTTCGCGTGGCCGGGGTAGCTCTTCTTCATCTGCACGATCGCCATGCGGTAGCTGCAGCCTTCGGGCGGCAGATAGAAGTCCGTGATCTCGGTGAACTGCTTCTGCAGCAGCGGCACGAACACTTCGTTAAGCGCGACGCCGAGCACCGCGGGCTCGTCGGGCGGTTTGCCGGTGTAGGTGGAGTGATAGATCGCGTCGCGGCGCATCGTGATGCGCTCGACCGTAAAGACGGGGAACCACTCCTGTTCGTTGTAGTAGCCGGTGTGATCGCCGTACGGGCCTTCGAGCGCGTGTTCGTAGCTGGCCGAGGCACCCTTTGAAGGACGCGGCGGCGCGCCAGCCGGAGCAGGCGAGGGCGCGCCTTCCTGCGGATAGATGAAGCCCTCGAGCACGATCTCGGCACGTGCGGGTACCTGCAGGCCGTCGACGCCGGGTGTGATGCACTTCGCGAGCTCGGTTCGCCCGCCGCGCAGCAGGCCGGCGAACTGGTATTCGGACAGTGTGTCGGGCACCGGCGTGACCGCGCCGAGGATCGTCGCCGGGTCGGCGCCGAGCACAACGGCCACCGGATAAGGCTTGCCGGGATTTTTCAGCGCGAACTCGCGGAAATCGAGTGCTCCGCCGCGATGCGCGAGCCAGCGCATGATCAGTTTGTTACGCCCGATCAGTTGCTGGCGATAGATACCCAGGTTTTGTCGGCTCTTGTTCGGCCCTTTCGTGACGGTCAGACCCCAGGTGATCAGCGGCCCGGCATCACCGGGCCAGCAGGTTTGAATGGGCAATTTGGCGAGGTCGACGTCGTTGCCTTCCCAGACGATTTCCTGGCAGGGCGGCGCGCTGACCGTCCTCGGCGCCATGTCCCACACGGCCTTCGCTAACGACAGCAGCTTGCCGGCGTCCTTAATCCCCCTCGGCGGCTCGGGTTCCTTCAGTGCGGAGAGTAGCCGGCCGACGTCGCGCAGCGATTCGAGCGCCGCCTGGTCGCCCGCGCCCGCTTCGGTATCGATGCCCATCCCGAGTGCGACGCGGCGCGGCGTGCCGAACAGATTGCCGAGCACCGGGAACGCGTGGCGCTCGGTGTTCTCGAACAGCAGAGCCGGACCGCCCGCGCGCAGCACGCGGTCGCACAGTTCGGTCATTTCGAGATTCGGCGACACCTTTTGCGAAATTCGGCGTAATTCGCCGATCGCCTCGAGGCGGCCGATGAAATCGCGCAAGTCTTTATATTTCATCTGTGACGGTTCAGGGCCGCATGCACGGCGCATAGGACTGAGGGCGCAGCAGGGAACGACGGTGGTCCCTGCCCAGCGCAAAAATCGATTGTCGATTTTACCTGCGTTAGCCAGCGCACGTAGATCAACCAAATGGTCTATCCGGAACAGCCAGGGTCGGATCGCCTAAAACGCACATAGAGCAGGGCTTTCGGCCGACTGAACACTGTTTATAATTACAAATAGTTATAGTTATTGCATTCTATAGTGTTGACGATCTATAAAACCGTGCATAGAATCCGTCCACATTGGTTGCAGGGCGTTAACCTTTTTACCGTCGCCCCCGGTCCTCAGACGCAACGCGTCACCGTTTTACTTCCCTGCAGGGTAGAACGGCATTATTGAAGTCCCTCACCAGCGTCCATCAACGCTGGTTTTCGCGTGGGAGCCAAGCCCGGTACACATTGAATATGTGTGGGCTGTTTTTGAGATGGCTCCCCGAAACGGTATTTGTTGCCGTTTTCCCGACGTCGCTGCTGCCCAACCAGAGAGCACGCGATGTCT
The DNA here is from genome assembly GCF_000092885.1 of Paraburkholderia atlantica. Classification (NCBI taxonomy): domain Bacteria; kingdom Pseudomonadati; phylum Pseudomonadota; class Betaproteobacteria; order Burkholderiales; family Burkholderiaceae; genus Paraburkholderia; species Paraburkholderia atlantica. The sequence continues at coordinate 2,598,744 of NC_014117.1, read as the reverse complement.
TGACTCTGCGAGCGCGCTGTACCGCCTGATTTCACCCGGCGGAGTTCGCGGATCATGCAAGATGGGAGATCTGAATGAACGCCTGGTTATCGTGGCGTCCTGATGAGCGTATTGCGCAGCTTGTGCGCGGTGCGCTGCGCCGCGGGACGCGACTGAGTCATCACCTGTTCAGCATTGTCGGCGGGATCGCCGTGGTGCTGGCTCTCGCACTGTGGCTGATGCCGACCTGGCGCGGCGTGCTCGCCGCGCGTCTGATGCCGGTCATTTCCGCCGCCGTGCAAGCGGGCCCCGCCCGTCTGCTGCAAGGCAACCCGCTGCCGGCCATCGGACCGACCAGAAACGCTGGCGCATCCGACGAATCGCTGTCGGCCAATTCGCCCTCCACGCCGAGCCCCGCCGATGCCTCGAGCGACGGCAGCATGACGCTCACCTCAGCGACCACCAGCTTCGACGGCGCGTTCGACAACGCCGCCACGTCGGGCACCAGCACCGTCGCGCTCAACGGCCTCGATCCGCGCACGATGCAGGGCGTCAGCGCGTTCGCGCGTCTGATTCCGCAGCAGCGCGTGTCGGCCGATGCGCGCGACGACCGCGTGCTCGTGTCGAGTCATGAGCAGGACCTGGTCGCGTCGTACCTCGCGCGGCGTTATCGCGTTGCTCAGGAGCCCGTCAGCGAGCTCGTGAAGGCCGCGTTCGATACCGGCCGCGAAGTCGGCCTCGATCCGCTGCTGCTGCTCTCAGTGATGGCAATCGAATCGGGCTTCAATCCGTACGCCGAGAGCGGCGTCGGTGCGCAGGGCCTGATGCAGGTGATGTCGAAGGTGCATTCGGACAAATTCCGGTATTTCGGCGGCCAGAGCGCTGCGCTCGAACCGCTCGCGAACATCAAGGTCGGCGCGCTCGTGCTGAAGGACTGCATCGCGCGCGGCGGCTCGCTGCCGGGCGGCCTGCGTCTGTACGTCGGCTCGAGCACGCAGGACGACGGTGGCTACGGTGCGAAGGTGATGGCCGAGCGCGGTCGCCTGCGCGACGTCGCGCGTGGCCGCAAGGTGCCGATCAATGCGCCGCAGGCTCCGGTGCTGACCGCGTCGGCGACGCCGACGCCAGCCGCCTCGACCAGCGGCGGCAACGGCAGGCGCGTCCAGGTGACTTTGCAGGGCGGTCACGAACTGAGCTCGGCGACCCCGGCGGCGCGCTCGCAGCCGGCCGATCAGCAGGACGACGCGAACGCCAATTCGGCAACGCGTCATGTGGCGTCGGCGTCGGAGCTGGGGGCTTGAGTTAGACGTTGGCTAGCCGCATGAAAAAAAGGACACCCGAGGGTGTCCTTTTTTGCGTCTGGCAGGCCGGTCGCCGCCGAGTCGATCCTCATCAATGCGTCAATGCCGCCCGAACAGCTTCGCCAGCCGCTCGACAGCCTCTTCGAGCTTCGGATACGCGGTCGCATACGACAGCCGGATGTAGTCCCTCGGTGCGTGCGTGCCGAAGTCCATGCCCGGCACCAGCACGACGCCGGCATCGTGCAGCATCGCCTTCGTGAGCGCTGCGCTGTCGCCGGCCGCGGGATGCGCGACGCCGCGGCAGTCCGCGTACACATAGAAAGCACCGTCGGGCATCACCGGCACCGAGAAGCCGAGCGATTCGAGCGCCGGCGCGATGAAGTCGCGGCGTCGCTTGAATTCGAGACGCCGCGCCTCGTAGATCGCGATCGTCTCCGGCTCGAAGCAGGCGAGCGCCGCGTGCTGCGCGAGCGCCGACGCGCAGATGAACAGGTTCTGCGCAAGCTTTTCGAACGCGCTGACCATCGCGGGCGGCACGACGAGCCAGCCGAGACGCCAGCCCGTCATGTTGAAATACTTCGAGAAGCTGTTGACGGTGACCACGTCGTCGCCGAACGACAGCGCCGACACGGGCTTCGCGTCGTAGCTGAGGCCCTGGTAGATCTCGTCGACGATCGTGAAGCCGCCGCGCGCGCGCACGGCTTTGACGATCCGCTCGAGCTCGGCCGGCTCGATCGAGGTGCCGGTCGGATTCGACGGCGAGGCGAGCAGCACACCGCGGGTGCGCTCGCCCCACAGGCGTTCGACGTCGGCGGCGGTCAGCTGGAAGCGCTCGGCCGGCCCGCTCGGCACCATCACCGGCCTGCCTTCGGCGGCGATCACGAAATGGCGGTTGCACGGATAGCACGGGTCGGGCATCAGCACTTCGTCGTCGCGATCGACGAGCGCCGCGCACGCGAGCAGCAGCGCCGCCGACGCGCCCGCCGTGACCACGATCCGCGCCGGATCCACGTCGATGCCGTAGAACTCGGCGTAATGCTCGGAAATCGCGTCGCGCAGCTCGTGCACGCCGAGCGCGTTCGTGTATTGCGTGACGCCGCGGCGCAGCGCGCTCGCGGCCGCCTCGATGACCGGCTCGGGCGCGGTGAAATCCGGTTCGCCGATGCCCATGTGAATGATGTCGCGCCCCGCGCGTTCGAGCAGCGCGGCCTCCTTGGCCAGTTCCATCACGTAGAAAGGCTGGATGGCATCGACGCGCGCGGCAAGCCGCACGAGAGGTTCGGTCACGGAGTTCATACGGTCAGATCCAGTTCAAAAGCAGACGGCGCCCACTCATCGAATGATGCGCTCATCGATGCGCGCGGCGGCGTCCTTGCGGGCGCTCGAGGTGCTTCGCCCTGTGCAATGCGGCGTGGCGGGAGCCGATGCGCGGCACGGCCCTACCCGCACAGCGCTCAGCCCTTGCGAGCCGCCTGCGTTTCGGCGGCGCGCAGTTGGGCCGAGAGCTTGTCGAGCACGCCGTTCACGTACTTGTAGCCGTCCGAGCCGCCGAACGTCTTGGTCAGCTCGACCGCTTCGTTGATCACCACGCGATACGGAATGTCGACGTGATTCTTCAGTTCGAACGCGGCGACCAGCAGCACCGCGCGTTCGACCGGCGACAGTTGATCGATCGGACGATCGAGGCACGGCGCGATCGCGGCGGACAATTCCTCGGAATCGCGCATCACGCCATGCAGGATTGCGTCCAGATGCTCGTGGTCGGCCTTGTCGTAACCTTGCGCGCCGCGCAGTTGCGCGTCGATCTCACCGCCGGGCGAGCCCGACAGCAGCCACTGGTAAAGCCCCTGCGTGGCCAGTTCGCGGGAGCGTCGGCGTGCGCTCTTCATGCCTCTTCCTCGTCGTCTTCGTCTTCATCTTCGTCGTCATCGCCGCCGAGCTGTTCGAGTGCGACCGCGAGGTTCGCCATCTCGACAGCCACGCGCGCGGCATCGCGGCCCTTCTCGGTCATGCGCGCGACGGCCTGCTCGTCGTTCTCGGTGGTCAGCACCGCGTTCGCGACCGGAATGCCGAAGTCGAGGCCGATGCGCGTGATGCCCGCGCCGCTTTCGTTCGACACGAGTTCGAAGTGGTATGTCTCACCGCGGATCACCGCGCCGAGCGCGATCAGCGCGTCGAATTGCGCGCTTTCCGCGAGCTTTTGCAGTGCCAGCGGGATTTCCAGCGCGCCCGGCACCGTGACGAGCAGCACGTCTTCGCCGGTCACGCCGAGGCGTTCGAGTTCTTCGATGCAGGAGTCGGCGAGGCCGTTGCAGACGGGTTCGTTAAAGCGCGCCTGGACGATGCCGATGCGCAGTCCGTCGCCGTCGAGATTCGGTTGGTATTGTCCGATTTCCATGTGAATTCCGTAGTGTTTGAGTGGGCGCGAGGCGCGTAAGTGGCCGGATCAGACTTGCGGGGCTTGCGTTTTGCTGCCGGGCATCGGAATGAAGCCCGTCACTTCGAGACCATAACCCGACATGCTGCCGAGCTTGCGCGGGTTCGACAGCACCTGCATCTTGCCGACGCCGAGTTCGCGCAGAATCTGCGCGCCGATGCCGTAGGTTTTGAAGTCGACCGGCCGGCGCTTCAGCGCTTCCGCTTTTTCCTTCGAGTCGAACGCCTTGAAGACGTCGATCAGATGGTCTTTCGAGTCGCCGCAGTTCAACAGCACGACCACGCCGAGATCGCGTTCCGCGATTTCTTTCATGGCCGCATCCAGCGTCCACGAGTGCGTGGATTCGCCGACTTCGAGCAGATCCAGCACAGAAAGCGGCTCGTGCACGCGCACCGGCGTGTCGCGATCGGGCGACGGCGTGCCGCGCACCAGCGCGATGTGCGGCTGGCCGCTGGGCTGGTCGAGATACATGACCGCGCGGAACGCGCCGTGCGCCGTTTGCATCGTGCGTTCGCAAATGCGCTCGACGATCGATTCCGTACGGCTGCGATAGTGGATCAGATCGGCGATCGTGCCGGTCTTCAGGCCGTGTTCCTTGCCGAACTCGAGCAGATCCGGCAGACGCGCCATCGTGCCGTCGTCCTTGATCACTTCGCAGATCACCGCGGCCGGCGTCAGGCCCGCGAGCCTCGTGAAATCGCAGCCGGCTTCGGTATGGCCGGCGCGCACCAGCACGCCGCCCGGCTGAGCCATGATCGGGAAGATATGGCCCGGCTGCACGATGTGTTCGGCTTTCGCGTCCGGCGCGACCGCGGCGGCGATGGTGCGGGCCCGGTCGGCTGCCGAGATGCCGGTCGTCACGCCTTCGGCCGCTTCGATGCTGACCGTGAACGCGGTGCCGTATTGCGTGCCGTTGCGGTAGGTCATCAGCGGCAGGTTCAGCTGTTTGCAGCGGTCCTGGGTTAGCGTCAGGCAGATCAGGCCGCGGCCGTAGCGAGCCATGAAATTGATCGCTTCCGGAGTGACAAACTCGGCGGCGATCACGAGGTCGCCCTCGTTTTCGCGGTCTTCTTCGTCGACGAGGATCACCATCCGACCGGCTTTCAGTTCGGCGATGATCTCTTGGGTGGAGGCGAGCGTCATGTTGGCGAGTTTTTCGGGAAAGCGCGTATTTTACGCCACGCGCGGGCCCAAGTCGCCTCCGCCAAACGACATAGGCGGTTTGGCCGATTGACGAAGAGCCGGGCGTGGTTGCCATCGCGGTCCGCTTTACGGATTGAAATAGTGCGGAACGGTACTTGCGGCGCAGCAGGTAGCTTCGTCGCACTACCACCCGGAGACCGGAATGGCGGGGACCGTCGGTTATTGCATTACCGCAAGGCGTCGCGCGCGCGAGCAAGGAGCGCGGCCATGAAGCGCGGCGTCACGAGCGGGGACTCCTCGCAAGCGCTCGTGAGCGCGCTGCGCGCGAGCGCGTACCGGATTCCGACCGACGCGCCCGAGGCCGACGGCACGTTCGCGTGGGACGCGACCACACTGGTCGTCGTCGAGGTCGACGCCGGCGGCGACACCGGCATCGGCTACACGTACAGCGATGCCTGCATCGTCGCGCTGATCCAGGGCGCGCTCGCCACTTGCGTGTTGAATCACGACGGCCTGGACGTCGGCGCGCATTGGCAACGGCTACAACGCCAGGTGCGCAATTTCGGCCGAGCGGGACTCGCCGCCACCGCCATTTCAGCAATCGACTGCGCGCTGTGGGACCTGAAGGCGAAGCTGCTCGGCGTGCCGCTCGTCGGGGTACTCGGCGCGCTGCGCCCGACCGTGCCGGTCTACGGCAGCGGCGGCTTCACCACGTACACGAACCAGCGCTTGCAGCAGCAGTTCGCCGGCTGGGTCGCGCAGGACGGCTGCCGGTGGGTCAAGATGAAAATCGGCAGCGAGCCGGACAAGGACCCGGCGCGCGTCGCGGCGGCGCGCGAGGCGATCGGCGGCGCTGGCCTGTTCGTCGACGCGAACGGCGCGTTCACGCCGCAACGGGCGCTGTCCTACGCGCAACGCTTCGCCGAGCACCAGGTGAGCTGGTTCGAGGAGCCCGTGTCATCGGACGACGAAGCGGGTCTGCGCAACGTGCGCGAGCACGCGCCGGCCGGCATGGAGATCGCCGCCGGCGAATACGGCTACACGCTGGACGACTTCCGCCATTTGCTCGCGACCGGTGCCGTCGACGTGCTGCAAGCCGACGCGAGCCGCTGCGGCGGCATCACCGGCTTTCTGCAGGCCGCCGGGCTGTGCGACGCGTATCACGTGCCGCTGTCCGCCCACTGCGCGCCGGCGCTGCATCTGCACGTCGCATGCGCGGCGCCGCGCCTGCGCCACCAGGAGTGGTTCCACGACCACGCCCGGATCGAAGCCATGCTGTTCGACGGCGCGCCGCGTTTGCGCGATGGCCAGATGGAGCCGGACCTGTCGCGACCCGGTTGCGGGCTCGAGTTCAAGCATGGCGACGCCGCGCGCTACCTCATCAAATAAAGCAGGCCAGAACAAGGAAGCGATATCGATGAGCTCTTCAAGCGTACCCGGATTGCTGTACACGGCGGCGGCGGTGGCGGCCGTCGCGACGTTGGCCGCGCGCGGCGCGCGAAGACCCGAGTCGCATCGCGAATTGCGTCGGACCGGTCCGCGACACCATCAGCGTCGAGCCTTCGTGACGTCCCCGGCGCGTGTGCACACGAGAAAACCCGCCGCCGAGGTAGAGGCACACGTCGAAGCGGCACGCACCTTCAACCATAGCTCCGCGCTGCTCGCGCTGTCGGTGCTCGCCGACAGCGCGATGGAGCACTATCGCGGCTCGTTCGACAATCCCGCGATGTTCGCTCCGCTCGTCAGTGCGAGTCTGTCGCTCGCCGCGGGCCTGCATGGCGGCGCGGATCGTCGCGGCCGCACGCATCGCGCGCGCCATGCGATCTATCTGAGCGCGGCGGCGACCGGCATCGCCGGCACGGGCTTCCATGTTTACAACGTGATGAAGCGCCCGGGCGGCTGGAGCTGGAACAACCTGTTTCACGCGGCGCCGCTCGGCGCGCCGATCGCGTTGCTGCTGTCGGGCGCGTTCGGTGCCGTCGCCGAACGGCTGCGCGACGAGCCCGCCGACGACCCGCGACTGCTCGGCATGCCGGCCGGTCAGGCGCTCGGTCTGCTGGTCGCGGCCGGTCTCGTCGGCACCGTGGGGGAGGCCGCGCTGCTGCATTTTCGAGGCGCGTTCCAGCATCGCGCGATGTACGCGCCGGTCAGCATTCCGCCCGTCACCGCCGCGCTGCTCGTGCATGCCGCGCTGGCCGCTCCGCGCGAGCGCTGGTACACGCGGCTCTGGTTGCGCGTCACGAGCGCGCTCGGCTTTGTCGGTGCGGGTCTTCACGCGCGCGGGATCGCGCGTCGCCAGGGCGGCTGGCGCAACTGGAGCCAGAACCTGTTCGACGGGCCGCCGCTGCCCGCGCCGCCGAGCTTTTCCGCGCTGGCGCTCGCCGGGCTCGCCGCGCTGCGTCTGCGGGAGAGTGAAAGATGACCCATCAACCGCGCTCGACCCGGGCCACCCGCTATCCCGGCTACGACGTGCTCGACAAACGCACGACGCCGTCGTGGGACGAGCCTACCCGCGCGGTGATCGCCGAACGCCTCGCAACACCGCTCGAGCCGCGCTTTTTCGGCGCTGTCGAGTGGCTCGCGGTCACGTCGCTGTGCGCCCGCATCGTGCCGCAAGCGAACGCGCAGCCGGTGGTGCCGCTCGCCGCGCTGCTCGACGCCCGCCTTGCCGGCAACAGCAACGACGGCTACCGCGACGCCCGATTGCCGCCGATGCGCGACGCCTGGCGCGTCGGCCTCGCCGCGCTCGATGCCGAGTGCCGCGCGCGCGGCGGCCTGCCGTTCGCGAGCCTCGCGGAGGATGCGCAGATCGCGCTGCTTGGCGAGATGCAGCGTGGCGATCTGACGAACCCCGCGTGGCGCGGCATGCCGTCGAAGCTGTTCTTTAGCGAGCGTGTGCTGCACGACATCTGCGGGCTCTACTACTCGCACCCGCATGCATGGAGCGAGATCGGCTTCGGCGGCCCGGCGAATCCGCGCGGCTATGTGCGCATGTACCTGAACCGGCGCGATCCGTGGGAGGCGGTCGAAGCGACGCCCGACACGCACGAGCAGGCCGCCAGGGAGAACCGCCGTGTCCGATGACGCGCAGCAACGTCCGCGCGGCAAGGACGGCCGCGCCCCCGACGTGTTCCAGCGCGGCGGCTGGGTGCCGATGCGCATGTACCCCGACGGCGAGGAGGTCGATTTCGCGATCGTCGGCACTGGCGCCGGCGGCGGCACGCTGGCGTGCCGGCTTGCGGAGAAAGGCTTCAAGGTCGTCGCGTTCGATGCCGGCGCCTGGTGGCGTCCGCTCGAAGAGTTCGCATCGGACGAAGCGCATCAGGAAAAACTTTTCTGGACCGACGAGCGCATCTGCGACGGCGACAATCCGCTGAAGCTCGGCCACAACAACAGCGGCAAGGCGGTGGGCGGCAGCACGGTCCACTTCGCGATGGTGTCGCTGCGCTTTCGGCCCGAGTGGTTCAAGTCGCGCAGCGTGCTCGGCTATGGCGCCGACTGGCCGCTCGACTGGCGCGAGATGTGGCGCTACTACGGCGAGGTCGAGGACGCGCTGAAAATCTCCGGACCGGTGAACTATCCATGGGGGCCGAAGCGGCCGCGCTATCCGTATCGCGCGCATGAGCTGAACGCGGCGGCGCTGGTGCTCGCACGCGGCGCCGAGGCGCTCGGCATCGGCTGGAGCCCGACGCCGCTCGCGACCATCTCGGCGCCGCGCGGCCGCGCGCATCCGTGCGTGTACCGCGGCTTTTGCGTGTCCGGCTGCGCGACCAACGCGAAGCAAAGCGCGCTCGTCACGTGGATTCCGCGCGCGCTGCGTGCCGGCGCCGAAGTGCGCGATCTGGCGATGGTCGGCCGAGTCGTCACCAGTGACGCGGGGCTCGCCACCGGCGTCGAATATCTGCGCGAAGGGCAATGGCGATTCCAGCGCGCGAAGCACGTGGTGGTGGCCGGCTACGCGATCGAAACGCCGCGCCTGTTGCTGATGTCGGCCAATAGCCGCTTTCCTGACGGACTCGCAAACAGCTCGGGCCTCGTCGGCAAAAACCTGATGGCGCAGTCGAACCAGGCCGTCTACGGAACCTTCGACGAAGACATCCGCTGGTACAAGGGACCGCCGTCGCTCGCGCTTACCGAGCACTGGAACTACGAAGACAAGGGCAAGGATTTTTTCGGCGGCTACTGCTACATGAGCCAGGGGCCGCTGCCGAACGGCTGGGTCGCGGTGCAGAACGGCCGCGGCTTGTGGGGCGACGCGCTCGGCGCGGAGATGCTCAAGTACAACCACCAGGCGGGGCTGAAGATCGTCGGCGAAATGCTGCCGCAGCAGCGCAACCGCGTCACGCTTGCCGACGAGAAGGACCAGTACGGGCTGCCGATCGCGCGCGTCACCTATTCATGGTGCGACAACGACAAGCGGCTCATCGCGCATTCGCTAGACTTCATGGAGCAGGCGCTCGCGGCCGCCGGCGGCAAGGAGATCTGGCGCGAGACCGACGACACCTGCCACCTGAACGGTACCGCGCGCATGGGCGACGATCCGGCGACGAGCGTCGTCGATGCGGACTGCCGCAGTTGGGACATCCGCAACCTGTGGGTGTGCGACGGCTCGGTGTTTCCGACCGTCGGCGGCGTGAATCCGTCACTGACGATCCAGGCGATCGCGTGCCGCACCGCCGACCGTATCTCCGCGCTGGCCGCGCGCGGCGAGCTATAGCGTTCATATCGTTGGCCGGATGGAGGCCTGAATGAAGCGTATCTGGACGATCATCGGTGTCGATGACGTGGCTCGCAGCTTCGGCTGGTATCAGCAGTTATTCGGTCAGCCGCCGACGTCGCCCGCTCACGACGTACTACGTGATGGTCAGCGCGCTGTCCGCGGTGTGAGGCTTTATCGCCAGTTACATCCGCCGGGCACAACATGCTCTACGAGCATCGAAGCTTGACGCAGATCATATTCGCGGCGCGAAAACGGCCTGTTTTTCAATGCGCCACATGCATGGTGCGATGCAGAATCCATAGAAAGGCCGGGGTTGCGGGCCTCGCCATACCCTGAAGGTATGAAAAAGGACAGGAAAAGTATTGGACGGGCCGAATGGGCGAGGGGTATAAAAACATCCAATGAACTCACTTCCCGCCGCAGCCGCCATGACCCACGCGACCATCGAACGTATCGAAACCCGCCTCGTCGATCTGCCGACGATCCGCCCTCACAAGCTGTCGGTCGCCACGATGTACGGGCAGACGCTGATGCTGGTCAAGGTGTACTGCAGTGACGGCATCGTCGGGATCGGCGAAGGCACCACGATCGCCGGCATGGCGTACGGCCCGGAAAGCCCCGAGGCGATGAAGCTCGCGATCGACGCCTACTTCGCCCCCGCGATGATCGGCAAGGACGCGACGCAGATCCAGGCGCTGATGGCGCACCTCGGCAAGCTGGTCAAGGTCAATCATTTCTCGAAGAGCGCGCTCGAAACCGCGCTGCTCGACGCGCACGGCAAGCGCCTCGGCGTGCCGGTGAGCGAGCTGCTCGGCGGCCGTCGCCGTGAGCGCCTGCCGGTGGCGTGGACGCTCGCGTCGGGCGATACCGCGAAGGACATCGCCGAAGCCGAGCACATGCTCGACGTACGCCGCCACAAGGTCTTCAAGCTGAAGATCGGCGCGAAGGAACTGAAGACCGACATCAAACACGTCGCCGACATCAAGAAAGCGGTCGGCGAACGCGCCGCGGTGCGCGTCGACGTGAACATGGCGTGGAGCGAGACCCAGGCCGCCTGGGCGATTCCGGCGCTGGCCGACGCGGGCTGCGATCTGGTCGAGCAGCCGGTTGCATCCGCCGCGGCGCTCGCGCGCCTGATGCGCCGCTTCCCGGTCGCGCTGATGGCCGACGAAGTGCTGCAGGGTCCGGACAGCGCGTTCGAGATCGCGAAGAACGGCGGCGCCGATGTGTTCGCGATCAAGATCGAACAGAGCGGCGGCCTGTTCGCCGCGCAGCGCGTGGCCGCGATCGCCGATGCGGCCGGCATCGAGCTGTATGGCGGCACGATGCTCGAAGGCGCGTTCAGCACGGTGGCGTCGGCGCATCTGTTCGCGAGCTTCGCGAATCTGCAATGGGGCACCGAGCTGTTCGGGCCGTTGCTGATCACCGAAGAAATTCTGACCACACCGCTCGATTACAGCGACTTCGAACTGACCGTGCCGAACGGCCCGGGTCTCGGCATCGAACTCGACGAGGCGAAGGTCAAGCGATTCACTCGAGAAGGGCTGATGAAGGTCACCCGCTAAACGGATTCAGATCAAGAGGATTCAAACATGCTTTTCCATGTACGAATGGACGTGAACCTGCCGGTCGACATGCCGGCCGAGGTGGCGAACGAAATCAAGACCCGCGAGAAAGCTTACTCGCAGGAACTCCAGCGTAGCGGCAAGTGGCGTCATATCTGGCGCCTCGTTGGCGAGTACGCGAACTACAGCATCTTCGATGTAGAGAGCAATGCCGAACTTCACGACATTCTGTCCGGTTTGCCTCTGTTCCCGTACATGAAGATTTCGGTGACGCCTCTGTGTCGTCACCCGTCGTCGATTCGGGACGACGACATCTGAGCCCAGGGGCCGGGCGCATTTCAAGGCGAGCGCATCCAAAGCCATCTTTTCCCCCTATACCAACTGGAGACAGTCATCGTGAGCGTCAAAGTATTTGAAACCAAAGAAGTGCAGGATCTGCTGAAGGCCGCTTCCAACGTCGATGCCGGCAACGGCAACGCACGTTCCCAGCAGATCGTTTTCCGTCTACTGGGCGACCTGTTCAAGGCAATCGATGACCTCGACATCACGCCCGACGAAATCTGGGCCGGCGTCAACTATCTGAACAAGCTGGGCCAGGACGGCGAAGCAGCGCTGCTCGCAGCCGGCCTCGGTCTCGAGAAATATCTCGACATCCGCATGGACGCCGAGGACAAGAAGATCGGTCTCGAAGGCGGCACGCCGCGCACGATCGAAGGCCCGCTGTACGTGGCCGGCGCGCCGGTGCGCGACGGCGTATCGAAGATCGACATCAACGCCGACGAAGACGCGGGCCCGCTGGTGATCCGCGGCACGGTCAAGGATCTGGACGGCAAGCCGGTCGCGGGCGCGCTCGTCGAGTGCTGGCACGCGAACTCGAAGGGCTTCTACTCGCACTTCGACCCGACCGGCGCGCAGAGCGAATTCAACCTGCGCGGCGCGGTGAAGACCGGCGCCGACGGCAAGTACGAGTTCCGCACGCTGATGCCGGTCGGCTACGGCTGCCCGCCGCACGGCGCGACGCAGCAGCTGCTGAACGTGCTGGGCCGTCACGGCAACCGTCCGGCGCACGTGCACTTCTTCGTCAGCAGCGACGGTCATCGCAAGCTGACCACGCAGTTCAACATCGAAGGCGATCCGCTGATTTGGGACGACTTCGCGTATGCAACGCGCGAAGAACTGATTCCGCCGGTCGTCGAGAAAACCGGTGGCGCGGCGCTGGGTCTGAAGGCCGATGCGTACAAGGACATCGAGTTCAACTTCACGATCACGCCGCTAGTCCAGGGTAAGGACAACCAGCTCGTCCATCGTCTGCGCGCTTCGGCCGAAGCGTAATCGCACGAGGCGGCGCCGTGGCGACACGGCCGCCGCCTTTCGTTGCCAACGGCCGGCAGTCCTGCCGGCCGGATCAATCCCCTGAAGCGTCGAGGAGTTGACGGTGTCGAGCAAACTGCGTGAGCAGGCAGCGCACGATGTCGCGTCCGTGCTGCCCGATCGGGCCCACGATCTGGCGCGCCTGCTGATTCTGATCGACGACAGTGAACCGGTCGTCACCGTCGTCGGTAAATACAACCACGGCAAGAGCAGTCTGCTCAACGAGCTGTTGGGCCGCGATGCGTTCGCGGTGTCGGACCGGCGCGAAACGGTGCGCCTGTCCGACAGCGTGCATCAGGGTGTGCGCTGGCTCGACGCGCCGGGACTCGACGCCGACGTCGGCAGCGAAGACGACCGCGAAGCGTTGCGCGCCGCGTGGCTGAAGTCCGACATTCGCCTGTTCGTGCACGCCGCGAAAGAGGGCGAGCTCGACGTGAAGGAACTGACGCTGCTGACCGAGCTCGACGCCGACCGCGTCAGGACCGGCCGGCAGACGCTGTTCGTGCTGTCGCAAGTCGACCAGCTCCCCGACGACGCAGCGTTGCAGAACATCGGCGCGGCGATCGACCGGCAGATGCCCGGTTTCGCGCTGAACGCGGTGTCGTCGATGCGGCATCGCAAGGGGCTCGACGGCGGCAAGAAACTGCTGCTGGAAAAGAGCGGCATCCCCGCGCTGCACACCGCGTTGCGCGCGAAACTCGCGCGTGTGCCGGATGCGCGCGCTCACGAAATCACGCTTCTGATCGGCGAAATCCGCGACGAACTGCAACGGCTGCGCGCGGCACGGCAGACGTCGCTGGACATTTTGCGCACCACCCAGCAACAACAAAAGCAGGCCTTCGATCGGAGCCTCGCGGCCGTCATCGGCAAGGTCAGCGCCGACATCGACGCGATGTTGAATGCGCTCGGCACCGATCACGCGATCGTGCCCGATACCGCGAAGGACGCCTACGCGATCACCGCGGGCAAACTGGAGCGCGCGCACATCCAGATCGCGTACTCGCGCGCGTGCATCGAGATCGATGCGATGCTGACCGGGCACGGTGTCATCGGTCTGCCGGCGGAGCGGCACACTGCGGCAAAAAGTCTGAACTCGGTGATGATCGCGGTGATGGGCGTGTCGGTGAAGTTCCGCAAGGATCTGCGCCGCATGTTCTGCGAAGCGACGGGACGCGAACGCATGCAGCGCGAGTTCACGCACTACTTCGAGCTGTCCGCCGACCGCAAGGCGCTGGCCGCGCAGATCGCCGATACGCAAGCGGCGCTCGTCGCATCGGACGACGCGGCGGCCGCAATGCGGATACTGGGGGCGCGCGCATGACAGCCGACGCGAGCCACGAGCAATGTTTCATCGCCGAGGTCGATGCATTCGATTTCATCGCCGAGGATATCGACGCGCTGCTGTATGCGCTGAACGACTGGCTCGCGAAGCTGAGCGCCGATCTGCACAACGGCTGTTTGACGTGCGACGGCTTGCACGCAAACAGCGCACTGGCCATTCGGGCCGATGCGATCAACGCGCTGCTGCGCGACAGCGTGCAAGCATCGAGGCAACAGTGGTCGAGCCTCGAAGCGGCCCGGCAGCTCGCCGACCATTTCTACGATCAGGCACTGCTGCTCGTGTTCGGCAAGTTCAACGCGGGCAAAAGCTCGTTCTGCAATTTCCTGGCCGAGCGCTTCGCTGCACACGAGCGCAGCGTGCAGTATTTCCATGTCGATGCGGGTCGCGTAGTCGAAACGTCGGAGCCCTTTACTGAAGGCGCGACCGAAACGACCTCGCGGCTGCAAGGCGTACGCCTCGGCGCAAAGCTGGTGCTGCTCGACACGCCGGGGTTGCATTCGGTGACGCCGGAAAACGCCGCATTGACGCAGCGCTTTACCGATAGCGCTGACGGTGTGCTGTGGCTGAGCGGCTCCACGTCGCCCGGCCAGGTGCAGGAGCTCGACGAGCTCGGCCGCGAATTGCATCGCAACAAGCCGCTGCTGCCTGTCGTGACTCGTAGCGACGAGTACGAGGAAGACGAAGTCGACGGCGAACTCGTCAAGTACCTGTGCAACAAGAGCGCGCCGCGTCGCGCGCTGCAGGAGCACGACGTCAAGGTGCGAGCGGAACACAAGCTCGTCGCGATGGGCGTCGACAAGACGCTGCTGAAACCGCCGGTGTCGATCTCCGCGTATGTGGCGCGCGAGGCGGGGCAGACGGCCGAAGCCATGAGCGAAGCTGGCTTCGAGCGGCTGTATGCCGCGTTGCTCGACATCACCGGACCGGCGCTCGCGTATAAGCGGCGCAAGCGGGCCGAGGTGCTGCTGCATCATCTGGAAGAGAATGTGCTCGGCAACCTGCAAAGCGATGTGCTGCCGTTGCTCGCCGGACTGGGCGAGTCTTCGCAGGCGGCGCTCGAGCAGCTCGAGCAACAGCAGGAGCAGCTTGCCAACTCGGTGTGGCGCGGCATCGTGCCGACGCTGCCCGCGTTGCTCGATGCGCATGCGGCGACGCATGACGTGATCGGGCTGTGCAATGCGCTGTCGCAATCGATATTCGAGCTGTATCGTCGCGAGGCAGACAGGCTGCTGGGCGATTATCTGATCGAGCCCGACGCTTCGCTCGCACGCATCGAGCTGGCTGACGATGTCGGTTTCGACGATATCGCCGTCGAGCGCGCGGGTGCAAATGGACCGGTGTCCGAGGTCGCAGGCGTCGATTACGGCCGCCTCCATGCCGCGCTCAGCGGCGCGATTCGCGAGTGCGTGCTGAGCCTGTCCGGCCATGCCGCGCAACGGTGCCGCGCGTCGATCGCTCGGTTGACGAAGCTCGCGCGGCGTCTTGAAGCGTCGTTAGCGACGCATGAGGAAGGCTTGCTCGATCTGAAGTCGCAGGTGCGGTCGGAATCCGTCTGACGCGCCGTTCAAACGCCCCGATGCAGGTAACGATCAGCGACGCTTTCGTCAGGCGGACAGGCCGTGAATTCCAGCAACCGTGCAGGCGCGGCATTTTCATTGTCCTGATCGGATTCGGACCGTGCACGCGCGCTGGGCCACGGCTCCTGACTCACTCAGAAGAGCGATTCGCCCCGAACGGGATTACTTCAACGATTGATCGCCATCGCGCGGCGCATTGAGCATCCGCTCGACATAGCGCGCAATCAGATCGATCTCCAGATTCACTTTCACGCCATCGCGCAGATGCTTGAGCGCCGTCACCTGCACGGTATGCGGAATCAGATTGATCGAAAACTCGCAGCCATCGTCGCGATCAGCGACGGAGTTCACGGTCAGACTCACGCCGTTGACCGTAATCGAACCCTTGTGCGCGAGATAACGGCCGATGTCGCGCGGCGCGAGAATGCGCAGCTCGTGCGATTCGCCGACCGGCGCGAAACGCGTGACGGTGCCGAGCCCATCGACGTGTCCGGAGACGATATGTCCACCGAGCCGGTCATGCGCGCGCAGCGCCTTCTCGAGATTGACCTCGCCGGTTTCGCCTAGACCAGCCGTGCGGTTCAGGCTTTCGCGCGACACGTCGACTTCGAACGAATGCGCGGTCTTCGCGACCACCGTCATGCAGGCGCCCTGAATCGTGATGCTGTCGCCGAGCTGCACGTCGGCGAGATCGAGGCCGCCCGCCTCGACGTTCAGGCGCACGCCCGCGTCGCCGCCCGTACCGAGCGGCTTGACTGATTCGATGCGGCCCACTGCCGCGACGATTCCTGTAAACATCGTGCTAATCCTTGATCATTTCGAAACGGTGGGGGACACGGCGTCGGTCCCGGGTGCGGCTGTCGGTGCGAAGCGCGCGAGAATCCGCAGATCGTCGCCGATCCGTTCGACCATGTGGAAATTGAGCTTCACGCGGTCTTCGAGCAGGTCGGGCGAGTCCAGATTGAACATGCTCATCGAGTCCATGCCGAGCAGGCTCGGCGCGAGATAGACGAGCAGTTCATCGACGCAGCCTTCGCGCAGCAGCGAGCCGTTCAGTTTGTAGCCGGCTTCGACGTGCAATTCGTTCACGTTGCGCTCGCCGAGCACGCTCAGCATGCGCGGCAGATCCACCTTGCCGAACGCGTTCGGCAGCGGCACGATCTCGGCGCCGCGCTCGCGCAGCGCAACCGCGCGTTCTTCGAGACGCGCATCGAGTTCGCCGCAGAAGATCAGCGTCGGCGCGCCGGCCAGGATCTGCGCGTCGAGCGGCACGTCGAGCTGGCTGTCGATCAGCACGCGGTGCGGTTGGCGCGGCGTATCGACCGCGCGCACGGTCATGCGCGGATTGTCTTCGCGCACGGTGCCGATGCCCGTCAGGATCGCCGACGCGCGCGCACGCCACGCATGACCGTCGGCGCGCGCGGCCGCGCTCGTGATCCACTGGCTCTCACCCGAAGGCAAGCCGGTGCGGCCATCGAGCGATGCCGCCACTTTCATGCGCACCCACGGACGGCCGCGCGTCATGCGCGACACGAAGCCGATGTTCAGCTCCCGCGCTTCGTTCGCGAGCAGCCCGCAGCGCACTTCGATACCGGCTTCGCGCAGCATCGCGAGACCACGGCCGGAGACCTGTGGATTGGGATCTTCCATCGCCGCGATCACGCGGCCGATCTGCGCTTCGATCAGCGCGTTCGCGCACGGCGGCGTGCGGCCGAAATGGCTGCACGGTTCGAGCGTCACGTAGGCGGTTGCGCCGCGCAGATCGTGGCCGCGCGAGCGCGCGTCCTTCAGCGCGCGAATCTCGGCGTGATCCTGTCCGGCAGGCTGCGTGTAGCCTTCGCCGATCACCTCGCCGTTTCTGACGAGCACGCAACCGACGCGCGGATTCGGGTCGGTCGTGTACATGCCGCGCTTCGCGAGCGCGAGCGCGCGTTCCATATGGACGAAATCGGTTTGCGAGAACATCGGTGTCCGTTGTGGTGCGGTGTCTGGGTCGTGCGGGTTGCGGCCTTTGCGTCAGGTCCGCCTTCAGCCCTTCAACGCTGCGAACGCGCCGCGCGCTGCTTCGATCGTCGCGTCGATCACCGCGTCGTCGTGCGCGCTCGACACGAAGCCCGCCTCATACGCGGACGGTGCGAAGTACACGCCCGCGTCGAGCATCTTGTGGAAGAACGCGTTGAAGCGCGGCACGTCGCTCTTCGTGACGTCGGCGAAGCTCGTCGGGATCGATTCGCGGAAGTAGATGCCGAACATGCCGCCGAGCGCATCGGCTGCGAACGGCACGTCCGCTTCGCGGGCGACCCGCGCGAGCCCTTGCGCGAGACGCGTGGCGCGCGCGGCGAGCGTGTCGTAGAAGCCGGGCGCCTGGATCAGCTGCAGCGTCTTCAGGCCGGCCGCGACCGCGATCGGATTGCCCGACAGCGTGCCCGCCTGATAGACGCCGCCGAGCGGCGCGAGGTGAGCCATGATGTCGCGCCGGCCGCCGAACGCCGCCGCCGGCATGCCGCCGCCGATCACCTTGCCCAGACACGTGAGGTCCGGCGTGATGCCGTACAGCTGCTGCGCGCCGCCGAGCGCGACGCGGAAGCCGCACATCACTTCGTCGAAAATCAGCACCGAGCCGTACTCGGTACACAGGCGGCGCAGCGCCTGCAGGAATTCGGGCGTTGCGCGCACGAGGTTCATATTGCCCGCGACCGGTTCGACGATCACCGAGGCGATTTCGTTGCCGAATGCCTTGAACGCTTCTTCGAGCTCGGCGACGTTGTTGTATTCGAGCACGGTGGTGTGCTTCGCGATATCGACCGGCACGCCCGCCGAGGTCGGATTGCCGAAGGTCAGGAGGCCCGAGCCGGCCTTCACGAGCAGGCTGTCCGCGTGGCCGTGATAGCAGCCTTCGAACTTGACGATACGGCTGCGGTTCGTGAAGCCGCGCGCGAGACGCAGCGCGCTCATGGTCGCCTCGGTACCGCTCGACACCATGCGCACCTGTTCGATCGACGGCACCAGCTTGCAGATTTCCTCGGCGATCTCGACTTCCGACTCGGTCGGCGCGCCGAACGAGAAGCCATTCACGAGCACGCGCTGCACGGCTTCGAGCACTTCGGGGTGAACGTGGCCGAGGATCATGGGACCCCACGAGCCGATGTAGTCGGTATAGCGCTGGCCGTCCGCGTCCCAGAAGTACGGGCCTTGCGCGCGCTCGATGAAACGCGGAGTGCCGCCGACGGAACGGAAAGCGCGCACCGGCGAATTCACGCCGCCGGGGATCGTGCGTTGCGCGCGTTCGAAGAGGGTTTCGTTTCTGGACATGGCGATGGCTGGAATAGGGAGCAAGGGTTGCGCAGCGGCGCGAAGGGCCTCGGACGATTCCCGCGGGCACTTCGCGCGATGCTGGGATGGATCGAGAAATTGTACCGGAGTCGGCGCAGGCGGGCTGTGCGGGCGGGCGGTCGCAGCGGCGAGCGTTTTGGGGCCTAGCTGCCCGGCGCGGGTATCGCCGGCGGCTTGCGCTTGCCGGTCAATTCGGCCCAGCGCTTCTCCAGCGCGCCTTCGGCGATGGGCTTGATGATCGTTCCGGAGCTTTGCGCATCCCACGTCTGCACCGAGAACGGATGCACGCGCAGTTGATCGCGTGGGATGACCGGCGCGTGATGCGCATCGACGAGCCAGTCGTAGACGAAGTCGATGCACAGCCGGTAGCCGCGTTTGGTCGACGCGTCGGGGACTTCGTACGGCGCGTGCGTCACGTAGCCCGAGCCGAAGATGCCCTTCGGCTCCTGCGCGACGCGATGCAGGAACACGCGATCGCCGGGCAGGATGCCGCGCGCGAAGCCGCAGCCCCATGCGTCGGTCACCGCTTCGCCGGCCGCCACGCGTTTCGCGATGTCGGGCAGCTCGGGCCACGGCCATTTTTTGGGGCTCCAGATCAGCAGGAAGGCGGTCATCGCGGGTTCGAACGGGATCGGGGAAAGTGCGTTGGACATGCAGGCGGCAGCTTAACCGATCGATGGTGTTTGCGCCGCGCGGCGCTGCCTCCCGCACAGTCAGCGGGTTAACCGTCGCGTACAATCGAGCCGGTCAGCTGATGGCCGTTCCGGCTTCACCCGTTCCGCTGCCGATGCCGGCGCGGCGTTCCATCCGGATTTCCCATGTCTCACGTCGTCAAACGCCGGCCAGATGGCCGGCTGATTTTGTTGCTAGGCGCGCTGGCCGCGTGCGGGCCGATTTCCATCGACATGTATTTGCCGAGCCTGCCGACCATCGCGCAGGCCTTCGCGGTCAGCACGGGCGCCGCGCAATCGACGCTGACGAGCTTCATGTTCGGCTTTTCGATCGGCATGCTGCTGTATGGTCCGCTGTCCGATACCTATGGCCGCCGGCCGATCCTGCTCGGCGGCATCATCATGTTTGCGCTCGCGAGCATCGCCTGCGCGCTGTCGACCTCGATCGGCTCGCTGGTCGGCTTTCGCTTCGTGCAGGCGCTGGGCGCGGGCGCGGCGTCGGTGCTCTCTCGTGCGATCGCGCGCGACGCGCACGAGCCTGGCGATGCGGCGCGCGTACTGTCGATGATCGCGATCGTTACGGCGATCGGTCCGCTGCTCGCGCCGCTGATCGGCGGACAGTTGCTGCTGTTGGGCGGCTGGCGCGCCGTGTTCGTCGCGCTGACGCTGTTCGGTTCCGTGTGCGCGGCGACCGCATTCCTGAAGGTGCCGGAGACGTGGCCGCGCGAGATGCGCGCGCAGTCGGCGCTGCTGAAGTCGTTCGGCGCGTATGGCACGCTGCTGCGCGATCCGGTCGCGTGGGGGCACATGCTGTGCGGCGGCATGGCGTTCGCGTCGATGTTCGCGTACATCACGGCGACGCCGTTCGTCTATATCGAGTATTTCCACGTGTCCGCGCAGCACTATGGCTTCCTGTTCGGGCTGAATATCGTCGGCATCATGTTCGGCAATTACCTGAATACGCGGTTCGTCGGCCGGCTCGGGCCGGTGCCGATCATCTCGTTCGCGGCGACCGTGAGCTTCGTCGCGTCGCTGTTCGTGTCCGTCGTGTCGCTGACGGGGTGGGGCGGCTTGTGGTCGATCGTGTTCGGGCTGTTCTTCGTCGTCAGCGTGGTGGGCGTGTTGTCCGCCAACTGCACGACCGATCTGATGCATCGCTATCCCGTCAACGCGGGCGCCGCGGCGGCCGTGTTCGGCGCGGTGCAGCTCGCGCTCGGCGCGTTGTCGAGCCTCGCGGTCGGACTGTGGCAGGACGGCACGCCGAAGGGCATGGGCATCGTCGTCGGCGTGGCGGGCTGCCTGTGCTTTGTCGGACGCATGCTCGTGATGCGCTGGAACGGGACGAAGTCGCCGGTTGCGGCTATGTGAGCGTGCTGTGCGAGCGCTGTGAAAACGGCGTGAAAGCTGCTTCTCCGGAAAACACCTGGTGTTGCGCGCGCACCACCGTGCGTCGCGGTTTGCATTGCTATGATGAAGTCACTGTTCCTCGGAGCGGCAGTCATGGCGATCAAAGACCTGATGAACGGCGAACGGCAATTTGCCGCATTCGCCGAAGCGCAACGGCTGGCCGACAGCGGCGCTTACTACGATTACACAGACATCGAATATGTGTTGCGCTTTGATCACGGGTTGACGGATGTATCGGCGCTGCTCGATAGCCAGCTGATGCATCGCGATCTGAATCGCCGTTGTGCGGATGCGCGCGAGAAGCTCGAGATGGCGGCTGCGTGATGCGCCGTGCGCGGGCTTGTGCTGAATGAAGCAAGGCGATGAACCGCTCCGGGAATTTCACTTCTGGAGTGGTTGATGACCGATAGCACGCACGCCCCACGTTTGCCTCATACCGACAACCCAGCCGCGCTGGCGAAACCCGGCGGTCACTACAGTCATGTGGCGGTCGCGAATGGCTTCGTCTTCGTGTCCGGGCAATTGCCGATCAATGCGCAAGGCGACAAGCTCGCCGATGCGTCATTCGACGCGCAGGCCGAACAGGTTCTCGCCAATGTGAAGGCGGCGCTCGAAAGCGTCGGCAGCAGCGTCGCGCAACTGGTGCAGGTGCGCGTGTATGTCGTTGATGTCGAACATTGGGCTAGCTTCAATCAGATCTATGCGCGCTGGGCGGGTGAGGCAAAACCGGCGCGCGCGGTCGTGCCGGTGCCGCAGTTGCACTATGGGTTCAAGATCGAGGTTGAGGCGGTGGGGGTGGTTTAATTCGGGGTGGTGTAAGCGAGTACGTGAAGCTCCACAGGCTTCTCTCGTTTTCGAAGCCGCAAAAAACAAAAACGCCGTCATTCCGCGAACAGCAGGCCGCCTGTATTGCTCCCGCCGCGCTCACTTTCGAGGAGTCGGCGCGGGAACTTCATGGCGGACTCAAACCCGGCTGGAAGAAGAGGGAAGCACGCCGCGCAGTGGATCAGCACGCTTGATACCTGTGTGTTTCCGAAGCTCGGCGGCAAGGCTAGCCGCACCGCCAGCGCGTGCACGCCGTTATGCAATGGGCATGGGCTCACGGCCAAATTGCGTCGAACCCGGTTAGCGTGGTCGATCACATCCTGCCGAAGCGCGCGGCAAAGATCGAGCATCAACCGGCAATGCCTTGGCGCAACCCTTGCCGAACGGGCGCTTGCGCATACTGTGTCGAACAAGGTTGAGGCGGCTTATCACCGCATCGATTCGGTGGAACAGCGCCGGCCGACGATGGAAGCGTGGGCCGTGCATGTTTGCGGCATAGGGGATTGATTCACAAGTGCGGCCCATAAACACTTGCGCTGTGCCTTACAAGCCCGCACAAAAAAGCCGACTCGCGAGGATCGGCTGGTGCATTCGAGTGAGGCTCTATCGATATTCATCAATCTCAACCGTGCCGCCCATCGCTTCCATCATGGTGCGAATATCGTCGGGCACATCAGGCACGCGGTCGCCGCTCTCATTGTCCCAATAACAGAAGAAACGCATCTGTGCGCCAGTGCGCTTGAGCAATTCGGGCAGGTCTGATCGGGGCAATGCCAAGCGTTCGACAAGATAGCGAAGGTGAGGCGCAAGAAGATTACTCTGAACATGCCCCTTGCTATCTACACTCCATACACCAATTCGAGCGGGGTACTTGCTAGTGCGCCCAGATGGTGTAGTCCGGAACTGCCCCCGAACGCTCTGCATGTCCGGTTCAACGCCAAAATAGTTTGTCCAGAATTCGGGTCGCTCCACATCCTGATAGATAGTGAAAGAAGCATGTGCAAGTTGATGGGTCGTTACCATTACATTCCTTTAGGGTGCCCAACTGTGCATGTTGTCGATAATCACGCCGTTAAACTCCACGTCTCCATCGTCATGCCAGATTACGTTGTTGTCGCCGCGCAATTTGTTGTACTGCTTCATAGCGTGAAGCATGTCGCTGAACGCGTTTTGCTGGTATCCAAGCATCTTGGCGGCATAGCGTGGGTTATTGGTGCTCGCGGCGAGTTCAACGACATCGCCGCTCAACGCATCAGGTGCATACTCAAACGGCTGGGCGTCGCCGAGCAGCGTTGATGCGCCTCTATTGCCAGCTCTGGCTGCCCGCGCAGCGTTCAGCTCGTTTTGCCAGGTGGCCGGATCATACTGGACGGACAGAATGGGCTCGCGGTCCGGGTGACTGCCGGTCCTCGCTACCGGATTCCTTAACGGCGTGCTGCTGTACGGTGACGGAAACATGCCATCACGCGGACCTTTAATGGCAACCAGGTTACCCCGGCGAACCTCTTCGAGAAGACCAAGGATGACCCACCAGCCATCGGTGTCAGGGCTACGGTGCCGCGCGCTATGGAAGAACAGCCAGCCACTCTTCTGGATGCGCCTGACCAGCTTCCGGTCCTCCTCCCACTTCCTGTGATTCAGTTCGGCAATCTCAAGAAATTCCCGGGTCTCCGCCCTGGCCTTCTGACGGTCTGCTGCCTTGCCAAGGCACGCTTTATAGTGCCACTCGTCACAGATGACATAACAGGCACCCGGTGGCCGCTGGCAGAACAGCTCCACGGAGTGCATCTCAAATACGGACAGGGACATAGGTGTGTCATTGTTCTATCTGAAGTCGCTGCCGGTGTTGACAGCAGTCAGATAGTTACCGTGCGACAGGCAGTCCGTACATGGGCGACCGCCCAAAATCTCCACGGGTTTCGACGAAACAGAAAAAAGCGCCTGCGAGAACATTGCGGTTTTTCGCGCCCGTAGCGCGGATGCTCGCGGGCAGCAACCGTACCTCTCGTCTATGGTCTTTCTGGTCGCTGATGGCACTCGCACAAGGATCATCGGGATAAGAAAAGCAAAAACCCCGTAAGTCGCTGAACTTACGGGGTTTTTCTTGGAAGACTGGCGGAGGCGGTGAGATTCGAACTCACGGAAGGATTGCTCCTTCGCCGGTTTTCAAGACCGGTGCCTTAAACCACTCGGCCACACCTCCAAACCGCGAATTGTAACCTGGAAAGACTTCGCTGCCGAGTCCAGGCGAGTCGCCATCACAGCGGATCCTTCAGAAATAGCGCCTGCAGGTCATTCAGGAACGCCTGCCCGAGCGGCGTCGGCGCGATCCGTTCGTGGTCGCGCGTGATCAGCTTGCGCCGTTCTGCTTCCTGCAACGCCGGTTCGATCGTCGTGATCGACAGACCCGTGCGTTCGATGAACCGATGCACCGGAAACCCTTCCACCAGGCGCAGCGCATTCAGCATGAACTCGAACGGCAGATCGCGCGGCCCGACCTCGTGCTCTTCCTGCACGCTTGCGCCGGCCCTGGCCTGCTCGATGAACGTGGTTGGATGTTTATAGCGCGCCTGACGCACAATGCGATTCGGAAACGACAGCTTCGTATGCGCGCCCGCGCCGATGCCGAGATAGTCGCCGAAGCGCCAGTAGTTCAGATTGTGTTTGCTCTGCCGATGCGGCCGCGCGTACGCGGACACTTCGTAGCGCTCGTAGCCGGCCGCGGCGGTGCGTTGATGAATCCAGTCCTGCATGTCCGCGGACGCGTCGTCGTCGGGCAGCGCGGGCGGAAATTTGGCGAACAGCGTGTTCGGTTCGAGCGTCAGGTGATACAGCGACAGATGCGGCGGTGCGAACGACAACGCCGTTTCCACGTCGGCCTGGCATTCGGCGAGCGTTTGCTTGGGCAGCGCGAACATCAGGTCGAGGTTGAAGTTGTCGAACGTGGTCGCGGCGACTTCGACCGCGTGGCGCGCTTGCGCCGCGTCGTGGATGCGGCCGAGCGCCTTCAGCTGCGTTTCGTTGAAACTCTGGATGCCCACCGACAGCCGGTTCACGCCACTCGCGCGAAACTGCGCGAACTTGTCGGCTTCGAACGTGCCGGGGTTCGCTTCGAGTGTGATTTCCGCGTCGGCGTCGAGCGGCAGCAGCGCGCGAATATCCGACAGCATGCGATCGAGCCCCGCCGCCGACAGCAAACTCGGCGTGCCCCCGCCGATGAACACCGTATGCACCTGGCGGCCCCAGATCAGTGGCAAGGCCATTTCCAGATCGGCGCGCAGCGCGTCGAGGTAGTCGCTCTCCGGGAACGACGCGCCCTTCCACTCATGCGAATTGAAATCGCAATACGGGCACTTGCGCACGCACCACGGAAAATGCACATAAAGTGCCAGGGGCGGCAGCGACGTCAAACGGATGCCGCCCGGGGACGTGAATGCCTTGACGACACCGTTGCCGATGTCCGCCGGCGTCGATCGGATCGGAATCACGCTTCCTCCGACAGGCGAGCGAGCAGTTGCCGCAGCGCGATCGCGCGATGACTGCTGGCGTTCTTGACCGCCGGCTCGAGCTCGGCGGCGCTCGCGTTAAGCGACGGCAGATAGAAGTACGGGTCGTAACCGAAGCCATGCTCGCCGCGCGGCGCGTCGAGGATTTCGCCATGCCAGCGGCCTTCCGCGATCAGCGGTTCGGGATCGTCCGCGTGACGCACGAGGGCGAGCACGCAGTAGTAATAGCCGCGGCGATCGCTCGCGCTCCGCAGTTCTTCGACGAGTCGCGCGTTGTTCGCCGCGTCGCTTTTTTCGCCGCCGGCGAGTTGCGCGAAGCGGGCCGAGTAGACGCCCGGCGCACCGCGCAGCGCGCGCACGCAAAGGCCGGAGTCGTCGGCGAGCGCGGGCAGGCCGGTCAGCTTCGCCGCGTGACGCGCCTTGGCCAGCGCGTTTTCGACGAAGGTGGGGTGCGGCTCTTCAGCTTCCGGCACATTGAGTTCGCCTTGCGGAATCAACTCGATGCCGGCCGCGCCGAGTAGCGCCGCGAATTCTCGCAGCTTGCCCGCGTTGTTCGACGCGAGCACGACTTTTTTCAACGGCATGCCCAACGTCATGCCGTGAGCATCGTTGCCGCGGCCGTCCTGACGAACCTCATTCACTGCCGCACTCCCAGCGCTTCCTTCTGCTTCGCGATCAGCGTGCTGATGCCGTCGCTCGCGAGATCGAGCAGCGCATTCATTTCTTCGCGCGAAAAGGGCACGCCTTCCGCGGTGCCCTGAATTTCGACGAAACCGCCCGCGCCCGTCATCACGACGTTCATGTCGGTGTCGCACTGCGAGTCTTCGTCGTAGTCGAGGTCGAGCACCGGCACGCCGTCGTACACGCCCACCGAAATCGCGGCGACGTAATCTGTGATCGGCGAGCTTTCGATGCGGCCCGTGGCGAGCAATCTGGCGACCGCATCATGCGCGGCGACGAACGCACCGGTGATGCTCGCGGTGCGTGTGCCGCCATCGGCCTGGATCACGTCGCAGTCGAGATTGATCGTGCGCGCGCCGAGCTTTTCGAGATCGAACACCGAGCGCAGCGCGCGGCCGATCAGCCGCTGAATTTCCTGCGTGCGGCCGGTCTGTTTGCCGCGCGCGGCTTCGCGGTCGCTGCGCGTATGCGTGGCGCGGGGCAGCATGCCGTATTCGGCGGTGAGCCAGCCCTGGCCGCGATCGCGCAGAAACGGCGGTACGCTCTCGCTGACGCTCGCGGTGCAGATCACCTTGGTGTCGCCGAACTCGACCAGCACCGAGCCCTCCGCATGCTTCGTGTAGTGACGCGTGATGCGCACGTCGCGCAACTGGTTGGGCTGGCGGCCGCTGGGGCGGTGGGTGTCGTTGCTCATGTCGGAATGGGTCGCGTTGTGTGCCGAAAGGCCGGAAGAGGGGCGGAGGAAAAACCCTAATTTTACCGCCGATCGAATAGGGCGGTTGTCCATACGCATGGCACACAAGCTTGCGGATGATGAATGCCGCATGAGCGCGCGACGGTCATCGCAACGACGAGCGGCAATCCGTACCGTGAAAGCAGCCACGTGCCGGGCCGCATCCGTGCTCGCTCGCGGGCGGATGGCGCCGCCAAAAATGGGATAATGCCGGTTCCCCGCCCCGCGTCTCGTACACGCCGGGCGATCCGCTTCTCAGGCCATCGTCGAACGCATGGCCGCAATCGCGAGAAATACGATGATCTACAGCATGACTGGCTATGCGAGCGCTACGCGCGAACTCGTGGCGGCTTCGGGCACTGGCGGCGTCAGCGTGTCGGTCGAATTGCGCACGGTGAACTCGCGCTTTCTCGATCTGAACTTCCGCATGCCGGAAGACGTGCGCGTCGTCGAACCGACGCTGCGCGAAATGCTGATGAACAAGCTGTCGCGCGGCAAGGTCGACATTCGCGTGAATTTGCAGCGCAGCGAGCAGTCGGCGAACGCGGGCGCGATCAACCGCGATGCGCTCGCGCAACTCGCGCAGCTGGAACGCGCCGTGCTCGACACGTTTCCGGAAGCCGGCCGTCTGCGGACTGGCGAAATTCTGCGCTGGCCCGGTGTGCTCGCCGAAAGCGGCATTGCGCCCGAGACGTTGCGCGACACGGTGCTCGCGTGCGGCAAGCAGGCGATCGCGGACCTGATCGACGTGCGCGCGCGCGAAGGCGCGCAACTCGCGACGATGCTGCTCGGCAACGTCACCGAAATGGAAACGATCGTCACGAAGATCACGCCGCTCGTGCCCGAACTGATTGCGCGGCATCAGCAGAAGATCGTCGAGCGTCTGCAGGAGGCGCTCGGCATCGCCGCGCCGGATGGGGCCGCGACGATCGTGTCGCGCGAAGAGATCAACGAGCGGATTCGCCAGGAAGTGACGATGTACGGCATTCGCATCGACATCGCCGAAGAGCTGTCGCGCCTCACCGCGCACCTGAACGAAACGCGTCATGTGATCGAGAAGGGCGGCAAGGTCGGCAAGCGGCTCGACTTCATGATGCAGGAGCTGAACCGCGAAGCGAACACGCTCGGTTCGAAGGCGGCGGCGAAGGAACTCGCGGATTCGTCGATGACCCTGAAGCTGCTGATCGAACAGATGCGCGAGCAAGTACAGAATCTCGAATAAGGCTGGAGCACTACGTCATGACCGACCACCATCCACGCGAACCCGGCGCTCCGCGCCATCCGTACGCCGGCGCCTATCCCGGCAATCTGTTCATGGTCGTCGCGCCGTCGGGCGCGGGCAAGTCGACGCTCGTCAACGCGCTGCTTGCGGGCGACGACGCGATCCGTCTGTCGATCTCGTACACGACCCGCCCGCCGCGTCCGAAGGAGCAGGACGGCGAGCACTATCACTTCACGACCGTCGAAGATTTCATGCGGCGTCACGACGCGGGCGAGTTTCTCGAAAGTGCGGAAGTGCACGGCAACTACTACGGCACGTCGCGCGTGTGGATCGAGGAGCAGATGAAAAACGGTCATGACGTGCTGCTCGAAATCGACTGGCAGGGCGCGCAACAGGTGAAGAAGCAGTTCCACAACGCGGTGGAGATTTTCATTCTGCCGCCGTCGCTCGAAGCGCTCGAAGAGCGTCTGAAAAAGCGCGGCCAGGACGAACCGAACGTGATCACGCGACGCCTGCTCGCGGCAGGCGGTGAG
Source organism: Paraburkholderia atlantica (assembly GCF_000092885.1). NCBI lineage: Bacteria > Pseudomonadati > Pseudomonadota > Betaproteobacteria > Burkholderiales > Burkholderiaceae > Paraburkholderia > Paraburkholderia atlantica. The sequence goes on along the minus strand of NC_014117.1, from coordinate 2,570,398 downwards.
ATCGCGCACGCGGCCGAAGCGGAGTACGTCGTGATCAACGAAAACTTCGATCGCGCGCTGGCTGAATTGCAATGCCTCGTCGGCGCGACGCGCTCGCGCTTCGCGTCGCAGTACGCGCGTCACACGCAGCTTTTCATGCAGCTCGGCATCCACCTGCCGCACCCGTGAACCCGGCGTGCTGTCAGGCACATAAGGTAGAATAAGCAACATACTGAGAAGGAACCCAACATGGCCCGCATTACCGTCGAAGACTGCCTCAAACAGATCCCGAACCGTTTCGAACTCGCGCTTGCCGCAACCTATCGCGCGCGTCAGCTCGCGCAAGGCCACACGCCGAAGATCGAAAGCCGCGACAAGCCCACCGTCCTCGCGCTGCGTGAAATCGCATCGGGTCAGGTCGGCGTCGAAATGCTGAAGAAGGTGCCGGTCTAAGGCGCACGGATTTTCGTTTTCGACTTACCCGGTATTCGCCACACCGGATTGCTCAACGTGCAGAACTGTGTCCAACCCTGACCGCTACCGGAGGCGACCATGAGTGCTACCCCGCCCACCGCCACGGAAGCGGAACACGACACCGACGCACCGTCGTCTGCACGCAAGTACATCGACGCGGTCCTCGAGCAATCGTTTCGTCATCTGTTCGGGCCGACCGCCACGCCGGAGCAGCCGCGCCGGCATGACGTCGTCTCCATCGCCAATCTGACGTCCGCGTTGGCCGGCTATCTGCCGCCGGAAGAAATCAAGGACGTCAAGGCGGCGTTTCACTTCAGCGACGAAGCCCACCTCGGCCAGTATCGCCAGAGCGGCGAGCCCTACATCACGCATCCGGTCGCAGTCGCGGAAATCTGCGCGGGCTGGAATCTCGACGCCCAGTCGATCATGGCGGCGCTTCTGCACGACGTGATGGAAGACCAGGGCGTGACCAAGGCGGAGCTCGCCGAGCGCTTCGGCGCGAAGGTCGCGGAACTGGTCGACGGGTTGTCCAAGCTGGACAAAATGGAGTTTCGCAATCGCGAGGAAGCGCAGGCGGAGAACTTCCGCAAAATGCTGCTCGCAATGGCGCGCGACGTGCGCGTGATCCTCGTGAAGCTCGCGGACCGGCTCCACAACATGCGCACGCTCGGCGCGGTGCCGCCGGAGAAACGTCGCCGCGTAGCGCGCGAAACGCTCGACATTTACGCGCCGATCGCTCACCGGCTCGGCCTGAACAACACCTATCGCGAACTGCAGGACCTGAGCTTCGCGAACTTCAACCCGCACCGTTACGCGACGCTCGAAAAAGCCGTGAAGGCGGCGCGCGGTAATCGTCGCGAGGTGGTCGGCAAGATTCTTGAATCGGTGCAGCGTGCGATTGCCGACGCAAAGCTCGACGCCGAAGTCACCGGTCGCGAGAAAACCATCTTCAGCATCTACAAGAAGATGCGCGACAAGCAGCTGTCGTTCTCGCAGGTGCTCGACGTGTATGGTTTTCGCGTGGTCGTCGACAGCGCGCTCGAGTGCTATACCTGCATCGGCGCGCTGCATGCGCTGTTCAAACCGGTGCCGGGCAAGTTCAAGGACTACATCGCGATCCCGAAGGTGAACGGCTACCAGTCGCTGCACACCACGCTCGTCGGCCCGTTCGGCGCGCCGATCGAGTTTCAGGTACGCACGCGCAAGATGCACGAGATCGCCGAGGCGGGCGTCGCCGCGCATTGGCTGTACAAGAACGGCAGTGCGGATCTGAACGACGTGCAAAAGCGCGCGCATCAGTGGCTGAAGTCGCTGCTCGACATTCAGAGCGAAGCGGGCGATTCGAGCGAATTCCTCGAGCACGTGAAGATCGACCTGTTCCCGGACGCGGTCTACGTGTTCACGCCGAAGTCGAAGATCATGGCGCTGCCGCGCGGCGCCACCGCGCTCGACTTCGCATATTCGATCCACAGCGACCTCGGCAACCAATGCGTCGCGGTGAAGATCAACAACGAGCTGTTGCCGTTGCGTACCGAGCTGAAGAGCGGCGACATCGTCGAAGTGATCACGGCGCCGTATTCGAAGCCGAACCCCGCGTGGCTCGGCTTCGTGCGCAGCGGCAAGGCGCGCTCGGCGATCCGTCATTATCTGAAGACGATGCGCCTGAACGAGTCGGTGCAGCTCGGCGAGCGTCTCGTCGATCAGGCGTTGAAGGGCTACGGCCTCGCGCTATCGGACGTGACGCCGGAAGCGTGGGAAAAGCTCGTGCAGTGGACGGGCAATAAGAACCGTCAGGAAATTTTCGCGGACATCGGTCTCGGCCGGCGGGTCGCCGCGGTGATGGCCAAGCGCATCGAAGTGCTGATGAGCGGGCGCGACGCCGACGACGACGGCTCGCGCTCCGAATCCGGCTCGACGCCGCATGCGCCGCCGGTGGTCATCACTGGTACCGAAGGCATGTCGGTGCAGCTGTCCGCGTGTTGCCGTCCGATTCCGGGCGACGACATCATGGGCTATATCGGCATCGGCCTCGGCATGGCGATCCACACCACCGACTGCCGCGTCGCGCAGCGTATCCATCGCCGCGATCCGGGTCGCTGGATCGACGTCGCGTGGGCGCCGCAGCCCGGGCGTCTGTTCGATGTCGCGGTCAAGGTGTTGGTCAAGAACACCAAGGGCGTATTTGCCCGCGTAGCGGCCGACATCACGTCGGCGGACGCGAACATCGTCCATATTGCGATGGACGAAGATCTGTCGCAGGAATCCACGATTCTGCGCTTCGTGATTCAGGTCAGCGATCGTGTGCATCTGGCCAATGTAATGCGGCGCGTGCGCACGAATCCGGACGTGATGCGCATCACGCGTGAGCGGCCGAGCGAAGAAGGGCATCACCGCCACGACGGCGGCATGCGTATCGACCGCGAGCGCGCGGATTACTGAGCGGCTTCCGACTGGGCGTCGGCGCGGCCTGGACTGGCGCTGCACGCCAGCCAGGCATCTTTCGTGCGGCTCAGGATACAACTGAAGGCAAGTCTCACCTGAACCCGGGGAGAACGCAGATGAACGTATCCGACCTCGCTGGCGTGGCGCTGGATTACTGGGTGGCGCGCAGCCTGCACGACTTCGTGCGCGAAATCTACTTTACCGATAGTGGCGAGACTGTCGCGATCCGCGGCAACGATCGTGGTCGTCCGTGGGACGGGCGGTTCACGCCTTGCGCGTCATGGGAGGCGGCTGCCGTCGTGCTCGAGCGCGCGATGCGCCTCGACGTGCGCGAGCAGAGCGAAAAAGGAGCGTTGTGCGTCGCGGAGTTCAAAGACGGCCAGCGAGCCTCGGAGGGCAGGGGCGACTCGCTGCGCATTGCTTTGCTGCGGGCGTTCGTCGCGAGCCATTTTGGCGATACCGTTGACGACGTGCTGCGGGAGCGCCAGGCACTGACAGGCATGCGGGCCGAGACGATCAGCGAGCAGACGGTAGGCGGGGTCGTCGAGGACTTGCCGCACCCGGACGGGCAGATTGGGGATATCCAGTCGCCGCCGCGTTGAGTTGCCGGCGCATGGGCACGGCTTGGGGCGTCATAAAAACAAAGGGCCTTCCGATTGGAAGGCCCTTCATGGATGGCGCGGCTGGCAGGATTCGAACCCACGACCCCTTGGTTCGTAGCCAAGTACTCTATCCAACTGAGCTACAGCCGCACGCAAAACGGTGATGCTTACTGCAAAAACCGGTGAAACCTGAGAACTCCCGGCAAGGAAGTTCTCGAATAAGGTGGCGCGGCTGGCAGGATTCGAACCCACGACCCCTTGGTTCGTAGCCAAGTACTCTATCCAACTGAGCTACAGCCGCACACAGAAACGAGATTATAGCCAACAGATTTGAAAAATGGAAGCCCATCACGACGATTTGTGTCGCGGGCCCAATCGTGTAACCTTTTATCAGGTTGTTGCTAGCAGCTGTTAATGGATGATTATGAACAAGGCCTTTGTCAAAGAGTCGAGCGAAGACAACGACGACGATCTCGACGTCACCCAGCCCGACGTGCCCGCAGGCACCAAAAACTACATGACTCCCGCCGGTCATCGGCGTATGCGCGATGAGTTGCTGCATCTGATCGATGTCGAGCGGCCCGAGGTCGTCAAGCTCGTGTCGTGGGCGGCGTCGAACGGCGACCGCTCGGAGAATGGCGACTACATCTACGGCAAACGACGTTTGCGTGAAATCGACCGGCGAATCCGATTTCTCACCAAGCGGCTCGATCTGGCCGAGGTCGTCGATAGCAGCCGCCAGGAAAACGTCGATCAGGTGTTCTTCGGCGCGACGGTCGATTATGCGACCGAGGACGGCGAGGAGCATAAGGTGACGATCGTCGGTGTCGACGAGGTCGACCTGGACATTGGGCATGTGAGCTGGATTTCGCCCATTGCGCGTGCGCTGCTGAAGGCCAAAGTCGGCGATACGGTCACGCTATTCACGCCGGCCGGGCCGCAGCCGATCGACATTCTCGACGTCAAGTACCCGCCGCCTCATAGCGGCCGCTAGGCGCTGGCGGAGGCGCAGGCAAAGTCTGGCGAAAGACCCCTTCGGCGCGAACATAAAAAAAGGCGCCGCGAACGGCGCCTTCTCTACTGCCAGTCCTTGCGCGGTGCTTAGAAGCGGTGACGCAGACCAGCCGTTACAGCGACTTGCTTGTTGTTGCCCGAAGCGTTACCCACGCCATTGATGAAGGCGGGGACGATCGAGTTTTCGTTTGCTGCCTGATACACGCCTTGCAGGTACACGTCGGTACGCTTGGACAACGCGTATGCGGTTTGCAGGTCGACCTGGTTCCAGTGCACGTGCGTGCTGGACAGGTTAGCGCGGGTGTACGTGTACGCAGCGGCAATGCTGATCGCCGGTGTCAGAGCGTAACGAGCGTTGCCCTCGAAATTCTGGAACTGGGCGCTGTTGGACGGGAAGCCGATGCCACCCGAGACACCCGATGAGCCTTGGCTGATGCCGACGAGGCCGTGCAGGTTCGTCTGCGAGTAAACGATGCCAACGGTTGCCGGGCCGAACGCGTAGTTGGCGCCTGCGCCCCATGTTTGCTGACGTTGCGCGAAGAACGTGTTGTCGCCCGATACTGCGCCACCCGAATTGAACGCTGCGGCCGCGCTGGTTGCGCCGTTGGCGTTCAGTTGCAAGTAAGCGGCTGCGACGTTCAGGCCGCCCCAGTTGTACGATGCGCCAGCGCTGTATGCGCGGTTGTTCGCGAAGCCGCTAGCCTGGTTCGAAAAGCCGTACAACGCGCCGAACTTGAAGCCGCCGTAGTTCGCGCTCGTGTACTTGGCCGAGTTGTTGATACGGAACGAGTTGTTCAGGTTGTCGTTGTCGAACGGGTGGGCGAACTGGGTGCCGCCGTATTGCGTGCCGGTCAGCGCCAGCGGGCCGACGAAGTCGACCATGCTGTCATATTGACGGCCGAGCGTGACAGCGCCGAACTGGTCGCTCGACAGACCGACGAATGCCTGCCGGCCGAACATACGGCCGTTCTGCTTGAGCGTGCCGTCGTTGATTCCAAAGCCGTTTTCCAACGTGAAGATGGCCTTCAGACCACCGCCGAGATCTTCAGCGCCACGCAGGCCCCAGCGGCTACCGTTCACCGAACCGCTCGTCATCGCAACGTTGGCGCCGTGCTGGGTAGCACTGACGCGCTGGTTATTCGTATAGGTGATACCCGCGTCGATCAGGCCATACAGGGTGACGCTGCTTTGCGCGTGCGCTGCCGTGACGAAAACGCCCGACAGGGCTGCGACCATGAGTGTCTTCTTCATTGATATAACTCCAAGAGCGAGAGAGGCATAAAACCCTGGCTTAGGAGACCTTCACGCGAGTGCTGCGAGAAGCGGAAGCCGCGTGAGAAGCGCGTTGACCAGATTCGCGCCGGTTTCCGATTAGGCAGAGTGTAGAGAGACACTTCCAGGAGTTGATGTTCCGATTCGCGCAATAAAGTATTACGCAAGGAGAAACGATCATTAATCGCCATTCGAGCCTTATAGACAAAGGCTTTGCGCCGACTCGGCGAATTCGGCGTCTGGATTTTTGCCAAGCCGCGTTGCTGATTCGCGACACCAAACGATGCGGAAAAGCAACGGGAAGAAATGCCGAAAACGATTGTTGCAATTGCGGCAATAGACGATTGTTAATTGTGTGAATAATCGAAATCGCATACCACCGCTATACTCTAGTTTCTGCTTTCCGAAGCAGACTTTTTCGTTGACGAAAAAGATCTCCAAACCTTTGTCAGCGCGACCTTCCAGTCGCGCTTTTTTTATGGCGGACGAACTTCGTGAACTGCTCTAATGAGCGGGCGCGGTGCCGTCCGCGTCGTCCCAGTCAGCCTGCGTGGACGCGCTCCAGTCTTCCATCACATAACGGCGCGCATCCATCGGTGAGGAGAGCAGGTTCTGCCAATGGTCTCCATGCCACATCGGATCAAAGTCGAAAACCGTGGACGGTTCCGCGGCTCGTGCAGGTTGGTCTGGTATGACCTTTGCGTGCGAATGAGTTAGCCAGGGGAAGAGACGGCGAATTTCCTGGAACATGACAACCTCCTGAAGCGCATCGCTACAACTGATCTGCATCATGCGAGCGGGGCTGCGCCGCAACAAGTCGGACAAACACTTACGCAAAGATGGATTTTGTTACATTCGCCTTGCATATTTTTCGCAAATTTTTCCGTTCACAGTCTGGATTAATCATTCCAGGTAAATTTGACGAGCCCACTATATCCATGGGATTCGAAGTCTTATCTTTTTATACGCTAAACGCATATGAAAAGTTTACTTGACGGCCATTCTCTGTTCCCCGTATAACGGCAAAGCCGAATTTGATTGGCTGTTTCTGGTTTTTGTCTTGATCAGATATGGGCAACTGAATCGGGGTTGGATCGATTCAAGGGCAATGCCCGCTTGATAAATCACCGAGGGAAAACAGGAAATGGAAACTGGTGTCGTCAAATGGTTCAACGATGCTAAGGGTTTTGGCTTCATCACGTCGGACGCGGGTGGCGAGGATCTTTTCGCGCACTTTTCGGAGATCCGCAGCGAGGGCTTCAAGTCGCTGAAGGAAAACCAGCGTGTGTCTTTTGAAGTCAAGACCAGCCCGAAGGGCAAGCAGGCGGCCAACATTCAGCCGCTGTAAATGCGCTGCGTCGGGCGCGCTTCCCACGCAGTCGGGAGCGAAGAACCCTCGCCGTCGCGCGAGGGTTTTTTATTTTATCTAAACTTTTCACCTGGTTCGGTAACTGCCTGATTCAACCCTACCCATTATTGTCGGAAGATAACTCATTGAAGCGAATTCGCTAGTCCAGATTTAATGGTTTAAGCGTCTGAGGAATATCGGTGCAAAATCGATGACCCGTGCCGACGCAGTTTTCTGCCTGCGAACGCAGCACGGTCTGGATGCGCACCGTCCAGCTGGTGCATACTTGCCGCAAATTCATGTGTCCGAATCCCTTGTCCCATGTCTGAACTGCTTTCGCCGGAACCGGCACTCGATGCACCCATCGTTTTCGTAGACCTCGAAACGACCGGCGGCTCGACGAGCGAGCACCGCATTACTGAGGTTGGCGTTGTCGAAGTCGGACCGGCCGGCGTATCGCGCTGGAGCAGCCTGGTCGACCCGCAGCAGCCCATTCCGTCGTTCATCCAGCAACTGACCGGCATTACGAACGATATGGTGCGCGGCGCACCGACGTTCGAATCGATCGCGCCCGCGTTGTTCGAGCGCCTGAACGGCAAGTTGTTCGTCGCGCACAACGCGAGTTTCGATCGCGGATTTTTACGCAGCGAATTTCGTCGCGCGGGAATTGCGTTCGACCCGGACGTGCTTTGCACGGTGCGACTGTCGCGTGCGCTGTTTCCCGGCGAAAAGCGTCATGGTCTCGATGCACTCGTCGAACGTCATGCGCTGGTGCCGTCCGACCGTCACCGCGCGCTCGCCGACGCTGATCTGATCTGGCAGTTCTGGCAGCGTCTGCCGACGCTCGTGCCGCTCGACGCGCTGCGCGCGCAGATCGAGCGCACGACGCGGCGCTACCGTCTCGCCGGCGACATCACGGAAGATCTGCTCGACACCGCGCCGGCAGGCTGTGGCGTGTATGCGTTCTATGGCGAAGGCGATGCGCCGCTGTATGTCGGCCGCAGCGTGCGCGTGCGTCAGCGGCTGCGCTCGCACCTGACCGGCGAGCGGCGTTCGTCGAAGGATATGCGCCTTGCGCAGCTGGTGCGGCGCGTCGAATGGCGCGCGACGGGCGGCGAGCTCGGCGCGATGCTAGCGGAGGCGCAGTGGATCGCAACACTGCGGCCGGGCCATAACCGCTTGCCGCGTGTGACGAAGAGCGATCCCGCGAACGCGCCGTGGCCGTTCGAGGGGCCCATCGTGTTCGAGGAGCGTGAGGACGCGCAGCGCATCTTCCACGTGGTCGATCGCTGGCGGTACCTCGGGCACGCGCCGTCGCTCGTGCAGGCGGCGCAGCTGCATGGGTCTGCGCTGGCGGGTGCGTTCGAACTCTCGACGTACCGTATCCTGCAAAGCCATCTGGCGCGTGGTCTACGCGTGATGCCGTTGAGCGCGTCGCGTGATGCGCCGGAGTCGAGCATCGTCGTGTGACGCTTATGCAGCGCGCACTGTGGCGTTGCCGGAATCAGCCGGTCGCGCCGACTCCACCGGTCTCGCACACATGACCTAGCGCGCGCGTCATCGCGCTCGAATGCGCGGAGTCATAGCGCGTCAGCGCTTTCCAGTTAGCCAGCGACTGCGCGACGCGCGACGGACAATCGTCCGCCGCGCGCAGCGGCTGCACGCGCGCCAGACTGGCCATCAACGATTGCGTCAGCTTATCGAGTTGCGGTCGCGTGCTTGTTGCGAGGTCGGGTGCGGGACCCTGCGGCGGCTGGGTGCTGCGCCATTTCGCAAAGAGCGCGTTCTGCACGTCTTTACTCGCATCGATCTGATCCTGGAAGAACGTGCGGGCGAACGCCGGGTCGACGTTTGCCGCCGCGGCGCGCTTTTCCACTTCCCCGAGCAGCGCATTTTCGCGCGGTGTATCGGTGATCGGCTGGTGGTTCGCCCATTTCCAGCGCGCGACCGGCTCTGCGAGCGCAAGGCGCTGCGAAACCAGTGCGATCAGGTTGGTGAGCGCGGTGTCGTCACCATCGGCGAGGGCGGGGGCCGGCGAGAAGGCGATGGCGGCGGCGATGGCGAGCGCGCATGACGCGCCGAAGCGATGCAAACGGTTCATGAGGTGGACGTGGCCGGGCGGCCGTTGACGGAAAAACCAAAAGAATAAATGATGCCCCGCAAACGGCGCATATCGGGCCGCTTTATACAGGTTGTCGGGCAGGAAAATGGGCGCGAGAAGGGCGCGCGTATTCGTACGCTCGAGCCGTGTTGCCCAGCGTGGCTGCTGGATCAGGCGAACTGACCCACCGTCCTCACGGAAGTGTCGGACGGGTAATGAGGGCGCGAGTATTCGCCGCGCATGACATCAACGAGCGCCAATGCTGCACCGCGCCAGTGGTCCGTTACTTCGGATCGCACGACTTGCGTTGTTCGTCGAAGAAAGCGCGAACATGCTCGGGCAGCTCGGCTCCCAAAAACTCGACGGCCACGGGTTCCGGATCCGGGTAAAAAACTTTGTCCGGGGTCGGAATCTTCGGTGGTTTGGCATCCATGATCTTTCTCCTTTGCGAATCGATTATCGGCCTCGTTCCTCGCATTGCACCAGTGTCCGATGCGAGTCATATGTACTCTGTTGCTTTAACGGCACAAGCCGACACCTCAGCAGAGTGATTGAATAAAATTTGTCGGTCTTACTATCGCTGGCGTTTCGCGATCCGCTTAATTGCACGCACGAAATCCTCCGCTGTCCCGCTCCTTCGCCCGTCCCTCTCGCACCTTGCCCAGCTTACGTTTGAGCACGATCGATCGGTATTGCCGCTGCACTGCATCTACCGCATTCTTGTGAATAAGACGTGACAAATTTGTGCATCGCCGCATCGGCAGTATTTTCCCGTTTCGGAACTGAACCTTCGTAATTTGCCGATTGCATAACTGCCTGCCTATTTCTTGGTAAACGGAACATTCCGCGCGCCGTTGACCGTCCAATACCTTATTTAAAGAATTTGTCGTTGATTAACTGGCCGACTGTTGGTTGGCAAACTGATTCTCTTATTGCTGTGACAAAAGGCCCTCATTTGGCGACAAGTCGAACGCAGCCCGCAGCGCCTACTGATGGCTCGACGTGCGTTGGCAGACGGACGCGCAACGCGCGGCGCGGATCATGATGTCTTTCATGTTCGGGGAGAGGTCGCGATGGAAAACGCTGTCTACTGGTACGGACGTCAGGTTGGCATCGAATGCGCCGGCAGGGTCTTGTGGTTCGCGTCGGCGCCCGCGCAAGCGATAGCCGCATCCGGAGCGCCGCACCAGGCCGATACCGTAGTTGCGCGCAATCTCGCGATGCCACGGTCGTACGACCCGCTCCGCGTTCCCGACTAGGCTGGCCCGCCGCGCACCGCAGTCGAGAGCGTTGTGTTCGTCCACGCACGATCCGCGCCGAATGGTTCGCTTATCTGTTTCTGTTTCCGCTGCGCGCAAGAGTGCTGAGCCTGTGTCGCGCGTGACTTGCGAAGAGGCGGGGCGGCAATGTCTCGCGCGACGGCAAAACAAAAAGCCCAGTCACGAGGACTGGGCTTTTTGTTTGAATCTTGATGGTGCCGGAAAGAGGAATCGAACCCCCGACCTTCGCATTACGAATGCGCTGCTCTACCGTCTGAGCTATTCCGGCATCAGGAGAAACGAGATTATAGGGACTACTTCAGTGACTTGGCAAGCCCCTTGATGCATTTTTTCTTTCGAGATCACTTCTTCGCTTCGAGGTGGTAGCGCGTCACGCGATCGACCTCATTCTTCGAGCCGAGGAACACCGCGACGCGCTCGTGCAGGCTCTTGGGCTGGATGTCGAGAATACGCTTCTCGCCGTTGGTTGCAGCACCGCCCGCCTGCTCGACGATGAACGCCATCGGATTGGCTTCGTACATCAGACGCAGCTTGCCCGGCTTGTCCGGCGTGCGCTTGTCGGCCGGGTACATAAAGATGCCGCCGCGATTCAGGATGCGATGCACGTCGGCGACCATCGATGCGATCCAGCGCATGTTGAAGTCAGCCTGACGCGAACCTTCCTTGCCTGCTTTCAGTTCGCCGATGTATTGCTGAACCGGCGGATACCAGTGGCGTTCGTTCGAAGCGTTGATCGCGTACTCGCGCGTTTCGACCGGAATACGCATGTCGCTTTGCGTGAGCACCCACGAGCCGAGCTCGCGATCGAGCGTGAAGCAGTTCACACCGTTACCGGTGGTCAGCACCAGCACCGTTTGCGGGCCGTACACCGCGTAGCCCGCGGCGACCTGCTCCGTGCCCGGCTGCAGGAACGATTGCTCGGTGGCCTGGTGGCCATCCGGGCAACGCAGCACCGAGAAGATCGTGCCGATCGACACGTTGACGTCGATGTTCGACGAGCCGTCGAGCGGATCGAACACGAGCAGATATTCGCCCTTCGGATAGTTGGCCGGAATCGGGAAGAACTGTTCCATTTCCTCGGAGGCCATGCCCGCGAGGTTGCCGCCCCATTCGTTCGCCTCGAGCAGAATTTCGTTCGACAGGATGTCGAGCTTCTTCTGCACTTCGCCCTGGACGTTTTCGCTGCCCGCCGAGCCGAGGGCATCGCCGAGCGCGCCCTTGCTGACGTGGTAGCTGATCGCCTTGCACGCGCGCGCGACGACTTCTATCAACAGGCGCAGATCGGCGGGCAGGTTGTTGGTTTCACGCTGCTGCTCGATCAGGTACTTCGTGAGAGTGGTACGACGTTGCAATGACATTGCTGTACTCCGGGAAGGCTAGAAGAATGATGGGATTTTAACCGCTCGTGTGTGTCGGCTCCGTGCTTTTGGTCGCACGGCCGCCTTCAGGTCTTGCGGCGCGTCCTGGCCGGGACGATGCCGCTGACGCTGGCCGCGAGCGCCGCGGCCGTCGACGGACATGCCGAGCGACTCGAGGAACTCGCTGCGCAGAATTTCGCCACCAGCGCGAAAAAAAGCCGGCAACGCGTGCCGGCTTTCCGATGCGACGCGACAACTCAGCGAGGCATCACGCCAACGCCTTCTCGACGATCTCGCGCACATCGCGCGACTTGACCTGCGCGGCCACTTTCTCGAGCGCCGCGCGCATGCTGTCGCGCAGCGCCGGCGTGAAGCGCCGCCACAGCTCGAGCGAACGCGCGAGGCGCGCGGCCACCTGCGGATTGAGCGCGTCGAGCGCGATCACCTGCTCGGCCCAGAACGCGTAGCCGGAGCCATCTGCCGCGTGGAACTGCGCGGGGTTCGCCGCACAGAAGCTGAAAATCAGCGAACGTGCCCGGTTCGGGTTCTTCAGGTTGAAGGCCGGATGCGTCATCAGCTTGCGCACCGTATCGATCACCGGATGCTGTGCGCCGCCGCGCTGCGTGGCCTGCAACGCGAACCATTTGTCGATGACGAGCGGCTCTTTCTCGAAGCGTCGATAGAAGTCGTCGAGCGCGTGCTGCGCCTCGGGGCTGCCGCCTTGCGGCGCGGCCGCGTTGAGCAGCGCCGACAGCGCGGCCGCGCGATCGGTCATGTTGTTCGCGGCTTCATATTGCGCGGAGGCAAGGCGTACCGCGTTCGCGGAATCGTCGAGCTCGGTCAGATACGACAGCGCGAGATTCTTCAGCGCGCGATGACCGGCCGCCTCCGGCGTCGCCTCATAGACGCCCGGCGTGCGATGCTGCTCGTAGACCTTCAGCCAGTCGTCACGCAGCGCATTGGCGAGGCGCTTGCGCATGAACTGCCGCGCCGCGTGCACCGCGGCCGGATTCGACTCGGCCATCTGCTCGGCCAGATACGCTTCGGACGGCAGCATCAGCGCGAGTTCACGGAACGCCGGCGACAGCGTCTCGTCGGTCAAAACGCGCCCGAACGCGGCGACCACCGAGTCGTCGAGTTGCAGCGCCGCGCCCGTCGCCGCGCGGGTGGCCAACGTGAGCAGCTCGCGGGTGGCGAGCCGCTGGCCGGCTTCCCAGCGGTTGAACGGATCGCTGTCGTGCGCGAGCAGGAACGCGAGCTGTTCGGCCGTGTAGTCGTACTCGACGATCACCGGCGCCGAGAAATTGCGCAGCAGCGACGGCAGCGGTTCCTGTCCGACGTTGACGAACGTGAAGGTCTGCTCGGTCTGGGAAAATTCGAGCACGCGCGTGGTCGACTCCGATGCCTTCGCCTCGCCGTCGAGCCTCAGCGGCAGATCGCGGCCGTCCTTGCCGATCAGACCGATCGCGAACGGAATCAGCAGTGGACCCTTCTGCGTTTCGCGCGCGGCGGGCACCGCATCGCCGTAGCCCTGGCGCAACGTCACGCTGTAGCGCTGCTGCGCGGCGTCGTAGCGCGTGCGCACCGACACGCGCGGCGTGCCGGCCTGGCTATACCAGCGCTCGAACTGCGCGAGGTCGCGGCCGTTCGCGTCGGCGAGCGCGTGACGGAAGTCGTCGCACGTCACGGCCTGGCCGTCGTGACGCTTGAAGTACAGGTCCATGCCCTTGCGAAAGCCGTCGCGGCCGAACAGCGTCTGATACATCCGCACGACTTCCGAGCCTTTCTCGTAGACGGTCATCGTGTAGAAGTTGTTGATCTCGACGTAGCTCTCCGGGCGCACCGGATGTGCCATCGGACCCGCGTCCTCGGCGAACTGCATCTGGCGCAGCACGCGCACGTCCTCGATGCGCTTGGTGGCGCGCGCGGCTTCGTCGCTGGCGCCGCCCGCCATGTCGGCCGAGAACTCCTGGTCGCGGAACACCGTCAAGCCTTCCTTCAGGCTCAGCTGGAACCAGTCGCGGCAGGTCACGCGGTTGCCGGTCCAGTTGTGGAAGTACTCGTGGCCGACCACCGCCTCGATGTTCGCGAAGTCGGTGTCGGTGGCCGTTTCGGGATTTGCCAGCACGTACTTCGTGTTGAAGATGTTGAGCCCCTTGTTCTCCATCGCGCCCATGTTGAAGTCGCTGACCGCGACGATCATGAAGCGGTCCAGGTCGAGTTCGAGCCCGAAGCGCTCTTCGTCCCAGCGGATCGAGTGGATCAGCGAATCCATCGCGTGACGGGTCTTGTCGAGATCATGCGGCTCGACCCAAACCTGCAGCAGCTTTTCCTTGCCCGAGCCGGTCTTCACGCGTTCTTCGAGCGCGACGAGCTTGCCCGCGACAAGCGCGAACAGATAGCTCGGCTTTTTGAACGGATCTTCCCAGCGCGCGAAATGACGGCCGTCGGGCAACTCGCCTTCTTCGAGCAGATTGCCGTTCGACAGCAGCACCGGATAGTCGGCCTTGCTCGCGCGCAGCGTCACCGTGAAGCTCGCCATCACGTCGGGGCGGTCGAGGAAGTAGGTGATGCGGCGAAAGCCCTCGGCCTCGCACTGCGTGAAGAAGTTGCCGCTCGACACATACAACCCCGACAGCGTGGTGTTTTCCGCGGGGTTGCAGATGCTCGTGAGGGTCAGCTCGAAACTGTCCGGCACGTTGTCGAGCAGCAGGCCGTGCTCGTGCGGATGCGCATTCGCAAACGGCTTGCCGTCGATTTCGGCGCCGACGAACTCCAGTTGCTCGCCCATCAGTTCGAGATGCGCGGCACGCGACGCATCCGGATTGCGGCGCACGCGCATCGTGTTCCTGACGACCGTGCGTTCGGGGACCAGATCGAACTCCAGCGCGACGGTGTCGATCAGGAAGGCGGGCGGCGCGTAATCGGCGCGGCGGATCACATTGGGCGTTGCGGTATCGGCCATGGTGTTCTTTGGTGGTGTACTCGAGCGGTCGGGCGCGCAAACGGCGCGCGAGCCGGGCTTGGTCGACTCATTGTACAAAGCCTCGGGCAATCGTGCGGAGGGCAAGGGGGCCGAGTTTCGGCGCCGGGCAGCGCGGCCGGTTTCGACAGGCACGGGAAGAACCTTTTGCTGGCTGCCGAGGTCAGCGTATTATCGGGCGCCGCCCGTGCCGGAGGCTCAGCATCGTCAGCCGGCGAGCGGATCGCGCGACGGAATAATCGCGGCTGAAGCAGGGTTTTAACTGAAGCAGAATAGATGCAACCAGAGGCATCACGAGGCAGACCATGAACTTCGATCGATGGACCCGCCGCGTCGCGTTGCTGTTCGTCGCGCTGAGCGTGCTGCTGTCCGGCTGCACGACCTATGTGACGACGCAGGTCACGGCGTTCTCCGACTGGACCGGCAGCGACGCAACCCGCACCTATGCGTTCACGCGCCACGAGGATCAGAAGAACAATCTCGAACTGAGCGCGTACGAGCGGATCGTCGCAAACGAGCTCGCGGTGCACGCGTTCCGCGAAGTCGCTCACGACGACGCGCGCTATCTGGTCGAGCTTGCCTATGGCATCCGCTCGGATGTCGTGACCGTCGCGCAGCCGGTCTACTACAACCCGTGGCCCGGCCCTTACTGGGGCCGGCCGTTCGATCCGTGGGGTCCGTGGGGGCCGTTCCCGGCGACCTACGTGAATCAGAGCTACCCGGTGTTCACGCATCTGCTCGGCATCCGGATCACCGAGCGGGCGAGCGGCCGGGAGGTCTATAACGTGACGGCGCGCAATTTCGGCGAGGAGTCGTCGCTGCTGCGGGCGATGCCTTATCTGGCGCGTAGCGCGCTGGCGGACTTCCCGCTGGCCAACGGCGCCGTGCACACCGTGAAGATCCCGCTCGGCGGCGGCGCGGCCGCGAACGAAGTGTCATTGCCGGCGGCGCCTGCGGGCGCCACGTCGGCGCCGAAAGCCGCGCAGTAGCTTAGACCCCGACCCCGAACAAGGCCATCGCACCCAACACGACGAACATCACCGAGGCGATGCCATGCACGAGCTTCGTCGGCAGACGGTGCGCGAAGCGGTCGCCGAGCAGGATCGCCGGCACGTTCGCGATCATCATGCCGAGCGTCGTGCCGGCCACCACGCCGAAGAAATCGTGAAAGCGAGCGGCGAGGGCGACCGTCGCGATCTGCGTCTTGTCGCCCATCTCCGCGAGGAAGAACGTGACGACCGTGGCGCCGAACACGCCGAAGTGCGTGCGATTCGTGTTGGCTTCCTCGTCTTCGAGCTTGTCGGGCACCAGAATCCACAGCCCCATGCCGATGAACGACGCCGCCAGCGCCCAGCGCATGATGGTCGGCGTCAGCATCGAGCCGAGCCACGCGCCGAGCGCGCCGGCGCCCGCGTGATTGATCAGCGTCGCCGCGAGCACGCCGAGAATGATCGGCATCGGCTTGCGATAGCGCGCGGCCAGCACGAGCGACAGCAGTTGCGTCTTGTCGCCGATTTCGGCGAGCGCGACCGCGCCGGTCGAAATGAGAAAAGCTTGAGTCACGTTGAATGGATTCCTCGGGCCGAAGATGAACGAGCGACGACCCACGACACGCCGGGCCCTGTTGCGGCGCGTGTGGATCATCGGTCTCGCCAGGCCAGAGGCTGCGACTGCCATGGCCGTGCTGGCCAAGTGTGTTGACAGGCGCCCCCGCGAGCCACACGTGCGACGCACCGGCGAAGCGGTGCGGACGTGCCGCGGGGCGGCTACTCCCCAATGAGCGGCGGAGTATAGCAGGCGCCGCAGCATCGCTGTGACGAATGTTGTTCGGGCGCCGACGACGCGGCGGGGGCGTTTTCGCTCTACGACGTATTCGGCGAAAGATCAATGAAAGGTTCTTTTGGTCGATTCTGTCGGCGTTGGCACGCCGGCGCCGACGCGCGAAACGGCCCTTCCGGTGCGTCGCCGCGGCCGGCTCCGTCAAATCGTCTAACAATGTGTTGCGCCGCAGGCGCGGATACAGATGGATACGTCTTTCCTCGACGATTTGCTTCAAAATACCCGGCACTATTCGGCCACAAAAGGAGCCCGATCCGCCATCCCCCATACCCCGATCGTCAGGGGCGCCTGACAAGTCAGGCCCGATCGCCGGTGCTGCATTCCCATGCCAGCAGACCGGTCGA
The DNA here is from genome assembly GCF_000092885.1 of Paraburkholderia atlantica. Taxonomy (NCBI): domain Bacteria; kingdom Pseudomonadati; phylum Pseudomonadota; class Betaproteobacteria; order Burkholderiales; family Burkholderiaceae; genus Paraburkholderia; species Paraburkholderia atlantica. The sequence goes on along the minus strand of NC_014117.1, from coordinate 2,553,362 downwards.
TCCCGGCTGGAACCTCCCGATCCGCGCGGCGCCGCTCGCTGTGACGGCTCTGTATTCAGTCAGGCGCTTGAGCCCCTTTCCCGTATCTACGCGCGAACACCATATGCCCGATCTGCACTGGACCATTCCGGTCGGTCGCTGGTCTAGCTGGCCGGCCACCTCGCCTGCCGCACCCGATGTCGGCTTTATCGAGCCGATCGTGCGGCGGCGTCTCAGCACGCTGTCCAAGGTCGCGCTCAAGGTCGCGCACGACTGCGTCGCGCAGGAACCCGCGCGCGTGGTGTTCGCGTCGCGGCACGGGGAATTGCGGCGCACCACCGACATCCTGCGCAGCATCAGCGCAGGCGAACCGGTGTCGCCGACCGCTTTCAGCCTGTCGGTGTTGAACGCGATGACCGGGGTGTTCGGCATCGCGCGCGGCGACCGTTCGGCCGCGAGCGCGGTATCGGCTGGTGCGCAGACGCTCGGCTATGCGCTGCTCGAAGCGTACGCGCAATACGAGACACAACCGGATGCGCCGGTGCTGCTCGTCTATGCCGACGAACCGGCCGATCTCGCGTACGGCACGATCGAAGACGAAGTGCACGGCGGCGCGATCGCCGTGTTGCTCGACAAGGATGCGTCCGCCGGGCACGTTGTTTGCAGCTTGACCCGCGCCGACGAGCAGGTGGCCCAGCAAGCCGGCGAGCCGCGAACCGCATTGAGCGACGCCGCGAGCTTTCCGACCCAGAGCCAGGCGCTGCTGCACTGCCTCGAAACCGGCCAGCCCGCACGCTGGCAGCGCGCCGGCGCGCTGTGGCACTGGAGGTGGGATGAGCGCGCGGCTTGATTACGCGTGGCGTTTTTGCGCGACCGGTCTCGCCTTCGTCGCGTTCGGCGTGTGCGGCGTGCTGTTTTCGGTGCTCGTGTTTCCGCTCGCGTGGCTGTGGCCGCATCGCGCGTCGCGGCAGCGTGCGGTGACCGTCGTGATCCACCGGTTTTTCCGCGCGCTGGTCGCGGTGCTGCGCGGCCTCGGCGTGATGGAGCTCGAAGTATCCGGCGCCGAGGCGTTGCGCGCGGCCGGACCGGCGATCGTCGTCGCGAATCACCCGACTTACCTCGACGTGATGGTCCTGCTGTCGCTGACGCCGCGTGCGTGTTGTGTCGTCAAGCACGTGCACTGGCACAACCCGTGTTTCTGGGGCATCGTGCGCGCGGCCGAATACGTGAGCAACGCGGACGCGATCGCGCTCGTCGAGGCCGGCGCGAAGCAGCTCGCGGCCGGCTACACGATGATCATTTTTCCGGAGGGCACGCGTAGCCCCGCGCCCAACCGGCTGCACGCGTTTTCGCGCGGTTTCGCGCACATGGCGTTGAAGGCCGATGCGCCGATCGTGCCGGTGTTGATGGATTGCGATCCGCCCGCGTTCACGCGGCAGATGCGCTGGTACGACGTGCCGGCGCGCGCTTTCCGGATGCGCGTGAATGTGCTCGCGCCGCTTGGCGTCGACGAACTGGCCGCGCACGACGCCACCGCCGCCATCGCGGCGCGCAGCGTGACGAATGCCGTAGAAGCCCACATTACCCAGCACCTGTTCGATTATGGATTCTTTAAAACTGGAAATTAAAAAGCTTCTGATTGAAGCCCTCGATCTCGAAGACCTGAGCCCCGCCGATATCGACGACGACGCCCCGTTGTTCGGTTCCGACGGCATCGGTCTCGATTCGATCGACGCGCTCGAAATCGGCATCGTGCTGCGCAAACAATACCAACTGACCATCGCGGCGAACGACGAACGTACCCGCCAGCACTTTCGCTCGATCAACACGCTCGCCGCGTTGGTCGAGGGTCAGCGCGAAGCGGCGCACGCTGCGAACGAAACCGCAAGGAAGGGGATTGAATCGTGACCGAGACTGAGATTCTCGAGCGCATCCGCGCGATCTTTCAGGAAAACTTCGCGATCGAGCCGCAGCGCGTGACGCCCGACGCTCACCTGTTCGAAGACCTCGATCTCGACAGCATCGACGCGGTCGATCTCGCGATCAAGCTGCAGGAGATGACCGGCCGCCGCATCAAGCCGGAGAACTTCAAATCCGTGCGCACGGTCGGCGACGTGATTGGCGCGGTCGAATCGCTGCTCGCGGCGCAAGGCTGATGCGGGCCGCGCACCCGCGCATGCAGATGTCGGAGCCACGTCACGCCGCAAGCGGGTCCGGCGCGCGGCCTCGCTGGAGCAGGGCAGTCGTGCTGGTGCTGCTGAAACTCGCTTACCCCGTCCTGATCCTGTGTGCGTGGCGCTGGGACGCGCCGCGTCTCGTCGGCGGCATGCTGCTCGTGACCTTGTGGTTGCAGCGCTGGGCCGGTGGGGGGCCGGCCGCGATGCCGCTGCGGCAGCTTTCCAGACTCGACTGGAGCGTGGTGGCGATGCTGAGCTGCGCGTCGGCGACGATCGTCGTCACCGATAGCGAGCTGCTGCTGCGCTTCTATCCGTTGCTCGTCAATCGCGGTTTGCTGGTCGCGTTCGGCGCGACGCTCGTGCGCGGGCCGTCGATGATCGAAAAATTCGCGCGCCTCGGCAGTCCCGATCTGCCGCCGGGCGCGGTGCGTTATACGCGGCGCGTGACCCAGGTCTGGTGCGCGTTTTTCGTGCTGAACGGTGCGTTTTCCGCCTATACCGCGCTCTATTGGAGCCGCGCGGCCTGGTCGCTGTACAACGGCGCGATCGCCTATGTACTAATCGGCGTGCTGCTGGCGGGCGAATACGTGTGGCGACGCCTGTTCGTGCTGCCGCGCGCCGCGCGTGCCGGTTCGGAGTCGGCCTGATGATCGCGTTGCATGATCTGTTGTCGGCCGATGCAGCGCCCGCCGCACTGGTGTGCCGCGACGGCGCCGTGCTGCTCGATCGCACGGCGTTTCGCGCGCGCGTCGCGGCCTTGATCGAGTTCGTGCAGACGCACCGCGCGCGTCGCTGCGCGCTCTGTATCGACGATCCGTTCGAGTTCGCCTGCGCGTTGTTCGCTCTGTTCGCTTGCGGCAAGGAGCCGGTGATTCCTGCGAATGCAACGCCGGGCTACCTCGCCGATCTCGCGGACGCATACGACTTCCTGCTGACGGATGCGGGTCTGCCGCCGTTCATCGCAGCGACGCATGTCACGGCTCACAGCGCCTACCCGATCGACCCCCACGCACCGCTGACGCTGTACACATCGGGCAGCAGCGGCACACCGAAGCCGATCCGCAAGACGCTCGCGCAATTCAACGCCGAAGTCCACACACTCGAACAGCAGTGGGGCGCATTGCTCGGCGACGCGACGATGCTCGCGAGCGTGCCGCATCACCACATCTACGGTCTGCTGTTTCGCGTGTTGTGGCCGCTCGCGGCCGGCCGCGCGTTCGATCGCGCAATCGGCATGGAGCCGCTGCAGCTGCAGGCGCGTATCGCGCAATGCGGTCCGACTGCGGTCGTGTCGACGCCCGCGCAACTGTCGCGCTGGCCCGCGTTGCCGGGCTTCGGCGCGCTCAAGCCCGCGCCGTGCGCGTTCTTTTCGTCGGGTGGCCCGCTCGCGGCCGACGCCGCGCAGGCCTATGCGGCGAGTCACGGCGCGGCGCCGCTCGAAATCTACGGCAGTACGGAAACCGGTGGAATCGCGTGGCGGCGTCAGGATCAGGGCGACGCGTGGCAGCCGGTCGCCGGCGCCGAGGTGCGCCGCGACGACGACGGCGCGCTGTGCGTGCGCTCGCCGCATCTCGATCACGACGGCTGGCATCGCACGGGCGATCGGATCGTGTTCGACGCCGACGGGCGCTTCCGTTTGCAAGGGCGCCTCGACCGCGTGCTGAAGCTCGGCGGCAAGCGCGTGTCGCTGCCGGAGCTCGAGGCGCGTCTCGCGTTGCATCCGTATGTCGCGCAGGCGGCGCTGGTGCCGCTCGAAGGCGCGACCCGCGAACGGGTCGGCGCAGTGGTCGCGCTGACCGAAGCGGGCGGCGCGACACTGCGTGATGAAGGCCGCGTCGCGCTCGCGAAAACGCTGCGCCGGCATCTGGCCGATTACTTCGATGCGGTCGTGCTGCCGCGTCACTGGCGTTTTCGTGCGAGCCTGCCCTTCGATGCACGCGGCAAACTGCCCGCGAGCGCGGTCGCGGCCGCGTTCGCGCCGCTCGACGAGGGCATGGAAGTGCTGGCCGAAACGCGCGTAGCGAACACACTGCACTACGTGCTGCGCGTGCCGCCGTCACTCCAGCATTTCGCGGGCCACTTTCCGGGTCTGCCGATTCTGCCTGGCGTCGTGCAGGTCGACTGGGCGGCGCGGCTCGCGGCCGGGCATTGGCCGCGGGTGCGCGCGGTGGCGTCGGTCGATCGGCTGAAATTCATGGCGCCGGTGTCGCCCGGTGCGGTGCTCGAGCTCACGCTCGCCTACGATGCCGCGCGCCGGCGTGTGCAGTTCGCGTACCGGCTCGATGGACGTGAATGCGCGTCGGGCGTGCTCGTGCATCGGGAGGACGCGTGATGAAGTTCGCGCCCTGCATCGTCATTCCGATCTACAACCACAAGGACGCGATCGGCGCGACGGTCGCGCATCTCGCGGTGCACGGCTTGCCGATCTTCGTCGTCGACGACGGCAGCGACGAGCCGACCCAGCAGGTACTCGCCGCGCTCGCGCTGCAATACGCGCAGCAGATGACGCTGCTGCGTCTGCCCGAAAACGGCGGCAAGGGCGCGGCGGTGATGGCAGGCCTGCGCGCGGCGCGCGCCGCGGGCTACACGCACGCGCTGCAGATCGACGCCGACGGCCAGCACGACGCGAGAGACATGCCGCGCTTCATCGCTGCCGCGCGCGCCGAACCCGGCGCGGTGATTCTCGGCCGTCCCGTGTACGACGACAGCGTGCCGAAGGCACGTCTGTACGGCCGCTATCTGACCCACGTGTGGGTATGGATCGAGACGCTGTCGCTGACAATCCGCGATTCGATGTGCGGCTTTCGTCTGTATCCGCTCGCGCTCGCGTGCGAGCTGATTGACAGAGTGCGGCTGCCGACGCGCATGGATTTCGACATCGAGATCCTCGTGCGTCTGCACTGGCGGCGCGCCGCGTTCCGCTCGATCCCGACGCGCGTGACCTACGCGGCCGACGGCGTGTCGCATTTCGACGTGCTGTGGGACAACGTGCGCATCAGCCGCAGCCATACTCGGCTCGTGTTCGGCATGCTGTGGCGTCTGCCGATGCTGCTCGCGCACAAGCTGATGCCGCGCCGTGGCGCGCGCGACGACACAGCGGACGAATCTGCCGACGAACCCCGACCCGAAGCGTGGTGGCGCATCGCCGAACGCGGCAGCCGCGTCGGCATGAGCCTGCTCGCGCTGAGCTGCAAGCTGTTCGGCCGCCGCTTCACCGCGCTGTGGCTGCATCCGGTCGTCGCGTACTTTCTGCTGACCGGCCGCGCCGCGCGCGCCGCGTCGGCCAACTACTTCACGCATCTGAACGCGGTCGCGCCGTCGGCGGATACGCCGCGCCCGGGCTGGCTGTCCGCGTATCGCCACATGCTCGCGTTCGCGCAATCGGGCTTCGACAAGCTCGCCGCATGGACCGGCCGCGTCGACGACACCGAAGTCACATTCGACGACCCCGCGGCATTCGAAGCATTGATCGCGAGCGGCAAGGGCGCGCTAGTGATCGGCGCGCACCTCGGCAATCTTGAGATGATGCGCGCGCTCGCGATCCGCGGCGATCACGCGAAGGTCACGGCGGTCGTCTACACTGAGCACGCTCGCCGCTTCAATCAGGTGCTGGCGTCGTCCAATCGCGACTTCGCGCGGCATCTGCTCGAAGTCGGCGACTTCGGTCCCGAGACCGCGGTGCTGATGCAACAGCGCATCGACGCGGGCGAGCTGCTGGTGATCGTCGGCGATCGGGTGCCGGCGCGCGAGGCGGGACGCACCACCGACGCGCAGTTCCTCGGCGCGAGCGCGCCGTTCGCGCAAGGGCCCTACGTGCTCGCGCATGCGCTCGGCTGTCCGGTTTACCTGTTCTTCTGCCTGAAGGAACGCGACGGCTATCGCATGTACTTCGAGCCGTTCGCCGAGCGAATCGAGCTGCCGCGCCGCGAACGCGCGCAGCATCTGGCCGCGTGGGCACAACGCTACGCGCTGCGGCTCGAACACTATTGCCGCAAGGCCCCTTATCAATGGTTCAACTTCTTCGATTTCTGGGCCAGCCCCAAGCGAGGCGCGAATGGCCGAACATGATCTGAACGAGGTGCAACGCGCACGTGTTGTTGCGAATACCGCCGCGAAGGTGGAGGCCGGCTGCGCGCCCATCGTCGTCGGCGCGCGCCGACTGAAGATCGAAGAGGTCGTCGCGATTGCACGCCAGCGTGCGCCGGTCGCGCTGAGCGACGATCCCCTCTGGCGTGCGCGCATCGAGCGCGGCGCGGCGTTCCTGCGCCGCCAGTTGGCCGCCGGCGCGACCGTGTACGGCGTCAACACCGGTTATGGCGACGCCTGCGTCGTCGACGTGCCGATGGCGCTCGTCGACGCATTGCCGCTGCAACTGACGCGTTATCACGGCTGCGGCATGGGCGCGTATCTCGACGACGCGCAGACCCTCGCGGTGATCGCCGCGCGTCTGAATTCGCTCGCGTATGGTTTTTCGGGCGTGCGCACGGTGCTGCTCGAACGGCTCGCCGCCTTGATCAATCATCGCGTGTTGCCGCGCATTCCGGCCGAGGGCTCGGTCGGCGCGAGCGGCGATCTGACGCCGCTGTCGTACGTGGCGGCGCTCGCGGGCGAGCGCGACGTGCAGTACGCCGGTATCTTGCGCGCGGCGCGCGACGTGTGGACCGAACTGGGCGTGGAGCCGCTGACGCTCGCGCCGAAGGAAGGCCTCGCGCTGATGAACGGCACCGCCGTGATGACGGGTCTCGCGTGTCTCGCGGTGGCGCGCGCGGAGCACCTGACGCGGCTTGCCGCTCGTTTGACCGCGCTGGCGACCGTCGCGCTCGACGGCCGCGCCGCGCACTTCGACGCGACGCTGTTCGACGTGAAGCCGCACGCGGGCCAGGCCGAAGCGGCCGGGTGGATTCGCGCCGATCTGGCCGGCCGCGCCGACACGCCGGGGCATCGACTGCAGGACCGCTATTCGATTCGCTGCGCGCCGCATGTGATCGGCGTCGCACGCGATGCGCTCGGCTGGGTGCGCCGCGACGTCGAAAACGAGCTAAACAGCGCGAACGACAATCCGCTCATCGATCCTGACAACGAACGCATCTTGCACGGCGGCAATTTTTATGGCGGCCATATCGCCTTCGCGATGGATGCGCTGAAGGTGGCGGTCGCGAATCTGGCCGATCTGATGGACCGGCAGCTTGCGCTGCTGGTCGATGTCAACTTCAACAACGGCTTGCCGCGCAATCTGTCGGGCGCAGCGCCCGAACGCGCGGCGATCAATCATGGCTTCAAGGCCGTGCAGATTTCGTCGTCCGCATGGACCGCCGAGGCGCTGAAGAACACGATGCCCGCGAGCGTGTTTTCGCGCTCGACCGAAGCGCACAATCAGGACAAGGTCAGCATGGGCACGATCGCCGCGCGCGACTGCCTGCGCGTGCTCGAATTGACGGAACAGGTCGCCGCCGCGCACACGCTCGCAACGGTGCAGGCCGTGCAGTTGCGCTTGCGGATCGACAGCGCGACGCCGGTGCCCGCGCCGCTGCGCGCATTTGTCGACGACTTGGGGGCGCATTCGCCGTTCGTCGACGAGGACCGCGCGCTCGAAGGCGAGCTGCGCGCGCTCACCGCGCGCATTGCCGCGTGCGAACTGCTGGACATGATCGACGATCAACAAGGAATCAATCTATGAGCGAGCCCGCGAAAACGCAGCACGTGCTCGCCGCGAGCGCGACCGTCGAAGTGCCGTTTCACGACGTCGACGCGATGAACGTGTGCTGGCACGGCAACTATCTGAAGTACTTCGAGTTGGGCCGCGCGGCGCTGTTGCGCGCGTTCGACTACGACTATCGCCAGATGCGGGCGTCCGGCTATCTGTGGCCGATCGTCGAGGCGCATCTGAAGTACGTGCGGCCCGCCTTGTACGGACAGAAGCTCGAAGTGCGCGCGGAACTGCTCGAATACGAAAACCGCCTGAAAATAGGCTATGAAATCGTCGATTGCGCATCGGGCGCGCGGCTCACGAAGGGCTATACGATCCAGGTCGCCGTCGATGCTGCCACCGAGGAATTGCAGTTCGTGTCGCCGCAGGTCGTATTCGAAAAGCTGGAGCGCGTATGGGGACGATGAATCGCTGCGCGCTGCGCGCGGTCATGTCGAGGGCGGCAGGTGTGATCGGCATGATAGCGGCGCTTGCATTGCCAGCGGCGTCAACCGATGCGGCCACCGCCACCAACCCAGCCCCTGCCTCTAACGCCGCTAACAACGCCAACGCCGCGCTAGTCTCGCAGATCGCCGCGCATCTCGCGCAGGCCAAAGGCGTCCGCTCGCAATTCACGCAGACCCAGACGCTCGCCGCGATGAAGCAGCCGCTCGTCAGCAACGGCACCTTGCTGTTCTTCCGCGAGCGCGGCGTGATCTGGCAAATCGACACGCCGTACAAGGCCACCTACGTGATCACCGATGCTGGCGTCGCGCAGGTCGACGCCAGCGGCCGACGCGTGAGCACACATAGCGCGCAGGCCACGCGCGGCGTCGCGCAGGTGTCGAAGATGATGCGCGCGATGTTGGGCGGCGATCTGTCGGCGCTGTACTCGCAGTTCGACGTCAGCGCCGAAGGCAGCGCCGCGCAATGGCGCATGCGTCTCACGCCGAATCAACCGCAGCTCGCGCAATCGATCAAGGGCCTCGACATGAGCGGCGGCGATTATCTGCAAAGCCTGCGCATCACACTCGCGAACGGCGACGTCACTAAGCTCGAGTTCGCGAACAGCACGGCCGTCGCCGAGCCGACGCCGGACGAGCGCAGCCTGTTCGGAGCGCCGTGATGGACATGCTGCAGCAGCGATCCGCGAAGCAGGCATGGGGCGTGCGCGCCGCGTGGCTCGTGCTTGCGCTGCTGGCGACGCTCTATTGCGGCTGGCGCTTCGCCGGAGCGTCACCGCTCGAAACCAATCTGCTTGCGCTGCTGCCCGCCACCGAAGCGGACCCGGTCGCCGAAAAAGCGGTCGACACGCTCGCGAGCGCGCTCGGCGATCGCACCGTGCTGCTCGTCACGAGCCACGACGATGCACATGCGAAAGCGGCCGCGAAGCAACTGGGCGCGGCGTTGCAAAAGAGCGGCGCATTTGCGTCGGTGACGGCCGAACTGCCGCCGTTCGACCTGTCGCAGATCGCGGCGCTGTATCTGCCGTACCGCTTCGGCCTGCTCGCGCCGGCCGATCGCACCGCGCTCTCGAGCGCCAGCGCCACGACGCTGCACGACATGCTCGCGCAGCGCATCTACAGCCCGCTGCAAGGCGGCCTCAGCACGCAACTCGGCGACGATCCGTTCGGCTGGCTCGAACGCTGGCTCGGCGATTTGCCGCTCGCGACCACGAATCTCGAAGTCGAGGACAACCTGCTGGTGTCGCATCGTCACGACGCACAGGGCGACACGACCGGCGTGCTGATCATCGCGACGCTGCCGGGCTCCGCTTATGAAACGAAGACGCAGCGCGCGGTACACGCGGCGCTCGCCGATGCGGAACACACGTTGCGCCAGGCGTTCCCCGATGTATCGGTGGCGCGCACCGGCGCCGTGTTCTACGCCGAGGCCGCGCGCAGCGCTGCCGAACGCGAGGTGCACGTGATCGGCATCGCGTCGCTATGCGGCATCGCGCTGCTGATGATGTGGGTGTTCCGCTCGCCGCGTCTGTTGCTGTTCGGCTTCGTCTCGACCGCGCTCGGCATCGTGTGCGCGCTCGCGGTGACGCTGCTGATCTTCGGCAAGCTACATCTGTTGACGCTCGTGTTCGGCGCGAGCCTGATCGGCGAGGCCGTCGACTATTCGATCCAGTATTTCGTCGTCTATCTCGGCGCGGGCCGGGACTGGGATGCGCGGCACGCCGCGCGCAGCGTGCGGCCCGCGCTGAGCGTGGCGCTGGCGACGAGCCTGCTCGGCTACGCGATCCTGATGTGGGTGCCGTTCCCTGCGTTGAAGCAGATCGCGTGCTTCGCGATGGTGGGCATCACGACCGCATTCGCGTCGGTGCTGTGGCTGCTGCCCGCGCTGCTCACGCGCGCGCCGAAGCACAGCCCGCGCCGCCTGTTCGCGGGCGCGGCGCGGCTGCTCGCGCGCTGGCAGCATGCGCTCGGCGGCAAGCGCGCGTGGCTGGTTGCCGCGCTGCTGCTGATCGCGTCGGTGCCCGGCTGGCTGCGTCTGACCAGCGACGATGACATTCATCTGCTGATCCAGCGCGATGCGTCACTGGCCGCGCAGGAAGACGCAGTGCGCGCGGCGGTCGGCGTCGATAACAGTGCGCAATTTTTCGTCGTGCGCGGCGCGACCCCGGAAGCGGTGCTGCAACGCGCCGAAGCGCTCGCCGCGAAGCTCGATGCGCTGAACGGCACCCCCGATAGCGTCGGGGGTTATCAGTCGGTCGCGCAGTTCGTGCCGTCCGCGCAACGTCAAAGCGAAGATCGCGCGCTGCTTGCACAGCATGTGTTCGGCGACTCCACCGCGTTGCGTGCGACGCTGCTGCAAGCGGGCTTCAAGGACGAAGTTGCCGATGCGTGGCTCGCCGGCTTCGCTCAACCGTTCGCGCCGCTGACCGTCGAGCGCTGGCTCGCGGCGCCGTGGTCGCAGCCGTATCGGCATCTGTGGCTCGGAGCGGTGGGACCGAACGACGCGAATCAGGCGCATGAAACAAGCTACGCGGCCGTCGTGATTCCGCAAGGCGTGACGCCGCGCAACGAACCCGCGCTGATCGCGCTCGCGGGCGGCTTGCCCGGCGTTGTGTTCGTCGACAAGGCCGCGAGCGTGTCGAAGCTGTTCGGCGCGTATCGCGTGGACAGCGGCTGGTGGCTCGGCGGCGCGCTCGTGCTCGTGTGCGCTCTGCTGATGTTGCGCTACGGAGTGCGCGGCGGCATCGTCACGACCTTGCCCGTGCTGTTCGCGGTCGGCGTCGCGCTGGCGGTGTTCGGCTACGCGGGCGTGCCGCTCAATCTGTTCAACTGGCTCGCGCTGATGCTGGTGCTGGGCGTCGGCGCAAACTATGCGGTGTTCCTGCGCGAAGGCTGCGCGCGCGCGGACGCGGATCTCGGCGCGGTGTGGACCGGCGTGCTGCTGTCGGCGGCGACCACGTTGTTATCGTTCGGCATGCTGGGCGTCAGCGCGATGCCCGCGCTCAGGAGTTTCGGCGCGACGCTCGCGCTCGGCATCACGGTTGCCGTGTTGCTCGCGCCTATCGGCATGCCATCGACGAAGTCATCGGACAGGTCATCGGAATCACGGAGGGCGGCATGAAAGCGCCAACAGTCTATTTGCACGCGCTCGGCATGATCAACGCGCTCGGTGGCGACGTCAAAGAGATCGTGCCGGCGCTCGCCGCCGCGAATTCGCCCGGCATGGGCAACGTGCATACCGGAATCGGCGACGCGTTCGTCGGCAGCGTGCTTGCGCCGCTCGATCTCGCGCCGCGCGCCGATCTCGCGCGCTACGACTGCCGCAACAACCGGCTGCTGCTCACCGCGCTCGCGCAGATCGCGCCCGCGATCGAAGCCGCGCGCGAGCGCTATGGCCCGGAGCGCATCGGCGTCGTGCTGGGCACCAGCACGTCGGGCATCGAAGCGGCCGAAACCGCGTTCGTCTATCACGCCCGCGCCGGCGAGTTGCCGGAGAGCTTCAACTACCGGCAGATGGAAATCGGCACCGCCGCGCCATTCGCGGCCGCCGCGCTCGGCGTGCAGGGTCCGGCGTTTACGATTTCGACCGCGTGCACGTCGAGCGCGAAGGCGTTCGCGTCGGCGCGCCGGCTGCTGCAATTGCAGCTGTGCGACGCAGTCGTCGTCGGTGGCGTCGATTCGCTATGCGAGTTGACGGTGCAGGGCTTTGCGTCGCTCGAATCGACCAGCAGCGCGCGCACCAATCCGATGAGCCGCAATCGCCGCGGCATCAACGTCGGCGAGGGCGCGGCCGTGTTCCTGATGAGCCGCGACGAAGCCGCGGTGCGGCTCGCGGGCGTCGGCGAATCGAGCGACGCGCACCATATTTCGGCGCCGGACCCGCAGGGCGTCGGCGGCGAACTCGCGCTTCGCGACGCGCTCGCGGACGCGGGCATCGCGGCGTCGGCGGTCGGCTATGTGAATCTGCACGCGACCGCCACGCAGAAGAACGACGAAATGGAAGCGCTTCTGATGGCGCGCGTGTTCCCGGACGGGGTCGCCGCGAGCGGCACCAAGCCGTTGACCGGCCATCAGCTCGGCGCGGCCGGCGCGACCGAACTCGGCTTCGCGTGGCTCACGCTCGCGCATGAGAACGCGACGCTGCCGCCGCATCTGTGGGACGGCGAAGCCGATCCCGCGCTGCCGGCGCTCGATCTCGTCGACGGCCAGCGCTCTCTACCGAGCGCGGGCGCGCAGTACGCGATGAGCAATTCGTTCGCATTCGGCGGCAGCAATGTCAGCCTGATTCTGGCCCGGTGATGCGCATGACGACCCCGCTACCAACCGTCGAGCAACTCGTGCGGCAGCCGATCGAAGCGATCATCCCGCATCGCGGCAGCATGCTGCTGCTCGACGCGGTCGATACGTTCGACGACACGACGCTGAGCGCCTTCGCCAACGTGGACCCGCACGCATGGTATGCCGACACCGCCGGCGCGATGCCCGCGTGGATCGGCATCGAGGTGATGGCGCAGGCGATCGCCGCGCACATCTCACTTCTTGCGATGCGTGGCGGCGGCGAGGCGCGCCCGGGCGTGCTGCTCGGTTCGCGCAGCTATCAGGCGTTGCAGCCCGCATTCCGAAGCGGCGCGCGCCTGCGGGTTCACGTGAGCGAACTGCTGCGCAGCGACGCAGGCCACGGCGCCTACGAATGCACGATCGACGACGGCGACGCGCGCTGCGCCGAAGCCGTGATCAAGGTGTTTCAACCGCCCGATTTCCTGTCATTCATCGAAGGGAGTATCAGTACATGAGCCGGCGAGTTCTCGTTACCGGCGCAAGCCGCGGCATCGGCCGGGCGATTGCGTACAAGTTGGCCGCCGACGGTTTCGCCGTGACCGTGCATTGCCGCACCGGGCGCAGCGAAGCCGACGCGGTCGCGACGGGCATCGCCGCGCAGGGCGGCACGGCGCGCGTGCTGCAATTCGACGTGCGCGAGCGCGCCGCGTGCCGCGAGGCGCTCGAAGCCGACGTCGCCGCGCACGGTCCGTACTACGGCATCGTGTGCAGCGCGGGAGTCACGCGCGACGCGGCGTTTCCGGCGCTCACCGAGGAAGACTGGGACGTCGTGATCGAAACCGGCCTCGATGCGTTCTACAACGTCGTGCATCCGCTGACGATGCCGATGGTGCGCGCGCGCCAGGGCGGCCGCATCGTCACGATTGCATCGGTGTCGGGCGTGATGGGCAATCGCGGCCAGGTCAACTACAGCGCCGCGAAGGCGGGACTGATCGGCGCGACCAAGGCGCTCGCGGTCGAACTCGCGTCGCGCAATATCACCGTCAATTGCGTCGCGCCGGGGCTGATCGAAACCGGCATGCTCGAACAGGTCACGGTCGACCACGCGCTGAAGACCGTGCCGATGAACCGCGTCGGCCAGCCGGCGGAAGTCGCGTCGGTGGTGAGCTTTCTGATGTCGGATGGCGCGTCGTACGTGACGCGCCAGGTGATCGGCGTGAACGGCGGGATGGTCTGATGAAGCGCGTCGTCATCACCGGCATGGGTGGCGTAACCGCGTTCGGCGATAGCTGGGATGCGGTCGAAGCGCGCCTGAAGCGCGGCGAGAACGCGGTGCGCCGCATGCCCGAGTGGGATTACTTCGAGTCGCTGCATACGCGGCTCGCGTGTCCGCTGCCCGGGTTCACGACCCCCGCGCATTACCCGCGCAAGAAGGTGCGCTCGATGGGCCCAGTGTCGCTGTACTCGGTGCGCGCGAGCGAACTCGCGCTCGCCGACGCGGGGCTCGCCGAAGACCCGGCCATCGCCGACGGCCGCATGGGCGTCGCGTACGGTTCGTCGTCGGGCTCGGTGCAGCCGATCCGCGCGTTCGGCACGATGCTCGAAACCGGCTCGATGAACAACGTCACGTCGAACAGCTACGTGCAGATGATGCCGCACACGACGGCCGTCAACGTGAGCCTGTTCTGGGACCTCAAAGGCCGCATCATCCCGACCTCGTGCGCGTGCGCGTCGGGCAGCCAGGCGATCGGCTATGCGTACGAGGCGATCCAGTCCGGCAAGCAGACGCTGATGCTCGCGGGCGGTGCGGAAGAGTTGTCGGGTCCGGCGGTCGCCGTATTCGACACGCTGTACGCGACCAGCACGCGCAACGAGCCGCAGCTGACGCCGCGTCCGTTCGATGCCGCGCGCGATGGTCTCGTGGTCGGCGAGGGCTCGGCGACGCTGGTGCTGGAAGAGTACGAGCACGCGCTGGCGCGCGGCGCGCGGATTCACGCCGAGGTGGTCGGCTTCGGCTGCAACTCGGACGGCGCGCACATGACGCAACCGACCGCCGACACGATGGCGCTTGCGATGCAGCTCGCGCTGCGCGACGCGCAATTGGCGCCCGAAGCGATTGCCTATGTGAACGCGCACGGTACGTCGACCGATCGCGGCGACATCGCCGAAAGCCATGCGACCGCGCAGACTTTCGGCGCGCGCATGCCGATCAGCTCGCTGAAAAGCTATGTGGGCCATACGCTCGGCGCGTGCGGCGCGATCGAGGCGTGGTGGACGATCGAGATGATGAAGCGCAACTGGTACGTGCCGACGCTGAATCTCGACCACGTCGATCCGGCTTGCGCGCCGCTCGATTACATCGTCGGCGGCGCGCGCGCGATCGACGCCGAGTATGTGATGAGCAACAACTTCGCGTTCGGCGGCATCAACACGTCGCTGATTTTCCGGCGCGTTCGATGAGCGGCGGCCTGCAACGCGTCGTCGTCACCGGCATGGGCATCGTGTCGTGTCTCGGCAATACGCTCGATGAAGTTTCCACTGCACTGCGCGCGGGGCGCTCGCGCATCGAGCGTATCGACGCGTGGCGCAAGCGCGGTTTTGCATCGCAGGTCGCCGGCGTTGCGTCGGTCGCGCACGAGGCGCCATTCGAGCGCAAGCTCGAACGCTTCATGGGCGACACCGCGCGCTTCGCGTGCCACGCGGCGCAACGTGCGATTGACGATGCGGGGCTCGACCTCGCTTCGTTGCAGTCGCCGCATGCGGGCGTCGTGATCGGCTCGGGCGTCGGCACGTTGGCGAGCTACGACGCGGCGCTCGCGACCGCGCAAACGCGCGGCGTCGACAAGGTGCCGCCGTACACGGTGCCGCAGGCGATGAGCAGCACCGCGTCGGCGAACGTCGCGCAGATGTTCGGGCTCGAAGGCGTCAGCTATTCGCCGTCGTCGGCATGCACGACGTCGGCGCTCGCGATCGGGCAGGCGATGCAGCTGATCCAGACCGGCCGCCAGCAGATCGTGCTCGCGGGCGGCAGCGAGGCGCTGCACGACAACACGACGCTGATGTTCGACGCGATGGGCGCGTTGTCGCGCGGCTTCAACGACACGCCGCTGAGCGCATCGCGGCCGTACGACACGCAGCGCGACGGCTTCGTGATTGCATCGGGCGGCGGCGTGCTGGTGCTCGAAGCGCTCGATCATGCGCTCGCACGTGGCGCATGCATCTATGCGGAGCTGACGGGCTTCGCCGATTGCACCGATCGCGCGGGGATGATCGCGCCGCGCGCGGCCGGCATTGCACGTGCGATGCGCGGCGCGCTGGAGCAGGCGGGCCGGCGTCCCGACTACGTGAATACGCATGCGCCGTCGACCCCGCTCGGCGATCTCGAAGAGCTGCACGCGTTGCGCGACGTGTTCGGTGCATCGGCGCAAGGCGTGCCTGCGTTTTCGTCGACCAAGGGCATGACAGGGCATTCGCTCGGCGCGTGCGGCGCGCACGAGGCGATCTATACGCTGCTGATGATGCGCGACGGCTTTATCGCGGGCACGGCGCTGGTCGATACGCCGGAGCCGCAAGTGCGCGACCTCCCGCTCGGACGCGTGACGCGCGACGCGCGCATCGACACGGCGATGTCGGTCTCATTCGGGTTCGGCGGTAGTTGCGCCAGCCTGATGTTCGAAGCATGGCGCGGCGCGCACACGGAGCGGCCACCCATGCAAACGGTTGGAGGAGTGATTTGAACAGCGATTCTTCAAAGCGGACCGTGGTCGACGCCGCGATCATCGGCGCGGGTCCGGCCGGCGCGGTAGCTGCCGCGCTATTGCGCCAGGCGGGCCGCTCGGTACTGGTGCTGGAGCGTCAGCACTTTCCGCGCTTCTCGATTGGCGAGAGCCTGTTGCCGCAAAGCATGGCGTACCTCGAAGAGGCCGGCATGCTGCAGGCCGTCGTCGAGGCGGGTTTCCAGTACAAGAACGGCGCGCACTTTGTGTATCGCGACCAGACCTCGTCGTTCGACTTCCGCGACAAGCATTCGCCTGGCTGGGGCACCACGTACCAGGTCGAGCGCGCGCTGTTCGACGACGTGCTGATTCACTGCGCGGCCGCGCAGGGCGCCGACGTGCGCTTCGGCCACACGGTGAGCGCGGTGCAGACGGGCGAGGCGCCCGTGCTCGACGTCGTCGATGAAGCGGGGCGCGCGTATCAGGTCGAAGCGCGTTTCGTGCTCGATGCGAGCGGCTTCGGGCGCGTGCTGCCGCGTCTGCTGAAGCTGGAGACTCCGACGCGCATGCCGACGCGCGCCGCATTGTTCACGCACGTGCGCGACGGCCTCGCGCTCGACGACATCGATCGCAACAAGATCTGCATCGCGACGCATCCCGAGCGTCGCGACGTGTGGTTCTGGATGATTCCGCTCGCGGGCGGCCGTTCTTCGGTGGGGTGTGTCGCCGAGGCGAGTTTTCTCGACGTGCCGGAAGGGGAGCGCGAGGCGACGCTGCGCGCGCTGATCCAGCAGGAGCCGACGCTGAACCGGCTGATCGGCCACGCGCCGTTCCTGATGCCGGTGCGGAGAATCGGCGGCTACGCGGCGAACGTCGCGAGTTTGCACGGGCCGGGCTATGCGCTGCTCGGCAATGCGGGTGAGTTTCTCGATCCGGTGTTTTCGTCGGGGGTGACGATTGCGCTGCGCTCCGCGCATCTGGCGGCGCGCGCGCTGAACCGGCAGCTCGACGGCGAGCAGGTGGATTGGTCAGCCGACTACGACGTGCCGTTGCGCAAGGGCATCGACACGTTCCGCGCGTTCGTCGAACGCTGGTACACGGGCGAGTTGCAGGACATCATCTACTACCCGGAGCAGGTGACGCCGATCCGTCGGATGATCTGTGCGGTGCTCGCCGGTTACGCGTGGGACGAGTCGAATCCGTATGTCGCGGACCCGGTGCGGCGGCTCGACGCGTTGCACGAGGTGTGCAAGGCGGGCTGAGGCGCGCCTCGGCCGAGCCAGCCTCAGGCCGCGATCTTCGCGCGCCCCGGTACGTGCCGGCGCGCGTCGTCGCGGCGATGCACGCGCTTGCCGGCCGCATACGTTTCATACACCGCGCGATCGTCGCCAAGCAGCGCGAACGCGAACAGCAGCTCTTCGAGCGATTCACGCCGCGCGGTGCGGCGCGCGAGCAGCGGCGTCGCCTGCGGATCGAGCACGACGAAGTCCGCTTCGGAGCCGTCCCTCAGCGTGCCGATCTTGTCGCCGAGATCGAGCGCTTCGGCCGCCCCGGCGGTCGCCAGATAGAACATGCGCGTCGCCGTCAGATGGTGGCCGCCGAGGCGCGCAACCTTGTGCGCTTCGTTCATCGTCTGCAGCATCGAGAACGACGTGCCGCCGCCGACGTCGGTCGCGAGCGCGATCGGCATGCCGGCCGAGTCGGCCCTGTCGAAGTCGAACAGGCCGCTGCCGAGGAACAGGTTCGACGTCGGGCAGTGCGACGCGAGCGCGCCGGTTTGCGCCATGCGCTTGCGGTCCTCGTCGTCGAGGTAGATGCAATGGCCGTACACCGCGCGACGGCGCAACAGGCCGTAGTGATCGTAGATGTCGAGATAGCTGCGGTGGCCGGGGAACAGCTCGGCGACCCATTTCACCTCGTCGGTGTTCTCGGCGACGTGGCTCTGGATGAACACGTCCGGATGCAGTCGCGCGAGCGCGCCGCAGGCTTCGAGCTGCGCCTCGGTCGAGGTCGGCGCGAAGCGCGGCGTCAGCGCGTACATCTGGCGGCCGCGATTGTGCCAGCGGCCGATCAGCTCGGCGCTGTCGTCGTAGCCCGATTGCGCGGTATCGCGCAGGAACTCGGGGCAGTGGCGGTCCATCAGCACCTTGCCCGCGACCATGCGCAGATTGCGCGCATCGCTCTCGGCGAACAGGGCATCGGCGGATTCCTTGTGGACCGTGCAGTACACGAGCGCGGTCGTCGTGCCGCAAGCGAGCAGTTCGTCGACGAAAAAGCTCGCGGTGTCGCGCGCGTAGTCGATGTCGGCGAAGCGACGCTCGGTCGGGAACGTGTACGTATCGAGCCACGGCAGCAGACCCGGCGCCGGCGACGCGATCATGTCCGTCTGCGGATAGTGGATGTGCGTATCGATGAAGCCCGGCACGATCAGCTTGTCGCGCCGCTCCACGACTTGCGTGCCTGGCGCAAGCCGCGAAGCGAGCGCCGCATACGCGTCCGCCGCGACGACGCGGCCGTCTTCGACGATCAACAGACCGTCCTCGTGGAACACCGCGGCGTTCGGCGCGTGCGCCGGATCGCCGTTGAAGGTCAGCAGCGGCGCACGGAATGCCGTTTGTGCCGCTTGCGCGGTATGAGCCGATTCAGTCATGGAAAAGCTGTCTCCGAATGTTGAAAGCTGGGCGGCGCAGGCAGCGGTTGCCCGGTTCGGGCCATTGCCGTCTCCCGAACGAAGCGAATCCGCTGGCCGCCGACGTCAGTCGAGGCCGGTCAGTTGAAATCCATCAACGCGCGGCTCACTGCCGCCAATGCGCGTCGAGCTTACCGATCAGCATCGCGCGTTCCTCGGGCGTCACGAACGACGCCTCGAAGCCGTTGCGGATGATCGTGTAGACCTCGGCGTCGTCGAGTTTCAGCGCGTCGATCGTCGCTAGATAGTTCGCGTTAACGTAGCCGCCGAAATAGGCCGGATCGTCGGAATTGACGGTCACCGCGACGCCGCGATCGAGCAGGTCCTTCAGTGTGTGTTTGGTCAGGTCGTCGAACACGCACAGCTTCAGATTCGACAGCGGGCAAACGGTCAGCGCGACGCGCGTGTCGGCAAGGCGCGTGACGAGCGCCGGGTCCTCGATGCTGCGTACGCCGTGATCGACGCGGTCGACCTTCAGCACGTCGAGCGCTTCGTAGATGTAGGAGGGCGGGCCCTCTTCGCCCGCATGCGCGACGAGCTTCAGACCGAGCGCGCGCGCCTTCGCGAACACGCGCTCGAACTTCGACGGCGGATGGCCGCGCTCCGACGAATCGAGCCCGACGCCGATCAGCCGATGCTTGTACTGCTCGAAAAGGGGCAGCGCTTCGTCGAAGGTGGCGAGCGCATCGTCCTCGGACAGATGGCGCAGGAAGCACAGGATCAGCTTGCTCGTCATGCCGCGCTTTTCCGCGTCGGCCAGCGCGCGTTCGATGCCGGCCACTACGGTTGCGATCCGCACGCCGCGCTCGGTGTGCGTCTGCGGGTCGAAGAAGATTTCGCTATGCACGACGTTGTCGGCGACACAGCGCTCGACGTAGGCCATCGTCATGTCGTAGAAGTCCTGTTCGTGCAGCAGCACGCTCGCGCCCGCGTAGTAGATGTCGAGGAACGATTGCAGATCGGTGAACGCATAGGCGGCGCGCAAGGCTTCCACCGAGTCGTAGGCGAGCTTGACGTCGTTGCGCTGCGCGAGCGCGAAAATCAGTTCGGGTTCGAGCGAGCCTTCGATATGGATATGCAGCTCGGCCTTCGGCGCGCGCGCGGTCTTGTCGGCGAGCGTAACGACGGCAGCGGGGGTAGCGGTTGTCGTATTCATGGTGATTTGAAATTGTGTGGAGTAATGAGCGGCGCGGCTCGCGGATCAGACCGCCTGCGTCGCGTGGCGCGCGCCCGCGTTCGCCTCGACCGCCTGCAGCACCTGCGCGGCCGCCGAGATCGCGATGACCTCCGGTGATTTGTCGACGATGCCGTCGACGCCGAGCGGACACTTCATCCGCGCGATCCGCGCCGGATCGATGCCGTGCGCCGCGAGCCGGTGTTCGAACTGCTTGCGCTTGGTGTGCGAGCCGATCATGCCGAAGAACGCGAAGTCGCCGCGCCGCAGGATGCGCTCGGCGAGGTCGAGATCGCGCGCGTGGTTGTGCGTCATCACGATGAAGTACGTGTTCGGCGCGGCCTGATCGATCGCTTCGTCGGGTGCGTCGTTCGCGTCGATCGTCACGTTCGGCGCATGCAGCGTATCGAGCGGCGGAAACTGCGCGTCGCGCTCGTCGACCCAGCGCACCGTGCAGGGCAGCGTGGCGAGCACGCGCACGAGCGCCGCGCCGACGTGACCGGCGCCGAACAGCACGACAGAGAATTCGCCCGGCGCGATGGTTTCGGTCAACAGCGCGCTGCTGTCGTCGAAACCGGCGCCGTCCCATAGCAGGCAGTCGGCGCCGTCGATGCCGGGCTCGGGCTCGGACAGCATCACCGCATCCGGCGCGGGGCCGAATGATACGCTACGCACCGTCGATTGCCCCGCCGCCAGACGCTTGGCGAGCGACGCGAGCCAGCCGAGATCGCCGACGTCGAGCCGCTCGAACGCGAGGACCACGGCGCCGCCGCAGCACTGCCCGAGGCTCGGCCCCAGCGCGAAGCGTTCGAGCCGCCGCATGTGCGGTGCGCGCATGCCGTCGCGCAGCACCTGGCGCGCGGTCTCGATCGCCTTCCATTCGAGGTGGCCGCCGCCGATCGTATGCCTGGCCGCCTCGCGCGTGACGATCATCTTCGTGCCGGCTTCGCGCGGCGCCGAACCTTCGACGCGCGCGACCGTCACCAGCACGGCCGCGTCGCCGTGCGCGAGCAGATGTTGCAGGTCAGTGAGCCAGGCTTGCATCCGGCGATTCTCCTTGCGGGGCCGCGTCAGGTGTCGGCGCGGCGGGTGGCGTGTGGGTGTCGGCGCTATCGGGGTGCGCGGCGGCTTCGGTCGGATCTGCGTGCTGCGACGCTTTCCACACACTCAACGCGTCCAGCGCATCGAGTATCGCCTCGGGCGTGGCCGGCGCGCGCAACGGCGGAGCATGTCGCGCGCCCGGCACCGCGGCCGCGATCGCATCGCGAATCGCAAAGAACACCGAGAACGGCAGCAGCAATGGCGGCTCGCCGACCGCCTTCGAGCGGAACACGGTCGGCTCGGTATTGCTGTTGTCGTAGAGCCGCACGTGGAACGCGGCTGGCGTGTCGCTGACCGCGGGAATCTTGTACGTCGATGGCGCGTGCGTCATCAGGCGGCCGTCACGGTTCCACCACAGCTCTTCGGTGGTGAGCCAGCCCATGCCCTGAATAAAGCCGCCTTCGATCTGGCCGAGATCGATCGCCGGATTGATCGATTGGCCCGCGTCGTGCAACACGTCCGCGCGCACGAGCTTCCACTCGCCGGTCAGCGTATCGATGACGACCTCCGACACCGCCGCGCCATACGCGAAGTAATAGAACGGATGACCGCTCAGCGTCTTCGCATCCCAATGCACTTTCGGCGTCGCGTAGAAGCCGTCCGACCATAGCTGCACGCGCGCAAGATACGCGGCGTTGACGAGCTGTTCGAACGGCAGCGCGCCGCCGTTTACCGACACGCTGCCGCGCGCGAACTGCACGTCGCTCGCGTCGCCGCCGAGCTGGCGCGCCGCGACTTCGGCGAGGCGCGCGCGGATCGTCTGTGCGGCGGCAACGGCTGCCATGCCGTTCAGATCGCTGCCGGTGGAAGCCGCGGTCGCGGACGTGTTGGCGATCTTCGACGTATCGGTCGCGGTCACGCGCACGCGCGATAGCGGCAAGCCGAACTGATTCGCGACCACCTGCGCGACTTTCGTATTGAGCCCCTGGCCCATCTCGGTGCCGCCGTGATTGACGAGCACGGAGCCGTCCTTGTACACGTGCACGAGCGCGCCGGCCTGATTCAGGAACGGCACGTTGAACGAGATGCCGAACTTGACCGGCGAAAACGCGAGGCCGCGTTTGAGCACCGGGCTCTTCGCATTGAATTCGGCAAGTGCCGCGCGCCGCGCGCGGTAGTCGCTCGAATCGAGCAGCGCGTCCGTCAGCGGCGTGATGATGTTGTCTTCGACGCGCTGCCCGTACGGCGTCGTATCGCGTTCGCCGACGCCGTAGTAATTCGCGAGCCGCACGTCGAGCGGATCGCGTCGCAATTCGCGCGCGATGCCGTCGAGCAGCACCTCCATCACGAGTGCGCCCTGCGGTCCGCCGAAGCCGCGAAACGCGGTGTTCGACTGCGTATTGGTCTTGCAGCACAGCGCGACGATATCGACGTCGGGCAGATAGTACGCGTTGTCGAAGTGGCATACCGCGCGGGTCGCGACCGCGCCGGACAGATCCGCGGAATAGCCGGCGCGCAGCGCGATTTCAACGCGCACGCCGAGCAGGCGGCCCTGATCGTCGAAGCCCGCCTCGTATTCGTAGACCGCGTCGTGGCGCTTGCCGGTGATCAGGAAATCGTCGTCGCGATCGGCGCGCAGCTTGACCGGCCGACGCAAGCGTTGCGCCGCGAGCGCGGCCACGCACGCGAAAAGCGCCGATTGCGATTCCTTGCCGCCGAAGCCGCCGCCCATGCGCCGGCATTCGCACACGACGTTATGCGCGGGCCAGTCGAGCATATGCGCGACCACTTGCTGCGTTTCGCTCGGATGCTGCGTCGAACTGTAGACGAGCATGCCGTCCATCTCTTTCGGCACCGCATAGGCGATCTGGCCTTCGAGATAGAACTGCTCCTGGCCGCCGACCTCGAACGTGCCGGCCAGCCGATGTGGCGCGGCGGCGATCTTCGCGTCCGGATCGCCCCGCCGCAGATGCAGCGGCGGCAGCACGAACTGCTTCGCGGCTTTGGCATCGGCGGCGGTGAGGATCGCGTCGAGCGGTTCGTAGCGGATCACGTCGTCGCTTTTCGCGAGCGCGGCCGCGCGGCGGGCGAGTTCGTGGCTCTCGGCGATCACCGCGAAGACCGGTTGGCCGAGGTACAGCACTTCGCCGTCGGCGAGGATCGGGTCGTCGTGCAGCACCGGGCCGCAATTGTTTTCGCCGGGGATGTCGTCGGCGCTCAGCACCGCGATCACGCCGGGCGCGTTTCTGACCGCATCGAGATCCATCGACACGATGCGCGCATTCGCATGGCGCGACAGACCGAGCGCCGCGTGCAGCGTGCCGTGCAGCTCGGCGATGTCGTCGGTGTAAGTCGCTTCGCCGCTCACGTGCAGCGCGGCGGATTCGTGCGGCAGCGGCACGCCGATCGACGCGCCGTCGCGTTGCTCGGTACGCTCACCCGCGCGTTCGATAAAGGCATCGGTGCGGTTCATCACGGCGACTCCTTCGCGACGGTTGCGTCGGGTTCGAACGCGAACGCATTGACATCGCAGAGCGCGAGCGGCGCGTCGTCGCGCGTTTCGAGGTAGAAGCGCCACAGCAGATTGCGCGCGACCTTCAGCCGATACGCGCTCGACGCGCGCATGTCGGTAAGCGGCTGGTAATCGGCGGCGAGCGCGTCCATCGCGCGGCGGGCGGTCTCGTCGTTCCACGTCGCGCTGTCGAGCCCGGCCTCGACATGCGCGGCGCGCTTCGGTGTCGCCGCCATGCCGCCGAACGCGACGCGCGCCGCGCGGATCGTGCCGTCTTGCGCGACGTGCAACGCAAACGCCGCACACACCGCCGAGATGTCCTGGTCGTACCGCTTCGCCACCTTGTAAGTCCGAAACCGCAGTGCGCCGGCCGGACGCAGCACGCGCAGCGCGCTGACGAATTCGCCTGCCGCGAGCGCGGTCTTCTGATAGCCGAGGTAGAACGCGTCGAGCGGCAGCGTGCGAGTCGCGCGATCGCGGCGCAGTTCGACCTCGGCGCCGAGCGCGAGCAGTGCCGGCATCGAATCGCCGATCGGCGAGCCGTTCGCGACGTTGCCGCCGAGCGTGCCCGCATTGCGGATCGGCAGCGATGCGAAGCGCGTCCATAGTTCGGCGAGCTCGGGGTAGTCGGCGGTGAGCGCCGCGTACGCGTCTTCGAGCGAGACCGCCGCGCCGATGGTCAGCGTTTGCGCGTCGCGCGCGATTGTCTTCAACTCGGCGACGTTGCCGATGTACAGCAGGTCGCCGAGATCGCGAAACTGCTTGGTGACCCACAAGCCGACGTCGGTGCTGCCCGCGACGATGCGCGCGTCCGGATGCTGGGCGCGCAACGTCGCGAATGCGTCGAGCGTGAGCGGGGCGTGGAAGGTGGGTGAGCCGAACGCGGCGCCACGGGTGTCGGGGGCGCTGTATTCGAACGTGTCTTTGCGCTGCAGTGTGCGCAGCGTGGCCGCGATCGCATCGCGATCTAGCGCGACCCGCGGATGCTGCGGGTAGTCGAACATCTTCTGCGCCGCATCGATGATCGGCCGGTAGCCGGTGCAGCGGCACAGATTGCCGGACAGCGCGGCGTCGATTTCATCACGGGTCGGCAGTCCGGCGCTGGCCGGCTGGTTTTCGTAGAGCGCCCACATCGACATCACGAAGCCTGGCGTGCAGAAGCCGCATTGCGAACCGTGACAGTCGACCAGCGCCTGCTGCACCGGATGCAGCGCGCCGTTCGCGGCGCGCAGGTCTTCGACGGTGAAGAGGGCGCGGCCATCGAGCGTCGGCAGGAACTGGATGCAGGCGTTGACCGCCTTCAGCGCGAGCTCGCCGCGCGCGTCCAGCTCGCCGATCACGACTGTGCACGCGCCGCAGTCGCCCTCCGCGCAGCCTTCCTTGGTGCCGGTGCAGCGTAAGTCCTCGCGCAGGTGCTGCAGCACGGTGCGCGTCGCCGGAACGCCCGCGACCTCGCGGACGGACCCCTGGTGATAGAAGCGGATGGTTTGCGTTGTCATGGCGACTCGGAAGACAGTGCGGACCGGGCGCGCGTTACGCATGGGGTCGCAAAAGCCGGCCTCGCGCACGTAGATCGCCATCCATACCCGAAGATAGCACTACCCCGGCCCGAAAATATTTCCCGCGTCGCATGAAGCTCATGCGGCGGCGATCATGATCCCGGTACGATTCGCGCGGCAGCGAGAAGTTGCGTGCGCGGGGCGGGGCGACAACAATGGCGCGCGTTCGTAGAACGTCGCGCAGAAAAAACGCCGGACTTCGGGGCCCGGCATCGGCGACACGAAGTCCGGCGTTATTGGCGATGCGGATCGGTCGTCAGGGCACCCGATGGCGATTGCGCACCAGGCTCAGCATCAGCGCGACGAACGCGACGATAAACGCGACGCCCGACCACATCGGCAGCGTCAGCCCGAGAATTGGCGGATATGCGGTTTCGCACAGGCCCGCGACCTTGAACACGCTCGGCAGCCAGTGCGCGGGCGGCAGGCTGTCGACGATCGGCTGCAGCTCGTCGAAGCCGCAGCTGAAGCCAGGATTCGCCTGGATGTACACATGGCGAGCGGCGGTCGCGATGCCGGCGAGCGCCGACAGCGCCGCCATCACTTCGAGCAGGCGCACGCCGCGCCAGTTCTTGAAGCGCGCGCCGAGGAACGCGAAGATCGCGATCAGCAGAAAGAAATAGCGCTGGATGATGCACAGCGGGCACGGGTCTTGGCGCAGGCCGAACTGCAGGTACAACGCGCCGCCTACGAGGGCGAGACAGATCAGGCCGAGCAGATTCAGCAGGGTGCGCTCGCGGCGCAGCATCGCGGAGTCGTTAGTCATGGATCTTCGATTGGTCTGGAGACGAAAGAGCGGGTGCCGGCGATTCTAGCGCGAACGCCTTTCGCGCCGCTTATCGCCTGACGATTGCCGCGCTTTAGCGGATCGCATTCAGCACCGCCTCGGCCGCGCGGCCGATCGCGAGCAGCGCGTCGTCGGCGTGCGGCGCGCCCGCCATCATCAGGCCGACGGGTGCGTCGCCACGCAGATGGCACGGCAGCGACAGCGCGCAGCTATCGAGGAAGTTGAACGCGCTCGGGTTGCGCAGGATCAGCGCGTTAGTGTGGCCAAACGTATCGTCGTCGGTGAGCAGGTCGGCGAGGCGCGGCGGCACGACCGGCACCGTCGGCGCGACGACCGCGTCGAAACGCTGCCACAGCGTGCGCGCGGCTTCATCGAGCATCGCGGCGCGCTCGGCGAGCAGGTCCAGGTAGTCGACCGCGGTGGCCGGCTGTCCTTTCATGATGCGCACGAGCACGCGCGGGTCGTACTGCTCGCGATGCTTGTCGAGCAGCGGACGATGCCACGCATACGCCTCGATTGGCGAAAAGCCGAAGCGGTTGATTTCCGCAAGGCGGTCGAGCGGCGCGAAGCGCACCTCGCTGACGATCGCGCCGGCCGCCTCCAGATGCTTGAGCGCGGTATCGATCGCGCGTGCGACTTCGGGCTCGACGCCGTCGGTCACGAAGTTGGTCAGCACGCCGAGGCGCACGCCTTCGAGTGGCCGCGCGGCCGGAATGCGCGGCTCGAGCCCGGCGAGCATCCGGTCGACCAGCGCGCAGCACGCGACCGACACGCCGATCGGCCCGAACGAATCGAGCGTCGACGACAGCGGCACGCCACCCTGCTTCGGGATGCGGGCGGCGGTCGGCTTGAAGCCGGTCAGCCCGCACAACGCGGCTGGAATGCGGATCGAGCCGCCGGTGTCGGTGCCGAGCGCGACTGCGGCCATGCCATCGGCGACCGATGCCGCCGCGCCCGACGACGAGCCGCCCGAAACCCGCTCGTCGCCCTTCACGCCGCGCCGGTACGGCGACAACGGATGGCCGTAGTGCGGATTCAGGCCAAGCCCGGAAAACGCGAACTCGCTCATGTTGGTGCGCCCGACGATCACGGCGCCGGCCCGCTTCAGCCGCGCGACCGCGACCGCGTCAGCTTTCGCGGGTGGCGCATCGGCGAGCACGACTGAACCCGCGCGGGTCTGCTGGCCTTCGATGTCGAACAGGTCCTTGACCGATACCGGAATCCCGGCGAGCGGCGACAGCACGGTGCCGGCCGCGCGCAGGCGGTCGTGCGCGTCGGCGGCGGCGCGCGCGGCGTCGGCGTCGACGTGCATGAAGACGGCGGCGCCCTGGCCGGCCGGGTCGGCGATCCGGTCGAGCGCGGTTTCGACGAGCGCGCGGCTCGTAGTGCGGCCGGCGGCGAGATCGGCGGCAAGCTGGGCAAGCGGCGGGAACGGGGCGAAGTCAGTGGCCATGATGTCGGTAGAAATCCGGTTGAGCGCAGCTCGGGCGCGTGAGCGGGGCGGTGCCGAGCCAACGGGAAGGTCCGTCCGCATTGTAGAGCAAGGTTTTGCGGCCGAGCGGCCTGCTACTGCCGGCGCGGCGCGACGCGCGAATTCGCCAGAAACATGGTCAGTCCGTTTGTTACACTGCGCTTTCTGAGATTACTGTTTGTAAGGAAAACGTTCATGCACCATGGCATCGGCTTCATCCAGGATCTGGCCGTCGTGATGGCGCTGGCGGGCGTCGTCACCGTGCTGTTCCATCGCCTGAAGCAGCCGGTGGTGCTCGGCTATATCGCGGCCGGCGTGATCATCGGACCGTACACGCCGCCGTTCCAGCTGATCCACGACGAACAGACGATCCAGACGCTCGGCGAGCTGGGCGTCGTGTTCCTGATGTTTTCGCTGGGCCTCGAATTCAGCCTGCGCAAGCTGTTCAAGGTCGGCGCGACGGCGATCGTCGCCGCGCTGTCCGAGATCGTGCTGATGCTGTGGATCGGCTACGCGATCGGCAATGCATTCGGCTGGAGCCCGATGGATTCGCTGTTCCTCGGCGCGATCCTCGCGATCTCGTCGACGACGATCATCGTGAAGGCGCTGTCCGACCTCGGACTCAAACGCGAAAGCTTCGCGCAACTCGTGTTCGGCATTCTGATCGTCGAGGACATTCTCGGCATCGCGATGCTCGTGCTGCTGACCGGCATTGCGCAGACCGGGCAGTTGTCGGCCGGGCTCGCGGCCGTCACGCTCGGCAAGCTGCTGCTGTTCATGACGGTGTCGCTGCTGGTCGGCGTGCTGCTGGTGCCGCGCGCGCTGAACTACGTCGCGCGCACCGGCAGCAACGAGATGATGCTGGTGTCCGTGCTCGGCTTCTGCTTCGGCTTCTGTCTGTTGGTCGTCAAGCTCGATTACAGCATCGCGCTCGGCGCGTTTCTGATCGGCGCGATCATGGCCGAGTCGCGCCATCTGCATCGGATCGAGCATCTGATCGCGCCGCTGCGCGACGCGTTTTCCGCGATCTTCTTCGTGACGATCGGACTGATGCTGAACCCGGCCGTGATCCTCGACTATGGATGGCCAATCGCCGTGATCACGCTCGCGGTGATCGTCGGCAAGATCGTGTCGTGCGGGCTCGGCGCGTTTCTGTCGGGACAGGACGGGCGCACCTCGATGCGCGTCGGCATGACCGTGTCGCAGATCGGCGAGTTCTCGTTCATCATCGCGACGCTCGGTTTGACGTTGAAGGTGACGAGCGGGTTTCTGTATCCGATCGCGGTCGCCGTGTCGGCGTTGACCACGCTGACGACGCCCTATCTGATCCGCGTCGCCGATCCGCTGACGCGCCGCATCGCGAATGCGATGCCCGCCACGTTGTCCAACGCGTTCGGCATGTACGGGCAATGGCTGCGCAGTTTGATCACGGCGCGCGGCGAGCCGACGCTGATCAGCATGACGCGGCGCATCGTCGTGCAGATCGCGGTGAATCTCGCGCTCGTTGCGGCGATTTTCCTCGTCGTGTCGTATAGCGCGCCGCATAGCGGCCGGCTGCTCGCGCACTGGCTCGACGAGGAGCCATTGCAGCGCGTCGTGCAGTGGAGTGTCGCGCTCGTGGTGTCGTTGCCGTTCCTCGTGGCCGTGTATCGCAAGACGAAGTCGCTCGCGCTGCTGCTCGCCGAAGTCAGCGTGCAGCCGACCACTGCCGGGCGCTTCACCAGCGCGCTGCGCCACGCGATCGCCGACCTCGTGCCGCTCGTATCGATGATCGGCGTGTTTCTGCTGGTGGCGGCGCTGTCAGGCAGCATCCTGCCGCCAAGGGGCCTGCTCGTCGCGGTGCTCGGGTGCGCTGCGCTGCTGCTCGCGCTCGTGTGGCGCTGGTGCGTGAAGATTCACGCGTCGATGCAGATCGCGTTGCGGGAAACATTCGACGAGCGACCAGACCCTTGATGCAGAGGGTTTGGTGCAACGCCTTGCAACAATGTGAGTAATTGTTTGCGGGTTTGCCGGGCCTGCTGCACTGACGGATAATCAGGGCATATTCATTCGTTCGCGCGGAAGGCGCCCGTCCGACAGTCATGAGCGAAAACAAACCCGAAAACGCCGGCACGACCGGCAGTCCACCGCCGAGCTCGCCCGCGCCGAGCGGCACGCCAGCAGCATCGGCCCCCTCGCTTCCTCCGTCGCATGAAGATGCCACCCAGTCGGCCGCCAAAGACACGAGCCCGGCCGCCGAGGAGGCGACCGCCAGGTCGTCGACCGACGATCCGATCAGCGCTTCGTCAGTCACTCGCGACGATCCGCGTGCGGCGCGGCTGCGCGACGCGGTCGAGGCACGCAGCGCCGCTGCCGAATCGACCGCGCGGCAGGAAGCCGCGGTGCACGAGCGCGAAGCGCGGCGCGCCGGTACGTACGCCGGCGGCGCGAGCACGGTGAAATCCGAGCCCGCCGTCAAACCGACGGTGGCCGACGGCGAGATCGCCACCGAGGAAGCCGCCGCGCCTGCGGCGCGTGCGCCCGGCTCGCCGCCGCCCGGTTTCGGCGCGGCACCCGATTTCAGCGCAACCAATCCGCCGCCCCCCAACGCGCTTCCGCCGTCGCCGCCGCGCTACCTGAAGCAGAGCGATTCGGCGTGGAGCGTGTTCGGCCGCATCGTCGCGGCGCGTGCGCGGCAGCTGTTCGATCGCGCAGGGCAGCGGATCACGCAGCGTACGCTGCGCATCGGCGTGTCGGCGCGCATCTTCCACCCGGAACCTGGTGCGAAGGGCTTGCGCGGCAAGACGCTGCAGTATCTGGAGGAGTCGATCGCGCACTGGGTGATGTCGCGCGACGTGCTGGTGTTCATGATCCCGACCGTCGGTCATCAGGGCATGCTGCACCCGAGCAACATCCGTCTGCGCGACTATGCGAAGCATCTCGACGGCCTGTTGCTGCAAGGCGGCGCCGACGTGTCGCCGCAGACCTATGCGGAAACGGCGAGCAGCCACGAATGGCCCGGTGACCGCGTGCGCGACATGTACGAACTCGAACTGCTGCACGAGTTCGTCGAATCGGGTAAGCCGGTGCTCGGCGTGTGCCGCGGCTGCCAGCTGATCAATGTTGCGTTCGGCGGCACGCTGTATCAGGACATCGCGACCGATGTGCCTACCGCGAACGCCCACGTCAACGAGAACTACGATCAGCACCGTCACGGCGTGCATTTCCCGGATGGCTCGACACTGCTGAACATGTTCCCCGGACGACGCGACGCGATCGTCAACTCGATCCACCATCAGGCAGTCAAGACGCTGGGCCGTGATCTGAATATCGAGGCGGTGTCGGCGTCGGACGGCATCATCGAGGCCGTGCGCTATCGGCGCGCGCCGTTCGTGATGGGCGTGCAGTGGCATCCGGAGTTTCATCGCGCGGGCGGCCCGGAGCTGCTCGATTGCACGCCGTTGCTCGATACGTTCCTGCGGGTCGCGCGGGAGACGCGATTTTAAGCAGGGCGGGTTTGGAGCCAGGTCACACGCTTGCAGCAGCAGACGGAAGCGGATTTGCCTGCGTCGAAGTCGCGGCGGCGCTCATTGCGCGAATTGTTCCGGGATTTCGGTGACGCGACGCTGCGATATGTGATCCATCCACTCGGTGCTGTTGACCGGCCGATTGTTCGACACGGTGGAGCGCGGCCGCGGCGCGGCGTCGAGTAAAGACATCATGGCGAAGGTCGTCACATCAGCGTATTCGTCTTTGTCGAACCGGGCTCGATTGCGCGCTTCATGCGATGACTCGTTCGCGGCACGGCGATTTACCGGAAGGGGACGCGTTTGCGCGCGAAGCGCACGATGCGCATGTGACGAGTGAATCGCATCACGCGGCGGGCGGACATTTCGCGTGGTGGTGCGCTCAGGCAATGCCGCCATGCGCGTGGGTGCGGCGGCGGCCACGTCGACAGGTAATGGCGGAAGCACAGGCGCCGGTGTGACGGCCCCGGCAATCACCGGCGCATCACGACGCGGCAGCAAAGCTTGCGCCGATTTCAGCATGTCGGAGGTCATGAGCCGCGGCGCCAGAGGCTGATCGACGGTCCACCACACCAGCACCGCGACGCAGCCGATTACCACGGCACTCGCCGCGACCGTACGCCGATTCCAAACTGAGCGCCGCTGCGCGATTCGCGGCGAGCGGGCCTTGAGCGCGATACGCATTGGATTCTGAGGCACCTTCCGTTGCATAGCGGGACGCGTCACCGTCGCGGTATTCGCCGCTTCCCCGGCATGCCGCGTGGCGTCCGCGACGAGCGCCTCTGCCGGACGCTTCACGCCGCTCAGCGCGCCGTCGATCGACACCCGATGCCCATACGACAGCAATTGTTGATGCCCGATGCAGACGGTGCGCAGCAGCGCGGCATATAGCGAATCGGGTCCGGCTCGCGAGCGCTGAGCGTCGGGCAGCAATGCCCACTCGCGGCCGAAGGGTTCGGACGGATGGTCGAGCGGACGGAGAGGGGGAAGGGCGAATGCGCCTTCGATCAAGGTGAGCGGCGTGCTGGTCATCGGTTTCTTCCGGCGTCTCGTAACAGGACGACCGGTGAGGCAGTGACGAAATCTGTAGGGGGCCGATGAAGCCATCGGCGACAGAAAATCGTGCCTCGAAACTACCTTGTCCGACCTTCAGATGACTCCGAAAACGGGGACATCACCGGCTGCACGCACACTCAACTTCGATGCTCAGGGCTTCAACCGGTACACGTAGCGCAGCGCGGTGATATCCACGCCGCCCATATGGTCGGGCTCCGCGCCGACCAACTGCCAACCGTGCCGCTCGTAAAAGCCGATCGCCGCCGTGTTGCCCTCGAGCACGTACAGATACAGCTGTGCTTCGCCTTGCGCGCGCGCCCAGTCAACGGCTGCGTGCATCAGCGTTTTGCCGACGCCGATGCCCTGATAACCAGGCAGCGCATGCAGGTTGTCGAGCAGCACGCCCCATGCGGACTCGGGCTGTCGCTCGACACACACGAAGCCGGTCGGCTCGCCGGCCAATTCGGCGATCAGCACGATGCGGCGCTCGCCGCCCGGCGCGCCGAGACGCGCTTCCCAATAGGCGGCGCGTTCGCGCGAGACTTCACCGTCGAGGAACGCGTCGGGCAACAGACCGCGATAGGTGGCCTGCCAGCTGGCACTGTGGATCGACGCGATCAGCGCGGCGTCCTCGAGCGTGGCGGGGCGCAGGGAAAGAGCAGAGGTGGTTTGCATCGGAGTTATCAACTGAATGGCCTCGCGCGGGCAGTCTACCGCCGCCCGCAGGTGTCGTGCGTAAGCAAACTGTATGCGTTTCGCGTCGACCTTATCAGCAGTAACATTACGTGGCATCGGCCCCGCATCAAGCTCAGCGTTTACCCTGATCTCGGATGAACGCCACGGGCAGCAGAGTGCGGCGCCCCGGGCGCGCTTCGCTTATACCGGCGTGTCCGCCTGCGGGATCCCTTGCCAAACGCAGCGGATCGTTCCAACTGCCCGCTCGTCGCCGTCCGCATCGATCCGTCCGACTGGGCGGCGGGCCTCTCCGAGAGTGTCATGTCTACCGCGACCCACGCCGCTTCCAGAACCGAAGAATCCAAGGTCAAGACAGTGTTCCGCGTCGTCAGCGGCAACTTTCTTGAGATGTACGACTTCATGGTCTACGGCTACTACGCTTCCGCGATCGCCAAGACCTACTTCCCGAGCGGCAGCGATTTCGCGTCGCTGATGCTGTCGCTGTCCGTGTTCGGCGCGGGCTTCCTGATGCGTCCGCTCGGCGCGATCGTGCTCGGCGCCTACATCGACCATCACGGCCGTCGCAAAGGCCTGATCCTCACGCTGAGCCTGATGGCGCTCGGCACGCTGACGGTCGCGACGATACCGGGCTACGCGACCATCGGGCTCGTGGCGCCCGTGCTCGTGCTGCTCGGCCGGCTGCTGCAAGGTTTCTCGGCCGGCGCCGAGCTCGGCGGCGTGTCGGTGTATCTGTCGGAGATCGCGACGAAGGGCAACAAGGGCTTCTATTGCTCGTGGCAGTCGGGCAGCCAGCAGGTCGCGGTGGTATTCGCCGCACTGATCGGCGTGATGCTCAACAAGATTCTGCCCGCCGACCAGATGTTCGCATGGGGCTGGCGCGTGCCGTTCCTGATCGGCTGTCTGATCGTGCCGTTCCTGTTCATCATCCGCCGCTCGCTGCAGGAAACCGAGGAGTTCGCGGCGCGCAAGCATCGTCCGAGCATGGGCGAGATCCTGAAGTCGATGGCAGCGAACTATCCCGTCGTGCTGGGTGGCATGGGCATGGTCGTCATGACGACCGTGTCGTTTTACATGATCACCGCTTATACGCCGACCTTTGGCAAGGAGGTGCTGAAGCTGACGGCGATCGACGCGCTGGTCGTCACCGTCTGCGTCGGTATCTCGAACCTGATCTGGCTACCGGTGTCCGGCGCTTTGTCGGATCGCATCGGCCGCCGTCCGGTGCTGCTCGCGTTCACGATTCTGACGATCCTCACCGCGTATCCGGCGCTGCAATGGCTCGTCGCCGAGCCGTCGTTCGCGCGTCTGCTGGCCGTGCAGCTGTGGCTGTCGTTCCTGTACGGCTGCTACAACGGCGCGATGGTCGTCGCACTGACCGAAGTGATGCCGGTCGAAGTGCGCACCGCCGGCTTCTCGCTCGCGTACAGTCTCGCGACGACGATCGGCGGCTTCACGCCGGCCATCGCCACGCTGCTGATCCACGTGACCAACAACAAGGCGGCGCCGGGTCTGGTCCTCGGCGTGGCGGCGATCTGCGGTCTGCTGGCGACGCTGTTCCTGTATCGCACGCCGGAGTCGCGCAATCAGTATCGGGCGGCCTGACGGGTTCGCTTCGTGTTCTGAAAACAGAAAACCCCGCGAAAGCGGGGTTTTCTGTTTCGTTTTTGGCGGCGCGTGGTCCGTGGCTAACCGTGCCGCAATTCGTTGGCGACCACTTCGACTACTTCATCCCACGCGCCCGGCCGCGGCTGACGCACCAGCGTCGCGTCCGGATACCACGGGCTGCGCGTGTCGCCGTCGAACCAGCGCCAGTCGGCGGCGAACGGCAGCATCAGCCACAGCGGCTTGCGCAGCGCGCCGGCGAGGTGCGCGATCGACGTGTCGATCGACACCACCGCGTCGAGCCGCTCGACGATCGCCGCGGTATCCGCGAAGTCGCCGATGCGTTGGTCGAAGCGATGGATCGTGACCGCGCGCGGATGCGCGTCGAGCGCCGCGCGTTCGTCGTCGGACAGATCGGGCTGCAACACGATCCAGTCGATGCCGTCGAGCGCGAACAGCGGCTCCAGCGCGGCGAGCGGCATCGTGCGGGTTTCGTTGCGCTGGATGCGCCCCGACCACGCGAGCCCGATCTTGCGCTTCGCCTGACCGCCGAGCGAGCCGCGCCATTTGCGGCCATAGGCCGGCGGCACGCTCAGATAGGGCGTGCGCGCTTCGATCGTCTCGTAGCGCGTGCCGAGCGCGAGCGGCAGGCTTAGGAGCGGAATTTGCAGATCGGCGGTGGGACGCGGCTGGCCCTGCGCGATCAGCGAGACGCGCCATGCCTGCGCGACGGGCGCGAGCAGCGGCACCAGTTGCGGCTGCACTTCGAGCACGACGCGCGCGGCGCGTTGCGTGGCGAGCGGCACGAAGCGCACGAACTGGAGCGTATCGCCGAAACCCTGCTCGGCATGGATCAGCAGCGTGTATGCGTCGATCGATTCGCCGTGCCAGCGCGGCAGCGTCTGGATCGCCGGCTCCGCGACGGTTTGCAAGCGCCATTCGTATTCGGGCAGTCCGCGCTCGAAGTCGCGCATCGCGAGCCATGCGAGCGCACGGTTCATATGCGCGGACGCGAGGTCGGGGCGCAGCCGCAGCGCCTGATCGAGCGCACGCACCGCGGCCGCGTGCGCGCCGAGCGCCTGGTGCGCGGTGCCGAGCGCGAGCCATGCGAGCGCGAATTGCGGATCGAGCCCGACCGCCCGCTCCAGATACGGCAAGGCCTGTTCGGCCCGGCCGAGCGCCGCGAGCGCGTTGCCCATGCCATAGATCGCGGGAGGCAGGTTCGGCTGCAGACGCAGCGCCGCTTCGAATGACGCGACTGCCTGCGCATGTCGGCCGGTCGCATCGAACGTGTTGGCGAGGTTGAAGTGCGCGGCGACGAAGCGCGGCTCGACCGCGAGCGCGGCCTCGAAGCAGGGCACCGCCTCGTCCGGCCGATCGAGCGCGTTCAGCGACATGCCCATGTTGTTCAGTGCGCCCGCGTGACCGGGGCGCAGTTCGAGCGCGCGCCGGAACGACGCGATCGCCTCCGCGTGACGGCCGAGCGCGTGCAGTGCGTTGCCGAGATTGTTGTGCGACGACGCGTCTTCCGGCTGCAGGCGCAGCGAGCGTTCGAACGCATCGGCGGCGTCTTCGTGACGGCCCAGCGACGCGTACGCGTTGCCGAGGTTGTAGTGCGCCATCGGGAACGTCGGCGCGAGCGTCAGCGCATTGCGGAACTGCTCGATCGCGGCGTCGATCTGACCGAGCGCCTTCAGCGCATTGCCGAGGTTCAGCTGCAGCGCCGCGTCTTCCGGGCGCAGGTCGACCGCGCGCCGCACCAGCGCCGCGGCTTCGGCGTGCTGGCCCTGCTGGTGCCTCAGCACGCCGAGCAGATGCAGCGCGTCGACATGGCTGGGGTTGTGGTCGAGCGTGGCGCGGTAGCCGCGTTCGGCGTCGTCGAGGCGGCCGTCACGATGCGCCGCGAACGCGCGGTCAAATACAGGTTGCATGACGGGGAGGGTATTCGGATCAATCAGACTGGGCCGCATTTTCCCATACTTGCGCAAAGGGCCCGGATTTGCGCGGCTCGCGGGCGCATTTCGAGCGATGGGGCGTCCCTTCCGCGCGATTGATGCAGCGCACCGGTGTGCGCGAGAGCGGCGGCGTACACTAGAACGCAGTGTTGCCTCCGGAGTTCCGCATGGACGCTGCCGCCTACGACGCGTCGCCGGTGCTGATCGTCGGGGCCGGTCCCACCGGACTTGCCGCAGCGATGAGTCTCGCGCGTGCCCACATCCCCGTGCGTCTGATCGACAAGGCGCCGCAGCCGAACCCTTATTCGCGCGCGATCGGCATTCAGGCACGCACGCTCGAACTGCTCGAGCAGCATCGGCTGATCGAGCCGTTTCTCGAACTCGGCCATCGCGCGCGCGTCGCGAATCTGTTTTCGAACGGCATGCGGCTCGCGCAGCTCGATTTCGACCCGCTGCACACGCGCTATCCCTATCTGCTGTTTCTCGACCAGTCTGTGACCGAGCGGCTTCTGACCGAGCATCTGGCGACGCTTGGCGTGAAGGTGGAGCGCGGCGTCGAACTGATGGCGTTCATGCAAGGCTCCGCGAGCGTTCAGGCGACCTTGCGCCGCGCGGACGGCCGCACGGAAGCGATGCGCCCGTCATATCTGATCGCCGCCGACGGCGCGCATAGCTCGATTCGCCATCGCCTCGGCCTGAACTTCGAGGGCAAGACCTTCGAGCAGACTTTCCTGCTCGCCGACCTGCACGCGGAAACCGACTGGCCCGACGACGAGTTCCAGATCTTCGCGTCGGGCGACGGTCTCGTCGCGCTGTTTCCGATGGGCCACGGCCGTCATCGACTGATCGCCGATCATGCGGTCGAACCGTCCGGCAGCGCCGCGCCGCCGGCCACCACCGCGGTGCCGTCGCTCGAACAATGCAAGGCGCTGATCGCGCGGCGCGTGCGCGAGCGCGTCGAGGTGTCGGATCTGGCGTGGTCGGCGTATTTCCACGTGAATAGCCGGATGGTCGATCGGCTGCGCGTGGGCCGCATCTTCCTCGCCGGCGATGCCGCGCACGTGCACAGCCCCGCGGGCGCGCAGGGCATGAACACCGGCATCCAGGAAGCGCTCAACCTCGGCTGGAAGCTCGCGCGTGTGATCGGCGGCGCGGCGCCGGATCGCCTGCTCGACACGTATCACACCGAACGGCATCCGATCGAGCGCGAGGTGCTGCGGCAGACCGGCTTCATCACGCAGATGGCCGAGGCCGATCACGGCCCGCTGAAGCTGCTGCGCGAGCGCGTGATGCCGGTGCTGGCCGCGCTCGGGCCGCTGCGCGATGCCGCGCGCGCGACCATTAGCGAGCTGGCGATCCAGTACCGGCGCAGTCCGCTGACGCTCGAACGCGTGCTCGACGGCGGACCGCGCGCGGGCGAGCGCGCGCCCGATGCGCTGGTGCATGTCGTCGATGGTCCACTCGGGCGCGCGCCGGGCGTCGGCTGCATTTTCGATCTGCACGATCCGGCGTTCTTCTCGCTGTTTCTACTGGTGCCGCCGCTGCCCGTCGACGGCACGCCGCTCGATCCGGCCGCAAAACACGCGGCGCCGCCGGACCCGGAGGTGGAAAAGCTCGCCGCCGAGGTCGAGCGGCTGCTGCCGAACGCGGTACGGACCTGGCGCGTCACCGATACGAGCGGCGATGGCGGCCCGGCGCTGTCCGAATCGTATGGGCGCACGCGGCCGTCGTTTTATCTGGTGCGGCCCGATGGCTATATCAGCGCGCGCGGACGCACCGGCTCGGACCTGCACGGTCTCGTACGGCACTGTGAGGCGTGGTTTGCGGTGGGGGGAGAGATAGCGGAGCAGGCGACGTTGTGATCAGGGTCACCTGTTGCGTGGCACGCGCGCGGCAGCGGATCTCGCCGCCGCGCCTCGGTGATTGACGAAATCGCCTAGGCCTAAGCCGCCGACGCCTGGGCCGGCGTCAACTTCTCGCGATACCTGACGATCGCCTCGCGCGTGAAGTTCGTTAGCGCGATGTCATAAGTGTCTGGCGCTTCGTCGAGCGTTGCGAGCAGCGCGCGCCGCATGCGCGGCTCCCAGAAGCGGCGGATGTGTTCGGCGACGCCGGTCAGCGCTTCCTCGTGGTCGGGCATCGACTCGAAGAAGTCGCCGATCCGGTTCGCCATGTCGATCAGATTCCGATTGTCCATGGCTCGCCTCACTTGCCTGCGGTAACGGCGGCAGCCGAATCAGCCTGTTCGCGCCGCTTCAGCAGTTCGAGCTGCTCGCTACTGAAGCGCGAATAGTCCTTCTGCCATTGCGACGGCTGCTCGACCGGCATCACCTGCACGGCGGTCACCTTGTATTCGGGGCAGTTGGTGGCCCAGTCGGAGCTGTCGGTCGTGATCACGTTCGCGCCCGATTCGGGGAAGTGGAACGTCGTATAGACGACGCCCGGCTGCATCCGCTCCGTCACCTTCGCGCGCAACACGGTCTGTCCCGCGCGCGATTCGATGCCCACCCAGTCGCCGGTCTTGATACCGCGTTCCTCCGCGTCGTGCGGATGCAGTTCGAGCCGGTCTTCGTCATGCCACAGCGAGTTGTCGGTGCGGCGCGTCTGCGCGCCGACGTTGTACTGCGTCAGGATGCGTCCGGTCGTCAGCAGCAGCGGATACTTGCGCGTGACCTTCTCCGGCGATGCGATGAACTTCGTGATCACGAAGCTGCCCTTGCCGCGCACGAAGGTACCGACGTGCATCGTCGGCGTGCCGTCGGGCGCGTCCTCGTTGCATGGCCACTGGATGCTGCCCATTTCGTCGATCTTCTGGAACGACACGCCGTGGAAGGTCGGCGTGAGCCGTGCGATTTCGTCCATGATCTCGGACGGATGCGTGTAGTCCATCTCGTAGCCGAGCGCGCGCGACAGCAGCTGCGTGACTTCCCAGTCCGCGTAACCGCCGAGCGGCGGCATCACCTTGCGCACCCGCGAGATGCGGCGCTCGGCATTGGTGAACGTGCCGTCCTTTTCGAGGAACGACGAGCCGGGCAGCAGCACGTGGGCGTACTTGGCGGTCTCGTTCAGGAAGATGTCCTGCACCACGATGCATTCCATCGACGACAGCGCCGCCGCCACGTGATGCGTGTTCGGGTCCGACTGCACGATGTCCTCGCCCTGGCAGTACAGGCCCTTGAAGGTGCCGTGCAGCGCGGCGTCGAACATGTTCGGAATGCGCAGGCCCGGTTCGGGTTGCAGCGTGACGTTCCAGGCGTTTTCGAACTGCGTGCGCACGAGCGGATCGCCGATGTGCCGATAGCCGGGCAGCTCGTGCGGGAACGAGCCCATGTCGCAGGAGCCCTGCACGTTGTTCTGGCCGCGCAGCGGATTCACGCCGACACCTTCGCGGCCGATGTTGCCGGTCGCCATCGCGAGGTTCGCGATGCCGATCACCATCGTCGAGCCCTGCGCGTGTTCGGTGACGCCGAGTCCGTAGTAGATCGCGGCGTTGCCGCCGGTCGCGTAGATGCGCGCGGCTTCGCGTACCTGTTGCGCGGGTACGCCGGTTGCAGCTTCGGTCGCTTCCGGCGAGTTCTCCGGCAGCGCGACGAAATCGCGCCACTGCTCGAACGCGCGGGCTTCGCAGCGCTCGGCGATGAACGCTTCGTCGAGCAGGCCTTCGGTGACGATCACATGCGCGAGCGCATTGACGATCGCGACGTTGGTACCGGGCCGCAATTGCAGATGATGCGACGCCTTCACGTGCGGCGTATCGACGATATCGATGCGGCGCGGATCGACCACGATCAGCTTCGCACCCTCGCGCACGCGGCGCTTTAGCCGCGAGCCGAACACCGGGTGGCCGTCGGTCGGATTCGCGCCGATCACCATGATGACGTCGGCCTTATCGACCGAGGCGAACGTCTGGGTGCCGGCCGATTCGCCGATCGTCGTCTTCAGGCCATAGCCGGTCGGCGAATGGCAGACGCGCGCGCAGGTGTCGACGTTGTTGTTGCCGAATGCGGCGCGCACGAGCTTCTGCACGAGGTAGGTTTCTTCGTTCGTGCAGCGCGACGACGTGATGCCGCCGATCGAATCGCGCCCATGCTTCGCCTGGAGGCGCCGGAATTCCGACGCCGCGTACGAGATCGCTTCATCCCAGCTGACTTCGCGCCACGGATCGGTGATCTTCGCGCGGATCATCGGCTTCTTGATGCGGTCCTTGTGCGTCGCGTAGCCCCACGCGAAGCGGCCCTTCACGCACGCATGGCCTTCGTTGGCCTGGCCGTTCTTGTGCGGCACCATCCGCACGACCTGGTTGCCCTTCATCTCGGCCTTGAACGAGCAGCCGACGCCGCAATACGCGCAAGTGGTGACAACCGAGTGCTCGGGCTGGCCGAGCATTACGACGGTCTTTTCCTGCAAGGTCGCGGTCGGGCACGCGGCCACGCACGCGCCGCACGACACGCACTCCGATTCCATGAACGGCTGGTTCTCGCTCGCCGCGACGCGCGATTCGAAGCCGCGTCCGGTGATCGTCAGCGCGAACGTGCCCTGGGTTTCCTCGCACGCGCGCACGCAGCGATTGCAGACGATGCACTTCGACGGGTCGTACGTGAAGTACGGATTCGATTCGTCCTTCTTGTCCTTCAGATGGTTTTCGCCGTCGAAGCCGTAGCGCACTTCGCGCAGGCCGGTCACGCCCGCCATGTCCTGCAGTTCGCAGTCGCCGTTGGCGGGGCAGGTCAGGCAATCGAGCGGATGGTCGGAGATGTACAGCTCCATCACGTTGCGACGCAGCGTCTGCAGACGGTCGGTCTGCGTGCGCACCTTCATGCCGGCTTCGACCGGTGTCGTGCACGAGGCCGGATAGCCGCGCCGTCCTTCGATTTCGACGAGACACAGGCGGCATGAGCCGAACGGTTCGAGCGAATCGGTCGCGCACAGCTTCGGCACGTTGACGCCGGCTTCGGCCGCCGCGCGCATCACCGACGTGCCGGCCGGCACGGTCACCGCCTGGCCGTCGATTTCGAGCGTCACGTCGACGTCCGAGTGGCGTGCGGGGGTGCCGTAGTCGGTGTCGTCAGCGAATGGGTTGGCGGCGCGTGCCATGGCTTGCGACTTGCATGCGCAGTTGCCTGAGCCGCAGCCGCCCCCCAAGGGGACTTCCTTCGGGGCGCCCCCCAAGGGGACTTCCTTCGGGGCGCCCCCCAAGGGGACTTCCTTCGGGGCGCCGGCGGGAGAGTTGAACTGGTCGGACATAGTGAACTCCTGGAGTCAGGCCGCGGCCGCTTTATTGGCGTGGTCGGCAGTGGGATCGGCGGCGAGACCGAAGTCTTCAGGGAAATGATCGAGCGCGGAAAGCACCGGGAACGGCGTCATGCCGCCCATCGCGCACAGCGAGCCCGACACCATCGTGTCGCACAGATCGCGCAGCAATTGCACCTGACGCGTCGACGTATCGCCGTTACGAATCCGCGCGATCACCTCGACGCCGCGCGTCGAGCCGATCCGGCACGGGGTGCATTTGCCGCACGATTCGAGCGCGCAGAAGTGCATCGCGTATTGCGCGAGCTCGGCAAGGTTCGACGTGTCGTCATGGACGACAAGACCGCCGTGGCCGAT
Source organism: Paraburkholderia atlantica (assembly GCF_000092885.1). Classification (NCBI taxonomy): domain Bacteria; kingdom Pseudomonadati; phylum Pseudomonadota; class Betaproteobacteria; order Burkholderiales; family Burkholderiaceae; genus Paraburkholderia; species Paraburkholderia atlantica. Next base: position 2,511,407 of record NC_014117.1, on the reverse strand, counting down.
CACCGCGCCGACTGCCGCATACGCCTCGTAGTCCATCGGGATGTCCCACTGGCTTTCCGGCAAATACGTGCCGAGCGGGCCGCCGACCTGCACCGCGCGCGCCGGCCTGCCACTCGCGGTGCCGCCGCCGAAGTCGTCGAGCAGTTGGCGCAATGTCACGCCGAACGCTAGTTCGACGAGGCCGCCTCGCTTGATGTTGCCGGCCAGTTGGAACGGCAGTGTGCCGCGCGAGCGGCCCATGCCGAAGTCCTTATAGAACGCCGCGCCGCGCGCGAAGATGATCGGCACCGTGGCGAGCGTGATCACGTTGTTGATCACGGTGGGCTGGCCGTAGAGACCCACGAGGGCGGGCACCGGCGGTTTCGCGCGGACGATGCCGCGCTTGCCTTCTAGCGATTCCAGCATCGCGGTTTCTTCGCCGCACACATACGAGCCCGCGCCTTTCGCGACGAACAGCTCGAAGCGCTGCCCGCTCGAGAGCACGCTGTCACCGAGCCAGCCGGCTGTGCGCGCACGGGCGATGGCCGCTTCGAGCGTCGCGATCGAGTGCGGGTATTCGCTGCGCACGTAGATGTAGCCGACGGTCGCGCCGGTCACGATCCCCGCGATGACCATGCCTTCGATCAGCACGTACGGATCGCTCTCCATCACCAGACGATCGGAGAAGGTGCCCGAGTCGCCTTCGTCGGCATTGCAGACCACGTACTTCTGCGCGGCCTTCGCGCCGCGCACCGTGCGCCACTTGATGCCGGCCGGGAAGGCGGCGCCGCCGCGGCCGCGCAGGCCGGATTGGATCAGCGCTTCGCAGGCGGCATCGCCGTCGGTTCGCAGCGCGTTGCGCAAGCCTTCGAGGCCGCCGTGCGCGACGTAGTCGTCGATGGACAGCGGGTCGGTGATGCCGATCCGCGCGAAGGTCAGGCGCTGCTGCTTCTTCAGATACGGAATTTCGTCGACCACGCCGACGCGTCGCGCATGCTCGCCGCCGTCGACGAAGCCCGCGTCGAACAACGCGGCGACGTCTTCGACGTCGACATTCGCATAGCCGATGCGGCCTTCGGGCGTCGCGACTTCGACCAGCGGTTCGAGCCACAGCAACCCGCGCGAACCGTTGCGGATCAATTCGATCGCCATGCCGCGGCGCGCGGCTTCGCTGCTGATGGCTTCGGCCAGGGCGTCGGCGCCGAGCGCGAGCGCCGACGAATCTCGCGGAACATAGATGCGCGTCATGCCGGCACCTCCACGCGTTTGCTGGCTGCGGCGAGCAGCGCGTCGAATTTCTGTGGCGTAACGCGTGCGTGCAGCGTGCCGTTGAGCATCATTGCCGGCGACAGCGCACATTGGCCGAGGCAGTACACCGATTCGAGCTCTACCGTTGCGCCGTCATGGTGACCAGCGTCGAAGCGGCAACCCGTGTGCGCCTCGATGTGCTGGGCGAGCGCCTCCGTGCCCATGCTGCGGCATGCTTCGGCGCGGCACAGCTGTACCGTGACGGGCGCGGCCGGCGTGGTGCGGAAGTGATGGTAGTAGGTGATGACGCCGTGCACTTCCGCGCGCGACAAGTTCAGCACGCGAGCGAGCGGTCCGACTGCGGCGGGTGGCACAAAGCCGATTTCGTCCTGGATCGCATGCAGGACCGTCATGAGTGTGCGGCCCGGTTGCGCGTGTCGTTGCACGAGCTGATCCGGCGCCGTGGCGAGAGAATCGTCCAAGTTGGGGGCTCCTCCAAAGCGATATATGCACTTGTTATTCATAATACGTGCACGTATGCTTCGCTTATTCGATATGGTATAGCCGAAAGATAGGCGGGCCAGCCGGCGCGTGCAATAGGAAACAGTCAAACATATATGGTCAGGATCGAATGTCAGGTCGAGCTGGTCGTGAAGGGTGCGGACGGCCGCGAAGCCAGCCTGTCTGACGTGGTACCGTTGCTCGCGCTTGTCGATGAATCCGGCAGCATTGCGCAGGCCGCCGCGCTTAAGGGTTTGTCCTACCGGCACGCGTGGGGTTTGCTGCGCAGCATCGAGGAGCGGCTTGGCGGTCCGCTGATCGCGAAAGAGCGTGGGCGCGGCTCTGTTCTGTCCGACCTCGGACACGCGGTGCTGCGTGGACAGCGGCTCTGCGGTGAGCGGCTCGACGGCAATCTGCAGGCGCTTGCGAGCGAAGTGGCCAGCGATCTGAACCGCTGGCTCGCGCCCCCCGCCGATAACGTGCGCATCCACGCGTCGCACGGTTATGCGGTGGCCGCGCTGGTGACGGCGCTGGTCGCCAACGATCTGCCGGTCGAGATCAAGTACCGCGACGGCGCCGACGCGGTCAGCGCGCTCGCGCGCGGCGAGTGCGATCTGGCCGGTTTTCACCTGCCGCTCGGCGAGTTTCGCGCGGTGTGCGCCGATACCTACCGGCGCTGGCTCGATCCGCAACGCCACGTGCTCGTGCATCTGACCCGGCGTAAGCAAGGACTCTTCATCGGCAAGGGCAATCCCAAGGGAATCGGCGGGCTCGGCGATCTGGCGCGCGACGACATCCGTTTCGTCAACCGTCAGCCGGGCTCGGGTACGCGGATGCTGCTCGATCTCGCGCTGCGGCAGATCGGGGTGGACCCGGACCGCGTCAACGGCTATGCGTCGACCGAGCTGACGCACTCCGCGATCGCAGCGTTCGTCGCGAGCGGCATGGCGGATCTAGGCTTCGGCGTGCAGCCGGCCGCGCATCATTTCGGGCTCGACTTCATTCCGATCGTCGACGAGGACTATTACTTCGCGTGCGACCGCGCGCACTTGTCACGCGCGCCGCTCGCGACGGTGATCAATCTGTTGCGCGGTAGCGCGTTTCACCATCGCGTCGAGCAGCTAGCCGGCTACGATCCGTGCGACTGCGGCAGGCTCGTCGATCTGGATGAGGGGCTCGGCGGCGCGCTCCCGTAACGGTGGCGTAAGAGCTTGTAATCAGAAGCGCGATCACGCTCGGCTTGGGCCGCTGCGCGGCGCGCCGGTTTCGGCTACTCTCTTGGCTTCGTATCCGCTCTAACCGCGCGGCAAGCCGCGCTGAACCAACATGAAAGCTCTTTTCCACGCGTGTGCCACCGCTGTCGCGGCTGGTGTGCTCTGTGCCACCGTCTCCGTCGCTTACGCGCAAAACTCGCCTGGCGTGCCGGGCGGCATCCTGAACGATGAATTCCGCCTCAACGAGCATCCGCAGATGCCGTTCGCCGCGTCGGCGCCGTCGGACAAATATCAGCACGGCAAACGTTCGGCAGCGCGCAAGCGCGGTGACATGGGCGATCCGAACGGCTGCAATTTGCAATGTCCGAAAGACGACTGAGGATTGGCTCGGGCATCGCTCGAGCTTCGAGGTTTGACGTAACGCCGGCCCTTTGGCCGGCGTTGTGCTTTGTGGCGGTGTGCGATGGTGGCGCAGTTGCCGGCCGGGGACGATAGTTATGGCCTGGCGATGTGCCAGATTTCCTTGAAGCCGTTCCCCTTTGCATCGCCTGCCTGCTTGTCGGCCGCGTAGTGATACAACGGGTGCCCCTTGTACGCCCATTGTTGCTTGCCGGCCGGGCTCGGGGTCAGCGTCCAGTCGCCCAACGGCTTGTCGGTCGGCTCCGCCGTGGCCGCCGGCCAGTTGCTCATGCAGCCGCCGGTGCAGGCGCTGACGCCAGGGGTGGTGTCGTTGTCGAACGTGTAGAGCGTCATGCCGTCGGCGGTGACGAAGCGGCCTTCGGACAGTTTTGGCGGGTCGGCGAGGGCGCTCGCGTGCAGCACGGTAAGCGCGAGTGGGACCAGCAAGGCGATGGTCTTGCGCATGACGCGGGCTCCTGTTGTAGCGACGCGGTCGACGAGTGACGACGCGCTTCGAGTTACGGGTATAGGCAGCGGCCGTGGATTTACCGGGTCGTGTTGTGGGACCCGCTGAGTGAAGAGGAGGGCGTCTGACCTGCCCGAGAAGCGCCGCAGACCGAACGGAAAATAGAAAACCCCGGCAGCGTCAAGCTACCGGGGTTTTCGCAGCCGTTCATTGCGAACGTGCCAGGTGTTTGGTGGAGGCGGCGGGAATCGAACCCGCGTCCAGAAGTCCTCTACGACCAGTTCTACATGTTTAGTTCTGTCTTTTGATTTAACCGCAGCGACGCGGACGAACACGCTGCACTACGGCGATTCACTAGATTTTCGACCCGGACGTCGTGACGCCGCCAAGGCTTAACTGACGTATATGACCTCTGTCGGTATTGCTACCGGTCTTGCGACACTAGCCCGTCAGTGAACTAGGCAGAGGACGGCGGCCCTTAGGCTGCCAGTGCGAACGTATCGTCGTTTGCAGTTACGTTTTTCCCATTGATTAACGAGGTGACGGGTCCTCGACATGCCCTAGCCGCTTCGCAACCCCTGTCGAAACCAGGTCGCCCCCGCGGTTCGTTGCTCACATATATGAGCCAAAGGAGATTTTACAATAGATCGACGGCACGCGTTGGGTGGTCGGACTTTGTCAGCCAATGTCGCGCAGCAGCGTCTGCAACTCCGCCGTCGACTCCACGACGTGTTGCGCGTGCCACCGTGTCGGCGGAATGTCGTTGCCGCAATAGCCGTACGCCGCGGCGACTGTCTTCATGCCCGCGGCAAAACCCGCCTGGACGTCGCGCAGGTCGTCGCCGATATAGACGACGCGCTCCGGCGCGATGTTCAGCTCACGCGCCGCGTGCAGCAGTGGCGCGGGGTGCGGCTTCGAATGCGGAGTCGTGTCGCCGCTCACCACGCAGCCGGCGCGCTCCTCGAGCCCGAGTTGCGCGACGAGCGGCTCGGTGAGCCGCGCGACCTTGTTCGTGACGATGCCCCAGCGCACGCCGCGCGCGTCGAGTTCGTCGAGCACTTCCGCGATGCCCGGAAAGAGCGTCGTCTCGATGCATAGATCCGCTTCGTAGTTCGCGAGAAACTCCTCGCGCATCGATGCGAATTCGTGATGATCGGGCCCGATGCCGAACGCGCCGCAGATCAGTCCCCGCGCTCCGGCCGAGGCCAGTGGCCGCAGCTTTTCGAGCGGCACCATTTCGAGTCCCCGGTCGTGGCGCATCTTGTTGACGGCGGCCGCGAGGTCGGGCGCCGTGTCGGCAAGCGTGCCGTCGAGATCGAAAAGTACGGCGAGGCAAAAGCCGAGCGTGTCGTCGTTGTCTTCGCGTTGCGGCAGGGGAGTCGGGTCGCTCATTGTTAGTTTCGGATACGGCGGATCGGGCGGTTCTGGCAGGTCAGGCGTCGCGGCGACAAGCGAGCATATAGTTGACGCTCGTGTCGGACGACAGCGCGAAATGCTTGCTGAGCGGGTTGTACACGATGCCCTTGATGTCGGCCGTGCGCAGATCGGCGGCGCGCACGAAGCCGGCGAGTTCCGACGGGCGGATGAAGCGCGCGTAGTCGTGCGTGCCCTTCGGCAGCATTCGCGCGATGTATTCGGCGCCGATCACCGCGAACAGATACGACTTCACGTTGCGGTTCAGCGTGGAGAAAAACACCCAGCCGCCCGGCTTCACGAGATTCTTGCAGGCCTCGACGATCGCCGCCGGCTTGGGCACGTGCTCGAGCATTTCCATGCAGGTGACCACGTCATAAGTGCCCGGTTCGCGCGCGGCCAGCGCCTCGGCTGCGATTTCTTCGTAATCGACGGTTACACCGCTTTCAAGACTGTGAAGATCGGCGACGCCGAGTGCCTGTGTCGACAGGTCGATGCCCTTCACATGAGCGCCCAAGCCTGCCATCGATTCCGACAGGATGCCGCCGCCGCAACCGATATCGAGCACCTTTTTGCCGGCGAGATGCGCGTGAGCGTCGATCCAGCTCAGGCGAATCGGATTCAGTTCGTGCAACGGTTTGAATTCGGCGTTCGGGTCCCACCAACGATGCGCGAGGTCGCTGAATTTCTGTAGTTCGTGGGGATCGGCGTTGGTCATGGCGAAGGCTGCCTCGATGAAAGCGGTGAGCGGACGCTCGAGGATAAACCCTGAGTATATAGGGCAAGAGAAAGAGCGGCAAAAGCGTGTCGGCGAGCGACTGCCGATGCGACCTGAGAGCCGCTAGTAGCGGAGCGGGGTGTTCTTCCGTCGCGCATCACATCGCATGGCGGCACCCGCACATAAAAAAAGCCCCGCGGAAGCGGGGCTTTCGATACTGCGGTAATTTTCCAGCTTACTGCTTCGGCGTACCGACAACTTCGACTTCCACGCGGCGGTCCGGTGCGAGGCAGGCGATGAGTTGCTTGCGGTTCTTCTGGTTGCAACCGGTGGTAACCGGGTTGCGGCGGCCCTTGCCTTCCGTGTAGATACGGTTGGCTTCGACGCCCTTGCTGACCAGGAAGGCCTTCACAGCTTGAGCACGACGCAGCGACAGACGGTCGTTGTAGGCGTCCGAACCGATACGGTCGGTGTGGCCCGTAGCGACGACGACTTCGAGGTTGATGCCCTGAATCTTCGATGCCAGTTCGCTCAGACGTTCCTTGCCAGCCGGCTTCAGGATTGCCTTGTCGAAGTCGAACAGCGCATCAGCTTGATACGTAATCTTTTCGCTGGAGATAGCCGGAGCCGGAGCGACCGGTGCCGGCGGGGTCGGAGCCTGAGCAACCAGAGCGCCGTCGCACTTGGCGTTAGCCGTTGCGGGCGTCCAGAATGCATTGCGCCAGCAAAGCTCGTTCGTGCCGTTCATCCACACGTATTCGCCAGTACCATTCACCCAGTTGTCGTTGGTAGCTTGTCGCGACGCCGGCACCGACTGCGCCATGGCGGATGCAGCCATAACTGCGGTAGCTGCAATGAACGCGAGCTTTGAAAGTTTATTCATATTTCTCCTCTCGAAATTGAGATTACCGCAGGTTTACTGCGAGCCTGTTGACGGATGACCAGTCATACATTGCTCGAAGTATAACATTGGTGCGGAACAAAAACCGGCTGTCTAGACTTCGAGCAGTGTCTGACTCTTTGTGCGTTGGCATTTTGCCATATCGTTCCCCTCCGACGAAAAAAAAATCTGCCCCCATTCAAATCCCCCTCCAATTGTGGTGCATGCGCAACAAATGTTTTCGTCTGAACGGTCCGCCGGCTCTGCCTGAGCGGCGAATTGGCCCCATGCAGGAATCGAGCCTGATGAGCCCGAAATTGTGAGATTGGCGAGGTGTTGGCGGGTACCGCTCTAATATGTATACGTACCGTCGTCGGGCGCCGATGCGTGGCATGTTAGAATCGCGTGATGCGTTGCGCCTGCAATGCTTACGCGAAGTTGCGGCGAACCCGCGCCTTCGCACGTAAAAGATACGGATAATGGATCAATTCGCCAAAGAGACTCTGCCAATCTCCCTTGAGGAGGAAATGCGCCGTTCGTATCTCGATTACGCGATGAGCGTGATCGTAGGGCGAGCGCTTCCCGATGTCCGCGATGGCTTGAAGCCGGTTCACCGGCGCGTGCTGTACGCGATGCACGAGCTGAACAACGACTGGAACCGCGCCTACAAGAAGTCGGCGCGTATCGTCGGCGACGTCATCGGTAAATATCATCCGCACGGCGACACCGCTGTCTACGACACGATCGTACGGATGGCGCAGGACTTCTCGCTGCGCTACATGCTCGTCGACGGCCAGGGGAACTTCGGTTCGGTCGACGGTGACAACGCCGCGGCAATGCGTTACACCGAAATCCGCATGGCGAAGATCGGCCACGAACTGCTGGCCGACATCGACAAGGAAACGGTCGACTTCGTGCCGAACTACGACGGCAGCGAGAACGAGCCAGCCATCCTGCCCGCGCGCATCCCTAACCTGCTGATCAATGGCTCGTCCGGCATCGCGGTCGGCATGGCGACCAACATTCCGCCGCACAACCTGAACGAAGTCGTCGACGCGTGTCAGCATTTGCTGAAAAACCCGGAAGCGACGATCGACGAGCTCATCGAGATCATCCCCGCACCCGACTTCCCGACCGCCGGCATCATCTACGGCGTGGCCGGCGTGCGAGACGGCTATCGCACCGGTCGCGGCCGGGTCGTGATGCGCGCGCTGACGCACTTTGAGGAAATCGACCGTGGCCAGCGCATGGCGATCATCGTCGACGAATTGCCGTATCAGGTGAACAAGCGTTCGCTGCTCGAGCGTATCGCCGAACTCGTCAACGAGAAGAAGCTCGAAGGCATTTCCGACATCCGCGACGAATCCGACAAGAGCGGCATGCGTGTCGTGATCGAGCTCAAGCGCGGCGAAGTGCCCGAGGTCGTGCTGAACAACCTTTACAAGGCGACCCAGCTTCAGGACACGTTCGGCATGAACATGGTCGCGCTCGTCGACGGTCAGCCGAAGCTCCTGAATCTGAAGGAAATGTTGACGTGCTTCCTGTCGCATCGCCGGGAAGTGCTGACGCGGCGCACCGTCTACGAACTGCGCAAGGCGCGCGAACGTGGTCACGTGCTCGAAGGTCTTGCGGTTGCGCTCGCGAACATCGACGAATTCATCGCGCTGATCAAGGCCGCGCCGACACCGCCTATCGCCAAGCAGGAACTGATGTCGCGCTCATGGGATTCGTCGCTCGTGCGCGAAATGTTGTCGCGCGCCGAGACGGATAACGCGTCGGCCGGCGGTCGCGAAGCTTATCGTCCGGAGGGGCTCAACCCGTCGTTCGGCATGCAGGCCGACGGCCTCTACCGCTTGTCCGATACGCAGGCGCAGGAAATCCTGCAGATGCGTCTGCAACGCCTGACCGGTCTCGAGCAGGACAAGATCATTGGCGAATACCGCGACGTGATGGCGCAGATCGCTGACCTGCTGGACATCCTGGCTCGCCCGGAACGCATTTCGGCGATCATCGTCGAAGAACTCACGTCGATCAAGGCCGAATTCGGCGATGCGCGTCGCTCGAAGATCGAGTTGAACGCGACCGAGCTGAACACCGAAGACCTGATCACGCCGCAGGAAATGGTCGTGACGATGTCGCACGCGGGCTACGTGAAATCGCAGCCGCTGTCCGAATATCGGGCCCAGAAGCGCGGCGGTCGTGGCAAGCAGGCCACTTCCATGAAGGAAGACGACTGGATCGACACGCTGTTCATCGCCAATACACACGACCACATCCTGTGCTTCTCGAATCGCGGCCGTGTGTACTGGGTCAAGGTCTACGAGGTACCGCAGGGCTCGCGCAATTCGCGCGGGCGGCCCATCGTCAATATGTTCCCGCTGCAGGAAGGCGAAAAGATCACGGTCGTGCTGCCGGTCAAGGAGTTCTCGGCCGACAAGTTCGTGTTCATGGCGACCGCGTTGGGAACGGTAAAGAAGACGCCGCTCGAAGCATTCAGCCGGCCGCTGCGCAAGGGTATTATTGCGGTCGGTCTCGATGAGGGTGATTACCTGATCGGCGCCGCGATCACCGACGGCCAGCACGACGTGATGCTGTTCTCGGATTCGGGCAAGGCAGTGCGCTTCGACGAAAACGACGTGCGTCCGATGGGCCGCGAGGCGCGCGGCGTGCGCGGCATGCAGCTCGAGGACGGCCAGAACGTGATCGCGTTGCTGGTGGCCGGCGACGAGCAGCAGTCGGTGCTCACCGCGACCGAGAACGGTTTCGGCAAGCGCACGCCGATCACCGAGTACACGCGTCATGGCCGTGGCACGAAGGGCATGATCGCGATCCAGACGTCGGAGCGCAATGGCAGGGTCGTTGCCGCGACGCTCGTGGACCCTGAAGCGCAGATCATGCTGATTACCACGACGGGCGTGCTGATTCGCACGCGAGTGTCGGAAATTCGTGAAATGGGACGCGCAACGCAAGGTGTTACACTCATCAGCCTTGACGAAGGGACCAAGCTGTCCGGTCTGCAACAGGTAGCTGAGGCGGAGGGCGAGTCGGAAATCGATTCCGACGGCTCCACTGAAGGTGATAACGGCGGTGAGGGCGGCGGCGCGGCCTGATCCGTGCCAGCGGCTTTCAGTCTCAGTTAATACGTTGAAGCTACGCTGCGGGTCAACGCGTATCGGGCCGGTACGCTTTCCCGTGCGGCGTGCGGTTCAAGTTAATTTCTCTTAGGGAGTAATGATGCAAAAACGATTTAAACAACTGATGTTGCTGGCTGCCATCGTGCCGACCTTCGCCATGGCTCAAGCGCTGCAGAACCAGGCGCCCGCAGCTCCGGCTGCCGCAGCAGCACCGGTTGATCCGGCCAAGCAAGCTGCCATCAAGGACCTGCTCGACGCCATCGACGCGCAGAAGCTGGTTGGCGCAATCGGCAACAGCGCGCAGATGCAGGCCAAGCAGCTCGTGCCGGCAATCCTGTCGGACGCGCTGACCGAGAACAAGACGATGACGGACAAGCAGAAGCAGGCTGCCGTGCCGGCCCTGCAAAAGAACGCGGTACCGAAGCTGGTGGACGCGGCAGGTCAGGTCTTCGCAACCGACGCTTTCCGTCAGGACGCGATGCAAGCTCAGTACGATGCGTACGCGAAGTACTACAGCGTGTCGGAAATCAAGGACCTGACCACGTTCTACAAGAGCCCGACCGGCCGCAAGTTCATCCAGGTGCAAGACCAGGTTGGCCGCGACGTCGTGAACGGTCTGATGCAGAAGTACATGCCGGAATCGATCAAAGCAACGCGTGATCAGGCCGACAAGGAAGTCGCATCGGTCAAGGCGGCTGCCAAGTAAATTCCGCTCGCGGGCCGCGCTCATCAGTCGGCCTGTCGCCGCGCCTGCTGGGCCGCCCGGCGTGGCGGGTTGGCGGCGACAATGCGATAATGGTCGTTTGCGCACTGGCGCAGACGGCCATTTTCTTTTTCGCCGAGCCATTTCGCAGTTCTTTTCGCCGATTCCCGCGCGACATTGTTATTTCGCGCCCGCTTCCAGGACCTCACATGCGCGTTTTTAATTTCTCCGCCGGCCCGGCGGCCATGCCCGAAGAAGTGCTGCGCCAGGCAGCCGACGAGATGCTGAACTGGCAAGGCAGCGGCATGAGCGTGATGGAAATGAGCCATCGTGGCAAGGAATTCATGTCGATCCACGAAGCAGCGCTGACCGATCTGCGCGAATTGCTGCAGGTTCCGGCAAGCCACCGCATCCTGTTCCTGCAGGGCGGCGGGCTCGGCGAAAACGCGATCGTGCCGATGAACCTGCTCGGTTCGAAACCGCGCGCTGATTTCGTTGTCACCGGCTCGTGGTCCCAAAAATCGTTCAAGGAAGCGCACAAATACGGCACCGTGCATCTTGCCGCGACAGGCAAGACAGCCGACGGCTTCACCCGCGCGCCGGCGCGTTCTGAATGGCAACTGTCGGACGATCCGGCTTACGTGCATTTGTGCACCAACGAGACCATTCACGGCGTCGAAACTTTCGAGATTCCCGACCTCGGCGACATTCCGCTCGTCGCGGACGCGTCGTCGCATATCCTGTCGCGCCCGATGGACATCGCCAAATACGGCGTGCTGTTTGGCGGCGCGCAGAAGAACATCGGCATGGCGGGGGTGACGGTCGTAATCGTGCGTGAGGACATGCTCGATCGCGCGATGCCGATCTGCCCGTCGGCGTTCGAATGGAAGACCGTCGCCGAGAACAACTCGATGTACAACACGCCGCCCACCTATGCGATCTATATCGCCGGGCTCGTGTTCAAGTGGTTGAAGAAGCAGGGCGGCCTCGTGGCGATGGAGGCACGCAACCTTGAAAAATCGAAGCTGCTGTACGACACGATCGACTCGAGCAGCTTCTATCTGAACAAGGTCGAACGTGGCTCGCGTTCGCGGATGAACGTACCGTTCTTCCTTGCCGACGAGTCGCGCAACGAGGATTTCCTGTCCGGCGCGAAAGCGCGGGGATTGGTGCAGCTAAAGGGCCACAAGTCCGTCGGCGGCATGCGGGCGTCGATTTATAACGCCGTCCCGCTCGAAGGCGTCAAAGCGCTTGTCGAATACATGAAGGAATTCGAACAGCGCAGCGCCTGAGTCGCACTGACCGGCAGGCGCGCGCATCTTTTCCAGCAGTTACCCCGCAGAGCCGTTTTACGCATGGACGACGAACTCAATACACGACTCAAACCTCTGCGCGATCGCATCGACGCGCTCGACGCGCAGCTGATCGCGCTCCTGAACCAGCGCGCGTCGGTCGCGCTCGAAGTGGGCGAGGTCAAGAAGCATTTCAACGCGCCGGTGTTCCGGCCCGAGCGCGAGATGCAGGTGATCGCGCGCCTGCAGGAAATGAGCGCGGGGCCGCTCGCGGACGAACACATCAGCGCGATCTGGCGCGAGATCATGGCAGCGAGCCGCGCGCTAGAAAGGAGCATCAAGGCCGCGTACCTCGGGCCGGTCGGCACCTATAGCGAACAGGCGATGCACGAGTACTTTGGTCAGTCGATCGAAGGGTTGCCGTGCCCGTCGATCGACGAAGTATTCCGCTCGGTCGAGGCTGGCGCTGCCGACTACGGCGTCGTGCCGGTCGAGAACTCGACCGAAGGCGCGGTGTCGCGCACGCTGGACCTGCTGCTGCAAACGCAGCTGACCATCGGCGGCGAACTGGCATTGCCGATCCATCACAACCTGCTCACGCAGAACGGGCTCGTCGGCGTCACGCGCGTCTGCGCGCACGCGCAAGCGCTTGCGCAGTGTCAGCGCTGGCTGTCGACCAATGCGCCGCATCTCGAGCGTCAGGCGGTGTCGAGCAATGCGGAAGCCGCACGGATGGCGTCCGAAGATCCGACCGTCGCGGCCATCGCCGGCGATCGCGCCGCGATCCACTACGGCCTGCAGGTCACCAACGCGCTGATCCAGGACGATCCGCACAACCGTACGCGCTTCGTAATGATCGGCAAGGAGCCGACCGGTCCGAGCGGCTACGACCAGACCTCGCTGATCGTGTCGGTCGCGAACGAACCGGGCGCGATGGTCAAGCTGCTCGAGCCGCTCGCGCGCCACGGCGTGTCGATGACACGTTTCGAATCGCGCCCCGCGCGCGTCGGCACGTGGGAGTACTACTTCTATATCGACGTCGAAGGCCATCGCGACGATCCGGCCGTGGCGGCCGCGCTCGCGGGCCTCGGCGAAAAAGCCGCGTTCCTGAAGATACTCGGCTCGTATCCGCGCGCCCGCTAAGGGCCGGCAGCGCAGCCCGGGCGGCGCCGCGTGCGCCGCCCGAACGCATATTTCACTATCCATCGTCGTTCGGAGATTTTCATGACAGCGTCTTTCGGCCCTTCCTATGTGCGTGCGATCGCGCCGTACATCGCCGGCAAGCCAGTTTCGGAAGTGGCCCGCGAGTTCGGTCTCGACGAGGCGAGCATCGTGAAGCTGGCATCGAACGAGAATCCGCTCGGCATGCCGGAATCCGCGCAGCGCGCGATGGCGCAGGCGGTCGCCGATCTCGGCCGCTATCCGGACTCGAACGGTTTCGAGCTGAAGGCGGCGCTCTCCGCGCGTTACGGCGTGCCGGCTGAGTGGATCACCCTCGGCAACGGCAGCAACGACATCCTCGAACTCGCGGCGCACGCGTTCGTCGAGAAGGGCCAGGCGGTTGTGTTCTCGCAGTATTCGTTCGCGGTCTATGCGCTCGCGACGCAAGGCGTCGGCGCGCGCGCGATCGTCGTGCCGGCGGTGCGCTACGGTCACGACCTCGACGCGATGCTCGCCGCGATCGACGACGACACGCGTCTCGTGTTCGTCGCCAATCCGAACAATCCAACCGGCACGTTCGTCGACGGCCCGACGCTCGAGGCGTTTCTCGGCAAGGTGCCGCGCCACGTGGTCGTCGTGCTCGACGAGGCGTACACCGAGTATCTGTCGGCGGACAAGCGCTACGACTCCATCGACTGGGTGCGCCGCTATCCGAACCTGCTGGTTTCGCGTACGTTCTCGAAGGCGTTCGGGCTTGCGGGCTTGCGCATCGGCTTCGCGATCGCGCAGCCCGGGTTGACCGATTTGCTGAATCGAGTGCGTCAGCCGTTTAACGTAAATACGCTCGCGCAAGCCGCGGCGATTGCGGCACTGAACGACAGCGCGTTTCTGCAGAAAAGTGCGGCGCTGAACGCGCAGGGCTATACGCTTCTGACCGAGGCGTTCGACAAGCTCGGCCTCGAATACGTGCCGTCCGAAGGCAACTTCGTGCTCGTGCGCGTCGGCAGCGACGACAAAGCCGGCGCCCGGGTGAACCTCGCACTGCTGAAGCAGGCCGTGATCGTGCGACCGGTCGCCAACTACGGCTTGCCGCAGTGGCTGCGCATCACGATCGGCTTGCCGGAGGAAAACGAAGCATTCCTCGCTGCGCTCGAGAAGACGCTTGCCGAGCCTGCCGCAGCGTAAACATTGAACCTTGACCCCGCGCGTCGAAAGGCAGGAATGGCGCGCTTAATGTCCGTATTGTGTGAGCGACGTGGCCGCGTTTTCTTTTAACAAGCTGGTGATTTTCGGTGTCGGCCTGATCGGCGGATCGCTCGCGCGCGCGTTGCGTGAACGCGGCGAAGCCGGTGGAGCGCGCACGGTGATCGGCGTCGGACGGACGTCCGCGTCGAGCGAGCGCGCGTTGGCGCTCGGGGTGATCGACGGCGCCGCGGTGCTCAACGACGACGTCGCGCTGCGCGACGCGCTCGCGGGCGCGGACTTCGTGCTGCTCGCGGCGCCGGTCGCGCAGACCCAGCCGCTGCTCGAACGCATCGCGCCCCATCTCGACGCGAAGACGATCGTCACCGATGCGGGCAGCACCAAGTCCGACGTGGTCGCCGCCGCGCGCGCGGCGCTTGGCGCGCGGATCGGGCAGTTCGTGCCGGGCCATCCGATCGCCGGCCGCGAGTCGAGCGGCGTCGATGCCGCATTGCCCGATCTGTACGTGAACCGCAACGTCGTATTGTGCCCGCTGCCGGAGAATGCGCCGGAAGCGGTCGAGCGCGTCGCGGCGATGTGGCGCGCCACCGGCGCCTTGGTGCGGGACATGACGCCGCAGCAGCACGACCGCGTATTCGCGTCGGTCAGTCATCTGCCGCATGTGCTGTCCTTCGCGCTCGTCGAGCAGATCCTCAATTCGCCCGACGCCGCGTTGAAGTTCTCGTTCGCGGCGGGCGGGTTTCGCGACTTCACGCGCATTGCCGCGTCGAGTCCGGAGATGTGGCGCGACGTCTGCGTCGCCAATCGCACGGCGCTGCTCGACGAGCTCGATGCGTACACCGCGGTACTCGCGCGCCTGCGCACGGCGATCGAAGCCGGCGACGGCGCCGCGCTCGAAGCCGTGTTCGCGCGCTCGCGCGTCGCGCGCAGTCAGTGGCAAGAGCAGCGCGCGGCTGGCGTGGCCAGTGGCGACGCATCGAAATAACCGGAAACTGGACACATCATGGAATTCCTCGATCTCGGACCTTTTTCCCGTGCGTCCGGCACGGTTCGTCTGCCCGGCTCGAAGAGCATCTCGAACCGGGTGCTGCTGCTCGCCGCGCTCGCCGAAGGCGAGACGACGATCACGAACCTGCTCGATTCCGACGACACCCGCGTGATGCTCGACGCACTCGAAAAGCTCGGCGTGCGTTTGAAGCGCGACGGCGACACCTGCGTCGTGACCGGCACGCGCGGCGCGTTTACGGCGCGCACGGCTGACCTGTTCCTTGGCAATGCGGGCACGGCGGTGCGTCCGCTGACCGCGGCGCTCGCCGTGAACGGCGGGGACTACCGGATCCACGGCGTGCCGCGCATGCACGAGCGGCCGATCGGCGATCTCGT
This sequence comes from Paraburkholderia atlantica, assembly GCF_000092885.1. Lineage (NCBI taxonomy): Bacteria > Pseudomonadati > Pseudomonadota > Betaproteobacteria > Burkholderiales > Burkholderiaceae > Paraburkholderia > Paraburkholderia atlantica. Next base: position 2,495,713 of record NC_014117.1, on the reverse strand, counting down.
CGACGGTTTGCGCCAGATCGGCGCGAAGATCGACTACGAGCAGAACGAAGGCTATCCGCCGCTGCGCATCCGTCCCGCCCAGATCATGGCTGACGCGCCGATCCGCGTACGCGGCGACGTGTCGAGCCAGTTCCTGACCTCGCTGCTGATGACGCTGCCGCTGTTGCGCACCGCGAGCGGCGTCACCACCGTGCAGGTCGACGGCGAGCTGATCTCGAAGCCGTACATCGAGATCACGATCAAGCTGATGGCGCGTTTCGGCATCGAGGTCGAGCGTCACGGCTGGCACCAGTTCGTGGTGCCGGCGGGGCAGCGTTATCGGTCGCCGGGCACGATCATGGTGGAAGGGGATGCGTCGTCCGCGTCGTATTTCCTTGCCGCGGGCGCGCTTGGCGGCGGGCCGCTCAGAGTGGAAGGAGTGGGCCGCGCGAGCATCCAGGGCGACGTCGGGTTTGCCGATGCGCTGATCAAGATGGGCGCGAACCTGCAGATGGGCGACGACTGGATCGAAGTGCGTGGCGTCGGCAACGACCATGGCAAGCTGGATCCGATCGACATGGACTTCAACCTGATCCCCGACGCCGCGATGACGATCGCGGTCGCCGCGCTGTTCGCGGACGGCACGACCACGCTGCGCAACATCGCGAGCTGGCGTGTGAAGGAAACCGACCGCATCGCCGCGATGGCGACCGAGCTGCGCAAGGTTGGCGCGAAGGTACAGGAAGGCGAGGATTTCCTCGTCGTCACGCCGCCCGAAAAGCTGATCCCGAATGCCGCGATCGATACCTACGACGACCACCGCATGGCGATGTGCTTCTCGCTCGTAAGTTTGGGCGGCGTGCCGATCAGGATCAACGACCCGAAGTGCGTCGGCAAGACGTTCCCCGATTATTTCGAGCGCTTCACGGCGCTCGCGCAACCCTGATGCAACCCAGATTCGCGTGCGGATCGCCCGATGTGCGACATTTTTAGATGAAACCGACCCGTCCCTTTCACCAGACGCCCGTCATTACGATCGACGGCCCCAGCGCCTCCGGCAAAGGCACTGTGGCCGCGATGGTGGCCGCCAATCTTGGCTTTCACCTGCTCGACAGCGGCGCGCTGTACCGGCTCGCGGCCCTCGCGAGCTTGCGCTATGGCATCGCGGCGGACGACGTCGACGCACTTGTCAAACTGATCGACGACCTCCACATCACGTTTCGCGAGGGGCTCGCGCAGCTAGATGGGATCGACGTATCGACCGAAATTCGCGCCGAGGAAGTGGGCAGCCGCGCCTCGGCGATCGCCGTGCACGCGCCCGTTCGAACCGCGCTGGTGGCGCGCCAGCGGGCGTTTCGCAAGGAGCCGGGGCTGGTCGCCGACGGCCGCGACATGGGCACCGTGATCTTCCAGGACGCCGCGCTGAAGGTGTTCATGACCGCGAGCGTCGAGGCTCGCGCGGTGCGCCGGCATAAGCAATTGATCCAAAAAGGATTTTCTGCTAATATAGATGACTTGCTCCGGGATTTGCGTGAGCGCGACGAGCGTGACAGTCAGCGCGCGGCCGCGCCGCTCAAGCCCGCGGCGGATGCAAAGCTGCTTGATACCTCCGCATTGTCGGTCGACCAGGCGGTCGAGCAGGTGGTGCAATGGTATGAAGCGCTGGTCACGCAGTAGTGGCCAGCGGCGGCAGTGCCGTTGTTGGTAGGTGCTTCGCGATGGTCGCGAAGCGTTGTTTTTAACCCTTTAACCCCGCGTGGCGTTCGCGTATTTGCCGCAGTTGCTGACCGGTCCGGTGAGCCAGGCGTTGCGAAGACCATGCAAACTCTGATTTTTATGTCCGACCTGCAAACCTCTACCCCGAATACCGAATCTTTTGCGGCTCTGTTCGAAGAGTCGCTGACCAAGCAGGACATGCGCGCTGGCGAAGTGATCTCCGCCGAAGTCGTGCGTGTCGACCACAACTTCGTGGTCGTGAACGCTGGTCTGAAGTCCGAAGCCTACATCCCGCTCGAAGAGTTCCTGAATGACGCGGGCGAGGTAGAAGTGCAGGCGGGCGACTTCGTTTCCGTCGCGATCGACGCGCTGGAAAACGGCTATGGCGACACCATCCTGTCGCGTGACAAGGCGAAGCGTCTGGCTTCGTGGCTGTCGCTGGAAAAGGCGCTGGACAACAATGAACTCGTGACCGGTACGATCACGGGCAAAGTCAAGGGCGGTATGACCGTGATGGTCAACGGCATCCGCGCGTTCCTGCCGGGTTCGCTGGTTGATACGCGTCCGGTCAAGGACACGACCCCGTACGAAGGCAAGACCCTCGAATTCCGCGTCATCAAGCTCGACCGCAAGCGTAACAACGTCGTGCTGTCGCGCCGTGCTGTCATCGAGGCAACGCAAGGCGAAGAGCGCGCGAAGCTGCTCGAAACGCTGAAGGAAGGCGCGATCGTCGAAGGCGTGGTCAAGAACATCACCGACTACGGCGCGTTCGTGGACCTCGGCGGTATCGACGGCCTGCTGCACATCACCGACATCGCATGGCGTCGTGTGCGTCATCCGAGCGAAGTTCTGTCGGTTGGCCAGGAAGTCACCGCGAAGATCCTCAAGTTCGACCAGGAAAAGAACCGCGTTTCGCTCGGTATCAAGCAACTGGGCGACGATCCGTGGGAAGGCATCTCGCGCCGTTACCCGTCGGGCACGCGTCTGTTCGGTAAGGTCACCAACATCACCGACTACGGCGCATTCGTCGAAGTGGAATCGGGCATCGAAGGCCTCGTCCACGTGTCGGAAATGGACTGGACCAACAAGAACGTTGCTCCGTCGAAGGTTGTCCAACTGGGCGACGAAGTCGAAGTCATGGTTCTCGAAATCGACGAAGACCGCCGTCGTATCAGCCTCGGCATGAAGCAGTGCAAGCCGAACCCGTGGGACGACTTCAGCCGCAACTTCAAGAAGGGCGACAAGATCAGCGGCGCCATCAAGTCGATCACCGACTTCGGCGTGTTCATCGGTCTGCCGGGCGGCATCGACGGTCTGGTTCACCTGTCGGATCTGTCGTGGAGCGAAACCGGCGAGGAGGCCGTTCGCAAGTACAAGAAGGGCGACGAAGTGGAAGCGATCGTTCTCGGCATCGACGTCGAGAAGGAACGTATTTCGCTGGGTATCAAGCAGCTCGAAGGCGACCCGTTCAGCAACTACGTTGCAATGAACGACAAGGGTTCGGTCGTCGACGGTACCGTCAAGTCGGTGGACGCGAAGGGTGCTGTGGTCCAGCTGTCGGGTGAAGTCGAAGGCTATCTGCGTGCTTCGGAAATCGCCCAAGACCGCGTGGAAGACGCTCGCAACGTGCTGAAGGAAGGCGACAAGGTCAACGCGATGATCATCAATATCGATCGCAAGTCGCGGGGCATCAACCTGTCGATCAAGGCGAAGGATTCGGCTGAACAACAGGAAGCCATCCGTGGTCTCGCTGCTTCGGATTCGAGCGCAGCCGCTACCGGCACGACGAACCTCGGCGCGCTGCTGAAGGCCAAGCTCGACGGCCAGAACCAGTAAGCCTGAGAGGTCTGCTGCAGTATGACCAAATCGGAATTGGTCGCCCAGCTGGCTACGCGATTTCCGCAACTTGTTCTCAAGGATGCGGACTTCGCGGTGAAGACGATGCTTGATGCGATGTCGGAGGCACTTGCCAAAGGCCATCGCATCGAAATTCGTGGCTTCGGCAGCTTCGGCCTCAACCGCCGTCCCTCCCGCGTCGGACGCAATCCGAAGTCGGGCGAGAAGGTGCTGGTACCCGAGAAGTACGTACCGCACTTCAAGCCGGGCAAGGAATTGCGCGAGCGGGTGGATCGTCGCGCGGGCGAGCCGCTGAAGGCCGAGGAGCCGGATGACGACCTTTAATGACTACGCTGTGTGTCTTGCAGCGTGGCATAGCTAGCGTCAGCGGCCAAAGCCAGTCGGCAAAAGACCAGGAAAAGCGCCTTCGGGCGCTTTTTTTTCGTCCATCATTTGAGAAGTGGTGCCTTCCGTTGCGGCCATTGCATTTCGCGAATCTCCCGTAAGTGCCCCGTCCCGCCACTTGCTGCCCAGCCGCGAGGGCATCCATTACAATACGGGTCACTTCGGCGCGGGCAACACCGTGGCGCGACGCGTCATCAAGCCGGCGTCACCCCGCAACTGCCGTGAAGAGATCTATTCATGAAATTTATCGTCTGGCTGATCCGTGTGCTGGTGTTCGTGCTGCTGCTGGTGCTGGCGCTTTCCAACACGCAACCCGCTACGCTGAATTTCCTCGCCGGCTATGTCTGGTCGGCGCCTTTGATTCTGATCGGCCTCGCGTTTTTCGTGATCGGCCTGCTCGCGGGGCTCGTGTCGGCGATGCCGGCCGTCGTGCGTCTGCGCATGGAGAATGGCCGGCTCAGGCGCGAGTTGCGCGTGGCACGCGAGACTCCGGCCGTGGTGGAGCAGCCGCCGATGCCGCCGCTGATCTGAGCTGTCTGAGCTGTCTTGCGTCGCGCGCTTTGAGCGCGGCTTTTCGTTTTCGCTTTCCCGCACATTTGCATTAATCGCATGGATCTAGACTTCTGGTGGCTGCTGGTCATACCCGTCGCGTTCGCGTTCGGCTGGATGGCGGCGCGCTACGACCTCAAGACGCTGCTGTCCGAAAGCGCCAACCTGCCGCGGTCGTATTTTCGTGGCCTGAACTTTCTGCTCAACGAGCAGCCCGACCAGGCGATCGACGCATTCATCGAAGTCGTCAAGCTCGATCCTGAAACCGTCGAATTACATTTCGCGCTCGGCAATCTGTTCCGCCGGCGCGGCGAAACGGACCGCGCCATTCGGGTGCATCAAAATCTGCTGAGCCGCGCGGATCTGCCGGTCAACGAGCGCGATCACGCGCTGTACGAACTCGGCCAGGACTTCCTGAAAGCGGGTCTGCTCGACCGTGCCGAAGAAACCTTCCGCTCGCTGCAGGCGGGCGATTACGCACTGGGCGCTCAACGCGCGCTGTTGACGATCTACGAGATCGAGAAGGACTGGGTCAAGTCGATCGATACCGCGCGCCATCTCGAAACGATGGGCGCGCCGTCGCTCGACAAGGAAATCGCGCAGTTCCATTGCGAACTTGCTCAGGAAGCGCTGCAGCAGAAGAAGCCGGACGAAGCACGTCATCAGCTCAGTCTCGCGCTGAAGGCGAACCCGACCAACGTGCGCGCGACGATCCTGTTCGGCGATGTCGACGCGGCCGGCGGCGCGCCGGAAGCGGCGATCGGGCAGTGGCGCCGGGTCGAGGAGCAGAACCCCGCCTATCTGCCGCTCGTTGCCGAGAAGATCATGAAGGCGTATGAAGCGCTCGGCCGCGCGCAGGAGGGCGCCGATCTGCTGACCACTTGGGTCGACCGTCACCCGAGCAATGATCTACTCGACGTCGCGTATCAGCACGTCGCGTCGCTGCGCGGCGCCGATGCCGCGCATGCGCTCGCGCGCACGCAGATGCAGAAGTCGCCGAATCTCGCCGGCATGACGCGTCTGCTCGAAGCGCAGCAGGCCGTCGCCGAAGAGCCGCGGCGCAGCGAGCTCGAGCTGATGCGCACACTGATCCGCCAGCGCACCAAAAATCTGCCACGCTATACGTGCCAGAATTGTGGTTTCAGGGCGCGGCTTTTCTACTGGCAGTGCCCGGGATGCAGCGGTTGGGAAACCTATGCGCCGCGCCGCGTCGAGCCGATTGCCGCGTCAAGCTGATGCCGCACGGGCGGCTTTGGCCGCGTCGGCGTTCATTGCCGCGCCATCGCCCCGCGAATTTCGCAACGAGTTTATCGCCGGCCTCATGAGCGGCATTCATCACCGGAACCATCTACCGGACAGCGTATGAAAATCACCATTATCGGCACCGGCTATGTGGGCCTTGTCACCGGCGCTTGTCTCGCCGAAATCGGCAACGACGTCTTCTGTCTCGACGTCGATCAGCGCAAGATCGACATCCTGAACAAAGGCGGCGTGCCGATTCACGAGCCGGGCTTGCAGGAGATGATCGCCCGCACGCGCGCGGCCGGCCGCATCACGTTCTCGACCGATGTTGCGGCGAGCGTCGCGCACGGCGACGTGCAGTTCATCGCGGTCGGCACGCCGCCCGATGAAGACGGCTCCGCCGACCTGCAATACGTGCTCGAGGCCGCGCGCAACATCGGCCGAACGATGAACGGCTTCAAGGTGATCGTCGACAAATCGACGGTGCCGGTCGGCACCGCGCAACGCGTGCGCGCGGTGATCAACGAAGAGCTCGCGAAACGCGGGCTCGCGGGAAGCGCGCAGCATCGCTTCTCAGTGGTGTCGAACCCCGAGTTCCTGAAGGAAGGTGCGGCCGTCGACGACTTCATGCGCCCCGACCGGATCGTGATCGGCATCGATGAAGACGAACCCGGCGCGCGCGCGCGCGAAATGATGAAGCGTCTGTACGCGCCGTTCAACCGCAATCACGAACGCACGCTGTACATGGACGTGCGCTCGGCCGAGTTCACCAAGTACGCGGCCAACGCGATGCTCGCGACGCGCATCTCGTTCATGAACGAGATGTCGAATCTCGCGGACAAGGTCGGCGCCGACATCGAGGCGGTGCGCCGCGGCATCGGTTCCGATCCGCGCATCGGCTATCACTTCCTGTACGCGGGCTGCGGCTATGGCGGCTCGTGCTTTCCGAAGGACGTGCAGGCGCTGATCCGCACCGCGAGCGAGAGCGGCCACAACCTGCGCATTCTCGAGGCGGTCGAGGAAGTGAACGACCAGCAGAAGGACGTGCTCGTGAACAAGATCGCAGCGAAGCTCGGCGAAGATCTGGGCGGCCGCACGTTCGCGGTGTGGGGCCTCGCGTTCAAGCCGAACACGGACGACATGCGCGAGGCGCCGAGCCGTCGCGTGATCGGTGAGCTGCTCGCGCGCGGCGCGAACGTGCGCGCGTACGATCCGGTCGCCGTGACCGAGGCGCAGCGCGTGTTCGCGATGGATCTGCATGCGGCGCCCGAGCAGCTCGCGCGCCTCACATTCACGAGCACCCAGGACGAAACGCTGACGGGCGCCGATGCACTCGTGATCGTGACCGAATGGAAGGAGTTCAAGAGTCCTGATTTCGTGCATCTGAAATCGGTGCTGAAGACACCGCTGATTTTCGACGGCCGCAATCTGTACGAACCGGACGCGATGATCGAGCTCGGTATCGACTACCACGCTATTGGACGCCCCTATGCCCAACCCTCTGAACTTCCGGCCGATGCCTGAGGCCATGCCCGCGGCGCCCGCGTCCACGACGGCGCAGAAGCTGACGGTCGTGCCGCGCGGGCAGCTCAGTGCGGCGCGCGTGCTGGTGGTCGGCGACGTGATGCTCGACCGTTACTGGTTCGGCGACGTCAACCGCATTTCTCCGGAGGCGCCCGTGCCGGTCGTGCACGTGCAGCGCCAGGAAGATCGCCTGGGCGGCGCGGCGAACGTCGCGCGCAACGCGGTCGCGCTCGGCGCGCAAGCGGGCCTGTTGTGCGTGGTCGGTCATGACGAGCCCGGCGAGCGCATCGTGCAGCTGCTCGACGAAAGCGGCGTGACGCCGCATCTCGAACGCGATCCGGCCTTGCTGACGACGATCAAGCTGCGGGTGCTATCGCGTCAGCAGCAATTACTGCGCGTCGATTTCGAGAACTCGCCGGCGCATGAAGTGCTGCTAGCGGGGCTTGCGCGTTTCGACGAGCTGCTGCCATCGCACGACGTGATCCTGATGTCCGACTACGCGAAGGGCGGCCTCACGCACGTCACGCAAATGATCGCGAAGGCGCACGCGGCCGGCAAACCGGTGCTCGTCGATCCGAAGGGCGACGACTGGGAACGCTATCGCGGCGCGACGCTGATCACGCCGAATCGCGCGGAATTGCGCGAGGTCGTCGGGCAGTGGAAGTCCGAGGAAGACCTGATCGCGCGCGTCACGAAGCTGCGCGCCGAACTACAGTTCGAGGCGCTGCTGCTGACGCGCTCGGAGGAGGGCATGACGCTGTTTGCCGACGATGGCATCCTGCACGCATCGGCCGTTGCGCGCGAAGTGTATGATGTGTCGGGCGCGGGCGACACCGTGATCGCGACGCTTGCCGCGATGCTCGGCGCGGGTCTTTCCCTCGTCGACGCGGTCGGGCTTGCGAATCGCGCGGCCGGCATCGTGGTCGGCAAACTGGGCACCGCCACCGTCGACTACGACGAACTCTTCTCCTGATGCAGCCCGCGGGGCGCCGTCGTCGACGGACCAGCGGGCCCCTCGCGGCGTTGACTGAACGAAGCTCACTACCAAGCTCACTACGGCAGGATCATCATGACCGTCATCGTCACCGGCGCGGCCGGTTTTATCGGCAGCAATCTCGTGAAGGCGCTCAACGAGCGCGGCGAACAGCACATCATCGCCGTCGACAACCTCACGCGCGCGGACAAGTTCAGGAATCTGGTCGACTGCGAAATCGACGACTATCTCGACAAAACCGAATTCGTCGACCGCTTCAGGCGCGGCGACTTCGGCAAGGTGCGCGCGATCTTCCACGAAGGTGCCTGCTCGGACACGATGGAAACCGACGGCCGCTACATGATGGACAACAACTATCGCTATAGCCGCGACGTGCTCGACATCTGTCTCGCGCAGGACGTCCAGTTCCTGTATGCGTCGTCGGCGGCGACGTATGGCGGCTCGAGCCGCTTCGTCGAGGAGCGCGAGCTCGAGCAGCCGCTCAACGTGTACGGCTATTCGAAGTTCCTGTTCGACCAGGTGATTCGCCGCGTGTTGCCCACCGCGAAAAGCCAGATCGTGGGCTTCCGTTATTTCAACGTCTACGGTCCGCGCGAAACGCATAAGGCGCGCATGGCGTCGGTCGCATTTCACAACTTCAACCAGTTCCGCGCCGAGGGCAAGGTCAAGCTGTTCGGCGAATACAACGGCTATGCGGCTGGTGAGCAGACGCGCGATTTCATCTCGGTCGAAGACGTCGTCAAGGTCAATCTGTTCTTCTTCGATCATCCGGAGAAGTCCGGCATTTTCAATCTCGGCACCGGCCGCGCGCAGCCGTTCAACGACATCGCGAGCACCGTGGTCAACACGCTGCGTGCGCTGAACAACGAGCCGGCGCTGTCGCTCGCGGATCAGGTGCAACGCGGGCTGATCGAATACATTCCGTTTCCCGACGCGCTGCGCGGCAAGTATCAGTGCTTCACGCAGGCCGATCAGTCGAAGCTGCGCGCGGCCGGCTACGACGCGCCGTTTCTGAGCGTGCAGGAAGGTGTCGATCGTTACGTGCGCTGGCTGTTCGGCCAGGTGTAATTAGTACGCCGTCCTCTTTAAACTGGAATCTCCTGGCCGGTGATGGTCGCCGGCCAGTGGCAACAGGGAGATTCCAATATGTTTCGAAAAGTACTGGTTACCGCGGCGATGCTCGCCGCTTTCGGCCACGCGTATGCGGCGGTCGACGTCAACACGGCTAACGAGGACGCGCTGCGCGGCATCAAGGGCATCGGTCCGGCAAAAGCCAAAGCGATCGTCGACGAACGCAATGCGCACGGCCCGTTCAAGGACGCGGCCGATCTCGGCAAGCGCGTCAAGGGCATGGGCGGCCACACCATCGAGCGCCTGCAGGCGGAGGGTCTCGCTGTCGGACCGGTTGGCGCGGCTGCTAGCACGCAGGTTGCGGCAGCTGCAGCGGCCAAGGAGCCGGCCGCTGCGGCCGCGCCCGCCGCCACGCAGAAGGGCGCCGCCGCAGTGGCGGTGAAGAAGTAAGCGGCCGCGAGCCTTGCGCATGCCATGCTGACTCGCGGCTTGCGGCGCGCAAGGTCCGCGAACATCCCATTGCTTCGATTTGCACACACCACTTCCCGCGGCTCGCAGCCGCGGGCTTTTTGCGCCGCAAGCGGCATGCATCCATGCGGACAGAAGGGCTGCAGGCCAGCGCCGGAGTTCGTGGTTTAGAATCGATGGATTGAAGACACTCTTTCGCGCATCGATCGCTAGACCTCATATGGCATACAAAACGATTGAAGACACGGTCGGCAATACGCCGCTCGTACAACTCGTCCGGCTTCCCGACGACGAGATCCGCAGCCGCAACAATGTGATCCTCGCGAAACTCGAGGGCAACAACCCGGCGGGGTCGGTGAAGGACCGTCCGGCATTGTCGATGATCAAGAAGGCCGAAGCGCGCGGGCGCATCAAGCCGGGCGACACGCTGATCGAGTCGACCAGCGGCAACACGGGCATCGCGCTCGCAATGGCTGCGGCGGTCCGCGGCTACAAGATGGTGCTGATCATGCCGGAAGATCTGTCGGTCGAGCGCCGTCAGAGCATGGCGGCCTACGGCGCGGAAATCATTCTGACGCCGGTCAAGGGCGGCATGGAGTACGCGCGCGATCTCGCGGAGCAGATGCAGCGCGAAGGCAAGGGCATCATCCTCGATCAGTTCGCCAACCCGGACAATCCGGCCTCGCACATCGAAGGCACGGGTCCGGAAATCTGGCGTGACACGGAAGGGCGCATCACGCACTTCGTGTCGTCGATGGGCACGACCGGCACGATCATGGGCGTGTCGACATATTTGAAGACGCAGAACCAGCAGATTGAAATCATCGGCGCGCAGCCGGAAGAGGGTTCACGTATTCCGGGTATTCGCAAATGGCCGGAAGCGTATCTGCCGAAAATTTTCGACCGCAGCCGCGTCGACCGTGTGGAGAACGTCAGTCAATCCGCCGCCGAGGCGATGGCGCGCCGCCTGGCGTCGGTCGAAGGCATCTTCGCCGGAATTTCGTCGGGCGGCGCGTGCGAAGTCGCGCTGCGCATCGCGCGTCAGGTCGAGAACGCGACGATCGTGTTCATCGTCTGCGATCGCGGCGACCGTTATCTGTCCACTGGGGTCTTTCCCGCGTAAGCGGGTCACCGAGCGCCTTCGCGGGCGCACGAGCCAATGAAAAGCGCCGGTCGAGCCGGCGCTTTTTTTACCTCCGTCAACGCGAGGCGCCCACGGCGACTCGCTGCGTGACTCACTGCGAATCTGAGTTCGACTGATCCGCCTGACCTCGCGACGCGCCGCCGTTGTTGGCCGCTTTCGCGGCATTCGCCGCGTCGATTGCTTCCATCTGCGCTTTGACCTTCTGACCCAGCTGATACACCGCGAGCGCATAGAAGAAGCTGCGGTTGTAGCGGGTGAGCACGTAAAAGTTTTTCAGGCCGAGCACGAACTCGGTGCCGCGTCCCGGTGTCGGCAGATCGACCACCGTGACCGGCGTGCCTGCTTCGGAAGCGATGTCGAAGTTCGGCTCGTTCAGCACGAGGCCGGCGCGCAGCAACTGGTCGAGCGGCCAGTGCGGCTCCGGCTGACCGGTGGCCGCCGCCTGCGCGACACCGAGGCTACCCGCGTCCGAGCCGATTCGCCATACCACCGGCCGACCGCTTTCCCAGCCGTTCTGGCGCAGATAGTTCGCGACGCTGCCGATCGCATCGGCGTCACTCGTGCGCAGATCGATGTGCTTGTTGCCCTCGTAGTCGACCGCGTATTGGACGATGCTGCTCGGCAGGAACTGCGGAATGCCGATCGCGCCCGTGTACGAACCGAGCACCGTGTTCGGGTCGATCTGCGCGTCGCGCGTCCATACCAGGTAGTCTTCGAGATTCTTGCGAAAGGTCGCCTGGCGGTCCGCGCGATTCGCGGTGTTCGGATAGTCGAAGCTCAGCGTGGTCAGCGCATCGAGCACGCGGAAATTACCCATGTAGCGGCCATAGATCGTCTCGACGCCGATGATGCCGACGACCATCTCCGGCGGCACGCCGAACTCCTGATACGCGCGCTGCAGCGTGGCGCGGTTCTCGCGCCAGAACTGCACGCCGGCATTGACGCGCACCGGGTCGAGGAAGCGCGCCTGATACGAGCGCCAGTTCTTGACCGACGGCGTCAGCGACGGCGTGACCAGCTTCACCGCGGTCGCCGAGTAGCTGACGCCGGCAAACAGCGCATGCAGCGACGCTTCGTCGAAATCGTAGCGCGCGACCATCTCGTTGATGAACGCATCGACGTTCGCGTTGTTCGCATAACGCTGCGGAATGATCTCTTCCTCAAACGTTTGCCCTTGCGGTACCGGCTGTTGCGGCTGGCTCTGCGCGAGCTGCACCGAGGCTTTGCGCGGGGCGCTTTGCGCGCTCGCGGGACTTGCTGCGATGAACATGCACGATGCGACGGTCAGTGAGGCGGCGAGGGTGTTGAGGCGAAGCCGGTTGCATGGGGATCCTGCGGACAGAGCAAGCTTGACGGTCATGGTGAGCAGTGAGCGCGATGCGTGAAAGGCTGGAAGCAGTCGGAAAGCGGCAGGAACGAAACGGCGAATAACGGGTCGGGGAAGTATACCCGACGGCTCCCGCAAAACCGTGCTGAATCGGCGACAGCGGCGTCGTGTGGTAACTTGACGAATATGGGCGCGCGGGGGCGCGCGCCCCTCGACGGAGACACGTCGCGCGCGCAGTTCATGCGCCGCGCCGTAGAAGAGACGCACAACACGAACTATGGCAACAGGTTTCTATTCCCACCCCGACTGTCTGCTGCACGACATGGGCCAGTGGCATCCCGAGTGTCCCGCGCGTCTGCAGGCGATCGAGGATCAGCTGATCGCGAGCCGCATCGACGCGCTGATCGAGCGCGAGTCGGCGCCGCTCGTCGACGAGGCCGCGCTGCTGCGCGTGCACACGCAGGCGCACGTCGACTACATCCGCGGCCGCTCGCCGGTCGAGGGCGTCGCCGAAATCGATCCCGACACGACGATGAATCCGCACACGTTGCGGGCCGCGTTGCGCGCGGCGGGCGCGGCCGTCGCCGCCACCGACGCGGTGATCGAAGGCCGCTACGACAACGCGTTCTGCAGCGTGCGGCCGCCCGGCCATCACGCGGAGCCGGCGCGCGCGATGGGCTTCTGCTTCTTCAACAACGTCGCGATCGCCGCGCGCCACGCGCTCGACGTGCATGGTCTCGCACGGGTCGCCATCGTCGACTTCGACGTGCATCACGGCAACGGTACCGAGGCCGCGTTCGCCGGCGACCCGCGCGTGCTGATGTGCAGCATCTTTCAGCACCCGTTCTATCCGTTCACGGGCGCCGACAACCAGGCGTCCAACATGTGCAACGTGCCGATGCCGGCACGCTCGAACGGCATGGCCGTGCGCGAAGCGGTCGATATGCTGTGGTTGCCGCGCCTGCACGAGTTCAGGCCGGAGATGCTGTTTATCTCGGCCGGCTTCGACGCGCATCGCGAGGACGACCTCGGCAACATGGGTCTCGTCGAAGACGATTACGCGTGGATTACCGACCAGGTGCGCGAGATCGCGCGGCGCTACGCGCGCGGGCGCATCGTCAGTTGTCTCGAGGGCGGCTACAACCTGTCGGCGCTCGGGCGCAGCGTGGTCGCGCACGTGCGGTCGCTGGCGGAGATTTGAGCCATGAACGTCAACCCCGTCAATACCGGCGACGCGTCGCTGGTCACCATCGAACACGACGCGTATGACGTACCGGGCGTCGTGCGCGTAACGATGAACCGGCCCGATGCATTCAACGCGCTGTCCGAAGCGCTGCTCGACGAACTGCAACAGACGTTGACCGACATCGCGAAGACCGATGCCCGCGTGGTCGTGATCGCCGGCGCAGGCCGCGCATTCTGCGCGGGCCACGACCTGAAGGAAATGCGCGCGGCGCCGTCGCTCGAGTACTACCAGCAGCTATTCGCGCGCTGCACGAAGCTGATGCTGACGATCCAGCGCATGCCGCAGCCGGTGATCGCGCGCGTGCACGGCATCGCGACCGCGGCCGGCTGCCAGCTCGTCGCAATGTGCGATCTCGCGGTCGCCGCCGAGACCGCGCGCTTCGCCGTGTCGGGCGTGAACCTCGGATTGTTCTGCGCGACACCATCGGTGCCTCTGTCGCGCAACCTGTCGCGCAAGTCCGCGCTTGAAATGCTGCTGACCGGCGACTTCATCGACGCCGCCGAAGCGCGCAAGCAGGGGCTCGTTAACCGCGTCGCCCCAGCCGACGCGCTCGACGACGAAGTCGCGCGGCTCGCCGGGAGCATCTGCGCGAAGCCGGTCGAAGCGGTCAGCGCGGGCAAGGGCCTGTTTTACCGGCAACTCGAAATGGGTATCGAAGCCGCGTACCAGCTCGCGGGGCAGACGATGGCCTGCAACATGATGGACGACTCGGCGCTCGAAGGCGTGCAGGCTTTTATCGACAAACGCGCGCCGGCGTGGAAGCGGTAGTCGACGGCTACCAGGCGCCGCATCTTCTCAACTCCGTCCCACCGACCGTCTTTCAATCCAGTCGACCAACGCCGCGATCACCCGGTCGCGGTCGAGGTCGTTCATCGTCTCGTGATAGCTGCCCTCATGCAGCGTAAGAGTCTTGTCAGGCGAGCCCGCTTGCTCGCCGAACGCGCGGCTGCCGTCGGGCTCGGTCAGTTTGTCGTCGGTGCCATGAAACACGAGCAGCGGCATGCGCAGCCCCGCGCGACCACGTTCAATCCGCGCCATCGCAAGCAGCAGCTCGGCGCCCGTTCGCGCCGGAATCGCGTCGTGATGCACGAGCGGATCGTTGAGGTTGGCTTTGACCACCGGCTGAAGGCGCGACAGCAGCGTAGGGTCGATCTTCATCGCCGGGAAGCCCGGATAGACGCGGCTGATCAGCTGGCTTAGCGCGAGCATCCACTTCGGCACGTCGCGGCCCGGCGCAAGCGCGGGACTCGACAGGATCAGACCACTCAGGCGCCGCCCGTTCGAGCCGAGACGTTCGATCGCGTACAGCGCGGCCACCGCGCCACCCATGCTGTGACCCATCAAGAAGAGCGGCGCGCAGCTTTGCGCGGCGGCATCGAGCAGCGCCTGCGCATCGAGCAGGTAGTCGTCGAAGCGTTTCACATAGACCCGCCTGCCGGGCGCGTGCCCGTGTCCGCGCAGATCGATCGCGACGAGTTCGATGCCCGCCGCGTTGAGCCGGTCCGCGACGGCCGCGTAACGGCCGGCGTGCTCGGCGAGGCCGTGCAGCAGCGCGACCGTCGCGCGTATCGGCCCGTTCGGCTGCCAGCGATACAGCGGCAACTCGATGCCATCGCCGGTCGTGACCGACGCGCGCTGCGGCGCGTCTTTCTTAAGACTGCCGGCGCTCGCGCGCACGGTGTGGCTCGGGGAAGTCTGCATGGCGGCAGCCTGTACGGAGGGGGTGGCCCGATCATAGTCGCAGCGGCGCGACGCGCGCGAGGGTTTGTGCATAAAGGCGCGGCTCTAATGCCCTCAGGTTATGAAAAGATCGGAATTGATTATTAAAGGGTATGTCGCCGCTGCGGTAGAATGGCGACCTCAAATCCCAATAAAAGAAACGGCGGCCGCTTGTCGGGAGCACGATGCTCGCCGGCAGCCTCCGCCGTTTTCGTTTGTCCATGATCGAAATACGCAATGTTTCCCAGCGGTTCGCCGGACCCCGGGGCTGGGTCGAAGCGCTGCACAACGTCAATCTGACGATTCCGGCGGGCGAGGTGTTCGGCATCATCGGCCGCAGCGGCGCGGGCAAGAGCACGCTCGTGCGCACGATCAACCTGCTGACGCGCCCATCCGAGGGCAACATCCTCGTCAACGGCCGCGATCTGACGACGCTGCCCGCCGCGCAACTGCGCGACGCGCGTCGCGAGATCGGCATGATCTTCCAGCACTTCAATCTGTTGTCGTCGCGCACCGTGTATGAGAACGTCGCGCTGCCGCTCGAACTGGCCCGCATGAAGCGCGACGAAATCGAGGCCAACGTGCTGCCGCTGCTCGAGCTCGTCGGACTGTCGGCGCAGAAGGACCGCTATCCGGCGCAGATCAGCGGCGGGCAGAAGCAGCGCGTGGGCATTGCGCGGGCGCTTGCGAGCAAGCCGAAGGTGCTGCTGTCGGACGAGGCGACTTCCGCGCTCGACCCCGAAACCACGCGCGCCATTCTTGATCTGCTGAAGCGCATCAACCGCGAACTGAACCTGACGGTCGTGCTGATCACGCACCAGATGGACGTGATCAAGCAGGTCTGCGATCGCGTCGCTGTGCTCGACGCGGGCCGCGTTGTCGAAGAAGGCAAGGTGATCGACGTGTTCCTGCAGCCGCACCACGAAGTCACGCGCGCGCTGATCGGCGACGTGATTGCGCAGGAACTGCCGCCCGCCATGAAGGCGCGCGTCGCGCAGCGCCTGAAGACCGGCAGCGGCCATCTGTTGCGCCTCGCGTTCACCGGTTCCGGCGTCGATCAACCGATCCTGTCGGAGACGATTCGCCGCTACGAACTCGACTTCAACATCCTGCACGGCCAGATCGACGAGATCCAGGGGCAGGCGTTCGGCTCGCTCGCGGTCCTGGCGGGCGGTGATCCGACCAAGGTCGCGCAGGCGATCACGTTTCTGCGCGAGCAGGGTGTTGTAGTGGAGGAGCTCTCGCATGTTGAGTGAAATGTTCGATATGTTCGTCCAGTCGTTCTGGGAGACGCTCATCATGGTGGGCATCTCCGGGCTGATTGGCGCCGTGGTTGGCGTGCCGCTCGGCGTGCTGCTGTATCTGACCGACCGTCAGGGCGTGCTCGAAAACGTCGCGGTGAATCGCGTGATGGGCGTGATCGTCAATGCGGTGCGCTCCACACCTTTCATCATCCTGCTGGTCGCGGTGATTCCGTTTACGCGGCTCGTCGTCGGCTCGTCGATCGGCACCGCGGCCGCCATCGTGCCGCTGACGATCGCCGCCGCGCCGTTTATCGCGCGCCTGGTCGAGACGGCGCTGCGCGAGGTCGATCGCGGGCTCATCGAGGCGGCCCAGGCGATGGGCGCGACCGCCAGTCAGATCGTGTTCAAGGTGCTGTTGCCGGAATCGCTGCCGGGCGTAGTCGCCGGCTTGACGATCACTTTCGTGTCGCTGGTCGGCTATTCGGCGATGGCGGGCGCGATCGGCGGCGGTGGTCTTGGCGACCTCGGCATCCGCTACGGCTATCAGCGCTTCCTGCCGGAAGTGATGCTCGCGGTCGTGCTGATCCTGATCGTGTTCGTGCAGCTGGTGCAGTCGTTTGGGGATTGGCTCGTGCGTCGTTTGAGCCATAAATAAACAAGGGCGTTCGGAAGCCCGCTAATAGAGATTCGGAAAAGGTCCATCATGCAACGTCGCTTCATTCTCAAGCTGGCCGCCGCGCTGGGCGCGGCAACGCTCTTCGCCACCACCGCGGCGCATGCCGACGACACGATCAAGGTCGGCGTCACCGGCGGCCCGCACGCGCAGATCATGGATGTCGTGAAGTCGGTCGCCGCGAAGAACGGCCTGAACATCAAGATCGTCGAATTCTCCGATTACGTGCAGCCGAACGCTGCGCTCGCGAGCGGCGATCTGGACGCGAACAGCTACCAGCACGACCCGTACTTGCAGGCGCAGGTGAAGGACCGTGGCTACAAACTGATCCGTATCGCCGATACAGTCACGTACCCGATGGGCATCTACTCGAAGAAGGTGAAGTCGCTCGCCGAACTGCAGCCGGGCGCGAAGATCGCCGTGCCGAACGATCCGACCAACGGCGGCCGCGCGCTTCTGCTATTGCAGAAGCAGGGCTTGCTGAAGCTGCGCGCCGATGCCGGCCTGAAGGCGACGCCGCTCGACATCGTCGACAATCCGAAGAAGCTGAAGATCGTCGAGCTGGACGCGGCGCAGATTCCGCGTTCGCTGGGCGACGTCGATGCCGCCGCGATCAACACCAACTTCGCGATGGAAGCGGGCCTCAAGCCGAAGCAGGACGCCATCGCGATCGAGGACCCGAAGGGTCCGTACGTGAACGTCATCGCGATCCGCGAAGCGGACAAGAACAAGCCGTGGGTCGCTAAGCTCGTCGCGGCGTACCACTCGCCGGAAGTGAAGCAGTTCGTCGACGGCAAATTCGGCGGCGCGGTGATCACCTCCTGGTGATGCAATGGTCCACGGACCTCGCAGAACACGACGGCGATGCGAAATTAGAGGTCGGATTCGGAACCCGGGGTTGTCTCCCGGGTTTTTTAGAGATTAAAATAGAACGATCGTTCGATATTGCCGTCACGCCGCGGAGGAGCGATATCCTCCCGCAGAGCGCCCGCGACACGGCTGCCATCAGGGCAGTCGCTATAATGTTCGTCGGGTTGACGTATTCGTAACTTTGGAGCGTGTGCATGAAAATTCTGGTGCCAGTGAAAAGAGTGGTCGACTACAACGTGAAGGTCCGCGTGAAATCGGACGGCACGGGCGTCGATATTGCGAACGTGAAAATGTCGATGAATCCGTTCGACGAAATCGCGGTTGAAGAGGCCGTGCGTCTGAAGGAAGCGGGTGTGGCGACCGAAGTGATCGCCGTGTCGGCCGGTGTGACGCAGTCGCAGGAAACGCTGCGCACCGCGCTCGCGATCGGTGCGGATCGCGCGATCCTGATCGAATCGAACGAAGAGCTGCAGCCGCTCGCAGTCGCGAAGCTGCTCAAGGCGCTGGTCGACAAGGAGCAACCGCAGCTGGTGATCCTCGGCAAGCAGGCCATCGACGACGACTCCAATCAGACCGGCCAGATGCTCGCCGCGCTGGCGAACCTGCCGCAGGCGACGTTCGCGTCGAAGGTGATTGTCGCGGACGGCAAGGCGACGGTGTCGCGTGAAGTGGATGGCGGCGCCGAAACGCTGTCGCTGACGCTGCCGGCCGTGGTGACGACCGATCTGCGCCTGAACGAGCCGCGTTACGTGACGCTGCCGAACATCATGAAGGCGAAGAAAAAGCCGCTGGAAACGATCAAGCCCGAAGATCTCGGTGTAGACGTCACGCCGCGTCTGAAGACGCTGAAAGTCGCCGAGCCTCCGAAGCGTTCCGCCGGTGTGAAGGTGCCGGACGTGAAGACGCTGGTCGAGAAGCTGAAGACCGAAGCCAAGGTGCTGTGAGGAGACGCAAGAAATGACGAATCTGGTAATTGCAGAACACGATAACGCGTCGATCAAGGCCGCGACGCTGAACACGATCGCAGCGGCACAGAAGATCGGCGGTGACATTCACGTGCTGGTCGCGGGTCACAACGCGCAGGCCGCGGCCGATGCGGCAGCGAAGATCGCCGGCGTCGCCAAGGTACTGCTGGCCGACGCGCCGCAACTCGAAGCGGGTCTCGCGGAAAACGTCGAAGCGACGGTGCTGACGCTTGTGCAAGATGCGGCGAAGAACTACACGCACATCCTCGCGCCGGCTACCGCGTACGGCAAGAACGTCGCGCCGCGTATCGCCGCGAAGCTCGACGTCGCGCAGATCAGCGACATCACGGCAGTGGATAGCGCCGACACGTTCGAGCGTCCGATCTATGCGGGCAACGCGATCGCGACGGTTCAATCGCAAGATGCGATCAAGGTCATCACGGTACGTTCGACCGGCTTCGACGCCGTCGCAGCCGAAGGCGGCAGCGCAGCGATCGAAAAGATCGAAGCCGCAGCCGACGCCGGCATCTCGCAGTTCGTGAGCCGCGAAGTGACGAAGCTCGATCGTCCGGAATTGACGAGCGCGAAGATCATCGTGTCGGGCGGCCGAGGTCTGGGCAATGGCGAGAACTACACGAAGGTTCTGGAACCACTGGCCGACAAACTCGGCGCGGCACTCGGCGCATCGCGCGCGGCCGTCGACGCGGGCTTCGTGCCGAACGACTACCAGGTCGGCCAGACCGGCAAGATCGTCGCGCCGCAACTGTACGTCGCGGTCGGCATCTCGGGTGCGATCCAGCACCTCGCCGGCATGAAGGACTCGAAGGTCATCGTCGCGATCAACAAGGACGAAGAAGCGCCGATCTTTAGCGTCGCCGATTACGGCCTCGTTGGCGATCTGTTCACCCTCGTGCCGGAACTCGTGAAGGAACTCGGCTAAGCGCCGCGGCGGCTGAAAAAGGCCGCCGAAAGCAAGCGAAGGGCGCAGGACCGACCAAGTCCCGCGCCCTTTTTTCATATCAAGGGAGGAGAACCGAAATGAGCTATACGGCGCCCATCAAGGACATGCTGTTCGTGATGAAAGAACTGGCCGGACTCGAAGACATCGCGAAGCTGCCCGGCTTCGAAGACGCGAACCTCGACACGGCGCGGGCCGTGCTCGAAGAGTCGGCGAAACTATGTGGCGAAGTGCTCGCGCCGCTGAACGTCGACGGCGATCGCAACCCGAGCAGTTGGAAGGATGGCGTCGTCACCGCGACGCCCGGTTTTAGCGACGCGTTCCGCCAGTTCGCCGCGGGCGGCTGGCAGGGCGTGCAGCATCCGCTCGACTATGAAGGGCAGGGGCTGCCGAAGCTGATCGGGACGCCATGCGTCGAAATGCTCAACGCGTCGAATCTGTCGTTCGCGTTGTGTCCTTTGCTGACCGACGGCGCGATCGAAGCACTATTGACTGCCGGCAGCGAAGCGCAGAAACAGACCTTCGTGCCGAAGCTGATCTCAGGCGAATGGACCGGCACGATGAACCTGACCGAGCCGCAGGCGGGCTCCGATCTCGCGCTGGTACGCACCCGCGCCGAGCCGCAGGGCGACGGTTCGTTCAAGCTGTTCGGCACGAAGATTTTCATTACGTGGGGCGAGCACGACATGGCGAAGAACATCGTGCATCTCGTTCTTGCGCGCACGCCTGACGCGCCCGATGGTGTGAAGGGCATTTCGCTGTTCCTCGTGCCGAAGTTTCTCGTCAACGAGGACGGCTCGCTCGGCGAGCGCAACGACGTGCATTGCGTGTCGATCGAGCACAAGCTCGGCATCAAGGCGAGCCCGACAGCGGTGCTGCAGTTCGGGGATCACGGCGGCGCCCTCGGCCAGCTGATCGGCGAGGAGAATCGCGGCCTCGAATACATGTTCATCATGATGAACGCCGCGCGTTTCGCGGTCGGCATGCAAGGGGTCGCGATCTCGGATCGCGCGTATCAGAAGGCGGTCGCGTATGCGAAGGAGCGCGTGCAGAGCCGTCCGGTGGATGGCTCCGCGAAGCAGTCGGTCGCGATCATCCAGCACCCGGACGTGCGCCGCATGCTGTCGACGATGCGCAGCCTGACCGAGGCGTCGCGCGCGCTTGCGTATGTCGCGGCCGCGCACTGCGATATCGCGCATCGTCATCCGGACGACGCTACGCGCGCGAAGCATCAGGCGATCTACGAATACCTGGTGCCGATCGTGAAGGGCTGGAGCACGGAACTGTCGATCGACGTGACGAGCCTGGGTGTACAGGTGCATGGCGGCATGGGCTTCATCGAGGAAACCGGCGCCGCGCAGTACTACCGCGACGCGCGCATTCTGCCGATCTACGAAGGTACGACCGCGATCCAGGCCAACGACCTGATCGGTCGCAAGACGCTGCGCGACGGCGGCAAGGTCGCGAAGGAACTGTTGGCTGGCATCGCCGAAACGGTTGCAGCGCTCGGCGCGCAGCAGGGCGCGGCGTTCGCGTCGATGCGCACACAGCTCGCGCAGGGGCAGCGTGCGCTTGGCGCGGTCGTCGATTTCGTTGTCGCGAATGCGAAGAGCGATCCGAATGCGGTGTTCGCGGGCAGCGTCCCCTATCTGAAGCTCGCGGGCATCGTGTTGGGTGGCTGGCAGATGGCGCGTGCGCAGCTCGCCGCGGCGGCGAGGCGCGACGAGGACCCCGCGTTTCATGACGCGAAGATTGCAACTGCACGGTTTTACGCCGAGCATGTGCTGCCACAGGCGGCCGCGCTCGAAGTGTCGATCGTTAGCGCGAAGGGTGGAGAGGGCGTGCTGGCTCTGTCGGAAGACCAGTTCTGAGCATGCGTTGATGCCTGCCGCGATTGCGGCGGTACATTGAAAAGCAAACGGCGCCTCGCGAGGCGCCGTTTGTTTTTACTGCTGCTGTTTGTCGAGGTCTGTGCTTGTGGCCAAGGCCACGTCGCCGCACGCACTCGAACTCACGCATACGCCGGCCGATGTTCGCCCGCGGTCTCGCCGAGATAGCGATGCACCGACAGATCGTCCGCGCGAATCGCCGGCTGCTTGCCCGACATCAGGTCGGCAAGCAGTTGGCCCGAGCCGCACGACATCGTCCAGCCGAGCGTGCCGTGGCCGGTGTTCAGGAACAGGTTCGGCACCGGCGTGCGACCGACGATCGGCGTGCTGTCCGGCGTCATCGGCCGCAGACCGGTCCAGAACGTCGCCTTCGACGTGTCGCCGCCACCCGGGAACAGGTCGTTCACCGAAAGCTCGAGCGTCTTGCGGCGCGCCTCGCGCAGTGACTTGTCGAAGCCGACGACCTCAGCCATGCCGCCGACGCGAATCCGGTCATCGAAGCGCGTGATCGCGATCTTGTAGGTCTCGTCGAGCACGGTCGATACCGGCGCCGCAGTCGCGTCGACGATCGGCGCGGTGATCGAATAGCCCTTCAGCGGATAGACCGGAATCTTCACCATGCCATCGAGGAAGCGCGTCGAGTACGAGCCGAGCGCGACCACGAACGAGTCCGCGCGCACGAGTTCGCCGCCGCACTGCACGCCGGCGATCCGGCCACCGGCCATCGCGAGCGCGTCGATCGGCGTGTTGTAGCGGAACTTGACGCCCAACTGCTCGGCGAGCGCCGCGAGGCGCGTCGTGAACATCTGGCAGTCGCCGGTTTCGTCGCCGGGCAGGCGCAGGCCGCCGGTGAGCTTGTGCGACACCGCCGCGAGCGCCGGTTCGGCCTTGCCGAGCTGGTCAGCGGTCAGCAGTTCGTACGGCACGTTGGCTTCCTCCAGCACGGCGATGTCTTTCGCGGCGCCGTCGAACTGCTGCTGCGTGCGAAATACCTGCAGCGTGCCGCCGGTGCGGCCTTCGTACTGGATGCCGGTGTCGGCGCGCAGCGCCTGCAGGCAGTCGCGGCTGTATTCGGCGAGCCGCACCATGCGGCCCTTGTTCACCGCATAGCGGGGCGCCGTGCAGTTCTGCAGCATCTGCCACATCCATTGCAGCTGGAACGCGGTGCCGTCGAGGCGGATCGCGAGCGGCGCGTGTTTCTGGAACATCCACTTGACGGCCTTCAGCGGCACGCCCGGCGCGGCCCACGGCGACGCGTAGCCCGGCGAGATCTGGCCCGCATTGGCGAAACTGGTTTCGAGCGCCGGGCCGGCCTCGCGATCGATGACGGTCACTTCGTGACCGGCGCGCGCGAGGTAATACGCGCTCGTCACACCGACGACGCCACTGCCCAAAACGACGACTCGCATAGCTGCTCCGGATATCCAAGAATTGAGTGAGGGCAAGGCGCGCGTCGCTGGATTCGATCTGATTCGATTCAACGCGCTGCAACGTGAGGTGAAATGCCGGCCGCCCAGTGTTAACCGCTATACTATTAACAGTGAAGCAGGTTTTGTTATCGTATTTTCATCATTTTCAGCAAAAACACTATGCGTACCCAGCGCCATCCCGTGCGGGCTCTCGATAAGCTCGATCACAAGATCCTGCGGCTCCTGCAGCAAGACGGCCGTATGGCGATGAAGGACCTGGCGGAACGGGTCGGTTTGTCGGTGACGCCATGCATCGAGCGCGTCAAGCGGATGGAGCGCGACGGCGTGATCACCGGCTACTACGCACGGGTGAACCCGGCCGAGCTGGGCGCGGCGCTGCTGGTGTTCGTCGAGATCACGCTCGACCACAAGAGCGGCAACATGTTCGACCAGTTCCGGCGCGAGGTGCAGAAGATTCCCGAGGTGCTCGAGTGCCACCTCGTGTCGGGCGATTTCGACTATCTGATCAAGGCGCGCATCGGCGAAATGGCCGACTACCGCAAGTTGCTCGGAGACATCCTGCTGCAGTTGCCGGGGGCGGTGCAGTCGAAGAGCTATGTGGTGATGGAGGAAATCAAGGAGACGCTGACCATCGCGGTGACCGACTAAGTGCCTTGATCGCTGACGAGGCTCATCACGCTCTCGCGGGCAACGAAGTGCTCGACAAACGGCGTAAACACTGTATATTTATACAGGTATTTTGCGCCGTTTTCCTTTGGCGCTTCCTGTTTGCGTTTGCTTTGCGTGGCCCGCCGTGGACGACCCCGACACCCCTGACATTCCCGAATTTCCGATCGCGCCGCCGGCGCCTCGCAAGGGGCGCGGTGCAGTCACGAATCTGCAAGGCCGCTACGAAGTCGACCAGCGCGAGGCCGTCGACGACGGCTGGCAGGCGGCCGACGAAGACAGCGAGCCGAAGGTTTTGCGCACGCAGGTGTTCGAGGAACGCGCGAAAACTATCCTCACACGCAACGCGTCGCCGGACATTCCGTTCAATGTGTCGCTGAATCCGTATCGCGGTTGCGAGCACGGTTGCATCTATTGCTTCGCGCGGCCCACGCACAGCTATTTGGGGTTGTCACCGGGGCTCGATTTCGAAAGCCGCATCTACGCGAAGATCAACGCGCCCGAACTGCTCGAGCGGGAACTGTCGAAGAAATCCTATGTGCCCGAGCCGATCGCGCTCGGTGTCGCGACCGACGCATGGCAGCCGGCCGAACGCGACTTGCGACTTACACGTCGGGTGATCGAAGTGCTCAGCGAGCGCAATCACCCGTTCGCGGCGATCACCAAATCGTCGCTGATCGAGCGCGACATCGACCTGCTCGCGCCGATGGCGGAGCGCGGGCAATTCATGGCGGCGATCACCATCACCACGCTGGACGCCGACATCGCCCGCACGCTCGAACCGCGCGCGGCCACGCCGTCGCGTCGGCTGCGCACGATCCGAACGCTCAGTGAGGCGGGCATACCGGTCGGCGTCAGCATCGCGCCGGTGATCCCTTTCGTCACCGAGCCGGACATGGAGCGCGTGCTCGACGCGTGCGCGGAAGCGGGCGCCAGCAACGCGAGCTATATCGTGTTGCGGTTGCCGTGGGAGGTCGCACCGCTGTTCAAGGATTGGCTGAGCGCACATTTCCCGGATCGGGCCGAGCGGGTGATGAACCGTGTGCACGATATGCGGGGCGGCAAGGATTACGACTCGTCGTTCTCGACCCGCATGAAGGGAGAGGGCTTATGGGCGGATCTGCTGAGGCAGCGCTTTCACAAGGCCGTGCGCCGGTTAGGGCTGAGCGGGCGCGACCGCGGCATTCTCGACATGTCGCAGTTTCGCCGGATCGAGTCGCTGCGCGCCGAGCAGCCAAGCGCACCGGCGCGCGACAATCCGCAACTTAGGCTTTTCTAGCGCGAGGGAATGCTTGCTGGTCCCGCTACGGGGCGTTACTGCGAAATCGCTTTGGCCGCCTCAACCTGACTTTCGAAGTAGGTCTGAAACGCAAGCGCGAGACCGGTCATCAGTAGAAACGCACCGATCAGCAGCGAAAAGATCACGACGAAAATCACCGTCCAGCCTGAGCGGCTTTTGCGTTGCGTGTGGGCGTTGAATTGCGCATCCCATTTCTCATCCGGACGCAGCCCGTAGACGAGCGCGGCCAGAAACGCCGCGAACAACGAAACCGCGCCAATCGACGCGAGCGCCCAGCCTGGGACCGACCCGCGCTCGGTCGCGATCAGCAGCATCACGCCGGGAATGCCGATCAGCGTGCCGAGCAAATGGGCCCAACCGAAGATGTCCCGCATGCCATACAGATAGAAGCGATGGGCGCCGAGGCTGCCGAACAGGAACGCCAACGCGGCGGTGAGCGTTTTGGATCTGAAGCGCGGGGAGGTCGAGGCAACGGTGGACATGAACGGGTGGGCAGAGTGACAGGCGGTCGAAAGGAGCGGCGCGCCGCAGGGCGCGGACCGACGCGCATTCTACGCCTGCGGCGGGCGGGCGGTCACGTTGGGGGCGGGCGCCCGCGGTGAAAGCGGGCGGCGGGATGCGCCACACCTGGCTGAAGATGAGTGCGGCCGGTCAGCCGGGACATCCGTGCATCCGCGCGCTACGGCGCCGAATATGTGACGCGATAGATCGCGCCGGCGGTATCGTCGCTGATCAGCAGCGAACCGTCCGGAAGCGGCAGCACGTCGGCGGGACGGCCCCAGACCGATTCGCCGGGTTGCAGCCAGCCTTCGGCAAAGACTTGCTGGCGCGCGTGGCTGCCGTCAGGGTCGGTGATCACGCGCACGACGCGGTAGCCGACCTTCTTGCTGCGGTTCCACGAGCCGTGCTCGGCGATGAAGATGTTGTTGCGGTAGTCGGCTGGAAACATCGGGCCGTCGTAGAAGCGCATGCCAAGCGCCGCCACGTGCGCGCCAAGCTTGACCACGGGCGGCGTGAATTCGCTGCACGGATGATCTTTGCCGAACTGCGGGTCGGGCGTGTCGCCGCCATGACAGTACGGAAAGCCGAAGTTCATGCCGACTTGTGGCGCGCGGCTGAGCTTGTCGCTCGGGATATCGTCGCCGAGCAGGTCGCGACCGTTGTCGGTGAACCACAGTTCGTGGGTGACCGGGTGCCATGCGAAGCCAACCGAATTTCGGATGCCGCGCGCGACGACCTCGTAGTGGCTACCGTCGGGGTCCATGCGGCCAATCAGCGCAAAGCGGTCCGGATCTCTCTGGCAAATGTTGCATGGCGCGCCTTGCGGCACGTACAGCTTGCCGTCCGGGCCGAACGCGACGAATTTCCAGCCGTGATGCGTGTCCGTCGGCAGCTTGTCGGTGACGACGACCGGTTTCGGCGGATCGTTCAGGTGCGAGTCGATCGCATCGAAGCGCACGATTTTCGACACGGCCGATACATACAGCGCGCCATCGCCCCACGCTACGCCGGTTGGCATCTGCAGACCGGACGCGATCACATGGCGGCCCGTCACGTGGCCGTTTCGCAGCTCCAGCGCATAGACGTGCCCATCCTCGCTGCCCACGTAGAGAATGCCCTTGGGCGACAACGTCATCGCGCGTGCGCTCGGCACGTCGTCCGACAACACCTCGATGTGAAAGCCCGGTGGCAGCTTGATTTTCTCGACGGGCAGCGCGGCGTTTACCGTCAACGCCTGCGCGGCCAGCAACGCGGCCGCTGCCACGCGGAGAATCCGGCGGCACGGAGTGCGGGAAAGTCCAGCAAAGCGCACGAAAAAGGAAAAAAAGGCGAATGGAAACGCGAGGTTCGGCTGGCGTAGCACACGCACTCCTTCAGGTATTTCGGGCGTTTGAGCGGGGTCGCGCACCTCTTGTAGAAGGCCGGTGCAGCCCGGTTGCTCAGTTTATCCCGGTAAGTGTTTGTTATGGCGTCGGTTTCCCGCTATAATCGCGTGTTTCAGTCGTTCCGAACCCCGGTTTTCAAGGATTCTAGTATGGTCATCATCCGCTTGGCTCGTGGCGGCTCCAAGAAGCGCCCGTTCTACAACATCGTCGCTACCGACTCGCGCAGCCGTCGCGACGGCCGCTTCATCGAGCGCGTCGGTTTCTACAACCCGGTCGCTACGAAGGGCGAGTCCCTGCGTATCGCTCAGGATCGCCTGACGTACTGGCAAGGTGTTGGCGCGCAACTGTCGCCGACCGTCGAGCGTCTCGTGAAGGAAGCGCAAAAGGCGCAGCCGGCTGCTTGATATGGCGGCCCGCAGGCGTATCGTCGTCGGCTCGGCCGGCGGCTCGCGCGACTCGCGTGAGCAGTCCGATGCGCAATTTGTTTTACTGAAGCAGACGCCAAAGCAGGCTGCGAAGTTGTTGTCGAGGTTATTCGATGTCTGAGCGTGATTCCGGCAGTTCTGGTAGCGCCAAGGCAGCTCCGCGCGCAAAGGCGTCTGGTCAGGCGTCGTTCGGTGCATTCGTCCGCAAGCCGGTCGAACGAACCGACGGCAAGGCGAAAGAGGCGCAGGCCAAGGTCGCGAACGCCGATTCCAAAGCTGCAGAAATGCGCATCGAAACGGCGGCAAGCTGGCCGGCCGATGCGGTCGAAGTCGGCGCAATCGTCGATGCGTATGGTCTCAAAGGCTGGGTCAAGGTGGCCGCGCATGCGGATGCCGGGCAGGGTGGCGACGCCTTGCTGAGCGCGAAGCGCTGGTGGCTGCTGAAAGGCCCGGAGCGCAAATCGGCGCCGTCCTTGCAGGCCAAAACGCATAGCGACAGCGTGGTCGCCCGTCTGGGTGGTGTCGCTGACCGCGATGTGGCGCTGGGTTTGCGCGGCTCTCGCGTGTACATCAGCCGTAGCGAATTTCCGGCGCTCGAAGCCGACGAATTCTACTGGGTCGATCTGATCGGCCTTGACGTGGTGAATCTTGCCGGGCTCAACCTTGGTAAGGTCGCCAGCATGGTCGACAACGGCGCGCAGTCGGTGCTGCGCATCGAATATCCGGCTACCGATAAAAACGGCAAGCCGGTCGCAGGCGAGCGTTTGATCCCGTTCGTCGGCGTCTTTGTCAAAACGGTGGACCAGGCGGCAAAGCAAATTGTCGTCGACTGGGAAGCTGACTATTGAAATCAATCGTTGAGTGGGGAGAGCGATGCAGTTCGATGTCGTGACGCTCTTTCCAGAAATGTTCCGCGCGCTGACCGACTGGGGTATCACTAGCCGGGCCGCGAAGCAGCAGCGTTATGGGTTGCGTACGTGGAATCCTCGCGATTTCACGACCGACAACTACCGCACGATCGACGATCGCCCGTACGGCGGAGGCCCCGGCATGGTCATGCTGGCCCGGCCGCTCGAAGACGCGATCGGTGCCGCGAAAGCGGCGCAGTCGGAGCAGGGCATCGGCGCGTCGCGCGTCGTGATGATGTCGCCGCAAGGCGCCACGCTGAATCACGAGCGCGTGATGAAGTTCGCGGCCGAACCCGGGCTGATCCTGTTGTGCGGGCGTTACGAAGCGATCGACCAACGTCTGCTCGACCGTGTCGTCGACGAGGAAGTCAGCCTTGGCGACTTCGTGCTGTCGGGCGGCGAGCTGCCCGCGATGGCGTTGATGGATGCGGTCGTGCGTCAGTTGCCTGGCGTGCTGAACGACTCGCAGTCGGCTGTGCAGGATAGCTTCGTCGACGCGCTGCTCGATTGTCCGCACTACACGCGCCCCGAGGAATACGAGGGTGTGCGGGTGCCCGATGTGCTGCTCGGCGGCCATCATGCGGAAATCGAAGCGTGGCGGCGGCGCGAAGCACTGCGCAACACGTTGAACAAACGGCCAGATCTGATCGTGAAGGCCAGAAAGAACAGAATGCTGAGCCGTGCCGACGAGGCGTGGCTCGCAAGTCTCGCGAAGGAAGAGCCGAAGGCCTGAGGCCCCGGTCTTTCGAGCGGACAAAAGGCGGTGCCGTACATGCGTGTGCGGCGCCAGATGTGAACCCATCCTCTATCGGGGCCGTAGCCCAACGCAGTAAGCGCGCGGGCAGGTACGAACGCCGACAAGATGGATCTAGGAGTCAGTGATGAATCTGATTGCAAAACTCGAGCAGGAAGAAATCGCGCGCGTTCTCGGCGAAAAGACCATTCCGGATTTTGGTCCGGGCGACACGGTCATCGTCAGCGTGAACGTGGTTGAAGGCACGCGTAAGCGTGTGCAGGCTTACGAAGGCGTCGTTATCGCCAAGCGTAACCGTGGTCTGAATTCGTCGTTCATCGTCCGCAAGATTTCGTCGGGCGAAGGCGTCGAGCGTACGTTCCAGACGTATTCGCCGCTGCTGGCAAGCATCGTCGTCAAGCGTCGCGGCGATGTGCGTCGTGCGAAGCTGTACTATCTGCGCGAGCGTTCGGGCAAGTCGGCTCGAATCAAGGAAAAGCTGGTCTCGAAGGACCGCGCTGCTTCCCAAGCGTAAATGCTGTAAGAAAAAGCACCCCTCGCGGGTGCTTTTTTGTTGGCCAGGTCAAAATAGCGGCATGTCCCCGCTCATCAGAGAGACCCGTTGATCCGCCCCGTCTTTGAGCCCGAAACTCTGCCTGTCATCGCGACGGGCGCCGATCTGCCACCGGTCACGGGCGAGCGTCTCACGCCCGATGCACTGCGGGCGCGCTTCGATCGGCAACTTGCCTGGACCCCCGAGAAAATTGCCGATGCGCCGTGGCGCAACGCGGACCTCGATCCACGCGTGGCTGCGGTGCTGGTGCCGCTCGTCGTGCGCGCGCGAGGCCTTACCGTGTTGCTCACGCAGCGCGCGGACCATCTGAGCGATCACGCCGGCCAGGTGAGTTTTCCCGGCGGCCGCCAGGAACCGTTCGACGCCGATGCGACCGCCACGGCGCTGCGCGAAGCGCGCGAAGAGGTGGGCCTCGACGCGTCGCGCGTCGAAGTTCTCGGCGCGTTGCCCGACTATCTGACTGGCACCGGCTTTCGCGTGTCGCCGATCATCGCTCTCGTGCACCCACCGTTCTCGCTGGAGATCGATCCGCTCGAAGTGGCCGAGGTTTTCGAAGTGCCGCTCGCGTTCCTGATGGACCCGTCCAACCACGAAGAGCGCCTGTTCCGCTACGAGGGCGGAGAGCGCCGCTTTTTCGCGATGCCGTATCCGCGTGGCGAATTGACGGTGGCTCCGGAAGCCGCCGAGCAGCGCGGCGAACCAGACACGCAGACGGTCACGCCAGCAGCCGTACAAAGTGGCCAACATTTCATTTGGGGCGCGACGGCCGCGATGCTGCGCAACCTGTATCGGTTCCTCGCCGCGTGAGTTACATGACTCGCGTCGCCGCGCCGACGATGCAAGTTGCGCGAACGACGCACTTGTCGGCGCTTTGTCAGCGTCCGCGTTCAGACTCATCCGACCCTGTGCTATCGTTATAAAACAATCGTAAAAACTTAAAAAGCACGGCGCATCGCATGACTTTTTTCTCCGTATTGCTGGCTCTGATCATTGAACAGGTACGCGCGCTATCGCCGAACAATCCGGTGTCCGCGTTGCTTCAATACCATGCGGAGTCGGCGGCGCACGGATTCGATGCGGGCAAGCAACGTCATGGTCTGCTCGCGTGGCTCGTAGTAGTGGTGCCCTGGACGCTCGCGGTCGCGCTGGTCTACTACGTGCTGTATCACATTCACTTCATGCTCGCGTTCCTGTGGAACGTCGTGGTCCTGTACTTCACGCTCGGCTTCCGGCAGTTCAGCCACTACTTCACCGACATCCATCTCGCGTTGAACAACGACGACGTGCCCCGCGCGCGCGAAATTCTCAACGAATGGACCGGGCTCGAGACAGTCGACATGCCGGTCAGCGAGATCGTGCGTCACACGTTGATTCACGCGGTGGTCGCGTCGCATCGCCACGTGTTCGGCGTGTTCTTCTGGTTCCTGATTCCGGTCGGTCCCGCCGGCGCGGTGCTGTACCGTTGCGCGGAATATCTGGCGCGCGCATGGGCGCGGCCGGCCGACGACCGCACCGTCGCGTTTTCGAGCTTCGCGCAGCGCGCGTTCTTCGTGATCGACTGGGTGCCGGCGCGGCTGACGTCGCTGGGCTTTGCGATCGTCGGCAATTTCGAGGATGCGATTTACGCATGGCGCAATCATGCGCGGCAGTGGCCCGATACGAACGACGGCGTATTGCTCGCCGCGGGGAGCGGGGCGCTCGGCGCACGCCTGGCCGGACCGCTCGCGGAGCCGTCGAGCCTCGACGCGCTCGCCACCGGCGACGGCGGTCCGATGCAGGTCGGCGACGACTGCACTCCGCGCACGCTGCAATCGGCGGTGGGGCTGGTTTGGCGCGCGGTCGTGCTGTGGATGATCCTGCTGTTGATGTTGACCATCGCGGTGTGGCTCGCCTGAAGCAGCCACGCCACGCGCGCAGCACAAGAAAAAGCCGGGCGTCGCCCGGCTTTTTCCATTCCCGACTCCGTTTCACCCCTGCAACGGATCGCGCACAGTCCCGCATTGCCAGCACACGGTGAACTGCGCCTCGAGCATCTCGCCGCACTGCCGACATTGCCATAGAGGCGCGCCGGGCGCGGGTCCTCGAGACGCCGCTTCGATCAGCCGCCGCGCGACCGCCTCATCGCGTTCATCGACGAGCCAAAGCTCCGGCGCGCACTGATCGGCCGGAATCTCGCCGAGCGCGCCGTTCAGATAGCGGTTATGCAGCTCGCACGCGATGCCCGCGGTCTCCAGCACGTTGACCCAATGCTGTCCGATGATCAGGTTCGGCGCGCGCATCAGTTTCATGTCAGCGGACGATCTGGCTCGCCTCGTGCACGAGTTGCGCATAAAGCGCATGCCGTTCGCGGCGGATGCGGCCGTCGGCGACCGCTTCGAGGATCGCGCAGCCAGGCTCGTGCAGATGATGGCAGTTATAGAAACGGCAGTTCGGCAGCAGCGGCCGGAACTCGGGGAACGCGCGTTCGAGCCGGCCTTCGGTCAGATGGTGCAGGCCGAATTCCTGGAAGCCCGGCGAGTCGATCAGCGCGCCGGCCGCGCCGTTGACGGCATTCACGCCGGCCGTATCCGACGAATGAGGCAGCGGATAAAGACGCGTGAACGTCGTCGTATGGCGCCCGCTGTTCAACGCGGTCGAGATCTCGCGCGTCGCCACTTCGGCATCGGGAATCAGCAGGTTCACGAGCGTCGACTTGCCCATGCCGGACTGGCCGAGCAGCAGCGTCGCGTGACCGTGCAGATGTTCGGTCAGCGTGGCGCGGGCGGCCTCGGGCTGCATGCGGATCGACACTTCGAGCACCGGATAGCCGAGCGCGCGATACGGCTCGAGCCGCTTGCGCGCGCCGTCCAGAGCAGCGGTGACATCGATCTTGTTCAGCACGATCAGCGGCTTCAGTTCGTTCGCCTCGGCTGCGACGAGCGCTCGGCCGAGCAGATCCTCGCTGAAATGCGGCTCGGTCGCGAGCACGATCAGCAGCTGGTCGAGGTTCGCGGCGAACAGCTTCGACTTGTACTGATCCGAGCGGTACAGCAGATTGCGCCGCTCGCCGATTTCGACGATCACGCCTTGATCCGCCGAAGTCGGCTCGTAGATCACCCGATCGCCGACCGCGACCTCGCTGCGCTTGCCGCGTGGGAAACATTGCAGCGGCGCGCCGCCGTCTTCAGGAGCGACCAGATAGTGTCGCCCGTGCGCGGCCACCACGAGCCCGCCCGTGCGCGTGCCGTGCATGCCGGACCCGGCACCGCGCGCCGCTTTCTTCGGAGCGCGGCCGCTCATGCGTGCTGCAGCAGTCGGTCGATCCGCTGCGACGCCGGCGGATGCGAGTAGTAGAACGCGGTGTAGAGCGGGTCGGGCGTCAATGTCGACGCGTTGTCCTCATACAGCTTGACGAGCGCGTTGATCAGATCGTGCGCGTTGGTTTGCGTCGCGGCGAACGCGTCGGCTTCGAACTCGTGCTTGCGCGAGCTGAGGCTGCCGAGCGGCGTGACGAAGAACATGAACACCGGCAGCGCGAGGAAGAACAGCACGAGCGCGAGTCCGCTGTTGCCGCCAACGAGCGACGGCCGCACGCCGAGCCCTTCGTAGAACCACACGCATTGCGTCAGCCAGCCGAGCAGCGCGAGCATCGCGAGGCTGATCGCGAACGTGACGAGCATGCGCTTCATCAAGTGACGGCGCTTGAAGTGGCCAAGCTCGTGTGCAAGCACCGCTTCGATCTCACGGCCCGACAGGCGCGCGAGCAGTGTGTCGAAGAATACGATGCGCTTGCTCGCGCCGAAGCCGGTGAAGTACGCGTTGCCGTGCGCCGAACGGCGGCTGCCGTCCATCACGAACAGACCCTTCGCGGCGAAGCCGCAGCGCTTCATCAGCGCCTCGATGCGAGTCACGAGCGCTTCGTCCTTCAGCGGCTCGAACTTGTTGAAGAGCGGCGCGATGAAGGTCGGGAAAATCAGCAGGGCGAACATCTGGAACGCGACCCACACGACCCATGCCCACAGCCACCACAGATTGCCCGCGCGGTTCATCAGCCACAGCACGACGAACAGCAGCGGCAGGCCGAACGCGATGCCGAGCAGCGCGCCCTTCAGGCGGTCCAGGAAGAACAGGCTTTTGCTCATGCGGTTGAAGCCGAAGCGCTGCTCAATGACGAACTGCCGGTAGTACTCGAACGGCAGGTCGATCGCGCTCGTGATGGCAATCACTGCGGCAACCAGCGCGATCTGGCCGACGTAGCCGCGGCCGAGCCGGTCGGAGATTGCGAGATCGAGCATCTGCACGCCGCCGAGCAGCGTGAGCCAGATTAGCACGGCCGCGCCGACGACGATCTCGACCATCGCGAGCCGCGTGCGCTCGACCGTGTAGTCGGCCGCGCGCTGATGCGCGGTGAGCGCGATGGTGTTCACGAACTGGCTGGGCACCTGTTCGCGATGCGCGACGACGAAGCGGATCTGCCGCGACGCGAGCCAGAGTTTGGTGCCGACCATCGCGACGACGGCGACGATGAACAGGGCGGTGA
The DNA here is from genome assembly GCF_000092885.1 of Paraburkholderia atlantica. NCBI lineage: Bacteria > Pseudomonadati > Pseudomonadota > Betaproteobacteria > Burkholderiales > Burkholderiaceae > Paraburkholderia > Paraburkholderia atlantica. Next base: position 2,461,453 of record NC_014117.1, on the reverse strand, counting down.
AGTACAGGGTAGGCATCCGAGGATTCCGTGGTATCTATGCGAGAATTATATGTTTCTTCCCGCCTCAGGGCGGAGATACGGTTTAACGCGACGGTTTAACGCATTAGCCCCGGGCAGCAGTTCACGTCGGCGCTTCAGCGCGGCCGGCCCGGCTCGAACCGCGCGATTCCATTTCAAACGAACACATGCCGCGCCGCGCGGGTTTCCAGCGAAGCCCGCGGCGCGGCCCTCAGGGTTGCCTTCATGACTGACATCCTCGCATCCACCGAACAGCCGCCGCTCGTGCGCAGCGACATGAATCTCGTCTGGCTGGACATGGAAATGACCGGGCTCGAGCCCGACACCGATCGCATCATCGAGATCGCGGTGGTGGTGACGAATTCGACGCTCGACAGGATGGTCGAAGGTCCGGTGCTCGCGATTCATCAGAGCGATGAGACGCTCGCGAAGATGGACGAGTGGAACCAGAACACACATGGCCGCTCCGGGCTGATCGATCGCGTGAAGGTGTCGACGGTCAGCGAGGCGGACGCGACCGCGCAGATTCGCGAGTTTCTCGGCCAGTACGTGCCGCCGGGCAAGTCGCCGATGTGCGGCAACTCGATCTGCCAGGACCGCCGCTTCATGGCGCGCTGGATGCCAGATCTGGAGAGCTTCTTCCACTACCGCAACCTCGACGTGAGCACGCTGAAGGAGCTGTGCCGGCGCTGGCAGCCGGTGATTTACAAGGGCTTTCAGAAGCGCGCGATGCACACCGCGCTGGCCGATATTCACGAGTCGATCGACGAACTGAAGTACTACCGCGAGCATTTCCTCGTGCCATCGGCGCCCGACGCCGCCGCGAGCGCTAAATAAAGCGCGGGCCTGCACCTGCAGGCCCTAATCATCGAACCTCAGTCCTGCCGCGGCGCGCGTTGCGCGCTCTTCGGCCGGAACGCCTTCACGACATCGGCGTTGGTTTCCACGTAAGGCCCGCCGATCAGGTCGATGCAGTAGGGCACCGCCGCGAAAATTCCCGGCACCTTGACCGCGCCGTCATCGCGCAGGCCTTCCAGCGTTTCCCGGATCGATTTCGGCTGGCCGGGCAGGTTGATGATCAGCGCGGCGTGTTGTTCAGTTTCCCGGATCACCGCGACCTGGCGCGACAGGATCGCGGTCGGCACGAAATTCAGGCTGATCTGGCGCATCTGCTCGCCGAAGCCCGGCATCTCCTTCGTCGCGACCGCTAGCGTTGCCTCGGGCGTCACATCGCGGCGCGACGGGCCGGTGCCGCCGGTCGTCAACACCAGATCGCAGCCCACTTCGTCGACCAGCTCGATCAGCGTCGCCGAGATGGTCGGCGCGTCGTCGGCGATCAGCCGCGTGACGACCTGCCACGGCGAGCTCAAGGCCGCGCCGAGCCACTCCTGCAGCGCCGGAATGCCTTTGTCCTCGTACACGCCCATCGACGCGCGGTCGCTGATCGACACGAGGCCGATCACGATTTCGTCGGGGTGGTTGCGTTGCTTTTTACGTTGATCAGGCGTCGCGGTCGTCATCGTCGTCTTCGGGAACGAGGTTGGCTTCGTGCGCGTCTTCGGCTTCGTCGCCTGCGCCGGCCGCGTTCTTGATCCACTGGAACAGCTCGCGGAAGTAGCGCGGCGGCTTGCTCTGTTGCGCTTCCTTGCGCGCGTTGCGGATCAGCGTGCGGCCCTGCTGAGGGTCGGCGGCTGGGTGCTGGCGGATGAACTCGGTCAGTGCGGCGTCGTCGGCGAGCAGCTTTTCGCGGGTGCGCTCGATCCAGTGGAGCTTAGCCGTTTCCGTCTTGTTGACGCCGTTGTAGGTGTCGAGCGCGGTGCGCAGTGCGGCGGTTTCGGTGTCGAGCAGCGAGCGCATCACGCGGCCGACGTACTGGATCTGGCGGCGCTTGCCCTCGTGATCAGTGATGCGGCGCGCTTCGCGCACGGCTTCGTCGAGCTTTTCGGGCATCGGCATGCGCTTGAGCGCGTCTTTCGGCAGCGCGACGAGCGCCGCGCCCAGATCCTGCAACGCCTGCATTTCGCGTTTGACCTGGGACTTGCTCGGACGATCGTAGCCGTTTTCATCGACTTCCGTGACGACGGATTCGATCGGTTGAATGCGGGTTTTGCGTGTCATGCCGGTATTGTAACTTGCCGCGCCGGCCCGACCCGCGGCGGCGCGTACCTTGCTATGATCGCGGGATGCATTTATCCCGCACCCGCGCGCCTCGCGCCGAACACGGTGCGCATACAAAGGGCCGCGCGGCCCCAACAGGACGGCAACCACAATGGCAGCAGACATGGACGTCAAGCAGCGCTTTTTTCCGCATACCCAGGATGAGCTGAAGGAAATCGCCTCGGACATCCTCCGTCACGCGAAGGCGCTCGGCGGCACCGACGCCGCAACCGAAATCTCCGAGGGCGACGGTCTGTCCGTCTCCGTGCGGCGCGGCGAAGTCGAGACGATCGAGCACAACCGCGACAAGATGGTCGGCGTGACGGTGTTCATCGGCAACAAGCGCGGCAACGCGAGCACCTCGGACTTCTCGCCGCAGGCCTTGAAGGACACGGTCGCGGCCGCCTACAACATCGCGCGCTTCACCGCCGAAGACGATTGCGCGGGCCTCGCCGAAGCCGAGCTGCTCGAAACCGCGCCGCGCGACCTCGACCTGTATCACCCGTGGAATCTGTCGGCCGACGAAGCGGTCGAAATCGCGCGCCGCGCCGAAGACGCCGCGTTCGCGACAGATCCGCAGATCAAGAACTCCGAAGGCGCGAGCGTGTCGGCGCAGCACTCGCAGTTCGTGCTGGCGACCTCGCGCGGCTTCCTCGCCGGCTATCCGTATTCGCGCCACTACATCGCGTGCGCGCCGATCGCCGGCAGCGGCCGCAACATGCAGCGCGACGACTGGTACACGTCGACGCGCAGCGCCGACGAACTCGCCGATCCGGAAGCCGTCGGCCGTTACGCGGCGCAGCGCGCGTTGGCGCGCATCGGCGCACGCGGGCTCGATACGCGCAAGGTCCCGGTGCTGTTCGAAGCGCCGCTCGCGGCAGGCCTGCTCGGCGCGTTCGTGCAGGCGACGAGCGGCGGCGCGCTGTATCGCAAGACCTCGTTTCTGGTCGACAGTCTCGGTAAGCCGGTGTTCGCGCCGCACGTGCAGGTGGTCGAAGATCCGCACGTCGCGCGCGCGATGGGCAGCGCGCCGTTCGACGAGGAAGGCGTGCGCACGCGCCAGCGCTCGGTCGTGAAGGACGGCGTCGTCGAAGGCTACTTCCTGTCCACCTACTCGGCGCGCAAGCTCGGCATGAAGACCACCGGCAACGCGGGCGGCTCGCACAACCTGTCGCTGCTCAGCTCGAACACGCGTCCCGAGGACGACTTCGAGGCGATGCTGAAGAAGCTCGGCACGGGTCTCTTGCTGACCGAGCTGATGGGGCAGGGCGTCAACTACGTGACCGGCGACTACTCGCGCGGCGCGTCGGGCTTCTGGGTGGAGAACGGCAAAATCCAGTATCCGGTCGAGGAGATCACGGTCGCGAGCACGCTGCAGGAGATGTTCCGCCATATCGTCGCGATCGGTGCGGATACGATCACGCGCGGCACCAAGCAGACCGGCTCGGTGCTGATCGAGCGGATGACGATCGCGGGGCAGTAAGCCGCGTGGCGCGTTCTGGCGCCGCCCCGTATCAAACGAAAACGCCACGCAGCTCAACGTTGCGTGGCGTTTTTTATTGCATGCGTGGCGCGTGCCGTCAGACGTCCTTGCGTTGATACGTGACGAATGCGTAATCGAAGTCGTTCGGCGCATTCGAGTGATGCGCTTCGCGCGCGATTTCTTCCCACACGTGCGGGTCGATCGCCGGGAAGGTCGCGTCGCCGACGAAGTCGGCAGCGATTTCGGTGACGATCAGCTTGTCCGCGTGGCGCAGCCCTTCGTCGTACAACTCCGCGCCGCCGATCAGAAACGCCTGCGGCGCCTGGTCCTGCGCGGCGAGCGCGAGCGCTTCGTCGAGATTGGTCGCGGTGTCGCAGCCCTGAAAGCGCCGCGAGGCATCGCGCGTGACGACGATGTTGCGGCGTCCCGGCAATGGCCGGCCGATCGATTCATGCGTCTTGCGGCCCATGATGATGGGCGCGCCCATCGTCGTGCGCTTGAAGAACTTGAGGTCTTCGGGCAGTCGCCAGGGCAACTGGTTGTCGCGGCCGATCACGCCGTTGCTGGCGCGAGCGACGATCAGGGTGAGCGTCGTCATCGAATGGAAAGAGGTGGGTAACCGGGCGATTCTACCCGACGCGCGGATGCGCACCGGTGTCCGCCCGTTGCTCACCTCCGCGCCGGGCCGTCGGTGGCGAGCTCTTCCTTGTCGTCGGCGCCACCCGGTTCGCGCAAACCGTGCACGCCCATCAGCCGATACAGCGTCACGCGCGAAATGTTCAGATCCACCGCCGCCTCGTTCAAGCGGTGCCGATGGCGCAGCAGCGCGGCCTCGATCGCGCGCTTCTCGGCGGCCTCGCGCGCCTGCGTGAGCGTCATGCTTTGCTGCTCGGTGTTGCCCGCGAGGTCGAGGTCGTCGGCTGAGATCAGCTTGCTCTCGGCCATCACGATCGCGCGGCGCACGCGGTTGATCAGCTCGCGCACGTTGCCGGGCCAGTTGTAGTTGTAGAGCGCCTCGATCGCCGACGGCGTGAAGCCGCGAATCTTGCGCGCATTGTCGGTCTTGAACTTGTGCAGGATGTGGTACGCGAGAATCTCGATGTCCCGCCCACGTGCGCGCAGCGGCGGCTCGTCGACGCGCAGCACGCACAGGCGATGAAACAGGTCGGCGCGGAACTGGCCGTCGCGCATCGCGCCGTCGAGATCGACGTGGGTCGCCGAGATGATGCGCACGTCGACCGGAATCGAGTCGCGTCCGCCGAGCCGCTCGATCTTGCCTTCCTGCAGAAAGCGCAAAAGGCTCGCCTGGCTTTCGAGCGGCAGGTCGCCGATCTCGTCGAGAAACAGCGTGCCGCCGTCGGCCGCCTCGACTCGGCCGATCTTGCGCTGATTCGCGCCGGTAAAGGCGCCTCGCTCGTAGCCGAACAGTTCGGATTGAAGAAGGTGATGCGGAATCGCGCCGCAGTTGATCGGCATGAACGGCGCCTTGCGGCGCGGCGAGCGCTCATGGATCGCCAGCGCGGTCAGCTCCTTGCCGGTGCCCGATTCGCCCGCGATGAACACGCTCGCGTCGGTATTCGCGACCTTGCGGATCGTGCGAAAGAGCTGCTGCATCGCCTCGCAGGTGCCGACCATTTCCTCGTCGCCTGCTTCGCTGGCGGGCGGCGGGAGTTCCGGGTCGCACAGCGTGACCATGCCGAACGCGTGGCCGGCCAGATAGTCGATCGTCGCGTGCGCGACCGGCAGCTTCACGAAGTCGAAGCAGAAGTGGCGCACGAGGCGTCGCACCAGCGGATCGTTGAGCCGCTCGTTGCTCGCGAGCGCGATCCAGCCGATCTGCTGCTGACGCAGGCTCGCCTCGAGCCCGCCGATGTCGCGCGGCGCGAAGCTCGCCAGATCGACGATGCCCGCGCACGCGAGGTCCGGCTTCAAAAGCCGCCCGAGTTCGTGCGCCGAGCGCGCGGCCGCGACCTGCCAGCCGCGGCTTTTCAGATGCGCGATCAGCGTTTCGTCAGGGGTGCGCGCGACGTACAGCAAGTGTCGCGCGACGCCGCGCATCGCCGCGCTCGCCGGGGCGCCGGTCTGCTTGCCAGGCGCTGGTTCGACGGCCGGCGCCGCCGCGGCCCCGGCGGCTGACCCGGCGGCGCGCTGCTTCGGCACCGCGAGCGACAGATGCGATCCCGCTGCCGCGACGGCAGCCACGCTGCTCAGATGAGGTGATTCACGCACGTTCGACCTCGTATCGTTGGCACGTCAGAAGGTGTACGGAAAGCGCACGCCGACCACGAAGTTCGGCGTGTCGGGTGTGAGTCCGATCGATACCGAGCCGTTGATGGTCAGGTGCTTGTTCACGACGTGGTTCAGGCCAAAATTCATCGCCGCGGCCGTAGTTTCGCTGCCCGGCACTTTCTGGTAGCTGCCGCCCGGCGCCTTGGTCTTCGACTCGGGTTCGAGCGCCATCGTGAACGACACGCTGGCCGAATCCTTGTCGGAGAACGCGAGCGCGACGCCGCCGCCAAATTGGACGATATCGCCAAGCTTGACCGTCGCCGGTTCGGTTTGTCCCTGCACCGACGAAATGTCCGCGAACGAACGCGCGATGTTGTAGGTGTAGGAAACGCTGCCGAACAGCACGACCGGGTCGTAGGTCTTCAGCACCGACAGACCCGCGGTGATGTTCCAGAAACCGGTGCCGGTCGGCAGTCTGGTCGGCGCGACGAGGTTGGTATTGTCGGCGTCGACCTGCACGACTTTTTCGCCGAACGGCGAGCTGCCGGTCGGCGCCTTCACGCGCAGACTGCCGACCACGTCCGGCAGCGCGTTGGTTTCCCTGACGAACTGGTAGTAGATGCCGAAGTTCACGTCGCCGATGTCGTGACTCGACACCGTCGCGTCCGACAGCGTGCTCGCCGCGCCGCCCGCGCCGCCGACGATGAAGGTGCTGCGCCGGTACACGTACGGCACGTCGACGTCGACGTTGATGCGGTCGGACACGCCGTAGCGCGTGTCGAGGTCCGCCATCACCTGGTGCGACTTGGTCTGGCCGAGGTTGATGTTGCCGAGAAAAATCGCGTCGAGCGCGAGGAAGCCCGACAACTGCAACTGGCGACGGTCGTAATAGGTGTCGCTGATGCCGAAGTCCATCGTCAGCTTGTGGTCGAACAGCGGCGCATGCTCGCGCTGCACGACCGCCTGCTCGGCCTGCGTGCGCACCGGTTCGTTCGCGCGCTGGGTCTGACCGACCGCGCCGCTGCCGTCGGTGGCGGCGGGCAGGCCGCCGGCGCTGGCGGTGCCCGCGTTGCTGCCGTCCGGCGTCGGCGGATTGACCGGCACGCCGGTCGCGGTGCCGGTGGTGCCCGCCGGCGCGGGCGCGCCAGGCGCGATCTGCGCGAGCGGCGGTAGCGGCACCGGCAGGCCGTCGGCGCCGGGCTGCTCGGCCACCGTGCCGCTGCCCGCGGGAGCGCCGGCGCCCGGCACGCCGCGGCCGCGTTGCGCCATCTCGAGTTCTGTGACCTGGCGTTCGAGTGAATGGATCTGCCGCTGCTGCTCGTCGACGACGCGCATCAGCGTGTTCAGACGGTCCTCCACGGATTGACCGGCGAGCGCCTGCGCGCTCGCCGGCTGAGAAAGAGCCCCAAGCATGACGGCGGCCGGAATGGCCGCGAGAGCCATGCGCGGGGCCCTGGTCGATGACACTTTTTTCATTTTTTGCTCCCCCGGTGGTCCGGCCGCGCGGTGCCGACTGCGCGGCCGTCTCTTTACTGCTTGTGGTGCAACTGGCGGGTGGCGGCCCGCGCCGTTATCTCCTGTTTTGCAGTGCCTGCAGTACGCCTAACTGACGAAGCATCGAAGCCGACATCTGCTGGGTTTGCAGATGCAGTTGCAGGGCGTTGGCGACTTGCTGGTTGTTGCCTGCGATCTGCAGCAACTGGGCGATCTGCCCGTTGCTCGGCGCGATGGTCTGGGTGGCGAGCCCAGCGGGTGTCCGCAGCGCGACATTCACGCCGTTGCTGCCGAACGAAATGCCGGCTTTCACCGAGCCGGTCGAATTGCTGGCCGATGCCGACGGCGCGTTGGCGGAGCCCGTCAGCGTCGGGGCGCTGTTGTTGAAGTCGATCAGCGCGGAGTTGGTGCCGCTGTTGCGATCGCCCGCGACCTGGGTGATCTGCGACACGCCGTTGACGCCGATGCTCTGGCCGCCGCGCGCGCGGGCATTTGGGTAGGCGCCCGAATCGTCCGCATGGCCGTGCGCGCCGCCGCTCACGCTCGCGAACGTGCTGACGGAACTCGTGAGCTGGCCGCTGCCGTTCTGCACCGCGCTTAGCGAGCCTTGAGCGAGCGCGTTCGCGCCATTGGGCAAGTGCCATTGCGAAATGACGTTCAGCACGAAGCCGGAAATCATCGTCGCGCCGGCGTATTTGCCGGTCTGGGTCGCGAGCACGTCGTCGCCGACCAGCTGCACTCGCAGCGGCTCGGCGCCCGGCTCGGACCGTATCGAAAGTTCGGGAGCCGGTGGCGAGGCGGCGCCCTCCGAAGCATGGGCAACGCTGCTTGCGCCGCAGCTGACGGCGCAAAGCACGAAGCCAAGCTGTGTGAAGTGTGACTTCATGACGGGATCAGAACATGTCTGCCTTGTTCAAGCCGTACTCGAAAAAGGGCGTCGCGGCGGTGCCGGCCGCCAGCGCGGCGGCGCGCAGCTTCAGCGCGAGCGACTCGTTGTCCTGCAACAGCGGAGAATCCTCCCTGAAGGGTTTGCCGAGGACCGCGAACACGAGACCGTTCCAGGTCTTCGCGAAGTCCTCTTCGAGCACGATGCGATTGCCGAGCGCCGGGTCCGCGATGAACACGCGGCCGTCCTGCGCGTGCTTGACGATCACGAAATGCTCGTAGCCGTCGAGGTTCATCAGGACCATCACGGGGATCTGAAGATGGTGGAGCGCGTCGACGCTGACGCGAAAACCGCGGCCGCGCAGTCCGATGGTCTCGACGAAGTGCTTCATGTCGAGCATCGAGAAGCCGTTCCTGACGACGACTTCGGGCGTCGAGAAGAACATCATCCGGCGGATAAGTTCGGTTTCCGGAATATCGATGCCGTAGCCGTACTTGAGGAGGGTGGCGAGCGCCGCCGCGCCGCAGCTGTAGTCGAACTGCTGATTGACGATGTGGTTGTAGCGCAGGTCCTTCATCGAATGGACCGTCTTCGTCAATGGCACGCCGGCGAACGCGGACGTGTCGATGCTCGACTGTGCGGCGGCGTGATCCGCGCACAGCACGCAGCCTGCCAGCGCTACGGCGAACGGTAGCGCGGGGAACCCGTTGAACCCGGTCATGCTGGTCTCCTGCCCGATCCGCGCCGGCAGCTTCTATGGCTGCCGGCGCGCCCTACCGACTGCTTTGTGCTTCTTCTGCTTGCCCGCGGTCGTCGCGTCGTCGGCTTACTTGCCGCTGTTAAGCGCCGCGATGGCAAGGCCGTTGTGCTGCAAGTTGCCCGCGCCGCCGGCGATGTTCACGCCGATGTTGCCGGAGGCGCCTTTCAACGTATCGGCACCCAGACTCGCGGTGCCCTGGAATTGCCCGTGAACGACCATCGTGGCGGATTGCGAGTTGTCATCCGTCGCATCCATCGCGGTCGTCAGCGCCTTGCCCGGCGAGGTCGTCGTCACCGCGCCGGCAAGCGCGTTGTCCTGCGCGTTGCCGATACCCGAGGCGATGTTCACGCCGACGTTGCCCGTCACGCCCGACAGCGACCCGTTGCCGACCGACGCGTTCAGATTGAAGTTGTGGATCGTTGCGCTGCCGCCCGAGGACTGCACGTTGAAGGCCTGCGCGTTGCCGAACACGTTGCCGACGTCGACCGACGCGAGCGACACGTCGTTGCTCTGCGCGTTGTCGATGCCTTCCGCGATGTTGATGCCGAGGTTGCCCGACACGTTGCTGGCCGCGTTGGTGCCGGTGGTCGCGTTCAGCGTGGCGGCCGTTTCGTTGTTGATGTGCTGCGTGATCGAGCCGCGCGTCGTGACGTCGGTCGTCGTCATGCCCGCGTCGACACCCCATGCGGCACCATACGAGTCGCTCGATGACGAGCGGCTGCGCGAGTAGCTCGACGATTGCTCGCCGACCATCGCATAGCCGGAGCCTTCGCTCGCCTTGAAGCCCCACGAGCGGCTTTGCCCGGACGCTTCGCTCGCTTCGAAGGCGCCGGCGACGCCCGACGAGTTCGAGTAGCCCGATTCGCGATAACCGGCCTGCAGGCCGCCGCGGGCGCTGAACGAGCCGCTGCCGTGCGAGAACGTGTTGTGGTCCTGATAGCTGTAGCTGCCGCCGATCGAGCCGCCCGCCGAGATATGGCCGCCCGAGTTTTGACTCGTGTGCGAGAAGCTGCCCGCGATGTGGGCTGCCTGCTGGCTCGTTTGATAGCCGCCGCTCGTTACGCTCGCACTCTGATTGCCGTACGCATAGCCGCCGGAGGCTTCGAAGCCCTGCGAGCTCGAACTCGACGACGCATGGTTTTGCGTCGTGAACGCGAATGCCGAGCCGCCGCCTCTGACCGACGTTCTGCTGTTGTTCAGGGTCGTGGTCACGCTGCCGCTGGTGTAGGTCTGCGCCTGCGGATCGAGCGTCGCGTTGACGTTGACCATCTGATTGTTGTTGATCACCGCGTTAGCCGCGCTGGAGACATGCACGCAGCCAAACAGTCCGACCATACCTTCGACGCCGACCATCTCGCCGACGACCGTCGTATTGAACAGGTAGGCCTTCTGCGGCGCGGCAAGCACGCTGCCGGATGCGGCAACGAGAACGGCCGTGGCAATAAGAGTGCGCTTCATGATTCGCTCCGATACTTAAGTGTGGTCAGTTAAAAAAAGTGCCCGCCGGGGGACGGAGCACAAAGCTGTTTGCCGTGGCATTACCGGCGCCGGCTGCCTGGTTGATCTGCACGATTCCGCTCGCGTTACGGAAGGCATGGCTGGAAATGCTTGCCTCGCGCACGCTGTGAATCGCGTTCGACTGCCCCGAACTGCCGTTTTTCGGGGCCGTCGCGGATAGCTCCCCATCCGAGACGGTCTCGACTCCGAGCGCCGCAGTCCCGATCTGGGTGCTGTTGCGCTGCAGATTCCCTGCTCCGGCCGACTGGTTCACCAGCACCGCGCCGGAGGTGTTCGAAAACGCATTGACCTCGATCGACGCTTGCGCGCGCGGCACGTTCGCGACCACCGACGCGCTCTGCACGCTGGTGTTCGCGTTGCCGACGGCGCCGCCTTTCGTCACCGTGATCTGGTTGGCCTGCGCGTTGTCGAGGCCGGCGGTTTCGTTGACCGAGAGCGCGCCCGTCGCACCCATGCCCGCGCCGCTGCCGATCGTCGCGGTGGCGCCGACGACGGGCACCGCCGGCGACTGCGCGTGGGCCTCGCCGGCGACGAGCACAGCGACGCCCATGCACAGGCACGCGCAAACGCGCAGGGCAGTGCGCGCCGCAGTGAAGTGCACTGATGGGAGCGATTGCAGCGAGGGGCGCAGGCGTGTGCTCATTTCAGACCTCCGAGCGCGCCGCCGAGCACGTTCGACAACGGCGCGAGCGCGCCCGTCACCGACGAGCTGATCGTGCCGCCGACGCCCGTCGCCGGTCCGCCGATGCCGCCCGCGTTCATTGGGATCGTGCTGCCGGTCGCCTTGCCGGAGAGGATCTGCGTGACGGCCTGCATGCCGGTGCCGCCGAGCACGCCGCCAGCGGCGACGCCATTCGAGCCGTGCGCGTTGGTCAGGTCGGTGTCGCCGACGAGCGTCGCGATCGTCGGGTCGAACGAGTTGGCCGGGAACGTGGTGGCGCGCACCGCGACCGGGTCCTGGTCGCGCGGCACGGGGACGAACGCGTCGCGCGGCGTGACGCTGCGCTCGACGATGATGTCGCCCGGATTGGCGACCTGCTCGGCATAGGCATGGCTCGCGAAGCAGGCGCTGATGAGGACGCTCGCGAGGAGGGCGGTGCTGGCCGAAGCGGCGCGCGACAAGACGGGAGCGTTGCTGAACGACGCCGCCGGCAGCCCGGGGGCGTGCGGCGTCTGGTCATTGGTACTCATGTCCCGGTCCCTTCTCTGTTGTTGCTTGTGTCCCGCCGTCGTGGGGCGCTGCTTCTCGCGCGGCCACCGGTCCCGCATTTCGCTGGTTATGTGCTATCGGTTCGATGCTTCGTCTTGCTTACTTGCGCTGGTATGTCGCGACGTTGCCCTGGGCGGCGCGCGCGGCATCGACGGGCACGGGCAGCGGCGACGGTGGGGCGATCTCGTCCCACAACGTCACCTGGTTGCCGCCGCTTTGCATCAGCTGCGGCGTCGCGGCGACCATCAACATGCCGACCGCGCCGCCGCGTTGCCGCGACAGCACCTGGTCGTCGAGCGAAATATCGTTCATGGATGCAGCATCGGCCGCCGGGTTCGACGCGTTGGCGTCAAGCTGGCTGTCGTCCTCGGCGGCAAGCGGTGTGATTGCTCGCAGGGTGGCGGGGGCGGGGTCCGAGGCATCGTTGGAATCCGCCAGCGTGACGGATCGCGTCGGGGCGGCTTGCGCTGTTGGGGTGCCTGCACTCGCCGGCAGCGCGCTGAGTGCAAGGGCTGCGCAAATCGCGAAGAATGGGGCGCGGCGGCTTAACAGATCGATGCGGAATGCAAGTCGCATGATGTATCTCCCTGGTGCTCGCCAATTAGCGAAACATGTGCCATCGCTCGCAATCCATTGATGCGTCGGGCGCCAACCAGCGGAAAGACGACTAATGTGTTCCAAATCGGGAAAAAACGTTGCAGCACTGAAACGGGTCAGCAGAAAATACCTATAATTCGCTAATCGCCGAGGTACGAACTACTGTCGCGACAACGCCACGAAAAGCGCTTCCACTAATGTTTTATTTGTCGGCTGAATAAATCGCGATTGGCCGCTAAGCCATGATGGGCAAGGGGTCCATCGATTAAATTCGCATAATTGTTTTCGAAGCGGCGCACGTATAGTAAGCTCTCGAAAACAGCTTCAGATTTAAAAAAGGCCCATATCAGGCCGTCTCAAACACACACGCCGCTTTCTTGGGGATCAGCTGTCCGCACGGAATGGAATGGCCGTTCGGGTTTTGCGATTCGCGAATCCCGAACGAGTCAGCGTGTCTGAACCGCAGTTTCAGGTGCATGCGTCGTCCTTAACGTTCGTTGACGAGAGGATCTGAATAATGGAACCCGCAACGCGGCAACTGATTTACGTTTCGCGTGACCCGAGCGCGGAACTGAATACGCGTTTTATGCAGCGTGGCTGGCATGTGGAAGTCGTGGGATCGGCGCGCGATGCGCGCCGGGCAGTGCGCACCGGCTCGGCAGCTGGTGGCCTGCTCGATTTGTCCAGTGATTTCCAGCCGCACGAAATCGCCGCTTTTGAATCCTGTCTGACCATGCCGAACGTCGGCTGGGTGGCTGCCACCGCGCCTGGCCAACTGCAAGACGCGGCGTTGCGCCGGCTCGTGCGCGACTACTGTTTTGATTACGTGACGGTGCCGTCTTCTGGCGACCGTATCGTCGACTCGGTCGGTCATGCGTACGGCATGATCTCGCTGAGCGACACGACCTCGCACGAAGGCTTGCAAGGCGCCGAGGGCGAGATGGTCGGCTCCTGCGACGCGATGCTCGCGCTGTTCCGCTCGATCCGCAAAGTCGCGATGACCGACGCGCCGGTGTTTATCTCCGGCGAATCGGGCACCGGCAAGGAGCTGACAGCGGTCGCGATTCATGAACGCTCGGCGCGGCGCAACGCGCCGTTCGTGCCAATCAATTGCGGCGCGATTCCGCCGCATCTTCTGCAATCGGAACTGTTCGGCTACGAGCGCGGCGCGTTCACCGGCGCAAACCAGCGCAAGATCGGGCGCGTCGAGGCGGCCAACGGCGGCACGCTGTTTCTCGACGAAATCGGCGATCTGCCGCTCGAAAGTCAGGCGAGCCTGTTGCGCTTCCTGCAGGAGCGCAAGGTCGAGCGGCTCGGCGGACATACCGCGATCGACGTCGACGTGCGCATCATTTCGGCTACACACGTGGACATGACCGCGGCGATGATCGAAGGACGCTTCCGTTCCGACCTGTATCACCGCCTCTGCGTGCTGCAAATCGACGAGCCACCGCTGCGCGCGCGCGGCAAGGACATCGAACTGCTCGCGCGGCACATGCTCGAACGTTTCAAGAAGGATGCAAGCCGCCGTCTGCGTGGCTTCGCGCCCGATGCGATCGCCGCGCTGCATAACTACGGCTGGCCCGGCAACGTGCGCGAGCTGATCAACCGGGTGCGGCGCGCGATCGTGATGTCGGAGGGACGCGCGATCACCGCGCGCGACCTCGAACTCGCCGAATACGTCGAGATCGTGCCGGTATCGCTCGCGCAGGCGCGCGAAGCGGCTGAACGTCAGGCGATCGAGCTTGCGTTGCTGCGCCATCGCGGGCGGCTCGGAGACGCGGCGCAGGAGCTCGGCATCTCGCGGGTGACGCTGTACCGGCTGCTGTGCTCGCACGGCATGCGTCATATGGAAGGCGAGCCGATGTCGGCGCCGCACGGCGATTTGCCAGCGTCGGTGCAGCATCTGTAAGTGGCGAGGCTGGCGACGCGGCATCTGAAGGTCTGGCGCGTCGCCTCGAAGCACTTTTGCGTGCACGTGTTTGCCGATCGTATGCCGCGTACCGCAGCGTTTTCCTTCCCGTCTGAAATCCCCCTCGTTATTTCCCACGCGTCGCGCCATGCTCCGGCGTCGTCCCGTCGCGCTTGTTAGAATCGGGCTTTGCTCAATTCCGTGAGCGCGCCTGATCGGGTTCGCGCCGCGTCGAAGGAAACCGCATGAAACAATACCTGGACCTCGTCCGCACGATTCTCGACACCGGCACGTGGCAGGAAAACCGTACCGGCATCCGCACCATCAGCATGCCCGGCGCGATGCTGCGCTTCGATCTGCAGCAAGGCTTTCCGGCGGTCACGACGAAGAAGCTCGCGTTCAAGTCGGCGATCGGCGAGCTGGTCGGGTTTCTGCGCGCTTCGCGCAGCGCCGCGGATTTCCGCGAGCTCGGCTGCAAGGTGTGGGACGGCAACGCGAATCAGAACGCGCAGTGGCTCGCGAATCCGTATCGCGAGGGCCCGGATGATCTCGGTGATGTTTACGGCGTGCAATGGCGCAAATGGCCGGCCTACAAGGTGCTCGACGCCAGCGCTAGCGCGCAGCTCGCCGACGCGCAGGCGCGCGGTTTTCGCGTGATCACGCAGTTCGACGAAGATGGCCGCTCGAAGGTATTGCTTTACAAGGCGATCGATCAGCTGCGCCAGTGTCTCGACACGATCATGCAGAACCCCGCCGATCGACGGATTCTGTTCCATGCCTGGAATCCGGCCGTGCTCGATCAGATCGCGCTGCCGGCTTGCCACCTGCTGTACCAGTTTCTGCCGAACGTCACGCGCCGCGAAATTTCGCTGTGCCTGTATATCCGCAGCAATGACGTCGGGCTCGGCACGCCGTTCAATCTGACCGAGGGGGCGGCACTGCTGCATCTGGTCGGACGGCTGACGGGCTATACGCCGCGCTGGTTCAGCTATTTCATCGGCGACGCGCATATCTACGAGAATCAGCTCGATATGCTGCAGCAGCAGCTCAAGCGTGAGCCGTACGAGAGTCCGCGGCTCGCGATTTCCGATCGTGTGCCCGATTATGCGAAGACCGGCGTGTACGAGCCCGAATGGCTCGAGAAGATCGAGCCGGCGGATTTCTCGCTGGTCGGCTATCAGCATCACGAGCCGCTGACGGCGCCGATGGCGATCTGATCTGACGCCGGTGGAAGCGGGGCGATAGCGTTCGCCCTCGTCGAATATGGTAGAAAAAGCCCCGCGATGGTTCGCATCGCGGGTTTTTTTTTGCCTGAATGGCAAGTGTCCTGCTCAGCTTCTGTGATGCTCGTCGCGATTGCCTCCGCCTTGGTGTTGCTCGACGTGTTGCGGTTGCGGCTGGGGCTGCGGACGTGGCTGCTGCACCTGCTGAGGCCGCGGTTCGGGGCGCGGCTGCGGCATCTGCATCTGCGGACGCGGCTCCGGCCGGGCTTGCGGCATCGGCTGCGGACGCGGCTCGAAATGCGGCTGCTGGGCCTGCTGGAACTGCGGCGCGGGCCGAGGGGCTTGCGGCATCGGCTGCGGACGCGCTTCGAAATGCGGCTGCTGCGCCTGCTGCATCTGTGGTTCGGCCCGCGCTTGCTGCGGCGGGACGGCGCGCGGCGCCTGTTGCATCGCAGGCGGATGCCAGTTCGACGCAGGCGCCTGTTGCTGCACGGCCAGGTTTTCAGGCGGATGCGGCACACCGGACTGAGGCGCGAAGCTGGGCTGTTGCGGTCGGCCAGGCTGTTCGATGCGCGGTGCCTGCTGCGCCATCGGCGGATGCGGCTGCGTCCATGCTGGCTGAGACCTGCCGACGGCGCCCCATTCCTGCTGCGCACCGTGTTGCCGTGCGTGCGCCGCCGCGTCGGCGGGATTACCGCCAGCTGCTTGCGGCGGCCGCGGCACACCGTTCGACGGATGGCCCATATTGCCCGCCATCCCGCTTTCGCCGGGCTGCGGCGGACGCCCGTTGCCGATCATCTGCGGCGGCATGCCCGGACGCGCTTGCGGCGGCACTGCGCCACGCGGCCCCACGGCGCCCACCTCGCCGGGCCGCTGGCCGCCCTGCTCGATGCCATGCGGCGCGTTGCCCCCTATTGCGCCAGGTGTACCAGGCGCACCCGCCGCCATCCCCGGCGGACGTCCCGGCACGTGCGATTGCACGACCCGCACGTTCGCCATCGGCAGCGCGCCCGGTGCGCCGGACATATGCGCGGGCACCGAGGTGCGCACGACCGGCTGGCCGCCGCCGGGCACCCGACCGCCGCTTTGCGCGAAGCGCTGCGCGAGTTCGTCGTGAAAAGCGGCGGGCGTGACGGGATTGCGGGTCGCGACTACGGGCCGGCCGACGACGTTCGCCGGTGGCCGATAGTTCGCGCGCCGCAGATCCGACCCGAAGCTTTCTCGCACCGGCGCGATCCCCGGTGCGCCGGGGTTGATCCGCGCGTTGCGCCACTGCGCCGGGTCGACCTTTTGCGAGAAGCGTCGGACCGGCTGCCCGTGCACGAACGCGGTCGCCGGCACGGCCGTCACACAGCCCGGCACGCGATAGTTCACGTACGTGTTCACGTTGCGGTGGTAGTCGTTGAAGATCGTCGCCCGGTTCACGCGGTTGTAATACCCGGCGCTCCAGCGATCGTGACCGCCCCAATGCGGATGCCACGGCTCGCCCGGCCCGAGCGGAAACCACGCGACCCCCGCCGCGACGACGCCGCCGACCACCAGGTTGACACCCCAGTCGGCGCCGCCGTCGTCATCACCGACGAACGCGACCAGCGCCGGCGCATAGGCCGGCGCCACGTCCGCGTCGAGCGGACCGGGCACCCAGGCCCACGTGCCGTCGATCTCGGCCCAGCGGCCGTAGTGGTATGGCGCGAAGCCCCACGGCTGGTCGTCGACCCAGGTCCAGCCCCAAGGCGCCTGCCAGACCCAGTGGCCGTCGTGATACGGCGCCCAGCCGGCCGGCGTTGTGTTCGGCACCCACACCGCGCCGTACTGCGGCGTCTCGCGCCAGGTGCCGTTGGCATCGAGGTCCGCGTAGCCGGGGATGTCGCGCGACACGTAGCGCGCCGACAGCGAGCGGTCTTCAGTGGCGTCGCGGCTGGCGGCCCATTGGTCTAGTTCGTCGGCGGCGGGCGCGCGGTTGTCGGCGAGTTGCTGCAGGTTGGTGCCGGCGAAGCGGATCTGCTGACCCGCCGCGACCGGCATCTGGCCGCCATCGCCATAAGCGATCGCGCTGCCGCTGCGCACGGTGACCGTCGTGCTGCTGCCGTCGGGCGCGACGTCGACGCGGTAGTCGCCGGGACCATTCACGCCGAGCGCAAGGTTCGGCGTGTCGATTTCATACGACGACCCCGGCGCGAGTTCGCGCACACGAGTCGACAGCGTGCCCTGCGCGACTTTCAGTTGCGCGGTCGTATCGTCGAGATTGAGCACGTCGAGGCTCGTGTTCTGGCCGAGGCGCACCGCGGTCGAGCCGATGTGCAGCTCGGAGCGTGCATTCTGGTCGTTCCACAGCTGGTCGCCGGTCGTCAGCGGCCGGTTGATCTGGGCATACGACCAGTCGGTCGCGCCGGCGGGCTCGGTGGTCACGGCGCCGGCCGTGTAGTTCAGACGCGCGATGCGCCCCGGCGGATCGCCGCCAACCGGTTCGCCGCCCGACCCGATGGACGCCGCGGTTCGCGGCGCGGATGGCGCTTCCTGCGCGACAGCGGTTTGCGCGGCGAGCGCGACGACTGCGGCCGCGATCAGCGCATAGCCGCTTATCCGGCGATAGGTCCCGGCTTGCCGCCCGGATTGCTTGGCGTGTGTCATGACTGATCTCCGACGGACGCGGCAATCGGCCGGGTCCGTTCAGTCACTGTACCTGCCGCCTATGTTTCAGGGCACGCACATTTGTAAGGTGGATTCGCTGCCCTGTAACAAAAGGTCTCGCGCGGGTCTCGCGGCTCCGCAGCACCGCCGGTTCAACGGTCTATCCAGCCAGAAACGCATCGAATTGCTGATGGCCGGCCGGCGTGACGCGCAGCACGCGCGGCCGCTCGGTCCGCTCGACCCAGCCATGCGCCGACCACGCGTCGAGCAACGCCGCGCCGAGCGCGCCGCCCAGATGCGGCCGGCGCATGCTCCAGTCGAGGCAGGTGCAGGCGAAGCGCCGCCGCCGGGTCTTCTGCGCGGCAAGGTCGATGCCCCAGTCGGCGAAGCGGGCGGCGCCCTGCGCGGTCGCCTCGAGCGATGCGCCGTTTTGCGTCAGCAGCCCGCGTTCGAGCATGCGCTCGAACATCCGCACCGACAGCTCGCCGGCCATGTGGTCGTAGCAGGTGCGCGCAAAGCGCATTTCTACCGGCACGGTGCGCGCCGGACGCGGCACGGAGCGCTGCGGCGCGCTGACTTGCGCGACGTTCGCCAGTGCTTCGATCGAGGCGGCGATGTCCGCCGACGCGATGCGGAAATAGCGATGCCGGCCGCGCACTTCGAGCGCGAGCAGCCCGCCGTCGGTGAGCCGTCCGAGATGGGCGCTCGCCGCCGATGGCGACAGCCCCGCGATCATCGTCAGTTCGCCCGCGGGGCGCGCACTGCCGTCCATCAGCGCCCACAGCATCGCGGCGCGGCCGGGATCGGCGAGTAGCGCGCCGATGCGGCTCAGGCCGGGAAAGTGGTTCTGGTCGTCTAAGAGGGGGGCGGTCATGGCGCGTCTCCTGAATGAGCGGCAAAGGGCGCCGCCGCGATTCCTAGTCTACGCGCATCCGGTATTCGATGTTTCAGCTTTGCGTGAACAATCAATGTGACGGACGTGTCACGCTCGCCCGCATTCCCGCGTCGTCTCGTGTGGCCAGGCTAGAATCGAAGCCTGTCTTTGCAGGAATACGACGTGATGAAAACTCTTCTGGCCGTCGCCGCGACGGTTCTGCTGTTCACCGCCTGCGCAGGGGGCGGAGCCGGCTCGGGCTCGGCCGGCAGCGGCAGCATCAGCATGTACGGCATCATCGACGAAGGGATCACGGTCCACAACTAGGCCGATCGCCGGCCCATCGGCGCGCCTCGCGCCGCGTCTCCCATTCGACGCCGCGCCGCGCGCAATATTGCGCTCGTATAATCGCCTCCTTTCAATGCATCCGATTGACCGGAGTCAAGATGAGCACTGTTCGCACAGCACCGCTGGACCGTTCGGAAACCACCTTCCGCTTTCTCGCCGAGCCGACCTCGGTCAACTTCGGCGGCAAAGTGCACGGCGGCGCGCTGATGAAGTGGATCGACGAAACCGCCTATGCATGCGCGGCCGTCTGGTCGGGGCGCTATTGCGTGACGGTGAGCGTCGGCAATATCCGTTTTCGTCGGCCGATTCTCGTCGGCAATCTGGTCGAGCTGCGCGCACGCGTGGTCGCCACGGGCCGGACCAGCATGCACATCCACGTGTCGGTGCACGCGGGCGACCCGAAGGGCGGCGAGCTGCGGCAGACTACCGACTGTCTCGTCGTGATGGTGGCCGTCAACGAGAACGGCCATCCGGTGCCGGTGCCCGCCTTCCTGCCCGAGACCGAGGAGCAGAAGCGCCTCGCCAAGTACGCGATGGACGTGAAGGAAGCGCTCGACGCGATCGTCGAGCTGAAGCCGGAAGAAGTCGCGCAGGGAAAGATCTGAGCGCAGCGGGGCGGCGGGCGGCGCGCCCGTTTGCGCGCCTTCCGTCACGCCGCCTCGCGCATCGTCATGCCGTGCGTCCGACCATATCCTTCGGGCGCACCCACTCGTCGAACTGCTGCTCGGTGACGTAGCCGAGCGCCAGCGCCGACGCCTTCAGCGTCGTGCCTTCCTTGTGCGCTTTTTTCGCGATCTGCGCGGCCTTGTCGTAGCCGATGTGCGGATTGAGCGCCGTCACCAGCATCAGCGATTCGTTCAGCAAGGTATCGATGCGCTCGTGATTCGGCTCGATGCCGACCGCGCAGTTGTCGTTGAAGCTCTGCGCGCCGTCGGCGAGCAGGCGCACCGACTGCAGCACGTTGTGCGCGATCATCGGACGGAACACGTTCAGCTCGAAGTTGCCGCTCGCGCCGCCGATGTTCACCGCGACGTCGTTGCCGAACACCTGCGCGCACAGCATCGTCAGCGCTTCGGATTGGGTCGGATTGACCTTTCCCGGCATGATCGAGCTGCCCGGCTCGTTTTCGGGGATCGACAACTCGCCGAGACCGCAGCGCGGGCCGCTCGCGAGCCAGCGGATGTCGTTGGCGATCTTGTTCAGGCTCGCAGCCACCGTTTTGAGCGCGCCGTGCGCGAACACCAGCGCGTCGGCGGCAGCCATCACCTCGAACTTGTTAGGCGCCGATACGAACGGCAGACCGGTCAGCTTGCCGATCGCGGCGGCGACGCTGTCGGCGAACTTCGGATGCGCGTTCAGTCCGGTGCCGACCGCGGTGCCGCCCTGCGCAAGCTCGTACAGATGCGGTAACGCCGACTCGACGTGCCGGATGCCGTGCTCGAGCTGCGCGACATAGCCGGAGAATTCCTGGCCGAGCGTGAGCGGCGTCGCGTCCTGCAGGTGCGTGCGGCCGATCTTGACGATATCGGTGAACGCTTTGGCCTTGCCGTCGAGCGTATCGCGCAGCGTTTTCAGCGCGGGCAGCAGATGCTTGACGATCGCGTCCGCGGCGGCCACGTGCATCGCGGTCGGGAACACGTCGTTCGACGACTGTCCGCGATTCACGTCGTCGTTCGGATGCACCTTGCGCGCTTCGCCGCGCTCGCCGCCGAGCAGCTCGCTCGCGCGGTTCGCGATCACCTCGTTCAGGTTCATGTTGGTTTGCGTGCCCGAGCCGGTCTGCCAGACGGCGAGCGGAAATTCGCCCGGATGCTTGCCGTCGATAATCTCGTCGGCTGCCTGCATGATCGCGCGGGCTTTCTGCTCGTCGAGCACCCCGAGGGCGAGATTGACTTCGGCGGCCGCGCGCTTGATCACCGCGAGCGCGGTGATCAGTTCGGGCGACTGCTTTTCCGTCGAGATCTTGAAGTTCTGCAGCGAGCGCTGCGTCTGCGCGCCCCACAGGCGGGCGTTCGGCACTGCGATTTCGCCGAAGGTGTCGCGCTCCATCCGTACGTCTTCAGTCATGGTTGACTCCGCTTCTCAAAGTTCCGAGTTGACAGGCAATAAGGAGAATAGACCGGTTAGCACATTCCGGTAAAAACCGGCCTGCGGATCGAAAATGTAGGTGCGTGTCTCGCCGTTCTCGACGTCGGTCCAGACGAGCGGCGACAGCGGCGCGCCGATCGAGCGCAGATAGGCGAGCTGGGCCGAGTCGGCGAGCGTTACGTGGTAGCTCTGCTCCGGCTGGGTCCCGCGCTCGAAGATTCTCGCGACCTGATTCGCCAGTTCGGGGCTGTGGATCACGAGCGCCAGCTCGGTGTTCAGATTGGCCGAGCGCGGATCGAGGTTCATCGAGCCGATCACGAGGATCTGGTGGTCGATCACGTAGGCTTTCGCATGCAGGCTCGCGCGCGAACGCGAGCCGACCAGCCCGACGTTCGGCGTTTCCTGGCGCGGCCTGAATTCGTACAGTTCGACACCGGCCTTCAGCAGCGGCACGCGAAACGGGCTGTAGCCGGCCTGCACGGCGACCGCGTCGGTAGCGGCGAGCGAGTTGGTCAGCACCGCGATACGGATGCCGCGATGCGTGAGCTCGCTGGCCGCCTGCACGCCCGCGGCGTGCGGCACGAAGTAAGGCGACACGATCAGGAAATCGTGCTGCGCGTCGCGCATCAGTTCGCGCAGCCGCGCGAGCGGCGGGCTCACGTAGTCCGGCGACGGATGCGCGATCTTCTCCGGCAGGTCCACCCTGAATTCCGCGTCCGCCCACGTGAGGCCGAGCTGCTCGCTCGTGATCTGCGCGGCAAGCGGCGTCGCGTTCAGCGGTTTCGCGTTGTACGGATCGGCGTTGGTGCGCCAGTGGTGGCGCAGGTCGTCGCGCGTCTGATCGAGTTCCTTCTGGTCGAATTTCTGCTTGTTCAGCGCGCGCAGCGGATAGGCGAGCTCGCTGTTCCAGTAGTCGTCGAAGCTCGCGGAGACGTCGGCGACGATCGGGCCCGCCGCGAGCACGTCGAGGTCGCGGAACTGCAGCGTTTCGCTCGCGCTGAAATACTCGTCGCCCAGATTGCGCCCGCCGACGATCGCGAGCTGGTTGTCGGCGATCATCGCCTTGTTGTGCATGCGGCGCGTGAAGTGACCGATCTGCGTGAACACGTTTGCGGTGCGCTCGAACATGCCTTCCTGCGCGCTGCCGAACGGGTTGAATACGCGGATCTCGATGTTGTCGTGCGTATTCAGCCCCGCCATGATGCGGTCGATGTCCTTGAAGTTCAGATCGTCGACCAGCATGCGCACCCGCACGCCGTGATCGGCCGCATATAACGCGGCGCCGAGCAGCAGCTTGCCGGTGGTGTCCTCGTTGGCGATGTAGTACTGCATGTCGAGGGTTTTGGTCGCCGCGCGCGCGAGCGCGATGCGCATCTGCAGCGCGTCGGTGCCGTTCGCCAGCACGCGAAAGCCCGACTGTTCCGGATGCTTCGCCGCGAGCGGCGCGAGCGCTTCGCGCAGCGGCGTATCGGCGGTGGCGGGCAGCGCGTGCGTGACCTGGCGGTCGAACGCGGTGGCGGGCGGCTTCGTCGCACAGGCGGTCAAAAAAGCCGTCGCGCAACACAGCAGCAAAACTTGCCTCGTCGTGCTGACTATCGAGCGGCGGCGCGCGGCCCGCCGATGTTGTTCGAATTGGCCCTGCACGCTGTTTTCCCCTTGTTTTGCAAGCTTTTCGCGTGGCGGCAGCGAAGGCCCGCGCACGCTGTCGAGAAAACCATTCTAAGGGAATTGGGGCGCGGGTTCGGCGCTCGTGGGCAAACGCGCGTGCCGCGCGTTGGTGGAGGGCGCCGCGGTTCGGTTCGGTGATCCATCACCTGCGGCGAACCACGGCGCCGACGCCAGATCAGACGCGCTCGGCGTGAAGCGCGCGCTCGCCTTCGGGATGGGTCGAGCCTTTCGCCGGACGACCCGCCCACACGCCCGCGAGCAGCGAGCCCGACAGGTTATGCCAGACCGAGAACAACGCGCCCGGCAGCGCGGCGATCGGCGTGAAGTAGAGCTTGCCGAGCGTCGCGGCGAGGCCGGAGTTCTGCATGCCCACTTCGATTGCGAGCGTACGGCACACGGCTTCGTCGAAACCGAGCAGACGGCCGCCCCAGTAGCCGCCGAGCAGGCCGATGCCGTTGTGCAGGACGACGCCGATCATCACGAGGAAGCCCACCGACGCGATGCTCTTCTGCGTGCCGCCTACCACCGCGCCGATGATCAGCACGATCGCGACCATCGACACGAGCGGCAGGATCGGCTCGATCTTGCGCACGAGTTTGCCGAACAGATGATTGACGACGAGACCGACGACGATCGGCAGCGCGACGATCTGCAGGATGCTCATCAGCATGCCGTGCACGTCGACGGCGATCGACGCGTCGACGTAAAGGCGCGTGAGCAGCGGGGTGGCGAACACGCCGACGAGCGTCGACAGCGCGCTGATCGTCACCGACAACGCGACGTCGCCGCGCGCGAGATAGATCATCACGTTCGACGCGGTGCCGCTCGCGACGCTGCCGACCAGCACCATGCCGGCGGTCAGGTCGGGCGGCATGCGCAGCGCCTTCGCGATGACCCATGCGGCGAGCGGCATCACGAGGTAGTGCAGCACGATGCCTGCGATCACGGGCGCGGGGCGCGTGAACACGCGCAGGAAATCGCCGGCCGACAGCGTGACGCCCATCGCCAGCATGATGATCGTGAGAAGCGTGGTGACGTGCGGCGCGACGCCGGAAAACGAGGCCGGCGAGAAGTACGCGGCGACCGAGACGAGCACGGCCCAGAGCGGGAACAGTCGGGTGACGCGGGCAAGCATGAGGGGTGGTCCTTGGTTATGTTGTATCGCGAGAAAGCGGGGGCCGCGGCGCGGCCGGGTGTCGGCTGGCGTTGCGGCGTTTGCCGCGCCGAAGCGGCTGAAGCGGCTGAAGCGGCTACGGCAATCGGCGTGGCGAAAGCACCGCAAACACGGGCGACCAATTGAAGCCGCACGCGTCGCGGGCAATGGTGGGTGCTCCGGCGGCGCCAGTCCGGCGCCTGCCTTCGTGAGGCGCGCCGTCGTGCGGTTCGTGGCGCGTGAGCGTGGGTTAGCGCTCGCGTGCAGCGGCGGGCATTTTACCTTTTACAGGGAATGCTTCAGGAGTGGCGCTTGCCGCGATGTCGCTCAAACCGAGTGTGCGGGCGGTGTGGCCGATGCCACCGTCGACGGCTGCCGCCCGCTCAGCTTGTAAAAACGCAGCGTCATCAGCAGCGCGACGCTCGCGAGGCCCGCGGCGAGCCCCCACCACAAGCCGCGCGCGCCGAGGCCGGCGTGAAACGCGAGCAGATAGCCGGTCGGAAAACCGATCACCCAATAGCCGAACGCAGCGGCGATCATCGGGATGCGGGTATCTTTCAGGCCGCGCAGACAGCCGGAGCCCACCGCCTGCATCCCGTCGACGATCTGGAAGATCGCAGCCACGCCGAGCAGCGAACTCGCGAGCGCGATGGTCGGCGCGTTGGCCGGATCGTCGAGATGCAGATACAGGCCGACGATCCAATGCGGCGCGGTGATCAGCACGAGACCCGACATCGACATGAAGCCGACGCCGAGCGCGAGCGCGACGAAGCCCGCGTGGCGCGCGGCGAGCGGCTGGCCGGCGCCGGCCCAGTAGCCGACGCGCACATTGGCCGCCTGACCGATCGACAGCGGCACCATGAACGCGACCGACGCGACATTCAGCGCGATCTGATGCGCGGCCAGTTGTGATTCGCCGAGCAGGCCGACCATCAGGCCGGTGGCAAGGAACAGCGTCGACTCGACGCCGTAGGTGATCGCGACCGGCCAGCCGATGCCGAACAGCTCGCCCATCAGCAGCAGTTTCGGCCGCGTCGCGACGACGAAATGCCGGAAGCGCGGCCGCAGATGCAGCAGCGCCATCAGCACGAGCGCGGTCAGCCACACGGTGATCGTGGTCGCGGCCGCCGAGCCGAGAAAGCCGAGTCGCGGCAGCCCATACGCGCCGTGAATCAGCCCGTAGTTCAGGAAGCCGTTCACAACGACGCTCACGATCGACACCCACAACAGCCGCCGCGCCGCGCCGATCGCCGGCAGGAACGAGCGCATCAGGCCGACGCCGATCAGGCTGGCTGGCGCGCCCCAGCGCAGCACCGCCGCGTACTGGCCGACGTTGTGCGCGAGCAGGCCCGGCTCGCCGAACGCGAGCAGGATGTGCGAGGCGAACGACAACAGGATGAACGCCGGCACCGCCAGCAGCACCGACAGCAGGAAACCGGTCCAGTAGATATGCGGCACGCGGCCGTCGTCCTGCGCGCCGCGCGCGTGCGCGACGCTGACGCTGACCGAGGTCAGCACGCCTTGCAGCAGCGTGACGACGACGAAAAAGAGGTTTGCACCGAGGCCGCCGGCGGCGAGCGCGTCGGGGCCGAGCGAGCCGAGCAGGATCGTGTCGGTGACGCTCATCGCCATCTGCGACAGTTGCGCGATCGCGAGCGGCGCGGCGAGCCGTGCGGTGTCGGCCGCGTGACGGGATAGGGTAGGCGGCCGGCTGGCCGCGTGGGCGAAGCTGGGTTGGGTCATCGAATGCCTGGCGGCGAAAGTTGGCCACTGCGGTGGCAACCGCAGTGGCGACAGCGAGAGGCGGGCGCAAGCGGCGCCGCATTGCATCGCGCCGCGCGCTCCGACGCGCGTTGGAGCGGCGGGGCAACCTGCGGGGAAAATCCGCGGCGCGGCGGCGGGCCGGTCAGCCGACTCCACGCCCGTGGCGCGATCCGTCGTTTACCTGTCGAAACCGACAGCTTATTGCCTCGCCCGGGCGATGTCGATGGACAACGCACAGTTCCGGTGCGCGGCGTCCTGCGAATTTCCGGAGTAGCGTCAGCCTTCGTGGACCGCGATCCGTGTATCGCCGAGCAGCACGACCTGCCCCGCGCGGATCTTGCAGGTCTTGCGGGTCTCGACCCGGCCATCGACCATCACGGCGCCGTCCGCGACCATCATCTTCGCGGAACCGCCGCTGTCCGCGAGGCCCGTGATCTTCAGCAGATTGTGGAGTTCGACGTACTCGCCGGTCAGCGTGAAATTGAGATTGGGCATGGCGTTTGCACCTTGGGCACGGGTCGCGTTGGGGGTTCGCATCATAAAGCAAGTACACGGCGGCGCGGCGGTGCGGGGCCGTCTCGGTTGTGTCGGATGCATCCCGCGAGCCATCGCGCAAGCAAATGAAAGTAGATGTTATTCAGTTGTCGGAAAGTGAAACGTTCCGTAACGCTGGTCGCACCGGACGGATTTCACTCCTAAAGTGCACCTCAGCAGCAAAGCCCGCTGGCAGTCCGGGATCACTCCCGGCCACCCATCCAGCGACGCATAGACCGGGCGGGTCCGTCGTCACGACGCCAGAGAGTCCGCCCGTGTCACAACTAGTCTAGAGAGGATAGCCATGACCCAGATTCGTACGCTCCTGATCGGTACCGCCCTCACCGCTTTTGCCGCGACGGCCGCCGTCGCGCAGACCGCGCAGCCGGCAACAGGCATCGGCGGTCAGGCGCAGATCCAGAGCCAAGGGGCCGCCGGGATGACGCCGCCGTCCGCGGCCGGCGCCCAAGGCATGCAGGTGCCGCCGTCGGCGTAAGGCATGCAGCAGGTCCCCGGCGCGCCCGCCGCGCAAGGCGTCGCGGCGCCGCCGCCGGGCCGTCTGACGGCTTCGGGCTCGACCGACCCGCTCGTGCAGAAGCGCGACGCCGACGCGAAGGCCAACGCCGAGTATCGCGCGGCGAAGAAGTCCTCGAAGGCGGAATTGAAGGCTGAGCAAAAGGCGGCGAAGGACCAATACAAGGAGCAGGTGCGCGGCGCGAAGCTGAACCAGAAGGCGGACAAACAGAGCGCCGATAACGAAATGAAGATGAACATGGAAGGGCAGGCTGCCGCGCAGACCGACGGCGCGGACGTCAAACACTAAGCCCTGCTGGATGCCGCGGCGCGTGGGTCTGCGAGGCTCGCGCGCCGCGGGCGTCTGTCGCTTTCCAGGCTGTGCCTCAGGGAGATATCAAATGAACATCAATCGTTCCAGCCGAAACCGTATTTACGCCGCGCTGATCGCGGCTTGCCTGTCGTCGGCCGTGTTCGCGCAGACCGCGGACCCGGCTTCGGCGCCCGCCACGCACGCGGACAAGAAGGCCGCGAAGGAACAGGCGAAGGCCGACAAGAAAGCCGCGGTCGCACAGGCGAAGGCGGACAAGACCAAAACCGACGCGCAGGCCGACGCCGACAAGGCCGCCGCTGATGCCAATGTGAAGGACGCGAAGAAGCAGTAGCGCGGTGTAGACCGCCGGGCAGGCGCCCAAAAAAAGGGCGCTTGTCGCATGGGGTTGTATGGATATACAGTATGCGTCGCATCCTGAAAATCCATCCAACCCGCAAAACCGCTCAGTGTCCACCGTCGCCGAATCCGCTCCGTCGTTCGATACCGCCGCCTGGCTCGCCAAGCTCAACGACGCCCAACGCGAAGCCGTCGAATACGGGACCGACACGCCAGATGCGCTGCCGGGCGCGCTGCTCGTGATCGCGGGCGCCGGCTCCGGCAAGACCAACACGCTCGCGCACCGCGTCGCCAATCTGGTGGTGAAGGGCGCCGATCCTCAGCGCATCCTGCTGTTGACCTTCTCGCGCCGCGCGGCGCTCGAAATGACCCGCCGCGTGACACGTATCACCGGCGCCGCGGCCACCAGCGTCGGCGCACGCGCCGCGCTCGCGCAAGGGCTGACGTGGGCGGGCACGTTTCACAGCGTCGGCGCACGGCTGTTGCGCGAATACGCGGATCTGATCGGCCTCGCGCCCGCGTTCACGATCAACGACCGCGAAGACTCCGCCGACCTGATGAACCTCGTGCGCCACGAGCTCGGACTGTCCGCGAAGGAGCGGCGCTTTCCGGCGAAGGGCACCTGCTTCGCGATCTACTCGCGCGTCGTCAACACGGGTGCATCTCTCGGTCAGGTACTGGACAGCGCGTTTCCGTGGTGTCGCGAGTGGGAGGATGACCTGCGCCGGCTGTTCGCCGCGTACGTCGACGCCAAGCAGAAGCAGAGCGTGCTCGACTACGACGATCTGCTGCTCTACTGGTCGCACATGGCCGCCGAGCCCAGCATCGCGGCGGATTTGTCGGCACGCTTCGACCATGTGCTGGTCGACGAATACCAGGACACCAACCGCCTGCAGGCGTCGATCCTGCTCGCGCTGAAGCCGGACGGCCGCGGCCTGACCGTGGTCGGCGACGACGCGCAGTCGATCTATTCGTTTCGCGGCGCGACCGTGCGCAATATCCTCGATTTCCCCACGCAATTCGAGCCGCCAGCGAAGCAGGTCACGCTCGAACGCAACTATCGCTCGACCGAGCCGATTCTCGCCGCGTCGAACGCGGTGATCGAACTCGCGAGCGAGCGATACACGAAGAATTTGTGGACCGACAAGGCGTCGGCGCAGCGCCCGAGACTCGTCACGGTCGCCGACGATGCCGCGCAAGCTCGCTACGTCGTCGAGCAGGTGCTCGAAGCGCGCGAGCAGGGCGTGAAGCTGAAGTCGCAGGCGGTGCTGTTTCGCGCGGCGCATCACAGCGCCGCGCTCGAGATCGAACTCACGCGCCGCAACATCCCGTTCGTAAAATTCGGCGGGCTCAAATTTCTCGACTCGGTGCACGTGAAGGACGTGCTCGCGGTGCTGCGCTGGGCCGAGAATCCGCGCGACCGTGTCGCCGGCTTTCGCGTCGTGCAGTTGCTGCCGGGCGTCGGTCCGGCCACTGCGGCGAAGGTGCTCGACGACATCGTTGCGCGCGCCGACGGCGGCGATCCGGTCGCGACCGCGGGCGGTGTGCTGGCCGCGTTTGCCGCGCCCGCGCGCGCGCAGGAAGACTGGCATCCGTTCGTCAAGCTGATGTCGAGCGTGTATGGCCGACAAACGCCGTGGCCCGCCGAGTTCGAGATGGTGCGGCGCTGGTACGAGCCACATCTGGAGCGCAATCACGAGGACGCCGCGATCCGTCACGCGGACCTGCTGCAGATGGAAAGCATCGCTGGGACGTATCCGTCGCGTGAGCGCTTCCTGACCGAGCTGACGCTCGACCCGCCCGACGCCACCAGCGACGAATCCGGCGTGCCGCTGATCGACGAGGACTACCTGATCCTGTCGACGATCCATTCGGCGAAGGGCCAGGAGTGGCGCAACGTGTTCGTGCTGAACGGCGTCGACGGCTGCATTCCGTCCGATCTCGGCACCGGCAGCGACGAGGAAATCGACGAGGAGCGGCGCCTGCTTTACGTGGCGATGACGCGCGCGAAGGAAGACCTGCATATCGTCGTGCCGCAGCGCTTTTACGTGCACAACCAGACGCATCTGGGCGACCGCCATGTGTGGGCGTCGCGCACCCGCTTCATCGCCACGCCGATGCTGCCGCTGTTCGACGCCTACGCATGGCCGCGCGTACCGGTGGCGAGCGCGCCGAGCGCGGCGGGGCTCGCCGCCGCCGCGCAGGCGAAGATAGAGATCGCGGCGAAGCTGAGGAAGATGTGGGATTGAGCGGCTAGCGCCGCTCGTGTCAGTGGAAGCTCAACGCGGCTGCCGCTGCTGTTGCTGCGCGACCGCAGGCGGTGGCACGAAGAAATTACGCAGCCATGCCGCGAGCCGCGAGAACACGTCGTATGGCTCCTCGACGAAAATCTCCGGCTTCAAAAGCCGCAGATACTCCATGATCTGCTGCGCTTCCTGCTTCTGGAACGTGCCGTGCGAAATGCCGAGCCGCAACAGCCCACGCAGTTCGCCGAGCTTCTCGCGCGCGGTGCTGCCCACGCTCGTCTCGCACGCGACCTTCGCCTCGTAGACGCGCTGGCGCAGCGATTCGACGAGCCGCCATGCCGGCGTCTGCATCACTTCCTCGAGCGCCTGGATGTCCTGCACCGTGCTCTTGATCTGCGCGGCGAGCGGATCGACCAGCGTTGCGTCGCCTTCCGCTTCCTTGACGATCGCGGCGGCCCAGTCGCGGCATTGCTTGCTGAGCTCCTCAGGCGTCCATTCCGAGCGCGCCGCGAAACCGAAGCCGAACTCGCTCGCCTGGCGCATCAGGATCGACACGACGTCGGGAAACTCTTTGTCTAACGTGCGTTTGGCCCACGCGTACTGGCCGCCTTGCAGCATCCGCTGCACCGCGTGCTCGGTGAGCGGCACCATGTTGTCGAGCAGCTTCGCGCGCAAGAAATCTTCGAACGACGGCGTCGCGAACTGCGGATCGAGCTTCAGCGAGACCCGCAAAAAGGCCTCGAAGTCTTTGCGCAGCGACGCGACGGTCTCGTCCTTCAGTTTCAGGGTGATTTGACCCATGTGTTATCCCGTTTAATGCGGCCGCGTGTGGCGCACCGTCGCACGGTCGTCCGGTCACTCGCGGACCGAGGCGACGCGACGCCGGTTGCCGACGCGTTTGATTTCAAGCTGTTGCCGCGTAACCAACGGGACGACTCCCGATGAGCGGACCTCGACTGCATATCGGCGGGGTGGCGGGAAACTTGAGGGGCGCCCGGCGACGGGTGCGGGCTTTGGAGGGATGCTTCGGGCGCTTGCGCGCCTCGCTGCCGCTGGGACAGGGAGCACGGTCCGCGATGTGCCGACGGACCGCTGATGAGTCGATGAGCGTTGAGAAAGGGCGCGCTTACTTCAGCACCACGCACTGCCACACGAAGAACACGACGAGACCGACTGCGATCGTCAGCAGCGGCCTGCGCGTCACGGCACTGACGACGATCGCGGCGAGCGCGCCGATCAGCTGCGGATTGCGCCAGGTCAACTCGGCGTTGTTGCCGTGCGGCGACACGGCCATCGGGACGATGATCGCGGTCAGCACGGTGACCGGCACGAAGCTGAGCGCAGTGCGCATCAGCGGCGGAAACACGAGGCGGTCGCCGAGCACGAACACGGCCGCGCGGATCAACCACGTAATCGCAGCCATGCCGACGATCAGAACGACGTAGTTCATCGTGTGGCCTCCACCGGACGGCGCGCGCCACGCAGGTTCAGACGCGACATCGACAGCAGCACGCCGACCGCGACTCCCGCGAACACGGCGCCGAGCAGGCCGAGCTTGTACGGCCACGCCTGCCAGAAAAACGCCAGCGTGCCGGCGGTGACGGCTGCCGCGATATAGCGCAGCGCGACAAGTTGCGGCACGACGATCGCGATGAACGTCGCGACCATCGCGAAGTCGAGGCCGAGCGACTGCAGGCCCGGGAAGGCCGCGCCGAACAGCAGGCCGGCGACGGTCCACAGCTGCCAGTTCAGATACATCGCGACGCCGGCGCCGAAGAAATAGTACGGGCCGACGGTGCCCGGTTCACGATGCCGGTAGTGCTCCCACGCGACCGCGAAGACTTCGTCGGTGAGCAGCGCGCCGAGCGCCCAACGCCAGCGCTTCGGCAGATGCGCGACGTGCGGCGCGAGCGTCGCGCTATACAGCACGTGACGCAGATTGACGACCAGCGTGGTTGCCCAGATCACCGCGAAGCTCGCATGTCCGGCGATCAGCCCGAGCGCGATGAACTGCGCGGAGCCCGCGAAGACGACGAGCGACATCAGCTGGCCGTGCCACGGATGCAGCGGGCCGGACGTCACGAGCGTGCCGAAAATGACGCCGAACGGCGCGGCACCGACCATCATCGGGATGATGTCGCGCGCGCCGGTGGCGAATTCTTTCAGATGGCTGCCCTGGGTGGGCTGGCCTTGGGTGGAATCGGTCAATCTGAGCCTCCTTGATTTGCGAAGCATAGCGACTGACGGGCATACGGACTTGTACGTTCTTGCGGCGGGTTGCTGGTGGGTGCTACGGCGTAGCGGGGGGGAGGGGGATGACTGATGAAGGGCTGGCGAAGGCTGGTGAATTGCGGCGGGAGGCTCACTGCGCGCGCGGCGCAGGTGCCGGCGGTGCCGCATCGCGTTACGAGCCGCGCTGCGTTCCTTGCCATTGGCCCGGCGGCACGCCGAACATGCGCCGGAAATGCCGGGTGAAATGACTCTGATCGGTGAAGCCACTCGCGGCGGCAACGTCGGTCACCGGGACGCCGGCGCGCAACGGCGCGAGCGCGCGCTGCAGGCGCATCTGATTGCGCCACGCATGCGGCGGCAGGCCGGTCGATTGTGTAAATAGCCGCGCTGCGTGGAACGGCGACAGACCCGCTGCCTTCGCGACCTCGGCAAGCGTCA
Organism: Paraburkholderia atlantica; assembly: GCF_000092885.1. Classification (NCBI taxonomy): domain Bacteria; kingdom Pseudomonadati; phylum Pseudomonadota; class Betaproteobacteria; order Burkholderiales; family Burkholderiaceae; genus Paraburkholderia; species Paraburkholderia atlantica. The sequence goes on along the minus strand of NC_014117.1, from coordinate 2,428,807 downwards.
CCGGTTCGACGAGGTCGCCGGTCAGCCGCTCCTGCATCAGTGCGACGCGGGTGTCGTCGGTGGCGACGCGCGCTGTGGCGGGGCGCGTCTGCGCATAGCGGACCAGCAGCGTGGACAGTGCGTCGAGCATCGCGGCTTCGGCGGCGAGCGCGTCGTCGCCGGCTTCGAGCAGACGGTGCGCGTGCGCGAGCCGCATCGCGAGATCGGGATCGCGGATCACGCCGGGCGCAAACCACGGCAAGGCCTGCGGCTTGCGGGCGACTTCGTCGGCAAGGGCGCGGAGGAACTCGACCGGCGCATACATCACGCGATACCGCCAGCCCGCCTCGACCGCCTTCGACCCCGTATGCAACTCGCCCGGATTGATGATCGGCACGCTGCCCGCCTCGGCGACATGGTTCTCGCCGCGATAACGATAGCATTCCGCACCCGCGACGATCACCGGGATCGTGTAGGCGTCGTGCCAATGCGGCGCGAACTCGTGGTCATGGTATTCGGCGGTGAGAAGATCCGCGCCGGGCAGTAGCGGTGTGCGCCAGTAGCGGGCGGAATCGCGGAAACGAGGGGTGGCGGTCATGACGAAAGTCCAACTGAACGGGTCAGTTTAACGCGTCGTGGCGTCGTGGGCATGGACGGCAGTGGGCGCGCTGGCGCGTTGCGTCGCGCCGCGTGCCGCTGGCGTCGTCAATTGCCAGAGCTTGCGTTACTTGAGCGGAATGGTCGTGCCGGTCGGCATCGGCACGGCGCTCACGCTGTTTTTCGCGCTGCCGCTGACGACGCGGTCGCTGTATGTCAGATAGACCAGCGCGTTGCGCTTCGTGTCGACCACGCGCACCACGTGCAGCGACTTGAAGATCAGCGACATGCTGACCGAGAACACGTCATCCTTCTGCTTGATGGGTCCGGTGAAATGCAGTTCCCCGACCTGCCGACACGCGATCGATGCCTCGGTCGGATCTTCGGCGATGCCGAGCGTGCCTTTGACGCCACCGGTCCGCGCCCGCGACACGTAGCAGGTGACGCCTTGCACGACAGGATCGTCATAGGCTTCGACGACCACGCGGTCGGAGCCAGTGACGTGAAAATTTGTATTGACGCTGGCGATTTCTTCGCCGCGCGCCGAAGAGAGCAGCAGGGCGCCGATCGCCGCGAGCGCGATGAGTAGCGAGGTGGATTTCATGAGCGTGCCGGTTGAGTGTCTGGAGTGGGCCGGCGCCAGAGCAGAGTGAAACGTGCGCCGTGAAGCCGCCATCGTATAACGGCGTGCCGCACGCGTGAGGTTGCCGATCGGGGCGCAAAAACAAAAAGGCCCGCACGGAAGCGGGCCTTTCAATTTTTTGGCTCCTCGACCTGGGCTCGAACCAGGGACCTACGGATTAACAGTCCGGCGCTCTACCGACTGAGCTATCGAGGAACAGCAGTACAACTTAATCTACATAAAAAAACCCGTCTTGGTTAACGGGCTTTTGCAATTCTTGGCTCCTCGACCTGGGCTCGAACCAGGGACCTACGGATTAACAGTCCGGCGCTCTACCGACTGAGCTATCGAGGAACAGAACAACAACAGCAGAGAAGCGAAATTGTAGAGGCGGCTTAAACGCCTGTCAATACCCCCGCGTTCATCTTCATATTAAATCTGAGTGGGCGGGGCGCGCGACAGGCGGCCGTGCTCAGCGCACGAGCAGCGCGAGCTTTTCCTTCACGTCCTTGAATTCCTCGGCTTCCGGCAGCGGAGCCTTGGTCTTCGTGATGCTCGGCCACGCTTTCGCCAGATCGGCGTTCAGCGCGATGAAGTCCTGCTGGTCGCCCGGCACGTCTTCTTCGGCATAGATGGCATTCACCGGGCACTCGGCTACGCACACAGCGCAGTCAATGCATTCGTCGGGGTCGATCGCGAGGAAGTTGGGACCTTCGCGAAAGCAGTCCACCGGGCACACATCGACGCAGTCGGTATAGCGGCACTTGATGCAGCTTTCGGTCACAACGTGAGTCATTCAGGCAGCTCCTGCATGCAGAATCAGGGAAGGCGCGGACGCCAAAAGAGTTATTGTAACTTAACGTTAAGAGGCAGATGAAGCATCGGCCCATGCGTCTTATATGTTTTTGTGATTAGTTTATGGGGTGCCGCGGGCGGCCCCGGACAGCCGGTGCAGGCCGGTGGCACGATGGATGCGGACGCATTCGGGTAACATGCGTCAGGTTGGCGCGCCGCTCGGTTCAGCGTGTCCGTTGCAAGGGTGCTGTGAGCCCTTTTCGTTTTTTCAGCGGTCCAGTTCGTACCATCATGATTATTACTTCGCTGCTCGATACCGATCTGTACAAGTTCACGATGATGCAGGTGGTGTTGCATCACTTCCCCGCCGCGAACGTGGAGTACCGCTTCCGCTGCCGCACGCCGAACGTCGATCTGGTGCCGTACATCGGCGAGATTCGCGACGAAGTGCGCAAGCTCTGCGAACTGCGTTTCACCGACGACGAACTCGACTACCTGCGCCGTATGCGCTTCATCAAGGGCGACTTCATCGAGTTCCTCGCGCTGTTTCATCTGAACGAGAAGTACATTTCGATCACGCCGTCGCCGAAGGGCAATGGCGAAATCGACATCGACATCAAGGGGCCGTGGCTGCATACGATCCTCTTCGAAATCCCGGTGCTCGCGATCGTCAACGAAGTCTATTTCCGCAACACGCAGCAAACGCCCGACTATCACGTAGGCCGCGGCCGTCTGCTCGACAAGATCCAACTGCTCGGCGCGCGTCCGGAATACGCCGACTGCAAGATCGCCGATTACGGCACGCGCCGCCGCTTCTCGAAGCAATGGCACGAAGAGGTGATCCTCACGCTGAAAGATGGCCTCGGCGAGCAGTTCGCCGGGACGAGCAACGTCTTCTACGCGATGAAGCACAGCCTGACGCCGCTCGGCACGATGGCGCACGAGTACCTGCAGGCTTGCCAGGCGCTCGGTCCGCGGCTGCGCGACTCGCAAATCTTCGGCTTCGAGATGTGGGCGAAGGAATATCGCGGCGACCTCGGGATTGCGCTCTCCGACGTGTACGGCATGCAGGCGTTCCTGCGCGACTTCGACATGTACTTCTGCAAGCTGTTCGACGGCGCTCGCCACGATTCCGGCGACCCGTTCGACTGGGGCGAGCGCCTGCTCAAGCACTACGAGGCGAATCGCTGCGACCCGCGCACCAAGGTCCTCGTGTTCTCCGACGCGCTCGACATCCCGAAGGTGCTGCAGCTGTACGAGCGCTTCCGCGGCCGCTGCAAGCTCGCGTTCGGCGTGGGCACCAATCTGACCAACGACCTCGGCTACAACCCGCTGCAAATCGTGATCAAGATGGTTCGCTGCAACGGTCAGCCGGTCGCGAAATTGTCCGATTCGCCGGGCAAGAACATGTGCGAGGACAAGGCGTATCTCGCGTATCTGCGGCAGGTGTTCGGCATCGCGCAGCCGGAAGAAGAGGCGGCCAGGTAGCGCGCTTCGCGGCCTGCTGTTCGGTTCATCGCCTGTTCATGATCTGCTCGCGTGCGGGGTGATGTGGCGAACAGTGTCGCCGCACTCCCGACGCCCTGCAATATGCCGTTCGGCCAGGGTGTTTGCGTGCAAGGCCGCCGGTATAATCCTCGCCATATCGCACGGCTGTCGACACGAGGATTTCGCCCATGGACACATCGATTGCCCGCCGCAACATCCTGGCGCGCATCCGCGCCGCGCAGGGGCGCGAGCCCGAGCCGAGCGCCGCCGAGCGCGAAGCCGCGGCGGACTATCTCGCGCGTCATCCCGCCGGTCCCCGTCCGGACATTCCCGCCGATCTGCGCGCGCAGTTCATCGAAGAAGCGCAAAAAATGGCGACCACCGTCGACACCGTTCAAACCCTCGCCGATGTACCCGCCGCCGCGCATCGCTATCTGACGCAACATGGCTTGCCGTTGCAGGCCATCGCGTGGCAAACGCTGCGCGATCTGCCGTGGGCCGAAGCCGGCCTCGCCGTCGAATTTCGCAAACCCCAAGACAACGACGTAGTCGGTCTCACCGGCTGCTTCTGTGCGACCGCGGAGACCGGCACGCTCGTGTTGCTGTCCGGACCCGAGACGTATGCGTCGGCCGGGCTGCTGCCGGAGACGCATATCGCGATCGTGCCGGCGTCGCGCATCGTCGCAGGTCATGAAGAGGCGTTCGACCTGATCCGCAAGGAACGCGGCGAGCTGCCGCGCGCGGTCAATTTCGTATCGGGGCCATCGCGCACCGGCGATATCGAGCAGACCATCGTGCTGGGCGCGCACGGCCCCTACCGGGTGCATGCGATCGTCGTGCAGGATGCTTGAAGGCGTCGCGCGGCGGCGTGCTAACGCATATGCGACAGACGCGGTATACGCCGTGCGTGCGTTGGTAAACCGTCGCACGTCCTGTATCGGCGTGAGTTCGCGGGCTGGTCGCGGGCGTCTGTGGCTCACCGTCGCCTCCACGCTTGCGTTGTGCGCGCCGTCGGTACAGGCCGCGACGCTCGACGGTTCGCGCTTGTCGGCGTTGTGGGGCTTGCCCTTCGCGGGTATGCTTTTGTCGATCGCGATCCTTCCGCTCATCACGCCAGCCTTCTGGCATCACCATTACGGCAAGATCGCCGCGGCGTGGGCGCTCGCGTTTATTGCGCCATTTGCGCTCAGCTTTGGCGCGAGCGCCGCGCTAGGCGCACTCGCGCATGTCATGCTCGACGAGTACATCCCGTTCATAATTCTGCTGACCGCACTCTATACCGTCGCGGGCGGCATCTGCGTGCGCGGCAATCTGCACGGCACGCCGCGCCTGAACACCGCGATTCTCGCGCTCGGCACGTTGCTCGCGAGCGTGATGGGTACGACCGGCGCGGCGATGCTACTGATCCGCCCGTTGCTGCGCGCAAACGACAATCGCCGTCATGTGACCCACGTGGTTGTGTTCTTTATCTTCCTCGTCGCGAACATTGGGGGCGCACTGTCGCCGCTCGGTGATCCGCCGCTGTTCCTCGGCTTTCTCGAAGGCGTGAGTTTTTTCTGGACCACCACGCATCTCGCGGGTCCGATGCTGTTCGTGAGCGGCGTGCTGCTCACCGCTTTCTATGCGCTCGACTCGTACTACTTTCACCAGCGTGAGGAGCAGAGATCGGTCTTCCTCGATCCGACGCCCGACGGCGCGCCGCTCGGCATCGACGGCAAGATCAATTTCGTGCTGCTCGCCGCGGTGATCGCGCTCGTGCTGATGAGCGGACTGTGGCACCTGCAAATCACCTTCGACGTGCTCGGCACTCAGGTCGAGTTGCAAAACATCGTGCGCGACGCCGCGCTGATCATCGTCACGCTGCTGTCGCTCGCGTGGACGCCGCGCGCGGCCCGTGCGGGCAACGACTTCAACTGGGCGCCGATCGAGGAAGTCGCCAAACTGTTCGCCGGCATCTTCGTGACGATCGTGCCGGTCATCATGATGCTGCGCGCGGGACAAGCCGGCGCGTTCGCGGGCATCGTGCATCTGGTCAACGATCCGTCCGGCGAGCCGCGCGACATCATGTACTTCTGGGCGACCGGCCTGCTATCTTCGTTTCTCGACAACGCGCCGACCTATCTGGTGTTCTTCAACCTCCCTGGCGGCGACGCGCAGACGTTGATGACCACCGGAGCAACCACGCTCGCGGCGATTTCGGCCGGCGCCGTGTTCATGGGCGCCAACACCTATATCGGCAACGCGCCGAACTTCATGGTGAAGGCGATGGCGCAATCGCGCGGCGTGCCCATGCCGAGCTTCTTCGCGTATATGGGCTGGTCCGGCGCGATGTTACTGCCGTTGTTCGCACTGACCGGCTGGCTCTTTTTTGGACGCTGACTCTGCAACGCCGAGGCAATCCCTCGACGTGCGATACGGAGACTTGCAATGCAGAAAATCCTCGTTGCCCGTTCGATCTTTCCCGATGTGATCGACCGGCTCAAACAATACTTCGACGTCGACTGGAACGAGGGCGACGTGTTGCCCGCCGACGAGCTGAAGCGCCGTCTCGCGGACAAGGACGGCGCGCTCACGGCCGGCGAGATGATCGACGCGGGCGTGCTCGCCGCGGCACCGCGTCTGCGCGTCGTGTCGAACATGGCGGTCGGCTACAACAACTTCGACATGGCCGCGTTCAACGCAGCGAACGTACTCGGCACCAACACACCTGACGTGCTGAACGAATCGACTGCCGACTTCGGCTGGGCGCTGATGATGGCCGCCGCGCGCCGCATCGCCGAATCCGAGCACTGGCTGCGCGCGGGGCTCTGGCAAAAGTGGAGCTACGACGGCTTCCTCGGCAACGACCTGTACGGCTCGACGCTCGGCGTGATCGGCATGGGCCGCATCGGCCAGGCGCTCGCGCGGCGCGCGCAGGGCTTCAACATGCGGGTCATCTATCACAACCGCTCGCGTGTCGCACCGCAAATCGAGGCCGACCTGAACGCGGAGTACGTGTCGAAAGAGGATCTGCTGCGGCGCGCCGACCACGTCGTGCTGGTCCTGCCGTACACCAAAGACAACCACCACACGATCGGCGAGGCCGAACTCGCGCTGATGAAGCCGACCGCGACGCTGACGAACATCGCGCGCGGCGGCATCGTCGACGATGCGGCATTGGCCGACGCGCTGCGTGACAGGCGCATCGCGGCCGCTGGTCTCGACGTATTCGAGGGCGAACCGAATCTGAATCCGGCGCTGCTCAGCGTGCCGAACGTGGTGCTGACGCCGCACATCGCGAGCGCGACCGAAACCACGCGCCGCGCGATGGCGAATCTCGCCGCGGACAACCTGATCGCCGGGCTCGGCGCAGGACCGCGCGCCGGTCAGCCGCCGAATCCGATCAACCCCGACGTGATCGGCAAGGCGCGTTCATGACGATGATTCTGGTGGCGGCCGTCGCGGTGCTGGCGGTCGCCCTCGTGATCGCACTGGCCTTGCTGATGCGCGGTCACGACCGCACGGAGCAGCACGAGCAGTTCGAGATGCTGAACGAGCGCGTCGATGCCGTCGTCGACGCCCAGGTGCATACCGCCGAACGGCTCGAGCGGCAACTGCGCAACGACATCGCCGAGACCGCGCGTGTGTCGCGCGCCGAGCAAAGCGGCGGCTTCGCGCAGTTTCAGCAAACCCTCGCCGCGCAGTTCGGCAGCATGACAACGGTGCAGGGCGGCAAGATCGACGGCTTTGCGCAGCAGCTCGACGCCGTGCGTCACAGCCTGCAGGCGCAGGCGCAGCAGGCGCGCGACGAGCAGGGCCGCTCGCTGAAGCAGTTCGGCGACACGCTGAGCCTGCAGCTCGGGCAACTGACCGAGGCGAACGACCGGCGCTTCGCCGAAGTACGCGCGACGATCGAGCAGCGTCTGAAGGACATCGAGGCGAACAACGCGACGCGGCTCGAGGAGATGCGCCGCACCGTCGACGAAAAACTGCATGCGACGCTCGAACAGCGGCTCGGTGAGTCGTTCAAGCTCGTGTCCGACCGGCTCGAACAGGTGCATCGCGGCCTCGGCGAAATGCAGACGCTGGCGGCCGGCGTCGGCGATCTGAAGCGCGTGCTGACCAACGTCAAGACGCGCGGCACATGGGGCGAAGTGCAGCTCGAAGCCTTGCTCGAACAATTGCTGACGGCCGATCAATACGCGAAGAACGTCGCGACGGTGCCGAAGAGCGTCGATCGCGTGGAGTTCGCGATTCGTCTGCCAGGGCGGCCGGAACCGGGCGGCGCGAATACGCCGGTATGGCTGCCGATCGACGCCAAATTCCCGCGCGAGGACTACGAGCGGCTGATCGAAGCGCAGGAGCGCGCCGATCCGGTTGCGGTAGAGGAAGCATCGCGCGCGCTCGAAATGCGGATTCGCGCGGAGGCGCGCACGATCGCCGAGAAGTACGTGGCGCCGCCGCATACGACCGACTTCGCGCTGCTGTTTTTGCCGACCGAAGGACTGTATGCGGAAGTGCTGCGCCGGCCGGGGCTCACGGATCTGCTGCAGCGCGACTATCGCGTGACGATTGCGGGGCCGACCACGCTGACCGCATTGCTCAATAGCCTGCAGATGGGTTTCCGCACGCTCGCGATCGAAAAGCGTTCGAGCGAGGTGTGGCAGGTGCTCGGCGCGGTGAAAACGGAGTTCGGCAAATTCGGCGACGTGCTCGCGAAGACCAAGGCACAACTCGAAACCGTCACGCGGTCGATCGAGGCCGCCGAAACGCGCACGCGCATGATGAACCGCAAGCTGCGCGATGTCGAGGCGTTACCGGGCGAGGAGGCGAGCGGGCTGCTCGGCGATGCGCTGTCGGGTGTTGAGCCCGATGAACAATGAGGGGCGAGGCGCTGGAATTCAGGCCCTTTCAGCGGGCCGTTCCAGCGCATCGCCCGTCCCGCGCGCGCGCCGAACGGCGCGTTGCGCAAGCTGTCTTCCGTCGCGGCGAAGATGTGCGCGCGGACATTACGCCTCTTCCGGTGCGTCGGCCAGATGGATTTCGATACCGCCGAAGCGCGACGCGACCCAGTTGTAGGCGTGACACGCGATCCACAACAGCACGAAGCCGAGGATTGCGTTCAACAGCAGCGCGCTGAACACCGTGCTCAGCTCCACCGAGCCATAGCGCACGAACGCGACCACCACGCCGAGCAGCACGATCGGCACCGAGAACGTCAGATACACGAGGATCAGCGCTTTGGCTGTCTGTCCTGGTGCGATGAACGAGATCTGTTTTTTCATGTAAGTCAAACCCCAGTGTGTCTTAGTAGTGGTAGTGGGTGGAGTGCGGATCCGGTGCTGATGTAATGCCGATGTCGTGCGATCGATGCGCCGCCCTGGAACGTCAGATGAGACCGTCGAACAGCATGATCGACACGCGATCGCCGACGTCGATTTCGCCCTCGTCGTGGCCGAGCACGATGAAGCAGTTCGCTTCGCTCATCGAGCTGAGCACGCCAGAGCTTTGCGATCCGGTCGGGCTCACGTGCCAGTGTCCGTGCGCGTCCTGTTCGGCGACGCCCCGCTGGAATTCGGTGCGGCCCGGGCGCTTGTCCACCGCCACGCGGCTCGTCGCGTGAATCACCGGCAGCGGCCGCGGCGTCGCGCCGGCCATCAGCAGCAGCGCTTCGCGCACGATCTGATAGAACGTCACCATCACGGCGACCGGATTGCCGGGCAGGCCGAAGAATAGCGCAGGTTTGCCGAGCCCGGGCTGTGCGCCGGACCATAGGCGGCCGAACGCGAGCGGCCGGCCAGGGCGCATCGCGAGACTCCAGAAGGCGACGTCGCCGAAAGTCTGCAGCAGTTGCTTCGTGAAGTCCGCTTCGCCGACCGACACGCCGCCCGAAGTCAGCACCACGTCGGCATTGGCCGCGGCGCTGCGCAGCGCGGCTTCGAGCGCGGCCGGCTCGTCACGCACGACGCCGAGATCGAGCGCGTCGAAGTTCAGGCGCCGCAGCATCGCAAATAGCGTGTAGCGGTTGCTGTCGTAGACCGAGCCGGCGTCGAGCGGCTCGCCGAGCGAGCGCAGCTCGTCGCCGGTCGAAAAGAACGCGACGCGCAGACGCCGCCGCACGCTGACTTCGCCGATGCCCAGCGACGCGAGCAGACCGAGGTCCGAGGCGCGCACGATGCGCCCGGCATGCAGCGCGACGTGGCCTTGCGCGAGATCTTCGCCGGCGCGCCGGCGGTTCGCGCCCGCCGAGACCGCGCTGGCCGCGAAGCGGATCGAAGGGGAATCAGTGCTGTCGCGCTCGACCCGCTCTTGCGGCACGACAGTGTCGCAGCCAGCGGGCATGCAGGCGCCCGTCATGACGCGCACGCACTGGTTCGCCGCGACGCGGCCCGTGAACGGATGGCCGGCGAGCGCCTTGCCGGCGACCGTCAGCTCGACGCTTTCCGTGCCGCCTCGCGCACCGGCCGCGAGCGCCGCGTGATTGAACGCGTAGCCGTCCATCGCGGAGTTGTCGTGCGCGGGCACGTCGATCGGCGACACGATGTCGGCGGCGAGCACGCGTTCGAGCGCATCGCGCAACGCCACGCGCTCGACGGCCGCGACCGGCGTCGCCCATTGCCGGACGATCGCCTGAGCGGCCGGGACGGGTAGCGCATGAGGATCGTACTGCGCGACGCAGCGTGAAAAGTCGTTGAGCGTGGTCATGAATGGCTGGGCGCCGCGACCGGAGACGGGCGCGGCTATTGCCGTGCGGCCGGAGCGGATGTCAGCCGGGGCCTCGATTACGTTCGAGGTCGGCGAGTTCTTGTAACGAGTTGGCATTGTAGAACGCGCACTCGTCGGCAAAGGCGACTTCGACCGTCTTGTGGCGCGCGTACCACGCGCGGACCTTGCGTTCGCCGGCGGCGAGAAACGCGGCCAGGTCGTCCGCGATGGCGGTGCGCATTAACGCGAACACTGGGTGCAGCGAAGTTTCGCCACGGATGTCGACGGTGGTGACGGTCGCGATGTCGGCGTGGTTCGCGTCGAGCGCATCAGCGAGGCGCGCGGCGAGGTCGGACGGCAGCCACGGCGAATCGCAGGGCGCGCTCAGCAGGTAGCCCGTGCCGGCGGCACGCAGTCCGGCGAGCATGCCGGCGAGCGGGCCCGGAAAGTCGGGGAGCGTATCAGCGACGACCGTCGCGCGATACGGCGCGCCGAGCGCGGCATAGATGTCGGGATGGCGGTTCGCGCTGATCATCAGCGGGCCGGTCTGCGGCGCGAGACGTCGTAGCACATGAGCGGCGAGCGGTTCGCCGTGCAGCTGCTGCAGTCCTTTGTCGACGCCGCCCATGCGTGCGCCGCGGCCGCCCGCAAGCACGAGACCGGTGATCTGTTCGCGGGGGATGGACATGCGCCGGCCGCTCAGCCGCCGATGTAGGACATTTCGACGCGACGCCCGGCCGGCTCGCTCGAATCGGCCGGCTGGCTGCCGCGCAGCTGCGAGTAGCGGTCACTGCGGCCCTGCCAGATTTCGGCGATGGCGGTGGCAATCTCGGCATCGCTCGCGCCGCCGCGCAACAGCGCGCGCAGGTCATGCCCGCTCGATGCGAACAGGCACAGGTACAGCTTGCCCTCCGTCGACAAACGCGCGCGCGTGCAATTGCCGCAGAACGCGCGGGTGACGCTCGAAATGACGCCGATCTCGCCTCCGCCGTCGACATAGCCCCAGCGTTGCGCGGTTTCGGCGGCGCTGTGCGCTTCGAGCGGAGCGAGCGGGAAATGCTCGGCGATGCGCGCGACGACGTCGGCGGAAGGCAGCACTTCAGTCATGTTCCAGCCGTTCGAGGTGCCGACGTCCATGTATTCGATGAAGCGCAGCACCGCGCCCGTGCGTCTGAAATGACGCGCCATCGGGACGATTTCGCCGTCGTTGGTACCGCGTTTGACGACCATGTTCACTTTGATCGGCGCGAGCCCGACCCCTTGAGCGGCGGCGATGCCGTCAAGAACGTCGGCGACCGCGAAGTCGGCGTCGTTCATGCGCCGGAACAGAGCGTCGTCGAGCGCGTCGAGGCTGACGGTCACGCGCGTGAGGCCGGCGTCCTTCAGGCTGCGCGCTTTGCGCGCGAGCAGCGAGCCGTTGGTGGTCAGCGTGAGATCTAGCGGACGGCCGGCGGGGGTGGTCAAGCGGGCGAGCCGGTCAATCAGGAATTCGAGGTTCTTGCGCAGCAGCGGCTCACCGCCCGTCAGGCGAATTTTCTCGACGCCATGCGCGACGAATTGCTGCGCGAGCCGCTCGATCTCTTCGAAGCTCAGCAGCGCGCTGTGCGGCAGGAACGCATAGTCCTTGTCGAACACCGCGCGAGGCATGCAGTAGACACAGCGGAAGTTGCAGCGGTCCGTCACCGAGATGCGTAGATCATGCAGCGGACGCGCGAGCGCATCGTGCAGCGCGCCGCTAGGCGTCTGCACTGGGCCGGTGATGACCGGCGCCGCGCTGAGATCGGCAACAGGGATGATGCGTCGTGACATGAAGTGCTTCGTCAGGGGCTTTAACGGACGGCGAATAATTAATTCTATCGGAAATGCCCGCGATGGCAGGCGGAGGGCGCGCGTTGTCGGGGTATACGGGGAGCGACGCGACGCGGCTCACGGCCACGACAGAACGCCCCAAAAAAAAGCCCGCCGGGAAAGGCGGGCTTTTTCACATACAACGACGCGGGTTACTGCGGATGCTTGATCGTTTCGACCTGCTGCATCGGCGTGCTGTCGACCGGCGGCAGCGCCTTGCGCTCACGGACGACGCGCGGCGGCTTGACCGTCTGCGCCGCCGCTTCCTGCGCGGCACGCAGTTTGTCGGCGTCGGTGTTCACCCAGATCAAGCCCGCTTGCTCGAGGATCGGCTGCAATGCATCGGCCGATGCAGCGGCGGGCGCTGCGCTGCGGACGGGAGCCGGCTGCGGGGCCGCGGCGACGGGCGCCGGTTCGGCTACGGCCGGTTCCGGTGCGACGACCGGTTGCGGCTCGACGATCTCGGCCTGCGGTGCCGGCACGGCTGCCGGTGCCTCGACGATCGTGGCCGGAGCCGCGGTTTCGAGCGCAGCCGGGGTAGCTTGCGGCTCGGTCGGGAAGGTCGGCTGGACTTCCAGTGCCGGCTCGACTGCCGGCGATTCGGAATGCGCGGCCGGTTCGATCGGGGCAACCGGCGCCACCGGTTCGCTCGCGGCCGGCGCGGCTTGCTCTGCTTGCGCCGGCGTTTCGATAGCCGGTTGCGCCGCCACCGGAGCTTGTTCGACCGGCACGACCTTTTCGGTCTTCGCGGCATTTTCCGCGGCGAGAGCCGGCGTTTCGGCTGCCGCATGCAGTTCGGTCACGACGGCGCTTTGCGTTGCGACAGCGGCGACCACCACTTCGACCGGGGTCACGTCCTTCGCTTCGCTGGCTGCGGGCGTGTGCTCGACCGGCTGCTGGGTACGCACCGGCGCTTCGTCGCTGGCGGCAACGTTGTCACCTTCTCCTTCCGCGACGTCCGCCGCGAGGTTGCCATTCACGTCCTCTTCACGCTCGCGACGACCACCGCGACGGCCGCGACGGCGACGACGACGCTCTTCACCGTCACGCGCGACCGCTTCCTGATCGACCGGCACGCCGTTTTCACCGGCTGCGGCGCGGTTGCGCGCGAGTTCGTCGGCGGCTTGGGTGTCGGTTTGCGTCAGCGCTGCGGCGGCTTCCGCCTGCGGCTTGCGACGCTCGCCACGTTCGACGCGTTCAGCGCGTTCGCCACGCTCGCGGCGCTCGCCGCGTTCCTGACGTTCGGCGCGTGCCGTGCCTTCGGCGGCTTCGGCGCGCTCGGCGCCGCGTTCGCGAGCCTCGCGCGGTTCGCGTGCTTCACGCGGCTCCCGAGCCTCACGCGGTTCGCGTTGCTCACGCGGCGCGCGCGGTTCACGGCCCTCGCGTGCCTCGCGGCCTTCGCGTTCCTCGCGACGCTGCGACGGCTGCTGAGCTTGCGCCTGACGGCCGCCGGTCATGCCTTCGCCACGCGCTGCCACGTCGCGGCCACCTGCGCCGCCACGGCGATTGCGGTTGCGATCGGCGCCGCGCTCGCCCGTGCGCTCACCGCGCTCGGTGCGTTCACCGCGTTGCGGACGGGCTTGCTTGTCGGTCGTGGCTGGCGCGGCAGGTGCCGGAGCAGCCGGCTGCATGCCGAACAGATTTTTCAGCCAGCCGATGAAACCGCCGCTGGCCGGCGTCACCGCGACCGGAGCGGGGGTAGCCGCCGGGCGTACCGGCGCGCTCGGAGCCGGCTTCTCGGGCGTGATGCCCTTGACCGCCGCTTCCTGCTTCGGCTTCACTTCCTCGGCGCGCTTGCTGTAGCCGGTTTCCGATTCGAGCTCGCGGGCCGCTTCTTCGGCCATCTTCCACGATGCGCGCGGATCGTCGAGGCGCGCGTCGTCGTGACGCAGACGCTCGAGCTTGTAGTGCGGCGTATCAAGGTGCTTGTTGGGGATCAGCACGACATTGACCTTGAAACGCGACTCGATCTTGTTGATTTCGGCGCGTTTCTCGTTCAACAGGAAGGCGGTCACTTCGACCGGCACCTGGCAGTGGATCGCCGCGGTGTTTTCCTTCATCGCTTCTTCCTGAATGATCCGCAGCACTTGCAGCGCGGACGATTCCGTATCGCGGATGTGACCCGTGCCGTTACAACGTGGGCACGTGACGTGGCTGCCTTCTGACAGCGCCGGGCGCAGACGCTGGCGCGACAGCTCCATCAGGCCGAAGCGCGAAATCTTGCCCATCTGGACGCGGGCGCGGTCGTGCTTCAGCGCGTCCTTCAGACGCTGCTCGACTTCGCGCTGGCTCTTGGCCGATTCCATGTCGATGAAGTCGATCACGATCAGGCCGCCCAGGTCGCGCAGACGCAGCTGGCGAGCGACTTCGTCCGCGGCTTCGAGGTTCGTGCGCGCGGCCGTTTCCTCGATGTCGGCGCCCTTGGTGGCGCGCGCCGAGTTCACGTCGATTGCGACGAGCGCTTCGGTGTGGTCGATCACGATCGCGCCGCCCGACGGCAGCGGCACCGTGCGCGAGTACGCGGTTTCGATCTGGTGCTCGATCTGGAAGCGCGAGAATAGCGGCACGTCGTCGTGGTAGCGCTTCACCTTGCCGACGTTGTCCGGCATCACGATGTCCATGAAGGCGCGCGCCTGGTCATGGATTTCGGTGGTGTCGATCAGGATTTCGCCGATATCGGGCTGGAAGTAGTCGCGAATCGCGCGGATCACGAGGCTCGATTCGAGATAGATCAGCATCGGCTGGCCGGCCGTGCCGCTTTGCGACGCGGCTTCGATTGCGCGCCACAGTTGCATCAGGTAGTTCAGGTCCCATTGCAGCTCTTCGGCGCTGCGGCCGATGCCGGCCGTGCGCGCGATGATGCTCATGCCTTCCGGCAGTTGCAGCTGCGCCATGGTTTCGCGCAGTTCCTGACGGTCGTCGCCCTCGATCCGGCGCGACACGCCACCGCCACGCGGGTTGTTCGGCATCAGCACCAGATAGCGGCCGGCGAGCGAGATGAACGTGGTCAGAGCTGCGCCCTTGTTGCCGCGTTCTTCCTTTTCGACCTGGACGATCAGTTCCTGACCTTCCTTCAGCGCGTCCTGAATGCGTGCGGAACGCATGTCGACGCCGTCCCGGAAGTACTGGCGGGCGACTTCCTTGAACGGCAGGAAGCCGTGGCGGTCTTCGCCGTAGTTGACGAAGCAGGCCTCGAGCGACGGCTCGATGCGCGTGATGATGCCCTTGTAAATATTGCCTTTGCGCTGTTCGCGGCCGGCGGTTTCGATGTCGATATCGATGAGTTTTTGCCCATCGACGATGGCGACGCGCAGCTCTTCCTGCTGCGTCGCATTGAACAACATTCGTTTCATTGAACGGCTCCAGAGCGGCCTCGCCGGCCCAGCTGCGCGGTTGTCAGTCGCGAGAGCGTAAAGGGCAGGCGTGCCGCGTCTTATTGTGTTTTCACAAGCACGCTGGAGCAGGAAAGATGGCGGGAGAATTGCCTGAGGGGGCCCGGCCCGATTAAAAAATGGGCACGGTGCCGCAGGGCGCATGCGAACACGGCTTCAAATCATGGCCTGACACGCCGCGTTTAGCCGGCAGACCTTCACAAGTCTTCGTCCTATGCAGCCGGCGCGCCAACTGGGCGCACGAGCGAAGGGCCGAAGTCCGCGGTCGTGCCGCAACGGGAAGTTCGCGCAGGCGGCGCGTCTTTTCCTGCTGGGGGTGTCTCGCCTTTCTTTTGACGTCGCCATGTCTTGTACTTTCTACAAGACGCCTCGGGCGCACGCCGTATTTTCGCGACTTGCAGCTTCGTCCAGCAGGGCGTCATACCACCCGGATCACGAAGCTGGAAGCTAAATTCTTTTTTACCAAAATTCCGTTACCGTCGAAGCCGAACTTGACCGAACGCGCCTGCGGGCGCCGTCCCTGCCGGGTGCGGACTTCGTGCGTGCAACTTGTTGCATCTCATTTTCAGGGCGAGCAACCAGACCCCGGCGCAAGTAAAATAACGGTTTATCGCTTGCGCTCGCGCAATCCACCCGCATTCCGGACGCTGTGCGGACACTGCGCCGGCCGTCGCGGACTGCTGGGCAAATTATATTCAGAATGAAAGAGTTAGGCAAAACATCCCAGAGATCGGTTGCAGGCGCGGTCGAAGGCTCGGTTTCAAGCGAACAGGTGTCGCTGATCGAAATCGACGACCGATCGGCCGGTCAGCGCATCGATAATTTCCTGTTGCGCGTCTGCAAGGGCGTGCCGAAAAGTCATATTTACCGCATCCTGCGCAGCGGCGAGGTGCGCGTGAACAAGGGTCGCATCGATGCGCAATACCGGCTCGAGCTGGGTGATCTGGTGCGTGTGCCGCCGATCCGCGTCGCCCAGTCGAATCAGGCGGCAGCCCACGTGCCCGTGCCCGCGGCGGGCTTTCAAATTCTGTTCGAAGACGAGCATTTGCTGGTGATCGACAAGCCGGCCGGCGTCGCGGTCCACGGTGGCAGCGGAGTCGCGTTCGGCGTGATCGAGCAGATGCGCGAAGCGCGACCGCAGGCAAAATTCCTCGAACTCGTGCACCGGCTGGATCGCGAGACCTCGGGCATCCTGATGCTCGCAAAGAAGCGCGCGGCGCTCGTCAATCTGCACGAGCAGATCCGCGACAACCGGATGGACAAGCGCTACTACGCGTGTGTGCACGGCGAATGGGCAAGCGATTGGGGGCGCCGTCGCGCGGTGAAGGAGCCGCTGCACAAATATTTGACCTCCGACGGCGAGCGCCGCGTGCGCGTGCAGACCGATGGGCTCGCTTCGCACACGATCTTCAATCTGGTCGACCGCTGGCCGGACTACGCGCTGTTGGAGGCCGAACTGAAGACGGGGCGCACGCACCAGATTCGCGTGCATCTGCAGCATCTGGGACTGCCGATCGTCGGCGACGCTAAATACGGTGATTTCGCGCTTAACAAGGCTCTGGCTCGTGCCAACGCGAAGCCCGGGATCAAGCGTATGTTTCTGCACGCTTACCGGCTCAAGCTCACGCATCCGGCCACCGGCGCGCCGTTGCAACTGGAGGCGCCGCTGCCAGCCGACTGCCGCGGCTTTATAGAACAACTCAACGAACTACGCACTGGGTCCAACCCGGAGACGACCTTGCATGGCTAGAGAACAATTTGACCTGATCGTGTTTGACTGGGATGGCACGCTGATGGATTCGACCGCGCATATCACGCGCAGCATCCAGGCGGCGTGTCGCGATCTCGGCCTGCCGGTCCCCGCCGACGAAGCCGCGAGCTATGTAATCGGCCTGGGCCTGCGCGACGCACTGCAGATTGCCGCGCCGACGCTCGATCCGGCCGACTATTCCCGGCTTTCTGAGCGTTATCGCTTTCATTTTCTGGTAAAGGACCAGACTACCGAGCTGTTCCCCGGCGTGCGCGAGATGCTTCAGGACTTGCGCGATGTCGGCTATCTGCTCGCGGTCGCGACCGGCAAAAGTCGCGTCGGACTTAATCGCGCGCTCGATCAGGCACGGCTGACGAGCCTGTTCGACGGCACGCGCTGCGCTGACGAAACCTTCTCGAAGCCGCATCCGGCAATGCTGCACGAACTCACCCGCGAATTGGGGCAGGATACGGCGCGCACGGTCATGATCGGCGATACGACCCACGATCTGCAGATGGCGCTGAACGCCGGCGTGGCGGGCATCGGAGTGACTTATGGCGCGCATCCGGCGAATTCGCTGAATGCGATGTCGCCAAGGTTCGTTGCTTCGAGCGTCAGCGACTTGTCCAACTGGCTGCGAGAGAACGCATGAGCGCCGACGGCGTGAATGCTGCGACTGCCGCGGCCGCGCAGGCAGTGCGCATTTGCGCGGCCGAGGAGCTGGTCGACGGTGGCGAAGGCATCCGGCGCGACGCACGGCTCGGGGGGCAGGATGCGGTGGTTTTCTTCGTCCGCTATGATGGCCGCCCGTACGGCTATCTGAACCGCTGCGCTCATGTGCCGATGGAGCTCGACTGGCAGGAAGGGCAGTTCTTCGAATCATCCGGCTTATACTTGATGTGCGCGACACATGGCGCGATTTACGCGCCGGATACCGGCAAATGCGTCGGTGGTCCGTGTCGCGGGGGCAGATTGCGTCCCGTGCAGGTCGAGGAACGAGATACGCCCGAGGGCCGTGCGGTATTCTGGTTGCCTGACGGCGAATTGCTGCCGGTCACGCGCTGATTTTCTCTTCAATTTTCCACTGTCCGCATGTCCGACAATTTGACCCCCGAAAAGGACCCTGCCTCGGGAGGCCGCTCCGGTGTGCCCGCCGATCAGCCCGGCTGGGAGCGCGCCGCGCTCGAGCGCATCGCGCTCGCCGCGATCAACGAGCAACGCGCCGCGCGACGCTGGCGGATTTTTTTCCGCTTCCTGTTTCTCGGAGTGCTCGCGCTGGTAGTGTGGGGAGCGCTGAGTTTTTCGGGCGAGCGGGTCGCCACGACTGGCCGACATACGGCGATGGTGTCGATCGATGGCGAGATCGCAGCGGATTCGAATGCGAACGCCGAAGATGTCAACACTGCCCTCGATTCCGCATTTGAGGATTCGAATACCGCCGGCGTGATTCTGTATTGCAACAGCCCGGGCGGCAGTCCGGTGCAGGCGGGCATTATCAATAGCGAAGTGCGGCGATTGCGCGGCAAATATCCGTCTATTCCGCTGTATGTCGTAGTTGGCGATATGTGCGCGTCCGGCGGCTACTACGCGGCAGCGGCGGCGGAGAAGATTTATGTCGACAAGGCGAGCATCGTCGGTTCGATCGGCGTGCTGATGGACAGCTTCGGTTTTACCGGCCTGATGGACAAGCTGGGAATTCAGCGTCGGCTGCATACCTCGGGTGAGAACAAGGGTTTTTTCGACCCGTTCTCGCCGGAAACGCCGAAGATGGACGAACATGCGCAGGCCATGCTCGATCAAATCCACGCGCAATTCATCGACGCAGTGCGTCAGGGGCGCGGCAAGCGTCTGCATGAGACGCCGGACATGTTCTCAGGTCTGTTTTGGACGGGGCAGAAAAGCGTCGAACTGGGCCTCGCGGATGGTTTTGGCGATACGAATTACGTCGCGCGCGAGATCTTCAAGGCACCCGATATCGTCGATTACACAGTAAAAGAGAGCATTACTGACCGCGTTGCCCGCAAATTCGGCGCGGCGGTCGGCGCCAGCGCGGTTCGGGCGATGGCACTTGGCGCGAAAATCAATCTGCATTGAACTCGCCGTATTGAGAGAAGCCCGCGGAGTCGGCTGGTGGCCGCTCGCGTGGGCTTTATCTCATGCGGGTTTCGATGCTGCCAACTCTTCGCTGGCTGGCGGGGGCCCGCGCTCACGCCGCCAGAATCAGAAAGATCGCCGGTCGCTTATGCAGGTCGATCTCCGGCTTCTTTTTCCAGTCCGCAACGCTCCGGCTTGCGATCACTTCGCTCGGCAGCGTCAGATCGACCGCCACGCAGACCAGCGTCGACGGTGCGCAGGTCGCGAGCAACGTATCGAGCAACGCACGATTCCGGTACGGCGTTTCGATGAATATCTGCGTCTGTTTGCTCTTGCGCGACTGTTGCTCGAGATCGCGCAGACGTTTGGCGCGCTCGGCGGCGTCGACGGGCAGGTAGCCGTGAAACGCGAAGCTTTGGCCGTTCAGTCCAGACGCCATAAGCGCGAGCAGAATCGAACTCGGTCCGACCAGCGGCACGACCTTTACGCCGCGCTCGTGCGCGCGTCGCACGAGTAGCGCGCCCGGGTCCGCAACTGCCGGGCAGCCAGCCTCGGAGACGAGGCCTGCGTCGGTGCCCGAGAGCAGCGGCGCGAGCAGTTTGTCGATTTCGCCAGCCGGCGTACTGACGTTCAGTTCGCGAATCTCGATTTCCTGAATCGGCCGTTCGGTGCCGACTTTTTTCAGGAACGCGCGAGTGGTTTTCGCGTTTTCCCCAATGTAATAGTGCAGCGACGCCGCGCGGGCGCGCACTGGCACGGGCAACACCAGTTCGAGGGCGCTTGCGTCGCCTTCACCGAGCGTGTTCGGAATCAGATAGAGCGTACCAGTCATCGTGTCCCCAAAAGCGGATAGTTGGCCGCGAGCAGCATGTGCGACAACGCGATAAGCGGCAGGCCGACGAGCGCGGTGGGGTCGTCGGAATGGATCGCCTCCAGCAGCGCGATGCCGAGTCCTTCGGATTTCGCGCTGCCGGCTACGTCGTATGGCGTTTCCGCGCGCAGATAGGCGTCGAGTGCCGCATCAGGCAGGTCGCGGAAGCGCACACGAGTGATCACGTCGATGGTTTGCGCGCTGTCCGTCGCGCTGTCGAACAGACACAGCGCGCTATGGAATAGCACCTCGCGACCGCGCATCGCCTGCAATTGCGCGAGCGCCTTGTCGTGTGAGCCGGGTTTGCCGATCTGCAGGCCGTCATAGGTGGCGACTTGGTCGGAGCCGATCACGAGGGCGCGTTCGGCGGCGGAGAGGCCTTGGGCGACCGCGCGGGCTTTCGCTTCGGCGAGGCGCAGCGCGGTGGTTTCGGGCATTTCACCGGCGAGAGGCGTCTCGTCGATCGCAGGTACGACGATGTCGAACGGCACGCGCAGGCGTTCGAGCAACTCGCGGCGATACTGCGAACTCGACGCCAGAATCAGGCGTGGCGGGCGTTTGGAGGAATCAGGCATGGTTTGCGGGCAACTGAAGAGGCGGGTCGTACGGGGTCGCGCGAGGCTCGTGTGCGTACGGGCTTAAGTGTTTGACTCGAAAAGACAAAACGGATATGATTTTGGGCTTTTCACGGTATGCTTGCGCTTGAAGGGTCTCGGCGCGTTCAGCGGCTTTCGGCATTCGGAAGGTCGAAGAAAGCCCGGCAGGGTTGAACGGAACGGCCGCTGACCCCCACTGGCTTCCTCGCACGCCGGATATCTTCGCGGCGGATTTGATCGTCCTTCGCGAATCACCCCGGCAACTTGCTTGCCGACGCAGGAGCGCACATGACTCAACATCCTGGCAAACCTGCAGGTCTGTCCGACCCGCATGAACTCGATCTGTTCGAATTTGCGCGGAGCGGACGTCAGGCCGCGGGTGTCGTGCGCGTCTCGCAACTGCCGCGCATGTTAAACGAAGTCCCGGCGGAAGCGCCAGATCGCGAGACCGCGTTCACATGGCAGGCCGAAGGGACGACACAGCCGGAATTGCAGGACGACGGCACCGAAGGTCCCCAGCCTTATCTGCGGCTGGCGATTCATGGCGCCGCGTGGCTCGAATGCCAGCGGTGCTTGACGCCGTATTCGCAGGCCTTCAACGTCGATGCAATTTACCGTGTCGTCAATACGGAGGCGGAAGCCGAAGAGTTTCCGCTCGACGAGGATGAAGTCGAGGTGATCGTGGGCTCGCGCCAGTTCGATCTCATCGACTTGATCGAAGAAGAGTTGCTGCTTTCCTTGCCGCTCGTGCCCAAACACGAGGTCTGTCCTGAAGTGCACGAGAGCCTCGTCTCGGGCGCGGACGGCAGCGAAGGCGAGGGCGACGAAGCCGCGCAGGACGAAGCTGGCGGTGTCGGCGAGCCGGATCAGTCCAGCGAACGGCGCAATCCGTTCGCGGCGCTCGAAAGTCTGAAACGCGACGAACCGGGCGGCAAGAAGCACTGAACAGTTGCAGGGGGCGCGATGTGGGCGCATTGGCCATTCGGCCAGTGGTTAAGTCCGTATCGGGCTGTGTTAGAATTCGGAAAATTTTTTGGAGTTTTAGTCATGGCAGTTCAACAAAACAAGAAGTCGCCGTCGAAGCGCGGCATGCACCGTTCGCACGATTTCCTGACGGCAGCGCCGCTGGCCGTCGAGCCGAGCACGGGCGAAGTGCATCTGCGTCACCACATTAGCCCGAACGGCTACTATCGCGGCAAGAAAGTCGTCAAGACGAAGAACGACTAATCGTTGACTGCGATGCGCCCTGTGGCGTTTCGCGTGGCGATCGGCTCGCTTGACATTTTCCCGGTTCGGCAAAAAGGCGGCATTCAACTGCCGCTTTTTTGTGTCTGAAATTCGTCGCACTCCATGACAGTAAAGCTCACGATAGATTGCATGGGAGGCGACCACGGCCCGTCCGTGACCGTTCCCGCTGCCGTCAACTTCGTTCGTTCGCATCCCGATGCGCAGTTGCTGCTCGTCGGCATTGAAAGTGCGATTCGTGCGCAGCTTAAGAAGCTCAAGGCTCAAGATCTGCCGGCGCTGACCGTCGTGCCTGCTACCGAGGTCGTCGCGATGGACGATCCGGTCGAGGTCGCGCTGCGCAAGAAAAAAGATTCGTCGATGCGCGTGGCGCTGAACCGCGTCAAAGAAGGCGAGGCGCAAGCCTGCATTTCCGCCGGCAACACCGGTGCGCTGATGGCGGTCTCGCGTTATGTGCTGAAAACGCTGTCGGGCATCGAACGCCCGGCTATCGCGTTCGCCCTGCCCAATCCCACCGGCTACACGATGATGCTCGACCTGGGCGCCAACGTCGACTGCGAGCCGCAGCACCTGCTGCAGTTCGCCGAGATGGGGCACGCGCTCGTGTCCGCGCTCGAAGGGAAAGAGCGGCCCACCATCGGCCTGCTCAACATCGGCGAAGAAGTCATCAAGGGCAACGACATCATCAAACGCGCCGGTGAACTGCTGCGTGCGAGTACACTGAACTTTCATGGCAATGTCGAAGGCGACGACATCTACAAGGGCACCGTCGACGTGATCGTCTGCGATGGCTTTGTCGGCAATGTCGCGCTGAAGACGTCGGAAGGTCTCGCGCAGATGCTGTCCAATATCATCAAGGAAGAGTTTGGCCGTTCGTGGCTGACCAAGGTGATGGCGGTGCTCGCGCTGCCGGTATTGATGCGCTTCAAGAAACGCGTCGATCATCGGCAATACAACGGCGCCGCGCTGCTCGGCTTGCGCGGTCTCGTGATCAAAAGCCACGGCTCCGCCGATGCCTACGCGTTTGAGTGGGCTATCAAACGCGGGTATGATGCCGTCAAAAACGGCGTGCTGGAGCGCCTTGCGCGAGCGATGGAAGAGAACGCGGGTTCTCTCGAACAGGCAGCGCGCGACGCAAGCGGTGCGGGTCACGCAAGCCCGATCGCCGGCCAGCCGGCCGAGCCCTACGCTGCGCAATCCTCGAAGGCATAATGGCTCAATCCACAATCTACTCCCGCGTGCTGGGCACCGGCAGCTGCCTGCCGCCCAACCGCGTCACCAATCAGGATCTGGCCGAACGTCTCGCCAGGCAAGGTGTCGAAACGAGCGACGAATGGATCGTCGCGCGCACGGGCATCCATGCGCGTCACTTCGCCGATCCGGACGTCACAACCAGCGACCTCGCATTGATCGCCTCGCAGCGTGCGATCGAAGCGGCGGACATCGATCCGCAGTCCATCGACCTGATCGTCGTCGCCACCTCTACACCGGACTTCGTGTTCCCGAGCACCGCCTGTCTGCTGCAGAACAAGCTCGGCATCAAGAATCAGGGCGCCGCGTTCGATGTGCAGGCGGTCTGCTCCGGCTTCGCCTATGCGGTCGCGACGGTGGACAGCCTGATTCGCACCGGCCAGCATCGCACGGCCCTCGTGGTCGGCGCGGAAACCTTCTCGCGCATTCTCGATTTCAACGACCGCACCACCTGCGTGCTGTTCGGCGACGGCGCCGGCGCGGTGATCCTGCAGGCCTCCGACGAACCTGGCGTGCTCTCGAGCGCGCTGCACGCGGACGGCAGCCATTCGAACATTTTGTGCACCCCGGGCAACGTGAACGGCGGCGTGGTCGCCGGCAGCGCGTTCCTGCACATGGACGGTCAGGCGGTGTTCAAGCTTGCCGTCAACGTGCTCGAGAGGGTCGCAATCGAAGCATTGGAAAAAGCCGAACTGAAGCCCGAGCAGATCGATTGGCTGATTCCGCATCAGGCCAATATCCGCATCATGCAAAGCACCTGCCGCAAGCTCGGCCTGCCGCAGGAGCGCATGGTCGTCACGGTGGGCGAGCACGGCAATACGTCGGCGGCATCCATTCCGCTTGCACTCGACGTCGCGGTGCGCGACGGCCGCATCAAGCGCGGCCAGAACGTGCTGATCGAAGGCGTCGGCGGCGGCTTCACATGGGGCGCGTCGGTCATTCGCTACTGAGCGCGACGACGCATCGCGGGGCGTCGCTGGCGGCGACCGTGCGGCCGAGTAATGCCGCGCGCCATCTGGCAGTCGCAGCCGGCCGTCACATCCGATCAAACAGATTTTGGGGACGATATGAAATTCGCGTTCGTTTTTCCTGGGCAGGGTTCGCAGGCAGTCGGCATGCTCAACGCTTTCGCCGATCATGCTGTCGTGCGTGAGACGGTTCAGGAAGCCTCCGACGCACTCAACCAGGACCTCGGCAAGTTGATTGCCGAAGGCCCCGCCGAAGATCTCAATCTCACCACCAACACCCAGCCGGTCATGCTGACCGCGGCCTACGCTGTCTATCGGGCGTGGCAGCAGGCGGGCGGCCGGACGCCGGCGATCGTCGCCGGACATAGCCTTGGCGAATACACGGCGCTCGTCGCGGCCGGCGCGCTGGCGTTCCGGGACGCGGTGCCGCTCGTGCGTTTCCGCGCGCAGGCGATGCAAACCGCGGTGCCGGTGGGCGAGGGCGGCATGGCCGCGATTCTCGGCCTCGACGACGACACGGTGCGCGCGGTCTGCGCGGAAGCGTCGGTGGCGGGCGTCGTCGAAGCGGTCAATTTCAATGCGCCGGCGCAAGTCGTGATCGCGGGCCACAAGGCCGCGGTCGAGAAAGCCTGCGAAGTCGCGAAGGCGAAGGGTGC
This sequence comes from Paraburkholderia atlantica, assembly GCF_000092885.1. Lineage (NCBI taxonomy): Bacteria > Pseudomonadati > Pseudomonadota > Betaproteobacteria > Burkholderiales > Burkholderiaceae > Paraburkholderia > Paraburkholderia atlantica. Next base: position 2,403,971 of record NC_014117.1, on the reverse strand, counting down.
GAAGCGCGCGCTGTCGCTGCCGGTGTCGGCGCCGTTCCACTCGTCGCTGCTCAAGCCGGCGTCGGATCAACTGCGCGAATACCTCGCGAGCATCGATGTGCAAGTGCCGTCGATTCCGGTCATCAACAACGTCGACGTCGCCGTGGTCAACGAGCCGGCCAAAATCAAGGACGCGCTGGTGCGCCAGGCGGCTGGTCCTGTCCGCTGGGTCGAATGCGTGCAGGCAATGGCCGCGCAGGGCGTCACGCACGTGATCGAATGCGGCCCGGGCAAGGTCCTTGCGGGCCTGACCAAACGCATCGACGGCAGTCTCGTCGGCACGTCGGTGTTCGATCCGGCATCGCTCGAAGAAACGCTGAAGCTCGTTACAGCAGGCTGAGCGCGCTTCCGCAAGCGAGTATCGGCAGAGCAGTGCCGCGCTGGCGCGACATCCCTTGACAGACGAATCAACAAGAATCAATCAGCCCTACTTGAAGGGCATCCGGACTGACAGATGGAAAAGACTCTCGACAAGCAGATCGCAATCGTGACGGGCGCGTCGCGCGGCATCGGCCGTGCGATCGCGATGGAACTCGCGCGTCAGGGCGCGACGGTCATCGGCACCGCAACCAGCGAAAGCGGCGCGACGGCCATCACCGAGGCGTTCAAGGCGGCCGGGGTGAACGGCCGCGGCGCGGTGCTCGACGTCAACGACGCGGCCGCGGCCGAAGCGCTGATCGACGGCACGGTCAAGGAATTCGGCGCGCTGAACGTGCTGGTGAACAACGCCGGCATCACGCAGGATCAACTGGCGATGCGCATGAAGGACGACGACTGGGACGCGGTGGTCGACACCAACCTGAAGTCGGTGTTCCGTCTGTCGCGTGCGGTGCTGCGCCCGATGATGAAAGCGAAGGGCGGCCGGATCATCAACATCACGTCGGTGGTCGGCTCGGCCGGCAACCCTGGCCAGATCAACTACGCGGCCGCGAAGGCGGGCGTCGCGGGCATGACGCGCGCGCTCGCGCGCGAGATCGGCAGCCGTGGCATCACGGTCAATTGCGTGGCGCCTGGTTTCATCGATACTGACATGACCAAGGCGCTGCCCGAAGAGCAGCAGACCGTGCTGAAAACGCAGATTCCGCTCGGGCGTCTCGGCAGCCCGGAAGACATCGCGCACGCGGTCGCGTTCCTCGCGTCGCCGCAAGCGGGCTACATCACCGGCACGACGCTGCACGTGAACGGCGGCATGTACATGCAGTAAGCAAATTCGGTTACTATCCGCGCCTTGATGCGTTCGCAGAAGCACGAGGCGCATGCGTTGACAGGAACCCGAAGCGCCGCTTTTTTGCCGGGTCAAACCTGATAAAATGCGCGCACCTGTATTTTTGAACTTCTTTTCCCTTGGAGGGGTAATGGACAATATCGAACAGCGCGTCAAGAAGATCGTCGCGGAACAACTGGGCGTTGCGGAAGCGGAAATCAAGAACGAAGCGTCGTTCGTGAACGATCTCGGCGCCGACTCGCTCGACACCGTTGAGCTCGTGATGGCCCTCGAAGACGAATTCGGCATGGAAATTCCGGATGAAGAAGCCGAGAAGATCACCACCGTTCAGCAAGCGATCGACTACGCTCGCGCGAACGTCAAGGCCTAAGGTCATTCGCGCCTGCGTTTCTGCACGGAGCGCGCATGACGCCCTGCCGTGCCGCTTGCCGGCGCCAGCAGGGTTGGCGCTATGGGGCGTGTCCATCGGCACACCATACGCCGCGCCGCTTGCCACGCAGGAGCCAGCGATGTTGACAGCGCAACTTTCCGCGCGATTGCCGACTTAAACAGCCACAGGGCACACAGGGCGATTCCTGTGGCCGCTGTGGCTTTTGCTTTTTGTCATCTATGAAAAAGAGGTTACCGTGAGCCGCCGTCGTGTTGTTGTTACAGGCCTGGGGCTGATTTCGCCTGTTGGCAATAATGTTGCCGATGGCTGGGCCAATCTGGTCGCCGGCAAGTCTGGGATTGCAAATATCACGAAGTTCGATGCGTCGAACTTCTCGACTCGTTTCGCCGGCGAGGTGAAGGGCTTCAATATCGAGGACTACATCCCCGGTAAGGAAGCGCGCCACATGGATACGTTCATCCACTACGGCGTGGCCGCGGGCATCCAGGCGATGCAGGACAGCGGCCTCGAAGTCACCGACGAGAATTCGGAGCGCATTGGCGTGGTGGTCGGTTCGGGCATCGGCGGTCTGCCGATGATCGAAATCACCCAAACCGAATTGCTCAATCGCGGCCCGCGTCGCATTTCGCCGTTCTTCGTGCCGGCTTCGATCATCAACATGATCTCCGGCCACCTGTCGATCAAGTTCGGCATCAAGGGTCCGAATCTGTCGATCGTCACCGCGTGCACGACCGGCCTGCACTGCATCGGCGAAGCTTCGCGCCTGATCGAATACGGCGACGCCGACGTGATGATTGCCGGTGGCGCGGAATCGACCGTGTCTCCGCTCGGTATCGGCGGTTTTGCGGCGGCTCGTGCGCTGTCGCAACGCAACGACGATCCGGCAACCGCTAGCCGTCCGTGGGACAAAGACCGCGACGGCTTCGTGCTCGGCGAAGGCGCGGGCGTGATGGTGCTCGAAGAATACGAGCACGCGAAGGCGCGTGGCGCGAAGATCTACGCGGAAATCGGCGGCTACGGCATGAGCGGCGACGCGTATCACATGACCGCGCCGCTCGAAGACGGCGACGGCGCACGCCGCTGCATGCTCGCAGCGCTGAAGAACGCGGGCATCAACGTAGGTCAGGTTAACTACCTGAACGCGCACGGCACGTCCACGCCGCTCGGCGATCTGGCGGAAACGACCGGCATAAAGCGGGCGTTTGGCGACCACGCGAAGGACATGGTCGTCAATTCGACCAAGTCGATGACGGGTCACCTGCTGGGCGGCGCCGGCGGTCTGGAGTCGGTGTTCACGGTGCTCGCCGTGCATCATCAGGTTTCGCCTCCGACCATCAACATCTTCAACCAGGACCCGGCCTGCGATCTGGATTACTGCGCGAACACCGCGCGGGACATGAAGATCGACGTCGCGCTGAAGAACTCGTTCGGGTTCGGCGGCACGAACGGCACGCTGGTGTTCAAGCGCGCCTGATCACCGGGTGACGCATCAGTTCACGACGCCGGCTTCGCCGGCGCTTTCCCCCGCACCGGCAACGTTGGGCAGGGCGACGCAGCGGATTGCGTTGCGTCGCTCTGTTGCAATGCGTGCCGCGGCCGGGGCGTTCGTGCTGATTGCGACGTTAGCTGTTTATACCTGCCTCGCGCCGCGCTTGGGCGCGTGGCAGGCCGCTCCGTTGACGCTCGCCGTCGCAGCGCTGCTTGCACTGTGCGCGGCGAGGCATGACGCGGCACAGCCCGCCGCGCTACATATCGCGATGGGCGAGATTTCCGCCTGGAATCACGCGGGTGAATTACTCGCGCGAGGTCGCGTCGTCGGTTGCGCGCAGTCGAGCAGCTGTTTGCTGGTGCTCGCGCTCGAGCCCGAGGGTGGTCGAAGGCGAGGCCTCTTGCGTGCGCCGCCGGGCCGCGCCCGCTCCCTGCTGCTCGCCGCCGACGCGCTGCCGCCCAATATCTTTCGCGAACTTTCCGTGCTGGGCCGGCGTGCGGCCGGCGCCTGACTGTAACGACTGTAACCGCTGTTACCGTAGTAACGTGCCCTCACGAGGGGGACGCTACAATGGTCCCCCGCCATGCGCCCTATAGTTAACGGATTTATCAGGTGAGCGAAAAAGAAATTGATCAGGTGCTGGTCGAGCGCGTCCAGAAGGGCGACAAGGCCGCGTTCGAGCTTCTGGTCTCCAAATACCACCGCAAGATTCTCCGGCTAATCTCGCGTCTCGTGCGGGACCCCGCGGAGGTAGAAGACGTCGCGCAGGATGCATTTATCAAGGCGTATCGCGCGTTGCCGCAGTTCCGCGGCGAGTCGGCGTTTTATACGTGGTTGTACCGGATTGCGGTCAACACCGCGAAGAACTACCTTGCCACCCAGGGCCGGCGTGCGCCGACCTCGACCGAAGCGGATGCTGAAGAAGCTGAAACTTTCTCCGACGCCGACCAACTAAGGGATATCAACACGCCTGAGTCGATGTTGATGAGCAAGCAGATCGCCGAGACGGTCAATGCTGCGATGGCGGTTTTGCCGGAAGAATTGCGCACCGCCATTACTCTTCGAGAGATTGAGGGTTTGAGCTACGAGGAAATCGCTGAGATGATGGGTTGCCCAATTGGCACAGTCAGATCACGAATTTTCCGCGCTCGCGAAGCCATTGCGGCAAAATTGCGGCCGTTGCTTGACACACCCGAAGGCAAGCGCTGGTAGACGTTTCTGAACATCCAGCCGGCTTGGCGGGGCAGCGGTGCAATATCTGGATTAGTGGTGTCACTACGGGGTATTTGGAAGAATGGGGAGCATCATGGGGTCGATCTCGATGCAATCGCAAGCGGGTTCGCACGGCGAGCGTCTGTCCGCTTTTGTCGACGGTGAATTGTTCGGCGAAGAGCATCTGAATCTGGACAAGTTTCTTGGGGAACTAGACGGCGATGATCGCGCCGCCTGGTCGAGCTACCACCTGATCGGCGACGCGCTACGTTCAGACGATCTGGTAGTCAGCCCCGCACGGAGCAGCGCCTTTCTGAGCGGTTTTGCCGCGCGCCTCGAAAGCGAGCCGCATGTGCTGGCGCCAGCCGCCGCGGCCGCATCGGTCACGCGCCGCCTGCTCGGGTTGCGCCGGCGAGTCGTGCCGGCTTTTGCCGTCGCCGCCGCGGCCGCTACGCTGACCTGGATCGTCGTGCCGCAGTTGCAGGGCGTGCCGGGTGGTCCGGGTGCCCAGCTCGCATCGCTCCAATCGCACGGCGACCCGGTGCAGCGTGTGGCCATGGCCTCGGTGGCCGCCCAAGATTCCAACATCATTCGCGACGTGAGCCTCGATCAATACCTCGAAGCTCATCAGCAGTTCGCGCAACAACCGGCGATGGCAGGCTCGATGCCGGTGATTCGCGCTGCCTCAATTTCCACGCAGGGCCAATAGTTTGATGCAGACTCCGCGGTTCAATAAAACGACTATCTGGGGGCGGTTGCCGGCATTTCTGTTCTGCGCAGCCGTGTTGTTGTCCGCTACACCGCGGGTCTTCGCTCAAGACGATCCGGTCGTCGCCCGTCGCACGGCCGCGGAACTGCTCGACCGCATCCATCAGGCCGCCCAGCAGCAGAACTACGAGGGCGCCTTCGTCTATCAGCGCGGCAATTTCGTGCAGACGTCGCGCATCGCGCATTACTCCACGCATACGGACGGCGAGTTCGAGCAGCTCGAAAGCCTCGACGGCAAGCCGCGCAAAATGCTGCGCCACAACGACGATATGTACACGTTCCTGCCGGAGCGGCGTATCGTGGTCTTCGAAAAGCGGCAGAACAAGGATTCATTCCCCGCGCTGCTGTCCGTGAACGGCGAGCAGGTACTATCCGTCTACGAACCGAAGATGCTGGGCGATGACCGCGTCGCGGGCGTCGACAGTCTCGTGATGGAACTCGATCCGAAAGACGCGTACCGGTTCGCGTACAAGCTATGGGCCGACAAAAAGACCGGGCTGCTGCTGCGCGCGCAGACGCTCGACCCGACCGGCCAGGTGCTCGAGCAACTGTCGTTTTCGCAGGTCCGCATTGGTGTGCCGGTCGACAAGGCGGGCATCGTCAACGGCATCCGCAATCTTACGGGCTGGACAGTCGTGCGTCCGCCAGTCGAGCCGGTCGACATGGCCGCGCAGGGTTGGCAAATCAATCCGTCGGTGCGGGGCTTCCATATCATCCGTCAGTTGCGCCGTCCGATGGCGTCGCGCGAAGCGGGGCAGCCGCCGATCCCGGTCGACCAGGCCGTCTTTTCCGACGGCCTCGCGGCGATTTCGGTCTTCGTCGAACCGGTCGAGAACAACACGCGCAAAGAGGGCACGGGCGATAGCGGCGCGACGCACGTCCTGGTCAAGCGTCAGGGTGACTTCTGGATTACCCTGCTCGGTGAGGTGCCCCAAACCACATTGCAGCAATTCGCGTCTGCCATAGAATACAAAGCTCCGAAGTAACCCTTCCGAATCCTGAAATCCCTCGGCTTGCTACGATATGACGACTTTCTCGGTGCGCAAATTCCTCGCGGCCGTAGTGGTGGCGGCGTGTTTGCCGCTTTTGCCGCATATGGCATCGGCGACTCCCGCTGCCAATCTGCCCGACTTCACTGACCTCGTCGACAAGGTCGGGCCGGCGGTCGTCAACATTCGCACGACAACGCGCGTGTCGAACAGCAGTTCCCGCGGCGGCCTGCCGCCGGGTATGGACGACGGCGATATGTCGGAGTTCTTCCGGCGCTTCTTCGGGATTCCGTTGCCGCAGTCACCACAATCGCCGCGCGGTGGTGATAACGGCGGTGGAGGGGGCGGCGGCAGCGGCGGTAGCCCGGATTCACAGGACAACACCGACCCCGAACAGAACAGTGGGGTAGGCTCGGGCTTCATTCTGTCGGCGGACGGCTACGTGATGACCAACGCGCACGTGGTCGACGACGCGGATACGATCTACGTGACGCTGACCGACAAGCGCGAATTCAAGGCGAAGCTGATCGGCGTCGACGACCGTACCGACGTCGCGGTCGTGAAGATCAACGCGTCGAATCTGCCGACCATCACGATCGGCGATTCGAACAAGGTGCGCGTCGGCGAATGGGTCGTCGCGATCGGTTCGCCGTTCGGTCTCGAAAACACGGTGACGGCCGGTATCGTTAGCGCAAAGGGACGCGACACCGGCGACTATCTGCCGTTCATTCAGACCGACGTCGCCGTCAATCCGGGCAACTCGGGCGGTCCGCTGATCAACATGCAGGGCGAAGTAATCGGCATCAATTCGCAGATTTATAGCCGCACCGGCGGTTTCATGGGCATTTCGTTCGCGATTCCGATCGATGAAGCGATGCGCGTGGCCGATCAGCTGAAAAGTTCCGGCAAGGTGGTGCGCGGCCGCATCGCGGTGGCGATCGGTGAAGTGACGAAGGACGTCGCCGATTCGCTCGGTTTGCCGAAGGCGCAGGGCGCGCTCGTCAGCAGCGTCGAGCCGGGCGGCCCGGCCGACAAGGCCGGCGTGCAGCCGGGCGACATCATCCTGAAGTTCAACGGTCATTCGGTCGACACCGCGACGGACCTGCCGCGCATGGTCGGCGATACGAAGCCGGGCACGAAGACGTCGATCTCGGTCTGGCGCAAGGGTCAGACGCGCGAACTGCCGATCACGATCGCAGAAATGCAGCCGGACAAGGTCGCGAAGGCGGATCAGAAGAAACCGCAGGCACCGAAGCAGCGCGCGACCAACGCCCTCGGCATCGCGGTCAGCGACATTCCCGCCGATCAGCAGAAAGCGCTGAAGATTTCGAACGGCGTGCAGATCGACGCGGTCGACGGTCCGGCAGCCCGTCTCGGGCTCCAAAAGGGCGACATCATCCTGCGGGTTGGCGATACCGATGTGACGAGCGCGAAACAGTTCGACGAGCTGACCTCACACCTCGATTCGCAGAAGATGGTCGCGCTGCTGGTTCGTCGCGGCGACAACACACAGTTTGTGCCGATCCGTCCGCGCAGCCCGCAGAAATGACGAAGACGGCATCGCTCACGCTCTTCGGGCGCGCGTGGTGCCATCTGTGCGAGGACATGCGCGCCGCGCTCGAGCCGTTGCTGGCCGAGTTCGGAGCGCAGCTGGCGGTGATCGACGTCGACAGCGACCCGTTGCTCGAAGCGCGTTACAACGAATTGGTGCCGGTGCTGATTTGCGATGGCGTCGAGTTGTGCCACTACCATCTCGACGAAGCACGAGTGCGCGCAGCATTGGCCGCGCGTGCGTCGCGTGTCGCGGCGGCATCATGATTTGCATCCGCGCGGCATGGTGATTCCCGCGATCCATGCGCGTGTTTGCCGCGACTTGCTGCGACGCGCACGGTAAATTTCTCGCACCCTCTACGCCGTCTCGAGGCCGCCGCTATGCAAGATGCGCCGGCCGAGAGGCTTTTCGGCTAAAATAGATAGGTTTTTCACCTACTTACAAGGCGTGCTCCGCTATTGTCCGGGCGCGCCTTTTCGCTTGATCGGCACTGAATGGATCATATTCGTAACTTCTCGATCATTGCGCACATCGACCATGGCAAGTCGACGCTCGCCGATCGCATCATCCAGATTTGTGGCGGTCTGTCCGACCGCGAGATGGAAGCTCAGGTGCTCGACTCGATGGATCTCGAACGCGAGCGCGGCATTACCATCAAGGCGCAAACCGCCGCGTTGTCGTATCGCGCGCGCGACGGCCGCGTCTACAACCTGAACATGATCGACACCCCGGGGCACGTCGACTTCTCGTACGAAGTCAGCCGCTCGCTGTCCGCGTGCGAAGGCGCGCTGCTCGTCGTCGACGCGAGCCAGGGCGTGGAGGCGCAAACCGTCGCCAACTGCTACACGGCTATTGAACTCGGCGTCGAAGTGGTGCCGGTGTTGAACAAGATCGATCTGCCCGCGGCGAACCCCGAAAACGCGATCGCCGAAATCGAGGACGTGATTGGCATCGACGCGACCGACGCGACACATTGCAGCGCGAAAACGGGCCTCGGCGTCGAAGACGTACTCGAAGCGCTGATCGCGAAAGTGCCGCCGCCGAAGGGCGATCCGGAAGCGCCGCTGCAAGCGCTGATCATCGACTCGTGGTTCGACAACTACGTCGGCGTCGTGATGCTCGTGCGCATCGTCAACGGCACGCTACGTCCGAAGGACAAGATCCGCCTGATGGCAACCGGCGCGCAGTATCCGGTGGAACATATCGGCGTGTTCACGCCGAAGTCGAAGAATCTCGAATCGCTGTCGGCGGGGCAGGTGGGCTTCATCATCGCCGGCATCAAGGAACTCGCGGCGGCGAAGGTCGGCGACACGGTTACGCTGGTGAACCAGCCGGCGGCCGAGCCGCTGCCGGGCTTCAAGGAAGTGAAGCCGCAGGTGTTCGCAGGTCTCTATCCGGTCGAAGCGAACCAGTACGATGCGCTGCGCGACTCGCTCGAAAAGCTGAAGCTGAACGACGCGTCGCTGCAGTACGAGCCGGAAGTGTCGCAGGCGCTCGGTTTCGGGTTCCGCTGCGGCTTCCTCGGTTTGTTGCACATGGAAATCGTGCAGGAACGTCTCGAACGTGAGTTCGACATGGACCTGATCACGACGGCCCCGACGGTGGTCTACGAAGTCCTGCAGCGCGACGGCACGACCCTGATGGTCGAGAATCCGGCCAAGATGCCGGAGCCATCGAAGATCGAGGAAGTGCGCGAACCGATCGTCACCGTGAACCTGTACATGCCGCAAGACTACGTCGGCGCGGTGATCACGCTGTGTACGCAGAAGCGCGGCAACCAGATCAACATGCAGTATCACGGCCGTCAGGTCCAGCTGACGTACGAAATCCCGATGGGCGAAGTTGTGCTCGATTTCTTCGACCGTCTGAAGTCGATTTCGCGCGGTTACGCGTCGATGGATTACGAGTTCAAGGAATACCGCGCGTCGGACGTCGTGAAGGTCGACATGCTGATCAACGGCGACAAGGTCGATGCGCTGTCGGTGATCGTGCATCGTTCGCAAAGCCAGTATCGCGGCCGCGAAGTGGCAGCGAAAATGCGCGAGCTGATTCCGCGTCAGATGTACGACGTCGCGGTTCAAGCCACGATCGGTTCGAACATTATCGCGCGCGAAAATATTAAAGCGTTGCGTAAGAACGTGCTGGCAAAATGCTACGGCGGTGATATTACGCGTAAGAAGAAGCTGCTTGAAAAGCAGAAGGCAGGCAAGAAGCGAATGAAGCAGGTGGGTTCGGTCGAAATCCCGCAAGAGGCTTTCCTCGCTATTCTGCGTGTCGAAGACAAATAAGTTGAATAACGGAACCCTATGAATTTCGCGCTGATTCTTTTTGTGCTCGTCGTTTTGACGGGTGTCGCATGGGTCGCGGACAAACTGGTTTTCCTGCCGAAACGGCGCCGCGAGGCGGAAGCCGCAGTCGCCGAATTCGATCGTCAGCAGGCACGCATCGGCGAGCGTTTCGCCGATGAAAACGCCGCGCAAACGCGCGCGCGTTTGCGCGACGACAAACTGCGTCAGCCGTGGTGGCTTGAATATACGGCGAGCTTCTTTCCGGTGATTCTGGTGGTGTTCGTCGTGCGCTCGTTCGTAGTCGAGCCGTTCAAGATCCCATCGGGCTCCATGGTGCCGACGCTGCTGGTGGGCGACTTCATCCTCGTCAATAAATTCGAATACGGTCTTCGTTTGCCGATCACCAACACGAGGATCACGCAGGGCCGTCCGGTCCAGCGCGGGGACGTGGTGGTGTTCCGTTATCCGAAAGACGAATCGGTCGACTACATCAAGCGCGTGATTGGTCTGCCGGGCGATGTGGTCGAGTATCAGGACAAGAAGTTGACCGTCAACGGCAAACCGGTGCCAGAAACGCCGCTGCCCGATTATCTCGACGAAGAGCGACTCGGCTATGCGAAGCAGTTCCAGGAAGATATCGACGGCCGCAAGAACGCGATTCTGAATAATCCGGCGGTGCCGCCGTTCATTGTTGGTGCCGAAGATTTTCCGTATCGCGACAACTGCCAGTACAACGCGCGTGGCGTGATCTGCAAAGTGCCGCCGGGCAATTTCTTCATGATGGGCGATAACCGCGACAACAGCGCGGACAGCCGGTACTGGGGTTTTGCGCCTGAACGCAATATAGTCGGCCGGGCATTTTTCATCTGGATGAACTTCAGCGATCTGCGACGCATCGGCTCCTTCCAGTGAGTCGTGCGCATCGATCGCGTCGTGACCACCTCATGAGCGATCACACGCCGCGCGAATAACCGACGGGTTACCTCGGTCGCGGCGTGTTGTCATGCTACTTTAAGAACTCGCGGTAACGTCGCTTCACCACGCTTTTTCCTCTGGCGCCCCGCGTTTCCGCCGGGTCAGGCGCCCGCGTTATACTCTGCCCATGCCTCTATCTCCGTTGGAAAGCCGTTTGCGCTACGAATTTCGCAATGCGGAATTGCTGCGCCAGGCTTTAACACACCGCAGTCATAGCTCCACGCATAACGAACGGCTCGAATTTCTCGGCGACTCCGTTCTGAATTGCGCGGTGGCTGCGCTTTTGTTCCAACGTTTCGGCAAACTCGACGAAGGCGACCTGTCGCGTGTGCGCGCCAATCTGGTCAAACAGCAGTCCCTCTATGAGATTGCTCAGGCACTCAATATCTCCGAAGGCCTGCGCCTCGGTGAGGGCGAGTTGCGCAGCGGCGGCTTCCGCCGGCCGTCGATCCTCGCGGATACGCTCGAGGCGGTGCTCGGTGCGATATTTCTCGACGGTGGCTTCGACGCCGCCCAGACGGTCATCAAGCGCCTTTACGTGCCGATCCTCGACCACATCGACCCCCGTACGCTCGGCAAGGACGCAAAGACGCTGCTGCAGGAGTATCTGCAGGGCCACAAGATTGCGTTACCTACGTATACGGTCGTCGCTACTCATGGTGCGGCGCACAATCAGCAATTCGAAGTCGAATGCACGGTGCCAAAGCTCGACGTCAAGGTGTCCGGCTCGGGTGCGAGCCGTCGCGCGGCGGAGCAGGCGGCCGCAAAGAAGGCGCTCGACGAAGTCATGGCCGCGGCGCCCGCCGTGGTTGCGAAGCCGAAGCGTTCGAAAAGCGCGCGCGCCGCGAAAAACGCCGAGCAGGAAATCGTGCCGGGCGTGACCGGGGTACAGGCCGCGCTGGATTTACGCACGCCGGATCGCAAGAGCGCTCGCGGCGAAGGGCGCGCGCCTGGTGCGGCGGAAGGCCACGCCGACAAGTCTGCCGTGGAAAAATCAGCCGTTGAAAGACCTGCAGCCGAGCGTGCCGCGCCGGGTCCCGCCGGTGCGCCGCTGGCTGTCATCCGGGCCGCGCATGTGGAGAACAGCGGACATGACAAGCCGGAACGCGCCGAGAGGTCCGAAAAGGCGGAGAGAACCGACAAGGTTTCGGTCCACGCAGGCGAGAAACCTGTCGACAAGTCGGCCGAAAAACCCGCAGCGGACAAAACCCCCGAGCTCAAAGCCGACGCACCGTCCCACGCACGCAGCGCAGAGCGTCAGCGCAACCGCGAGGCCGCGCCGGGCACTGTCTCATCGAGCGTTTCCGCCGCGCCGGCGTCGGTTGTCTCGGCGGCCCCGGCACCTGCCGAACACGAACCCGGCGTTGCCGGCGCGGTGCAAACGCGCGTCGCCGATGCGGGCCATTGATTGCCATCGGCGTGCGCGTCGCGCGCGCCGACCTGAACCTGCCGTAGTCCGAATATGAACGCTCCCACTCCCACTGGTTTTCGCTGCGGCATGGTCGCGATCGTCGGCCGCCCGAACGTTGGCAAGTCCACGCTGATGAACGCGCTGGTCGGCCAGAAAGTCAGCATCACGTCGCGCAAGGCGCAGACCACGCGTCATCGCATCACCGGCATCAACACGCTCGAAGACGCCCAGTACATCTTCGTCGACACGCCCGGTTTCCAGACCAGGCACAGCGGCGCGCTAAACCGCTCGCTGAATCGCGCTGTCACGTCGACGCTGACCTCGGTCGACGCGATCCTGTTCGTCATCGAAGCCGGCCGCTTCGGCCCCGATGACCAGAAGGTACTCGACCTGATCCCAGCGAAGGTGCCGACGCTGCTGATCGCGAACAAGCTCGATCGCGTGTCGGATAAAGATTCGCTGTTCCCGTTCATGCAGCAGATGAGCACGCTGCGCGAGTTCAACGAGATCGTGCCGCTATCGGCGAAAAATACCGACGACATCAAACGTCTGATGGCGACCATCAAGCCGTTCCTGCCGGAAGGCGAGCCGATCTACGGCGAGGACGACCTGACCGATCGCAGCGAGCGCTTCCTTGCCGCCGAAATTCTGCGCGAGAAGGTCTTCCGCTGGACCGGCGACGAACTGCCATACACCAGCACCGTGCTGATCGACAAGTTCGAAACCGAAGGGCGTCTGCGCCGTATCTTCGCGACGATTCTCGTCGATCGCGACACGCACAAGGCTATGATCATCGGCCAGAAGGGCGCGAAGCTGAAGCAGATCAGCACCGAGGCGCGCCTCGACATGGCGAAGCTGTTCGACGGGCCGGTGTATCTCGAGACCTTCGTCAAGGTGAAGAGCGGCTGGGCCGACAACGAAGCCGGGCTTCGTGCGTATGGGTACGAATGACGCGTGGATGACGCTCAATTCAGACGAGGCTCCGGACCAACCGGAGCACGAACCGTCGCGGCCCGCGCGTAGCGCGAGGAAATCGTCGGCTCAGGCAAAAGGCGCGAAAAGCGCGCCCGTCGACGACGGCGAGCCGCGCAAAACGCCGGCGCGTCGCGCGCCGCGCACCTCCACATCCGAATACCGGATCACCGAGCAGCCCGCGTTCGTGCTGCATAGCTACCCGTATCGCGAGACCAGCCTGATCATCGACGTGCTGTCGCGCGATCACGGTCGTCTCGCACTCGTCGCGAAGGGCGCAAAGCGCCCGCACTCCGCGCTGCGCGGCGTGCTGCAAACGTTCCAGCCTCTGTCGCTCGCATGGTCGGGCAAATCCGAAATGCGCACGCTGACCGGCGCCGAATGGGTCGGCGGCATGCTGCCGCTGACCGGCGACGCGCTGCTGTGCGGTTTCTACGTCAACGAATTGCTGGTGCGCTTTTGCGCGCGCGAAGACCCGCATCCGCAGTTGTTCCATCACTACGTCGTCACGCTGACGCGTCTTGCGCACGATGAGCCGCCGGTGCAGGTGCTGCGCTCGTTCGAACGCGTGCTGTTGCGCGAGACCGGCTACGCGATGGCGCTCGACCGCACGGTCGCGCGCAAGGCCGTGCTCGCCGACGGCCGCTACGTGTTCGATCCCGAGCGCGGCGTGCGCGAGGCATCGGACGAATGGCCCGCGCAATGGCCGGTGGTGGCGGGACAGACCTTGCTCGATATGGAAAAGGACGATTACCATCGAGCGCAGACCGTCGCGCAAAGCAAAACGCTGATGCGCTTCCTGCTCAACACCTATCTCGGCGGTGCGCCGCTTGCTACCCGCCAGATCCTGATCGACCTGCAGAACTTATGAGCTTCTTCCTGACTTCGCCGACCGTGATCGACCTCGGCGTGAATATCGACCACGTCGCCACGCTGCGCAACGCGCGCGGCACGTCATATCCCGATCCGATCCGCGCCGCGCTGATGGCCGAGGAAGCCGGCGCCGATGCGATCACGCTGCATCTGCGCGAAGACCGCCGGCATATCGTAGACGCGGACGTGCACAAGCTGCGTCCGCTGCTGAAAACGCGCATGAATCTCGAATGCGCGGTCACCGCCGAAATGCTCGACATCGCGTGCCAGGTGCAGCCGCACGACGTGTGCCTCGTGCCGGAAAAACGCGCGGAGCTGACGACCGAAGGCGGTCTCGACGTCGCCGGACAGTTCGAGGCGGTGCGCGCCGCATGCAAGCAACTGGCGGATGCCAACTCGCGCGTGTCGCTGTTCATCGATCCCGACGAAACGCAGATTCGCGCCGCGCACGAAGCCGGCGCACCGGTGATCGAGCTGCACACCGGCCGTTACGCGGAAGCGCACGATCCCGCCGAACAGCAGCGCGAATACGAGCGCATCGTGCGCGCGGTCGACTTCGGCACGACGCTCGGCCTCAAGGTGAACGCAGGCCACGGCCTGCACTACACGAACGTGCAGCAGATCGCGGCTATCGACGGCATCGTCGAACTCAACATCGGCCATGCGATCGTCGCGCACGCGATCTTCGCGGGCTGGGATAACGCGGTGCGCGAGATGAAGGCGATCATGGTCGCCGCGCGTCTCGGCGCGCGTGCGTAACCCAATCTCGCGACGGACGCACGCATGGCAATCTACGGAATCGGCACCGACATCGTTCAGGTAAGCCGTGTCGCCGCGGTGATGACTCGCACCAATGGCCGTTTCGCCGAGAAGGTGCTCGGTCCCGACGAATTACGCGTCTACCACGCGCGCCACGCCCGTTCGGCGGCGCGCGGTCTCGCGTTTCTCGCGACACGCTTTTCGGCAAAAGAGGCGTTCTCGAAGGCGATCGGCCTCGGCATGCACTGGCCGATGAGCTGGCGCGCGTTGCAGACGCTGAACCGCCCGAGCGGCGAGCCGATGGTGGTCGCCTCCGGTGAACTGGCCGACTGGCTCGACGCGCGCGGTATCACGGCGCGCGTGACGATCAGCGACGAGCGCGACTACGCGGTGTCGTTCGTGATCGCCGAAACGCAGCGGCCGGACGAGACGGAAGGTTCGTTTGCAGCGTCGGCGTCGCGGGCTTCGTCCGCGCATTCCGCCACCGAATAAAAACGTTGAACGCGGCCGCTGACGGTCGCGTTTGTCTTTGCGTCAGACTCTTTTCCAGCGGAATTCGATGAAAACCACACCCGGACCGGTGATGCTCGACGTGGTCGGCAAAACGCTGAACCGCGATGACAAAAGGCGTCTCGCGCACCCGATGACCGGCGGCGTGATCCTGTTCGCGCGCCACTACGAGAGCCGCGCGCAACTCGTCGCGCTCACCGATGCGATCCGTACGATTCGCCCGGATCTGCTGATCGCCGTCGATCACGAAGGCGGCCGCGTGCAGCGCTTTCGTACCGACGGCTTCACGGTGCTGCCGTCGATGGGCAAGCTCGGCGCCCTGTGGGACCAGGACGTGCTGCACGCGACGAAGGTGACGACCGCGGTCGGCTACATCCTCGCCGCGGAACTGCGCGCGTGCGGTATCGACATGAGCTTCACGCCGGTGCTCGATCTCGACTATGGGCACTCGCAGGTGATCGGCGATCGCGCGTTCCATCGTGACCCGCGGGTGGTCGCGCTGCTCGCGAAGAGCCTGAACCATGGTCTGGCGCTAGCCGGCATGAGCAACTGCGGCAAGCATTTTCCGGGGCACGGATTCGCGCAGGCCGATTCGCACGTCGCGATGCCCGTCGACGAACGCCCGCTCGACGAGATCCTCGGCAACGACGTCGCGCCGTACGACTGGCTCGGTCTGTCGCTGGGCGCGGTGCTGCCCGCGCACGTGGTCTATCCGGCGGTCGATGCGAAACCGGCCGGCTTCTCGCGCATCTGGTTGCAGGACATCCTGCGCGGCAAGCTGGGCTTCGAAGGGGCGATCTTCAGCGACGACCTGTCCATGGAAGCCGCGCGCCAGGGCGGCACGCTGACCGAAGGCGCGCAAGCCGCGCTCGAGGCCGGCTGCGACATGGTGCTGATCTGCAACCAGCCGGACGAAGCGGAGAAGGTGCTCGACGCGCTGCGCGTGACGCCGTCGAAGGAATCGCGGCGGCGGCTGAAGCGTATGCGGCCGCGCGGCAAGGCGCTCACGTGGAGCAAGCTGATGGCCGAGCCACGGTACGCCGAAGCGCAGAGGCTGGTGCGCAGTACGTTTGCATAAACGGAAATGGCGCCTTGAAGCAATTCAAGGCGCCATTTTTTTTGTCAGCTTCGACTTGTTCGAACCGCCGTCGAGCATCGCTCAGTTCAAGCGCATGCGCTGCAACTTGTTGTACAGCGTCTTCGGGCTGATTCCCAGCAACGACGCCGCGCGATGCCGCGTGCCGCCGACCGCGTCGAGCGTCGCGCGAATCAGCATTTCTTCGACGTCCGCGAGCGGTGTGCCGACCGTCACCTGCACGCGGCTGCCGTTCAGATCTCGGCCATTGGCCGTACCGGCTTCGTCGGCGCGCAACGATTCGATGACGTCGCCCGATGCCTGGTACGCGCGCCGCACGCGTTCCTGCAGCTCTCGCACGTTGCCCGGCCAGTCGTACGCAAGGCATTCGCGCAGGAAGTTCGGTCCCGCCTGCTTCGCGACCTCGGCCGTGCCGCGCGCGGTCGCTTCCACATTCAGTTCGTCGACGACTGCCTGGGCGATCAGCACCGGATCTTCGCCGCGCTCGCGCAGCGGCGGCAGGTTGACCGCGGCGGCTTCGAGACGCAGCGCGAGATCCTGATGCAGCGAGCCGTCCGCGACCGCCGCGCGCGGCGGCTTGCGCGTCGACGCGATCAGCCGGAAGTCGGTCACGATCTGGTTGGTGCCGCCCACGCGCATGAAGGTCTGCGAATCGAGCGCGCGCAACAGCGCTTCCTGCTGCGCGCGCGGCAGCTCGGTGATTTCATTGATGAACAGCGTGCCGCCGCTCGCCTGTTCGAAGAGGCCTGGCTCGCGCTGCTCGGCGCCGCCGAACGCGCCGCGCTCGTGGCCGAACAGCATGCTGTCCAGCGAGCGATTGAGGCCACCGGCGGCCGCGCCGCGGCAATCGAACGTGACGAACGGGCCCTTGCGACGGCGGCTCATGTCGTGCAGCGTGCGCGCGGCGATCTCCTTGCCGGTGCCGGCTTCGCCGGAGATCAGTACCGCCGCTTCGGTCGGCGCGAGACGCTCGATCGTGTCGTACACGTGTTGAATGGTGCTGCTGCGGCCGAGCATCGAACCGAAGCGTCCAAGCTGACGCAGCGATGCGCGCAGCGCCTGGACTTCCTCGGTCAGCTCATAAGGCCGCGGAATGCGCGCGAGCAGGCTGCGCAGACGCGGGATGTTGACCGGCTTCAGCAGATAGTCCCAGATACCGTGCCGCAAGCCCTCGATCGCACTCTCGACGGTCGCATTGCCGGTCATCACGATCACCGGAAGCGCGCCGCCTGGCGGATGCGCGGGCAAATGCTGCAACAGATCGAGGCCGCTGCCGTCCGGCAGATTCAGGTCGACGAGCACGACGTCGGGAATGAAGCGCGTCAATGCGCCGCGGGCCTCGGCAAGCGTGGTCGCGGTGTCGACTGAAAAGCCATCGGCGGCGAGGATTGCCGACAGACCGGACAGGCTATTGGGATCGTCTTCAACAATCAGAGCGTGTGGCATGGCGAGCGCAATTTTATGGATGGGTTGAATGCCCGGCGCGCCGCCAACGCTGATGGCGCGCACCGCGGGCTCTTGAGGGCTCGATGACAGGGCTAAACGAACGGTCCTTGGGCGGTGAAAAAACGACAGCCGCCGGCACTGCGTCTTGAGCGGCGCGGGCCGGCGCCTGTAGTTCCTTCACTGGTCCTGTCAGAAATCCCGGTTGCTATCGAAAAACCGGCGCACTTCGAGTTCCGCCTGTTCACGGGTTTTGCCGTAGCGTTCCTGAATCAGACCAGCGAGCCTGTCGGCCCGGCCTTCGGCCTTGGTCAGCTCGTCGTCAGTCAGTTCGCCCCATGCGGCCTTCGCCTTGCCGAGCATCTGTCTCCATTTGCCTTCAGCGATGTTCATCGTGCGTCTCCCCAAGTGGAAATTGAGCGGTACTCGCGTAACTCTCTCCACCTAGCAGGGATCGTGCCAAAGAGCTTAGACGAAATGGATCAAGGGCCTGCGGCGCGTGCGACGCGAAATCAGGATGTCGCGATGGCAATTTTGAGAAATTTGCCGGTAAAGTTTTCCTCAACCGTACACGGCGCGACAGAAAAGAAAAAGCGCCCAAATATTGAGCGCTTTTTGTGCAGGCCGGCAGGGCGCCGGCGCTGGCGGGGTGACGCAGGCGGCCGCTTAAGCGCGGCTGCGGTACTCATGCGTACGCGTATCGATTTCGATCTTGTCGCCAATGTTGCAGAAGAGCGGCACTTGCAGTTCGAAGCCGGTGTTCAGCTTGGCGTTCTTCAGGACCTTGCCCGACGACGTGTCGCCCTTGACGGCCGGTTCCGTGTAGATGATTTCGCGAACCAGCGTAGTCGGCAGTTCGACTGAGATCGCCTTCTCGTTGTAGAACACGACTTCGCAGGCCATGCCGTCTTCGAGGTAGTTCATCGCGTCGCCCATCATTTCGGCTTCGACTTCGTACTGGTTGTAGTCGGCGTCCATGAACACGTACATCGGGTCGGCGAAGTACGAGTATGTCACTTCCTTGCGCTCGAGCACGACGACGTCGAACTTGTCGTCCGCCTTGTACACGGCTTCCATGCCTGCGCCGGTCAGCAGGTTCTTGAACTTCATCTTGACGACGGCGGAGTTACGGCCCGATTTGTTGTATTCGGCCTTTTGCACGACCATTGCGTCTGCGCCGATCATCACGACGTTGCCGGTGCGGAGTTCCTGTGCGGTCTTCATAAAACTGTCCTGTACGAGATAAATAGCTTAACTGTTGCTCAACGGCATAGGTGCCAAGCGGCTTCGGCGTTTCGCCCACCGCCTGCCGCGCGCCGCTCGAAGCGACCGCAGCCCGGATGCGTGTGAAACGGGACCGGCTCACGGCGAAATTCCGCGGCGTGATGCCTCGGCGTTTCCACCTGTCCGTTACCTGAGTTTTACCCTGTTCGGGCGTGTACACGAGTGGCGCCGATCTGCAACACGCCCAAGCATACGTCCCTTTTTTGACATTCGCGTGCCCGACCAGGAGATTGGGACACGTGCGGTGTTTTTCGACGGGACCGGTCAGACAGGCTGACCATGGGGTTATTGCTCGAATCGGGCCGCGCTTGCGTCGTCGGCCGTTGGATAACCGCTTATTTTAACTGAGTTTTTGCGAACGAGGTCAGATTTCCGGCGAGATCGCCGACTTGCGCGAGTTCGACCGCCCAGGCGGCGGCGCGCCGCTTAAGCGCGGGGTAGTGGCGCTGGAATTCCGCCCAGTCCGGCTGACCGGTGCCGTTCCACGCGTGCCAGAAACGCCCGAGCGCGGCGCGTGCGTCCTTGGACAGTGTGCGCGTGTAATGCGCGAGCGCGGCGTCGAGCTTTGGCAGGTGGGCGTCGTCGGCCTGCGGATAGATGTGCCAGACGAATGGCTTGGCGGCCCACTGCGCGCGCACGAACGAATCCTCGCCGCGGACGAAATTGATGTCGCTCGCCCATAGCAGTGCGTCATAGCCCGGCTGTTCGGTGAAGGCGAGTGCGTGCGCGCTGAGGTTGCCGCGCGTCGCATGGGTGCCCGCTGCAAACGACGGGAGGCCGAAAAAACGCGCGAGCGCGCCGGAAATGCGTCCTTCGGGCACCAGCAGCACGATCGGGCTTGCGCTGTCGCGCCATTGTTCGAGCAGACTGTCGACCGCCGGGTTTTCGTATGCGAACAGCGACACGACCGTCGCGTCGGCGGGCGGGGGCGCGTGGCCCGTGAGGTTGCGCCACCAGTCGGTGCGCGCGGCCAGCGAGCCTTCGAACGCGGCGCGCGCCGCGTCGAGACCGCGCTCCTTCAAGACGCCACCGGTGCCGGGGCCGAGGCCGGGAAAAAAGAAGATCTTGCTGAGCGCGTAGCGCGGATGCGGCGACGGCCGCAAGTGAAAATCGGCGATCCAGTCCTCGGCGCTTAGATATTCGAGGTTGAACCACAGCGGCGCGCGAGCTCGCTCGGCCATCGCCGTGATATAGACGGGCGGCAGTTCGCAGCCGAACGCCTCGATCACGACGTCGGCGACTTCGAGCGTATCGCCCGCATGGGACGGCTCGCGCCAATGCTCGATGATAATGCCGTCGAGCGTCTGCCGCGCACGCTCGAGCACGAGCGACGGGCACAGCTTCTTGAACGCGTGCAAATCGTCGACGAACACGCGCACCTGCCAGCCATGTTCGTGCGCGAGTTGGCGCGCGAGGCGCCAGCACACGCCGATGTCGCCAAAGTTGTCGATCACCGCGCAGAAGATATCGCAGGCGATCGGGTCGGCGGGGGTGGCGGGTGATCCGGAATCGGACGCGACGGCTGACATGGCGGCTCGGCTGGCTCGGTGACTCCGGCGACCCGGAGCGGGTTCGAACGAACGCGGAATGTTCTAAACTGGCGATTCTAAAGCCTCGCTCGCGATCGCGCGCGCCGTTTGCCCGCCGCGCGGGCCGCATGGCACGACACGCGATGCCGGCCACTCGCCGGCAAATCGGCGCAATCGGTGCAAACGACGAGGCAGCGCGAGACAGTCCCATCCCAATCGATCCCGCATGACCGACTCCGAAGCAACCGACGCCCCCGACACCTTCGAGCCAAAAAAAGTGCTCGCCCAACTGCCGCATCTGCCCGGCGTCTACCGCTATTACGACACGAGCGGCGTGGTGCTCTACGTCGGCAAGGCGCGCGATCTTAAGAAGCGCGTATCGAGCTACTTCACGAAGACGCAGCTGTCGCCGCGGATCGCGATGATGGTCACGCGCATTGCGCGCATCGAGACGACGGTCACGCGTTCCGAGGCCGAGGCGCTGCTGCTCGAAAACAACCTGATCAAGGCGCTCACGCCGCGGTACAACATCCTGTTTCGCGACGACAAGTCGTACCCGTACTTGAAGCTGACCGGTCACAAGTTTCCGCGCATGGCCTATTACCGCGGCTCGGTCGATCGCAAGAACCAGTACTTCGGTCCGTTCCCGAGCGCGTGGGCGGTGCGCGAGAGCATCCAGATACTGCAGCGCGTGTTTCAGCTGCGCACCTGCGAGGACTCGGTGTTCAACAACCGCACCCGGCCGTGTCTGCTGCATCAGATCGGCCGCTGCACGGCGCCGTGCGTCGCGAATATCAGCGAAGAGGACTACGCGCGCGACGTCGCCAACGCGTCACGCTTCCTGCTCGGCCGCCAGGGCGAGGTGATGAAGGAGCTCGAGCAGAAGATGCATGCGTTCGCGAGCGAGCTGAAATTCGAGCAGGCCGCGGCGGTGCGCAATCAGATGAGCTCGCTGTCGACGGTGCTGCATCAGCAGGCGATCGAAGTCGGCAGCGATAGCGACGTCGACATTCTCGCGGTGGTCGCGCTAGGCGGCCGCGTGTGCGTAAATCTCGCGATGGTGCGCGGCGGGCGGCATCTCGGCGACAAGGCATACTTTCCCACGCACGTGGAGAGCGCGTTGACGGCGGAGGAAGGCGGGCTCGAAGAAGACGGCGTTCAGGACGATGCAGCGGTGGATGCGCGAGCGGTCGCGCCGTCGGCCGAAGCGGCGAGGGCCACCGCCGATGCGCTCGCGATCGCGCAGGACATGCCATCGGAAGACGAAGACACCGATGGTAGTGACGAAGAAGCGCTCGACGAGGCTACCGAAGCGACCGCGGACGCCATCAGCGACGAAGGCGTGGACGAAGGCGCCGACGCGAACCCGGAATCCGGCCCGGCGGCAAAGGGCCGCAAAGGCCGCGCGCCCGGCGGCGTCGAATCCGAGGTGCTCGAAGCGTTCATCGCGCAGCATTACCTCGGCAATCGCGTGCCGCCGGTGCTGGTGGTCAGCCACGCGCCGGCGCGCGAACTCATCGACGTGTTGATCGAGCAGGCGGGCCACAAGGTGAGCGTGCTGCGCCAACCGCAGGGACAGCGGCGCGCGTGGCTTGCGATGGCCGAGCAGAATGCGCGGCTCGCGCTCGCGCGGCTGCTCTCCGAGCAGGGTTCGCAGCAGGCGCGCACACGCGCGCTGACCGACACGCTCGGCATGGAGTGCGACGACCTCGCGCATCTGCGCATCGAATGCTTCGACATCAGTCACACGATGGGCGAGGCGACGCAGGCGTCGTGCGTCGTCTATCACCATCACAAGATGCAGTCGTCCGAGTATCGGCGCTACAACATCACCGGCATCACGCCCGGTGACGATTACGCCGCGATGCGCCAGGTGCTCACGCGCCGCTACGAGAAGATGGTCGCGCAAGCCGCCGCGAATGCGAGCGACGAAGCCGCCGAATCGCAAACCGACGCGGCCGCCGATCCGTCGCTCGCCGCCGATGCCGCCGAGCCGGCCGCGGCCGGCGGCGTCCTGCCGACCATCGTGCTGATCGACGGCGGCAAGGGGCAGGTCGAGATCGCGCGGCAGGTGTTCACGGAGTTAGGGCTCGATACCGGCATGCTGGTCGGCGTCGCGAAGGGGGAGGGGCGCAAGGTCGGTCTCGAGACGCTGATTTTTGCGGACGGCCGCACGCCGCTCGAACTCGGCAAGGAAAGCGCCGCGCTGATGCTGGTCGCGCAGATCCGCGACGAAGCGCACCGCTTCGCGATCACCGGGATGCGCGCCAAGCGCGGCAAGACGCGCCAGACCTCGCGGCTCGAAGAACTCGAAGGCGTGGGGGCGAAGCGGCGCCAGCGCCTGCTGGCGCGCTTTGGCGGCTTGCGCGGTGTGGTGGCGGCGAGCGTCGAGGATCTCGCGAGCGTCGAAGGTATTTCGCAGGCGCTTGCCGAGCAGATCTACCGGCAACTGCATTGAATCGACGGGCCGCGTTGCGCTGTTATCGGCACGACGGCTCGCCGGAGCTGGCGCGTCGCGCAGCGGATGCGCCGGCTGGCGCAGGGTCAGCGACGACGCGCCGGGTGCGGCCCGCTTGCCGTTCCCACCTGGCCATGCCCGGGCCGCTTGCTTGTGGCAGGCCTTGTGACACGGCACAATTGCAACTCACTCGTCAGACGCTGCGCCTGCCCCCATGCCGTTTAATTTCCCGATATTTCTGACCTGGCTGCGGATCGTGCTGATTCCGCTCGTCGTCGGTGTGTTCTATTTGCCTGACATGATGATGAGCCCGGCGCACCGCAATCTCGCGGCCGCGACGATCTTCATCCTGGCGGCGCTCACCGACTGGTTCGACGGCTTTCTGGCCCGTAAATGGAATCAGACCTCGGCATTCGGCGCGTTTCTCGATCCGGTCGCCGACAAGCTGATGGTGACCGCGGCGCTGCTCGTACTCCTGCAGCTCGCGCGGATCGATTCGGCGATCGCGCTCGTGATCGTCGGACGCGAAATTGCGATCTCGGCGCTGCGCGAATGGATGGCGCAGATCGGCGCGTCGAAGAGCGTCGCGGTGAATTCGCTCGGCAAGTTCAAGACCGCGTGTCAGATGGTCGCGATTCCGATGCTGCTGTTTTATGGTCCGCTGCCCCTCGGCGGCGGCGTGACGGTCGACACGCGCGTTTGGGGCCTGTGGCTGATCTATCTGGCCGCGTTCCTGACGATCTGGTCGATGCTGTACTACATGAAGCTCGCGTGGCCGGAGATTCGCGAGCGCGGTGGCGTAGCGTGATGGTGGAATAAAAGGCGCGGGGGGCGCAAATGTGTGTTCGAACCCCGCGCCACTACGAGCGAATTATTTTCTTTAAAGCAGATGGTCAAAAGGGGTTGACACGTTTCAGTCGATTCTCCATAATCTCGTTTCTCCGATGCACGCAACGCGAAACACCGGAGACGCAGTCAAGCAGTAGCAGTAAATGCAGTACGACGCGGGAATAGCTCAGTTGGTAGAGCGCAACCTTGCCAAGGTTGAGGTCGCGAGTTCGAGCCTCGTTTCCCGCTCCAGTTTTCGAAGCATCGCGTTGTTTGGCGAAGTAAAAAAAGCAGCGCGGTGTGAAGCAGTTCAATGCGGGAGTAGCTCAGTTGGTAGAGCGCAACCTTGCCAAGGTTGAGGTCGCGAGTTCGAGCCTCGTCTCCCGCTCCATACATCAGGGGAAGCAACGCTTCCCTTTTTGTTTGGAAGGCCGGTCGTTCTGAACTTTCCAGAGCTTCGGTTCTTCTGGTGATCACCAGATAAATCTGCGAACCCGTGTCTAGGTTCCAGTCCGCTTGCGGCGCGATAGCAAAGCGGTTATGCAGCGGCCTGCAAAGCCGTTTAGGCCGGTTCGACTCCGGCTCGCGCCTCCAGTCTTTGATGTAAAGCGAAAGCCCCGACTTGTCGGGGCTTTTCTTTTTTCTGTTCCTCACTGGTAATACAAGGGTAGTCGGTCGTGCTACCTCCGAGCATGCTGTCGGCTGCCCATGCGCGAATGGCCTGCAACAACGCGGGCAATAATCCGTGTTCAGGCGTTTGATGCGCGACCGCATCTCTATCGTCCCGTTTGATTTCGGCTCACGCGTGAGCAGCGCATCCCGATTAACATCGTGTCCGGCACGCGGAAACGGGACAACCTACGCCCGCGCGCCGCATCCGGATCGGACGATAGAATCACAGCATCGTCATCGCCTGGTCTCATTGAAGCCGCATGTATTTCCAACTCACTGGCACCCGGATCCGCTTGCTCGGTTCGATGCATCTGTTTCCCGCGACGAGCCGTCGAACGCCGCCGTGGGTCGCCGAGGCGTTCGATTGGGCTGACACGCTCGTATTCGAGTCCGATCCAGCGACGATCCTGCCGTTTCTAAAAGCCGACGCACACCCCGATGCCGCACAACTGCGGCCCATGATGCGCGACGAAGCCTGGACGCAACTCCAGGCGCTATGGCCAACCGATGGTCTGCTCGCGCCACTTGAAACACTGCGACCGTGGGCCGCGCTGATCGTCGCGCCGACGCTGCTGCAGCAGGTCGTCGAGGGTGTCGAGCCGCGCATGTTGCGCTCGGCGATCGGGCAGGCGAAGCCGTATCGCTATCTCGAGTCCGCGCACGACGTCGCAGCCACGCTCGAATCGATTCCACTCGAAGCCATTGCCGCCGCGCTCGACATGCTGATGGCCGATCGCGGCGAGCCGCAGCGTACGCTCGAACGGATGCACGCGGCGTGGCTGGAGGGCGATCTGCATGCTATTCAGCAGATCGCCGTCGAATCGCCGATGTTCAATCTGCCCGGCATCCGTCAGGCGATCCTCGACGTCCGCAATCGTGCATGGGCCGCACGGCTGAACGAATTGCCGGACGTGCGCGAGCGCACGCTGGTGGTCGTCGGCGCGCTGCATCTGTGTGGCCCCGAGAATCTGCCTGATTGTCTCGCGCGGCCGGTGCAAGCGGTGTCCTGAGCGCTTGCGCGGATTTCGCGACTGTACACAGCCGTGCCGATCGCCCGAACGACTCGCCGTTCCCTCAATTCCACGCGTCGCAATGCCGCTATACACTAATTCTTACCACCTGGAACATCCGACGCCCGCCGACCTCACTTCATGCTTGTCCCTCCGACCCCCAGCACTGAAAGCGCCCGTCTCGACGGATTGCACGCACTGCATATTCTCGACACGCCGCCGGAAGAGCGCTTCGATCGCCTGACCCGCCTCGCGCGACGGCTGTTCGGCGTACCGATTGCCGTCGTCAGTCTCGTCGATGCGAACCGGCAGTGGTTCAAATCGTGCGTCGGCCTCGCGGCGAGCGAGACCTCGCGCGACGTGTCGTTTTGCGCGCACGCCATTCTCGGCGACGATATTTTCATGGTGCCCGACACGCTCGCCGACCCGCGCTTCAACGACAATCCGTTCGTCACCGACGAGCCGCACATCCGCTTTTACGCAGGCTGTCCGCTGCAGGTTGCGAACGGTGGCAAGGTCGGCACGCTGTGCCTGCTCGACACGAAGCCGCGGATGCTCGATGACGAAGATCGCGCGTTGCTGCGCGACCTCACGCGCATGGCCGAACAGGAGCTAGCCGCGATCCAGCTGGCCACGCTCGACGACCTGACGCTGCTGTCGAACCGGCGCGGTTTCGAAGTGCTCGCGCAACATGCGCTGAACGTTTGTAGGCGCATGGACAAGCCGGCCTCACTGCTGTTCTTCGATCTGAACGACTTCAAGCAGATCAACGACACGCTCGGACACGCCGAGGGCGACCGCGCGCTGCAAACCTTCGCCGAGGTGCTGCGTACCGCGCTGCGCGAAAGCGACGTGATCGGACGGCTCGGCGGCGACGAGTTCGTCGCGCTGCTGACCGGCGCGAGCCACGCTGAGACGCATGAGGTGACGCAGCGTCTCGAGGACCTCCTCGATCAGCGCAATGCAGAGCTGCTGCGCGGCTATCAGATCCACTTCAGCGTCGGCCAGGTGACGTACGAGCCGACGCGCCACGGCACGGTCGCCGAACTGCTCGCCGCGGCCGATGCGGCGATGTATAGCCACAAGCAGGCGTCGAAGGCGCGCTCCGCGCAACGGCACTGACGGGTGGCCGACTCTCGGCCAATCTCCCGGCGACCCGCGCGGTGGCCCAACACAGGCACGCGCGGCATAATTGCGGATCGTTGCCCGCGCTGTCGCGCACTGACCCTGAAACCTACCGATGACTGATTTGCAGCACACCGCCGCCGCGCGGCTCGCCCAACTCGAATGGCGTTGGAAGCCGTTTGCGGACCTCACGAGCGTCGAAGTGTATGAGATGCTGGCCGCCCGCAGCGCGGTGTTCGTCGTCGAACAGAGCTGCGTGTATGGCGATATCGATGGGCTCGACGTCGAAGCCTGGCATCTGCTTGCGTATGGCACCGGTGGCGAAGCGGCGCTGCCGCCGTTGGCCGGCTATCTGCGCGTGTTGTTGCCCGATGCGACGGATGCCGACGTACGCATCGGCCGGGTGTTGACCACCGCGTTGTTTCGCGGCATCGGTCTCGGTAATGCGATGCTCGATCGCGCGCTCGCGCATATCCGCGCGCAGTGGCCCGGTACCCCAATCCGTCTGCACGCGCAGGCGCATCTGCAAGGCTTTTACGGTGGGTTCGGCTTCGAGCCGGTCTCGGAGATTCACGACGAAGACGGCATCCCGCATGTGTGGATGCGCTCGCTCTGAACGCGCGCGGGTCAGCGATTTCCGTGCGCGGTCGTCGACGCCGCATGCGTGAGCCCGCGCGCCGCTTTCACACGACGCTCGGCGCGCAGGCGTCCGCGCGCCGACAGCCGCATCCAGTGACGCAGCGCGATCAGCGCGCCGACCACGCTCATCATCGAACCCGGAATCCATAGCAACAGCCCGCCGATCTGCTGATCGCGCATTGGGCTCAGCCATGTGAACGCGCGGCCGCAAATCGAATAGATCGGATACAGCTCGTGCGGCGTAAAGAAGATGAACGCGCCGAGGATGATCTGTGGCGGAATCGCCGCGATCACGACGAGCACGCGCTTGCCCGGCGACAGACGCGCGGGCGGCGCCGGACGCGGATCGAGCACGAGCCACCAGAACAGCAGGCCGTCGATCGCCATGCTCCAGTTCATTACGCGATAGATCCGCCAGTCGAGCATCGCGACGAAATGGATCGGCGACAGCAGCCAGAAATAGATCAGCCCGACGAATAGCGTGACCGCCACGACCGGGTGCATGACCACGTCGAGCACCCCGCGCACGAGCGGAGTTTGCAGCGCGGGCCGCACGAAGCGTTGTCGCCAGCGCGGTGGAATTCCCGCGCGCAACGCCGCGCCCGGATACGACAGCGCAATGAAGAACGGCCCGAGGTGATGCAGCACCAGATGCTGCAATCGATGCATGAAAAACTCATGCTCGAAGAAATAATCGAGCCGCGTATGCAGCACGACATACAGCGCGACCAGCCCGAACCAGAACGACAGACGCCGCGCGACCGACAGCCGCGCCTTGCGCGCGCCGCGCACGAACAGGATCGCGGGAATCAGCAAGCCGATCACGACCGTCGGCGAAAACTCCCAGGGGTCGAGCCAGTAGAGCAGGTTCATGGCGATCGCGTGTGCGGTGGCGGCGGCCCGTGTTGCCGCCTACTTGGCCTGGCCCGGCGCTTTGACCGCGAACGGCGCGCTCAGCGTTTCGCCGTCGGAGAACTTCAGCGTCAGATGCACGGTGTCGCCCGGCGCGACCTTGTGCTTCGCGTCCTCGAGCATCAGGTGATAGCCGCCCGGCGTGATCGCGACCTGACCATGCGCGGGCACCGTCAGCTTGTCGATCATCACCATCTTCTGAGTCGAACCGTTCGATACGGTTTGATGCAGCATAGCGTCGCCGTAGTCGTCGCTCGATACGTCAACGAGGTCGATCGGCTTGTCGCTCGTATTGACGAGCGTCGCATAGCCGGCCGCGGGCAGGTTGTTCGGCAGCCAGCGAACCCACGCGTCCTTGATGCTGATCGCGTGAGCATCGGCCGCGTGCGCGGTCGACGCGACGCCGAAAGACAGCACGAGCGCGCCGGCGAGGGAAGCGAATGGTTTGAGCTTGATCGTCATGATGGAATGGAGTGGGATCAAAAGAAGAATCAGGATTGGTCATCGATGATGCGGCGCAGATCCTGCGCAATCGCATCGGGCGTGTCGTGATCGGTGGCGAGCAGGCGCGCGCGGCCCTGGCTGTCGAACACATAGACGGCGGAGCTGTGCGTGACCTCGTAGTTGCCGTTCGGGTCGCGCTTTTCCATCTGATACGCAACACGATAGCGCTTCGCCAGCGACTCGATCTGCCAGTCGGTGCCGGTCAGCCCTTCGGCGTGCTTTGCGTCGAACGCACCGACATAGTCGTGCAAGGCCCGCGGCGTGTCGCGCGCGGGATCGACGGTGATGAACAGGATGCGCACTTTCTGCGCCTCGGGGCCGAGCTTGCCCAGCACCTGCACCAGACGTCCCATCGTTTCGGGGCAGACGTCCGGGCAATGCGTGTAGCCGAAGTAGACCAGCGACGTGCGGCCCTTGAACGAAGCGGCGTCGACGGGCCGGCCGGTGTCGTCGGTCAACCTAAAGTCCAGATCCGGGAGGTGCCCGGTCACATTCGTCAACCGCCACGGCTCGGCGCGCTGCGTGCAACCGGTCAGTGTGGCGAGCGCGACCAGCGTACCCAACGCCGCTGCCGCCGCAAACCGGCGTGCCACCCGGCGCTTCGACCGGGGCATGGGCCGGTCGCGTCGTGAGCGGGACAGCTTTGGCTGCGGGCGCCGGGGCGCGAAGATCGGGAACAAAGCAGGGTTCAATGACTCGATTGAAGAGCAGGCAACGCGAATCGATGGAGCAAGAAGGCGCACCGTCGCCCGGTCATGCCGCGCGAGATTCGCGCGCGACACGCGATTGAGCGACAGCGTGCAACGATGTCCGTCACGCCGACGGTCCGTGTGGCAGCGACTGTAACGCAAAATTGGCGCCAGCGTCGCGCGGCGCGCCGGGCGTACGATTTGCGAGGCAATTTGACGCAGCAGGCTGAAAGTCTGGTGAAGTTCGATCGTTGCGCTTCTGAATGCAATCACCGCGAGCGAGCGGGCAAACGGCCCGCCGCGCTTGAGTCCCGGCTTACTTTCTCGAAAAATTGACCGATGCGCGGTAAGATGCGCACACTTTTCCGGCCCCAGATGGCTGAAAGGCGAACCCAGGCAATGCAAGCACTTCCGGCTGTTCTGTCTCCAAGCGAGACGGCATTTTTCTTCGACTTCGATGGCACGCTCGTCGAACTCGCCCCCACGCCGGACGGCGTGCTCGTGCAGCCGCGCGTGATCGACCTGCTGCGCGAACTGCGCAGTCTGACGAATGGCGCGGTCGCGGTGGTGTCGGGGCGCGGCATCGACAGCATCGAC
Organism: Paraburkholderia atlantica; assembly: GCF_000092885.1. Classification (NCBI taxonomy): domain Bacteria; kingdom Pseudomonadati; phylum Pseudomonadota; class Betaproteobacteria; order Burkholderiales; family Burkholderiaceae; genus Paraburkholderia; species Paraburkholderia atlantica. The sequence continues at coordinate 2,373,732 of NC_014117.1, read as the reverse complement.
AGTTTTCTCGGCATGCCCGATTTGCCGGTCGCCGGTCTGCACGGCGCCGAGCGGCGCGATGCGAATGGCGACACGCAGCGCATCGGCTTTCACGACCAGCGCCTGTTGCGCATGGAGCAGGTGCTCGCGCAGGTCGTCAACGAGCACCCGGGCATGCTGCTCGAGATCAAGGGCGCGGCGCTCGCGCTGCACTACCGCAATGCGCCGGACCGCGAGCCGGTCGCGCGCGAGGTAACCGAGCGGCTCGTCGCCGATTACCCCACGTCGTACGTACTGCAGCCCGGCAAGATGGTCTACGAGATCAAGCCGAAGGACGTCGACAAGGGTCGCGCGACGCGCGCGTTCCTCGACGAGCTGCCGTTCACCGGCCGCACGCCTGTGTTCGCCGGCGACGATCTGACCGACGAGAAGGGCTTCGCGGTCGTCAACGAACGTGGCGGTCTGTCGATCAAGGTTGGCGCGGGCGAAACGATGGCGCGCACGCGCGTCGAGTCGGTGTCGTCACTGCTCGACTGGCTCGAAACGATTGTCGCGGCGGCGCGCGGCGCATGACGCCGGCGCCTCGTTCAACGAAAACAACATACTGCATCGGGAATCGCGCTTCATGAGCCGACTGATCATTGTTTCGAACCGGGTGGCGCCCATTTCGGAGGGCGGCCCGGCGGCGGGCGGTCTGGCGGTCGGCGTGTACGACGCGCTGAAGGAGACCGGGGGCATGTGGTTCGGCTGGAGCGGCGACGTACTCAGCTCCGGCCAGCCGCAAATCAAGCTCGAGGAGCGCGGTCCGGTCACCTTCGCGACCGTCCCGTTGATGCGCCGGGATTACGACCAGTACTATCGCGGTTTCTCGAACGCGACGCTGTGGCCCGCGTTCCACTATCGATCCGACCTGCTGCATTACGACCGGCACGACTTCGAAGGCTACTGCCGCGTCAACGCGTGGCTCGCGCAGCAACTCGTGCCGCTCCTGCGCGAAGACGACGTGATCTGGGTGCACGACTATCATCTGATCCCGTTCGCGCAGGCGCTGCGCTCGGCAGGCGTGAAGAACCGCATCGGCTTTTTCCTGCACATTCCGTTTCCGGCCGCGCAAGTGCTGCTGACGGTGCCGCCGCATCGCGAGCTCGTCGAGGCGCTGTGTTCGTTCGACCTGCTCGGCTTCCAGACCGGCCCCGATCTGCGTGCGTTCTGCGATTACGTGATCAACGAGGCGGGCGGCTCGATCGACGCGTCGCCGAAAGGTCCGCTCACCGTGCATGCGTTCGGCCGCACGCTGCGCGCGTCGGCATATCCGATCGGCGTCTATCCGGACGAGATCGCCGAGCTCGCGAAGGCGGGCGAGCGCGGCAAGCCGGTGCGCACGATGAAGGCGACGCTACATTCGCGCAAGCTGATCATGAGCGTCGACCGGCTCGATTATTCGAAGGGGCTGGTCGAGCGATTCCGCGCGTTCGAGCGCCTGCTCGAGCATACGGCCGCGCAGCGCAACAAGGTGTCGTTCCTGCAGATCGCGCCGCCGACGCGCGCCGACTTGCACGCGTATCAGGACATCCGGCTGCAACTCGAAGGCGAGTCGGGACGGATCAACGGCCGCTTCGCCGAGCTGGACTGGACGCCGATTCTGTATATCCACAAGCAGTACGAGCGCTCGGTGCTGGCGGCGCTGTTCCGTACCGCGCACGTCGGCTATGTGACGCCGCTGCGCGACGGCATGAATCTCGTGGCGAAGGAATACGTGTCGGCGCAGGATCCGGAAAATCCCGGCGTGCTGGTGCTGTCGCGCTTCGCCGGCGCGGCGCAGGAGCTCGATGGTGCGCTGATCGTCAATCCGGTCGACATCGACGGCATGGCCGAAGCGCTGGCGCAGGCGCTCGACATGCCGCTCGCCGAGCGCCAGGCGCGCTATCGCGACATGATGGCGCAGCTGCGCGAGAACAACGTGTCGGTGTGGCGCGATAACTTCATGCGCGATCTGGCGGGCCTCGGTGGCGCGAAGCGCGCTAGAAGCGGGAAGGCGCCCGCGGCCACGGGTGCGGCTCGCGCCGGGCGGAAGAGGGCGGCGCGCGAGAGCGTGACCGGCTAAGCCAGCCGCAAAGCCAGATAGCAAAAAGCCGCTCCTTGGAGCGGCTTTTTGCATGCGACGCGCAGCGCGCCTGGACTCTGCGTGGCGTCAGGCTACGTGCTGCTCGTCGACCTTCTTGCCGCCGATATGCAGCGTCTGGCCCTTGCCATACTGCTTCGCGAGCAGGTCGCGATAGAGGCCCGGACGCTGACGCAGTTCTTCGGGCGAACCGTCGTCGATGACCTTGCCGGCGCTCATGACGATGATCCGGTCGAAATTGTTCAGCGTCGACAGACGATGCGCGATCGCGATCACGGTGCGGCCCACCATTAGCCGGTCGAGCGCCTTCTGGATCGCTTCCTCGGACGCGCTGTCGAGCGCCGACGTGGCTTCGTCGAGCAGCAGGATCGGCGCGTTTTTCAGAATTGCGCGCGCGATCGCGATGCGCTGGCGCTGGCCGCCCGACAGTTTCACGCCGCGGTCGCCGACGATCGTGTCGTAGCCTTCCGGCATCGCTTCGATAAAGTCCGCGCAACGCGCCTCGCGCGCCGCGGCGAGCACTTCCTCGCGGCTCGCCTCGGGGCGGCCGTACGCGATGTTCTCGTACACCGTGCGATGGAACAGCGAAATGTCCTGGGGCACCAGCGCGATCGCGTGACGCAGGCTGTCCTGCGTGATCGACGCGATGTCCTGGCCGTCGATCTTGATCGCGCCGCCCTGGGTTTCGTAGAAACGCTGCAACAGCGCGAGCACCGTCGATTTACCGGCGCCCGACTTGCCGATCAGGCCGACGCGCTGGCCCGGCTCGATATTGAGGTCGAAGTGATCGAGAATCGGCCGGCGGCGCGGATACGCGAACGTGACGCCGTCGAACGTGACGCGGCCGCCCTGCGGCACGAGTTCGGTCGCGTCGTCGCGATCGGGCATGCCGTGCGGTTCGAGCAGCGTGCGCACCGCCTCCGCAAGTCGCGCGACGTGCTGTGTGACGTCGACGAGCGCAACCGCGAGATCGCGCGTGCCGTGCAGGATCGTGAAACCGAGCGAGCTGACGAGCACGATGTCGCCCGAGGTCGCGCGGCCCTGGTCCCACAGCCACAGCGCCCAGCCGAGCAGGCCGGCCGACAGCAGCGCGGTGATCACGGCGTGCAGCAAACGCAGCTTTTCCAGATACAGCAGGCTTTGCTGGCGCGCGTCCATTTCCGCCTTGACCGTCGACGCAAACCGCCGCTGTTCGCGCAGTGTCATGCCGAACGCGCGCACGAGGCCCATGTTGCTGATCACGTCGACGAGCTCGCCGTCGACCGATGCCGCCTTGGTCGCGAAATTATGGTGACGCGCGGAGCCGCGGCCCGCGAGCTTGTAGAGCACAACGGCCAGGATCGCTGAGCACAGCATCAGGCCGCCGGCCATCAGCGGGTTCACCGAGATGATCATCACGATCGCGCCGAGCACCGCGATGCACGGCGGCAGCACGTTCCACGCGGTGGTGTTTTCGGCGGTGTAGACGGCGTTCGAGGTCGCGGTGATCCGGCTTGCCAGCATGCCGGGCTGCTTTTCGGCGTAGTAGGTCGGCGAATGGCCGCTCAGATACTGGAATAGGTCACGCCGCAAATCGCCCGTCACGGCGACGAAGGTGTGCGCGGCGAACCAGCCGCCGACTCGCCATAACAGGTTGTCCGCTGCGATCAGCCCGACGAGGATCGCGAACGCGCCCCACAGCGGCCCGGGATGATGGCGGCCACCGGCGAGCACGTCGATCAGATGTTTGATCGCGTATTGCGAAGCGAGTGCACAGCCCACGGCCGCAAACACGCTGCACAACACGATCGCGTGCGCGACCGGATGGCGGCGGATAAAGCGGAAGAGAAACGCAAGCGGCCGGTGCGCATAGCTCGCGAGCTTTGCGTTCTGGGCGTTTCGCTGGGCAATGGTCAAGTGTTCCAATTGAGCTGAGATCGATGTGTTGCGGGTTGTGCATGCAAAGCGCGGACCACACGGACAAGCATGGCTCTCCGTGAAGCCGATGCTTCGCATTGTAAACATGCAAAGGCGATTGCGCCCTGTGTATCCGGGCTTTGACGCGACTGATTTCGCGATGGACCTCCGCGATCTGCGTCGTCTCGACACACCAGCCGACGGGCCATGCAGGCAGATTGCGGAAAATTTCGAGATATACTTACAGTTTGCATTCAAGCGGGCCGTGGCAATTTTGCAATTTCTACCGGCAACGCTTGATGCGCGAGAACTCACCGACTCGATACGCCGTGCCTCGCTGAACCTTCGTCGATACTGTAGAACTGTCTTTGAAAACAAGGGTTTGCAAAGTGTTTCGCGTTTGTAACAACGTAAAGACTTTGAAATGTTGGGGTGCGGCAACAATTCAGGCATCGATAATGCATGCTCGTTAGCCCCGGCAAATTTTCTGACAGTTTGTCAACGTAGGTGCCTCATGCGCGTTTACTCGCACATGCGCAGACGCTGATCCACTTGTCTGGGCTCGTTACCCAAGCGATCCATCGCAGGATTTCTCAAAAGAATCAGGCCCGCGCCGGGATCTCCGGCCAGACTGCCCTGGCGAGCAAGCGAGTCGCTTTTTCCAATTGCAGTACTTTTGCCTGATTTTTTACTAGGAGTTCGTCAATATGCGAATCGCTCAAATCGCTCCGCTGCACGAGGCGGTTCCTCCCAAGCTGTACGGTGGTACGGAACGTGTGGTCTCCAATCTGACCGAGGCGCTGGTCGAGCAGGGCCACGACGTCACGCTGTTTGCAAGCGGTGATTCGCAAACCTCGGCGAAGCTCGAAGCCTTCTGGCCGCAGGCGCTGCGCCTCGACCCGACGATCCGCGACGTGATGGCGCCGCACATGCTGCTGCTCGAAGAAGTGCGCCGCCGCGCGGACGAATTCGACGTGCTGCATTTCCACATCGACTACTACCCGTTCTCGCTGTTCGCGCGTCAGCCGGTGCCGTTTTTGACCACGATGCACGGCCGTCTCGATCTGCCGGAACTGCAGCCCATCTTCAATACGTTCAAGGACGTGCCGGTCGTGTCGATTTCCGACAACCAGCGCATCCCGCTGCAACAGGCGAACTGGCTGCAAACCGTCTACCACGGTCTGCCGGAAAACGTGCTCACGCCGATCCCCGACGTCGAACCGGGCTACCTCGCATTCCTCGGCCGCGTCTCGCCGGAGAAGGGTCTCGACCGCGCGATCCGCATCGCCGGCCAGGCAGGCATGAAGCTCAAGGTGGCCGCCAAGATCGACAAGGCCGACCGTGCCTATTACGAAGAAGTGATCAAGCCGCTGATGGCGCTCCCGCATGTCGAGTACATCGGCGAAATCGGCGAAGCCGAAAAGCGTGAGTTCCTCGGCAACGCGCATGCGCTGGTGTTCCCGATCGACTGGCCGGAGCCGTTCGGCCTGGTGATGATCGAGGCGATGGCTTGCGGTACGCCGGTGATCGCGTTCAATCGCGGTTCGGTGCCGGAAGTGATCGAGAACGGCGTGTCGGGTTTCGTCGTCGAAGACGAAATCAGCGCGGTCGCTGCGCTCAAGCGTCTGCACACGCTGCCGCGCGCCGGTGTGCGCAAGGCGTTCGAAGCACGTTTCACGTCGAAGGTGATGGCGAAGAACTACGTCGCCGTCTACGAAGACCTGCTGCGCAGCAAGCATCGCACGGCGCTGCGCGAAGTCAACGCGGGCTGATTGGCGGTTGATTTGCCGCGGTTGTTTCGCGGTAGATGAGACGCTGGCAGCAGGAACCACGCTTCTTTTGCTGCTCTGAACGCCCCGCCGGCACGTCGTCGGCGGGGCGTTGTTGCATGCGCGCCGCGTTTTTCGTCGGTGCACAGCTGAAAATGCGGGTTTCCGCGCGGCGCGAACGAGCCAGGCTCGGTAATATCCCTATAATTGCCGTGCCGCAAATTGGGCTGCGGTGCCGCCGACGACAGGAGGATGCCTTGGCGAGAACGAAAGAGACGCGCGCGAACGCCGCGCCCGGCGCCGGAACGATTTTTACGTTGCGCGCCATCGGTCTCGTGCTCGCCGCCCGCTGGCTTTTCTCGATGTCCGAGATGAGGCTGACCACCGCGCTGACCGCGATGGCGTCATCACCGTGGGCATGTATCAATCTCGTCTTTCTGTTCCTGCTGATCTTCCTGCCGGGCGCGCGCGCCGTCGCCGAGCGTCCATTCCATCCGCTCCCGCAATGGCTGCGTCAGGCGCTGCGCCTGTTTGCGTTCCTCGGCTTTCTGTTTGCGCTGTGGTCGGTCGGCGCGTTCGTCGCGACCGCGGGCTGGCGTCGCGCGATGCAGGCGGTCGCGGCCACCAACGGCTGGCTCGTCGCGGCGCCGGTGCTGTATGCGATCGTCTTGTGGATCTGCCGGCCGCTGCCGTTGTGGCGCACCAATGTGGCGGCGCGGCGCTTTGCGATCGGCCGCTATGCGGTGTCGCTCGATCCGGTGACGCGTACCGTCGTGGTGTGGGCCGAGCGGCGCAAGGTGGGGCAATACGATGCGCGCGAATTGTCGGTGCGCTGGGCGAGCGGTTCCGATGCGCGCGCGACGCCGGCACCCACGCCCGCAGTCGTGTTCGGCGCGGCGGGCGAGGCTGGGGCGTCGGCAGCGCCGATGCCGTCGGTCGCGGCGCCCTCGCTGGCGCGCAGCACGTTCGGCGTTCGTCCGAAGGTCGAGTTGCTGTGGGATTCGCCGGCCGCCGCGGGGCATAACCGGCAGACCGTTTTCCGCGCCGCGCTGACAACTGAAGGCGATCGCGTCGCCGCCCGCGCGCTCGACACGACGCTGCGCCAGGTGTAGCGCAGCACGTTTTGTGCTATCGGTCACATCGCGTGGCCATTGCACGCATCCCGAAGCGAAGCTTCGTCGATAATGCAATCAAGTCGCCCGGCTTGCAGGCGGGCGAGTGGAACACTCATCGATCGTATCGCGCCTTTCGCAGGAGTCGCTATGCTGGTTCGCTGGTTGATTGCCGCCCTTCATCTGCTTGCTTATGGCTTTGCGCTTGCGTCGATTCTCAGACGCACGTGGTCGCTGCGTCGCGCGTCAGTGCCCGCCGCGTTGCGTTCGGTGTTTCGCGCCGATTCGCGCTGGGGCATCGCCGCGCTGGTGCTGATCGTGACCGGCTTGATGCGCGTGTTCGGGGGCTATGAGAAGGGCGCCGACTACTACCTGCACGAGCCGCTCTTTCACGTGAAGATGACGTTGCTGGTGCTGATCCTGATCCTCGAAGTGCCCACGATGCTCGGCCTGATGCGCTGGCGCGCGTCGATCCGCAGCGGCGCGGCGCCGAATCTGAAGAAGGCGCGTTCCTACGCGCATTTCAGCGTGATCCAGACGGTGCTGCTGGTTCTGATGGTGTTTGCGGCGACCGGAATGGCACGCGGCATCGGGCTGCCCGCCGGCGCCGTGTAGCGGGGCGGGCCTTCTTTTCATTGCGACGCTAGCCGACCAGCAAGCCGGAATCGTCGACCCGGTCGGTTTTTACCTCTGCCGACTCGCGCACGAGTTCCGGCTCGCCGAGACCCTTGATCAACTCCAGCGCCTGACGCTCGAACAAACGACGGTACAAGCCGTTGTCGCGTTTGATCAGCGCGTCGTGGCTGCCTTCCTCGATCACCTTGCCCTTGTCCAGCACGAGCAGCCGGTCGAGCGCGCGCACCGTCGACAACCGGTGCGCGACCACCAGCGTGGTGCGCCCCTGCATCAGCCGCTCCATCGCCCGCTGGATCAGCACTTCGCTTTCGCTGTCGAGGCTCGACGTGGCTTCGTCGAGAATCAGGATCGGCGCGTCGGCAAGAAACGCCCGCGCGATTGCGACGCGTTGACGCTCGCCGCCCGATAGCTTGATGCCGCGTTCGCCGACCAGCGTGTCGTAGCCGTTCGGCAGCGCGGCGATGAAGTCGTGCGCGCTGGCGAGCCGCGCGGCGCGTTCGATGTCGACGCGGCTCGCGCCGGGCCGTCCATACGCGATGTTCTCGGCAAGCGAGCGGTGAAACAACACCGGCTCCTGCTGGACGATCGCGATCTGGCTGCGCAGCGACGCCTGCTGGACCTGCGCGATGTCCTGGCCGTCGATCGTGATCCGCCCGCCTGAAATGTCGTGAAGGCGCTGGATCAGCTTGATGAAGGTCGTCTTGCCCGAGCCGGAATGACCGACCAGCCCGACGCGCTCGCCCGGCGCGATGCGGATCGAGAAGTCGTCGTAGAGCGGCCGGCTGTGCGCGCCATAGTGAAACGACACATGCTCGAAGCGGATTTCGCCGTTGCGGATCGCGATCGGGCCGGCGCCGGGACGATCCTCGATGCCGAGCGGCTGGCTTTCGAGCGACACCAGTTCCTCCATGTCGTTGACCGAGCGCTGCAGGTTGCGGATGTGCATGCCGATGTCGCGCAGATAGCCTTGCAGCATGAAGAACATCGTCAACGCGAAGGTGATGTCGCCGACGCTCGCTTCACCGCGCGCCCACAGCAGCAGCGCCACGCCGAGAATCGCAGCCTGGATCGCGGCCAGCATACCGCCCTGGAGGCCGCCGTTGAGCGTGCCGCGCACCCACGTGCGCCGCGTGCGCTGCCGCCATTTGCCGATCACGTACCCGAGGCGCGCTTCCTCGCGCGCTTCCGCGCCGAATGCCTTGACGACGCCGTTGCAGCTGACCGCATCGGCGAGCGCGCCGCCCATGCGCGTGTCCCACGCGTTCGCCAGACGCGCGGACGGCGCGACAAAGCCCAGCGACACCGTCACGGTCACGCCGATGTACAGCAGCGAGCCGATGCCGACGACGACGCCCATCATCGGCCAGCGCGAGCCGAGCAGCAGAGTCGCGCCGACCAGCATCACCAGCGATGGCAAGAGCGCAATCAGCAGCGTGTCGTTCAGCAGGTCGAGCGCCCACATGCCGCGCGTGATCTTGCGCACGGTCGAGCCGGCGAAGCTGTTCGCGTGCCAGTCGGTCGAGAAGCGCTGCACGCGATGAAACGCACCCGCGGCGATCTCGCTCATCATCTTCAGCGTGAAGCGGATGATGTTGAAGTACACGCCCTGGCGCAACAGCGTCGCGGTGAGCCCGAGCGCGGCGAGCACGCCGAAGGCCTCGAGCGCGTGATGCCAGACGGGCGCCGACGACGCCGGGCCGGCCGCGATCGCGTCGACGAGACGTCCGGCGAAGACCGGCGTCAGAATGTCCGCGCCTGCCGTGAACAGCGCGAGCGTCGCAATCACGACGATGCGCCACGGCTGCTGTGCCCAGTGACGGAAGGTGAAGCCGAGGACATCCTTGAAGGCTTGTCCGCGAAAGTCGAGTTTTTTGTTGGCCATTTGCTTTCGACCCGGCGACGCACGAGCGCGCCGAGGTTCCAGTCAGAAGCGAAAAAGGTAGACAGCCAGCGGAAGCCGGAATGCGCGCAGGGACTGTCTGAAGTGAACGCGGCGCGCCTGTCGAGGCGGACTGCGCATCAGCTACGAGGCTGCGGCTTTTAAGGCCGCATCGCTCGTGGCGGACGGGCTGACGGGCGTGGGACCATGCGAGGGAGCGCGCGATGCACTGCGAACATGTGGCGCCTCCCTGAGATGGTTCAAGATGGAGAAACCGGACGGAGCCGGACCGGGTGAATGCCCGTCCGCTGACTATAGCAACAGTGCGGGGCGCTCGCCAACCTACGGAACGACGTGGTTCTACAGCCAGTGGAATCTCGTGCTGCGCACGGGATTGTTTTGCGGCAAATAGAAAAAGGGCTTACGCATTGCTGCGTAAGCCCTTTTGTCTTCGGTGATCGACACACCAAGAATCTGGTGGGTAGTACTGGGATCGAACCAGTGACCCCTGCCGTGTGAAGGCAGTGCTCTACCGCTGAGCTAACCACCCGAAGAGATTGAAATTATGTCAGGGAATTTGGAGTTCGTCTAGTCTTTTTTAAGCAGTTTGCTCATCAGTTGCTGGCGCGGGTTCAAGACGCCATACGCTCGCGCCTTTGATCGCCTTGTCGAGATCGTCGAGCACGGCTTCGTGCGCGGCGCTTTCGTCGTCACTCGCGGCGATCACGACCAATTCCAGCGAGTCGAGCGCGACACGCGGCGCATCTGTATCGCCGCCGGCCTGCGCTTCGCCGAGCATGTCGATGACGAGGCTTTCCTGGCCCCGCGTCATCGCCAGATAGACCTCGGCGAGCAATTCCGAGTCGAGCAGCGCGCCGTGCAGCGTACGGTGCGCATTGCTGATGCCGAAGCGGTCGCACAGCGCATCGAGCGAGTTGCGCTTGCCGGGGAACATCTGCTTGGCCTGCGCGAGCGTGTCGATGATCTCGCCGCAGTGCGTGCTCACCGGCGGCAGTCCGAGCAGCGCGAACTCGGCGTCGAGAAAGCCGATGTCGAATGGCGCGTTGTGGATGATCAGGTCCGCACCCTGGATGAAGTCGCGGAACTGGTCGATGATCTCCGCGAACTTCGGCTTGTCGCTCAGAAATTCCGTCGTGAGGCCGTGCACCGCGAGCGCGCCCGGATCGCTGTCGCGCTCTGGGTTGATATAGAAGTGCAGGTTGTTGCCGGTCAGCCGGCGGTTCACCAGCTCGACGCAACCGAGTTCGAGAATCCGGTCGCCGCCGCGGGCATTCAGGCCGGTAGTTTCGGTGTCGAGGATCAGTTGACGCATGTCGGAATAGCCTGCTTCGAAAAAAGTGCAGAAAAAAAGCGAAGAGGGCGGCGCGCGTCGTTGGCCGATGCGCGCACGCCTTTTACATCTCGGCGAGCGACGCCACGCCGCGATTGGCCAACTGATCGGCGCGCTCGTTTTCCGGGTGGCCGTTGTGACCGCGCACCCAGCGCCATTCGACTTGGTGCTGCGCGACGAGCGCATCGAGCCGCTTCCATAAATCGGCGTTCTTGACCGGCTGCTTCGCCGCGGTGACCCAGCCTTTCTTCTTCCAGCCGTGAATCCACTCGCTGATGCCTTTCTGCACGTACTGCGAATCGGTGTGCACGATCACCTTGCAGGGGCGCTTCAACGCCTCGAGCGCGGAAATCACGCCCATCAGCTCCATGCGATTGTTGGTCGTGTTGGCCTCGCCGCCGAACAGTTCTTTTTCCTGGCTGCCGAAGCGCAGCAATGCACCCCAGCCGCCAGGGCCGGGATTGCCCTTGCAGGCGCCGTCGGTATAGATGTCGATGTGATCCGGAGTCATTCGGTGTGGTTACGTGTGTTCGGGGTGGCGGCGGGCGCGAGGCCTGCCGCGAGCACGGGCTTTTTCACTTTGAGCGGCCCGACAAGACGCATGCCGCGCACGCGCTTGATCGCTTTGATCATGTAGGTGGCGCCGAAAATCGGCCACCAGCGGTCGCCGGCGGCTTCCATGAAGCCGTAGCGTGCGAGCCATTGATCGCTCGCGAGCGGCGGACGATAGCAGCCGAAGCGCCCGCGTTCAAGGTCGAAGCCGAGCAGCTTGATCCAGTCCTTCAGACGCGTGAACGCGATCAGGTCGACGGCCGAAGGCACGAACGGGCGGCCTGTCATTTTGCCGATCGACTGCCGTACGCCCCACAGCGACAACGAGTTGAAGCCGAGGATGATCAGTTGGCCTTCGGGCACCAGCACGCGTTCGGCTTCGCGCAGCAGCCGATGCGGGTCGCTGGTGAATTCGAGCGTATGCGGCATCACGAGCAGATCGACGCTTTGCGCTTCGAACGGCAGATCGAGCAGGTCGCACCAGACTGCGCTGCGCCCGGCCGGCGCATGCAGCCCTGGCGCGCCTGGCGCCGCGTTGGCGGGATCGTCGCCGCGGTTGCCCGCGCCGCTGATCCCACTGACGCTGCCACGAGGTGCCGGAGGGGGATACGTGTACGGCGCGCTCGCGCCGCTCGCCGCGTCGAGCACGAGGCCGCGGCACGGCATGCGGTTCTCGCGCAGCGCGTCGAGCTGGGGCAGGCCGAGTTGCAGCGCATGATAGCCGAACACGTCCGACACCACGCGATCGAGCTGGGTTTGCTCCCAGTCGAGCACGTAGCGGCCTGGCGGCGAATCGGTCCAGGCGGGCCAGTCTATAATCGCTCGGTCAGTCATATTAAAAATGCGTCGCCTATGAATGCGCTCGAGTACGTGCCGGTCCCGGCGTTTGAAGACAATTACATCTGGGTCATTGCCGACGGACGCCACGCGGTCGTCGTCGATCCGGGCGAAGCCGCCCCTGTGCGCGCCTGTCTGGCACAACGAGGCTGGCGGCTGAGCGCTATTTTACTCACGCACCATCATCAAGACCACGTCGGCGGGGTGGCCGATCTGCTGAACGGCCAGGACGTGCCGGTCTACGGCCCCGCCAGCGAAGCGATCGCGCGCCTGACGCATCGTCTCAAAAGCGGCGATCACGTGACGATCGCGGCACCCGCACTCGAATTCAGCGTGCTCGACGTGCCCGGTCACACGAGCGGACACATTGCCTATTTCCAGGCGGCCGATACGGGCGGCACCCCGCACGTGTTTTGCGGCGACACGCTGTTCGCGTGCGGTTGCGGGCGCCTTTTCGAAGGTACACCGCAACAGATGCTGAACTCGCTCGATGCGCTCGCCGCGCTGCCCGGCGCAACGGAAGTGCATTGCGCTCACGAATACACGCTGTCGAACATCCGCTTCGCGCTCGCTTGCGAGCCGCACAACGCCGAACTGCAGGCGTGGCGCGACAAGGCGAATGAGCTGCGCGCCCGCCACCAGCCGACGCTGCCGACCACGATCGCGCACGAGCGCGCGGTCAATCCGTTCCTTCGCGCAGACGAGCCGGCGATCCAGTCGAACCTCGAAGCACAATTGCACGAAACAGTGTCTGACAGGCTGAAGGCCTTCACATTGATGCGCGAATGGAAGAACCGCTTCCGTTGATCCGGAGCGCATTCGGCAGTTCTTCACGCGATGAATCGGAAAAATTCGCCAAGCCCCAGATTTGGTTGATTTTTTTCTTGATTTTCCAATTGACGGAAACGTTGACGTTTCGTACTATCGGCTGCAAATTCCAGCCCTTGTGGAAACCGAGACGTTCATGCGATTTATCTTAAGCGCGTTATTGGTCCTGACACTCGCCGCATGCGCGAGTCAGGGACCGACGACGAATACCGCCAATAACCCCGCCAGCCAGCAAGCCGTAGCCGACGCCCTTCGCAAGAACGCCACCGCTAAAGAAACCATCAATGTCGACCAGAGCTCCGTCAATCAGTTGACGAGCCAGGACGCCGATCTGTGGGGCCGCATTCGCCGTGGCTTCCAGATGCCGGATCTGCAGAGCGACCTCGTCGACATGCAGCTCAACTGGTATGTGCAACGTCCCGATTATGTGCAGCGCATGACCGAGCGCTCGCAGAAATACCTGTATCACATCGTCGAGGAACTCGAGTCGCGCCATATGCCGACCGAGCTCGCGCTGCTGCCGTTCATCGAGTCCGCGTATAGTCCGCAGGCTTTGTCGGTCGCCAAGGCGGCGGGCATGTGGCAGTTCATGCCGGGCACGGGCCGTACCTACAACCTAAAGCAGAACATGTGGCAGGACGAGCGCCGCGACGTGCTCGCGTCGACCAGCGCCGCGCTCGACTACCTGTCGAAGCTGCACGATATGTTCGGCGACTGGCAACTCGCGCTCGCCGCGTATAACTGGGGTGAGGGCAACGTGCAGCGCGCGATCGCGCGCAACGAGGCGGCGGGTCTGCCGACCGACTACCTAAGCCTGCGTATGCCGAACGAAACGCGCAACTACGTGCCGAAGCTGCAGGCGGTCAAGAACCTCGTGACGAACCCGCAGATGTACGGGCTCACGCTGCCGACGATTCCGAACCACCCATACTTCGTGACGGTCACAACCTCGCACGATATCGATGTCGACGTCGCCGCAAGGCTTGCCAACATGTCGACCGACGAGTTCCGCTCGCTGAACCCGTCGTTCAGGAAGCCGGTGATTCTCGGTGCGACGCAACCGCAGATTCTGTTGCCTTTCGACAACGCGTCCGCGTTCGAGCGCAATCTGAAAACGTACTCGGGCTCGCTGTCTTCCTGGACCACCTACACCGTCGACGCACGGGCGACACCCGCGGCGATCGCACAGAAGATCGGCGTCGACGCAGACACGCTGATGGAAGTGAACAAGATTCCGGTCGGCATGCGCCTGAAGCCGGGCTCGACGATTGTCGTGCCGCGCGGCTCGGACGACGACGAGGACATCAGCGCCGACATCGCCGAAAGCGCGGTGCTCGCGATGGAACCCGACGTGCCCGACACGCGCAAGATGCTGATCCGCGTGCGCCGCAATCAGTCGATGGCCGCCATCGCGCTGCGCTACGGCGTGTCGGTCGGTCAGTTGAAGGCGTGGAACAAGACACATCGCGATCAGGTTTCGCGCGGCCAGGTGGTCGTGCTGCACGTGCCGGTCGGCAAGCCGGTACCGAGCGAGCCGGGTCCGGAAAAGATCGCCGCCGATGTGCAAGGCGGCAGTGTGCAGAAGATCGGAGTCCATGCCGCAGACACTCGCGGCGATTCGCGCTACGATAAAAAGAAAGGGCGCGGCCACTCTGCCATCGTCAAGGTCTCCGCGCCGGGCGGCAAGGGTGACAAAGCGGCGGCGCCCGCCAGCAAGGGCAAGGTCGAGAAGGTGTCGGCCCCGGTGCCCGGCAAGGCGTCGAAGGCCGCGGCTGAGAGCCGCCCGAAGACCGTGGCCAACGCGAAGAAGAAGGGTAAATAGACCAATAGCGGCTCTCACGGTAGTGACCACATGCGTTGCGGGGGCAGCGCATGGATTGCGCTCCGATCACGCACCGTGTTCATCCAACGCCGTCACCTCAGGGTGACGGCGTTTTTCATTGCGCCGACGATTCCTGCGGGTTTGCCGTATTTAATTTATTGTTCGTGCTTCGGCCGCGTTGGCCGCGGGACGCCGTTCTGTCCTGATCCGTGCGAACCTCGGGTCAGGTTCATTAGGTCCATTGCCAGGTTTTCTTCCTGATTTATGTCGTCGACCCAACTGCGTGTCTTCCTGCTTTTTTCCGCCGGCTACTTCGTCTCTTACGTGTTTCGCGGCGTCAATCTTGGTTTCGCGCCGTTCATCACGCGCGATCTCGGTCTGTCAGCCGCCGATCTGGGTGTGCTGACGAGTCTGTATTTCCTTGGTTTCGCGGGCGCGCAGATCCCCGCTGGCGTGCTGCTCGACCACTTCGGCGCGCGTCGGGTGACGGCCGTCACGCTGCTGTTCGCTGCGCTGGGTATCTGGGCGTTCGGCGCCGCGCACAGTCTCGGCATGATGATGGTCGGACGGCTGTTGATCGGCGTCGGCGTGTCGGTGTGCCTCGGCGCCGCGTTCAAGGCGCTCGCGCAGCATTTTCCGGTGGCGCGTCTGCCGTTGATGAACGGACTCGTGATGGCCGTCGGCGGTTTCGGCGGCGTGATGGTCGGTTCGCCGCTCACGTGGGTGCTGGGCTTCTCCAGTTGGCGCGCGGTCTGCGTCGGGCTCGGGGTGCTGACGGTGGTGGTCGCGCTTGCGCAATGGACGCTCGCGCCGGACGCACGCGAAACGCATCGCCAGACGAGCCTCGTCGCGCAGTTCAAGGGCACGTGGCACATCCTGCGCAGCACGGCATTCTGGAAAATCGCGTCGTTCTCGGTCGTTACGCAGGGCGTTTTCTACGCAATGCAGTCGTTGTGGGTTGGAGCATGGCTGCGCGACGTACAAGGCTTCGAGCCGCACCAGGCGGCGGCGCTCGTGTCGATTCTCGGCTTCGCGATGATGGCGGGGTGCGTCGGTTTCGGCGCGGCGGCGCGTAGCCTCGAGCGGCGCGGCCTCTCGCTGTACGCGTTCTGCGGCATCGGCATGGCCTTATACGTGCTGACGCAGATGCTGATCATGTTCAATGCGCCGCTGCCGGCGAGCCTGTTGTGGGCCGCGTACGGAATTTTCGGTGGCACCGGCATTCTGAGCTACGCGGTGATGGCGCGACATTTCCCGCCGCAAATGATCGGCCGGGTCAACACGACGCTGACGCTGATTATTTTTCTGCTGATCTTCGGTTTTCAGATCGGCGTTGGCGCGGTGCTGTCTCACTGGCCGTCGAGCGGCGGGCATTATCCGGCGGTCGCGCATCTGAGCGCGTGGGAAATCCTTGTCGGACTGCAGGTGCTGAGCGCAATCTGGTACGTATTGCCGGGTCGGCAGCTTGCCCGGTCGGGCGAGATGCGAGCGGAGCAGGAGGCCTGAACGGCCGCACGGCACGCCGGCCCAAGTCCGCGTCCTATCTCAGATTTGGAAGGAAGGGCGGTTTCAGGCTATAATTTCAAGGTTTGAGCTTATCAACCCGCACCCTAGCGCCTACCTCCCCCATACCGTTCATCCGCCGCGCGCCATTGGCGTAGCAAGAAGGGCCCCGCACCCAGCCGAGTCGTCCACACAATGGACTCATCGCGCCCCTTGCATCGTTACCGGCAGCTCGCGAGCGAGTCTGCGCGCGCATCGAGAATGTGTTCCGCTGCGGCTCGAAATCGGATAGACAGGTGGCAACAGGGTGTTCCCCCAAGGAGTCTCCCGTGTTGCCGTCATTTTCTCCCGCTCTTCTCGCGCTCGCCGACGGCACGGTCTTTCGTGGTTATTCGATCGGGGCCCCCGGGCATACCATCGGTGAAGTCGTGTTCAACACCGCCATCACCGGCTATCAGGAAATCCTGACTGACCCGAGCTACGCGCGCCAGATCGTGACCCTCACGTATCCGCATATCGGCAACGTCGGCGTGAACGCCGAAGACGTCGAGGCGACGAAAGTCCATGCCGCCGGCCTGATCATCCGTGATCTGCCGGTTCTCGCGTCGAACTTCCGCATGGAGCGTACGCTCCCGCAATATCTGCAGGACGAAGGCGTGGTCGCCATCGCCGGCATCGATACTCGCAAGCTGACCCGCCTGCTGCGCGACAAGGGCGCGCAAAACGGCGCGATCCTCGCTGGTTCCGACGACGAAGCAAAGGCCATCGAGCTCGCGCGCTCGTTCCCGGGCCTCGCCGGCATGGACCTCGCGAAGGTCGTATCGACCCAGCAAACCTACGAGTGGACCAAAACCGAATGGCGTCTCGGCACGGGCTACGGCGAGCAGAAGGCGCCGAAGTACCGCGTGGTCGCATTCGATTACGGCGTCAAGCAGAACATCCTGCGCATGCTGGCCGAGCGTGGCTGCCATGTCACCGTGCTGCCGGCGCAAGCGAGCGCCGCTGACGCGCTCGCGCTCAACCCGGACGGCGTATTCCTGTCGAATGGCCCCGGCGACCCGGAGCCGTGCGACTACGCGATCGCCGCGACCAGGGAGTTCATCGAGCGCGGCATTCCGACCTTCGGCATTTGCCTTGGCCACCAGATCATGGGCCTCGCGGTCGGCGCGAGGACCATGAAGATGAAGACCGGCCACCACGGCGCGAACCACCCGGTCAAGGATCTCGAAGACGGCCGCGTGGTGATCACGTCGCAGAACCACGGCTTCGCGGTCGATGCCGATACGCTGCCCGCGAACGCGCGCGTGACCCACGTATCGCTGTTCGACGGCACGCTGCAAGGCTTCGCGCTGACCGACAAGCCGGCATTCTGCTTCCAGGGCCACCCGGAAGCGTCGCCCGGTCCGCACGACATCGCGTATCTGTTCGACCGCTTCACCGCGTTGATGGACGCGCAGAAGAGCGGCAACAGCGCAGCGGCTTGAAGCAGTAAAGGCCGGCCGCACAAGCCAGCCGGAGACGGAAACGAAAGCGGCTCGCGGCGGCCGCTGCGGCCCGCGGCACGATGCGGCGGGCGCGCAGCAAACAGCGCGCGCAACGTGAAAACGGCGCGCGCCGACGGAAAGAATTCAGGAATACATTAGCGAGAGCGTTATGCCCAAGCGGACAGACATCAAGAGCATCCTCATCATCGGCGCGGGTCCGATCATCATCGGCCAGGCGTGCGAGTTCGATTACTCGGGCGCGCAGGCATGCAAGGCGCTGCGTGAGGAAGGCTACAAGGTCATTCTCGTCAACAGCAATCCGGCGACGATCATGACCGACCCGAACACGGCCGACGTGACCTACATCGAGCCGATCACGTGGGAAGTGGTCGAGCGCATCATCGCGAAGGAGCGCCCGGACGCGATCCTGCCGACGATGGGCGGCCAGACCGCGCTGAACTGCGCGCTCGATCTGCACGCGCACGGCGTGCTGGCGAAGTACAACGTCGAGCTGATCGGCGCGTCACCCGAAGCGATCGACAAGGCGGAAGACCGCCAGAAGTTCAAGGACGCGATGACCAGGATCGGCCTCGGTTCGGCCAAGTCGGGCACCGCGCATTCGATGGAAGAAGCGCTCGCGGTGCAGGCGAAGATCGCTGCGGAAACCGGCAGCGGCGGCTATCCGGTCGTGATCCGTCCGTCGTTCACGCTGGGCGGCTCGGGCGGCGGTATCGCGTACAACCGCGACGAATTCGAAGAGATCTGCAAGCGCGGTCTCGACCTGTCGCCGACGCGCGAACTGCTGATCGAAGAGTCGCTGCTCGGCTGGAAAGAGTATGAGATGGAAGTGGTCCGCGACAAGGCGGATAACTGCATCATCGTCTGCTCGATCGAAAACCTCGACCCGATGGGCATCCATACCGGCGACTCGATCACGGTCGCACCGGCGCAGACGCTGACCGACAAGGAATATCAGATCCTGCGTAACGCGTCGCTGGCGGTGCTGCGCGAGATCGGCGTCGACACGGGCGGCTCGAACGTGCAGTTCTCGATCAATCCGAAAGACGGCCGGATGATCGTGATCGAAATGAACCCGCGTGTGTCGCGTTCGTCGGCGCTGGCGTCGAAGGCAACCGGCTTCCCGATCGCGAAGGTCGCGGCGAAGCTCGCGGTCGGCTACACGCTCGATGAACTCAAGAACGAAATCACCGGCGGCCAGACCCCGGCATCGTTCGAACCGACGATCGACTACGTCGTCACGAAGATCCCGCGTTTCGCGTTCGAGAAATTCCGCGAAGCCGATTCGCGCCTGACCACGCAGATGAAGTCGGTCGGCGAAGTGATGGCGATCGGCCGCACGTTCCAGGAGTCGTTCCAGAAAGCGCTGCGCGGCCTCGAAGTCGGCGTCGACGGTCTCGACGAGAAGACCGCCAATCGCGACGAGATCATCCGCCAGATCGGCGAAGCCGGTCCGGACCGCATCTGGTATGTCGGCGACGCGTTCCGTGCCGGCATGAGCGCACAGGAAATCTTCGAAGAGACCGCGATCGACCCGTGGTTCCTCGCACAGATCGAACAGATCGTGCTGAAGGAAAAGGCGCTGGCCGGTCGCACGCTCGCGAGCCTGTCGAAGGATGAGCTGAAGTATCTGAAGCAGAGTGGTTTCTCGGATCGTCGCCTTGCGAAGCTGCTCGGCGCGAAGCCGGCGGACGTGCGCGCGCGTCGTATCGAACTGAACGTGCGTCCGGTGTACAAGCGCGTCGACACTTGTGCGGCTGAGTTCGCAACCAAAACCGCGTACATGTACTCGACCTACGAGGAAGAGTGCGAAGCGAATCCGACGAACAACAAGAAGATCATGGTGCTGGGCGGCGGCCCGAACCGGATCGGCCAGGGTATCGAGTTCGACTACTGCTGCGTGCACGCCGCGCTCGCGATGCGCGAAGACGGCTATGAAACGATCATGGTCAACTGTAACCCGGAAACCGTGTCGACCGACTACGACACCTCCGACCGTCTGTACTTCGAATCGCTGACGCTCGAAGACGTGCTCGAAATCGTCGACAAAGAAAAGCCGGTCGGCGTGATCGTGCAATACGGCGGCCAGACGCCGCTGAAGCTCGCGCTCGATCTCGAAGCGAACGGCGTGCCGATCATTGGCACGTCGCCGGACATGATCGACGCGGCCGAAGACCGCGAGCGTTTCCAGAAGCTGTTGCAAGACCTCGGTCTGCGTCAGCCGCCGAACCGCACAGCGCGCACCGAAGACGAAGCGCTGAAGCTCGCCGACGAAATCGGCTATCCGCTCGTCGTGCGTCCGTCGTACGTGTTGGGCGGCCGCGCGATGGAAATCGTCCACGAGCCGCGCGACCTCGAACGCTATATGCGCGAGGCCGTCAAGGTGTCGAACGATTCGCCGGTGCTGCTCGACCGCTTCCTGAACGACGCGATCGAATGCGACGTGGATTGCATTTCCGATGGCGATGCCGTGTTTATCGGCGGTGTGATGGAGCACATCGAACAGGCGGGCGTGCACTCGGGCGACTCGGCCTGTTCGCTGCCGCCGTATTCGCTGTCGAAGGAGACGGTTGCCGAACTGAAGCGCCAGACCGCCGCGATGGCGAAGGCTCTGAACGTGATCGGCCTGATGAACGTGCAGTTCGCGATCCAGCAGGTGCCTTCCGCCACGAATGCGGCTGACGGCTCGAAGGACGACATCATCTACGTGCTCGAAGTGAACCCACGTGCGTCGCGCACGGTGCCGTACGTGTCGAAGGCGACCAGCCTGCCGCTCGCGAAGATCGCGGCGCGCGCGATGGTCGGCCAGAAGCTTGCCGCGCAAGACGTGACGAAGGAAGTCGAGCCGCCGTACTTCAGCGTGAAGGAAGCGGTATTCCCGTTCGTCAAATTCCCGACGGTCGACCCGGTGCTCGGACCTGAAATGCGTTCGACCGGCGAAGTGATGGGCGTGGGCCAGACGTTCGGCGAAGCGCTGTTCAAGTCGCAGCTCGCGGCGGGTTCGCGTCTGCCGGAGTCGGGCACGGTGCTGCTGACCGTGATGGACGCCGACAAGCCGAAGGCGGTCGAAGTCGCGCGCATGCTGCACGAACTCGGCTACCCGATCGTCGCGACCAAGGGCACGGCTGCCGCGATCGAAGCGGCCGGCGTGCCGGTCAAGGTCGTCAACAAGGTGAAGGACGGCCGTCCGCACATCGTCGATATGATCAAGAACGGCGAGATCGCACTCGTCTTTACGACCGTCGACGAAACGCGCGCGGCGATTGCCGACTCGCGTTCGATTCGTATGAGCGCGCAGGCGAACAAGGTTACCTACTACACGACGATGTCGGGCGCACGCGCGGCGGTGGAGGGTCTTCGTTATCTGAAGAACCTGGAAGTCTATGATTTACAAGGACTCCACGCTCGCCTAAACTAAGGCTTCGATACCTGTCCAAGATGTAAGTGCCGCGGTTAAGCGGCGTTCCGCAGGTGCTGCGGCCCGGGTCTGTCCATGGGCGGCGGCTTTCGCGGAATGCACTTAACCGCGGTGATTTTTTTTATGGCCGTTTTTTGCCTCCAGAGTTGTTTATGAGCACTATTCCATTGACGAAGCGCGGAGCAGACATGCTGCGCGATGAATTGCAGCGCTTGAAATCGGTCGAGCGTCCGGCCGTGATCAACTCGATCGCGGAAGCGCGCGCCCAGGGCGATCTGTCGGAAAACGCTGAATACGACGCTGCGAAGGAAAAGCAGGGCTTCATCGAAGGCCGCATCGCCGAAATCGAGTCGAAGCTTGCGGGCGCGCAGGTGATCGATCCGTCGCAAGTGGAAGCGGACGGCCGCGTGGTGTTCGGCGCGACGCTCGAGCTCGAAGACCTCGAGTCGGGCGCATCCGTCAAATATCAGATCGTCGGCGACGACGAGGCGGACATCGACCACGGCCTGATCTCGATCAGCTCGCCGATCGCGCGTGCGCTGATCGGCAAGTCGGAAGGCGACGTCGCGTCGGTGCAGGCACCGGGCGGCATCCGCGAATACGAAATCATCGCGGTCAGCTACATCTGAGGATGGCGCCGGTGTCTCTGATGCCGCATCGTTTTTTCCGCCTGTTGACGGTGGTGTGGGTCGGTAGTCTGTTGACTATCGGCTATGCCGTTGCGCCCGTGCTGTTCACGTCGCTCGACCGCATGACGGCGGGTGCCATTGCCGCGCAGCTGTTTCGGATTCAGGGTGTGATCGGCGTCGTGTGCGGCATCCTCCTGCTCGGTCTTGCCAATCTGCTCGTGCGGCGCGGTAGTGGCGCGTATCGCCGCTTGCGTTGGCTGCTCGCCGGTATGCTCGTATGCGTGCTGATCGGCTATTTCGCGTTGCAGCCGTTCATGAACGCGATGCGCGTCGCCGCGCTCGAGGCGGGCGGCGACGTCGGACATTCCGTTTATGCGACGCGCTTCGGCATCCTGCATGACGTGTCGAGTCTGTTCTATCTGATCGAGAGCGTGCTAGGTGTTGCGCTCGTTTGGCTACTGCCGGCGCATGTCGGCACTGCGGCCGACGAAGAGGGCGCGCGCGCGGTCACGGGGAAGGTGGCCGGCTGAAGCTTGCGAGTGGCCGGTGGTGTGACGCGGCGCTATGTCCGCCGGTCGATGCCGATGCCCGCGATGAACTTCATGTTGCGACGAATCGTCGCGATTCCGGTGATCTGCTACGGTTCATGCGCGCTGCGCTGCTTCGGGCCCTGCGCACAAACGCGCGGTGCGGAGCCGGTCCGCACCTTGGCCGCGTGTTCTCTTACTTCGATTGATGCGAACGCTTCGCGCTGGTTTGACGCTTCTTCGCGCGCTTGATGTTGCCGCCCTGCGTCACGCGTTCGTTGCCGCGCACCAGCACTGCTTTCGCTCGGGGCTTGCGCATCGGCACGTCGGTCGGCTTGACCACCTTGACGATGCGCGGTGCGCGTCCCTTGGCCGGCCGGGCTCCTTCGGCTGCCGCCTCCCGGGCGCTCGGCAACGCGCCGCGCTTCGCTTTTGCCGCCGGCTGTGCCGCTTCTGGCTTCCAGATCACGAGCAGCTTGCCGATATGCTGGATCGGTGCCGCGTTCAGCGTGTCGCAGATTCCTTCGTAGATGGCGAGGCGCTCTTCGCGCTCATCACCGAACACGCGGATTTTGATCAGCTGATGCGCAGCGAGGTGTACTTTGATTTCGGCGAGCACAGCGTCGGTCAGGCCTTCGGCCCCGACGAGCACGACCGGTTTGAGCGCATGTGCCTGGGAGCGCAACTCGGCGCGTTGGTCGGAGGAGACTTTGAGGGCTGGCATGGAAAGTGGAAGACTCGACTAAAATGGCGGCTCCTGCGTTTTTCGTCCGATCGCCAAGCGATTCGGGCGGCTTGATTCAGCAGGCGCGCGTCAGAACAACAGAATCGCGGATGGCCGCCAGTCTGGCGGTGGCCGCGCGAATTAACCGCGTATTATCCCCTAAAGCGCGACCCGACGCAGCAATAGTTCAATTTTTAATGGCAAAAAACAAGTTCAATACCGCGTGGCTGCACGACCACATCAACGATCCGTACGTCAAAATGGCGCAGCGGGAAGGTTATCGTGCCCGCGCGGCCTACAAGCTCAAGGAAATCGATGAGCAGGACAAGCTGATCCGCCCGGGGCAGGTGATTGTCGATCTCGGTTCCTCGCCGGGCAGCTGGAGCCAGTACGCGCGTAACAAGCTTGCCGGCGGCTCGCAGCGCAATGCGGAGCGCGAAGGTGGCATCGACGGCACGATCATCGCTTTGGACATTCTGCCGATGGAGCCGGTAGCCGACGTGCACTTCATCCAAGGCGATTTCCGCGAAGACTCGGTGCTGGTCCAGCTCGAAGAATTGGTCGGTGCGCGCCAGGTAGACCTTGTAATTTCGGATATGGCACCCAACCTGTCCGGTGTGGCGATCGCGGATGCGGCGCGGATCGAGCATTTATGCGATCTCGCGCTCGAATTCGCACAAAGCCACTTGAAGCCGGATGGTGCCCTTTTAGTCAAATGCTTTCACGGCAGCGGATATAGTCAGATTGTCGAAAAGTTCAAGCGCCAATTCAAGGTGGTGGCGGCCCGCAAGCCGAAGGCGTCGCGGGATAAATCGTCAGAAACATTTATTTTGGGTAAGCATTTGAAGCGTCCCGCATAGGGGTACGGCGAGCCGGTTCCATTTCTGCCAATAATGAGGCCGATGCGTCAGAGACTGGCGTTAAGCTGGCCCGCTACCCTATTTCCGTGGTAGTGAAACGCTATGGCAGGGGTCTGCGGACTGGATTAGAATGCTTTCGTGGTGCCGCAAGGCAAATGTAGGCGCCCGTCTAAGTGAAGGAGTGGTGCTTTGAACAACAATATGTTTTCGAAAGCAGCAGTGTGGTTGGTAATCGCACTGGTGCTGTTTACGGTGTTCAAGCAGTTCGACAAGCCCCGTGTCCAGGAAGGCGTTTCCTATTCGCAGTTCATGGACGACGCGAAGAACGGCAAAGTCAAGAACGTCATTGTCCAGGGGCGGAACCTCACGGTCACTCCAGCAGACGGCCAGAAGTACCAGATCGTGTCGCCCGGTGACATCTGGATGGTCGGCGATCTGATGAAGTATGGCGTACAGGTGAGCGGCAAGGCTGACGACGAACCCAATGCACTGATGTCCGTGCTGTATTACCTCGGGCCGACGATCCTGATCATCGGTTTCTGGTTCTACATGATGCGACAGATGCAGGGGGGCGGCAAAGGCGGCGCCTTCTCGTTTGGCAAGTCGCGCGCGCGGCTGATCGACGAGAACAACAACGCGATCAATTTCACCGATGTCGCCGGTTGCGACGAAGCCAAGGAAGAAGTGTCGGAACTCGTCGACTTCCTGCGCGATCCGCAGAAATTCCAGAAGCTGGGCGGTCGTATTCCGCGCGGTGTGCTGCTCGTTGGCCCGCCGGGGACCGGTAAGACGCTGCTCGCGCGCGCTATCGCCGGCGAGGCGAAGGTGCCGTTCTTCAGCATTTCGGGTTCGGATTTCGTGGAAATGTTCGTCGGCGTCGGCGCGGCTCGCGTGCGCGACATGTTCGAGCAGGCCAAGAAGCACGCGCCGTGTATCGTGTTCATCGACGAAATCGACGCAGTCGGCCGTCATCGCGGCGCCGGCATGGGCGGCGGTAACGACGAGCGTGAACAGACGCTGAACCAGATGCTCGTCGAAATGGACGGCTTCGAGGCGAACTCGGGTGTCATCGTGATCGCCGCGACGAACCGCTCTGACGTACTCGACAAGGCGCTGTTGCGTCCGGGCCGCTTCGACCGTCAGGTGTACGTCGGTCTGCCCGATATCCGCGGCCGCGAGCACATCATGAAGGTGCACCTGCGCAAGGTACCGATTTCGAACGACGTCGATGCGGCAGTGATCGCGCGCGGCACGCCGGGTTTCTCGGGCGCCGATCTCGCGAACCTCGTCAACGAAGCAGCACTTTTTGCGGCGCGGCGCGGCAAGCGCATCGTCGAAATGACGGACTTCGAGGACGCGAAGGACAAGATCTTCATGGGTCCCGAGCGCAAGTCGGCCGTCATCCGCGAAGAATCGAAGCGTGCGACCGCGTATCACGAATCGGGTCACGCGGTGATCGCGAAGCTGTTGCCGAAAGCTGATCCGGTGCACAAGGTCACGATCATTCCGCGCGGCCGTGCGCTGGGAGTCACGTGGCAGTTGCCGGAGCATGACAACGAAACATACTCGAAGGACTATCTGCTCGACCGTCTTGCCATCCTGTTCGGTGGCCGCGTCGCGGAAGAGCTGTTCCTGAACCTGATCAGCACCGGTGCATCGGACGACTTCAACAAGGCGACCCAGACGGCTCGCGCGATGGTTGCCCGCTTCGGTATGACGGATGCGCTGGGACCGATGGTCTATGTCGACGACGAAAACGACGCTTCGCCGTTCGGCCGCGGGTTCACGCGAACCATTTCGGAAGCGACGCAACAGAAGGTCGACGCGGAAATCCGTCGCGTGCTGGACGAGCAGTACAATCTCGCGCGTCGCCTGCTGGAAGAAAACCGCGACAAGGTCGAAGCGATGACCGCCGCACTGATGGAGTGGGAGACGATCGACGCAGATCAGATCAACGACATCATGGCAGGCCGGCCGCCGCGTTCGCCCAAGAGCTCGCCGCCGTCCGCTAGCGACGCCTCGTCGGGCGGCAGCGCAGGCACCGAAGTCAAGCCGGGCAGCGCGACCGCGCCGGCCTGATAGGTAGCCAGTAGAAAGTGCGGGCCGGTGTGCTACACACCGGCCCGTTTTGCATTTATCCGTTCAAAGTGAAGCATTGCTACGTGTCGAAAGTCGATTCTTCTTCCGTACCCCTTCCAGAGCCGCTGCAGTGCGGCCGCTTCAAGCTGACGTTTGAACGCCCGTTGGTTATGGGCATCCTGAACGTCACTCCCGATTCCTTCTCCGATGGCGGCTTGTACGCGATGCGCGGCGATGCGCTGCGCCAGGCCGAGCGCATGATGCTCGCGGGCGCGGACATTATCGATATCGGCGGGGAATCGACGCGTCCTGGCGCGCCGCCGGTGCCGCTCGACGAAGAGCTCGAGCGCGTGATACCGCTCGTCGAGCAACTGCGTGGCGCGAACGTGCCGTTGTCGGTCGATACCTACAAGCCGGAAGTGATGCGGAGCGCGTTGAACGCGGGCGCCGACCTGATCAACGACGTCTGGGCGTTCCGCATGCCCGGCGCAATCGATGCCGTGCGCGACAGCGATTGCGGCCTTTGTGTAATGCATATGTTAGGTGAGCCGCAGACCATGCAGCGCGGCGAGCCTCACTATGCCGACGTTGTCAGCGAAGTGCGCCAGTTCCTCGAGGAGCGTGTCGCGACATTGCAGCAGGCGGGGATTGCACGCGAGCGTATCAGCGTCGATCCGGGCTTCGGCTTCGGCAAGGTCGTCGTCGAGCACAACTACGCGTTGCTCGCGCATCTGCGCGACACGGCGCCGCGCGCCGCCTCGCCATATCCGATCCTTGCGGGCATGTCGCGCAAGTCGATGGTTGGCGCGGTGACCGGGCGGCCGGCGCCGGAGCGCGTGGCCGGCAGCGTCGCCGCGGCGGTGTGTGCGGCCGAGCGGGGCGCCGCGATTCTGCGCGTACACGACGTCGCGCAAACAGTCGATGCATTGAAAGTATGGGCAACCCTGCGCGACGCGGCCAGGCGGAGCCGCGCGCACGGTTGAACCCGCAGCCAGATATAGGGAGAACAAACATGGCACGTCGTTACTTCGGAACGGACGGCATTCGAGGCAAGGTCGGCGAAGGCCCGATCACGCCGGAATTCGTGTTGCGGCTCGGCTACGCGGCCGGCAAGGTGCTCGCGGGCGCCGATCAATGGGCGAAGACAGGTGCTCGCCCGACCGTGCTGATCGGCAAGGACACGCGGGTGTCGGGCTACATGCTCGAAGCCGCGCTCGAGTCGGGCTTTTCGGCGGCCGGCGTCGACGTGATGCTGGCCGGTCCGATGCCGACGCCCGGCATCGCCTATCTGACGCGCGCGCTGCGGCTTGCCGCGGGCGTCGTAATCAGCGCGTCGCACAACCCGTACTACGACAACGGCATCAAGTTCTTCTCGGCCGACGGCAACAAGCTGCCGGACGACGTCGAGGCGCAGATCGAGGAGCAGCTCGAGCTGCCGCTCGCGTGCGCGGCTTCCGAGCAATTGGGCAAGGCGCGCCGTCTCGACGACGCGGCCGGCCGCTACATCGAATTCTGCAAGAGCACGTTCCCGGCCGCGTACGACCTGCGCGGCATGAAGCTGGTCGTCGATTGCGCGCATGGCGCCGCGTACGACGTCGCGCCGCACGTGTTCCATGAGCTCGGCGCGGAAGTGATCCCGATCGGCGTCTCGCCGAACGGCTTCAATATCAACGACGGCGTCGGCGCGACCGCGCCGGATGCGCTGGTTCGCGCGGTGCGCGCGAACCACGCGGACCTCGGCATCGCGCTCGATGGCGACGCCGACCGTCTCCAGGTCGTCGACGAGTCGGGCCGCCTGTTCAACGGAGACGAGCTGCTGTACGTGCTGGTCAAGGACCGTATCGCGACCGCCGGCCATGTGGAAGGGGCGGTCGGCACGCTGATGACCAACATGGCGGTGGAGGTCGCGTTGCAGAGAGCCGGCGTCAAGTTCGTGCGCGCCGCGGTTGGCGATCGCTATGTGCTCGAACAGCTTCGCGAGCACGGCTGGCAGCTCGGCGCCGAAGGTTCGGGCCACATTCTGTCGCTCGATCGCCATTCGA
Organism: Paraburkholderia atlantica; assembly: GCF_000092885.1. Lineage (NCBI taxonomy): Bacteria > Pseudomonadati > Pseudomonadota > Betaproteobacteria > Burkholderiales > Burkholderiaceae > Paraburkholderia > Paraburkholderia atlantica. The sequence goes on along the minus strand of NC_014117.1, from coordinate 2,345,665 downwards.
CCGGCGACGGCATCGTGTCCGCTCTGCTCGTGCTGGCGGCGATGCAGCGCAGCGGCAAATCGCTCGCGGATCTGCTCGACGGTGTCACGCTGTTCCCGCAGAAGCTGATCAACGTGCGCATGAAGCCCGGCGCGGACTGGAAGGGCAGCGATGCGATTCGTAGCGCGATCAAGGTGGCCGAAGGCGCGCTCGACGGCCGCGGTCGCGTACTGATCCGCGCGTCGGGTACCGAGCCGGTACTGCGCGTGATGGTAGAGGCGCAGAACGTCGCGGACGCGCTCGAGCATTCTGAAGCTATTGCCGAAGCCGTACGGGTAGCGACGGCCTGATCTGTTCCCGAACAGGCGGCGGGCGGTGGCGACCGCTTGCTGCCTGACGGTCGTTATGAAAAGGTTCAGCGAGCCTCGTGTCATACACGGCGTCGCCGGGCTTTACCCACAACAGATCCCTCGCCCCAGCCGCCAAAAGGTCGGCGCATCCCACACCAAATCGACCCTCCATACCGAGCGCAAACGTTCGCGCCTCGTCTTTTTCGTCTAACTTGAAACTTGCGATGCGGCGCGCATCGCTAGCGCGGTAATTCGCCGGCCTCCCGAACCTTTCAGCCGGTAATATGGCTGTCACATGCGATTCACGATCAGTCACGTTTTTGTCATAAAGAGACCCTAAGCTTCGCGGTGATCGAGTTTCCCGCTCACACCACACGCTCACACTCCCTTGGAGGTCTCATGAAATTGATGCAAACCGTGTTCGCTGGCGTCGCTGGCGCGCTTTTCGCAATCGCAGCGCAAGCCGCAGACATCACCGGCGCGGGCAGCACGTTCGCGGCACCGATTTACACGAAGTGGGCCGACGCTTATCAGAAGACCGGCGGCGGCAAGGTTAACTACCAAGGCATCGGTTCGTCGGGCGGCATCAAGCAGATCGAGGCGAAGACCGTCGATTTCGCTGGTTCGGACGCTCCGCTGAAGGACGACGAACTCGCGAAGCAAGGCCTGTTCCAATTCCCGACGGTGGTTGGCGGCGTGGTGCCGGCAGTCAACGTGCCGGGCGTGAAGCCGGGCGAACTGGTGCTGTCGGGTGAAGTGCTCGGCGACATCTACCTCGGCAAGATCAAGAAGTGGAATGACCCGGCAATCGTCGCGCTGAACTCGAAGGTCAAGCTGCCGGATCTGGACATTGCCGTGGTGCGCCGCGCCGACGGTTCGGGCACCAGCTTCATCTGGACGAACTACCTGTCGAAGGTCAACCCGGAATGGAAGACGAAGGTCGGCGAAGGTGCGACGGTCAACTGGCCGACCGGCACGGGCGGTAAGGGTAACGACGGCGTCGCGGCATTCGTGCAGCGTCTGCCGGGTTCGATCGGCTACGTCGAATGGGCGTACGCCAAGCAGAACCACATGAACTACGTCGCGCTGAAGAACGAAGCTGGCGCAGTGGTTCAGCCGCAGACCGAAACGTTCAAGGCAGCGGCGGCTGGCGCTGACTGGTCGAAGTCGTTCTACCAGATCCTGACGAACGAGCCGGGCAAGAACGCATGGCCGATCGTCGGCGCGACGTTCGTGCTGCTGCACACGACGCAGGAAAAGGCACCGCAAGGCGCCGAAACGCTGAAGTTCTTCGACTGGGCGTTCAAGAACGGCGGCCAGGCAGCGAACGATCTGGACTACATCTCGCTGCCGGAATCGGTCGTGTCGGAAATCCGCACGCAGTGGAAGCAGAAGGTCAAGGATTCGGCAGGCAAGACGCTCGCTGAGTAACAGGCGTAAGCTGGCGCGATAGATCTGAATCGCGCCCGCGCCGGGTAGCACCCCGGCCGTCCTCGTACGAGGACGGCCTGTGACTTTCCACGCGGCATGCGCCGCATGCATCACCGACCGCCCGACATGTGTCGTCCGGCAACTGGAAACAGGTCCATCAGGCTCTCATGTCCGATATTCATTTAGCGTCCGGCACGAGCCGGGCCACTCCGCCTGGCAGCGCGTCGCAGCAAAAAGCGCCTGGCCGCTCCGGCGATCTGATCTTCGGCGGCCTCGCACGCCTTTCCGCCATCGTCACGCTGCTGCTGCTCGGCGGCATCATCGTGTCCCTGATCATCGCCTCGATGCCGTCGATTCGCGAGTTCGGTCTCGCGTTCCTGTGGACGGCGGTGTGGGATCCACCCAGCAAGCAATTCGGCGCGCTCGTGCCGATCTACGGCACCCTCGCGACGTCGATCATCGCTCTGATCATCGCGGTGCCCGTCAGCTTCGGCATCGCACTGTTTCTGACTGAACTGTCGCCCGCATGGCTGCGTCGGCCGCTTGGCATCGCGATCGAACTGCTCGCCGCGATTCCGTCGATCGTGTACGGCATGTGGGGTCTGCTCGTGTTCGCACCGATCTTCGCGGTGTGGTTCCAGAAGCCGCTCGGTGCAGTGCTCGGCGGCATTCCGATCGTCGGTGCGCTGTTCTCGGGTCCGCCGATCGGCATCGGTATTCTGTGCGCGGGCGTGATCCTTGCGATCATGATCATCCCGTACATCGCCGCGGTCATGCGCGACGTGTTCGAAGTGACGCCGGTGCTGCTGAAGGAATCGGCCTACGGTATCGGCTGCACGACGTGGGAAGTGATGTGGAAGATCGTGCTGCCGTACACCAAAACCGGTGTGATCGGCGGCGTCATGCTCGGCCTCGGCCGCGCACTGGGTGAGACCATGGCGGTCACCTTCGTGATCGGCAACACCAATCTGCTCGACAATATTTCTCTGTTTTCGCCGGGCAACAGCATCACGTCGGCGCTCGCCAACGAGTTCGCCGAAGCGGACCCGGGGCTGCACACGTCGGCGCTGATGGAACTCGGCCTGATCCTTTTCGTGATTACCTTCATCGTGCTGGCGATTTCGAAAATCATGCTGCTGCGTCTCGAGAAAGGGGAGGGCGCGAAATGAGCGGGCCGTCCCTGAACATGCCGGGCTTGAAGGACCCCGCGACGCTCGAAGCGATGCGCGTGCGTCTGCAAGGGCGCCGTCGGATGACCAACGCGATCGCGCTGACGCTGTCGCTCGCGGCGATGGCCTTCGGCCTGCTGTGGCTCGTGTGGATTCTCTATACGACGCTGCATCTCGGCATCGGCGGCCTGTCGGTCGAACTGTTCACGCAGTCGACGCCGCCGCCGAACACCGATGGCGGCGGCCTCGCGAACGCGATCGTCGGCAGCCTGTTGCTGGTCGCGCTTGCGACCTTCGTCGGCACGCCGATCGGCATCATGGCGGGCGTCTATCTCGCCGAATACGGCCAGAAAGGCTGGCTTGCGAACCTCACGCGCTTCATCAACGACATCCTGCTGTCGGCGCCGTCGATCGTGATCGGTCTGTTCGTCTACGCGCTCGTGGTCGCAAAAATGGGCCACTTCAGCGGCTGGGCCGGTGTGCTCGCGCTGGCGCTGCTGCAGATCCCGATCGTGATCCGCACGACCGAAAACATGCTGAAGCTGGTGCCGAATGCGATGCGGGAAGCCGCATTCGCGCTCGGTACGCCGAAGTGGAAGATGGTGTTGTCGATCACGCTGAAGGCGTCGATCGCGGGCATCGTCACGGGTGTGCTGCTCGCTGTCGCGCGGATTGCCGGCGAAACCGCGCCGCTGCTCTTCACCGCGCTGTCGAATCAGTTCTTCTCGGTCGATATGGGCCAGCCGGTCGCGAACCTGCCGGTCACGATCTACAAGTTTGCGATGAGCCCGTTCGCGCAGTGGCAATCGCTCGCGTGGGCCGGCGTCTTCCTGATCACGCTCGCGGTGCTGGGACTGAATATCCTCGCGCGCACGATCTTCTCGAACAAGTAAGGGCGGAGTGAATCCGATGAACATGGCAGAAACCCAACTCAATCCGGTCGGGCGCGCAACCGCGCCCGCGGGCTCCGACCCCGAACACAGCGCTCATGCGCAAACGCCGTCGCGTCCGAAGATCGAGGTCAAGGATCTCAACTTCTTCTACGGCAAGTACCACGCGCTGAAGAACATCAATCTGCAGATTCCCGAAGGCAAGGTGACCGCGTTCATCGGCCCGTCTGGCTGCGGCAAGTCCACACTGCTGCGAACCTTCAACAAGATGTACGCGCTCTATCCGGAGCAGCGCGCGGAAGGCGAGATCGTGATGGACGGCGAAAACCTGCTGACCACGCGTCAGGACATTTCCCTGCTGCGTGCGCGCATCGGCATGGTGTTCCAGAAGCCGACGCCGTTCCCGATGTCGATCTACGACAACATCGCTTTCGGCGTGAAGATGTTCGAGAAGCTGCCGCGCTCGGAAATGGACGACCGCGTCGAATGGGCGTTGACCAAGGCGGCGCTGTGGAACGAAGTGAAGGACAAGCTCGGCCAGAGCGGCTACGGGTTGTCGGGCGGCCAGCAGCAGCGTCTGTGTATCGCGCGCGGTATTGCGATTCGCCCCGAGGTGCTGCTGCTCGACGAGCCGTGCTCGGCGCTCGACCCGATCTCGACCGGCCGTATCGAAGAGCTGATCGCTGAACTGAAGAGCGACTACACGGTCGTGATCGTCACGCACAACATGCAGCAGGCGGCCCGCTGTTCGGACTACACTGCCTATATGTACCTCGGTGAACTGATCGAATTCGGCGACACCGAAAAGATTTTCATCAAGCCGGTCCGCAAGGAAACCGAGGACTACATCACCGGCCGCTTCGGCTGATCCGCCGGGCAATACAACGGAGTACGACATGTCCGATAAACATCTGTCCAGCCAGTTCGACGCCGACCTGAACCTCGTTTCGTCGAAAGTGCTCGAAATGGGCGGCCTCGTCGAATCGCAGATCGTCAACGCGATGCAGGCGCTCAACGAATTCGACCTCGGTATTGCCGAGCAGGTCATTGCCACCGAAGACCGTCTGAACAAGATGGAAGTCGAGATCGACGAGGAGTGCAGCAACATCATCGCGCGCCGTCAGCCGGCCGCGCGCGATCTGCGTTTGCTGATCGCGATCTCGAAGACCATCACGAATCTCGAGCGCGCCGGCGACGAAGCCGAAAAGATCGCGAAGCGCACCAGGCGTCTGATGGAAGACGGCGCATCGCGCACCATCAACATCGCCGAGATCAAGCTGTCCGGCGAAATGGCGGTGTCGATCCTGCGCCGTGCGCTCGACGCGTTCGCGCGTCTGGACACGGTCGCCGCCGCGCAGATCGTGCGCGACGACAAGGCGATCGACGAAGAATTCCGCGCGTTCGTGCGCAAGCTGATTTCGTATATGACCGAAGATCCGCGTTCGATCTCGGTGGGCCTCGACTTCCTGTTCATCGCCAAGGCGATCGAGCGGATCGGCGACCACGCGAAGAACATCGCTGAATTCATCATCTACATCGTCAAGGGTACCGACGTGCGGCACCAGTCGCGCGACGCGCTCGAACGCGAAGCGCTCAGCTAATCCAGAGATAAGGAACAGAGGTGCCGATGCCCAGCAGCATTCTCGTCATTGAAGATGAGCCCGCCATTTCCGAACTGATTTCGGTCAATCTTCAACACGCCGGACACTGCCCGATTCGCGCGTACAACGCGGAGCAGGCGCACAACCTGATCAGCGACGTGCTACCCGATCTCGTGCTGCTCGACTGGATGTTGCCGGGCAAATCGGGCATTTCGTTCGCGCGCGATCTGCGCAACAACGAGCGTACGAAGCACATCCCGATCATCATGCTGACTGCGCGCGGCGACGAGCAGGACAAGGTGCTCGGCCTAGAAATCGGCGCCGACGACTACGTGACGAAGCCGTTCTCGCCGAAGGAACTGATGGCGCGCATCAAGGCGGTGCTACGCCGCCGCGCGCCACAGCTGACCGAAGACGTGGTCGCGATCAACGGCCTGAAGCTCGACCCGGCCACGCACCGCGTCGCGGCGCATGCGGAAGGCAGCGAGATCAAGCTCGATCTCGGCCCGACCGAATTCCGTCTGCTGCACTTCTTCATGACTCACCCGGAGCGCGTGCACAGCCGCACGCAACTGCTCGACCAGGTGTGGGGCGATCACGTGTTCGTCGAAGAGCGTACCGTCGACGTGCATATCAAGCGTCTGCGCGCGGCGCTCAAGCCGGCCGGGTGCGATGCTATGATTGAAACGGTACGCGGCAGCGGCTACCGGCTGGCGAAGAGCGCCTGATAGCCGTGGTCGGCGGCGCACTGCACTGCGTAGCTGTTGAGCCGCCGCACCTCCTTCCTGCGCTGTATTTTCTCTTCGATCGCTAGACCATGAACATCATCTGGGCGCGCTCCATCGTGTCGGTCGTGCTGCTTGCTGTTCTGTGCGCGGTGGTCGGCGCACTGGTGAACGTCAAGGCAGGGCTCGCTCTCGCCATCGCCATGCTGTTCGCACAGAGCGTCTTCAGCACCTTCCACAAGCAGCGTCTGTGGCGTCTGCTCGACGCGCCGGTGTACGGCGAAGTGCCGAGCGCCCCCGGCATCTGGGGCGAAATCTACTACCGTCTGCACAAGCTCGCGAAGCGCTGGCACGCCCAGGTGCGCCAGGTCGAGCAGCAGCATTCGCGGTTCATCCAGGCGATCCAGGCGTCGCCGAACGGCGTCGCGATGCTCGACGATCACGATCAGATCGAGTGGTGCAACGCGATTTCCGAAAGCCACTTCGGGCTCGATGCGAAGCGCGATCTGCGTCAGCACATCACGCATCTGGTGCGTCATCCGGATTTCGTGCGCTATCTGAATTCGCATCGGTACGAGGAAATGCTGATCATGCGCGGCATGGGCGACAAGCGCCAGAACGTGCTGTCGGTGCAGGTGTTTCCATATGGCGACAATCGCAAGCTGGTACTGTCGCAAGACATCACCGAACTCGAGCGCACCGATGCAATGCGGCGCGACTTCGTCGCCAACGTATCGCACGAACTGAAGACGCCGCTCACCGTGCTGTCCGGTTTTCTCGAGACGATGCGCGAGCTGCCGTTGGGCGAGGCCGAGCGCGCGCGATATCTCGACCTGATGGAGCAACAGGCATCGCGCATGCGTCATATCGTCAGCGATCTGCTGGTGCTCGCGACGCTCGAAGGCGACAACAAGCCGCCGAGCGATCAGATGATCGACATGCAGGCGGTATTGCGGCATCTGCACGACGACGCGCAGAGTCTGTCCAGCGATCATCACAAGATCGTCTTCGAAGCCGACGAAGCTTTGACCGTCACCGGCGTCGAAACCGAGATTCTCAGCGCGTTCGGCAACCTGGTGACGAACGCGATCCGCTATACGCCGGACGGCGGGTCGATCAAGGTCAACTGGCGTGCGCAGGGGGGCCATGCGGTGTTTTCGGTCACCGATAGCGGCCTCGGCATTCCGGCCGCCGATATCCCACGGCTCACCGAACGCTTCTATCGCGTCGATCGCAGCCGTTCGCGAGACACCGGCGGCACCGGGCTCGGTCTCGCGATCGTCAAGCACGTATTGCAGCGGCACGATGCGCAACTCGAAGTGAAGAGTGAAGAAGGGCGCGGCAGCACGTTCACGGTGCGCTTTCCGGTGTATCGGACCGCGCGCTGTCAAACCGCGCAGGTGTGAGTGCGGCAGTCGTCCTACCGCTCGACCCAAGAAAAAACCGCCTGAAACAGGCGGTTTTTTTATGCACGCGGATTGTGAGGTGCCCGCCGTCGCGGCGAGCACCCGCAACGCAGGCGCTACGAACAGAACTTTCCGAGCAGGCTCATCTGCGCATTGCGCGACGCCTTGCCCGGCCGGCGCCGGCGATAGTGACCGTCGCTTTGCATCAACCAGGCCGACTGGTTGTCGCCGAGAAACGCCGATAGCCCTTCCGCGATCACGCGCCGTTTCAGCCGGCGGTTGTTGACCGGGAATGCGACTTCGACGCGCCGGAACAGATTGCGATCCATCCAGTCGGCGCTCGACAGATACACCTGCTCCTTGCCGCCGTCGTAGAAGTAGTAGATGCGATGGTGTTCGAGAAAGCGCCCGACGATCGAGCGGACCGTGATGTTCTCGGAGAGCCCTTGCACGCCCGGCTGCAGCGAGCACACGCCGCGCACGATCAGATCGATCTTCACGCCGGCCTGCGCAGCTTCATACAGCTCGGCGATCACCGTCGGCTCGAGCAGCGCGTTCATCTTCGCGACGATGCGCGCCTTCTTGCCTGCTCGGGCATGCTCGGCTTCCTTGCGGATCGCTTCGACGAGCTTCGGATGCAGCGTAAACGGCGACTGCCACAACTCGTGCAGCTTCAGCTCGCCGCCGATGCCGGTCAGCTGCTGGAACACATGGTGCACATCCTCGCAGATATTTTGATCGGCGGTCATCAGGCCGAAGTCGCTATAGAGGCGTGCGGTGCGCGGGTGATAGTTGCCGGTGCCGAGGTGCGCGTAGCGCTTCAGGGTCGATTTGCCGCCCGCCGATACGCGTCGCACGATCAGCATCATCTTCGCGTGGCACTTGTGGCCGACCACGCCGTAGACCACATGCGCACCAACCGCTTCAAGCTGCGAGGCCCAGTTGATGTTGGTTTCCTCGTCAAAGCGCGCGAGCAGCTCGACGACCACCGTGACTTCCTTGCCGTTGCGCGCGGCCTGCATCAGCGCGTCCATCAGCGGCGAGTCGGTGCCGGTGCGATAGATGGTCTGCTTGATCGCGACCACGTGCGGGTCCTTGGCCGCCTGCAGCAGCAGCTCGAGCACCGGCTGGAAGCTCTCGTACGGATGATGCAGCAGCACGTCGCCCTGATCGATCACGTCGAACATGCTCGCGCTGTTGGCGATCTGCGTCGGCGTCGACGGAATATGCGGCACGAACTTCAGATCCGGCCGGTCGACCATCTCCGGCAGCTGCATCAGCCGCACCAGATTGACGGGGCCGTTCACGTAGTAGCAGTCCTTGTTTGACAGGCCGCTTTCGTCGAGCAGACGCCGCACCACGTGCGCGGGCGTTTCCGCCGACACTTCGAGCCGCACCGCGTTACCCAGATGCCGCGCCGGCAGTTCGCCCTGCAACGCGACGCGCAGATTGGTGATTTCGTCTTCGTCGACGAACAGTTCGCTATTGCGTGTGATGCGGAACTGATTGCAGCTGCGCACGACCAGGTTCGGAAACAGCTCGCCGACGAAGCGTTGCAACAGCGAGCTCAGCAGCACGAAGCCATGCGGATAGCCCGACAGTTCCTGCGGCATGCGCACGAGCCGCGGCAGCGCCCGCGGTGCCTGCACGATGCCCATCATCGCCTGGCGGCCGAATGCATCCTTGCCTTCGAGTTCGACGACGAAGTTCAGGCTCTTGTTCAGCACGCGCGGAAACGGATGGGCGGGATCGAGACCGATCGGCGTCAACACCGGCAGCAGTTCGTCGAAGAAGTAGTTGCGCGCCCATTCGGTCTGCGCGTCGCTCCATGCTTCGGTGCCGTGGAAATAGATGCCTTCCTGCTCGAGCGCGCTGAGCACCGTGTCGTGCAGCATCGTGTACTGGCGATGCACGAGCTTCTGCGCACGTTCGACCACGAGGTCGTACACGTGCTGCAGCGACATGCCGTCTGGCGACAATGCGCCGGGATTGTCGCGCATCTGTTCCTGAAGCCCGGCCATGCGGACTTCGAAGAATTCGTCGAGATTGCTGCTGGTGATGCAGATAAAGCGGAGACGTTCGAGCAAGGGAACGGCGGGATCGGCGGCTTGCGCCAACACGCGCTCGTTGAAACCCAGAATGCCCAGCTCGCGATTCAATAAGGGATAGCGGACGGACATCGGTGGCGAGATTGGAATGTCTGAAATGGCGACGGAAAGACGCTCGGAAATTCTCACGATTTGATGACGTCCTGATGACATCGGCGGTGTTTTGAACATTTTATGCCGCAATCGTCGCCTGTCGTCAATATGACGCGTTACCTATGCGACGATACCGAACTCCCTGCGCCGCGAGGTGACACCGTGAAGGCTGCTACGCTTAGAATGGCGTCTTTGAACAGTGCGGCCGGCCGCGACGCGCACCATGCGTCGAAGGCGCCGGGCAGGCGGGTGACGCTGCCAGCGTCCGCCGCCACGCCCGCGGCCGCAGCCGCCGCGCTCGCGCGCATGGAGTACGCTTACCCGATGGTCAATATCCCTCATCTCCTCGCCGCCGTGGATCTCGGTTCGAACAGCTTCCGGCTCATCGTGGGCCGGGTCGAGGAAACCGACGCGGGCAGCCAGATCTATCAGGTCGACGCCTTGCGCGAGCCGGTGCGGCTCGCGGCCGGGCTATCGAGCGACAAGATGCTCGATCGCGCCTCGCAGGTGCGTGGCTGGGATGCGTTGAAGCGCTTCGGCGAGCGTCTGCGCGATTTTCACCCCGACCACGTGCGCGCGGTCGCGACCAATACGCTGCGCATCGCGAAGAATGCGGGCGAGTTTCTCGGCGAGGCGCAGGCGGCGCTCGGTTTTCCGATCGAAGTGATCGCGGGGCGCGAGGAAGCGCGCCTGATTTATGCTGGCGCCGCGCACTCGGTGCCGGCGAGCGCGGGCAAGCGGCTCGTCGTCGATATCGGCGGTGGTTCGACGGAATTCATCATCGGCTCGCACTACACGCCGATCAAGATGGAGAGCCTGTATATCGGCTGCGTGAGCCATAGCCGCACGTTTTTCCCGGCCGGCAACGTCGACGAATACACGATGCGCCAGGCCGAGCTCGCCGCGCGCCGCGAAATCCAGATCATTTCCGCCGAATACAAGAAGACCGGCTGGGAGCAGGCGATCGGCTCGTCGGGCACCGCGCGAGCGCTCGCCGAGCTGGTCGAGGCGAACAATTTCAACGATGCCGGCGTCACGCACGGCATTTCGCGCGGCGGCCTCGAGCGGCTCAAGCGCGCGCTGATCAAGGCCGAAAACGTCAACCGGCTGAAACTGATCGCGCTGAAGAGCGATCGCGTGCCGGTGCTCGCGGGCGGCCTGTCGATCATGATCGCGGTGTTCGACGAACTGGGCGTCGATTATGTCGACACCACCGACGGCGCGCTGCGTCTCGGCGTCATGTACGACCTGCTCGGCCGTTCGCAGCACGAGGACATGCGTACGGTGACGGTCGGGGGCTTCATGCGCCGCTATGGCGTCGATCGTGCGCAGGCGGGGCGTATCAGCGATCTGTCGACGAGCTTTTACGATCAGTTCATCGAACCGGACGAAGAGCGCCGCGCGGAGAACCGCATGTTCATCGGCTGGGCGGCGTCGCTGCACGAAATCGGGCTGTCGATCTCGCATAGCGCTTATCACAAGCATTCGGCGTATATCGCAAGCAACGCCGACATGCCGGGCTTTTCGCGCACCGACCAGGCACGCCTCGCCGCACTCGTGCTCGGCCATGCGGGCAAGCTCGGCAAGCTGTCGCAGACGCGCGACGTCGAATGGCCGCTTCTGTTCTGCTTGAGGCTCGCGGCGTTGCTGTGCCGTCGACGCGCGGACGTCGGCCTGCCGGGTATCACGGTTGCTCAGGCGAACGGCGGTTACGAGGTGCGTTTGCCGAACGAGTGGGTCGCCAACAATCCGTTGACGGACTACAGCCTGATCCAGGAAGCAGCGGAGTGGGAAAAAGTCGGGATTCCGTATCGCGTGGTTTATACGGACGATTGACGCGACGCTGATCGACGCGTGCTTCGATTCGAAGCGTGCACAAAAAAAGCCCTGCAAATGCAGGGCTTTTTCGTTTCCTGGTGATTCAGCTTATCGCGGCAACGCATCGCCGAGGAAGTGCCGCGCGTAACGTGCGTTGATATCGGACAGGCGGAACAGCGTCAGAAAGTCCGCGGTATTGAAGTCGGGGTCCCACGCCGGTGCGCCGCAAATCTTCGCACCGAGACGCAAGTAGCCCTTCACGAGCGGCGGCGGCGCGACGGCGGCGCCCGTCTGCAGGTCGTCGACCGGCAGCGGCGTATGCGGGAACGCGCGATATTCGGGCGCGGTCAGCGCGTTGTCGCGCAGCGAGCAATACAGGTTCGCCGCATAGTGGCCGCCGTCGGCCATCGCGACGCTCGCGCAGCCGAGCATCGTCTCGTAGCCGTTGTGCTTCATGTACGCGCCGAGCCCTGCCCACAGCGACATGATCACCGAGCCGCTGCGATAGTCGGGATGCACGCACGAGCGGCCGACCTCGACCATCTTCGCGCGCAGATGCGTGAGACGCGACACGTCGAACTCGCTTTCCGCATACAGACGGCCGATGCGCGCGGCCTGATGCGGCGGTAACGCGCGATACGTACCGACTACTTTCAACGTGTCGAGATCGCGTACCAGCAAGTGATCGCAGTACGAATCGAATGCATCGACGTCGAGGCCTGCGGGGCCGCTGAGGCGCGCGCCCATTTCGTCGGCGAAGACGCGATAGCGTAGACGCTGCGCTTCACGCAGCTCTTCGTCGGTACGCGCCCACGACACTTGCAGGCGATGCTGCGCGGTGACCGTTTCCTCGGCGCGCGGCAGACGGCGCGGTTCGAAAAGCGAGGCGAAGGGCAGGGTGGGCGTCGGCAGTTCTCGCATTGGCTTTCCTGGTCGAAAAGAGGGAGGATTTCTTTTTTCGCCAATGTAGTAATGCGCGGTGACGCTCGCATGGCAAAGCTGTGACGATTGGATGACTGCCCGTAAGCCCTCGCGTCGCGCGCCGCGCGCGTTCAGATCAGATCGGGACTGATGGCGGCGCGCAACACTGCTTCTTCTTCGCCGTTGCGCTCGCGGCTTTCGATCCACCAGATGCCCGCTTTTTTCAGCGGCCAGCTCGCGCGGCTGTCACCGAGCAGTTGCGCGGCGACGTGGCCGAGCGTCGGTTGATGGCCGACGATCACCACGGTCTGCGCGATGCCGCCGGGCCAGCCGGCCGCTTCGAGGACGTCGTTCGCGCTCGCGTTCGGCGCGAGTTCGCGCACGACGCGATAGTGGTCGCTCAATGTCTCGGCGGTCTGGATCGTGCGCACGGCGGGGCTCGCGAGTACGACCGCGTCCTCGGGTAAGCGGGCGCGCAGCCATTTCGCGGCGCTCTGTGCCTGCTTGCGGCCGCGCGTGGTGAGCGCGCGAGAGAGATCGCTCGCGGCGACATCTTCTGCTTCGGCGTGACGCCAGAGGATCAGATCCATGGGAGTCTCCTTTTGAGCGGCTTGGGAAGGCGTTGCGGCGGGTTTGCGCGTCATCGTAGCGAGGTACGTGCGCAAGCACTGTCGCATGCACGGGCGATGACTTGCAAGGCGAGTGCCTGACGGATTGGCTGTCGGCGTCCAGGCGAACGCGAGCCAAAAAGCAAAAAACCCGCGAAGCGCGGAGGCTTCGCGGGTTTCGACTTGCTTTTCGTGGTCGGAGCGAAAGGATTCGAACCTTCGACCCTCTGATCCCAAATCAGATGCGCTACCAGGCTGCGCTACGCTCCGACGAATCCGAGAGTATAGGGGGTACGGACAGGAGCGTCAATCCCTTGGCTTGCGCTGACTCGGCGGTGAGCTATATGCGTCCCATCAACAGCAGAATGATCACGACGATCAGCACGATGCCGACGAGGCCGGTCGGTCGATAGCCCCAGCCGCTGCTATACGGCCAGCTTGGCAATGCGCCGATCAACAGCAGAATGAGCACGATTAGCAGGATGGTTCCGACGGTCATGGCGTTCTCCTTTTCGACGGGCAGCGAAATCGCTGGCCGCATCGTCACGCTGGTTTGGCGCATGCGCGCCGCGACAATCGACGCGCTATCGCGCATCTGTTGCTGGATCGGAACCCGCAAGGCACGTGCCCATCACCGATGAAGATCGATGCGGCGAGGCCTTGGACGAAGTCGAAAAAGGAGAGAGTGGCGCGCGCAGCGTCACCGTTTGATGTATGTATGCCCAACGAACTGAAAAGGCGTTGCGCACGTCCAGCGGACGACGACACGCGCGGCGCATGCATGCGCCGCAACGGCGGTCATCGCGTCATTTAGCGGACGCGCAACTGAGGCGCCGCGACATGCCGGTGCCGCGACTTGAAGCGCTTCGGTCCGAGTCGAAGATCCCCCTGCATCAATGCCTTGGACGCCTCCAATGCGGCATATGCAGATGCTGATGCGTCCAGTGGTGCAGCATGCCCTCGCCGTCATGTTCTCGCCGGTACGTCCGCGACTCGAAAATCGACAACGCCACCAGCACGAGCAGGCCTATTGCGAGCCCGACCAGGCCCGCGATCGATTCACCGTCCATGGCAGTCTCCCGGTAGGTTCAGCCATGAAGCCATAGTAGCGCAGGTCCGGCGAAATCTCACGAATTGGAACGAGCGAGGCACGAGCGCGACTGACGGCGTCGCGGAATGCCCTTTGCGGGTAGACTCTCGGCGCACCGGCGGACGTCCGCCATCCCTTTGTCCCGGAGACGATTGCAAAATGACCCGTGTTCTGACTGTTGCCTTGCTGTTGTGCGCCGGCGTCGCCGGCTGTGCGGACAATCCGTCCGCGCATCGCGGCAGCCCGCCACATGATCCCGCCGACTACCACGGCGTGCCCACCGACGATCGGCCGCCCGCGATGGTGCCGGCGCCCGTTGCAAAGTGAGCGCTCGTTGAAGTGAAAACGATCGGGAAAGGGCGGGACGCGGAAAGCGAAGCGCCGGCGCGGGCACGCCGGCACTTCTGACCCGTGCCGACTTTTCGCGCGGAGAGCACGGGCTGAGTGCATTCCAGGACGCGCTCGTTATGCGATATGTATGCGCTTGTTTCAAGCCGTAACGTTCTGTCGTCCGCCGAACAGCGCCGCGCCGCACCGCATCAGGCCGCCGCAATCCCCCGCGACACGCCCGGCAGGTAACGCGCTAGCGTTGCGCCGCGCGTGGCCATGAAGATCAGCAACGCGATCCACAGCCCGTGATTGCCGTGCCACGCGAGCAATGTCGACGACGCCGCCACGAATACCGCGAGCGACACCACCATTGCCATCATCAGTTCGCGCGTGCGCGTCGCGCCGATGAACACGCCATCGAGCAGGAAGCCCCACACCGAAATGACCGGCGACAGCGCCGCCCACGGCAGATAGGTTTCGGCCGCGGCGCGCACCGCGGCCTGATCGGTCAGCCGTTCAATCATCCATGCGCCCGCGCCCCAGTACACGAACGAGAACCCGAGCGCGCCGAGCGCCGACCACAGCGCGGTGACCTTGACCGCCTGCGCGAACGCGTGACGATCGCGCGCGCCGATCGCCGCGCCGACCAGCGCCTCGGCCGCGTGCGCGAAGCCGTCGAGCCCGTACGCCATGAAGGTCTGGAAATTGAGCAGCAATGCATTAGCGGCGAGCGTCGCGTCGCCTTGCCGGGCGCCCAGATGTGCAAACCAGCCGAACGACGACAGCAGACACAGCGTGCGCACGAAGATGTCGCGATTCAGCACGACGAGCCGCTTCAACGCGGCGGCGTCGAACAAGGCGGCGTGATTCAGCGCGGGAAGGCCGCGCGGCCTGCCGTGCCACAGCAGCGCGAGGCCGAGCGCGAAGCCGAGTGCGTCGGCGGTCGCGGTCGCCGCGCCGATGCCGGCCACGCCCCAATGAAACGCGTACACGTACAGCAGCACCGCGACGATGTTCACACTGTTGATGAACACCTGCGACAGCAACGCGAGCCGCACCCGCTGCGTGCCGAGTAGCCAGCCCAGCACCACGTAGTTGCCGAGCGCGAGCGGTGCGGCCCAGATCCGCGCGTGGCAATAAACCTGCGCGTGCCGCTGCACGGCGTCGCTGCCGCCGATCGCCCGCAGCGCGTAGTCGATCAGCGGTTGCTGCACGAGCAGCACCAGCGCGCCGATCGCGACCGCCATCAGCAGTGCGCGCACGACGCTGTTGCGCAGCTCGTCGCCGTGGCCCGCCCCGTGCGCCTGCGCGACGAGGCCGGTCGTGCCCATGCGCAGGAAGCCGAAGCCCCAGAACACGAAATTGAAGAAGAGCCCGCCGAGCGCGACGCCGCCGAGGTACGAGGCGCTGTCCAGATGACCTGCGACGGCGGTATCGACCGCGCCGAGGATCGGCTGCGTCAGATTCGCGAGGACGATCGGGAACGCGAGCCCGAGCACCCGGCGATGCCAGCCCACCGGCAGCGCGGGCGCGCTGGCGGCTTGCACGGCAATCTCGGAAGGCGCGGCGGGGGGCATACCGGCGTCGGGTGTCCCGGCGTCGGGCGTACCGGCGTCGGGCATCCTCGCGTCGCTCAAGAGCGCTCCTGCACGCAGACCCACGGCGAAACGACGACCGCCCACAGCTCTGGGTCGCGCGCGGCGAAATCGGCGGCCGTCTCCGACTGCACGCGCTCGACGAGGCCGGAAGACAACCATTGGGCGACCTGGGTGGTGTCGTCGTTGGCGATCGCTTCGGCGACGCTCACGAGATCCAGGTCGCGCGCGACGTGCAGCAGGATGCCGCGCGCAAAGAAACGTTCGAGCTCGCTCCAGCCGATCTTGGCAGTTTCGCCGAGCAGCTTCGCATATAGGGGGCTTTGGGGGGCGTCGTTGGAAGTCATCGTAGGGGGGGTCGGACGGGGCCGTCACTATAAACTATTGGCGCGCACCGGCGGGCCGCGTGGCGGCCTCGCGCAACGCGCCGGGCGGCCTTTTATGCATCGCCGGACTGAGTCGGATTCTGAACCTGGTTGCCGGCGGATTCAACGACGACGGCGCACGAGCCGTGCCGGCACTCAGCGCCATTAATCATCCGAATATTCGAAGTTGAAACGCGAGTTTGAATCTGGTTTCAAGATTGTCGGTGGAATTGTCGGTGTTAAATGTTTCACTATTCGCGAATTTGTTGTGATGAAATATCGAAGATTATTCGGAAGCGTTTCTGCGACTAATCGATGCGTTACGTGCGTTTCCGCACCAAGTTAATATTCGAATGCGAAAGCGGCGTTATCACCGGACGAGTTAGTGTTATTCGGACAGATGTCTTTCCTCTGCCGTTTGGGAGAGATTTTCGTCGATCGCCCAGGAACATTGGCCGGTGCGAGGCTCGGACAATCCAGTTTGAATGACCTGGCGTGTTGAGTATTCAGGCTGCGGCGCATTTAGCCGGTCCCATTCCGACATTTCCGATTCACGGATTGCGTAATCCGTACGCCGTGTAACATTGACCGCAAAATTAATGGATTGCGCTTGTAAATGCGGATTGTTAGATTTCGTTCTGGCGCATGGTGAACCGGTCCTTTGCCGATATGCGCCGAACCCCCGTTAGCCCGGCTTCGTGCCGGGCTTTTTTTTGAACGGATTTACGCGGGTGTTTAACCCGCCACGGCGATCTTCACCGCGAATTCAGATAGGCGGCCGATGATGGCGGATTATTTTTTGCGGCGCGAGGCTCATGACCGGGGTGATCATCTTTGTCGGCGTGTGGGCGATCGCGCTCGCGTTGCTGCTGCGCTTCGCCGCGCGCATCGATCCGCGCTCGGGACGCCGGCGACGCCGCTAAGCGGTGACGCTATCTCGCTGGGCGGCCGCGCGTACGCACCGCGTGCTGCCTTTACTGCTTGCAGCGAATGACCATCGAACGGTTTTTCACATTCGCGCCAAAAATGCCGCCGATCGTGCCGCCCGACGTCGCGCCGTTATCGACGTCTTTCGAAACCACGTCGTATCCGTAGTTGCCGCAGGTTTCGCCCGCGCGCTTGTAGCACTCAGCCCAGCTCGTGCTCGCGTCGCTGCCGCTGCAGTTGATCGCGAAGCCGGTGTCACCGCTCGGCAGATAGGTCATCGTGGTCGTGGTCGAGCAGCCGCCGAGGCCACCGAGCGTCAGGAGGCCGAGACTGATCGTTGCGGCCGTCGCGATGCGCGCCAATGGGCTTTTCATTTCAGATTCCTTGCAAATAACGGAAGGGCGGGGCGCGCAGCCACGCCGCTTCGGATTGAGCGTTATAGCACGGCGGGGTTCCCACGCCCGCCGCAGCCTAGCGCGGCGGCAGTTCCTTCGACGGATCGATCGAGCGGCCCTGGTAGCGCAGCTCGAAATGCAGCATCACGCGATCGGTATCGGTGTTACCCATTTCGGCGATTTTCTGGCCGCGCTTGACCGCTTCGCCTTCCTTCACGAACAGCGCGCGGTTATGCGCGTAAGCGGTCAGGTAGTCGGCGTTGTGCTTGAGGATCAAAAGATTGCCGTAGCCGCGCAGACCGTTGCCCGCATAGACGACGGTGCCGGGCGCCGCCGCGACGATCGGCGTGCCGGCCGCCGCGGAAATATCGATCCCCTTCGAGTTGCCGCCGTCGAAACGGCGGAACACGGTGCCGTCGGCCGGCCATACCAGCGAAATCGCCGCGGGCGCGGTGGCCGGCGCAGTGTCCGCTGGCGCAGGACGTGGCGCGGCCGATGCGGTCGCGCTGCCGCTACCGCCGCCGCTCCGGATTGCGCCGCTCGTCGACGCCGTTCCGCTCGGTGGCGCGACGCGCAGCACCTGGCCGACCTCGATATTGTCCGGATTGGTCAGGTTGTTCCAGCGCGCGATGTTCTGCACCGATTGCCGGTTGCCGCGCGCGATTTTCGACAGCGTGTCGCCCCGTTCGACCCGGTAGTAGCCCGGCGCCACCGGCGCCGACCCGCACGCCGCGAGCAGCGCGAGCAACGCCGCGCAACCGAGTCGTTTGATTCTTGTTGTTTCCAGCATTGGACCTCGCAAAGCGCTGCCGCGCGCCGATCCCGATCACGCGGCACAGACAGACAAAGCGTTCGATTCTAACGGTTTTGTGTTGCGCCCCCCGGCGAGGAGGGCGAGGCGGCGGGCGGCCGCTTCGAGCGGCTCGCCTCCGGCGTCGGCGTATCAGCTGGTCTTCTCGACGGTAATGCGCAGTGCCGCCGTCTCGGTTTGTCCCGGCTCGAGCCAGCGCAACCCGCGGCCGTTATGGATCGCATCGGGCAGCCCGAGCCACGGTTCCACGCAGTAGAAGTCCGACTGCGGCGTTTCAGTCCACGTCGTGACCGAGTACCAGGGCACCGAGCCGGGCCGCTGCAGATCGATCGTAATCACGCGGTTGATACCCGGCGCCTCGACCCGCACCGGTCGATCGGGCGTGCCGGTCAGGCAATGGAAGCGGTCGTAGATGCGGTCTTCGTCGAGCGTGTAGCTCGCTTCGCCCGGCTCGGCGGGGCTGATCGAGCCATCCCCGAGCTGACGGCAGCGCTCGGTGGGCGGCAGTTCGATCGTCGTCTGCGCGCGCTGCGTGTGCGGTAGCGTGAAGTAGAAGTGATGGCCGGCGTAGTACGGCAGGCGCGTGTGGCCGGTATTGGTGGTGGTCAGTGTCACTTCGAGCGTGCGCGGATCGATGAGCTCGTAGGCGGCCTCGAAGCGAAAGCCGAACGGATAGACGGCGCGGGTTGCTTTGCTGTCGGTCAGCACCATGCGCAGGCCGGCGCCATGCACATCGGCGTGGGGCTCGAACGGCAGGTCGCGCGCGAAGCCGTGCATCGGCATCTCGCGCACGGTGCCATGCGCGTCACGCCAATAGCCGATCTTGCCGTCCACGAAGTGACGGCCGAGAAAGGGGAACAGCAGCGGATTGCCGCCGCGGATCCGCGCGGGTACGCTCCAGTCGGCGTGCTCGGGCCAGTGGATCACTTCTTCGCCGTCGATCGTCCACGACAGCAGACGGCCGCCGGCTTGCGGCGAAAAGCGGAGCACGGAGGCGTCCTGGGCGATCTCGAGAATGTCCTGTTCCGGGGAGAGGGGCATGGTCAGTAGGTAGCCTGAAAGAGGTTGAGGGTCGTGCAAAGGGGCCGGGTGCGTCGACCGTTGCATCCGCATTGAAGCGGCGTTTTGCGCCACTCGCCGCGACTGCGTCACGCGCGGAGAAACCGCGATTTTGCGCTGCTTTGCGCTACGGGGAAACCCTTCCCGGGAAATTGCGGGTGTCGGAAAAAGGCGAATCCTATTGATAATGCGTCCGAGCGTCCGGTCAATCCGACTCCCGGGCGAATCGGCTCAGGAGGCATCATGGATCTCGCAATGGCAATGGCGGTTTCTTTGTTCGGTATATTCACGGCTAGCACGTACTACTTCTTCCACTCGCTCAAGCGCTGATCCCGCTGGTTCATTCCTCTGCGGTCGCGGTACGCGTCCGACGAATCCACCGCCCGCTTCCTTGCTCTTGCGTAACAACGGTGTCGAGTTGTGACGCAGTGCGTCAATATTTCCCCGAATGTGGTCTAACCGCTTGGCGCTGACTGTGCAGCCAGGCATAATCGGTGCGCTTTTCGACGCGCCGGGTTCCCTTTTGTGCGGCGCGCAGTTTTCCGACACTTTCCTTACAAGGACCGCCGCGTGAACCTGTCGTTTCTGATTTTGCTGAGCGTGCTGCAAGGCGTGACCGAACTGTTTCCGGTGAGCAGCCTTGGCCACACGCTGCTCGTGCCAGCCGTGTTCGACATGCACATCGACAAGCATGCGCCGCAGTTGCTGCCGTTCCTCGTCGCGCTGCATCTGGGCACCGCGTTCGCGCTGCTGTGGTACTTCCGCGCGCGCTGGTGTGCGCTGGTGCGTGGTTTCTTCGCGTCGCTCGGCGGCCGCCGCAACGACGACGGTCACATGATGTGGGCGCTGATCATCGGTACGATTCCGGCGGGTCTCGTCGGCCTCGTGCTGGAAAAGCGCCTCGAAGCGATTTTTCACGATCTGCGGATCGTCGCGTTTGCGTTGATCGTGAACGGCGTGCTGCTGTGGTTCGGCGATCGCCTGCAACGCGCACGCGCGCATCGGGCGCCGGAAAAGCTGACGTTCCGTCAGGCGTTCTTCGTCGGCCTCGCGCAGATCGGCGCGCTGATTCCGGGCTTCTCGCGCAGCGGCCTGACGATGATCGCCGGCAATGCGGCCGGACTCACCACCGAGAAAGCCGCCGAATTTTCGTTTTTGCTCGGCACGCCGATCATTTTTGCGGCTGGCGTACTCGAACTGCCGAAGCTGCTTCACGCGCCGAGCCAGCTTGCCGACGCGGTGCTCGGCGGCGTGCTGACCGCGATCGCCGCGTACCTGAGCGTGCGTTTCCTGATGCGCTATTTCGAAGGACGCGGACGTCTCGCGTCGTTCGGTTTGTACTGCGCGATCGCGGGGATCGTGTTCCTCGGCTGGTTCATGCTGCATCCGCAGCCGGTCTGAGCGCGGCGAGCGATCGGTTATAATCCGGGCCCGGTTGCTTGCAGGTCAGTTAGAATTTTAGTTTGTGCGAAATGGGCGGCTCGCCACGAGTGCCGGTTTCATGCAGATTGCGATCCATACGGCAGTAGCTCAGCTGGATAGAGCATCGGCCTTCTAAGCCGAGGGTCGGGGGTTCGAGCCCCTCCTGCCGTACCAGAATCATCGAAGGGTTACAGGCATCGCGCCTGTAACCCTTTTTGTTTTTTTTGCGGTCTTTTCGCACCTCGCGCGGATCAGTCGAACGCCACGCCGAGCGCGTTCTTGTAGATCCGCCCATCCTTCATGATCACCGCGAGATTGCTGCCCGGATCGGCGAGCACCTGATATTGGCAAGCTGGGCCCCGTGACGATCAGCACGCCCCCAACGCCACCCGCACGGTGTCATTTCCGTCATCGAACGACTCGCTTCGGGTGTTTCCCCGACTCAGGAATTCTCGTGCGACGCCGTTAGTTCGAAAGTACCGTTTGACGCGCCGCGATGGAGGAATCAGCGTGAACCGACTCAGCCTCAACACCAAACTCTGGCTCGCGTTGCTGATCACGTGGCTCGGCCTGCTCGGCCTCGGCGGCTGGGCCGCGTGGCAGTCGCGCTCGACGATGCTCGCCGAGCGCAAGTCGGCGGTGCAGAACGTCGTCGAGACCGCGTACGGCATCGTCGCCGACTACGCGCAGCGCGCCGACCAGCACGAGCTGACGCCCGAACAGGCGCGCCAGCAGGCGCTGGCGCGCCTGTCCGCGATGCGCTACCCCGGCAGCGGCTACATGATCGTGACGACTGCGACGCCCGTCGTGATCATGCATCCGGTGCTCGCCGATCTGCGCAACAAGGACGTGTCGCACTACGCGGACACCGACGGCAAGCTGCTGTTCGTCGAGATGGTCAAGGTTGCGCAGGCGCAGGGGCAGGGCTTCGTCGATTACATGGGACGCCTTGCCGGCCACAACGAGCACGTGCCGAAGATCAGCTTCGTCAAGCGCTTTGCCGCGTGGGACTGGTATCTGATTTCGGGCGTCTACGTGAACGATATCGACGCGGCGTTCCGCGCCGATCTGCTGCGATATCTGCTGACGATCCTCATGATCGGCAGCGTCAGCACCATCGCGCTCGTGCTGATCATCCGCAACGTGAAGCGCAGTCTCGGCGGCGAGCCCGCCTACGCGGCGAGCGTCGCGCAGACGATCGCCGACGGCGATCTGTCGTGCCCGGTCACACTGGCCGGCAACGATCAGGAAAGCATGCTGTTCGCGATGCAGCGCATGCAAAGCCGCCTCGCCGACGCGATCCGGCGCATTCGCGGCGGTACGGAAACCATCACGGTCGCGGCCGAAGAGATCGCCGCGGGCAATCTCGATCTGTCGGCGCGCACGGAACAGCAGGCGTCGTCGCTCGGCGAAACGGCCGCGAGCATGGAGCAGCTGACGGCGACCGTCAAGCAGAACGCCGACAACGCGCTGCAGGCCAACCGCATGGCGCACTCGGCGTCGCAGCTCGCGGGCGAGGGCGGCGAGGCGGTGCAGCACGTCGTCGCGAATATGCAGAGCATCGCGGCGAGCTCCGCGCGGGTGGTCGATATCATCGGCGTGATCGAGAGCATCGCGTTTCAGACCAACATCCTCGCGCTGAACGCGGCCGTCGAAGCCGCGCGCGCCGGCGAGGAGGGCCGCGGCTTCGCGGTCGTCGCGGGCGAGGTGCGCAATCTCGCGCGCCGCAGCGCCGATGCGGCCAAGGAGATCAAGACGCTCATCGAAGATTCGGTCGCGCGCGTCGGCAGCGGCAAGGCGCTCGTCGAGAAGGCGGGCGGCACGATGGATTCGCTCGTCGATGCGGTGAAGCGCGTGACCGACATCATCAGCGAGATTTCCGCCGCGTCCGACGAGCAGAGCCGCGGCATCGAGCAGGTCAATCTCGCGATCGCGCAGATGGACGAGACCACCCAGCAGAACGCGGCGATGGTCGAGCAGGCGGCGGCCGCCGCGCAGTCGATGCAGGAGCAGGCGCAGATGCTGCGCGACGTCGTCAACACGTTCCGCCTGCAGGAGACGGCCGCCAAGCGTTGATGGCCGCGTCGACGGCGCGCGGCTCGCAGAAGTGTGCATGCTATGCTTTTGAGGTCACGATCAAAAGCCGCCGTGCGCACTTCGAGGAGAGTCCCACATGTCGACGCGAACCCGTGTGCTGTTCCACCTCGGTGCGGCGAGCCTGCTGCTCGGCGCGGCGATCGGCGCGCAAGCGGCGAACCTTGCCTTTCTGAACGACACACGATCACCTACATGAAGCAGCGCGACAACGACTCGATCAAGCACGCGGTCATGAGCGCGCTCAATGACAGAAAGGACGGCGACAGTTTCACGTGGGTCAACGACGGCACCGGCAATAGCGTGAAGATCGACGCGACCATCACGATGGACAGCACCTCGAACGACGGCGGGCGCACTTGCCGCGTCCTCGGCGTCGTACTCAATGCGAAAGGGCAATCGATGAACCTGCGTCCGAACTTCTGCAGGGTAGGCGGCGCCTGGCAACTGCAGAAGCGATGAGCCCGCGAATCGTTTCTTGCGGCATCGTGCTGCTCGATCCCGACGGGCGCGTGCTGCTCGCGCACGCCACCGAAACGACGCACTGGGATATTCCGAAAGGGCAGGGCGAGGACGGCGAGGCGCCGCACGTGACCGCGCTGCGCGAGATGGTCGAGGAAACCGGCATCGCGCTCGAGGCTGGTCGGCTGAAGGATCTCGGTCTGTTCGTCTACCGGCGCGACAAGGACCTGCATCTGTTCGCGGCGCGCGCGAGTGCCGGCGAACTGGACCTGAGCACTTGCACCTGCACGTCGCTGTTTCCGCGCCGCTCGGACGGCACGCTGATCCCCGAAATGGACGACTACCGCTGGGCGTCGATCGAAGAGGTCCCGCACTATGCGAGCCGTAGTCTGACGCGGCTCTTCGAGACGACGCTGTCGCTCGCGGAGCTGCACCGCTCGCTATAGAAGGCGCAGGCTGCGTTCAATCGAGCGCGTGGTCGTTCGGATGCGCGAACAACGCGCGGTTCTGCTCCGACAGCGGGAAATTGACATTGATGCCGCGCGGCGGAATCGGCTGCGTGAACCACTGCCGGTACAGACGCTCGGCGTCTCCGGACGTCTGCGAGCGAACGATCACGCGATTCACGAGCGCGCGGAACGACTCGTCGCCCTTGCGGAACATGCACGCGTACACCTCGTAGCCGAGCGGCGTACCCGTCACGATGAAATCGTCGGGATGCGGGTCGGTCGCCTTGAAACCGTAGACGATCGGCTCGTCCATCACGAACGCCACCGCGCGGCCGTCCTTCATTGCGCTGAAGGCTTCCTGATGGTCGCGCGCGCTCATGATGCGCATGTTCAGCTGCTTCTCGGTGTTGAGGCTGCGCAGCAGGCGCTCGTCGGACGTGCCCGCGGTCGTCACGACCGGCTTGCCGGCGAGATCGCGGAAGTCGGTGATGCCGCTGTTCTTGCGCGTGATCATGCGCACCGCGTACTGGAAAAAGCTGTCCGAAAACGCGGCGACGTTTTCGCGCTCGACCGTGTGCGTGGTCGAGCCGCATTCGAGATCGATCTGATTGTTCAGCAGCATCGGCGTGCGATTCGACGAAGTCACCGTGATTTCGTGAACCCGCAGCTGCGTCATGCCGAGCGTTTTCCTGATTTCATCGACGATCTGCATCGCGATCGCCTGCGAGTAGCCGACCGTACGCTTGCCGTCGAAGTACGAGAACGGGATCGACGCCTCGCGCACGCCGAGCACGACGACGCCGTCGTCGTGGATCTTTTTCAGCGTGCCGGTCAGTTCATCCGCGCGGGCGGGGCCGGCGAATGCGACCACGCCGCAGGCGGTCAGCGCAAGCAGCACGCGGTGCATGCCGCGCACGAGATGCGGCATGGCTGCGCTGCGCGGGCCCCGTGCAACCCGAACCATACCTTCCGACCCTTCCCCGCAGCGGCCTGCAACCTTCATCGGGCCTCCCGGACCGGCGCGCCCAGGCGAGCGCGCTGTGATTATCGATCTAACATCCTGCAACCCGGATGGCCCGGCAGCGCCGGGCCGTCGCTGACGCGAATTTAGGCCGGCTTGCCCCAACTGTCGCGCAGACTGACGATGCGGTTGAATACGGGCTTACCCGGCTTCGAATCGACGCGGTCGGCAACGAAGTAGCCATGCCGCTCGAACTGGTAGCGCTGCTCCGGCAGCGCATGGCGCGCGCCGGTTTCGAGGTAGGCCTGGACCACGCGCTTCGAGTCCGGATTCAGCGCTTCGAGGAAATCGCGGCCGCCGGCGTCCGGTTGCGGTTCCTTGAACAGCCGGTCGTAGATGCGCACTTCGGCCGGGCACGCGGCCGCCGCGCTGACCCAGTGGATGTTGCCCTTGACCTTGTAGTTGTTCGCGCCTTCGGTACCCGATTTGCTGTCCGGGAAGTAGTTGCAATGTACCGCGACGATGTTGCCGTTCTCGTCCTTGTCCGCGTGCGTGCATTCGATCACGTAGCCGTAGCGCAGGCGCACCTTGTTGCCCGGGAACAGGCGGAAGTAGCCCTTCGGCGGCGTTTCCGTGAAGTCCTCGCGCTCGATCCACAGCTCGCGCGAAATCGGAAACTCGCGCACGCCCTGTTCCGGATGATGCGGATGCACCGGTGCGTGGCACGGCTCGGTGAGGCGTTCGGGGAAGTTGTCGATGATCAGCTTGACCGGATCGAGCACCGCGGCGATGCGCGGCGCCTTCTCGTCGAGATCGTCGCGCAGCGCGCCTTCGAAGACGCTCATGTCGATCCACGAGTCGACCTTGGTCACGCCGATGCGCTCGCAGAACAGCTGGATCGATTCGGGCGTGAAGCCGCGCCGGCGAACGCCGACGATGGTCGGCATGCGCGGGTCGTCCCAGCCTTCCACATGGCCTTCGTTGACGAGTTGCAGCAGCTTGCGCTTGCTGGTGATCGCGTAAGTCAGGTTCAGGCGCGAAAACTCGATTTGCTGCGGCAACGGACGCTTGAAGATGCCGGCTTCGGCCAGCTCGTTCAGGATCCAGTCGTACAGCGGGCGGTGATCTTCGAATTCGAGCGTGCACAGCGAATGCGTGATGTTTTCGAGCGCGTCCGAGATGCAGTGCGTGTAGTCGTACATCGGGTACACGCACCACGTGTCGCCGGTACGGTAGTGATGCGCGAAGCGGATGCGATAGATGACCGGGTCGCGCATGTTGAAGTTCGGCGACGACATGTCGATCTTCGCGCGCAGCACGTGCTCGCCTTCCTTGAACTCGCCCGCCTTCATGCGGCGGAACAGATCGAGGTTTTCCTCGACCGAACGCTCGCGGAAACGCGACGGCGTGCCGACTTCGGTGGCCGAGCCGCGGTTCGCGCGCATTTCCTCGGCCGACTGGCTATCCACGTACGCCTTGCCGCGCTGGATCAGCAGCTCGGCAAACTCGTACAGCTTGTCGTAGTAGTCGCTCGCGTAGTACAGATGCTCGGTGCGGTCCTTTTCCCATTCGAAGCCGAGCCAGCGCACCGAGTCGATGATCGACTCGACGTACTCGACGCTTTCCTTCTCCGGATTGGTGTCGTCGAAGCGCAGATGGCACACGCCGCCGTAGCTGCGCGCGACGCCGAAGTTCAGGCAGATGCTCTTCGCGTGACCGATGTGCAGATAGCCGTTCGGCTCCGGCGGGAAGCGCGTTTCGACGCGCTGGCTCCATTTGCCGGTGCGGTTGTCGTCGTCGATGATGTTGCGGATGAAATTGGATGCCGCGGGCGCGTCGTTGCGGTCAGCGTCTTTGCGTTCGATATTCATGCGAGAAGATGAGAGTCCGTGGGGGCGCGCAATGCGCCCGCTTAGCCGTCAATTCTACCTGACGAGCCCGTTCGCGGCAGGCGCTTGCGGCGCGCAGCCAACAGCGGGGCGGGTTTGGCGCGGATGCCGCAGTGACCGCAGCAGGCGCGCGGGGCTGTAACAGGAGGTAAAACGGGTTGGCGGCCGGCTGCGCGCCGACTTAGGATGCGCTGCTGCGCGCGGCCGCGCACCTGTGCTGGGCCTTTGCGCGGGGCGGGCTTGCCCGGGCCGTCCACACTATTCTTCATCTTCTTGCACGAGGCTTCTCTGCTCGTGCGCCATGCTCGCCTCGTTGCCGGAGTTTTCTCGGATGTCTATCCCGACGCACGGCGCGTTTCGCGCGCCTTCCGCCCGCGCTTTGGCTAGCGCCAGATTTTCTTGCCGTACCCGTCGCGTGCTCGCATCGGCCTGGTGTGCCGCGCTTGCCGTGAACCTGGCTGCGCCGTTGTCCGCCGGCGCGAAAACACCGGCGCCGAAGCCGGCGCTCGATGCGTCGGCCGTCGCCGCGCCGGATGGCTACAGTGCCGACACGGCGCAGCAGATCTTCGCCGAAGGCGGCAACGCGGTCGATGCCGCGGTCGCGATGGCCTTCACGCTCGCCGTCACGCGGCCCGATGCGGGCAACCTCGGCGGCGGCGGTTTCATGACGCTGCTGGTCGACGGTAAGCCGTATTTTCTCGACTATCGCGAGCGCGCGCCGCAGCAGGCGACCCGCGACATGTACCTCGACGACAAGGGCAATGTGGTGCCGGGCATGAGCACGGTCGGGCATCGCGCGGCGGCTGTGCCGGGCACGGTCGATGGTATGTGGCAAGCGCAGCGGCGCTTCGGCAAGCTCAAATGGAAGCAGGTGCTCGCGCCCGCGATCCATTACGCGACCGACGGCTTCCAGGTCGACCCGCGGCTGCAGCAGCGACGCGACGCGGCTGCGAAGAGCTTCGCCAGCAAGACCAATTTCGACGCCTATTTCGGGAACCTCAAAGCGGGCGTGACGCTGCGCCAGCCCGAACTCGCGCAGACGCTCGGGCGGATCGCGAGCGACGGCGGCCGCGAGTTCTACGAGGGCCGCACGGCCCAAATGATCGCCGCGCAGATGTACGGCCACGGCCTGATCACGAGCCAGGATCTGAGCCAGTACAAGGCACTGTGGCGCGAGCCGCTCGCCGCCGACTGGCACGGCTACCGCGTGATCACCGCGCCGCCGCCGAGCTCGGGCGGGATCGGGCTGATCCAGATGCTGAAGATGCGGGCCGCTCTGCAGCCTGCGTTCGACGGTGTCGCGTTGAATTCGGCGCCGTACATCCATCTGATCGCGCAGATCGAGGATCGGGTGTTCGCGGACCGGCAGCGCTATCTCGGCGACCCGGATGCATCGCCGGTGCCGGTCGCGAAGCTGATCGACGACGCCTACCTCGCGCAGCGCGCGGCCGAAGTCAAAACCGACGAAGCGCCGGGCGCGGCAGCGGTGAAACCCGGTGTCGACGGTGCCGCGGCCACGGAGAAGGCGCAAACCACGCATTTTTCGGTGGTCGACAAGTGGGGCAACGCGGTGTCGAACACCTACACGCTGAACGGCGATTTCGGCTCGGGCGTGGTGGTGGACGGCGGTGGGTTTCTGCTGAACGATGCGCTGGACGATTTCGTGATCAAGCCGGCCGGCGCCGGTGCGACAGGCGCGTCGGGCGCGGTCTCGGCAACTGGCGCCGCCGACGCCGAGCCGAACACGATCGCGCCGGGCCGCCGCCCGATTTCGTCGATGACGCCCACGCTGCTGATGAAGGACGGCAAGATCGCGCTAGCGATCGGCACGCCCGGCGGCTCGCGCATCCTGACGACGATCTTTCAGGTGATGACGAATCTGTCCGACTTCGACATGTCGCCGACGGACGCGCTCGCCGCAATGCGTTTCCATCATCAGCTGCTGCCGCAAAAGACGATCTACTTCGAGCCGTACCATCCCGCGCCGGATGAGCTCGCCACGCAATTGAAGGACCTCGGCTATACGGTCGAGCAGCAGCCGTTCAACGGCGACGTGCAGATGATCCGCGTGAACGGCGCGACGCCCGAGCCAGCGAGCGATCCCCGTGGTGCCGGCGTGGCACGCGTGATACGGTAGACGCCCCGCCGCGCTATCCCGCGAGCGGGCCATAAGCCGAACACGGGGAAGCACGATGACCGAACAACAACCAACCACACTCGTACTGCCGGGCTATCTGGACTCCGGCCCAGGCCACTGGCAAACGCGCTGGCAAGCGCTCGATCCCGCGTTCGTCCGCGTGCGGATGCCGGACTGGGACCACCCTTCGCGAGACGCCTGGTGCCGCACGCTGGCCGCCACGCTCGACTCCCTGGACGCGCCGGTCGTGTTCGCCGCTCACAGCCTCGGCTGTCTGACCACGGCGTTCTGGGCCTCGCAGTACGCGAGCGCGGCGCAGCTCGCGAAGGTGGCCGGCGCGCTGCTGGTCGCCGTGCCTGATCCGGCCGAAGCGCATTTCCCGCGGGACGCGACCGGTTTTGCGCCGGTGCCGCTCGAACGCCTGCCGTTTGCGACGATCGTCGTGGCGAGCAGCGACGATCCGTATGGCGGCGTGCCGTTTTCACGAACCTGCGCGAACGCGTGGGGCAGCCGCTGGATCGAGATTGGCGCGCGCGGCCACATCAACGCCGATAGCGGCCTCGGCGATTGGGACGAGGGGCGCAGCTGGCTGGCTTCGCTAAGGGCGCCGCGCTGAGTCTCGCCGCCTCGTCGATCAGATCACCGTTTTTCGCTTCAATTCCGCAATCGTCTGCGCGTCGTATCCGAGCAGGTCGCTCAGCACCTGCTCGGTATGCTCGCCGAGCAGTGGCGGATGGCTCAGCGCCTGCGGCGGCGTGCCGGTCATGTTGATCGGATTGCGCACGAGCTTGACCGTGCCGCCCGACGGATGCGGCAGATCCACCTGCAGTGCGCGCGCGACCACCTGCTCGTTGTCGAACACTTCGTCGAGGTTATTGATCGGCCCGCACGGCACGCCGGCCGCTTCGAGCGCCGCGATCCATCGCTGCTTGCCTTGCACACGGACCATGTCCGCGAGCATCGGCACGAGCAGTTCGCGGTTGCGCACGCGCGCGGGGTTGGTCGCGAACCGGTCGTCGTCGGCGAGTTCCGGGCGGCCGCCGACCTCGACGAACTTGCGGAACTGTCCGTCGTTGCCGACCGCGACGATGATCCAGCCATCGCTCGTCTGGAAGGTCTGGTAGGGCACGATGTTCGGATGCGCGTTGCCCCAGCGCACCGGCGGCTGACCGCTCGCGAGGTAGTTCGAGTTCATGTTGGCGAGCATCGCGACCTGCACGTCGAGCAGCGCCATGTCGATGTATTGGCCTTCGCCCGTGCGGTCGCGGTGCGTGAGCGCGGTCAGCACGGCGATCGTCGAGTACATGCCGGTCATCAGGTCGGCGATCGCGACGCCGGCCTTCTGCGGGCCGCCGCCGGGCTGGCCGTCGCGCTCGCCGGTGATGCTCATGAAGCCGCCGATGCCCTGCACGATGAAGTCATAACCGGCGCGCTGCGCATACGGCCCGGTCTGCCCGAAGCCCGTGACCGAGCAGTAGATCAGGTCGGGCTTCACCGCTTTGAGCGATTCATAGTCGAGGCCGTATTTCTTCAACTGGCCGACCTTGTAGTTTTCGAGCACGACGTCGCTTTGCGCTGCCAACTCGCGCACGATCCGCTGGCCCTCGGGCGACGCGATGTCGAGCGTGACCGAGCGCTTGTTGCGGTTCGCCGCGAGATAGTAGGCGGCTTCGCGCGTGTCCGCGCCGTCCGGCGTTTTCAGATACGGCGGCCCCCAGTGGCGCGTGTCGTCGCCGACCTCGGGGCGTTCGATCTTGATGACGTCGGCGCCGAAGTCGGCGAGCGTCTGCGCGCACCACGGACCGGCGAGCACGCGGGTGAGATCCAGCACGCGGATGTGACTGAGAGCGCCCATGTTCGTGAATGTCTCCTGATGGTTGCAGGCCGCGCGGCGAACCGCCATGCGCCATTTCGCGTGAAGTTTCGTGGAAGTCATCTTAAGCGATTCCCGCTCGCGGACGCAGTCAGCCGAACGTCATAGCGCGGATCGGACGATCGGACACGCGAGTGTCGCAGCGGGCGCATGCCGGCCTGGCCGGATAGCCGGCCAGGCGGCGCGCAGTGCCGCGCGCGCGTGCCGATCCCGTATAATCAGTCGTTTAAAGAAACAGACAGTTGGCGCATCCCACCGACCGCCAGTCTTCGTCAGGAACCGTCAGGACCGTCCCCCGCACGCTATGAAAGCCGCTGATATCCGCGAGAAATTCCTCAAGTTCTTCGAATCGAAGGGCCATACGATCGTCCGTTCGTCGAGCCTCGTGCCCGGCAACGACCCGACGCTGCTCTTCACCAATTCGGGGATGGTGCAGTTCAAAGATGTGTTCCTCGGCGCGGAATCGCGCCCGTATTCGCGCGCCACGACCGCGCAGCGCAGCGTGCGCGCCGGCGGCAAGCACAACGATCTCGAGAACGTCGGCTACACCGCGCGTCATCACACGTTCTTCGAGATGCTCGGCAACTTCTCGTTCGGCGACTATTTCAAGCGCGACGCGATCCACTACGCGTGGGAACTGCTGACCGAAGTCTACAAGCTGCCGAAAGACAAGCTGTGGGTCACCGTCTACCAGGAAGACGACGAAGCGCACGACATCTGGGCGAAGGAAGTGGGCGTGCCGGTCGAGCGCATCATCCGCATCGGCGACAACAAGGGCGCGCGCTACGCGTCGGATAACTTCTGGCAGATGGCCGACACCGGCCCGTGCGGCCCGTGTTCGGAAATCTTCTACGACCACGGCCCGGACGTGTGGGGTGGCCCGCCGGGATCGCCGGAGGAAGACGGCGACCGCTACATCGAAATCTGGAACCTAGTGTTCATGCAGTTCAACCGCGACGCGCAGGGCAACATGACGCCGCTGCCGAAGCAATGCGTGGACACCGGCATGGGCCTCGAGCGTATCGCCGCGGTGCTGCAGCACGTGCACAGCAACTACGAGATCGACCTGTTCCAGGCGCTGATTCAAGCCGCTGGCCGCGAAACCGGCGTGACCGATCTGACCAACAACTCGCTGAAGGTGATCGCCGATCACATCCGCGCGTGCTCGTTCCTGATCGTCGACGGCGTGATTCCGGGCAACGAAGGCCGCGGCTACGTGCTGCGCCGCATCGTGCGCCGCGCGATCCGCCACGGCTACAAGCTCGGCAAGAAGGGTTCGTTCTTCCATCGCCTCGTCGCCGACCTCGTCGCGCAGATGGGCGACGCCTATCCGGAACTGGCACAGGCCGAGAAGCGCGTGACCGACGTGCTGCGTCAGGAAGAAGAGCGCTTCTTCGAGACGATCGAGCACGGCATGTCGATTCTCGAAGCCGCATTGGCCGATCTCGACGCGAAGGGCGGCAAGACGCTCGACGGCGAACTCGCGTTCAAGCTGCACGACACCTACGGCTTCCCGCTCGATCTGACCGCGGACGTCTGCCGCGAGCGCGAAGTGACGGTCGACGAACCCGCGTTCGACGACGCGATGGCGCGTCAGCGCGAACAGGCGCGCGCGGCGGGCAAGTTCAAGATGGCGCAGGGCCTCGAATACTCGGGCGCGAAGACCACGTTCCACGGCTACGAAGAAATCGTCTTCGACGACGCAAAGGTCGTCGCGCTGTATGTGGACGGCGCGTCGGTGCAGCAGGTGCAGGCCGGCCAGCCGGCGGTCGTCGTGCTCGATCACACGCCGTTCTATGCGGAGTCGGGCGGCCAGGTCGGCGACCAGGGCGTGCTCGCGAACGCCAGCACGCGCTTTGCCGTTGCCGATACGCTGAAGGTGCAGGCCGATGTGGTCGGCCATCACGGCACGCTCGAGCAGGGCACGCTGAAGGTCGGCGACGTCGTCAAGGCGGAAATCGACGCGGTGCGCCGCGCTCGCACGGCGCGCAACCACTCGGCCACGCACCTGATGCACAAGGCGCTGCGCGAGGTGCTCGGTTCGCACGTGCAGCAGAAGGGCTCGCTCGTCGACGCTGACAAGACCCGCTTCGACTTCGCGCACAACGCGCCGATGACGGACGAACAGATCCGCCGCGTCGAGGAAATCGTCAACGCCGAAGTGCTGGCGAACGCGCCCGGTATCGTGCGTTTGATGTCGTACGACGATGCGGTGAAGGGCGGCGCCATGGCGCTGTTCGGCGAAAAGTACGGCGACGAAGTGCGCGTGCTCGACCTCGGCTTCTCGCGTGAGCTGTGCGGCGGTACGCACGTGAATCGCTCGGGCGACATCGGCTTCTTCAAGATCGTGATGGAAGGCGGCGTCGCGGCCGGTATCCGTCGCGTCGAAGCGATCACCGGCGACAACGCGGTGCGCTACGTGCAGGAGCTCGAAGCGCGGGTCAACGCGGCCGCGGCCGTGCTGAAGGCGCAACCGGCGGAACTCACGCAGCGCATCGGCCAGGTGCAAGACCAGGTGAAGGCGCTCGAGAAGGAACTGAGCGCGCTGAAGTCGAAGATGGCGTCGAGCCAGGGCGACGAGCTCGCGGGCCAGGCGATCGAAGTCGGCGGCGTGCATGTGCTCGCGGCGACGCTCGAAGGCGCGGACGTGAAGACGCTGCGCGAAACGGTCGACAAGCTCAAGGACAAGCTGAAGAGCGCGGCGATCGTGCTGGCGTCTGTCGAAGGCGGCAAGGTCAGCCTGATCGCCGGTGTGACCGCCGACGCCAGCAAGAAGGTCAAGGCGGGCGAGCTGGTCAACTTCGTGGCCCAGCAGGTGGGCGGCAAGGGCGGTGGCCGTCCGGACATGGCGCAGGCTGGCGGTACCGAGCCGGCCAACCTGCCGGCGGCGCTCGCGGGCGTCAAGGGCTGGGTCGAAAGTCAGCTTTGAAACTGATGGTCGGTTGAGTCCGGCTCGACGCGAAGTCGAGCCGGGTTCGACGAAGGGGCCACGCAGCGCGCCAGCAAGATCGGCGCGCTGCGTGGCCCCTTTGCTTTTGCTGAAGCCGTTCGGCTTGCGTCGAGCCCAGGTTGCCGGCGCGGATTCAACGATCAGACCACGTTCGCAACCACGGACGCCGCCGTATCCGCGTCGGCCGTCCCTTCCTGCGATGCGACCAGCGCGCGCCGCAACGCATTGAGCGCCGATGAAAAATGTCCGCGTCGCCAGACCAGCAACGTGTCGATGATGCCGATATCGGGCAACTCGTGCACCGCGATATTGCTCGTGTCACTCTGTAGATCGAGCACCGAGCGCGGTGCGACCGCAACGCCCGCACCGGCCGCCACGCACGCGACGATCGCGTGATACGAGCCGAGTTCCAGCACGCGCTCCGGCCGCATGCCGTGCTCCAGATACCACTTCTCGATATACGCGCGATAGGCGCAGCCGCGCTCGAACGCGATCAACGTCGATAGCGCAATGTCGCGCACTTCGCGGATCGGCCGATGGCCGCGCGGCGTCAGCATCACGAGTTCCTCGTGGAAGATCGGCACGGTCTCGAACACATCGCCGAGCGTGGCGGCATCGAGCGGCGTAGCGACTAGTGCCGCGTCGACCTCGAACTCGCGCACGCGCTCGATCAGCCTGCCGGTCGTGCCGGTCTCCAGCTCCAGTTCGACGGCCGGCCATTGCTGGTGATATTGCGCGAGCAGGGCCGGCAGACGCGTCGCCGCGACGCTTTCCATCGTACCGAGGCGCAGACGCCCGCTCGGGCGATCCTCGCGCACCGCGTGACGCGCCTCGTCGGCGAGCGCGAGCAGCCGTTCCGCGTAGGGCAGCAGGGTCTCGCCGGCCGGCGTCAGCACGAGCCGGCGACCGTCGCGGATGAACAGCTCGGTGCCGAGTTGCTCCTCGAGCTGCTTGATGCGGGTGGTCACGTTCGATTGCACGCGATTGAGCTTCGCCGCGGCGCGCGTCACGCCGTTTTCGCGCACGACCGCGCGAAAAATGGTCAGAGCGGCCAGATCCATGATTCTCTCCTGGCGATGAATGGCATCCTAATTATTCATTTTTCGTGATCCAGAGGTCAAGCTAATATGGATTCACCCCATCGCTGCTTGACCGTCCGATCATGAACGACCTTGCCTCCCACGCGTACCGGCGCTTCCACGAACCGCACGCCGCCCGGCGCGCGGCGCTCGCCTGCATGGCCGCGCTGGCCGTCGCGCTCGGTATCGGGCGCTTTGCTTTTACGCCGCTGCTGCCGCTGATGCTGCACGGCGCCGCGTTCGGCCAGCCGCACCTCGATATCCAGCATGGCGGCTGGCTCGCGTCGGCCAATTACGCCGGCTATTTCGTCGGCGCGATGACGTGCGCGGCGCTGCGGGCCGAGCCCGCGCGCATGGTGCGCGTCGGACTCGCCGCAACCGTGCTGCTGACGCTCGCGATGGGTGTCACCGGCCAGTTTTGGGTGTGGGCGCTGGTGCGCTTCGTCGCCGGCGCGGTCAGCGCGTGGACCTTCGTGTTCGCGTCGCAGTGGGGCTTGCGGCGGCTCGCTGAACTCGGCGCAAATGAGTGGAGCGGGGTCATCTACACCGGGCCGGGCGTGGGCATCGTCGGGACCGGCCTGCTGGTCAGCGTCGCGGGCGGCTATGGCGCGGTGGTCGGATGGATCGGCTTTGCGTTGATCGGCGCGGTGCTGACCGTGCTGGTGTGGCCGGTGTTCGGGGAGACTCAGGGCGTGGGGGCGGCGAAGCCTGCCGTTGCGAGCTCCTCCACCGCAAAATCCGCCACCGGATCACGCGCTGGCGCAAACCCGCCGCCCCGTACGGACGGTGTTCGGACGAGTCATGCCGTCCGCCGCGCCGACGCGTTCTGGCTGGTCCTGCTCTACGGTATCCCGGGCTTCGGCTACATCATTACCGCGACCTTTCTGCCGGTCATCGCGCGCCACGCGTTGCCGGGCTCGGCGTGGCCGGACCTGTTCTGGCCGATGTTCGGTGCCGCGCTGATCGTCGGCGCGTTGTTCGCCGCGCGTTTGCCCTTGCATTGGGACAACCGCGCGCTGCTTGGGGGCTCGTATGTGCTGCAGGCATTCGGCATCGCATTGGGCATCGTGTGGCCGACTGCGGGCGGGTTTTCGCTCGGCAGCATCCTGATCGGCCTGCCGTTTACCGCGATCACGCTATTCGCGATGCGCGAGGCGCGGCGGCTGCGCGGCGACGACGCGGCCGGGCTGATGGGTTACGCGACGGCGGCCTATGGTATCGGACAGATCGCGGGTCCGTTGGTCGCCGCGCCGATTGCCGCCCACACGGGATCGTTTTCGCTGGCGCTGTGGCTCGCCGCGGGCGCGCTGCTGGCGGGGGCGGCGGGACTGATCGCGGTAATGCGCGTGCCGCGCGGCCCGCGCCGTGGCCGCATGCCGGATTGCGGTTGCAGCTAGCACCCGAAAACAAATCTCGCACGAGCGCACTAAAATGACCGCTTTCCGTCATTTTCTCGCGCCTGTCGCCGGGCGCGTCGCTCGACCATGCAACATTTCGCGTCCGACAACTACGCCGGCATCTGTTCCGAAGCGCTCGACGCGCTGATCGCCGCCAACAACAGCGGCCACGAGCCGGCCTACGGCGACGACTCCTGGACCAACCAGGTCTGCGACCGTCTGCGCGACCTGTTTCAGACCGATTGCGAAGTGTTCTTCGTGTTCAACGGCACGGCGGCCAATTCGCTCGCGCTCGCGTCGCTGTGCCAGTCGTACCACTCGGTGATCTGCCACGAACTCGCGCACATCGAGACCGACGAATGCGGCGGTCCCGAGTTCTTCTCAAACGGCTCGAAACTGCTGACGGCGCCGGGCATCGGCGGCAAGCTCACGCCCGATGCGATCGAGTCCATCGTCACGCGGCGCGCCGATATCCACTATCCGAAGCCGAAGGTCGTCACGCTGACGCAGTCGACCGAGGTCGGCACCGTTTACAGCGTCGAGGAAGTGCGCGCGATCGCCGCGATCGCGAAGCGCCGTCATCTGAAGGTGCACATGGACGGCGCGCGTTTCGCGAACGCGGTCGCCGCGCTCGACGTGCATCCGTCCGAAATCACGTGGCGCGCGGGCGTCGACGTGCTGTGCTTCGGCGGCACCAAGAACGGCTTGCCGGTCGGCGAGGCGGTGGTGTTCTTCGACCGCGCGCTCGCCGACGATTTCGCCTATCGGCTCAAGCAGGCGGGACAGCTTGCATCGAAGATGCGCTTCATTTCCGCGCCCTGGCTCGGTCTGCTCGACAACGACGTATGGTTGCGCAATG
Source organism: Paraburkholderia atlantica (assembly GCF_000092885.1). Taxonomy (NCBI): domain Bacteria; kingdom Pseudomonadati; phylum Pseudomonadota; class Betaproteobacteria; order Burkholderiales; family Burkholderiaceae; genus Paraburkholderia; species Paraburkholderia atlantica. The sequence goes on along the minus strand of NC_014117.1, from coordinate 2,308,422 downwards.
CGCGTCACGCGAACGCGATGGCGCGCCTGCTGGAGACGCGGTTGCAGGAAATCCCGGGCGTGAGCATCATGTTTCCGAGCGAATCGAATGCGGTGTTCGCGCAGTTGCCGCCGCATGCCGCGAAGGCGATGCGCGGGCGCGGCTGGAAGTTCTACGAGTTCATCGGCGCGGGCGGTTGCCGTCTGATGTGCGCGTGGGACACGCAGCCCGAAACGGTCGAGCGTTTTGCCGCCGACGTGCGCGAGCTGTGCGCCGCGTGATCGCGCACGCGTGAGTTGCCGGAGCCTGAGCGACCACCGGCACCTCGACGCATCACTCGGCACACACGCGAAGCACGCCACTACGACCCGCCAAAAAACACGAAACAAAGAGACGTCCCCCGCCATGACCGAGTATCGATTCTGTCCCCGCTGCGCGAAGCCACTGACCGAACGCACCGACCCTGAGCACGACGGTGGCCGCGTCCGTCAAATCTGTCCCGACACCGAGTGCGGCTACGTGCACTGGAATAATCCGCTGCCGGTCGTCGCTGCGATCGTCGAGTACGAGGGCAAGATTCTGCTTGCGCGCAATGCCGCGTGGCCCGAGGGCCGGTTCGCGCTGATCACCGGCTTCCTCGAAAACGGCGAGACGCCGGAGCAGGGCATCGCGCGCGAAGTGATGGAGGAGACGTCACTGCATGCGGAGTCGGTCGAGCTGATCGGCGTGTACGAATTCATCCGCAAGAACGAGCTGATCATCGCGTATCACGTGAAGGCGCACGGGACGATCGCGCTGTCGCCGGAACTGCTGGAATACCAGCTCGTCGAGCCCGCGAAGCTGCGGCCGTGGCGCGCGGGCACGGGGCAAGCGCTCGGCGAATGGATGCGGCGGCGCAATTTGCCGTTCGAATTCGTCGAGCGGCCGGGGCTGTAAAGCGCTCCGGCCATCGAACCGGAACATTAGCCAGCACACAGACAACGCGGACAACGCAGCCAACATAGAGACAGCCCACAGCACACGAGACACCACCCGACACAGCACAGCCATCGACGCATTACCGAACCGATCATCCACGTCAATCAGCGGTCAATGAGCGCACGCTCAGGGAGAAGCAACGGCATGGCCTACATCTACTACCTGACCCATATTCATCTGGGCTACGACGCACTGTCGCAACTGTCATCCGAGTGCGCGCGCATCGGCATCGAGCGGCCCCTGGTGATCAGCGACAAGGGCGTCGTCGCGGCCGGCATCGTGCGGCAGGCACTCGACGCGCTGAAGCTCGGCGACGTGCCGCTGTTCGACGACACGCCGTCGAATCCGACCGAGGAAAAGGTGCTCGCGGCGGCTCGGTTGTATCGCGACGAAGGCTGCGACGGGCTGATCGCGGTGGGCGGCGGCTCGTCGATCGATCTCGCGAAGGGCGTCGCGATCGCGGCCACGCATCCGGGGCCGCTCACGCAGTACGCGACGATCGAAGGCGGCAGCGCGAAGATCACCGACGCCGTCGCGCCGCTGATCGCGATTCCGACCACGGCCGGCACCGGCAGCGAAGTCGCGCGCGGCGCGATCGTGATCCTGAACGACGGCCGCAAGCTCGGTTTTCATTCGTGGAGTCTGCTGCCGAAATCGGCGCTATGCGATCCGGGTCTCACGCTCGGCCTGCCGCCGGGGCTGACCGCCGCGACCGGCATGGACGCGATCGCGCATTGCATCGAGACCTTCCTCGCGCCGGCCTTCAATCCGCCCGCCGACGGCATCGCGCTCGACGGTCTCGAACGCGCGTGGCACAGCATCGAGCGCGCCTGCGCGGACGGCAGCGATCGCGAGGCGCGCCTGAACATGATGAGCGCGTCGATGCAGGGCGCGATGGCGTTCCAGAAGGGCCTCGGCTGTGTGCATTCGCTGTCGCATCCACTGGGCGGCCTGAGGGTGAACGGCCGCACGTCGCTGCATCACGGTACGCTGAACGCGGTCGTGCTGCCCGCGGTGCTGCGCTTCAACGAGCGCGCGCCGACCGTGGTGGCCGAGCGTCGCTATGCGCGCATGCGTCGCGTGATGGGGGTGCCCGAGCATGCGGACCTCGCACAGGCGCTGTTCGACATGACCGCGCGGCTCGGCCTGCCGACCGGCCTCAGGCAGATGGGCGTCGACGAAAGCATGTTCGACAAGGTCGTGCAGGGCGCGCTGCTCGATCATTGCCACCGCACGAATCCGCGCGAGGCGAGCGCCGACGACTATCGCCGCATGCTGACCGAGTCGCTGTGAGGCAGCCCCGCATCCTCGCATCCACCAACCGCCACCTCCGATGAACAAACCCGCCCCCGCCGGCCGCGCCGCGTATCCGCATTTCCTGTCGATCACCACGCGCTGGATGGACAACGACGTGTACGGCCACGTGAACAACGTCGTCTACTACAGCTATTTCGACACCGTCGTGAACGAGTATCTGATCCGCGCGGGCGTGCTCGATTTCGAGCACGGCGCGACGATCGGGCTCGTCGTCGAGACGCAGTGCAACTACTTCGCGCCGCTCGTGTTTCCCGATCGCATCGACGCGGGCTTGCGCGTCGCGCGGCTCGGCACGTCGAGCGTGTGCTACGAGGTGGGGCTGTTCCGCGACGGCGACGCCGCGCCCGCCGCGCAGGGGCATTTCGTGCACGTCTACGTGGATCGCGCAACGCGCCGTCCGGTGAACCTGCCCGCCGAACTGCGCGCGGCGCTCGAACCTTTGTGCGTCGCCGGACCGGCGAACTAGACGCGTGCAGTCGTTCATCATCACTCTGCTCAACGGCCTGAGCTACGGGCTGTTGCTGTTCATGCTGTCGGCCGGGCTGACGCTGATCTTCAGCATGCTCGGCGTGCTCAACTTCGCGCATGCGAGCTTCTACATGCTCGGCGCGTACGTCGGCTTTTCGGTGGCGGCGCGCGCCGGTTTCTGGAGCGCGCTGGTGGTCGCGCCGCTCGTCGTCGGTCTGCTCGGCGCGGCGCTCGAGCGCTGGCTGCTGCGGCGCGTGCGCGGGCACGGTCATCTGCCCGAGCTGCTGCTGACGTTCGGCGCCGCGTATCTGCTCGGCGAACTGGTCAAGCTCGGCTGGGGGCACAGTCCGCTGTCGGCGACGATTCCGGCCGTGCTCGACGGTCCGCTGTTCTCGCTGTACGGCGCGGTGTTCACGCGCTATCGCGCGTTCATGATGGCGGTGTCGCTCGCGATGCTCGCGGCGCTCGTCGCGATGCTGCGCGTGTCGAAGACGGGTTTGATCGTGCGCGCCGCGCTCACGCATGCGCAGGCCGTCGAAGCGCTCGGCCACAACGTGCCGCGAGTGTTCACCGGCGTGTTCGCGGCCGGCACCGCGCTCGCCGCGCTGGCCGGCGTGATCGGCGCGCCGCTGTTCGTGATCGAGCCGGCGATGGCGGAGTCGCTCGGCTCGCTCGTGTTCGTCGTGGTCGTGATCGGCGGTCTGGGGTCGCTGAGCGGGGCGCTGGTCGCGTCGCTGCTGGTGGGGTGCGTGCAGACGCTGGCGGTCGCGAGCGATCTGTCGTTGGGCGACGCGATGTCGCTCGCCGGCGCGGTGCTGCCGCCCGAATGGGACGCGCTGACGCTCGCGCAAGTCGCGCCGCTGCTGCCGTACCTGCTGCTCGTCGCGGTGCTGGCGATGAGGCCGCGCGGGCTGTTCGGACGGCGTGACGATCATGCGTAAGCGGAGCGGGTCGTCAGATGCGATGGACAGCGGGGTGCGGCCTTGCAGGCCCGGCCGCGCGCTCGCGCCGTGGCTCGCGCTCGTCATCTTCCTGGCCGTGCCGCCTTTCATCTGGCCGCACAGCTGGCTGCTCGCCTATCTCGCGCAAAGCGCGACGATGATCGTGTTCGCGCTGTCGTACAACTTGCTGCTAGGTGAGACGGGGCTGCTGTCGTTCGGACACGCCGCGTTTGCGGGGCTCGGCGCGCTGATCGCCGCGCGCGTGTTCAACGCAGGCGGCGTGCCGCTCGTACTACTGCCGGTGGTCGGCGGCATCGGCGGCGCGCTGTGCGGCGTGCTGTTCGGCTTTATCGCGACGCGCCGTGCCGGCACCGCGTTCGCGATGATCACACTCGGTCTCGGCGAGCTCGTCGTCGCGGCGGCGTGGACGCTGCCGGGCTGGTTCGGCGGCGAGGCGGGCGTCGCGATCGATCGCGCGAGCGGGCCGCTGCTCGGCGGCTGGAGCTTCGGTCCGGCGCGCGAGGCTTATGCGCTGATCGCGCTGTGGTGCGTCGTCGCGAGCGTCGCGATGTTTGCGCTGTCGCGCACGCCGTTCATGCGGCTCGCGAACGCGGTGCGCGACAACCCGGCGCGCGCGGCGGCGATCGGCTGCTATCCGCGCCGGGTTCGCTATGGCGTGGTCGTGCTGTCGGCGTTTTTTGCGGGTATCGCGGGGACGCTCGGATTGATCAATATCGAACTCGTGTCGACCGAGAGCGTCGGCATGATGCGCTCGGGCGCGGTGCTGATCGCGACCGTGATCGGGGGCACGGCCGCTTTCTTCGGGCCGGTCGCGGGGGCGATCGTGATCACGTTTTTCAGCGTGGTGGTCGCGAGTGTCACGCGGGCGTGGCTGTTCTATCTCGGGTTGTTCTTTGTCGTCGTCGTGATGGCCGCGCCGGATGGGCTTGCTGGCTTTGCGTCGCGGCAGGTGGCGCGGATTTCGGCCTATGGCTGGCGTGGTTGCCGGGCCGCGTATCTGTGGAGCGCGGCGGCGGGGCTGCTGTGGCTCGCTGCCATCGTGATCGCGGTGCAATGGGCCTATGCGGCGCAGTTCGGTGCGGACGAAGGCGCGGCGTTTAGCGCATGGTTCGGCGCCGGTGCGAGTGCCGATGTCCCCGTTGCACCGACGCTGTCGCCGGGTCCTCTGGCGCTGACACTCGTTGCGCTCGCCGCCCTGGCAGCGCTGTCCACACGCCATGCGCTGCGCGCGCATGCACGTGTCCCCGCGCGAGCACGCGCGGCACGATCCTCCGGAGCCGCACGATGATCCCCGCACTCGCGCTCTATGGCATCGAAAAGCGTTTCGGCGCGACACCGATCCTGCGCGGCGTCGATCTCGCGATCGAACCCGGCGAACGCCACGCGCTGATCGGCCCGAACGGCGCGGGCAAATCGACGCTGTTCCACCTGATCGGCGGCGGCGCGCGGCCCAGCGCGGGGCGTATCCATCTGTTCGGCGCGGACATCACGCGGCTCGCGCCGGCCGCGATCGCGCGCCGCGGCCTGGCGCGCAGTTTCCAGAGCACCAGCGTGTTCGCGCGGCTGTCCGTGTTCGACAACCTGCGCTGCGCGGCGCAGCTTGCCGAGCGCGATCGCACGCGCTGGTGGCAGCGTCTGACCGGCACCGCCGCGGTCGATGCGCGCGCCGTCGACGTGCTCGACGCGGTTGGCCTCGGCCCGCGCCGCGACGTCGCGGCCGGCACGCTCAGCTACGCAGAGCAGCGCGCGCTCGACCTCGGCATCGCGCTCGCGGGCGGCGCGCACACGCTGCTGCTCGACGAGCCGACCGCAGGCATGAACCGCGCGGAGGCGGCGCGCGCGATCGAGCTGATCCGCGACACCACGGCGGGCCGCACGCTGCTGATGGTCGAGCACGACATGGACGCGGTGTTCGCGATCGCCGATCGGATTTCGGTGCTGGTGCAGGGGCGCATCATCGCGAGCGGGTCGCCGGCCGCAATTCGCGCGGACGCGGCGGTGCGGGCCGCGTATCTGGGTGAGCGCTTCGATCTGGCCTCAGCCGCTCGCGCCGGTGATAAACCGGACCACGGGGCAAGCCGATGAGCGCGCTGCTCGACATTCGCGACCTCAACGCGTGGTACGGCGCGAGCCAGGCGCTGCACGGCGTCACGCTGAGCATCGAGCCCGGCGAAGTGATCGCGCTGGTCGGACGCAACGGCTCGGGCCGCTCGACGCTCGCACGCGCGATCATGGGCCTCGTGCGCTGCGAGGGCGAACTGCGTTTCGCGGGACGCTCGCTCGCCGGTCTGCGCACGTTCGAGATCGCGCGGCTCGGGCTCGGCTATGTGGCCGAGCATCGCGACGTGTTTGCCGCGCTGAGCGTCCATGAAAACCTGCTGCTCGGCATTGCGCCGGCCGCCGCATCGCGGGCGCGCGGCCGCGCCCCGCGCTTCACGCTCGACGACGCCTATGCGCTATTCCCGGTGCTCGCCGAGCGCAAGCGCACGCGTGCCGGCGCACTGTCGGGCGGCGAGCAGCAGATGCTCGCGCTCGCGCGGGCGCTGCTCGGCGACCCCGATCTGCTGCTGATCGACGAGCCTGGCGAAGGGCTTGCGAGTCTCGTGATGCAGCAGGTCGCCGATTGTCTGCACACGCTGCGCGAGCGTGGCGTCGCGATGTTGCTGATCGAACAGAGGCTCGTGATCGCGCAGGACATCGCGAGCCGCGTCGCGGTGATGGGGCACGGCGAGCTCGTGTTCGACGGCACGCTCACGTCGTTCCTGTCGCGTGATGATGTGATGCGCGAGTGGCTCGGGGTGGGCTGAAACGAAGGCTGTCGCGCACCTGACGCGTTGCTGGCCTGGCCCAACGCGCTGCGGGTCCTGGCTGGTCAAGCATCCTTATTGATGATCCATTCGTGCGCCGGATCGTTATGGAAATGCCAGACCCGCTGGCTGCCGGCCATCACGTTCAGATAATACGAGTCGTAGCCATACGGCACGATGACCGGGTGATAGCCGCGCGGCACCATCACGACGTCGTGGTCCTCGACGGCCATCGATTCGTCGATATCGCGCGAGTCGGTATACACGCGCTGGAATGCGAAGCCTTGCGGCGGATCGAGCCGGTGGTAATAGGTTTCTTCGAGCGAGCTTTCGTGCGGAATGTTGTCGGTGTCGTGCTTGTGCGGCGGATAGCTCGACGCGTGACCGCCCGGCGTTCTCACTTCGACCACCAGCAACGACTCCGCCGGCTCGGTCTGCGGAAGAATGTCGCACACATAGCGCGTATTCAGCGACTTGCCGCGCGTCGAGCGCTTCATCGACGCCGGCTCGATCAAGCGCGCCGGATACTCGCCCTTGGCCGGCGCGCTCGCGACACCAATTTCCGCGTCGCGGTTCGCGCGCACCGTCGCGCGCACGTTCGGCGGCAGATATACCGCGTACGGCGCCGCGTCTTCGAACACGCTGTCGCGCGAACCGAGCGAACTCCATGTCGTATCCGGCGTTTGGATATCGACCGCGCCGCTCAGCACGACGATGCACGTTTCGCGCGCCGGTTCGAATACGTACACGAGTTCGCTCGTGCCGACCCGATACGCGGCGAATCCTACATAGCGCCAGCAGGCCGACTGCGGCGTCACGCGCGCGATCGTCTGGCCTTCGCGCTCTGCCTTTACCAATAAGCTCATGCTGCCTCCTTGCCGAGCGGCGCATCGACGAGCGCCCGCAAAGTTCCGTACCCCTTCTGCGCATAGTCGAACGACGGCGCGACCACTGGGTCCTGCTCCGCCTCGACGACGAGCCAGCCGCAATAACCATGCCGCTTCAGCCGGTCGATCAGCGCCGGAAAATTGACCGCGCCGTCGCCGGGCACCGTGAACGCGCCGGCGATCACCGCATCCAGAAAACTCCAGTTGCGATTGCGCGCGAGCTTCATCACGGCGGGGCGCACGTCCTTGCAGTGCACGTGACAAACGCGCGCGATGTGCCTGTCGAGCACGGCCACCGGGTCGCCGCCCGCGAACGTGATGTGCCCGGCGTCGAACAGCAGGCCGACCGCGTCGCTGGTGCGCGCCATCAACTGATCGACGTCGGCGGGCGTTTCGACATACGCGCCCATGTGATGATGATAGGCGAGCCGCACGCCGCGGCTCAGCGTATAGCGCGCGAATTCATCGACGCGTGCCGCGTAGTCGGCCCATTGCGCGTCGCTGAAAAAGCGCGGCCGTTGATATAGCGGGCGCGGCGTGCCCTGGATCGAATCGGCGACTTCGCCATACACCATCACGGTCGCGCCGTTCTGCGCGAGCAATTCCAGATGCGGGCCGACCGCGTCGATTTCTTCCGCGACACTGCGTTTGGCCAGTTGTCCCGAGTACCAGCCGGACACGAGCGCGAGGTCGTATTGCGCGAGCAGCGTTTTCAGCGCTTGCGGCTCGCGGGGAAACTTGTTGCCGAGCTCGAACCCCTGATAGCCGATCTGGCGGCCCTCGGTCAGCGCGACTTCGAGCGGCGTCTCGCCGCCGAGCGACGGCAGGTCGTCGTTCATCCACGACAGCGGATTGATGCCGATGCGTACGTCGAAAGCAGTCATGCCGAAGTCCTCATGGTTTTCAGTCGTGATCGCTGCCCTGGGACGGCGAAGGCGTTGCAGAGGGCGCCGCGCGCGCGGCGAACTGCGCGTCGTACTTCGCGCGGGCGTCGCGCACCTCGGTGCGCGCCGATACTTCGGGCACCGCGACTTCCCACCACCAGCCGCCGTCTTCGGTGGTGCGAGCGGGGTCGGTGTCGATGCTGATCACGTACGTGCCCTTGGCCGCGCGTGCGCGTTGCAGCGCCACTTCGAGTTCGGCGAGATTGCGCGCATGTTCGGCTTGCGCGCCGAGCGCGCGCGCGTGCGCGGCGAAGTCGATGCGCGGCACGCCTTCCGGGCCGTGCGCGCAATCGTCGAGCAGATTGTTGAACGGTGCGCCGCCGCAAGCCTGTTGCAGCCGGTTGATGCAGCCGAAGCCGCGATTGTCCAGCACGACGACGATCAGCTTCGCGCCGAGCATCACCGAGCTCGCGATCTCGCTGTTCATCATCAGATAGCTGCCGTCGCCGAGAATCACGATCACCTCGCGCTCGGGCCGCGCGAGCTTCACGCCGAGACCGCCCGCGATCTCGTAGCCCATGCACGAGTAGCCATATTCGACGTGATACGCGCCGGGCCGGCCCGCGCGCCATAGCTTGTGCAGATCGGCGGGCAGCGTGCCGGCCGCGCAGACGACGATGTCGTCGGTCGGCGAGCGCGTGCTCGAACGCTGCACCGCGCCGATCACGTCGCCCTCGTATGGCAGCACCGCGTCGCGTTGTGGCGCATGTGTGAGCGTTTGCACGGTGTCGCGCCAACTGGCCGCGAGCTTGTGTGCGCGCGCGGTCCACGCGCGCTCGGCGTGCCAGCCTTGCAGCGGCCCGGCGAGCGCATCGAGCGCAAGCTTCACATCGGCTTCAACGACGAAGCCGCGATGCTTGAGCGCGTCGAAGCCATTCGCGTTGATCGCGATCACGTCGGCCTGCGTGAACAGCGTGTTCGAGCCGGTCGTGAAGTCCTGCAGCCGCGTGCCGAGCGCGAGCACGCAGTCGGCGTCATGCGCGAGCGCGTTGGCGGCCGGCGAGCCGGTCACGCCGAGCGCGCCCGCATTCAGCGGATCGTTCCACGCGAGCGAGCTCTTGCCGGCCTGCGTTTCCGCGACCGGCACGCCATGCGCGCTCGCGAAGCGGTGCAGCGCATCGGCCGCGCGGCTGTACAGCACGCCGCCGCCCGCGACGATCAGCGGCCGCTTCGCGTGCCGCAAGCGCGCACACGCGGCGTCGAGATCGTCGCTACGTGGCGCGGGTGCATGAATGCGCACGACGCGCGGCGTGAAAAAGTCCTCCGGAAAGTCCCAGGCCTGTGCTTGCACGTCCTGCGGCAACGCGAGCGTGACGGGGCCGCACAACGCGGCATCGGTCAGCACACGGATCGCGCGCGGCAGCGCGCTCAGCAATTGCGCCGGCTGCACGATGCGGTCGAAGTAGCGCGACAGCGGCTTGAACGCGTCGTTCGCCGATACGCCGCCGTCGTTGAAATCCTCGAGCTGTTGCAACACCGGATCGGGCGCACGCGACACGAAGATATCGCCGGGCAGCAGCAGCACCGGCAGACGGTTCACGTGCGCGAGCGCGGCCGCGGTCAGCAGATTGGTGGCGCCGGGGCCGATCGACGTCGTCGCGGCCATCATGCGGCGGCGAAAGTGCGCCTTCGCGTAGGCGATCGCACTGTGCGCCATCGCCTGCTCGTTGTGCGCCCGGAAAGTGGGCAGGGCGTCGCGATGCTGATACAGCGCCTCGCCGATGCCCGCGACGTTGCCGTGGCCGAAGATCGCGAATACGCCGCCGAACAGCGGCTCGGCGCTGACGCCGTCTTCGCTGGCGACGCGTTGCGCGGCCAGATAGCGCACCAGCGCCTGTGCCATCGTCAGGCGGATCGTGCCGCCGGAGCGGGCGGGTGCTTGCGTCGCGCCGCTGGTGGATGGAGTGTCGTCATGCATGATGCGCTCGTTCATGCCGCCTGCTCCTGATGAGAGTGATGAGGTGCGCCATGCGCCGTCGGGTCGCCGCGCGCACCGCGCCACGCGGCGATCAGCGTCTCGAACGTGTGGCGCACGCGCGCGATCAGTTCGTCGTCGCCGATTTCACCGGCGAGCCACGCATGGCTCGGTTCGTGAAAGATCGTGCGGCCGACCGTGAAGCCGCGGCACGTCGCCGCTTGCGCGGCCGCACGAAAGCCTTCGCTCAACTGCTCGACCGCCGCCGACAAGCCGAGCAGCACGACGCCGCGGCAATACGGATCGCGCTCGGCGATCAGCGCGTCGATGGCCTGCCATTGCGCGGCGTCCATCGGTTCGAGCTTCCACCACTCGGGGTAGATGCCGAGGTTGTACAGGCGCTTCAACGCGCGATACACGATGTCCGGTCCCTGCGGCAGCGACGCATGCTTCGGCGGAATCACTTCGAGCAGCAGTTCGTGGCCGCTGGCCTGGGTCGCGTCGTACAGCGCGCGCAGTTGCGCCTCCTGTTCGAGCCGCTGCTCGATCGGCTCATCCGGATGAAACTGCACGAGGCATTTGACGACGTGCTCCTGCGGCCACGCGATCAGCGTGGTGCCGATCGAGCGGCCATGATCGAACACGAGCGGCACGGAGTGGGGCAATTCGACCGGACGGCCGATCCACCAGCCGCGGCCGGTCGCGGCATTCAGCGCGTCCTGACCATAGCGATCGTCGATCAATACGCCGATGCGTCCCTGCAGATCCAACGCGCGTTCGGTTTGCGCGACCGCTTCGACGAACAAAGCCTTCAACTCGGAAATGCGCGCCTCGTCGGCGCCGGTCTGCTGCGCGAGTTCGAAGAACGGATTGCGATGATCGAACGCGAAGCCGAGCACTTCGTGCCACGCTTTGCGCGCCGGCGACACGCGATGCAGTCTTGCGAGCTTCGCATCGCGATCCGGTCGGCGCATGCGCTGCGGATCGGCCTGCGCTTCGCGCAGGAAGTAGTCGAGTTCGGCCGGGGTCGGCATCGCGGGGGCGCAGCCGTGCCGCGACACGACCAGCGCGCCGCTTGCGTTCGCGGCGCGCGCGCAGGCGTCGAGCGGCTGATCGCGCAGCCAGCCGGACAGGAAGCCGGAAGCGAACGCGTCGCCCGCGCCGAGCACGTTCAGCACTTCGACTTCGACGCCGCCGTGAATCGGCGCAGCGTCGAGCGATGCAGGCACCTCGCCGTCGATGATCTGACAGCCGAGCGGCCCGCGCTTGAGCACCAGCGTGGCCGGCGTCACCGCGCGCACCATCGCGAGCGCGTCGCGCAGGTCGGTCTTGCCGCCGGCGATGCGAAACTCTTCCTCGGTGCCGATCACCAGGTCGAACAGCGGCAGAATCCGCTGCAAATGCGCGCTGACACCTTCGCTCGCAACGAAGCGCGTCTCGCCGTCGGCCTTGCCGGTGAGCCCCCACAGCACCGGGCGGTAGTCGATGTCGAGCACGGTGCGCACGTCGTTGCGGCGCGCGTATTCGAGCGCGCGCCGGCTCGTGCGATTGACCTGCTCGGTGGAAAAATGCGTGCCGGTGATCAGCAGCGCTTTCGACGACGCGATGAACGCCTCGTCGAAATCGGCCTCGTCGACCGCCATGTCCGCGCAGTTCTCGCGGTAGAAGATCAGCGGGAACGTGTCGCGGTCCTTCAGGCCGAGCAGCACGAGCGCGGTCAGCCGTTCGTGATCGACGCGCACGTGGCTCACGTCGCAGCCTTCCTTCGTGAGCGTCTCGGTCAGGAAGCGTCCCATGTGATCGTTGCCGACGCGCGCGAGCATGGCTGCATTGAGCCCGAGCCGCGCGCAGCCGAACGCGATGTTCGCCGACGAGCCGCCGAGATACTTCGCGAAGCTCGACACGTCTTCGAGCCGTGCGCCGACCTGCTGTGCGTACAGATCGACGGCCAGCCGGCCGAGGCACACGATGTCGCGGGCACGGTCCGGCGCGAACCGGCTGCCTGCGGAACCGCTGGAGGTGCTGGAGTGAGCCATGAATAGTCCTGAGTAACAGTGCGCGGAGGCCGGCCGGGCGAAACGCGCCGAGGCCGGACATCCCGCGCGAATCGGTCAGATCGTCGCGCCTTCGAGTTCGCCCATCATCTTCTGCATCTCGGCGCCGCCGGCCATCATGTCGAGCACTTCGTCCTTGCTGATCGTCTGTTTGGTAAAGGTGCCGAGCGAGCGGCCGCGATTGAGCAGCGTGAACGAATCGCCGATCGGGTACGCGTGGTGCACGTTGTGCGTGATGAAGATCACCGAGATGCCTTTGGCGCGCGCCTTATGGATCAGCTTCAGCACGTTGAAGCTCTGCTTGACGCCGAGCGCGGCGGTCGGTTCGTCGAGAATCAGCACGCGCGCACCGAAGTGAATCGCACGCGCGATGGCCAGGCATTGACGCTCGCCGCCCGACATCGTGCCGATCGGCTGATGCGGGTCGCGCACGTTGATGCCCATTTCGGCGAGCTTGTCGCGCGCGGTGGTGGCGCAGGTTTCGAGGTCCATCACGTTCAGAAAGCCGAACAGCTTTTTCTGCGGCTCGCGGCCCATGAAGAAATTGCGCGCGACCGAGAGCAGCGGCACCAGCGCGAGATCCTGGTAGACGGTCGCGATACCGAGATCGAGCGCGTCTTTCGGCGACGTGAAGTGCACCGGTTTGCCGTCCACCCGGTAGGTGCCTTTGCTCGGCTGATACACGCCGGCGAGCGTCTTGATCAGTGTCGATTTGCCGGCGCCGTTGTCGCCGAGCAGACAATGCACTTCACCGCGTTTGAGCCGCAGCGTGATGTCGTTCAGCGCGATGATGTTGCCGAAATAACGGCTGACGTTCTCGAGCGACAGGATGATGTCGTCCGCGTTCTGTTCGGGGGTGCTCATCGTGAACCTCCGTCTAGCGCGATGCCGCGACGCGGCCGCGCACGTAGTGGTTGAACAGCACGGCGAGCAGCAGCATCACGCCGAGGAACACGCGGAACCAGTCGGAATCGACATTGGTGTACGTGATGCCGATCTGCACGACGCCGAAAATCAGAGCCCCGAAGCAGGCGCCGACCACCGAACCATAGCCACCCGTCAGCAGCGTGCCGCCGATCACCGCGGCGATGATCGCCTCGAACTCTGCCTGCAAACCACGGTCGGCCGCGGCCGAACCGATGTCGCATACCTGCAGCACCGCATACAGCGCCGAGCAGAACGCGGTCAGCACGAACAGTGAAATTTTCACGCGACGCACCGGCACGCCGACGTTCTTGGCCGCGTTGGCATCGCCGCCGACCGCGAAAATCCAGTTGCCGAAGCGCGTCTTCGCGAGCGTGAATGCGCAGACCACCGCGAGCACGAACCACCACAGCAACACCTTGGGAATGCCCGGCACCAGCGGCGCGCCGTTGTCGAGCATCTTCACGAGACCGAGGTGGCCAAGCCATACGAACAAACCTCGGAACGCGACGCCCTGGAAGAACGTGTGCGCGAACCAGTCCTGACGCGCGACGTCGCCGACGCCGGAGATGATCGTGCGATCGGCGAACATCACCGACAGCGCGAGCGTCAGACCGCGCAGAATGAACAGGAACGCCAGCGTGACGATGAACGACGGCAGACGCGTGCGTATCACCAGATAGCCGTTGAGCGCGCCGAGCAGCATCGAGCCGACGAACGCGAACACGATCGCGAGCCAGATCGGCCAGTGGAAGTACATGGTCGGCAGCGCGACCATCATGCCGGCAAAGCCGATCATCGAGCCGATCGACAGATCGAACTCGCCGGCGATCATCAGCAGGCATGCGCCGACCGAGATCAGACCGAGGTAGGCGGCGACCTGCGACCAGTTCATCACGCCGTCGAGGTTGAACATCCCGGAGTTGCCCGCGGCCACGCCGAACACGATGAACACCATCACGGTGCCCGCGAGCGCCGCGAACTCCGGTCGGCCGAGCAGATGGCGGAACCAGGATTCCTCGCGCACGCGTTCGTCGACGGCAGCGGATTGCGAGGCGGTCGACGCGCCAGATTGCGCCGGGTCCTGCGGATCGGACGGCGGTTGCTTGCGGTGATGGGGATGAAACAGGTCGGCGACACCCATTGAAGCTCTCCTTGATACGCCCCGCGACCGGCGAATCGGCGCAATGCCGTGGGCGTGTGCGAATCCTCTGAGCGGGCGAGTGCCGGCAAGACGCACTGCGTCCCACCGGTCACTGCCTTGTCAACCTTGCCGCTGGCGCGGCGGCTCGATCGCGCGATGCGATGCGTTGCCGTGCGTTCAGCGGTACTGACCCGCGTACTTCAGCACCTTGTCGACATTTTCTTTGGTGATGAAGCCCGGACCGGAGCCGATATTGCGCGGCCCATACGACGGTGCGAGCCCGTAGGTCGCGAGACGCTCCTTGAACTTCGGATTCGCCTGCAGGACCTCGCGGATCTTCACCGGGTCGGTCGTGTTGTTCTTCTTCGCGATCGCCAGCACGGCGACCGGGATATAGCCCTGCAAGTACGGTTGCTGGTCGATCGCGAACTGGATCGTGCCGTCCTGGATGCCCTTCGCGATGTCGCTATCGAAATCGAAGGTCGCGAACCAGATCTTGCCGGCGAGGCCCATCTGCTGCAGCGCCTTCAAAGTCGGGTCGGCCGACAGCGGACCGAGCGTCAGCACCGCCTGGGTATCGGGATGATTGCGCAGAAACGCGCTGACCTTCGACTGCACGCCGGTCGGGTCCTGGCCCACGTCGAGCGTCGAGGTCTTGAAGTTGGCGCCGATCGCTTCGGCGAAGCCGCGGCAGCGTTCGAACGAGGCCGGGTTCGTCGCGTAGTGGTTCACGCACAGGAACGACTTGATGCCGGCGGCTTTGGCCTTTTCGCCGGCGGCTTTGCCGGCCGCGAACTCGGGCTGGCCGACGTGCATGATCGCGCCGAGCTTCGCGCTTTGCTCTTCGGTGCCCGAATTGATCGTGACGAGCGGAATGTGCTTCTCGGTGACCTTGCCGATCGAGCTCTTCAGCACGTCGAAGTCGGCGATCGATACGATCACGCCATCGTAGTGTCGTGCGGCCGCCTGCTCGACGAGACGGGCCATGTCGGCGATGTCGCCGTTCGGCGGGTTGCGGTAGTCGGTCTGAACGTTGAAGTCCTCGTCGGCCTGCTTGATCGCGTTCTTGATCGTGTTCCACCAGGAGTCCGAATCCGGCGCGTGGCTGATCAGCACGAAGTGAGCGTCCGCCGCGCGGGCGGCCGAGGCCGCGCCGAATCCCGTCGCCAACGTCAACGCCGTCACCAGAATCCTGAGCGTTGCCTTGCCTCTGCAAAGTCTCATTGTCTCCACCTTTCTCGGTCTGTCGTTCGTTATTGAGGGAGCGCCTGGCGGGCGGCTTGCCATTCCGATGACCCACACAACGCGGCCGAAGCGCCATCGCTCACGACCAAGAGTAGGTCATCTTCCGAGGGCTTGCAAAGAAAATTTCATGACAAATAAAAATGGAAAATACGTTCCATTTGATGGGGCAGCCGCCTATACTCGGCAACGTCGGATGCGCGTTGCGGCGGGCCGCGGGCGCGTCTGTCGCATTGCAGGAAACCCCGAGAGGCTGTCATGGCGGAACAGATCACCGAAGAGGCGTCGCCGAGCGTCGATGAATTGATGCAGCGCATCGCGGATACCTACGAGTCGCTGCCGCGGCAGTTGAAGAGCGTGGCGACGTATATCGAGCAGCATCGCTCGAGCGTGATGATGGATCGCACCAGCGATATCGCCGCCAGCTGCGGCGTGCATCCGTCGGCGGTCGTGCGCTTTGCGCAGCGGTTCGGCTTTTCCGGCTTTTCGGATCTGCAGGCGGTGTTTCGTCAGGCGTATACGGGGCAGGGCGTGTCGTCGTCTAGCTATCAGCAGCGCATCCGCAAGCTGATCGACGAGAAGCCCGGCACGCTGTCGGGCGGCGCGGTCGCGCGTGAGTTCATCGCCGCGTCGCGCGGCGGGCTCGAAGAACTCGAAGCGGGCCTCGACGACAAGCAGTTCGACGCCGCCGTGAAGATGCTGCAGCAGGCCGACAACATCTACGTGATCGGCGTGCGGCGTTCGTTTCCGGTCGCGAGCTACATCGTCTATGCGTTGCAGCACACGCACAAGCGCGTGCATCTGGTGTCCGGCTTCGGCGGCATGTATCGCGAGCAGATTCGCAGCGTCAGGAAGGGCGACGTGGTGATCGCGATCAGTTTCGCGCCGTACGGCAAGGAGACGCAGTACTGTCTGCGCGTCGCGCATCATCATCAGGCGAAGACGCTCGTCATCACGGATAGCCAACTCTCGCCGCTCGCACGCTACGCGAGCACGCAACTCTACGTGAAAGAGGGCAGCGCGTTCGCGTTCCGCTCGCTGACCAGCACGATCTGCCTGTGCCAGGCGCTTTTCATCGCGCTCGCGTACAAGCTCGAACTGAACGTTGAAGAATCCAACGACACTGGAGGCTACGATGACTGACGCGGTAAGCACGATCGACGTCGCGGTATTCGGCGCGGGGCGCATCGGCAAGATCCATGCGGCGAATCTCGCGCGGCAGCCCGGCGTGCGACTCAAATACGTGGTCGACGTGAATCGCGAAGCAGCGGCCGCGCTCGCCGCGCAGCATGGCGCGCAGGTCGCGGATATCGACGGCGCGATCGGCGATGCGTCGATCGGCGCGACCGTGATCTGTTCGAGCACCGACACGCACGCGGACCTGATCGTCAAATCGGCCGCGCAGAACAAGCACGTGTTCTGCGAGAAGCCGGTCGATCTCACGCTCGAGCGCGCGCGGATGTGCGCGGAAGCTGTGGAGCGCGCGGGTGTCGTGTGCATGATCGGTTTTCAGCGGCGCTTCGATCCGACGTTTTCCGCATTGAAAGCGCGCCTCGACGCGGGCGAGATCGGCACGCCCGAGATGCTCGTCGTCACGAGCCGTGATCCGGGCGCGCCGCCGGTCGAGTACATCCGGCGCTCCGGCGGCATCTTCAAGGACATGCTGATTCACGACTTCGACATCTGCCGCTGGATTCTCGACGACGAAGCCGACACGCTGCACGCCACCGGCAGTTGCCTCACCGACCCCGCAATCGCCGACGCGGGCGACGTCGATTCGACCGCGGTGACGATCCGCACGAAGCGCGGCCGCCTGTGCCAGATCAACACCACGCGGCGCGCCGCGTACGGCTACGACCAGCGCTTCGAAGTGCTCGGCAGCACCGGCATGCTGCAGGCGGGCAACGTCCGGCCGACCGAAGTCACCGCATACTCGAACACGAAAGTATCGACCGACGTTCCCGAGGCGTTCTTTCTCGAACGCTATCGTGCGGCGTACGCGCTCGAAATCGCGCATTTCTTCGACGCGGTGACGCACGGCAGACCGGTGCGCACGACCGTCGCCGATGGCCTGAAAGCGCTCGAACTCGCGGAAGCCGCAACGCGTTCGTGGCGCGAGGGCCGCGCGGTCAAACTCGGCGAGGCCGCGTGATGAAGGCCGCCACGGAGCGCTTGCGGATCGGCGTGGTCGGCCTTGGGCGGCTTGGCAAGCGGCATGCGGAGAATCTCGCGTATCGGGTGCCGGGCGCGACGCTCGCGGCTGCGTGCAGTCCGCTCGAAGCGGAACTCGCGTGGGCGCGCGATGCGCTACCCGAGCCGCGCCTTTACGCCGATTACGCGGACCTGCTCGCCGATCCGCAGCTCGACGCGGTATGGCTCGTCACGCCTTCGTCGCTGCACGCGCAGCAGATCGTCGACGCATTGCGCGCCGGCAAGCATGTGTTCTGCGAAAAGCCGCTGTCGCTCGATGTCGCCGAATGCGAGCGCGTGCTGGCCGAAGCGGTGCGCTATCCGCACTTGCAAGCGACGATCGGCTTCATGCGCCGCTTCGATCCGAGCTACCGCGACGCGTTCGATAAAATCGCCGCCGGCCAGATCGGCCGGCCGTTCCTCGTGCGCTCGCAGACCACCGATAAAAACGACGACGACGGCTTCTTCGTGCGCTTCGCGGCGACCTCGGGCGGCATCTTTCTCGACTGCACGGTGCACGACATCGACGTCGCCCGCTGGCTGCTCGGCAAGCCGCGCGCGACGCGCGTGTTCGCGGCGGGCACGATCGCGCTGCACGAGGGTCTGCGCGAATTCGGCGACGTCGACAACGGCGTGGCGATCTGCGAATTCGAGGGCGGCAAGCTCGCGATGTTCTACGCGTCGCGCACGCAGGCGCACGGCAACGATACGCATAGCGAAGTCATCGGTACGGCAGGCGCGCTGACGATCGGCCGCAATCCGCGCGCGAACCGCGTCGAGATCTACGATGCGACCGGCATTCGCAACGAATGCACGCCGAACTTCTTCGACCGGTTCGAGGACGCGTTTCTGCACGAGGCACGCGCGTTCGTCGCGTCGGTGCAAAACGGGCCGGGGAAGGGCGGTGCGGCACAGCGTGGCGCGACGCTCGCCGATGCGCTCGAAGCGACGCGTATCGGCGTGGCGCTGCGCGAGTCGCTGCAAAGCGGCGAGGCGGTGACGCTGTAGCGGTATGCTGCCCGGCGCCGCCGCGCCGCCTGCTGTAGAATTTGACCCTCTGTCCGGCGTCGTCAGCGACGCCCCGTCCCGAAGGTCATCGTCGATGCAAATTCAGATTCACAAGGAAGTCGATGCGCGCGGGCTCATGTGCCCGCTGCCCATCCTGCGCGCCAAAAAAGCGCTCGCCGACATGGAAAGCGGCCAGATTCTCAAGGTGCTCGCCACCGATCCCGGCTCGCAGCGCGATTTCGCCGCGTTCGCGAAGCAGACCGGCAACGAGATCGTCGAAAGCTCGGCGCATGACAAGGTGTTTACGTTTCTGATGCGGCGCCGTTGAGCGGCATTCGGTAAAACTGTCCGTCCGATGTAAAAAAGAAGGCGCTGTCCCCATTATTCGGGGTACAGCGCCTTCTTCGTTTCAGCCTGACCTTGGCGTCAGCCTTCGAGAACCGGCGAGCGGGTACGCAGATATTCTTCGAAATCGGAGGCCACTTCCGGGTGACGCAGCGCGAACTCGACGGTCGCCTTCAGGTAGCCGAGCTTGCTGCCGCAGTCGAAACGTGTGCCGTGATACTTGTACGCGAGCACCTGTTCATCGGCGAGCAGCGACTGGATCGCATCCGTCAGTTGCAATTCACCGCCGGCGCCCGGCTTGATCGAGCGCAGGTGATCGAAGATGCGCGGCTTCAGCACATAACGGCCCACAACGCCGAGGTTCGACGGTGCCACGCTCGGCTCCGGCTTTTCGACGATGCCAGACATCTTGATGATCGAGTCTTCCCATTCCTTGCCATCGACGATGCCGTACGACTTCGTGTCTTGCGGCGGGATCTCTTCGACGCCGATCACCGAGCTGTGATAGTGATCGAACACCTCGATCATCTGCGTCATCACGGGCGGCGTTCCGTACAACAGGTCGTCCGCGAGAATCACGGCAAACGGGTTGTCGCCGACCAGCTTCTCGGCGCACAGCACCGCATGGCCGAGGCCCAGCGCTTCGGCCTGACGCACGTAGAAGCAGTCGACGTGGCTCGGCTTGATGCTACGCACGAGTTCGAGCAGCTTGTCCTTGCCGCGTGCTTCGAGTTCGGCCTCGATCTCATAGGACTTGTCGAAATGGTCTTCGATCGCGCGCTTGCTGCGGCCCGTGACGAAGATCATTTCGGTGATGCCGGCCGCCATGGCCTCTTCGACCGCGTACTGAATCAGCGGCTTGTCGACGATCGGCAACATCTCTTTCGGGCTAGCCTTCGTGGCGGGGAGGAAGCGGGTGCCAAGACCTGCTACCGGAAAAACCGCCTTCGTAACTTTTAGCATGTGAATACCCTGAGTCCTCTGGTTAAATCCTTGCCCGCCGTTGAGGACGGCGGGCGCGTCGATCAGGCCGGCAAGCGGGCCAGTTGGGCCTTCAGCTTGCCGACGGTGGCTTCGAAATCGGCCAGCCGCTTCTGCTCCTGTTCCACGACCGCCGCCGGCGCCTTCGCGACGAAGGCCTGATTCTGCAGCTTACCGTTGCATTTCACTATCTCTGCGCTCAATCGCGTGATCTCTTTCGACAGGCGTTCGCGTTCGACCGCCGCATCGATTTCGACCTTCAATACGAGCTTGTCCGTTCCTACGATAGCAATTGGCGCGCCATCCGCCTGGGCGTCGAGCGCGGCCTCGTCGGCGATGATCTGCACCTCGGACAGACGCGCAAGTGCCTGAGCATAAGGCGCGAATGTACGCAGACGCTCCGCGTTGCCGGTGGCGAGCAACGGCACCTTCACCGCCGGCGACAAGTTCATTTCGCCGCGCAGATTCCGGCATGCGTCGATCACCGCTTTGAGGTCGCTCGCCCACTGCTCGGCGTCTTCATCGAGCTTCGATGGCTCCGCGATGGGGTACTGCTGCACCATGATGGACGCCTCGCCCTCGGCCTTGCCTTCCGGGTAGCGTCCCGCGAGCGGCGCTACTTTCTGCCACAGCGCTTCGGTGATGAACGGGATCACCGGATGCGCGAGGCGCAGCACCGTTTCGAGCACACGCAAAAGCGTGCGACGCGTGGCACGCTGCTGGTTCGGCAGCCCCGTCTGGATCTGCACCTTGGCGAGCTCGACGTACCAGTCACAATATTCGTCCCAGACGAACTTGTATATGGCGTTGGCCACATTATCAAAACGATAGTCCGAAAAACCCTTGGCGACTTCCGCTTCGACGCGCTGCAGTTGCGACACGATCCAGCGGTCGGCCTGCGAGAAATGCAGGTGGCCTTCTGGCCCGCATTCGCCACATTGCGCCGGTTGGCCGAAACCGCAGTCATGGCCTTCGCAGTTCATCAGTACGAAGCGCGTGGCGTTCCACAGCTTGTTGCAGAAGTTGCGATAGCCTTCGCAGCGGGCGAGGTCGAAGTTGACGTTGCGGCCGAGCGTGGCCATCGACGCCATCGTGAAGCGCAGCGCGTCGGTGCCGAACGCCGGAATGCCGTCCGGGAACTCCTTGCGGGTCTTCTTCTCGATCGACGCGGCCTGCTTCGGATTCATCAGGCCGGTGGTGCGTTTCGCGACGAGCGCGTCGAGGTCGATGCCATCGACGATGTCGATCGGGTCGAGCGTGTTGCCCTTGCTCTTCGACATCTTCTGGCCTTCGGCGTCGCGCACGAGGCCGTGCACGTAGACCGTGTCGAACGGCACCTTGCCGGTGAAGTGCGTGGTCATCATGACCATGCGCGCGACCCAGAAGAAGATGATGTCGAAGCCGGTGACGAGCACCGACGACGGCATGAAGTGCTTCAGTTCTTGCGTTTCGTTCGGCCAGCCGAGCGACGAGAACGGCACCAGAGCGGACGAGAACCACGTGTCGAGCACGTCTTCGTCGCGCTTCAACGCGCCCGTGTAGCCGGCAGCGGCGGCCTTCGCGCGTGCATCTTCTTCGGTCTTCGCGACGAACACTTCGCCGTTCTCGCCGTACCACGCCGGAATCTGATGACCCCACCACAGCTGACGCGAGATGCACCAGTCCTGGATGTTTTCGAGCCACTGGTAGTACGTGGTGGTCCAGTTCTCCGGCACGAATTTGATCTGGCCGTCACGCACGACGTCGAGCGCGGTTTCGGCGATCGACTTGCCCGGATTGAACGTGCCTTCGGGCGCCGGCTTGCTCATCGCGACGAACCACTGGTCGGTCAGCATCGGCTCGATCACGACGCCGGTGCGGTCGCCGCGCGGCACCATCAGCTTGTGCGGCTTGACCGATTCGAGCGCGCCGAACGCTTCGAGATCGGTGACCACCAGCTTGCGGGCTTCGAAACGGTCAAGGCCGCGGTATTTTTCGGGCGCGTTGTCGTTGATCCGCGCGTCGAGCGTGAGGATTTCAATTTGCGGCAGCTTGTGGCGCAGGCCGACCTGGTAGTCGTTGAAATCGTGCGCGGGCGTGACCTTGACGACGCCGGTGCCGAATTCGCGGTCGACGTAATCGTCGGCGATGATCGGCACTTCGCGGTTCGACAGCGGCAGCGTGACGGTCTTGCCGATCAGGTGCGCGTAGCGTTCGTCTTCCGGGTGGACCATCACGGCGGTGTCGCCGAGCATGGTTTCCGGACGGGTGGTCGCGACGGTCAGATGGCCCGAGCCGTCGGTCAACGGATAGTGGATGTGCCACAGGTGGCCGTTTTCTTCTTCGCTGACCACTTCGAGGTCGGACACGGCGGTGAGCAGCACCGGGTCCCAGTTCACGAGGCGCTTGCCGCGATAGATCAGGCCCTGTTCATACAGACGCACGAACACGTCGCGCACGGCGGCCGACATCTTGTCGTCCATCGTGAAGTATTCGCGCGACCAGTCGATCGACGCACCGAGACGACGCACCTGATTCGTGATGGTCGAGCCGGACTGCTGCTTCCACTCCCACACGCGCTCGACGAATTTTTCGCGGCCGAGGTCGTGGCGCGACACGCCCTGCGCGTCGAGCTGCCGTTCGACGACGATCTGCGTGGCGATGCCCGCGTGGTCGGTACCCGGCACCCACAGCGTGTTTTCGCCGAGCATGCGGTGATAGCGGGTGAGACCGTCCATGATGGTCTGGTTGAACGCGTGGCCCATGTGCAGCGTGCCCGTGACGTTCGGCGGCGGCAGCTGGATCGAGAAATCCTTGCGGTTTGCGTCGAAGGAGGGCGCGGCGTAGGCGCGCTTTTCCCATTCAGGGCCCCAGTGGGCTTCGATGGTGTGGGGTTCGAAGCTTTTTGCAAGCGTCGAGATCGGGTCGCTCGGGGTGTCGCTCATGTTTCTGGTTAAAGGCAGGATTTTGGAGGCGGAGAATGGTTGATTATAGCTGGCCGAGGTTTTTTGCCGGCCGGCGGCTTTTTCGTTGTTCTGGCCTTGCTGGCTTATTGGTCTATTGGCGTTGCCCCCCGCACAGGGGCAACGCCAATAGACCAATAACAAAGCAAGGAAAGGCCAACAAAGCCAGAACAAAGACAAAAAAAGCGCCGCCCCCGCCGGGGCATATAATGTCCCCCGAACTGCGCTCCGCGAAAAAAATGCCTGACCTCCTCTCCAATCTAAACCCCGAACAACACGCCGCCGTAACGCTCCCGAATGAGCCCGCCCTGATCCTGGCGGGCGCCGGCAGCGGCAAAACCCGCGTCCTGATCACCCGCATCGCGTGGCTGATCCAGCAAGGCCTCGCGTCCCCCGCGACCGTCCTCGCGGTGACCTTCACCAACAAAGCCGCCCGCGAAATGATGGCGCGTCTCTCGGCGCTATTGCCGATCGACACGCGCGGCATGTGGATCGGCACGTTCCACGGCCTGTGCAACCGGATGCTGCGCGCGCATCACCGCGACGCCGGGCTGCCCGCCACGTTCCAGATCCTCGATACCGCGGACCAGCTGTCGGCGATCAAGCGCCTGATGAAGGGCCTCAACATCGACGACGAAAAGTACCCGGCGAAAAATCTCCAGTACTTCATCAACAACGCGAAAGAGCAGGGCCTGCGCCCCAAAGACGTCGACGCTACCGACAACTTCAACCGCAAGTTCGTCGAGCTCTACGAAGCCTACGATCAGCAATGCCAGCGCGAAGGCGTCGTCGACTTTCCCGAACTGCTGCTGCGCTGCTACGAGCTGCTCGCGCACAATCCGCCGCTGCGCGCGCATTACCAGGCGCGCTTCAGGCACATCCTCGTCGACGAGTTTCAGGACACCAACAAGCTGCAATACGCATGGCTCAAGCTGCTCGCGGGTCAGCACAACGCAATCTTCGCGGTCGGTGACGACGACCAGTCGATCTATGCGTTCCGCGGCGCGAACGTCGGCAACATGCGCGACTTCGAGCACGAGTTCAACGTGCGCAATCTGATCAAGCTCGAGCAGAACTATCGCTCGCACGGCCATATTCTCGATGCCGCGAACCAGCTGATCGCGAACAATTCGCGGCGCTTGGGTAAGAATCTGCGCACTGACGCGGGCCACGGCGAACCGGTGCGCGTCTACGAATCGGCGACCGATTCGCAGGAGGCCGGCTGGATCGTCGAAGAGATCCGCGCGCTGATCAACACCGGCCTGTCGCGCAGCGAAATCGCCGTGCTCTACCGCAGCAACGCGCAGTCGCGCACGATCGAGCACACGCTCGTCAACGCGGGCATCGCCTACCGAGTGTATGGCGGCCTGCGCTTTTTCGAGCGTCAGGAAGTCAAGCACGCGCTCGCCTATCTGCGGCTGATCGACAACCCGAACGACGACACCGCGTTCGGCCGCGTCGTCAATTTCCCGACCCGTGGCATCGGCGCGCGTTCGATCGAACAACTCGCCGACGCGGCGCGTCTGTACAACTGCTCGATGGCCGCGGCGATTCCATACGTCGCCGGCAAGGCGGGCTCGAGCCTCGCCGCGTTCGCGAACCTGATCGGCAAGATGCGCGCCGACACGCAGCAGATGAGCCTGCCGGAGACCGTCGAGTACGTGGTCCGCGCGAGCGGGCTCGCCGACTTCTATCAGAACGAGCGCGAAGGCCAGGAGCGGCTGGAGAACTTGCAGGAACTCGTCAACGCGGCCGCCGCGTTCGTCAGCGAGGAAGGCTACGGGCTCGATACGCCCGCGCGCTCGATCCCGCTGCGCCCGGGAGCGAGCGCGGCGCCCGAACTCGCGGTCGCGACCGACGATCCGAACACGGTGGTCCTCGATGCCCCGAGCATCGCCGATCCCGCGCAAAACCCCGACACGATGACGCCGCTCGCCGGCTTCCTGTCGCACGCATCGCTCGAAGCGGGCGACAACCAGGCGCAGGCCGGGCAGGAAGCGGTGCAGTTGATGACCGTGCACGCGGCAAAGGGGCTCGAATTCACCGCGGTGTTCATCACCGGTCTCGAAGAGGGGCTGTTCCCGCACGAGAACAGCGCGATGGAGGCGGACGGCCTCGAAGAAGAGCGACGCCTGATGTATGTCGCGATCACGCGCGCGAAGGAGCGGTTGTATCTGTCGTTCGCGCAGAGCCGGATGCTGCACGGCCAGACCCGCTACAACATCCGCTCGCGTTTCTTCGACGAATTGCCGCAGGAAACGCTGAAGTGGCTCACGCCGAAGGTCGAGGCGGGCTCGCGCTGGGGCGGCCGCTCGGACAACGCCGGTTACGGGCGCGACTGGTTTGCGCGGCCGGGCTATGGCGGCGGTTCGGCGGCGGCGGTGACCTCCGCACCGGCGCCCGCCTTCGCGAACGAGCAGCGCGCGGCCGAAACGGGCTTTCGCGTCGGCCAGCAGGTGTTCCACACGAAGTTCGGCGAAGGCACGATTACCGCACTCGAAGGCAACGGCACCGACGCGAAAGCGCAGGTCCGCTTCAAGCGACACGGCGAAAAGTGGCTGGCGCTGGCGGTAGCCAAATTGCAGGCGGTCGAATGAGCATGCCCTTGAACGTCAGCCACGGTGCACGACGGCCGCTCGGCATTCTGGCGGCGTTGCCGCAGGAACTCGGCGACCTGATCGAAGCGATGCGCGCCGAGTCCGGCGTGCGCACGGTCAAGTACGGCCAGCGTGACTACCACGTCGGCAGCGTGCACGGCACGCCGTGTGTCGTCACGCTCGCGCGCGTCGGCAAGGTCGCGGCGGCCGCGACGGTCAGCGCGCTGATCCACGCGTTCGATGTCGAAGCCGTTGTGTTCACCGGTGTCGCGGGCGGGGTCGGCGTCGATGTGCATGTCGGCGATATCGTCGTCGCGAGCACGCTGATGCAGCACGATGTCGACGCGTCGCCGCTGTTTCCGCGTTTCGAGGTACCGCTGCTCGGCATGTCGCGCTTCGCCGCCGATGCGGCGCTCGCCGATCGTCTGACGCTCGCATGCGAGCAGTTCGTCGCCGAGGAAGGCGCAGCCTGCGCGGCCCGGTTCGGCACGCGCGAGCCGCGCGTGCATCGCGGCTTGATCGTCAGCGGCGATCAATTCGTCGCGAGCGCGACGGCCGTCGCGGCGCTGCGCAACGCGCTGCCCGACGCGCTCGCGGTCGAGATGGAAGGCGCCGCGATCGCGCAGGTCTGCTACGAGTACGGCGTGCTGTGCGCGGTCGTGCGCACGATCTCCGATACCGCCGACGACCACGCGCCCGGATCGTTCATGTCGTTCCTGACCGGCATCGCGGGCACGTATTCGAACGCGATCCTGGCGCGCTTTTTAGGCACGCGCGGCGCCGCTGGCTGAGCGCCCGCTGGCTTATTTCTTCGTGCCGTCGCCGAGCGCGTCGCGCACCTGCTGTAGCGCGGCCGGATCTTCGATCGTCGGCAGATCGCCGGGCTCGCGCCCCTCGGCGAGCGCCGCGATAGCGCGGCGCAATAGCTTGCCGGAGCGCGTCTTCGGCAGCATCGATACCATCACCACGCGCGCGGGCCGCGCAATCGAGCCGAGATGGCGGTCGACCGTCATCGTCAGCTCGGCTGCGAGCCGCGCTCGCTCGCTCGGGTCGCCTTCACTTTGCGCGCCGCGCAGCACGACGAAGGCCATCGCCGCCTGACCCTTGACCGGATCGTTCACCCCGACCACCGCGACTTCCGCGACGGCCGCGTGGCTCGACAGCGCCTCCTCTATCTCGCGCGTGCCGAGTCGATGTCCCGCAACGTTGATCACATCGTCGGTGCGGCCGAGGATCGTCACGTAGCCGTCCTCGTCCTGCACGCCCCAATCGAACGTCGAATAGACCTGCTGGTTCGGCACGCTCGACCAGTAGGTGCTGACGAAGCGCTTGTCGTCGCCCCACACCGTCGACATGCAACCCGGCGGCAGCGGATAGTCGAGCGTCAGCACGCCTTTTTCGCCGGGCGCGCACGGCTCGCCGGTCAACTCGTCGCGCACGGTCAGGCTATAGCCGACCGACGGTACGCCCGGCGAGCCGAGCTTGGTCGGCAGTACCTCGATGCCACGCGGAATCGCGAGCATCGGCCAGCCGGTTTCGGTCTGCCAGTAGTTGTCGATCACCGGCTTGTTCAGCGCGGTCGAGATCCATTCGGCGGTCGGTTCGTCGAGCGGTTCGCCGGCGAGAAACAGCGTGCGCAGGCTCGACAGATCGGCTGCCTTCATCAGCGCCGGGTCCTGCTTCTTCAGCACGCGTATCGCGGTCGGCGCGGTGAACATCAGGTTGATCTTGTGCTGTTCGACGAGGCGCCACCAGATGCCGCCGTCCGGGCGAATCGGCGTGCCTTCGTACATCACCGTGGTCAGCCCCGCGATCAGCGGCGCATACACGATGTAGCTGTGGCCGACCACCCAGCCGACGTCGGACGCGGTGAACATCGTGTCGCCGGCCTTGCCCTCGAAGATGTATTCCATCGATGCCGCGAGCGCGACCGCATAGCCGCCCACATCGCGCTGCACGCCCTTCGGCTTGCCGGTCGTGCCCGACGTGTACAGCACGTACGACGGCTCGTTCGATTCGAGCCATTCGCACGGGACGTGGGCGTCGAAGAACTGTTCGCGCAGCGGCTCGTAGGCGACGAGGTAGGGCGCATTCAGGCGCTCGGGCGCGAGCTGCCGGTCGATCAGCAGCACGTGCGGTGTCTTGTGCTTCGCGCGTGAGAGCGCTTCGTCGACGAGCGGCGTGTAGTCGACCACCTTGCCGCCGCGCGCGCCGGCGTCGGCAGTCACGATCAGCACGGGCTTCGCGTCGTCGATGCGCGCGGCGAGGTTCGGCGCCGCGAAGCCGCCGAACACGACCGAGTGGATCGCGCCGAGCCGCGCGCATGCGAGCATCGCGAACAGCGCCTCGGGGATCATCGGCAGATAGATCAGCACGACGTCGCCGCGCTTCACGCCGAGCGAGCGCATGACCGCGGCCATGCGGTTGGTTTCGGCGTACAGCTCGGCATACGTGTAGTGCCGCTCGATGCCGGTTTCGGTCGATACGTAGACAATCGCGTTTTGCTGTGCGCGTTCGGCCAGATGGCGGTCGACCGCGTTGTGACATAGGTTCGTGCGGCCGCCGACGAACCAGCGCGCGAATGGCGGCTTCGAGCGGTCGAGCACGGTGCCGAATGGCGTGTGCCAGTGAATGCGCTGGGCTTCTTCGCGCCAGAAGGCTTCGGGGTTTTCGATCGAGCGGCGGTGGAAATCGCGGTAGCGGGTCATCGGCGGCGATCCTCGTGCGGCGGGAGTGGACGGGGGTATGAGACGGCCGTGCAATTTGGTCGCCCGACGCGGCGCGGGCTATCCGCACAAGCATAGCCACGGGTGGGAGGGTCGGCAAGCGGGTTCGCCGCGAGGGCGAAGGGCAACAGGAAAAAGTCGTTGTTCCTCAGATTCATCCGTCGCCCATATGCAGGTTTCTCGATGCCAGGTAGGGTGGAGACGGCCAATGTGGCACATCGCTTTTACCGAAATATGGAGGTTTGCTTGCCCAATCGATACGCTTCCGAGCGTGGTAGTCCGCGTGTTCCGGCCTGCGCGAGGTCTCAGGTGTTTCTACGCTTTGATGGTCGTTTTTTGACCATGAGTGGTCAGGTTTCCCGCAACTATGCGGCAGTGTCCGGTAGAACAGATAGCAGGGGCAAATTCGATTATTCGTCGATGCGTCAGCGCGAAGAGGGTGTGGGTCCGATTCCGCCCGGTCAATACTGGATCGATCCTACGCAGATGTGGGAGAACCATTGGTACAACCTTGCTCCGCGTGCCGCATGGGGCGATCATCGGATCACGATTCATGTCTATCCGGGAACCCAGACGTTTCGACGCGGAGGGTTCTTTATTCACGGTGGCACGCATGCGGGGAGCGCGGGTTGTATCAACCTGCATGCTGGGATGGAAACTTTCGTGCGCGACCTGAACGAGGCTGCGACGCCGTCGCCGGATTGCTACATCCCACTAACGGTCAGGTACTGACATGCGGAAAACCAGGTTTGTCCGTGTTTTCGCTGGCATGGTTTTGCTCGCCCTTGTCGTCTCGGTTGCTGCGTTCAACGTGATTAACTTGAACGAAACGTATGGGAGTGGCGAGCCCTATTACTCGCGTACGACGAACATGGATAAGTGGACTGATCCTTTGCCAATGCTGGGCGTTGTCGACGGTGTTGCAGCTGCCGTGGTTGCGGCGGGGGTTTTTCTGTGGAGACGTATGCGGGTGTAAGGAGAGGGTGGTCTTCTTTGCGGTGTTGCAAGAACAACGAAAGAAGGCACCCTCCCGCAGGAACATCATCCCTTCACGCGCTTCTCTTCAACATCCGGCAACAACACAGTCAATACCCCAATCAACGGCAAGAACGAACAAACCTTATAAACAAACGCAATACTGGTAGCGTCAGCCAGCTGCCCAAGCACCGCGGCGCCAACGCCGCCCAAGCCAAACGCAAAACCAAAAAACAACCCGGCAACCATCCCCACCTTCCCAGGAATCAACTCCTGCGCATAAACGAGAATCGCCGAGAACGCCGAAGCGAGCACCACCCCGATCACAACAGTCAGCACCCCAGTCCAGAACAGATTCGCATACGGCAGCAGCAGCGTAAAAGGCGCGACCCCAAGAATCGACACCCAGATCACATACTTACGCCCGATCTTGTCGCCGATCGGCCCGCCGATCACTGTCCCCGCCGCAACCGCCGCGAGGAACATGAACAGATGAATCTGCGCGGCCTGCACCGACAGATGGAACTTGTCGATCAGATAGAACGTGAAGTAGCTGTTGAGGCTCGCGAGGTAGAAGTACTTGGAGAACACCAGCAGCACCAGCACGCTCATCGCCAGGATGATCTTGTTACGCGGCAGCGCCGCATGCGCCGCGTGGCCGCGCGCCTTCTTGACCGACGGATGCCGCTTGTACCAGCGGCCGATCTGCGTGAGCACGACGATCGCGACGAGCGCCGCCGCCGAGAACCACGCAATGCTGCGCTGGCCATGTGGAATCACGATCAGCGCGGCAAGCAGCGGCCCGAGCGACGAACCCGCATTGCCGCCGACCTGGAACAGCGACTGCGCAAGACCGTGACGGCCGCCCGACGCCATCCGCGCGACCCGCGACGACTCCGGATGAAACACCGACGACCCGCAGCCGACCAGCGCCGCCGCGACCAGCAGCACGCTGAAGTTCGGCGCAACCGACATCAGCAGCAGGCCAGCAAGCGTGAAGCCCATGCCGACCGGCAGCGAGTACGGCTTCGGATGCTTGTCGGTATAGCTGCCGACGAGCGGCTGCAGCAGCGACGCGGTGATCTGGTAAGTCAGCGTGATCAGACCGATCTGCCCGAACGACAACGAGAAGTTGTCCTTGAACATCGGGTAGATGGCGAGGATCAGTGACTGGATCATGTCGTTGAGCAGGTGTGAAAAGCTGATCGCACCGAGCACGGAATACACGGTG
The DNA here is from genome assembly GCF_000092885.1 of Paraburkholderia atlantica. Classification (NCBI taxonomy): domain Bacteria; kingdom Pseudomonadati; phylum Pseudomonadota; class Betaproteobacteria; order Burkholderiales; family Burkholderiaceae; genus Paraburkholderia; species Paraburkholderia atlantica. The sequence continues at coordinate 2,277,806 of NC_014117.1, read as the reverse complement.
CGCTGCACCTTGGCGGCCGCCGGCGTGGCGACGGCCGGGGACGCGCTCGCCCCCGTGGCGGATGCGCCGGCGAGGGCGCTTTTATCGAGGCTCGTTTCCATACGCTAGTAGAAAAGGATCGGGCAAACGGTGAGAGGAAAAAATGGGTGCAGAACCGGCGCGGGCAGCGCGCTTCGTAGGCGCGTTTCGCGAAGCTTCGCGGCATTTCGTCGCCGCAACCGGCGTTTTGACTATGTAGCCGAAGTTTAATGTGGCCGTTGCGAATTGTAAGGACAAGTTTTGTCGCGAATCGGACATGGGGCCGGATGGCTTTGCTTTCGGTACTTAAGGGCGAATTACCTTGTCCCGCCTGTCGCGGCATTTTTTGGCGGGTTTTTGTCTGCGGTATAAAGCGCTCGCGACTGCGCGAGCTCACGAAGCGGCGCGTCGAACATCGGACCGGGAACGGCAAGCGGCGCACGACCCGCCGCCGTCTGATCGCGCGACATTCAAGATCGCGCGGCTGGCTGCCGTAGACCCGGAGAGACAAGCGGGGACGCCGGAACCGACCTTTCCGGCGCGTCGACACGTGGGGGTTGGGGACTATGGAAGCAGTGGCACAGAGCGCGGCGGCAACGAAGTTCGACGGCCTTTCGGTAAAGGCGACGCTGCGGATCGCGTTTGCGATCCTGCTCGCCGGCACGTTGCTGATCGGCGTGTTTTCGCTGCTGCAGATCGGCCGGCTGAACGCGTCCGCGCAATCGATCTACGACCAGGGTCACGTCGCGAGTCGCGCCGCCGAGGAAGCGCGCGGCTACATGCTGCGCGCGAGCCGCGCGCAGAAGATGTTGCTGACCGCAACCACCGCGAAGGAGCGCGACGAGCTCGGCGCCGACATCGAACGCGGCCTCGCCGGTCTTAACGAGCAACTGCGCACGCTGCAGCAGTACGTCGATCCGTCCGACGCGAAGGCGGTCGGCGCGCAGAAGGTGTTTGCCGCGGCGATCGGGATCTGGAGCACCCATCTGCGCGACTTCGTCACGCTGGTCAAAGCGCAGCCGCTCGATCTGTCGCAGATGAACTGGCAGGTCGGCACCCAGGACGTGTCGCTGCTCGTCGAAACCGGCAAGCTCGAAAAGCTCGTCGACGAACTCGTCACCCAGCGCGGCACCGCCGCGAAGGCAACGATCGACGCGTCCGGCTTCATCTACCAGTCGTCGTTCGTGATGATCGCGGTGATGACGCTCGCGCTGATCGTGCTCGCGTTCGGCATCGCCGCGTGGGTCGTGCGGCGGCTCACCTCGCAGCTAGGCGGCGAGCCGGCGTACGCGAAGGAGATCGCGCGCCGCATCGCCGCAGGCGATCTGTCGAATCGCATCGCGCTCGGCGGCAAGGACCGGTCGAGCATGCTGTTCGCGCTGTCCGACATGCAAAGCGGACTCGCGACGACGGTCGCCGACATCGCATCGAGCGCCGATGCGATCGCGACCGCGTCCGGGCAGATTTCGATGGGCAACCTGGACCTGTCGCAGCGTACCGAGCAGCAGGCGCTCGCGCTCGAGCGCACCGCGAGCAGCATGGAACAGCTGACGTCGACGGTGCGTCAGAACGCCGACAACGCGAAGCAGGCGAGCACGCTCGCGAACAACGCGTCGGAGATCGCCGAGCAGGGCGGCGCGGTCGTGAGCCGCGTGGTCGCGACGATGAACGACATCAACGACAGCGCGCGCAGCATCGGCGACATCATCGGCGTGATCGAGGGGATCGCGTTTCAGACCAACATCCTCGCGCTGAACGCGGCCGTCGAGGCGGCGCGCGCGGGCGAGGAGGGGCGCGGCTTTTCGGTGGTCGCGGCGGAAGTGCGCAATCTGGCGCAACGGAGTGCTGCGGCCGCGAAGGAGATCAAGGGCTTGATTCAGACGTCGGTCGAGCGCGTCGGCAACGGCTCGACGCTCGCCGCGGACGCCGGTCAGACGATGGACGAAGTCGTGAAGGCCGTGAAGCGCGTGACCGACATCATCGGCGAGATTTCGGCGGCGTCGTCCGAGCAGAGCGCCGGCATCGAGGCGATCAATCTCGCGGTCACGCAGATGGACGCGGGCACGCAGCAGAACGCCGCGCTGGTGGAGGAGGCCACCGCCGCGGCCCGCTCGCTCGACGATCAGGCGCGCGGGCTGAAGGCGATGGTGGGGCAGTTCCGGCTGTAAAAAGCGGCGCGGTGGGAGCCGAGGCCCGTTCCCGGCCGCACGACCACCGTGCAGGTCATGCCCGTCGCCGGCATCACATCAGCCGGCATCGAGTCGATCTTCACGCGCACAGGCACGCGCTGGGCGAGGTACTTCGGCCGGATCGCTGACGCGCACGTGCGGCAGCCTGCTTCCTCGAAATAGCCATACACCCAGAACGAGTGACTATCGACGATCGCGAGCTTCGCGGCGCCGGCGGTCGCATAGTCGCAGCCGAACACCGCGAGGTTCATCGAAAGCCGATTTTGGGCGGTCGCCCATGTACGGACTGCCTGTCGCACGGCAATTATCTGACTGCTGTCAACTCCGGCAGCGACTTCAGATAGACCAACGACACACCTATGTCCCTGTCCGTATTTGAGATGCACTCCGTGGAGCTGTTCTGCCAGCGGCCACCGGGTGCCTGTTATGTCATCTGTGACGAGTGGCACTATAAAGCGTGCCTCGGCAAGGCAGCAGACCGTCAGAAGGCCGGGGCGGAGACCCGGGAATTTCTCGAGATTGCCGAACTGGATCACAGGAAGTGGGAGGAGGACCGGAAGCTGGTCAGGCGCATCCAGAAGAGTGGCTGGCTGTTCTTCCATAGCGCGCGGCACCGTAGCCCTGACACCGATGGCTGGTGGGTCATCCTTGGTCTTCTCGAAGAGGTTCGCCGGGGTAACCTGCTTGCCATTAAAGGTCCGCGTGATGGCCTGTTTCCGTCACGCTACAGCAGCACGCCGTTAAGGAATCCCGTAGCGAGGACCGGCAGTCACCCGGACGCCGAACCCATTCTGTCCGTCCAATATGATCCGGCCACCCGGCAAGCCCAGTTAGCCGCTGCGCGCGCAGCCAGGGCCACACCGCCACACATCGAGATACCACAGGCACTGACCAAGGCGCAGCGGTGGCAGACGCGCAAGGCGCTGATTGCGGCGGGCAATGCGGCCATGTCCGGGCGCGTGCGGGCGGCGGCTGAACGGCTCGCGCGCAACAATGTCGCGGTGGAGAAGGCCAGACTCTCCGATCATGTCTACGAGCCGTCCGGGCCGGTGCCCGAAGGGTGGGCGAACCGCAGCGGGGATAGGGAGTTTCTGGATCGGTATGGCTTGAAGCCAAAAGACCTGAAGATCAAGGGCTCGGACTTCAGGGCGCAGCTATACGAACCGGATGCGGCGGTCTTCGGTAACGATATGAAGCCCGCCCTCGCGTTCAAGGGAACAGAAATGACGAGTCTGGCCGACTGGTCGAACAACTTCAGCCAGAGCGTGGATATGGAATCGCCCTATTACAAGAGAGCCGTCAATATAGGTAAGAATTTAGCCTTCTCAACAGAACCTATCGACATCACAGGTCACTCGCTGGGCGGTGGCCTGTGTTCGGCTGCATCCGTCGCCAGCGGCAAGGAATGCTGGAGCTTCAACGCCGCCGGTCTGCACCCGAAGACGGTCGAACACTACGGCGGGCAGGTCGCGCCATCGAACATCAATGCCTACCATGTGAACGGCGACATTCTGACCGTCGCACAGACCTGGATGCCGCTGCCCGGTGCAGCCGGTACTCCCTATCTCCTTCCCGGCAGCGGCTCGCCCGTGTCGCGGCACTTCATCACGCAGGCAATTGACGGCATCGAGCAGCAGAAGGCGGAGGACATCACCGTACTTGAAACACTGTCATAACGAGGCTGAAAGCGATGAAAAGACTCAGCCGAATCTTTATCATGCCGGTGCTGTTACTGGCGCTATCCCCTGTGGTTCATCCAATGAAAAAATTTCCCGCCACTGATTTCTTTAGCGGCCCGCAACTCGAACTGGCGCAGGCCATCGAACGCGGCGACATGGCGCAGGTCCGGCGACTGGCACCGAAGACGGACCTGAACACGCCCGGACGCAAGAACATGACGATGCTGTTTTTTGCGTTTCAGGAGGCGTTGCAGCGCGACCCGCATCGGCTCGCGGTTGCGTCGGAGGTGGTGAAGGCCGGAGCCGATCCCTTGCAGGAAGTGCCGGATTTTGGTGACCCGCTCGGAGTCATGCTCAACAGCTCTCACCCGGAATTCCTGCGTGCCATGCTGGACGGCGGTGTTGATCCAAATTTGATTTCAGAAGGCACCCCGATAATTTTTGAGGTTGCAAAGGAGTCGACATCCGGCTCACTCAAGCTGCTGGTGGAGCGTGGCGCGAATGTGAACCGGCGCGATTCGTTGCGTAATTCAGTGCTATTTGAAGCATTAATGAACAACGCGCTCGATCAGATCGACTACCTTCTCGATCACGGCGCAAACCCGTCCACTTACAACATCAACGGCGTATCGTTCCCATTCGCGCTTTCACATGACATCAACAGAAACGCCTCTGCGCCTGATTCACCGGCATACAGGAAGCTGGTCGAAATCCGGGATCGCATCATCAGGATGGGCGTGAAATGGCCTCCCGAGACTCCGGAACAGATCAAAGCACGTTGGGGAGCCAATCCTCCGCGCCGGCTCGATGACAGCAAGCTTCCGCTGCCTTGATGCAGCTTCACGCTGGCGAGATGGTAACCGCCCCGCACACGAGAAGGCGGATAGAATCCGGGCACGCAACAGAACTCCGCGCTGGTGGAGGAAGCCCCCGACGCGCCCGGCTCGCCCGACGATCAGGCACGCGGGCTGAAGGCGATGATGTGGCAGTTCCGCCGATAAAAAGCGACGCGGTCATCAGCTCGCATTAGCCGACGGAGGGTGGGAGCCGGACCCCGTCCCCGGCCGCACGACCACCGTGCAGGTCGTGCCCGCCGCCAGCATCACATCGGCCGGCACCGAGTCGATCTTCACGCGCACCGGCACGCGCTGCGCGAGGCGCACCCAGTTGAAGGTCGGATTCACGTCCGCGAGCAGTTCGTGGCTTTGCGGATTGTCGCGGTCGTAGATGCCGCGCGAGATGCTCTCCACATGGCCTTGCAGCACGCCGCCGCTCATCAGCCGCACTTCGGCCTGATCGCCGATGCGCACGTGCGGCAGCTTGGTTTCCTCGAAATAGCCATACACCCAGAACGAATGACTATCGACGATCGCGAGTTTCGCGGCGCCGGCGGTCGCATAGTCGCCGCGGAACACCGAGAGGTTCGTCACATAGCCATCGACCGGCGACACGACGCGCGTGCGCTCCAGGTTCAGCTTCGCGGCGTCGAGCGCGGCGAGCGCCTGCTGATAGGCGGCACCGGCAGCGGACGCGGTATGCGTCGCGTTTTCGCGGCTTTCCTTCGACACCACCTGCGAGTCCATGTCCGCACGCCGTTGCGCGTCGTCGCGCTTCATCTGCAATTCAGCCTTGCGCGCGGCCACTGCGGCTTGCGCCTGCTCGACTGCGATCTGGTAGTGCGACGGATCGATCTGCATCAGCAGGTCGCCCTTCTTGACGAACTGATTGTCCTTGACCGGCAGATCGACGATCGCGCCCGACACGTCCGGCGCGACGTTGACGATCTCGGCGCGTACGCGGCCGTCGCGCGTCCACGGTTCGTCCATGTAATGGACCCACAGCACGCGGCCAATCAGGATCGCGACGATGAAAATGACGACTGTCGCGATGAAGCCCACAAGATTTCGGATGGTCATGTTTCGACTCTGATCAACGATAAACGGCGAGGCCGAGAAGGCCGCACACGGACACGAGCAAGCTGGCCCGGAACAGGGAGGGGTGCCACACCACGCGATACAGGCCCGTATAGGCGATCACGCGATCGAGTAGCCAAGTCAGCGCGGCGCCCGCGATGAACAGCAGCAAAATGGCCGGCACATAGGCATCGAGCACGGCGATATCACGCGGCATGAGGAGTTCCTTCTTCTTCTGATGTGTCCGCGCGCGTGCCGATCGCCGACGCGAGCGGCGACTGCGGATCGAGTAGCGCGGTACGGATGAAATGCAATTGACTGAGGATGCGCAGCAGCTGATGGCGTTCTTCGCGCGATGGCGTGAAGCCGGCCATCAGCTGCTGTACTTGCGCGATCGCATCGGCGGTCGCCGCGAGCGCGCGTTCGAAGTGCCGCTCCCGCGGCCGCTCGAACAGCGCCGCGAGCGCATCGCGCAGCGAGCGCAGTGCGACGCGCCACGGCGCCGCCTTGTGGTAGCGCGGCTCGTTGGGCAACGTCGCGATTTCGCGGCGCAGGTCGATCACCGCGTTGCCGACCTCCAGCACCGAAAACAGCCAGCGCAGCGTGTCGCGCTTCGTATCGGGCTCGTTCTGCGACAGCGAGTTGATCTGGAACATCAGATCGCGCGCGCCGCTCTCGAAGCGTGAGCGCACCCGCGCAAGACCGGCGCGGCCAGCCAGCACCACCTGGCGGCGCAAGTCGACGAGCAGGCGGTTGCGCAGCCACGGCGTGGACGGTGGCAGCAGCACCGCGAACGCGATCGACGCCACCAGCATCGACAGCACCAGCGCGAGCGCGTCGTTCATGAACGAGCTCGGGTCGTAGTGGATCACGTTGTCGGGGCCGGCGAGGAAGCAGAAAAAGATGCAGTAGCCGACGCCGTATCCCGCGAGCTTCGCACGCGTGGTCATGAATACGCCGAGCAGCAGGAACGGCGTGAGCGCGACGCACAGCATCACGAAGCCGTCGATGTGCGGATACACGCCGAATACCGCGGTCATGCCCATCAGCGTCGCGAGCACCGTGCCGCCGGCCATCTGAAACGCCGTGCGCTTCGGGTCCGGCGACGACGACGCGAGCGCGCACACGGCCGCCGCGTCCAGCGTCAGCGTCGAGCCGCTCGGCCACGCGGTCGCGATCCAGAACGCGCCGAGCACCAGCATCACGATGGCCGCGCGCAGGCCCGCGACGCCAGCCGCGATCCCGTTGGTCTTCGGCTCGTAGCGCTCGATCCAGCGTTCGCGCGCGTGCGTGTCGACCGCGAGCGACGCGTAGGTCGCCGCATACGCGTGCAGGTCGTCGATGAAGCGGTACAGCAACTCGGCGCCGGTGTCGAAATCGAGCAGCGGCGCGTCAGGGTGCGTTTCGAGCTCGTCGCGCGTCGCGCGCACGCGCTTCGGCAATTCGCTCTTGTAGGTGTCGAGCTGCGCCGCGGCGTGCGCGGCGTCGGCCGCACTCAGCACCGGCTCGCCCGACTTCGCTAGCAACGGCGCAATCTCCTTGAAGTACGGCTCGAGCGCGGCGATCGCGATCGCCGCGCCGTGCGTGCCGTTCTCGCGCAGACGGTTCATCAGCTGATGCAGCGCATGAAAGCGCGTCGACGCGGTCATGAACTCGCTGTTCAGACGGGCGAGGCGCCCGCCGCGCATCCGCGAATCGGGCCCTTCGAACATGGCCATGCTACGCGCAGCCTCGAAGCCGACGATGTCGGCGACGAAGCGCGCATTGGTCGCCTCGATCTGCGCGCGGTCGTTGCGCCCGGCGAGCGACGCCGACACGTATTCGACGAAGGACGAGAAGCGCGCGCGCACGGTGCTGCGCATCTGCTGGCCGGCGAACTGCGGAAACACGAGGCCGCTGACCGCGCCCGCGCAGATGATACCGATCACGACTTCCGCGACCCGCGTGAGCGCGCTGAGAAACGCGCCGTCGGGATGCTGCCACGCGGGAATACCGATCAGCGCGGCTGTGTAGCCCGCCAGCACGAAGCCGTACGAACGGAAGTTGCGATTGCGCGCGGCGCCGGCGGTGCAGATGCCGACCCAGATCGCGGTCGTGATCAGGAACAGCTCCGGCTGCTGCGCGAACAGACCGATCAGCGCGAGCATCACGACCAGGCCGACCAGCGTGCCGCAGATCCGGTAGAAGCTCTTCGCGAACACCGCGCCGCTTTGCGGCTGCATCACGATGAACACGGTGGTCATCGCGGTGCGCGGCTGCGGCAGATCGAGCTTCATCGCGATGCCGAGCGCGAGGAAACACGCGGCGAGCGACTTGAACAGATACATCCACACGAGGCCGTCGGTGCGCGCCCAGTGGGCGGCGGCTTCGTAGAGCGCGGCGAACGACGCGGGGCGCGCGGTCGACGGGGAAGACGAGGAGGACATGGCCTTTCTTACTCGGACGCGGGCGCGTTCGGGGCGCGCGAGGCGGTGGTGGCGGTGGTGACTGCGTTTGTCCTGGCGTTGGCATTCGCATCCGCCTTCGCCGTGCCGTTATCCGCCGAGCCGCTCTTGCCTTCGTTGTTGCCCTTGCCATGCGCCGGCAGCGTTTCGTTATCCCGCGGACCGTTGGCCGGATCGTCGAGACCGCCGCCGAGCGCCGTCATCAGCGACGCATGCGCGCCGAGCCGCTCGGCCTGCACCTTGGCGACGCCTTCCTGCGCGCGCAGCAACTGGTTTTGCGCGACCAGCACGTTCAGATAGTCGGTCAGGCCGCGCCGGAAGCCCTCGCGCGACAGATCGTAGTTCCTGCGCGCGGCGGCGACCGAGCGGTCGGCGTCGTCGGCCTGGGTGGTCAACGAACGGATGCGGATCACCTGGTCGGAAATGTCCTTCAGCGCGGTCACGATCGACTGGTTGTAGCGCTCGACCGCTTCGTCATAGCCCGCCGACGCGGCGCCGAGCTGCGAGCGCAGCCTGCCGCCGTCGAAGATCGGCAGCGTCAGCGCGGGACCCACGCTCCAGCTATGCGACGGACTCTTCAGGAACTGGAACAGCGGCCCCATCGCCGCATAGCCGCCAATCGACGCGAGCAGGTTGATGTCCGGATAGAACCCGGCCTTCGCGACGTCGATGCCGCGCGCCTGCGCGGCGACCGTCCAGCGCGCCGCGACCACGTCGGGGCGGTGGCCGATCAGTTCCGCGGGCAGAGCGGCCGGCAGACCGGCGGGCGCGGCGAGCGACAGTGTCGGGCGCTGGATCGCGTCGCCGGCGCCCGGCCCCTTGCCCGCAAGCGCGGCCAATTGATTGCGGCCGAGCGCGATGTTTTCCTCGATCGCGTCGATCTGGCGCTCGTACTCGGGCATCGGCGTTTCGGCCTGGCTCACTTCGAGCTGCGTGCCGATGCCGCCCTTCAGGCGCCGGTTCGCCAGGTCGACGATTTGCTGCTGTTGTTGCAGTGTGGCCTTCGCAATGTCCAGCCGCGCGTAGCTCAGCGACATCTCGATATAGGTGCGCACCACATTCGCCTGCAGTTCGAGCTGCGCGGCGCGCGCGTCGGCAGCGCTCGCGTGCGCGAGGTCGAGCGCGCGCTCGGCGGCATTCTTGTCCTTGCCCCAGAAGTCGAGGTGATAGGCGAGGGCGAGCGTGCCGGTGTTGTTCCACGACTGCTCGCCGGCGAGCGGCCCCGGACCGTAGAACACGTTGTCGGGCCACTGCTCGCGCTGGATCGACAGGCTGCCGTTGACGTGCGGCGCGAGCGCCGCGCGCGCGACGCCGGCCATCGACGCCGCCTCGCGCACGCGCGCCTGGGCGACCGCGAGACTCGGATTGCCGGCTTCTGCGTCCGCGATCCACTGGTTTAGCTGCGGATCGTTATAGGCACGCCACCAGTCGGCGGCGGGCCACTGCGCATCGGCGTTGGCGGCGCGAATCGCGTTGCCCACGTCGAGCGACGAAGCATTGATCGTGCGCGTTTGCGGCGCCACGCCCCCGGTACTTGCGCATCCGGCGATTGTTAATAGGATCGTAAGAACCGAGGCTGCGGCGATCCCTTTGCGTACCGGAGACTGCACCATTTCCTCCAAATTTGACTATAGAACCTTGTGCGCAATTATATTTTTCGATCAATTGCGGAATAACCGGTAATGATGCAAGGCATTTTTACAAGTCATGAGATAATGGCCATTGCTGATCGTGTAACAATCGCTGCCGATTTTTCGCAACTGTGTTGCATGGGACCGGTGCAAGGGCTAGAGCGCCAACTCCGGTCGACAGAGGATAGGTATGGACACGCTTCAAAACATGCGCGTATTCGTCCGCGTCGTCGAAGCGGGCAGCTTCACGGGCGCCGCGCAACATCTGAATACGACGACGGCCTATGCGTCGCGCGCGGTTTCCGATCTGGAGGCGCATCTGCGCACGCGGCTTCTGAACCGGACCACGCGCCGCATTGCGCTGACCGAGGCGGGGGAGCGCTATCTGCAGCGCTGCGAGCAGATTCTCGCGTACGTGGATCAGGCGGAGGCCGAGGCGAGCGACGCGCACGCGCGCCCGTCCGGCAAGCTGAAGGTCCACGCGATGACGAGCTTCGGCCAGCACTACGTGGTGCCGGCCGTGAGCCGCTACCAGCAGCGCTACCCGGACGTGCATGTCGAACTGACGCTCGCGCAGCGCATGCCCGATCTGCTCGACGAAGGCTTCGACGTGTCGCTGACACTCGCCACCGGCCTGCCCGATTCTGGGCTCGTGTCGCAGCGCATTGGCAGCGCGTTCAGCATTGCGTGCGCGTCGCCTGCGTATCTCGAGCGGCACGGCGTGCCGCAAACGCCCGCAGACCTCGCGCAGCACAACTGCCTGCAAATGGTGACGCCGGTGCACCCGCCCGACAGATGGACCTTCGACGGCCCGAACGGCGAAGAAGTCGTCTCGCTCGGCTCGGCCACGTTCCAAGTGAACGTGGCCGAGGCGATGGTCGTGGCTGTCGCTCAGGGCATGGGCATCGCGCTGATTCCGATCTACTCGGCGATCAGCCGTTTGCGCAGCGGTGAACTGGAGTGGCTGCTGCCCGAGTACACGTCGCAGCAGATGAATCTGTATGCGCTGTATCCGTCGCGGCAGTATCTCGATGCGAAGATCCGCACGTGGGTCGAATTCCTGCGCGACGAGTTGCCCTCGACGCTGGCGGCGGATCAGGAAGAGTTGCGGCAGTTCGCGAGGACCTGAACGGCCTGTTCGTCATGCGTTGACGTTCGACGGGCGCGCGGCGTGACAGCCTGTTACACACGCGCCGCGTCGCAACATTTCTTTACTTCTGCCGCGCAGTCGATTTGTTAACGTGTCGTTCACGCGCCGCCGCTCTGGCCGGACGCGCTGGATTCGCCGCCGTTCGGCACCTCGCAACCACTGAAGGACGACACATCCATGGATACGCACCTGATGATCGGCTTGGCCGTCATGTTCGGATTGATCGGCGTCGCCGCGTCGCGCGATCTGCTGCGCCGCATGCGTGTACAGCAGCCGCGGCTCGTGCCGGTCGAAGTCGAGTCACAGGATGCGCCGCGGCGAGAGCGGTGAGCAGGCCCGCTAGAACCATTTAAATCTCGACGACCTTGTCCCAAGCAAACAGCGGATTCTCCCACTCGCGCGTGCGCCGGTCGAAATAGCCGCGCGGATTGCACACGACACGCGTGCCGTCCACTACATAGTCGAACGACGTATGCGTGTGGCCGTGAATCCACAACGCAACAGGCGCGCGCACGAGCTCCGGCAAGTGATTGACGAAGCCTGCCGACGCGCGGTCCTCGGCAAAGCGCTCGGCCAGACTCAGCCGATGCGGCGCATGGTGCGTGACCACGATCGTTTGGCCGGCAAACGGTTTGGCCAGCTCGCTTGCGAGCCACGCGCGCGCATGCTGGTGCAGCGCGAGCGAATCGGCGGGCGTAAAGTCGCGGGCGGCGTCGCGCGGGTCGTGCGGCCAGTTCATCTGGATCAACCCGCGATAGTCGAGCATGACGCGGCGCGCGGCGCCGATCGATTCCTCGATTGCTTCGGGCGTCGTGCCGTACAGCGCGAAGTCGGTCCACAACGTCGTGCCGAGCACGCGCCAGCGCCCCTGGCTATCGACGAGCGTGGCGTTGTTCAGCACGTGCACGTTATCGACCTGCGCGGCCGCGTCGAGCGTCGCGCTCTCCAGCGCGCCGAACTCGCCGTCGTAGTACTCGTGATTGCCCGGCACGTAGACGACCGGCACTGTGTCGTCGAACGCCTGCGCGGCCCAGCGCGGCCCGGCCGCGTGGTTGTGAATGTCGCCCGCCAGCACGACCAGATCCGCCCGCGCATGCGGGATCAGTTCAGGCTCGTCGTTTTCCAGATGCAGATCGGACAGCACGCGAATCTTCACGGATGCGACTCCTGCTAAACGCCACCGCGTCGGGTCGCGGAGGCTTCTGACATTAGCGTAGCACCTTGCCCGGATTCATCAGGTTCAGCGGATCGAGCGCCTGCTTGATCGCGCGCATCATCCGCACTTCGACGTCCTGTTTGTAGTGCGCGGCTTCGTCGATCTTCAGCTGGCCGAGTCCGTGTTCCGCGCTGATGCTGCCGCGATGCGCATTCACGCTGTCGTAGACGATCCGGTTGATCGGGCTCTGGTACTGCCGCAGAAACGCCTTTGCATCGACGCCCTCGGGCGCCTGCACGTTGTAGTGCAGATTGCCGTCGCCGAGATGGCCGAACGTGACCATGCGCGCGCCCGGCGCGGCTTGCGCGATCGCTTTGTCGGTTGTCTCGATGAAGTGGCCGATGCGTGAGATCGGCACCGCGATGTCGTGCTTGATGTTCAGCCCTTCCTCGGCCTGCGCAAGCGGAATGTGTTCGCGCAGATTCCAGAACGCGCGTGACTGCGCGAGGTTTTCCGCGACCACGGCGTCTTCGACGAGACCCTGTTCGAGCGCGGTTTCCATCAGCCCCTCGAATAGCGTGCGCGCGTGCTCTTCGCTTTCGCTGTCCGACAGTTCGAGCAGCACGACTTGCGCATGCGGTTCGGCGAACGGATAACGCATCTGCTCGAAATGGCGGCCGACGAGCCGCAGGCAGAAATCCGACATCAGCTCGAAGCCGGTCAGGAGCGGCCCGGCGACGCGTTGCGTGAGCGCGAGAAAATCGAGCGCCGCATGCGGCGACGCGAGCGCGGCGAGCGCGGTGACACGCGCGGCCGGCTGCGGATGCAGCTTCATCACCGCCACGGTGATCAGGCCGAGCGTACCTTCCGCGCCGATGAACAGATCGCGCAGATCGTAGCCGGTGTTGTCCTTGCGCAGCCCGCGCAAGCCGTCCCACAGTTCGCCTTGCGGCGTCACCACTTCGAGGCCGAGGCATAGCTCGCGCGTGGTGCCATAGCGCAGCACGCCGGTGCCGCCCGCGTTGGTCGACAGATTGCCGCCGATCGTGCAGCTGCCTTCGGCGGCGAGGCTCAGCGGAAACAGACGTCCGGCCGCTTCGGCGTGCTTCTGCACGTCGGCGAGGATCACGCCCGCTTCGACGGTGACCGTGTTGTTGTGCGGGTCGATGTCGCGCACCCGATTCAGGCGGCGCAGGCTGATCACCGCCTGCGCGCCGCTCGCGTCGGGTGTGGCGCCGCCCGCGAGACCGGTGTTGCCGCCCTGCGGCACCAGCGCGACGCGATGTTCGACCGCGAGCCTGACGAGCGCGGCGGCTTCCGCAGACGTGGCGGGGCATAGCACCGCGCAGGCCGCGCCGGTGTAGCGGCGGCGCCAGTCGGTCAGAAAGGGGGCGGTGTCGTGCGGATCGGTCAGTACGTGAGCCGCGCCGATGGCGTCGCGGCAGGCGGCGAGAAAAGCGGTGTGGTTCATGTGGATCGGTTGACGGTTTTGAAGCTTGGACGTCAGGCGGGCGGGGTTGGTTCGCTGGGGGTTTGCTTAGCAGCCTGCTTTGCAGCCTGCTTTGCGGCTCGTTTCGCCGCGCGCTTGAACGGCCCGACATACGCGAGCGCGCAAACGAAGAAGATCATGGCAAGCGCCGCCTGCAGCCAGCCGAGCCGCGCGCCCAGGCCATGATCGCTCCAGCCGCGCACGATGCCTTCTGCGAAATACAGCAGAATCAGCATCGACGCCCATTGCATCGTATAGAGCCGACGTCGCCACACTCCCGGCAACGCGGAGATCAACGGCAACGCCTTCAGCACGAGCAGCGAGCCGCCAGGCCGCAACGGTGCGAGCCACCATTCCCATGCGACCGCAAGCAAGATCATCGCGACCAGTGTGAACGCGGCGACGAGCGCGGCGGCGGCTTTGGGCTGCACGGGTACGACGGTTGCGGCTGCCGACGTGTTGCCGAATTCCGCGCCACTGGCGTCGCGACGGGCGTCGTCGCGTTCGGTTGGTTGCGGATGCGGGACGTTCACGGTTTTTCGCTCACGGCCTTTCGGACATCGACGCCGCCGTGCGCGCAACGCGCGCACCCAGCGCAATGGCCAGCGTCCGTTCGTCGGCGGAGATGCCATGGCCGGCCGTGCCCGCGCGCGCGAAATGCGACGCGCCGTACGGCGTGCCGCCGGTCTGCGTGGTGGTCAGCGTGCTCTCGGTGTACGGAATGCCGACGATCAGCATGCCGTGATGGAGCAGCGGCAGCATCATCGACAGCAGCGTGGATTCCTGGCCGCCGTGCAGGCTGCCGGTCGACGTGAACACGCAGGCTGGCTTGCCCGCCAGCGCGCCGGATAGCCACTGCGGCGTGGTGCCGTCGAGAAAGTATTTGAGCGCGGCCGCCATGTTGCCGAAGCGGGTCGGTGAACCGAGCGCGAGGCCCGCGCATTCTTCGAGGTCACGCAGCTCGACGTACGGTGGTCCTTCGGCGGGGATGTCCGGCTCGCTCGCCTCGCAGACCGTGGAAACCGCCGGCACGGTGCGCACACGCGCCTGCATGCCGGGGACGCTGTCGACGCCGTGCGCGATTGCCAGCGCGAGCTCGCGCGTGGCGCCGTGACGGCTGTAATAAAGCACGAGAATGTCTTTCATAGGCCTCATCATTGAACAGGTATTATAGGGGTTCGGTCCGTTGCACAGGCCATTCATAGCCGTTCGGCCAGGTGCCGAACGGGGTTCCCGCAGTTCCATTCTCAGGGTTCAGCAGGCAAGGAGGCAGGTTTGTTGGTTAGGGTGCGTTTCGATCTCGACACGCTCAAACGGCTCGCGCAATTCGCCGCGCAACGTATCGGCGAGGATCGGATTCCGCAGGTCGCGGGCAGCCTGACGTTCACCACGATGCTCGCGCTCGTGCCGCTCGCCACCGTCGCGTTTGCGCTGTTCACCGCGTTTCCGATCTTCAGCTCGTTCCAGGCGTCGCTGCAGTTTTTTCTTGCCGATCACCTGATGCCCGCGCAACTGAACGACCAGATCTTCAAGTATCTGAACCAGTTCGCGTCGAAGGCCAAAGGGTTGACCACGATCGGCATGATCATCCTGTTCGTCACCGCAGTGATGACGATGATGACCGTCGAGTCCGCGTTCAACGTGATCTGGCGCGTGCGCAAGGCGCGGCCCGTCGCGCAGCGCATTCTCGTGTACTGGGCGATCATCACGCTCGGTCCGATCCTGATCGGCGTGAGCCTGTCGATCTCGTCGTATCTGTTCACGCAGTCGATGTCGTTTAGCGCCGCGCAGCGCATCACACCGCTGATCGAATGGGCGCTCGCGAGCGCCACGCTGCCGTTCACGATGCTTGCGTTCACGATTCTTTACGTTTATTTGCCGAACTGCCGTGTCGAATGGCGTGACGCGGTGGTCGGCGGCGTGATCGCCGCAGTCGCGTTCGAGCTCGCCAAGCGCGGCTTCGGCTACTACGTACGCCGTATTCCGACCTATACGGCAGTGTACGGCGCGTTCGCCGCGGTGCCGCTGTTCCTTGTATGGATGTACCTGTGCTGGTTCATCACGCTGACTGGCGCGATGATCGCATCGGCGTTGCCGGCGATTCGCATCGGTCAGTTTCACCGCCCGGTGTTCTATGGCAGTAATCTGTTCGATTCGCTCGAATTGCTCGCGCGGCTGTGCGAAGCGCGTGAGGGCGGCAGACGCGGCTACACGATGCCCGAGCTTGCACGCATGCTTCGCCGCGACAAGGATACGACGCTGATGCTGTTACAGCGTCTTGAGGAGATCGAGTGGATCGCGCGGCTGGAGGAGGACCATACCGGCCCGCACTATGTGCTGCTTGCTAACCCGGCGCAGGTGACCGTGCAGCGGCTGTACGACCTGTTCGTGATCGACCGCGCGGAGCTGTCGTATCAGCTCGAACTCGACTCCACGCGCGTGGACGGCGGCATGCTGCTCGCCGCGCTCGACAACGACCAATTGAAGGTGACGCTCGCCGCGTTGCTTGCCTCGCGCGCGGCGGCCAGAGCGGCGCGACCCGGAGATGAGCGCGCGGCCGCTTCGATGCCGCACCAGGCGGCGTGACAGGGCGGCTCGACTTCGAGCCGCCTTAGGAAAACTACAACGAAATCTTCCCCACGCAGATGTCCTTGAACATCACCCAGTCGCCCATCAGGCTGTAAAGCGGATGACGGAAGGTGGCCGGCCTGTTCTTTTCGAAGAAAAAATGGCCGAGCCACGCGAAGCCATAGCCGCACACGACGGCCGCCGGCAGCCATAGCCAGTTGCCGGTGGCAAGCGCCATCGCGAGAAAGCCAATAACGCCGAGCGAGCCGACGAAATGCAGCCGACGCGACGCGATGTTGCGATGTTCGCTCAGGTAGTACGGATAAAACTCCGCGAAGCTCGCGAAGTGATCGGTATGTGCTGTATGAGCCATAACGGCCTCCGGAGGCTGAAAAAGACAGCTTCGATCATTCTCCGGCGATCGCCTGCCTAACGCAACCTGGCCATTCGGCAGATGGCGCGGCGGGTTCGGCGTGGGTATCGTCGTGATTCAGCGCGCTTCGTGCGGTGCCCGCGAAGCGAAGCTGTACAACGCATCGAGCGTCGCGTCGGGTTGCTCGGTCATCAACGCGTGGCCGGCATCGAGCGTGACGGTATCGACTGGCGTGCCCGCCTGCGCGAGCGCATCGGCAAGCGCTTTCGCCGCGCGCGGCGGCGTCATCGCATCGCGCCGGCCGACGATCAGCCGCGTCGCGCAACGCACCTGCGCTGCACGGGCGAGGCCATCCGCATAGGTATGGCAGGCCGTGAAATCGGTGTGGAACAGATGCGGTTCGCCACTGGCGGAAACGTGCTCCATCAGCCGCTGGTTCATACCGTGCAGCCAGAAGCCGGGGCCGGGGCACGAGGGCTTCGCGGCGAGCGTCGAATGCGACCACTGGTTGACCATGTCGATCGCCTCGGGCTCGCGATTGAGCGCGGCGTCGAGCAGCGCGTCGGAGACCGTCATCGGCAGCGCGGTCGCGAGCAGCGCGAGATGCGTGGTGCGCTGCGGATAGCGGCCGGCCAAGTCGAGCGCGATCAGCGAGCCCATGCTGTGGCCGGCGACGAACGCGCGCGTAACGCCCACGGCGTCGAGCAGCGCGGCGAGCCAGTCGGCCAGCGCGGCGATGCTGGCGAGCGCGGGGCCGGCGCTGCGCCGATGGCCGGGCAGATCGACCGCGAGCACGCCGAAGCCGTGATGCGCGAAATAGCGGCTTTGCAGCGCCCACACGCTGTGATCGTGCTCGGCGCCGTGGATGAACACGGCGGTCGGCAGGCTCGCGTCGAAGGGTTTGCCGCCGGTGTAGGCGTAGGCCGGTTTGCCTTGAACGGTGACGATCATGGGGACTCCGGGCGGGCGGGGGCGTTCGTGGCGGTGGGCGCCACAGCGGCGGTTCTTTGCGCGGCCTTCAGCGCGCGCTTGAGATCGTCGATCAGGTCATCGGGATCTTCGAGGCCGATCGACAGACGGATCGTGCCTTCGGTGATGCCGGCCGCGGCGAGCGCGGCGGCATCCATGCGGAAGTGCGTCGTCGATGCCGGGTGGATCACCAGCGAGCGCGCGTCGCCGACGTTCGCCAGGTGCGAGAACAGTGTCAGCGCTTCGATGAAGGCGCGCCCGGCCGCGCGGTCGCCGCGCAGGTTGAAGCTGAACACCGCGCCGGCGCCGCGCGGTAGCAGTCGCTTCGCGAGCGCGTGGTCGGGATGGGTCGGCAACTCGGGATAGGCAACCGATTCGACCGCCGCATGACCGGCGAGAAAGTCGACCACGCGCCGGGTGTTGGCGACATGACGCTCCATGCGCAACGGCAGCGTCTCGATGCCTTGCAGCAGTTGCCACGCGGCCTGCGGATGCAGGCACGCGCCGAAGTCGCGCAAGCCTTCGCGCCGCGCGCGCAGCAGGAACGGCGCGACCGTGCTTTCCTCGGCGAACACCATGCCGTGGAAACCGTCGTATGGCTCGGTGAATTCGAGAAAGAGGCCGGAAGCCTCGAAGTCGAACCTGCCGCCGTCGACCAGCACGCCGCCGATCGTCGTGCCGTGGCCGCCGAGAAACTTGGTCGCCGAGTGGTAGACGAAGTCGGCGCCGTGCTCGAAGGGGCGCAGCAGGTAGGGCGTCGTGAAAGTCGAATCGACCAGCAACGGCACGCGGTGCGCGCGCGCGATCTGCGCGAGCGCGGCGATGTCGAGCACCTCGAGGCCCGGATTGCCGAGCGTTTCGCCAAATAGCAGGCGCGTGTTGGGGCGCAGCGCGGCGCGCCACGCGTCGAGGTCGCCGGGCTTCACGAAGGTCGTCTCGATACCGAAGCGCCGCAGCGTGTAATGCAGCAGATTGTGCGAGCCGCCGTACAGCGCGCTCGACGCGACGATGTGCGAGCCGGCGCCCATCAGCGTCGCGATCGCCAGATGCAGCGCGGCCTGGCCGCTCGCGGTGCCGATCGCGCCGGCGCCGTTTTCGAGCGCGGCGACGCGCTCTTCGAACACGGCCACGGTCGGATTCGAGATGCGCGAGTAGACGTGGCCGGCGCGCTCCATGTTGAACAGCGCGGCGGCGTGGTCCGAGTCGCGGAACGAAAACGACGTGGTCTGGTAGATCGGCGTCGCGCGCGCGCCGGTCGCGGGGTCGGGGGCAGCGCCGGCGTGCAGCGCAAGCGTATCGAAACGGTTGGCGGACATCGTGTGCGGCGGGCCGCGAGGGGCCACGCGAATGATCAGGGTAGGCCGGCCATCCTATCATTGGCGCGCGCCGCTTCAAGCGCGGTTTTCCCGTGGGGTGGACCGCGGATTTGTGCGGTTCGTGCCGGGAGCGGGGCATGCTCGGTATCTGGAAGTCAGATGAATTGGAGCCCCCGAAAGCCCGCCGAGCCTTGGCTGGCGGGCCGCTTTCCTTTTATGGGCCTTTCCGATAGGATCGAAACAACCATTTAATGCATTGCAAGATTGGCGGTACCAGGAGATAGATGATGCGAGTCAGCGACATTCTTAAAGTCAAGGGCAACACCCTTTTTACGGTCACGCCGGATACCACGCTGCATGACGCCGTCATTACCATGGCCGAGCACGACATCGGCTCGCTCGTCGTGATGGAGTACGGCGACCTCGTCGGCATGCTGACGTTTCGCGAAATCATTCTGACCTTGAAGGAAAACGGCGGCAGCGTCGGTACGTCGACGATCCGCAAAGTGATGGACGACCATCCGCTCACCTGCACGCCCGAAACCGACGTCAACGAAGTGCGCCGCATGATGCTCGAGCATCACGTGCGTTATCTGCCCGTCATGGAAAGCCGCACGCTGATGGGCGTCATCTCGTTTTACGATGTCGCGAAGGCGGTGGTCGAGGAGCAGGGGTTCGAGAATCGCATGTTGAAGGCCTATATCCGCGACTGGCCGGAAGAGCAGGAAGGACAGGACCGGCAGCCGGCGCGTTGATGCGCGTGGCTCGAACGTCGCGCTCCGGCAGTTGCCGCGAGCGCGAATCTGCCGACAGGGCGCGCGCGCAAGCGGGCGCTTTTTTTGTATCCGGGCCGGTGTCCGGATCTGGCGCGCGTCGCACCGGCCCGTTTGTCCGCCGTTCCGTGCGTTTCCTTGCCATTTTCCGCGCCGTTGTTCTGACTTCATGAACGATCGTCCGTTGCCTGCCGCCCGTCGCGCCGCTCGCGCGCACGAAGCGCACGAATCCCAGTTCCGCCTGCTTCGCCAGCGCCGTTTCGCGCCGTTCTTCTGGACACAGTTTCTCGGCGCGATGAACGACAACGTGTTCAAGATCGGCTTCACGTCGCTCGTCACGTATCAGGCGGCGCGGTTTTCGGGCGTCGACCCAAAAACCGCGGCGTTCCTGATTTCCGCGATTTTCATTCTGCCGTTTGTGCTGTTCTCGGCCACTTCCGGCCAGATCGCGGACAAGTACGACAAGGCGTTGCTCACGCGCCTCGTCAAGACTTTCGAGATCGCGGTGATGCTGGTCGGCGGTGCGGGCTTCTGGCTGCATAGCGCGCCGTTGCTGTATCTGTGCACGTTCCTGATGGGCGTGCATTCGACCGTATTCGGGCCGGTCAAGTACTCGTATCTGCCGCAGCATCTGTCGAAGGCGGAGCTGGTCGGCGGCAACGGCATGATCGAGATGGGCACCTTCGTCGCGATCCTGGTCGGCACGATCGTCGGCGGAGCGGGCGCGGGGTTCGCCGAGCATGGCGCGGTGGTGCTCGCTGGCGTGTGTATCGCGATCGCGCTGATCGGGCGCGCCGTGTCCGGCTTCGTGCCGGCTACGCCCGCGCCGCAGCCCGGCTTGCGCATCAACTGGAACCCGGTCAGCGAAACGTGGCGCAATCTGAAGCTCGCGCACGAGAACCTCACCGTGTTTCTGAGCCTGCTCGGCATTTCGTGGCTGTGGTTCGTCGGCGCGACGTTCCTCGCATCGTTTTTCAATTTTGCGAAGGACGTGCTGTCCGCCGATCCCGACGTCGTAACCGCGCTGCTCGCCACGTTTTCGATCGGCATCGGCATCGGCTCGTTGCTGTGCGAACGGCTGTCGAAGCGGAGGATCGAAGTCGGCCTCGTGCCGCTCGGCTCGATCGGCATGAGCGTGTTCGCGATCGATCTTTTTCTCGCGAGCCACGCGCTGCCGCCGGCGGGGCATTTGCTCAGCGTCGGCGAGTTTCTGGCGCGGCCCGCGCATTGGCGCGTGCTCGCCGATCTGTTCCTGCTCGCGATGTTCGGCGGCTTTTACAGCGTGCCGCTGTATGCGCTGATCCAGAGCCGTAGTCAGCCGAGTCATCGCGCGCGCATCATCGCCGCGAACAATATCCTCAACTCGCTGTTCATGATCGTGTCGGCGCTGATGGCGATGGGTCTGACCGCCGCCGGCTTCGGCATTCCGGCAATTTTTCTCGTCACGGCGCTGCTGAACGTGGTGGTCGCGGGCTACATCTATTCGCTCGTGCCCGAGTTCCTGCTGCGCTTCGTTGCGTGGCTGCTCGTGCATACGTTTTACCGGATCCGGCTCGTGCACGCGGAGCGGATTCCGGAGCGCGGCGCGGCGGTGCTCGTGTGCAACCACGTCAGTTTCGTCGATGCGATCGTCATCATGGCCGAAAGCCCGCGGCCGATCCGCTTCGTGATGGACTATCAGATCTTCCGCTCGCCGTTCGTCGGCTGGCTGTTCCGGCACGCGAAGGCGATTCCGATCGCACCCGCGCATCAGGACGCGGCGCTGCTCGCGCGTGCGTACGAGCTGTGCGCGCAGGCGCTCGCGGATGGCGAACTCGTCTGCATCTTTCCCGAAGGCAAGCTGACGCGGACCGGTGAGCTGAACCCGTTTCGCCACGGCGTCGCCGAGATCGTCAGGCGCACGCCGGCGCCGGTTATTCCGATGGCGCTGCGCGGTCTGTGGGGCAGCGTGTTTTCGCGCGCGGTCGATGCCCACTGGCCGCGTCCGCTCAGAAAAGGCGTGATGAGCCGGTTGAGCCTCGCGGTCGGCGAGCCGATCGACCCGGCGCTCGCGACACCGGAGACACTGCAGCAGATCGTGACCGAGCTGCGCGGCGCGCGCAAATAGCCTTGGGCCGGTGCCCGGATGCCGAGGTGGCGAGTTCGCCCGCTCGCGCGCATTCGGCCGGCGCTGTCGCCAGGCCCGTCTTCGAGGCGAGCGGGCTGGCATAATAGCGTTCTCCCCGAATTTCTTTGGACGACGCTCATGTCCGGCAACACGATCGGTACGCTTTTCACTGTCACGACCTTCGGCGAATCGCACGGCCCCGCTATCGGCTGCGTGATCGACGGCTGCCCGCCGGGCATGGCGCTCAACGAAGCCGATATCCAGTTCGAACTCGATCGCCGCAAGCCGGGCACGTCGCGCCACGTGACGCAGCGCCAGGAAGAGGACAAGGTCGAGATCCTGTCGGGCGTGTTCGAAGGTCAAACTACCGGCGCGCCGATCGCGCTGTTGATCCGCAACACCGACCAGCGCAGCAAGGACTACGGCAACATCGCCGAGACGTTCCGCCCCGGCCACGCCGACTACACCTACTGGCAAAAGTACGGCATCCGCGATTACCGCGGTGGCGGCCGCTCGTCGGCACGGCTGACGGCGCCGACGGTCGCGGCGGGTGCGGTGGCGAAAAAGTGGCTGCGGGAGAAGTTCGGCACCGAGATTCGCGGCTATATGGCCGCGCTCGGCGAGATCGAGGTGCCGTTCGTCGATTGGGCGCAGGTGCGCGAAAACCCGTTCTTCGTGCCGAATGCGGAGATCGTTCCGCAGCTCGAGGCGTATATGGACGCGCTACGCAAGGACGGTGATTCGATCGGCGCGCGCATCAACGTGGTCGCCTCCGGTGTGCCGGTCGGCCTCGGCGAGCCGCTGTTCGACCGCCTCGACGCCGACATCGCGCACGCGATGATGGGCATCAACGCGGTGAAGGGCGTCGAGATCGGTGCGGGCTTCGCGAGCGTCGCGCAACGCGGCTCGGTGCATGGCGACGAGCTGACGCCGGAGGGGTTCGTCGGCAATCACGCGGGCGGCGTGCTCGGCGGCATTTCGACGGGGCAGGACATCACGGTGTCGATCGCGATCAAGCCGACCTCGAGCATTCGCACACCGCGCCGTTCGATCGACAAGGCGGGGCAGCCGGTGGTCGTCGAAACCTTCGGGCGGCACGACCCGTGCGTCGGCATTCGCGCGACGCCGATCGCGGAGTCGATGCTTGCGCTCGTGCTGATCGATCACGCGCTGCGGCATCGCGCGCAATGCGGCGACGTGGCCGTGAGCACGCCGAAGATCGCGGCGAGCGCGCCCTAACGCTTACGCGGCCCAGAGATTGGCGGCGCACCGGCCGCCATAAAAAGAATAGGGAAGGGGATCAACGAAACGCGCAAGAATGCGAGCAGACGAAAGCGCGAGCGCGCTATCGGAATTTGCCTTCGCGAGGCTACCGCTTATCGCACAGCGCCGCAAAGGCAAATAGCACAACGATCACATATTCGGATAGTTCGGACCGCCACCGCCTTCCGGCGTGACCCACACGATATTCTGCGTCGGGTCCTTGATATCGCAGGTCTTGCAGTGCACGCAGTTCTGCGCATTGATGACGAGCCGCTCGTTGCCTTCTTCGTTCTTCACGAACTCGTAGACGCCAGCCGGGCAATAACGCGACTCCGGCCCGGCGTAGGTCTGCCAGTTCACGTTGACCGGCACGGTCGGATCCTTCAGCGTCAGATGCGCAGGCTGATTTTCCTCGTGATTCGTGTTCGAGATGAATACCGAAGACAGCCGGTCGAACGTCAGCTTGCCGTCCGGCTTCGGATACGTGATCGGCTTGCACTGCGAAGCCGGCTTCAGCATCTCATGATCGGAATGCTGATGATGCAGCGTCCAGGGCACGTTGCCGCCGAGCAGCTTTTGTTCGACGCCGACCATCAGCGTACCGAGGTAGAGACCCTTGCTCATCCACTGTTTGAAGTTACGCGCGCGATACAGCTCGGTGTAGAGCCACGACGTCTTGAAGGCTTCCGGGTAAGCGGTCAGTTCGTCTGACTGACGGCCGGCCTGCACGGCGGCGAATGCGGCGTCGGCGGCGAGCATGCCGGTCTTGATCGCGGCGTGCGAACCCTTGATGCGCGACGCGTTCAGGAAGCCCGCGTCGTCGCCGACCAGCGCACCGCCCGGGAACACCAGCTTCGGCAGCGACATCAGGCCGCCCGCGGTGATCGCGCGCGCACCGTACGACACCCGCTTGCCGCCTTCGAGAATCGCGCGGATCGCCGGGTGCGTCTTATAGCGCTGGAATTCCTCGAACGGCGACAGATACGGATTCGAGTAGCCGAGGCCGACCACGAAGCCGACCACGACCTGGTTGTTGTCCATGTGATACAGGAACGAGCCGCCGTAGGTGTCGTTTTCGAGCGGCCAGCCGGCCGTGTGCATTACCAGACCCGGCTTGTGCTTCGCGGGATCGATCTCCCACAGCTCCTTGATACCGATGCCGTACACCTGAGGATCGACGCCGTCGCGCAGCTTGAACTTCTCGTTCAGCTGGCGGCCGAGGTGGCCGCGCGCGCCTTCGCAGAACAGCGTGTACTTCGCGTGCAGCTCCATGCCGAGCTGGAAGTTCTCGGTCGGCTCGCCGTCCTTGCCGATGCCGAGATTGCCGGTCGCGACGCCCTTGACCGAGCCGTCGTCGTTGTACAGCACTTCAGCCGCCGGAAAGCCCGGGAAAATCTCGACGCCGAGCGCCTCGGCCTGCTGACCCAGCCAGCGCGTTACGTTCGCGAGGCTGATCACGTAGTTGCCATGGTTCTTGAAATTGTCCGGAAGCGCCCAGTTCGGCACGCTCTTCGCGCCCGTCGCCGACAGGAACAGGAAGCGGTCTTCGGTCACGTCGACCGTCAGCGGCGCGCCTTTCTCCTTCCAGTCCGGGATCAGCTCGGTCAGCGCGCGCGGATCCATCACCGCGCCCGACAGGATATGAGCCCCGATCTCAGAGCCTTTTTCGAGTACGCAGACGCCAAGCTCGACGCCTTGTTCGGCGGCGCGCTGCTTCAGACGAATGGCAGCCGACAGGCCCGCAGGGCCGCCGCCGACGATGACGACGTCATACTCCATCGACTCGCGCGGGCCGTACTGCTCAATGAGACTTGCGGGGGTCATTGATGCTCCTCTTACCGTTAGAATGCTTTTTTCGGGTTCGTATTGTGGGCGATCGATCCCCACGCCGCAACCCAAAAGCCACAGATTAGCACGAGCGTACTATTTCATGATACGGTAAAGACCCTTAGTCGCGGTCGTACCAAACCCCGTCAACCGCAGTTGTCACTACAACCGAACAAGGAAAGACAATGGGCCGTTCGATCAATCTGGAAGGTAAGGTCGCGCTGATTACTGGCGCTTCGAGCGGGTTGGGCAAGCGCTTCGCGCAGGTGCTGTCGCAGGCGGGCGCGAAGGTCGTGCTGGCGAGCCGACGTACCGAGCGGCTCAAGGAACTGCGCGCGGAAATCGAGGCGTCCGGCGGCGCCGCGCACGTCGTGTCGCTCGACGTGACCGACTACCAGAGCATCAAGTCGGCGGTCGCGCATGCGGAGACCGAGGCCGGCACCATCGATATCCTCGTCAATAATTCGGGCGTGTCGACTACGCAGAAGCTGTCCGAGGTCACGCCGGCGGACTTCGAATACGTGTTCGACACCAATACGCGCGGTGCTTTTTTCGTCGCGCAGGAAGTCGCCAAGCGCATGATCATGCGCGGCAACAACGCGCAGAAGCCGTCGTACCGGATCATCAACATCGCGTCGATGGCGGGCTTGCGCGTGCTGCCGCAGATCGGCCTGTATTCGATGAGCAAGGCCGCGGTCGTCCACATGACGAAGGCGATGGCGCTCGAGTGGGGCAAGCACGGCATCAATGTGAACGCGATCTGCCCCGGGTATATCGACACCGAGATCAATCATCACCACTGGTCGACCGATCAGGGGCAGAAACTGATTGCGATGCTGCCGCGTCATCGGGTCGGCAAGCCGGAGGACCTCGACGGGCTGCTCCTGCTGCTCGCGGCGGACGAATCGCAATTCATCAACGGCTCGGTGATCGCCGCCGACGACGGTTTTGGGCTCGCGTGAGCGCACAGTCAAACGTTTCAACAGTCAGGCAGCAAAGGAAGAACGGAAGTAAAGCATGAGCGATTTTCACGCAGTTTTCGAAATGACGATGCCGATCCGCTGGGGCGACATGGACGCCTTCGGTCACGTCAACAACACGGTTTATTTCCGCTACATGGAGCAGGTGCGGATTTCCTGGTTCGAACAGATGGACTTTCTCGGCCAACGCCCGGACGGGCAGGGGCCGGTGATCGTCAATGCGTCGATGGAGTTTCTGAAGCAACTGCACTATCCGGGTGACGTGATCGGCCGGATGTCGGTGGCCACGCCGGGGCGCAGCAGCTTCGATACGGCTTTCGAGCTCCTGCGTGCCGATGAGCCGCATACGCTCTATGCGCGGGGCGCCGCGCGATGCGTGTGGATCGATTATGCGGCAGGCAAATCGATGCCGGTGCCCGACGTGCTGCGCGCGGCCATCGAGAGCGCGGCGCTCGTCAAGGCGGCCTGACGGCGCTGTCTGAGCGCGCGATCGCGCGCCTCATACTCCCTTTCTCTGTCAATCCCCGAGCAGCCGCTGCAACAGCTCGGTCGCATTGGCCGTATCGTATTTACGCATGAGCCGCGCACGGTAGACGTCGACCGTGCGCGGACTGATGTCGAGCACGCGGCCGATCTGCTTACTGGTCTTGCCCGTCACCAGTTGCGCGGCGATCTCGCGCTCGCGCGGCGTCAGTTCCACCGCGACCCGGCGGGTCGCGCTCAGATCCTCGAAGGTCCAGACACCCGCGGCGTGCGGGTCGGTGCGCTGCTGCGCACGGCCCGTCACGTGACACCAGAACAGCTCGCCGTTCGCGCGCTTCATGATGCGGTCGTCCGCGTAGCTGCCTTGTGCGGTCATGATCGGCGGAATGCGCGCGCCGATCCGCTCGAACTCATCCGCCGATGGATACAACACCTGGAACGACTGACCGATCAGCGCGTCGCGCGCGTAGCCGAAAATCGACGCGAGTTCGTCGTTGCAGTCTTCGATGGTCCGCTCGCGCGACAGCACGAGTCCGATCGGCGCGAGGTGAAACGCGGTGCGGTAATCCAGGGCGGGCATGGGCGGGGCGGCAAGTACTTATGTATTTTTGCGTATTGTGCCGCATGGCGGGCCCAGCGTACTCTTTCGGGCAGATGGCGACGCGGCGCATGCCGCGGATGACTACTAGAATGACGTAGCGGTATCGTGAGGCGACGTGAAGTTCGCCAGTTGCGATATCAGCCGCAATGATCCGGCGGCCTGCGTACAGGTTTTGGGTTTCCATAGAGGAAGGGACATACAGATGAACAAAGTCTATCCAGGCGCCGCCGAGGCGCTGAAGGACATCGTCAAGGACGGGCAGACGTTCGCCGTCGGCGGCTTCGGGTTGTGCGGCATTCCTGAGGCGCTGATCGCGGCGCTGCGCGATTCGAAGGTGCAGGGCATCACCTGCATCAGCAACAATGCGGGCGTCGACGGTTTCGGCCTCGGCCTGCTGCTCGAGACGCGTCAGATCAAGAAGATGATCTCGTCGTACGTCGGTGAGAACAAGGAGTTCGAGCGCCAGTACCTTGCCGGCGAACTCGAGCTCGAATTCACGCCGCAAGGCACGCTTGCCGAGAAGCTGCGCGCGGGCGGCTCGGGCATCCCGGCGTTTTTCACGAACACCGGCTATGGCACGCAGATCGCCGAGGGCAAGGAAACCCGCCAGTTCGGCGAGAATCACTATGTCCTCGAACATTCGCTGACCGCCGATATCGCGCTCGTCAAGGCATGGAAGGCCGACAAGGCCGGCAACCTGATCTATCGCCGCACCGCGCGCAACTTCAATCCGATGTGCGCGATGGCTGGCCGCATCACCGTCGCGGAAGTCGAAGAGATCGTCGAAGTGGGCGAGCTCGATCCGGACGCGATCCACACGCCTGGCATCTTCGTGCAGCGCATCGTACTGAATGCGCATCCGGAAAAACGCATCGAACAACGCGTCGTCCGCGCGAAAGGAGACTGATCATGGCATGGACTCGTGACGAAATGGCCGCGCGCGCGGCGAAGGAACTGCAGGACGGCTTTTACGTGAACCTTGGCATCGGCTTGCCGACGCTGGTTGCCAACCACGTGCCGGCGGGCGTCGAAGTGTGGCTGCAGTCGGAAAACGGTCTGCTCGGCATCGGCCCATCGCCGACCGAAGACGAAGTCGACGCGGATCTGATCAACGCAGGCAAGCAGACGGTGACGACGCTGCCGGGGTCGTCGATTTTCTCGTCGGCGGATTCGTTTGCGATGATTCGCGGCGGCCACATCAATCTGGCGATTCTCGGCGCGATGCAGATCAGCAAGAAGGGCGATCTCGCGAACTGGATGATCCCGGGCAAGATGATCAAGGGCATGGGCGGCGCGATGGACCTGGTCGCGGGCGTCAAGCGCGTGGTCGTGCTGATGGAGCACGTCGCCAAGGGCGATCAGCACAAGATCCTCGAAGAATGCACGCTGCCGCTGACGGGCGTGGGTGTGGTCGACGAGATCATCACCGATCTCGGCGTGATCGAAGTGACCGAAAACGGCTTGAAAGTGACCGAACTTGCTCCGGGCGTGAGCGTCGACGAAATCAAGGCGAAGACCGGCGCGCCGCTCGACGTGAGCGCGGTGAGCTGACGCGGGTTGAAACGCCGCTGCGCGCGTCGATGCGACCACGCGGCGGCAACGATGTTTTCCGGACGGGCGAGACGCGAGTCTCGCCCGTTCTATTTTTGGCGCGCGGCGCCGGATGCGCCGGACGGTTTGCTCTATCTTCCTAAGCCTTCTGGCCGATGCTTGCCGCGCGACGAAGCGGTTTACAATCGTTCGCAGCCCAATCCGCAGCCTCTTTGCAAGGACACCAGATGACCGCAACGACTTCCGCTTCCATCACCGGGCGGCCCGAGCCGCGTCAACGTTACGTGCAGTGCGCGAGCGCTGCCGGCCTGCATCGCGTCGCCTACACCGAATGGGGCGATCCGGCCAATCCGCGCGTGTTGCTGTGCGTGCACGGACTGACGCGATCGGGGCGCGATTTCGACCGACTCGCCGCCAACTTCGCGGACACCTATCGCGTCGTGTGCCCGGACGTGGTTGGCCGGGGCTTGTCGTCGTGGCTCGCCAACCCCAACTTATACGCGGTGCCGCAATACGTCGCCGACATGGTCACGCTGATCGCGCGGCTCGACGTCGACGCCGTCGACTGGTTCGGCACTTCGATGGGCGGCCTGATCGGCATGGGACTCGCCGGTCTGCCGGAAACACCGATCCGCAAGCTGCTGCTGAACGACGTCGGGCCGCACCTGGAGCCGGTCGCGGTCAAGCGCATCGGCGATTACCTGGGCAAGCCCGCACGCTTCGATACGCTGCAGCAGGGTGTCGACTACGCGGCGCAACTCGCGCAGGGCTTCGGCCCGCTGACGCCGGACGAATGGCGCGAAATCAATACGCCGTTGCTGCGCGAGGACGACGGCGCGTGGGTGCTGCGCTATGACCCGCGCATCGCCCAGCCGTTCGCGGCGGTCACCGAGGAAGCGGCGAAGCTCGGCGAAGCGGCGCTGTGGCATTCGCTCGCATCGTTCCAGGGCCCGGTGCTCGTGGTGCGCGGCGAACAGTCGGATTTGCTGTCGCGTGAAACGGTCACGAAGATGGTGTCGGCCGGGCGTGCCGTATCGAGCGTGGAGATCGCGGGCGTCGGGCACGCGCCGGCGTTTCTCGCGGCGGACCAGATCGCGCTCGCGAGGGAGTTCTTCATCGGTTCGGCCGCGAACGGGTCATAATATTGAGTTCCGCATGAAGCTTTTATTAGCAGTGTCGTGCGGTATGTAGTTCGATCAACCCCTCAGCTCAGGACATTTCATGGCAGTCATTCGTTATCACGTCGGCAAGCGTCTCTCGGAAATGGCCGTGCACAACGGCACCGTGTACCTCGCGGGTCAGATCGCCGAGGACGACGATCAGGACATCACCGGCCAGACGCGCGAAGTGCTCGGCCACATCGACCGTCTGCTAGCTGAAGCGGACAGCGACAAGTCGCTGCTGCTGTCGGTGCAGATCTATATCTCGGACATGGCGCATTTCGCCGGTATGAACGCCGTGTGGGACGAGTGGGTCGCGCAGGGTGACACGCCGCCGCGCGCGACCGTCGAGGCAAAGCTCGCGAATCCGAAGTGCCTCGTCGAAATCGTCGTGATCGCGGCGCAGCGCAGCTGATTTGCGGTTGCGAGGCCGCACTGTTTTGATTTTCCATTGAATCGTCTGGCCCGGCGGGCCGTCGCACCATGAATACCGAAACCGTTACGAACGCGCCTCATCCCCATCGTTCCTTCGACGAAGCGATGGCGTTCGTGCGCGAACATGCGGGCGAGGTGCGGCTGTCGTCGGGCGAATTGCTCGCGGATCACGCGGCGGGCACCGCGTCGATCATGCGCAAGCTCAACGTCGATCCGCCAGCGGTGCTGGCCGCGGCGCTGTTCGCGCTGACACCGCATCTGCACGATCCGGAGCGCGTGATCGCCGACAACTTTGGCGAAGAAGTCGCGCAACTGGTCGGCGACGTACGCAAGCTGCTGCGGCTCGGCACGGTCAGTTTGCGAGCGGCGCAAAACGCGATGCCCGAGGCCGGGCGTGACGCGCAAGCTGCGCGCCGCGCGCAGGTCGAGGCGCTGCGCAAAATGCTGCTCGCGTTCGCGCAGGACATTCGCGTCGTGCTGATCCGCCTCGCGTCGCGGCTGCAATCGCTGCGTTACTACGCGGCCGCGAAGATCACGCCGTCGCCCGACGTCGCGCGCGAAACGCTCGATATCTACGCGCCGCTCGCGAACCGCCTCGGCATCTGGCAATTGAAGTGGGAGCTCGAGGACCTCGCGTTCCGTTTCGAGGAGCCGGACACCTACAAGCGCATCGCGAAACTGCTGGACGAGAAGCGCGTCGAGCGTGAGAGCTATGTCGCGCAGGCGATCGAACGCCTGCAGCAGGAACTGGCCGCCGCGCATATCCGCGCGGAAGTAAGCGGTCGGCCGAAGCATATCTACAGCATCTGGCGCAAGATGCGCGGCAAGCAACTCGACTTTGCCGAGCTGTATGACGTGCGCGCGTTTCGGGTGATCGTACCGGACATCAAGGACTGCTACACTGTGCTCGGCATCGTGCACAACCTGTGGCAGCCGGTGCGGAAGGAGTTCGACGATTACATCTCCCGGCCGAAGCCGAATGGCTACAAGTCGCTGCACACGGTCGTGATCGGCGATGACGGCCGCGCGTTCGAAGTGCAGATCCGCACGCAGGAGATGCATCGCTTCGCCGAATACGGCGTGGCCGCGCACTGGCGCTACAAGGAAGCGGGTGCCCGCGGCTACGGCGGCACGTTCACCGCGAGCGAGAAATACGACGAGAAGATCGCCTGGCTACGGCAACTGCTGGCGTGGAAGGACGAGGTGTCCGAAGGCGAGCATGGCGAAGCGGGCGCGGCGCAGCCGTGGGAGCAATTGCGCCAGGCGACGCTCGACGACGATCACATCTACGTGCTGACGCCGAAGGCGCGCGTGATTCCGTTGCCGCACGGCGCGACGCCGATCGACTTCGCTTATCACCTGCACAGCGAGCTTGGGCATCGTTGCCGCGGCGCGCGGGTCGACGGCGTGATGGTGCCGCTCAATACCGCATTGCAGAACGGTCAGACGGTCGAGATCGTGGCAGTGAAGGAGGGCGGTCCGTCGCGCGACTGGCTCAATCCGCAGCTTGGCTATCTGCAAAGCCCGCGCGCGCGGCAGAAGGTGCGCGCATGGTTCAACGCGGTCGAGTTGCAGGAACACATCGCGAACGGTCGCGCGATGGTTGAAAAAACTCTGCAGCGCGAAGGCAAGACCTCGGTCAATCTCGATCAGCTGGCCGCGCGGCTTGGTTTCAAGAGCACCGACGACCTCTTCTCCGTGGTCGGCAAGGAGGAATTCAGTCTGAGGCTCGTCGAGCAGGCGCTGCAGGACGCGCCGCCGCCCGAGCCCGAGGTCGAGGCGCCCGAGAAATTCGAGAAACGCAGCAGCGGTGCGAGCGTCGCGCGCGGCGCGTCGACCGGCGTGCTGGTGGTCGGCGTCGATGCATTGCTCACGCAACTCGCGCGCTGCTGCCGGCCCGCACCGCCCGACGATATCTGCGGCTTCGTCACGCGCGGCAAGGGTATGTCGGTGCATCGCAGCGACTGCGCGACGTTCCGCCGGATGGCAGAGCGCGCGCCGGAGCGCGTGCTGCAGACCGCCTGGTCGGCGGACGTGATGAGCGGCCGCGGCCAGTCCGTCTACCCGGTCGACCTCAGCATCGAGGCGACGGACCGACAAGGCTTGCTACGCGATATCTCCGAAGTGTTCGCGCGGGAAAAGATGAACGTGATCGGCGTGAAGACGCAATCGCGCCGCAATGCCGCGTTCATGCAATTTACCGTCGAGGTGTCCAGCTCTGCGCAGATCCAGCGCGCGTGTACGCTGCTGGGCGAAATCACGGGTGTGGTGCGGGCGACGCGCAAGAATTGAGGCGCGGGCGGTTGGGAAAAGACCTGCTGGCGGTGCGGCGAATTAAAGCCACTGCATAAAAGTACTTGCCAAGCCGCGCTATACCCCATATACTCTCGTTTCTTCAGGCTCGTAGCTCAGCTGGTTAGAGCACCACCTTGACATGGTGGGGGTCGTTGGTTCGAGTCCAATCGAGCCTACCAACGAAATGAAATTCCGGCCTCGCCGGCGTTTCGCAAGCTGCAGTAAGCGCTTTGAGCGCAAAAAGGCGAATACGGTTATGACACCGCGAACGTTGACCGAAACCACTTCGGAACGACGCTAGTCGAGGACCACTTTCGCCAGTGATGTTTGCATAAAATGTGAATGCGGCCCCTCGAAAGCGGGGCCGCATTTTTTTTGTCTTTTTGACCCTGGTTGTATGTGCCGCCGCCGGTCGGCACCACGGAGAACGCAATGGTTTCGATACGTTTGCCTGACGGTTCTGTTCGACAGTACGAGCATCCGGTGACCGTCGCCGAAGTGGCCGCCTCGATCGGCCCCGGCCTCGCGAAAGCCGCGCTCGGCGGCAAGATCGACGGGGAGTTAGTCGATACGTCCGCGCTGATCGATCGCGACGTGGCGCTCGCCATCGTCACGGAGAAGGACGCAGACGGTCTCGATATCATCCGCCACTCGACGGCGCACCTGCTCGCGTATGCGGTGAAGGATCTGTACCCGGAGGCGCAGGTCACGATCGGCCCTGTCATTGACAACGGCTTCTATTACGACTTCTCGTACAACCGTCCTTTCACGCCGGAAGACCTCGAAAAGATCGAAAAGCGCATGCAGGAGCTCGCGAAGAAAGACGAGCCAGTGTCGCGTCGCGTGGTTTCGCGCGACGAAGCGGTCGAGTACTTCAAGGGCATCGGCGAAAAGTACAAGGCCGAGATCATCGAATCGATCCCCGCCGGCGACGAAATCAAGCTTTACTCGCATGGCGGCTTCACGGACCTGTGCCGCGGCCCGCACGTGCCTTCCACCGGCAAGCTGAAGGTCTTCAAGCTGATGAAAGTCGCGGGCGCCTACTGGCGTGGCGACTCGAAGAACGAGCAGCTGCAGCGCATTTACGGCACGGCCTGGACGAAGAAGGAAGACCAGGAAGCGTATTTGCACATGCTCGAAGAAGCCGAGAAGCGCGACCATCGCAAGCTGGGCAAGCAGCTCGACCTGTTCCACATGCAGGACGAGTCGCCGGGTATGGTGTTCTGGCATCCGCGCGGCTGGACGCTATGGCAGCAGGTGGAGCAGTACATGCGCCGTCGCGTGAACGACGCCGGCTACCTTGAAATCAAAACACCGTTGATCATGGACCGTTCGCTGTGGGAGGCGTCGGGACACTGGCAGAACTATCGTGAAAATATGTTCACGACGGAATCGGAAAAGCGCGACTACGCGATCAAGCCGATGAACTGTCCTGGTCACGTGCAGGTGTTTAACCACGGTCTGCGCTCGTATCGCGATCTGCCGCTGCGTTACGCGGAGTTCGGTTCGTGCCATCGCAACGAATCGTCGGGCGCGCTGCATGGTCTAATGCGCGTGCGCGGCTTCGTGCAGGACGACGCCCACATTTTTTGTACCGAAGATCAGTTCATCGGCGAATCGATCGCGTTCAACACGCTGGCGATGAGCGTCTACCGCGACTTCGGCTTTGACAACGTCGAGATCAAGCTGTCGCTGCGTCCAGATGCGCGCGCCGGCACCGACGAAACGTGGGATCGCGCGGAGCAGGGGCTGCGCGAGGCGCTGACCGCCTGCGGCGTCACCTGGGAGGAACTGCCCGGCGAGGGCGCGTTCTACGGCCCGAAGGTCGAGTATCACATCAAGGACGCGCTCGGTCGCTCGTGGCAGTGCGGTACGTTGCAGCTCGACATGGTATTGCCGGAGCGTCTGGGTGCCGAATACGTCGCTGAAGACAACAGTCGGCGTCGCCCGATCATGCTGCACCGGGCAATTGTCGGATCGATGGAACGCTTCCTCGGGATTCTGATCGAGCACCATGCTGGTGCAATGCCCGCCTGGCTCGCGCCGATGCAGGTCGTCGTGATGAATATCGCGGAAAGTCAGGCCGAATATGCGCAGTCGCTAGCCCAATCGTTGCAAAAACAAGGGGTTAGAGTCGAGGCGGATTTGCGCAATGAGAAGATTAGCTATAAAATACGCGAGCACACGCTGGAAAAGGTGCCGTACCTACTGGTGGTCGGTGACAAGGAGCGTGAAGCGCAAACGGTAGCCGTGCGTGCCCGTGGTGGTGTCGATATGGGTGTGATGCCTGTTGACGCCTTCATTGAGCGTCTGCGCCAGGACGTGCAGTCGTTCAACTAAACCACTTGGTACCCGGCTCGTTTTTTTTTAATTTTTAGAGGAAACGTAACATCGCTACTGATAAGTCTGCGCACCGCATCAACGGTGAAATTACAGCACCCGAGGTGCGACTGGTCGGCGTCGAGAACGAACCGCTCGGCATCGTGAAACTCGCTGATGCGTTCCGCATGTCGGAACAGCAGGACGTGGATCTGGTCGAAATCGCCCCGCAAGCGGTTCCGCCGGTTTGCCGCTTGATGGACTACGGCAAGTTCAAGTACCAGGAAGCGAAGAAGCAACACGAGGCCAAGCTCAAGCAGAAGGTCATCCAGGTCAAGGAAGTCAAGTTCCGCCCGGGTACCGACGACGGTGATTACAACGTCAAGCTGCGCAATCTCGTCCGCTTCCTCGAAGACGGCGACAAGACGAAAATCACGTTGCGTTTCCGTGGCCGCGAAATGGCTCACCAGGAAATCGGCATGCGCATGCTCGAACGTCTGCGGACCGACCTCGACGAAGTCGGCCAGGTCGAGCAGATGCCGAAAATGGAAGGGCGCCAGATGATCATGGTGCTCGCTCCGAAGAAAAAGAAGTAAGCGCGAAGCAGTTGACCGGAGCGGCGGCGTGTCATGTGGCACGCGCTCCGGTGGCGCAAGGTTGTTTGATGCTGTGCTGCGTGTCCGGCATGGTGTTAGAAAGTTTCGGAACGTCGTGCATGAAAGTGCGCAGTCGTTCCCGAAAGCGGCCGCTGGCGGTATCGGTGGTCTGCATACCAAGTGGAATGGGTTTCGAAGGGCGGGAAATGGCCATCTGGCCGACCGCACACCCATATCCATCTAATAATGGAGTTGTCATGCCGAAGATGAAGACCAAGAAGAGCGCTGCAAAGCGCTTCGTGGTGCGTCCGGGCGGTACCGTCAAGCGCGGTCAGGCCTTCAAGCGTCACATTCTTACCAAGAAGACCACCAAGAACAAACGCCATCTGCGCGGCTCCACGGCAGTTCATGATTCCGATCTGAACTCCGTTCGCGCAATGCTGCCGTTCGCTTAACCCTTAACCGACACTCATAGGAGCGAAACATGCCTCGAGTAAAACGTGGGGTTACCGCACGGGCCCGTCACAAGAAGATCATCAAGCTGGCCAAGGGTTACCGCGGCCGTCGCAATAACGTCTATCGCATCGCCAAGCAGGCGGTCATGCGCGCAGGCCAGTACGCCTACCGCGATCGCCGCAACAAGAAGCGTGTGTTCCGCGCACTGTGGATCACGCGTATCAACGCGGCGGTGCGTCAGCACGACATGACGTACAGCGTGTTCATCAACGGCCTGAAGAAGGCGTCGATCGAACTGGACCGCAAGGTGCTGGCCGACATGGCTGTGTTCGACAAGGCTGCTTTTGCTGCGATCGTTCAGCAGGTGAAAGCCGCCGTTGCAGCCTGATTGCGCTTCTGGCAATTAAAACTGCGTGGTTCGTTGCAGCGAACATCCGGTAGTCTCGGTGACGCTGCAACAAAAACGGGGCTCCTCACCGAGCCCCGTTTTTGTTGGTAGAACCAGTTTTGTTTCGATAGAACACTGACGTTGAAATGATGGGATCAATGGATCTGGACCAGATTGTCGCCGACGCGCAAAAAGCCTTCGCAGAAGCCCCCGACGTCACCACCCTCGAGAACGAGAAAGCGCGCTTTCTCGGTAAGGCGGGTGCGCTGACCGAGCTGTTGAAGGGCCTTGGCAAACTCGATCCCGAAACGCGCAAGACAGAAGGCGCTCGGATCAACCTCGTCAAGCACCAGGTCGAAGCCGCGCTGACGGCACGTCGTCAGTCGCTCGCCGACGCGCTTCTTAACCAGCGCCTCGCCGCTGAAGCGATCGACGTCACGCTACCGGGCCGCGGCGCCAATGTAGGCAGCTTGCACCCAGTGATGCGCACCTGGGAGCGCGTCGAGCAGATTTTCCGTACGATCGGATTCGACGTGGCCGACGGCCCCGAGATCGAAACCGACTGGTACAACTTCACCTCGCTGAACAGCCCGGAAAACCATCCGGCGCGTTCGATGCAGGACACCTTCTACGTCGACGGCAAGGATGCCGATGGCCGCCCGCTGCTGCTGCGTACGCATACGAGCCCGATGCAGGTGCGCTACGCGCGCACCAACACGCCGCCGATCAAGGTGATCGTGCCGGGCCGCACGTATCGGGTGGATAGCGACGCCACGCATTCGCCGATGTTCAACCAGGTCGAAGGCCTGTGGATCGACGAGAACGTCAGCTTCGCGGACCTGAAGGGCGTCTATACCGACTTCCTGAAGAAATTCTTCGAGCGCGACGACATTCTCGTGCGCTTCCGTCCGTCGTATTTCCCGTTTACCGAACCGTCGGCCGAGATCGACATGCAGTTCGAAACGGGCAAGAACGCGGGCAAATGGCTCGAAATTTCGGGTTCCGGCCAGGTGCATCCGACCGTGATCCGTAACATGGGTCTCGACCCGGAGCGCTACATCGGCTTCGCTTTCGGCAGCGGCCTCGAGCGTCTCACGATGCTGCGTTACGGCGTGCAGGACCTGCGCCTGTTCTTCGAAAACGACCTGCGTTTCCTGCGTCAATTCGCGTGAGCCGGCGCGCGCGAGCGCGACAAAGCATAGAACGCGGTAGCGCACCTGATGCGCGCCGCGAGCGTCCCCGGCAGAGCTCGCTGAACCGGCGCAAGACCACTGGCTCTACGAAGCATCTGGCGGACGTGGACCTAACCTGATCAGAACGTACACAGAACCATGCAATTTCCGGAATCCTGGCTCAGAACTTTTGTCGATCCGCGACTGACCACCGACGAGCTGTCGCACGCGTTGACGATGGCGGGTCTCGAAGTCGAAGACCTGCGGCCGGCCGCGCCACCGACCTCGAAGATCGTCGTCGGCCAGGTGCTGGAAGTCGTCAAGCACCCGGATGCGGACAAGCTCAACGTGTGTCAGGTCAACGCCGGCACCGGCGCGACGCTGAACATCGTGTGCGGCGCACCGAACGTTGCACCCGGCATCAAGGTGCCGGTCGCGCTGGTCGGCGCGCAACTGCCGCCGGCCGAAGAGGGCGGCGCACCGTTCGTGATCAAGCTGTCGAAGCTGCGCGGCGTCGAAAGTCAGGGCATGCTGTGCTCGGCGCGCGAGCTGAAGCTCTCTGAAGATCACAGCGGTCTGATGATTCTGCCGGAAGATACGCCGATCGGCCAGGACATCCGCGAGACGCTGAACCTCGATGACACCGTTTTTGAAATCAAGCTGACGCCGAACAAGGCCGACTGTTTGTCGGTATTCGGCGTCGCACGCGAAACGTCGGCGATTACCGGCGCGCCGTTGCGCCCGCTCGACATCAAGTCAGCCCCGGTCAAGCTCAATGAAACGCTGCCCGTGAAAATCTCGGCGCCCGATCTGTGCGGCCGTTTCTCGGGCCGCGTGATCCGCGGCGTCAATGCGCGCGCGAAGTCGCCGCAATGGATGGTCGAGCGTCTCGAGCGCTCCGGCCAGCGCAGTATCTCCGCGCTCGTCGACATCTCGAACTACGTGATGCTCGAACTGGGGCGTCCGTCGCACGTGTTCGATCTCGACAAGATCCACGGCGGCATGGACGTGCGCTGGGGCCGCAAGGGCGAAACGTTGAAGCTGCTGAACGGCAACACGGTCGAGCTCGACGAAACGGTCGGCGTGATCGCCGACGAGCAGCATATCGAAAGCCTCGCGGGCATCATGGGCGGCGACAGCACCGCGGTCACGCTCGACACCACCAACATCTATCTCGAAGCGGCTTTCTGGTGGCCCGATAGCATTCGTGGCCGCTCGCGCAAATACAACTTCTCTACCGATGCAGGCCATCGCTTCGAGCGCGGCGTCGACTACGCGACGACCGTCGATCATATCGAGCGCATCACGCAGTTGATCCTCGACATCTGCGGCGGCGAAGCGGGTCCGGTCGACGACCAGATCGTCAACGTACCCAAGCGCGCGCCCGTGAAGATGCGCGTTTCGCGCGCGAACCGCATCATCGGCGTGGCGATCGGCGCCGATGAAATCGCGCAGATCTTCACGCGCCTCGGCCTGTCGTTCGAGCGTGACGGCGACACGTTCTCGGTAATGCCGCCCTCGTACCGCTTCGATATCGAAATCGAAGAAGACCTGATCGAAGAAGTCGCGCGTATCTACGGCTTCGAAAAGATTCCGGCGCGCCCGCCGATCGCGACCAGCGAAATGCGCGCGACCAACGAGACGCAACGCTCGATCCACGCGATCCGTCATGCGCTCGCCGCGCGCGACTACGCAGAAACGGTGAACTTCAGCTTCGTCGACGCCGAGTGGGAGCAGGACTTCGCGGGCAACAGCAACCCGGTGCGTCTGATCAACCCGATCGCGAGCCAGCTGTCGGTGATGCGCACCACGCTGTTCGGCAGCCTGATTCATGTTCTGCGCACAAACCTGAACCGTCGTGCGGCGGACCGCGTACGTGTGTTCGAAGCAGGCCGCGTGTTCCTGCACGATCCGTCGATCAAGGCTGGCGAGTTGACCGTCGAAGGCTTCGCCCAGCCGAAGATGATCGGCGCGCTCGCCTATGGTCCCGCGCTCGATGAGCAGTGGGGCGCACCGACGCGTGCCGTCGACTTCTTCGACGTCAAGGGCGACATCGAAGCGCTGGTGGCACCGGCGGTCGCGCGGTTCGCAAAGGCCGAGCATCCGGCGCTGCATCCAGGACGCAGCGCGCGTATCGAATTGAATGGTCGCGCAGTGGGCTGGATTGGCGAATTGCACCCGCGCTGGATGCAAAAATATGATTTGCCGCATGCGCCGATTCTGTTTGAAATCGAAGCGGAAGCATTAATGCACCGCGTATTGCCGATTCCGTCGGAAGTTTCAAAATTCCCGCCGGTACGACGAGACATTGCGGTTGTCGTCGATCAGAAAATCGAGGTTCAGGCGCTGCTCGACGAGCTTCAGAAGGCGCTGTCCGAACCGGCCTGCAAGGCTGTCCAGAAGGTTGCGCTTTTCGACGAATTTCGTCCAAAATCAAACACTTCCGGTGGTCTGGCCGCGCACGAGAAAAGCCTTGCGTTCCGGGTGACCTTGCAAGATACTGGCGGAACCCTTCAGGATGAAACGGTCGATCTGGCTATTCAAACTCTGGTGGAACGTCTGGCTCGAGTATATGGCGCACGGTTGCGCGGATAACCCGCATTTAACAATTGCACGGCTGTTTCCGCATCCATTGTTTTACGCTTGGCGCGCCATTTGATAGATATGAATGAAATGAACTCGAGTGATTTCGAAGCCCTTCTTACGGCGCAACGCAGCGCCATGATTCGAGATATTCCGACATCACCCGCCGTCGTTTCCAATGAAACGCCGACGCTCACCAAGGCGGAACTTGCCGAGTTGCTGTTCGACAATGTCGGGCTCAACAAGCGGGAAGCGAAGGACATGGTCGAGGCGTTCTTCGAGGTGATCCGCGATGCGCTGGAGAGCGGCGACAGCGTCAAGCTGTCGGGCTTCGGCAACTTCCAGTTGCGCGACAAGCCGCAGCGTCCCGGCAGAAATCCGAAGACCGGCGAGGCGATTCCGATCGCGGCGCGTCGCGTGGTGACGTTTCATGCAAGTCAAAAGCTGAAGGCGCTCGTCGAAAACGGCGCCGAAGCGAGCTTCGCGCGCTGATCGACTGGCGCGCTTTCGGGCAACCCATCACGGCTAACTGACGATGACAGCGACGATCGAAAAAGTCGTCTTGCCTCCGATTCCGGCGAAGCGCTACTTCACGATTGGTGAGGTCAGCGAACTTTGCGGGGTGAAGCCCCACGTGCTGCGTTACTGGGAGCAGGAGTTCACCCAGTTGAGGCCGGTCAAGCGGCGCGGCAATCGTCGGTATTATCAGCATCACGAGGTGCTGCTGATCAGGCGGATTCGAGAGTTGCTGTACGAGCAGGGGTTTACGATCAATGGGGCGCGCAACCGGCTCGATTCGCATGGCGGCGGTGGGCCGGATGCGGTGGTCGAAGAGGGTGAGGTTGCCGCCGCAGTCGCGGGGCGGGAGCAGGCATCGGCGGCAACGGTTGCTGTCGATGTCGAGAAGTTGCGCGAGGAACTGCAGAGCGTAATCGATCTGCTGAGCCACTAGTTCATGGGCTTGTGCGCTTTGTTCGTGTCGGGCAGTTCTAATCGAATGAAGTGTCTGTTATAATTTTTCTTCTGTTCGGGGCGTAGCGCAGCCTGGTAGCGTACCTGCATGGGGTGCAGGTGGTCGGAGGTTCAAATCCTCTCGCCCCGACCAAGATCAAAAAGGACTTACGGTGAAAGCCGTAAGTCCTTTTTTCTTGCCTGTCGCGTCTGACTGCTCCGCCTCGCGTCTATCTGCATCCCGCAGTCTGGATCGCTTTACTCATCCGCTCGGTCTCGGCCGTTTTGCACATCGCAACGGCAGTGGGCAACATCGACCCGCCGCCCCATTCGCGCGAAGCCGATTTTTCGCAGTTGGCGTCACGGCGTCTTTTCCACGCCGTGATTCTCTTTTCGATCG
Organism: Paraburkholderia atlantica; assembly: GCF_000092885.1. NCBI lineage: Bacteria > Pseudomonadati > Pseudomonadota > Betaproteobacteria > Burkholderiales > Burkholderiaceae > Paraburkholderia > Paraburkholderia atlantica. The sequence continues at coordinate 2,236,571 of NC_014117.1, read as the reverse complement.
CAGCTTTGCAAGTCGGCGATACCGCGGCCTTGCCCTCGACAACCCGCTCAAGCTTTTGCTCCGCGACGATCTGATCGCGCCAAGCGCACAGATTCATGCTCGTCTGATTCGCGTTGCAATGCGACAGAGCCGCGTCGACCTCGCTGGCGGGCAGTCCACTTCGGGTTGCGATGACGTCCGCTGGGTTGGATGCAGTTGCCAGTGCGGAACTGCTAACAAGCGCAAGCGCGACAAACAGACGCCTCATTGTTGGCCCTGCATCAGGAACGGCGCCGCTTCTTCGCGGCGGCGAGTTACCAAGCCAGGCACTCTCACTGCCGGTAACCGTCGCCCGTGGGCATCGCGAGGATGTACATAGACGTTGCGTGCCATTTCGTTTGCGACTTCCCTGTTTTGCCCACGATTTGCTTCCGCTAACGCCTGTCGGGCGCCGGTTGCGCCCGTGTTGTAGGTATAGCTCACGAGAGCGTCGAACTGCTCCTGCGTTAGCTCATGGTCCCTAACGCGGCTTTGACGGCACCTTGCGCGGTGCGAATCCCTTCTGCGAGTTGGGAGTTAACCTCTGCCAGAGTCACCGGTTGCCGCAGTTCGTCGGTGGTGCATCGGCCAAAGTGCGCGAGCGTGCCTATCCCGAAGGTGCAGTTGTCCGCTACGTCGTCGTAGTAGTGAAGGACAGCGCCCTCGCGCATCCGCAATGCAGTCCATCCGGCATCGCTCAACTTTTTTGATTCGTTTGGCACGATCACCTCCTCAAAAATAGGTGAGTGCAATCTAGCAGACCTGTCGCCGGAAAAGGCATTTCAAACATGATTTTGGGCATTCGCCTATCTAACGGTTCAGAGCTGACCCCAGCGACAAACAAAAAAGACTGAACCCACACAAAGATTGACGCTCCTGATTACTTCCAAAAGCAGCCTTCCAGCGTGTAGCTTTCGCACTCGCAAGCGCACGCGGATCACCGCCTTCGAGCCCCCAACGCCACAAACCGCTCCAAATGATGATCCTCATCCCCAAGCTGATGATCGATCATCACGAGCCGCTTCGCGTAGTGCGCAAGCGGCAACTCCCACGTCATGCCGATCCCGCCATGCAATTGGATGCATTCCTCCGCGACCCGCGTGCCGATCCGGCCGATGCTGTACTTCGCCGCCGACACCGCGCGCTCGCGCACGTTGCGTTCGCCTTCGAGCGCCGCCGCCGCATTGATCACCGCTGAGCGCGCCTGCTCGATTTCGAGCAGCAAATCGGCCATGCGATGCTGCAACGCCTGGAAGCTGCCAATCGGCACGCCAAACTGCTTGCGCGTGCGCAGATAGTCGAGCGTGTAGTCTTTCGCGACGTCCATGGCGCCGACCGCTTCCGCGCACAGCGCGAGCACGCCGCAGCTCACCGCATATTCAAGCGTCGCAAAGCCCTGGTCCACTGAGCCGAGCACGGAGTCGTCGTCAAGCGTGACATTGTCGAACCTCACTTCGGCCGCGCGTCCTCCGTCGATCTTCCGATAGCCGCGCACGCTCACACCGGCCGCGCCCGTCGGCACCAGAAACAGCGTGATGCCGGCTTCGGCATCGTCCGCGCCGCTCGTGCGCGCCGAGACGAGGAGCACCTGAGCATGCTCGCCATGCTGAACGACGGCCTTTGCGCCATGCAAAGTCCAAGTGCCGTTGCTGCCATTTACGCTGCGTCGCGCGCGCGTCGCTGCGACCCGAGCCGGTTCGTAATGACTGTCCGGTTCGCCATGCGCGAGCGCGACGATCCGCGAGCCGTCGATCAACGAACCGAGCGCCGCTTTTTGCGCGTCGCTGCCGCTGCGAGCGATCGCCCGGCCGACGATCAGCGTATCGAGAAACGGCTCGACGACGAGCCCCCGGCCGATACTCTCGAACACCACGGAAATATCGAACCCGCCACCGCCAAAACCGCCGCTCGCTTCGTCGAACAATGCGCCGATCACGCCAAGCTCCGCGAAGCGCGCCCACGATTCGGTGCTGAAGCCTTGCGTCGAGCGCGGGATCTCGTCCCGCGTCGCGAAGCCGTACTGCTCGCTGATAAACCGGTTCAGCGTTTGCGCCAGCATGCGGCGATCTTCGGTGTGCTGGAAATTCATGACGTGCGCCTCTTACAGTCCGAGGATCATTTTGGAAATGATGTTCTTCTGGATTTCGTTCGAGCCGCCGAAGATCGACAGCTTGCGATTATTGAAGTACTGCGACGCGGCACTCGCGGCTTCGGCGGGGCCGACCGGCACGCCGTCGAAGCCTTCGTGCAGCGCGTCCTCGACGAATGGCTGGGCATAAGCGCCCATCGCGCGCCGGGTCAGCGACGAGATCTCCTGACGGATCTCGGTGCCGCGAATCTTCAGCATCGAACTCTCGGCACCGGGCACGCCGCCGCCCGCCACGGCCGCGATCACGCGCAGGTTGGTCGTCTTCATGTTCTCTAGATCGATCTCGACGCGCGCCATGCGTGCCGCGAACGCGGGATCCTCGGCGAGCGGCCGGCCATTGCGCCGCTGTTGCGCGGCGATCTTGCGCAGACGGTTGAACGCGGCGACCGAAAATCCGACGCCCGCGATATTGGTGCGCTCGTAGGTCAGCAGATACTTCGCGTAGGTCCAGCCCTTGTTCTCTTCGCCGACGAGATTGTCGGCCGGCACGCGCACGTCGGTGAAAAACACTTCATTGACTTCGTGCTCGCCATCGAGCGTGATGATCGGCCGGACTTCGACGCCCGGCGTATTCATGTCGATCAGCAGAAAGCTGATGCCTTCCTGTTTGCGCACGTCAGTCGCGGTGCGCACGAGGCAGAAGATCATGTTCGCGTAATGCGCGAGCGTGGTCCACGTCTTCTGGCCGTTGACAATGTAATGCTCACCCTGCGCGTCCGTGCCGCGTACCGCGGTCGTCCTGACCGACGCGAGATCGGAGCCCGCGCCCGGCTCCGAATAGCCCTGGCACCACCAGTCCGAACCATCGAGAATGCGCGGCAGCCAGTGACGCTTCTGCGCTTCGCTGCCGTACCTGATCAGCACCGGCCCGAGCATGTTGACGCCGAACGGTACGACGCGCGGCGCGCCGGCCAGCGCGCATTCATTTTCGAAGATGAACTTCTGCACCGGGTTCCAGCCCGGGCCGCCGTACTCTTCGGGCCAATGATTCGCGAGCCAGCCTTGCGCGTTCAGAATCGCGTGCCACTCGGCCATGTCGTTGCGCGTCAGACGCCGGCCGCCATGCACCTTGTCGGCGAGACGTCGCGGCAGCTTGTCGCGCAGAAACGCCAGCACGCTGGCGCGAAACGCTTCTTCTTCGGGGGTGAAGTTCAGATCCATCGCAGTCGTTCCGTCCGGTTCGTGGCGGCTCAGGCCGTCGTGTTCAGGCTCGCGAAATCCGCTCCGCGCTCGACGAGTTCGACGAGCAGCGGCGACGGCCGCCAGAACAGCGGGTCTTCCTTCGCGAACTCGCGGATGTCGGCGAGAATCGTCGCCAGGCCGACGCTGTCCGCGTATTTCATCGGACCGCCGCGGTAGCGCGGAAAGCCGTAGCCGTACAGCAGCGTCACGTCGACGTCGAGCGGGCGCAGTGCGATGCCTTCGTGCACGACGTTCGCGCCTTCGTTGATCATCGCGGCCATATAGCGGCGCATGATCTGCTCGTCGGTGAAGCTGCGCGGCGTGATGCCCGCGCGCTTGCGCTCTGCGTCGATGATCGCCTCGACTTCGGGATCGGTCATGCCGCCGCGCGATCCTTCAGGGTACAGATAGAAGCCCCGGCCGGTCTTCTGGCCGAACCAGCCGCGCTCGCACAGGCGGTCGGCGATCTGCACGTAACGCGCGTTCGGATCGCGCGTGGCCGCGCGGCGTTTGCGCGCCGCCCAGCCAATGTCGCCGCCCGCGAGATCGACCACCTGGAACGGGCCCATCGGCAAGCCGAACGCGCGCACGGCCGCGTCGATCTGATACGGCGACGCACCGTCTTCCATCAGCGCGTCCGCGGCGGCGCGATACACGGCGAGCAGCCGATTGCCGATGAAGCCGTCGCACACGCCCGCGCGCACCGGCGTCTTGCGCAGCTTCTTCGCGAGCTCGAATGCGGTCGCGACGACGTCGGCGCTGACCTGCTTCGGCACCACGACTTCGAGCAGTTTCATGATGTTGGCGGGGGAGAAGAAGTGCAGGCCGATCACGTCGGCGGGGCGCGAGATGCTGGCCGCGATCGCTTCGATGTCCAGATACGACGTGTTGGTCGCGAGCACCGCGCCGGGCTTACAGACGCGATCGAGCTCGGCGAACACGGCCTTCTTGACGTCGAGGTCCTCGAACACGGCTTCGATCACGAGGTCGGCGTGAGCAAGTGCATCGTACGACGTGCTGCCGCTCCAGCGCGCCATGGTCGCGGCTTTCTTGTCGGCGGTGAGGCGGCCCTTGGCGATCAGCCCGTCGTAGACCTTGTCGATGTGCGCGCGGCCGCGCGCGAGCGACGCTTCGTCGCGTTCGATCATCGTGACGGGCAGCCCCGCGTCGAGCACCGCGATCGCAATGCCGGCGCCCATCGTGCCGCCGCCGATCACGCCAATGGCCTCGAGCTGGCGCGGTTTCGCGTCGCGCGTTTCAGGCGCTTTCAGCACTTCGCGCTCGGCAAAGAACGCGTGAACGAGACCGGCGCGTTGCGGGCTGTCGAGGCATTGCAGGAACAGCTTGCGTTCGAACTTCAGGCCTTCGTCGAAGGGTTGTTCGATCGCGGCTTCGACGGCGTCGACGATTTTCAGCGGCGAGAACAGGCCGCGCGCTTTCTTTGCGGTTTCGTCGCGTGCTTTCGCGACAGCGGCGAGGCTCGCGGCGCGGTCGTTCAAGGCGGCGGCGTCGCGCGTGCGGCGCACCGGGGCGTGCGCGGCGAGCAGCTCGTGCGCGTAGGCGAGCCCTTCGGCGAGGATGTCGCCGCTGGCGCCGAGACGGTCGATCAGACCGAGCGCGAGCGCTTCCTTCGCGCTCGCATGACGGCCGCTCAGGATCAGATCGAGCGCGGCCGGCGCGCCGATCAGGCGCGGCGTGCGTTGCGTGCCGCCCGCGCCAGGCAGCAGCCCGAGCTGCACTTCGGGCAGGCCGAGCTTCGCGCCGTCGACGGCGATCCGGTAATGCGCGGCGAGCGCCACTTCGAGCCCGCCGCCGAGCGCGGCGCCGTGCAGCGCGGCGATCACGGGTTTCGCGCAGGCCTCGATGCGGTTGCACACGTCCGGCAGCGAAGGCGGCACTGGCGGCTTGCCGAACTCGCGAATATCGGCACCGGCGATGAAGTTGCGCCCCGCGCCGATGATCAGCACGGCTTCGACGGCGCGATCGGCGTCAGCGGCTTCGATCGCGCCCAGCAGGCCGCGCCGCACGTCGGCGCAGAGCGCGTTGACCGGCGCGTGGTCGATCGTGACGAGCAGGACCTTGCCGCGCAATTCGCGCGTGACAACATCGGCTGAGCGGGGAAGGGTCATCGTGGGTGTCTCCGTTTGAGGTTGGCGAAGTGCGCCGGATCATCCGATTCTGGAGTGGTCAACGTTCATTGACAATCACATGGGTGATTGACAGACTGTCAAAATTATTTTGACAACGACATCGCAATGGACGTCAATTCGCTGACCCTGCTCGTCGACATCCTCGATGCCGGCAATCTGAGCGAAGCGGCGCGCCGGCTCAAGATGAGCCGTGCCAACGTTAGCTATCACCTGAACCAGCTCGAGCGTTCGGTCGGCCTGCAATTGGTGCGGCGCACCACGCGCCGCGTCGAGCCGACCGAGATCGGTCTGCGGCTGTACGAGCACGGCCGTACGATCCGCAACGCGTTGCTCGCCGCGCGCGAGTCGGTGACGACGCTGGGCCAGAGTCTGCAAGGCAGGGTGCGGCTGAGCGTGCCGAGCGGCTATGGCCAGCTCGTGATGTCCGACTGGTTGATTGCGTTCAAGCGGCTTTATCCGGGCATCGTGCTCGATGTGATGTTCGAGAATCGCGTCGAGGATCTGATGCGCGACGAGATCGACATAGCAGTGCGGGTGATGTCGGAGCCGCCCCAAAACCTCGTCGCGCGAGACATGGGGCCGGTCCGGTACGTGGCCTGCGCCTCCCCCGAATTCGCGCGGACGCACGGCATGCCCGCGACGCTCGACGACCTGCGCACCGCGCCGCTGATCACCGCGGCCGTGATCGGCAAGCAGTTGCGGCTCGCCGCATATCTGCGCGAGGAGCGTCATGAAGTGCTGCTCGAACCGACGATTATTTCCGAGAACTTTCTATTTTTAAGGCAGGCGGTGTTGGCCGGTCTGGGCGTCGGACTCGTGCCCGACTACGTGGTGCAGGACGATCTGAAGCGCGGCGCCGTGCTGACCGCGCTCGATGCCTGGCGGCTCAGCATCTTCGGCACGCACATGTACATGCTGTACATGCCGAACCGGCATCACACGCGCGCGGCGGCGACGTTCATCGACTTCGTGCTGGAGCAGGCGCAGGGCTCGGGCAGGGGCGGCGCGAACTGAAGGGGGGAGCTCAGGCGCCGAGTCTGCGCGCAATCGCCGTCGTGACCATCGGCACGCCGACGCGCAGCAGCTTGCGCACGCCTTCGTCGCTGCCGACCTTCTCCACCGCGTTGTCGATCATCGCCTGCATCACGCTCGCCGGATAAAACTCGCGAAACAGTTCGTTGGCGCCGGTTTGCTCGAACACGTGATGCAGGAACGACCCAACGGGCGGGCCGATGCGCTTGAAGAGCCCCATCCTGACGACCCGGTTGTTCCACAGATGCAGCGTGTACGCGTCGGAACAGAGCGCCGCGCACTCTTCGAAATAGCGCGGCAGGAACACCTTGTAGTAATCGTTGAAATGCACCGGATAGAACAGGCTTTCGGGAAGACCGGCCCTCACGCCGTAGACGGCGGTCAACGGACGAGGGCCGGTGTCGCCCCACTTGATGGCCGTACCCTTCATCGCTTCGACCCGTTCGATCAACTCGTGCAGGCGCGGCTGATCCGGATCGAGCCGCAGCAGCGCCGTGCAGATACTCGAAGGCGTCTCCCGGCCGATCAGGTCGCCCTTGGCGTTCAGATCGAAATCGCGCAACAGCAGCATATCGGTGTCGACCCAGATCTCGTCGGTCTTCGTGAACATCACGAAGCGGAAATAGTCGGTGAAATGCGCGATGGACGGCACCCCGCGAATCGGGAAGTCGTTCAGCGAATCGCGCGGCAGTATCGTGGTCGCGTCCTTCGCGGTCACGCCGGGCGGCAATCCGGCGATCGGCTCGTAGCCGTAAAGCGCGACCTCGCTGCCGTACTGCGTGAACGAATTCAGGCACGCGATTTCATAGGGAGATAGTTCCGGACCGTGCCAGAACGATGCAAATCTTGCCTTGCGCATATGTCATCCAAGGTAGCGATCATGCGGCGCAACATAGGCGCCGAACCTGTGTAACGATCCTAGACGGGCACGGCACAAGTCAGACGTAAAGGGCTTGAATCACACAGGACTTGTCGCAAAACGTTGAGTTCAGCGCGGCGGGCCGGCGATTATGGGCGGGACTATGTCGTATCTGGCGAATTCAATTGCGCAAGGCGAAGCGCCGAGCGGGACCCAAAGGGTCGTGGGCTAAACTGCCGAACACCGGCCATGCGCGTACAGAGGCGGCAAGCAAGAGGGCCATGCATCACGTCATGCAGCGATAGCGACGATATCCAGGAGACACGATGAACCTCGATGGCGAGACTTACGATTCGCTCACGGCCAATTTCACGTGGCGCATTCCACAGCGCTATAACATAGGCGTCGACGCATGCGACAAGTGGGCCGATGGCTCGGGGCGTCTAGCGTTGATCTACGAAGATGCCGACGGCCGCGCGACCCGCTATACGTTCGATGAACTGAAAGCCCTGTCCGACCGCTTCGCCAATGTGCTGCTAGCGGCGGGCGCGCGGCGCGGCGAGCGCATCGGCATCTTCCTGTCGCAATCGATCGAAACGGCCATCGCGCATCTTGCGGCCTACAAGGCAGGCCTGGTCGCGGTGCCGTTGTTCGCGCTGTTCGGCGTGGACGCGCTCGAGCATCGGCTCGGCGACAGCGGTGCGCTCGCGCTGATCACCGATCAGGCCGGCGTGCAAAAAATCGACGAAATCCGCGGCGCGCTGCCCGGGTTGCGACACGTGTTCAGCGTCGATATCGAGCAGGATGACGAAGCATCGGACGCACCCGTGCGGTCGTTCTGGCAGGCGTTGCATGGCGCTCCCGCTGAGTTCACGCCGGTCGATACCGCCGCGGACGATCCGGCGATCATCATCTATACGTCGGGCACGACCGGAAAACCGAAGGGCGCGTTGCACGGGCATCGCGTGTTGCTCGGGCATCTGCCCGGCGTCGAGATGTCGCAGCAGGGCTTTCCCGCCCACGCGACGCTGATGTGGACGCCCGCGGACTGGGCGTGGATCGGCGGTCTGTTCGACGTGCTGCTGCCGTCGTGGCATCACGGCGTCGCGGTGCTCGCGCGCCGTTTTGCGAAATTCGACGGCCACGCCGCGTTCGATCTGCTCGCGCGTCACGCGGTTTCCCATGCGTTTTTACCGCCGACCGCGCTGAAGATGATGCGTGGCGTCGAGCGGCCCGCTCATCTGCGGCTTGCATTGCGATCGGTCGCGAGCGGCGGCGAATCGCTGGGCGAGGAACTGATCGGCTGGGGGCGCGACGCGCTCGGCGTGACGATCAACGAGTTCTACGGACAGACCGAGTGCAACGTCGTCGTGTCGTCGTGCGCGGCGCTGTTCGAGCCGCGCTTCGGCGCGATCGGGCGCGCGGTGCCGGGGCACCATGTCGCGATCGTCGATGCCGCCGGCAACGAACTGCCGCCCGGCGCGATCGGCGATATCGCCGTGGCCTCGCCCGATCCGGTGATGTTTGTCGGCTACTGGCGCAACGAGGCGGCGACGCGCGAGAAATTCCGCGGCAAGTTTCTGCTGACCGGCGATCTCGGCACGCGCGACGTGGACGGCTTCATTCGCTTCGTCGGGCGCGGCGACGACGTGATCACGAGCGCCGGCTACCGGATCGGGCCGGCGTCGATCGAAGATTCGCTGCTGCGTCATCCCGCCGTCGCGATGGCGGCCGTGGTCGGCGCGCCCGATCGCGAGCGCACCGAAATCGTGATGGCGTTCGTCGTGCTGAAAGCGGGCTTCGTCGGCGACGATGCGCTGGTGCGCGAGATCCAGCAGCACGTAAAGACGCGTCTGGCTGCGCACGAATATCCGCGCGAGATTCGCTTCGTCGAAAGCCTGCCGATGACGGCCACCGGCAAGGTGATCCGCAAGGCACTGCGCGAGGCGGTGACGCACGACCCGGACGCGACCCCGCCGGCGAAAAACTGAGTCTGCTACGATGACCCACCCACGACGAGAATCACAGCGGAGACATGGAATGCGCCCCGAGAGTGCAATTCGTTTCGACCAGGAGTTCGCGCCGCGCATTGCCGAGGCGATCGCCTCGTGTGTCGCGAAGACCGTGCACACCGACGTGCTGCCGCATGGCGAACAGGGCCAGCCCACCCGCCTGCGGATTCACGCGACGCCGCTCGACGAGCTCGGTCATTACCCGCATCCGTTGAATCTGTATCTGACCTGGGACAGCGATGAAATAGAAAGACTGATGGGGGAGCAGGGCGCGACGCGTTTCGCCCGATATCTGGCCGCGCTGCCGCGCAAGCTCAACGCGTGGACCCAGGCGCGCGAACTCGACTTCTCGACGCATACGCAGGGTGAGCCGGTTACGTTGATCGGCGGGCTCGATTTCGAAGCGTAGACGCTTGCGTGGGTTTGCGGGGTTGCGGTTTCCCGCTCGATAGCTGGATAAAAACGGCCGCTGTGCTCGAAGAGCCAGCGGCCGTTGCTTTTACAGCCGTCGGTGACAGCGACGCTCAGCGGCCCAGCGCCGGGTCGCTGATGCTGTCATTGCCCGTCTCGACATGACCGGCGATGCGGCGCGCGAACGTCGGGTCGGTATCGACGGTGATCTCGAGATCGTACCAGCCGTATGCTTTGCGCAGATCGAGGTACAGATTGTCGGTGTCGCCGCCGCGCACCCAATGCTTGATCACATGGTTCTTGTCGTACGCGTTGACGATCGTGAACCGGCAACGCGCGCTGCCCGCGTTCTCGAGCCGCAGTTGCAGATTGCCGTTTGCGACATCGTAGCCTTCGGCGACGGCCGGCCGTGCGGTATCCGAACCATTCCACCAGTTGCGCGCGACCACCTTGCCCGCGAAGCGGCGCAGGAAACCGTTCGGTCCGTGCACGCTGAAGTCGTAGCTGCCATCGGCATTGACGAGCAGCGCGTCCTGCAAAGACTTGCCCGCTTCGACGGTATAACTGCGCGGCGCGTCGGCGCTATTGGCTGCGTACACGAGAAACACCGCGCCCACTCGGCCCGTGTTGACGAAGCGCATCGTCAGCTTGCCGTTCGAGCCTTCGTCGACGCGCACGAACAGTTCGTATGGCAGCGCGCGAGCCGGGCGCACACCCGCTTCCTGCTTCGGCACCGTCTGCACCGTCGGCGCTTGCGGCACGTAGTCCTCGTGACGGTTCTGGTCGGGCGGCACGTAGCCGCTCGTGCTCGGCAGCGACGGCACCGACGCGTTCGGATTCGCGAAGTTGAACGCGGAGGTCAGATCGCCGCACACCGCGCGGCGCCACGGCGTGATGTTCGATTCGCCGAGATCGTGCTCGCGGCCGAAGCGCTTTTCGATGAAGCGGATCACAGACGTGTGGTCGAACACTTCCGAGCACACGTAGCCGCCTTTGGACCACGGCGACACCACGAGCATCGGCACGCGCGGTCCGAGCCCGTACGGCCCGGCGACGTTCTTCGGATCGCCAGCATAGATGTCTTTCGTGATGTCGACGGTCGACAGACCGTTCGCGCTCGACGCCGCCGCGAACGGTGCAGCGATGTGATCGAAGAAGCCGTCGTTCTCGTCGTAGTTGATCAGCAGCACGGTCTTGCTCCACACGTCCGGGTTCGACGTGAGGATCTGCAGCACCTGGTCGATGTACCACGCGCCGTAGTTGGTCGGCCAGTTCGGATGTTCGCTGTACGCTTCGGGCGCGACGATCCACGACACCTGCGGCAGCGTGCCGTTTTGCACGTCGCGCTTCAGGACGTCGAAGTAGCCGTCGCCGTTCGCTGCGTTGGTGCCGGTGCGCGCGTTGTCGTACAGCGGGTTGCCCGGCTGCGCGTTGCGGTACTGGTTGAAATAGAGCAGCGAGTTGTCGCCGTAGTTGCCGATGTACGCGTTCTGCGTCCAGCCCCACGAGCCGTTCGCGTCGAGCCCGGTGCCGATGTCCTGATAGATCTTCCACGAGATGCCCGCGTTCTGCAGCACTTCGGGGAAGGTCGACCAGCCGTAGCCGAGCTCCGAGTTGTCGATCACCGGACCGCCGCCGCTGCCGTCGTTGCCGACCCAGCCGCTCCACATGTAGTAGCGGTTCGGATCGGTCGGCCCCATCAGCGAGCAGTGGTACGCGTCGCAGATCGTGAATGCGTCGGCGAGCTGATAGTGGAACGGGATGTCGTCGCGCGTCAGGTAGGCCATCGTGGTCGCGCCTTTCGACGGTACCCACTGATCGTTGCGGCCGCCGTTCCATGCGGCGTGCGTGGTGCCCCAGTCGTGCGCGAGATCCTGCAGGAATTGCAGGCCGAGGTTCGGCGCGCTCGGACGGAACGGCAGCACGTAGCTGGCGCCGGTGGTATCGGTGGTGAGCGGCTGATACCACACCGGTTGACCATTAGCGAGGTTGATCGCGCGGGTGTCGCCGAAGCCGCGCACCCCCTTCAGCGTGCCGAAGTAGTGGTCGAACGAGCGGTTCTCCTGCATCAGCACGACGATGTGCTCGACGTCGCGGATCGTGCCGGTGCGGTTGTTGGCTGGAATCGCGAGCGCATTGCGGATGCCCGGCGGAAGCATGCTCAACGCGGTGAAGGAACCGGCGGCTTGCGCGGCCGAGCGCAGAAAATCACGGCGATTTGTTGAGGTCATGGTTGTGGCTTCGATCTTCGGTGGAGGAAAAAGGCACGGGGAAGACGACTTGCGGTACTGAACGGCAATGCTGCGTCGGACACGCGCAGGCAGGCTAGCCGCCGAGCGCGGCGCGATGCTCAATCGACGGTATGGATGATGGGGCGGGCAAGCGGCGGCGCGGCGGCGGACAGCGCCGTGCCGGCTTCGGATGCGGGTGCCGCTGGTGTCTGGATCGTCAGCGTCGGCGGCGCGGAGTCGGCCGGCGGCGGGGCGATCGATGGGTCGCCGGGGTTAGCGGCGGAAGGCTCCGTTGAACTGATCGTGTTCGTGCTCGCGGGCGGTTCGTCGTTGCTGCATGCTCCCGCTAGCGCGCACAGCGCGATGACCGTCACGGCGCCGGTCAAACGTTTGCGACGCGGCGCGCGAATCGGCTTCGACACGAAAGGCATGGCACTGTCTCCGGGCGGGGAAGGGATGCCTCGCCATCGAGTGCCGAGGTCAGCGATGCAGCAGCATAATCGCCGATCCGTGTAAGTTTTATGAAGTACGTGTAACAGGTGGGGCGCCGCTTATCGCTGCGCGCGAACGAACGCCGCGACAGCGTCATTGAGCGCGGCGGGCGCATCGCGATGCGGCGAGTGTCCGCATGCGTCTAGCTTGACGAGTTGCGCGTGCGGCACGCGCGCGGCGATCGTGTCGATCTGCGCCATCGTGCCGTAGTTGTCGTCGTGGCCCTGGATCGCGAGCAGCGGTCGCCGGATCGGCGCGAGCGCCTCGACGATCGACCAATGCCTGAACTCGGGATCGAGCCAGATATCGTTCCAGCCGTAGAACGCGGAATCGACGTCCGCGTGATAGCGGGCGAGCTTCGCGCGCAGATCGGTGGTTTCGTAAAGCTGCTTCGTCTGGGCGATGCTTTGCACGGAGATGTCTTCGACGAATACGTGCGGTGCGATCACGACCGCGCCCGCGAGCGCATCGGGATACAGCGCCGCGTACAGCAGCGCGATCGAGCCGCCGTCGCTATGGCCGATCACCCACATGCGCTGGCGTTGCCGCAGGTCGATATCGAGCGCGTCGAGCAAGGCGGGGAGAACGTCGCGCGCCTGTGCGGTCATGAAATCGACCGGCCATTTGTCTTGAGGCGCTCGCGGTGTCGAGAGTCCGTAGCCGGGCCGCGAATAGACGAGCCCGCGCATGCCGAGCCGCTCGCACAACGTCTGCGGCCAGTCGCGCCACATCGCGATCGAGCCGAGACCTTCGTGCAGGAAGACCGCGATCGGCGGATCGTCGTGTTGATCATTCGCCTGCTCGTTGACCCAGCGGTACTCGATGCGCAGCGGCCCATGCGACGCGGTTGCCGGCAGTTCGGCGAAGCCGCTCGCGGCATTCGCGGAGGGAGTAGCGGGGGCGGCACCTCGGTTCTGCATCAAATGAATCACCTATGACAGTTCGCGCAGTTTGAAGCGTTGAATCTTGCCGGTGGCGGTCTTCGGCAGATCGTCGGTGAACACGATGTCGCGCGGATACTTATGCGGCGCGAGCCGTTCCTTGACGAAGGCCTTCAGCTCGTCCGCGAGCATCTCGGACGGCATGAAGTCGCGCTTGAGCACGACGAACGCGCGCGTTTTGACGAGTCCGCCATGATCGACGCCGACCACCGCCGCTTCGAGCACCGCCGGATGCGCGACGAGCACCATCTCGACCTCGACCGGCGACACATACTGGCCGCTTACTTTCAGCATGTCGTCGCTGCGGCCCGCGTACACATAACAGCCGTTCGCGAGACGCCGGTACTTGTCGCCGCTCCTGATCCATTCGCCGAGAAACGTCGCGCGCGTTTTCTCGCGATTGCTCCAGTACATCAGCGCCGCGCTCGGCCCCTTGATGAACAGGTCGCCGACTTCGTCATCGGGCACAGGCCGCCCAGCTTCGTCGCGCAACTCGACTTCGTAGCCGGGCACGGGGCGCCCGGTCGTGCCGTATTCGACTTCGCCCGCGCGATTCGACAGGAAGATGTGCAGCATCTCCGTCGAGCCGATGCCGTCGAGAATCTCGGCGCCGAAGTGCGCGGTGAAGCGTTCGCCGACGTCGCGCGGCAACGCCTCGCCGGCCGACGCGCATACGCGGATCGCAACGTCGGCGCGCGCGGGCAGATTGGGCGACACCAGCATGTTCGCGTACAAGGTCGGCACGCCGTAGAACACCGTCGGACGATGCTTGACAAGGCGCGTGAAGATCGCGTCGGCGGTCGGCCGTTCGGCCATCAGGATCGCGGTCGCGCCGACCGACAGCGGAAACGTCAGCGCGTTGCCGAGCCCATATGCGAAGAACAGCTTCGCCGCAGAAAACACCACGTCGCTCTCGACGATGCCGAGCACCGGCTTCGCATACAGCTCGGCGGTCCAGTATAGATTCGCGTGCGTGTGGACAGTGCCTTTCGGCTTGCCGGTCGAGCCCGACGAGTAGAGCCAGAAGGCGATGTCGTCCGCGTTGCTCGCGCAGCTTTTGAGCGCGGGCGGCGCGGTGTCGACCAACGTTTCGAAGCGCGGCGCCGTAAGCGGCTTTTCGGTGGAAGCGTCAGGCTGCGAGACGATCAGCTGGCAGCCGTCGTCGTCGATGCTGTTCAGCGCCTGCGTCACGTTGGGGAGCAACGGTTCCGACACGATCACGGCTCGCGCATGGCTGTGCGTCAGCATGTACGTATAGTCGGCGGCGGTCAGCAAGGTGTTCGCGACGACCGGCACGATGCCGGCGTACAGCGCGCCGAGAAACGCGACTGGCAACGATACGGTGTCGAGCATCACGAGCAGCACGCGCTCCTCGGGATGCACGCCGAGCGCCAGCAGTGCGCTGGCGCAGCGCCGCGCGCGCTGTTCGAGTTCGCCGTAGGTCGTCGCGCCGTGGTCGTCGATATAAGCGACTTTGCTCGCGCGCGCTTCGTTCAGCTGGAACAGATGCCTCGCGAAGTTGAACAGCGGGGGCGGCGGCGCAACCGGCTCGCGCGCGCTCGTTTCCAGCAGGGCTTCCATATGTCTCCTCCATCCGTGGACGCGGTCCGGCTTTTGTGCTCGTGATCCGCTCGATGCTTGCCGCTCGCCGCTCACGCGCGCGTGAATTCGATCGCCCCTTGCGGCAACAGATACAGCACCAGCGCCTCGCCGTTCGCGACGGTCGGACGATGCGCGGAGCCGGGGCCGTACACGCACCAGCCGGCCGGATGGCCGTCGAACGTCGCGCCTTCGGTGAGCGGCATGATCAGATCGATCTCGCCGTGCGGATGGACGTGGTGCGGACCGGCAATGTCGTGCATATCGACGACGTCGACGGAAAAGTCGTGCGTGTCGGGCAGCGCCTTGAAGATGCGGCCGTAGCGGATGCCGCCGGCCTCGCGATTGCACAGCCAGCCTTCGGCGACACCGCTGCGGCACGCGTTCGCGAGTTCTTGAAAGGTGGGGCTGTCGGCCGGCCAGGTTTCGTTGAGCCAGTCGGCAAGCGCGGCGTCGAGCGGCCGCCCGGCGAGTTGCCCAGTGACGCCTGCAATCAGGCGCTGGAATTCCTGTGCGGACATGCGAGCCTCCAGAAGCGCGCTCACGCAGGCCGGATGTCCCGCCGCCGAACGCCGGATGGCCGGCCCGCGGAACTTTGGTGCATGCGCAGTGCGGCGCCGTCTCCGTGACGCGGCCGGACTGCAAGCGCGGCGCGCGACTGTGTTTGTGATTGGATCAGCTTTTGGCGAAAATTAAACCGTTCACCTGGTGCGTGTCAAGCACTATAGTACATGTGTCGTAGTCATGAGGTCGCAAAACATGAACCAAAAGTATCCTCCTCCACCGTTGGACGCAACCGACGACGCGGCCCGCGCCGAACCTCCCGAACGCGCGGGTGAACGCACGGCCGAGCGCGGCGGCGAGCGCGAAGAACGCGACCCGTTTCTGACCGCGATGGGCGAACGAGTGCGTTTGCTGCGCGCGCGCCGCGGCATGACGCGCAAGACGTTGGCGGCCGAAACCGGTTTGTCGGAGCGGCATCTGGCGAATCTCGAATCGGGCGTCGGCAATGCGTCGGTGCTGGTGCTGCGGCAGCTCGCGGCCACGCTGAACTGTCCGCTCGCCGAGGTGATCGGCGACGAAACCACCGCGTCCGCCGAATGGCTGCTGATCCGCGAACTGCTGCAGGGGCGCGACCAGGCGGCGCTGCAGCGCGCGCGCATCGCGCTTGCGGAGATGTTCGCGCAGGCGCCGCGCGACCCGCATCGCAAGGACCGCATCGCGCTGATCGGTCTGCGCGGCGCGGGTAAGTCGACTCTCGGACGCATGCTCGCGCAGGAGCGCAAGGTGCCGTTCATCGAGCTCACGCGCGTGATCGAACAGCTTGCGGGCTGTCCGCCGTCGGAGATTCATTCGCTGTACGGCGCGAGCGCGTATCGACGCTATGAGCAGCGCGCGCTCGAAGCGGTGATCCACGAGCATTCGCGCGCGGTGATCGCATCGCCGGGCGGGCTCGTGTCGGAATCGGGCACGTTCAACGTGCTGCTGTCGCACTGCTTCACCGTGTGGTTGCAGGCGACGCCCGAGGAACACATGCGCCGCGTCGTCGCGCAAGGCGATCTGCGGCCGATGTCCGGCAACCGCGAAGCGATGGACGACCTGAAGCGCATCCTCGCCGGGCGTGCCGAGTTGTACGGGCGCGCCGACATGACGTTCGACACCAGCGAAAAGACGCTCGCCGATGCCTACCTGCAATTGCGTGACCGTCTCGCCGCGCGGCTCGCGGCGGAAGCGCCAGACGAAGCGCGGGTGAACTGACCGATCGGGGCGCCAGGGTTTCCACGTAAAAGTGCACTAAAGTGCTTTACGTGTGTATGTAGATGCACTATTGTTCAAAAAAAGATCGCATCGTCCAGTCAGGAGACGCCCCATGTCCACAGCCCCCACCGCCGTTGCCGAGGCCGCGCCGGTCGACTACCGCACCGAGCCGTCGCAGTACAGGCACTGGAAGCTGAACTTCAACGGCCCGGTCGCGACGCTCGGCATCGACATCGCCGAGGACGGCGGCATTCGCGACGGCTACAAGCTGAAGCTCAATTCGTATGACCTCGGCGTCGACATCGAGCTGCATGACGCGATCCAGCGGATTCGCTTCGAGCATCCGGAAGTTCGCACGGTGGTGGTGACGAGCCTGAAGGACCGGGTGTTCTGCTCGGGCGCGAATATCTTCATGCTGGGGCTGTCGTCGCACGCGTGGAAGGTCAACTTCTGCAAGTTCACGAACGAAACCCGCAACGGGCTCGAAGATTCGTCGCGCCATTCGGGGCTTAAGTTTCTCGCCGCGGTGAACGGCGCATGCGCGGGCGGCGGTTATGAGCTCGCGCTCGCCTGCGACGAAATCTATCTGATCGACGATCGTTCCTCTTCGGTGTCGCTGCCGGAAGTGCCGCTGCTCGGCGTGCTGCCCGGCACCGGCGGTCTCACGCGCGTGACCGATAAACGCAAGGTGCGCCACGATCGCGCGGATATTTTCTGCACGGTGGTCGAGGGTGTGCGTGGCGAGCGTGCGAAGGCATGGCGTCTCGTCGACGAAGTCGTGAAGCCGAACCAGTTCGAGCAGGCCATTCAGGCGCGCGCGCTCGAACTCGGCGCGCATAGCGATCGTCCGGCCGATGCAAAGGGCGTCGCGCTCACGCGCATCGAACGCACGGATCGCGCAGACGGCCTCGGCTATCAGACGGTCGACGTAACGATCGATCGCGCGAAACGGGTGGCGACCTTCACCGCGCGCGCGCCGCGCACCGAGCAACCGACCGACCTCGCCGCGATCGTCGCGGCTGGCGCCAACTGGTGGCCGCTGCAATTCGCCCGCGAGCTCGACGACGCGATCCTGTCGATGCGCACCAACGCGCTCGACATCGGCACCTGGGCGTTCAAGACCGAAGGCGACGCTCGCCACCTGCTCGCCGTCGATGCGACGCTGCTGCAGCACAAGGATCACTGGTTCGTGCGCGAAACGATCGGCATGCTGCGCCGTACGCTCGCGCGTCTCGACGTGTCGTCGCGTTCCATCTTCACGCTGATCGAGCCGGGTTCGTGCTTCGCCGGCACGTTCGCCGAACTCGCGTTCGCCGCCGATCGCACTTACATGGCCGCGCTGCCCGACAACGAGGACGAGGAGCCGGCGATCACGCTGTCGGAAGCCAACTTCGGTCTGTATCCGATGGTCACGCATCAGTCGCGGCTCGCGCGGCGCTTTTACGAGGAAGCCGAGCCGCTCGACGCGGTCCGCGCACTGATCGGCCAGCCGGTCAAGGCGCTCGACGCCGAGCGCCTCGGTCTCGTCACCGCGTCGCCGGACGATATCGACTGGGCCGACGAAATCCGCATCGCGCTCGAAGAGCGCGCGGCGATGTCGCCCGATGCGTTGACGGGCCTCGAAGCGAATCTGCGCTTCAATGGGCCGGAGACGATGGAGACGCGCATTTTCGGCCGTCTCACCGCCTGGCAGAACTGGATCTTCAACCGGCCGAACGCAGTGGGCGACAAGGGTGCGCTCAAGGTGTACGGCAAGGGCAGCAAGGCGCAATTCGATGTGTCGCGCGTGTGAGATGCCGCGCGCTCACTCCGACTAAACGACGCCGCCTGCCGATACGCGCCTCTCGCCACTGCAGCTTCCGAACAGGGAATTGACCCAGGGAACCGACCATGTCCTCGATCAACTACAGCGAAAAGATTCCGAACAACGTCAACCTCGCCGACGACCGCGCACTGCAGCGTGCGCTCGAACAGTGGCAGCCGAACTTTCTGTCGTGGTGGGGCGATATGGGTCCGGAAGGCTCGCACGGCTACGACGTGTATCTGCGCACCGCGACCAGCGTCGACCCGGGCGGCTGGGCGCATTTCGACTACGTGAAGATGCCGGAGTACCGCTGGGGCATTTTCCTCACGCCGGGCGAGCAGGATCGAAAGATCCACTTCGGCGAGCACAAGGGTGAAGCCGCGTGGCATGACGTGCCCGGCGAGCATCGCGCGAACCTGCGCCGCATCATCGTCACGCAGGGCGATACGGAGCCGGCTTCGGTCGAGCAGCAGCGTCACCTCGGCTTGACCGCGCCGTCGCTGTACGATTTGCGCAACCTGTTCCAGGTCAACGTCGAGGAAGGCCGACATCTGTGGGCGATGGTGTATCTGCTGCATCGCTACTTCGGCCGCGACGGTCGAGAGGAAGCCGAAGCCTTGCTCGGCCGCCGCTCGGGCGACGACGACAATCCGCGCATTCTCGGCGCGTTCAACGAGAAGACGCCGGACTGGCTCGCGTTCTACATGTTCACGTACTTCACCGACCGCGACGGCAAGTTCCAGTTGTCGGCGCTCGCGGAGTCGGGTTTCGATCCGCTCGCGCGCACCACGAAGTTCATGCTGACCGAGGAAGCGCATCACATGTTCGTCGGCGAATCGGGCGTGTCGCGCGTGATCCAGCGCACCGCTCAGGTGATGAACGAACTCGGCACCGACGACGTCGCGAAGATTCGCGCGGCAGGCGTGATCGATCTGCCGACCATCCAGCGCTATCTGAACTTCCATTACTCGGTCACGATCGACCTGTTCGGCGCCGATCATTCGTCGAACGCGGCGACGTTCTATAGCTCGGGCCTGAAGGGCCGTTACGAGGAAAACAAGCGCGACGACGATCATCGGCTGAGCGAGCATAGCTACAAGCTGCTCGACGTGCAGGACGGCAAGCTCGTCGAGCGCGAAGTGCCGATGCTCAATGCGATGAACGAAGTGCTGCGCGACGATTACATCAAGGACTCGGTCTCGGGCGTCGGGCGCTGGAACAAGGTGCTCGAGAAGGCCGGCATCGACTTTCGCATGACGGTGCCGCACAAGGCGTTCAACCGGCAGATCGGCACGTTCGCGGGCACGCGGGTGTCGCCCGATGGCCGCGTCGTCAGCGAAGCCGAATGGGTCGCCAACGAAGCGAAATGGCTCGCCACGCCGGAAGACCGTGCGTTCGTCGCGTCGCTGATGGGCCGCGTCGCGGAGCCGGGCACGTTCGCGAACTGGATCGCGCCGCCCGCGATGGGCGTGAACCGTCAGCCGGTCGATTTCGAATACGTGCGCTTCAACTGAAGCAGGCGAAGCACGAAAGGCGCGCCCTCCGCGCGCCGTATTGCGAGGTGGAGGAAGTCATGAACGGCCCAGTATCGATCGAAATTCTGCGGCAGCATCTGATCGATCCGGAGATCTGCATTCGCTGCAATACCTGCGAAGAGACCTGTCCGATCGATGCGATCACGCACGACGACAACAACTACGTCGTGAAGGCCGACGTCTGCAACGGCTGCATGGCCTGCGTGCCGCCGTGCCCGACCGGCGCGATCGACAACTGGCGCACGGTGTTGAAAGCCGATGCGTATTCGATCGACGAGCAGTTCACGTGGGACGTGCTGCCGGAGCAGAACACGATGGCGGTGCCGGCTGAAGAAACGGCGGCCGCATCCGCCGCGGGCGACAGTTCCGCCGAAGCGGACGGCCTCGAAGTCGACACCGTGCGCGGTGCGGTCGTGCCGCCGTGGTCGGCCGCGAAGCCGTATGTGAATCTGTACACGCACAAGGCGCCGACCACCGCGACGGTGGTCGGCAACTACCGGCTCACCGACAGCGCGACGTCGAGCGACATACATCACATCGTGCTCGATTTCGGCTCGATGCCGTTTCCGGTGCTCGAAGGCCAATCGATCGGCATTCTGCCGCCGGGCGCTGCCGCCGACGGCCGCGTGCACCACGCGCGCCAGTACTCGATCGCAAGTCCGCGCGACGGCGAGCGGCCCGGCTATAACAACGTGTCGCTGACGGTCAAGCGCGTGTCGCAGCAGCACGGCGACGCGATCGACGGCGTCTGCTCGAACTATCTATGCGATCTGAAGAAGGGCGACGTGGTCAACGTGATCGGCCCGTTCGGCAGCACCTTCCTGATGCCGAATCATCCGAACTCGCATCTGCTGATGATCTGCACGGGCACCGGTTCCGCGCCGATGCGCGCGATGACCGAGTACCGCCGGCGCAAGCGCCTGAAAGGCGCGACCGGCAAGCTGATGCTGTTCTTCGGCGCGCGCACCAAGGAGGAGCTGCCGTACTTCGGGCCGCTGGCGAATCTGCCGAAGGATTTCATCGACACCACGCTCGCGTTTTCGCGCACGCCGGGGCAGACGAAGCGCTACGTGCAGGACGCGATGCGCGAACGTTCGGCCGACGTCGCGAACCTGCTGAGAGACGACAACACCTATATCTACGTGTGCGGCCTCAAAGGCATGGAAGACGGCGTGTTGCAGGCGCTCAAGGACATCGGCGAGCTGCATCAGATCGATTGGGAAGCATTGTGGGCGAAACTGAAGCGGGAAGGGCGGCTGCATCTGGAGACGTACTGACGCAGTGATCGCGCGCGAATCATTTTGAAAATCGCGGACGGTTTGCTACAGTCGGCCCACACAGCCGGCCGCGCGCCGGCGTCCCCATCGCCAAATGCGGCAGTCCGCCACCTGCGCAGCCACTCAGACGGAGCCGTCCGATGAAGCCGATTCGTTCACTCGCGATGGCCGCGCTATTGCAGGCGGTGCTGGCGCATCCGGCGAGCGCCGACGACCTCGCGCAAATCAAGGCATCGGGCGTGTTCCGGATCGGCACCGAAGGCACGTACGCACCGTTCACCTATCACGACGACGCGGGCAAGCTGACCGGCTTCGACGTCGAACTCGCCAGCGCGATCGCGCAGCGTCTGGGCGTCAAGCCGCAATTCATCGAAGGCAAATGGGACGGGTTGATCGCCGGTCTCGACGTCAATCGCTATGACGCGGTGATCAACGAGGTCGCGGTCACCGACGAGCGCAAGCTCAAATACGATTACTCGGACCCGTACATCACATCGCACGCGGTGTTGATCGTCGCCTCGGACAATACGACGATCAGATCTTTCGATGACCTGAAGGGCCGCAAGTCGGCCAATACACTGACCAGCAACGTCGGCAGGATCGCGGCCGCGCACGGCGCGCAGGTGATCCCGGCGCAGGGCTTCGACGAATCGATCGATCTGCTCGTCGCGGGACGCGTCGATGCGACCGTCAACGATTCATTGTCGTTTCTCGACTATAAGAAGCGCGTGCCCGACGCGAGGATCAAGGTCGTCGCGGTCGATACGTCGCCCGATAGCAGCGACAAGTCGGCGGTATTGATCCGCAAGGGCAATCCGAAGCTGCGCCTCGCGATCGACGACGCGCTCGCCCGCATCAGAAAAGACGGTACATATCAGCGGATTTCGCTGAAGTACTTCGGCCGGGACGTGTTTCAGTGAACCTCGGCCGGGGCTGACGCGGATAAATTCACGGTAAAAAGAAGGGGCGTCGTCGAGACGCCCCTTCTTCGTTACCGTCAGCCATTTGAACATGCGGCGCACCGCACGTTCAACGCGGCAGACCCTGACCTCACACCGTCGCGTCGCTCAGCGCGGCGTCGAAGAAACGCTCCTGCGCATCCGCGTTCACACGTGCATACGCGCGGTTCACGCCGCTGATCACCGCGCGAATCGACGCGGTGATCAGGTTCGCATCGACACCGACGCCGAACGCGCTGCCGGCCACATCGGCGCCGGCCATTTCGGCGATCGCGATCGCACGTGCATCGGCGCCCTGCGTGAGCGCGCGTTCCTCGTAGTGCTGGATGCGCACGGGCACGTCGAACGCTTGCATCAGCGCGTCGAGCGGGCCGTTACCGGCGCCCGTCAGCACGCGCGGCGTGCCGTTGATTTCGACGTTGAGCTTGATGTGCTCGCGGCCGTTATGCTCGGACAGGCTGTGGCTGATATAGCGGACCGGCTCGGCCGTGCGCACGTATTCCTGCTGGAACAGTTCCCAGATCTGCGCGGGCGTGACTTCCTGGCCGCTGTCGTCGGTGAAGCGCTGCACGGCCGAGCTGAAATCGACCTGCAGGCGGCGCGGCAACACGACGCCGTAGCTCTGCTCGAGCAGATACGCGATGCCGCCCTTGCCCGACTGGCTGTTCACGCGAATCACGGAGTCGTAGGTGCGGCCGAGGTCGCTCGGATCGATCGGCATGTACGGCACTTCCCAGATGGCGTCCGGCTTCTGCGCGGCGAAGCCCTTCTTGATCGCGTCCTGGTGCGAGCCCGAGAACGCGGTGAAGACGAGATCGCCGACATACGGATGACGCGGATGGATCGGCAACTGCGTGCATTCCTCGGCTGTGCGCGCGACTTCGTTGATGTTCGAGAAATCGAGCTCGGGATCGACGCCTTGCGTGTACAGATTCAACGCGAGCGTGACGAGATCGACATTGCCGGTGCGCTCGCCGTTGCCGAACAGGCAGCCTTCGACGCGATCCGCGCCCGCCATCACGGCGAGCTCCGCGGCGGCGACGGCGGTACCGCGGTCGTTATGGGGGTGGACGGAGACGATCAGCGAATCGCGGCGCGCGAGATTGCGGTGCATCCATTCGATCTGGTCCGCGTAGACGTTCGGCGTGGCCATCTCGACGGTGGCCGGCAGATTGACGATCGCCTTGTGCTCGGGCGTCGGTTGCCAGATGTCGAACACCGCGTCGCAGACTTCCTTCGCGAATTCGAGTTCGGTGCCGCTGAACACTTCCGGGCTGTATTGCAGCGTGAAGTGCGTTTCCGGCTGCGCGTCGGCGAGACGCTTCACCGTGCGCGCGGCCTTCTGCGCGAGTTCGATCACGCCGCTCTTTTCGAGGCCGAACACGATCTTGCGGAAGTCCGGCGCGGTCGCGTTGTACAGGTGGACGATCGCGCGCGGGGCGCCGCGCAACGATTCGAACGTGCGCTCGATCAGATCGTCGCGCGCCTGCGTGAGCACTTCGATCGTCACGTCGTCGGGAATATGGCCGCCCTGGATCAGCTCGCGCACGAAGTCGAAATCGGTCTGCGACGCCGACGGAAACCCGACTTCGATTTCCTTGAAGCCGATCTGCACCAGCGTCTTGAACATGCGCATCTTGCGCTCGGCGTTCATCGGCTCGAACAGCGCCTGGTTGCCGTCGCGCAGGTCGGTGCTCATCCAGATCGGCGCACGCGTGATCGTGCGCGACGGCCACTGGCGATCCGTCAAATTGATCGGCTTGAACGAACGGTACTTGGTAGCGGGGTTTTTCAACATTTTCATCATCCGAGGGAGAGACCGTGGAACGGGTGTCGACCGGACGACGAAAACGCGATACTGGGCCGCCGGTCGGAAACCGGGGCTGGGTCAGTTACTGGGGATTCAAGCGATGCTTCGGTGTATCAGAGAGAAGCGGAAGCGCGCAGCAGCAGACCTAGCCCGGTAGAGCGGGCTAGTAGTAGCGATAGGGTGGTCTGGGTGCGGTACATAGTGCGCAATGGGAACATATTATTGAGATTGCGTCAAGGGCACGCAGTGGCTCGTGCCGCGTCCGATTCACGGGTGAGCTCACGAGGCGTCGTCAATTCACTGAGCAGGAGGCGAACATGAACAGGGTCGTGTGGATATCCTCCGTCGCAAGGATCTGCGCATGCGCGGCGGTGGCATGCGGGTTCGTCGGGCAAGCCGGCGCGCAGGGGCTCAGCGCGCAGAACGACATGAACGCGCCGCAGAACAGCACGCGCCTGATGCCACATGCGGCGCTCGGCAGCGAGTATCCGACGCACGGCAATCAGCAGGCGGGAGAGCTGAATCTGAATCCGACAGATCCGCGCGCGCAACTGGTCAACGGCTTGCCGAACAACCCGAGCGCGGGCGGCTATGGCGCGCCGCTGGCGGGTGTGCGTACCTACGTGCAACCGCCGCGGCCGGCGAATTGACTTCTCGTAACCGGCCGGCAGGCGCGTGAGCAAGGCCGCGAGCACGAGCGCGGCGGCGACGAGGATCAATGATCCCGCGTACTGTCCCGCGACCACGCGACGCCGCTCTACGCCCGCTTCGGTCAGAAAGCCGAGCAGCACGAACAGGTTGTCGATATTGGTGGCGGCGTAGGCGACGATCGCGAGCAGGACGAGGCTGAGCATGAAGAAGCCGGAGTCGTTACCCGGGGGGGCGCTTTGAATTCGCCGCGCAATGTGGCCAACCCGGCGGCCGATTGCGCCACCGGCCGACACGATGCCGATGCGCCGCGTCAAGGTCAAGCGGCTACAATGACCGGGGCCTCGAACAACGGAACATCGATGAAGATTCGCCTTCTCTCTGTCGCCTGTCTCGCGAGCGCCGCGGCGCTGCTGGCGGCCTGCACGATCGTCACGCGC
Organism: Paraburkholderia atlantica; assembly: GCF_000092885.1. Lineage (NCBI taxonomy): Bacteria > Pseudomonadati > Pseudomonadota > Betaproteobacteria > Burkholderiales > Burkholderiaceae > Paraburkholderia > Paraburkholderia atlantica. The sequence continues at coordinate 2,211,264 of NC_014117.1, read as the reverse complement.
AACTCGAACGCCTGCGAGCAATTGATGCGCGGCAAGCTGGCCGAGCCGTCGTCGGGGATGTCGTCGGATAGGCTGCGGGTCACCCATCGCGGGGCCGCGATTCGCGGCTCGCGCGTCGTGGTGGAGGGGACGATCGAGCATGTGGGGAGCGCGTCCGCGACGGCGGCTTCCGCACCGCTTGCCGCATCGGCGTCGCAAGCGGCGTCCGAGGTCGAGGTCGCCGCGAAGCCGGCCCAGCCGCAGAGGGTCCGCACGCCGGCCGCCGCCGAGTGCACATTCCATGGCGAACAGCTCGACGTGTTCCGCTGGCTCGCGCCGCCGCAGCTGGCCACGCCGGCTGCACAACCGGCCAGCGCAGCGGGCTGAGTTCGCGCCGGCGCCCCGCACCGTTGTTACGCATCTAACCGAGGCAAAGCTCAGAACGCGTAATAGGGCCCCTGGCCGGCCGATGTATTGCGCGTCGCGATCGCCGTGTAAATGCGTTTGCCGTAAAAGAACGGCAAGCCCCAGCCGAAGCCTAGACTCGAATTGCCGGCGAGATTGTCGAACGCGTTGTTCGACGACGCGAACAGCGTGTTCGAATTGGCGATGTCGAACGACACCGAGCGCGACACGCCATCGATGCCGGTGATCGACGCGTTCGCCGACTGCGTCGATGTCGGGCAGTACCAGAAGCCGCACAACGGGAACTGCGTCGAGTGGAAAAAGAGGCCGTTCGAGCCGCTGTCGAGATAACTCACCGCATAGGTCAGGCCGCCCGAGTTCGTCGTCACGTACCCGGTCGCCGAGTTCGCCCTCACAACGTTCGTGCTCGTCAGCGTATTGTTCGACTGGGTGCCGATGCCGAAGATCAACGAGCCCGAGACGCTCGCCGCGCCCGCATCGGCGACGGCGGGCAGGTCGATCACGACGCCGTTGTTATCGAGCGGGAAGCTGCTGACCGGGTTGGTCACCTGCTGCGCGAGCGGCTGCGCGGTCGCGCTGCAGCCGTTCGTCGTGCAACTGTAGTACCAGCGCGGCAAGGCGGAGTTCGCGCAGCCGTTGCCGCAGTCGACCGGGAACAGGCCCACGCCGAGGATGCCGTTCGCGTGCAGGCTCGATACGGCCAGCAGCGACGCGCCGCCGGAGTTCGCGCAGTCGGCGGGCGCGCCGGGCAGCCCGCTGTCGGCGATCAGCTGAATCGGAATCGATGACGCCTGTTGTCCGGCCATGCGCACGTCCGCGGTGCGGATCGAGCCCCACGCGTAGCCGCTGCCGAACACCGCGCATTCGGCGCTCACGCCGCTGCCCGCGGCGATGGTCGGCAGCGACAAGGTCGTCGGCAGCGCCGAGGCGAGGATGCGCAGGCCGTTCGAGCCGGTGTCGACCTGGATGTCATCGATCGTTGCGCAGTTGCTGGTGCCGGCCAGGCAGACGGTGACGCTCGTCATCAGCATGTTGCGCGTATTGCCGGGCGCCACGCCGACCGTGACCGGCTGCACGTTGGGCGTGGTCGATTGCGGCACGTTCGCGCTCGTATTCGACGCGCCCGTCGAACTGGTCGGCGCGCTCGCGGACGGCGTCGAGCCCGAGCCCGAGCCGGATGAGCCGGACGACGAACTGCCGCCTCCGCCGCCGCAGCCGACCAGGGCCGCGCAGACGATCAGAAGCAGGGCATGGAAACGCAAGGCGGATTTCATGGCGTGGCGGTCCGTCGGGTGGAACTCAGGCGTGAAGGGGGCGCGAGCGACGCGTGCGGCGCACGCGTCACTGGATGTCGTCGGAGGTGACGCCGGCGGGCAAAGCCGCCGGGAGCCACGCGCGGCCGACGTAGCCACGCATCGGTCCGCCGGACTCGACGATCACGTCGGAGCGCGAGACCCGCGACGAATGCAGATTGCCGCTGCCGGCCGCCGCCGCGGCGCCGGTCTTGTACGAATCGCCGTATTTGCCGAGCAGCGCGTGCAGATCCGGCATCGTCGGGCCTTGCCATGCGTAGGCGACGATCAGGCCGGTACTGGTTGCGTATTCGTTGATGGCCGTATTGCCGGCGTCGGTCCACGTGCGCTCGCGCAGTGCGCCATTGAGCAGAGTGCGCGGCGCGCTCGCGCCCGCCACCGCCTGGCTCGGCATCGTGCCGCCCAACTCGGCATGCGCGCCGAAGCTCGCGCAGCACGCGACGACGGCGATCACCGAGGCGATCGCGGATGGAGTGAGACAGGAATTGGACATGGGGCCTTCCTCGTTTGGCGCCGGATTTTTATTGAGATAGCTCGATTAACGTAGCACCGGTTTTCTTCTGGTTTTTGCACATCGCGGCGGACAGGGCCGCACGCCGTGTTGAAAAAGAAGCCGCATGCAAACTGGAAGCCCCTATTCGGCGGGCTTCCGGCAACGACTTGGGAATACTCCCAATGTCAACTCGAAAGTGTCATTGAGTGTTAAATTTACCTCATAAGAGGGCAAATAGCGTGATCGGCGCGGACTTTTTTCCCGTGACTGTTTCGTCGCCGTGATAAGCGGCGCTTCCCGGGCAAACCCCAGTTTTTGCACACGCCTCGCCGGGACCGGTAAAATGTTGGGTTGATCCACGGAAACTTGCCGTGGCGTAGCGGAAGGATTCCCCGAACATGACTGATTTTCGTCTCACCAAGCGGTTTGCAGCAATGCTCATGGCAGGCGGGCTGGTCGCCGGCTGCGGTACCTCGTCGCCGACCAAAATCGACTATAGGAGCGACTCCCGTTCGAAGCAGGTATCGCTTGCCGTACCGCCGAACATGATCGACGAGACGGCCGATCAGCGTTCGCTGCCGCCGCAGGGCGGCGAAACCTCGCTGTCCACGCTGAAACAGGTCCAGGCGCAGGCGCCGGCCGGCGACGCGGTCGCGGTCGTGCCGCCCGTCCAGGGCATCCACATCCAGCGCGACGGCACCGAAAGCTGGCTCGTGATCGACAACAAATCGCCCGATCAGGCCTGGCCGCAAATCCGCCGCTTCTGGCAGGAGCAGGGCTTCCTGCTGGTCGTCGACCAGCGCGACAAGGGCGTGATGGAAACCGACTGGAACGAAACCCACGCGCAGATCAACGACGGCTTTATCCGCAACACGCTGTCGAAGGCGATGGGCAACAGCTACGTGAGCTCGGAGCGCAACAAGTTCCGCACGCGTCTCGAAGCGGCGCCGAAGGGCGGCACCTACGTGTTCGTCAGCCAGAAAGGCATGCGTGAGGCGATCACAGGTACGAACAACGAGTCGACCCAATGGCAACCCAAGCCGAACGACCCGGCGCTCGAGCAGGAGTATCTGAAGCGCCTGATGGCCTCGCTGGCGCGGGCCGAAGCGGGCGGGGGCGGCACGCAGAACGCCGAGCTGTCGCCGGCGGGCACGCAGATCGCGCCGAACGCCGCGACGGCGGGTGCGAAATCGGCGACGGCCGCCGTTGTCGCGCAGAACGTCGCGCTCGCGGCCCAGCCGTCGACGCTGGATACGGATTCGGCCAACAACACGTCGGCGCAGCTCTCATCGACCGAACTCACGCTCGGCGAGCCGTATGACCGCGCGTGGCTGCGCGTGGGCCTCGCGCTCGATCGCAGCAATTTCACGGTCGACGACCGCGACGTGAGCCGCGGCCTGTATTTCGTGCGCTACGTCGATCCGAAGGATATGTCGTCGGCCGAGCAGGGCTTCTGGAGCCAGGTCTTCCACGGTCGGAAGGAGAAGGTCGCCAAGCAGTATCGCGTGAACGTGCGCGCCGTGACGCCGAGCCAGACCCGCGTGGCCGTGGTCGACGACAAGGGGCAAGTCGACGAAAGCTCGCAGGCCAAGCAGATCATGAGCCTGATGGCCTACCAGCTGCACTGATACGAGAGCCTCGCGGCCAACGCCGCCGGTTCGACGAAAAACCGCCCGGAGCAATCCGGGCGGTTTTTTTTCGACTGCTTACTCAGGTATCCGCGCGCCGTCGCGTGCCGACCCACGGCAAGCGCTTGATCACGCCGGTCGCCAACGCGGTGCCGACCAGAATCACCGCGCACCCTTCGAGCATGCCCGGCGACACCGTCTCGCCGAGAAACAACGCGCCCCACAGAATGCCGAAGATCGGAATCACGAAGGTCACGGTGATCGCGCGCGTCGGTCCGGCGACCGCGATCAGGTGGAAGAACAGCATGTACGCGATGCCGGTGCAGGCGACGCCGAGCGCGATCACCGCGCCCCACGCGTGCAGCGAGATCGGCGCGGCGGGCCAGTAGATCACCGCGAGCGGCAGCAGCACGATGGTCGCGCCGATCATCGTGCCGGTCGCGACGCTCAGCGCGTCGACGCCAGTCAGGTGACGCTTCGTGTAATTGGCGGCGATGCCATAGAGCAGCGTGGCGCCGAGCGCGGCGCCGGCCGCGAGTGCGACGGTGAGCGGCGAGGCGGCCGAGCCGTCCGGCGCCGCGATCTGGTCCCACACGAGCATCAGCACGCCGAGAAAGCCGACCACGAGGCCGAGCGTGCGCAGCGCGCTGAGCCGGTCGCGCAGCCACAGAAAGCCGACCAGCGCGCCCCACAGCGGCGCGCACGCATTGATCACCGACGTGACGCCCGCCGACAGCGTCAGCTCGGCATACGCGAACAGGCAGAATGGTGCCGCCGAATTGAGGATGCCGACCACGAGCAGCGGCACCGCGTGCGTGCGCAACAGCGTGGCGGACTGTTGCAGCGGCCGTCGCGCGATCAGCAGGATCGCGAGAAAGAGGGCGCCGATGCCGACGCGCAGCGCCATCAGCGGCGCGACGCCGAAGTCGGTCACGCCGACGCGGATAAACAGGAACGATGCGCCCCACAGGGCGGCGAGGATCAGCAGTTGCAGAAGGTTTCTGGCTTTCATTGGAATGGCGCCGCGCGCAGTTGAGTCGGGACGCCAGCTCATCCTAACAGTGCGATCGCGCGATTCGTTTCAATGCGGGATGAAACGGCAAGATCCGGGAGACGGCCGCGTCCGGGTAGGTCGATGCTAAGCGCTGCGAAGGCGCAGGCAAAACGAGCAATTCTCACCGATATGTGAGAAAAATTGCGATGCGGCGGAGCGGTTGTGGGGATGCAATTGCAAACGGCGCCCGCGGTGTGCGGGCGTCCGTCCGGAACGATGTGAATCGCATTGCGTCGTTAGCGGCGCGAGCTCACTGCGGAATCATCCATTGCAGGAAGTTCTGCTGCGCCCACACGAGCACGCCGAGCAGCACCGTGAGCAGAATCGAATGCTTGAAGGTCTTGGCGAACACGACGCCTTCCTTGCCCTTCAACTCGGTGGTTGCGACGCCGGTCGAAATGTTCTGCGGTGAGATCATCTTGCCCATCACGCCGCCCGACGAGTTGGTCGCCGCCATCAGCACCGGATTCAGATTGAGCTGCTTGGCCGCCACCACCTGCAGATTGCCGAACAGCGCATTGCCCGACGTATCGCTGCCCGACAGGAACACCGCGACCCAGCCGAGGAACGCCGACACGAGCGGAAACACCGGCCCGACCGACGCGACGCCTAGGCCGAGCGTGTAGTTGAGGCCCGAGTAGTTCATCAGATATGCGAGGCCGACGATCGTCGCCACGGTCAGAATCGCGATGCGCGTCTGTACCCACGTATCGGCGATCGCTTTGCCGAACTCGGCGACGGAGAGCCGCACGATCAACGCGGTGATGATTGCCGCGACGAGGATCGCGGTGCCGGTCGCGAGCGGCTGGAAGTCCCAGATTGCGCCGTACGGCGCGTTATACAGCGTGATGAACACGGCCTTGTCGAGGCCAGGCCAGGGCACCTTGACTTCGCCGATCGTGAAGATCCTGGCGATCGTCCAGATGATCACGACAACCGACACGATGATCCACGGATACCAACCCTGCGCGCCGCCGATCTTGCCGCGCACCTCGTTGATACGATCAACGTTGATCGCAAACTTCGGATCGGCGGCGGGTTTCCAGACCCGCAGGAACGCGACGGTAAGAATCAGCGAAACCAGCGACGACAGCACGTCGGTCAGGCTGTAGTTCACGAAGTTCGAGACGACGAACTGGGTCAGCGCGAAGCTCAGCCCCGACACCAGCAGCACCGGCCAGATCCGCAGCATGTTGCGAAAGCCCGCATACACGCCGATCACATAGAAGGGCAGCACGACCGCAAAGAACGGCAATTGCCGCCCGACCATCTTGCCGAGCACATCGGACGGCAGATGCGTGACCGCGCCGAGCACCGTGATCGGCACGCCGAGCGCGCCGAACGCTACTGGCGCGGTGTTGAAGATCAGCGTAAAGATCAGCGCTTCCAGCGTCGGAAAGCCGAGCATGATCAACAGCGAACTCGTGATCGCGACCGGCGTGCCGAAGCCCGAAATGCCCTCGAGCAGCGCGCCGAATGAAAAGCCGACCACGACGAGCACGATGCGCCGGTCGTTCGGCAGGTTTTCGATCATCCACAGGCGGAAGGCCTCGAAGCGTCCCGAGCGCTGCGCGATGTTGTACAGCAGGATCGCGGTGAACACGATCCACATCACTGGCCAGATTGCGAACACGATGCCGGCCGCGACCGAGTTGAATGCGAGTCCGACCGGAAACTGCCAGACCAAAATCGCGACAATCAAACCGACGATCAGTCCCGCGAGCGACGCTTGCCACGCTGGCCTGCGCGCCCAGCCGAGCAACGCGAGCACGACGATGATCGGCAGCGCGGCGACGATAAACGACGGAAAAAGCGAATTACCGACTGGAGTGAGCAGTTGATGAAACATCATGTCTCCTTCGTTGTTGTGTAATTCGACGCGGGAGATTGCGCATGACGGCGCGTCGCTCTGGCACGGCGGACGCTTGCGAGTGGCCTCGACGGCGGCGCCTGATTTAAGCGGGTGCTGCGTGCAACCTTTCAAGAATAGAGCGCCATATCGGCGAGTCAAGCCGGGAAAGTACGGGCGGGGTGGGCGCGGTGGTGGGCGAACAGAGACAGGTCAATGCCAGTGGCCGCCCCAATGGCCGCCCCAATGGCCGCCCCAATAGCCACCAATGCCGATCGCAATCGACGGTCCGTAGTAGGCGGGGTAGCCGTAATAAGCGGGATAGGGATAAGCCGGCGGCGGATAGTAGGCGGGATAGACCGGAGGCGCCACGTACACGGGCGCGGGGGCAGCATAACCGGGCGGCATGTCCTGCGGCGCGACCTGCATTTGCGCCTGGGCTTGAGGCGCTTGCTGCGGATCGGTCGCCGGTGCGGCTTGGTTCGCCGTGGTCGCGGGCGCGGTCGAATAGTACGACGTGTAATAGCCCGCGGGATAGTAACCGGCGGGGTAATAGCAGCCGGCTAAAAATAGACTCGAGGCGAGCGCGGAAAACGCGGCGGCAGGCCGCGCGAACCTTGCGGGAAAACTGGACGACTCGCGTGGCGTCGAGAGGTGCACCGCGCGAAGATGGGTGACGACGCGGGACTTCATAACGCGCTCCTCGATGAACCGATGCCGCCTCGCGCGACGTCGTTATGAGGAGCTTACGCTCCTGCCGCGGCAACGCTGTGGCAAAACCGCAACCGCATATTTCAGTCTATTTCCACGCGGATTGTCGGCACGAAGGCACACCGCATCCGCGGCCCTTGGCAGTGCGGATCGTGGTCCGAAAGAATCGTTTGCCGTCCTGTATGAATCGTTAGACGCGTGATCGGAAACAACGCTCACTGGCCGCTCACTTGCCGATCTGATTACCGATGACACCGCCCACCGCCGCGCCGCCCAACGTCGACAAGCCGCTGCCGCCGATCGCCGCGCCGGCCGCGCCGCCGACACCCGCGCCGATCGCGGTATCGCGTGTGCGTGGGGACATGTCGCCGCATGCCGCGAGACCCGCGACCAGCGAAAGCGCGACTGCGACCGTGCCAAGACGAGTAGCGAGTTGACGGATCGATTTCATGATGCTGACTCCCTTCGTTGTTGGAAGCAGTTGTTCCCTTCAGTGAGCACACAACGTGCCTGCTCGACGCGGCCAAATAGAAAAAGCCCGCCATGCCGGCGGGCTTCGATACCGCGGTGCTGACTCGCGCGAATCGCGTATGCCGCTTATTGCCGCTGATAAATCTCCGCGCCTTGCTTCATGAATTCGATCGACTTGACTTCCATGCCTTTCTGCAGCGCTTCGTTATCGCTGACGCCTTGTTGCGCGGCGAACTCGCGCACGTCCTGGGTTATCTTCATCGAGCAGAAGTGCGGGCCACACATCGAGCAGAAATGCGCGACCTTGGCCGAGTCCTTCGGCAGCGTTTCGTCGTGGAATTCACGCGCCTTGTCCGGATCGAGACCGAGATTGAACTGGTCTTCCCAGCGGAATTCGAAGCGCGCCTTCGACAGCGCATTGTCGCGTACCTGCGCGCCGGGATGACCCTTCGCGAGGTCCGCTGCGTGCGCGGCGAGCTTGTACGTGATGATGCCGGTCTTCACGTCGTCCTTGTTCGGCAGACCGAGGTGTTCCTTCGGCGTCACGTAACACAGCATCGCGGTGCCGAACCAGCCGATCATCGCGGCGCCGATACCCGACGTGATGTGGTCGTAGCCCGGCGCGATATCGGTCGTGAGCGGCCCGAGCGTGTAGAACGGCGCTTCGTCGCACCAGTCGAGCTGCAGGTCCATGTTCTCCTTGATCAGCTGCATCGGCACATGTCCCGGACCTTCGATCATCACCTGCACGTCGTGCTTCCACGCGATCTGCGTGAGCTCGCCGAGCGTCTTCAGCTCGCCCAGTTGCGCTTCGTCGTTCGCGTCGTAGATCGAGCCGGGGCGCAGGCCGTCGCCGAGCGAGAAGGCCACGTCGTAGGCCTTCATGATTTCGCAGATGTCTTCGAAATGCTCGTACAGGAAGCTTTCCTTGTGATGCGCGAGACACCACTTGGCCATGATCGAGCCGCCGCGCGACACGATGCCGGTCATCCGGTTCGCGGTGAGCGGCACGTATTGCAGACGCACGCCAGCGTGGATCGTGAAGTAGTCGACGCCCTGCTCAGCCTGTTCAATGAGCGTGTCGCGGAAGATCTCCCACGTCAGATCTTCAGCCTTGCCGTTGACCTTTTCGAGCGCCTGATAGATCGGCACCGTGCCGATCGGCACCGGGCTGTTGCGGATGATCCATTCGCGCGTTTCATGAATGTGCTTGCCGGTCGACAGATCCATCACCGTGTCGCCGCCCCAGCGGATCGCCCACGTCATCTTGTCGACTTCCTCGCCGATGGAGGAGGTCACCGCCGAGTTGCCGATGTTCGCATTGACCTTCACGAGGAAATTGCGGCCGATGATCATCGGCTCGCTTTCCGGGTGATTGATGTTGTTCGGGATGATCGCGCGGCCGCGCGCGATTTCCTCGCGCACGAATTCCGCGGTGATTTCGGTGAGGCCGTTCGGACCGAATGCGCTCGCGCCGAATGCCTGGCCGGGGTGCTGGCGGCCCATCATCGCGGCGAGCTTCGCGCCGTTCGGGCCGCTCGCCTTCAGCGTCTCCAGATACTCGGCACGGCGCTGGTTTTCGCGAATCGCGATGTATTCCATTTCCGGCGTGATGATGCCTTGCTTCGCGTAGTGCATCTGCGTCACGTTCTTGCCGGCGATCGCGCGGCGCGGCGTGCGATGCAGGCCGGGAAAACGCAGCTGCGCGGTGGCCGGATCGGCGGCGCGCTCGCGGCTGAAGCTGCTCGACAGGCCGGTCAGCGGCTCGGTGTCGCCGCGCTCCTCGATCCACGCCTGACGCAGCGCGGGCAGGCCCGCGCGAATGTCGATCTTCGCGTCCGGGTCGGAGTAGGGGCCCGACGTGTCGTACACGTAGATCGGCGGATTCTTTTCGCCGCCGAAGCTGTCGGGCGTGTCTGCTTGCGAGATTTCACGCATCGGCACGCGGATGTCGGGGCGTGAGCCGGTCACGTAGACCTTGCGCGAATTCGGCAGCGGCGCGACGGCGGCCTCGTCCACATGGGCTTCGGCGGAAATAAACTTCGGATTGGCGTTCATGTAAGTCTCCGTACAAAGTGGGGCGGCTAAGCAGGAGACTGAGATGGAAGTGGTCGGAAATCGCTAAGAGGTGAGGCTGTTGAGGCTGGTGCGAGATCCGTACGCTTCCCTGCGCTGGCATTATCCAGATCAGGTTCAAAGGGTATTTCTCACCCACGCAACACGGACCTCCAGCTCCGCGCTACGCAGGACCCCCGCGTTAGCAGCGCACACGATACACCGCCCGCCAGCGGTTTGGCAACCTGTCTGAGTGATTCAAAAAACTGGTCCGGATGAAACCGGACATCTCCTATGCTTGTTTCGAGACCGCATCAGACAGGGCAACTTACAGCAATGGAACAGCCGGCTTACAGCGAAAAATCGTCGGCGGCTTCGGGCTGATACAGGATTTTGTCGATCTTGAGCACTTGCTGATCGCCGCTGGGTGGCGTGAAGCGGATGCTCTCGCCGCGGCGCGCGCCGAGCAGCGCGAGTCCAGCCGGCGAAAACACGTTCAGCCGCCCCTGCGCGAAATCGGCATTGGGCGGATAGACGACGGTCCATGTCATTTGTTCGCCGCTCGCCGTGTCGATCAGCGTTGCTTGCGAGTTCATCGTGACGACGTCGGCGGGGATATCGTGCGAGTCGACGATTACCGCGCGCTCGAGCACGTCGTCGAGCATGTGCTGCAGTTTGGCATTGGCGGCCGCATATTTCTCGAGGCGGGTCACGTCGAGTTCGGTCAGATAGCAGGTTTTGATCTTCTTCATCATCAGCACTCCGGATAGGTCGGTGAAGGAAGGCCGCGTGCGACGACGCCATATGGGTGGTCGGCGGATGAGTGGACGAATGGGAAAGCCCGGAGCCCGGCGACGCGGCCCTCGGTATTGGCAGGCTACGTCAGCGAGGGCGCCGGGCGGCGTGAAGCGGGAGCGTTCGGGACGTCTCGCCGGCGCCGTGCAGCGCGACGCCCGCGCGCGCGCAGCCGCCTGCGCGGCATGGGCGCAAGCGGGCGAGGGCACGGAAAGTCGGACGACGCACAGAAGTCACGGGCAAAACGACCAGGTGATGGGGAACAGCGAACGGGAGGTTGCCGCGCAGCAAAACGTGAAGTTCGCGACACCAGCGACGAAAGCTTGATGTTAGCACGCTGTCTCGGCCCCTTCCGTTGGCGACATCGCGCTGCGTCGATCGTGCGGTGCCAGATGAAAGCGACGTGATCCGCACGGCGTTCAAGCCAGTCAGAGGATTGCCGTTAAACAAAGTGCAGCGAAGGCCGCACTCCAGCGAAGCGATTCGCCGGATGGCGCGTGAACGGCGCGAGGCGACTCGGGTCGATTGACAGAGAGGTGCACATGAAAGCGGAAAGAATGCGGTGGCGAACGTTCGGTCGCACAGCCGCGGTGGTGGCGTTGCTAGCCGCGCCGCTGGCGGCGCCGGCGGCATCGACGGTGACGGGCGGCGTGATCCGGTTCGTGGGGATGATCGTCGCGCCGCCGCTGCAGATCAGCGCGGATACGGCGCCCACTGGCGTCGCCGTCGATAGCGCGAGCGTGCCCGGTCAGCGCTTGTCGCGCACGGTGACGTTCAGCGCGCCGCCGGGCGTCGTCAGCGGGGCCGATGTCGCGCTCGAAGTGAACGGCGGCACGCAGTCGCGCGATCTGGTGGCAGCGCGTTTCGTCGATGGCGGCGGGCACGTCGTGCTGGCCCGCGACGGCCACTACGCGGTCGATCGCACCGGCGGCGTGCTGTCGCTGAACGCGCAGCGCACCGATACGGACACGCGCATGACGGTGGTGGTCAGTTACGACTGAGTCGCAGGCGAGCTCGGGCTCGCTCCACATGCCGGAAAAAAATTAAAAGAGGCCTGTCATAACCGGCCGCGCGGTTCGACAAACGTGCAGATTACGATCGGAGCACGTCATGTCGACCGCGCACAATCGCTCGATACTTCATCGCTTTACGATTCTTTCCAAGCCCGCCGCCAGCCTCGCGCTTGTTCTGCTGAGCGCTTCCGGCATCAGTGCGGCCGACGCGGCCGGACCCCAATGCGCGACGCACAGCCCCGCGCACCGGCTCGCGCTGGTCGAGCTGTACAGCAGCGAGGGCTGCGATAGCTGCCCGCCCGCCGACCGCTGGCTCGGTCAATGGAAAAGCAATAGCGCCGCGCACGGCATCGTGCCGCTCGCGCTGCACGTCGACTACTGGAACAGCCTCGGCTGGACCGACCGCTTTTCCCAGCATCGCTTCACCGAACGTCAGCAGACGCTGACGCACCTCGCGGGCGCGCACACGATCTATACGCCGGAAGTGTTCGTCGCGGGCCGCGAGCTGCGCGACTGGTCGCAACGCGACAGTTTCGAGCGCCGCATCGACGAGCTCGTCGCCGCACCCGCGCAGGCGAGCGTCGCGCTCGCGCTGAGCCCGCGTGAGCCCGGCGCATTCGATGTCGATGCGCAGTTCAGCACGACGGCCGCACCCGCCACGGGTCCGTTGAGCGCCTATCTCGCGGTCTACGAGAACGCGCTGACGACGCAGGTCGGCGCGGGCGAAAACCGCGGCGCGACGCTGCATCACGAACGCGTCGTGCGTGCGTGGTTCGGGCCCGTGCCACTCGTCGCCGGTCACGCGCGGATTCGTCAGGACATCGATGTACGCGATGCGAGCGTCGACGCGAAAGCCGATCCAGTCGCCCACGCCGCCGACCGCTTTGGCGTGGTCGCATTCGTCGAAAGCGACGCGAGCGGCGACGTGCTGCAAGCGGCCGATCTTCCCGCGTGCCGTTGATCGACATCGCACGCGACGCATTCTCTACCGCTGCCCGAGGAGAGCCGCCATGTCCACACCCACACCCCACGCGTTGCGCCCCGGCGCACCCGCTGCGCCCGCCGCACCGAAGCGCGCCGTCATTCACCCGCTGTGGCTGCGCATCACGCATTGGCTGAACGCGTTCGCCGCGATCGTGATGATGCTGTCGGGCTGGCGCATCTACGACGCGTCGCCGATCTTCCCGGCGTTCAGCTTTCCGACCGCGATCACGCTGGGCGGCTGGCTCGGCGGCGCGCTGCAATGGCACTTCGCGGCGATGTGGCTGCTGGTGTTCAACGGCCTCGTGTACATCGCGCTGAATCTCGCGAGCGGGCGTTTCGTGCGCAAGTTCCTGCCGTTGACGCCGCGCGCGGTGCTGCGCGATTTCATCGCCGCGTTGCGCGGGAAGCTGTCGCACGACGATCTGCGCGTCTACAACGCAGTGCAGAAATTCGCCTACCTGTTCGCGATCGCCGATTTGATCGTGCTGGTGCTATCGGGGCTCGCGATCTGGAAGTCGGTGCAGTTTCCGCTGCTGCGTGAACTGATGGGCGGCTACGACAACGCGCGCGTCGTGCACTTCACCGCGATGTCGCTGCTGGCCGCGTTTCTTGCGGTGCATCTGGCGATGGTGGCGCTCGTGCCGCGTTCGTTGCTCGCGATGCTGCGCGGACGTTGAGCCGCGGCTGCCCACGACCATGCTCATGTTCACGCTCCTGAAAGCGCAATGCGAACACCCTACGGATATCGAATCATGAACAAGCCGATCGACAAACCAGCAGGCCAATCCACGCAGCGCGTAAGCCACACGCTCGACCGTGCATCGATCCTGCTCGATGCGAAGCGCGAACTGGCGATGCCGTCGCGACGCCTGTTCGGCAAGCAGCTATTGACGCTCGGCGGGCTATCGATGCTGACCGGCTGCTCGCTGACCGACGACACTTCCGTGAACCGCTTCCTGAGCGCCGTATCGCGGCTGAACGATCGCGCGCAGGCCGCGCTGTTCGATCCGAAGCAGCTCGCGCCGACCTACACCGAAGCGCAGATCACGCGACCGTTTCCCTTCAACGCGTACTACGGCATCGATGACGTGCCCCACGTGGACGGCTCCGATTACCAGCTGAAACTGAGCGGGCTCGTGACCGGCCAGCGCGTGTGGACGCTGCCCGAACTGTATGCGCTGCCGCATGCGGAGCAGATCACGCGACATATCTGCGTGGAAGGCTGGAGCGCGATCGGCCGCTGGGGCGGCACGCCGTTCGGCGATTTTCTGCGACGTGTCGGCGCGGATACGACGGCGAAGTACGTCGGCTTCAAATGCGCGGACGACTACTACGAAAGCATCGACATGCCGACCGCATTGCATCCGCAAACGCTGCTGACGTTTTCCTACGACGGCGAGCGGCTGCCCGCGAAATACGGCTACCCGATGAAGCTGCGGATGCCGACCAAGCTCGGCTACAAGAATCCGAAGCACATCGTCGAGATTTTCGTCACCAACACGTATCCCGGCGGCTATTGGGTCGACCAGGGCTACAACTGGTTCGGAGGCTCCTGACGCATGCGGGCGCACGCGCGCTTGCGGCAGCGGCTTCGGAAGCACGCCGGCACGAGCCGGTTTCGATTCATCCACTACCCACGGAGTCATCCCATGAAGAAGATTGCAATCACCACGATCGCGTTGCTGATGCTGGCAAGCGGCGGCGCGGCATTCGCTCAGGCGAGCGGCGCGATGTCCAACGATGCAATGTCGAAAGACGCGATGTCGAAAGGTTCGATGTCCAAAGACAGCATGTCGAAGGGCAGCATGAAAAAAGACGCGATGAAACACGATTCGATGAAAAAGGACGGCGGCGCGATGGGCATGAAGCACGAGGCGTCGGGCGCGATGGGCAACTGAGTCCGCGCCCACGGTGCTTAGCGATCCTGCTGATGCGCTGAGCATCGAACGGATACGGAACCGAATGCAAGCCGGGGATGCGTCCCCGGCTTTTCTGTTGCAGGAACACCAAAAAGTTACGATTCTGTCGCGCGGCGCACTCGGCGCTTACTGCATAATGCGTTGCGCGCCGCGGCTTTCGCCGGCGGCATCGCCGCGCATCACGGCCGCGTTGCATCGTGTCGTTTTGACCGATTCCGCCGCCACAGCCGTTTCTGGCGCTCCCTGCGCCGCTCATCGTCTTACTGTTCCACCGACATGTCCGCCTGCCTCACCCGTCAGACCGCATCGCCGATGCGGTGCCCGCCATCCCGCCCGAAAAGCATCGACGCAGGCCCGGCGCCTCGCGGGCATCGAGCGCAATGCGCGGGTCGAGTGGCGACGGCGGGCTGAACGCATGTCGCTGCAACGTTTAATCTTTTCTCCGCGTGGCTGGCCGCTGCGTCTGCCGCAGTCGCGCAAAGGGCGGGTCGCGCTCGCGCTTGCCGTCGTTTATCTGGTGTGGGGCTCGACCTATCTCGCCGTGCACGTCGCGCTCGGCTCGTTCCCGCCGCTGCTGATGTCGGGCTTGCGCAACCTGTTCGCCGGCATTGGTCTGTTCGTGTTCGCCGCGCGCCGCAAGCCGGCCTGGCCGAGCGTCGCCGAGATTCGCAACGCGGGCCTCGTCGGCACGATGCTGGTGGGTCTGTCGAGCGGCATGCTCGCGTACGGCATGCGCACGGTCGGCACCGGCACCGCGGCCGTGATGGTCGCGACCGTGCCGCTGTTCGCGACCGTGATCGCGGCCGTCGCCGGACAAAAGATTGGCCGCGGCGAATGGTTCGCGGTCGGGCTCGGACTCGCCGGCATCGTGATTCTGAGTCACGGCGACAGCACGCCGGGCTCGGTGGGCGGCAGTCTCGCGATTCTGTGCGGCGCGCTGTTCTGGGCTGGCGGCGCGCATCTGGCCGGGGTATTGAAGCTTCCGTCGGACCTGTTTCTGTCGACCTCGCTGCAGATCGGCCTCGGCGGCGCGATCTCGACGCTGGTCGCGTGGGCGGCGGGCGAGCAGATGCTGGAACTGCATTTTCTGCCGCTCGTCGCGTTCCTGTATCTGATGCTGATCGGCACGATGGCCGCGTTCGTCGCGTACGGTTATCTGATCCGCCACACGAGCCCGATCATTGCGAGCAGCTGCATGTACGTGAATCCGATCGTCGCAGTTGCATTGGGCGCGCTGCTGCTCGGCGAGCCGGTCACGCGCTCGACGGTGATCGCGACGATCGTGATCCTGAGCAGCGTCGGCTTGTCGTTCTGGTTCGACTACCAGAAGAACGGCAGCGCCTGAGAGCGGCGCGGTTCTCGTCGAATCGCGCCGCTGTTGTCAGAGCGCCGCCGCCAGCTCCGCGCCCTCGCGGATCGCTCGCTTCGCATCGAGCTCGGTCGCGAGCTTCGCCCCGCCGATCACGTGAAAACGCGGACCGCCACCGCCGTGCTTGCCATCGACCGTCGACGGCAACAGCTCGCGCAACGACTCCTGCCCCGCGCACACGACGATCGTATCGACGTCGAGCCATTCGTCGGTACCGTCTCGCGCGATTTTCAGACCGCGCGCGCTGATCTCCCGATACTCGACGCCGCCGAGCATCTGCACGCCGTTCCTCGCGAGCGCCGCGCGATGCACCCAGCCCGACGTCTTGCCGAGCCCCGCGCCGAGCTTGCCGGCCTTGCGCTGCAATAGCCAGATCTGCCGCGCCGGTTGCGCGGCAACGGGCGGCTTCAGGCCGCCGCGCTCGCGCACCGCGAGGTCGACGCCCCATTCGTCGAGCCACGTATCGCGCGGCACCGGCAGCGGCTCGCCCGCGCGATGCAGCAGAAACTCGCTGACGTCGAAGCCGATGCCGCCCGCGCCGATCACCGCGACGCGCGTGCCGACCGGCGCACCGCGCAGCACGTCGACATACGACAGCACGTTGGACCCGTCGATGCCGGCAATCGCCGGCCGCCGCGGCACGATGCCGGTCGCGACGATCACGTCGTCGTAGGCGCCCGCGGCAAGCAGTGCAGCATCGACGCGCGTGCCGAGCCGCACGTCGACACGATGGCGTTGCAACTGGCTGCCAAAGTAGCGGATCGTTTCGCTGAACTCTTCCTTGCCCGGCACGCGCATCGCGAGATTGAACTGGCCGCCGAGCGTGTCGCTGGCCTCGAACAGCGTCACGCGATGCCCGCGCGAGGCCGCCAACGTCGCGGCCGATAGCCCGGCCGGACCGGCGCCGACCACTGCGATCGAGCGCGCCTCGCGAGCGCTCGCGAGCGGCCGGTAGACGAGCTCGGTTTCGCGCCCCGCGCGCGGATTGACGAGGCAGCTCGCGCGCTGATTCCTGAACGTGTGATCGAGGCAGGCCTGATTGCACGCGATGCAGGTGTTGATTTCGTGCGCGCGGTCCTCGGCGGTTTTCAGCACGAAGTCGGGATCGGCGAGCAGCGGCCGCGCCATCGACACGAGATCCGCCGCGCCGTCGGCGATCAGCGCTTCGGCCACCTCGGGCGTGTTGATGCGGTTCGACGCGATCACCGGCACGTTGACGGATGCTTTCAGACGCGCGGTGAGCGAAGCGAACGCCGCGCGCGGCACGGAGGTCACGATGGTCGGCACGCGTGCCTCGTGCCAGCCGATGCCGGTGTTGAAGATCGTCACGCCGGCCGCTTCGAGCGCTTGCGCGACCTGCACGGTTTCCTCCCACGTATTGCCGCCCTCGACCAGATCGATCAGCGACAGCCGGTACACGACGATGAAGCGCTCGCCGCATTCGGCGCGCACCCGCTCGACGATCTCACAGGCGAGCCGCATGCGATTCTCGATGCTGCCGCCGTATCGGTCGGTGCGGCGGTTCGTGCGCGGGCACAGGAACTGGTTCAGCAGATAGCCTTCGCTTCCCATGATCTCCACGCCGTCGTAGCCCGCGCGTTGCGCGAGCCGCGCGCAGCGCGCGTAGTCGCGCACGGTTCGGTCGATGCCGGCGAGCGTCAGCGCACGCGGCTTGAACTTCGAGATCGGCGACTTCAACGCCGACGCCGACACCACCAACGGCTGGTAGCCATAACGGCCCGCATGCAGGATCTGCAGCGCGATCTTGCCACCCTCCGCATGCACGGCTTCGGTCACGAGCCGGTGATTGCGCAGATCGAATACCGAGTTGAGCGTGCCGCCGAACGGCAGCAGCCAGCCCTCGCGATTCGGCGAAATGCCGCCCGTGATGATCAGGCCGACGCCGCCTTTCGCGCGCTCGCGGAAGTACGCGGCCAGTTGCGGGTAATGCCAGAAGCGGTCTTCCATGCCCGTGTGCATCGAGCCCATCACCACGCGGTTGGACAGACGTGTGAAGCCCAGGTCGAGCTCGGCGAGTAAGTGTTGGTAAGACATGCAGGGACCGTGTAAGTGAAGGGCCGCACGAACGATACACCGCGCGCGGGACCAGGCCGCCGAGGAAAAATTCTAAATCGCCGCAATCCATTGATCCGCAACACCTTGGTCAGTTGTCTCACGCCAGATATTAAGGGCACGGCACATCCATTGCTGACTGCGAGCGTCCATCGACACGGACACGCCACCGACAAAACCGGCGCGCCGTGCGGCACGGATGGGAGGAGGGCGACCGCGAGGTCTTCCGCGGGCGTCCACGTATCAATGGGCGATGAGCGTCAAGCCCGACATCGACACAGGTGAACACAATGAAAATGATCCGAACCATGATGGCGGTCGTTGCGGCCGCGGCGGTATTGAGCGCGTGCGGCGGCGGTGGTGGCAGCGATGCGGGCAAGGAGCTGGGGTTGACCAATCCCGAGATCCACTTCGTTCACGCGTTTCCGGGCGGGCCCGCGGTCGACTTCCTCGTCAATGGCAGCGCGCCTTCCGGACAGACCAACATCTCGTATAAAGGCGTGACCAACCTCACCAATATCGACACGGGCTCGACCACCGTCGCGTATGCGGCGACCGGCACGAAGAACGCGCTCGCGAGCGGCACCTTCCCCAATGTCGCGAAGGGCCACGTGTACACGGTGCTCGCGTTGCCGGGTGTGTCCGCGCCCGACATCGGCCTGATCGACGATCCGTTCGACAAGGGACTGCTGACCAATGACGCGCGCGTGCGCGGCTTCAATGCGTCGGCGAACGCGCCGGACCTCGACCTTTATCTCGTGCAGGCCACCGCCACCAGCATCGCCAAGGTGTCGCCGACGATCTCCGGCGTGTCGTTCAAGAACGCGGTGCCGGCGAGCGGCCAGGATTCGATCTACGTGTCGGGCGGTCAGTACGTGCTGATCGCGACGGTGGCCGGCAGCAAGACGCCGATCTTCCAGTCGAACTCGTTCTCGCTGGCGAACAACGCGGACTGGCTGATCACGTCCGTGCCGATCGCGGGCGCATTGAGCCAACTGGTGCCGGGGCAGATTCACCTGTTGGTCGTACAGAACGGCAACACGAGCACGCCGAGTGTGGAACTGTCGAATACGTTGACCGGGCAATGACGGGGCCGCCGATCATCGGATGAGCCTCGCGCGGCGTGAGCATTGATGAGCCGCTCGCGCCAGCCGGACAATCAAGGACTTCGGGTGGTCGGAAAGCGGGAGGACGGCACGGCGATCCACGACAGTGGGTCGCCGTTCTGTTTGATGGCGTTCTGAAAACACGTCGCGTCGCGCCGCGCCACAAACCTGCAAGCAAACTTCCACGAAAAAAAACCCGCCGCGGCATCCCGCGACGGGCTCTGCAAATCCTGCTGCCATGTGCCGGCTTATTTTGCCTTTTCCGCCTCGTTCGTGATGGCGTGGCCGCCCTTCGAAATATCCTGGCCGGCGCCGGCCATCGTGTTGCAACCAGTGACAAGCATGGCGGTTCCTGCGAGCACAAGCAAAGCGATCAGTCGAGTCATGAAACTTCTCCTTGTCGAGAATGCATCGGTTGATGTCGTCCGACCGGGGCCATGCCAGTCGATCAGGTTTCGATCCGGTTTCGAACCGGCCTGATTGCATGGTAAAAAAAGGGCGGGGGCGGCGCTGTCGGCCGTGCCGCGATTTTGTTGTAGGCGTGCTCCGGTGTTTGCGTCGGCGCACTCCTACAATGGCTTGGCGTTGCCGCGGCGAGTGCCTGTCAGACGGGACTTTGCGACGAAGTAGACGGCGTGGCCGGCGACGTCAGCGGCTGATCCACCGAAGGAGTCGCGGTGCTCGCGCTCGGCATCACGACGTCGATTTCGGTGCCGTTTTGCGCGCCACGGCGGATGTCGAAGCGCCCGCCATGCGCGGCCACGCGTTGGCGCATGCCGAGCAGGCCGTGCGTATGCGTGCGTTTCAGATCGGCCGGCATGATGCCGACGCCGTTGTCCGCGATATGCAGCGCGACCTCGCCGTCGCCGACCCGCAATGCGATGCCGACCTTCGAGGCCCGCGCGTACTTGGCGGCGTTCGTAAGCGACTCCTGCGCGACCCGAAAGAGCGCGATCTCGGTCTGTTCGTCGAGCTGGACATCGTCGGCGGGCAGGTGCAGTTCGAGCGTCCAGTTGTTGCGCTGCGCGGCTTCGTCGGCGAGCGTGCGCAGCGCGGTGACGAGCCCGAAATTGGCGAGTACGGTCGGCCGCATGTCCTCGATGATGCGCCGCTTCAACGCGATGCCCTGGTCGAGATTGGCGAGCGCGCGCTGCAGCTTGTCGGCGATGTCCGGCTCGCTGTCCTTCAGCTTGCGGCGCGCCCACGCGACATCCATCCGGCATGCGGTCAGAATCGCGCCGAGCTCGTCGTGCAACTCGCGCGCGAGCTGGGTCTTTTCGTTTTCGCTGACCGCCTGCAGATGCCAGCCGAGCGCTTCGAGCTGGCGCGTACGCTCGTTGACCAACTGGTCGAGTTCCTCCTGCTGTGTGATCAACTGACGCTGCGCGCGCGCCTGCCGGTCTATCTGAATGCCGAGATTGCGAAACAGCAGAATGAACAGCACGATGTTCAGCGCCGACAGACCCGCCGCGCACAGCGTCGACAGCCGCTGATCGGCGCGGCTCGCGGCCAGCGCGTGCTGCGCGCGACGCTCCTCGTTGTCGCGCAGTAGCGTGAGCGTGCTGTCGATCAAGGACGCGTCCGCCGGATTGACGTCGCTCACGGGCCCGCATGCGCCGAGCTCGAGCGGATGCGGCGCCGCGTGCTGCATCGCGGCGGCGCCCGCGCCGATGCGCGCATCGATCAGCGTGAGTATCTGCGTAAAGCTCGCGAGCTCCGCACTGTCCGCGCGGCCGCCGCGATAGAAGTGGTCCAACTGCTGCGTGGTCTCGCGGATGCGTGCGGCGCTCGCGCAGAACGCACGGGCGGATGCGTCGTCCTTCGTCAGAAGAAACTGGTTTTGTTGCGCGCTGAGGCGCGACAGGTCGCTCGCGAGCGTGCTCAGTTGCACGGTGACGTCGCGCGCTTCGAGCGCGGTTTCGTACTCGGCCGTAATGCGCTGACGCGCGCTCTCCAGAATCACAAGGCCGCCCACCGTGATCACGATCGCCACCGTCATCGCGATCGCCCAGCTGCGCTTGCGCATCCAGTCGGCTAGCCGCGCCGTGCCGCGCGCGCCGGGCTGTTCCGGCGGGTTCTGCAGATTCGACACATTTGACTCCAGAAAGAGGGCATCGACTCGGGCGTCGACTGCAGCATCGAGCGAAGCCGCGCGTAACGTCGTCGTAATCCAATGTAAGCGGATTCTCACACGAAAAACGGCGAGCGTCGGAATGCGCGCGGCGCCACGCATCGATAGCATGGACCCGATCGTTCATTCAATGTTTCGGGAGAAAACCATCATGTTGAAGTGGGCGCTGTTCTTCGCGATCATCGCGGTGATCGCGGGTCTTCTCGGCTTTACCGGCATCGCGGCCGGCGCGGCGGCGATCGCGAAGTTCCTGTTCTTCGTCTTTGTCGTGCTGTGCGTGGTGTTCCTCGTGCTGGGCTTCGTCGTGACGAAGAAAACGATCGATTAGCGCGGCCATCGCAGTGGCGGCAAGCCGCGCCTTGATAGCAGGCGAGTGGTTTGCTGGTAGTCGATTGCAAGGCCAACAAAAGGGAGAAATGCCATGCTTCACTATGCCATCGTCTTCTTCGTGATTGCGATCATCGCGGCGGTGTTCGGCTTTACCGGCATCGCGGCCGGCGCGGCCGAAATCGCGAAGATCCTGTTCTACATCTTCCTCGTCGTGTTCGTGGTCACGTTGCTGCTCGGCGTGTTTCGAACCTAGCGGCGCGAGCCGTGGATGAACGCAACACGAAATCGGCAGCGAAGTACGCAATACGTATACATAGAAACAGGTAGTCAACAAGGCGCGTGAACGCACGGCGTCTGAATCCTTCGATCGAGGCGCCGGCGTTCGAAACGCGCCGTCATTCCACCCTCGGCGCATCAGGCGCGACGCGTGCTGATGCGCGATTCCCCCAATACCGGATAAAGGAGAAGTTCGATGATGAAGCAATCTGGCGACACGTTCGTGATGGACATCAAGAAGATCCGCGAGGACGCGCGCAAGCATATGTCGGATGGTCCGGTCACGCCGACTTACGGCGCGAATCGCGACACGGTGCTCAAGCTGCTGAACGACGCGCTCGCCACCGAGCTCGTCTGCACGCTGCGCTACAAGCGGCACTACTTCATGGCGAAGGGCATCAACTCCGAGGCGGTCGCGACGGAATTCGCCGAGCATGCGAGCGAGGAGCAGGAACACGCCGATCGCATCGCCGAGCGCATCGTGCAGCTTGGCGGCGAACCCGATTTCGCGCCGGACGGCATAAAGGCACGCGCGCATTCGGAATACAAGGAAGGCACCGATCTGACCGACATGATTCGCGAGAACCTGATCGCGGAGCGCATCGCGATCGACACGTACCGCGAGATCGTCCGCTATCTCGGCGAGAAGGACGTGACCACGCGCCGGCTGTTCGAGGAGATTCTCGCGGTCGAGGAAGAGCATGCCGACGATATGGCGGATCTGCTCGCGGGGCGTGAATAGCACGCCAAGGTGACAGGAAGGCGACGGAAGACGCGGCGAAAAAGCGTCGACCGGGCGCCAGCGAACCCGCGAATGCCGGCGGCTACGGTGCGAAGCCGCCCGCGCATTTCGCGTTCAGTCGTGGCCCCGGCTCATTACAATGTCGGCTTAGGAGCGACTCCCTTTGCACGGACACCCAACCGATGATTCGAGTGCTGATAGCTGACGATCATGCGATCGTTCGAGGTGGTTTCAGACAGTTCGTCGCCGACGAGCCGGATATGTGCGTCGCCGCCGAGGCCGCCACCGGCGAGGAAGCGATCGGCCTCGTGCGCGAGCAGGCCTTCGACGTGGTGCTGCTCGACATCGCGATGCCGGACAAGAACGGCATCGATACGTTGCGGGTGATCAAGCAGGTGCGTCCCGAGCAGGGCGTGCTGATCCTGTCGGGCTACCCCGAGAGCCAGTACGCGATCAATCTGCTGCGCGCAGGCGCGAACGGCTATCTGAACAAGGACTGCGAGCCCGAGGAAATCGTGCGCGCGATCCGCTCGGTCGCGCGCGGGCATCGCTATCTGTCGGAGGCGGTTGCCGATACGCTTGCCGACAATCTCGACAAGCCCGCCGCCGGGCGTCCGCATGAGGCGCTGTCGGAGCGCGAATTCCAGATCTTCTGCAAGCTCGCGGCCGGCCAGTTGCCGACGGAGATCGCCGAAGAACTGCATCTGTCGGTTAAAACGGTGAGCACGTATCGCGCGCGGGTGCTCGAGAAGATGCGACTCGCGAACAACGCGGACCTCACGTATTACGCGATCAAGAATGGTCTGATCGAATGACGGACGATCGAGACATCCCGATGAACAGCGAATCGAACCCTGCTACCGATCCAGCCAGCCGCGCGCCGTTGCGCGTGCTGCTGATCGAGGATTCGCCGCTGATTCGCCGCAGCCTCGTGGAAGCGATCGATGCTTCGGGCCTGCTGCGCGTGGCCGCTTATGCCGATTCCGCCGATCAGGCGATCGCGTTGCTCGGCGACGAAGCATTCGACGCGGTGATCGTCGATTTGCAGCTGAAGCAGGGCTCGGGCGTGCCGGTGCTCGCGTATCTGCAGCGCGAGGGGCTGATCGATTCGATGTTCGCGGCGGTGCTGACCAATCATGCGTTGCCCGCGTATCGAGCGCGCTGCGAGCAGTACGGTGTGCGGCACTTTTACGACAAATCGTTCGAGTTCGATCGTGTGCTCGATGCGCTGCATGAGTATGCGTTGGGGCGGGGTGGCGACGAGTAAGAACTCGCGCTGGCGGACGCTTCTAGTCGGTTTCCAATGATCCGCGCTTCATGGTTTCTTCGAGCATCCCAAGGGTAAGCGAACGTCCACCGAGTAATTCTCGCGCGCTGGCACTAAACGGGGACTTCAACGCGGCCGCGACGATGTCGCGCTTTCGCATGTTGGCGGATGGAACGTAATATGCGACGTCGAAATCGCGCAGGTCCACATTGAAGCGTTCAGCCCATGCCCGCATCACGTCGACGATTTTCGGCGGCTCCCACTCCAGATCGTGATACAGATCCATGTCGCGCGTGTGGACTTGATCGGGCAGGGGACAACGCATAACGCGTCGATGAACAATGGCGCGAATCTTCGACTCGTGCCACACCAGTCCGTTAAGCTATCCAGTAACGACGAGTAATGAAATGGGCGAAGGATGATTACGCGCGACGGAATGCGACAGGCGTTAGCAGGCTCCGCCAGCGGTGGCAAATCGACAAGACGATTCTGATCCGGCCCTGATCAGCCTGATATCAATTCCCCGCCCGCGCCGGCAAGCGCAAATGATTCCACGCGCCGAGCCCGGCAAACCCGATCCCCGCGATCGTGACGCCAATCCACCCGAACGCCGGCCACACGATCGCGCCGACACCCGAGCCCAGCGCCCCGCCGATGAAATACGCGACCATGTACACGGTATTCACGCGGCTGCGCGCATCGGGCTTCAACGCATAGATGCGCGACTGATTGGAAATCTGCGCGGCCTGCACGCCGATGTCGAGAATGATCACGCCGACCACGAGTCCCGCGATGCTCTTCGCCGACGCGCCGAAGATCACGAACGCGATCACGACCAGCACGAGCGACACGGTGATGATCGCGCGCGGTCCACGCCGGTCGGCGAACTTGCCCGCCAGCGGTGCGGCGAGCGCGCCAGCCGCGCCGACGATACCGAACAGCCCCGCCGCCTGCGGCCCGAGATGAAACGGCGCGCCCGCGAGCAGCAGCGCGAGCACCGACCAGAAAAGGCTGAACGCGCCGAACAACGCCGCGCCGGTCAGCGACGCCTCACGCAGCGCGCGATGCTCGGTCACCAGATGCCACATCGACACGAGCAGCTTGCCGTACGGCAGCGTCGAAGTCGGCTGGCTCTTCGGCAGACGCAAAATGATGACGACCGCGAGCGCGAGCAGCGCGACGACCGATGCGCCGAACACCGCGCGCCAGCCGAAGTATTCGCCGACGATGCCCGCCGCGGTCCGCGCGAGCAGGATGCCGAGCAAGAGGCCGCTCATCACGGTGCCGACCGCGTGGCCGCGCTCGGAGGGCGGTGCGAGTTCGGCCGCGAACGGCACCGCCTGTTGCGCGATCGTCGCGAGTACGCCGATCGCGAGACTCGTGACGATCAGCACCGCGAGCGTCGGTGCCGACGCCGCGACGACGAGCGCGCCGCACAGGCCGGCGATCTGCAGCAGGATCAACAGACGCCGGTCGAAGCGGTCGCCGAGCGGCGCGAGCAGCAGCATGCCGGCGGCGTAGCCGAGCTGCGTGACGGCAGGCACCGCTCCGACCCAGGACGCGCTGTCCGGAAACGATTGGCGCAAGTTGTCGAGCAGCGGCTGATTGAAGTAGATGTTCGCGACCGAGACACCAGCGATCGTCGCGAGCAGCAGCAACACGCCGCGCAACGACCGGGCGGAGGAAGCGGAAGTGGAAGCGTCGGAAGTGGACATGACGGAGGCGGATCGACGGACCGGCCCATGCGCGGTCCTCAAGCGTGCCGATCATACCGGAGCGGTGGGGTTCCTGCTGACGGCCGCGCGAGGCTCGCTCGCGCGGCCGCTATCAGGTTGCAGAGAGATATACCGCCCGTTTCAGTCGATCAACGCGCCAGCGTCGTAGAACGGATACGGGCCGTCGGCCGCATCGACATACGCATGATGCGTGACGATGCCCGTCTCCGGAGCGTAGTAATGCAGCGCGTAAGCGGGCGGCTCCATCACGAACGCCGACGGTCCTTCTTCGCGAAAATCGAGCGCCACCTGATGCGCGGGCGCTGGAATCGCGCTCGCGATCGTGCCGCCGAAGCGCACGAACATCGAGCGATGCACGTGCCCGCAGAGCACGCGCTCGACGTTGGGATAGCGGGCGATCAGCGCCGCGAGCTTGTCCGATGCCGCCGGGTCGAGCCGGATCTCGTCCATATGTCCGATGCCGCACGCGAACGGCGGGTGATGCAGCGCGACCACGACCGGCTTGCCGTGCGCCGCATCGAGTTGCTGCGCGAGCCACGCGAGCCGCGTGTCACACAGCATGCCGGCGCTCGAGCCGGGCACCAGCGAATCCAGTGCGATCACGCGCAGCGGGCCGACGTCGACCGCGTACTGCACGAACTCGCCGCCGCTTAGCAATTCCTCGCGCTCGGGAAACGCCGCGCGCAACGCGTTGCGTTCGTCGTGATTGCCGACCATCAGGAAGTAAGGGATCTCGAGCCGATCGAGCAGTGTCTTCAGGTGCGCATACTGCCGAGGGTCACCCTGATCGACGAGGTCGCCGGTCATCAGCACCGCGTCGGGGCGCGGTGTGAGCGCGTTCAGCGCGTCGATGCAACGCGCGAGGTACGGAGCGGTATCGACTCGGCGATACGCGAGTGCGCCGGGTTGCTTGATATGCAGGTCGCTTATTTGAGCCAGCAGCATGACAGAGGTCCTTCGGGTTGCTTCGTGTTGAGCGCCAGGCTGCGGCGCTGTTTGTACCTACGATAGCGCAATCAGTGCGTCCTGCTCGATCGAGATACCAACCGGCGTGCCGCGCGCAAGCTCGATACGACCCGCGACGTCGACGAAAAGCGGCTCGGGCGCGGCGCCGCCGATCGTCAGGCGCGTGCGTTCGCCGAGGAACGCGGTGCTTTCGATCTGGCCGCGCAGTTGCGCGAGCGCGGGGTCGGTGAGCCGTGCGTCCTCGGGGCGAAAGAAGATCTCGTGCGCGCCGTTCGGATTCGACGCATGCGCGGGCAACGGCACGGCGCCGCCGCTCGTCGTCAGCATGCCGTCGCGCGGCTCGCCCGCGATACGGTTGATCGTGCCGACGAACTGCGCGACCGTGCGATTGGCCGGGCGATAGTAGATGTCACGCGGCGAGCCGATCTGCTCGATGCGTCCCGCGCTCATCACGACGATGCGATCGCCGAGCTCCATTGCTTCGGCCTGATCGTGGGTCACGTAAACGGTGGTGATGCCGAGCTCGCGCAACAGCGCGTTCATCTCGGTGCGCAATGCGTCGCGCAGACGCGCGTCGAGCGCGGTCAGCGGTTCGTCGAGCAGCAGCACGCGCGGCTGCACCGCGAGCGCGCGCGCGAGCGCCACACGTTGACGCTGGCCGCCCGACAGTTGATCGATCGGTTTGTCCGCGTGAGCGGTTAGCCGCATCATGCCGAGCAGTTCGTCGACGCGTTGCCGGGCGATGGCCGCCGGCACACGCTTGATCTTCAGACCGTAGCCGATGTTGCCGCGCACGGTCAGGTTCGGAAACAGCGCGTAGCTCTGGAACACCATGCCGACCGCGCGTTTTTCGATCGGCAGCGTGGTCACGTCGTCGTCGCCGAATGCGATGCGGCCGCCCGCGTCCGGGGTTTCGAGGCCGGCGATCAGGCGCAGCGTCGTCGTCTTGCCGCAGCCCGACGGTCCGAGCAGCACGAGAGTTTCGCCCGCGCCAATCGACAGGTCGAGCGGTTCGAGCACGCGCGTGCCGCGAAACGTTTTGGCGCACTGCGTGAGCGTGATGGGAACCGAGGTCAGTTTCATGGCGTGTCGATGGGTTTAGGGCAAGAGGCGGCGCCGCGCTTTTTCGACGCGCTGCGCTGGCCGGTCGCATCGACGCCGAGCCATTGCATCGCGACGAGCAGCGGCATCGTCATGATGAAAAACAGGATCGTGTAAGCGCTGCCGATCTCGATGCGCATCGACGCGTAGGTATCGGCGAGGCCGACCGGCAGCGTCTTCGTATCGGGCGTGTGCAGCATCCACGTGAGGTTGAATTCGCCGATCGACAGCGTCAGCACCGCGAGTGCGCCCGCGACGATGCCGGGCCGCGCGTTCGGCAGCACGATCGTGACGAAGCGCGTGAAGAAGCCCGCGCCGAGGCTTGCCGCGCCTTCTTCGAGCGTGCGCAGATCGCTGCTCGCGCAGACCGCGGCGACCGCGCGCACCATGAACGGCAGCGTGAACACCACATGCCCGACCACGATGAACGCCGCGCTCATCCGGAATGCGGTGAAGCCGCCGTAGATCACCAGCAGCGCCAGCGCCGAAGCGAGGCCGGGCAGCGCGATCGGCAGCACCAGAAACTCCTCGACGATGCGTGCGAAGCGCGTCTTGCTGCGCGCGAGCACGTAGCCCGCAGGCACGCCGGTCACCAGCGTGACGACGAGCGTCGCCGCGGCCACTTCGAGCGACAGCCACACAGAGCCGTGATACTGGGTCCACACTTCGACGAGCCAGCGCAGCGTGAGTCCGCTCGACACGCCCTTGAAGTAGTTGACCGTCAGCCCCGCGACGATCGACATGACGACCGGCACGATCAGGAAGGCGCACAGCAGCAGTGTGACGAACCATTGACCCGCGGCGAGCCAGCTTCGCGTGGAAGGCCATGCGCGTCGCGCGCGCGGTCCCGCGGCCGGCTGCGACGGCGAGGAGGGCGAGGAGACCGTAACTGAGTTCATGGATAGATTGTCGTTATGTGCGCTCACGCTGGCTTCAGGCGACGCGCCGTTCATGCGCTCGCCGCCACGCCCGAACCGCTCGCGCTGCGCGCGATCGCCAGCACCGCCCACGTGACGATGCCCAGCACGATCGAAAGACCCGCGGCGGTCACCATGTTCGCGTTCAGCGTGAACTCGGTATAGATGGTCATCGGCAGCACGTCGATGTCGGTGGCGAGCGTGAACGCGGTGCCGAAGGCGCCCATCGCGGTCGCGAAGCATACGGCGCCCGCCGCGATCAGTCCGGGCGACAGCGCCGGCAGCACGATGTCGCGCATGATGCGCCACGGCGATGCGCCGAGCGAGCGCGCGGCCTCTTCGAGCGACGCATCGAGCTTGGTCGCGGAGGCCATCACGGTGACGATCACGCGCGGAATCGAGAAGTACAGATAGCCGAGAAACAGGCCGCTCATCGAATACGCGAACACCCAACGATCGCCCGCGAGCTTCAGCGACAGCGCGCCGATCAACCCCTGACGTCCGGCGAGCATGATGACCATGAAGCCCACGACGACGCCGGGAAACGCGAGCGGAAACGTCAGCAGCGCGAGTAGCGTGCGCTTGCCGGCGAATTCGCGGCGCGCGAGCAGCAGCCCCGCGATCACCGATAGCACCAGCGTGGCCGCCGTGACCGCCGCCGACAGCACGACGGTCGCGCCAAGGCTCGACATATAGCGCGGATTGGTCAGCATCGCGCGATAGGTCGCGAATGCGTGGCCGCCGCCGGAGAGCTGCGCGAGCGCGCCCATCGGCAGCAGCCAGAACGCGATGAACACCGCCAGCGCCGGCGCCAGCAATGCGATGCGCCAGCGCAGCGGGAACGTGACGTCGTTCAATGCATCACCTGCAGATAGCGCTCGCCGAAGCCCGACTGCTTCTCGGCCATCTTCGCGAAGTCGACCGGCTTGGCGCGCGCGTATTCATTCGCGGGCAGGAACTGCGCGGCGGTCTCGGCATTCATCGCGCTCGCGCGCACCGGTCGCAGATACGCCTGCGACCACAGTTTCTGGCCTTCGTCGGACAGCACGAAATCGAGCACCTTCTTGCCGTTCGTTTCGTGCGGTGCGCCCTTCACGAGGCTCATCACGTACGGCACCGAGATCGTGCCTTCCTGCGGAATCACGAACTCGACGTTCGCGTGATCCTTGTACTTCGCACGGTACGCATCGAAGTCGTAGTCGAGCAGGATCGGAATTTCGCCCGACAGCACGCGCGCGTACGCGGTTTGCTTCGGCACGATCGGCGCGTTCGCCTTGAGCTTGCGGAACCAGTCGAGGCCCGGCTCGAAGTTGTCGAGCGTGCCGCCGAGCGCCTGGTTCACCGCGACCGCGCCCGCATAGCCGACGAACGCGCTCGACGGATCGAGGTAGCCGATCATGCCTTTGTATTCGGGCTTCAGCAGATCTGCCCACGAGCGCGGCACCGGCTTGCCTTCGAGCGCGTCCCTGTTGACGAAGAAGCCGAGGGTGCCCGAGTGGATCGTGAACCAGTAGCCTTGCGGGTCTTTCAGGCCGGCGGGAATGTCGTCCCAATGCGCGGGCTTGTACGGCTGGATCACGCCCTTATCCTTGACCTGGAACGCCGACGACACGCCGAGATACACGACATCGGCGACCGGGCTTTTCTGCTCGGCCATCAGCTGCGCGATCGATTGGCCCGAGTTCTTGTTGTCGAACGGCACGCGAATGCCGGTCTTTTGCTGGATCGCCTTGATCTGGCTCGCCCAGTCGGCCCATTCGGGCGGGCAGTTGTAGCAGATCGCGGTTTCATCGGCGCGCGCGCTTTGC
Organism: Paraburkholderia atlantica; assembly: GCF_000092885.1. NCBI lineage: Bacteria > Pseudomonadati > Pseudomonadota > Betaproteobacteria > Burkholderiales > Burkholderiaceae > Paraburkholderia > Paraburkholderia atlantica. Next base: position 2,180,752 of record NC_014117.1, on the reverse strand, counting down.
GGCGCGAGCGTGACGAGGGCCGCGCCGGCGACGAGCAGGCTCGCCGGCAGTACGGTCGCGGCGGCGTGCGAGAGTTTCTGCCAGAGCGGATTGCGCGAGGTGGCGAAGCGTGAGGTCGAGCGGGTCACTGCAGGTCTCCTGTGTCGATCGGTGCAAGTGCTTTCGCACTGACTCCGGGCCCGTAAAAGGTGGTTGCAAGCGGTTGTATTGCGCGAAGGCTGCTAGGCGGTCAGCCCTTGCGTTGGTGATGCCCTGTAGTGATCTGTCTGCGACCCGAGCGCCGCGATCGTCGCGCCTTCGCGCACGCTGTGCGGCAAGGTCAATGCGAGCGAGGTGGCGGGGAATGTGCGCTCGTCGCGAGCGCCGCCGATGCGTGCGAGCAGACGCTGCCACGCCGCGCGGCCGATCTCGCGATTCGGCGCGCAGATGCTGGCGAGCGCGGGCGACAGCAGTTCGCCCATCGCGAGGCCGTCGAAGCCGAGAATCGACATGTCCTGCGGAATTCTCAGCCGCGCGCGGCGCAGGCCGCGCATCACGACCATCGCGAGCAGATCGTTGCTGCAGAAGAGGGCGGTCGGACGGTTTGCGCCGTGCGTCAGGTGCGCGAGCACGGACGGCGCGAGTTCGTCGGCGTTGAAATCGACTTCGAGCGCGGGCGCGGCCGTGAGGCCGGCCTGCTGCATCGCCTGGGTGTAGCCGAGATGCCGCTGACGCGCGCGATCCGACGCGGCGAACGAGCCGGCCAGCATCAGGATGCGGCGATGGCCGTTTGCGATGAGCCGGCACACGCCGTCGTAGGCGGCGAGGCGGTTGTCGACCGACACCGACGGGCGGCGTACCGTGTCGTTGTGCATCAGCACGTACAGCAGGCCGTCGCGGTCGAGTTCGTCGAGCAGCGGATGGGTGTCGGCATCGGCGACGGTCAGGATCAGGCCTTCGACGCGATGCTCGCGCAGCGTTTCGATCGCGTGACGTTCGCGGTCCACGTCGTACTGCGTGGTCATCAGCATCAGCCGATAGCCTTGCGCCGACGCGAGATCGTCGATGCCTTGCAGGCATTCGGCGAACACCGGGTTTGCGAGAGTCGGCAGAACGACGCCGATCAGGCGCGTACGCTCGCCGCGCAATTGCCTGCCGAGCGGGCTTGGGCGGAAGTTCAGCGCGTCGATCGACTGACGTACCTTGTCGAGCGTGATGGGGTTCACGGTATGCGGCGCGTTGATCGCGCGCGATACCGTGGCGATGGAAAAGCCCGCGTGGGCGGCGACATCCTTGATCGTCGGCGTCATCGGTTTGCGGTCCGCTGTAATCGTTTTCGTGAGCGGATTATCGGCAAGGTTTGTGACTTGGGGATGAACGTGGTGTCGGGCGTTCTTGGGGCTCCGGCGAGGCGATGGTAGAATTCGCGACCACGCGCGATTGCGACCCTGCCGGGGTGATGAAATTGGTAAACATAGCGGACTTAAAATCCGCCGCCTTCGGGCTTGCCGGTTCAAGTCCGGTCCCCGGCACCAGAGTTTCAAATGACAGGCACGAAGCGCGCACGCCGATGATCGCCGTGCCGATCTCGCTCTCCAGTTTTCCCGATCAGAAGTCCAGTTGCTTCGCGCTGATACCGAGCGCGGCCGCGATCTTTTCGCGCGATGATTTGCGCAGACGGTCGCTGTTTTCCTGTTGTGCATAAGCAGACTGGCTGATGCCAAGACGCGCCGCGATGTCCGCCTGAGTGAAACCGAGATGTTCGCGCCATGCGCGTACCGGTGAAGCGCCGTCAACCGTGCGGCTCGCGACGTCGTTCGGAATCAGGTTTCGGTCCGCATTGCGCTCAGTCATGTAATCCGCGTAGGGAATGACGACGAAGGCGGGCTTCCCGTCCGGCCCGTTGATGATCTGGACAATATAAGTTTTCGGCGTTGACCGGATGAAGCCAACTCGACCGCTCGTGCAGGGCTGTGACGTTGACCAGGCGTCTGGACAACAAACAGACGAATCGCAAACCGTAGCATCCGCTAGAGCGTAATATCACCCCCGCCAACCGCAATCCGCCTTCATGTCTTCGCTCAAATACCTGACCGGCTACCCCGCACCTCTGCAAGACAAGGTGAGAACGCTGATCGCCGACGATCAGCTCGGCTCCTACCTCGCGCAGAAGTACCCGAACACGCACGAGGTGCAAACCGACCGCGCGCTCTACGAGTACTGCGCCGAGCTGAAACGCGAACACCTGCGCAACGCGGAGCAGATCGACAAGGTCACTTACGACAGCAAGCTCGACGTGATGCGTCACGCGCTCGGCCTGCATACGAGCATTTCGCGCGTGCAGGGCAGCAAGCTGAAGGCGAAGAAGGAAATCCGCATCGCGTCGTTATTCAAGGGCGCGGCGCCGGAGTTTCTGAAGATGATCGTCGTGCATGAACTCGCGCATCTGAAAGAGAGCGATCACAACAAGGCGTTCTATCGTCTGTGCGAGTTCATGCAGCCGGGTTACCACCAGATCGAATTCGATCTACGTCTGTATCTGACGCATCGCGATCTGGCGAAAAAGCCCGTGTGAGGGACGCCGCGCGGCAGGCGCGGAAAATAGAGCTGACTTCAGGCCGCCAGAGCAGCGGCATCCTGCACCGCCGACGCGGTCAGCAAAACCGGAATCGACTTCGACGTCGGCGTCCCCGCGCCATCCGCGACCGAGGAGAGCGGCACCAGCGGATTCGTCTCCGGATAGTAAGCGCCGAGGCAGCCGCGCGGAATGTCATATTCGACTAGCAGAAAGCCGTCCACCCGTCGCTCGATGCCATCGGCCCACACGCTCGTGATATCGACGCGCTGACCGGCCGCGAACCCGAGCATCGCGAGATCGTCCTTGTTGGCGAACAGCACGCGCCGCTGTCCGTACACGCCGCGATAGCGATCATCGAGACCATAAATCGTCGTGTTGTACTGATCATGCGAGCGCGTGGTCATCAGCGTCATCAGGCGTTCGCCGTGACGTTTCTTCGCCTGATGAATCGGCGTGTCGAGCGCGATCGCGTGGGCGATGAACTGCGCCTTGCCGCTCGGCGTCTTCCAGATGCGATCGCGCGACGCGACGCCGAGATGGAAACCGCCCGGCTTCTTCAGGCGCTCGTTGTAGTCGTCGAAGCCGTCGATCACCTTCGCAATGCCATCGCGAATCAGCGCGTAGTCGGCCGCATGCGCGAGCCAGTCCACCTTGCCGCTGCCCAAAGTCGCATGCGCCATCCGCGCGACGATCGCCACTTCGGATAGCAGATTGTCCGACGCCGGCTTGTTCATCCCGTACGAGATGTGCACCATGCTCATCGAATCCTCGACGCTGACGCCTTGCGCCACGCCGTTCTGAATATCGATCTCGGTGCGCCCGAGCGTCGGCAGGATCAGCGCGTCGCGGCCGTGCACGAGGTGGCTGCGATTGAGCTTCGTCGTCACGTGCACGGTCAGCTCGCATGCGCGCATCGCGTCCCACGTGCGCGGCGTGTCCGGCGTCGCGATCGAGAAATTGCCGCCGAGGCCGATGAACACTTTCACGTTGCCATCGAGCATCGCCTGAATCGTGTTGACGACATCGAGTCCGTGCTCGCGCGGCGGCGCGAAATCGTAGGCTGCGCCGAGGCGGTCGAGAAACGCTTCAGTAGGCTTTTCCTCGATGCCGACGGTGCGGTCGCCCTGCACGTTCGAGTGGCCGCGCACCGGGCACAGCCCCGCGCCGCGCCGGCCGATATTGCCGCGCATCATCATCAGATTCGACAGCAACTGCACCGTCGCGACCGAGTTCTTGTGCTGCGTGAGACCCATGCCCCAGGTCGAAATCACCGCGCGGCCCTTCACATAGATATCGGCGAGCTTCAGCACCTCGTCGAGCGGCACGCCGGCCTCGGCCACGATCGTGTCCCAGCGCTCGGCGCGCAGATCGTCAGCGAAGGCGGCGAAACCGACCGTGTGTTCGGCGATGAAGTCGACGTCGAGTACGCGCTCGAGGCCCGACACGAGCGCTTCGTCGTCGAGTTCGAGCACGCGTTTGGCGACGCCCTTAAGCAGCGCGAAATCGCCGCCGACCTTCGGTCGGATGAACACCGAGCTGATTCTGGTGCTGCCCATCGTCAGCATTTCGACCGGATGCTGCGGGCTCGCGAAACGTTCGAGGCCGCGCTCCTTCAGCGGATTGATCGACACGATCGTGGCGCCGCGCTTCGCGCATTCGCGCAACTCGCCGAGCATGCGCGGATGGTTGGTGGCCGGGTTCTGGCCGAAGATCAGCAGCGTATCCGCGTGTTCGAAGTCGTCGAGCGTGACCGTGCCCTTGCCGATGCCGACCGTGTGCGGCAGGCCACGGCTCGTCGCCTCGTGGCACATGTTCGAGCAATCGGGAAAATTGTTTGTGCCGTACATGCGTACGAACAGCTGGTACAGGAACGCGGCTTCGTTGCTCGCGCGCCCCGACGTATAGAACGCGGCGCGGTTCGGATCGTCGAGGCGCTTCAGATGGCTCGCGATCAGCGCGAACGCGTCGTCCCAGCCGATCGGCACATAGCGGTCGCGCGCGGCGTCGTAGACGAGGGGATCGGTCAGGCGGCCGTGCTGCTCGAGCTCGAAGTCGGATTGCGTCATCAGCTCGGTGACGCTGTGCTGCTCGAAGAACGCGGGCGTCACGCGCTTGCCGGTGGCCTCGGCAGCCACGGCCTTCACGCCGTTTTCGCAGAACTCGAACGTCGACGCGTGCTCGCGATCCGGCCATGCACAGCCGGGGCAGTCGAAGCCGTCGGGCTGGTTCTGCTTGAGCAGCGTGCGGTAGTTGCCGCCCGCGACCTTTTCCTTCAGCAGGTTGATGGCGACATACTTCAGCGCGCCCCAGCCGGCGGCGGGGTGCTTGTACGGCTCGATGCGGGCTTCGGCTTGTGCTTCGTTCTTCTTCATGACGTGGCGATGGAAAGATTTGACAGGCTTTGCAGACCAATGCCCGTAGCGTACTGTGTTCCACAATGCATGTCGGATACAGAAAATCGGAAAGAACAGGAGTACAGTTGCGCGACGATCCCTGAACCCGCCCGACTCCGCCCGAATCGCATGAAGCTCTACGAAAAACTCGCCGACGAAATCACCGAAGCCGTGCGCCGCGGCGTGTTCGCGGCTGGCGAGCGGATTGCGTCGGTGCGGCAGGCGAGTCAGCAGCACGGCGTCAGCATCAAGACGGTGCTGCACGCGTATGCGCTGCTGGAGAGCCGCGGCATCGTCGAGAGCCGGCCGCAGTCGGGCTATTTCGTGCGCGACGCAGCCGCGCGGGCGCTCGCGCCGATGCCTGCCGCGGCGCGCGCGAGCCGCACGTCCGCGCCGCCGCCGGTGCCCGCGACGGTCGACGTGAGCCGGCTCGTGCTGTCGACACTGCGCAGCATCCGCGCGCACGATGCCGTGCCGTTCGGCTCGCCGTATCCCGATCCGTCGCTGTTCCCGTGGCGGCGCATCAACCAGTACGCGAACGCGATCGCACGGCGGCACGCGAGCTGGAATCTGATCGACGATCTGCCGCCGGGCAACCCCGAGCTGATCCGCCAGATCGCGCGGCGCTATGCGGAAAACGGTCTGCCGGTCGATCCGGGCGAAATCGTGATCACGCTCGGCGCGACCGAGGCGATCAACCTGAGCCTTCAGGCGGTGGCCAAGCCGGGCGATACCGTCGCGGTCGAATCGCCGACCTTCTACGCGATGCTGCACGCGATCGAGCGCCTCGGCATGCGCGCGATCGAGGTGGCGACGCATCCGGTCGACGGTATCGACATCGACGCGCTCGCGAAGATAATCGCGCGGCAGAAGATTGCCGCGTGCATGGTGATGCCGAATTTTCAGAATCCGCTGGGTTTCTGCATGTCCGACGAGCGCAAGCGGCAACTGGTCGAACTGCTGGCCGCGCACGAGATTCCCGCGATCGAAAACGACGTCTACCAGGAGCTGTACTTCGGCGACGCGCGGCCATCGACGCTGAAGACTTTCGACACCGGAGGGCTGGTGCTGCACTGTGCGTCGTTTTCGAAAAGCCTGACCGCGTCGTACCGGATCGGCTGGGCGCTGCCGGGGCGTTATCGCGGGCAGGTCGAGAAGCTTAAGTTCCTGAATACGCTGACGACGCCGTCGGTGCCGCAGGTCGCGGTTGCCGATTATCTGCGTCAGGACGGCTACGACCGGCATTTGCGGCATCTGCGCCGCGTGTACCGGCAACAGGCGAGCATCATGAGCGCGCTGGTGCTGCGCTTCTTCCCGGTCGGCACGCGCGTGTCGACGCCGCGCGGCGGCTACGTGCTGTGGGTCGAGCTGCCGGTTGCGATCGACTCGATGCGGCTTTATCAGGCGGCGCTCGAACGCGGGATCACGGTCGGGCCGGGGATGATGTTTTCGACGAGCAACGATTATCGGCACTTCATCCGGCTGAATTACAGCTATCCGTGGACCGCGCAGGCCGAGGCGGCGTTGAAGACGCTCGGCGAGCTGGCTACGGCGATGGCGTGAACGGCGCGACACAACCCAGGAAGACCGACATGAACGACGACGACATCGACCCGCAACTCGCCGCGATACTCGCGCAGCTATGGCGCGCGCATCGCGAGACGCCCCGGCGCGCGTGGTCGCTCGCGAAGCTGTCGAAGCAGGCCGGCGTGCCGATGAGCAGCTTGCGGCGGCAATTGACGGCGCTGTCGGGCGATGGTCTCGTCGATACGATGTTTCACGACGATGGGACTGGAGCGGCGTCGCTGAGCGAAAGCGGCGCGCAGCTTTGCGCGGAGCTGTTCGGCACGGGCGAGGATGGTGAGTCGTCGGCCGCTGACTGAGCTTGTTGGCACGCTTGGCACCGGCGCGCAATTCAAGACCCGTGCGTTCTTCCGTCTCATTCCCCGACGCCCGCCTGCACCTGCGGTTGCATCGGCATCGGCATCGGCGCTTGCGCTTGCGATGGCGCCATGTCCGCCGCCTCGAGCGTGGCCACGCCGCAGAACCAGTCGCCATCGCGCGGCTGATACTTCCACCGCTGACCCGACTGCCCGATCACGCTCGCACACTGCTCGTTGACGACGAGGCCGGGCTTTGCGGCCGTGCATTGCAGCGGCGAGGGGTCCGAGTGCGCTTGCGCATCCCCACCCACGGGCGCCGTGTGCCGCGCGCCGCCCGGCAAGCTCGCCAGCAGCCGCTGCAATTCGTCGATGCGCGTCGTGTACCACGTGCGCAGACACCCGGCGTCGCGGCAGTTCGCTTCGCGCCAGGCCCACTTGCTGTCGCTGTCGTCGATGAACGCGCGGCGCTGGGCGACTCGTCGACGCGCTTTCCAGTAGAGTTCGCCCAACGTGTCGTCGAGCGCCGACAGCGCGGAATCGCCGCAAATCATGCGCTCCGCCGGCGAGCGGCCGCGCTGGCAATCGAAGCTGGTGGCGTTGGCGTACGGATGCGCGAGCAGCAGTCCGGCGATCAGGAGGGGGCGCAAGAGGGTCATCAGGTCCCGGCGGGGCATCGATTGTCATGCCGCCGATGATCGGCCGGCTGCCCGCCCCGCACACGTCCGAATAACGCCGGAGTACGGGCGGGTCATTACCAGATGTTGCCGCGCGGGCTTGCCGGCTGGCCTTTGCCGTGCGCAAGCGCTGCGGGCGCGAGCGCGCGTTCGCGTGTCATGAAAAAGGCGCAACGTCTAGTTATGGGAAGCGGGGGCCCATAGGCCGGCATGGTCAAAGGGGCCTCCAGGAGGCGGCGGCAACCATTGACAATTTAGCGATTGACGCCGCCGCCGCGCTGAAGACAATCGTGCCAAACGGGCCGCCGCTACCTGCCGCGGCGGTCCGGCGCGTCGAGCCGCCGCGCAGCGCCTCCGGGCCACGAACCGGCACCCCAAAAGCGCCGTCGTCCGTCGTACCCGCGTCAACCGATGCTTGCACGCCACACCCGTAGCCGTCCGCACGCGATGCGCTGCGGATTTTCACGCCGTGCTTAGCGTAAACCCCGGTGTGCCGCGTACACTAACTTGCCGATGTTGGGTTGGGGGGGCGCAACTATGATTTGCGAAGCGACATCACGTGGCACGACGACAGCCGCGCCGGAGGGCGCCCGCTATCGCCCGGAACGGGCCGAGGAAGTACTCGCATCCGAGCGCAGCGTGTTGCGGCTGATCACGCGCAACACGCCGCTGCCCGAGTTGCTCGACGAAGTCTGCCGTCGCGCCGAGGCGCTGCTCGGCGACGGCGCGTGCTGCTCGATCCTGCTGCTCGACCCCGACGGCTTGCATGTGCGCGTCGGCGGTGCGCCGTCGCTGCCGCCCCCGTTCAGCGCCGCGATCGAGGGCGCCGCGATCGGTCCGCGCGCCGGCTCGTGCGGCACGGCGATGTTCGAGCGCCGTCTGGTCATCGTCGACGACATCGAATCCGATCCGCTGTGGGAAAACTTCCGCGCTTTCGCATTGCCGCACGGCTTGCGCGCCTGCTGGTCCGTGCCCTTCGAAAACGACGCCGGCATCGTGCTCGGCGCGTTCGCCGTCTACTACCGCGCCACCCGCCGTCCGACCCCCGAGGAAGAGGCGATGCTGCGCGACATCGGCAGCAGCGTCGGCCTCGCGGTCCATCAGGACGCGATGGCGCAGCGCCTCGCGCATAGCGAGGAGCGTCACCGGCTGGTCGTCGATCATCTGAGCGAAGGCATCGTCGTGCAGTCGCGCACCGGCATCGTGCTTGCCTGCAATCCGAGTGCGCAGCGCATGCTGCACGTGACACCGCAGGTCGTCGGCCGCAGCATGCAGACCGTGATGACACGCGCGTTCGGCGAGGACGGCTCGGTGATCGGCGACGGCAACCGTCCGGTCACCCAGGTCTTCGCGACCGGCAAGCCGATGCTCGGCGTGACGATCGGCCTCGAGCTGATGAGCGGCGAAGTCGTGTGGATCACGGAAAACGTGGTGCCGATCCTGCGGCCCGGCGACAGCGAGCCGGACTCCGTGCTGATTTCGTTTTCCGATATCGGGCCGGTGCGCGAGGCGCAGCGCCAGCTGAAGTACCTCGCCACGCGCGATTCGCTGACGGGCCTCTACAACCGCGCCTACCTGACCGAGCGGATGCGCGACCTGTTCGCGCCGCGCGCCAGCGGCGACCATGGCGGCGAACTCGCCAGCGTCGCCGTGCTGTTCGTCGATCTCGACGGCTTCAAGAAGGTCAACGACACCGCCGGTCACGAAGCCGGCGATACCTTGCTGTGCAGCGTCGCCGAGCGGCTGTCGGCCTGCGTCGGGCGCAGCGACACGCTGGCGCGCGTGGGTGGCGACGAGTTCGTGATCGTCGCTAGCGCGTACGGCAATACGGGTCAGTTGATCGCCCTCGCGCATCGCGTTCTCGACCTGATCGCGGTGCCGTTCGCGGTGGCGGGCAACGAGTACTACCTGGGTGCGTCGATCGGCATTAGCCTGTTTCCCGAAGACGGCCAGGACGTCGCGACGCTGATGCGCAACGCCGACTCGGCGATGTATCACGCGAAGCAGCGCGGTCGCAACAACTTCCAGTTCTTCACCGCCGAGCTGAACCAGCATCTGCAGCGGCGTTTCACGATCGAGCAGTCGCTGCGGCGCGCGCTCGCGGCCAACGAGCTGAGCCTCGTGTACCAGCCGATCGTCGATAGCCAGAGCGCTCGCACGATCGGCGCGGAAGCGCTGCTGCGCTGGTACAACAGCGAACTGGGCAACGTGTCGCCGGGCGAATTCATTCCGGTCGCCGAGGACGCCGGGCTGATCGTCGAGATCGGCGACTGGGTGCTCGACCACGCCTGCCAGCAGGTCGCGCAGTGGCGGCGCACGTTGGCGCCGCATCTGATCGTCGCGGTGAACCTGTCGCCGCGGCAGTTCAACGACGGGCTGCTCGAGCGGATCGAGCGCTGTCTCGCGCAGTCCGGGCTCGAACCCGCCGCGCTAGAACTCGAGATCACCGAGCGGCTGCTGATGAGCGACAGCGACACCGTGCTGCCGATGCTGTGCGCGCTGAGCGCAATGGGCGTGCGCGTGTCGGTCGACGATTTCGGCACCGGTTATTCTTCGCTGTCGTACCTGAAGCGCTTTCCGCTGCATAACCTGAAGATCGACCGGTCGTTCGTCGCGGGGCTGCCGGATCATCGCGATTCGATCGCGATCACGCAGGCGGTCGTCGCGATGGCACACTCGCTCGGCATGAACGTGACCGCCGAGGGCGTCGAAACCGCCGAGCAGGCGGCGTTTCTGCGCGCGATCGATTGCGACAAGCAGCAAGGCTACCTGTACAGCCGGCCGGTCGGGGCTAGCGCCTATGCGCGCACGCTGTACGACGCGCAATTGATCGGCATGGCGAAGGCGTCCTGACCCGATTGTTCAGTTTGCCGAACAAGTGACTTCGCATTGCCGCTATTTATCGGCGGCGACGCGCTCCCTAGAATTCCCCCATTGAAACGTTATTGGTGCGCGGTGCCGAAGCGGCGCTCCGCAATGGGGGTCGTGATGTCAGAGTTGATCAGAAACCAGCTTTACAGGCCATCGGTCGTGTTGCCGATGGTCGCTTTGATGCAGGTGATGGTGTCGCAAGACTTCAATCTCGGCCAGGTCGGCTGGGTATTCGCGGCGCGCGGCGCGCAGGCCGCCCTGCAGCGTTCGCGCGAGTTGATTTGCGCGGTTCATTGCCACGCCTGAGAAGTCCCGCGAAGTATTCGCAGTAACCCAGACTGATTGGCGCCGCTGCGCGCTGCGCGCGGCAAAACGGGCCGTCGCCAAAGCGCCCGCACAATCCGACATCGCATGGCAGCCCGTGGCACTAAGCGTAAGATGCTACGACCTGCACCCAGACCCGGGAGAGTTGCCATGCCACAGCACTTCGACGCAGTCGTGATCGGTACGGGACAAGGCGGCTCGCCGCTCGCCGTGCGGCTCGCTCAAAGCGGGCGCCGCACCGCGGTGATCGAGCGCGCGGACTTCGGCGGCACCTGCGTAAATGTTGGCTGCACACCGACCAAATCTTATGTGGCGAGCGCCCGCGCGGCGCACGTGGCGCGCCATGCGGCGGACCTCGGCGTGCAGGTGGGCTCGGTCAGCGTCGATATGGCGGCCGTCAAGGCGCGCAAGGACCGGATCATCGGGCAGTCGCGCAGCGGCGTCGAAAAATGGCTGCGCGGCACGGAAAACATCACGGTGTTCAATGGCCACGCGCGCTTCACCGGCGCGCGCACGCTTTCGATCATCGGACGCGACGGCCAACTACTGGACGAGCTCAGCGCGTTCGAAATCTTCATCAACACCGGCACGCGCGCGGTCGTGCCGCCGCTCGATGGCATCCAGCGGATTCCGTACTACACCAACTCGACGCTGCTCGAACTGACCACGTTGCCGAATCATCTGGTGATCGTCGGCGGCAGTTATATCGCGCTCGAATTCGCGCAGGTGTTTCGCCGCTTCGGCAGCCGCGTCAGCGTGCTGGTGCGTGGCGAGCGCGTGCTCAACCGCGAGGATGCCGATTTCGCCGAGTCGGTGCAGAAGGTGCTCGCGCGCGAGGGCGTCGAGTTTCATTTCGGCGTGCAGCCGACGCGCGTCGAGCCGCATCCGCATCGCGCGAACGACGTGTGCATCGGCTTCGAGCAGAACATCCCGGCGATGGAAGCATCGCACCTGCTGGTCGCGACCGGCCGCACGCCGAATACCGACGACCTCGGTCTCGACGTCGCCGGCATCGAGACCGACCGGCACGGCACGATCATCGTCGACGGCCAGCTGCGCACCAGCGTGCCGGGGGTGTGGGCGATCGGCGACGTGAACGGCCGCGGCGCGTTCACGCATACGTCCTACGACGACTACCAGATCGTCGCGGCGAACCTGCTCGACGGCGGCGCGCGCAGCGTCGACACGCGGATCATGACGTACGCGGTGTTCGTCGATCCGCCGCTCGCGCGCGTGGGCATGTCGGAAGAGGAGGTGCGCAAGAGCGGCCGCAAAGCGCTGATCGCGACGATGCCGATGTCGCGTGTGGGCCGTGCGCGCGAGCGTGGCGAAACCGACGGCTTCATGAAGGCGCTCGTCGATGCGAACAGCAAACAGATACTCGGCGCGGCGATTCACGGCGTCGAGGGCGACGAGGCGATCCATACGTTCGTCGACATCATGACGGCGGGCGCGCCATATCCGACTTTGCAATATGCGATGCACGTGCATCCGACCATCAGCGAACTCGTGCCGACGCTGCTCGATGGGCTCGAGCCGATGCAATGAACCGCGTTGACGCCGGCGCGACACGCGAATGACAAGCTCGCTCAAACCCGCACGTAACAGCGGCAACCTGTTCGACGCCGTCGCGCGGCCGGCGACGACGACCGACGAGCAGGTCGACGCGCTCGTCGAGCAGGGCGGCGTGACGATCGAGCGGATCGTCTCGACCGGGCAGGCGAGTCCGCCCGGCTTCTGGTACGACAGCCCGCGCGCCGAATGGGTCGTGCTGCTCAGCGGCGCGGCGGTGCTCGAATTCGACGGCGACCCTGAGCCGCATCCGATGAAGCCAGGCGATCACGTGCTTATCGAAGCGCATTGCCGGCACCGCGTCGCATATACGAGCGACACCGAGCCAAGCGTGTGGCTCGCCGTCCACTACCCGTGAGCCGCGGCGGACGGAGCCATCCGCGCGGCCGGCTCCGCGCATCGACAAATCCTCACACCATCACGGATAATCGGCAGCGGCGCGGCCCGCGCGCAATGCGCGGGCGGGCTGTGCGCCCCACCGCATTCATCTTCGGGACATCGCAGCATGGGCAAGGGACGCGTCGAAGCCTTCAGCGATGGCGTAATCGCCATCATCATCACGATCATGGTGCTGGAGCTGAAGGTGCCCGAGGGCTACGATCTCGCGGCGCTGCGCCCGGTCGTGCCGGTGTTCTGCGCTTACGTGCTGAGCTTCATCTACGTCGGCATCTACTGGAACAATCACCATCACGTGTTCCATGCGGTGCAGACGGTCAACGGCAAGGTGCTGTGGGCGAACCTGCATCTGCTGTTCTGGCTGTCGCTGCTGCCGGTCGTCACGCACTGGGTCGGCCGAAACAATCTGGCCGCGTGGCCGACCGCGATGTACGGCATCGTGCTGTTCATGTCGGCGATTGCGTATTTCATCCTGACGCGCGCGCTGATTTCTCAGCATGGACGCGATTCGGCTCTGGCCAAAGCGCTGGGCAGCGACTTCAAGGGTAAGGTCTCGGTCGTTGTTTACCTGACCGGCATCGGGCTCGCGTTTGTCGTGCCGTGGGCGTCGGCTGCGCTGTACACGCTCGCGGCCGCTTGGTGGTTCGTGCCGGACCGGCGCATCGAACACGTGCTGGAGGCCTGAGCATGCTGCTCGCGCTGAAGCTCGTGCTGGTGCCGGCCTTTCTCGCCGCGCTGACGGTGGCCGCGCGCGTCTGGGGACCATCGGTCGCGGGATGGCTCGCGGGGCTGCCGGTCGTCGCTGGACCGATCATGCTGCTGCTCGCGCTCGAGCGCGGGCCGGCGTTCGCGGCGCAGGCGTCGGCGGCGTCGATTGCGGCGATCGCCGCGTTGGAGGCGTTCAATCTTGCTTATGGGTGGACTTGCCGGCGCTTCGACTGGCCGCTTGCACTACTTGTGGGGGTGGCCGGCTGGCTCGGCGCGGCGCTGCTGATCGTGCGGCTGCCCGGCTCGGCCGGATGGGCGCTGGCGGCGGCGTGCGTGGGCGTGGCGGTGTCGCAGAGCAGCTTGCCGCGCGCGACGGGCCATGTGCCGGCGGCGCGCGTCGGACGCGCGGATCTGGCCGTAAGGATGCTCGCGGGCGCGCTGCTGACGCTCGCGGTGACGGCGGCCTCTGCATCGATGGGCGCGGCTTGGAGTGGCGTGCTGTCGGTGTTTCCGCTGCTCGGCATCGTGCTCGCGGTATCGGCTCAGCGTGCGCATGGCGCGGACTTCGTCGCGCTGCTGATGCGCGGCATGGTGGTCGGGCGCGGCTCGTTCGCCGCGTTCTTCGCGGTGACGGCGTTGCTGCTGCCGCAGTACGGTGTGGCGACGGGCTTTGCGTGCGCGGCGGTGGTGTCGGTCGTCGTGCAGGGGTTGACGCGGCTCATGCTGGCTGGGCAGCGGCGCGCTCACGCGGCGGCGCGAGAGTTGGCGCAGCCGCAGACTGAGTGAGATTGAGCATGGCTTCACGGCGCCCACCTTCGATTGCTGCCCGTATCGGGCTCATCTCCGACACGCACAACCTCGTGCGTCCCGAAGCGTTGCATTATCTCGACGGCTGTGACGCGATCATTCACGCGGGCGATATCTGCAACCCGGACGTGCTCGACGCGCTCGCGCGGATCGCGCCGCTGACCGCGGTGCGCGGCAACAACGATACGGGCGACTGGGCCGCGTCTTTGCCGACGCATGCGCGGCTGACCGTCCAGCAAGTGACGATTCTGGTCGTGCACGACATCGCCGAACTGGGCTGCGTGCCGCACGACGAAGGCATTCGGGTCGTCGTGAGCGGCCACTCGCACAAGCCGTCGATCGCCGAGCGCGACGGCGTGCTGTACGTCAATCCGGGCAGCGCGGGGCCGCGGCGTTTCAAGCTGCCGGTGTGCGCGGGTAGACTGATCGTCGAAGGCACGCAGGTCAGCGCGACGTTCGATTCGCTGCTGACGTAAAAAAAAAACGGGCCGGCGAATATCGCCGGCCCGCTTCGACACTACTCTAGCGAGGGATGACTGCGCGGATCAGGCACGCGCGGTCGCACCCGCCGCGAACCCTTCATCCATCTCCTCGGCCTCGCGCTCGCCGCGCAGCACCGCGTGTGCTTCGGCGCGCGTCGCGACGCACGGGCCCGAGCCGAGCAGCGGCTTGCGCGCGGTTTCGCGTAGCGCGAGCACCGACACGATGCCGATCAGCGAGGCGCCCATCAGGTAGTACGCGGGCATCATCAGATTGCCGGTGCGGTCGACCAGCCATGCGGTCACGAGCGGCGTCGTACCGCCGAACAGCGACACCGAGATATTGAAGCCGATCGCGAGCGCACCATAGCGGATCCGGGTCGGGAACAGCGCCGGCAGCGCCGACGGCATCACGCCGGTGAAGCACGAGAGCAGCACGCCGAGGATCATCAGACCGGCGAACACCGGCAACACCGTGCCCATGCGAATCAGCAGCAGCGCGGGAATCGACAGCGCGAACAGACCGACGCAGCCGAGCAGCATCACCGGCTTGCGGCCGATCGCGTCGGACAGACGGCCGGCGGCAAGCGTCAACGGCATCATCAGGATCATCACGAGCAGCACGAGGAACAGGCCGTGCGTTTCGTTGAAGTGCAGCGTCGCCGACAGATAGCTCGGCAGATACGACAGCGCCATATAGTCGGTCACGTTGAAGATCAACACGAGGCCGACGCACAGCAGCAGCGGCCTCCATTGCTGCAAGAGCAACTGGCGGAACGACTGCTTCGGCACCGCGCGGTCCTCGGCTTCACGCTGTTCGGCCTGCTTCTTGAACGCGGGCGTTTCCTCGAGCTTCATACGGATGTAGAGACCCACGAGGCCGAGCGGACCGGCGATCAGGAACGGCACGCGCCAGCCCCAGGACAGCAGCTCGTCGGTCGACAGCGTCGCCGTCAACAGCGCGACCGTGCCCGCGCCGAGCACATAGCCGATCAACGTGCCGAACTCCAGGAAGCTGCCCATGAAGCCGCGGCGCTTGTCGGTCGAGAATTCGGCGATGAAGGTCGCGGCGCCGCCGTACTCACCGCCGGTCGAGAAACCTTGCACGAGGCGCGCGAGCAGCAACAGCACCGGCGCGAGAATGCCGATCGTCGCGTAGTTGGGGATCAGGCCGATCGCGAAGGTGCCCGCGGCCATCATGATCATCGTCATCGCCAGCACGCGCTGCCGGCCGATGCGGTCACCGAGCGGCCCGAATACCGTGCCGCCGATCGGCCGCACGAGAAACGCCGCGGCAAACGTGCCGAAGGTTGCGATGAGCTGCGCCGACGGGCTCGACGAAGGGAAGAACACCTTGCCGAGCGTTACCGCGATATAGCTGTACACGCCGAAATCGAACCATTCCATCGCGTTGCCGAGCGCCATGGCGCCGACGGCCCGTTTCAGGAGGGAGTGATCGACGACGGTGATGTCGTCGAGGGAAAGGCGTTGTTCTTGTTTGTGATGTCGCCAGAAGCCGTTGCTGGAAGCGGTCAAGGTAAAAACTCCAATGACTGCGACGAAACTCGTGATGCGTTCCGCCTCGGTTGCTGGAAGTGCAATTTCGTGAGCGTGGCGAGGGTATCCGCGGCGCCGTTTATCCGGCGGCGGAACAGTTGGCGAAAAGAAACAAACGCCAGTGCCTCGCGATAAGTTCGCGAAAAAACACTCGTCTAGATTGTGCTGACTGTTGCACCTGCGTGGCCGTGGAAGGGGGGCAGATGCATGAAGGACGCGGGGCTGGCGGAAGCTGACCCATGCGCCACTGAAGGCTTGAAACGAAAAAGGCCGGTCTTGAATTTTTCCGCTTGAGGCGGGGAAACGACCGACGAGCCTTCTTGTTTAAAAACAGCTCGATTCAGGATGACGCATGCGCGGAAAACGCACGCCGAGTCAACTTGAAAAGAACACGAATGAAGGTGAATTGCAGCTGAAACGGGGCATATGTTAGCACGATGACAGAGGATCGTGCAAACCGGGGCGCGAGGAGGGGTCGCCGATGCGGCTGCATCCATTGCCGGGCGGGGGCTTTGGCGGGGTCCGAACGGGTTTGAAAACGGACCGCATAGAACATTAGCGGGACGATTTTTTGACGGGAAGACGACGGCAATGCGGACACGATACGCCGCCGATGTCAGGGCGAAAAAAATCCGCGCTTGCGGCGCGGACTTTTAGCCGTGCGTTGCCCGTTCGGGCGAAGCGTGGTGTTGAGTTGTCTCGACGTGGCAAGCTCAGGCCGACGGCGGTATGTAGCCCGATGCGGTATCTGCGCCTTCGCCGAAGAAGAACTTTTCGGTCTGCTTCATCAGATACTGACGCGCGCGCGGATCGGCCATGTTCAGGCGGTTTTCGTTGATCAGCATGGTTTGCTGCTTCAACCAGGCCTGCCAGGCTTCCTTGGAGATACTTTCGTAGATCCGCTTGCCGAGTTCGCCCGGCAGCGGCGGGAAATCGAGGCCTTCGGCTTCCTTGCCGAGCTTCGCGCATTGAACCATACGAGTCATGCTGTGCTTCTCCTGTGTCGACCGGAGTTGGTGCTTTAGCACTAACTGCGGTCCCATGAAAAATGGTTACTGTATCAATGTGAGGTGGGCAGGCGCCAGTTCGATCAGATGGGGACGATCACGCGGCTATTCAAAGCTGTTTCATCAGCACGAGCGACTTGCGCTGCCAGTTATAGAGTCGGCGACGGTCTTCGGGCAGGTCGTCGACCGTAGCCTTGACGAAGCCGCGTTTCAGGAACCAGTGTTCGGTGCGCGTGGTGAGCACGAAAATGCGTGTGAGGCCGCGTGCCCGCGCGCGCTGCTCGATGCGCTTGAGCAGACGCTCGCCATCACCGGTCCCTTGCGCTTCGGGCGCGACCGTCAGGCACGCCATTTCGCCGATGCGCTCCTGCGAATACGGATACAGCGCCGCGCAGCCGAACAGCACGCCGTCGTGCTCGATCACCGAGAAGTGGTCGATGTCACGCTCGATCTGGTGACGGCCGCGCCGTACCAGCGTGCCGTCCGCTTCGAGCGGCTCGATCAGCGCGAGAATGCCGCCGACGTCGTCCGGCGTCGCTTCGCGCAGGCTTTCGAGGTTCTCGTACGAGATCATCGTGCCGACGCCGTCGTGCAGGAACAGTTCGAGCAGCAGGCTGCCGTCGAGCGCATACGGGATGATGTGCGCGCGCGGCACGCCGCCGCGGCAGGCGCGGATCGAATGCTTCAGGTAAAACCCGGCGTCGCCGGTGACTTCGCCGCTTTCGTGCAGTTTGTAGGCGTCGTCGAGCGACAGTTCGCGGATCAGCTCGGTACCGGTTTCGCTGGCTTCCATCAGGCCCGGCGTTTCGGTCAGGAACACGATCTTGTCGGCGCGCAGCGCGATCGCCGCGGCCGAGGCCACGTCTTCCATCGACAGATTGAACGCTTCACCTGTGGGCGAGAAGCCGAGCGGCGACAGCAGCACAAGCTTGCGGCTCGCGAGCGAGTGTCGGATCGAATCCGCGTCGATCTTGCGCACGAGGCCAGTGTGCTGGAAGTCGACGCCGTCCAGAATGCCGACCGGGCGCGCCGTCACGAAGTTGCCCGACACGACGCTGATGTGCGCGTGCGCCATCGGCGTGTTCGGCAGACCCTGGCTGATCGCGGCTTCGATGTCGAGACGCACTTCGCCGGCCGCTTCCTTCGCGGACTCGAGCGCGCGCGCGTCGGTAATGCGCATGCCGTGCGAAAACTCCGATTCGACACCGTGCAGGCTCATCTGCTCCTCGACCTGCGGGCGCGAGCCATGCACCAGCACGATCTGGATGCCCATTGCCTGCAGCAGCGCAATGTCGGACACGAGTGCATTCAGCAGCCCCTGATGCACCACTTCGCCGCCGAAACCGACAACGAATGTCTTGTTTCGGAACGCGTGGATATATGGTGCGACTGAACGCATCCAGTCGACGAATTGCGCGTGCTGGGCGAGGGTTTCCGTCGAGTCGGCGGGGGCCGGAACGCTCGCGGGCGCGGGGACGAGGTCGGTTTGGGAATTCATGCCGGGGATTATAATGCGCCCCCATGTCGAATGTACCCAAAAGTCCCGCTGGGGCGAACGAGAAACCGGCGTCGTCCGGCGAGCCGGCCAACCCCGGCGACACGATGCGCCAGCCTGCGCAGGATGCGAGACCCGATCAGGCGCGTGACGCGCGTCGGGAGGAGGGCGCGTCTGCGCGAAAAGTGCCGCCGGAAGCCGGCGGTGTAGGCCGTGAAGGTCGCGAAGAGCACGCTGGAGCGCGAGGCGCGGCGCGTGACGAACGGCGCGGTGTGTCTCGCGCTGAATCGGGTGAAGTGTCTGGTGCAAAGCGGGGCAGTGCGGCTCGTAGCGAGCAACGTGGCGCTTCGTTGAGCGAGCAGCTTGGCCAGTTCCGTTCCGCGCTTCATAACGCGGCCCGCGAGCAGCAGGGCGCTGGACCGCAAAGCGAGCACCGCAGTACGCCTTCGACCGCGCCCCGCGGTGCGCATGGCCGGCAGGCTCGCGATGAGCGAGGCGATGCGCGGCAAAGCGAGCAGCGTGACGAAGTCCGCGACGGGCGCTCGGACGCACCTCGCGTTGAACAGCGTCGTACGCCTGGCAACGAACAGGGAGCGCGCGGGCCACGCCACGAGCAACGCGGGGCTACCCGCGGCGAGCCACGTCACGGCTCGCGCGACACGCAATCGCACGACAAACAATCGGGCGAGCCGCGCAAGGAGCCTCGCGCGCCCCGCGAACCGAGGCCGCCGCGGGTCGTCGAGCCGAATCCGATTCCACCGATCACGTTCCCCGAAGCGCTTCCTGTCTCCGGTCGTCGCGATGAGATCGCGCGGGCAATCGCGGAGAATCAGGTGGTGATCGTGTCGGGCGAAACCGGCTCGGGCAAGACCACGCAGCTGCCGAAAATCTGCCTCGCGCTCGGCCGTGGTCTCGGTGCCGGCGGCAATGGTCTGATCGGCCATACGCAGCCGCGTCGGATCGCTGCGTCGGCGACCGGGCGCCGGATCGCCGAGGAACTCGGCACGCCGTTCGGCGAAGTGGTCGGCTACAAGGTGCGGTTCAACGACAACCTGGCGCCGGGCGCATCGGTCAAGCTGATGACCGACGGCATTCTGCTTGCGGAAACGCAGACCGATCCGCTGCTGAAAGCCTACGACACGCTGATCATCGACGAAGCGCACGAGCGCAGCCTGAACATCGATTTTCTGCTCGGCTACCTGAAGGAGATTCTGCCGAAGCGTCCTGACCTGAAGCTCATCGTGACCTCGGCGACGATCGACGCCGACCGTTTCGCGCGTCACTTCGGCAGCGACGACAAGCCCGCGCCGGTGATCGAAGTGAGCGGGCGGCTGTATCCGGTCGAGGTGCGTTACCGGCCGGTGGTCGAGGACAGCCCGGCGGTCAAGGCGGCGCAAGGGACCGCGGGTGCGGCGTCGTCTGGCCGCGAACGCCCGAAGACGCAGCGCGAGACCGATCGCGATCTGATGGAGGCGATCGTCGACGCCGTCGACGAACTGTGCCGCGAAGGCCACGGAGACGTACTGGTGTTCCTGCCCGGCGAGCGCGAAATACGCGACGCCGCCGAGGCGCTGCGCAAACATCATCCGCCCCATACGGAAATTCTGCCGCTGTTCGCCAGGCTCTCGGCCGCCGAGCAGGAGCGCGTGTTCCGCGCGTCGAACGCGCGCCGCATCGTGCTGGCGACCAACGTCGCCGAAACTTCGCTGACGGTACCCGGCATCCGCTACGTGGTCGACACGGGCCTCGCGCGCGTGAAGCGCTACTCGTATCGCAACAAGGTCGAGCAGCTGCAGGTCGAGTCGATTTCTCAAGCCGCCGCGAACCAGCGCGCGGGGCGTTGCGGCCGGGTCGCCGATGGCATCTGCATTCGTCTGTACGAGGAAAGCGACTTCCAGGGCCGTGCGCGCTTCACCGATCCCGAAATTCTGCGCTCGTCGCTCGCTTCGGTGATTCTGCGCATGAAGTCGCTGCATCTGACGGCGATCGAAACGTTCCCGTTTATCGAACCGCCGCCGGGCCGTGCGATTTCCGACGGCTATCAGTTGCTCAACGAGCTCGGCGCCGTCGACGACGACAATCAGCTGACGCCGCTCGGCCGCGAACTCGCGCGGTTGCCGCTCGACCCGCGCGTCGGCCGCATGATCCTCGCCGCGCGCGACCAGCAGGCGCTGAAGGAAGTGCTGATCATCGCGAGCGCGCTGTCCGTGCAGGACCCGCGCGATCGCCCGATCGAAGCTCAGGAGCAGGCCGACCAGGCGCATCGCCGGTTCGCCGACGAGCGCTCCGAATTCCTGCAGTGGCTGAAGATCTGGACCTGGTTCGACGAAGCGATCGCGCACAAGAAATCGAACCGGCAGTTGCAGGACGAGTGCCGCAAGAACTTCCTGTCGCAATTGCGGCTGCGCGAGTGGCGCGATGTCCATTCGCAATTGCTGACGGTCGTGCGCGAGCACGGCTGGCGCCTGAACGAAGCAGAGGCTACGTTCGAGCAGATCCATCTTGCGCTGCTGACGGGCCTGCTCGGCAACATCGGCCTGAAAGCCGACGACGAGCCGTACTACCTCGGCGCGCGCGGCATCAAGTTCTATTTGTGGCCGGGCTCTGCGCTCGTGAAAAAAGCGGGCAAGTGGGTGATGGCTGCAGAACTCGTCGAAACGAGCCGGCTTTACGCGCGCTGTATCGCGAAAATCGAGCCGGAGTGGGTCGAGAAGGTCGGCGCGCATCTGCTGAAGAAGTCGCTGTCCGAGCCACATTGGGAAAAGCGTGCAGCGCAGGTGTCCGCGTTCGAGCGCGCGATGTTGTATGGTCTGCCGATTTACCACCGGCGGCGCGTCGCATTCGGCAAGCAGGACCCTGCGCGGGCGCGCGAGCTGTTTATTCGCGGTGCGCTTGTTGAAGGGGAGTTCGACACGAAGCTTGCGTTCTTCGCGCACAATCGCAAGCTGCTTGCCGACATCGAACAGCTCGAGCACAAGTCGCGCCGCCAGGACGTGCTGGTCGACGACGAGTTGATCTACGCGTTCTACGATCAGGCGCTGCCGGATGGCGTCTACACCGGCGCGTCGTTCGAGCGCTGGTATCGCGATGAAGTCAAAAAGAGCGGCCAGGCGGAGGACAAGCTGCGGCTGTTGTATTTGTCGCGCGACGATCTGATGCGGCACGAAGCGGCGGGTGTCACGACGGATCTGTTCCCGAAGCGGCTGACGATGGCGGGCATCGAGATGGCGCTGACCTATCACTTCGAGCCGGGTACGCCGCGCGACGGCGTAACGCTCGCGGTGCCGCTGTATGCGCTGAATCAGGTCGACGCGCGTCGTTGTGAGTGGCTCGTGCCCGGCATGCTGAAAGAAAAGACGCAGTTGCTGCTGAAGTCGCTTCCGCAGAAGCTGCGTCGGCATTGCGTGCCGCTCCCTGAATACGCGGCGGGCTTCGTCGAACGGCACAGCGCACAGCGCTTCGGAGCAGGGGGCCTGCTCGAGGCGCTGATCGCCGACGTGCGCGAGCAGACCCAGGTCGCGATGAAGCAGTCCGACTTCAAGCTCGAGACGCTGCCCGCGCATCTGTTCATGAACTTTAAGGTCATCGACGAACATGGCCGGCAACTCGCGATGGGGCGCAATCTGTCGCAACTGCGCGCGGAGCTCGGCGGTCAGGCGCAGCAGCATTTCCAGAAGCTCGTTTCGGGCGCGGCAGGCGCCGCGCTGACCGATGCGGGCGGCGGCGGTGTCGCAACACCTGCGCGCTCTCCGGATCTGGCTGCGAGTGGCCCGGCGCGCGGCAAGGGCGCGGCCGCGCCACAACCCGCGACGCCGGATGGCGCAGCAGCCACCGCGCTGTACGAAAACCTGACCACGTGGAATTTCGGCAAGCTGCCCGAATTGCTCGAAATTCGCCGAGGTGGTCAGACGTTGTTTGGTTATCCGGCGCTCGTGGACCGTGGCACCCATTGCGACGTCGAGGTGTTCGATTCGCCGGAAGAAGCCGCGCGGATTCATCGGACGGGCTTGCGTCGGCTTTTCGCACTGCAATTGAAGGAGCCGATCAAGTATCTGGAAAAGAATCTGCCGGGCCTGCGCGAAATGGCCATGCAGTTCATGCCGCGCGCCACGCAGGAAGAACTGCGCGATCAACTGATCGACACCGCACTCGACCGCGCGTGCCTGCAGGCCCCCCTGCCCGACGACGATGCGAGCTTCCATACCCGACGTGACGAAGGGCGTAGCCGCCTCACGTTGCTCGCGCAGGAAATCTCGCGGCTGGTTGGCCAGATCCTCGCCGAATACGCGAGCCTGATGAAGAAGCTTCTGCAGGCGAAGCCATTCGCGGCCGCGTACACCGATCTGCAGAATCAACTCGATGCGCTGATCGGCAAGCGTTTTGTCGTCGATACGCCGTACGCCCAACTCGCACATTTCCCGCGTTATCTGAAGGGGATGGCGTTGCGTATCGACAAGCTGCGCGCGGACGCCACCCGCGACGCGCGGCAGTTCGCCGAATTCCAGCCGCTGCTGCAGCATTATCAGCGGGCGGTATCGCAGCGCGGCGGCGTCGTGGATCCGCGGCTTGCGGAATTCCGCTGGCTGCTCGAGGAATTGCGCATCTCGCTGTTTGCGCAGGAGCTGCGCACGCCGATGCCGGTTTCGGTGAAGCGCCTGCACAAAGTGTGGGAGTCGATGCAGCGCTAAAGCCAGGGCGCTCGGATGTGGACGCGGGACACTGGGTGTGCACCGCGTCCGGGCTTTGTCCGATACGTTCGCTCGAACTGATTTCACCAATGCATCCCCGCGCCGATCGATGCGCCGAACTGCCGGCGCGAGTCGGTGCTGCCTTGGACCTTGTAGATCCATTTGCCCGTGTTCGACAACTGCGACACGCTGATCGCGAGTGCGGATTGACCACCGTACGTGCCGCCGGCCATCGCGACCATGCCGTGTCCCGGCAGGACCGCTTGTGGCAAGCCCGCCATCGCGATCGCCGATGCCGTGCCTGCGTAACTGTCCCGGCGGGCGGAACGGATCTGGTCGTCGGTATAGCGATTCGCCGCGCTGATCGCGCCGGTCATGCTTTGCTGCAACTGATTGACGTTGACCGCGTCGGTGCCTCGCACGCCGGCCGCGACATTGGTGATCTGGCGCTCCTGGCCCGCCGAGCCAACCGATACTGAGTTCGCTCGGTCTGCGATGGAGCCTTGGCCTAAGGCCACCGAATTGTCGGCGCTCGCGTTGGCTGCGGCGCCGACCGCCGTCGCGTTGTTGCCGTTGGCGATGGCATTCGCTCCGATGCTTGCCGCGCTGGCGCCGTTTGCTTGTGCATTCGCTCCGACAGCAATGGCGTTCGTGCCGCCCGCCTGCGCGTTCGCACCTTCGGCGACCGCGTTGACGCCGCTTGCCCGCGCGTTCGCCCCAGCCGCAATCGCGTGTGCGCCCGATGCCTGCGCGGTTTCGGTCGCGTTATCGCCCTCCGCGCTGAACAACGCGCCGGCTGTGCCGATCGCCGCGTTATTGATCGCGCCTTCGAGCGCCGCGTTCAGCTGACCGAGGTTGACCGCGTCGGACGCGAGCACGCCGTCCGCGACGTTGTGGATGGCGGTGCGCTCTGTGGTATCCCCGCCGAGCGTAATGCTGTTGTGATTGATGCTGCCGTCGGCGTTCGTGTCGTACATGACCGCGCCGTCCAATTTCGCTGCGTTCGCGCTGCTCTGGTCGCTCACCGCTTTCAACTGGGCGACGTTGACCGCATCGGTGTCGGCAGTGCCAGCCGCGACGTTGGTGATCTGGCGCTCGTTGCCCGGTGAACCGACCGACACGGTACCCGCGCGATCGGCAATCGAGCCTTGGCCGAGCGCGACGGAGTTTGCGGCTAGCGCGCTCGACTGATAGCCGAGCGCGAGGGCGCCGTCTCCGTTTGCCGTCGCGCTGGCCCCGAGCGCCGTCGCCCCTGAGCCGTAGGCCGACGCTGATGCGCCCAGCGAGGTCGCGCCGGCCGTGCCGGCGGCAGCGCCCGCGCCGATCGCGGTCGAGTCGGTTGCGCTCGCGCTGGCGCTCGTGCCGAATGCGCTTGCGTCGGTGCCCATGGCGCTGGCGTTGCTGCCCGCGGCGAGCGCGTGTGTACCGTCTGCGAGCGCGTCGTTGGAGCCGTCGGCCGGGTCAGCAGCGCTGAGGTAATGCAGCGCGCTGCTTTGAGCGAGTGCATCGACCTTGTTGTCGACCGCGCTCAACTGGCTCACGTTGACCGCGTCAGTGGGCGCGGCGCCCGCGGCGACGTTGGTCAGGCGACGCTCATTGTTCGCCGAACCGAGCGAGACTTCGCCTGTCGCGCTGGAGGCTGCGACCGGGGTCGCGCCCACTCCCCCGTGCACAAAGGCGCTTTGCGACAGATCCGTCGTGGTGCTGGCATTGGCGCCAAGCGCGACGCTGTTGTCGGCACTCGCGTTTGCGTTGCTGCCGAGCGCGATCGCGCCGGCTCCGGCCGCCGTTGCGCCGAAGCCGATTGCGCTGGCGTAGGCGCCGCTCGCCTGCGCAGCGACGCCAAGGGCGATGGCGCCGACACCGCTGACAAGGGTACTACTACCCAGCGCGACGCTAGAATCCGCCAGCGCCGAGGCCCATGCTCCAGCGGCAAGCGAGTTGGTGCCTCCGGCCTGCGCGACATAGCCGAGCGCGGTCGATCCGACGCTGGTTGCCGTGGATAGGGAACCGAACGCGGAGGCGGCCGAATTCGCCGCGATTGACCCGGAGCCCGCTGCGACCGAGTCGACGCCGAGCGCCGACGCGTTCAGACCGACCGCGGTCGCGCGTTCCGCTTGCGCATTCGCATAGGGCCCGAAGGCGCTCGCGCCTTCACCCTGTGCGGAAGAGGAGAGACCCACGGCGACTGCGCTGTCGCCCTGTGCGGTGGCGCCTGCCCCTACCGCGAGCGCGCCGTCGTTTTGCGCGTTCGCCTGCGAGCCGATCGCCAGCGATGAGTTGCCGCTTGCGATGGCCTGTGCGCCTATCGCGACCGCGGCGTCACCGGGCGCGCTGGCCGTGCCGACCTCGACGGAAGCGACGCCGGCGCCGTTCGCTTCCGTGACGTAAAGGGCCGCCGCTATGGCAACACCCGCGGTACGTCGAACCACCCGGGACATGCTTTTCTGGCGCGCGCAAGCAACGTGTGTTTGCAGGCAGGCTGTTCGCGACGCCGCGACTTTTATTTGAGACGTGGTACGGCGAATTATCGAAATATGTTTGGGCATCAATTTAAATTTCTCCGCATTATTGTGCTTTGTGCGTTTGGTGTGTAATTCAAGATAAACGCGACGTTATTGCCATGGTGGGTTTTAAAATATTGAAAATACAAAACGCTGGGCATTGATGAAACCTGCGTTATTTGGCCGAGCGCGCGTCGTCCCCGCGTTGTGCGCGCGGCTTTCATGGGTGAGGCGCTGGCGAGGCGGCGCGTAGAAGAATTCTCCGATGTACGCGCGCAATTCGGATATCAGCGAACTCCGAAATTCAAACGGGCTAAAAAATATATTAATACAGGTAGATTTTAACTGGTGTGAAAAAAGGAATATTCCTATTTTTTCGCTAATGCTTCTGGGCGATATTGGCGTGTGGTTGATGCATGATTGATTCTGACAAGGAGAGCACATTGATTTCGCACTCGAAAACCCGTGACGCGAGCATCGACCTGGACGTGGTAGACGAACCCACCTGCGCGCGGCCGCACTTCATCGCATCCGTCATTTTTCGGTCGTCGCCCGGTGACTTACGTCAACCGCTCGGGCCGGCAAACGTTCTACAATGACCGTTGTTCTCCGAAGCGAGTTTTCATGCGTAAATTTCTTCTTCCCGGCTTCACTGCCACGTTCGCCGCGGCTGCGGCGCTGGTCGCCGCCGCAGGCTTTTTTTCTACGGCGGCGCACGCCAATAACGTGATCGTGCTCAATTCCGGTGAGGCCACGCTGAGCCTGATCGACGAGAACAGCCGACAGGTCATCGGCACCGTGTCCACGGGCAAGGAACCGCATCACCTGATGGTCACGCCGGACAATTCCTCGCTGATCGTCGCCAATTCGGTGTCGAACAACCTGATGTTCGTCGATCCGAAAACGGGGCAGTTGCAGCGCTGGGTCGAAAACATCGAAGATCCCTATCAAATCGGTTTTTCGCCGGATCGCAAGTGGCTCGTCACTACGGGCCTGCGGCTCGACCGCCTCGACATCTACCACTACGACAACCAGAAGAACCAGATGACGCTGGCTACACGGTTGCCGCTCGCGGTGATGCCGAGCCACATGGCGTTCACGAACGACAGCAAGACGGTGTTCGTTTCGCTGCAGATCTCGGGCGAACTCGCCGCCATCGATCTGCCCACGCAAACCGTCAAATGGAAGATGAAGGTCGGCAAGGTGCCCGCGGGTCTGTGGATGACGCCGGGCGAAAAGTACCTGCTCGTTGGCATGACCGGCGAGGACTACGTCGCCGTCGTGGATTGGCGCAACCAGAAGGTTGTCAAGACGATTCACACCGGCAAGGGCGCCCACAACTTCCGCTCGCTCGCCGACGGCAAGCATGTCGCGGTGTCGAACCGCGTCGCTAGCACGATCAGCATCATCGACGAAGACACGCTCACCAACGTCGGCGACATCAGCGGCCTGATGCCGGGACCGGATGACATGGAACTTTCCGCCGACAAGCGCTATCTGTGGGTGACCTTCCGCTTCGCGAAGCACATTGGCATCATCGATCTCAACACGCGCAAGCTGATCCAGACGATTGCAGTGGGCCGCTCGCCGCATGGCATCTATTTCTTCAACCGCGCGCCGGTCACGGCGCCGAACGGTGCTTGAGGGGTCTCAGCGTGTGCCTGAGAGCAACAGAGCAGAGCCCGGGCGCCACGAGCCATCAAGAATGAAGTAACAGGCCAGCACAATGTTCCATCTGATTTTCTCCACACTCGACAGCTTCGTTTCAGCCACGCAGACGTGGCTGTACGTCGACGTGGTGCAGCCGCTGCTGTTCCGGTTCAATCTGATGGACTACGACGAGGACACCTACGACAGCCTGTACTGGGTCATCGTCGGTGTGCTCGAGGTGCTCGCGATGTACGCGATCCTGCGTCCGCTCGAGGCGCTGCGCCCGGTCGAGCAATGGGAAAACCGCAAGGCAGTGCGCGTCGACGTGCTGTACACCTGGATCGCCAAGCTCGGCATTCTGAACCTGTTCTTTTTCTTCGCACTGCAGCCATTCTTCGACAACGTGCAAGGCTGGCTCCGGCTTCACGGCATCGCGAACCTGAACTTCGACAACCTGTGGCCTGGCGTGACCACGCAGCCGCTCGCCACGTTCGTCATGTATCTACTGGTACTCGATTTCGCCGGGTACTGGTATCACCGCGGGCAGCACCGCTTCGGCGTGTGGTGGGAACTGCATGCGGTACACCATAGTCAGCGGCAGATGTCGCTGTGGTCCGACGATCGTAACCATCTGCTCGACGATTTGCTGCAGGCGTCGTTCTTCGCGGTGATCTCGCTCGCGATCGGTGTGCCGCCGTCGCAGTTCGTCGTGCTAGTCGCGATCACGAACCTCGCGCAAAGCGTGCAGCACGCGAACATCCGCCTGTATTACGGCTGGCTCGGCGAGCGGCTGCTCGTCAGTCCGACATTCCATCGCCGTCACCACGCGATTGGCTTGGGTCATGAAGGGCTCAAGTACGGCTGCAATTTCGGCGTGCTGTTCCCGTGGTGGGACATGCTGTTCCGCAGCGTGTCGTGGAGCCGCGACATGGAGCCGACCGGTATCAGCGATCAGCTCGAAGGCCGCCGCTATGGTGATGGCTTCTGGGCGCAGCACTGGTTCGCGTTCGTGCGCATCGCGCATCGCCTCGTATCGAAGCGCCGCGCAACCCGCAACGACACCGCCGCCGTTTGAGTTCATTCAGAGTATTCAGAATCCATTCTGCGCCCATTGCGCATCCATTCGTGCACGCGCTCCGCCGCCCCGCCCACTTCCGCCGGCGGCGCGTCCCTTGGTTTATGCTGTGCACGTTCGTGCGCGCCTCCAGTGCCCCAGCATGCCAGGCCGGGGCGGCGCGTTTTTCCCGTCCATCGTTTCGTACGCAGGCATTGGCTCGATGAATGATCTGTTGCGCTCGTTTGGGCGCGCACTCGCAAGCGCGTTGCATCCGCGCATGCTCTGGCTGACCTTCAAACCGTTTATCGTCGCGACGGTCGGCTGGGGATTACTGCTGTGGTTCTTCTGGCAGACGCTGACCGGCGCGACCCGCACCTGGCTCGACGACTGGTCTTTCACCGCCACGCTTTATCATCTGTTCGACGTGCTCGGTTTTTCGACGCTACACGCGGTCATCGCGCCGTTCATCGTGATCGCGATGGCGATCCCGTTGATCGTCGTCACGGTGCTGCTGCTGATCGCCATGCTGTCGATGCCGGCCGTGATCCGCTTTCTCGCGGCGCGCCAGTTCGCCGGGCTGGAGATACGACGCGGCGGAACATGGTACGGTAGCCTCGGTCAGGCGCTCTGGACCACGCTGCTGTGTCTCGTCCTGCTGATCGTCACGTTGCCGTTGTGGCTCGTGCCGCCGTTCTTTGCGCTGATTCCGCCGCTGCTGTGGGGTTGGCTCACGTATCGCGTGATGACCTACGACGCGCTCGCGTTGCATGCGACGCCCGACGAGCGGCGCGAACTGGTGCGGCGCCATCGGTTGCCGTTGCTGCTGATCGGTGTCGCGAGCGGCCTGCTAGGTTCGCTGCCGACGCTGCTATGGGCGTCGTCTGTATGGCTGATCGTGCTGTTCCCGGTGATTACGACGGTGACGATCTGGATTTA
The DNA here is from genome assembly GCF_000092885.1 of Paraburkholderia atlantica. Lineage (NCBI taxonomy): Bacteria > Pseudomonadati > Pseudomonadota > Betaproteobacteria > Burkholderiales > Burkholderiaceae > Paraburkholderia > Paraburkholderia atlantica. The sequence continues at coordinate 2,151,194 of NC_014117.1, read as the reverse complement.
CGCGTTCATCCTCGTGTTCTCGGCGCTGTGGTTCGGCAACTACTGCCTACGCGCGTTGCAGCGGATGCGGGCGGAAGCGTCTGGCGGCGCGCGCGAGGTCGCGCCGATTCCCTATTGATCCAAACGAAAGAGGCGGCAATGGCATTTGGCGTCATCATCATCGGCGATGAAATCCTGTCGGGCAGGCGCGTCGACAAGCATCTACCGAAGGTCATCGAGTTGCTCCGGGCGCGCGGGCTGTCGCTCGGCTGGGCGGAGTACATCGGCGACGATCCGGAGCGCATCACGGCGACGCTGCGTCGCACGTTCGCGTCGGGCGACATCGTTTTCTCGACGGGCGGCATCGGCGCGACACCTGACGACCACACGCGCCAGTGCGCGGCGGCCGCACTCGGCGTGCCCCTCGAACTGCATCCGGAGGCGGCGAAGCTGATCCAGGAGCGCATCCGCGACATGTATCCGGCGACTTCGGCGATGCCGCTCGATCTGAACTCGCCCGAGAACCGGCATCGCCTGAACATGGGCACCTATCCGCAGGGCGCCGACATCATTCCGAATGGCTACAACAAGATTCCGGGCTTTTCGATCCGCCAGCACCATTTCGTGCCGGGTTTCCCGGTGATGGCCTGGCCGATGATCGAGTGGGTGCTCGACACGCAGTACGCGCATCTGCATCACACCACGCCGCACGCTGAAAAGTCGTTGCTGGTGTTCGAGCTGCCGGAGTCGCGCGTGACGCCGCTGATGGAGAAAATCGAGCGCGATTTTCCGGGCGTGCGGGTGTTCAGCCTGCCGAGCGTCGGGGATGCGGAGCGCGGTGGTGTGTATGCGCGGCATCACATCGATCTCGGTGTGAAGGGTGAGCCGGAAGCCGTCGCCGCGGCGTTCGTGAAGCTGCGCGAGGGGGTGCATCTGCTCGGTGGCGATATTGTCGAGCCTGAAGTAGCGGCCGCGGCGGCAGCCGCCACCGGTAAGCCGCGAAGCTGAGCGGCTGGCAGCGGTTCGCGCCGGAGGTTGGGTTGGCGCGGGCCGCGACATCCCAGTGTCACAACCCGCGCCGACGATGCAATCAATGCGTGGTCGGCGCGTCCCGTTTCGATTGGCCTGCCTCAGACCCGTGCGACGGGGCTTGCGCATGTGAGGGCAGTGCGCCGACCGCCGTCAGGCGCCGATCCAGGGCAAGCCGCGAAAACACCATCCCGACACCGTCTTCCGATGCCCCTGGCCGTCCTTATCGCCTTCGAAGCCTTCCAGCAGATCGTACGCCTTCGTGAAGCCGGCCTGGGTCGCGGCGATCGCGGCCAGCTTCGAGCGCGCGGCGCTGCGGCACAGGAACAGCACTGGCGTGTCGGGCGAGGCGACCTGCGCGAGTTGCTGCATGAACTCCTGATTGGGCACCGCGCCCGGATAGCGCGTCCATTCGACATGCGCGTATTGGCCATCACCGATCACCGGCCGGCCGACCCAGTCGAGTTCGGCGCGGGTACGCACGTCGACGAGACGGGTGCGCGGATCGAGTTCCAGCAGTTCGAACGCCTCGGCCGGCGATACCGCGCCCGCGTAGGGCAACTGGTTCTCGGCGCGACGGGCGTCCGCCTTCGCGTAAAGCTGTTCGAGCGTGCTCATGAGCGTCAATCTCCTTCGGACCAAATGATCATTCTAGCGCGCGGCAGGCACCGCGCAGACCTGTGTAGACTGGGCGTCTGCGGGGCAGTCGGCGGGCGCTGTCCTAACCTCGATGCGCAAATATGGTGCGCTTTAATCTGAATGCACCAAAATGGAAGACAACGTGTTTTCCAAAGCGGTGAATGCACAAAACTGGTGCGTGCGGATGTTCGGGCGTTTCTTCGTGGCGCGGCCCGCGCTCCGCACGCAGCCCGCACACGTAAGCGCAGCAAGGATGTCCGCCGAATTGGCTCATAGTGGGCTCATAGGTGGCACACTATCTGCTTTATTGGTGCCGATCGATTGGTCCCGCAGAATTTTCCGCCTGCGACGCCGTATATGTGGACGTTCCGGGACGGGTCAGCTAGATTGGGCGGCGGCTGAATTCCGCCGAAATTGTTAATCAGGAGATAGGTTATGAGTAAATCCGTGGCCGACGTCGTTCAACTCGTCAAAGACGAAGACGTCAAGTTTGTCGACTTCCGCTTCACCGACACCCGTGGCAAGGAGCAACACGTTTCGGTGCCGGTGTCGGCATTCGATGAGGACAAGTTCGAAAGCGGCCATGCGTTTGACGGTTCGTCGATTGCCGGCTGGAAGGGCATCGAAGCATCGGACATGTTGCTGGTCCCGGACGCGAACACGGCCTTCATCGACCCGTTCTTCGAAGAATCGACCCTCGTGCTGACTTGCGACGTCGTCGAACCGGCTGACGGCAAGGGCTACGAGCGCGATCCGCGCTCGCTCGCAAAGCGCGCCGAAGCGTACCTGAAGAGCTCGGGCCTCGGCGACACGGCCTTCTTCGGTCCGGAACCGGAATTCTTCATTTTCGATTCGGTCCAGTGGAACACGGACCAGTCGGGCTGCTTCATCAAGATCGGCTCGGAAGAAGCACCGTGGTCGTCGGCGAAGGAATTCGAAGGCGGCAACACCGGTCACCGTCCGGGCACCAAGGGCGGCTACTTCCCGGTCGCGCCGGTCGACACGTTCCAGGACATCCGCTCGGAAATGTGTCTGCTGCTCGAACAGATCGGCATTCCGGTCGAAGTGCACCACCACGAAGTGGCGGGCCAGGGCCAGAACGAAATCGGCACCAAGTTCTCGACGCTCGTGCAGCGCGCGGACTGGCTGCAGCAGATGAAGTACATCATCCACAACGTCGCGCACACGTACGGCAAGACGGCGACGTTCATGCCGAAGCCGGTCGTCGGCGATAACGGCTCGGGCATGCACGTTCACCAGTCGATCTGGAAGGACGGCCAGAACCTGTTCGCGGGCAATGGTTACGCGGGTCTGTCGGAATTCGCGCTGTTCTACATCGGCGGCATCATCAAGCACGCTCGCGCGCTGAATGCGATCACGAACCCGGGTACGAACTCGTACAAGCGTCTCGTGCCGCACTTCGAAGCGCCGGTCAAGCTCGCTTACTCGGCTCGCAACCGTTCGGCATCGATCCGTATTCCGCACGTGTCGAACCCGAAGGGCCGCCGTATCGAAACGCGCTTCCCGGATCCGCTGGCGAATCCGTACCTGTGCTTCTCCGCGCTGATGATGGCGGGTCTGGACGGCGTGCAGAACAAGATTCACCCGGGCGAAGCTGCCGACAAGAACCTGTACGACCTGCCGCCGGAAGAGGATGCAAAGATCCCGACCGTGTGCGCGGGCCTCGACCAGGCTCTCGACGCACTCGACGCGGACCGCGAGTTCTTGACGCGCGGTGGCGTGTTCACGGATTCGATGCTCGACGCGTACATCGAACTGAAGACGGGCGAGCTGCAACGCTATCGTCAGTCGGTGCACCCGATCGAATTCGAAATGTACTACTCGCTGTAAGCGGCCATGGCGCTTCGCCCTTCACGCGGCGAAGCGCTTTGCCCGACGCTCGCGATCGGTCACGAAGGGACGGCGGCGCCGTCCCTTTTTTGTTAGGCCATACGCACGGCCGACCGCGCGCGGTCAACATGCAATTCGACGAATCACCAACGGGCCCGCACTCCTGATTTACCACCATCTCCTACCGGCCACACTGCAAGATGGTTCTCAAGAATCTGATCAAGGCAAGGAAAGTACACGAACAGACGCTGTCGGATGACGTTCAGCTCGTGAGCTCTGGCTTGCTGCCGGGTTTCGAGGCGTTGCCCACCGTCGTGCTGGTGCTCGAGAAGCGCACGCTGCGCGTCGCGTTCGCGAATCCGTCGGCGGAATCGATGCTGGAGATGTCGCGCAAGCAACTGACGCAGATGGCGTGGCCGGACATCTTCTCGAATGCGGACGAACTGGTCGCGACGATCACCGCGATCGCCGCTCACCGTTTTCACGCGACGCATCTGGACGCCGTGCTCGAGCGTCCCGGCCACGAGCCGCTGCACGTGCATGCGATCGTCGGCTTTCTGGAAAGCGCGCAGGACTACGTGCTGCTCGAACTGTTCGAGAACGAGCGGCATCTGCGCACCGACCGCGAAGAGCGCATCAACGACCTGACGGCCGTCAACAAGCATCTGATCCGCAATCTCGCGCACGAAATCAAGAATCCGCTCGGCGGCATTCGCGGCGCCGCGCAGTTGCTCGAGTTCGAACTCGGCGAGCGTCAGCGCGACGAGTTGCGCGAGTACACCCAGGTCATCATCAAGGAATCGGATCGCCTGCAGACGCTGGTCGACCGCTTGCTCGAACCGCACCGGCATCCGCATATCGTCGGCGACGTGAATATTCACGAGGTGTGCGAGCGCGTGCGTCAGGTGATTCTCGCGGAATTTCCCCGCGGTCTGACGATCGAGCGCGACTACGACGTCAGCGTGCCGGATCTGCGCGGCGACAAGGAGCAGCTGATCCAGGCGCTGCTGAACATCGTGCGCAATGCGGCCGAGGCGTTGCGCGAGCGGATCTCGCAGGGCGATGCGCGCATCGAGTTGCGTACGCGCATCGCGCGCAAGGTCACGATTTCAAAACGCCTGTGCAAGCTGGCATTGGACTTGCATATCGTCGACAACGGCCCAGGCATTCCCGAAGAGATTCGCGACCGCATTTTCTATCCGCTCGTATCGGGGCGCGAGGACGGCAGCGGTCTCGGTCTCACGCTTGCGCAGACCTTCGTGCAGCAGCACGAAGGCCTGATCGAGGTGGATAGCCGGCCGGGCCATACCGAGTTTCAGATTCTGCTGCCGCTCGATCTCTAGATACCACCAAGCACCTCAAGACCGACCTTATGAAGCCGATCTGGATAGTAGACGACGATCAATCAATTCGCTGGGTGCTCGAGAAAGCGCTGGCGCGCGAGAACTTCGCGACGCGCAGCTTCGCGAACGTGCGCGAAGCGTCGGCCGCGCTCGATCATGACAGCCCGCAGGTGCTGGTCTCCGATATCCGCATGCCCGGCGGCTCCGGGCTGGAGCTGCTGCAGACCGTACGCGACAAGGTGCCGGGCTTGCCGGTCATCATCATGACCGCGTTCTCGGATCTCGATAGCGCGGTCGCCGCATTCCAGGGCGGTGCGTTTGAGTATCTCGCGAAGCCGTTCGACATTGATAAGGCGGTCGAACTGATTCGCCGCGCGGTCGACGAAAGCATGCGCGGCGAGCAGACATGGGACGACCGCGTCGCTGAAGCGCCCGAGATGCTCGGCCAGGCGCCTGCGATGCAGGACATGTTTCGCGCGATCGGTCGCCTGTCGCATTCGGCGGCCACCGTGCTCATTACGGGCGAATCAGGCACCGGGAAGGAACTGGTCGCGCGTGCGCTGCACCGACATAGCCCACGCGCGAACGGCCCCTTCATCGCGTTGAACACGGCCGCGATTCCGAAGGATCTGCTGGAGTCCGAGCTGTTCGGTCATGAGCGCGGCGCGTTCACCGGCGCGCAGGCGATGCGCCAGGGACGCTTCGAACAGGCCGAGAACGGCACGCTGTTTCTCGACGAAATCGGCGACATGCCGTTCGATCTGCAAACACGCCTGTTGCGCGTGCTGTCGGACGGACAGTTCTATCGCGTGGGCGGCCACAATCCGCTGCGGGCGAATGTGCGCGTGATCGCGGCGACGCACCAGAACCTCGAAGCGCGCGTGCGGCAGGGGCTGTTTCGCGAGGATCTGTATCACCGTCTGAACGTGATCCGTCTGCGCTTGCCCGCATTGCGCGAGCGCAGCGAGGACATTCCTCTGCTGACGCGGCATTTCCTGCAGAAGAGCGCGCGCGATCTCGGCGTCGAACCGAAGCGCGTGTCCGACGAGGCGCTCGCGTATCTCGCGTCGCTGCCGTTTCCGGGCAACGTGCGGCAACTCGAGAACCTCGCAAACTGGCTCACGGTGATGGCGCCCGCGCAGACGATCGAAATCAAGGATCTGCCGCCCGATCTCGGTCCCGCGCACAGCGGCGGGAGCGAGCCTGGTGCGGGTGCCGCCGCGGGAGCGACGACGGATGGCGCCGTGGCGACCAATGCGGGCTTCACGGTCGGCGCGCCGCTCGCTGGCGCGAACGCCAGCACGCTCGTGCATCCGGCGGGTGCGTCGGTCGCCACTGCGCTGAGCGCATGGGAAGGCGGCCTGCGCACCGAAGTCGCGCGCATGCTGCGCGAGAACGCGGCCGACGTGATGGACGAACTCGCACGCCGCTTCGAAGCGGCCGTGATCCGCGAGGCGCTCGACTTCACGCGCGGCCGCAAGGTCGAGGCGGCCGAGCGGCTCGGTATTGGCCGCAATACGATTACGCGCAAGATTCAGGAGCTCAATCTCGAGCCTTGATGCGTTCGTATTGAGCGATCCTGCATCGCAGGCGAGGGCGGCTCTGGCCGCCTTCGTCGTTTTTGCATCGCGCGTCGTGGCAGGCGGGCAACCCGCGCGCACAAGGCATAATCAACGCTGTTCCGATCCGACAGCCAACGATGCCAGCTTCTTCCGCTTCTCCCGCCCCGTTCGAGTGGCCGCTTTCCCCCGATCCTTTTCTGTCGCTCGAAGAGCTGTACGACACTGACGCACTCGCATGGGTCGACGCGCAGAATGCGCGCACACGTGCGGCGTGGTGCAGCGGCGCGTCGTTCGACACGCTCAGACGCAGGCTCGCCGATGCGTATCTGCCGCGCGAGCGTCCGGTGATTCCGGATCGCTGGAAGGACTGGGCCTACGATCTGTGGCAGGACGAACGCAATCCGCGCGGCATCTGGCGACGCACCGCGTGGGCCGCATGGCGCGCCGGCGCGCCGGTGTGGCAGAACCTGCTCGACTTCGACGCGCTCGGTGCGGCCGAAGGCAAGCCGTGGGTGTGCGTCGATCTCGACATCCTTTATCCTGACGGCGATCGCGCGCTGATCACGATGTCGCCGGGCGGCTCGGACGCGCTCGTCGTGCGCGAGTTCGATCTCGACGTGCGGCGTTTCGTCGATGATGGTTTCGCGATTGCGAAGGCGGGTAAGCACACGGTGTCGTGGATCGATCGCGATACGCTGTACGTCGGCTGGGACAACGGGCGCAAGACGCTGACGCGTTCCGGTTACCCACGCGACGTGCGGCGCTGGACTCGCGGCACCGCGCTCTCCGACGCGCCGGTCGTGTTTCGCGGCGAGTTCGGTGACATCGGCGTCGAGGCGAATTACGATCCGGTCGACCGCAGGCATACGGTGACGAGCAGCGTCGACTTTTTCGATTCGCACACCTATTACCTCGACGGTGCCAGCGATGCCTGGCATCGCTATGAGGTACCGTCGCACGTCGCGGTGGGGGCGTGGCAGGGCTGGCTGCTGCTCGAGCCGCGCCTCGACTGGGAATGCGAGTGGGACGGCAATCGCGCGCGCTATGCTGGCGGCGCGCTGCTCGCGATTCGCGAGGACGCGTTTCTGCGCGGCGAGCGCGACGTGACGCCGCTCTTCACGCCGACGCCGCTGACTTCGGCCTGCGAGTGGTCGCATACGCGCCATCATCTGATCGTGTCGTATCTCGACGACGTGCGCGGCAAGACGCTGATCTGGACGCCGTCGCAACGCGAGGACGGCACCTGGCACTGGCGCGAGCGTGTGTTCGCGTTGCGCGGCGACGCGCAAGTGGACGTATCGCCGGTCGAGTCGACGCTGAACGACGAAGTGTTCGTCGACACCGACGATTATCTGCAACCGCCCGCCTACTGGCTCGCCGATCTCGCGCGCGACGAGCCCGGCGAATGGGAGTTGCTCGACCGTTGGCCGACGCAGTTCGACGCGACGAGCGTTGCCGTGACGCGCGGCCATGCGGTATCGGCCGATGGCACGCGCATTCCGTACACGGTGATTGGACCGAAGGAAGCGCCGTCATCGCCGGGCGATAGACAGCCGACGCGTCCGTGTCTGCTCAGCGGCTACGGCGGCTTCGCGATCCCGCTGCTGCCGAGCTATTTGACGGGGCAGGGCATCGGCTGGCTCGAACGTGGCGGCGTATACGTGGTCGCGCATATTCGCGGCGGCGGCGAGTTCGGCACGCGCTGGCACACGGCGGCGCAAGGCGAACATCGCCAGCGCGCATTCGATGATTTCATCGCGGTCGCCGAGGCTCTGATTGCGAGCGGCGTGACGAGCGCCGCGCAGCTCGGCATTCAGGGCGGCAGCAACGGCGGTCTGCTGGTGGCCGCCTGCATGGTGCAGCGGCCGGAGCTATTCGGCGCAGTCGTGTGCGAGGTGCCGTTGCTCGATATGAGCCGCTATCACCTGCTGCACGCGGGCGCGTCGTGGATCGACGAGTACGGCGACCCGGATGAACCCGATGAAGCGCGCGCGCTCGCCGCGTATTCGCCGTATCACAACCTCGCGGCGGGCGTCGCGTATCCGCCGGTGCTATTCATGACGTCGACCGCCGACGATCGCGTGCATCCCGGCCACGCGCGCAAGATGGCCGCGCGCATGCAGGCGCTGGGCGCGCAGAACGTGTGGTACCGGGAGAATACGGAAGGCGGACACGGCGGCTCCGATGAGCTGGAGCAGGCCGAGCATGATGCGATGGTGTTCGAGTTCTTGTGGGGTGTGCTGGGCGGCGCTTGAAGCACCAGGGAAGCGAGGCCGCACTGCCTCGCTTCGTGGCTGGGTTGCGGATCAACCGAGCTGCGCGAACACCGGCGCGTGATCCGACGGCTGATCCCACTTGCGCGGTACTTTGTCGATGTCGCACGCTTTGCAGATGTCGGACAGCGCCTTCGACAGCAGGATGTGATCGATGCGCAGCCCCGCGTTGCGACGGAACGCCATCATCCGGTAGTCCCACCACGAATAGATTTTTTCCTGCTGCTCGAACTGGCGGAACGCGTCGAGCAGACCGAGGCCGATCAGCCGCACGAACGCGGCGCGTTCCTCGGGCGACACCAGATTCTGGCCTTCCCATGCCTTCGGGTCGTGCACGTCACGATCTTCGGGCGCGATGTTGTAGTCGCCGAGTAGCGCGAGCTTCGGATGCAGCGTCATCTCGGTTGCGAGCCAGTCGTGCAGCGCGTCGAGCCAGCGCAGCTTGTACGCGAACTTGTCGGTGCCGGGCGCCTGGCCGTTGGGAAAATACGCGGAGATGATGCGCACGCCGTCGACGGTTGCCGCGATGACGCGCTGCTGCGGATCCTCAAAACCGGGGATGTTGCGCACGATGCTGCTTTCGTCGACGTTCACACCTTCGCGCACCAGAATGCCGACACCGTTATAAGTTTTCTGACCCGCGTACCAGCTTCGATAGCCGACCGCCTCGAGTTCGGCGCGCGGAAACTTTTCGTCGGGGAGCTTCAGTTCCTGCAGGCACAGCACGTCGGTGCCGCTGCTCGCGAGCCAGTCGATCACGTGCTGCTGGCGGACTTTGAGGGAGTTGACGTTCCAGGTGGCGATTTTCACGAAAATATCCGTTGCGTGCGTGATGAGAGCAAGGCCGATTATAGCGGGGGCCTCGCCGGTCAAAGTCGGCGACATTCGAATTGCTGTGTGCCTTGCGCCGTGCATGGAATGCGAGGCTGGGTCGCTTGTCTTGCGATTCACGGCGCATGTTCATGCGTGTTTATCGAGGCTCGAATTTCATGGCGACGAGGTCGTTCGAGAAATGTTCCGCGCATAGGTTTGACGTTTTGCTAGTAACCTTATATAATCTTTTTTCTCTGACGCGGGGTGGAGCAGTCTGGCAGCTCGTCGGGCTCATAACCCGAAGGTCGTAGGTTCAAATCCTACCCCCGCAACCAAAGCATTGTTGAAAGCCCGCATCGCGCAAGCCATGCGGGCTTTTTGACTTTCAGCGCCTCGTTTTGCCTGTGGTAGCTCGCTGCATATGCTGCGAGCGCGTGAACTGACGCAACACGATTGGTGCGCGATCGAAGCCTCGAACCCATCGTCATTCCCCAATCGACCACTCCACCGCCGCCTGCGCATGCAACGCAGTAGTGTCGAATACAGGCAGCACCGAATCTTCCGGCTTGATCAGCAGCGTGATCTCCGTGCACCCGAGTATCACCGCCTGCGCGCCACGCGCGGCCAGATGTTCGATCACGCGTTGATAGACCTTGCGCGACGCGTCGTCCACGTTACCGTGGCATAGCTCGTCGTAAATGATGCGGTGCACGTCCGTGCGTTCGTCGTCATCAGGCACGAGCGTGTCGAGTCCATAGCGCTCGCGCAGCCGGCCCGTATAGAACGTCTGTTCCATCGTGTAGCGCGTGCCGAGCAGGCCCACGCGCTCGACGCCAGCCGCGCGCAACGCCGCGCCGGTCGGATCGGCGATGTGCAGGAACGGCACCGTGATTGCCTGCTCGATCGATTCGTACACGCGATGCATCGTGTTCGTCGCAAGAATCACGAGATCGGCGCCGCCGCGTTCGAGCTGGCGCGCGGCATCGGCCATCTGTTCGCCGAGCGCTTGCCAGTCGCCGGCGCGCTGGTTCGCCTCGATCGACGCGAAATCGACGGTCAGCAGCAGACTGCGCGCGTTATGATGACCGCCGAGCCGCGTCTTCGCGTGGCGGTTCAGCAGCCGGTAATACTCGGAGGACGACTCCCAGCTCATTCCGCCGATCACACCGATCGTTTTCATCTGTACGCTCCGTCAATGCATGGCCGAAACGGCGAGTATAGGCGCGTCGCATCGCGCGCAGCCGGTACGGATTGCGGCGCGTGCGCCGGTACGCATCGGTGCCCGCATTATTCTGGCGTCGATAGAATCGTAGCCAGTCCGAACGCGATCAACCGGAGCGAACATGGATCTGATCATCCGCCGCGCGACGCTGCCGCGCAGTGCCGCCCAGCTGTCCCCGCATCACCCGTCCCCAGTCGACATCGGCATCGACGCGGGGCGCATCGTCGCGGTCGAGCCGAACCTGGCCGCGAGCGCGCGCGACGAAATCGACGCGGCCGGTTCGCTCGTCACGCCGCCGTTCGTCGATCCGCATTTCCATATGGACGCGACGCTGTCGTACGGTTTGCCGCGCGTGAACGCCTCGGGCACGCTGCTCGAAGGCATCGCGCTATGGGGCGAGTTGAAGCCCGAGCTCACGCAGCAAGCGTTGATCGAACGCGCGATGCAGTATTGCGACTGGGCCGTCGCGCGCGGCCTGCTCGCGATCCGCAGCCACGTCGACGTATGCGATCCGCGTCTGCTCGCCGTCGAAGCATTGCTCGAAGTGAAGCGCCGCGTCGCGCCGTATCTCGATCTGCAGCTGGTCGCTTTCCCGCAGGACGGTCTGCTGCGCAGCGCTGGTGCGTTCGACAACCTCAAGCGCGCGATCGGCATGGGTGTCGACGTGGTCGGCGGCATTCCGCATTTCGAGCGCACGATGGCCGACGGCGCGCAGTCGGTGCGCATGCTGTGCGAGTACGCGGCCGGGCAGGGCTTGCGCGTCGACATGCACTGCGACGAATCGGATGATCCGCTGTCACGCCACATCGAAACGCTCGCGGCCGAAACCCATCGGCTCGGCTTGCACGGACGCGTCACCGGTTCGCACCTGACGTCGATGCATTCGATGGACAACTACTACGTGAGCAAGCTGTTGCCGCTGATGCGCGAGTCGGGCGTCGCGGCGATCGCAAATCCGCTAATCAACATCACGCTGCAAGGCCGCAGCGACACCTACCCGAAACGGCGCGGCATGACGCGGGTGCCGGAGATGCTGGCGGCGGGCATCACGGTCGCATTCGGCCACGACTGCGTGGTGGACCCGTGGTACAGCCTCGGCTCGGCCGACATGCTCGAAGTCGCGCAGATGGGCCTGCATGTTGCGCAGATGACCAGCGTCGACGGCATGCGCGCCTGTTTCGACGCGGTGACCGTGAACGCGGCGCGCATTCTCGGTCTGGAAGACTACGGCATCGCGCCCGGTTGCGCGGCCAATCTCGTCGTGCTCGACGCGCGCGACGAGATCGAGGCGATCCGTCTGCGCGCCGCGCGGCTCGCGGTGGTGAGCCGGGGCAGGGTGGTGAGCCGTGCGCCGGCCGCGCGCGCGTCGTTATCGCTCGAAGGGCGCCCTGAGCAGGTCGATTTCAAGCTGCATCGCGCGTAGCGCGGTATCTCGCGGATGAATGAAAAAACCGGCGGCCTGCTCGCGCAGACCGCCGGTTTTTTGTCGGCATCGCTCGTTCGGCGCCATCCCATCCACGCCGAACGAACGATCATCGCGACGCTTGAATCGCTCAGTGTGCGGCACCCGGCGCCATGCCGTTATGCCGCAGCAGCGCATCGATATTCGGTTCGCGGCCGCGGAACGCCTTGAACGATTCCATCGCCGGCCGGCTGCCGCCCACTTCCAGAATCTCGCGACGATAGCGCATGCCGGTCGACTGATCGAGCACGCTGCCCGCGGCTTGCGCAGCTTCCTCGAACGCCGCGTACGCATCCGCCGACAGCACTTCCGCCCACTTGTAGCTGTAGTAGCCGGCCGCGTAACCGCCCGCGAAAATATGGCTGAACGTATTCGGCCAGCGCGAGAACGGCGCTTGCGGCACGACGTGGAAGCGTTCGTTGATTTCGCGCGCGAGGTCGTTGGCGCTCTTCGCGCCATTCGCATCGAAGCCCGTATGCAGTTGCATGTCGAACATCGAGAACACGATCTGCCGCAGCGTGCCGAGACCGCTCTGAAAGTTCTTCGCGGCGAGCATCTTGTCGAACAGATCACGCGGCAGCGGCTTCCCGGTATCGACGTGCGAGGTCATGTCGGACAGCACGTCCCATTCCCAGCAGAAGTTCTCCATGAACTGCGACGGCAGTTCGACCGCATCCCATTCGACGCCGTTGATGCCCGACACGCCGAGCTCATCGACGCGCGTCAGCATGTGATGCAAGCCGTGGCCGAACTCGTGAAACAGCGTGATCACCTCGTCGTGCGTGAAGCAGGCGGGCTTGCCGCCGACCGGCGCCGAGAAATTGCAGGTCAGGTATGCGACCGGCGTTTGCACCGCGCCGTGCGCGAGCTTGTGACGGCCGCGCGCGTCGTCCATCCAGGCGCCGCCGCGCTTGCCTTCGCGTGCATACAGGTCGAGATAGAACTGCGCGACGAGGCCGCCGTCCTGATTCTCGACGCGGAAAAAGCGTACGTCCGGATGCCAGACGGCCGCTTCGTCGCGGCGGATGCGCACGCCGAACAGCGTCTCGGTGACTTTGAACAGACCCTTGAACACCGCGTCTTCCGGGAAGTACTGCTTCACTTCGTTTTCCGAGAACGCATAGCGCTTCTGACGCAGACGCTCGGCGGCGAACGTCATGTCCCACGGCTGCAGATCGGTCATGCCGAGTTCGCTCGCGGCGAATTCGCGCAGCTCTTTCCAGTCCTGCTCAGCATGCGGACGCGCGCGCGTCGCGAGGTCTTCGAGGAAGGTCATCACCTGAGCCGGCGATTCGGCCATCTTCGGCGCGAGCGACACTTCGGCGAAGTTGCCGTAGCCGAGCATCTGCGCTTCTTCGGCGCGCAGCTTCAGTTCGTCGGCGAGCACCTGGGTGTTGTCCCACTCGGTCTTGCCGTTGCCGTATTGCGCGCCGAGCTCGGACGCGCGCGTCACGTACGCGCGATACATCGCTTCACGCATCGGACGGTTTTCCGAGTACTGCATGACTGGGAAATACGACGGGAAGTGCAGCGTGAACTTGTAGCCGGTCTTGCCGTCGCGCTCGGCGGCTTCCTTCGCGGCCTCGATCACGTCTTCGGGCAGCCCCGCCAGTTGCGCCTCGTTGCCCGCATCGACGAGGTACGCATACGCGTTGGTCGCATCGAGCACGTGATCCGAAAACGCCTTCGACAGCGCCGCCTGGCGCTCCTGCAATTCGGCGAAACGCGGCTTCTGGTCTTCCGGCAGCTCGGCGCCGGACAGACGGAAGTCACGCAGCGCGTTGCTGAGGATCTTCTTGCGCTCGCCGTTCAGCGACGCGAACTCGTCGCTGGCGTTCAGTGCCTTGTACTTCTCGTAGAGCGCGAGATTCTGGCCGACGCTCGACCAGAACTCGGTCACGCGCGGCAGGTTCTCGCCGTATACGGCGCGCAGCTCGGGCGTATCGGCGACGGCGTTCAGATGGCCGATCACGCTCCACGCGCGCGACAGCGGCTCGGTGGCGCGCTCGACCGGTTCGACGACGTCGGGCCACGACGCGGGCGTGACCGGCAGCGCGGCCCGCTCGACCGCGGCCGCCGCGTCGGCGAGCAGCACGTCGAGGGCGGGCGTCACGTGCTCGGGTCGGATGGAGCCAAAGCGCGGCAGATCGGAAAAATCGAGGAGCGGATTGTCTTGAGGCGTGGCGGTAGTGGACATAGGGCTTCCTGTCTGACGCGGGTGAAAGGGGTGGTGGTGCGGCGGCGTTCGCGCGAGCCGTCTCATGGCGTGTCGCTCGACGATCGGCGCACGGCGCGTGGCGGCACCGGCTGAGGACAGTATTGGGGCGGGGCGCGCCGATTCCAATCCATCGGCTGACAAATTAACAGATGTTGCGGTGCGCTGGCGCGCGATGGGGCGGGGCGTGGTCCGGCGGGCGCGGTGACGAGGGGGGGCTACGAGAGAGGAGGACGGGCGATGACCCGGTGGACGAGACGGATGAGTTGCCTTACTCCGTCTCGCACTGACCGCCCGGTGCTTAGGCCTTGGCCGCGTTCGCCTCGCGCTCGGCCGCTTCGATCGTGTTGACCAGCAGCATCGTGATCGTCATCGGGCCCACGCCGCCCGGCACCGGCGTGATATGGCCGGCCACTTCCTTGACGCCCGCGAAGTCGACGTCGCCGCACAGCTTGCCGGCGTCGTCGCGATTCATGCCGACGTCGATCACGGTCGCGCCCGGCTTCACCATGTCCGCGGTCAGAATGTTGCGAAGCCCGGTCGCGGCGACCACGACATCGGCGTTGCGCGTGTGCGCGGCCAGATCGCGCGTCTTGCTGTGGCAGATCGTGACGGTCGCGCCCGCTTCGAGCAGCAGCAGCGCCATCGGCTTGCCGACGATATTCGAGCGGCCGATCACCACCGCGTTGACACCCTTCAGCTCGATGCCGTAGGCCTCGAACATCTTCATCACGCCGTACGGCGTGCACGGACGGAACAGCGGCTGGCCGGTCAGCAACGCGCCCGCATTGGCGACGTGGAAGCCGTCGACGTCCTTCTCGGGCGCGATCGCCTCGATCACCTTGTGGCTGTCGATGTGCTTCGGCAGCGGCAGCTGCACGAGGATGCCGTGGATGGCCGGATCGCGGTTCAGCTCGTCGATGCGCGCGAGCAGGTCGGCTTCGGGCAGGTCGGCCGGATAGCGGTCGAACGACGAGCCGAGGCCGTTGTCGTGGCAGGCTTTCACCTTGTTGCGCACATACACTTCGCTGGCCGGATTGTCGCCGACCAGAATCACGGCGAGGCCCGGCTGATGGCCGCGGGCGGTCAGGGCGGCGGCGCGCGCCGCGACGTCGGCGCGCAGGGTCTTGGAGAGGGCGAGGCCGTCGATCAGTTTGGCAGTCATGGTCGGTCGAACGTTGAGTCGAGGTTGGGATCGGGAATGGATTCGGGGCAGGCGGTTTGGCTGGCGGGCGAAGCGCTCGCGCGGAGGGGGCGCGCGACGGTGTGCTTCGGCTGCTTGACGAAGCCAGGTCGCCTGTCACAGAGCGTTGGGGATTCGCGCAAGGCGCCGCTGCAAAGTCCGACATTATACCGGCGCGGGGCGCGCGCTTCCGCAGTGGATTCGCGGCGCGCTTGGGAGCGTACGGGAGGTGGGGCGGGACGTGCGACGGCAAGAAAGCGCTACTCGGGCGGCGGGGCAGGCCGCTCGCACGCCACGCGCACGCAGGACTCAGCGACGCTCACGCCGTCGCGAACCGGCGACGCAACCGCCACCCGCGGCGGGCACATAGAAACGGCCCTCCGAGCGGAGGGCCGCCCGTACCGCCGTTACTGCGCCGTTTGCGGTTTGTTCGACAGCGCGAGTCGCAGCAGATCGGCGACCGTGTTGACGTTCAGCTTTTCCATGATGTTCGCGCGATGCGCTTCCACCGTCTTGATGCTGATGCCCAGGTCGTCGGCGATCTGCTTGTTCAGGCGGCCCGCGATGATCCGCTCGAGCACCTGATGCTCACGCGCGGTCAGCTTGCCGAGGCGCTCGGCCGCGGCACGCTGCTGCTGGACGCTGGTGCTTTCGCTGCGCGCCTTGTCCAGCATGCGCTCGACGAGCTTGCGCAACTCGGCTTCGTCGAACGGCTTTTCGATGAAGTCCATCGCGCCTTTTTTCATCGTCGACACGGCCATCGGCACGTCGCCGTGGCCCGTCACGAAGATGATCGGCAGCGAAGCGTTGTCGGCGATCAGGCGTTCCTGCAGCTCGAGTCCGCTCATGCCGGACATCCGCACGTCGAGGATCAGGCACGCGATCTGGCCCGGATGCTGATGCGGCTGCCATGCGTCGAGGAACTGTTCGGCGCTCAGGAAGCATTGAACGCGGTAGCCGTTCGCCTCCAGCAGCCAGCGCAGCGAATCTCGCACGGCCTCGTCGTCGTCGACGACAAAGACGGTTTCCTGGGTGGTGACTGGGCTGTTCATAGCTCTCCCGTAACGGTTTGTGGTGTCGGCGCCTCGGACCCGCCGTTGCTCGGGCCGTCAGGCTCCCCAATAGGCAGACTGCAATGGAACGTGGCGCCCGTGATGTGGCCGTCGGATTCGACGTTGTTGACCACCCACAGACGTCCGCGATGCGATTCGATAATCGAACGGCAAATGTTCAGCCCCATGCCCATACCGTCGGACTTGGTGCTGTAAAACGGTTCGAACAGACGCTCGGCGGTCGTTTCGTCGACGCCCGGCCCCTGATCGACGACGCTGATGCAAACGAAGCCGCTATCCAGCCGCACGACCACGCGAATGACCGGGTCGACCGCGTTCGGGCGCGCTTCGGCCATCGCCTCGACGCCGTTCTTCAGCAGGTTCACCAGCACCTGTTCGATCAGCACCGGATCGACGTAGATCACCGGCAGCCGCGAGCGCAGATCGGTCACGATGCGAATCCGCCGCTTCCTTGCCTCGATTTCGGCGAGACCCACCGCGTCGGCGACGATATCCGCGACCCGCGTGGCCTGACGCTTCGGCTCGCTGCGCTTCACGAATTCGCGGATGCGCTTGATGATCATGCCGGCGCGCACCGCCTGCTGCGCGGTCTTTTCGAGCACCGGCAGCAGATTGTCAGGCGTCGTCCGACCGGATTTAACCAGTGCGACGGTTCCGGAGCAATAGTTATTGATCGCGGCGAGCGGCTGATTCAGCTCGTGCGCGAGCGACGAGGCCATTTCGCCCATCGTCATCAGGCGGCTCGTGAACTGCAGCTTCTCGTCCTGCTGGCGCGCCAGCTCCTGCGCGCGCTTGCGGGTCGTGATGTCGGTCGCGATCTGCATCTGCGCGAGATGGCCATCGACCCACTGGATGTACTGGCGCCGCACCTCGAACCACTTCTGGATGCCGGGGATGTAGATTTCCTGCGCGTCGGCCGTGCTTTCGGTCAGCGCGGCGGCGGGCAGGCCGACGAAGGTGTCGACCATGTCGATCGAATCGGAAGACGCCTGCGAGCTGTCGAAGCCGCCGCCCGCGAGTTCGAGGTGGCCGTCCGGGCGGATGCCGAACAGATGCCGGTAGTAGCGGTTCGCGAACAGCAGCTCGGCTTCGTCGGCGGCGAGCACCGACACCGCCGCATCGAGGCTTTCGAGCACGGTCGTGAAGCGTTCGTGGGCGGCGGCGAGCTCTTCGCGCGCGCGCTTCGGCTCGGTGATGTCGGTCATCGACGACATCCAGCCGGTCTGGCGGCCCGAGCTGTCGATCAGCGGCGACACGTACAGCCGTGCGTGGAACGTCGAGCCGTCCTTGCGGCGCACGCGCAACTCGAAGCCGGACGAGGGCGCCTTGCCGCGCAGCGTCATGTCGAGCTGGCGCTGCATCTCGGGGTAAGCGTCGCGCGGCCAGTAGGCGAACGGCGCGCTCTTGCCGACTAGGTCGCTTTCGTCCCAGCCGGTCATGCGGCAGAACGCCGGGTTCACGTGCGTGATGCGGCCGTGCATGTCGAGCACGCGCATGCCGATCAGCACCGAGTTTTCCATCGCGCGGCGGAAAAACGCTTCCGCGTACAGCGCCTGCTGCGCCTCGAAGCGCTGCCGCGTGTGCTTCCACAGACTCCACAGGCTCCACAGCACGAAACAGGAGAGGCCCGCCACCAGCCACACCAGCGTGTTGTTCGTGAAGTTGGTGATCTGCGGGAACGCGTAGACGCGCACCGAGACGCCCTGGCCCGGCGGGTCGAGCGGCAGGTCGTAGAACATGTCGCGAGGCAGGCGCGGGCGGGTCGACGTGGTGGTCAACTCGCGGTTGTTCGCGTCGATGATCGAGATTTTGTATTTGGCCGACAGCTCGGGCGGGATGTCGCGCTTCAGAATGCCTTCCACCGAGAACACCGCGGCGATCGTGCCGAGGAAATCGCGATCACGGAAGATCGGCGTTTGCAGCGTGATGAAGCCGTTGCCGAGGTCGTCGTAGATGAGCGGCGAGTACACCTGGCGGCGCGTGTTGCGCGCCTCGGCGAAACCAGCTTTGACCGCTTCGTCCATTTGCGCGTCGTTCGGGCGCGCGAGCCGCTGGCCGAGCACCGGCGGCGCGGCATTGGGCCAGCGCGGCTGCTGCTGTGCGGTGTACCAGTTCATGTAGAGGATCTCGGGATGCCCCTGCATGATGTCAGTGGTGTTCACCTGGAACGAGTGCTCGTCGGCATGGCCGGCGGCGAGGTCGCGCGCGAGCGCCTGGATCTGTTCCTGTGCGCTCGTCATCGACAGCCGGATCTGCTGCTGCGCCCACGCGACGTTGCGGTACAGCGTGTCTTCCTGCTGCTGCTGCTCGCGCCGGTTCAGACTCCAGAGAATCAGGCTCATGACGACCAGGAATACCAGGATCGACAGCAGCGGCGTCAGCAAATAGGAATTGGACCACCAGGGTCCGTGGTGCCAGCGCGAGGACGGCGACGAATCCGCCGGCGAACCCGCGGTGCGCGCCGAGCGAGAGAAAAGCCGTTCGGTCAACATGCGTGGCATTGTAGCTCAGCACGTCCCCGACAAATGACGCAAAAAAGCGCGGAAAGTGCAGTTAATCGGCGCAAACTAGCCGACGGATACGTCTAATGGCAGTCAAACCAGGTTGCGTTGCAGCAATTTTCCGCATTGTGAGAATTGATCTCGTAATTTGAAAATTTGATTGCGTTGACGTCGGGACCCTTATTACAATCAGCCGGTGCTGCCGCGGCCTAATCCTGCGTCCGCGTGGTCTGTTCAAAGTGCGTTCCCCATACCCAGGAGACGAGCATGTCCGCTGTACCCGACGAAGTCATGAAATATGTCGCCGCCGAGAAAGACGACGATCCCCAGGAAACCGGCGAATGGCTGGAAGCGCTGGATGGCGTGATTTCTGCTGTTGGCCCTGACCGTGCCCACTACCTGATCGAAAAGCAGATCGAGTTTGCACGCGTGCACGGCGAACATCTGCCGTTCTCCGCCAACACGCCTTACATCAATACGATTCCGGTCGCGCGCCAGGCCAAGAACCCCGGCGACCAGGACATCGAACACCGCATCCGCTCGTACACCCGCTGGAACGCGATGGCGATGGTGCTGCGCGCCGGTAAGGAAACCAACGTCGGCGGCCACATCGCGTCGTTCGCGTCGGCCGCCACGCTGTACGACGTCGGCTACAACCACTTCTGGCACGCACCGTCGGCCGAGCACGGTGGTGACCTCGTGTTCGTGCAGGGCCATTCGTCGCCGGGCGTCTATTCGCGCGCGTTCCTGCTCGGTCGCCTGACCGACAAGCAGCTCGACAACTTCCGCCAGGAAGTCGGCGGCGAGGGCATCTCGTCGTATCCGCACCCGTGGCTGATGCCGGACTTCTGGCAATTCCCGACCGTGTCGATGGGCCTCGGCCCGATCATGGCGATCTACCAGGCGCGCTTCATGAAGTACCTGCAGGCGCGCGGCATCGCGAAGACCGACGGCCGCAAGGTCTGGGCCTTCCTCGGCGACGGCGAAACGGACGAGCCGGAATCGCTCGGCGCGATCGGCATGGCCGGCCGCGAGCGGCTGGATAACCTCGTGTTCGTGATCAACTGCAACCTGCAGCGTCTCGACGGTCCGGTGCGCGGCAACGGCAAGATCATCCAGGAACTCGAAAGCGAATTCCGCGGCGCCGGCTGGAACGTGATCAAGGTCATCTGGGGCAGCCGCTGGGACGCGCTGTTTGCCCGCGACAAGTCGGGCGCGCTGATGCGCCGCATGATGGAAGTGGTCGACGGCGAATACCAGACGTACAAGTCGGAGTCGGGCGCGTTCGTGCGCGAGCACTTCTTCAACACGCCGGAACTGAAGGCGCTGGTCGCCGACTGGTCCGACGACGACATCTGGAATCTGAACCGCGGCGGCCATGATCCGCACAAGATCTACGCGGCGTTCACGGAAGCGACGAATTCGAAGGGCCAGCCGACCGTCATCCTCGCGAAGACGATCAAGGGCTACGGCATGGGCGAAGCCGGCCAGGCGATGAACATCACCCACCAGCAGAAGAAGATGCAGGTGGAGCAGTTGAAGAAATTCCGCGACCAGTTCCGTCTGCCCATCACGGACGAGCAGATCGTCGACGTGCCGTACCTGACGTTCGAGGAAGGCTCGAAGGAACTCGAATACATGCGCCAGCGGCGCATGGACCTCGGCGGCTATCTGCCGGCGCGTCGTCAGAAGGCCCAGTCGCTGCCGGTGCCGGAACTATCGGCATTCGAGCCGCTGCTGAAGGGCACGGGCGAAGGCCGCGAGATCTCCACGACGATGGCGTTCGTGCGAATCCTGAACATCCTGCTGAAAGACAAGGCGCTCGGCAAGCGCGTCGTGCCGATCGTGCCGGACGAGTCGCGTACGTTCGGTATGGAAGGCCTGTTCCGCCAGATCGGCATCTGGAATCAGGACGGCCAGAAGTACGTGCCGGAAGATTCCGACCAGCTGATGTTCTACCGTGAGTCGGAAACCGGTCAGATCCTGCAGGAAGGCATCAACGAAGCCGGCGGCATGGCCGACTGGATCGCGGCCGCGACGTCGTACTCGACGCACGGCGAGATCATGATCCCGTTCTACATCTTCTACTCGATGTTCGGCTTCCAGCGCATCGGCGACCTCGCATGGGCCGCGGGCGACATGCGCTCGCGCGGCTTCCTGCTGGGCGGCACGGCTGGCCGCACGACGCTGAACGGCGAAGGTCTGCAACACGAAGACGGCCACTCGCTGCTGTGGGCGGCTTCGGTCCCGAACTGCATCAGCTACGACCCGACGTTCGGCTACGAACTCGCGGTCATCGTGCAGGACGGTCTGCGCCGCATGGTCGCCGACCAGGAAGACGTGTATTACTACATCACGGTGATGAACGAGAACTACGAGCACCCGGCGATCCCGCAGGGCCCGGGGCTGGAAAGCGTGGCCGAGGACATCATCAAGGGCATGTACTCGTTCAGCAAGACCGCTGCCGACAAGAAGGCGCCGCATGTGCAGCTGATGGGCGCGGGCACGATCTTCAACGAAGTGATCGCGGCGGCCGACCTGCTGAAGAACGACTGGGGTGTCAACGCCGACCTGTGGAGCGTACCGAGCTTCACCGAGCTCGCGCGCGAAGGTCACGAAGTGCAGCGCTGGAACCTGCTGCACCCGACCGAAGAGAAGAAGCTGTCGCACGTCGAGAAGCTGCTGAAGGATGCGCCGGGTCCGGTCATCGCATCGACCGACTACGTGCGTGCGCTGACCGAGCAGATCCGCGCGTTCGTGCCGCAGAAGTTCGTCGTGCTGGGCACCGACGGCTACGGCCGTTCGGACACGCGCGAGAAGCTGCGTCACTTCTTCGAAGTCGATCGCTACTGGGTCACGGTCGCCGCGCTCAACGCGCTGGCGGACGAAGGCACGATCGAACGCAAGGTGGTCGCCGAGGCGCTCAAGAAGTACAACCTTGATCCCGCCAAACCCAACCCGATGACCGTCTAAGGCATCACCCGTGTGCCACGATGCACGCGCCTGCTCCTCGTCGCGAGGGGCAGGCGGCGTGCGCGGCCCAGGAGACACTAACAATGAGTCAAGCGATCGAAGTCAAGGTGCCGGACATCGGCGATTACAAGGACGTCCCTGTGATCGAGGTGCTGGTAAAGGCGGGTGACACCGTCGAAAAAGAGCAATCGCTCGTTACGCTGGAATCCGACAAGGCGACGATGGACGTGCCGAGCTCGGCTGACGGCGTCGTCAAGGAAGTGAAGGTCAAGGTCGGCGATGCGGTGTCCGAAGGCACGCTGATCGTCGTGCTGGAAGGCGCCAACGCGGCTGCCGCGGCGCCCGCGCCGGCGGCGGCTCCAGCGCCCGCACCGGCACCGGCGGCGGCTCCCGCTGCGGCACCCGCACCCGCACCCGCACCCGCACCCGCACCCGCACCTGCGGCGGCAGGCGGCGGCGTGCAGGAAATCAAGGTGCCGGATATCGGCGACTACAAAGACGTTCCCGTGATCGAGATCGCGGTGAAGGTCGGCGACCGCGTCGAGAAGGAACAGTCGCTCGTCACGCTCGAATCCGACAAGGCGACGATGGACGTGCCCAGCTCGGCCGCCGGCGTCGTCAAGGAAGTGAAGGTCAAGGTTGGCGATAACGTGTCGGAAGGCTCGGTCATCGTCGTGATCGAAGCGGAAGGCGGCGCTGCCGCGGCACCCGCGCCGGCACCGGCCGTGAAGGCGCCAACTGAAAAGCCGTCCGACGCACCGGCCACGCCGAGCCCGGCACCGGCCGCGCCGTCCGCGCTCGCGCAGGCGCCGCTGATCCCGGCGGGCGAAGGCGGCACGCGTCATCCGAGCCACGCTTCGCCGTCGGTGCGCAAGTTCGCGCGCGAACTCGGCGTCGACGTGAGCCAGGTGAAGGGCACGGGTCCGAAGGGCCGCATTACGCAGGCCGACGTGACCGCGTTCGTGAAGGGCGTGATGACCGGCCAGCGCGCGGCGCCGGCAGGAGCCGCCGCGCCGGCCGCCGGCGGTGGCGAACTGAATCTGCTGCCGTGGCCGAAGGTCGACTTCACGAAGTTCGGTCCGATCGATCCGAAGCCGCTGTCGCGCATCAAGAAGATCTCGGGCGCGAACCTGCATCGCAACTGGGTCATGATCCCGCACGTCACAAACAACGACGAAGCGGACATCACCGAGCTCGAAGCGCTGCGCGTGAAGCTGAACAAGGAACACGAAAAGGCGGGCGTCAAGTTCACGATGCTCGCGTTCGTGATCAAGGCCTGCGTGGCGGCCCTGAAGAAATTTCCGACCTTCAACGCGAGCCTCGACGGCGACAACCTGGTGTTCAAGCAGTACTACCACATCGGTTTTGCCGCGGACACGCCGAACGGCCTCGTCGTTCCGGTGATTCGCGACGCGGACAAGAAGGGTCTCGTCGACATCGCGAAGGAAATGGCCGACCTGTCGAAGGCCGCGCGCGAAGGCAAGCTGAAGCCGGACCAGATGCAGGGTGGCTGCTTCTCGATCTCGTCGCTGGGCGGTATCGGCGGCACGCACTTCACGCCGATCATCAATGCGCCTGAAGTCGCGATTCTCGGCCTGTCGCGCAGCGCGATGAAGCCGGTGTGGGACGGCAAGCAGTTCGAGCCGCGCCTGACCATGCCGCTGTCGCTGTCGTACGACCATCGCGTGATCGACGGAGCGGAAGCCGCGCGCTTCAACGCATACCTCGGTTCGATTCTTGCCGATTTCCGGCGTGTGATTCTTTGACCGGCTGGTGAGGTCCGCCGGCGCGGGCGCGGAGGGTTCCGACCGATCCGCGTCGCGCCGTCCGCGCGTTCGCGTGCGCCGTGCGCGCCGAATGCGCCGCTCATCATCGATCAATAAGAGAAGGGGACACCATGAGTCTCGTCGAAGTAAAAGTGCCGGACATCGGTGACTTCAAGGACGTCGACGTCATCGAAGTCAACATCAAGCCGGGTGACGTCATCGAGCAGGAGCAGTCGCTGCTGACGCTCGAATCCGACAAGGCGTCGATGGAAGTGCCGAGCGATACCGCCGGCACCGTCAAGGAAGTGCGCATCAAGCCGGGCGACAAGGTTTCGCAGGGCACGGTGATCGCGCTCGTCGAGGCCGCGGCGGGCGGCGCGGCCGCGGCCGCGCCGGCAGCGAAGGAACCGGAAAAGGCGGCGCCGGCGCCTGCCGCGCCGAAGGCCGCCGCACCGGCGCCGCAGGCCGGCAGCTATTCGGGCAGCGCCGACATCGAGTGCGACATGCTCGTGCTCGGTTCGGGCCCCGGCGGTTATTCGGCCGCATTCCGCTCCGCCGACCTCGGCATGAAGACCGTGCTGGTCGAGCGTTATCCGACGCTCGGCGGCGTATGTCTGAACGTTGGTTGTATCCCGTCGAAGGCGCTGCTGCACACCGCGCTCGTCATCGACGAAGCAGCCGATCTCGCGTCGCACGGCATCACGTTCGGCAAGCCGCAGATCGACCTCGACAAGCTGCGCGATTTCAAATCGGGCGTGGTCAAGAAGCTGACTGGCGGTCTCGCCGGCATGGCCAAGATGCGCAAGGTCGAAGTGGTGACCGGCACCGGCGCGTTCGTCGATCCGAATCACATGGAAGTGCAGACCGAGGGCGGCAAGAAGGTCGTCAAGTTCAAGCAGGCGATCATCGCCGCGGGCTCGGAAGCGGTGAAGCTGCCGTTCATTCCGGAAGATCCGCGGGTCGTCGATTCGACCGGCGCGCTCGAACTGCGCCAGATTCCGCAGCGCATGCTGGTGATCGGCGGCGGCATCATCGGTCTCGAAATGGCCACCGTGTACTCGACGCTCGGCTCGCAGATCGACGTCGTCGAAATGCTCGAAGGCCTGATGACCGGCGCGGACCGCGATCTGGTCAAGGTCTGGGAGAAGTACAACAGCAAGCGTTTCGCCAACGTGATGCTGAAGACCAAGACCACCGCGGCCGAAGCGAAGGACGACGGTATTTACGTGTCGTTCGAGGGCGAGAAGGCGCCGGCCGAGCCGCAACGCTATGACCTCGTGCTGGTGGCCGTGGGCCGTTCGCCGAACGGCAAGCGCATCGGCGCGGAAAAGGCCGGTGTCGCGGTGACGGATCGCGGCTACATCGAAGTCGACAATCAGCAGCGCACGAACGTGCCGCACATCTTCGCGATCGGCGATATCGTCGGTCAGCCGATGCTCGCGCACAAGGCCGTGCACGAAGGCCACGTCGCGGCGGAAGCCGCGCATGGCGAGAAGGCGTACTTCGACGCGATGCAGATTCCGTCGGTGGCTTACACCGATCCGGAGGTGGCATGGGCCGGCAAGACGGAAGACCAGCTGAAAGCCGAAGGCATCAAGTTCGGCAAGGCGGTGTTTCCGTGGGCCGCGTCGGGCCGCGCGATCGCCAACGGCCGCGACGAAGGCTTCACGAAGCTGCTGTTCGATGAGGAGACGCATCGCGTGATCGGCGGCGGTATCGTCGGTCTGAACGCGGGCGACCTGATCAGCGAAGTCTGTCTCGCGATCGAGATGGGCGCGGACGCCACGGATATCGGCAAGACGATCCATCCGCATCCGACCCTCGGCGAATCGATCGGCATGGCGGCCGAGTTGTATGAAGGCGTCTGTACCGATCTGCCGCCCGTCAAGAAAAAGTAAGACGGTGCGAGGGGCCTGCATGGCGACATGCGGGCCTGCCGAAGTGGGTCAAGCCGTACCACAAAGAAAAACGGCGCGCTCCATGTCGGAGCGCGCCGTTTCTGTTTTCGTGACGGCCGCCAGGCGGGCAAAAAAATCCCGGCTTGGCGGCCGGGCAAACGATACGTCATTGCAACGTATCGGAGCGTTCGGCCCATCAAACCGTATAAGCGGCAACGGCACGACGCTGTTGCTTGCGAGAACGCCGGCGCAGCGCGTAGGCTGGGCCGGCGTGAAAGACGACGACGCCGGGCGGAAAGCCTGGCGTGTTCATGCGTGAAGCTTAGACTGCCTTCTTGGCGGCAGCGCGCGATGCTTGCGCGGCGGCTTGCGAAGCTGCCTTCGAAGCGGCCGTTGCCGCTGCATTGAAGTTGCTTTCGGCGATTTCGACGGCCTGGCGGGTTGCCTTGTGGACCGTTTCGTACGTGGTGTTGGCGGCGGTAATAGCCGACTTCATCACGGCGACAGCGGTTTCCGAACCAGCCGGTGCGTTCTTGGCGACGTTTTCGACGAGCGCCTGAACCTTGCGGTTTTGCTCTTCGAATTGCGCTTCCGCGACGCGGGTGAATTCACCTTGCGTTGCCGAAACGATTTCGTACACGTGGCGGCCATACGACAGCGCCTTTTCAGCCACCGGCTGCGCGAGGCTTGCTTGCAGCGCCAGCAGTTCCTGCGCGTCCTTCACGGACAGCGCGCGTTGGGCATTTTCCTGGCTTTCGGCGAGCGTCGACTTCACAACTTGCAGGTTCAGCTCAACCAGCTTTTCGACGCCTTCAAATGCTTTGGTCGTCAGGCCGAACAGGGTTTCGAAGTTGGCTTTCTGGGCTGCGGCGAATTGCTCAGGGGTCAGCAGAGTCATGGTTTACGCTCCTGGATCGCGGCCGGTCTGTGCGGACCGCATTGGGTGGGTGGCAAGACGCCGATTGATCGTCCGCCTGGACAGCGATGTATTGTGCATCGCAGCAATGGTTCCCATTTTAGGATGGTCGCAAAGAATGTCAAGCATTTTTTGTGCGTCGCACAATGTTAAGAAAACGCCGATAAAACAAGAGCTTATGCAGTAGGCATGTCATTAATATGACGCGGAACGACTGGGCCACTGCACCTCGCTGGTGCCAGATAAACGTCCTCCTTAAGAGGCGGTCGAGAAATTATTTTTCCGCGTCAAGCCTTTCTCCGGGCCCGAGAGGGGTAGCATCGCTGCGATTCGCCCCTGAAAAACCGATCATCATCAATTCGATGTAAACCAGACGATGACAAGGAACGTTAAGGAACGAAGGTAGTCGAACGCGCGTTAGCGACTTCGTCAGACACTTAAAAGTTTGTCGCACGCTCGCAACGCCTTCATGGCGCGGCGCAGTAATCTCCGCCGATGCTGTGACAGTATTTCCCGGATCAAGGTTTTCTCAAAATTGCCGTTATCCTGCAAGGATCTGCTCGGTTGGGCTGGGCGGCAGCAATGGCGAGGCTAGCTGGCGACGATCGTTTTTTTTGATCGAGGTGCGGCACTTATTTGTGTTTTCGCGATCGGAGCTGACAAGCCGGTTTAAGGACCGCGTATAAGTGCTTCAAATTGCTAATTTTTCGTTGCTTTACTACACTTGCGGAAACCTCTCGCCGCTCCCTATCGAACACCCATGAAAACCGACATGTTTTCGTCGCTAAAAGTGCTCCACGGCGCGGCGCGCAGCACCGCTCTGTCGGTGGCCGTCTCGCTGGCCGTCGCAGCGGCGCTCGCTACGCCTGTCAGCACTTTTGCAGCTACGTCTGCTGCACCCGCAAAAACTTCCAAGCACGCAAAAACCGCCAAAAAGCCGGCGCAAGCGGCCGCCACCGAAAAGGTGTCGAGCCGTGCGGCGAAAGCCGGCAAGGCTGAGGCAGCGAAAGCCGGCAAGGGCGAGGCCGTGAAAGCCGCTGCCGCGGATGATGATGCGCCGCGCGCCAGCGTCAAACGCAAGCGCGTGACGTTCGCGGCGAACGGCCGGCACCATTCGGTGATGCGACGCGTGGCGTACGAGCCGCGCCAGCCGAGCGTCGGCCAGGCCTTTGGTTTGCACGAGACGCCGGACGCGCTGATGCTGCGATCGAGCGTCGCCTACGTGATCGACCAGAACAGCGGCGAGACGCTGTTCGACAAGAACTCGCGTGCCGTGGTACCGATCGCATCGATCACCAAGCTGATGACCGCGATGGTGGTGCTCGATTCGAAAGAGCCGATGACCGACCAGATCGAAGTCACCGACGAAGACCGCGACTACGAGAAGAACACCGGTTCGCGTTTGGCGGTGGGCTCGGTGCTGTCGCGTGAAGACATGCTGCACATCGCGCTGATGGCGTCGGAAAACCGCGCGGCGGCGGCGCTGTCGCGGTATTACCCGGGTGGCCGTCCGGCGTTTCTCGCGGCGATGAACGCGAAGGCCAAGCAGCTCGGCATGAACGACACGCACTTCGAGAACCCGACCGGTCTGACGAGCATGAACGTGTCGAGCGCGCGCGATCTCGTGAAGATGGTCAACGCGGCGTATCAGTATCCGCTGATCCGCAAGTTCTCGACCGATCACAGCTACGAGGTGTACACCGGCAAGCGCACGCTCGCGTACAACAGCACGAACGCGCTGGTGCGCAACCCGACGTGGGACATCGGTCTGCAGAAGACCGGCTTCATCAACGAAGCGGGCGAGTGTCTCGTGATGCAGGCGACCATCCACGGCCGGCCGATGATCCTGGTGCTGCTCGATTCGTCGGGCAAGTACTCGCGTTTTGCCGATGCGACGCGTCTGCGTACATGGATCGACAACGGCGGCGACCAGCCGCGTATCACGAGCGCCGATGCTGGCGGTCCGGGTACCTGAAGCGGGAACGATTAGTCAGCCGATCGGATTCGGGCCGGCTGCAGTTATCGTGCAAAGAAAAAGCCTCGCAGATGCGAGGCTTTTTTCGTTTGGCGTCGACGGGGGCGCGAGCGGAAGTACAACTGCGGCCAGGCGACCGCTGTACGTGCGACCTACGAATGCTGGCCGTGCGAACTGTGCGACCCATGAGAGCCGTGCGAATGATCCTGCTGCGCCTGTGGCCGGTAGCCTAGCGACTCAGAAATCATCAACGCGGTCTGGCTCAACTGCCCGAGCCACGAATCCTGCAAACGATCGGCCGGCGCCGACAGCGACAGCCCCGCGACCAGCTTGCCCGTGTCGTCGTAGATGCCGGCGGCGATGCAGCGCACGCCCAACTCCAGTTCCTCGTTGTCGCGCGCGCAGGCCTGCTGGCGCACATGCGACAGCTCGCGCTCGAGTTTCGCGAGGTCGGTGATGCTGTTCTGCGTATGGCCCGACAGACCGGTGCGGGTGGCATAGGCGCGCACGCGGGTGGCTTCGTCGGCGGCGAGGAACAGCTTGCCGACCGAGGTCAGATGGAGCGGCGCGCGCCCGCCGATCGCCCGCACCACCTGCATGCCGGAGCGCTCCGAATACGCGCGTTCGATATAGACGATTTCGTCGCCCTGACGCACCGACAGGTTCACGGTCTGCCCGGTCTGACGGTGCAACTCGCGCATCGGCGTGAGCGCCGCGTCGCGCACGGACAGGCGCGCCTTGACGAGATTGCCGAGTTCGAGCAGGCGCATGCCGAGCCGGTAGGTGCCGGGGTCCGAACGGTCGACCAGCCGGCACATCACCATATCGTTCAGGATGCGGTGCGCGGTGGACGGATGCAGCTCCGTGCGGAGGGCCAGTTCTTTCAGGCTGACCGGGTCGCTATGTGCAGCCAGTGCGTCGAGCAGGCGCATCATGCGTTCGATCACCTGGATCGAGGTTTTGGGATCCGGGTTCGTATCGCTCATATGAGAATCGGTGGACGCGTCAAACAGCGAAAACTGATTGTATCTCGTATTGTGAAAAAAGCGAACGCGCTTCGAGGCGCGCTTCCAATCCAACGCGACGTGCTTCCTATGCCTTCCGGCCGTTGGTATTGCACCGGCAAACAGCGGATAATCAGGGACGTTTCCCGGAAGGAGGGCTCATGCGAGTCGGATTGTTCGTCACGTGCCTGATCGACCTGATGCGTCCCGAAATCGGTTTTTCGGTCATCAAGCTGATTGAAGGCGCCGGTTTCGAGGTCGTGGTGCCACCCGCCCAAACCTGTTGCGGGCAACCCGCGTACAACTCTGGAGATCGCCGGCTCGCGCGCGAACTCGCCGAGAAAACGCTGCGCGAGTTCGAACAGTTCGACTATGTGGTGGTGCCGTCGGGCTCATGCGGCGGCATGATCCGCGCGCACTACGGCGACCTGTTTCGCGACGATCCTGAACTGATGAACCGTTTCGGCCGCCTGCGCGGCAAGGTGTTCGAACTGACGGAGTTCCTCGTAAACGTCGCGAAGGTGCGGTTGCAACCGGGCGAGTTCGCGGGACAGGTGACCTATCACGACTCCTGTTCGGGCCTGCGGGAACTGGGCGTCAAGGCGCAGCCGCGCGAACTGCTCGCGCAGGTCGGCGTCGCGGTCACCGAAATGAACGGCTGCGAGCATTGCTGCGGCTTCGGCGGCACGTTCGCGGTCAAGTACGGCGATATCTCGACCGCGATCGTCGACGAAAAGTGCGCCAACATCGCCGCGAGCGGTGCCGGTACGGTCGTGCTCGGCGACCTCGGCTGCATGTTGAATATCGAAGGGCGGCTGCGCCGCCAAGGCGACTCCACGACGCGCGTGCTGCATATCGCGCAGGTGCTGGCCGGCGACGTGTAATCCCAGCGCGGCGAACACGGTCATTGTTCGCGTCACGTTTCTTTCGTCTGTCACGCATTGCGTCGCGCGCGGATAGGGCGCGCGCGTTTCAATCCGATCTCATCAGGGCCGCCATGCAAGTCCAATCGATGCAGTTCAAGGCTCGCGCCGGTCAGAAACTTGCCGACCAGCGCCTGCAGCAGAACCTGACCAAGCTGTCCACGAAGTTCGTATCGGCGCGCGCGAGCGCAATCACCGCGATCGACTTTCCCGCGACCCGTGCGGCGCTCAAGGAGCGTCGCAATCGCGCGCTCGAAAATCTCGACGTGTGGCTCGAAACCTTCGAGCGCGAGGCGACCCGGCGCGGCGTGACGGTGCTGTTCGCGGAAACGACGCAGGAGGCTGCGCGGCTCGTTGGCGACATCGCGCGCAAGCACGACGTGAAGAAGGTGATCAAGACCAAGTCGATGGTCACCGAAGAAATGCGCCTGAACGAGGTGCTGGGGCAGATGGGCGTGCAGTCGATCGAAACCGATCTCGGCGAATACATCCTGCAGATCAACGACAACGAGCCGCCGAGCCACATCATCGCGCCGGTGGTTCACAAGGATAAGGACGAGATCGCCGATCTGTTCGCGAAGACCCACGGCCGGCCGCGGCTCACCGAGATTCCCGACATGACACGCGAGGCGCGCGAGATGCTGCGGCCGCATTTTCTGAGCGCGGACATGGGCGTGACGGGCGGCAATTTCGTCATCGCGGAAACGGGGTCGGTGGCGGTCGTGACCAACGAGGGCAACGAAGGCATGTGCACGGTGATGCCGCGCGTGCATGTCGCTGTCACCGGCATCGAGAAGGTGCTGCCGACGCTCGAGGATCTCGCGACCGCGATGCGCCTGCTGCCGCGTTCAGCAACCGGCCAGGCTACCTCGAACTATTTTTCGATGCTGACCGGGCCGCGCGGCGCGGGCGATCAGGACGGGCCGGAGCATATGTACGTGGTGCTCGTCGACGGTGGCCGCACTGGGCTGATCGGCGGCGACTTTCAGGAGATGCTTCGCTGCATCCGCTGCGGCGCGTGTATGAATCATTGCCCGGTGTATCAGAAGGTCGGCGGCCATGCGTATGGGTGGGTGTATCCGGGGCCGATGGGCTCGGTGCTGACGCCGAGCTATGTCGGTATCGACAAGGCGCTCGATTTGCCACAAGCAGCAACCTTGTGCGGCGAATGCAATAGCGTGTGCCCGGTCGGAATCCCGTTGTCCGATCTGTTACGCAAGCTGCGCGAAAAGCAGACGGAGCGACACCTGCGGCCGTGGAAGGAGCGCGCCGGGTTGGCGCTGTGGGGTTGGCTCGCCCTGCATCCGGATGCCTATGCGCTCGTTACGAAACTCGCCGTGCGAGTGCTGGAGCGCATGGGTGGGCACAATCGGTCGATCGCAAAACTGCCGCTCGGCGGCGCGGGGTGGACCGATACGCGCGACATGCCGGCGCCGGTGGGTCGTACGTTCCGCGAGCTGTATGCAGCACAACGCAGCCATATTGGCTGACCGGGCGGCAGTGGGAGCGGTTTGACAGCCGCGCGCTCGCGTAGCCGTCACCGTGGGCGCGGGCGGGCTTAGCTCAGCGCCGGACGGTCCTCAATGTTCCGTCGGTTGCCCCGCGCGACGGGCGGGCGCGTTTCTCACCCAGTCGGTGCCTCGTCCGCCGTTGCCTGCTTGCGGCTGTACGGGAGGCGGCCCGCCTGCGCCGGGTTGCGGGCCGCCATTGGCGCCGCCAGGCCCGCGCGGACCGCCCGCTGCGCCCTGCGGCGGCGGGCCGCCGTGCGGTTGCCCCGCGCCCCCGCCGTTATTGCCACGATCGTTGCCGTGATTGCCGTGATGCCAGTCGTTGTCGCCCGGATGACCGCGATAGCCATAGCCCGGCGGCGGGCCGTAGTAGCGTCCCGGACCGTAATCGCTGTAGCCGAGGTACACATTGGTTTGTGGCACGACCGCGGCGCCGGGCGCGTAACCGTCATAGCCGCTATAGGCGCCGTATCCGTTGCCGTACATCGGCGTGCCGTCCGGATAGACCGCGCAGCCGCCGAGCAGCGCGGCGGCCACGAGGCCAGCGAGAGGTGCAATGCGTTTCATTTTGTAGGACCAGTTGCAGGTGCAAAGAAATGTAGGTGTAAGAATAAGACCATCATTATCGCTTTCCGTCGCGCCGCTTTTGTATGAGTTTGTAAGGTCTTCTTTTTCGTGCCAGCGGTTGCCCATGTTTCCGAAAGAGCCGTCAATTGACTGTTCCATTTCGAGCAACGATCTATCTCGCGCGCGCGGGTTTTTCCTGATTGTGAATTCCTATAG
Source organism: Paraburkholderia atlantica (assembly GCF_000092885.1). NCBI lineage: Bacteria > Pseudomonadati > Pseudomonadota > Betaproteobacteria > Burkholderiales > Burkholderiaceae > Paraburkholderia > Paraburkholderia atlantica. Next base: position 2,118,303 of record NC_014117.1, on the reverse strand, counting down.
GATTTCGACTAGGCATAGTGCGCCTCAAGCTCATGCGCCCCTAATTGGAAAACACATCATGAAAAAGACAATATCTGTGTACTGGCCTTTAGCCATCGTTGCATCGCTCGCGGTGCTCGCCTATCTGCACGTCAACGGTCAAACCTCTTCGCGCGCCTCGCAGATGCCGCTCGACGCCAGCCATCTGACCGCCGAACTCGCCCGCGCGGTGTCATACGGCATGATCGACACGGCGTCGGCATTGCCGGCCAAACCGATGCCTGCCGCGACGGCGACGCCGCTCGCCGAGGCGTCGTAAGCAGGCGCGGCGGACCGCGACGGACGGCGGTTGCGCTCGCGCGGCCGTACCACGCTCGGCGCGAATCCGTCCAGGTTTGTATAATCGCGGCGCAGTCGGCTGACTGTCTGACGACCTTACGCGCGGCGCCCAGAGCGTCGAAGAATCCCAGATGAAAACCGTGTCTATCTGTTTCGTTTGCCTCGGGAATATCTGCCGTTCACCGACGGCGGAGGGCGTGATGCGTCATCTGGTCGACGAGGCGAAGCTCGCGGACCGCATTCTGATCGATTCGGCCGGCACCGGCGATTGGCACATCGGCGCAGCGCCCGACGAGCGCGCACAACACGCGGCGCGCCAGCGCGGCTATGCGCTCGACGCGCTGCGCGGCCGCCAGATCACGGTCGCGGACTTCGAGCGCTTCGATCTGCTGATTGCAATGGACGACCGCAACGTCGCCGCGTTGCGTCACCTGTGCCCGCCTGCGCAGCGTGACAAGATCCGTCTGCTGATGGAGTTCGTGCCGGAGTCGGATGGCCGCTGGAGCGGCGCGCGAGAAGTGGTCGATCCATATTTCGGCGGCGCGGAAGGCTTCGAGTTGGTGCTCGATCAGTGCGAAGCAGCATGCCGCGGGCTGATCGCCGCGTTACGCCCGCAGTTGCTCGCTAGTTAACTGCCCAAAAATGAAGAACGCGGGCGACTCACCAGGCGGGAAACGCTGCACACATCCTGCGTGCCCCGCACACGCTCGCGCCGCGTCGAAGTCTGGCGATCAATTAAGCAGATGACACAAAATTTACCGCCCATACTTGACTAAATCGGTCATGTATTTATACTTGACAAAACTTGTCGAGAATTGCGGTTCCCACATCATATGAGACTCACCACGAAAGGCCGTTTCGCCGTCACGGCGATGATCGACCTGGCGCTGCGCCAGGAGCAGGGCCCGGTGACGCTTGCGGGTATCAGCCAGCGCCAACACATCTCCCTGTCATATCTCGAGCAGCTGTTTGGCAAGCTGCGCCGTCATGAAATCGTCGAGTCCGTGCGCGGACCGGGCGGTGGCTACAATCTCGCGCGTCGTGCCGAAGAGGTGACGGTGGCCGACATCATCATCGCGGTCGACGAGCCGCTCGACGCCACCCAGTGCGGCGGCAAGGGCACGTGCGAAGGCACCAAGCAGCACGATGGCCACTGCATGACGCATGAGCTATGGTCGACGCTGAACCAGAAAATGGTCGAATACCTCGATTCGGTTTCGCTAAAGGATCTGGTCGACCAGCAGCGTTCGCGCGAAGGCGCGCCGGCGGTGCTGCGCGACAGGCGCAGCGACGCGCCGGCGGTCGAACCTGTCCGCGTGGCGCCCAAGGGTCCCAATTCCGTTTTCAACATGGCCGGTTCGTGAAGCGCGGCACGCAATAGAAATCTTCCGCCGCAGCCCCATATCGAATCCCGAAGCCAGAGCACATGACGTCCCCGGAGCAATTGATGAACAACGACTCTCTCCATCTGCCCATCTACATGGACTACAGCGCCACGACGCCGATCGATCCGCGTGTGGTGGACAAGATGATTCCGTATCTGCGCGAGCAGTTCGGCAACCCCGCGTCGCGCAGCCACGCTTATGGCTGGAACGCCGAGCGCGCGGTCGAGGAAGCGCGCGAACAGGTCGCCGCGCTCGTGAACGCCGATCCGCGCGAAATCATCTGGACCTCGGGTGCGACTGAGTCGGACAATCTCGCCCTGAAAGGTGCCGCGCACTTCTACAAGAGCAAGGGCAAGCACATTGTCACGGTGAAGACCGAGCACAAGGCCGTGCTCGACACCACTCGTGAGCTCGAGCGCGAAGGCTTCGAAGTTACCTATCTGGATGTCAAGGACGACGGTCTGATCGACCTCGACGCATTCAAGGCGGCGCTGCGCCCGGATACGATTCTGGTGTCGGTGATGTCGGTCAACAACGAGATCGGCGTAATCCAGGACATCGAGGCGATCGGAGAGATCACGCGTGAAAAGAGCATCATTTTCCACGTCGACGCGGCGCAGGCCACTGGCAAGATCCAGATCGATCTGCAGAAGCTGAAGGTCGACCTGATGTCGTTCTCGGCCCACAAGACCTACGGTCCGAAGGGCATCGGCGCGCTGTACGTGCGTCGCAAGCCGCGTATTCGTATCGAGGCGCAGATGCACGGCGGCGGCCACGAGCGCGGTATGCGTTCGGGTACGCTCGCTACGCACCAGATCGTCGGCATGGGCGAAGCGTTCCGTATCGCGCGTGAAGAGATGGCGACCGAAAACGAGCGCATCCGCATGCTGCGTGACCGGCTGCTCAAAGGCCTGTCGGAAATCGAGGAAGTGTATGTGAACGGCGACATGGAACAGCGTGTGCCGCACAACCTGAACATCAGCTTCAATTTCGTCGAAGGCGAATCGCTGATCATGGCGGTGAAAGACGTCGCGGTGTCGTCGGGCTCGGCGTGCACGTCGGCGTCGCTGGAGCCGTCGTACGTGCTGCGCGCGCTTGGCCGCAACGACGAACTGGCGCACAGCTCGATCCGCTTCACGGTGGGACGCTTCACGACCGAGCAGGAAATCGACTACGTGATCAACCTGCTGAAGACGAAGATTTCCAAGCTACGCGATTTGTCGCCGCTGTGGGAAATGCACAAGGACGGGATCGATCTGTCGACCATCCAGTGGGCCGCGCACTGACGCGCCCGCTGAACGAAACCGACACCGAACGTTCATCGGATTGCAGGTTGAAACGAATCAAGGAGTGTAATCATGGCTTATAGCGACAAGGTCCTCGACCACTACGAAAACCCGCGCAACGTCGGTTCCTTCGCGAAGGACGACGACACGGTCGGTACCGGCATGGTCGGTGCGCCGGCCTGCGGCGACGTGATGAAGCTGCAGATCCGCGTTGGTGCGGACGGCATCATCGAAGACGCGAAGTTCAAGACGTACGGCTGCGGCTCGGCCATCGCGTCGAGCTCGCTCGTCACCGAATGGGTGAAGGGCAAGACGCTCGACCAGGCCATGTCGATCAAGAACACGCAGATCGCCGAAGAACTGGCACTGCCGCCGGTGAAGATTCACTGCTCGATCCTCGCGGAAGACGCGATCAAGGCAGCGGTCGCCGACTACAAGCAGCGCCACGGCGAAGCAGCGGTTGCCGAAGACGGCAAGGCCGCCTGAGCAGCAACAAGGTAAGAACGAAGCAACCGGTGAGCGCGACGCGGACCCGCGCGCCGCGCACTCTGGCAACTGAGAAACGTTATGGCAATTACGTTGACCGAAAAGGCAGCACAGCACGTCCAGAAGTATCTGACCCGCCGAGGTAAAGGCATCGGGTTGCGCGTTGGCGTGCGCACCACCGGTTGCTCGGGCCTCGCCTACAAGCTCGAGTACGTGGACGAACTCGCGCCGGAAGATCAGGTATTCGAGACAGGCGGCGTGAAGGTTGTCGTCGACCCGAAGAGTCTCGCGTATATCGACGGCACGCAGCTGGACTTCGCGCGCGAAGGGCTGAACGAAGGCTTCAAGTTCAACAACCCGAACGTGAAAGACGAATGCGGCTGCGGCGAGTCGTTCCGCGTCTAGATTCGTTACTTTCCGCGTGCGGCGGATCAAAGGCGGCGCGGGCCGCCTTTTTAGTTTGATCCGGGCTCGCGTGAAGCGCTCACGCCTGACACGGCCCAACGTTGCCACACCACGTTTTCATCAATGGACTTTGATTCGATGGCCTCGCTGAACGACAGCCACTTCGACCTGTTTGGTCTGCCGGCGCAATTCGCGCTCGACGCGGCCACGCTCGATCACGCGTATCGCACCGTGCAGGCGCAGGTGCATCCGGATCGCTTCGCGGCGGCCGGCGATGCGCAAAAGCGTATCGCGATGCAATGGGCGACGCGCGCGAACGAGGCGTATCAGACGCTGCGCGATCCGCTCAAGCGCGCGACCTATCTGCTGTCGCTGCGCGGCATCAACGTCGGCGCGGAGAACAACACGGCAATGGAGCCCGCGTTTTTGATGCAGCAGATGGAGTGGCGCGAGAACATCGAGGACGCGGCAGCAGCGAAGAACGTCGACGCGCTCGACGCGCTGCTCATCGAGTTGCGCGACGAGGAACGTCAGCGCTTCGACAAGCTCGGCGCATCGCTCGATAGCGGCGCGAATCAGGCGGCGGCCGAGGCGGTGCGGCAGATGATGTTCATCGAGCGCGTCGCGTCGGAAATCGGCGCGCAGATCGAGCGGCTCGAAGGCTAGCGCGATTTCTCGCGGCGCGCGCAAAAATGTGCGGCGCCGGCAAACAGCGACATGCCGAAGCAGCACCGGTAGGCAGCGATGTAGCAAGCGACAAACAAAAACCAGAGCGGCCGCGAGCCGTGGCATCACCCCCAGCAACGCGAACATTCAGGACGGGGCACAACGTCCCCGAGAAGATCCAGATGGCCTTACTGCAAATCTCCGAACCCGGCATGGCGCCGGCGCCTCACCAGCGGCGTCTGGCGGTCGGTATCGATCTCGGCACCACCAACTCCCTCGTCGCCGCCGTGCGCAGCGGCCTGCCCGATGTGCTGCCCGACGAAGACGGGCACGTGCTGCTGCCCTCGGTGGTGCGCTACCTGGAACAGGGCGGCCGTCGCATCGGCCGCCGGGCGAAGGCCGAGGCCGCCAGCGACCCGCGCAACACGATCGTGTCGGTCAAGCGCTTCATGGGCCGCGGCAAGGCCGAGGTGGAGGGCGCCGAAAACGCGCCGTACGACTTCATCGACGCACCCGGCATGGTGCAGATCCGTACTGTGGACGGCGTGAAGAGCCCGGTGGAAGTATCGGCTGAAATTCTCGCGACGCTGCGCCAGCGCGCCGAAGACACGCTCGGCGACGAACTGGTCGGCGCGGTGATCACGGTGCCCGCATACTTCGACGAAGCGCAGCGCCAGGCGACGAAAGACGCCGCGCGCCTCGCCGGGCTGAACGTGCTGCGTCTGCTGAACGAACCGACCGCGGCCGCGATTGCCTACGGTCTCGACAACGGCGCCGAAGGTCTGTACGCGGTCTATGACCTCGGCGGCGGCACCTTCGACCTGTCGATCCTGAAGCTCACCAAGGGCGTGTTCGAAGTGCTCGCGGCGGGTGGCGATTCCGCGCTCGGCGGCGACGACTTCGACCATGCGCTGTACCGCCATGTGCTCGAACAGGCCGGCATCGCGCCGCAGACGCTCGCACCGCACGACGTGCGCCTGCTGCTCGATAGCGTGCGCGAGGCCAAGGAGGCGTTGTCGAGCGCGCCGAAGGCTGACCTCAAGCTCACGCTTGCCAACGGCACCGCGCTCGATCTGACGATCGACGAAACCACTTTCGAGTCCATCACGGCCGAGCTGGTGCAACGCACGCTGGGCCCGACGAAAAAGGCGCTGCGCGACGCGAAAGTCACCACGAAAGAGATCAAGGGTGTCGTGCTGGTTGGCGGCGCGACGCGCATGCCGGTGATCCGCCGCGCGGTCGAGGCGTTCTTCGGCCAGGCGCCGCTCGTGAATCTCGATCCGGATCAGGTCGTCGCGCTCGGCGCCGCGATCCAGGCCGATCTGCTGGCCGGCAACCGCGGCGCGGAAGGCGACGAGTGGCTGCTGCTCGACGTGATTCCACTGTCGCTCGGCGTCGAGACGATGGGTGGTCTCACCGAGAAGATCATTCCGCGCAACTCGACGATTCCAGTCGCGCGCGCGCAGGATTTCACGACCTTCAAGGACGGCCAGACCGCGATGGCGATTCACGTCGTCCAGGGCGAGCGCGAGCTCGTCAGCGATTGCCGTTCGCTCGCGCGCTTCGAGCTGCGCGGTATTCCGCCGATGGCCGCGGGCGCCGCGCGCATTCGCGTGACCTATCAGGTCGACGCCGACGGCCTGCTGTCCGTGTTCGCGCGCGAACTCGCGTCGGGCGTGGAGGCGTCGGTCGTCGTGAAGCCTTCGTATGGACTCGCCGATGACGACATCGCGCGCATGCTCGAAGCCAGCTTTTCGACCGCTGAAATCGATATGCGGGCGCGCGCTCTGCGCGAGGCGCAGGTCGAAGGGCAGCGTCTCGTCGAAGCGACCGACGCGGCGCTCGCCGCCGACGCCGAACTGCTCGACGATAGCGAACGCGCCGAACTCGACGCGCTGCTCGCCGCGCTGCGCAACGTCGCGCCGGGCGAGGACGTCGGCGCGATCGAAGCCGCGACGAAGGCGCTCGCCGAAGGCACCGACGAATTCGCCGCGCGCCGCATGAACAAGGGAATTCGCCGCGCGCTGTCGGGCCGCAAGCTCGACGAGATCTGAGCGGACGAACGGACGAACTGCGCACGTCGCACGAATCACCGGAGCGCGCCGCGTGGACTTAAAACGTCCGCGCGACGCCAGTAAAATGGTACGGAGCCTGCACGCCGTGCCTCAGACCCAAACGGAAACTGTATGCCTCAAATCGTTGTGCTGCCTCACGTCGAACTGTGCCCGGAAGGCGCGGTGATCGACGCCGTTCCCGGCAAGAGCATCTGCGACAACCTGCTCGATAACGGTATCGAAATCGAGCATGCGTGCGAGAAGTCGTGCGCATGCACGACCTGTCACGTGATCGTGCGTGAGGGTTTCGCCGCCTTGACGCCGTCCGAGGAAGACGAGGACGATCTGTTGGACAAGGCATGGGGGCTCGAACCGGCTTCGCGCCTGTCTTGTCAAGCGATCATGCCGGACGAGCAGGATCTGGTCGTCGAAATTCCGCGTTACTCGATCAATCACGCGAAGGAAAACCACTAACAGGAGGGCGCCGCCATGAAGTGGACCGATACGCAAGAAATCGCGATGGCTCTGACCGACAAGCATCAGGATGTCGATCCGCAGCAGGTGCGTTTCACCGACCTGCATCGCTGGGTGATGGAGCTCGAAGGCTTCGACGACGATCCGAACCGCTCGAGCGAAAAGATTCTCGAAGCGATTCAGGCGGCGTGGATCGAAGACGCGGATTATTGAACGCGCGTTCGAACCGGTTCATTGAACTGCAAAGAAAAGGCGATTCCGATGGAATCGCCTTTTTCTTGGCTGCGTTGACGAGACTAGAGCGCGAGGTGGAGCGGCCGATTTCAGTCGGCGACGAGGCCGCCGTTCTGCACGCGCACGCGCTCGCCGTCGTGGAACGGCGGGGCCTCGTGATACGTGAAGTAGCGCGTCTTGCCGTCTTCCATGCGCACGCGCACCGAATACGACGTCGTGCTGCGCAGATGTTTTTCGACCGAGTTGCCGGCCAACCCGCCGCCGAGCGCGCCGAGCAGCGTCATCGCGGTACGCCCGCTGCCGGCCCCGAACTGATTGCCGACGACGCCACCGGCCACCGCGCCGCCGACCGCGCCAATTCCGGTGCCATGTCCTTCATGCCGAACCGCCGAGATCGCGACGACGGTGCCGCAATTCGAGCAATGAGCGGCTCGTGGCGCCGGCTGCTGCGCATACTGCGGCGCCGCTTGCGGCTCGGGTTGTTGCGCGTACTGCGACTGCGGCGCGGCTTGCGCCTGTTGCTGCTGCGCATATTGTTGTTGCTGCACCGGAGCGGGGGCCGGCGCTGGCTGCGCCGCTGGCTGAGCCTGAACCTGCTGCTGTTGCGCGGATGGATTGACCGGCGCGGCCGAATCGACGACGCCCGGCACTTGCGTGCTGACCTGCGCGGCCTGTGTCTGATCGTTCTGTGCGCCGTTGCCCGACGCCTTGGGGAACACGCCGGTGATCGCGGCGGTAGCGACGAGACTTGCGACGAGCACCGCGCCGGCGGCAACCGCGATCAACGGATGAAGACGACGCGGCTGCGTGGATTGATGAGTAGGGGTATCCATATGGGGCCTCCGTTTCTGACAGAGCCGACTCGTTATGAGACTGAGTGTCGGGCAATTCGATCCGGGCGACGTTTCGATTTGTAACCGGCTCGATGGCGGCCTGGGGGCGTGGGCCGGTGGCCTCTACGCGGCGCGCCTTGGTGTCCGCAAGCCTTTAAGGCTGTCGCGATCACGGCGACTTGCGTGCGATGGAGCAGCTTTTACCGCCGGTTACAAAACGATCGATAGCAGAAAACGGTCCCGGCAAGCGAAAACGGGCGCATAAAAAACGCCCGGCTCGACCGGGCGTTGTTCAAAACCATCACATTGCACGCGAAGTGGAACGGCTACTCGCGCTCAGCGTCGCTCAATCTTCACGACGCAGATGCGGGAACAGAATCACATCGCGAATGCTCGGGCTATCGGTCAGCATCATCACCAGACGGTCGATGCCGATACCGCAGCCGCCCGCCGGCGGCATGCCGTATTCGAGCGCGCGGATGTAGTCCGCGTCGTAGAACATTGCTTCCTCGTCGCCGGCGTCCTTCTGGTCGACCTGCTTCTTGAAGCGCGCGGCCTGATCTTCCGGATCGTTCAGCTCAGAGAAACCGTTGGCGATTTCGCGGCCGGTAATGAACAGCTCGAAGCGCTCGGTAATGCCTGCCACCTTGTCCGACGCGCGCGCGAGCGGCGACACCTCGATCGGATAGTCGATGATGTAGGTCGGCTCCCACAATTGCGACTCGGCGGTCTCTTCGAACAGCGCCAATTGCAGGGAGCCGACGCCCGCATTCAGGAACTGCGGCTGCGAGGCATCGACGCCGAACTTCTTCAGTTCGGCGCGCAGGAACGTAGTGTCGGCGAGTTGCTCGTTCGTGTATTGCGGCGCGTACTTCTGGATCGCCTGCGTGATCGTGAGACGATGGAACGGCTTCGACAGATCGAGTTCGCGGCCTTGGTAAGTGATGGTGGCCGTGCCGAGCGCATCGATCGCGGCCTGGCGGATCAGCTGCTCGGTGAAGTCCATCAGCCACTTGTAGTCGGTGTAGGCCGCGTAGAACTCGATCATCGTGAATTCCGGGTTGTGGCGCACGGACACGCCCTCGTTGCGGAAGTTACGATTGATCTCGAACACACGCTCGAAGCCGCCCACCACCAGACGCTTCAGATACAGCTCCGGCGCGATGCGCAGGAACATCTGCATGTCGAGCGCGTTGTGGTGCGTCGAGAACGGTTTGGCCGCCGCGCCGCCCGGAATCGGATGCAGCATCGGCGTTTCGACTTCCATGAAGTTCGCGTCGGCCATGTACTTGCGGATCGACGAAATCGCTTTCGTGCGCGCGACGAACGTACGGCGCGTTTCCGGCGTGACGATCAGATCGACATAGCGCTGGCGGTACTTCATTTCCTGGTCGGCGAGACCGTGGAACTTGTCCGGCAGCGGACGCAGCGACTTCGACAGCAGACGCAACTCCGTGCAGCGCACCGACAGCTCGCCCTTGTTGGTGCGGAACAGCACGCCGCGCGCGGCGACGATGTCGCCCATGTCCCACTTCTTGAACGCGTCGTAGGTTTCCTGACCGACGTCGGCCGGGGTGATGAAGAACTGGATCTGACCCGAGCCGTCGCGCACGGTCGCGAAGCTTGCCTTGCCCATCACGCGTTTGAGCATCATGCGGCCGGCGATCGCGACTTCGAGCGGATTCGCTTCGAGCGCTTCCTTGTCGGTGTGCTCGTACTGCGACTGCAGATCTTCGGCGTGGTGCGTGGGACGGAAGTCGTTCGGATAAGCGACGCCTTGCTCACGCAGCTCGCGCAGCTTTTCGCGGCGCTCGGCGATGATCTTGTTGTCGTCCACTTCGGGCACGACATTCGGCTGGGCGGCATTCCGCTGGGCCGCATTCGGCTGGGTCGGTTCAGTCATGATGATTTGGTATTCGGTGGCCCGCCGCGGCGTGCGCCGCGGATCGGGAAGCCAGTCAGTGTAAAAACCTCAGGCGGTACTGGAAAACGAAGCAAACGCGCTCCCGATCGGTGAACGCGGCCGCGCCGTGCGCGCTTAGACGCCCTGTTTCAGGCTCGCGCTGATGAACGGATCGAGATCGCCGTCGAGCACGCTCTTTGTGTTGCTGATTTCGACGTTGGTGCGCAGATCCTTGATGCGGCTGTTGTCGAGCACGTACGAGCGGATCTGATGGCCCCAACCCACATCGGTCTTGCCGGCTTCGAGCTTGTCCTGCTCGGCCTGACGTTTGCGAATTTCCGCCTCGTACAGTCGCGACTTCAGCATCGCCATTGCTTCGGCGCGGTTGCGGTGCTGCGAGCGGTCGTTCTGGCACTGCACGACGATGCCCGACGGCATGTGCGTGATACGCACGGCGGAGTCGGTCTTGTTGATGTGCTGACCGCCCGCGCCCGAAGCACGGTACGTGTCGATGCGCAGATCGGCCGGGTTGATCTCGACTTCGATCGAGTCGTCGATTTCCGGGTACACGAACACCGACGAGAACGACGTGTGACGACCGCCCGACGAGTCGAACGGCGACTTCCGCACGAGGCGGTGCACGCCGGTTTCGGTACGCAGGAAGCCGTACGCGTATTCGCCTTCGATCTTGATCGTCGCGTTCTTGATGCCGGCGACGTCGCCTTCGGTCTGCTCGAGCACTTCGGTCTTGAAGCCCTTGCGCTCGCAGTAGCGCAGATATTGGCGCAGCAGCATCGACGCCCAGTCGCACGCTTCGGTGCCGCCGGCGCCGGCCTGGATGTCGAGAAAGGCGTTGTTCGGGTCGGCCGGGTTCGCGAACATCCGGCGGAATTCCATGTCGGCGACGCGCGCTTCGATGGCCTGGGCATCGGCTTCACAGGCGAGCAGCGTTTCGTCGTCGGCTTCTTCGCGCGCCATGTCGAACAGGTCTTGCGCGTCGTTCACGTCGTTGGTGATCGACGTGAGCTTGCCGACCGTGTCGTCGAGCAGCTTCTTTTCCTTACCGAGTGCCTGGGCGTGCTTCGCATCGTTCCAGACGTCCGGGTCTTCGAGTTCCCGGTTGACTTCGATTAGACGCAGTGCTTTGTCGTCGTAGTCAAAGATACCCCCGTAGGTCGTCCGCGCGCTTGCGCAGGTCGGCCAGAGAGGCTTCGATCGCGTTGAGACGTTCCGCTTCCATGTCGATCTTTTATAGCTTCGTAAAAAGGAGAAATTATAGCCGATCGGCACGCCGCGCCGGAGCCCTGCGGGCGATCCGGCGCGTGTTCGCGATTGATTTTGCGGAAGATTTCAGCTCACCGCGTGCTCGACGATCAGTTGCACGCGCGACACGCCGTTCCATGTGTCGCTCGCGAGCCGGTAGGCGACGGTGGTGCGCGCGGGCAGCGTATCGGTGTGATTGAACCAGATCGCGTTGAAGCGCTGGCGGCCACGCAGCAGTTGCAGCTTCAGGTGCTTGTCCTTCACGAGCGCCTGCGAGGCGACCTCGAATTCGCCCGAAAACACCGGCGCCGGAAAGCCCTGACCCCACACGGCCGCGTCGAGCATCTCGACGAATTGCGGCGTGAAGTACGCGTCTTCGAGCTCGCCGTCGGTTTCGACGGTGCGCGCGAGCGCCTCCGCGGACAGCCATTCGCGGCCGACCGCCTCGAACGCGGCCGTGAAGCGCGGCACGTCGGCGGCGGCGAGCGTCAGGCCCGCGGCCATCGCGTGGCCGCCGAATTTGACGATCAGGTCCGGTTCGCGCTTCGAGATCAGATCGAGCGCGTCGCGCAGGTGGAAGCCCGGGATCGAGCGTCCCGAGCCCTTGACGAGCACGCCGGTGTCGTCGGCGGGCGCGAACGTGAACGACGGCCGGTGGAATTTCTCCTTCAGCCGTCCCGCGACGATCCCGATCACGCCCTGATGCCAGCCCGGATTGAACAGCGTGATCGTGGTCGCGCCGTCGGGGTCGACCGTCGACAGGTCGTCCAGCGCCTGCTGCTGCATGCCGGCCTCGATTTCGCGGCGCTCGCGGTTCATCGTGTCGAGCTGCTGCGCGAGTTCCCACGCGCGGCCGACGTCGTCGGTGGTCAGGCATTCGATGCCGAGCGACATGTCCGACAGCCGTCCCGCCGCGTTCAGGCGCGGTCCCAGCGCGAAGCCGAGATCGAAGCCGGAGGCATTGCGCGCATCGCGCGCGGCGGCGCGAAAGAGGGCGGCGATACCCGGCTGCATGCGACCCTTGCGGATGCGCTGCAGACCTTGCGCGACCAGCACGCGGTTGTTGCCGTCGAGCTTGACGACATCGGCGACGGTGCCGAGCGCGACCAGATCGAGCAGGCCGTCGAGGCGCGGTTCGGGCAGTGCGTCGCCGAACGCGCCGCGGCGGCGCAGTTCGGCGCGCAGCGCGAGCAGCACGTAGAACATCACGCCGACGCCGGCCAGGCACTTGCTCGGGAACGTGCAGCCCGGCTGGTTCGGATTGACGATCGCGCGCGCGGCGGGCAACTCGTCGCCGGGCAGGTGGTGGTCGGTGACGAGCACGTCGATGCCGAGCGTGTTGGCGGCTGCGACGCCGTCGACGCTCGCGATGCCGTTGTCGACGGTGATCAGCAGATCGGGTTTGCCGGCCGCGCTGCGGGCCGCGAGCTCGACGATGTCCGGCGTGAGTCCGTAGCCGTGCTCCATGCGGTTCGGCACCAGATAGTCGATGCGCGCGCCGAACATGCGCAGTCCGCGCACCGCGACCGCGCAGGCGGTCGCGCCGTCGCAGTCGTAGTCGGCGACGACCAGCATGCGGCGCTGTTGCTGGAGCGCGTCGGCGAGCAGCGCGGCGGCCGCGTCGCAGCCCTTCAGGTCGGCGGGCGGCACGAGCCGCGCAAGGCCGGTTTCGACCTCTTCGGGCAGGCACACGCCGCGCGATGCGTACAGGCGCGCGAGCACCGGATGCATGCCGCAGCGGGTCAGCACTTCGGCGTCGACGGGGGAGCAGGGGCGCGTAACGATTCGGGTCATGCGGAAGGGCCGTGGATCATTCGATGAAAAGCGAGGCCAGTACGCGCCGCCGCCAGAATTTGCGCAGATCGCCGCGCGTGACGGTCAGCGTCACCGAGCCGGTGTCGCCGCACAGCGTGAGGCCGAGCTCCGCGAGTTCGCCCGCCTGCAGTGCCGCCAGCGTGGGCTCGAACCAGTCGGTCTGCAGCGCGGCGAATGCCTGGTTCCAGCGCGCCCAGTCCTGTTCGATGTAGGGCGCGGAGAATGGATCGAGTTCGACGAGTGTCGCGCCGCTGCCGTTGCCGTTGGCTGCACCGCGCAGTTCGCGATACGACGCCGGCGGCGCGCCTGGGGTGATCCCCGCGCTGAGCGCGAGGCCGCGCGTCGCGGCGGCGTCGGAGAGCACCTGCGCGAACGGACTGCGCACGGGCCGTGCGGCGCCTTGCGCATGAAACCAGATCGAGTTGACGGCTGGCAGCCCGCGTGCTTCGCGCGCTTCGTTGACCGGATGCTCGAACCATGCCATCTGCACTTCGTTCTGCAGCTTCATCCATGCGCGCGAGCGTTCGCCGGAATGCGCTTCGTGCGGCAGCCAGATCTCGATGTTGCGGCCGCTCGCGCGCAACGGCGACGCGCCCGCGAGCGTGCCGAACGCGTCGCTCGACAGATACCAGCGGGTCGGCTTCGGCGCTTCGATGCGTACGCCAATCTCCTCGATCAGCGGACGCGCCAGCGCGAGCAGCGTGGTTGCGTCTTCGTCCGACAGATCGAGCGACGCCGGGTCGATCAGCACCAGGTGGTCGTGCGCGATGTGCACGTGCACCGGCTGCACGCAGGCCCACGTCGCGCTGCCGGGTTCGCCGCCGTCGGCGCGCAGCATGTAGGGCGCGAGCGGGGCTTCGTCGGCGGCGGCCGTGCCATCAGGCAGCGCGCCGAATTGTCGCGCGACCCAGCGCTCGTGCGGCAGCGTGCGTTGAAAATCCTCGCCGATCACGCGTTCGATCAGCGTCGCGCGCGCGATCAGCCTGTCGAGGGCGGGACTGCGGATGTCGTGAAGCGCGGTGGAGGCGTCGGCGGCGGCGGGCAGCGCGAAGGGCAGCAGAAGATGGAGGCGGTCGGCAGGCATGATGCTGCGCATTGTAGGGCAAACGGTGCGAGTATTTCGACGAAGCACGGCCGGTTTCTCGATGACGTTCCGAGGCATGCGCTTTGCGCGAGCCGGCGGCATTGTGTGGCAAACTTCGCGCTTGATCGCTGGACGAGGCACGGGCGGCACGCCGTGCCGCCACGCCTCCATGCGCCGGCGGAGCCGCACAGCGGCTGCGCGGGCGCGGAACGATCCGCGCCGCCGCGAGCCCAACGATCACGACGCTCGGGCCGCTCGGCACACGCTCGATGTCCGCCGCTCCCGACACACAGTCGAAGAACGCACAAAAGGATTCGCTTGAAATTTCCCTACGAATGGCAGATTGGCTGGCGCTACACACGCGCCGGCAAACGCACGACCGGTAACGGCTTCATATCGTTCATCGCGCTGGTGTCGATGTCGGGCATCGCGCTTGGCGTCGCGGCGCTGATCGTGGTGCTGTCGGTGATGAACGGCTTTCAGAAAGAGGTGCGCGACCGCATGCTGTCGGTGCTCGCGCACGTCGAGATCTTTTCGCCGACCGGTTCGATGCCCGAGTGGCAACTGACCGCGAAGGAAGCGCGGCAGAACCAGCAGGTGATCGGCGCGGCGCCCTACGTCGAGGCCCAGGCGCTGCTCACGCGCCAGGATGCGGTAAGCGGGGTCGCGTTGCGCGGCATCGAGCCGACGCTCGAGCCCGAAGTGTCCGATATCGGCAAGGAAATGAAAGGCGGCAAGCTGTCCGACCTCGTGCCCGGCGATTTCGGCATCGTGCTCGGCGCCGATCTCGCGGCCAATCTCGGCGTGCAACTGAACGACAAGATCACGCTCGTCGCGCCCGAAGGCACGATCACGCCGGCCGGCATGCTGCCGCGCCTGAAGCAGTTCACGGTGGTCGGCATCTTCGAGTCGGGGCATTACGAATACGACAGCACGCTAGCGCTGATCAACATCAAGGACGCACAGGCGCTGTTCCGGCTGCCCGCGCCGACCGGCGTGCGGCTGCGCCTGACCGACATGCAGCGCGCGCCGGAAGTCGCGCATCAGCTCGCGCGCACGCTGTCGGGCGACCTGTACATTCGCGACTGGACCCAGCAGAACAAGACCTGGTTCTCGGCGGTGCAGATCGAGAAGCGCATGATGTTCATCATCCTGACGCTGATCATTGCGGTGGCCGCGTTCAATCTGGTGTCGTCGCTGGTGATGACGGTGACCAACAAACAGGCCGATATCGCGATCCTGCGCACGCTAGGCGCGCAGCCCGGCTCGATCATGAAGATCTTCGTCGTGCAGGGCGTGACGATCGGCTTCATCGGCACGGCGACCGGCGTCGCGCTCGGCTGCCTGATCGCGTGGAGCATTCCGTGGCTGGTGCCGATGATCGAGCATCTGCTCGGCGTGCAGTTCCTGCCGCCGTCGGTGTACTTCATCAGCGAGCTGCCGTCCGAGCTGGTTCCGGCCGACGTCGCTCGCATCGGCATCATTGCGTTCGTGCTGTCCGCGCTCGCCACGCTGTATCCGAGCTGGCGCGGCGCGAAAGTCCGTCCGGCGGAGGCGCTGCGCTATGAATGACCGCCTCGTCCATCCCTCAACCGATTCATCCATGACCGCTCAGGACCCCGCATCGTATCCGTACGTGCTCGAAGCCACCGGCATTTCCAAATCGTTCGTGCAGGGTGGCCTGAACGTGCAGGTGCTCAACAATGCTGAACTCGCCGTGCGGCGAGGCGAAAAGCTCGCGATCGTCGGCGCGTCGGGTTCCGGCAAGAGCACGCTGCTGCACGTGCTCGGCGGTCTCGACGATCCGAGCGCGGGCGAGGTGTCGGTGCTCGGCAAGCCGTTCACGAAGCTCTCCGAGCGTGAGCGCAACGACCTGCGCAATCGCGCGCTCGGTTTCGTTTATCAGTTTCACCATCTGCTGCCGGAGTTTTCCGCGCTCGATAACGTCGCGATGCCGCTGCGGATTCGTCGCGAGACGACCGAAGTCGCGCGCCGCGAGGCAATGGCGGTGCTGGAGCGCGTCGGCATGGGGCATCGCGCGAAGCATCGGCCGGGCGAGCTGTCGGGCGGCGAGCGTCAGCGTGTCGCGATCGCGCGCGCGCTCGTCACGAAGCCCGCCTGCGTGCTCGCCGACGAGCCGACCGGCAACCTCGACGGCGGCACCGCCGACACGGTATTCAACCTGATGCTCGAACTGTCGCGCACGCTCGAGACGAGCTTCGTGATCGTCACGCACGACCCGGAACTGGCGGGGCGCTGCGATCGCATCATGCGGCTGCGCGACGGCGTGCTCCACGAAGAGCCGCCCGTGCCGGTCTGAACCCGGATTGAGCCCGGGTTGAGCCAAACCCCGGCACGGTCGTTGCGAGTGGTCCGCGGATGACTGACCGCCGCCGCGAACCGCCGGACCACCTTCGGGCCGGTCACATTGCCAGTGAGACAACCCATGTGGATCGATACGCACTGCCATCTCGACGCTTCGGAGTTCGACGCCGATCGTGACGCGGTCGCCGCGTCCGCGCGCGAGGCGGGCGTGTCGCGCATCGTGATTCCGGCGATCGGGCGACAAAACTTCGCGGCGGTGCGCGAGCTCGCGCATCGCGTCGACGGCGGCGCGTACGCGCTCGGCATTCATCCGATGTACACGCCAGGCGCCGTCGATGCCGACCTCGACCTGCTGCGCATGGAGATCGAGGCGAGTCTCGACGATCCGCGCTTCGTCGGCATCGGCGAGATCGGGCTGGACTTTTTCGTCGACGGTCTCGACGATGCGCGCCAGCAGTTTTTCTACAACGGCCAGCTGCAGCTCGCGCGCGAATTCGATCTTCCGGTCATCTGCCATGTGCGCAAATCGCAGGATCAGGTGATCGCGGGATTGCGGCGGCATCAGATCCATCGCGGCATTGCGCACGCATTCAATGGCAGTTTCCAGCAGGCGCAGGCTTATATCGATCAGGGCCTGCATCTTGGCTTCGGCGGCAACCTGACGTTCGAGCGCGCGCGGCAGATCCGCCGACTCGCCGAACAGCTGCCGCTCGACGCGCTGGTCGTCGAGACCGACGCGCCCGATATCGCGCCGTCGTGGATGTACAGGCAGCGCAATTCGCCGGAGCAGATTCCGGCGATCGGCGCGAGCCTCGCGCAACTGCGCGGTGTCACTTCCGACGCAGCCGCCCTTGGCACAACGGCTAACGCGCTCGCCGCGCTGCCACGACTCGCGCTTTCCTCTGCATAATCGATTTCGTTGATCGAAAGGGTTCGCGCCGGGCGATGCCCACGCCCGGCGGGCTCGTTGCTGCCTGTTCGCCGGCGCGTGACGACGCTCGGCGCCAACGACGCGGAGGGCGGATGCGGGCGGTCTGGTGTGGGTTTGCGTTGGGCGTGATCTGGCTGCAGCAACAGGCGGCGTTGCCGGATGCGGGCGGATGGTGGACGTTGATACTGGTCGGCTGCGCGGCCGCCGGCGTTGCCGTGTGGGGTTTGCGTGGCGATGGGGCGGGCGTGGCGTACCAGCTCGAATACGAGCGGCGCTTGTCGAGCCGGCTCGCCAAGCGCGTACGGCGCGACGCCCGCATGCGACGGGTGGCGGGTTGGGGCGCCGTGTGGTGCGCGGCGATCTGCGTCGGTTTCGGCTATGCGTCTGTGCGCGCTCAAACGCGGCTCGCGGCGAGTCTGCCGCATGAGTGGGAAGGGCGCGACATCGAGGTGGTCGGCACTATCAAGGGATTGCCGACGCGCGACGACAAAGGCGCGCGCTTCCTGTTCGACGTCGAGACGAACGATGCGCGGCTCGCCGCTTTCCCGCGCGTGATCCAACTCGCCTGGATCGCGCGCGACGCCCCGACGCCGCGGCTCGAACCGGGCGAGCGCTGGCGTCTGACCGTGCGCCTGAAGCGCCCGCACGGCAACGCGAATTTCGGCGTGCGCGATGCCGAGGCGAGTCTACTCGCACGCAACGTCCGCGCGACTGGCTACGTGAGCGTGCCGGATCATGCGCGGCGCCTCGCCGGTCCCGCGCACGGGTTCGCCGTGCTGGTCGACCGCTGGCGCGCCGCGTTGCGTGCGCGTATCGACACAGTGCTGGCCGATGCGCCGCATCGCGGCATCGTCGTCGCGCTCGCGATCGGCGCGCAGGACCAGCTGAGCCGCGCCGACTGGCAATTGATGCGCGAAACCGGCACGAGTCATCTGGTGGCGATTTCGGGCTTGCATATCGGCTTCGTCGCGGGGCTGACCGGCTGGCTCGCCGCAGCAATCTGGCGACGGTCGGGCTGGCTCGGCCGCAACTGGCCGCTGCGCTTGCCCGCGCAGCTCGTCGGCGTGACGGCCGGTGCGATCTTCGCCGCGCTGCATGCCGCGCTCGCGGGCTTCAACGTGCCGGCGCAACGCGCGCTGTGGATGGCCGCGCTCGTCGCGCTCGCGTTCGTCGGCGGCCGGCAGCTGGCGCGCTCGACCGTGCTCGCGTGGGCGCTCGGGCTCGTGCTGCTGGTCGATCCGTGGGCGGTCGTGTCGGCCGGTTTCTGGCTGTCGTTCTGCGCGGTCGGCGCGATCCTGTTCGCGATGTCGGGACGGCCGCGCGTGCGGGGTCCGCAGACGTCCCGTCAGCATGAAGACGGGGAGGGCGGCGCGGCGCAACACAGGTGGCTGGCGCTGCGTCCGGTATTGATCCGGCATCTGCGCGCACTCGCCGAACGCTTGCGCAGCGCCGCGCACGTGCAGATCGCGGTGACTGTCGCGCTTGCGCCGCTGACCGCCAACTGGTTCGCGCAGATTCCGCTCGTCGGTCCGCTCGCGAACGCGTTTGCGATTCCGTGGGTGAGCGCGCTCGTCACGCCGGCAGTGCTCGCGGGCGTCGCATTGCCCGCGCCGCTCGATGCGTTCGCGTGGCGCGCCGCGCACACGCTGCTCGATGGTCTCGCGGCCGGCCTGCAGCTGGTGTCGGGGCCGCGCTGGACCTTGTGGTGGTTGCCGCAGCCGCATGCGTGGGCGCTCGCCGCGGCGGCGGTCGGTGTGCTGTGGTGTCTCGCGCCGCGCGGCTGGCCGCTGCGCTGGGCGGCGCCGCTGACGTGGCTGCCGATGCTGATGCCCAGCGCAAACGGCGCGCTCGCCGAGCCATCGGGCGCGTTCCGTCTGACTGCGCTCGATGTCGGGCAGGGCTCGTCGGTGCTCGTGCAGACCGCCCATCACGCGTTGCTGTTCGATGCGGGTCCGGGCCCCGAATCGACGCACGCGGGCGAGCGCGTGGTGGTGCCGTTCCTGCAGGCGCAAGGCGTGACGACGCTCGATACGTTGATGATCAGTCACGCCGATTCGGATCATGCGGGCGGCGCGCCGGCGGTGCTCGATGCGATCGAGGTGCGTCAATTGGTGGCCGGCCTCGCGCCGGACAATTCGCTGTGGCCTCAGGCAAAGCAGCATGGCACACGCACGCTGCCGTGCGTGGCGGGGCAGCGCTGGCAGTGGGACGGTGTCGAGTTCGCGGTATTGTGGCCGGACGCCGGGGCGCTCACCGGCAAGGCGAACGAGCATTGCTGCGTGTTGAGGGTCAGCACGTTGTCCGCCACCAACGCAGGCCAAGCGGCAGCGTTGGCCGGTGCGAACGCGCCGCGTGTCGCGGCCCTGCTGAGCGCCGACATCGAAGCGCCGACCGAACGTGCGCTGCTCGCACGCGATCGCAAGATGCTGCGCGCGCAAGTATTGATGGTGCCGCATCATGGCAGCAAGACCTCGTCGACCGAACCGTTCCTCGACTCTATCGATCCGTCCATCGCGTTATTTCAGGTAGGCTACGAGAATCGTTTTCATCATCCGAACGCAGGCGTATTCGCGCGCTATGTGGCGCGTCATATCGAGCTTGCGCGCAGCGATCGCGATGGCGCCGTCAGGGTCGACGTCGATCCGGGCGCGCGCGGTGAGGAGGGCGCCGTGCTCACGCTCGTGCGCTACCGTGACATGCATCGCCGCTACTGGATGGAGCCCTGAGCGCGTCGCGCCTCAATGAGCGCAACGGCGCAGACAAGCGGCGCAAACAGCGCTATAAGCGGCACAGGAAAAGCGCCCGCCCGCGCGTAAAAAACACAACGGAGATTGCCGCAGTTGAAAAACATCATCCATTTCTCGCACGCGAACGGCTTTCCGGCCTCGACTTACCGGACCATCTTCGCCGAACTCTCCGACGACTACGAGGTGCGCTCGATCGAGCGGATCGGTCATGATGCGCGCTTTCCGGTCACGCAGGACTGGCCTCATCTGGTCGAGCAACTGCTCGACGACATCGCCCGCACATACGAGCAGCCGGTGTGGCTCGTCGGGCATTCGCTCGGCGGGTATCTGTCGCTGATGGCGGCGCTGAAAAAGCCGCAGTGGGTGAGGGGCGTCGTGATGCTCGACTCGCCGGTCATCGCCGGTTGGCGCAGCAGCATGCTGCGCGTGTCGCAATGGACCGGGCTCGACGAGCGGCTGTCGCCCGCCGCCGCGACGCGCAAGCGCCGCACCCAATGGACGAGCCGCGACGAAGCATGGCGGCATTTCTATTCGAAACCCGCGTTCGCGCGCTGGGACGAGCGCATGCTGTCCGACTACATCGACTTCGGCATTCCGCAGAGTTCGCCCGACGGTACCCGGGTGCTCGTGTTCGATCGCCGCACCGAATACCAAATCTACCGAACTTTGCCGCATACGCTCGGCGCGCGGCTCGCGCGCGGCGCGCCGGTGCCGGTCGGGTTCATCGCCGGCACACGCTCGAAGGAAATCCGCCAGGTCGGTCTCGACGCAACGCGGCGCGCGACCGGCGGGCACGTCGAGTGGATCGAGGGCAGCCATCTGTATCCGATGGAAAAGCCGATCGAAACCGCGCGTGCGGTGCAACGCATGTTGCGCGAGCTGGAGCGAACCGCCTGACGCGCTGCGCTCACGAAGCGCGCCCCAAACTGCTGCGCCGGCTGCCCCGCGAGGCGGCATCGGCGCACGGCGGGCCGGTCGTTTTTTGCTGGGTCGGGACCATCCTTTACGGTATAATCCGTTTTTCCCGCGAGCATCCAGCGATGACCAAATATGTTTTCGTCACCGGCGGCGTAGTATCTTCCCTCGGCAAGGGTATTGCCGCCGCTTCCCTCGCCGCGATCCTCGAATCGCGCGGTCTTAAAGTCACCCTCCTCAAACTCGATCCCTACATCAACGTCGACCCCGGCACGATGAGCCCGTTTCAACACGGCGAAGTGTTCGTGACGGAAGACGGAGCGGAAACCGACCTCGACCTCGGCCACTACGAGCGCTTCATCAGCACGAAGATGCGCAAG
Source organism: Paraburkholderia atlantica (assembly GCF_000092885.1). Lineage (NCBI taxonomy): Bacteria > Pseudomonadati > Pseudomonadota > Betaproteobacteria > Burkholderiales > Burkholderiaceae > Paraburkholderia > Paraburkholderia atlantica. The sequence continues at coordinate 2,096,799 of NC_014117.1, read as the reverse complement.
GCCAACAACTTCACCACGGGCCAGATTTACGAATCGGTGATCCGCAAGGAACGCCGCGGCGATTATCTCGGCAAGACCGTGCAGGTCATTCCGCACATCACCAACGAAATCCAGGCATTCGTCGAACGCGGCGCAGCTTCTGCGACGTGCGGCGAGCCGGATGTCGCGATCGTCGAAGTGGGTGGCACGGTGGGTGACATCGAATCGCTGCCGTTCCTCGAAGCCGCGCGTCAAATGAGCCTGCGCCTCGGCCGCAACAGCGCGTGCTTCGTGCACCTGACGCTGGTGCCCTGGGTTGCCACGGCCGGCGAACTCAAAACCAAGCCTACCCAGCACAGCGTGCAGAAGCTGCGCGAAATCGGCATCTCGCCGCACGTGCTGCTGTGCCGTGCCGACCGCCGCATTCCGGACGACGAGCGCGCGAAGATCTCGCTGTTCTCGAACGTGCCTGAAGACGCGGTGATTTCCGTGTGGGACGCGGACAGCATCTACAAGATTCCGCAGATGCTGCACGACCAGGGTCTCGACGCGATCATCTGCGAAGAGTTGAAGCTCGCGCCGAAGGCGGCGGACCTCTCCATGTGGTCGGACCTCGTCGAGAAGCTGCAGAATCCGAAGCACGAAGTGACGATCGGCATGGTCGGCAAGTACGTCGATCTGACCGAGTCGTACAAGTCGCTGATCGAAGCGCTGCGCCATGCGTCGATGCACACGTCGACGCGCGTGAACATCGAGTACATCGACTCCGAAGAGATCGAAACGCAAGGCGTCGAAAGCCTCAAGCATCTCGACGCGGTGCTCGTGCCGGGCGGCTTCGGCCGTCGCGGCACCGAAGGCAAGATTGCCGCGATCCGCTACGCACGCGAAGCGAAGGTGCCGTATCTCGGCATCTGCCTCGGCATGCAACTCGCCGTGATCGAATTCGCGCGTGATGTGGTCGGCCTGAAGGATGCGAACAGCACCGAGTTCGATCAGGAAACGAAGAACCGCGTGGTCGCGCTGATCACCGAGTGGTACGACCGCGAAGGCCGCGTCGAGAAGCGCACCGAAGAGTCGGACCTCGGCGGCACGATGCGTCTCGGCTCGCAGCGCTGCCCGATCAAGCCGGGCACGCTCGCCGAAGAGATCTACGGCACGGATGTGAACGAGCGTCATCGTCACCGTTATGAGGTGAATAACCGTTTCGTGCCCCAGCTCGAAGGAGGTGGCCTCATCATTAGCGCCCGTACGCCGAGCGAGGATCTGCCGGAAATGATGGAGCTGCCGCGCAGCATGCACCCGTGGTTCGTCGGCGTGCAGTTCCACCCGGAATTCACGTCCACGCCACGTGACGGTCATCCGCTGTTCAAGTCGTTCGTCGAAGCGGCGCTCGCGCATCAGCAGTCGAGGGTCGAGGAGAAAGCATGAAACTGGGCGATTTCGAAATCGGGCTCGACAAGCCGTTTTTCCTGATCGCCGGTACCTGTGTCGTCGAATCCGAACAGATGACGATCGACACGGCCGGCCGCCTGAAGGAAATCTGCGCGAAGCTGAACATTCCGTTCATCTACAAATCGTCGTACGACAAGGCCAATCGCAGCAGCGGCAAGTCGTTCCGCGGTCTGGGCATGGACGAAGGTCTGCGCATCCTGTCAGAAGTGAAGCGCCAGCTCGGTCTGCCGGTGCTGACCGATGTCCACGCCGAGCACGAGATCGAGCAGGTCGCGTCGGTCGTTGACGTGCTGCAAACACCCGCGTTCCTGTGCCGTCAGACGGACTTCATCCACGCGTGTGCACGCTCGGGCAAGCCGGTCAACATCAAGAAGGGCCAGTTTCTCGCGCCGCACGACATGAAGAACGTGATCGACAAGGCGCGTGACGCCGCGCGTGAAGCAGGTCTGTCGGAAGACCGCTTCATGGCGTGCGAGCGCGGCGTGTCGTTCGGCTATAACAACCTCGTGTCGGACATGCGTTCGCTCGCGATCATGCGCGAGACCAACGCGCCGGTCGTGTTCGACGCGACGCACTCGGTGCAGTTGCCGGGCGGTCAGGGCACGAGCTCGGGCGGCCAGCGCGAATTCGTGCCGGTGCTCGCGCGCGCCGCGGTCGCGGTCGGCGTCGCGGGCCTGTTCATGGAAACGCACCCGAATCCGGCGCAAGCAAAGTCGGACGGGCCGAACGCGGTGCCGCTCAATCGCATGGCCGACCTCCTCGAGACGCTCGTCACGCTCGACCAGGCCGTCAAGCGCGGCCCGTTCCTCGAAAGCGACTTCAACTGATTCAGGTGTGCGCCGCGTGTCACGATTGCTCTCGATCATCGACCCGCGGCGTTTTCGCATAGTGGTCGCCGAACGTATCGGCGCGCGAGTTGTCTGTCGGGGAGACCGGCAGGTACGCGATGCAAGGTCCCAGTAAAGAATTCAACGTCATCCTTTGAGGAAACCATGAGTGCTATCGTAGACATCATCGGTCGAGAGATTCTCGATTCGCGAGGCAACCCCACCGTCGAATGCGACGTGCTGCTCGAGTCGGGCACGATGGGCCGCGCAGCCGTGCCGTCGGGCGCGTCGACCGGCTCGCGCGAAGCGATCGAACTGCGCGACGGCGAAGCCGGCCGCTACGGCGGCAAGGGCGTGCTGAAGGCCGTCGAGCACATCAACACGGAAATCTCCGAAGCGATCATGGGTCTCGACGCTTCCGAGCAGGCGTTCCTCGACAAGACGCTGCTCGAGCTCGACGGCACCGACAACAAGTCGCGCCTCGGCGCGAATGCGATGCTGGCCGTGTCGATGGCCGTCGCGAAGGCCGCCGCTGAAGAAGCCGGCCTGCCGCTGTACCGCTACTTCGGCGGCTCTGGCGCGATGCAACTGCCGGTGCCGATGATGAACATCGTCAACGGCGGCGCGCACGCGAACAACAGCCTGGACATCCAGGAATTCATGATCGTGCCGGTCAGCCAGCCGAGCTTCCGCGAAGCACTGCGCTGCGGCGCCGAAGTGTTCCACGCGCTGAAGAAGATCCTGTCGGATCGCGGCATGAGCACGGCCGTTGGCGACGAAGGCGGCTTCGCGCCGAACTTCGGCAGCAACGAGGAATGCCTGTCCACCATTTTGCAAGCCATCGAGAAGGCGGGCTATCGCGCCGGTGAAGACGTGCTGCTCGCACTCGACTGCGCGGCCAGCGAGTTCTACCACGACGGCAAGTACCAGCTCGCGGGCGAAGGCCTGCAGCTGTCGTCGACGGAATTCGCGGATTACCTCGCGAACCTGGCGGACAAGTTCCCGATCGTGTCGATCGAAGACGGCATGCACGAAGGCGACTGGGAAGGCTGGAAGATCCTGACCGACAAGCTCGGCGACAAGGTCCAGCTGGTCGGCGACGACCTGTTCGTCACGAACACGCGCATCCTGAAGGAAGGCATCGAGAAGGGCATCGCGAACTCGATCCTGATCAAGATCAACCAGATCGGCACGCTGACGGAAACCTTCGCGGCGATCGAAATGGCCAAGCGCGCGGGCTACACGGCCGTGATTTCGCACCGCTCGGGCGAAACCGAAGACTCGACGATCGCGGACATCGCCGTCGGTCTGAACGCCGGCCAGATCAAGACCGGTTCGCTGTCGCGTTCGGATCGCATCTCGAAGTACAACCAGCTGCTGCGTATCGAGGAAGATCTCGGCGATATCGCGAGCTACCCGGGCAAGTCGGCGTTCTACAATCTGCGCTAAGCGTTGTCGCCAGATTGTTCACGTCGATCGATGAGCCGGTTATCCTTCGTTTCTGACTGACCTCGCCGCCCTGCGTATAGCGCAGGGCGGCGCGTATTTATTGTGCTTACTTCATGCGGCTTGTCACTGCTGTCCTGATCGTTCTGCTGGCATTGATCCAGTACCCGCTCTGGTGGGGGCATGGCGGCTGGTTGCGCGTGCACGAGTTGCAGGGCCAACTCGCGCAGCAACTGCAGAAGAATGCCGATGCCAAGCTGCGCAACGAGCGCATCCAGGGTGAAGTGCAGGATCTGCAGAACGGCACCGCCGCGGTAGAAGAACGGGCGCGCTACGAAATGGGCATGGTCAAGGACGGCGAAGTGTTCGCGCAGTTCGTGTCACCGAACCAGCCGTTGCCGTTGGCGAATACGCCGTCGGCGGATACGTCGACGCGCGGTGAGGTGTCGGCCGCGCCGCTGCACGTGGTGCCGAATCCCGAGTCGCGCGCGAAACCGGATCGCAAGCATGGCGGGAAGGCGGCGGCTGCGAAGGAGAAGAAGCCGGCGCACTGAGGTTCGATATCTCGCATCGGCTTCGCCACGAAGGGCGCAAAAAAAAGCGCGGTTCATCTGGAACCGCGCTTTTTGTTTTGTGGGCTGCCGTATGCGCTGCTACCAGCCCCAATACGGCCCGAACCCGACGCCGACCCCGGTTCCCCAGCCACGTCCCCAGCCGCCGCTCGAGAAGCCCAAGGAAAACCTCACGGGCGGCGAGCGCGAGTAATAGCGGGACCAGGCTTGCGCGGCGGCGTCCGTGGCGATCGCCTGATTCTGTTCGAACATCACCTGTTGCTCGATCGCGTCATAGCGCGCGCGTTCCTCCGGTGTCAGCGTCTGTGTATGGCTGATGGCCTCCGCCTGATCGGGCGGCAGACGGCTCAGAATCGGCGCAGGGCCCGGCGGATCGATCGAGCAGGCTGCCAGCGCCGCGCAGCCCGCGAGGACGGCCAGCATCAACGAAAGCGTGTGCTTCATGGTCGAATCTCCATCGGTCCAAGGTCCGAGGCTCGAGCAGGCGTATTCCAACACGCGGCGCCGCATCCTTCCAATGTATCAACGCGGCGCTCAAATGCAACGCGCCGCCCGAGCCGTGACGAGGCAAGGGGCGGCACGGTCAGGACTTCCGTCGAAAAGCGCGATCACTTCGTGGGCACGCACTCCGCTTCAGCGAAAGCGTGGGTTTTAGTGCCGCTGCGCGGCCGCCGGCGTCACGCCTTGTGAGAGTCCTCCGGCGACGAAAAGTTGCGCGACGTCGACCGGGTCGAACTCGTAGCGCTGATTGCAAAACTCGCAGTGAATCTCGACGTGGCCACGCTCCTCGATCACGCCGTCGACTTCATCGCGGCCAAGCATCTTCAGCATCGCGCCGACTTTTTCGCGCGAGCAAGTGCATTCGAAACGCGCGGTGACCGGCTCGAAATGCTGGACGTTTTCCTGCCAGAACAGGCGCCGGAACACCGTCTCCGGTTCTTCCTTCAGCAACTCGTCCTGTGACAGCGTACCGCCGAGCGTGCACACGCGCTCCCACGTATCCGCGTCGAGCGCGCCCGGATGCGGGACGATGCCGCCGTCGCCCGGCAGCTTCTGCAGCAGCATGCCGACCGCGCGCTCCGTATTCGCCGCGAGCCACATGCGCGTGTCGAGCTGCTCGGAGTGATGCATGTAGTGCTCGAGCACTTCGGCGATCGACTTCAGCGGTCCATTCGCGCCCGATAGCGGCACGATACTCTGGTACGGCTGCTGGCCGGGCTGCTTGTCGGTCGGGTCGAGCGTGATCACGCAGCGGCCGTGGCCGCTCGCGTTCACGAGATCGATCAGCGAGGTCGTGTCGTCGATGGTATGGGCGGTTTCGCCGGACAGCTTCGCGGTGGCGCGCATCGTCAGGTTCGAGCTGCACTGCACGACCAGCATCTTGATCGGGCCATCGCCGAAAATCTGCATGACGAGCGTGCCGTCGAACTTCAGGTTCGCCGACAGCAGCGCGCACGCGGCCATCATTTCGCCCAGAATCGTTCGCACGGGCGCCGGATAATCGCGGCGCGTCAGCACGTCCTGCCAGGTATTGCGCAGGGAAACGATCTCGCCGCGCACCGGCGCCGCGCTGAACATGAATTTTTGCAACTGGTCGCTCACAACTTTTCCTCGCTGGAATGACGCGGCGTGATGCCGCGCCTTTGCGCGCCGCGCGCTGGCCGTCTAGCCGATGCGTACGAGCTGCGCCTTGAAATACTCGCGCCGCCCGGCATAGCTTGCCGCGGCGCGCTGCAGGTTGGCGATATCCGCTTCCGTCAATTCGCGGACCGCCTTCGCGGGCGCGCCGAGGATCAGCGTATTGTCCGGAAACACCTTGCCCTCGGTGACGATCGCACCCGCTCCGACCAGACAGTTGCGGCCGATCACCGCGCCATTCAAGACCACCGCCTGAATTCCGATCAACGCGCCCTCCCTGATCGTGCAGCCGTGCAGCATCGCCTGATGGCCGATCGTCACGTTCGACTCGACCGTCAGCGGATAGCCGGGGTCGGTGTGCAGCACCGCGTTTTCCTGCACGTTGCTGCCGGCGCCGATCGTGATCGGCTCGTTGTCGCCGCGCAGCGTCGCGCCGAACCACACGCTTGCGTTCTCCGCGAGCGTCACGTTGCCGATGATGTTCGCCGAATCCGCGACGAACACGCTTTCATGAATGATCGGGGCGGCTTCGCCCAGCTTGTAAATCGTCACAATGTCTCCTTGTCGGTCGGAGCCAGGCCTTGGGGCTGCTCCGATCCCGTGCACGATGGGTGTCTGATCGATTGCCTCGCATGGGCAGGGCGGCGTGCGCCCGGCGCGGTGCGAGTTTGGCGGTCCTGCGTCGCCAACTGACGGGCGTGCCCGGAAGCGCGCCGGATGGTCGAATCGGGTATTGTAAACGGTTGTGTGCTTGAGCCGCTCGGCCGCTCGCGTGCGGGTCCGGCGCCGTCTTTCCATCGCCTTCACCGCTTCCGTCGCCTATCCCTTTGTCATGACGTCCGCCGCTTCGCCCGTTTCTGTCGCGTCTTCCGCATCGAATTCTCACGACGAGCCGTTGTGTGCGCGCCGCGCCGCGCTCGCCGCGCTGTGCGCGCGGGAACCGGCCGCGAAGGCCGCGGCGGCCCGCGAACTGTACGCTGCGGTACTCAACGGCCGCGCGCTCTGTGACGCCGACCTCGATCTCGCCGAGCCCGCCGGCCTGCCGGGCCGTCCTGAACGGCCGGAACTGGTCGAGCCGCGCCAACTCGGGCGACGCAGCATGCAGTCGCCGCAGGGCCGTGCGGTGCTGCTCCACGCGCTCGCGCACATCGAGTTCAACGCGATCAATCTGGCGCTCGACGCAGTCTGGCGCTTCCCCCGCATGCCCGCCGGGTTCTATACCGACTGGCTCAAGGTCGCCGCCGAAGAGGCATATCACTACTCGCTGCTCGCCGCGCGTCTCGCCGAACACGGCCACGCGTACGGCGATTTCCCGGCGCATGGCGGCCTGTGGGACATGTGCGAGCGCACCCGCGGCGACGTACTCGCGCGCATGGCGCTCGTGCCGCGTACGCTCGAAGCGCGGGGCCTCGACGCGTCGCCGCCGATCCGCGCGCGTCTGCAGCAGGCCGGCGATCACGCGTCGGCGGCGATTCTCGACGTGATCCTGCGCGATGAAATCGGCCACGTGCTGATCGGCAACCGCTGGTTTCGTCACCTGTGCGACGCGGACGGCCTCGATCCGCACCAGACGTATCTGCGTCTGGCCGACCAGTATCACGCGCCGAAACTGCGTGGCCCGTTCAATTTCGAAGCACGCCGCGACGCTGGTTTCGACGATGCCGAACTCGCCGCGCTCGCCCGTGAGGATGCGCAGCAAGGCACATAGGCTACGGACGACCCGGCGTCGCCCCAACAATCCGTCACCACCTGTTGCGCCTCCGTCCCTATAATCGAACGACCATTCTTTTTACGGGTGCGACGTTGATGAATACTTCCCGCTCTGAGTTCGTTACCGCGCATGGCGTCCGGCTGCACGTGCGGCGCTGGGGACGTCCCGACGCGCCGATGCTGTTCATGCTGCACGGCTGGATGGACGTCGGCGCGTCGTTCCAGTTCGTCGTCGATGCGCTCGGCGGCGACTGGCAGGTGATCGCGCCCGACATGCGCGGCTTCGGTCTGTCCGACTGGCCGGTCGCCGAGAGCGGCGGCGGCAGCTACTGGGTGCATGACTATCTCGGCGATCTCGACGCGTTGATCGACCACTACGCGCCCGACGGCGAGGTGAACCTCGTCGGTCACAGCCTGGGTGCCAACGTCGTGTGCCTGTACGCGGGCGTGCGGCCGGAGCGAGTACGGCGCGTGGTCGATCTGGAGGGCTTCGGGCTCGCGCATTCGCATCCGGCGCAGGCGCCGAAGCGCCTGCTGACCTGGCTCGACGAACTGCGCGATCCACCGCAGCTGAAGCGCTACGCGTCGCTCGACGAGGTCGCCGCGCGCCTGATCAAAACCAATCCGCGCCTCGATCCGCGGCGCGCGCAGTTTCTCGCGCAGCACTGGTCGAAGCCGGATGGCGAAGGGCGCTTCATGCTGCTCGCCGATCCGGCGCACAAGGTCCGTGGCCCGACGTTGTATCGCCTCGACGAAGTGATGGCGGTGTGGCGCAAGGTCAGCGCAAAGGTGCTGCACGTCGAGGCCGCCGGCTCGGCGACGCTCGCGCGGATCGCCGGCGACGTGCCGCTCGACGAATTCAAGGCGCGTTTCCACGCGTTTGCCGACTGGCGCGAAAAGATCATCGACGGCGCGGGGCACATGGTGCATCACGACCAGCCGGAGCAGATCGCCGCGTTGATCGAGGGTTTCTGCGCGTAGCACGGTGAATGAAGCTACGGCTGAAACGGCGCTCGCGGGTCGCCCGGACGGCGGTCTCGGCACTGCCCGGTTCTACCTCGCGGCACGCGGGTAAGCCGCGGCCGGCGTCGCGAGATACCCCTGCGGACCCTTACTGCATTGCAGTAAAATGACCGCAGAACCCTTCCAGGACCACGATGAACGCCGATCTTCACTGCCACTCCACCGTTTCCGACGGCCAGTTCGCGCCGACCGACGTCGCGCGCCGCGCGCACGCAAACGGCGTGACGCTGTGGGCGCTCACCGATCACGACGAAGTGGGTGGCCAGCACGAGGCGCGCGCCGCGGCCGAGGCGCTCGGCATGAACTACCTGAGCGGCGTCGAGATTTCGGTCACGTGGGCGGGGCGCACCGTGCACATCGTCGGACTCGGCATCGATCCGACCAGCCAGATCCTGATCGACGGTCTCGCTCGCACGCGCGACGGCCGCGCCGCGCGCGCCGAAGCAATCGGCGAGCAACTGGCCACGCTCGGCATTCCAGACGCGTACGAGGGCGCGCTTCGTTACGTGTCCAATCCCGACATGATGTCGCGCACACATTTCGCGCGCTTCATGGTCGAACACGGCCACTGCGCAAACACCCAGGAAGTATTCGACCGCTATCTCGGCGACGGCAAGCCGGGTTACGTCGCGCACCGCTGGGCCAAGCTCGCCGACGCGCTCGGCTGGATCCATGCCGCGGGGGGCGTCGCGATCGTCGCGCATCCGGGCCGCTACGCCTATTCGCAACTCGAGTTCGACGCATTCTTCGGTGAATTCATCGACCTCGGCGGCAAGGCGATCGAGGTCGTGACCGGCAGCCATACGCCCGACCAATACCGCGAATATGCGGACGTCGCGCGTCGCTATGGCTTCGAGGCCTCGCGCGGTTCCGACTTCCATGCGCCCGGCGAAGGCCGCATCGAACTCGGCACACTGCCGCCGCTACCCGCCGATTTGAAGCCGGTCTGGGAACGCTGGCTGTGACCGCGCGCCGTGCCGGAACGGCACGTCTCGCGCGCGGGCCGGCTGGATGCGGCACGCGCTCTGCTCGCCGCAGCCCATCCGCCGCAGTTCGTCTGCCGCCATCGTGAGTCTCCATGTCCCAATACTTTCGGCTTCATCCCGACAATCCGCAGCCGCGCCTCGTCAAGCAGGCCGCGCAGATCATCAACGACGGCGGCGTGGTCGCCTTGCCGACCGACTCGACCTACGCGCTCGCCTGCCGTCTCGACGACAAGGATGCGGTCGAACGCCTGCGGCGTATCCGCGGACTCGACGAAAAGCAGCTGCTGTCGCTGCTCGTGCGCGATCTGTCGGAACTCGCTAATTTTGCGATGGTGGACAACTGGCAGTATCGGCTGCTGAAATCGGTGACGCCAGGTCCGTACGTGTTCGTGCTGCAGGCCACCAAGGAAGTGCCGCGACGCGTGTCGCACCCGTCGCGCAAGACGATCGGTCTGCGCGTGCCGGATCATGCGATCACGCTCGCGATTCTCGAGGAGCTCGGCCAGCCGCTGCTCGGCACGACGCTGATCATGCCCGGCGAAACCGAGCCACTGAACGACCCCGAGGAAATCCGCGCGCGGCTCGAAAAGCAGCTCGATCTGGTGATCGACGGGGGCGCGTGCGTGTGCGAGCCGTCCACCGTGATCGATCTGACCGGCTCGGAGCCGGTGCTGGTGCGGGCAGGGCGCGGCCAGCTCGAGCCGTTCGGCCTCGAGCAAACGGCGTGAGCGGCCCGAGCGAAAGCGGACAGACACGCGCAAGCGCATTGTTACAATAGCGAGTTATGGATTCTTCCCTGATACAGACGATTGCGGTGTACGCACTGCCGGTGATCTTCGCGATCACACTGCACGAGGCTGCGCACGGCTACGTCGCGCGCTGGCTCGGCGACAACACCGCGTACGTGCTCGGCCGCGTGTCGCTCAACCCGATGCGGCATATCGATCCGCTCGGCACGATCGCCATTCCGTTGCTGCTGTACTTCGCGACGAGCGGCGCGTTCATGTTCGGCTATGCGAAGCCGGTGCCGGTCGCGTTCGGCAATCTGCGCAATCCGCGCTGGGGCAGCCTTTGGGTCGCGGCGGCCGGGCCGGTATGCAATTTTTTCCAGGCGCTGCTCTGGGGCGTGTTCGGCATCGTGCTCGCGGTGCTCAATGTCAACGAACCGTTTTTTACACGTATGGCGGGCGCGGGCGTCGGCGTCAATCTGGTGCTCGGCGTACTGAACCTGTTTCCGCTGCCGCCGCTCGATGGCGGCCGCGTCGTGATGGCGCTGTTGCCGCCGAAGCAATCGTTCGCGTTGTCGCGGCTCGAGCCGTACGGCTTTTTCATCGTGATGGCGCTCGTGATGACGGGTACCCTCACGCGTTTCTGGCTGAGGCCACTCGTTACGCTCGGCTATAGCGCGATTACCGCAATTCTGACTCCTCTTGTCTCGCTTTTCTAAATAACCATGTTCCCAGACCGTATCTTCTCCGGCATGCGGCCCACCGGGTCGCTGCACCTCGGCCACTATCACGGCGTGCTGAAAAACTGGGTGCGGCTGCAGTCCGAGTACCCGTGCTTCTTCTGCGTGGTCGACTGGCACGCACTGACGACGCACTATGAAACGCCCGAAGTGATCGAAAAGAACGTGTGGGACGTGCTGATCGACTGGCTCGCTTCCGGCATCGATCCGGCGCAGGCGACGCTGTTCATCCAGAGCAGGGTGCCCGAGCATGCCGAGCTCGCGCTGCTGCTCGGCATGAGCACACCGCTCGGCTGGCTCGAGCGCGTGCCGACCTACAAGGAGCAGATGGAAAAGCTGAAGGACAAGGATTTGTCCACCTACGGCTTCCTCGGCTACCCGGTGCTGATGGCGGCGGACATTCTGCTGTATCGCGGCTCGCTCGTGCCGGTCGGTGAAGACCAGGTGCCGCACGTCGAGATGACGCGCGAAATCGCACGTCGTTTCAACTACCTGTACGGCCGCGAGCCGGGCTTCGAGGAGAAGGCGAACGAAGCCGCGAAGAAGCTCGGCGGCAAACGCTCGAAGCTGTATCACGAGCTGCGCAACGCGTATCAGCAGGAAGGTGACGACGAAGCGCTCGAACGCGCGCGGGCGATGCTGCAGGAATCGCAAAGCCTGTCGATGAGCGATCGCGAGCGCCTGTTCGGCTATCTCGAAGGTTCGCGCAAGATCATCCTGGTAGAGCCGCAGGCGATGCTGACCGAGGCGTCGCGCATGCCGGGTCTCGACGGCCAGAAGATGTCGAAGTCGTACGGCAACACGATCGGCCTGCGCGAAGACGCGGAAACGATCACGAAAAAGGTCCGCACGATGCCGACCGACCCCGCGCGCGTGCGCCGCACCGATCCGGGCGATCCGGACAAGTGCCCGGTGTGGCAGCTGCATCAGGTCTATACCGACGAAGCAACCCACGAGTGGGTGCAGAAGGGCTGCCGCTCGGCGGGCATCGGTTGCCTCGATTGCAAGCAGCCGGTCGTCGAAGGGATTCTGCGCGAGCAGCAGCCGATGCTCGAGCGTGCGCAGAAGTACATGGACGACCCGTCGCTGTTGCGCGCGATCGTCGCCGATGGCTGCGACAAGGCACGCCGCTTCGCGACCGAAACGATGCGCGACGTTCGTGAGGCGATGGGGCTTTCGTACAACTGATGCGCACTCGTGGCGCCGCACCGCAGCGATGAGCACGCCCGTTACTCCTGGCTTGCATGGCCTCGGTGAACCGTCGCGCTGGGTGCGTCACTGGGCGCACCTGATCGCGCCGGGCGGCGCGGTGCTCGACGTGGCCTCGGGGGCCGGGCGGCACGCGCGCTTTTTTGCGTCGCTCGGCCATCCGGTCACCGCGATCGATCGGGACGCGGCTGCCCTCGGCCTGCTGGGCGACGCGCCGCTCGTCACCCCTGTCGCGGCCGACCTCGAAGGCGCGCCGTGGCCATTACCGGGCGAGGCGGTGTTCGCCGCCGTCGTGGTCACCAATTACCTGCACCGGCCGCTTTTTCCGCAGTTGCTGCGCGCGCTCGCGCCCGGCGGCGTACTGGTTTACGAGACCTTTGCGCAAGGAAACGAAAGCGTCGGCAAACCCTCCAATCCGGCGTTTTTGCTCGCGCCTGGCGAGCTGCTCGACATCGTGCGGGGCCATCTGCGGGTGATCGCATTTCAGGACGGGTTTCTCGCCGAGCCGCGTCCGGCCTACGTTCAGCGCATCTGCGCGGTTCGGGAAGCGGCCCGTGCGGATGATCCCGCACGGGCAACACCGCCACCTTGTTACGAGTTGGCTGGCTAATCCGCTACAATCGCGGTTTACCTGATCATATTCATGGCGTTTCATGACTAACGGCAACCACAGCGGTCACCAGGACGGCGTTCAGATCCGCGGCAGCATTCCTGCCATCATCACTCCGATGCTCGAAGACGGCAGCCTCGATCTGCCGGCGTTTCGCAAACTGATCGACTGGCACATCGAGGAAGGCACGAATGCGCTCGTCGTGGTCGGCACGAGCGGCGAGTCGGCCACGCTGTCGGTCGAAGAGCACGTGCTGATGGTCAAGACCGCGGTCGACCACACCGCTGGACGGATTCCTGTCATCGCGGGCGCGGGTGCCAACTCCACCGCGGAGGCGATCGAACTCACGCAGCACGCGAAAGACGTCGGCGCGGACGCCACGCTGCAGGTCGTGCCGTATTACAACAAGCCGACTCAGGAAGGCATCTACCGCCATTTCGCGAAGATCGCCGAATCCGTCGATCTGCCGGTGATCCTGTACAACGTGCCGGGCCGCACTGTCGCCGACATGAGCAACGAGACCATCCTGCGCTGCGCGCAGGTGCCGGGGATCGTCGGCGTGAAGGAAGCCACGGGCAACATCGACCGCGCGGCGCATCTGATCAAGTCGGCGCCGGCAAACTTCAGCATCTATAGCGGCGACGATCCCACTGCGATCGCGCTTATGCTGCTCGGCGGTCACGGCAATATTTCGGTCACCGCGAACGTCGCGCCGCGCGCAATGAGCGAGCTGTGCAAGGCCGCGCTCGCCGCGGACGCGAAAACCGCGCGCGAGATTCATCTGAAACTCCTGTCGCTGCACAAATACCTGTTTGCCGAAGCGAATCCGATTCCGGCGAAGTGGGCGCTGCAGCAACTGGGGCGTGTGCAGGGCGGCATCCGCCTGCCGCTCACGCCGCTCGACGCGCAATACCACGAAGTGGTGCGCGGCGCGCTGCGCGAAGCGGGCCTGCTCGGCTGAACGGCCCGCCCGTCCAGCCGCCCACGCCAGACCGCCACCGGCATTTCATTAACCGACGTCGCTTCAGCCCACGTTCCCGGCAGACCGAACGAGGCATCGCGTTCCAGCATCACGAAGGACCTCATGAAACGTTCCGCACTTTCCCTCCACGCAACCCGCATGGCGGCGCTGGCGCTTGCCCTGTCGACGCTCGCCGGCTGTGACACGCTGAACGACTGGTTCGCTTCCGACCGCGTCAACTACAAGGCGACCTCGAGCGCGCCGCCGCTCGCCGTGCCGAGCGACCTGAGCACGTCGCCGAACGACCAGCGCTATGTGGCGCCGCCCGCCAATCTGGCGCTCGGTGGCACGCCGACGCGCGCTGTCACGGCCGCCGGCAACGCGACCGAAGGTCAGCCGACCGCGCAGGATCCGCTCGGCATGCATATCGAGCGCGACGGCGACCGTCGCTGGCTGGTGGTAGACGGCCGTTCCCCGGAACAGCTGTGGCCGCAACTGCAGGAGTTCTGGCAGGAGAACGGCTTCGTGCTGAAGACCGACGCGCCGGCCACCGGCATCATGACGACCGACTGGGCGGAGAACCGCGCGAACATTCCTGACGACTGGTTCCGCCGCACGATCGGCAAGGTCATCGACTTCGCCTATTCGTCGGGCACCCGCGACAGTTTCCGCACGCTGGTCTCGCGCGGTTCGGACAGTGCGACCGATATCTCGATCACGCACAGTGCGATGGAAGAGGTTATGACCGGGCAGGACAAGACGTCTTCGCGCTGGGAAGAGCGTCCGCGTGACCCGGCGCTCGAGGCGCTGTTCCTCGCCAAGCTGATGCAGAAGTTCGGCCTGACCGAAGCACAGTCGAAGCAGCTGCTGACCGACGCGCGCCCGGCCAGCGCGCCGACCACCATCGAGCAGAACGCGGGCGCGTCGACGCTCGATCTGCAGGAGTCGTTCGACCGCGCCTGGTTGCGTGTGGGCCTCGCGCTCGATCGCACCAACTTCACAGTCGACAACCGCGATCGCGAGAAGGGCATCTACTACGTGCGCTACGCGGATTCGATGCAGGAGCTGAAGAAGGAAGGCCTGTTCGGCAAACTGTTCTACAGCGGCAATTCGACGCGCAAGCCGGGCCAGGAATTCCTCGTCAACGTGCGCGCGAAGGGCGACGCGGTGACGCAGGTTGCGGTCGTCAACGCGAACGGCCAGATCGATACGTCGTCGGACGCGCAGCGCATCGTGTCGCTGCTGCACGCGCAACTGAACTAGGCGGGTCGTGCGCTTCGCAAGCCTCGGCAGCGGCAGTGAAGGCAACGCGCTGCTGGTGGAAGCGCACAGCGGCGCGAGCACCACGCGCGTGCTGCTCGATTGCGGGTTTTCCGCGCGTGAAGTCGAGCGGCGTCTCGCGCGGCTCGGCGCGAGCGCCGAGCATCTGGATGCGATCCTGATTACGCATGAACATAGCGACCACATCGGCAGCGCGTTGACGCTGGCGCGCAAATGGTCGATTCCGCTCTACATGAGCTGGGGCACCGCGCGCGCGGTGGGCGCCGACGATGCCGATGTCGACCTGCAGGTGCTATGGGGCGACGAGGCGGTAGCGATCGGCGAGCTCAGCGTTCTCCCTTATACCGTTCCGCACGACGCCCGCGAACCGTTGCAATATGTGTTCTCGAATGGCGCGAGCCGGCTCGGCGTGCTCACCGACGTGGGCACCTCCACGCCACATATCAGCGCGGTGCTGAGTGGTTGCGACGCGCTCGTGCTCGAATGCAATCACGACGTGCAAATGCTCGCGGGCAGTCGTTATCCGCCGTCGCTGAAGGCGCGTATCGGCGGCAATCACGGGCATCTGAACAATGACGCGGCGGCTGAAATACTGGCGTCGCTCGACCACTCGCGCTTGCGGCATCTGGTCGCCGCGCATCTGAGCCAGCAGAACAATCTGCCGGAACTCGCGCAGGCGGCGCTGGCGGGCGTGCTTGGCGCGGCCCTCACCGAGGTGGTGGTTGCGTCGCAGAGTGAAGGTTTCGCGTGGTTGACTCTGTGACTGTGGCGCGGGGTTGGCCTCCGGTCACGCCGGGCATCATGCGTCAGGTGCTCAGGTAATGAAAAAAAGCCCATAACGATCAATCGTTATGGGCTTTTGCTTTGGGCGTCGAGCGCGGCGTAGGTCACGCCGCGCGACTGGCCAAGCTTAATTGCGGTTGCCGCCGAAAATGCCGAGCAGCGCGAGCAGGTTGACGAACACGTTATACAGATCCAGGTAGATCGCGAGCGTCGCGGTGATGTAATTCGTCTCGCCGCCGTTCACGACGCGCTGCACGTCGAACATGATGTAGGCGGAAAAAATCACGATTGCCATGACCGAAACCGTCAGCATCAGTGCCGGCAGTTGCAGAAACACGTTCGCGACCGAAGCCAGCAAGATCACGATCACGCCCATAAACAGCCACTTGCCGAGGCCCGAGAAGTCTCGTTTGCTGACCGTGGCGATGGTTGCCATGGCCGCGAAGATCACACCAGTGCCACCAAACGCGAGCATGATCAGCGACGGGCCGTTCGAGAAGCCGAGAACGAACGCGAGAATGCGCGACAGCATCAGCCCCATGAAGAACGTGAAGCCGAGCAGTACGAAGACGCCGATGGCGCTGTCCTTGGTGCGCTGGATCGCGAACATGAAGCCGAAGGCGATCGCGAAGAACGCCAACATGCTCATGGCGGGGCTCGTGGCGGCGAACAGCGAGAAGCCGGTGGCAAGACCGACCCAGGCGCCGAGCACGGTTGGAATCATGGACAGCGCCAGCAGCCAGTAGGTGTTCCGTAGCACGCGGTTGCGTGTTTCGACCGTGCTGACCGCGCCGTTGCGGCCAAACATATACGGATGTTCGTTCATGGTCTCTCCTTACCTCGGAAGCATGTTTCGTGATGGTGATACGGAAGTTTGCGAAGCGCCGGCGGGCGCACCGTTCATCCGTAAGATTAGCGCGGCGGCACGGAGTTTCAATACCTTTCAGTCGCCCTCCATGGCCTACGCTACCAGTATTTTGCGCCCCTTGCCTTGATCCTTTCAATTCTGTAAGGGTTCAATGGCAATGATACACGGGAACATGCTACAATAGCGGATTCATTTGAATCTGTAACCTCTTAATTTTTTGGAGTTTTTATGGCGATCGAGCGCACCCTGTCGATTATCAAGCCGGACGCAGTGGCCAAGAACGTGATCGGCCAGATCTACACCCGTTTCGAAAACGCTGGCCTGAAGATCGTGGCATCGCGCATGGTTCACCTGTCGCGTGCTGACGCCGAGAAGTTCTACGCTGTCCACGCAGCACGGCCGTTCTTCAAAGACCTCGTTGAATTCATGATCTCGGGTCCGGTGGTCGTGCAAGCGCTGGAAGGCGAGAACGCGATCCTGAAGCACCGTGACCTGATGGGTGCGACGGACCCGAAGAAGGCAGAAAAGGGCACGATCCGTGCCGACTTCGCCGACAGCATCGACGCCAACGCGGTGCACGGTTCGGACGGGCCGGAAACGGCTGCGGCTGAAATCGCGTTCTTCTTCCCCCAAGTCAACGTCTACTCGCGTTGAGCGCCTCGCGCTGAGGTCGAGCACTGACCTCAGTCGCGTATCGCAAGCCTCTTTCTCGTGGCGCGTTTCGTGCGGTCGAACTGTTTTATCGCATGAATCGCGCGCGGTGCACGGCAAAAGTAGTAAGGTAAAAGCAGCAGGAATGGGCGCGAACGGCATGGCGTTCATGCAGCTTGTTGCATGAATGTAGTCTCGCACTGAAATGGCAGGATTCGATATGACGAGCAGTCCCTCCGTCAACCTTCTCGACCTCGACGCCCAAGGGCTCGTCGCGTATTGCGACAGCCTGGGCGAGAAACCGTTTCGCGCCAAGCAATTGCAGCGCTGGATTCACCAATACAACGCTGCCGACTTCGACGGCATGACCGATCTCGCGAAGTCCTTGCGCGAAAAGCTCAAAGGGCGCGCCACGATCACAATGCCGGGCGTCGTCAGCGACCATATTTCGTCGGACGGCACACGCAAGTGGCTGATCGACGTCGGTAACGGCAACGCCGTTGAAACCGTGTACATCCCCGAAGAAACGCGCGGCACGCTGTGTGTGTCGTCGCAGGCCGGGTGTGCGGTCAACTGCCGATTCTGCTCGACCGGCAAGCAGGGGTTCTCCCGCAATCTCACCACCGGCGAAATCATCGGCCAGTTGCGTATGGCCGAGTTTGCGCTGCGCGCGTCGCGTGGCGATGCCGGCGGCCGCGCGATCGGCGGCGACGGCAAGGGCGAGCGCGTCGTCACGAATGTCGTGATGATGGGGATGGGCGAGCCGCTGCTCAATTACGACGCGGTCGTGCCCGCCATGCGTCTGATGCTCGACGACAATGCGTACGGCCTGTCGCGCCGGCGCGTCACGTTGTCCACTTCGGGCGTCGTACCGATGATGGACCGGCTCGGCGCGGACGTACCCGTGGCCCTCGCGGTGTCGCTGCATGCGTCGAACGACGCGCTGCGTGACGTGCTGGTGCCGCTCAACAAAAAGTATCCGCTGCGCGAGCTGATGGCGGCGTGCGAGCGCTACCTCAAAGTGGCGCCGCGCGATTTCATTACGTTCGAATATTGCATGCTCGATGGCGTGAACGACAGCGAGGCGCATGCGCGCGAGCTGCTCGCCGTCACGCGCGACGTGCCGTGCAAGTTCAATCTGATTCCGTTCAATCCGTTCCCCGAATCGGGCCTCATTCGCTCGAAGCCGGAACAGATCAAGCGGTTTGCGCAGGTGTTGATCGACGCTGGCGTCGTCACGACTGTGCGCAAGACCCGCGGTGACGATATCGATGCTGCCTGCGGTCAGCTGGCCGGCGCGGTGAAAGACCGCACGCGTCTTGCTGAGCGCACCGGGAAGGCGGCAAAGGTCATCGAGGTTCGCGCCGTGTAGTCGTCGGGCAGCAGGGCGTCGGCGTTCGGGGCATTGTGCCGCGAGCGCAAAAATGCTCCGATGCCACCGGCGGTTGAAAAGAAAGTTTGCAGAATCGATCGGGAGCGGCACACAAAGCCGCACATTTTGTTATAAACGGTCTGCGATTTGGACGTGAGGCTCGAGCCCGTCCGGTCGCACGATTAAAAGAATCGACGCGAAAGGATTTGGGATGAGTGAGCCGCAGCACCCGCAGCCGCACGAGACAGACACGAACGATGGCCATCCGGCACCCGTTGCAAGGGCTGTGGTCCAGCCTGTCGTGCAGCCGGCCCTCGATTCGTTGGCAGCGGTTGGCGCGCGCTTGACCCAGTTGCGCGAGTCGAAAGGCTGGGCGATCGAGGACGTATCGGCGCGACTGAAGGTGTCGGTCGTCAAGCTGAGCGCGCTCGAGGCGGGCGACATCAGCCATCTGCCGGACACGACGTTCGCACTCGGTGTCGTGCGCAGCTACGCGAAAATGCTGGGCGCTGATCCGGCGCCTTTTACGGCGGCGCTGCGTCGCGAGAGAGGGGTGCCGGCGCCGAATCTGTCGATGCCCGCGTCATCGGGCAAGGATCTGCCGCGCGGCAAGGTTTCGTTGTCGCTCGGTGACAGCGGGCACAAGAGCCGTTCGTGGCTGTGGGGCGTTGCAGCGATCGTCGTCGCGGTCATCGCGCTCGGCATGTGGCGCACCAACGGCGGCGATTCGTCCGCGTGGCTCGCGCGCCTGAAGGCCAGCGCGAATAGTTCGACGAGCAGCGACACGGCGGCGTCGGGCGCGGTCGCGCAAGGCCCGGCGACGGCGGAAGGCGCATCGACGTCAGACGCGGCGGTCACGGCGGACAACGCGGCGAGCGTGGATAATGCGGCGTCTGCGTCGGCAACGCCGATGCCCGCGCCGCTTGCCACCGGCATCGCGCCAGGCTCGGCCCCGGCAGCGAATACAGCGGCAATGCCGGCGCCCACGGCAGCGGCACCAAAGGCCGGCTCGCAGGCTCAGGCACAGGCTGTCATGGAGAGCGCGAATGCGCCGGTGGCCGTGGCGAGCGCGTCGGCACCCGCGGTTACGCCAGCGCCCGGCGAGTCGGTCGTCGCGCTGCGCGTGACGCAGGACAGCTGGTTCAGCGTGCGTGACAAGAACGGCAAGGAACTGTTCTCCGGCCTCGTGCATGCTGGCGATCCGAAGGAAGTGACGGGCGCCGGTCCGTTCAAGGTGACGGTCGGCAACAAGGCGGGTCTCGAGTCGGTGACTCTCGACGGCCAGCCGGTCGATCCGTCGAAATATGCGGCAGCCAAGGGCAATGTGGCGCGCTTTGCGCTGCCTTGACAGACACGGTACGCGCCGCGGCCAATCGGTCCGCGGCGCTTTTTCAATTGAGGCGCTGCGTTTTTGCATAGCGCATGCGGCGTAAATGGGTTTTTCGATGCAAACCGAAGCTCAATCCCAATCCTGTAGCAAGATCGTTTCAGACGAGCCGGTGTTCGGCGGCCCCGCGATGCGGCGCAAATCGCATGCGGTCAACGTCCGCTGGGGCGGCCAGCTCGTGACCATCGGCGGCGATGCGCCGGTGCGCGTGCAGTCGATGACCAATACCGACACCGCCGACGCGATCGGCACCGCGATCCAGATCAAGGAACTGGCGCAAGCCGGTTCCGAACTGGTGCGTATCACCGTGAATACACCGGAAGCGGCAGCGGCTGTGCCGGCGGTCCGTGAGCAGCTCGACCGCATGGGCGTGATGGTGCCGCTCGTCGGCGACTTCCATTACAACGGCCATCTTCTGCTGCGCGACTATCCGGGCTGTGCGGAATCGCTGTCGAAGTACCGGATCAATCCGGGCAACGTCGGGCACGGCGCGAAGCGCGACACGCAGTTCGCGCAGATGATCGAGGCGGCGGTCAAATACGACAAACCGGTGCGCATCGGCGTGAACTGGGGCAGCCTCGACCAGGACCTGCTCGCCAAAATGATGGACGAGAACGGCTCGCGCGCTACGCCGTGGGAAGCGCAAAGCGTGATGTACGAAGCGCTGATCCAGTCGGCGATCGGCTCGGCGGAACGTGCGGTCGAACTCGGTCTCGGGCGCGACCAGATCATTCTGTCGTGCAAGGTCAGCGGCGTTCAGGATCTGATCGCCGTGTACCGCGAACTCGCGCGCCGTTGCGATTTCGCGCTGCACCTGGGCCTGACCGAAGCAGGCATGGGCTCGAAGGGCATCGTCGCGTCGACTGCGGCGCTGTCGGTCCTGTTGCAGCAGGGCATCGGCGACACGATCCGTATTTCGCTGACGCCGGAACCCGGCGCGTCGCGCACCGGCGAAGTGATCGTCGGTCAGGAAATCCTGCAGACCATGGGCTTGCGCTCGTTCACGCCGATGGTGATCGCGTGCCCGGGCTGCGGCCGCACCACGAGCACGCTGTTCCAGGAACTCGCGTCGCAGATTCAGACCTATCTGCGTCAGCAGATGCCGGTGTGGCGTGACCAGTATCCCGGCGTCGAGCAGATGCACGTCGCGGTGATGGGCTGCATCGTCAACGGCCCGGGCGAGTCGAAGCAGGCGAATATCGGCATCAGCCTGCCGGGCTCAGGCGAGAACCCGGCCGCGCCGGTGTTCATCGACGGTGAGAAGGTGAAGACGCTGCGCGGCGAGAACATCGCGCAAGAATTCCAGCAAATCGTGAGCGACTACGTCGAGCGCCGCTATGGCCGCGCCGAAGCGCTCAACTAAATATCGGCAATCGAAACACAGATGACTGAACAGAAGAAAAAGCTCGAGAAGCTTTCCGGCGTGAAGGGCATGAACGACATCCTTCCGCAGGAAGCCGGGCTCTGGGAATTTTTCGAAACCACCGTCAAGTCGATGCTGCGTTCGTACGGATACCAGAATATCCGCACGCCGATCGTCGAGCACACGCAGTTGTTCACACGCGGTATCGGCGAAGTGACCGACATCGTCGAAAAAGAGATGTACAGCTTCACCGATGCATTGAACGGCGAAAACCTGACGATGCGCCCGGAAAACACGGCGGCGGTAGTGCGCGCGTCGATCGAGCACAACATGCTGTACGACGGCCCGAAGCGCCTGTGGTACATCGGTCCGATGTTCCGTCACGAGCGTCCGCAGCGCGGCCGTTATCGGCAGTTCCACCAGGTCGGTGTCGAGGCGCTCGGCTTCGCGGGTCCGGATGCGGACGCGGAAATCATCATAATGTGCCAGCGTCTGTGGGACGACCTCGGCCTGACCGGCATCAAGCTCGAAATCAACTCGTTGGGTCTCGCTGAAGAGCGCGCCGCGCATCGCGTCGAGCTGATCGCGTACCTCGAAAAGCACATGGACGTGCTCGACGAAGACGCGAAGCGCCGGCTATACACGAACCCGCTGCGGGTGCTCGATACGAAGAATCCCGCACTGCAGGAAGTCGCGCAGAACGCGCCCAAGCTGATCGACTTTCTCGGCGAAGAATCGCGCGCGCACTTCGAAGGTCTGCAGCGTCTCCTGAAGGCCAACAATCTTCCGTTTACGATCAATCCGCGTCTCGTGCGCGGTCTTGATTACTACAATCTGACCGTGTTCGAGTGGGTGACCGACAAGCTCGGCGCGCAAGGCACGGTCGCGGCGGGCGGCCGTTATGATCCCCTGATCGAGCAGCTCGGTGGCAAGCCCACCGCCGCGTGCGGCTGGGCGATGGGCATCGAGCGGATTCTCGAGTTGCTGAAGGAAGAGCAGCTCGTGCCGGAAGACGAAGGTTGCGACGTGTACGTGGTCCATCAGGGCGACGCCGCGCGCGAGCAGGCTTTCATCATCGCCGAGCGTCTGCGCGATACCGGTCTCGACGTGATCCTGCATTGCAGCGCGGACGGTCAGTCGGCAAGCTTCAAGTCGCAGATGAAGCGCGCCGACGCGAGCGGCGCAGCGTTTGCGGTCGTGCTCGGCGAGGACGAGATCGCCAATGGCACGGTCGGCGTGAAACCGCTGCGCGATACCCAGGCCCACGGCGGTAAGAACGAGCAACAGAACGTGCCTGCCGAAGACTTGACCGAATATCTAATCAATGCGATGGTTGCATCCGCCGAAGACGGCGACGACTGATCGCGATGTCGTCGAACCGGTTGGCTCGACACGCACACGTAGCAAGAATGAGGAAATCGCCGGGCAATGAGTTACCACGACGAACAAGAATCGATTGAAAGTCTGAAGGCATGGTGGAATCAGTGGGGCAATGCGACCACGTGGATCGTTCTGGTGGTGTTGTTGGCAGGCGCGAGCTGGAATGGCTGGAATTTCTGGCAGCGTCGTCAGGCCGCGGAAGCCGCGGTGCTGTATGACCAGGTTCAACAAGCCACGGCAACCGGCGACAAGGCGCGGATTGCACGCGTCGCCGCCGACATGGAAGACAAGTTCGGCCGCACCGCCTACGCTCAGATGACCGCGCTCGGCGTTGCCAAGGCGCTCTACGCCGCCGGCGACGAAGCCGGCGCGAAGGCGCAACTGCAGTGGGCGATCGATCACGCAAAAGACGACGAGTTCAAGCAGGTCGCGAAGCTGCGCATGGCATCGCTGCTGCTCGACGACAAGGCCTACGACCAGGGCCTCGCGCTTCTGGCCGAGCCGCAATCCGATGCCTTCAAGGGCGTCGTGGCGGACCGCCGCGGCGACCTGCTCGCCGCCCAGGGCAAGCGCGACGACGCGCGCGCAGCCTACAAGCTCGCGCTCGACTCGCTGTCGAAGAGCGACAGTTCGGCGCGCCAACTGATCCAGTTCAAGCTGGATGCGCTTGGCGGCTGAGCGTCCCGCGCCGCGAGCCACGACCGCAAGACGGTCTCCCTTAATCCATTTCCTGAATGCTTCGTCCACCGATGAATCTGCTGAAACGTTACGCCGTGCCCGTTATCTGTGCGATGACCGTTCTCACGCTGGCGGCTTGCTCATCCACGAAAGACGAGCGCCGTGTGCCGACGCCGCTCACCGAGTTCAAACCCGTGCTCGACGTGCAGCAGTCCTGGTCGGCAAGCGTTGGCAAGGCGGGCCGCTATATGTTCTCGCCGGTTGCAGTCGGCAATGCCGTGTACGCTGCGGGCACGAACGGCACGGTCGCCAAGATCGACGCGCAAACCGGCAAGGACGTGTGGCGCGTCAAGCTGCATGACGATCTGTCGGCGGGCGTCGGCAGCGATGGCACACTCACCGCGGTCGGCGGCCTGAAGGGCGACGTGTACGTGCTCGGCGCGGACGGCAAGGAGCTGTGGACAGCGAAGGCGCCGGGCGAAATCATTTCGCCGCCGCTCGTCGGCAACGGTCTCGTGGTCGTGCGCACGATCGACGGTCAGATCGTCGCGTTCAACGCGCAAACCGGCGAGCAGAAGTGGAACTTCCGCAACCGCGCGGTGCCGTTGAACCTGCGCGTGTCGTCGGGCATGACGTTCGCAGGCGATGCCGCGGTGCTGGCCGGCTTCCCGGGCGGTTCGTTCGCCGCTATCAATCTGCAGACAGGCGACGCCTACTGGCAGACGCCGGTGTCTTATCCGAAGGGCGTGACCGAGGTTGAGCGTATCAACGACGTGACCGGCCCGCCCACGCTGGTGGGTTCGGAGACGTGCGCGGTGACGTTCCAGGGCCAGATTGGCTGTTTCGACGCGAACTCGGGCCGCGCGCTGTGGGGCAAGCCGTTCTCGAGCACGAGTGGCCTCGCGCAGGATGAGCGCAGCGTGGTCGCCGCCGACGACTGGTCGGTCGTGTCCGCGTTCGACGTGAACAACGGTTCGGTGCTGTGGAAGAACGAGGCACTGAAGAACCGCGAACTGAGCGTGCCGATGCTGCTCGGCCGCGCGGCCGTGTTCGGCGACTACCAAGGCTTCGTGCATTTCCTATCGACCGCCGACGGCACGCTCGTCGCGCGGGTCAAGACCGACGGCAGCGCGATCACCGCGGCGCCGGTGCTGGCCGGCGACACGCTGGTCGTACAGACGCGCGATGGCGGCCTGTTCGGCTATCGTCCGCGCTGATCGCTGTAGTGATGTCAGGCGCGCAGGCCGGCTTTGCCGGCCGCGCGCTTTTTAGTTGAAGTCTGCGTGGGCTTTGGCGCACGGCTCCTGCGTCGGGTTGCCACTCCGTCCGTCGCGTGATCGGGCAGGCTCAATAGAAGAAATCGCCGGACGGGTTGGTCCGGCAAGCCGGATCGAAGCTGCACCCGCCGGCATCGAAGGCGGCGCGTGCGCTTGGTTGGCGGCTTTGCGAACCCCAGCGCGCTCGCACGCGAGCGTCAGTCGTCGAGCCGCCCGGTCTGAAGCAGGCGACCCCCGATGGCGTCTGTGCAGCCCACTCCCGTCCGCCTGGGTGCGCGTAACGATCGCGCATCCGGAGCAGGCTGAATTCGTGATAATTTCGTCAAAACGCCGCCGCGTGGCGGCTGCCTGGCGTCGCTACGCGCGCGATCGATTGCGATCCCGCGTTTCACCGTGAACAACATCAGATGAAACCCGTTATTGCCCTCGTTGGGCGCCCCAATGTGGGGAAATCCACGCTGTTCAACCGCCTCACGCGTTCGCGTGACGCGCTGGTTGCCGACCTGCCCGGTCTGACGCGCGATCGCCACTACGGCGAAGGACGCACCGGCGAGCGGCCTTATCTGGTCGTCGATACCGGTGGCTTCGAGCCGGTCGCCAAAGACGGCATCCTGCATGAGATGGCGCGCCAGACCCGCCAGGCGGTCGAGGAGTCGGACGTCGTCGTGTTCATCGTCGATGGCCGCAACGGTCTCGCGCCGCAGGACAAGTCGATCGCCGACTATCTGCGCAAGGTCGGCCGGCCAATCTTCCTCGTCGTCAACAAGGCCGAGGGCATGAAGTACACCAACGTCGCGGCCGACTTCTACGAACTCGGCCTCGGCGACCCGCGCGCGATCTCGGCCGCGCACGGCGACGGCGTCACCGACATGATCAACGAGGCGCTCGAAGTCGCGTATGCCGGTCAGCCGGAAGAGAGCGAGGAAGACAAGGAAGCGCGCGGCGTGAAGATCGCGATCGTCGGCCGGCCGAACGTCGGCAAGTCGACGCTGATCAATGCGCTGGTCGGCGAAGAACGCGTGATCGCGTTCGACATGCCTGGCACTACGCGCGACTCGATCTACGTCGATTTCGAACGTAACGGCAAGCCGTATACGCTGATCGACACGGCCGGCCTGCGCCGTCGCGGCAAGGTGTTCGAGGCGATCGAAAAGTTCTCGGTCGTGAAGACGTTGCAGTCGATCTCCGATGCGAACGTCGTGATCCTGCTGCTCGACGCGCGTCAGGACATCTCGGATCAGGATGCGCACATCGCCGGCTTCGTCGTCGAGCAGGGCCGCGCACTGGTGGTTGGCGTGAACAAATGGGACGGTCTGGATCCGCATGTGCGCGAGCGCACCAAAGCCGACCTCGAACGCAAACTAAAATTCCTCGACTTCGCCAAATTCCATTTCATTTCCGCCGCGGAAAAAACCGGAATTGGGCCGCTGATGCGTTCGGTCGACGACGCGTACACGGCCGCGATGTCGAAGCTGCCGACGCCGAAGCTGACACGCGCGCTGATCGAGGCGGTCGAGTTCCAGCAACCGCGCCGCCGCGGTCCGGTGCGGCCGAAGCTGCGTTATGCACACCAGGGCGGGCAGAATCCGCCGATTATCGTGATTCACGGCAATGCGCTCGACGCGATCACCGACACGTATAAGCGGTACCTCGAAAATCGCTTCCGGGAAACTTTCAAGCTGACGGGGACTCCATTGCGAATAGAGTTCAGATCGTCGACCAACCCCTACGCGGACAAAGGCTGAAGCACGCTGAAGCGGGTCTTAAGCCAGGGCTGAAACCCGCATGTACGTTGGGTTTGGCCGGGGATCCCGGGCCCGCGCGTCGAAATGAAAATCAGCTATAGTGTAGCGGTTGGTGGCGGATCTCTTTTTCTTCGCCGTCAATTCAGTCAACCTGCAAAAAAATACGGAGTTTGCTATGAGCAACAAAGGGCAATTGTTACAAGACCCGTTTTTGAACGCACTGCGTAAAGAGCATGTGCCGGTGTCGATCTACCTGGTCAACGGCATCAAGCTTCAAGGGAACATCGAATCGTTCGACCAGTACGTCGTGTTGCTCCGGAATACGGTCACCCAGATGGTCTATAAGCACGCCATTTCGACGGTCGTGCCGGCCCGTCCGGTGAATTTCCACCCGGATTCCGAACAGTCCTAACCCTCGCCGCGGCCGGCACAGCGTCGCCCGTTGGCGATCACTCCCGGCCGCGTCATTTTGATACCCTCCAATTTGATCAATGCAGCGCTCGTTGGCATCGACTTCGGCAAGATCGATTTCGAAGCCAGTCTCGAAGAACTCAGCCTGCTCGCGCAAAGCGCGGGCGCGAATCCCGTAGTCACTCTCACCGGACGCCGTTCCAGTCCCGACGCGAAGATGTTCGTCGGCAGCGGCAAGGCCGAAGAATTGCGCCTTGCCTGTGAAGCGAACGACATCGAACTCGTGATCTTCAACCATGCGCTGGCGCCTGCGCAGCAGCGCAATCTGGAGCGGGCGCTTAATCGGCGCGTGGTCGATCGCACCAGTTTGATCCTCGACATTTTTGCGCAGCGCGCGCGCAGCCACGAAGGCAAGCTGCAGGTCGAGCTCGCGCAGTTGCAATATCTGTCGACCCGGCTGATTCGCGCGTGGACCCACCTCGAACGTCAGAAGGGCGGGATCGGTTTGCGTGGTCCGGGTGAAACGCAGCTCGAAACCGACCGCCGGCTGATCGGCGAGCGCATCAAGGCGCTGAAGATCCGCCTCGACAAGCTGCGCCGCCAGCACGGCACGCAGCGCCGCGCGCGTAGTCGCAACCAGACGATGTCGGTGTCGCTCGTCGGCTATACGAACGCGGGGAAATCGACGCTTTTCAACGCGCTGACCAAGGCGCAGGCGTATGCCGCCGACCAGCTGTTCGCGACGCTCGATACCACCTCGCGGCGCGTGTATCTGGGTGACGAAGCGGGGCAGGTAGTGGTGTCCGATACCGTCGGTTTCATCCGCGAACTGCCGCATCAGCTCGTCGCGGCGTTTCGCGCGACGCTCGAGGAAACCATTCACGCGGACCTGCTGCTGCATGTCGTCGATGCATCGAGCGCGGTGCGGCTCGATCAGATCGATCAGGTCAACGAGGTGTTGCACGCGATCGGCGCGGACACGATCCGCCAGGTTCTCGTGTTCAACAAAATAGATGCGGTGCCAGAGCTGGCAGCCCGTGGGGACGCGGTCGAGCGGGACGAGTATGGTAATATTTCGCGCGTCTTTTTGAGCGCGCGCACCGGGCAGGGGCTGGATGCGTTGCGCGCTGCCATCGCTGAAATCGCTACAGCCGAACCGCTTGCCGACATGCCGCTCGATGCGTCGCAAGACGGCCGCTCGGCGCAACTGCGCGAAGACCACAAGATTCCAGAACTCGGGCACTGACCCGTTCCAATTGCACTGACCCGCTGTCTACTCTGGTGAACGAACACAGGTGAACGATTACAACGAGCGGAGTATCTGGCTGCGTATGCGCGCCTTGCTTTCACTGAACGATCCGCGTTGGGGCCGGGGCGACGGCAACGGCGACCGGCAACGGCCGAACGATCCGAAGCGACCGGGGCGCGACGGTGAAGGTCCGCCCGATCTCGACGAAATGTGGCGCGATTTCAATCACCGTCTGTCCCGGATTTTCGGACGCAAGGGCGGCGGCGGCGGCGGTGGCCGTCCGGACAACGGCCGCGGCGCGCGCATCGGCGTCGGCATCGTGATCGGCGTGCTGATCGCAATCTATCTCGGCAGCGGCGTGTTCGTCGTGCAGGATGGCCAGGCGGCGGTCGTGCTGCAGTTCGGCAAGTATCGCTATACAGCGGCGCAGGGCGTGCACTGGCGTCTGCCGTATCCGTTCGAGTCCCACGAGTTCGTCAACGTCGGCCAGATCCGCCAGGTCGAGATAGGCCGTAGCAATGTGGTGCGTCTCGCGAACGTAAAGGACGCATCGATGCTCACGCACGACGGCGACATCGTCGACGTGCGCTTCGCCGTGCAGTACCAGGTCCGCAAGCCCAACGACTTCCTGTTTCGCAGCGTCGATCCCGATCAGAGCGTGATGCATGCCGCGCAGGCGGCGGTGCGCGGCATCGTCGGCGCGCACAGCACCAGCGATATTCTCGATCAGGATCACGAAACACTGCGCCAGCAGCTGATCGCGTCGATCCAGCAATCGCTCGACCAGTATCAGTCCGGGCTGGGGGTCACGGGTGTGACGATTCAGAGCGTGCAGGTGCCCGAGCAGGTGCAACCCGCGTTCGCCGACGCCGCGAAGGTGCACGACGAAAACGAACGCTTGAAACGCGATGCGCAGGCTTATGCCGCCGATCTCGTGCCGCGCGCGCAGGCCGACGTCGATCGTCAGGTGCAGGAAGCCAAGACTTACAGCCAGACCGTGATCGCGCAGGCGCAGGCCGAGGCGGAGCGCTTCAAGCAGGTCTACGCGCAATACGCGAAGGCGCCGGCGCTCGTGCGCTTCCGCCTGTACATGGAAACCATGCAGCAGATTTACGCGAACGCGACCAAGGTGTTCGTCGACGCGAAGAACGGCAACAACGTGCTGTATCTACCGCTCGACAGGCTCGTCGAGCAGAACCGCGAACGTCAGGCCGCGGCGGCGGGCGCCGCCGCTTCGGGTCCTGCTGTCGCGGGCGCGCCGCAAGCGGCGAGTGCGGCTGCGCCGTCAGCCGCGTCGGCCGCTGAGACCGGTGCCGCGGCGGGCTCCGCCGCCGAGGGCGCATCTGGCCCCGCCGCTTCCGCGCCTGCGCCGGCGAGCCGGCCGAGTGCCGCGTCGCTGCGTTCGCGCGAAGCGTTCCGCAATCGCATGCGCGAAGAAGACGTTCAATAAGGAGCGCACGAGAATATGAACCGAATCATTGCGCTCGTCGTCGCCGTAGTCATCGTGCTGTTCGCGGCATCGTCGATGGTGTTCGTCGTCGATCAACGGCATATGGCCGTGCTGTCCGCGCGCGGCGACGCCATGCCCAAGCTGCTCGGCCCGGGGTTGCACGTGAAGCTGCCGCCGCCGTTGCAAACGGTGACGTTCGTCGACAATCGCATCCAGTCGCTCGACGCACCCGACGAAGATCATTACGTCACGTCCGATAAAACCGATCTGCTGGTCAACCCGGTCGTCAAGTTTCGTGTGACCGATCCGCTGAAGCTGATCGCCGAAACGAAGGGTGATCCGCAAAGCCTGGCGGACCGGCTCGCGCTGCTGTCGCGCGGCGCGCTCGGCGACGCGTTCGGCAAGTTCACGCTGTCCGACGCGCTCGCCAAACAGCAGGCGGTCGCCGAAGAGGCGCGCGGTGCGATGGACAAGAGCGCGGCATCGCTCGGCGTGTCGGTCGTGGATGTGCAGCTCACGCGTGTCGATTTCCCGGCGGCGGTGGCCGACTCGGTGTTCAAGCGCATGATCGCCGCGCGCCAGCAGATCGCGGCGGACGAGCGCGCGAAGGGCGCCGCCGAAGCGAATCAGATCCGCGCGGACGCGCTCGCGAAGCAACAGGCGGTGCTCGCCGACGGCCTCGCGCAGGCGCAGGGCATTCGTGGCGAAGGCGATGCGAAGGCCGCGGAGATCGCCGCCGAAGCGTTCGGCAAGGATCCGCAGTTCTACCAGTTCTATCAAAGCATGCAGGCGTATCGGAAGACCTTCAAACCGGGCGATCTGATCGTGGTCGACTCCAGCAGCGAGTTCTTCCGCTTCATGCGTAGCCCGACCGGCGGCGTCGCGCCGGACGCTTCCGCGCCTGCTGCGCACAAACGCTGATTACCGAAGGCCGCGGCATCCGCATCGCGGCCGCTTCACTCGCATGGACATAGCTGGTTCGTTACTGCTCGCGATCGCGCTGATGCTGATTATCGAGGGGATGTTTCCGTTCGTTTTTCCGAGCGCCTGGCGCGACACGTTCCGTAAAATAGCGGAACGACCGCCGCATCAGATTCGTGTCGGTGGGCTCATCGTGATGTTGCTCGGGCTGGTTCTACTGTTCATCGCGACCTGAAGCCGGCTTGCTTGTCTGACGAACGCCGCGCGTTGCGGCGTGTTTCACCGCCCGAGCGAAGCGCCGATTGTCCGGTCCAGCCGCCGCAGGTCGGACGCGAGCCGCAAACCGCCGCCCGAGCGTCGGTGTCAGCCGCCAGAATCAAGCCGCTACACGCCATTCACTCTCATCATCGGCGCTTCAAGACGCCGTGTTCAACGCCGTAGGACTGTATCGATGTCGACCTGGTTGCTTCCTGAGAATATCGCCGACGTGCTGCCGTCGGAGGCCCGCAAGATCGAAGAATTGCGGCGTCATTTGCTGGACCGTTTCCGCTCGTACGGCTACGAGATGGTGATGCCGCCGCTGCTCGAATACCTTGAGTCGCTGCTGACCGGCGGTGGGCACGATCTGAATCTGCGCACATTCAAGCTCGTTGATCAGTTGTCGGGCCGCACGCTCGGTCTGCGCGCCGATATCACGCCGCAGGTCGCGCGCATCGACGCGCATCTGCTGAACCGCCAGGGCGTGACGCGTCTTTGCTACGCGGGCAACGTCGCGCATACGCGGCCGCGCGGCCTGCATGCGACGCGTGAGCAGATCCAGATCGGCGCGGAAATCTACGGCCACGCGGGCCTCGAAGCGGACCTCGAAATCCAGCAGCTGATGCTCGACGCACTGCGTCTCGCCGGACTCGCGAAGGTGCGTCTGGACCTGTGTCACGCGGGCGTGCTGGCGGCGCTGATCGAAGCCGAGCCGGCCGCAGAGGAACTCGGCCAGGCGCTCTACGACGCCCTGGCCGGCAAGGACGTGCCGCGCCTCGTCGAGATGACCGCGCAATTCTCGCCGGTGATTCGCGATGCGCTGCGCGCGCTGCCCACTTTGTACGGCGACGCATCGGTGCTCGAAGAGGCCCGCGCGCGTCTGCCGAATTCGCCGGCGATTGCCCGCGCGCTCGACGACCTCGCGTTCCTCGCGAGCCAGGTCGACGGCGCCGAAGTGATGATCGACCTCGCCGATCTGCGCGGCTACGCGTACCACAGTGGCGTGATGTTCTCCGCTTACGTGGACGGTGTGCCTAACGCGGTGGCGCGCGGCGGCCGTTACGACCACGTCGGCCAGGCCTATGGCCGCGCCCGCGCGGCAACGGGTTTTTCGCTGGATCTGCGTGAAGTCGCGCGGATCTCGCCGATCGAAGCGCGCAGCAGCGCGATCCTCGCGCCGTGGCGGCACGACGAAGCGTTGCGCGTGGCGGTCGCGGCATTGCGCGACGCCGGTGAAGTGGTGATCCAGGCGCTGCCTGGCCACAAGCACGATCTCGATGAATTCGCGTTCGACCGCGTGCTGGTCGAGCGCAATGGCGCATGGGTGGTCGAACCGCGCGCTTGAGCCGCGCATTCCGATCGACTCTGCCGGAAACACATTTCCGGCGTTCGCCCCAGGGCGGTGAACCATCGCCCGAACCGGGCGCGGCCGAGCGACTCTTCGCGGCCGCGCATCCCTCGCAATACTCAACATAACGTGCATACCGTTGAGCGGAAACGGAAAAATTCCGGAAGCTTCCGCGAACCTAGGTAAAATACGTTTTTAACCAGCTTACGAAACAACATGTCTGCCAGCGCAGTGAATGTGAACCCCGGGCGCAACGTCGTCGTCGTGGGTACCCAATGGGGTGATGAGGGCAAGGGCAAGATCGTCGACTGGCTGACGGACCACGCTCAGGGCGTCGTTCGCTTCCAGGGCGGTCACAATGCCGGTCACACGCTCATCATCGGCGGCAAGAAAACCATCTTGCGTCTGATTCCGTCGGGCATCATGCATCCCGGCGTCGCGTGCTATATCGGCAATGGCGTCGTGTTGTCGCCGGAAGCGCTGTTCAAGGAAATCGGCGAACTCGAAGCCGCCGGCATCGACGTCCAGAAGCGCCTGTTGATTTCCGAAGCCACCACGCTGATCCTGCCGTATCACATCGCGATCGACCAGGGCCGCGAAGCGCGCCGCGGCGCGAGCAAGATCGGCACGACCGGCCGCGGCATCGGCCCGGCTTACGAAGACAAGGTCGCGCGCCGCGGCCTGCGCGTGCAGGACCTGTTCGACGCGCCGGCCTTCGCCGAGCGCCTGCGCGAAAACCTCGACTATCACAACTTCGTGCTCACGCAGTACCTCGGCGCCGCCGCGGTCGACTTCCAGCAAACGCTCGACACGATGCTGAGCTACGCCGACCGTCTGAAGCCGATGGTGACCGACGTGTCGCGCCGTCTGTACGACGTCAACGCGAACGGCGGCAACCTGCTGTTCGAAGGCGCGCAGGGCACGCTGCTCGACATCGATCACGGCACCTATCCGTTCGTCACGTCGAGCAACTGCGTCGCGGGCGCCGCGACAGCGGGCGCGGGTGTCGGTCCGCAGAAGCTCAACTACATCCTCGGCATCACGAAGGCGTACTGCACGCGTGTCGGTTCGGGCCCGTTCCCGAGCGAACTGTACGATGCGGACAATGCCTCGCGCCAGGACCCGATCGGTCTCGAACTGGCCACCGTCGGCAAGGAATTCGGCTCGGTCACCGGCCGTCCGCGCCGCACCGGCTGGCTCGACGTCTCCGCGCTGCGCCGCTCGATCCAGATCAATGGCGTGACGGGTCTGTGCATGACCAAGCTCGACGTGCTCGACGGTCTCGACGAAGTGAAGCTGTGCGTCGGCTACACGGTTGACGGCCAGAACGTCGATCTGCTGCCGCGCGGCGCGACCGAAGTCGCACGCTGCGTACCGGTCTACGAAACCTTCGCGGGCTGGAAGGAAAGCACGGTCGGCATCAAGGAATGGGACAAGCTGCCCGCCAACGCGCGTGCGTATCTGACGCGCGTGCAGGAAGTTGCGGGTATTCCGATCGACATGGTGTCCACCGGTCCGGATCGCGACGAAACGATTCTGCTGCGTCATCCGTTCAAGGTCTAAGTGATGCAAGGTGTACCAATGATCGCGATGAAAGATCCGCGTAACGACGACAAGAACCTGTGGGTCGGCTGGGACGAATATCACCGGCTGATCGAGGTGCTCGCACTCGCCGTGCACGAATCGGGCTGGAAGTTCGACAAGATCCTGTGCCTCGCGCGCGGCGGTCTGCGCGTCGGCGACCAGCTGTCGCGCATCTACGATCTGCCGCTGGCCATTCTCGCAACGAGTTCGTATCGCGAGGCGGCGGGCACGCAGCAGGGCGAACTCGACATCGCGCAATACATCACGATGACCCGCGGCGAACTGCACGGCAACGTGCTGCTCGTCGACGACCTCGTCGATTCGGGTGTCACGCTCGCGCGCGTACAGCAGCATCTGAAGGAACGCTATCCGGCCATCACCGCGGTGCGCTCGGCGGTGCTGTGGTACAAGGGCTGCTCGAAAGTGAAGCCCGATTACCACGTGCAGTACCTGCCCACCAACCCGTGGATTCATCAGCCGTTCGAGGAGTGGGACACGGTGCGTCCGCATAACCTCGGCGCGTGGATCAAGCGCGGCATTGCCCAGGCCGAGGAGGCGTCGGGCAATTGATGCGAGGCCGCGCGGATCAATCGCGGTGTCACAAAACGGAGCCCAGTCGGGCTCCGTTTTTTTATGAGCCACGCGGCGCCGGGACGTCCGCCCCGCGACAGACGCGTCCATATCGCAGTGCTACACTGCGCGGACATCCACGTGGCGTATCCACAACAAGCCGGGCGGTACCGGATGGGCAGTTTAAAATAGCGGTCGTTTTTTCCGCCCGGGAACGGATTTCCTCGCGTCCATGACAGATAACAACCACGAGCACAAACAGCCGCTTCCTTCCCTTGCGATTGCCGCGATCGGAGTGGTGTTCGGCGACATCGGTACGAGTCCGTTGTACTCGCTGAAGGAAGCCTTCAGCCCGTCGCACGGTATCCCGTTGACCGATCAGTCGATCCTGGGCGTGATCTCGCTGCTGTTCTGGGCAATCATGATCGTGGTCGGCGTCAAGTACGTGCTGTTCGTGATGCGCGCCGACAACAACGGCGAGGGCGGCGTCCTCGCGCTGATGGCGCTGGCGTTGCGCTCGGTCGATCAGAAATCCAGAATGGCCGGCCTTCTGATGATGCTCGGTATCTTCGGTGCCTGCATGTTTTACGGCGACGCGGTGATCACGCCGGCGATCTCGGTGATCTCGGCGGTCGAAGGTCTGGAAATCGCCGCGCCGCATCTCTCGCATCTGGTGATTCCGCTGACCATCGTGATCCTGATCGTGCTGTTCTGGATCCAGCGGCACGGCACGGCCACGGTCGGCCGTCTGTTCGGGCCGATCATGACGCTGTGGTTCCTCGTGCTCGCCGCGCTCGGCCTGTGGCATATCATGCAGTCGCCGAGCGTAATCCGCGCGCTCAATCCGTACTATGCGTACACCTTCATGGCCGCGCACGTGCTGCAGGCCTATGTGGTGCTCGGCTCGGTCGTGCTGGTGCTGACCGGCGCCGAAGCGCTGTACGCGGACATGGGCCACTTCGGAGCAAAGCCGATCCGCATGGCTTGGTACGTGCTCGTGATGCCGTCGCTGGTGCTGAACTACTTCGGCCAGGGCGCGCTGCTGATGCACGACTCGAAGGCGATCGAAAATCCGTTCTTCCTGCTCGCGCCGGACTGGGCGCTGCTGCCGCTCGTGGTGCTGTCGACGGTCGCGACGGTGATCGCTTCGCAGGCGGTGATTTCGGGTGCCTACTCGCTGACGAGTCAGGCGATCCAGCTCGGCTACGTGCCGCGCATGAAGGTCCTGCACACGTCCGAACTCGCGATCGGGCAGATCTATGTGCCGGTCGTGAACTGGATGCTGCTGTTCATCATCCTGTGCATCGTGATCGCGTTCAAGAGCTCCGACAATCTGGCGGCCGCGTACGGTATCGCGGTGACGGCAACGATGGTGATCACGACGATCCTCGCCTGCGTCGTGATGGTGAAAGTGTGGAACTGGAACAAACTGCTCGTCGGACTCATCATCGGCGTGTTCCTGGTGGTCGACCTCGGCTTTTTCGGCGCGAACCTGCTGAAGATCGAAGAGGGCGGCTGGTTGCCGCTGTGCATCGGCGGCCTGCTGTTCTTCCTGCTGATGACGTGGTTCAAGGGCAGGATGATCGTGAAGGAACGCACCGCTGCCGACGGTATTCCGTTGATGCCGTTCCTGCAGGGACTGCTCGCGCATCCGCCGCATCGCGTGTCGGGCACCGCGATCTATCTGACCGGCAGCGATTCGCTGGTGCCAGTGAGCCTGCTGCATAACCTGAAGCACAACAAGGTGCTGCACGAGCGCACCATCTTCCTGACCTTCGTCACGCGTGACATTCCGTACGTGAAGGACTCCGATCGCGTGACTGTGAAGGACATGAACGGTGGCCTGTGGCTGGTGAAGGCAGCCTACGGCTTCAACGAAACGCCCGATGTGAAGGCGGTGCTGCTCGACGTCGGCCGCACGCACGACATGACCTTCGAATTGATGGACACGTCGTTCTTCCTCGCGCGCGAAACGGTGGTGCCGACGCAATTGCCTGGCATGTCGGTGTGGCGTGAGCGGGTGTTCGCGTGGATGCATCAGAACGCCGCGAAGCCTACCGACTTTTTCAGCATCCCGGCTAACCGGGTCGTGGAACTGGGGACGAAGATCGAGATTTGACGGTCCGCGCGTGACGTGCGGGAGCGCCAACGAAAAGCCCACGCAATGCGTGGGCTTTTTGTCTATGCGCGTGTCCGTAAAAGCGGCCGAGCGCGCGACACGGTCATGCAACGGACCAGAGCACGTGCAACGACGCGCCCCGGTCCGACACGCTCACTTCTGCTTGAGCTTCGCAAACGCGGCCGCCATCGCGCCGCCCGGCTCCGGTTCGCGCGAGCGCTGCGGCGCGCCGCGTCCCGCTCCGCCGCGGTTGAAGCCGCCCGAGCCGCCGCGATCCTGCTGCGCACCGCCGCCGCTGCGCGCGGCCGCCGCGCCGGGTTCGTCGTCGAGACGCATCGTCAGCGCGATGCGCTGGCGTTTCACGTCGACTTCGAGCACCTTGACCTTGACGATCTGTCCGGCCTTCACGACTTCGTGCGGGTCCTTCACGAACTTCGTCGACATCGCCGACACGTGCACGAGACCGTCCTGATGCACGCCGACGTCGATGAACGCGCCGAACGCCGCGACGTTCGTCACGACGCCTTCGAGCACCATCCCCGGGATCAGGTCGCTGACCTTCTCGACGCCTTCGCGGAACGTCGCGGTCTTGAACTCGGGGCGCGGATCGCGGCCCGGCTTTTCGAGTTCGACCAGGATGTCGCGCACGGTTGGCAGCCCGAAGCGCTCGTCGACGAATTCGGTGGGTGACAGTCCGCGCAACGCGTCGCGATTGCCGAGCACTTCACCGACCTGCTTGCTGATCTTCGCGAGAATGCGCTGGACGACCGGATACGCTTCCGGGTGCACCGACGAGCGGTCGAGCGGATTCTCGCCGTTGTTGATGCGCAGGAAGCCGGCGGCCTGCTCGAAAGTCTTGTCGCCAAGGCGGGGTACCTTGCGCAGATGTTCGCGCGACGGGAACGGCCCGTTCGCATCACGATAGTCGACGATGTTGCGCGCGAGCGTCGCGTTCAAACCCGATACCCGCGCGAGCAGCGCGACCGACGCGGTGTTGGCATCGACGCCGACCGCGTTCACGCAGTCTTCGACGACCGCGTCGAGCGAGCGCGCGAGTTCGCGCTGGTTCACGTCGTGCTGATACTGGCCGACGCCGATCGCCTTCGGCTCGATCTTCACGAGCTCGGCGAGCGGGTCTTGCAGACGTCGCGCGATCGACACCGCGCCGCGCAGCGACACGTCCATGTCGGGGAATTCCTTTGCCGCGAGTTCGGACGCCGAGTACACCGACGCGCCCGCTTCCGACACGACGATCTTCTGCAGCTTCAGCTCCGGGTGACGCGCGATCAGCTCGCTCGCGAGCTTGTCCGTCTCACGCGACGCGGTGCCGTTGCCGATGCTGATCAGCTCGGCCTGCGTTTGCGCGGCAAGGCGCGCGAGGTTCGCGAGCGAGCCGTCCCAGTCGCGGCGCGGCTCGTGCGGGTAGATCGTGTCGGTCGCAAGCACCTTGCCGGTGCGGTCGACCACCGCCACTTTCACGCCGGTGCGCAGGCCCGGATCGAGACCGATCACGGCCTTCGGACCAGCGGGCGCCGCGAGCAGCAGATCTTTCAGATTGCGCGCGAACACGCGGATCGCTTCGTGTTCGGCTTCATCGCGCAGGTTGGTCAGCAGCTCGTTTTCGAGGTGCGGCTGCACCTTCACTCGCCAGCACCAGCGACAGACGTCGGAGAGCCACTTGTCGGCAGGACGGTTCTGATTGGCGATGCCGAAATGCCGCGCGATCAGCGCTTCACCCGGGTGCGGCACCTGCGCGTCGAGCTCTTCGCCGAGACCGAGCTTGATCATCAGCACGCCGGCATTGCGGCCGCGGAACAGCGCGAGCGCGCGATGCGACGGCACCGTGCGGATCGTTTCGGCGTAGTCGTAGTAGTCGCGGAATTTCTCTTCCTCCGCCGTTTCCTTGCCTTCCACGACCTTCGACGACACCACGCCCTGGTTGAACAGGTAGTCGCGCAGCTTGCCGAGCAGTTCGGCGGTTTCGCCGAACTGCTCGGAGAGGATGTCGCGCGCGCCGTCGAGCGCGGCCTTCACATCGGCGACGCCTTTGTCGGCGTCCACGTAGGCCGCGGCTTCGGCTTGCGGATCGAGCAGCGGATTGTCGAGCAGCGCGTCCGCCAGCGGCTGCAAACCGGCTTCGCGCGCGATCTGCGCGCGCGTGCGGCGCTTCGGTTTGTACGGCAGATAGAGGTCTTCCAGCACCTGTTTGCTGTCGGCGCCTTCGATGGCGCCGCGCAGTTCGTCGGTGAGCTTGCCCTGTTCGTCGATGCTCGCGATGATCGCCGCGCGCCGGTCTTCCAGCTCGCGCAGATAGAGCAGGCGTTCCTCGAGATTACGCAATTGCGTGTCGTCGAGATTGCCGGTCACTTCCTTGCGGTAACGGGCGATGAACGGAACGGTCGCGCCTTCGTCGAGTAGTTCCACCGCGGCCGCGACCTGGCGCGGCTGGACGGACAGTTCGGTGGCGATGCGCTGGACGATCTTGAGTGCTACGGTTTCCGTCATAAGGTCTTGGTGTTCCTGCGGACTCAGTGATGGGCCGCGCGCGGGCGGCAATTTGGGACAGGCCCGGCGTGCGCCGCGACCAGGTTGCTAGAGCGGGGCATTTTGCCATAAATGCCAAAGGGCTCAACCGCGGGGTGTTAGAATTTCGGGCATGTTCCGTTGACCCTCTACGACGTTGCCAATCTCCTTGTCCCTCAACCGCCTGGTCTCTTCGCTGGCGTCAGGTTCGCTGCCGGGTTCGTCTCGGGGTTCGTCTCAATTGCCGCTGGTTTCGTTGCGCTGGTTCGGTCCGTCTGTTGTAACGGCGGTCGCGTCGTGCGTGATCGCTGCTGTGCTCGCCGTGCCGCTGTCGGCCGCGGCGCAGAGCGCGACGCCCGCGCAAGGTGCTGCGCCGGTCGGGGCCTCGGGCCCTCAAGCCGCGGCAACGGCCGGCACCCCTCAAAGCGCGAGTGATGCAGCCGCGCTGGACAAGTCGTTCGACGAGCGGCAACAGGTGCTCAATCAGCGCACCGACGACAACAACTATCAATTCGCTGTCGCGCAACACAACTGCTACAGCCGCTTCTTCGTCAATCACTGTCTGAATCGCGCGCGCGACGCGATGCGCAGCGTGCAGGCGGACATCCGCAAGGAACAGCTCGCGCTCGACGCCGAACAGCGTGCGCAGCGCGCCCGCGAGCGCGACGAACGCACGGCAATGCGGCGCGCGCAAAACGAGGCGGAAGCGCCGGCACGCGCCGCCGAAGACGCGCGCAACGAGCAGGCTTATCAGGAAAAGCAGCGTCAGCACGCGCTCGATCAGGCGCAGCGCAACGCCGAGGCGCCGCAGCGCGAAGCCAATGCCCAGGCGTACGAGGAGAAGCAGCGTCAGCACGCGCTCGAGCAGGCGCAGCGCAATGCCGCGGCACCGCAGCACCAGGCCAATGCGCAGGCCTACGAACAGAAGCAGCGCCAGCACGCACTCGACCAGGCGCAGCGTGGTGTCACGCCGGCGCAGTCGGCAGCCAATCAGAAGGCCTACGACCAGAAGCAGAGCGACTACCAGCGCAAGCTCGAGGAAGCGCGTCGGCAGGGCGCGCAACAGGCCCTGGAGCGCCAGCAGAAACAGGAGAACTTCGAGCGGAAGCAGGCCGAGGCCGCGCAGCACAAGCTCGATGTCGAAGCACGTCAAAAGCAGGCCGCCGAAAAGGCCGAGCAGAAGCGTCAGGACCAGTTGAAGCAGCAACAGCTCGAAGAGCAGCAAAAGCAGCAACAACAGCAACAACAGCAACAACAGCAACAGTAAGCGTGCTGTAGTGGCAGTGCCGTAGAGTGAGCCGTGGCGGTCGTGGCCACGGCCGCCGTAGTCGCCGTAACGCGTTTTGAGCCGGACAGCAACCTCAGGCATCGGACCGCGCGCACGCGGTTGATGCCGCCGACCAGAGGAGGCGAGCATGCGCGATCGTCATCACGTCATCGACGCAAACACACTTCGCGACCGCATTCTGCAACTGGAATCGGAGCATAGTGGACTCGACCGGTTGATCGACCGGATGTCGGATGAACCCGGCATCGACGACTTCGAGTTGCAGCGCCTGAAAAAGCGCAAACTCAAAGTCAAGGACACCATCATCTTGCTGCAATTGCAGCTCGAACCGGACGCGCGCGCCTGAGTTCGCGGCCTGGCAGGCGCCGGGCGCGCAGCGCGCGAGCCGGACTTAGCAGGAACGCTTGCCTTGAATTCATCGCATGACACTTCATCCCGGGCCGCGCCGGACAACGCATCCGCTTCGGGCACGCCCGCGCCGCGCGCGGCAGCGCCGGTGCCAGGTGGGTCGCTGAGTCGGCGTCGCGCGAGCGAGCTCGACGACATCTTCGCCGACAACGGTCTGCTCGCGCGGCAGATCGACGGTTATCGGCCGCGTGCGTCGCAGATCGAGATGGCGCGCGCGGTTGCCGCGGCGATGGAGGCGTCGGGCCGCGCGATGCCCGAGCCCGCGATGTTCGAGACGCACAAACGCCCGGCGCGACGCCTGCAGCAGACCGGTGCTGACACCCCCGCTGAGTCGACCGACAGTAGCGCCGAAGCCGATGAAGTGGAAGCGGGTGAGAACACGCTGATCGTCGAAGCAGGGACCGGTACCGGCAAGACCTATGCGTACCTCGTGCCGGCCATGCTGTGGGGCGGCAAGGTGATCGTCTCGACCGGCACCAAGCATCTGCAGGATCAGCTGTTCCAGCGCGATATTCCAACCGTGCGCGACGCGCTCGCGGTGCCGGTGTCGGTCGCGATGCTGAAGGGCCGCGCGAACTACCTGTGCCATTACTACCTGCAACGCACCGCGGACAACGGCCGTCTGCCGTCGCGCCAGGAAACCTCGTATCTGCAGGACATCGTGCGCTTCGCGAAGATCACGCGCACCGGCGACAAGGCCGAACTCGCGAGCGTGCCGGAGACGGCGCACGTGTGGTCGATGGTCACGTCCACGCGCGACAACTGTCTCGGCCAGGAGTGTCCGCACTACAAGGACTGCTTCGTGATGCAGGCGCGCCGCGAAGCGCAGCAGGCCGATATCGTGGTGGTCAACCATCATCTGTTTTTCGCCGACATCATGCTGCGCGATACCGGCATGGCGGAGCTGCTGCCGACTGCGAACACGGTCATCTTCGACGAAGCGCATCAGTTGCCCGAAACCGCCACGCTGTTTTTCGGCGAGACGCTATCGACCGCGCAGTTCCTCGAGCTCGCACGCGATTCGGTGGCCGAGGGCCTCGGTCATGCACGCGATGCGGTCGATTGGGTCAAGCTCGGCGCGACGCTCGAGCGCGCCGCGCGCGACGTGCGGCTCGCGTTCAAGGAAGACACGGTGCGTCTGTCGATCGGCCAGTTGCCCGCCGATCAT
Organism: Paraburkholderia atlantica; assembly: GCF_000092885.1. Taxonomy (NCBI): domain Bacteria; kingdom Pseudomonadati; phylum Pseudomonadota; class Betaproteobacteria; order Burkholderiales; family Burkholderiaceae; genus Paraburkholderia; species Paraburkholderia atlantica. The sequence goes on along the minus strand of NC_014117.1, from coordinate 2,054,836 downwards.
CCGCTGTTCCCCGCGCTCGACACGCTCGAAGCCGAGCTCGACGCGTTGGCCTCGGCGTTGGCGGGACAGGCCGAGCGAGCCGAATCGCTGGGCGCATGTCTGCGTCGCGCGCGCGAGTTGCAGGACGTGCTGAGCGGCTGGACCACGCCGCCCACGAGCGCGGAACGCGACGCGGTTGCCACACGCGAGGGCGACGCAGATGCCGGGCGCACCGATCCTAACGAGAAGGTCCGCTGGATCGAGGTGTTCTCGCACACGGTGCAGCTGCACGAAACGCCGTTGTCGGTCGCGCCGATTTTCGCGAAGCAGCGCGCCGGCGTGCCGCGCGCATGGATCTTCACATCGGCGACGCTGTCGGTGCGCGGCGACTTCACGCACTACGCGGCGCAGATGGGCTTGAACTCGAAGCGCTCGATGACCTTGCCGAGCCCGTTCGATTATCCGTCGCAAGGGCTTCTGTACGTGCCGCGTAATCTGCCGCAGCCGTCATCGCCGATGTTCACCGACGCCGTGTTCGATGCGGCATTGCCCGCGATCGAAGCATCGGGCGGCGGCGTCTTCATGCTGTGCACGACGCTGCGCGCGGTGGACCGTATCTCGGCGAAGCTGCGCGACGCGATCGAATCGCGCGGCTGGGACTATCCGCTGCTGGTGCAGGGCGATGCGAGCCGCACCGAGCTGCTCGACCGCTTTCGCGCTTACGGCAATGCGATTCTGGTCGGTAGTCAGAGCTTCTGGGAAGGCGTGGACGTGCGGGGCGACGCGCTGTCGCTGGTCGTGATCGACAAGCTGCCGTTTGCGCCGCCAGACGATCCCGTGCTGGCCGCGCGGCTCGACGCACTGACGAAGAAGGGCTTGAGCCCGTTCGCCGTGCATCAGTTGCCGCAAGCCGTGATCACGCTGAAGCAGGGTGCGGGCCGGCTGATTCGCGCGGAGACCGATCGCGGCGTGCTGATGATCTGCGATACGCGTCTAGTCGATAAACCTTATGGCCGCCGTATCTGGCAGAGTCTGCCGCCGTTCAAGCGCACCCGCGAAATAGAGGTGGTCCGGGAGTTCTTCGAGGAACCGGTCGAACGCGGTTGAATGTCTTGATCGGTTGCTGCGTTCAGGTGGCGCAGCAACCCAACGGCGTGTGCCGCATGCGCGGTGCATCGCAAACAAAAAGCCACGAATTTGCATTCGTGGCTTTTTAATGCTGCTTGCCAGGGGCTGCTGGTTTAAGCAGCCTCCTGCATCGACGTTAGCTGCGACGGGAGCCGTCGCAACGTCGAGCAAGCGCAGCTTACTGACTTGCGCCTGCAGCCGGCGATGCTGCGACTGCCGGCGATGCTGCTTCAGCCGGGGATGCTGCTTCTGCGGGCGATGCTGCTTCTGCCGGGGATGCTGCGACTGCCGGCGATGCTGCTTCTGCCGGGGACGCGGCAGCAGGCGCGGACGCAGCATCTGACGGAGCAGCGGCTTGTTCGCTCTTATTGCATGCAGCGAGTGCCACAGCTGCCAACAGGGATGCTACGAGGAGGGATTTCTTCATGATCACGTCCTTTTATGGTTTAAAGGTAAGCAACAGCGCAAAATAAAACCGGTAATGTGCTCCAACACCGACCTGGGCCGCTGGTGGAGATGCTCTTTCGAGAGCTGGAATCTTCCCTACGGCTTGGGCGGAAATTATATGCACTTTCGTACTGACAGTCGATAAATCCGGGGTCAATACGTTGTCTTTCTCATACAAAATTTCACTGTACGGTATAGCACGTGGGCAGAGTTACGCAAGCTCGCCCACCTGTATCCAGCCCGCACGATACCACTCGTGTAGCAGTGATGTCACAGCTGAATCGTGCGATAGTGTTACAAAGCGTTTCGCACTCATGGACCTCAGATTCGCGAGATCAAACAGCCATTTTTTCGCGCCGTCCCACGTGATTTCTTCTCCATTTACGAAGAAAAAACGACGTTCATACAACAAGTTAGTCTTGCGATCTAGCCGTAGACCGGATTTCGATGCGACGCCGATGAAACGGGCTTCGTTGAGCGGCCGTTGCGGCGGATCAAAGACGACACTCGGCTTCGGTTCGCTGAGATACGTGCCGAGGAACGACGCAATGTCCTGCTCATTCCATCGCACTTTAGCAAGCATCGCGCCCACCCGTTCGACGAGCGCCGCGGGCAGTTCGGCCGGTCGCTCGACGGCGGCCTGGCGAGGATCGCGGTAGAGGGCGCCGGCCTTGCCTGTGGCCTCTCCACGCTCGGCCAGGTGGTACAGGAACTGCGCGGTCAGCTCGCTCTCGGACGGTGCGCGAAAACCGATCGAACAGGTCATGCATTCGCCCTCGGCGATGCCGTCGTGCGCGATGTGCGGCGGCAGATACAACATGTCGCCGGGCTCGAGTACCCACTCCTCATCGTGCTCGAAGTGCTGTAAAACTTTCAACGGCAATCCGGGCTGCAATGTCAGGTCTTTTTGCGCGCTGATACGCCAGCGGCGCTTGCCTTTTACTTGCAAAAGAAACACATCGTAGGAATCGAAGTGAGGGCCGACGCCGCCGCCATCGGTCGCATACGAAATCATCAGGTCGTCGAGACGTGCGTCCGGCACGAAGCGGAAACGGTCGAGCAACGCGCGGGCGCGATCGTCATGCAGGTCGACGCCCTGCACCAGCAGCGTCCACGCACGCTGTTTGACGGACGGCAGTTCGTCGGGCGCAAACGGGCCGTGCTCCAGCTGCCATTTGTTGCGGAAGTGCGTGATCAGGCGCGCTTCGACGTCGTCCTGATCGGCCAGTTCGAACAACTCGTCGCGCGACAGCGGTGCTTCGATGTCCGGAATCGCCTTGCGGATCAGCAGCGGCTTTTTCTGCCAGTAGCGGCGCATGAATTGCGACGGGCTAAGCTGGCCGAGCAGTGCGGTCGGAATGTCGGGCGAGGGCGGGAGAATGGGCTGCGTGGCCGGCTTTGCAGCAGACGGCGAATTGCTTGCCGAATGTGCATCGGCCGGGAGGTGAGTGGGCCGCCTGGGCATCGTATAATGTGAGTTGTATTCTGGAGAATCGAATGAAAATCGCAAAGAACACCGTCGTGTCGGTCGCGTACAAGCTGTCGGATGCGCAAGGCAATCTGATCGAGGAAAGCGAAGAGCCGATGGTCTATCTTCACGGCGGCTATGATGGCACGTTCCCCAAGATCGAGGAAGAGCTCGACGGCCATGAGGCTGGCTTCGAAACCCAGATCCAGCTCGAGCCGCAAGACGCGTTCGGCGAATACGATCCCGAGCTTGTGAAGATCGAGCCGCGCGATCGTTTCCCGGAACCGCTCGAGGTCGGCATGCAGTTCGAAGGCACCCCGGAAGATGGCGACGAAGAAATCGATGCGCTGGTCTACGTGGTGACCGACGTCGCTGAAGACAAGGTCGTGCTCGACGGCAACCATCCGCTCGCCGGCATGGCGCTGCGTTTCGCGTTGACCGTCAAGGACGTGCGTCCGGCAACTGAAGACGAAATCCAGCACGAGCACGCGCATGGCGCGGACGGCCTTGAAGTCCTCGACGACGACGAAGACGAGGACGAAGACGACAACTCAAAACCGACCCTGCACTGAGCTTGCGGGTGTGCGCGGTGTCGTCGCGGGGGCAGGCGGCACCGATGCGGGCAACGCCGGCGAAGCTGGCAGTATCGACCCCGGCGGCATCGAGATCGCGGGTCCATAGTCGCCGCCGCCCTGGTCGGACGGGACGCGCGGCTGCTGGTCCTGCGACTCTCCAGGCGTCTGCAATACGGGCGGCAATTCCGACGTCGGCCCAAACCCTTCCACATTCGGCATCTCCGGGGCAGCCGGCATCGACGCGCCGGATTCGTCGCGCGGCGATACGGGCGGCAAGACCGGCGGCGTGGCGGGCAGCGGCATCTGCTTCGGCACGTCGCGCACGCTGACCCTGAACGGCGGCTTCCTGCCGAAATCCGCTTCTATCTGAATCCATTGGTTGAGACGATCACGCGGCGCGAGCGCAATGCGCGTGAGATTCGTCACGACCATCCCCTTGTCGTTGCGTAGGGGCTGATCGATGACGAAACCTCCGGCCTGCCGTTCGTCGTCTGCATGAACGACGACCACGGGTCCGGAGAAAATCTGCGCGAGCTTGACCAGACTGCGCTTGAATTCGAGAAAGCCGTCGCGGCGCGGACTGTGCGCGAAGTGCAGCCAGGCGAACCGTTCGGGTCGCTCGTAGCGCTCCGGTTCGAAGTCGCCCTGAATGAACACGACGATCGCGCGCGCGTCGCGGCGCTTCGCGTATTCGGCCGCGTGCTCGAGCCAGAATGCGTTGGCGATCACGCGATCTTCGAACTCGCCGTTGCGGCCGCCCGCGCTCAGGTAGTGATTGTTCGGACCCGGCGCGTTCAGGCCGATGAAGACGATGTCGCCGCCCTTGGTGTTCGCTTTTTCGTTGACCACCCAGCGCACGTTTTCGCGGAACGGGCGGAAGCGCGATACCTCGCTCTCGCGCGTCAATGCGATCGGGTTCTGTCCCATCGAGGTCGGATCGGCGAATAGCGTTTGCCGTAACTGGTCGAGCCGCTCGACCGGATCGAAGCCGCCGGCCTCCGCGGTGCCACAATCGATCCAGTCATGCTGGCCGGGGATAAAGAAGAGGGCGGAGCGCGAGCTATCGAGCAACGCGTGACGGCGCTCGAACAACTCGTCGCGACAAACTTCCTTCGGGCCCTTCAGATTGCCGTCGTAGACGATGAAGCGCACGTCGCGCTCGCGGCCGATCGCATCGAGCAGCCGTTGCGTGGCGGCTTCGTCGGCGGGGCTGTGCATCGTGTCGGAGATCACCGCGAACCCGAAGCGCGAGGCCTCGGCGTGCGCCGGCGCGCTCCATGCGCACACGGCCGCGAGCGCGACGATGCCGCCTACCGGCGCGAGCACGCGGCGCAGCGCCGCGCGAAGCCCGCGCGGGCGCGGCGCGTATCTCCGCGTGTCAGTGGTCCGCATCCGGCGCGACGGCCAGTTCATGCAGTTCGTACAGCAGATCGAGCGCTTCGCGCGGCCGCAGATCGTTCGGATCGATGCCGCGCAGACGCTCGACGAGCGTCTGCATCGCGGGCGACGCTGGCGTTGCGTTGCTCGCCGACTCGTGGTCGTCGTCCGCATCTTCGGCGAGCATCGCAGGCTGCGTCGCAAACAGATCGAGTTGCGGCGCGGGCTGCGCGGCCGATTGCTGCTCCAGATGCGCGAGATGCTTGCGCGCCGCGCGGATCACCGCGTTCGGCACACCGGCGAGCTGCGCGACCTGCAGACCGTAGCTCTGATTGGCCGGTCCTTCGTTGACCGCATGCAGGAACACGATGCCATGCCCATGCTCGACCGCCGACAGATGCACGTTGGCTGCGTGCGGAAACTCCCCGGGCAGTTGCGTCAGCTCGAAATAGTGCGTGGCGAACAGCGTGTAGCAGCCGTTGTGGGCGAGCAGGTGGCGCGCGATCGCCCACGCGAGGGCGAGGCCGTCGAACGTCGACGTGCCGCGGCCGATCTCGTCCATCAGCACCAGACTTTGCGGCGTCGCGTCGTTGAGGATCGCGGCGGCTTCGGTCATCTCCACCATGAAGGTCGAGCGGCCGCCGGCGAGGTCGTCGGCCGCGCCGATGCGCGTGAAGATGCGGTCGATCGGTCCGAAGGCCGCGCGCCGCGCCGGCACGTAGCTGCCCACGTAAGCGAGCAGCGCAATTAGCGCGGTCTGGCGCATGAAAGTCGACTTGCCGCCCATGTTCGGACCGGTGATCAACAGCAGCTTGCGCTCGGTAGCGAGCGTGCAATCGTTGGCGATGAACTGCTCGACCTGTGCCTCGACCACCGGATGGCGACCCTGCTCGATGTCGATACCGGCGTTCGCCGAAAACGTCGGCGCGACCCAGTCGAGCGCGCGAGCGCGTTCGCCGAACGCGGCCAGCAGATCGAGTTCGGCGAGCGCGAGCGCGACGCGCTGACAGTCCGGAATGAACGGCAGCAACGCTTGCAGCAACGCGTCGTACAGTGCGCGTTCGCGCGCGAGCGCGCGTTCCTGCGCGGACAGTGCTTTGTCCTCGAAGGTCTTCAGCTCGGGCGTGATGTAGCGCTCGGCGTTCTTCAACGTCTGCCGACGGCGATAGTCGTCGGGCACCTTGTCGGTCTGGCCGCGCGTGACTTCGATATAGAAGCCGTGCACCTTGTTGTACTCGACGCGCAGATTGTTGATGCCGGTGCGCGCGCGTTCGCGTGTTTCGAGATCGATCAGAAACTGTCCGCAGTTCTCCGAAATATCGCGCAGTTCGTCGAGTTCCGCGTCATAGCCACGCGCGATTACGCCTCCGTCGCGCACCATCGCGGCCGGCTCTTGGGCGACCGCGAGCTTCAGCAAATCGACGCACTCGTGCGGCGGCTCGAGCGCCGCGTCGATGCGCGCGAGCGAATCCGCGTTCGCTGCCACCGCCGCAAGCTGCGCGCGCAACGCAGGCAGTGCGATGAAGGTATCGCGCAGGCTCGACAGATCGCGCGGCCGCGCCGACAGCAGCGCGAGACGTCCGGTGATCCGCTCGATGTCCGAAATCTGCCGCAATGCGCTGCGCAACGTATCGAGATCGGTGCCCGGCGGCGCGTCGAGCAACGCGCCGATCGCCTGCTGCCGCGCCTGCGCCACCGCCGAATCGCGCGGCGGATGATGCAGCCAGTGACGCAGAAGGCGGCTACCCATCGTCGTGCAGCAGGTGTCGAGCAGCGAGCACAACGTCGGCGATTCGGTGCCGCGCAGCGTCTCCGTGAGTTCGAGATTGCGGCGCGTGGCCGGATCGAGGCCGATGTATTCGGATTCGGATTCGACTTTCAGGCTGCGCACGTGACGCAGCTGCTGGCCTTGCGTGGACGCCGCGTACAGCAGCAACGCGCCGGCCGCGCCGCATGCGCAGCCGAGCGAATGCGCGCCGAAGCCGTCGAGGCTCGCGACTTCGAGTTGATCGCACAGGCGCTTCGCGCCCGACGTGACATCGAAGTGCCAGGCCGGCACGCGCTTGAGCGCGCTCGCGCTGACAGGCGGTGTCCAGCTGGTCGAATCGGCGGTCGCGTCGGCGATCAGAATTTCCGCGGGACGGATGCGCTCCAGCGCGGCGGCGACCTGATCGGGCGCAACTTCGGCGAGGCGCAGCGCACCGCTCGCGAGATTGAGCCACGCGAGACCGACGCTCGTCGCGACGCCGCGGCGATTGTGCGCGACGCACAGCGCGAGCAGATAGACGTCGCTCTTGTCGGACAGCAGCGCGGCGTCGGTTAGCGTGCCAGGCGTAACCACGCGCATGACCTTGCGCTCGACCGGGCCTTTCGACGTGGCCGGGTCGCCAATCTGTTCGCAGATCGCGACCGATTCGCCGAGCTTCACCAGCTTGGCCAGATACTGTTCGACCGAGTGATGCGGCACGCCGGCCATCTTGATCGGATTGCCCGCCGATGCCCCGCGCTGCGTGAGCGTCAGGTCGAGCAGGCGCGCGGCTTTTTCCGCGTCGTCGAAAAAGAGTTCGTAGAAGTCGCCCATCCGGTAGAACACCAACGTGCCCGGATGCTCCGCCTTGATGCGCAGGTACTGCTGCATCATCGGCGTGTGTTGTGCGACGTCGTTGGCCGCTGCGGTTTGAATGCCCATCCTTCGTGTCTTCTTGCGGTAGATGCTCAGGGCGTGAGTTTAACCCGCCGACGCGGCGAGCGGACCCTGGCCGAACGGACGATGCCCAACCCGAGAGCCGGATGGCAGCATGAGCGATCCGATCAAAGCGTGTGTTTTACGCGGTCAGGGCGCGCTGCGCCCGTCGAGCCGCGCCGCGCGGTCATTGCCCGGAGCACCCTGATGCATTCATTCCTCGATCATCGCCCGCATGTCCACTCTGCGTTCGTTCTCGGCGCTGCGGCGTTTCGCGAGCCACATCAGCAGCGTGATGAAGCTGCCGAACACGACGATGATCCACTGCGCGGGCATCTTTGCCGTGAGCAGCAGCGCGTACACGCCGAGCATCAGCAGCACCGCGAGGTTCTGGTTGAAATTCTGCACGGCGATCGAGTGACCGGCCGACAGCAGCGTCGCGCCGCGATGCTGCAGGACCGCGTTCATCGGCACGATGAAAAAGCCCGACAGCGCGCCGAGCACGATCATCAGCGGATAGGCCAGCAGAACGTAGTAGGGTGCGACGTGCGTGCCGAAGCGCAGGCCCGCGCCGGGCGGGAACAGGTCCTTGTTGTAGAAGGCCATCGCGATCGCCACTGCGCCCGTCAGCACGCCGACCGGCAAAACCTTCAGCGAGTGACGCAACGGAATCAGCGCGGCCGCACCGGCCGCGCCGATCGCGATGCCGACGCCGGTCACGCCCTGCATCACCGCGGCTTTCGACAACGACAGCCCGAGGTTCACGTTCGCCCATTTGAGCACCAGCAGCTGCATCGTCACCGCGGCGCCCCACATCAGCGTGGTCACCCACAGCGCGATCTGCGCGAGCCGGTCGGCCCACAGAACACGGAAGCAGTGATGGAAATCGCCGAGCAGCTTGTTCGGCTCGGTCAGCCGGTTCGGATAGCGCGCGCCGGTATTCGGAATGAAGACGTTGATCGCGGCGGCGATCGCGTAGGTGAGCATGACCGCGGCCATCGCGAGATCGGCGGCGGAGTGCATCAGCGGCATATGCACGCGCTTGACGAAATGCTCGACGACGGTGCTGATCAGCGCACCGCCGAGCATCGTGCCGACGATCGTCGACAGCACCGTCGCCGATTCGAGCCACGCGTTCGCGTGCACGAGCTTTTCGGCGGGCAGCAGCTCGGTGAGGATGCCGTACTTGGCGGGCGAATACGCGGCCGCGCCGAAGCCGACCACGCCGTAGGCGATCATCGGATGAACGCCGACGATCATCATCAGGCAGCCGCTCGCCTTCAGCGCGTTGGAGATGAACATCACATGGCGCTTTTGCATCGAATCGGCGAACGCGCCGACAAAGGGCGCGAGCAGCACGTACGAGATCGTGAAGAAGATCTGCAGCAGCGGCGTAACCCACGCGGCCGAGCGCATGACGGAAAGCAGCGCGATGGCTGCGATCAACAGCGCATTGTCGGCCAGCGACGAAATGAACTGGGCCGCGATGATCGTATGGAAGCCTTTTTTCATGGGGCCGGTTGGAGTCTGCGCCCGGGGTGAAAGTCGGACAGGGTCAATGCGGCAGGGAGCACAGAACGGTCCCGGCCGAGGCCCTGTCCCGAGTCACCGCGGCTTTTTGGCATGACGCCCCGCACACTTCAACGCCGCCAACAAAAAAGCGGCCGAAGCCGCTTTTCTGCACAACCGTCCTGCGCAGCCGCGGACTGTCCGCGGCGACGCACTTTACGCCGACTGCCGCGTGCGGCTGAAGCGCGACAGAATCGGAATCATCTGCGCGTAGACCTTCGGATTGCCCGCGACGACTTCGCCGACGTGCAGGAAATCCGAATCACCGGTGTAGTTGCCGACCAGACCACCGGCTTCGGTGATCAGCAGGCTGCCCGCCGCGACGTCCCATGCGTTCAGGCCCTGCTCGAAAAAGCCGTCCATGCGGCCGGCCGCGACGTTGGCCAGATCGAGCGCGGCGGCGCCCGGACGGCGCAAGCCCGCGCAGGCTTGGGTCATCTCGGCGAACTGATGGCCGTACGATTCGAGGTTGTCCGACTGGCGGAACGGGAAGCCGGTGCCGATCAGGCAGTCGGCGAGGCGGTCACGCTTGGCGACGCGGATGCGGCGATCGTTGAGGAACGCGCCACGGCCACGCGATGCGGTGAACAGATCGTTGCGGGTCGGATCGTAGACGACGGCCTGCGTGATGATGCCCTTGTGCGCGAGCGCGATCGACACGCAGTAGTAAGGGAAGCCGTGGATGAAGTTGGTGGTGCCGTCGAGCGGATCGATGATCCACTGGTATTCGGAATTGTCGTCCGACTTGCCCGACTCTTCGGCGAGGATGGCGTGATCGGGATAGGCGGTCTTCAGCGTTTCGATGATCGCCGCTTCGGAGGCTTTGTCGATCTCCGTGACGAAATCGTTGTGCTGCTTTTTGCTGACCTGAATCAGGTCGAGATCGAGCGATGCGCGGTTGATAATCTGAGCTGCGCGGCGCGCGGCCTTCACAGCGATATTGAGCATGGGATGCATAAACTGATCCTTGTGCCGGGGCAGCACGACTGCCGGCCGGTAAATAAGCGCGAAACCTGCGCTGACGGGCGCCGCAACGACGCAAAAACAGCACGGAACGGCAGCCCGGCTATCAAACCGGAGCGCATTCCGTCGACGGAGACGAATTGAATAAGAACGGTGCGGCCGGTTCGACGGAGGCTTCAGCAAACGTCGGTGCCGGACGCGAAAAGCGGTATTTTACCTGAGTCCGGCCGCCCTCGCGCAGGTGCTCGCCTACGTAGAGCGGATGTGCCGCACGGGCGCCCGTTGGCGCTACCATACGCGTCTTGAGTTCTAGCCAGCCGAGTTTCATCGTGGATCACACCCACCATTCCTGCGACCCCACCGTAGCCGATTTGCGCGGCGGCTTCACGTCGACGCGTTTCGTGTTGGTCGAGCCCAGCCATCCGGGCAACGTCGGCGCCGCGGCGCGGGCGCTGAAAACCATGGGTTTTTCGCGCCTCGTGCTCGTGTCGCCGCGCGTGCCGAACGTGCAGAACGATCCCGAAGCGATCGCGATGGCGAGCGGCGCCGACGACGTGCTTGCCTCCGTGCACGTGGTGCCATCGCTCGCCGATGCGCTGGCCGGCGTGCACTGGTCGATCGCGCTGACCGCGCGGCTGCGCGAATACGGTCCGCCGCAATGGACACCGCGTGCGGCTGCCGCCGCCGCGCACGCAGAGGCGCTGCACGGCGAGATCGCGCTGGTGTTCGGCAACGAGCGCACGGGCCTGTCGAACGAGGACGTCGAGCGATGCAGTGCGATCGCGCATATTCCGGCCAATCCGGCCTACAGCTCGCTCAATCTCGCGCAGGCGGTGCAGGTGCTGGCGTACGAACTGCGCACCGCGTATCTCGGCACCGATCAAACGACCGACGGCGCGCCCGCCCCGGGGGCACGCATAGCGCCGGCCGAATCCGCCGGTACGCGCGCGCAGATGGCAGCCAGCGACGAGATCGAGAGCATGTTCGTCCACCTGGAAAGCGCACTGGTCGCGCTCGAGTTTCTCGATCCGTCCAACCCGAAGAAGCTGATGTCACGGCTGCGGCGGCTCTTCGCGCGCTCGGGCCTCGAGCGCGAGGAGGTCAACATCGTGCGCGGCATCGCCAAGCACATCCTGCTCAAGACCGGGCGGACCGGCTGACGGTCCGTTGACGAGCCCGTCGCGGCGTACCTGATGCGCCGCCTTGATCTGAGGACAACCTTGCGGGTGACGGGGACTTCAGGCAGGTTTCGCGCAATCGCCCTACAATCCACGAAACGTCAGAAACAAAGCTGCCGCCGTGCTAAGCGGCAGCCATGCCGTCACGTGTGGCGCGAATTGCTGAGTCCCACGCAAGCGCAGAGCGCAAAGCGCGCGGCTCCCCTCACGCAGACGGTTTTTCCCCCAATACAACACAGTCCCTGCCATGTTCACGAGACTTCGCGAAGATATCGCCACGATCCGCGAGCGCGATCCCGCCGCCCGCAGCGCATGGGAAGTGCTCACGTGTTATCCGGGGCTGCACGCGCTCGTGCTGCATCGGATCGCGCACGCGTGCTGGCGTGCGAAGCGCCGCTGGCTCGCGCGTTTCGTGTCGCAGATGGCGCGCTTCATGACCGGCATCGAGATCCATCCGGGCGCGACCGTCGGGCGGCGCGTGTTCATCGATCACGGCATGGGCGTCGTGATCGGCGAGACCGCGCAGATCGGCGACGACTGCACGATCTATCAGGGTGTGACGCTCGGTGGCACGTCGCTCACACGCGGCGCGAAGCGGCATCCGACGCTCGAGCGTGGTGTGATCGTCGGTGCGGGCGCCAAGGTGCTCGGCGGTTTCACGATCGGCGCGGACGCGAAGATCGGATCGAACGCGGTGGTGACGAAGCCGGTGCCCGCGCGTGGTACGGCGGTCGGCAATCCGGCGCGGATCATCGTGCCGGCTGCGCTCGCCACGGACGCGAACGGCGTCAACGCGAATACGAACAACGCCGCGCGTGACGCGAAGCGCGGCGGCGAAATCAGCGCGTTCTGCGCATACGGCATCACGCCCAATGCGGACGATCCGGTTTCGCTCGCGATTCACGGTCTGATCGATCATGCGGCTACCCAGGCGCGGCGTATCGACGAAATCGTCGATGCGCTCGAGCGACTCGGCACGAGCCTCGAAGGGCTGCAAGGCGCGGATGCGGCGCTGCTCGACCTGCGGCGGCTATCGGCGGCGATCGCGGGGAAGGTGGAAGGGGCGGTGGCGGAGCGCTAGATATCGGCGCTTCGGCAGCGCGAAGCGCACGCCATACCTATCAGGCCGAACCCGGCGAAAGCAGGCCAAACCTGGTCAATCCAGCGGCAACGCCCGAATCCCGTCGGCATCGATCTTCAGATAGCCGCCACGGCGTTTGCCGTGATCGAGGTCCCAGTCCGGCAGAACCCAACGCGTGCCGCCAGGCTCGCGATGCCGCGCGGGCAGATGGGTATGCCCATGAATGATCGTCGCGGTCTTCGATTTCTTGAACAGCGCGGCGACACCTCGCGGGGTCACGTCATACTTGATCGACATCGGCCGCGTGCGGCCGTGCTCGCTCTTTGAGCGCATGTTCTCGGCGAGCTTGCGACGCCAGCGAAACGGCCACGCGAGAAACAGTGTTTGCGCGAGTCGATTGCGTGCGAAACACCTGAACAACTGATAGCCGCGATCCGCGGTGCACAGACCATCGCCATGGGCCAGCGCAATGCGCGTGCCGAACGCGGTGATCACGAACGGATCGGGCAGCCAGATCGCGCCGGCCGCTTTCATGAAGCGCTTGCCCAGCAGAAAGTCGCGATTGCCGTGCATGATGTAGAGCGCGATGCCGCGCTCGGACAGCGTGTGCAGCAACGCGGCAATACGGGCGACGAACGGCTCGCTCAGCATGTCGTCGCCGACCCAGTATTCGAACAGGTCGCCGAGGATGAAAACCGAGTCGGCCGCTTCCGCGTTCACGCGGATGAAGTGCTCGAACGCGGCGACCGTGCGCGGAATCGCCTCGCTCAGATGCAGATCGGAGAGGAAGAAAAAAGGGCGCGCGGCGTGCGGGCGTGGGCCCTCGCCTGGCACGCCCGCGGCGACGCTTCGCAGCGGCGTCTCTTGCAGCATTGAAGGTGCCTGCTTTCAGTTCAAACGAGTCGACGCCCGCATCGGGCGCGACTCACTCGCGGCTTAACCGACGACGACAGCCTTTTCGATCACGACGTCATCGACCGGCACGTCCTGATGGAAGCCCTTCGAGCCGGTCTTGACCTTCTTGATCTTCTCGACCACGTCCATGCCTTCGACGACCTTGCCGAACACCGCGTAGCCCCAGCCTTGCGGCGTCGGCGACGAGTGGTTCAGGAAGTCGTTGTCGTTCACGTTGATGAAGAATTGCGCGGTCGCCGAATGCGGGTCGTTGGTACGCGCCATCGCGATCGAGCCGTTCTCGTTCTTCAGACCGTTGTTCGCCTCGTTGGTGATCGGCTCGGCCGTCGGCTTCTGCTTCATGCCGGGTTCGAAGCCGCCGCCCTGGATCATGAAGCCGTCGATCACGCGGTGAAACACCGTGTTGTCGTAGTGGCCGGCCTTCACGTAGTTCAGGAAGTTCTCGACCGACTTCGGTGCCTTTTCGGCGTTCAGCTCGAGTTTGATGACGCCGTGGTTCGTATGCAGTTCAACCATGATGGAATCCTTTGATGAACAGGTGGATAAAAGGCGCGTCGCGTCGTCATGCGCTGACGACAGGCCGCGCCGGGGCGTTGGTTGGGGCCGGGCTTCGGGCGCGCGAGTTCGCTTGCTCGTGCGCTCGCTGGTTCGTTGTTACTTGCTGACCACCGTCGCCGACTGAATCACGACCGGTTTTTGCGGCACATCGCTCATCGGGCCGCGCGTGGTGGTGGGCGTGGCTTCGATGCGCTTCACGACGTCCATGCCGCTCGTGACCTTGCCGAACACCGCGTAGCCGTTGCCGTCCGGATTCGGGTAGTCGAGATTGGCATTGTCCACTGTGTTGATGAAGAACTGCGCGGTGGCGGAATTCGGGTCGCTGGTGCGCGCCATCGCGATCGTACCCGCGGTGTTCTTCAGACCGTTGCGGCTCTCGAGCGGGATCGGCGCACGCGTCGGCTTCTCGGCGAAGCTCTGCGTATAGCCGCCGCCCTGAATCATGAAGCCCGGAATCACGCGATGAAAGATCGTGCCGCTATATTGGCCCGCTTTCACGTAGTCGAGAAAATTCGCGACCGTCTTTGGCGCCTTCTCGGGATACAGATCGACGCGAATGTCACCCTCCGACGTCTTCAACAGCACGGAAGGATGAGCGGCCTGCGAACCGGACTGCGCAAAGGCGGGTGCGTTTGCGATCAGGGCGGCGCTGCCGAGCGCCAACATCAACCATTTCATGAAAATCCTCGGGGTTGGAGAAAACGTGCGGCAGGCAACGAGCCGGCGCTCAGCGCGACGGCGCCATGTACGGCGGCATGGCGAGCGAGCCGTTCGGGCCGCCGAACTGGAAGCTCGGACTGTCCGTGATGTTCGACGTGGGGTGCGCGGCGGGCCCGGTCGTCTGCTCGGCGGCGGGCTGCGACGCCGCGGGAGCGGGTGCGGCAGGGGACACGACCTTCTGGATGTCCGCGAGACGCTGCGCGGTCCTCGGGCTAGCCTTGCCGAGGCTTTCCGCTCGACGGTACGCGGCATCGGCGAGGCGCAGATAGAGGTCGCCGAGGTTCTCGAATGCCAGGCCGTAGTTCGGATTGACCTGGGTGGCCATCTCGAGCGCGGCGCGCGCTTCGGTCAGGCGGCCTTGTCTCGCGAAAAGCGTGGCGAGGTTGTTGTACGGCTCGGGCAACTCGGGATACAACTGCGTGAGTTCGGTGAACGCGGTGATCGCTTCGTCGTCGCGATTCAGATGCACGAGCACGTTTGCGCGTTTGAATTTCGCTTGTGCGTCGCGCGGGTTCGCGGCGACGCGCGCATCGAGTTGGGTCAGCGCGGCTTGCCAGTTTTTCTGGGCGATCGACGCGTCGATTTCCGGCGTGTTGTCACGCACGGCGGGGCCTTGCGGCATCACCGCCGCCTTCTGCGCATAAGCGCTCGCAACCGGCATGGCGGCAAGCGCCGCGACGACGGTGATACGCCACGCGAGGGCGCGCACCGCTTCGAAAGTAACGCCACCAACAACGTCGCCAAACGCAGTCGCGGCGAGGGTCGCAGCGCTGTGCGCGCGGCCGCTGGAGTGTTTCATAGGCTCAGGTCTGGATGTTATACTCCGAGCCATTCTAACAAAAGGTCTGCGCGTTCCGTCGAACCGCCGACTGTCTTTTCGCCACTCGTGGCCGTCTCCGCCCGGTTCGCAGTATCGTCTGCAGCCTGATCGCCGCACGAGGTGCGCCGGTTTAAGCTGTATGCGACGCACCCGTTGTCCTGTTGGTTTCTCGGGTCGCGGCGCGCATGAAGCACAATGCGGACTTCTTTCGGCCCACGCACCGCTCTCTATGGAATCTCTGCGCATCTACAACACGCTCGCGCGTGACAAACAGACTTTCGTGCCGCTGCGCGAAGGTGTCGTGCGGATGTATGTCTGCGGGATGACCGTGTACGACTATTGTCACGTCGGTCATGCGCGCGTGATGGTCGTGTTCGACATCGTGCAGCGCTGGTTGCGCGCGCTTGGGTACAACGTGACCTACGTGCGCAACATTACCGATATCGACGACAAAATCATCAAGCGTGCAGTCGAGAACGGTGAAACTATCAAATCGCTGACTGATCGCTTCATCGCCGCGCTGCATGAAGACGCGGACGCGCTCGGCATCGAGCGTCCGGACATCGAGCCGCGTGCGACCGACTTCATTCCGCAGATGCTCGGCATGATCGAAGCGCTCGAGAAAAACGGCTACGCCTACCAGGCGAGCGACGGCGACGTCAACTACGCGGTACGCAAATTCGCAGGCTACGGCAAGCTGTCGGGCAAATCGCTCGAAGACCTGCGCGCGGGCGAACGCGTAGCGGCCAACGACGCGAAACAGGACCCGCTCGACTTCGTGCTGTGGAAGCAGGCGAAACCCGATGAACCGGCCGACACCGGCTGGGATTCGAAGTACGGGCGCGGTCGTCCCGGCTGGCACATCGAGTGCTCGGCGATGGGCTGCACGCTGCTCGGCGAACAGTTCGACATTCACGGTGGCGGCCAGGATCTGCAGTTTCCGCACCACGAAAACGAGATCGCGCAAAGCGAGGCCGCGACCGGACAAACGTTCGTCAATTACTGGATGCACAACGGCTACGTACAGATCGACAATGAGAAGATGTCGAAGTCGTTGAACAATTTTTTTACGATTCGCGAAGTGCTCGCGCAGTACGATGCAGAGGTGGTGCGTTTCTTCATCGCGCGCGCACATTACCGCTCGCCGCTGAACTACAGCGACGTGCATATCGACGACGCGCGCAATGCACTCGCGCGTTTGTACACGGCGTTGAAAGACGTGACGCCCGATAGTGCCGCGCTCGACTGGAACGAAGCGTACGCGCAGCGTTTCCAGGCGGCGATGAACGACGACTTCAACACGCCGGTGGCCGTGTCGGTGCTGTTCGAACTGGCCACTGAAGTGAATCGCACGCGCGACCCCGCGCTGGCCCGTCAATTGCGCGCGCTTGGCGCGGTGCTCGGGCTGCTCGGACGCGAACCGCGTGCATACCTGCAGCAGGCAGCGGGTGCTGCAGCCGAAGGCGCGCTCGAGCCCGCCGCGATCGAAGCGAAGATCGCCGCGCGCATCGCCGCCAAGCAGGCAAAGGACTATGCGGCAGCAGACCGGATCCGGGCTGAATTGCTCGAGGCCGGCGTTGCCCTTGAAGACAAACCCGGCGGGTTGACCGAGTGGCGGCGCGTGTGAGCGCACCTCGTACTTCCCTCTGAACGACTCGCCAGGCAGGAGGCAGGATGGCAACGGCCACGAAGACGCCGGCTAAACGCGCGGCGTCTCAATCCAGTGCGGCAGCCGCAGCATCGGCTGCGGCTGCCAAGTCGACGCGTGCGTCGACTCGCGCGGGCGACGGCGCGATCGACAAAGCGTCGTCGAAAGCGGGCGGGGCGGCGGCGAAAGCGGGCTCGGCCGCGGCAAAGAAGAGCGCGGCCAAACGCTTGCTCAATGGCGCGGGCGGCGCGGGCACCGATGCCGCGCACGCGCCGGTTGCGAAGCGCGCGAAAACGGCCTCGCGAGCGAAGGGCAATGGCGCAGTACCGGCCGAGCTCGCTGGCGACGTGCAGGAACTCGCACGCGATACGAACGCAGGCGAAGTCGTGCGCAAGACGCGTGTGTCGGCTGCCTCTGCGAGCACGACCAGCGCCGGCGGCGAAGCGGCCGGTGTCGCATCGCTCGCGAACGAAGTCGCGGTGCCGGTGCAGATCGGCGGGCTCGCGCCTGAAGTCACGCGTCCCGCGTATTGGGATAAGGCGTGTGCGGACCTCGTCAAGCGCGATCGCATTCTGAAGAAGCTGATTCCGAAGTTCGGCCCCGTGCATCTGCTGAGTCGAGGCGATCCGTTCGTCACGCTTGCGCGCTCGGTGGTCGGTCAGCAGATTTCGGTCGCGTCGGCGCAGGCGGTGTGGGCGAAGGTCGAAGCCGCGTGTCCGAAGCTCGTGCCGCAGCAGTTCATCAAGCTCGGTCTCGAGAAGCTGACCGCATGCGGTCTGTCGAAACGCAAGGCCGAGTACGTGCTCGATCTCGCGCGGCATTTCGTGTCGGGCGCATTGCATGTCGGCAAGTGGACGTCGATGGACGACGAGGCGGTGATCTCCGAACTCACGCAGATTCGGGGCATCGGTCGCTGGACGGCGGAGATGTTCCTGATCTTCAACCTGTCGCGTCCCGACGTGCTGCCGCTCGACGACCTCGGTCTGATTCGCGCGATCAGCGTCAACTATTTCAGCGGCGAACCCGTCACGCGCAGCGAAGCGCGCGAGGTTGCCGCGAACTGGGAGCCGTGGCGAACCGTGGCGACCTGGTACATGTGGCGTAGTCTCGATCCGTTGCCGGTCGACTACTAAAGAAGAACAGGAAGCGAAGCCGTTTCGAAGACTATCGTGTATATCATGTCGATAGTTGAGAAATGGTTTTGACATCGGCTCGCGCGGTTAGAATACGCGCTGCCCGGTAAGTCCAAGGATTACAACCAAATGAAGACCACGTTTCTGGATTTCGAACAGCCGATCGCTGAACTCGAAGCGAAGATCGAAGAATTGCGCTTCGTGCAGGACGACTCGGCCGTCGATATTTCGGAAGAGATCGAGCGGCTGTCCAAGAAGAGCCAGCAGCTCACTAAAGATCTGTATGCGAACCTCACGCCGTGGCAGGTTTCGCAAATCGCCCGTCATCCGCAGCGTCCGTACACGTTCGACTACGTGAGCGAACTGTTCACCGACTTCCATGAGCTGCATGGCGACCGCAGCTTCGCGGACGATCTTTCGATCGTCGGCGGTCTCGCGCGGTTCAACGGTCAGGCATGCATGGTGATCGGTCATCAGAAGGGCCGCGACACCAAGGAACGCGCGCTGCGTAACTTCGGCATGCCGCGTCCGGAAGGCTATCGTAAGGCCGAGCGTCTGATGCGCCTCGCCGAGAAGTTTGGCTTGCCGATCTTCACGTTCATCGACACGCCGGGCGCGTACCCTGGCATCGGCGCAGAAGAGCGCGGCCAGTCCGAAGCGATCGGCCGCAATCTGTACGTGATGGCCGAGTTGAAGACGCCGCTGATCGCGACGATCATCGGCGAGGGCGGCTCGGGCGGCGCACTCGCGATCGCGGTGGGCGACAGCGTACTGATGCTGCAGTTCTCGACGTACTCGGTGATTTCGCCGGAAGGCTGCGCGTCGATCCTTTGGAAGAGCGCCGCGAAGGCGCCGGAAGCAGCGGAAGCGCTCGGCTTGACCGCGCATCGCCTGAAGGCGCTCGGTCTGATCGACAAGATCGTCAACGAGCCGCTCGGTGGTGCGCATCGCGATCCGAAGGGCATGGCCGCAATGCTGCGCCGTGCGCTCGCCGATTCGCTGCGCCAGTTCCAGGGCATGAGCACCAACGACCTGCGCGAACGCCGTTTCGAACGGCTGATGGCGTACGGCAAATTCAAGGAAACGACGCCGGGCGCATAAGCCCGCGCGTTGACCTGTCTCTATCGTCCACCGGCGCTTTCCGCGCTAACGACGTGACTACCACCGCCGACTCATCCGCCGAGCGCCTCGTGATCGAGGCGCTCGGCGTGGCGCTGTCCGGGCTCGATCCGGCTGCGCGGATTGCGCTCGCATTCAGCGGCGGAGTCGATTCGAGCGTGCTGCTCGATGTGGCGGTGCGCGTCGCGGGTCCCTCGCGTTGTGTGGCGCTGCATGTGCACCATGGTTTGAGTCCAAATGCCGATGCGTGGCTCGCGCATTGCGAGGCATTCGCGCGCGAACGTGGCGTGGAATTCGACGCGCGACGCGTGGACGTTTCGCGCTCGCCGGGCGTGAGCATCGAGGCCGCCGCACGCGACGCGCGTTATCGCGCGCTGGACGCGATGTGCGCAGCGCACGGCATCAGTACGCTCTGGCTCGCGCAGCATGCGGACGATCAGGCTGAGACCGTGCTGCTGCAACTGCTGCGCGGCGCGGGTCTCGCGGGGCTCGCCGCGATGGCGCCAGGCTCGCTGCCGACGGGCGCGTCGACGACACGTATGCGGCCGCTTTTGCATCTGCTGCGCGCGCAACTCGAGGATTATGCGAGCGCGCGCAAGCTGCGCTGGATCGACGACGAATCGAACACGGACACGCGCTATGCGCGCAACGCATTACGTCATCAGGTGATCCCGGTGCTCGCGGTGCATTTCCCGGGCTTTCGCGATGCGCTCGCGCGCACGGCCGCGCATGCGGCATCGGCGCAGCGCTTGCTCGATACGCTGGCGCGCGCGGACATGGAGGGCGCGTCGCGCGATGAAGGACGCGCGCTTGCCCACGACGTGCTGCTCGCCCTCGACGACGATCGCGCGCTGAATCTGCTGCGCTACTGGATGCGTACGCTCGGCTTCGTCGCGGCATCGAGCGCACGTGTCGCGGATGCGCTGCGGCAGTTGCGCGAAGTCGGTGCGGGGCAGGACGGACATCGGCTGCGCATCGATCATGCGGGGCATGCGTTGCGCAGCTATCGCGGCCTCGTCTACTGGGAGGCCGGCGATAGCAGCGAGCCCGCCGACGAAACAGCGCTCGTCGAGCGCGAGATCAGCGAACTCGCGTGGCAAGGGCAAGAGGTCTGGCATCTGCCGCAATGGCGCGGCACGTTGGTGTTCGCGGTCGTGGATGCAGCCGTTCCTTCCGACGTCGCCGACGCAGCGCACGACGCGCCACTTGACGAAGCATTGGACACCGTTCCCGTCAGCGTCCTGCAACGAGCTTCTCTTAGCGTGCGGGCGCGCCGCGGTGGCGAACGCATGCGCATAGGTGCGTCGAACACGCCGAGCCGCACGCTGAAGAACCTGTTTCAGGAGCGCGGCATTCCCGCATGGAAGCGCGACGTGCCATTGCTTTACGTCGGCGATGAACTGCTGTTCGTGCCGCTGATCGGCGTAAATCGTGGGACGGTGCGCGACGCATCCGAGCGCGAAACGCGCGTGAAAATCGCCTGGCGCGAGGACCTGCTGATCGCCTGAGTGCCGCTCGGGCAGTCTCGCATGCCGCGCGTACGCATGTCGAAATAGTGAAATAGGGCGCAAATCAGCGATAAAACAGGCGATTGCGAGGCTGATTTGACGCATTCGGACGCTCTCTGCGTCTTGTCTTTTTGCGCCTAATCAGGTACTTTAGCTTGTTTGCCCGACCCGATTTCGGCGTCGCTTTTGTCGCTATCGGTCGTTAGTGCCGGCAGGCGTGCGTGATCCGTCGTCGCCGTTCAAATCCGATCAGCCATTTGCGATTTCATCCCGGGCAAATCCGCGCGTGCTGCACGCGTGCTGCATCTACGCCGCCACACACTTTGCCGCCGTTCACGAGACGTTGCGCCCCTGTGCTTTCTGTGCGGTCGTCTCCAGCGCGCCAGCGCGGTCTATCTTCCAGTTCAGAACGACAATGGCACTCATCGTACACAAATACGGCGGCACCTCGATGGGCTCGGTCGAGCGCATCAAGAACGTCGCCAAGCGCGTCGCGAAATGGCACAAGGCCGGCCACCAGATGGTCGTCGTGCCCTCGGCAATGTCCGGCGAAACCAATCGCCTGCTTGGCCTCGCGAAAGAAATCACGACTCAACCGAGCCCGCGTGAACTCGACATGATCGCCGCCACCGGGGAGCAGGTCAGCTCGGGTCTGCTCGCGATCGCGCTGCAGGAAGCCGGCGTCGAAGCGGTCAGTTACGCAGGCTGGCAGGTGCCGGTCAGAACCGATAGTGCGTTCACGAAAGCGCGCATCAGCGACATCGACGGCGAGCGCGTCAAGCAAGACCTCGCGGCCGGTAGGGTGGTCGTGATCACCGGCTTCCAGGGTATCGACCCCGACGGCCACATCACGACGCTCGGTCGCGGCGGCTCGGATACCTCGGCAGTCGCGGTCGCGGCCGCGCTGAAGGCCGACGAGTGCCTGATCTACACGGACGTCGACGGTGTGTACACGACGGACCCGCGCGTCGTTGAAGAAGCGCGCCGGCTCGACCGCGTGACGTTCGAAGAAATGCTGGAAATGGCCAGCCTGGGTTCGAAGGTGCTGCAGATCCGCTCGGTGGAGTTCGCCGGCAAATATCAGGTGAAGACGCGCGTGTTGTCGAGCCTGACCGATCCGCTGATGCCGCTCGACGACGAAATGAAGTCGGGCACCCTGATTACTTTTGAAGAAGACGAGACCATGGAAAAAGCAGTCATCTCGGGCATCGCGTTCCAGCGCGACGAAGCTCGTATCGCCGTGATGGGCGTGCCCGACAAGCCGGGCATCGCGTATCAGATTCTCGGCCCGGTGGCGGACGCGAATATCGACGTCGACATGATCATTCAGAACCAGAGCGTCGAGGGCAAGACGGCGTTCACGTTCACGGTTGGCCGCGGCGACTATGCGCGTGCAATGGAGATCCTCACCGGCACGGTGAAGGCGCACGTGCAGGCCGAGCAGGTGCTGGGCGACCCGAAGGTGTCGAAGGTGTCGGTGGTCGGCGTCGGGATGCGCTCGCACGTCGGCATCGCGAGCAAGATGTTCCGCACGCTGTCGGAAGAGGGCATCAACATCCAGATGATCTCGACCTCCGAAATCAAGATTTCGGTGTTGATCGACGAAAAGTACATGGAGCTCGCAGTGCGCGCGCTGCATAAGGCCTTCGAACTCGATCAGGCATAAATGGCGGAAAAAACGGGGCGCTCTAGAGCGCCCCGTTTGTTTTGTGGCGTTCATGTGAACGATTTGCGTCGCGAGACGCCTCGTTGGCACAAAAAATGTTCGCGGGACATTGACCTTCTCGGCCCGGCCCGCTATTATCTTGGCTTCGTCGCACTGACTCCCTGTGCGACAGAAAGTTTGGGAGACGTGGCCGAGAGGTCGAAGGCACTCCCCTGCTAAGGGAGCATCTGGGCCAAAACCTGGATCGAGGGTTCGAATCCCTCCGTCTCCGCCAGCAATGGTGGCGAAACCCCGCAGAGTCTAGGCTCTGCGGGGTTTTTGTTTTTCTGCGACCGTCGTTTCGTTTCCTCACCGCCCGCGCTTTGCGCGGTGACGAGGTGAGGCGCTGCTGACATCGAATCGGCGGCGCCACTCAGTGATGACAATGGCATCACGCAGTTATGCAGGCATCCTGATCACTGAACCCGCGTCGCTCGGAACGCTTGCGCAACGTGTTTGCGTCGCCCGCCAGCGTGACGTTACGGCGGCCTTGCTCGCCATTGCGCCAGGGTTCGGTTTCACGGTCGTCGTCGTTCGAAGCCGCTTTGCGCGGTGCCCGCGCTTTTCGATTCACTCGTGGAACGACGACGGCACCATCAACGTGCCGTGGATGCATCCCGAAGTTACGCGGCACGTGGCGGACCTGATCAAGCTGCGCTCTGGCTTGATCCCGTATCTGTACGAGCTGCTGTGGTAATCACAAAGCGTGTACGAGCCGGTGCTGCGGCGACTGTTCTACCTGCCGGCCGGTTCACGCTGGGTCTCGTACGGCAGCGGCGAAGCGTTCGACGGCGGCCAGACTTTCAGGCCGCCGTCGTCCGCTGCATGTAACCAGACATTACACCGCCGCCGGCCAGGCGATTTTCAGCATCAGTTATTACAAAGTTGAAATACGCCCGTTGCTGCCTTGCGTTATATTTCCGCCAACAAAACATGTTCGTACAAAGGTGATCAATGAAGTCCGCTCGTCTTGTTCCGCTTATGCTCGGGGTGTTGACGTTGGCTGCATCGGGTGCCGCGATGGCCGCGGGGCTCAACGTCGGGGTAAATATCGGCATTCCAGCTCCGGTCTACGTCGCACCGGCTCCGGTCTACGCACCGCCGCCTCCGCCGCCGCCTCCCGTCGTCTACCAGCCGGCTCCGGTGTACTACGGCGGTCCGCAAATCGTGATCGGCTGGCATGGCGACCGTTACTGGGACGGCCATCGCTACTGGGCGCGCGACGACTGGTATCGCCACCATCCGCCGGGCCACGGCGACTATCGGCACGGTCACTACGACCAGCATCACGGCTGGCACTGAGCCGGCACCTCGGCGCGCTAACTGTCCGCTGCGACACCAGAACCGCCCTTCGAGGGCGGTTTTTTGTTTTCTGCGCTGAACCATCGACAACTGACGCATTACGTCGCAGTCGCCCGCCGGATCGCGCAAGCTAATTGGGTAGAATCCCCCACATCGCCACTGCCCACTTACCAGCACGACTCCATGACTACCGGCTCGCGACGGGTTCAAACGCCTGAGGGATTTCGGCACAACGTGATCCATGGACCCTTGCGCGCCGCGTTCGCCGTCGCGCTGCTGTGCGCGAGTCTGCTCGCCGCGCCGCACGCGCGTGCCGCGCATGCAATCGCGCAATACGGCGAGCCGAAATATCCGGCCGGCTTCAAACACTTCGACTACGTCAATCCCGATGCGCCGAAAGGCGGCACGCTAGTGCTCGCGAACCCGAGCCGTCTGACGAGCTTCGACAAGTTCAATCCGTTCACGCTGCGCGGCAATGCGGCGCCCGGCCTCGAATTGATGTTCGAGAGCCTGACGATCGGCAGCAGTGATGAAGTCGCGTCGGCCTACGGGCTGCTCGCCGACGACATCGTCGTCGCGCCCGACGGTCTGTCGGTCACGTTCCACATCAATCCGCGCGCGCGCTTTTCGAACGGCGACCCAGTGACCGCCGACGACGTCAAGTTCTCGCTCGACACGCTGAAGAGCCCGCAGGCCGCGCCGCAGTTCGCATCGCTGTTTAGCGAGATCAAGCGCGCGGTCGTCGTCGATCCGGCCACGGTGCGCTTCGAGTTTCGCGAGCGCAATCGCGAGTTGCCGCTGCTCGCGGGCAGCATGCCGGTGTTCTCGCGCAAGTGGGGGATGAAGCCCGACGGCAGCCGCATTCCGTTCGATCAACTCGCGTTCGAAAAGCCGATCGGCAGCGGACCATATCTGATCGACAGCTTCGACAACGGCCGCACGATCACGTTTAAGCGCGACCCGAACTACTGGGGCGCCGATCTGCCGGTGCGCGTCGGCATGCACAACTTCGATCGCATCGTCTACAAGCTGTATGCGGATAGCACTGCGCGGCTCGAGGCGTTCAAGGCCGGTGAGTACGATGCGCTGGTCGAATACATCGCGCGCAACTGGGTGCGGCGCGACGTCGGCAAGAAGTTCGACAGCGGCGAGTTGATCAAGCGCGTGTTCCCGCAGCACAACGGCACCGGCATGCAGGGCTTTTTCCTGAACACGCGCCGGCCGCTGTTCCAGGACGTGCGTGTGCGCAAGGCGCTCGATCTCGCGCTCGACTTTCAATGGCTGAACCGCCAGCTGTTTTTCAGCCAGTACACGCGCATCGACAGCTATTTCGCCAACACCGAATGGCAGGCGAAGGGGCTGCCGTCGCCCGGCGAGCTCGCGCTGCTCGAGCCGTTTCGCTCGCAGCTCGATCCGGCGGTATTCGGGCCGCTGCCGAAGCAGCCCGATACCGATCCGCCCGGCTCGCTGCGCGCGAATCTGCTGGAGGCGCGCGATCTGCTGCAGCAGGCCGGCTGGACCTATCGCGACGGCGCGCTGCGCAACGCGAAGGGCGAGCCGTTCCAGTTCGAGATACTCGACGACGCGGGTTCGGCCTCGTCGATGGAGCCGATCATCGCGACTTTCACGCGCAATCTGCAGAAGCTCGGCATCACCGTGAACTTCCGCACGACCGATTTCGCGGTCTATCAGAAGCGGCTGGACGCATTCGATTTCGACGTGACGACGATTCGGATGCCGGACGTGCAGGTGCCGGGCTCCGAGCAGATTACCCGCTTCGGCAGCAAGGCTGCCGATACCCCCGGCTCGGACAATGCGATCGGCCTGAAGTCGCCGGCCGTCGACTCGGTGCTGAACGCGCTCGTGCACGCGCAAACGCGCGAGCAACTGACCGACGCCGCGCATGCACTCGACCGTCTGCTGATGCATGGCTACTATGTGGTGCCGCACTGGTACAGCGGCACGCATCGCGTCGCGTACAAGCGCGGGCTCGCGTGGCCGAAGACTTTGCCGCTGTACTATGGCGCGGAAGGCTGGATCACGACGATGTGGTGGTACGAAGATCCGCAGGCGCACACGGCCAGCGCCGATTGATCCGCAGACCCATCGCCCCCACCAACGCGTTCGCACTGGAACACCGCCTATGTGGAGCTACATCCTCAAACGCCTGCTGCTGATGATACCGACGCTGCTCGGCGTGCTGACGCTGACCTTCGTCGTGATCCAGTTCGTGCCGGGCGGTCCCGTCGAGCAGATGCAGCACGAGTTGCGCAAAGGCGCGGAGGGCGCCTCGCCGTTCGGTTTGCGCTCGCATAGCGGCGTCGACGCGCAACAGATCGCGCAGCTGAAGCAGCTGTACGGTTTCGACAAGCCGCCGCTCGAACGCTACGTGCTGATGCTCAAGCGCTTCGCGACCTTCGATCTCGGCCAGAGCTATTTCCGGCATCAGAGCGTGTGGTCGCTGATCGTGTCGAAGCTGCCGGTGTCGATCAGCATCGGTCTGTGGACGTTCTTTCTCACTTATCTGATATCGGTGCCGCTCGGCATCGCGAAGGCGGTGCGCAACGGCTCGCACTTCGATATCGCGACCAGCCTCGTCGTGCTGGTCGGCTATGCGATTCCGGGCTTCGTACTCGGCGTGCTGCTGCTCGTGCTGTTCGGCGGCGGCACGTTCCTGCAACTGTTTCCGTTGCGCAATCTCACTTCCGACAACTGGGATCAGCTGAGCCTCGTTGGCAAGATCCTCGACTATCTGTGGCATATCACGTTGCCGATTACGGCGTCGGTGGTGGGCAGCTTCGCGGTCGTCACGATGTTGACGAAAAACGCGTTCCTCGACGAAATCCGCAAGCAGTACGTGCTGACCGCGCGCGCCAAAGGTTTGTCCGAGCGGCGCGTGTTGTGGAAGCACGTATTTCGCAATGCGCTGCTGCCGCTGATCGTCAATTTCCCGGGCGCGTTCATCGGCGCGTTCTTCACCGGGAGCCTGCTGATCGAAACGCTGTTTTCGCTCGACGGGCTCGGCTTGCTGTCGTACGAATCGGTGATGCGGCGCGACTATCCGGTCGTGCTCGGCACGCTGTATCTGTTCACGCTGATCGGCCTCGTCACGCGGCTGATCTCAGACCTTTGTTACGTGTGGGTCGATCCCCGCATCCAATTCGAACAACTGGAGCGCTGATGAATCGAGCCCGCCTTTCCGCCGATGCGGCGGCACGCACCCAACCCGCGCGCGCATTGATCTCGCCGTCGCCGGCGCGTCGCGTGTGGCAGCGGTTTCGCCAGCAGCGTCTCGGCTACTGGAGCCTTATCATCTTCGTCGTCGCGTTCGCGGCGAGCCTCGTGGGGCCGCTGTGGTCGAACGACAAGCCGGTCGTCGTGCGCTACGACGGCCATCTGTATTTTCCGCTCGTGAAGACCTACGCGGAGACCACCTTCGGTGGCGACTTCCCGACGCCGACCGATTATCTCGATCCGTACATCCGTCACCGCTTCGATGCGCCAGGCAACTTCGCGCTGTATCCGCCGAATCATTACTACTACGACACGCTCAACTACTTCTCGAAGGCGCCCAACCCGGCGCCGCCGTCGCGCGAGAACTGGCTCGGTACCGACGACCGCGGCCGCGATCTGTTTGCGCGCCTGCTGTACGGCTTCGGCGTGTCGGTCGTGTTCGGGCTCGTGCTGACTGTGATCAGCACGATAGTCGGCATCGTCGCGGGGGCGGTGCAAGGTTACTTCGGGGGGCGAACGGATATCGTCGGGCAGCGGTTGATCGAAATCTGGAACGCGATGCCGCAGCTCTATCTGCTGATCATCTTTTCGTCGATCTTCGAGCGCAGCTTCGCGCTGCTGATCGTGCTGCTGTCGCTGTTCAACTGGATCGGCCTGTCCGATTACGTGCGCGCCGAATTCCTGCGCAATCGCCAGCAGGACTATGTGCGCGCCGCGCGCGCGATGGGTCTGTCGCATTGGCAGATCATGTGGCGTCACGTGTTGCCGAACAGTCTGACGCCGGTCATCACGTTCCTGCCGTTCAGCATGAGCAGCGCGATTCTCGCGCTGACGAGTCTCGACTTCCTCGGCCTCGGCGTGCCGCCGCCCACTCCAAGCCTTGGCGAGTTGCTCGCGCAGGGCAAGGCGAATCTCGACGCATGGTGGATCTCAGTGTCGACCTTCGGCGTGCTGGTGGCGATGCTGTTGTTGTTGACCTTCATGGGCGACGCGCTGCGCAACGCGCTCGACACGCGTATCTCCGATGCGATACACGCCGGAGGTGGCCAGTGAGCGCGCTGCGGCAAATCGATCCGCAATCGACGGATACGCCGCTGCTCGAACTCGACCATCTGCGGGTTGCGTTCGGCGACACGTTGGCCGTCGACGACGTCACGCTCGCGATCGCGCGCGGCGAGCGCGTCGCGCTCGTCGGCGAGTCGGGCTCGGGCAAGAGCGTGACCGCACTGTCGGTGCTGCGCCTGCTGAACGACGCGCAGGTGAGCGGCGCGATTCGCTTCGATGGCGAAGACCTGCTCGCGAAGAGCGAGCGCTCGATGCGCGGGCTGCGCGGCTCGGCCATCGCGATGATCTTTCAGGAGCCGATGACCGCGCTCAATCCGCTCTATACGATTGGCGACCAGATTGCGGAGACGATCGTCGTGCATGACGGCGTCAGCATGGCCGAGGCGTGCAGTCGGGCGGTCGCGTTGCTTGCGCGCACCGGCATCGCCGAACCGGAGAAGCGCGTCAACAGCTATCCGCATCAGCTGTCGGGCGGCCAGCGGCAGCGCGCAATGATCGCGATGGCGCTCGCCTGTCGGCCGCGCCTGTTGCTCGCCGACGAGCCGACCACCGCGCTCGACGTGACGATTCGCGCGCAGATCGTCGAGCTGCTGCTGGAATTGCAGCGCGACGAAGCACAAAAGCGCGGCATGGCCGTGCTGCTGATCACGCACGACCTGAACCTGGTGCGTCACTTCGCGCAGCGTGTTGCGGTAATGGAGCGGGGCGTGCTGGTCGAAACCGGCACGGTCGAGCAGGTGTTCGAGGCGCCGCGCCATCCATATACCCAGCGGCTGCTCGCCAGCCGGCCGCAGCGCGAGGTCGCGCCGGTGCTGCCGATCTCGCCAGTGCTGCTCGAAGCGCGCGACGTGTCGGTCGACTTCAAAACGAAACTGCCGGGCCTGCGTGGCTGGTTCGGCGGCGGGCGGTTTCGCGCGGTCGACGCGGCGAACGTGTCGGTGCGCCAGGGCGAGACGCTCGGGATCGTCGGCGAATCGGGGTCGGGCAAGTCGACGCTCGCGATGGCGCTGCTCGGTCTGCAGCGCACCGCGCACGGCGAGATCGAGTTTCAGGGCAGGGCGCTCGCGAGCTATCGGGGCGCCGAAAAGACCGCGCTGCGCTCGAATATGCAGGTTGTCTTTCAAGACCCTTTTAGTTCGCTTTCACCGCGGCAGACGATCGAGCGGATCGTCGGCGAGGGGCTCGCGCTGCATCGGCCGCAAATGACCCCGCAGGCCCGGCGCGACAAGGTGGTCGCGGTGCTGCGCGAAGTCGGCATCGACCGTGCCGTGCTGTATCGCTATCCGCATGAGTTTTCGGGCGGGCAGCGGCAGCGCATCGCCATCGCGCGCGCGCTGGTACTGGAGCCGCGCGTGCTGATCCTCGACGAACCGACCAGCGCGCTCGACGTGTCGATTCAGCAGCAGGTGCTCAAGCTGCTCACCGGTTTGCAGCACAAGTACAACCTCGGCTTCGTGTTCATCAGCCACGACCTGGAGGTGATCGGGGCGATGGCGCACCGTGTCGTGGTGATGCAAAACGGATCGATCGTCGAGACTGGGGATGTCGAGAAGATTTTTGCGGCACCCGCGCATCCTTACACGCGAAAGCTGCTGAAAGCGGCGCTTGACCGTTGATTTTTCACCTTTCCCCAATTGGGTGCGTATCTCGATTGATTTTTTCTATTCCTTTTGACACGCAAATACTTACTGGCTAGTATCGACCAAACTTTTTCATAGACGTCTGATTTTTTTGCAAAAACTACCGACCAATGCAGCACAGAAACTTCACCCAGGCTTGCACGCGCGTCGTCGCCGGGATGTTCATTGGCGTCTTGATGGCAGCAGCTCCCGGCGCGTTCGCCGATGAAGTAAGCGGTTTTAATCAGAATGCCTCGTATCCGGCCGCCAACGGCTCGGATCCCCTCTCCCTCCTCACTCCGCAACCCAAGGCTGCTAGCACCGAGAACAGCGGCGCCAAATCGTTCCTTTCCGGCATGGCCGGCAAGGCGGGCGACGTCGTGGTCGGCGCGCTGAATATGATCGGCGTTCGCTATCGTTGGGGCGGCAACACGCCAGATTCAGGGCTCGATTGCAGCGGTTTCGTGCGCTACGTGTTCCAGGACACGCTCGGCCTCGCGCTGCCGCGGCGTGCCGAGGAAATGAGTCGCATGGGCGAGAAGGTGCGCGTCAGCGAACTGAAGCCGGGCGATCTGGTGTTCTTCAATACGATGCGCCGCACGTTCTCGCACGTCGGCATCTATATCGGCGACAACAAGTTCGTGCACTCGCCGTCCACCGGCAGCACGATCCGCGTCGACGACATGGATGACGGCTACTGGGAAAAGCGCTTCACGGGTGCGCGTCGGATCGAGACCTCGTATCAGGCCGACGATCTGCGCAAGCGCGTGGCGGCGACGATCGGCGGGAATAACTGATTCCGCGCTGATCCGGCGATAAAAAAAGCCTGCTTCGTTCGAAGCAGGCTTTTTGCGTTTGAGGCGCGCATTTTGCCCATGGTGTCGCATAGCGACTGTGCGCCACCTCTCTTTCAGGCACCCATGTGCCGCGCGGCGAGCTTGCGCTGCAAGTCCGGCATCATCTTCGCGACCGCTTCCTCACCGGCGAGGATCGCCGCATTGCGCTGCGAGAAATCGCTGCCGCTCATCGCCGCGAGATTTGGTCGGATGACCACGTCAGCGTACTTGTCGAGTTCGTAGGCCTTGATCGTCTGGCCCATGATCGTGAAGGTCTGCATCAGCACGTCGAATGAGCTCGTGGTGAGGCCGGTCTCCGGTCGCTGCGAGATATCGACGGCGATGACGAAATCCGCGCCCATCTTGCGCGCGAACGACGCCGGTACCGGGCTCACGAGACCCCCATCCACATATTCGTGACCGCCAATCTTCACCGGCTCGAAGATCGACGGCACGCTGCACGACGCGCGCACTGCGGTGCCGGTGTTGCCGCGCTGGAACAGGATCGGCTGGCCGGTTTGCAGATCGGTTGCGACCACGCCGAGCGGCCTCGCCATCTTCTCGATCGGGCGGTTGTTCAGCGTCGTGTTCAGGTAGTTCTGCAGCGCGACGCCCTGCAGGAAGCCGCGCGTACGAAACGGCATCGCCCAGTCGCTGATCGACGCTTCGTCCATCGACAGCGCGAGCTTGTTCAGCGCGAAGCCGTTCATGCCCGACGCGTACAGCGCGCCGACCACGGAGCCGGCGCTCGTGCCAGCGATCAGATCGATCTGGATATTGCGCGCTTCGAGCGCCTTGATGACACCGATGTGCGCGAAGCCCCGCGCGGCGCCGCCGCCGAGAGCGAGCGCGACACGAACCGGCTTCTGTTGCGCTTGTTCAGGCGGCGGAACAGCGGGCGCCGCGGTAATCGGCGCGCCATTGAGTTTGCCGTTGGTCGTGGTGCAGGCGGCAAGCACCGCGGATACGGCCGCCAGCGAAAAGCTGCGGCGGCTCAAACTGGGGGATGAGGGTTTCAACGAGTTCTCCAGCAACGGCGCCGGCGACGCAGGTGGCGTCGCGCGTACCGCGGTCAGGCTGAGGTCAGGCCAGGCGTATCGCCGGCGGCGATTCCGCGCGCTGGAGAGTGTCCCGTTCCTATCGGATCGATGTGCGGGGCAAGCCCTTATATCAGCGCGCGCACATCTTAATGCAAACGATCGGCGCGCGCGGTCCGCTGTAATGAAACGTTGCAGAGGAAGTATTCGGAACTGGTGCCGCGTCTTTTTCGGATGGGTTGGGTGAACGGTTGAAAGGTCGTATGCAGGTGTCCGGCTGCCGTTCGCCCATGCGCGTTAGGCCGTTCGGACGAGGGCGGTAACCCACGTGCGGAAGGTATAATTCGGCTCTTGCACCTATTTCCCGCGTGGCCGTGCGCGACATCGCGCGCAGCATGGGCACGCTTCGCTGCCGCGCTTGCAGCCATGTTCGCCTGAGCGCCGGCGCCTGTTTTCCGAGTAACCGCTAATGACCACCTCCGTTCGTACCCGTTTCGCACCGAGTCCCACCGGCTTCATCCACCTGGGCAACATCCGCTCCGCGCTGTATCCGTGGGCGTTCGCGCGCAAGATGAAAGGGACCTTCGTGCTGCGGGTCGAGGACACCGACCTCGAGCGCTCCACGACCGAGTCCGTCGACGCGATTCTCGAAGGCATGGCATGGCTCGGTCTCGATTTCGACGAAGGCCCGTTCTATCAGATGCAGCGCATGGACCGCTACCGCGAAGTGCTGAAGCAGATGCAGGACGCAGGGCTCGTCTACCCGTGCTACATGTCGACCGAAGAGCTCGACGCGCTGCGCGAGCGTCAGCGCGAAGCGGGCGAAAAGCCGCGCTACGACGGCACGTGGCGCCCGGAGCCGGGTAAGGTGCTACCGGAGCCGCCCGCGGGCGTGACGCCGGTGCTGCGCTTTCGGAATCCGCTGACCGGCGTGGTCGCGTGGGACGACGCAGTGAAAGGTCGCATCGAAATCTCGAACGAAGAACTCGACGATCTCGTGATCGCCCGGCCGGACGGCACGCCGACGTATAACTTCTGCGTCGTCGTCGACGATCTCGACATGCGCATCACTCACGTGATTCGCGGCGACGATCACGTCAACAACACGCCGCGGCAGATCAACATTCTGCGCGCCCTCGGCGGCCAGCCGCCGGTGTATGCGCATCTGCCGACAGTGCTGAACGAGCAGGGCGAGAAGATGAGCAAGCGCCACGGCGCGATGAGCGTGATGGGTTACCGCGATGCAGGGTATCTGCCGGAAGCGGTCGTCAACTATCTGGCGCGCCTCGGTTGGTCGCATGGCGACGCGGAGATTTTCACGCGCGAGCAGTTCGTCGAGTGGTTCGACCTCGAGCATCTCGGCAAGTCGCCGGCGCAGTACGACCATGACAAGCTGAACTGGCTCAACGCGCACTACATCAAGGAAGCGGACAATGCGCGACTCGCCGAACTGGCGAAACCGTTCTTCGCGGAACTCGGCATCGACGAAGCCACGCTCGCGCAAGGTCCGGATGTGACGGGCGTGGTGGGCCTGATGAAAGATCGTGCGTCGACCGTGAAGGAGATCGCGCAGAACGCCGCGATGTTCTATCGCACGCCGGCACCCGATGCCGAGTCGCTCGCCCAGCACGTGACCGACGCGGTTCGTCCCGCGCTCGCTGATCTGGTCGCTGCGTTGAAGACGGTCGAGTGGACCAAGGAGGCGATCGCCGCCGCGCTGAAGGCTACGCTCGGTGCCCATAAGCTGAAGATGCCGCAGCTCGCGATGCCGGTGCGTTTGCTGGTGGCGGGTACGACGCATACGCCGTCGATCGACAGCGTGCTGATGCTGTTCGGTCGCGAAGCCGTCGTTGGCCGCATCGAAAAAGCGCTCGGTTGATCAGCCTCGACGTGTGTGAGAGG
This sequence comes from Paraburkholderia atlantica, assembly GCF_000092885.1. Taxonomy (NCBI): domain Bacteria; kingdom Pseudomonadati; phylum Pseudomonadota; class Betaproteobacteria; order Burkholderiales; family Burkholderiaceae; genus Paraburkholderia; species Paraburkholderia atlantica. The sequence continues at coordinate 2,021,267 of NC_014117.1, read as the reverse complement.
TTTCACATGCCTTTGGAAAAAATTCGCATGTAATTGCTCAAAGGGTATTTACAAAGTGCAGATCGGCCTCTAGAATCTCGTTTCTCTGATGTGCGCGGGGGTATAGCTCAGCTGGGAGAGCGCTTGCATGGCATGCAAGAGGTCAGCGGTTCGATCCCGCTTACCTCCACCAACAGAGCAGAAAAGTTAAAGTGGTTAAGAAGTTTGAGAGTTGTAGAAAAAAGACTTCACAAATCGCTGAAACGTAGTTAAAATAGCGGTCTTCGCAGTTGACGACAAAACAGCTTAGCGATTTAACTGGAAAGTTAAATCGAGTTGTTCAAGTCGAAAGCGAATTAAGACGGATCTGAAAAGATTTTGTCCCCTTCGTCTAGAGGCCTAGGACATCACCCTTTCACGGTGAGTACAGGGGTTCGAATCCCCTAGGGGACGCCAAACATCAGCGTCGCTTTAGTATTCGAGTAGTAGTAAAGCGGCGCAGCTTGTAGAGAATTAACCGACGCTCGCAAGCAGGGTGTAAAGACTGGAGTGGTAGTTCAGTCGGTTAGAATACCGGCCTGTCACGCCGGGGGTCGCGGGTTCGAGTCCCGTCCACTCCGCCAGACAAAGCCCGTTCACACATACCTGAACGGGCTTTTTCATTAAAGGTGTAAGCAGTACGTTGTCCCCTTCGTCTAGAGGCCTAGGACATCACCCTTTCACGGTGAGTACAGGGGTTCGAATCCCCTAGGGGACGCCAGAACATTGGCGTCGTTCGGTTGGAAGTTTGAACGGTGCAGCAACCTGAGAGCATGGCATCACGGGCTGCGACGCAAAATCTGGAGCGGTAGTTCAGTTGGTTAGAATACCGGCCTGTCACGCCGGGGGTCGCGGGTTCGAGCCCCGTCCGCTCCGCCAGATTTGAAAAAGCCCACTTCGTAAGAAGTGGGCTTTTTTTATTTCTACTGCCCGTTACCGGCCGCCTCGCAGAAGGCTGGGACAAACAGCCATTGCCAGCGCGCGCGGCCTGTTTTACCGTTGATCCGACTCATCCTCGCGGTCCTGCCATGTTCGATCCCACCGAAGCCCCGTCACCGTTTCATCTGCGCACGGCCAGCATGGACGATTTCGAGTTTGCCGAGGCGCTGACCCGCAACAACATGGGCGGCTACTATCGCCGGCATCATCTGGTGTGGCGCAGCGATCTGTTTCTCGGCAGTTGGCGCGAATCGGAGAATTTCATTCTCGAAATGGATGGTGTGCCGATGGGCGTGCTGCGTATCACCGAGGAAGGTGATTCGCTGCATATCCGCGACGTGCAGGTTGCCGAAGGATATCGGCGGCTTGGCGCTGGTACGTTTCTTCTCGACATCTCGCATCAATGGGCGCGCGAGCGCGGGCTGCGCGAATTGCAGTTGCGCGTGTTCGTCGATAATCCGGCGGCGCGGCTCTATCAGCGCAAGGGCTATAAGCTCGCCGGTCCGCGGCTCGCGCAGCTAGGTGCAATCCGTCATCTGGCGCGGCGGGTTTGAGGCCGGGTCTGCGTGGATCGCCGACGCGCATCGCCAGGGATCGTCATTCACCGCTCAGCAACGTCAGCCGAGCCGGCTTGGTCCTGTACCGTTTCATCATCCGCTTGCGCATCGTCATGCGCGCCGTTGCTCGCGCGATGCTCTGCGCCTCGTTCGATAAACGCGCGTGGACTCGCGCCGAACGCGCGCCGGAACATTGCGGAGAAGGCGCTCTGGCTGTGATAGCCCAATTCCTGCGCGACGTGCGACAGCGGCCGCCCTTGGCTCAACAATGGAATGGCGCGCGCGAGAATCGCCTGCTGACGCCACTGCGAAAAGCTCACCCCCAACTCCTGGCGGAACAGCCGCGCGATCGTGCGCGTGCTCGCGCCCACCGTCGATGCCCACTGTTCGAGCGACTCGCCATGCATCGGGTCGGCGATCACGGCCTCGCACAGCGCGCGCAGGCGCTTTTCGCTGGGCATCGGTACGGACAGCGGCAACGGCTCGGAGCGCGTCAGTTCATCGAGCGCGAGCGCGCCGAGCAATTGCTCGCGCGCAGCGGACAGGCCAGGCATATCGAGCGCGGCAATTACCTCGCGCAACAGGTTCGATACTTCGACGACGCGAGGCGTATCGAGCCCGGCGGGCACCGTATTCTCGGTGATGTACAGCGTGCGCAGGAACGCATCCTCGACGGCGACCACTTCATGCGTGACATGCGGCGGCAACCAGATCGCGCGCGATGGCGGCACCATCCACGTCGTGCCCGTTGTCGCGACGCGCAGCACGCCGCGCGACGCATACGCGACCTGCGCCCATGCATGCGTATGACGCGCGATATGCCAGCCCGCCGGCATGGGTCGCGAGCGCACGCGGATCGGATGCGTGTCGTTCGGCGCGAACTCGGGCGGTATGTCGGCGAAACGCACGTGGCTCAGCGGGTTGGAGTCGGCGGACGAGGGCATGGCAAGGTCGGTTCGGATAACGGAGCCGGCAACGGCGAAGCGCGGCCGAGGCCATTCACCGGCGCGGGTTCCAGGCATTGTAGATCGTGCGTGGTTGCTGATGCCGACCGGCCACCGTTGCATAATGTCCCGATGGCCCCCCGCGCCCCCCATCACCTCTGACCACGGAGACTCAACGACGATGCAAACCGTCTTTGTCTACGGCACGCTGCGTGCCGGTGAAACCAACGACATCAGCGAAGCCGCGGCGCGCAACGACCTGCCCGCGCCAAGCCTGCTCGGCAGCACTACGGTGCGCGGCCATCTGTTCGATTTTGGCGACTATCCGGGTCTCGTCGTCGACGAAGCGGGCGTCGACGTGGTCGGCGACGTCTACGAAATCGACGATGCGCTCGTCGCGGTGCTCGACGAGATCGAAGCCGTTTATCCGGGCGTCGACGATCGTTTTCTGGCGCGCGAGGTGATGGTCAAAGTAGACGGCGACGTCGTGAACTGCCGCTTCTATCCGGTCGCGCCGAACGCGGTCAAAGGGCTGCCCGAAATTCGTTCGGGGGATTGGGTCAAACATCGGCGCACGCGCTGAGCTGGTCCGCCAACGCGAGCAAAAAAACGGCGCGCCACGTACGTCCGCGGCGCGCCGTCATTCGAATAGATGTGATCAACCGGCTCGAGCAGGTTCAATGCGCCCGAGCCCGCATCATCGACACCATCAAATCTCTTCGTAAAGCGGCAGCGTCAGAAAATCGGTGAACTGCTCCGCGGTCGACATCTGCTCGAAGATCTGCGCGGCGCGTTCATATGGCTTCGTATCTCCGCCCACCGTTTGCTTGACCTTGTCGAGCTCCTGCACCGCGAGCTCACGCACCAGTTCGACCGTCACCTTGCGGCCGTCGTCGAGCTTGCCCTTCGGCGAGCGGATCCACTGCCACACCTGCGAGCGCGAAATCTCGGCGGTGGCCGCGTCTTCCATCAGGTTGTGAATCGGCACACAGCCATTGCCCGCAAGCCACGAACCGAGGTAGTGAATGCCAACGTTGATGTTGTTGCGCAAGCCCGCTTCGGTGATCGGCGTTTCCGGGCGGAAGTCGAGCAGATCGGTCGCGGTCACGAGCACGTCGATGCGCTGCTTGTCGATCTGATTCGGCCGGTCGCCGAGCACCTTGACGAATTCTTCCATCGCGACCGGCACGAGACCCGGATGCGCGACCCAGCCGCCGTCGTAGCCATCGCCCGCGTCGCGCGCCTTGTCCGAGCGCACGCCGGCCATCGCCTTGTCGTTCGCGGCCGCATCGTTCTTGATTGGAATCAGCGCGCTCATGCCGCCGATCGCCGGCGCGTTGCGGCGATGGCAGGTCTTCAGCAACAGCAGCGCGTACGCGCGCATGAACGGCGAGGTCATCGTGATCTGCGAGCGATCGGCGAGGCAGAAGTCGCGGTCGCTCTTGAACTTCTTGATCGCGGAGAAGATGTAGTCCCAGCGGCCCGCGTTCAAACCCGAGCTATGCTCGCGCAGCTCGTACAGGATTTCATCCATTTCGAATGCGGCGACGATCGTCTCGATCAGCACCGTCGCGCGAATCGTGCCGCGCGGCACGCCAACGGCTTCCTGCGCGGCGATGAAGATGTCGTTCCACAGGCGCGCCTCGAGATGGCTCTCCATCTTCGGCAGATAGAAGTACGGGCCCGAGCCGCGCGCGATCAGTTCCTTCGCGTTATGCACCATGTACAGCACGAAATCGAAGATGCCACCCGACACGCGCTCGCCGTCGACCTTCACGTGCTTCTCGTCGAGATGCCAGCCGCGCGGGCGCACGATCAGCGTCGCGGTCTTGTCGTTGAGCCGGTACGACTTGCCGTTCTGTTCGAGTGAGATCGTGCGACGTACCGCGTCCTTCAGATTGACATGACCGGTGATCTGGTTGTCCCAGCTCGGCGCATTCGAATCCTCGAAGTCGGTCATGTAGGAGTCCGCGCCCGAATTGAGCGCGTTGATGATCATCTTGCGCTCGACGGGCCCGGTGATCTCGACGCGCCGGCACTGCAGATCCCGCGGCAGCGGCGCGATGCTCCAGTCGCCTTCGCGCACGCTCTTCGTGGCGGCGAGGAAGTCGGGCCGCTCGCCCGCGTCGAGCCGTTTTGCACGTTCGACGCGCGCCTGCAGCAACTGCTGACGGCGCGGCTCGAACGTACGATGCAAGGCCGCGACGAGTTCCAGCGCTTCGCGGGTGAGGATCGCTTCAAAGCCGGGCTTGATGTCGCCGGTGATTTCCATGCCTTGCGGCAACGACAGCGGATTAGCCATGTTTTCTCCTTGGTCGGTCAGATTGCAAAAGTGCGAAGGTTAAAAAGGGCAAGTGAGTTCACGAGCGCGAAGGCGTCATACGCGCGGGCTGGCGCGCTTGCGGCTGCCATTGCCCTGAGTTCTGGTTTGGCGGCCGCCGGTCGAGCGCGACGACGTCGACAGTGTCTGCAGAAAGCCCTGCAGATCGTTCATGCCGCCGCCGGTACCGTGCGGTGTCACGCCAAGCTCTTCGACGGGCAGGTTCTGCCGGTTCAGCCAGAACGTCGTGAAGCCGAACCAGGTCGCACCCGCGACGTCCCAGCCGTTCGACGACACGAACACGATCTCACGCGCGGCCACGCCGAACGCATCGGGGCCGAGCGCGTACGCGGCGGGCGAGGGTTTGTACATGCGCACGGCGTCGACCGACAGCACGTGATCGAACAGGGCGCTCATACCGGCGCTCTTGACCGCGATGTCGAGCATTTGCGGATTGCCGTTGGACAGAATCGCGAGCCCGAGTCTGAACCCGGCACGCGGCGCGGCGGTGGGCTCGCGCAACGCGCGCAGCACCGGCACCGCGTCGGGAAACGCGGACAGGCACGCGTATTCGTCCATCAGACGCTTTTCGGCCGAGCGGCCGAGCGTGAGCTGCAGTCTTTTCGCGGCGAAGCGCAGTGCGTCGAGCGTGATGTCCCAGAACGGGCGGTAGTGTTCGCCGGGCGCGTCGGTGCGCGCGGCGAGCGTGCGCAGTTGCGTGTATTCGATCTGCTTCTGGCGCCACAGCTGGGACAATGCGTCGCCGTGTCCGGGGAATAGTTGCTCCGCGGCGGCGATCACCGAATGCACGTCGAACAACGTTCCGTAGGCGTCGAAAATCACTGCTCGCGGTGAAAGTGTCGTTGTGGCCGACATTGCCATGCGCTCCTGTCAGAGGTCGAGATCGATTGTATTGGTGACTTTGGTGCTAAAAAATAGGCCAAAGATCACTTGATCTTTTACTTTCATATACCTAATCTCACACGGAACTCTCACTTTTGCGCCGTTTCATGGACCGTTTCAAGCAGATCGAGACCTTCGCCACTGTCGCGGCCAAAGGCAGCCTGTCCGCGGCGGCGCTCGCCGAAGGCGTCGCGCCCGCGATCATCGGCCGGCGCATCGACGCGCTCGAGGAGCGTCTCGGCGTCAAGCTGCTGGTGCGCACGACGCGCAAAATCACGCTGACCTTCGAAGGCTCGGCCTTTCTCGAAGACTGCCAGCGCATCCTTCACGACATGCAGAACGCCGAGGCGAGCGTGTCGGCGGGCGGCGTGAAGGCGAGCGGCCATCTGCGGCTGTCGGCGCCGGCCGGCTTCGGGCGGCGGCACGTGGCGCCACTGGTGCCCGCGTTCACGGTCGCGCATCCCGACGTGTCGATCACGCTCGATTTGTCCGATCGTCTCGTCGATCTCGTCAACGAGGGTTTCGATTGCGCGGTGCGGCTCGGCGAGTTGCCCGATTCGTCGCTGGTGTCGCTGAAGCTTGCCGAAAACCGCCGCGTGTGTGTCGCGTCGCCCGCGTATCTGAACCGGCGCGGCGCGCCGCATAGTCTCGCCGAGCTCGCGCGCCACAACTGTCTCGCGCTCGGCGCGAGCGCGAACCAGCAGCGCGGCTGGATGTTCCAGCAAGACGGCAAGGTCGTTTCGATCAAGGTGTCCGGCACGATGGAATGCTCGGACGGCGCGGTGCTGCACGAATGGTGTCTCGCCGGACACGGACTCGCGTGGCGCTCGTGGTGGGAGGTCGGCGCGGACCTCGCGGCGGGGCGCCTCGTCACGGTGCTCGACGAATTCGCCGCGCCGCCGGTCGGCATCCACGCGGTGTTTCCGCAACGCCGTCATCTGCCGCTGCGGGTGCGGCTGTTTCTGGATTTTCTCAAGCATACGTACGGCGAACCCGGTTACTGGGACTGACGCGCCAAGCCCTAGACGGACGCAATTGCCCGCATTCATACGCATTACAATCGTTTCGAGCAGCCTGTACCCTGGGCTTTGTTGGACGCTGACGCCGTGCTGCGCGCAGCCGGCGACGGAGGGCATCATGTTCAGGCACATCCTGGTTCCGACCGATGGTTCAGATCTGTCACGCAAGGCGATAGCGGGCGCGATCGATCTCGCGCAGGCCGTGGGCGCCCGCGTGACCGCGTACGCATGTCTGCCGCAATACCCGTACTCGCCGTTCTCCGATGTCGCGGTCGAACCACCCGGCGAGTTCCTGCAACGCAGCGAGCGCGAAGCCCGCGTGCATCTGCGCGAAGTCGAGCATGCGGCCCACCGCGTCGGCGTCCACGTCGAGAGCCGCACGAGCGTGCATCCGGCGCCGTATCTCGGCATCATCGAAGCGGCCGAGCAGGGCGACTGTGACGTGATCTTCATGGCGTCGCATGGGCGGCGCGGGCTCGGCAGCCTGTTGATCGGCAGTGAAACGCAGCGCGTGCTCACGCATACGAAAATTCCTGTGATCGTCTATCGCTGAATTGCATGGCACTCCGCCGGCGGCGTGCCGGCATGCGTGGCCTTCGAAAAAAAACGCGCCGGCGGCGAAGCCGGCGCGTTCAGGTTCGCCGCACGCTTGCCGCGTGCTGGCTTCTCTCAGACCCCGGCCGCTGGCGTGCGCACTAATGCTTCTGCCAATCCGGTACGGCGCGGCCCTCCCAGTGTCGGCGGCAATCTGACGGTGCCGCTCGACATTTGCCGATCGTTGCTGCGTTCGGGCCACGAGACTACGTGACCCGACCGGCTGATCTCAGGCGACCTTCTTGTCGAAGAACTGTTCGTTTTCCGTCGAACCGTGCAGCGCGGTCGTCGATGCTTCGCGCTCGACCGTCTGCGTGACCGCGTCGAAGTAGCCGGTGCCGACCTCGCGCTGGTGCTTGACCGCGGTGAAGCCCTTTTCGGCCGCCGCGAACTCGGCTTGCTGCATCTCGACGAACGCGGTCATCTGGTTGCGCGCATAGCCGTAAGCGAGGTTGAACATCGAGTAGTTCAGCGCGTGGAAGCCGGCCAGCGTGATGAACTGGAACTTGTAGCCCATTGCACCGAGCTCGCGCTGGAACTTCGCGATCGTCGCGTCGTCGAGGTTCTTCTTCCAGTTGAACGACGGCGAGCAGTTGTACGACAGCAGCTGGTCCGGGTACTCCTTGTGGATCGCGTCGGCGAATTTCTTCGCGAACTCGAGGTCCGGCTTGCCGGTTTCGCACCAGATCATGTCGGCGTACGGCGCGTACGCGAGACCGCGCGAGATCGCCTGCTCGAGACCCGGCTTCGTACGATAGAAGCCCTCGACGGTGCGCTCGCCGGTCAGGAACGGCCGGTCGTTGTCGTCGATGTCCGAGGTCACGAGGTCGGCGGCTTCCGCGTCGGTGCGGGCGAGCAGCACGGTCGGCACGCCCGACACGTCGGCGGCCAGACGCGCGGCGGTCAGCTTGGCGACGGCTTCGCGGGTCGGCACGAGCACCTTGCCGCCCATGTGGCCGCACTTCTTGACCGATGCGAGCTGGTCTTCGAAGTGCACGCCCGACGCGCCCGCTTCGATCATCGCCTTCATCAGTTCGAACGCGTTCAGCACGCCGCCGAAACCGGCTTCCGCGTCGGCCACGATCGGCGCGAAGTAATCGACGTAGCCTTCATCGCCCGGGTTCTTGCCTTCCGACCACTGGATCTGGTCGGCGCGCGTCAGCGTGTTGTTGATGCGCTTGACGACGAGCGGCACCGAGTTGGCCGGATACAGCGATTGGTCCGGGTACATTTCACCGGCAACGTTGGCATCGCCCGCGACCTGCCAGCCCGACAAATAGATCGCCTTCAGACCAGCCTTCACTTGCTGCATCGCCTGGTTGCCGGTCAGTGCGCCGAGCGAGTTGACGAACGGCTCGCTGTTCACTGCGGCCCACAGCTTTTCGGCGCCGCGCTTCGCAAGCGTGTGCTCGGGTTGCACCGAGCCGCGCAGGCGTACCACGTCTTCGGCCGAGTAGGTGCGCTTGACACCTTTCCAGCGCGGGTCCGTTTCCCATTGCTGCTTGAGTTGCTGCACTTGCTGTTCGCGGGTCATTGTCATGATGTGCTCCTTCGATGCCAGTTATGGAGGATGGGTGACTCTGTCTTCTCGAAGCGTAGGGCCAGCAGAGGCGTTCTGTTTCGTGAAGTCTTATATAAGAGTCTAGGCAAATCGATGGACGCACCATAGACGCCGCAAAGAGTTTTTCAAATATTTATTTTTATATGAAATCAATAGGTTAAATCCTGCGTTTCGCGATGAGAAACGATATTTTCCCTGTCGCAATAGTCCTTCTTGTGCTTTGCAGCATGATTTTTTACGACGCAAAAATTTTTTTTACATCGTGAAATTTGGGGCGGGCAGTCGATAGGCGAAAAAAAACCGGCGCCTGAGCGCCGGTTTCTTCCGTTGCCACGGACGGCGCGAAGCCGTCTGTGGGTCTGATGGCTAGCGATTAGCTGCCACGACGTGCCGAACGGGGACCGTCGTTGCGGCGCGCGCCGTAACCGTCGCGCGAACCATAGCCGTCACGCGAACCATAGCCGTCACGCGAACCGCCGTGGCTTTCGCGCGAGCCGTAGCCATCACGCGAGCCGTAGCCATCACGCGAGCCGCCGGCCGACTTGTTGCCCCAACCGCCGCCATTGCCGTTGCCATTGGCGTTACCGTTGCGCGAGCCGCCGTAGCCGCCCGGCTTGCCCGAGCCGCTGCCGAAGCGGCGGCCGTTACCGCCCGGACGGCCGCGGCCACCGAAGCCAGGACGGCCGTTGCCCGAAGGCGGCGCCTTGCGCGGCTCGAAGCCTTCGACGACGTTGACCGGCAGCGGCGTGCGCACGAAGCGCTCGATGCGCTTCAACGCGCCCTGTTCGGCGTGATGCACGAGGCTCACCGCGATACCCGAGCGGCCCGCGCGGCCGGTACGGCCGATACGGTGCACGTAGTCTTCGGCGAACTTCGGCAGGTCGTAGTTGAACACGTGCGTGATGCCCGGGATGTCGATACCGCGAGCGGCGACGTCGGTCGCAACCAGCACGCGCACGCGGCGCTCGCGCAGCGCGCGGATCGTGCGGTTACGCGCGCCTTGCGGCAGGTCGCCGTGCAGGGCGGCCGATTCGAAACCGGCGTCGGCCAGACGGCCTGCCAGCTGGTCGGCGTCCATCTTGGTTGCCGTGAAGACGATCGCCTGATCGAGGCCGTCGGCGCGCAGCAGATGGTCGAGCAGACGGTCCTTGTGATCGCGGTCGTCGACGTAGTGGACGGTTTGCGAGATGTTGGTGCGCTGCTCCATGCGCTGGACGATCTCGATACGCTCCGGGTCCTTCAGCAGACGGCCGGTCAGCGAGCCGATCTTGCCGTCGAGCGTGGCCGAGAACAGCATGGTCTGACGCGTAGCCGGCGTCTCGGCGACGATCGTGTCGATGTCGTCGATGAAGCCCATGTCGAGCATGCGGTCGGCTTCGTCGAGCACGAGGATCTGCAGTTGCGACAGATCGATGCGGCCGCGCTCGAGGTGGTCGATCAGACGGCCCGGCGTCGCAACGAGGATTTCAGGGTTCTTCGCGAGCAGCATCAGCTGCTGGCCATAAGCGACACCGCCCAGAATGCTGACGGTGCGCAGGCGCTTCAGGTGCTTGCCGTACGTCGCGGCGGCGGTCGTGACCTGCATCGCGAGTTCGCGGGTCGGGGTCAGCACCAGCATGGTCGGACGTGCGACCGGCTGCGGACGGCGGCCACGGCCACCGTCGGCCGGGCGCGGTTCGCGCGGCTGGCTTGCCTGGGCCTTTTGCAGCTGCGCGAAACGCTCGATGGCGGGCAGCATGAAGGCGGCGGTCTTGCCCGAGCCGGTCGGGCTCGAAACCAGCAGATCGCGGCCGGCGATACCAGCCGGCACAGCGCGTTGCTGCACCGGCGTCGGGTGCTCGTAGCCAGCGGCGGTCAGCGCGGAGACGACTTCCGCGGACAGGCCGAGCGACGCGAAGCTCGGCTTGGCGTCAGCTTGTGCGGCGGCTGCGGGAGCGGCGGGCGCGAGACCAAGTGCTTCGTCGGCGATGGCGTTCAACAGGCTGCTGGGGGTGTTGCTCAAAGTCATGTGAATCCTTGAAAACGATCCTGGGTGGTTCATCGGATGAAAACGTCAACGCCAATCGGCATACCCAAGTCGTCGGATTCAGCGAGCAAAAAAGCAGCGAGCAAATCGAAAAACGGGGGCAACTCGCGACAATGAAGGCGAGTTTTTCGTTAGAAGCTGTATCGGATGCGACGTGCCGACATTGGCGAGTCGCCAGCCTGGGACTTGAGCCCGTAGGGGGCTAGGCAGAAGGGGACAGGTTCTAAACTGGATTGGAGCAAACGCTATGGTACGCTGCGCCGCGAGGACCGCTGGAAAAACGGGCAAAGCAGAGAAGCGCAGGCCGCATTATAGCGACCTTTGCTGCACTGCGCCACCATTCAGGCAATTCCGACAGAAAAAAGTGCCGGAATGCAGTAGGGAAGTGAGGACGGCGGCCCGAAACTTCGCCCCCGAAATCGCCATGAGGCCGTCACAGCGTTGCCAGACGGCCAATTCCGCAGATGAGTGACGCTCCGAAAACTCAGGCCGCGGCGCCGTTCTTCAGCGATTCCACGAGCTCGACGTATTGCTGCTTCGCAGCGTCCTGAGCGGTGCCCTTGAGCGCCGCCCAAGCTTCGTACTTGTATTTGCCGACGATGTCGGTGAAGCCCGGCTTGTCGCCGTGCACGTCGCCCTCGCTCGCCTGCTTGAAGAGTGCGTAGAGGCGCAGCAGCGTCAGATTGCCCGGACGCTCGGGCAACTGCTTGACGTCTTGCTGGGCTTGTTCGAACTGGGAATTGATATCGGTCATGATGGTGTGGCCGCGCGCGGCGGGAGAGATGAGATCGGCCGAAAATCATAACAATTGCCTGACACAACGGGGCCGAGGGCTTATTCCAAACTGGGCGGTCGCGAAACGGGACAGCAAGGCCGCGCAAACCACATTCACGCGCACCGCGCCGATTACAATACGGTCCATGACTCAAACAGTGCTCCTTGCCCTCGATACCTCGACCGAATTCTGTTCGGCGGCGCTCGTGTCCGCGTCCGTCGATGCCGCCGGTCAGCCCAGCGCCGAACCGTGCGTCTGGGTTCGTCACGAACAAACCGGCGCGGTCTCCAGTACCCGCCTGCTGCCGGCGATCCGCGAGCTGTTCGACGAAGCCGGCCTCACGCTGGCGGACTGCGACGCGATCGCGTTCGGCTCGGGTCCGGGTTCGTTCACCGGACTGCGTACGGCGACCGGTGTCGCCCAAGGCCTCGCGTTCGGCCTGAACCTGCCGGTCGTACCGATCGGCACGCTGCTCGCGTGCGCGGAGAGCGCCCGCCTGCGCGATCCGTCGACGACGCGCGTGCTCGCCGCGCTCGACGCGCGCATGGACGAAATCTACTGGGCGGACTACGCGTGGGACGACGCGCAACACGAATGGCGCACTGTGCAGACCGCGTCGCTCGATGCACCCGAGCGGCTCGTGCTGCCCGACGTGCCATTCACGCTCGCCGGCAACGCGGCGGCCGTGTTCGGCGAGCGATTGCCGGCGGTCGCCGCCGCGCGGAGCGTCGATGGCGAAGCGTTGCCGCATGCGTTGCCGCTCGCGTACGCGGCGCTGCGCGCGTTTCATGCGGGTCGCACGGTTCCCGCCGATCAGGCCGCGCCCGAGTACGTGCGTGACAAGGTCGCGCAGACGACCGCCGAGCGCATGGCCGACAAAGCGGCCAAATCAGCCAAGGCGGCGCATGGCGCGAAGCCGTGCGCCCAGCGTGCGCCCGACGGCGCGTCCGGCCAGCCGACTCGCGACGAGGCGCGCCCATGAGCGGCGTGCTGCTCACGGACCGCTATATGTCGCCGATGACCGAAAGCGACCTGGACGAAGTCGCCGCGATCGAGAAGCTCGCGTATGAGTTTCCGTGGAGCCGCGGCAACTTCGGCGACTCGCTGCGCAACGGCTATTTCGGCGTTTGTCTGCGTCACGTGACGGGCACTTTGATCGGCTATTGCGTGCTGATGCCGGTCGTCGATGAAATGCATCTGCTGAATCTGTGCGTCGCGCCGCAAGCGCAAGGCGCCGGCGCGGGCCTCGCGCTGCTGCGCGAGGCTGTGCGCATCACGCACGCGGAGAAGCTCGAGGGGCTGCTGCTCGAAGTGCGGCCGTCGAATCATCGGGCGATCCGGTTGTACGAGCGCTTCGGCTTCGCGTCGATCGGCCGGCGCAAAAATTATTATCCGGCGCGGCATCGCGGCCGGGAGGACGCGATCGTGATGCGTCTGTCGTTTGCCACGGAGGGCGAAGATGGCGCTGCATGAATCGGTGCTTGAAGAATTCGGACTCGCGCCGTTGTGGGTGCGTCGCGGACTCGCGGCGCGGCAGGCGGAGGCCGGGCAGGGCGATGCATCGCAGTCGCTGCGGGCGGACGCGGACGCAGACGCAGACGACGAGCGTCGCGTCGAGGCTGCGCCTCAGGCCGCGCGCGAACCTCAGCGCGTATCCGCCGACGTGCAACCGCCGCAAGCGCCGCATGAATCCGCACCGCGCTTCGACGAAACCGCCGCGCGCCGCGAGACATCACAACCGCAACCGGACTTTTCGGCCCCGCCGGCTTTCGACGCCCCACTCGACGACGACTTCGCGTGGTTCGACGACCCAACCGCATCGACCCCCGCACCTGCCGAAGCGCGCCGCGCCGCGCCCGCACTGCCGGCTGTCCACACGCTCGACTGGGACGCGCTCGCCGAGCGCGTCGCCGGATGCGAGGCCTGCCGCCTGTGCGAGAAGCGCACCAACACGGTGTTCGGCGTCGGCGATCGCGAGGCCGACTGGATGTTGATCGGTGAAGCGCCCGGCGAGAACGAGGACCGTCAAGGCGAACCTTTCGTCGGTCAAGCCGGCAAGCTGCTCGACAACATGCTGCATTCGCTCGCGCTCGCGCGCGGCACCAACGTGTATATCGCGAACGTGATCAAGTGCCGGCCGCCCGGCAACCGCAATCCGCAGCCGGACGAGGTCGCGCGTTGCGAACCTTATCTGCAGCGTCAGGTATCGCTCGTGAAGCCGAAGCTGATCGTCGCGCTCGGCCGTTTCGCCGCGCAAAGTCTGCTGAAGACCGACGCGAGCATTTCGTCGCTGCGCGGCCGCGTGCATACGTACGAGGGTGTGCCGGTGATCGTCACTTATCACCCGGCCTATCTGCTGCGTAGCCTGCCCGACAAGGCCAAGGCGTGGACGGACCTGTGCCTCGCGCGTGCCACGTGGCTCGCGAACGCCGGCGCGCCGTCGAACGAATCAAAGTGACGATCCCCGGGGGACCGGCGGCGCGCATGCCCGCCGCGTCTGTCAGCCGCGCGGCGCTTCTCGATACGTTGCTGGGTTTGCGCGACGATGCTTCAGTCGATGCACTGCGCGAACCCGCCGTCCGCGATCTCGCCTGGCTGCTGCTGAGTCCCGATCTGTTGCGCCCCCATCCTCCCGCGGGGGCGCTCGCAGATCCCTTCGATACACCGCAGGAATTGCAGGCCACGCTCGACTGGCTGCACGCGCTCGACGCTACTCCGGAACTTCTGCATCAGGATCTCGCGGCAACGCGTATCACGCGTCTTGGCCGCTACGCCGAACGCCTGCTGGGCTTTTTCCTGTGTCATGGGCCGGCGACGCAACTGATCGCAGCGGGTGTGCCGCTACGACACGCGGGCCGCACGCTCGGCGAATGCGATTTCCTCGTGCGCACGCGCGAGGGCGCGCGATTGCATTGGGAACTCGCGGTGAAGTGCTATCTGCAGGCGGGCGATCCGAATGGGGCAGAGGCGGCCCGTCTCGCCGATTATGTCGGCCCTAATTTGAAGGACCGTTTCGATCTGAAGCTCGCGCATCTGCTCGATCATCAGTTGCCGCTCAGTGCACGCGACGAATTTGCGTCGACGGGCTATACAGGCGCGTGGACGCCGCAGATGTTCGTCAAAGGCTGGCTGTTTTACCGGCATGGCGTCACGCCCACCGATCCTGCCGAACTCGATCCCGCGCATGGCCGCGGCTGGTGGGTTACGCGGCGCGATTGGCCGGCTTTCGCGTGCGCGCACACGCACAAGTGGCGGGTGTTGCCGCGACTCGAATGGCTCGCGCCGCAGTATCGAATGCAAGCCGGCGCGGACGACTCGAGCTATGTCGGCGCAAACGCGCTCGCCGCGCAAATCTCACCGCAACACGGCCCGACGATGGTCGCCGGATTCCTCGAAGACGACACGGGACATCTGCTTGAACGCTCGCGCGGCTTTATCGTGCCCGACGACTGGCCCGAGCACGCGCGGCGTTACGCGAAGCAATAACGCCGCTTACCACCACCGATGAAAGTGATGCACCGGCCCCACGCCGTGGCCGACGTCGAGCCGCTCGCTTGCCTGCAACGCACCGGTTAGATAAACCTTCGCATCGGCCACGGCGCTAGCGAGATCGTCGCGCTGCGGAATCAACGCCGCGATCGCCGACGACAACGTGCAACCCGTTCCATGCGTGTTCTTCACCGGCACGCGCGGACCGCCGAGACGCAGCGTGCCGCTTTCCTGCACGAGCCAGTCGGGGCTATCGGTCGCGCTCAGATGGCCGCCCTTCATCAGCACCGCGCGCGCGCCGAGCCCGCGCAACGCTTCGCCCTGCTCGACCATGCCGGCTTCGTCGGTGGCGGGCTGCATGCCGAGCAACGCGGCCGCTTCCGGCAGATTCGGCGTCAGCAGATCGGCGAGCGGCAGAAGCTCGTCGCGTACCACCGCGACCGCATCGGGCAGCAATAGCGCGTGATTGCTCTTCGAGATCATCACCGTGTCGAGCACGATGTGTTTGGGCCGGTGACGGCGCAGCGCGTCGGCGACCGCGCGCGCGATCGGCGCATTCGCGAGCATGCCGATCTTTACCGCGTCGATGCGGATGTCGTCGAACACCGCGTCGAGCTGCGCGGTGATGAAGCCCGGGTCCGGCGCGTGAATTGCGGTGACGCCGCGCGTGTTCTGCGCGGTCAGCGCGGTGATCACGCTCGCGCCATAGGCGCCGAGCGCGGAGAAGGCCTTCAGATCGGCCTGGATGCCGGCGCCGCCGCCGGAATCGGAACCGGCGATCGTCAGCACATTGGGAATCGATTGAGTCATGGTCGAGCGAGGAAGAAGAAGGGCGCGCTCGTGCGTGTCGCGGCCGGCCCGGCGCAGTTGATCAGTGCTTGGCTTCGCCGATCAGCGCGACCGAATCGAACGCGCGCTGGTTCGCCTGATGGCGCCGCATCACGAGCCACATCATCACGCACACGAAGGTGCCGAATAGCACGATCACGACGGTAACCGGCACGTCGAGCCAAACGAGCACCGCGTACAGGCACAGCATCACGAGCACGGACAGGTTCTCGTTGAAGTTCTGCACGGCGATCGAATGGCCCGCCGATAGCAGCACGTGCCCGCGATGCTGCAGCAGCGCATTCATCGGCACGACGAAAAAGCCCGACAGGCCGCCCACGAACATCAGGAAGATATACGCGAAGATCAGATAGCCCGACACGTGCATGCGGCCAAAATAAATGCCCCAGTGCGGGGGGAACAGATCACGCGTGTAGAACGCCATCAGCATCACGGAGATACCCATAATGATGCCGACCGGCAAGACCGACAGCGACTTCTTCAACGGCACACGCGAGGCTGCAAAAATCGCGCCGCCCGCGACGCCGACCGCGACGACCGCCTGCAGGATCGCCGCCTCGGACAGCGACATGCCCAGCGACACCTCGGCCCATTTCAGCACGATGAATTGCAGCGTCGCACCCGCACCCCAGAACAGCGTGGTCACAGCGAGAGAAATTTGTCCGAGCTTGTCACGCCACAATACGAGAAAGCAGTCGGCGAAATCGGTGATCAGGCGGATCGGCCCGTGTTCCTGGCGCGGATAGCGCGCGCCGGTGTCGGGAATGCGCAGATTGAACAGCGCGGCGACCACGTAGATGCCCATGATCACGAGCATCGCGGCTTCCGCTGGTGTGTTCACGGTGGGAACGTGCCATTTGAGGATCGGCGCGGCGATATGCGGACTGATCAGCGCGCCGCCGAGCACCGTGCCGAGAATGATCGAGCCGACCGTGGTGCCTTCGATCCAGCCGTTCGCGGCGACGAGCCGGTCAGGCGGCAACAGTTCGGTGAGAATGCCGTATTTGGCGGGCGAGTAGGCCGCCGCGCCGAAGCCGACGATGCCGTACGCAATCAGCGGATGCGCGCCGACCAGCATAGTGATGCAGCCGACCACCTTGATCGTATTGGTGATGAACATCACGCGTCCTTTCGGACGGGAGTCGGCGAATGCGCCGACGAAGGCGGCAAGAACGACGTACGACAGCACAAAAAACAGCTTGAGCAGCGGCGTCATCCAGTTCGGAGCGTGAAGATCTTTCAGCAGTGCGATAGCAGCGATCAGAAGCGCATTGTCGGCCAGCGACGAAAAAAACTGCGCGGCCATGATGGTGTAAAAGCCTTTTTTCATCTGATGCGATGCTGTCCTCGCTGCGGTCTGTCCGCCCCGGCCGTTTGTTATGCGTCCGGGCTTATGCCGATCGAAATGGGTTGTGCGCACGGCTTTATATCATGAAAATAGATGGATTCAGACTAGCAGAATCCTTGATCGCACCGCCCAGCGGGCCGCAGAGCGCTGAAAACGCCTTGTAAGCCGCTGATTCGCAAGTGTCTTTTCGAAAAAATCCCATGCCGCGCCCCCTTTCCGCCACGATTCATACCGCTGCTCTCGCCAATAACCTCGCTGTCGCGCGGCGCCATGCGCCGAAATCGAAAATCTGGGCCGTCGTCAAGGCTAATGCCTACGGGCATGGCCTCGCGCGCGTGTTTCCCGGTTTGCGCGCAACGGACGGCTTTGGGTTGCTGGACCTCGAAGAAGCGGTGAAGTTGCGTGAATTGGGCTGGGCGGGCCCAATTCTTCTGCTGGAAGGGTTTTTTCGGCCGACCGATATCGACGTAATCGACCGCTACAGCTTGACCACGGCGCTGCATTCGGACGAGCAGCTGCGCATGCTCGAAATGGCGCGTCTGTCGAAACCGGTCAATATTCAGCTGAAGATGAACACCGGCATGAACCGGCTCGGCTACACGGTCGAAAAATTCCGTGCCGCATGGGAGCGCGCGCGCGCCTGCCAGGGCGTCGGCCAGATCACGCTGATGACGCATTTTTCCGATGCCGATGCCGAGCGCGGCATCGCGCATCAGATGGAGGCGTTCGAGCGCGGCGCGCAGGGCATCGCCGGTGCGCGCAGTCTGTCGAATTCGGCCGCGACGCTGTGGCATCCGGAAGCGCATTTCGACTGGGTGCGTCCCGGCATCATCCTGTACGGCGCGTCGCCGTCCGGCGTGACGGCCGCGATCGACGGCACCGGCCTGCAGCCCGCGATGACGCTCGCGTCGGAACTGATCGCCGTGCAGACGCTCGGCGAAGGCAGTTCGGTCGGCTATGGGTCGACGTTCACCGCGCGCGCGCCGATGCGCATCGGCGTGGTCGCGTGCGGCTACGCGGACGGCTATCCGCGCGTCGCGCCCGAAGGCACGCCGGTGATCGTCGATGGCGTGCGCACGCGGATCGTTGGACGTGTGTCGATGGACATGCTGACCGTCGACCTGACCCCCGTGCCGACCGCCAACGTCGGCTCGCGCGTGGAACTGTGGGGCACCGCGCTGCCCATCGACAACGTCGCGCAGGCCTGCGGCACGATCGGCTACGAGCTGATGTGCGCGGTCGCGCCGCGTGTGCCGGTTCGGGCGGAGTAACGCGTGGCGAAAGCGAAGACGTTGTACATCTGCGGGGAATGCGGCGGACAGTCGCCGAAGTGGTCCGGTCAATGCCCGTCCTGCCAGGCGTGGAACACGCTTGTCGAATCGGTCGCCGAGGCGCCGTCCGGTCACCGTTTCCAGTCGCTCGCGAAGAGCACCCCGGTGCGGCGCCTCGCCGACATCGATGCATCGGACGTGCCGCGCTTTTCCACCGGCGTCAGCGAATTCGACCGCGTGCTCGGTGGCGGCCTCGTGCCGGGCGGCGTGGTGCTGATCGGCGGCGATCCGGGCATCGGTAAATCGACATTGCTGCTGCAGTCGCTCGCGGAGATTGCCGCGGACAAGCGCGCGCTCTATATCAGCGGCGAAGAATCGGGCGCGCAGATCGCGTTGCGCGCGCAACGGCTCGCGCTGCTCGAACCCGGCTCGAAGGCGAGCGAACTGCAATTGCTCGCGGAAATCCAGCTCGAAAAAATTCAGGCGACGATCACCGAGCAACGGCCCGAAGTCGCCGTGATCGATTCGATCCAGACCGTCTATTCGGATGCTTTGACATCGGCACCGGGCTCGGTCGCGCAAGTGCGCGAGTGCGCCGCGCAACTGACCCGCATCGCCAAGCAGTCGGGCACGACGATCATCATGGTCGGGCACGTGACGAAAGAGGGCGCGCTCGCCGGGCCGCGCGTGCTCGAACATATCGTCGATACGGTGCTGTATTTCGAGGGGGACACCCACTCGTCGTACCGTCTCGTGCGGGCGATCAAGAACCGCTTCGGCGCGGTCAACGAGCTCGGCGTGTTCGCGATGACCGAGCGTGGTTTGCGCGGCGTCGCGAATCCGTCGGCATTGTTTTTGTCGCAGCACGAGCAGTCGGTGCCGGGTTCGTGCGTGCTCGTCACGCAGGAGGGCACGCGGCCGTTGCTCGTCGAAGTGCAGGCGCTCGTCGATTCGGCCAACGCGCCGAATCCGCGCCGCCTCGCGGTCGGCCTCGAACAGAACCGGCTCGCGATGCTGCTCGCGGTGCTGCATCGGCATGCGGGCATCGCCTGTTTCGATCAGGACGTGTTCCTGAACGCGGTGGGCGGCGTGAAGATCTCCGAGCCCGCCGCCGATCTCTCGGTATTGCTCGCCATTCATTCGTCGATGCGCAACAAGCCGCTGCCGAAGGGGCTTGTCGTGTTCGGCGAAGTGGGTCTCGCCGGCGAGATCCGGCCGTCGCCGCGCGGTCAGGAACGACTGAAGGAAGCGGCCAAGCTCGGCTTCTCGGTGGCGGTGATTCCGAAGGCCAATGCGCCGAAACAGCCGATCGAAGGCTTACAGGTCGTTGCCGTCGAACGGATCGAACAGGCCATCGACCGCGTCCGTACGCTCGAATAGACGGGGGCCGGGACGGCTCGCGGGTACCTTGTTCGCTCGCGGTCCGGTAATGCCCTGTAAATATCGCCATATTGGCTGTAACCTGGCCGCCATACCTTTTTCCTAAGCTGTAACGATATGCATCCCTTCTGATGCTCGAAAAAGGATCGCGCTTTGAAACAGTCAGATGAAACCGCTGCCGGCCAGCACATCCAGGTGCGCGGCTGCCGGGTCTCCGCACCGATTCATCAGCCTTGGGGCGGCGCTTGCCGGATCGTCGAGTGGATCGACACCGCGGGGCAGATCTCGCGGCGCGTGGTCGCCGAAGACGTGACAGCCGCCGAAGTGCGCGCCACGATCAGCCGCCATGTGGAAGGTCGCAAGCACTTGCTGTACGACGACGAGAAGTCGCCGCGTCAAACGCTGCCGAGGCAGACGGCGACGCGGCGTTGACGGCGGCGGGCTAGGCCCCGTCGTCGTCTGAATTGGCGGCGCTCGCGGCCACCGCCGCATACGCGTGCGGATTGAACAGCGGATGCTGCGCCGCTTCAGCGGGCGTGAGCACCGGCGACACGCAGCAATCGAGCGATTCTAACGATTCCACCCATTCGCCGAGCGTGCGCGTCGCAATCAATTTGGCGACTTCCTGAATGAGCGCGAGCGCATCGGGACCGCCGATCGCCTGCCCCAGGCTCCAGTGACGCGTCGCCCATTCGGGCTGATCGAGCGCCATGCACAGCGTTTCCCAGAACTTCAATTCGAGCGCGCCGACCGCGAGCCAGCGCTCATCGCTCGTGCGGTACAGGTTGTAGCAGGGCACGCCGCCGTTCAACAGACCATTGCCCGCGGCAGGCGCCGCCCCTTCGTTGAGCAGCGAGACTTGCGCGACGAAGTTGTGCGCATAGCTCGTGTGCGTCATCGACACATCGACGAAGCGTCCAGCGCCGCCACGCGCGACATGCCAGAGCGCGGCGAGAATCTGCGTGACCGCGCTCAAGGCGCCGCCGAGCAGATCGGCGATCTGGAAGTTCGGCAGGATCGGCGCACCGTCGCGGCTCGCCAGTTGATCGAGCACACCCGCATAGCCGATGTAGTTCAGATCGTGGCCGGCGTGGTCAGCGAACGGACCGCTTGCGCCATATCCGCTGATCGCGCAATAGACGAGGCGCGGATTAGCGGCGCTGAGCGTCGCATAACCCAGGCCGAGCCGCTCCATCACGCCGGGCCGGAAGCTCTCGATCAGCACGTCGGCTTCTGCCGCGAGCGCGCGCAGCACGTTGCGTCCTGCTTCGGACTTGAGGTCGAGGCGCGTCTCGCGCTTGCCGCGATTGACCATCCGGTAGAACGCACCGGGCCGGCCGGCGACACGATCGCTCGACGACTGCATCATCGTGCGTGTCGGGTCGCCCGTGCCGGGCGCTTCGATCTTCAACACATCGGCGCCGAGCTCGGCGAGGCGCAGCGCGGCCACCGGACCCGGCAAGAGGCGCGTGAGATCGAGCACGCGCAGTCCTTGCAACGGTGGCGGCACTTCGGTTGCCGTTGCAGCCGCGGGTCCAGACACCGATGACGCGGACGACGAGTTCGCAAATGACAAAGCCAAGCTCCCGTGGATGCCGGCGCGGCCCGGCCGTTGCGTGCCGCTAGCCGATCTGTTCGAGTTCCTCGTGCGTCTCGAGCCATTCGGCTTCGAGCGTGTCGAGGCGCGCGTTCACGTCTGCCTGACGGCGGATCGCCTCCGTCAGTTTGCTCTTCTGCTCCGGCTCGTAACTCGCGGGATCGGCGACGAACGTATCGAGCGTCGTCTTCTCCGCGTTGAGCGCGTCCATTTCCTTTTCGATCTTCGCGATGCGGCTTTGCAGCGGCTTCTTCAGATGCGCGAGCTTCTGCCGCGTTTCCGCTTCGAGGCGGCGCTGCTCCTTGCGATTGACGTTGCTGTCGCCATTTGCCGCGCCGTTGGACGCTGCGTCTGACGCGCCGGACGCATTCGCCTTCAGCGCGGCGCGCTGCTCGGCCGCATGCTGCAGCAGCCAGTCGCGATAGTCGTCGAGATCGCCGTCGAACTCCTGCAGACGATGCTTCGCGACCAGCATGAACTGATCGGTCGTCGCACGCAGCAGATGCCGGTCGTGCGACACCAGAATCAGCGTGCCTTCGAATTGCGCGAGCGCCATCGTCAGCGCGTGGCGCGTTTCGAGGTCCAGGTGGTTGGTCGGTTCGTCGAGCAGCAGCAGGTTCGGCTTCTGCCAGATGATCAGCGCGAGCGCGAGGCGCGCTTTCTCGCCTCCCGAGAACGGCGCGATCTTCGCGGTCGCCATGTCGCCGGAAAAGTTGAAGCTGCCGAGGAAGTCGCGCAGTTCCTGCTCGCGCGTGTCGGGCGCAAGGCGCGCGAGGTGTTGTAAAGGCGTGTCGTCCGGGCGCAGCGTTTCGAGCTGATGCTGCGCGAAGTAGCCGATGCGCAGACCCTTGCCCTCGCGCACGTGGCCGCTCAACGGTTCGAGCGTGCCTGCGAGCGTCTTGATCAGCGTCGACTTGCCCTGGCCGTTCGCGCCGAGCAGGCCGATGCGCTGACCGTTCTGGATCGACAGCATCACGCGCTCGACGATCGGAATCTCGCTGCCGTCTTCGGCGTGATAGCCGCAGCGCACGTCTTCCATCACCATCATCGGATTCGGCGCGGAGTCGGGCGTACGAAACTCGAACGTGAACGGCGACGCGACGTGCGCGGGTGCGATCAGTTCCATCTTCTCGAGCGCCTTCACCCGGCTTTGCGCCTGACGCGCCTTGGTGGCCTGCGCCTTGAAGCGGTTGATGTAGCTCTGCAGATGCGCGACCGTGCGCTGCTGCTTTTCGTACGCGCTCTGCTGCAGCGCGATCTGCTGCGCGCGCAGCACTTCGAACTGCGAGTAGTTGCCGCCGTAGCGCTTGATCTGCTGGTTCTCGAGATGCAGCGTGACATTGCAGACGGAATCGAGAAACTCGCGGTCGTGCGAGATCACGATCAGCGTGCCCGCATAGCGATTGAGCCAGTCTTCGAGCCAGACGATCGCATCGAGGTCGAGGTGGTTGGTCGGTTCGTCGAGCAGCAGCAGGTCGGAGCGGCACATCAGCGCCTGCGCGAGATTCAGCCGCATGCGCCAGCCACCCGAGAAGCTGCTGACCGGCTCGCGGGTCTGGTCGAGCGTGAAGCCGAGGCCGAGCAGCAACGCTTCGGCGCGCGCCGGCGCGGTGTAGCCGTCGGCGTCGGCGAAGGCGGCGTGCGCTTCGGCTTCGGCCGCGCCGTCGTGCGCCGCGGAGGCGGCCGCGATGCGCGCTTCGATGTCGCGCAGCGCGGCGTCGCCGTCGAGCGTGTAGGCGAGGGCGGTTTTGTCGACGGCGGGCGTTTCCTGCGCGACGTGGGCGATGCGCCAGGTCGGCGGAATCGAGAAATCGCCGCCGTCCGCATGCAGCTCGCCGAGCAGCACGGCGAACAGCGTCGACTTGCCCGCGCCATTCGCCCCGACGAGGCCGGCTTTTTCACCGGGGTTCAACGTGAACGTGGTGTTGTCGAAAAGCGGCTTGGTGCCGCGCGCGAGGCTGAACTGATTGAAGCGGATCACGACGTGGCCGGCTGAAGAAAACCGCTATTTTAGACTGCCCGGCGGCTTGCCGGGCGCGCGGCGCCGATTGCCCGCTGTCACATTGAGCGCAGCCGCCATCGGCCATTCGGCCGACTGTATCGGCAGCGCTTTTGGCATAGACTGACGGCTTTCACGGGAGGGGACATGACATCGATCTATTCGTTTTCGGCACGCACGCTCGGCGGCGAGGAAGCGAGTCTCGCGAAGTACCAAGGCAAGGTGATGCTGATCGTCAATACCGCGAGCGAATGCGGGTTCACGCCGCAGTACGCGGGCTTGCAGAAGCTGTACGATGCGTATGCGGCGCGCGGGCTCGCGGTGCTGGGTTTTCCGTGCAACCAGTTCGGCAAGCAGGAGCCGGGCGACGCCGCGCAGATCGGCAGCTTTTGTGAGAAGAACTACGGCGTCACGTTCCCGATGTTCGACAAGATCGACGTGAACGGCCCGAACGCGCACCCGCTGTTCCGCTATCTGACGATCGAGGCGCCGGGGCTGCTCGGTCTCGAAGCGATCAAGTGGAATTTCACGAAGTTTCTGATCGGCCGCGACGGCAACGTGGTCAAGCGCTACGCGCCGCTGACCAAGCCCGAGGCGATCACCGAGGATATCGAAGCGCTGCTGTAAGGGGGAGCGCGCCTCTACAGGATCGGCGAAAAGAGCCGTGCGACGTGCATCAGCATGCGTCGCAGCGCGTTCGCCTTGCGGTACTCGTCGCGGTCGATTTCGCGCGACTCGGCGAAGTCGTCGAGCAGCATCGTTTCGACTTCGAGCGCGAAACCGCGGTCGACGGTCAGCACCATGATCTCGAAGTTCAGACGGAACGAGCGGTTGTCGAGATTGGCGCTGCCGATCGCGGCCGCGCTGCTGTCGATCAGCACGACCTTCTGGTGCAGGAAACCCGGCTGATAGCGGAAGATGCGAATGCCCGCGCGCAGCGAGTCGTATGCATATAGCTTCGAAGCCTCGAACACCACCCGGTGATCGCGCCGGCTCGGAATCAGGATGCGTACATCGACGCCGCGCAGCGCCGCGAGCCGCAACGCGGCGAACACCGCCTCGTCGGGCACGAGGTAGGGCGTCGTGATCCAGATGCGTTCGCGCGCCGCGTTGATCGCTTCGACGAAAAACAGCGAGCAGGTCTCCTGTTTGTCGGCCGGGCCGCTCGGCAGCACGATGCAGTGCATGTTGTTCCCGGCGGGTTCGACGGCGCCGTGGGCGGCGCGCTGCTCGACGGATGGGACGGCTGTTTCGGTGGACGGCACGTCTAACTCGGGCAACTGCTGCGTGGCCCAGTACCAGTCCTCGATGAAGACGAACTGGATGCTGGCGACCGCCGGGCCGCGCACCTCGATGTGCGTATCGCGCCACGGCGACAGCGGCGGCTTCGCGCCCAGATATTCGACGCCGACGTTATGACCGCCAATAAACGCGCGCTCGCCGTCGACCGCCACGATCTTGCGGTGATTGCGGAAATTCAGTTGCAGACGGTTGACGAAGCGGCGGTTCGTCGCGAACGGCTGCATCTCGATGCCGGCCGCGCGCAGTGCCGCGACGTAGCGGTGCGGCAGATCGAAGCTGCCGATGCTGTCGTACAGGAAGTACACGCGCACGCCCTGTTGCGCTTTCGCGATCAGCGCGTCTTTCAGCATGTCGCCGAGCGCGTCGTCGCGCACAATGAAGAATTGCACGATCACATAGTGGCGCGCGTTCTGGATCGCGTCGAAGATGGCCTCGAAAGTCGCCGTGCCGTTGATCAGCGTGCGCACGGTATTGCCGGGTAGGAACGGCATGCCACCGAGGCGCGTCAGCGACTGCACGAGCCGCGAGCCGAGCTGCTGCGTCGGCAGCCCCGCCGACGATGCGTGCGTGTCCCACACCTGCGGATGCGCGCGCGTGCGCAGCAGCTCGTTCTCGACGCGGCGCGCGTCCGCGTAGCCGGCGAACTTGCTGCGGC
Source organism: Paraburkholderia atlantica (assembly GCF_000092885.1). Taxonomy (NCBI): domain Bacteria; kingdom Pseudomonadati; phylum Pseudomonadota; class Betaproteobacteria; order Burkholderiales; family Burkholderiaceae; genus Paraburkholderia; species Paraburkholderia atlantica. The sequence goes on along the minus strand of NC_014117.1, from coordinate 1,995,721 downwards.
CAAGGAACAGATAGGGCACGAGCGTCAGATACGGCATCGCGACCAGCGACACGGCCCACGCGATCGCCCCTTGCGAGGTGCGGGTATGGAGAATCGCGTGAGCGGCCGCGATGATGCCGAGAATGTGGGCAAGGAGAACCAGCGGGCCGACGTGAAGCAGGTCGAATGTCATAAGCTCGCGAACAGTTGGCGAAGCGCCGTGGTTCAGGAAACGGAGGCGGGCACAAGCTCGCTTCGTGGTCTGCGGCGAACGCGTCGGGCAACGAATTCAGACTGCGGCTGCGGCGCCTGGGAAAGCGCCAAAAAACGGCCTAAAAACACGCGCTAAAAAATAGCGCAAAAACGCGCACGAATAAACCGTGCGTGGTACGACGAGCGGCGCGCGTGTCACTTGCGAAATCCGCTGCAAGCGGCGGCGAGCCGGCGCCGCGCACGCCGCGCGCTCAAACGGCCAGCATGTCGAACTCAGACATCAGACCGGCAAGTCGCTGGCCTGGATTAGGAATACGTTGTCGTCGCCGGCGCTGGTCGACAGCCACACGAGGTCGAGACCGCCGAACGCCGCCTCGACGTGCTCGCGTTCGTTGCCGATCTCGATGACGAGCACGCCGTCTTCGGTCAGCCAGTTGCGCGCGTCGGCGATGATCCGACGCACGATGTCCATGCCGTCGGCGCCACCCGCGAGCGCCATCTCCGGCTCGTGCTTGTATTCGGCCGGCAGCTCCTGCATCGACTTCGCGTTCACGTACGGCGGATTGCTGATGATCACGTCATAGCGGCGCTCGGCGAGCGGCGCGTACAGATCGCCTTCGAACAGCGCGATGCGGTCGTCGAGGTGGTAGTCCAGCACGTTGCGCGTCGCGACTTCGAGCGCGGGCGCGGACAGATCGACCGCGTCGACGTCGGCGTTCGGGAACGCGTGGGCGGCGAGGATCGCGAGGCAGCCGGAGCCGGTGCACAGTTCGAGCACCGCGGCGACCTGCTCGGGATCTTCGACGTACGGCTGCAGGCCGTCCTGCAGCAGCTCGCCGATGAACGAGCGCGGCACGATCACGCGCTCGTCGACGTAAAAGCGATAGCCGTGCATCCACGCTTCCTGCGTGATGTATGCGGCCGGCACGCGTTCGGCGGCGCGTCGCTCGATCACTTTCAGCACCGCCTCGATTTCGGCCGTGGTCAGGCGCGCGTCGAGAAACGGCTCGAGCAGGTCGAGCGGCAGATGCAGCGTGTGCAGGATCAGATAGGCTGCTTCGTCGTAGGCATTGGCCGAGCCGTGGCCGAACGACAGTTTGGCCTCGCTGAAACGCGACACTGCATAACGCAGCAGGTCGCGGACGGTGCAAAAAGGAAGCGTCATCGCAGAGTTCCTGGTTATGCGATCAGTTGTTCGAGCACGCGGCGATACACGTTCTTCAGCGGCTCGATATGGGCGACTTCGATATGTTCGTCGATCTTGTGGATGCTTGCGTTCAGCGGACCGAACTCGATCACCTGCTTGCAGATGCGCGCGATGAAGCGGCCGTCCGACGTGCCCCCGGTGGTCGATAGCTCGGTGTCCACGCCGGTCTCGTCCTTGATCGCCTTTGCGAGCGCGCTCGACAGTTCGCCGCGCGGGGTGAGAAACGGCAGGCCGCTTATTGTCCAGTGCAGTTCGTATTCGAGGCCGTGTTTGTCGAGAATCGCGTGCACGCGCTTTTGCAGTCCTTCGACGGTGCTCGCGGTCGAGAAGCGGAAGTTGAACATCACGTCCGCATGGCCGGGGATCACGTTGGTCGCACCGGCGCCGCTGTGGAGGTTCGACACCTGCCAGGTGGTCGGCGGGAAATATTCGTTGCCTTCGTCCCAGCGTTCGGCGACGAGCTCGGCAAGCGCGGGCGCGAGCAGGTGCACCGGATTCTTGGCCAGATGCGGATAAGCGATATGACCTTGCACGCCCTTGACGGTCAGCTTGCCCGACATCGAACCGCGCCGGCCGTTCTTGACCATGTCGCCGAACCGCTCGCTCGACGTCGGTTCGCCGACGATGCAGTAGTCCATGCGCTCGCCGCGCTGTTGCAACGCGTCGACGACTTTGACGGTGCCGTCGGTGGCGGGGCCTTCCTCATCGCTCGTGATCAGGAACGCGATCGAGCCGCGGTGCTGAGGGTTGGCCGCGACGAACTCCTCGCTCGCGACGACGAAGCCGGCGATCGATGCCTTCATGTCCGCCGCGCCGCGGCCGTACAGCTTGCCGTCGCGCTGGGTCGGCTCGAACGGCGCCGACTGCCATTGTTCGAGCGGGCCGGTTGGCACCACGTCGGTGTGGCCGGCGAACGCGAGCAGCTTGCCCTCGGTGCCGTCGGCGCCGCGCTTGACGGCCCACAGGTTGGTCACGCCGTTGGATTCGATCGTCTCGTGCTCGAAGCCGAGCGCGGCCAGGCGCTCGATCAGCAGACGCTGGCAATGCTGGTCGTCGGGCGTCACGGACGCGCGCGCGATCAGTTGTTCGGTAAGGGCTAGGGTGCCGGACATGGATTCAGTACAAGCCACTTTGAAATGAAAAAATGCCGGCTCGCGGTGAGGCACCGCAGCCGGCAACAGCCTTTGGACAACGCGGCGCGAGGCCGCGCGTCTTGCTACCTCGTGCCTGAGCCTGGCGTTTCAGCGTTCGGACCAGGCAAGCTCAGGCAAACAGCGCCGCGTACTCGTCGACGGAAAACCCGAGCGACTTCACGCGTCCGTTTACGACCAGCACCGGCCGCTTGATCACCGACGGCTTGTGGATCATCAGCGCGATCGCGCCCGGCTGCGTTTCCGCGGCCGCCTTCATGTCGTCGGACAGCGCGCGCCACGTCGTGCCGCGCCGGTTCAGCAGCGCGTCGAGCTTGACGTCCTTCAACCAGTCCTGCACCAGCGGCTCGGTCACGCCGGCCTTCTTGAAGTCGTGAAACTCGAACTCGACGCCGTGCTCTTCGAGCCACACACGGGCCTTCTTCACGGTGTCGCAGTTCGGAATGCCGTAGACGACGGTTTTGGTGCCGCGCGCCATCAGTCGCCTCGCAGCAACTCGTTCAGGCCGACCTTCGCGCGCGTCTTGGCGTCGACCTTCTTGACGATGACCGCGCAGTACAGGCTATGCGTGCCGTCCTTCGACGGCAGGTTGCCCGCCACCACGACCGAGCCCGCCGGAATGCGGCCGTACGTGACTTCGCCGGTTTCGCGGTCGTAAATCTTGGTGCTCTGGCCGAGGTACACGCCCATCGAAATCACCGAGTTTTCCTCGACGATCACGCCTTCGACGACTTCCGAGCGCGCGCCGATGAAGCAGTTGTCTTCGATGATGACCGGGTTTGCCTGCAGCGGCTCCAGCACGCCGCCGATACCGACGCCGCCCGACAGGTGCACGTTCTTACCGATCTGCGCGCACGAGCCGACGGTGGCCCACGTGTCGACCATCGTGCCTTCGTCGACGTATGCGCCGATGTTGGTGTACGACGGCATCAGCACGACGTTCTTCGCGATGAACGAGCCGCGGCGCGCGATCGCGGGCGGCACCACGCGGAAGCCGCCGGCCGCGAAGTCTTCAGCGGTGTAGTTCGCGAACTTCGACGGCACCTTGTCGTAGAACTGGCTGTAGCCGCCGGCCGGCATCGGCGCGTTGTCTTCCAGACGGAACGACAGCAGCACGGCCTTCTTCAGCCACTGGTTGACGACCCAGTCGCCGTCCTTTTTTTCGGCGACGCGCAGCGCGCCCTTATCGAGTTGCTCGATCGCGTGGGCGACGGCTTCGCGCACTTCGGCCGGCGCGGCTTTCGGCGACAGCTCGGCGCGGTTGTCCCAGGCGGTATCGATGATGCTCTGAAGTTGTTGCGACATATGCGTGATTTTCTGAAGGGTTGAAGTCTGGAGATGGGGATGCGGTGCGGCTCGGGTGCGGCTCAAGCCGCAGCGAGAGATCGGCAGAATTCGACGATCCGCTGCGCGCCCGCCGTGCATTCGTCGACATCGGCGACGAGCGCGAGGCGCACGAAATTGCGGCCGGGGTTCACGCCGTGCGCGGTGCGCGCGAGGAACGAGCCCGGCAGAACCGTCACATTATAGTCGGCGTAGAGGCGCTGGGCGAACTCGGTGTCCGTGAGGCCGGTGCGCTCGACGTTGGCCCACAGGTAGAACGCGGCGTCGGGCAGGCGCACGTCGAGCACGTCGGCGAGCATCGGCGTGACGGTCGTGAACTTCTGCAGGTACTTCGCGCGGTTCTCGCGCACGTGCGCCTCGTCGCCCCACGCGACCACGCTCGCGCTCTGGTAAACGGTGGAGAGCGCCGCGCCGTGGTACGTGCGGTACAGCAGGAAGGACTTCAGAATCGACGCGTCGCCGGCGACGAAGCCCGAGCGCATGCCCGGCACGTTCGAGCGCTTCGACAGGCTCGACAGCATCACGAGGCGCTCGTAGCCGCGGCCGAGCTGGTGGGCTGCTTCGAGACCACCGAGCGGCGGCTTCGACTCATCGAAATAGATTTCCGAGTAGCACTCGTCCGACGCGATCACGAAGCCGTAGCGGTCCGATAGCGCGAACAGTTCGCGCCAGTCATCGAGCGTGAGCACGGCACCGGTCGGGTTGCCCGGCGAGCAGACGTACAGCAGTTGCGTGCGGGCCCAGACGTCGGCGGGCACCGCCGAGTAGTCGCACGCGAAGTTGCGCGCCGGGTCGCTGTTGACGAAGTACGGCTGGGCGCCGCCGAGCAGAGCCGCGCCTTCGTAGATTTGGTAGAACGGGTTCGGACAGAGTACGATCGCAGGCTCTCCGTCGGCATCGCGGCGCGGGTTCAGCACCGTCTGCGCGAGCGCGAACAGCGCCTCGCGCGAACCGGACACCGGCAGCACCTCGGTCAGCGGATCGAGCGGCGGCAGGTTGTAGCGTTGCGTGACCCACTTCGCGATCGACTCGCGCAGCGGCGCCGAGCCGAGTGTGGCCGGATAGGCAGCGAGGCCGCCGAGCGAAGCGATGACGGCGTCGCGGATCAGTGGCGGAGTCGGATGTTTCGGCTCGCCGATGCCGAAGCTGATATGCGCGAGGCCGGCCGGCGGCGTGACGTCCTTGAAAAGCAGGCGCAGCTTTTCGAACGGATAGGGCTGAAGGGAGTCGAGTAGCGGATTCACGGACGAGTTGGCCTGATCGGAATGGACGCGGATGAAAGTCGGGACAACCGGGCACGCGCGCCGGCGGGCATCGGCGCATCAAACATGAATCGGCATCCCTGCGCGCGATGGACTGACCAGCGACGAGCCGGCCACCAGCGGCGGCGAACGGACGATTATAGCGTGGCGCCCCCGCCGGCCAAGCGGGAGCTTGCCGCGCGGCGCGGCAGCAATCCGCGAGGCGGCGCACCGGCGCGCCGCGGCGGGAACGGCGCGAATCCGCCACGGTTCGCGCAAAAGAATACGCAGGAGCAGCAATGTACGCAGCAGATCAGCAGACGGCCGGCTGGACCTTCATCCGACCCGCCCACGACGTCCGTCGGAGTCCGGCCCCATGACTAACTGGCTTCGCAACGGCTGGCCGACGTTCGCGATCATGCTGGGCGCGTCGGTCTGGGGGATGGTCTGGTATCCGCTGCGCATGCTCGCCGCGCTAGGCGTAACCGGCACGGCAGCGAGCGCGCTGACGAGCGGCACGGGCTGCCTGTTCGTGCTGCTCGTGCGTCATCGCGCACTGAAGACCGTGCGGTGGCACTGGCTGCTGCCGGCGCTCGCGCTCGCCGCGGGCGTCACGAATCTCGGCTTCGTGTGGGGCGCGATCCACGGTCAGGTGATGCGGGTGCTGCTGCTGTTTTATCTGACGCCCGCGTGGACCGCGCTGTTCGCGCATTTCATCCTGCACGAGCGGCTCACCTGGTCGGGCGCGGCGCTGGCCGCGCTGTCGCTCGCGGGCGCGATGACGATGCTGTGGTCGCCGCGTCTCGGCATCCCGGTGCCCGGCAATCCCGCCGAATGGGCCGGTCTCGCCGGCGGCATGGGCTTTGCGATGAGCAATGTGCTGATCCTGAAGACGAGTCGCGTGCTGCCGGACATGAAGCCCGAAATGCGCACCGCGGTGATCTTCGGCGGCGCGGCGTTGTTCGGCGCGCTCGCGTCGCTAATCGAGCCGATGCCCGCGCCGCCCACCGGCGCGCACCTCGGTACCGCGGCGCTGCTGGTGCTCGGTCTCGGTCTGCTGCTCGCGTCGAACAATATGCTGGTGCAATACGGGCTTTCGCGCGTGCCGGCCAATCGCGCTTCGATCATCATGCTGTTCGAGCTCGTCGTGACGGCGCTGTCGGCGTGGCTGTTCGCCGGCGAAGTACCGGGGCCGCGCGAATGGGCCGGCGGCGCGTGCATCGTGCTCGCATCGGCATTGTCGAGCTGGGTGCATCGGACCAGGACGGCGCCGCCCGATCCGGCCATCGGCGACATGGACGGGCCGGGCGACGACGATGGGCGCGACGGCCCGTGCAGTGACCAGCGCGGTGACGCACACGGCCGTGACGGCGACAGCGACGACCACCGAAAGGGCGGCAAGAATCGTCCACGCGCGATGGTATGATTGCCCCTCATTAGCCGGCGCATGCGCACCTGTGCCTTTGATGTGCATGAGCGCATGGAGCCGGCAACCAAAATGCGAAGGCTCGCGAGGTTGCGTGGGGCCGTCCCGCCGCGGCGGTGAACGACTGGCGCAACCTCGCGAGCCACCTATCACACACTCTTTTCAAACAGCGAAATCGCCGTGCGGCTCACCTCGATCAAACTCGCTGGCTTCAAATCCTTCGTCGATCCCACGCATTTTCAGGTCCCAGGCCAACTGGTTGGCGTGGTCGGTCCGAACGGGTGCGGCAAATCCAACATCATCGACGCCGTGCGCTGGGTGCTCGGCGAATCGCGCGCCTCTGAATTGCGCGGCGAGTCGATGCAGGACGTGATCTTCAACGGCTCGACCGCCCGCAAGCCCGGCAGCCGCGCGAGCGTCGAACTCGTGTTCGACAACGCGGACGGCCGCGCCGCCGGCCAGTGGGGCCAGTATGCGGAGATCGCCGTGAAGCGCGTGCTGACGCGCGACGGCACCTCGAGCTACTACATCAACAATCTGCCGGCGCGACGCCGCGACATCCAGGACATCTTCCTCGGCACCGGCCTCGGGCCGCGCGCGTACGCGATCATCGGGCAGGGCATGATCGCGCGGCTGATCGAGGCGAAGCCCGAAGAGCTGCGCGTGTTCCTCGAAGAAGCCGCCGGTGTGTCGAAGTACAAGGAGCGCCGTCGCGAGACCGAGAACCGTCTGCACGACACGCGCGAGAACCTGACGCGCGTCGAGGACATCATCCGCGAGCTCGGCGCGAATCTCGAGAAGCTGGAGGGGCAGGCGGTCATCGCGACGCGTTATCGCGAGCTGCAGAGCGACGGCGAGGAAAAGCAGCGTCTGTTGTGGCTGCTGCGCAAGAACGAGGCGGCTGGCGAGCAGCAGCGGCAGCAACGCGCGATCGAACAGGCGCAGATCGACCTCGAGGCGCAAACCGCGAAGCTGCGCGAAGTCGAGGCGGAACTCGAAACGCTGCGCGTCGCGCACTATTCGGCGAGCGACGCGATGCAGGGCGCGCAAGGCGCGCTGTACGAGGCGAACGCGGAAGTGAGCCGGCTGGAAGCCGAGATCCGCTTCATCGTCGAATCGCGCAATCGCGTGCAGGCGCAGATCGCCGCGTTGACCGCGCAGCGCGAGCAGTGGCAATCGCAGGCCGACAAGGCGCAGGACGATATCGCCGACGCCGAAGAGCAACTGGCGGTCGCCGAAGAAAAAGCCGTAATCGCTGAAGCGGACGCCGCCGCTAAGCACGACGCGCTGCCCGCGCTCGAAGCGCGCTGGCGTGACGCCCAGACGGAGCTGAACACCGAGCGCGCCGGCATCGCGCAGACCGAGCAGGCGCTGAAGCTCGAAGCCGCGCATCAGCGCAATGCCGACCAGCAGTTGCAGCAACTGCAGCAGCGCCAGGAGCGGCTGAAATCGGAAGAAGGCGGGCTCGATGCGCCCGACGAAGCGCAGCTCGAAGAGTTGCGCATGCAGCTCGCCGAGCACGAGGAAATCCTCCGCGACGCGCAGGGACGCCTCGCCGACGCGCAGGAAACACTGCCGCGGCTCGACGGCGAACGGCGCGCTGCGCAGGAGCGCGTGCAGGCCGAAAGCGCGCAGATTCATCAGCTCGATGCGCGCCTCGCCGCGCTGAAGCAGCTGCAGGAAAACGTGCAGACCGAAGGCAAGATCCAGCCGTGGCTCGACAAGCACGAATTGGGCAGCCTGCCTCGTCTGTGGAAGAAGCTGCATGTCGAGGCCGGTTGGGAAACCGCGCTCGAAGCAGTGCTGCGCGAGCGTCTCGCCGCGCTCGAAGTGTCGAATCTCGACTGGGTGAAGGCGTTTGCAACCGACGCCCCCCCCGCCAAGCTCGCGTTCTACGCACCGCCCGCGTCCGGTCAGCCGGCCCCGGCGGCGGGCGCGCTGCGCTCGCTGCTGTCGCTCGTGCGCATCGAGGACGCGGGAATCCGCGCGGTGCTGACCGACTGGCTGGGCCTCGCCTACGTCGCCGACGATCTGCAGCAGGCGCTTTCGATGCGCGCGCAGCTGCCCGAGGGCGGTGCGTTCGTCGTGAAGGCGGGGCACGTGGTCACGCGCGTCGGCGTGCAGTTGTACGCGGCCGATTCCGAGCAAGCCGGCATGCTCGCGCGTCAGCAGGAAATCGAAAACCTCGGCCGCCAGGTGCGCGCGCAGGCCTTGCTCGCCGATGAGGCGAAGGCCGCCGCGATCCGCGCCGAAGCCGCGCACACGCAAGCCGCGCAGGCGCTCGCCGAAATGCGTCAGCAGGCCGAACGCGCGACGCAGCGTGTCCACGCGTTGCAGATGGACGTGCTGAAGCTCACCCAGGCCCACGAGCGCTACACGCAGCGCAGCACGCAGATTCGCGAGGAACTCGAAGAGATCGCCGCGCAGGTCGACGAGCAGCGAGCGCTGCGCGCCGAATCGGAAGCGAACTTCGAGCGTCACGATGGCGAACTCGCCGAACTGCAGGCGCGCTTCGAAGACCACCAGCTCGCCTTCGAAGCGCTCGACGAAGAACTGACGACCGCCCGTGGCGAAGCACGCGACCTCGATCGCGCCGCCACCGACGCGCGCTTCGCCGCGCGCAACATGGCGAACCGCATCGACGAATTGAAGCGCAGTATCCAGGTCGCGCACGAGCAGAGCGAGCGCGTCGCGGGCTCGCTCGAAGACGCGCGCGCCGAGCTCGAAACGATCAACGAGCAGACCGCGCACACCGGTCTGCAGGACGCGCTCGATATCCGCGCCGTCAAGGAAGAGGCGCTGCGCGCCGCGCGCGTCGAGCTCGACGACCTGACCGCGAAGCTGCGCGCGGCCGACGAAACGCGCCTGACCGCCGAGCGCGCGCTGCAGCCGCTGCGCGAGCGCATCAACGAATTGCAGCTGAAGGAGCAGGCCGCGCGCATCAACGGCGAGCAGTTCGTCGAGCAGTTGAGCGCGGCCGGGGTCGATGAAGCCGAGCTGCAAGCCAAGCTGACGCCGGACATGAAACCGTCGTACCTGCAGGGTGAAGTCACGCGCATCAACAACGCGATCATCGCGCTCGGGCCGGTCAACATGGCCGCGCTCGACGAGCTGAAGGCCGCGACCGAGCGCAAGAGCTTCCTCGATTCGCAGTCGGCCGACCTGACGAGCGCGATCGAAACGCTCGAAGACGCGATCCGCAAGATCGACGCCGAAACGCGCACGCTGCTGCAAAGCACGTTCGACGAAGTGAACCGTCATTTCGGCGAGCTGTTCCCGCGTCTCTTTGGCGGCGGCCAGGCGAAGCTGATCATGACCGGCGACGAAATCCTCGACGCCGGTGTGCAGGTAATGGCGCAGCCGCCGGGCAAGAAGAATTCGACGATTCACCTGTTGTCGGGCGGCGAGAAAGCGCTGACCGCGACCGCGCTCGTGTTCGCGATGTTCCAGCTGAATCCGGCGCCATTCTGTCTGCTCGACGAGGTGGACGCGCCGCTCGACGACGCCAACACCGAGCGCTTTGCGAACCTGGTACGGGCGATGTCGGACAAAACCCAGTTCCTGTTCATCTCGCACAACAAGATCGCGATGGAGATGGCGCAGCAGCTGATCGGCGTGACGATGCAGGAGCAGGGCGTCTCGCGGATCGTTGCGGTCGACATGGAAACGGCAGCGGGTTTCGCCCAGAATATCGTTTGAGTTAACGCCTGCGCGGGCATCCGCATCCAGCGCAGCGGCCTCGATGAGAGCCGCGCGGTACGTGGAGCGGACGACAGGCCCGCGTGGATAGAAGAATTGCTGATGGAGCATGCATGGACGAGTTGACACTCGGTTTGATCGGCGCGGGTGCCGTGGTGGTGGGGGGCGTGGTCGTGTACAACGCGTGGCAGGGCGCGAAGGTGCGTCGCAAGATGCCGCGGCCGATGCCGGTCGACACCGCCGAGAGCTTCGCGCGGGACGAGCATGAGGAGCAGAGCCCGTTCATCGAGCCGGCCCGGCCGACCACGCGGCGCGAGCCGAGCGTGAACGCCGAGGCGACCGGGCACCCGAGCGCCGCGCGCGTCGAGCCGACGTTCGGCGCGGGCGCGGCGCCGCTCGATACACCGGCCGATATCCAGGCTGAGATGACGTCGCCGAACGGTTATCCGTCGGCGGATTCTGATACCGCCGGCGAAGGCGAGCACGCGGCGGCGCAGGACGCGGACGTGGAGCGGCCCGCGGCCGAAGCGCCCGCGGCCCAGCCGGCGTCGACCGAGCACGAGCGCGTCGAACCGATCCTGCCGGCCGCCACGACGATCTCGTCGGCGCCGCCGGCCATCGTCGACCGGCGGATCGACTGTATCGTGCCGCTCCGGCTCAACGGCCCCGTGGCCGGCGACAAGGTGCTGCCGCTCGCGCAGCGGTTGCGTCGCGCGGGCAGCAAGCCGGTGCATATCGAAGGCAAGCCCGAAGGCGGCGGCGCGTGGGAGCTGCTGCAGAACGGCACGCGCTATGAAGAACTGCGCGCGGCCGCGCAGCTCGCGAACCGCAGCGGCGCGCTCAACGAGCTCGAATTTTCCGAGTTCGTGACCGGCGTGCAGCAGTTCGCCGACGCGCTCGACGCCGCGCCGGAATTTCCCGACATGCTCGAAACCGTCGCGATGGCGCGCGAGCTCGACGGCTTTGCCGCCCAGTGCGACGCGCAGCTGTCGATCAACGTGCTGTCGGACGGCGCACCGTGGTCGGCCAACTACGTGCAGGCGGTCGCGTCGCAGGACGGTCTGCTGCTGTCGCGTGACGGCACGCGCTTCGTCAAGCTCGACGCGCGGCAAAACCCTGTATTCATGCTGCAGTTCGGCGACACCAACTTCCTGCGCGACGACCTCACGTACAAAGGCGGCGAGATGATCACGCTGGTGCTCGACGTGCCGGTCGCAGATGAAGACATCCTGCCGTTCCGTCTGATGTGCGACTACGCGAAGTCGCTGGCCGAGCGCATCGGCGGACGCGTGGTCGACGACGGCCGCCGACCGCTGCCCGAAAGCGCGCTGCTCGCGATCGAAAAACAGTTGATGACGCTGTACGCGAAGCTCGAACAGGCGGGCATTCCGGCGGGTTCGCCGGCCACTCGGCGCCTGTTTAGCCAGTAAACCGGTTTCAGCGTTCCACGCGTTTTGACGACGGCCGCACGATGTGCGGCCGTCGTCGTTCCGGCTTGCGTTGCAGCATGACGCGCCCGGTATGCACCGATGTAAAGGGGCACGCTTCCTGCGATAATCCGATGTCCGACTTTCATCTCGAGAAGTTTCCGACAGCATGGCCCGATCCTCCGTCCCTTCTTTCGCAACCAGCGCTCCGGCCGAACGGGCCGCGTGGTTGCGCGCGGAACTCGAACACGCGAACTACGCGTACTACGTGCTCGACCAACCGGACCTACCGGATGCCGAGTACGACAAGCTGTTCAAGGAGTTGGAGCGCATCGAGGCCGAGCATCCGGATCTGATCGTGCCTGATTCGCCGACGCAGCGAGTCGGTGGCGAGGCCGCGAGCGGCTTCGAGCCGGTCGTCCACGATCAGCCGATGCTGTCGCTGAACAACGGTTTCGCTGACGAAGACATCGTCGCGTTCGACAAGCGCATCGGCGACGCGCTCGGCAACAACGCGAGCGAGCCGCCGGTGCCCGTCGACTACGCGGCCGAGCTGAAATTCGACGGTCTCGCTATCTCGCTGCGCTATGTCGACGGCGTGTTCGTGCAGGCGTCCACGCGCGGCGACGGCACGACCGGCGAGAACGTCACCGAAAACGTCCGCACGATCCGCTCGATTCCGCTGAAGCTGAAGGGCAAGCGCGTACCGCACGTGCTCGACGTGCGCGGCGAAGTGCTGATGTTCAAGCGCGATTTCGAGCGCCTGAACGAACGCCAGCGCGCCGCCGGGCAACGCGAATTCGCGAACCCGCGCAACGCGGCGGCCGGCAGCTTGCGCCAGCTCGATTCGAAGATCACCGCGCAGCGGCCGCTGTCGTTTTTCGCGTATGGGATCGGCGTGCTCGACGGCATCGAGATGCCGCCCACGCATAGCGAACTGCTCGACTGGTACAAGGAGATGGGCTTGCCGGTCAATGGCGAGCGCGCGGTCGTGCAGGGCGCCAAAGGCTTGCTCGGCTTCTTCCACGCGGTCGGCGAGAAGCGCGACAGGCTGCCGTATGACATCGACGGCGTGGTCTATAAGGTCAACCGGCGCGACGAGCAGGACAGGCTCGGCTTCGTATCGCGCGCGCCGCGCTTCGCGCTCGCGCACAAATTTCCCGCGCAGGAAGCGCTGACGAAGCTCGTCGCGATCGACGTGCAGGTCGGCCGCACCGGTGCGATCACGCCGGTCGCGCGGCTGGAGCCGGTGTTCGTCGGCGGCGCGACGGTCACGAACGCGACCTTGCACAACGAAGACGAAGTGCGCCGCAAGGATATTCGCATCGGCGATACGGTGATCGTGCGCCGCGCCGGCGACGTGATTCCGGAGGTGGTCAGCGCGCTGCTCGACCGGCGTCCGACCGACGCGCGCGAGTTCGTGATGCCGACGCAGTGTCCGGTGTGCGGCTCGGCGATCGAGCGGCTGCCCGACGAGGCGATTGCACGCTGCACGGGCGGACTCTTCTGTCCGGCGCAGCGCAAGCAGGCGCTGTGGCACTTCGCGCAGCGCCGCGCGCTCGATATCGACGGACTCGGCGAGAAGATCATCGATCAGCTGGTCGAGCAGAACCTGGTCCGCACGCCGGCCGATCTGTTCAATCTCGGCTTTGCGACGCTCGCGGAGCTCGACCGCTTCGCCGATAAATCGGCGCAGAACCTGCTCGACTCGCTCGAAAAGGCCAAGCACACGACGCTCGCGCGTTTTATCTACGCGCTGGGGATTCGCCATGTCGGCGAATCGACCGCGAAGGATCTGGCGAAGCACTTCGGCTCGCTCGATCCGATCATGGATGCGTCGCTCGAAGCGCTGCTCGAAGTCAACGACGTGGGGCCGGTCGTCGCCGAATCGATCCACCAGTTCTTCGCCGAGGACCACAACCGCACGGTAATCGAGCAACTGCGCGCGCCGGGCAGAGTCACGTGGCCCGAGGGGCCGCCCGCGCCGAAGGCGCCTCAGGGTGTGCTGGCCGGCCAGACGGTCGTGCTGACCGGCACGCTGCCGAACCTGTCGCGCGAGGACGCGAAGGAAATGCTCGAAGCGGCCGGCGCGAAGGTGGCGGGGTCGGTATCGAAGAAAACCAGTTACGTGGTGGCGGGCGCCGACGCGGGCAGCAAACTCGCGAAGGCCGAGGAACTCGGCATCCCCGTACTCGACGAAGATGGTATGCGCAAGCTCCTGGAGGGGCACTGATGATTCACGACATTCTGAAGATGGGCGATCCGCGCCTGCTGCGAATCGCCGAGCCGGTCGATCACTTCGACACGCCGGAGCTGCATCGGCTCGTCGAAGACATGTTCGAGACCATGCACGCGGCGAATGGCGCGGGTCTTGCAGCACCGCAGATCGGCGTCAATCTGCAGGTGGTGATCTTCGGCTTCGGTTCGAACGAGCGCTATCCGGACGCGCCGCCGGTGCCGGAGACGGTGCTGATCAATCCGACCATTACGCCGGTATCGCAGGACATGGAAGAGAGCTGGGAGGGCTGCCTGTCGGTGCCGGGGCTGCGCGGCGTGGTGAGCCGCTTTTCGATGATCCGGTATCACGGCTTCGATCAGTTCGGCAATCCAATCGATCGCGTCGCCGAGGGCTTTCATGCACGGGTCGTGCAGCACGAATGCGATCATCTGATCGGCAAGCTGTATCCGATGCGGATTACCGATTTCTCGAAGTTCGGCTTCACCGAGATCCTGTTCCCCGATCTCGATCCGAATAGCGACGACTGACGCGGCTGCCGTCAATAAAAAACCCACGCCTAAGTGCGTGGGTTTTTTGTTGTCCCGATGCGCCCGCTCTGAGCAAGGAGGCGCATTGGACGGGCCTCAGAACGACTCGTCTTCCGACAGATAGCGCCACTGTCCCGGCGGCAGCGCGCCGAGCATCACGTTGCCCATGCGCACGCGCTTCAGGCCCACCACTTCGAGACCGACCAGTTCGCACATGCGGCGAATCTGACGCTTCTTGCCTTCGCGCAGCACGAAACGCAGCTGCTCGCCGTTTTGCCAGCTGACTTGCGCGGGCTTCAGCGCGACGTCGTCGAGCGACAGGCCGTGGCGCAGCAGCGCGAGTTTTTCGGCCGGGAAGTGGCTTTCGACGTCGACCGTGTGATCGCCGTAGGCGACGCGCACCAGATACTCCTTGTCCACATCCGAGTGACCGCCGATCAGTTGCTTCGCGACGCGGCCGTCCTGCGTCAGCACCAGCAGGCCCGTCGAATCGATGTCGAGACGTCCGGCCGGCGCGAGCTGGCGCAGATGCGACACCGAGAAGCGGATGCCCGAATGGTCGCCTTCCCATCGATTTTCCGGCGTGACGAGCGTGATGGCCGGCTGGTAGCCGTCCTCCGCCTGTCCCGACACGAGGCCGACCGGCTTGTGCACGATCACCGTCACCTGGCTCGACTGAAAGGCTTCGGCGGCGGGGTCGATGTCGATGCGCTGATCCGGGAACACCTTCGTGCCGAGTGTATCGACGCGCTCGCCGTCGACCATGACCCAGCCTTTCTCGATCCATTCGTCGGCCTCGCGGCGCGAGCACAGCCCGAGCTTGGACATCAGCTTCGACAGACGCAGCATGCCCGGCGCGTCTTCGCGATCGCGGCGGGGCGGGTGCGGGGTGTCGACGGGTTGGGCTGCTGCCGATTCCGCGGCTCGGGGCTTGGCGGCGCGGGCTGGCCGGTCGTCGCTGAAGCGGCGGTTCGCGGCGGGCAACGTGTCGTCGAAGTCGCGCGCAGGGCGCTCGCGACGCTCGGTGCGTTCACCGCCGCGTGCGGCGCGCTCGCCGGACTCGCGGCGCGAGGGCGCCCAGTCGCCGCGTGCACCGCGCTCGCCGCGGTCCTCATGCACGCCGCGCGCTGGACGCTCGGTGCGCTCGCCGTAGCCGCCTTTTACCGGCTTCGCGAAGCCGCGCTCGCCACGCTCGCCTTCGAAGCGGCGCGGGGCGCTGTCGCTGCGGGCGCCTCGATCGCCGCGACGCTGCTGCGGCTCGCCGCGATCGCTGCCGAAGCGCGGACGGTCGGCGGCATCGCGCTCCCGGCGCACCGGGCGGTCGCCACGCGCGCCGCCTTCCGACGGCCTGCCTGCGCCTGCGCGCGGACCGCTGAACGGACGGCGTTCGCCGTCGTCGCGGCGCGGTGCGCGTTCAGCGCGCTCGCCGAATTCGCGTCGAGGAGCACGTTCGCCACGCTCAGCACCGCCTTCGAAGCGACGCGGCGCGCGCTCGGCCCGCTCGCCGAATTCGCGCCGGGGAGCGCGTTCGCCACGCTCAGCGCTGCCTTCGAAACGACGCGGCGCGCGCTCGGCCCGTTCGCCGAATTCGCGCCGAGGAGCACGTTCGCCACGCTCAGCGCTGCCTTCGAAACGACGGCGCGCTCGGTCCGTTCGCCGAATTCGCGCCGAGGGGCACGTTCGCCACGCTCAGCGCTGCCTTCGAAACGACGCGGTGCGCGTTCTCCGCGTTCCCCACGCTCAGCCGCACTTTCGAAGCGGCGTGGTGCGCCGGCGGCAGCCGTGCCCCGTTCGCGCGCACCCGGCCCTTCGGCACGCGGCGCGCGTGCACCGGCGCCCGCCGGCTTTGCGCCGACCGGTCGCTTCGCACCGCCACCCGTCGATGCCGCGCCTTCGCGCTTCGCGCCGCCCTCGGCCTCCAAGGGCTTCGGCCGCTCTGGACGGGTCGGCTTACGCGCCGACGCGCTGCCGGGGCGGACAGGGGCGCGTTCGGACGACGCCGGCCGCGGATGCTTCGCTGTTAATTTGATTCGCATGAAATCTCACACTGCGATCGCGCGCAGTAGTTCGGTCTCGACCTGAATTTGCAGGCGGTTGTCCGACAGGCTGTGCCCTTCGAGCAGGAACACGTCTTCGACGCGTTCGCCGAGCGTATTGATCCGCGCCGAGGCGACGCCGACCCGGTGCTCGGCCAGAACGCGCGCGATCGAATAAAGAAGGCCCGGCCGGTCGTTCGCCGACACGGACAGGATGTAGTATTGGCCGCGCTCATCGGCCCGCAGGTCGACGCGCGGCGTAATGGGGAAGGTGCGCGACAGCCGCGACAGCCGGCCCTTCGACGGTCCCGGCAGCAAGGTACCGTGGCCCGCGAGGCGCGCGGTCAGCTCCTGCTCGACCAGATTGGCGATGTCGCGATAATGCACGTCCTCTTCGGTGTGCGTGACGAGGAAGTTGTCGAGCGCGTAACCGTGGCGCGTCGTACTGACGCGCGCATCGAGCACCGACAGCCCGTTGCGGTCGAAATACGCGCAGATGCCCGCGAACAGATCGGGCTGGTCCTTCACGTAGACGAGCACCTGCAGCGCGTCGCCGATCGGCGACGGCCGCGCGCGCACGAGCGGCGTCGGCGTTTCGACGTGGCGGTACAGCACGCGCGTTTGCCACGCGATGTCCGCCGCGTCGTGGCGCAGGAAGTAGCCGACGTCGAGTTTGTCCCACAGCGCCCGTTGCGCGCCTTCCGGCACGGTTTCGAGACGCAGCAGCGCGAGCGCTTCCTCCTTGCGCGACTTCAGCTCCGAATGCTCGTCCGGTTGAGCGCCGCCCAGCACGGCGAGCGTGGTGCGGTAGAGGTCTTCGAGCAGCTTGCCTTTCCACGTGTTCCAGACCTTCGGGCTGGTACCGCGGATGTCGGCGACGGTCAGCAGATAGAGCGCAGTTAGACGCCGCTCGGTGCCGACCAGCTCGGCGAAGCGCTTGATCACTTCGGGGTCGCTGGTGTCCTGCTTCTGCGCGACCTGGCTCATCGTCAGATGCTGCTGCACGAGCCACACGACCAGTTCGCCATCCTCGCCTTCGATGCCGTGCTGCCGGCAAAAGCGCCGCGCGTCGGCCATGCCGAGCGTGGAATGATCGCCGCCGCGCCCCTTCGCGATGTCATGAAACAGCGCGGCCACGTACAGCACCCACGGTCGGTCGAAGTTGGCGATCAATTGGCTGCAGAACGGGTATTCGTGCGCATGCTCGGCGATCGCGAAGCGGCGCAGATTGCGCAGCACCATCAGGATGTGCTGATCGACGGTGTACACGTGATACAGGTCGTGCTGCATCTGCCCGACGATGCGCCGGAAATTCAGCAGATAACGCCCGAGCACGCTGGTTTGGTTCATCAGCCGGAATGCATGCGTGATGCCGGCCGGCTGTTTCAGGATTTCCATGAACAGCCGGCGGTTTTCCGGGTCGCGCCGCCAATGCTGGTCCATCACGTCACGGGCGTTGTAGATGGCGCGCAGCGTGCGCGCCGACAGACCCTTCACGCCGGGCGTGCGCTCGTACAGCAGGAACGCTTCGAGGATCGCGTTCGGCTCGCGCTGGAACACGTCGTCGGACGTGATTTCGAGCATGCCCTGCTTTTCGACGAAGCGATCCGACAGCACGCGCGTGATGCCGCTCGTGCTGGGAAACAGCTGCGCCTCGATGTTCTGGATCAGGATCGTCGCGAGCTGTGTAACCGCTTTCGCGGCCCAGTAGTAGCGGCGCATCAGTTGCTCGCTCGCGCGCTTGGTCGCGGTCGGCTTGAATCCGAAGCTTTCGGCGACCGGCGTCTGCAGGTCGAACACCAGGATGTCCTGACGGCGCCCGGCGATCACATGCAGCCGTGCGCGCAGCGACTTCAGGAAGCCCTCGTTGAGGCGCAGCTCGCGCGCTTCACGCTCGGTGATGAGTCCGCGCGCTTCGAGCTCGCGCCAACTGCTGCCGAAGCCGGCCGCCTGCGTGATCCACAGGATCAGCTGCAGATCGCGCAGCCCGCCCGGGCTTTCCTTGATATTCGGCTCGAGCGCGTACGGCGTGTCCTGAAACTTCGCGTGACGCTGGCGCATTTCGAGCACCTTCGCCTGGAAGAACGCCTTCGGGTCGAGCGCGGCACGGTAGAGTTGGGCGAAATCGTCGAACAGCGCGGTGCTGCCGGTGATGCGGCGCGCTTCCAGCAGCGAGGTACGCACCGTGACGTCGTTGGCCGCTTCCTCGAGGCATTGCGACACGCTGCGCACGCTGCTGCCGAGTTCCAGCCCAAGATCCCACGCGAGGCTGATGAAGCGCTCGATGCGCGCCTCCAGATGCACGAGCCGCGTGTCTGGCAGCAGCACCAGGATGTCGATGTCGGAGTGCGGCGCGAGTTCGCCGCGCCCATAGCCGCCGACCGCGACGAGCGCGAGGTCGTCGGGCAGCTCGCACGTGTCCCAGGCGGCGCGCAGTGAATGGTCCGTGGCGCGCGCGAGGGCGGCCATCAACGCGTCGACGTTGGTGGCCGTTCGAAAGCGTTCCAGCAACTGGGCTTTGGCCACTTTGTAGTCCGCCTTGAGCGACGAGGCATGGGAGGAGGCGACGGCTGGAACGCTACTCATTGGCAGGCGGAAGGTGAGGTCGAAATCGGTCAGACGGTGGCCGCAACCATAGGCGGACGCGCGGGCGTACCGGCCGACACGGTCAGCACGTCGTAGCCGGTTTCTGTGACGAGCACCGTGTGCTCCCACTGCGCGGACAGGCTGCGGTCCTTGGTCTTGACGGTCCACTGGTCGGGCATCGTGCGGATGTCGCGGCGGCCGGCGTTAATCATCGGCTCGATCGTGAAGATCATGCCGGCCTGCAATTCGAGCCCGGTGCCGGGGCGGCCGTAGTGCAGGATTTGCGGGTCTTCGTGGAACACGGTGCCGATGCCGTGGCCGCAATATTCGCGCACCACGCTGTAGCCGAGGCCTTCGGCGTGCTTCTGGATCGCATAGCCGATGTCGCCGAGATGCGCGCCGGGGCGCACCTGGTCGATGCCGAGCCACATGCACTCGAAGGTGGCCTGCACGAGGCGCTTCGCCATGATCGACCCTTCGCCGACGATGAACATGCGGCTCGTGTCGCCGAAGTAGCCGTCCTTGATCACGGTGATGTCGATGTTCAGCGCGTCGCCGTTTTTCAGGGCCTTGTCGCCCGGAATGCCGTGGCAGATCACGTCGTTGACGGAAATGCAGGTGGCCTTCGGGTAGGGCGGGTAGCCGGGCGGTTGGTAATTCAGCGGCGCGGGGACCGTGCCCTGGTCCTTCAGCATGTATTCGTGGCACAGGCGGTCGAGCTCGCCAGTGGTGACGCCGGCCTTGACGAACGGCGTGATGTAGTCGAGCACTTCGCTCGCGAGCCGACAGGCGACGCGCATCTTCGCGATATCGTCTTCGTTTTTGATGGTGATAGCCATGGTTTCCTCGGAAGCCTTGCTGGATAAGGCTTGCTGGGTGTTGCGGTGGCCTGGCGGGGGGGGGGGCGTTTTCCTGACGCGGAATGCCGGTCGATCCTTGACGATCCCCCGCGCGTGGCGGAATCGAGCCATTTTACAGCAGTGGGCGCGGGGTCGTTGCGCTGGATCGGGCGGTAATGGGCTAAAAGCGATCAAAATCGGCCAATTGGTGGGCCAACGGGCGCCAAGCCGGGCTTCGGGCCCGGCTTGGCGCCCCCGTGCCCATGGCTACCGGCCGGCGGTTGGGTCGGTTGAGTCAGTTGATAGTCGCGTGCTATACTCTTTGGCTAAGTCGGTCCTGGTCTGCTTTTATTCGCGAGTACGCAAATTCGCGCATGGCAGCTGGGCGGAACCGGCTTCTCGCGGCACTGTGGTTCCTGGCGCCGTGAGTTAGAGAAAGCAGTGTCAGGCAACCAATTCGCAAGCCGGCGCACCCAGGGTGTCACCGCGTTCCAGCCAAAATACAGGCGGGCGCGGCCGATACGGCAGCCGGCTTAAGACCCAACCCTCGTGGAGAATTTCATGGCAGTTACGATGCGTCAAATGCTGGAAGCAGGTGTCCACTTCGGTCACCAGACCCGCTTCTGGAACCCGAAGATGGCTCCCTTCATTTTCGGTCATCGCAACAAGATTCACATCATCAACCTCGAAAAGACGCTGCCGATGTACAACGACGCGCTGAAGTACGCGCGTCAGCTGGCATCGAACCGCGGCACGATCCTGTTCGTCGGTACGAAGCGTCAATCGCGCGACACGATCGCCCAGGAAGCGCAACGCGCTGGTATGCCGTTCGTGAACGCACGCTGGCTCGGCGGCATGCTGACCAACTTCAAGACGCTGAAGGTATCGATCAAGCGCCTGAAGGACATGGAGGCGGCGCTGGAAGCCGGTGAAACCGAGCGCATGAGCAAGAAGGAAGCGCTGCTGTTCGAACGCGAAATGGCCAAGCTGCAGAAGTCGATCGGCGGCGTGAAGGACATGGGCGGCATTCCGGACGCGATCTTCGTGGTTGACGTCGGCTACCACAAGATTGCCGTGACCGAAGCGAACAAGCTCGGCATTCCGGTTATCGCTGTGGTCGATACGAACCACTCGCCGGAAGGTGTGGACTACGTGATCCCGGGTAACGACGACGCCAGCAAGGCCGTCGCTCTGTACGCGGCCGGTGTGGCAGATGCGATCCTCGAAGGCCGCGCCAATGCGGTCAACGAAGTGGTCCAGGCAGCACGTGGTGGCGACGGCGACGAGTTCGTCGAGGTCAACCCGGAAGCGTAAGGCTGCCCAGTGTCCGACATAAAAGGGGGCTTTCTACAGGCCCCCTTTTTTTAAGCCGCGACGCTTGTAACAGATGTTGTAACGGGCATCTGGCAGAGTGCTCGAGGTAGCGTGAGGCGCGTCGCTCGCAAAATTACGCGAAAACGCTGAAACGAATTCCTGCCGCCGGCATCGAAGTGCGGGCGGCGTGTGACAGACAGAACTCAAGGAGCAAATGATGGCGGCAATTACCGCAAGCATGGTTGCAGAACTGCGCGCGAAGACCGACGCGCCGATGATGGAATGCAAGAAGGCGCTGACGGAAGCCGACGGCGATCTGGCGCGCGCTGAAGAGCTGCTGCGTGTGAAGCTCGGCAACAAGGCGAGCAAGGCTGCATCGCGCGTGACGGCTGAAGGCGTCGTCGCATCGTTCATCAACGGCAACGCCGGTTCGCTCGTCGAGCTGAACTGCGAAACCGACTTCGTCTCGAAGAACGACGACTTCCTCGCGTTCTCGAAGAAGATCGCCGAACTCGTCGCGACGCAAAACCCGGCTGACGTCGCAGCGCTGTCGGCACTGCCGCTCGACGGCCAGACCGTCGACGCAGTGCGCCTCGCGTTGGTCGGCAAGATCGGTGAAAACCTGTCGATCCGCCGTTTCGTGCGCTTCGACACCGCCAACAAGCTGGCCGCGTACCTGCACGGCACGCGCATCGGCGTGCTGGTCGAGTACACCGGCGCGGACGAGCAGGTGGGCAAGGACGTGGCGATGCACATTGCCGCGATGAAGCCGGTTTCGCTGTCGTCGGACGACGTGCCGGCGGACCTGATCGCCAAGGAACGCAGCATCGCTGAACAGAAGGCGGCCGAATCGGGCAAGCCGGCTGAAATCGTCGCGAAGATGGTCGACGGCAGCGTGCAGAAGTACCTGAAGGAAGTGTCGCTGCTGAACCAGACGTTCGTTAAGAACGACAAGCAGACGATCGAGCAGATGCTGAAGGCGGCCAGCTCGAGCGTGCAGAAGTTCGCACTGTTCGTGGTCGGCGAAGGCATCGAGAAGAAGCAGGACGACTTTGCTGCGGAAGTGGCCGCTCAGGTCGCTGCTGCAAAGCAACAATAAGCGTTACCTAAGCTTTACCGCCGTACCGTTTGGACCCGCGGCGAGGCAAGACCTCGCCGCGGTCGGCAGCACCGCAAGGCCGCGCACGGGTTGACCCTCGCTGCGCGGCCGCCGCTGGCGAACCCTTGGGCTCGCCAATTTGGCGGTGCTTGCCCGAATCAGCATTTCATCCCTACATTAGTCCCTTGTTGTTGCCCTGTTCTGCGCGATCTGGATACCTCTATGCCCACTGCCTATAAACGCGTCCTGCTCAAACTCTCCGGTGAAGCTCTGATGGGCGACGATGCCTTCGGCATCAATCGCGCGACCATCGAACGAATGGTGGCGGACGTGGCCGAAGTGGTCCGTCTCGGAACGCAGCTGGCCGTGGTGATCGGCGGCGGCAATATTTTTCGCGGCGTCGCGGGCGGTGCGGCGGGTATGGACCGCGCGACGGCCGACTACATGGGTATGCTGGCAACGATGATGAACGCGCTGGCCCTGCAGGACGCGATGCGCCACGCTGGCATCGAGGCGCGCGTGCAATCGGCGCTGCGCATGGACCAGGTCGTCGAGCCGTACATCCGGCCTCGCGCGATCCGCCAGCTCGAGGAAGGCAAGGTCGTGATTTTCGCGGCCGGCACCGGCAACCCGTTCTTCACGACCGACACGGCCGCTGCATTGCGCGGCTCGGAAATCGGCGCGGAAGTGGTCCTGAAGGCAACCAAGGTGGACGGCGTCTATTCGGCCGACCCGAAGAAGGACTCGAGCGCGACCCGTTACACCACGATCAGCTTCGACGAGGCAATCGGCCGCAATCTGCAGGTAATGGACGCGACGGCTTTTGCGCTGTGCCGCGACCAGAAGCTGCCGATCCGCGTGTTTTCGATCGTCAAACCCGGTGCGCTCAAGCGCATCGTGCTAGGTGAGGACGAGGGCACCCTCGTCCACGTGTAAACTTCGTTTACATTACGTGGGCTTTGACGCGAGCCCGGGCCGCCGCATCGCGCGTGTCGGGCGGCTCGCACCGTTTTGAAGGTTCGGAGGTTTAAAAATGTCTGTGGCTGATATCAGGAAGGGCGCTGAACAGAAGATGCAGCGCTCCATCGACGCGTTCAAGAACGACCTGTCGAAGATCCGCACGGGCCGTGCGCACACGGGCCTGCTCGATCATATCCAGTGCGACTACTACGGCTCGCCGGTGCCGATTTCGCAGGTCGCGAACCTGACGCTGATCGACGCTCGCACGATCGGCGTGCAGCCGTGGGAAAAGAAGATGGTTCAGGTCGTCGAAAAGGCGATCCGCGAGTCGGACCTCGGTCTGAACCCGGCCACGCACGGCGACGTGATCCGCGTGCCGATGCCCGCGCTGACCGAAGAGCGCCGCCGCGAGCTGACCAAGGTCGTGCGCAGCGAAGCCGAAACGGCCAAGGTGGCCGTGCGCAATCTGCGTCGCGACGCCAACGAGCAACTGAAGAAGCTCGTCAAGGACAAGGAAATCTCGGAAGACGACGAGCGTCGTGCCGGCGACGACGTCCAGAAGCTGACGGACAAGTTCGTCGCTGAAATCGACAAGCTCGTCACGACGAAAGAAGCCGAAATCATGACGGTCTGACGCCGTTCGGCTCAGCCTTCCTGGTTTCCACTTCTTTACTGGCATTACTGTCCCGACGGCCATGACCTATACCAGCTCAACCGTGCGCGTGCCTGAAGTCGCCGCGGTGCCGCGACATATCGCGATCATCATGGATGGCAACGGCCGTTGGGCCACCCAGCGGCGTCTGCCGCGCGTGGCGGGCCATACGCGCGGCGTCGACGCGGTACGGGCGGCCGTCGAGGCGTGCGCGCGGCGGGGCGTCGAATATTTGACGCTGTTCGCGTTCAGCTCGGAAAACTGGCGCCGTCCGAACGAGGAGGTGTCGTTCCTGATGCGCCTGTTCGTCACCGCGCTCGAGCGCGAGATCGGCAAGCTGCACGCGAACGGCATCCGTTTGCGCGTGGTCGGCGATCTCGAACGTTTCGACGACAAGATCCGCGATCTGATCAAGCGCGCCGAAACCAAGACCGCGCGCAATACCCGTCTGACGCTGACCATCGCCGCGAACTACGGCGGCCGCTGGGACATCATGCAGGCCACCCGCAAGCTCGTCGCGCAAGCGGCAGCCGCGGGCCAACCGGTCGATGTCAGCGAAGACTCGTTTGCCGAGCATCTGTCGATGGCCTACGCGCCCGAGCCCGATCTGTTCATCCGCACCGGCGGCGAGCGCCGCGTCAGCAACTTCCTGCTTTGGCAGCTCGCCTACACCGAGTTCTATTTCACCGACACGTTCTGGCCGGATTTCGACGCCGACGCGCTCGGTCATGCCATCGCTTCGTACGCCGAGCGGGAACGCCGCTTCGGCCGCACCAGTGCTCAACTCGAGCCGCAATCGCAGAACGTCGATTCGCTTCCATGCTAAAAACCCGTGTCATCACGGCGGTCGTGCTGCTGGCAGTGTTCCTGCCTGTCACGTTGTTCGCGCCGGTCGGCGCGTTCGGCGCGCTGATCGCGTTCGTGGTCGTGTTCGCCGCGTGGGAGTGGGCGCGCCTGCTGAAGCTCGACGGCGCGGGTCCGGTGCTGTACGCGCTCGTCGCGGCACTCGGGCTCGTCACCAGCACGCGGCTCGGCATCGGCACCGAGCATGCGCGGCCGTTCTTCCAGGCTGCGGCGATTTTCTGGGTGATCGGCGGTCCATTCGTGCTTCTGCGCAAGCCCGTTCTCGCGCACGGCGCTTGGCGCGCCTTTCTGTTTCTTGCCGGCATCGTCGGTTTCATCGCGTGCTGGCATGCTCTCGTCGCCGCGCGCATGCTCGGTGTGCCGTTCGTGCTGTCGCTGCTGCTGTTGGTATGGCTCGCCGATATCGGCGCATACTTCTCGGGGAAGGCGTTTGGTAAGCACAAGCTGGCACCCACCATCAGTCCTGGTAAAACCTGGGAGGGCGCGATCGGAGGCTGGTTGCTGGTCATGATCGTCGCGGCGGCGGCGATCTTTTTGCACGCGTTCGAGCCGACCCTGTATTCTGCGCTGCTGGCGCAACTGGGCGCGCTACGCACGGTGCTCGCGCTGACCTTGCTGGTGGTTTTCAGCGTGGTCGGTGATCTGTTCGAATCGATGATGAAGCGCCAGGCCGGCGTCAAAGACTCGAGCGGCCTGTTGCCCGGGCACGGCGGCGTGCTCGATCGCATCGACGCGTTGTTGCCGGTGCTGCCGCTCGCGATGCTGCTGCTCGGCTAGAGAAAGAGATATGCAAAAACGTCTGACATTGCTCGGTTCCACGGGCTCGATTGGAGACAGTACGCTCGACGTGGTCGCGCGCCATCCCGAGCGTTTTTCCATTTACGCGCTGAGCGCGCATCGCAACGGCGACAAGCTCGTCGAGCAATGCCTGCGCTTCGCGCCCGAAGTGGCGGTGGTCGGCGACGCCGACACGGCCGCGAAGGTCGCCGCGAAGCTGCGCGATGCGGGCAGCAAGACCGAGGTCACTTACGGGCCGCAGGCGCTCGTCGACGTTGCGAAAAGCGAGGGCTGCGACACGGTGGTCGCGGCGATCGTCGGCGCAGCGGGTCTCGCACCGAGCCTTGCCGCGGCGCGCTCCGGCAAACGCATCCTGCTCGCGAACAAGGAAGCGCTGGTGATGTCCGGCGCGATCTTCATGGACGCGGTGCACGACAACGGCGCGGTGCTGCTACCGGTCGACAGCGAACATAACGCGATCTTCCAGTGTCTGCCGCGCGAAGCATCGCTGCATGGCGGCGTGTCGAAGATCATCCTGACCGCGTCGGGCGGCCCGTTCCGCACGCGCGAACCGGCCACGCTCGTCGACGTGACGCCTGACGAAGCCTGCAAGCATCCGAACTGGGTAATGGGCCGCAAGATCTCGGTCGACTCGGCGACGATGATGAACAAGGGCCTCGAAGTGATCGAGGCACATTGGTTGTTCGACCTGCCCGGCGAACGTATCGACGTGCTGATCCATCCGCAGAGCGTGATCCATTCACTGGTCTCGTACGCGGACGGTTCGGTGCTCGCGCAGCTCGGCAACCCCGACATGCGTACGCCGATCGCGCACGCGCTCGCGTTCCCGGATCGTGTCGATTCCGGCGTCGCACAGCTCGATCTCGCGGAGATCGCGTCGCTGTCGTTCGAAAAGCCCGACTACGCGCGCTTCCCCTGCCTCGCCCTCGCGATGAAGGCGCTTGCCGAAGGCGGCGTTGCGAGCGCGGCGTTGAATGCCGCGAACGAGATCGCGGTGGAGGCGTTCCTCGCGCGCCGCATCGGCTTCATGGCGATTGCCCAGGTCGTCGACTCGGTGCTGAACGCATTTCCGAACCGCAGCGCGCACGCGCTCGACGACGTCATCGAAGCCGACGCCGCCGCGCGCCGCGCCGCTGCCGAATTCATCGCGCGTCTGCCCGACGGCGCCCGTCGCACGGAACGCGCCGTCCAGTGAGGCGCTTATGAATCTGCTGATCGAACTGCTCGCCTTCGCGGTTGCGATTGGCGTACTCGTGGTGGTCCACGAGTACGGGCACTACAGCGTCGCGCGCCTGTGCGGCGTGAAGGTGCTGCGTTTTTCGATCGGCTTCGGCAAGCCGCTGGTTCAGTGGGTCAGTCAGAAGACCGGCACCGAGTGGACGATTGCCGCGCTGCCACTAGGCGGCTACGTGAAGATGCTCGACGAGCGCGAAGCCGGCCCCGGCTCGGTTCCCGACGCGGATCTGCCGCATGCGTTCAATCGCCAGTCGGTGTGGCGGCGCTTCGCGATCGTCGCGGCCGGTCCAGTCGCGAATTTCCTGCTTGCCATCGTGCTGTTCGCGCTCGTCTTCGCGACGGGCGTGACCGAACCGGCGGCCGTGATCGCGACGCCCGCGCCGAACACACCCGCCGCGCTGGCGGGGTTCGAGGGCGGCGAGACGATCGTTGGCGTGCGCACCGGCCATAGCGACGAGACCGAACCGGTGCGCTCGTGGTCGGATCTGCGCTGGAAGCTGCTCGGCGCCGCATTCGACCAGCAGCGCATCGTGCTCAGTGCGAAAGACGCACACGGCACCTCCGATTTTCCGATGGACCTGCGCGGCATCGGCGAGAAAGACGTCGACGACGATCTGATGTCGCGCCTCGGCTTCGAGCCAGGTGGCGGCAAGCTGACGGTGGCGGGCGTGCAGGCGGGCAGCGCCGCGCAGAAGGCGGGGCTCGTCGCGGGCGACCGGCTGCGCGCGATCAACGGTACGCCGACCGATAATGCCGCGGCCTTCATTGCCTATGTAAAATCGCACGCCGGTATGCCGGTCACGCTGCGGGTGGAGCGCGGCGGCCGCGGCGGACATACGGTGGGCGTGCTCGAAGAGATCACGATCGTGCCGCAACTGCAGCGCGATGCGGCGAGCGGGCAGCAGATAGGCCGCATCGGCGCGGAGCTGGCGACCCAGGTGCCGTCGATCGATGTGCGCTACGGCCCGCTCGACAGCCTGCGCCTCGGCGCGCGCCGGACGTGGGACCTCGCGGTGTACTCCGTGCGGATGTTTGGCCGGATGATCGTCGGCGAGGCATCGCTGAAGAACCTTTCCGGTCCGGTGACGATCGCCGACTACGCGGGAAAGAGCGCACGTCTGGGTCCTTCCGCGTTTTTGTCGTTCCTGGCCCTTGTCAGCATTAGCCTCGGCGTGCTGAACCTGCTACCAATTCCGGTATTGGACGGGGGTCATCTGTTATATTATTTGGTTGAAGCTGTGACCGGTAAAGTTGTCTCTGATCGCTGGCAACTCGTTTTTCAGAGGGCGGGTCTTGCCTGCATCGTCGCGTTATCGGCGATTGCGCTGTTCAACGATCTGGCTCGTTTAATCCATTTTTAAAGTGTCCGGCGGCGTTCTCGAGGGCGGCCGCCTGGCCTGATGCAGCTATACACACTGGGGAAGCACGTTGTTCAAACCTCATCGCTTTGGTCCAAAGACGGTTATAGCCGCGGCGTTCGCCGCGCATGGGCTGGTTGCTCATGCAACGACGCCCTTCGTGGTGCAAGACATTCGCATTGAGGGATTGCAACGCGTCGAACCGGGTACGGTGTTCGCGTACCTGCCCATCAAACAAGGCGATACCTTTTCCGACGACAAGGCCTCTGAAGCGATTCGCGCTCTGTACGCGACGGGCTTCTTCAACGACGTCAAGATCGCCACCGAAGGCAACGTGGTGGTGGTGCAGGTGCAGGAGCGACCGGCCATTGGCACGATCGACTTCGCCGGCATCCACGAGTTCGAAAAGGACAACCTGATCAAGGCGCTGCGCGCGGTCGGGCTGTCGCAGGGCCGGTACTTCGACAAGGCGCTGGTTGACAAAGCCGAGCAGGAACTGAAACGCCAATACCTGACACGCGGTTTTTACGCGGCCGAAGTCACCACGACGATCACGCCGATCGACCGTAACCGCGTCGGTATCCTGTTCTCGGTGGCCGAAGGTCCGAGCGCGAAGATCCGCCAGATCAACTTCATCGGCAACAAGACATTCAGCACCGGCACGCTGCGCGACGAAATGCAGTTGTCCACGCCGAACTGGTTCTCGTGGTACACCAAGAACGACCTGTACGCGAAAGACAAGCTCACCGGCGACCTCGAGAACCTTCGCTCGTTCTACCTGAATCGCGGCTTCCTCGAGTTCAGCATCGAGTCGACCCAGGTGTCGATCTCGCCGGACAAGAAGGACATGTACCTGACCATCACGCTGCACGAAGGCCAGCCGTACACGATTTCGAACATCCGTCTCGCCGGTAATCTGCTCGATCGCGAAGCGGAGCTTAAAAAGCTCATCAAGATCAAGCCGGGCGACCGCTTCTCGGCCGAAAAGCTGCAGGCCACCACGAAGGCGATCGTCGACAAGCTCGGCGAATACGGCTATGCGTTCGCGACCGTCAATGCACAGCCGAATATCGACCAGAACAACCACACCGTCGACCTGACGCTGCAGGTCGACCCGAGCCGTCGCGTCTACGTACGACGCATCAACGTGGTCGGCAACACGCGCACGCGCGACGAAGTGGTGCGCCGCGAAATGCGCCAGCTCGAAAGCTCGTGGTTCGATTCGAACCGCCTGTCGCTGTCGAAGGACCGTATCAATCGTCTCGGCTACTTCACCGACGTCGACGTGACCACGGTGCCCGTCGAAGGCACGCCCGACCAGGTCGACATCGACGTGAAGGTCGCCGAAAAGCCGACCGGCGCGATTACGCTCGGTGCGGGTTTCTCGTCGACGGACAAGGTGGTGCTGTCGGCGGGTATCTCGCAGGACAACGTGTTCGGCTCCGGTACGAGCCTCGCGGTGAACATCAATACCGCGAAGACGTATCGTACGCTGACGGTCACGCAGGTCGACCCGTACTTCACGGTGGACGGCATCAAGCGGATCACCGACGTCTACTACCGTACGTATCAGCCGCTGTACTACTCGACCGATTCGAGCTTCAAGATCGTCACGATGGGCGGCGACCTGAAGTTCGGCATTCCGTTTTCCGAAGTCGATACCGTGTACTTCGGCGCGGGCTTCGAACAGAACCAGCTGGACGTCGACGCAAATACCCCGGCTTCATACCGGCAATATGTGAATGACTTCGGCCGGGTCTCGAACAACGTGCCGCTTACGGTTGGCTGGTCGCGTGATGCGCGCGACAGCGCGCTGGTGCCAAGCCGCGGCTACTTCGCGCAGGCGAACGCAGAATACGGGACGCCGATCGGTGGCACCCAGTACTACAAGGCCGACATCAACGCGCAGTACTATTATTCGTTTGCGCGCGGCTTTGTGCTGGGCTTCAACTTCCAGGGCGGCTATGGTAACGGCCTTTCCGGCAAGCCTTATCCTATCTTCAAGAACTATTACGCGGGCGGTATCGGTTCGGTGCGTGGTTACGAGCCGAGCTCACTGGGTCCGCGTGACAAAACGACCGGCGACCCGATCGGCGGCTCGAAGCTGCTGGTGGGCAATATCGAGTTGACGTTCCCGCTGCCAGGCACCGGTTATGACCGCACGCTGCGTGTGTTCACCTTCCTGGACGCTGGTAACGTCTGGGCGGACGCGAGCACGGCAGCGACGTCGACTGGCGCGAACGGCCTGCGTTACGGCTACGGTGTGGGTCTCGCGTGGATCTCGCCGATCGGCCCGCTCAAGTTGAGCCTTGGCTTCCCGCTCACGAAGCACACGGGCGACCAGTATCAGAAGTTCCAGTTCCAGATCGGGACCGCGTTCTGATTGGGGCGGCCGGCTGCGGCGGCGGGCGCTCCCGACGGCCGGCTGCGGCGGCGGATGCTCCCGGCGGCGAGCCCGGCCAAACTACAGTATCGAGAGGATGACTTTGCTAACCGGTATGTTTTCGAAACGTGTAGCGTGCGCATTGGCGCTGGCAATGACCCTCGGGGTCGGCATGGCGCACGCGCAGGAGGCGAGAATCGCCGCGGTGAATTCCGACCGAATCCTGCGCGAATCCGCGGCGGCGAAAGCCGCGCAGCTGAAGCTCGAGGCCGAATTCGCGAAGCGGGACAAGGATCTCGCCGACATGGCGCAAAAGCTCAAGTCGATGTCCGATGCACTCGACAAGAATGGCGCGACAATGTCGGCAACCGATCGCGCTCAGAAGCAGCGCGACCTGTCGCAGCTCGACTCGGACTTCCAGCGCAAGCAGCGTGAGTTCCGCGAAGACCTGAACCAGCGCCGCAACGAGGAACTCGCGGCGGTGCTCGATCGCGCGAACAAGGTCATCAAACAGATCGCCGAAACGCAGCACTACGATCTGATCGTGCAGGAAGCGGTGTATGTGAGCCCGCGCATCGATATCACCGACCAGGTGCTCAAGGCACTGGCGGCATCGGGCAACTAAGGGCAACCGAGGGCGGCGCACGGTCGCGCCCGCGCACGCCCTCGCAATGATTGAATAGGTTGGAGACAGGATAGGCATGGCATTTACGCTCGAGGACATCGTCCAGCGGTTCGGCGGTGAGGTAGTCGGTAACGGGTCGCAGCGCGTGAGCAGTCTCGCGCCGCTCGACCAGGCAGGCCCGGACCAGTTGGCGTTCCTCGCCAATCCGAAATATCTGTCGCAAGTCGAAACGACCCGCGCCGGCGCGGTGCTGATCAATGCCGGCGACCTCGAGAAGCTCGCTTCACGCGAAGGTCGAAACTTCATCGTCACGCCGAATCCCTACGCTTACTTTGCGCGCATCGCGCAAACCTTCATCGACCTCGCCGCGCCGAAGGCGGTCCCCGGCGTGCATCCGAGCGCAACCATCGATCCTTCCGCGCAGGTCGCCGCAAGCGCGGTGATCGGCCCGCGTGTCACCGTGGAAGCGGGCGCGGTGATCGGCGAACATGCGCGGCTCGACGCCAATGTCGTGATCGGCCGCGGCACGCGTGTCGGCGCGCACACGCATCTGTATCCGAACGTGACCGTGTACCACGGCTGCAAGCTCGGCGAGCGCGTGACCGTGCACGCGGGCGCGGTGATCGGCTCGGACGGCTTCGGTTTCGCGCCCGACTTCGTCGGCGAGGGCGATGCGCGCACCGGCAGCTGGGTGAAGATTCCGCAGGTCGGCGGCGTGTCGATCGCGAACGACGTCGAAATCGGTGCGAACACTACGATCGACCGCGGCGCGATGGCCGACACGATCATCGAGGAGTGCGTGAAGATCGACAACCTCGTGCAGATCGGCCACAACTGCAAGGTCGGCGCCTACACGGTGATCGCGGGCTGCGCGGGCATCGCGGGCAGCACGACCATCGGGCGTCACTGCATGATCGGCGGCGCGGTCGGCATTGCCGGACACGTGACGCTCGCCGATCACGTGATCGTCACCGCGAAGTCGGGCGTGTCGAAGTCGCTGCTGAAGCCCGGCATGTACACGAGTGCGTTCCCCGCCGTGAACCACGCGGACTGGAACAAGAGCGCCGCGCTGCTGCGCAATATCGACAAGCTTCGCGATCGCATCAAGGCGCTGGAGAACGCCGCCGCCGACAAGGCCGGCAATGCCCCCGACGGCGCCGCAGGTCAACCCGCAGGCAACAAGATCTGATAGTTATCCCGGCGACCCACCGGCACCGCGTAAAATAGTGGTCGAGCATCAGGAAGCAAAGCCGGTGGCCGTGACCGGGTGGCACGGCCACCGGTCATCCGAGGCGCCGGTCGCGCGCGTTTTCAACCCACCTGCACCAGCATCCGCAGTCATCATCGCGCAGTCAATGCGTGAGCAGAAACACCATGAGCACCGAAAAAATCAATCTCGACATTCATAAGATTCTCACGCTGCTGCCGCATCGTTATCCGATCCTGCTGGTCGACCGGGTGCTCGAACTCGAACCGCACAAGAGCATCAAAGCGTTGAAGAACGTGTCGATCAATGAGCCGTATTTCCAGGGACATTTCCCGACGCGGCCGGTGATGCCAGGCGTGCTGATCCTCGAAGCGCTCGCGCAGACCGCGGCGCTGCTGACGTTCTCGGAAGAGCCGAGCGATCCGTCGAACACGCTCTACCTGTTCGTCGGCATCGACAACGCGCGCTTCAAGCGCGTGGTGGAACCGGGCGATCAGCTGATCCTGAACTGCACGTTCGAGCGCCACATGCGCGGCATCTGGAAGTTCAAGGCGCGCGCCGAAGTGGATGGCGTCGTCGCGGCTGAAGCCGATCTGATGTGCGCGGTGCGCCACACGGACAAAGACGCGTAATGCCGGCGTCCCGGCAGGTCGCGGCACGGCACGCGCGCGGCGACCCCGGCGTCAAGGCCATCCACACAACGCAACAGAATCAGAAGCGAGGACGCATGAGCAGGATCCATCCCACCGCGATCATCGAAGCGGGCGCGCAAATCGACGAATCCGTCGAAGTCGGGCCCTATGCGGTGATCGGCGCACACGTGACGATCGGTGCGCGCAGCACGGTCGGCTCGCACAGCGTGATCGAAGGCTATACCACGATCGGCGATGACAACCGCATCGGCCATTACGCATCGGTCGGCGGCCGTCCGCAAGACATGAAGTACCGGGACGAGCCGACCAGGCTCGTGATCGGCAACCGCAACACGATCCGCGAATTCACGACGATCCACACCGGCACGGTGCAGGACGCGGGCGTCACCACGCTCGGCGACGACAACTGGATCATGGCCTACGTGCACATCGGACACGACTGCCACGTCGGCAGCAACGTGATCCTGTCGAGCAACGCGCAGATGGCCGGCCACGTGACGATCGGCGACCACGCGATCATCGGCGGCATGTCGGGCGTGCATCAGTTCGTGCGCATCGGCGCGCATGCGATGCTCGGCGGCGCGTCGGCGCTCGTGCAGGACGTGCCGCCCTATGTAATCGCCGCGGGCAATAAGGCCGAGCCGCACGGCATCAACGTCGAAGGGCTGCGCCGCCGCGGTTTCTCGGCGGACGCGATCTCGGTGCTGCGCTCCGCATATCGCGTGCTGTACAAGAACGGCCTGTCGCTCGAAGAAGCGAAGGTGCAATTGAAGGAACTCGGTTCGGCCGGTGGTGACGGCGACGCCCCGGTGCAGACGCTGCTCGCGTTCGTCGAAGCGTCGCAGCGCGGCATCATCCGCTAACCGATGACGTTGCAACCCAGTCCGCTGCGCGTCGCGATGGTGGCCGGCGAGCCGTCCGGCGACCTGCTCGCCGCGTCGCTGCTCGACGGTCTCGCCAGCCGGCTGCCCGCCGCCACGCAGTACTACGGCATCGGTGGTCCGCGCATGATCGCCACGGGCTTCGACGCCCACTGGCCGATGGAAAAGCTGACGGTGCGCGGCTATGTCGAAGCACTTCGTCACATCCCCGAAATCCTCGGCATCCGCAACGAACTCAAGCGTCAACTGCTTGCCGAGCCGCCGTCCGTGTTCGTCGGCGTCGACGCGCCCGATTTCAATTTCGGGCTCGAGCACGCGCTGCGAGACGCCGGCATTCCGACCGTGCACTTCGTCTGCCCGTCCATCTGGGCGTGGCGTGGCGGGCGCATCAAGAAGATCGCGAAGGCGGTCGACCACATGCTGTGCGTGTTCCCGTTCGAAACCGCGCTGCTCGAAAAGGCCGGCGTCGCGGCGTCGTACGTCGGGCATCCGCTGGCCGATCAGATCCCGCTCGAACCCGACACGCTCGGCGCGCGCCGCACGCTCGGTCTGGCGGAAAGCGGGCCGGTGATCGCGGTGCTGCCGGGCAGCCGGCGCTCCGAGATCGACCTGATCGGCCCGACATTCTTCGCGGCGATGGAGATGATGCAGCACCAGGAGCCCAGCGTGAGCTTCGTGATGCCGGCGGCGACGCCCGCGTTGCGCGCGCTGCTGCAGCCGCTCGTCGACGCGCACCCGGGTCTCGCGCTGACCATCATCGACGGCCAGTCGCAACTCGCCATGACCGCCGCCGACGCAATTCTCGTGAAGAGCGGCACGGTCACGCTCGAGGCCGCGCTGCTGAAAAAGCCGATGGTGATTTCGTACAAGGTGCCTTGGCTGACCGGCCAGATCATGCGCCGGCAGGGCTATCTGCCGTACGTGGGCCTGCCGAACATTCTGGCCGGGCGTTTCGTGGTGCCGGAAATCCTGCAGCACTTCGCGACGCCGCAGGCGCTCGCCGAGGCGACGCTGAAACAGTTGCGCGACGAAGCGAACCGGCGCACTCTGAAGGAAATCTTCACGGAGATGCACCACGTGCTGAAGCAGAACACCGCGCAGCGCGCGGCCGAAGTCGTGGCGAGCGTCGTCGAGCAACGGGCGGGGCGGCCATGACCCCCCCGCGCGCGCCTCGTCGCAAGACCGCGGCTGCCGTTCGGGTGGTCGCGCAAGCCGGCCTGAACTTCGAGAGCGCCGACGACATCGTCTGCGGCGTCGACGAAGCAGGGCGCGGACCGCTGGCCGGACCGGTCGTCGCGGCGGCGGTGATTTTCGATCCGACTAGACCGATGATCCGCGGCCTCGACGATTCGAAGGCGCTCACCGCACTCAAGCGTGAAGCGCTATACGACAAGATCGTCGATCGCGCGCTCGCTTACTGCGTCGCATCGGCGACGGTCGAAGAAATCGATTCGCTGAACATCCTGCACGCCACGATGCTCGCGATGAAGCGCGCGGTCGAGGGCCTGTCGGTAGTGCCGACGCTCGTGAAGATCGACGGCAACCGTTGCCCGACGCTCAGCATCCGCAGCGAAGCCGTGATCGGCGGCGACGCGCTCGTAAAGAGCATTTCGGCCGCGTCGATTCTCGCGAAGGTCACGCGCGACCGCATGCTGGTGGAACTGCACCACGCGTATCCGATGTACGGCTTTGACGCGCATGCGGGTTACGGCACGCCACAGCATCTCGCGGCGCTGCGCGAGCATGGGCCGTGCGAGCATCATCGGCGCTCGTTCGCGCCAGTGCGCGAAGCGCATCTGCGGTTCGGCACAGGCGTGCCGTTGCCATCGGCGGACGCCGTCATCGTGGCTGACGCGCTGCTGCTCGACGACGATGCGTTCGGCGAGGCCGGGCTCGCGTGACCGACCCCATCAGCGCGGTTCGCGCTTGAGCGCCGCTGAGTTGCCACTGAGTCGCCGCTCATTCCTTTTCCATTTCTCACCGCCTTCGCTGCCTGTGAAAGCCATCACCTCGCGGGACAATCCGCTCTACAAGCGCCTGAAGGCACTGGCCGGCTCGACGCATCAACAGCGCCGCAGCGGCCATGCGCTGCTCGAGGGCTTCCATCTCGCGAGCGCGTATCTCGACGTAGCCGGTCAGCCGGAGCTGTGCGTCGTCACCGACGGCGCGCTGCGTCACGAAGAAGCGCAGGCGATCGTGTCGCGCATCGACGAGCATCGGCTCGTAACGCTGCCGGATGCGTTGTTCGGACAGTTGTCGAACGTCGTGCATGGGGTTGGAATTCTGCTGCTGGTCGAGAAGCTCGATGCGCCGCCGCCCGAGCGCGTCGAGCAAAACTGTCTGGTGCTCGACGGCGTGCAGGACGCAGGCAACGTCGGTTCGATTCTGCGCAGCGCGGCGGCCGCGGGTATCGAACACGTGTTCTGCGCGCCGGGCACCGCGTACGCGTGGTCGTCGAAGGTGCTGCGCTCCGGCATGGGCGCCCACTTCCTGTTGCAGATTCATGAGGATGTCGACGCGAGTGCGCTGATCGAACGTCTCGCGGTCCCGATCGCCATCACCGATTCGCACGGCGCCGAAGCGATTTATGACTGCGACCTGAGCAGGCCGCTTGCATGGGTGTTCGGCAACGAAGGCGCGGGCGTGTCGCAGGTGTGGCGAGATGCCGTGTCGTTGCGGGTGACGATTCCGCAGCCTGGCGGCATGGAATCGCTGAACGTGGCGGCCGCGGCGGCGGTCTGCGTGTTCGAGCAGTGTCGCCAGCAGCGCGGGCGCAGAAAGTAGATGTGAGCGGCGTTGCGTGGGCGCTGGGCCGGCGTCGCAACGCCTGCTCGGCAGTCCGTCAATACGACGGCCGATCCAGCTTGATCTCCTGCAGGATCGTCGTCGCGATCTCCTCGATCGACTTGTGCGTCGACGACAGCCACTTGATCCCTTCGCGCCGCATCATCGCTTCCGCTTCGTTGATCTCATAGCGGCAGTTTTCCAGCGCCGCGTACTTGCTGCCCGGCCGCCGCTCGTTGCGGATCTCCGACAGACGCTGCGGATCGATCGACAACCCGAACATCTTCTGCCGATGCTCGAGCAGCGGCGTGGGCAGCTTGCCGCGTTCGAAATCTTCGGGAATCAGCGGATAGTTCGCTGCTTTCACGCCGTACTGCATCGCCAGATAAAGGCTCGTCGGCGTCTTGCCGCTGCGCGACACGCCGACGAGGATCACGTCGGCGTCCGCGAGATTGCGGTTCGATTGACCGTCGTCGTGCGCGAGCGAGAAATTGATGGCCTCGATCCGGTTCTTGTACTCCTCGGTGTCCGCGTTCTGGTGACCGCGGCCCATCGCGTGGCTCGACTTCAGCTCGAGTTCCTGCTCGAGCGGCTCGACGAAGGTCTGGAACATGTCGAGCACGAGTGCGTTCGAATCCTTCACGATCTGATTCGACGAGCTATCGACGAGCGTGGTGAACACGATCGGACGACGGCCGTCCTGCACGACCGCTTCGTTGATTTTTTCGAGCGTTGCGTAGGCCTTCTCGGTCGAGTCGACGAATGGCACGCGGACCAGGCGGAATTTCTGGTCGAACTGGGAGAGGATCGAATGCGCGAAGGTTTCGGCAGTGATCCCGGTACCGTCTGAGACGATGAATACGGTGGGCGGCATCAGTGGAGCTGTGAACGTGAAAGGCAAACGAGCCGGCAAAGTGCGGCGCCAAAACGCGCCTGAATCAATCCGCGCAGCGGCGCGGCCGGCATCGCAAAAGCCCGCTGGCTGGGCCGGGGCGCGATTCGAGACGCAATTCTCGACCGACTGCCACATTTGGGGAGTCGGCACGGTAGAATAGCGGCAACCTGTTGGATAAGCAATTGCAGGCGATTCGCCGGTAAATTACTGCGAACGGTCGTTCAACCCCACGTCATCTGGCGTCAATATGCGTTGAACGCAAGAGATCCAGCGGTAAGTGCGCCAATTGGCGTTCTTCGCCGCCGTCTCCATGCCAACGCATCTCCGCCTTAACGGCGATTGCTTATCTAACAGGTTGTGCAAGACACGGGGTCGAGCTTCCAATGGGCTGCCCGTGTTCAAGCCCACTTGCACAGTCGTGAATTTCTTTCACACTTAGGGGCTTGTATGACTAACGCAGTTTCCGTCGCAAAGGACAAGGCGTATGTAGTTCCGTTCGAGCAGTTGCGGATGACCGACGTGGAAATCGTCGGCGGCAAGAACGCGTCGCTGGGCGAGATGATCAGCCAGCTCGCGGAAGCCGGTGTGCGCGTGCCGACCGGTTTCGCGACCACCGCGCTCGCGTTCCGTGACTTCCTGCAGCACAACAATCTGACCGAACGCATCGCCAAACGTCTCGAGACGCTCGACGTCGACGACGTGAAGGCGCTCGCCGAAGCGGGCAAGGAGATCCGTCAATGGATCGTCGACGCGCCGCTGCAGCCGCAGCTCGAGGCTGACATTCGCGCAGGGTTCGACACGCTGCAAAAGAGCTCGCCCGAAGAGCTGTCGTTTGCCGTGCGTTCGTCCGCGACCGCGGAAGACCTGCCCGACGCATCGTTCGCCGGTCAGCAGGAAAGCTATCTGAACGTGGTCGGCATCGACGACGTGCTCGATCGCATGAAGCACGTCTTCGCGTCGCTGTACAACGACCGCGCTATCTCCTATCGCGTCCACAAGGGCTTCACGCATGCTGAAGTCGCGTTGTCGGCGGGCGTGCAGCGCATGGTGCGCTCGGACGTCGGCGCCGCGGGCGTGATGTTCACGCTCGATACCGAATCGGGCTTCAAGGACGCCGTCTTCATCACGTCGAGCTATGGCCTCGGCGAAACCGTCGTGCAGGGCGCGG
Organism: Paraburkholderia atlantica; assembly: GCF_000092885.1. NCBI lineage: Bacteria > Pseudomonadati > Pseudomonadota > Betaproteobacteria > Burkholderiales > Burkholderiaceae > Paraburkholderia > Paraburkholderia atlantica. The sequence goes on along the minus strand of NC_014117.1, from coordinate 1,956,930 downwards.
TGAATCCGGACGAGTTCTACGTCTTCAAGACCACGCTCGCGCAGGGCAAGTACCCGATCATCCGCCGCTCGATCGGCTCGAAGCTGATCAAGATGGAGTTCACGAAGCCGGGCGAGCCGGGCCGCGTGAAGACCGTCGACGTCGCGCACGAGCAGCGCAACCGCTTCTCGATCACCGACGAAGACGTGATCGAACTCGCGAAGTACGCGGTCATCATCGAAAAGCACTACCAGCGTCCGATGGACATCGAGTGGGGCAAGGACGGCCGCGACGGCAAGATCTTCATCCTGCAGGCGCGCCCGGAAACGGTGAAGAGCCAGGGCGGCGGCAAGGCCGAGCAGCGCTTCAAGCTGAAGGGCCAGTCGAACGTGCTGGCCACCGGCCGCGCGATCGGTCAGAAGATCGGCGCGGGTCCGGTGCGCGTGATTCACGACCCGTCGGAGATGGACCGTGTGCAGCCGGGCGACGTGCTCGTCGCGGACATGACCGACCCGAACTGGGAGCCGGTCATGAAGCGTGCGTCGGCGATCGTCACGAACCGTGGCGGGCGCACCTGCCACGCGGCGATCATCGCGCGTGAGCTGGGCGTGCCGGCGGTGGTCGGCTGCGGCGACGCGACCGACGTGCTGAAGGACGGCGCGCTCGTCACGGTGTCGTGCGCGGAAGGCGACGAAGGCAAGATCTACGACGGCCTGCTCGAAACCGAAGTCACCGAAGTGCAGCGCGGCGAACTGCCGCCGATTCCGGTGAAGATCATGATGAACGTCGGCAATCCGCAGCTCGCGTTCGACTTCTCGCAACTGCCGAACGCAGGTGTGGGTCTCGCGCGTCTCGAGTTCATCATCAACAACAACATCGGTGTGCACCCGAAGGCGATCCTCGAGTACCCGAATGTCGATCAGGACCTGAAGAAGGCGGTCGAAAGCGTTGCGCGCGGTCACGCGTCGCCGCGCGCGTTCTACGTCGACAAGCTGACCGAAGGCATCGCGACGATCGCGGCGGCGTTCTATCCGAAGCCCGTCATCGTGCGTATGTCGGACTTCAAGTCGAACGAGTACAAAAAGCTGATCGGCGGTTCGCGCTACGAGCCGGACGAGGAAAATCCGATGCTCGGCTTCCGCGGCGCGTCGCGCTATATCGCGGAAGACTTCGCCGAAGCGTTCCAGATGGAATGTGTCGCGCTGAAGAAGGTGCGTGAAGAGATGGGCCTCGACAACGTCGAGATCATGGTGCCGTTCGTGCGTACGCTGAAGCAGGCGGAGCGCGTGGTCGGGCTGCTCGCGAAGTTCGGCCTGAAGCGCGGCGAGAAGGGTTTGCGCCTGATCATGATGTGCGAAGTGCCGTCGAACGCGATCCTCGCCGAAGAGTTCCTGCAGTACTTCGACGGTTTCTCGATCGGCTCGAACGACCTGACGCAGCTCACGCTCGGCCTCGACCGCGACTCCGGCATGGAACTGCTCGCCGTCGATTTCGACGAGCGCGATCCGGCGGTCAAGTTCATGTTGAAGCGCGCAATCGAAACCTGTCTGCGTCTGGACAAGTACGTCGGTATCTGCGGCCAGGGGCCGTCGGATCACCCGGACTTCGCGCAATGGCTGACGGACGAAGGCATCAAGTCGATCTCGCTGAACCCCGACACGATCATCGATACGTGGCAGCAGCTGGCAAAGGCAAAGGCGTAACTTGCGAGGTATCGAATGCCGCTTCGCAGGCGGCATTCAGCACGCGTTAAAGGCACGTTCGCTTCGTGCTATAAACACCCCGGTAGATCCGGGGTGTTTTGCTTTGTGGAGGTCGACGTGGCGCCTGGTGGACTGTTCTGGTGGATCGGAGCGGGTGTGCTTGTCGTGCTGGAGCTGATGAGCGGCACCTTCTATCTGTTGATGATCGCGTTCGGCTTCGTCGCGGCCGGACTTGCGCGCATTGCCGGCGCCGGGCCCGATCTGCAGTTCGTGGTCGCGGCGCTGGTCGCGCTCGCGGCGGTCGTGGTGCTCAGACGCTCGCGCTTTGCCCGTCGCAGGCGTGAGCAGGCGTCGCGCAATCCCGACGTCAATCTGGACATCGGGCAGACGCTGAACGTGCCGGCCTGGCAGGGGCGCAAAGCGCGTGCGACCTATCGTGGCGCCGCCTGGGATGTCGAGCTGGCCGCGGGCGAACCCGAAGACGCGCAGGTCTACGAGATCAGGGAGTTGCGCGGCAGTTGTCTCGTGGTCGTCGCGAGCCGGCAGCCGAAGGCGCGCGCGGGCACGACCTGACGATCCGAACCCGCATGTTGGGTGCGGTGTTCGCCACGCGCGCTCATCGATATCCCTTCACAAAGCGAAGCACCAGAGCCTAATCTGAACACGCAGGCCCGACCAACCTGCGCATAACAATTCGAAGCAGAATCGGAGGGTAGCGATATGGATTCAACCATCGTCGGGGCAGTGCTGCTGATCGTCGTGATCGTGCTCGCCTCGCAGACCATCAAGATCGTGCCGCAACAGCATGCGTGGGTGCTCGAGCGCCTCGGCCGTTACCACGCGACGCTGACGCCGGGTCTGAGCTTCGCGTTCCCGTTCGTCGACCGGGTCGCGTACAAGCATGTGCTGAAGGAGATTCCTCTCGAGGTGCCGAGTCAGGTCTGTATCACACGCGACAACACGCAGCTGCAGGTCGACGGCGTGCTGTATTTCCAGGTCACCGATCCGATGAAGGCATCGTACGGATCGAGCAACTTCGTGTTCGCGATCACGCAGTTGTCGCAGACCACACTGCGCTCGGTCATCGGCAAGCTGGAGCTCGACCGGACCTTCGAGGAGCGCGATTTCATCAATCACAGCATCGTGTCCGCACTCGACGAGGCGGCCGCGAACTGGGGCGTAAAAGTGCTGCGCTACGAGATCAAGGACCTGACGCCGCCGAAGGAAATCCTTCACGCGATGCAAGCGCAGATTACCGCCGAGCGCGAGAAGCGCGCGCTGATCGCGGCCTCGGAAGGGCGCAAGCAGGAGCAGATCAATATCGCGTCGGGCGGCCGCGAGGCGGCGATCCAGACGTCCGAAGGCGAGCGGCAGGCGGCGATCAACCAGGCGCAGGGCCAGGCCGCGGCGATTCTGGCGGTGGCCGAGGCGAACGCGCAGGCGATCCAGAAGATCGCCGCGGCGATCCAACTGAACGGCGGCATGGACGCAGTGAATCTGAAGGTGGCCGAACAGTACGTGAACGCGTTTTCGAATCTCGCGAAGCAGGGCACGACGCTGATCGTGCCGGGCGATATGTCGAACATGAGTTCGATGATCGCGTCGGCGCTGACGATCGTGAACAAGGGCAGGGCGGCAGCGGAGCCACTGCGAAGCGACCTGCGCTGACGAACCAGGCAATCAGCGCGCAATGAGCGCGTGACAAAAAGCAAATGGCCCGCACATCGTTGTGCGGGCCATTTTTGCATGAGTCGGAAAGGAAACGCGCTTACGTCGGCGAGCGCATCAGGCGCGCCTTCTCGCGTTCCCAGTCGCGCTTCTTCTCGGTCTCGCGCTTGTCGTGCATCTTCTTGCCCTTCGCGAGACCGATCTCGCATTTGACGCGACCGTTTTTGTAGTGAAAGTTCAACGGCACGAGCGTGTAGCCGCGCTGCTCGACCTTGCCGATCAGCTTGCTGATTTCCTCGCTATGCAGCAGCAACTTGCGCGTGCGCACCGGGTCCGGATGGATGTGCGTCGACGCTTCGGGCAGCGGGCTGATGTGCGTGCCGATCAGGAACAGCTCGCCATTACGGATCACCACGTAGCCTTCCTTGATCTGGCCGCGCCCCGCGCGCAACGCCTTGACCTCCCATCCTTCGAGCACGAGGCCTGCCTCATAGCGTTCCTCGACCGAATAGTCGTAGAAGGCTTTTCTGTTGTCGATGATGCTCATGAATGGAAAGTGCCCAACTCGTTTAAAATTACGATTTTAGCAAAGCGGGACAAGGAAAGCCCGCCGCGCTCGTCCACCCTTGCCGCGCGCTGTTCAATTTATGGCAGATGTCCAGAAAACCGTGTTGATTCGCCATTCGGCGGAACAGATGTTCGACCTCGTCACCGACGTCGACGATTACCCCAACTTCCTGCCATGGTGCGGCGGCATCGAGATTCGTCACCGGGACGACACCAGCATGGAGGCGCGGATCGATATCAACTTCAAGGGCATCAAGCAGCATTTCGCCACGCGCAACTCGATGGAGCGCCCCACGCGCATCGATATGGAATTCGCCGACGGTCCGTTTCGCAAGTTCACCGGTTTCTGGCGCTTCACGCCGCTGCGCGCGGACGCGTGCAAGATCGAATTCGCGCTGCACTATGAGTTCACCAGCATCCTGCTCGAGAAGATCATCGGGCCGGTGTTCAATCACATCGCCAATACCTTCGTCGAATCTTTCGTGAAGCGCGCCAATCAGCGCTATGGTCAGGCATGAGCGCGCGGCTAACGGTTGAGGTCTGCTATGCGCTCGCCGGCGAGCAGGCATTGATCGCGCTCGAGTTGCCCGCGGGCGCGACGCTGCAGCAGGCGATCGATGCCAGCGGGATTCTGCAGCGTTTTCCATCGATCGATCTGAACACGCAGAAGGTGGGTGTGTTCGGCAAGCTCAAGCCGCTCGATACGGTGCTGGCCGACCATGATCGCGTCGAGATTTACCGGCCTTTATTGGTCGATCCGAAGGTGTCGCGCCAACGCCGCGTCGAAAAGACGCGCAAGGCGGGGTCGGTCGAGGGACGGCGCTGGTTGAACAAGGATTCGCGCTAGGCGGCGCGAGCTGGTGTGGCGGTGAACTTTTTCGCCCGCCCCCCGTGTCACATCATCACGTCACGTCACCTCAAGGCGCCGCTGTTTGCGCCTTTTCGTCCATGCCCTCGATGCGCGCCGCACCCGACGAATCGTCGTCCGAATGCCGGCGCACCGACCACCAGACCCCCGCCACCAGCAGCAGGATCGCCGCGAGTTCGAGCGGGCGCGGCAGGCGCTCGTCGAAAATGAACGCGTAAAGCAGCGCGAACAGCGTCTCGAATACGATCATCTGGCCGGACAGCGTCAGCGGTAGCCGTTTTGCCGCGGCATTCCACAGGCCGTTGCCGAGCCAGGACGCGCCGATCGCGAGCACCAGGTTGAGCAGCCAGAACGTGTGCCAGCGCGCGTCGGCCAGCTCGCCCTGCGGGCCGCCGGACGGCAGCGCGGCGACCACTAGCCACAACGCGCCGCCGAGCGCGCCCGTCACGACGCCCCACAGCACCGACCATTCGTTGCCGCTGAAATGCGTCTGACGCCGCAGGTAGCGGGCGTTTTCGACCGCGAACCAGGTCCAGCAAAGGAGCGCGCCGACCGCGCAGGCCACGCCGAGCAGGCGCGTCGCGATGCTCACCGGCGCCGCGCCGGCCACCGTGAACACGTCGATATTGATGCAGACGATGCCCGCCATCACGGTCGCGAGCGGCCATGCGAGGCGCGCGAGGGGCACGGCGCCGTGATCGCGCCGGCCCATCAGCGTGACCGTGACCGGCAGCACGCCGACGATCAGCGAAGCCGGCGCGATCCCGATCAGGTGCACGGCGGCCGTCAGCAGCAGGTAATAGACGATGTTGCCGGCCAGCGCGAGCTTGACGAGCGCGATCAGGTCCTCGCGGCTCAGCCGTTTGGCGAGCGAGCGCGCGATCGGCAGCGCCGCGGCGAGCGACACGACGCCGTACATCGAATAGCGGCCGGCGACGAGCAGCAGAGGAGAGAAGTCAGGCAGCACGCGCGGCACCAGAAACACCATGCCCCACAAGGCGCCGGCCATGACCCCATATATGACACCGCGCTGCATCGACTGCCCCTGCTGGATAAACTGGAATGGGCGGCAGAATAGCGGTTTTGCGGACGGGGCGTCTTGTTCGATCCTGCATTCGCGTCGCTCGATCGCCGATGGCCGCCGGCCTGGGCCCCGCGTTTGCCTGCGAACGCGCAAACGAAACCCGATCGAACCCGACGCGAAAAGCCAAGCGAAATCAGCGCGTGCCGGAGCGGTAAAAAATCGTCTGAAATTCCCTAAGCTGCTGTTCGCGCAGTGAAAACCGGGGTGGTATCGCGTATAATTCGCTTTTGCGCCTATAGGATTTGCCATGCGTCTGATCCAAACAGCACTCACGTTCGATGACGTGCTCCTCGTCCCGGCCTTCTCCGATGTTCTGCCGCGCGACACCAGCCTCAAGACCCGGCTGACCCGCAACATCTCCCTCAACATGCCGCTCGTGTCCGCCGCGATGGACACGGTCACCGAAGCACGTCTGGCAATCGCCATGGCGCAAATGGGCGGCGTCGGCATCATCCACAAGAACCTCACGCCGGCCGAGCAGGCGCGTGAAGTCGCGAAGGTCAAGCGTTTCGAGTCGGGCGTCGTGCGCGACCCGATCACCGTGCCGCCGCAAATGAAAGTGCGCGACGTGATCGCGCTGTCGCGCCAGCATGGCATTTCGGGCTTCCCGGTCGTCGAAGGTGCGCAACTCGTCGGTATCGTGACGAACCGCGACCTGCGCTTCGAAGAGCGTCTGGACGAGCCGGTGCGCAACATCATGACGCCGCGCGAGCGCCTCGTCACCGTCAAGGAAGGCACGCCGCTCGCCGAAGCGAAGGCGCTGATGCACAGCCACCGCCTCGAGCGCGTGCTGGTCGTCAACGACTCGTTCGAGCTGCGCGGCCTGATGACCGTCAAGGACATCACCAAGCAGACCGAGCACCCGGACGCGTGCAAGGACGAGCACGGCAAGCTGCGCGCGGGCGCGGCGGTCGGCGTCGGCGCGGACAACGAAGAGCGCGTCGAGCTGCTCGTGCAGGCCGGTGTCGACGTGATCGTCGTCGATACCGCGCATGGCCACAGCAAGGGCGTGCTCGAACGCGTCAAGTGGGTCAAGCAGAACTTCCCGCACGTCGAGGTGATCGGCGGCAACATCGCGACCGCCGCGGCTGCCAAGGCGCTCGTCGAATACGGCGCGGACGGCGTCAAGGTCGGTATCGGCCCGGGCTCGATCTGCACGACGCGAATCGTCGCAGGCGTCGGCGTGCCGCAGGTCACCGCGATCTCCAACGTGTCCGAAGCGCTGAACGGCACCGGCGTGCCGGTCATCGCCGACGGCGGCGTGCGCTTCTCGGGCGACGTCAGCAAGGCGCTCGCGGCCGGTGCGAGCGCGGTCATGATGGGCAGCATGTTCGCCGGTACCGAAGAGTCGCCGGGCGAAGTGTTCCTGTACCAGGGCCGCCAGTACAAGTCGTACCGCGGCATGGGCTCGGTCGGCGCGATGAAGGACGGCGCGGCGGACCGCTACTTCCAGGACAACTCGGCGAACATCGACAAGCTGGTGCCGGAAGGCATCGAAGGTCGCGTCGCGTACAAGGGGTCGGTCAACGCGATCCTGTTCCAGCTGATCGGCGGCGTGCGCGCGAGCATGGGCTACTGCGGTTGCCGCACCATCGCCGAAATGAACGAGAAGGCCGAGTTCGTGCAGATCACCGGCGCGGGCCTGCGCGAGTCGCACGTGCATGATGTGCAAATCACCAAGGAAGCGCCCAACTACCACGTGGACTAAACGCCCATGAAGCCACTGCTGCGCGTTGTACTGATCCTCGATGCGTTGGTGCTGCTGGCGTTCGGCCTGCTGTTCGTGCTGACGCCGTGGACCTCGATGTACGACGCGCTGCAACTGGTGCCAACGGAGCCGGTGCTGGTCGGCCAGGCGTTCGGCGTTGCACTGATCGGGCTCGCGTGGCTCGCGCTGCATGCGTCGTTCGACGGAGCGCTGACCTCAACGGTCGCGAAGGTGGTCGGTCATGTGCACTGGCTGATCGGCGTGCTGATGCTGGTCTGGCTGCTGGGGCTGCATACGCCGTCGCTGACCGGCTTCGGGCAGATGGTAGCGGTGCTGGCCGGTGTCGCGCTGGTGGTGATCGGGCTCGGCGGCGTGCGGCTGTCGGGTGTGGTGCGGCGGCGCGAGAAGGGGGACGTGGTCAAGTCCTCCTCGAGCAAGGCCGACAGCCGGGCTGACAAGCGTGTTGCGAAAGAAGCCGAAAAGGATGCCGCGCAGAAGCGTGAACTCGAACGCGACAACGCGCGCGAGCCACGTGTGTCAACGGGCTTTCCGATCTATCAGGCGGAGCCGGTGCCGGAGCCAGTCGTGCCGGTCACGCGGCCGGTCAATCCGGCTGGCGCGGCTTCCGTCGCCACTACCGCGCCGCTTCATCCGGCCGCAAGCGAGCCCGGCTCGAGCGAGTCCGAACGCGCCGCACGCGACGCCCGCAACGACGCGCCCGGCGCACCGCGCCCGCCGTTCCATGGCTGAAGCGCCGCGCGCCAGGCCGTTTGCTGAAGCTACCGGGTTTCGTTCGCGCGCATCGCTGGCGGCGAGTTTCGCCGTTGGTCGCGCCTTTGTGCTTCACCGTAATGTTTGCTGTCGCGCCGTCGCCGCGTTGACCGCTTTGAATTCATCGCCGCGCCTCGTGCGCGGCATTCCGTATCCGCTCACTTCTGATTCCGTCCGCTGCCATGCATGACAAGATCCTGATTCTCGACTTCGGTTCGCAAGTCACCCAACTGATTGCACGTCGCGTTCGCGAAGCCAACGTGTATTCGGAAATCCATCCGTACGACGTCGACGCGTCGTTCATCCGCGACTTCGCGCCGAAGGGCGTGATTCTGTCGGGCGGCCCGAGCTCGGTCACCGAGGAAGACACGCCGCGCGTGCCGCAAGCCGTGTTCGAACTCGGCGTGCCGGTGCTCGGCATCTGCTACGGCATGCAGGCGATGGCCCAGCAGCTGGGCGGCAAGGTCGATATCGGCCATCTGCGCGAATTCGGCTACGCCGAAGTGCGCGCGCGCAATCATACGAGCCTGCTCGAAGGCATCAGCGACTTCACCACGTCCGAAGGCCACGGCATGCTGAAGGTGTGGATGAGCCACGGCGACAAGGTGCTGGAAATGCCGCCCGGCTTCGCGCTGATGGCATCGACGGAGTCGTGCCCGATTGCCGCGATGGCCGACGAACAGCGCCGCTTCTACGGCCTGCAATGGCATCCCGAAGTCACCCACACGGTGCAGGGCCGCGCGATGCTCGAGCGCTTCGTGCTGCAGATCTGCGGTGCGAAGGCAGATTGGGAAATGGGCCACTACATCGACGAGGCCGTCGCGAAGATTCGCGAGCAGGTCGGTAACGAGCACGTCATTCTGGGCTTGTCGGGCGGCGTGGATTCGTCCGTGGCGGCGGCGCTACTGCATCGCGCGATCGGCGATCAGCTGACCTGCGTGTTCGTCGATCATGGCCTCTTGCGTCTGAACGAAGCCGAGCAGGTGATGGCGCTGTTTGCCGATCACCTCGGCGTGAAGGTGATTCACGTCGACGCGAGCGAAGCTTTCCTCGGCAAGCTCGCCGGCGTGACCGATCCGGAGGCGAAGCGCAAGATCATCGGCGCGGAGTTCGTCGAAGTGTTCCAGGCCGAGGCCGGCAAGCTGACCGATGCGAAGTGGCTGGCACAAGGCACGATCTATCCGGACGTCATCGAATCGGCGGGCAAGGGCAAGAAGGCCGCGCAAACCATCAAGAGCCACCACAACGTTGGTGGTCTGCCGGAGACGCTGAACCTGAAGCTGCTCGAACCGCTGCGCGAGCTGTTCAAGGATGAAGTGCGCGAGCTTGGCGTGAAGCTCGGTCTGCCGCACTCGATGGTGTATCGCCATCCGTTCCCGGGCCCGGGTCTGGGCGTGCGGATTCTCGGCGAAGTGAAGCGCGATTTCGCGGACCTGCTGCGCCGCGCGGACGCGATTTTCATCGAGACGCTGCGCAACACGATCGATAAGGAAACCGGCAAGTCGTGGTACGACCTGACGAGCCAGGCATTCGCAGTGTTTCTGCCGGTGAAGAGCGTCGGCGTGATGGGCGACGGGCGCACCTACGAGTACGTCGTCGCGCTGCGCGCGGTGCAGACGCTCGACTTCATGACCGCGCATTGGGCGCATCTGCCGCACGAACTGCTCGGGCATGTGTCGAACCGGATCATCAACGAAGTGCGCGGGATCAACCGGGTCGTCTATGACATCTCGGGGAAGCCGCCTGCGACAATCGAGTGGGAGTGATTGGGCGTCTCGACCGTACCTGCACGACATAGCAACACCACACACCAAAGCCCGCGTTTTCGCGGGCTTTTTTTGTGTGCGCCCCGTTACTCCTATCGTGACAACGACGCTGAAGAGGGGGCGCGTCAGGCCATCGAAGCGATCGACGGGCACGACGCCCGCACGGCGTGGTACCGCGAGATGCAGCGCACGGAGATCGCGCGTTATCGGCCGGATAATCGTCAGCTGGTTGCCACGTACGTGGCGCTGCTCGACGATCTGATCGAGCGGTCACTGCGGTGGTCGTCAGAACCCGAACACCCGCAACGCGTTGTTGCCGCGGATCGCATCGCATTGTTCCTTCGGCAGACGCGCGGTGTTGGCGAACGCGCCGCGAATGTCGTACACCTGATGCGGCCAGTCCGTGCCGAACATCACGCGATCCGCGCCGACCACCGAGACCAGAAATTCGAGGGACGCCGGGCTATATGTGATGCACTCGTAGTAAATATGGCGCAGATAATCGATCGGCTTGCGCTTCATCTTGCGTCGTTGCGGAATCTCGACCTCGTTGCCTTTCTCGAAGCGGCCGGCGAGATAAGGCAATGCACCGCCCGCATGCGACGCGATGAGTTTCAGATTCGGATACTGGTCGAAGAACCGCGATCTGGTCGCGCGCCGGCTCGAAGCGCCGCTCGTACGCGCGACGTGAGTCTGATCCGACGCGCCGAGCATTCGCTGTCGCCCGCCGCGAGTCCTCATCTTTGGTACAAGCGCATCGGCAAGCCGTCCCGCCTGTAGCACTGTAGTTGCGCATGGTCTGTGATACTGTATGAATATACAGTAACATCGCTGCATTGGGCCGCTTGTGCGGCGTTGTGCGGATCGGCAGAAAAATTTAGCGAGGGAACGAGGCGCAATGCCTGAACAACTGTGGTTGCCCGGGCTAGAGGCGCCGCCTCCGCCCACCGATGGGCTCTTTTTCGCGGTTTATCCGGATGCCAATACCGCGGCCGGCATGGCGAAGTATGCGCAGCAGCTTTGCGCAGACACACGCGAGCGCAGCCGCGTGCGCGGCAAAGCGATCGCGGCGAACCGTTTGCATGTGACGCTGAGGCATCTCGGCAATTTCGCGGGCGGCTTGCCGGCCGACGTGGTCGAGGCGGCGAAACGGGCGGCCGTCGCCGTCAGATTGGCGCCGTTTACGGTCGAATTCGACGCGGTCGCCAGCTTCGCGAAAAGGCCGCGGCTCGGGCCGGCTGTGCTGGTCGGCGAACAGGGTGTGCGCGGACTGCAGGCCCTTCACGATGCGCTCGAAGCGAGCTTGCGAGACGACGGCATCGAGCCCGATGCACGTTTTACGCCGCACGTGACGCTGGCGTACGGGATGCCGTGGATCGAGCGCCGTCCGGCCGAGCCGGCATGCTGGAATGTGCGCGAGTTTGCGCTGATGCACAGCCTGCTGGGACGAACCAGGCATATCGTCCTCGCGCGGTGGCCGTTGGTGGGGTAAAGCCGAGGGGCGGGGGAGCGCGTCGGCCACGGCGGTGTCGAGTTCCCGGCCGTCTCGCGACGCAACGGTTAGAACCGCACGCTCGTTCCGCAGCCCGCGGCGTAGGCGCCACCGGTTGTCGCGGCGCCACCGCAAAAAACGCCGCAGCCGGAAAGCAGCAGGGCCGCGGTAACCGCCGCCAGGGCGGGACCTACGCCGATGCGCCCGCATCTGTGCGGGCGCACTTGCACCGGCTGCGCGGCGCAGATAGGACGAGGACACGCGACGGGAAAAGTACTGGGACGGCCGATCGGCTTGAATGGCATTGCGGCATCAATTTGATGACAGGAAAACCCCGGCGTGCCGCGCCAGTCGAGCGCCGCGCGCGTCGTACGGCTCGATGACTTACTCTAAGTCGACGCTGAAGCACCGTCAAAGGCCGAATAGCCGGCAAATCGGCGCTTTTATGCCGTCGATGGAGCACTGAACGCCCGTGCGCTCCCTGATAGAATGCTCGGGCCGCAACGTAGTGGATTGCAGATGAAATTGCTTGATGCGCTTGTCGAACAGCGTATTGCCGCCGCCGCCGCGCGCGGAGAGTTCGACGACTTACCGGGTGCTGGCGCGCCGCTGGCTCTCGATGACGATGCGTTGGTGCCGCAAGAAGTGCGCGTCGCCAACCGGATTCTGAAAAACGCGGGCTTCGTGCCGCCCGCTGTCGAGCAGCTTCGCGCGTTGCGCGACCTGCAAACGGAGCTGAATGCCGTGAGCGATCAGGCGACCCGTTGCCGTCTCCAGGCGCGCATGCTCGCGCTCGATATGGCGCTCGAATCGCTGCGCGGCGGCCCGATGGTCCTGCCGCGCGAATATTGCCGCCGCATCGCCGAACGTCTGTCGGAACGCGCGGGTAACGTCGATGTGGCCGGAGCGGGTTCACAGTGAACGAGCCGCTCGCGTGTACCGCATCGATCGGCTCTTCGGCCCAAACCGAGGACAGCGAGAAATCCGTCGACGCCAGCATCGGCGCGGTCTCCGCGCCCACGGCTGATCACCCTGTGGCCGGTCCCGGCGTCCCTCCCGGAAATTCCGAAGCCCCCATCATCTCCGAACGCGACTTGCGCTTCATGGCGCTCGCTCAGGCCGCCGCCGAAGAAGCGCGCGCAGCCGGCGAAGTACCGGTCGGCGCGGTGCTCGTGCGCGGCGATGAAGTCATCGCCACGGGCTTCAATCATCCGATCGGCGCGCACGATCCGTCCGCGCACGCCGAAATGGTCGCGCTGCGCGCCGCCGCGCAGTCGCTAGAAAACTATCGTTTGCCGGGTTGCGAGCTCTATGTGACGCTCGAGCCTTGCCTGATGTGCGCCGGCGCGATCATGCACGCGCGCATCGCACGTGTCGTGTTCGGCGCACGCGATCCGAAAACCGGCGCGTGCGGCAGCGTGGTCGATGCGTTCGCGAATCCTCGGCTGAACCATCACACGACGGTCAGCGGCGGCGTCCTCGAAGCCGAATGCGGTGCCGCGCTCAGGTCGTTTTTTGCCGAGCGGCGTCGCGCGAGCCGCGCAGCGCGCGCGGCGGCTCGTGGTGAAGCGACCAAAGCGGTTGAAGTGGCCGAAGGGTCCGTTGGCACCGCCACCGACTCCGCCACTCAGCCCAACAGCGAACCGCCCCCAACCACGCCGCTCTAAAACGACAAATGCCAACGGGTCTCGCCATGACCGCTCATCGCACCATCGAACTGATTGCGCCATCCGGCTATCCGCATGATCCGGAGGTGCTGCATCGCGCGTTGCATCGGCTGCGGGCGCAGGGGCACCGTGTCGACGGCGAGGAGGCCGCGAAGCGCCGCTACCAGCGCTTCGCCGGCACCGACGGCGAGCGCGCGGCCGATCTGAACCGGCTAGCCGATCCATCGCGCGAGTTGCCCGATGTCGTGCTGGCCGTGCGCGGCGGTTACGGCGCGGTGCGAATCCTGCACGGTCTCGACTACGAAGGGCTGCAGCGGCGGCTCGCCGATCAGCCGATCGCGCTGGTCGGTCACAGCGACTTCACCGCGATCCAACTGGCGCTGCTCGCGCGCGCCGGCCTGAAGACCTTCGGCGGCCCGATGCTGATGAGCGATTTCGGCGCCGAGGAGCTCAGCGAATTCACGATGCGGCATTTCTGGTCGGCATTGACGCAGCCGACCATCACCGTCGAGAGCAACACGCCGCAAGCGCAGAACGTCGACGTAACGGGCACGTTGTGGGGCGGCAATCTGGCGGTCGTGGCGTCGCTGATCGGCACGCCGTACATGCCGCCGGTGCAGGGCGGCATCCTGTTCGTCGAAGACGTCAACGAGCAGCCGTTCCGCATCGAGCGGATGATCTATCAGCTGCATCTGGCCGGCATCCTCGCGCAGCAGCAGGCGCTCGTGCTGGGCGACTTCACGGGCGGTAAGCCCTACGACTACGACAACGGCTACGACCTGCAGGCGATGGTCGAGCAAGTGCGCTCGCTGATCGGCATTCCGGTCGTGACGGGGCTACAGTTCGGGCACGTCCACAACATGGTGACGCTGCCGGTCGGCGCTAATGCGCATCTGGTCGCCAATGCGCATGGCTTCAGGCTGACGGCGTCGGGCTATCCGAGCCTTGGCTGAAGCCGAGTGGGTTGGGCAGAAGCGGGCGCAACGCCCGCTTTTTTTTTACATTGGCATCGCAACTAACTGTCAGCATCATCCGCTCGCCACCTCCCACACCATTCGCCAATGTTTTCAGTTTTTGTTGACAAAAACTGGGCCGCCAACAATCGGCTTCGCCCCGCCAGAACGGGGGTAAGATTCCCGCCAGACAGCCGTGCAGCTTGACTTGCACGCTTTCCATGACGCAACGCAGCACGAAAACTGTCGAAGATCGACGCAAAAATTGTTGACAATATTTGTGTCCGTCCTATGATGACCAACATACCGAGACGCCAATCATGTCCGACACCGAAGCAGTCGCGAACAGTTCGAAGCCCGAAGCAATCGCCGAGCGCATCCGCGCCGCGATCCTCGAGCATCGGCTGGCACCCGGCGCGAAGCTCACCGAAGCGCAGCTATGCGAAGTATTCGGTGTGAAGCGCGGCCCGATCCGTCAGGCGCTGTCGCAGCTGGCGGGTGAGCGCCTCGTCGATCTCGAGCCGAACCGTGGCGCGTTCGTCGCGAGTCCGTCGTTGCAGGAGGTGCACGAGGTGTTCGAAATGCGCCGCATCATCGAGCTGGCCGTCGTCGAAAAGATCTGTAGCGGACACGGCATGCGGCGCCTGAAGAACATCGGCGGCATGATCGGCCGGGAACGCAAGGCATTCGAAACGCGGGATTTTCCGGCATGGATCCGCTTGTCGGGCGAGTTTCATACGGAGCTCGCGAACCTGACCGGCAACTCAGTGTTGTGCGATTGCCTGAACGGGCTGGTCGCGCGTTCCACGCTGATTTCCGCGCTGTACGAGTCGCTCGGACGCAGCCCGTGCTCGTTCGAGGACCACGAAGCGATTCTCGCCGCGCTCGACGCCGGCGATGCGAAGCAGGCGGCCGCGCTGATGTCGCGCCATCTGCAAAGCGTCGAGTTGAAGATGCTGGAGCGCCCCGCGCGCGGGGCAGCGGATCTGCATGAAGTATTCGGCGCGCTCGCGCCGAAAGAAACGTCCACGTAAAGAGCCGAAGCCGACTCCACCCCAGGCTGAGGCAGATAGCAGGCAAGCGCCCGCTGGTGGTGCGCGCCGCACTGAATTGAACTGAACCGATAAATGCACGGCAGGGCGGCCTCGCGTGAGCGCCGCCGGTCTGAACACGCACGTCCGTCGCGAGACGACGGACCTCAGGGTAGCGACGTATCGCCGGAAATCCGCGGCGGCTGGCGATGCGACAACCACAAGTACGTCAGTACGGAGACACGCGCGGCACGGTCCGGGACCACGACGCCGATTTCTGCGACCCACAGGGCAAGAAGCGAGCAACTGGCATGGCCGATGCAATGTCCGTCGATGCGCTTTCGACGGCCCCAATCCAAAGGAGGAATCATGGCTCAGTTCACTGCAGCGCCAGGCAGTCACCCCATCTCCAACTATCCGGAAGGCACGGCTCAAACCGATCCGTCGATGCCGGCCGGCTACAGCGAGCGGCTCTACAACGCGGACCTCGCGCCGCTGCGCGCGCAGAACTGGAGCGCGTACAACATCTTCGCGTTCTGGATGTCGGATGTGCATAGCGTGGGTGGCTACGTATTCGCGGGGAGTCTCTTCGCGCTCGGCCTGACGAGCTGGCAGGTGCTGGTCGCGTTGCTCGTCGGCATCACACTCGTGAACGTGCTGTGCAACCTGATCGCGAAGCCGAGCCAGTTGAACGGCGTGCCGTACCCGGTCGCGTGCCGGGCGACCTTCGGCGTGCTCGGCGCGAATGTTCCCGCGGTGATCCGCGGCCTGATCGCGGTCGCGTGGTATGGCATCCAGACCTATCTCGCGTCGAGCGCACTCGTGATCGTCGTGCTGAAGTTCGTGCCGCAACTGCTGCCGTATGCGGACGTGCATCGGCATGGCCTGTTCGGTCTGTCGACGCTCGGCTGGGCCGGCTTCATGCTGCTGTGGGTACTGCAGGCGCTGGTGTTCTGGCACGGCATGGAGACCATCAAGAGGTTCATCGACTTCGCCGGGCCGGCCGTCTATGTCGTGATGTTCATTCTCGCCGGCTACATGGTGTATCGCGCGGGCTGGCGCAACATCGGCATCAACCTCGGCGGTGTCAAATATCACGGCATGGAAGTGATACCGGTGATGATCACGGCGATCTCGCTGGTGGTGTCGTACTTCTCCGGACCGATGCTGAATTTCGGCGACTTCTCGCGCTACGGCAAGAGCTTTCGCAGCGTCAAGCGCGGCAACTTCTGGGGCCTGCCGGTCAACTTCCTGGCGTTCTCGCTGGTGACGGTGATCACGACCGCGGCCACGCTGCCGGTGTTCGGCGAGCTGATCACGGACCCGGTCGAGACGGTGGGCCGCATCGACTATCCGATGGCGGTGATTCTCGGTGCGCTGACCTTCACGATCGCGACGATCGGCATCAACATCGTCGCGAACTTCGTGTCGCCGGCCTTCGACTTCTCCAACGTCGCGCCGCGTCTGATCAGCTGGCGCGCGGGCGGCATGCTCGCGGCGGTCGCGTCGGTGTTCATCACGCCGTGGAACCTGTTCAACAATCCGGCCGTGATCCACTACACGCTCGACGTGCTCGGCAGCTTCATCGGACCTTTGTACGGTGTTCTGATCGTCGATTTCTACCTGATCAAGCGTCAGAAGATCGTGCTCGACGATCTGTACACGGTCGCGCCGAACGGTTCGTACTGGTATCGCAACGGCGTCAACTATCGCGCGGTGGCCGCGTTGCTGCCGGCCGCGCTGATCGCGGTGATCTGCGTGATGGTGCCGGGCCTCGACGGCTGCGCGAATTTCTCATGGTTCATCGGCGCGGGACTCGGCGCGCTGTTTTACCGGATGCTCGCGCGCTGAGCTTCATCGAGCGTCAAGTTTTCGCCGCTGCAATAACGAGTCGAACAGGAGTCGCCATGCGTATCAAACTGATCAATCCGAACACGACGCGCCGCATGACCGAGGCGATGGGGCGCTGCGCGCGCGAGGTCGCCGCGCCCGGCACCGAAGTGATCGCCGTCAATCCGACGATGGGCCCGCCGTCGATCGAAGGCTATTACGACGAAGCGCTCGCCACACCCGGTCTACTCGCCGAAGTCACGGCCGGCGAGCGGGAAGGCTGCGACGGCTATGTGATCGCGTGCTTCGGCGACCCCGGTCTCTATGCGGCGCGCGAGTTGGCGCGCGGCCCGGTGATCGGCATCGCCGAGGCGGCGATGCACGCGGCGAGCGTGCTCGCGCCGGGCTTTTCGGTCGTGACGACGCTCGCGCGCACCTGCGGCATGGCCTGGCATCTGGCCGAGCGCTACGGTATGAAGCGCTTCTGCCGCAACGTGCGTGCGACCGACGTCGCCGTGCTCGATCTCGACAAGCCAGGTTCGGCGGCGCGCCGCATCATCCTCGACGAATGCCGGCGTGCGCTCGACGAGGACGGCTCGGACGCGATCGTGCTCGGTTGCGCGGGCATGGCCGAGCTGTGCGCGGAGATCGAGGACGCGCTCGGCGCACCGGTGATCGAAGGCGTGACGGCGGCCGTCAAATGGACCGAGGCGCTGGTGGCGCTGCGTCTCGCGACGGCCAAGCGCGGCGACTATGCACGGCCGCTCGCGAAGCGCTACGACGGCGCGCTCGCCTCGTTCAGCCCTGGTCCGCTGCGGGTAAACGCCGAGTCGGCGGACGCGCACATACACTCGCTGTAACACGCACTATCTGCCCGGCCGTATGGGCTCACCAGGGTGTTTTCGCTACACTGGGTCAACTCGGTGCGGCGGCTTCGGCCGCCGCTGAAGCCGCCAGGCGAGCGCTTGCGAAGGCCGATCCCGCCGTCGCTGCGAGGCGTTTAGAGCCCGAGTTTCATGCGCGAGCTTCACGCAAATTCCTGGTCCCGTCACTACGCATCCGTCAAACCATGCCACTCGACCCGAACTACCCACGCGATCTGATCGGCTACGGCCGCCACCCGGTGCACGCGAACTGGCCGGGGCGCGCGCGCGTCGCGGTGCAATTCGTCCTCAACTACGAAGAGGGCGGCGAAAACTGCGTGCTGCACGGCGATCCAGGTTCCGAGCAGTTCCTGTCGGAGATCGTCGGCGCGGCGGCGTATCCGGCGCGACACATGAGCATGGAGTCGATCTACGAATACGGTTCGCGCGCGGGCGTGTGGCGCATCCTGCGTGAATTCGAGAGACGTGACCTCGCGCTGACGGTGTTCGGCGTCGGCATGGCGATCGAGCGGAATCCGGAAGTCGCGCGGGCGTTCGTCGAACTCGGGCACGAGATCGCGTGCCACGGCTATCGCTGGATTCACTATCAGGACATGTCGCCGGAAAAGGAAGCGGAGCACATGCGCCTCGGCATGGAGGCGATCGAGCGCGTGACCGGCGTGCGGCCGCTTGGCTGGTACACCGGCCGCGACAGTCCGAACACCCATCGGCTGGTCGCCGAATACGGCGGCTTCCTGTACGACTCCGACTACTACGGCGACGACCTGCCGTTCTGGATGGACGTCGAGGTGGCGGGCGGCAAGAGCGTGCCGCAACTGATCGTGCCGTACACGCTCGACACCAACGACATGCGCTTTGCGACTCCGCAAGGCTTCAACACCGCGGACCACTTCTTCACCTACCTGCGCGACGCGTTCGACGTGCTGTACGAAGAGGGCGACGAAGTACCGAAGATGCTGTCGATCGGCATGCATTGCCGGCTGCTCGGTCGGCCGGGGCGTTTCCGGGCGCTGCAGCGCTTTCTCGATCACATCGAACAGCACGATCGCGTATGGGTGTCTCGGCGCGTCGATATCGCGCGGCACTGGCACGAAACTCACCCTTACCGACAAGACGACCGCGAGGCTGCGGCATGAAGGCGATGCGATACACCCTGGACCAACTCAACAGCCTCTCGACCGACGCGTTCGTTGCGACGCTGTCGGGCATCTTCGAGCACTCGCCGTGGGTCGCGGAGATGGCGGCGCGACAGCGGCCGTTCGCGAGCATCGACGAGTTGCATCAGAGCATGTCGCAGATCGTCGAAACCTCGGGCGAGGACAAGCAGCTCGCGCTGATCAACGCGCACCCGGAGCTGGCCGGCAAGGCCGCGGTGCGTGGCGAGCTGACCGCCGAATCGACGCGCGAGCAAAGCGGCGCCGGTCTCGCGCAATGCACGCAGGAAGAGTTCGACAAGCTGCATGCGCTCAATCACGCGTATCGCGAGAAGTTCGGTTTTCCGTTCATTCTCGCGGTGCGCGGCTACGATCGCCACGGCATCATCGCGAACTTTGAAGCGCGCTTGAACAATAGCCGCGCCGACGAAATGCGCGCGAGTCTCGATCAGATCTATCGCATTGCACGTTTCCGGCTCGACGACCTGATCGGCGCGTGACGCGCATTTCGTCACGCAGCGAGCCGCAACGTTTTTTCCGCACCAATCGATATCAAGGACGACAAAGATGGCACTTCCGATTCTCGACCCCAACGCACCGGAATTCACGCGCCGTTACGTGAACCTGGCGGACCCGCGTCTGGGCGCGCAGGCGCTCGAGGCTAGCGACGAATTCTTCGCGCCGAAGGACCGCATGCTGAATCCGGAACCGGCCGTCTTCATTGCGGGCAAGTACGACGACAACGGCAAGTGGATGGACGGCTGGGAAACCCGCCGCAAGCGTACGACCGGCTACGACTGGTGCGTCGTCAAGCTCGCGCGGACCGGTGTGATCAAGGGACTCGACCTCGATACGAGCCACTTCACCGGCAACTTCCCGCCGGCGGCGTCGGTGGAAGCGGCGCGCGTCGTCGATGGCGAGCCGAACCAGTCCACGCAATGGACCGAGATCGTGCCGTCCACCACGTTGCAGGGCAATAGCCACCACTACCTCGAAGTCGGTGACGCGAACGCGTACACGCATCTGCGCGTGAACATCTATCCGGACGGCGGCATTGCGCGTCTGCGCGTGTATGGTCAGCCGCAGGTGGACTGGGCGGGCGCGAGCCGCACCGAGCAGTTCGATCTCGCTGCGATGGAAAACGGCGCATATCTGGTTAGCGCGAACAACCAGCATTTCGGCGCGGCTTCGACGCTGCTGATGCCGGGTCGCGGCGTGAATATGGGCGACGGCTGGGAAACGCGTCGTCGTCGCGAGCCGGGCAACGACTGGGCGATCATCGCGCTCGCGCAGCCGGGCGTGATCCGCAAGATCGAAGTCGACACCGCGCACTTCAAGGGCAACTATCCGGATCGCTGCTCGATCCAGGCCGCGTACGTGAAGGGCGGCACCGACAGCTCGCTCGTCACGCAGGCGATGTTCTGGCCGGTGCTGCTCGGCGAACAGAAACTGCAGATGGACAAGCAGCACTTCTTCGAAAGCGAGATCGCGGCGCTCGGGCCCGTCACGCATGTGCGCTTCAACATCTATCCGGACGGCGGGGTGTCGCGTCTGCGTCTGTGGGGTACGCTCGAATGAAAACGCTCGCCATCGAACCGCTGACGAAAGAGGCGTTCGCCGCATTCGGCGACGTGATCGAACTCGAAGGCGCTAAGCAGATTCCGATCAACCTCGGCACGACGATCCGCTATCACGACCTCGCGAAAGTCGACGTGACCGACGAGCACGGCCGCACGCTCGTCAATCTGTTTCGTGGCCAGCCGCGCACGCTGCCGTTCGAAGTGAAGATGCTCGAGCGTCATCCGCTCGGCAGCCAGGCGTTCGTGCCGCTGAACGACAAGCCGTATCTGGTCGTCGTCGCGCCAGCGGGCGAACTCGACGCGGCGAAGATCCGCGCGTTCGTCACGAGTGGCTGGCAGGGCGTCAACTACGCGAAGGGCGTATGGCACCATCCGCTGATCGCGTTGGGCGAGGTGAGCGACTTTATCGTCGTCGATCGTGGCGGCGAGGGGCTCAATCTGAACGAGCAGGATCTGGCGGAGTCGCAGTGGCTCACGGAAGATGCGTTGAGCGCGGTGGCGGTTTGATGGCAATGCAGCTACCGGGGCTCTGGTAGCGTTGTGGTTGGAAAGAAAAGCCCGCGACGTGCGTTTACGTCGCGGGCTTTTTGCATCGATGGCGATCACTTGCGCCGGCCAAGCAGCGGCGAATGCCCGATGACTTCCCTCGACCGCTCGGCCGGCTCCGGCGCCGAAAATCCCGCTGCTTCGATCGCCGGCTTGAGCCCCCTGAATTGCAGACTCTTCTTTGGCGAACGCAGCGATGTCATGCCGTCGTCCCACGCATGCAGCATCTGCTTGGCGACCGTGCGCCACTGCGGTTCGTTGCGCGCTGCTTCGATCAACTCGTGGCCGACGTCGACAGCCGAGTCGCACAGCGCTTCAACCATCTGCGCATATTGCCGGGGGGCGATGCCCATGCGCGTGTTGAAAAATCGTTCCAGCGTTTTACCGGCTGCCCAGGTTTTGCGGCCGTCGATGGCGAGGCCCGGCGGATTGGCGGCGAAGCGCGGATAAGCCTGGGTCGTCACGACATCGTAGACGGGCGTGAACGCGACATCGTCGACCGACGTATAGAACAACGCAACGTTCTTGGTGTGGCAGTCCGCATTGCGCACGACGTAGTTCGTCAGCAGATGCCAGCCGAGCTGCTGGAGCTGCATCCGCATGGTGTCGCGATCGAGCAGATACGCTCTTGCCGCGTTGAGCATTTTCTCGCTGGTCGAATTGTATTTTTCGTGCGGCGGCAAACCGAGCAGGCCGCACAGGTCTTCGACGCCGTACGCCGGCAGCCCTTGTTCGTCTACATCGAAGCGCTCGACGACGAGAGCCCGGCCATCGTCCGACATCTGGGTGCGCGCAACGGGCGCCACCCCGAGCCGCTCCAGCACCCGCATCGAATGGAACTCGTTGAAACCGAGAAAGGGCGTGTTGTCGTCCGAACCTTTGACGATGTGACGGCTCGTTCGAATCGTCGGCTTACCGAGTTGCAACGGTGTGGAAGCGGCAGACTGCGCTTCGGGCGCGATGAACTTCGGCACGACACCCGAAATGGCCGCCCGCGCGTATTCACGTACCAGTTGCGCGAAATGTTCGGCGGTGTTGTCGCCGTGCAGGATGTGCTGGACGTCGAGCGCCTCCAGTTCGGTGCCCGGCGCCACGCCCTCGGGCGTCACGGTGACGCGGCCGATTCCCATCGAACCCACGACGGCGAGCAGCGACAGATCGGTTCCGTCGAGCAAGGGCCCGAATTGCTCGCGGATCAGATTCAGCAGATAGCCCTCGGGCAGGTTCTGCCGGAAAAACGGATGCAGGTCGCGCGGCCAGCGCCAGGCCTCTTCGCGTACCGGCATCGTCAGACTGACGAAGTCGGCCGCGCTCGCATCGCGGTTGTATTTGAGGACATAGTCGTCGCGCTCGCGAAACAGCGTGGCAACGTTCTTGCCTAGTACCTGGACGTCTAGCTTCATGGCTGCGCTTCCGGGCTGCGCTGTTCGGCGAGGATGTCTTCGAGCGTGCGGCCATGTCCATGCGCGACGAACTTGAGGTCGTAACCGGCGGCTTCGAGCAGGCGCACGAGCACGGACACACTCATATCGTTCCTGGCGAGCGTCTCCATCCGCGCGACGGTCGTGCGGGCCACGCCCGCGCGGCGCGCAAGTTCTTCCTGCGATAGCTTGCTGTCGCGTCGTACGGCTTTCAGCATGTCCGAGACATCGGCGAGGTTGGTCATTTGTAGCCTCAAGGCATCAAATTTAGCGTATTTGATAGCTATTGTAGCCCAAGAGACACAACAAGGCGTTCCATATTTGTGCCTTCAAGGCTACATTTTACGTGCCTTCGGCGCTTTTTGTAGCCCAACGGCGACAGGCTCGATGTATCGATGCCGCTGACTGCACCCGCCACCCTCCCCAAAACGACAACGGGCTTGCCGCTGTCGCGACAAGCCCGCTTCTCCCTGCAGCCTCTACCTCGCACCGGATGATCCGTGACCCGGACAGTCCTCCTTACTTCGCCGCGCCGCCTTCGAACCACGCGGCGATCTTCATCCGCTCGTCGTCGGTCATGTGCGTGACGTTGCCGAGCGGCATCGCCTTCAACGTGACCGCCTGCTGGTAAATGCGCTGTGCGTTCTGCGAGATTTCGTCGGGGGTATCCATCAGCACGCCCGCGGGCGCGCTGCCCATCATCGTCGGATGCGCGGAGTGGCAGGCCGCGCAGCGCTGCTGCAGCACCGGCGCGATGTCGGCGACCTTCAGCGTCGGCGCGTTGGCGGCCTGCGCCTGCGGCACCACCGGACGCGGCATGGTCCACACGAGCGCCGTGCACATCAGCGCGACGCCGAGGAGCGGCAGATACCACAACACCTGGCCGCGATGGCGCATCACGAAGAACTGCCGGATCAGCGCGCCGGCCAGCATGATGACGACGAGCACCGCCCAGTTGTACGGATGCGTGTAGGTCATCGCGTAGTGGTTCGACAGCATCGCGAACACGACCGGCAGCGTGAAGTAGGTGTTGTGCACCGAGCGCTGCTTGCCACGCTTGCCGTAGATCGGGTTCGGCGTGTCGCCCTTCAGCATCGCGTCGACCATCTTGCGCTGGCCCGGAATGATCACGAAGAACACGTTGGCCGACATGATCGTCGCGAGCATGGCGCCCATGATCAGATACGCCGCGCGGCCCGCGAAGATATGACAGGCGAGATACGCCGCGATCAGCACATAAACGCCGACGCAGATGCCGAGCAGTTTGTCGCGCGTGCCGAGAATGCGGCACAGCGAGTCGTAGACGATCCAGCCGGCCGCGAGGAAACCGATCGCCGAGGCGACCGCGACCACCGGCCCCATGTCGAGCACGTTCTTGTCGATCAGGTAGGTGCTCGGCGAGAACAGATACAGCACGGTAAAGAGACCGAAGCCCGACAGCCACGTCGTATAGGACGGCCATTTCGACCAGTGAAGGTCTTCGGGCATTTCGGGCGGCGCGACCGTGTACTTCTGCATGTTGTAGAAGCCGCCGCCGTGCACGTGCCATAGCTCGCCGAACACGCCGCGACGGCGCTGGTTCGGATCGGTCGGCGGTTTCAGGCTGTTGTCGAGCGCGACGAAATAGAACGATTCGCCGATCCATGCGATGGCGGCGATGACGTGGAACCAGCGAATCGCGAGGTTCAACCAGTCGGTGATAAAGCCTTCCATGAAACTCCTCCACTTCTGATTCGTTGTGCGCGCGATGACGTTCGACGTCGCCGGTGATCGCGCCGACTGCGGATAGAAGACGCAGCGCGGGTTGTTATGGAAATCGCGGGGCGCTTGTGCGTATTTGTGTCTGTGCGTGCCGGTGCGGACGCGGCTTGCATCCGGCAGGGCTAGCTGCCCCGATACGTGCTGTACGAAAACGGCGACACCAGCAGCGGCACGTGATAGTGCGCGTCGGCATCCGCGACGCCGAAGCGCAGCACGACGCGATCGACGAAGCGCGGTTCCGGCAACTTCGCGCCGAGCGACGCGAAGTAGTCGCCCGCGCCGAACACGAGTTCGTACTCGCCCGCGACGAGCGCGTCGCCTTCGAGCAGCGGCTCGTCGCAGCGGCCGTCGTGATTGGTGACAGTGGTTTTGAGTGCGCGGCGCGTGTCTCCGGCGAGCGCGAAGAGTTCGACCTTGATGCCTGCGCCGGGACGGCCGTTCGCGGTGTCGAGCACGTGGGTAGTGAGCTTGCCCATTCGCAATTGTCCTTGTGTGAATGCGAGGTGTCGGCGGCGGCCCGATCCAGTACGTTTGCGGCGGATCGAGGCTCCACGTCAGTGGCTACATACCCGTCGGCGATTGAAGCGAGCGCCGTGGCAGCCATTGTAAAAAGGATGCCCCGTTCAGCGCGCGAGCGATAGGAAAGATAATAGTTCGCGCATGATGGACAGGCAGTCGAAAGCCGCGCCGGCTCATCGGCCGATCGTACCGGCGCCAAAAATGGACCACTATATTGGCGGCGTGAAGTTGGGTATCGCAACCGCGCGAGTTGCCAGCGGGATTTTGGCTACCGAAGGTAAGCGCTGTGCGACACACGTGCTTAGGCACGGCAAACCCCGAAGACGGCGATTCACGCTGGGTAACCGGGCCAACGGCGTTCAACCGAACGCGGCGGCGCGGTGGCGTGCCGCCGCATCGCGTTCGAACGGCTTTGCATGCAGGCAATCAGGCGGACAGACGAATGACGATGAATGAAGCACTGAAACAACCCGGCAAAACGATGCTCGTGAAGCACGCTGAGGTGCTGGTTACGATGGATGGCGAGCGGCGCGAACTGCGCGATGCCGGGCTGTATATCGAGGACAACCGGATCGTCGCGGTCGGACCCACCGCGCAACTGCCGCAAACGGCCGACCAGGTACTCGACCTGCGCGGCCATCTGGTGATTCCGGGCCTCGTCAATACGCATCACCACATGTACCAGAGCCTCACGCGTGCGATTCCCGCCGCGCAGAACGCCGAACTGTTCGGCTGGCTGACGAATCTGTACAAGGTATGGGCGAACCTCACGCCCGACATGATCGAAGTATCGACGCTGACCGCGATGGCTGAACTGTTGCTGTCGGGCTGCACGACGTCGAGCGACCATCTGTACATCTACCCGAACGGCAGCCGTCTCGACGACAGCATCGCCGCGGCGCGCCGCATCGGCATGCGCTTTCATGCGGCGCGCGGCAGCATGAGCGTGGGACGCAAAGACGGCGGCTTGCCGCCGGATTCGGTGGTCGAGCGCGAAGCGGACATCCTGAAGGATACGCAGCGTCTGATCGAGACATATCACGACGACGGCCGCTACGCGATGCTGCGCGTCGTCGTGGCGCCGTGCTCGCCGTTTTCGGTGAGCCGCGACCTGATGCGCGAATCGGCGGCACTCGCGCGTCAGTACGGCGTGTCGCTGCACACGCATCTGGCGGAGAACGTGAACGACGTCGAGTACAGCCGCAAGAAGTTCGGCATGACGCCGGCCGAGTATGCGCACGATCTCGGCTGGGTCGGCCATGACGTGTGGCATGCGCACTGCGTGCAACTCGACGATGCAGGCATTGCGCTGTTCGCACGCACCGGCACCGGCGTCGCGCACTGTCCGTGCTCGAACATGCGGCTCGCGTCGGGCATCGCGCCGGTCAAGCGGATGCGGCTCGCGGGCGTGCCGGTTGGACTCGGTGTCGACGGCTCGGCGTCGAACGACGGTGCGCAGATGGTCGCCGAAGTGCGCCAGGCGCTGCTGCTGCAGCGCGTCGGTTTCGGGCCCGACGCGATGACCGCGCGCGAGGCGCTCGAAATCGCGACTCTGGGCGGCGCGCACGTGCTCAATCGCGACGACATCGGCGCGCTCGCGCCCGGCATGGCCGCGGATTTCGTCGCGTTCGATTTGCGTCAGCCACACTTTGCCGGCGCACTGCTCGATCCGGTGGCGGCTCTGGTATTCTGCGCGCCGTCGCAGGTCAGCTATAGCGTGATCGACGGCAAGGTGGTGGTGAAGGAGGGGCAGTTGGCGACGCTCGAACTCGGGCCGGTGATCGAGCGGCATAACGCGCTCGCGCGGCAGCTTTACGAGGCGGCGGCTTGAGCTCGAGCTTGAGCGGAAGGGGCGCCACTCACGCCCTGATGCGCTGGTGCCGCGAGTCGTTGATATCCGAGCGGCGCCGCATGCGGGCTCAAGGCTTGTCGATCAACGTCCGGGTCGCCTCGCCAACCAGACCGCGCAGCCAGCGCACTTCGTCGGAGTAGTGCACGCGCTCGTGCCATAGCTGGTAGTACTGCATCGGCGGGAAGTCGAGCGGCGCGGGCACCACGGTCAGCGGCAAAAATTTCGCGTAGTAGTCGGCAAAGAGGCGCGTCGTCGTGAAGATCAGATCGGACTTGATCAGCACGTACGGCGCGAGATTGAAGTAGGGCAGCGTGACGACCACATGGCGCTTGAGCCGCTCGCGCGCGAGATGCACGTCGATCGCGCCGCGCTGGCCGACCGAGTACGGCGTCGGCGCGAGATGCGGTGCGTTCAGGTACTGGTCGAGCGTCAGCCCGCCGCGTTTGGCGAACGGATGCGTGTTGCTCATCAGGCAGACGATCTGATCGACGAACAGGTTCGACAGATGCAGCTGCTCGGGCGGCTCCGGCCAGTTGCCGACCACGATGTCGAGCTTGCCGTCCTCGAGCGCGAGTTCGTAGTCGAACGCGGGGCCGAGCGAATGGAATTCGAGCGTCGCGTTCGGCGCGGCCAGGCGGAAACGTTCGACGACCGTCGGCACGAACAGCACGTTCAGGTAGTCGGGACAGCCGATCCGGTAGCAGCGGATCGACGTGGCCGGATCGAAGTTGTGCTGCTGGAACTTGATGCGCTCGATTTCGCGCAGCGCGTTCTGCACCGGTTCGAGCAGGCGCAGGCCGTACTCCGTCGGCACCATGCCGGACTTGCCGCGGACCAGCAGCGGGTCGCCGGTGATGTCGCGCAGACGGCGCAGCGCCGCGCTGATCGCGGGTTGGGACTGGTTCAGTTTGACGGCGGCGCGCGTGACGCTGCGCTCCATCAGTAGCGTGTGCAACACGCGCAGCAGGTATGTGTCGATCGCCTCGCGTTGCTGGCTCATGGATTCTCCCAAATATATGTGCTGGCTGATCGAACGGACGTGGGGGTATATGCGTTTTAATATGGACGAAAAACGACGTCAAGGGTGACATACCCGCAGAGCTTGTAGCGGCGCGGGTTTGCGGGAATTTTGTCAACTCGACTGAGTGGGTCGAATTAGGTATCGTCATCCGGTTGTGGTGACGGATCGCCCGTCGGCACGGTGGACGTCATCGACGTCGACCCGGCGGTATTCACGGCAGCAAGCGGCGTCTCAAACGCACTATGGAATCTCATGAGCGACACTCCACTTAGCGACGGCGCACGACTCACCGGACAGCCGGTGCCCCGGCTCGCGCTGACGGGCATCACCAAACAGTACCCGGCCGTGCGCGCCAACGACGACGTGACGCTCGTCGTCGCACCCGGCGAAATCCACGCGGTGCTGGGCGAGAACGGCGCGGGCAAGAGCACGCTAATGAAGATCATCTACGGCGCGGTGCGACCCGACGCCGGCGAGATTCGCTGGGAAGGCGAGACGGTCGACATCGCGAGCCCGGCGGCCGCGCGCAAGCTCGGCGTCGGCATGGTGTTCCAGCACTTCTCGCTGTTCGAGACGCTGACGGTCGGCGAAAACATCGCGCTCGCGCTCGACGAACCCTTCGATCTCAAGTCCCTTGCGAAACGCATTCGCGAGGTGTCGGCCGACTACGGGCTCGACATCGATCCGCAACGGCACGTGCACAGCCTCACCGTCGGCGAGCGCCAGCGCGTCGAAATCGTGCGCTGCCTGCTGCAGAATCCGCGTCTGCTGATCATGGACGAACCGACTTCGGTGCTGACGCCGCAGGCGGTTCGCAAGCTGTTCACGACGCTGCGCCGGCTCGCCGCCGAAGGCTGCAGCATTCTGTACATCAGCCACAAGCTCGACGAGATCCAGGAGTTGTGCGACACCGCGACCGTGATGCGCGGTGGCCGCGTGACCGGCAACGTGACGCCGAAGAACGAGACGCATGCGT
Source organism: Paraburkholderia atlantica (assembly GCF_000092885.1). Taxonomy (NCBI): domain Bacteria; kingdom Pseudomonadati; phylum Pseudomonadota; class Betaproteobacteria; order Burkholderiales; family Burkholderiaceae; genus Paraburkholderia; species Paraburkholderia atlantica. The sequence continues at coordinate 1,928,129 of NC_014117.1, read as the reverse complement.
CGCTCGCGCAGTTGATGGTCGGCCACTCGCTGCCCGACTACACGCGGCGCGAGCACAAGCCGGGCGCGGTGCTGCTCGATGTCAGGCAGTTGTCGGTCGCGAGCGACGATCCGTTCGGCACGTCGTTACGCGACGTGTCGTTCAGCGTGCATGCGGGCGAAATCTTCGGCATCGCCGGTGTGTCGGGCAACGGCCAGGCGGAACTGCTCGCGGCGTTGTCCGGAGAAAAGCGCGCTGAAAAACGCAGCCTGCCCGCCGACGCGATCACGATCTGCGGCAAGCCGGCCGCGCGCCTCGGCGCCGGACGGCGGCGCGCGCTCGGCTTTGGCTTCGTGCCCGAAGAGCGGCTCGGCCGCGGCGCGGTGCCGGCGATGAGCCTTGCCGACAACGCGTTGCTGACCGCGCATCGGCAGAGCATGGTCAAGTCGGGCTGGATCAGAACGGGCGCGATGCGCGCGTTCGCGAAGCGCTGCATCGACGCGTTCGACGTGCGCTGCGGCGGCCCCGACGCGCTCGCGCAAAGTCTGTCGGGCGGCAATCTGCAGAAATACATCATGGGCCGGGAGATTTTGCAGGCGCCGAAGGTGCTGGTGGTCGCGCAGCCGACGTGGGGCGTCGATGTCGGCGCATCCGCGTTCATCCGTCAGCAGTTGCTCGATTTGTCCGCGCGCGGCGTCGCGATTCTAGTGATCTCGGAGGAACTGGAAGAGCTGTTCGATATCTGCGACCGCATCGCGGTGCTCGCGGGCGGGCGGCTGTCGCCGGTGCGCGCGACCGGTGCGACCAACGCCGAGGAAATCGGCCGCTGGATGGCGGGGCTATTCGGCGACCGTGAGGGCGCGGCGCCCGCGGCGGACCAGCCGGCGCATGCGTGACGCGAGGCGTTGCCCCTGGCCACGCCAAAACGTTAAACACGCGCGCGAATGCGGACCCTGAAGAACAGAACCCGAACAAACCCACGCTACCCATGATGCTTCCCTATCGACTCGAAGCCCGCACGACGCCCTCGCGCACGATGCAGCTCGCCGTGCCGCTGATCGCCGCAGTGCTGACGCTGGCGATCGGCTTTCTGATTTTCGGCCTCGTCGGCCGCGACCCGTTGCAGGCGATGCACGCGTTCTTCATCGAGCCGCTGTCGAGCATCAACGGCTGGTCGGAGCTGTTGCTGAAGGCGTCGCCGTTGTGCCTGATCGGCCTTGGTCTCGCGATCGGTTATCGCGCGAACGTGTGGAACATCGGCGCCGAAGGGCAGATGCTGCTCGGCGGCATTGCGGCGAGCGGCGTCGCGATCTATTTCGATCAGGCGAGCGGCTGGTGGATCCTGCCGACGATGATGCTCGCGGGCATCCTCGGTGGCATGGCATGGGCCGCGATTCCCGCGTTCCTGAAGAGCCGTTTCAATACCAACGAGATTCTCGTGAGCCTGATGCTCACGTACGTCGCGGCGCAACTGCTGATCTACCTGGTGAGTGGTCCATGGCGCGATCCGCAGGGCATGAACTTCCCGCTGTCGGAGATGTTCAGCGGCGATGCGCTGTTTCCGACGCTGTATGGCGACTGGCGCTGGAAATTTCTGCGTGGCACGCGCCTGAACGCGTCCGTGTTCCTCACGCTGATCGCGATTCCGCTGGTCTGGCTGTTCATGCGCAAGAGCTTCGCGGGCTACCGGATGAACGTCGGCGGACTCGCGCCGCTTGCCGCGCGCTATGCCGGCTTCTCCGACAAGAAGACGATCTGGATCTCGCTGCTGATTAGCGGCGGCCTCGCGGGTCTCGCCGGCATGGGCGAGATCGCCGGTCCGATCGGCCAGTTGCAGGCGACGTGGTCGCCGGGCTACGGCTTCACCGCGATCATCGTCGTGTTCGTCGGCCGCTTGCATCCGCTCGGCATCGTGCTCGCCAGTCTGCTGATGGCGCTGCTGTATCTCGGCGGCGAAGCGGTGCAGACCTCGATGCAATTGCCGCAGGCGTTGTCGGGCGTATTTCAGGGGTTGCTGCTGTTCTGCCTGCTCGGCGCCGACCTGTTCGTGAACTACCGCGTGCGGCGCCGCTCGGCCGTGGCGGTGGGCCATTAAGTTTGCCAATCAGCTCGCTAATCCGCTTTCAGACTCGATATGGATATTCAGCAAGCCAGCGCGCTCACGTCGAGCGCGATCACCGCGTCGATCCCGCTGATGTTCGCGGGCGCCGGTGAACTCGTCGCCGAAAAATCGGGCGTGCTCAACCTTGGCGTGGAAGGAATGATGCTGATGGGCGCCGTCAGCGGCTACGCGGTCACTTCGATTAGCGGCAGCCCGTGGCTCGGCGTGCTCGCCGCGATCGGCGCCGGTCTCGCGATGTCGCTGCTGTTCGGGTTCCTGACGCTGACGATGCTCGCCAACCAGGTCGCGACCGGCCTGTCGCTGACGATCTTCGGCATCGGTCTGTCCGCGTACGTCGGCAAGCCGTACACTTCGGCCGCGGTGCGCGCGACGATCGATACGTGGACGATCCCCGGCCTGTCGAAAATCCCGGTGCTCGGCCCCGCGCTCTTCACGCTCACGCCGCTCGATTACCTCGCGTTCCTGATGTTCGCCGCGATCGGCTGGTTCCTGTATCGCACCCGCGCGGGGCTCGTGCTGCGCTCGGTCGGTGAATCGCCGCAGGTCGCGCACTCGGTCGGCTTTCCGGTGGTCGGCGTGCGCTATGGGGCGGTCGCGTTCGGCGGCGGCATGGCGGGGCTCGCGGGCGGCTACTATTCGATCGTCAATCTGCACCTGTGGCAGGAGAACCTGACGTCGGGCCGCGGCTGGATCGCGTTGGCGCTCGTCGTGTTCGCGACGTGGCGCCCCGGGCGTCTGCTGATCGGTTCGCTGCTGTTCGGCGCGGTGACGGGGTTGCAGTTCTACGCGCAGGCGATCGGCGTGCCGGTGCCGACGCAGTTCCTCGCGATGCTGCCGTATGTCGCGACGATCGTCGTGCTGGCGCTGATCTCGCGCAATCCGAACACGATTCGCCTGAATGCGCCCGCGTCGCTCGGCAAGCCGTTTTTTTCGGCGGGCTGACGGCGACACAGGTTTTTTTCGATCCGCTCACTACTATTCGCTCATCACGACAGGGGAAAACATGAAGAGAAGAAATCTGCTGACCGCTTTCGCGTGGGGCGCGGCGTCGCTCGCGCTCGCCGCACCGCTCGCGCAAACCGCGCAGGCCGCCGACGTGCCGGGCGTCGCGTTCGTCTATCTGGGCAATCCGGGCGATGCAGGCTGGACCTTCGCGCACGACCAGGGCTCGCGTGAAGCCGAAGCGAAGTTCGGCAACAGGATCAAGATCACGCGCGTCGAGAATGTGCCGGAATCGGCCGACTCCGAGCGCGTGTTCCGCGATCTCGCCAACAAGGGCAACAAGATCATCTTCGGCACGAGCTTCGGCTTCCAGGACTTCCAGCTGAAGGTCGCGAAGGACTTCCCGGACACCATCTTCCTGCACGCGACCGGTTACAAGAAGGCGCCGAACTTCGGCACCTACGACGTGCGCATGTACCAGGGCGCATATCTGGCAGGCGTCGCCGCGGGTTACGTGACGAAGAGCAACACGCTCGGCTTCGTCGCGTCGGTGCCGATTCCGGAAGTGGTGCGCAATATCAACGCGTTCACGCTGGGCGCGCGCTCGGTGAATCCGAAGGTGCATACGAAGGTGATCTGGATCAACAGCTGGTTCGATCCGGGCAAGGAAAAGCAGGCCGCCGAAACCCTGATCGGCCAGGGCGCCGACGTGCTGCTGCAGAACACCGATTCGAGCGCGACGCTCGCCACAGCTTCGGAGAAGCACGTGCACGCGTTCGGCTGGGATTCGGACATGAAGAAGTTCGGTCCTGATGCGCATCTCGGCTCGGTGGTCGCTCACTGGGGCGTGTACTACAGCGCGGTGATCCAGCAGGTGCTCGACGGCAAGTGGAAGAACGATCCGGTGTGGTGGGGCATTCCGCAGAAGGCCGTCAACCTCGAGAACCTGAACACGTCGGCGATTCCGGCCGATGGGCAGAAGCAGGTCGCCGCGAAGCGCGAAGAACTCGCGACCGGCAAGCGCGACGTGTTCACGGGCCCGATCAAGGATCAGTCGGGCACGGTGAAGGTGCCGGAAGGCAAGACCCTGACCGATCCGGAGTTGCAGCGCCTGAACTGGTACGTCGAGGGTGTCGACGGGTCGTTGCCGAAGTAAATCGGGCGGTGCGCTGTTGAAAAAAGCTGCGTCCAGCGTGGGCTGGACGCAGCTTTTCTGTTTACGGCCTGCACGTGGCAGCGCGCAAGCGTGTCGTGCGGTCGCTGCTCAGTCCTCGATGCGCAGGCCGACCTTCAGCGTCACCTGCCAGTAGGCGACCTTGCCGTTCTCGATCTGGCCGCGCGTTTCCGTGACCTCGAACCAGTGCAGATTGCGCAGCGTTTCCGACGCTTTGGCAATCGCGGTGGTGATCGCGTCGTCGATCGAATTCTTCGACGAACCGGTCAGTTCGATCTTCTTGTAAACATGTTCTGACATGAATTCCTCCTTGGTGTGCGCCGCTGCTCAGTGAAACGCTGCTCGGAAACGCGCATGGAAAAAGTATAGGCAACGGTTCGCGCGGTCCGTCGGACATATGCGTGGTCGCGAGCGTCACCGTCTGCAGGGCGGATCAAACGTCGCCGCCCGAACCATGGATGACGCACGTCGCGTGCCCGGTACCGCGCGACTTCGGCGCATCGCATGGTCGTTATCATGTGTACGCAACACAATCCATTCAATCTGATAGCCAACGAGGTTCGAACGTGGAAACTGGTTTTTGCGGCTCCGGTCTGATGGGCGCGCCGATGATCCGGCACCTGCTGCGCGCGGGTCATACCGTGCATGTGTGGAACCGCACGCGAGCGAAGGCCGAGGCGTTGCGGGCCGAGGGCGCGCACGTCGTCGATACGCCGCGTGAGCTGGCCGCGCGCTGCGACGCGGTGCTGCTGTGCGTCGCGGACGCGGCGGCGGTCGAACAGACCGTGTTCGGCGCGGCGGGGCTGCTAGATGGCGATCCTTCGACTCCGCGCCGGGTGCGCTGGATCGTCGATCATTCGAGCATTCCGCCCGCCGCGACGCGCGCGCTGGCGCGACGGGTGGCGGATTTCGCCGGGCAGGGCGGCGCGGCGGGCACGGGAGCTTGTCGGGACGGCGCTTCGATCGGCTGGATCGACGCGCCGGTGTCGGGCGGCGTCGCCGGCGCCACGGCGGGCACGCTCGCGATCATGGCCGGCGGCGCGGCCAGCGATCTCGCCGCGGTGCGCCCCTTGCTCGATGCCTTCGCCGCCCGCGTCACGCACATGGGCGAGGTCGGCGCCGGGCAAACCGCGAAGCTGTGCAATCAGGCGATCGTCACCGCGACCGTCGCCGCGATCGCCGAGGCGGTGAGCCTCGCGCAGCGCAGCGGCACCGACGCCGCGAAGCTGCCCGAGGCGCTCGCCGGCGGCTGGGCCGATTCGGTGCTGTTGCGGACCTTCGTGCCGCGGATGACGCAAAGCGATCTCGCGCCGATCGGCGCGTTGCGCACGTTTCAGAAGGACGTCGATACGGTCGCGGCGACCGCCTACGAGACCGGCACGCCGATGCCGGTCGCATCGACGGTCCAGCAATTGCTGCGACTCGGTGCCGCGATGGGCCTCGCCGGCGCGGATTTTTCGGCCTTCATCGACATTCTGCAGACGCCGCGCGACGGCTCGCACGGGTGACGTGGGCCGGGGCGGGCGAACTGTCGGGTTGAAATCTCTAAACCTGCTAAAATATTGGGTTTTTCGCCGATATCACATTCAAAGGGACGCGCCGTGCTGTCTACTGCCAATATCACCATGCAATTCGGGCCGAAGCCCCTCTTCGAGAACATTTCGGTCAAATTCGGGGAAGGGAACCGCTATGGCCTGATCGGTGCGAACGGCTGCGGTAAATCCACCTTCATGAAGATTCTCGGTTCGGATCTGGAGCCGAGCTCGGGCAACGTGATGCTCGAGCCGAACGTGCGTCTGGGCAAGCTGCGCCAGGACCAGTTCGCATACGAAGACGTGCGCGTGCTGGACGTCGTGATGATGGGCCACACCGAAATGTGGGCCGCGATGACCGAGCGCGACGCGATCTACGCGAACCCCGACGCGACCGACGACGACTACATGCACGCGGCCGAACTCGAAGCGAAGTTCGCCGAGTACGACGGCTACACGGCCGAAGCGCGCGCGGGCGAACTGCTGCTCGGCATCGGCATCGCGATCGAAGACCACAACGGCCCGATGAGCAACGTCGCACCGGGCTGGAAGCTGCGCGTGCTGCTCGCGCAGGCGCTGTTCTCGAAGCCGGACGTGCTGCTGCTCGATGAGCCGACCAACAACCTGGACATCAACTCGATCCGTTGGCTGGAAGATATTCTCAACCAGTACAACTCGACGATGATCATCATCTCGCACGACCGGCACTTCCTGAACCAGGTCTGCACGCACATGGCCGACATGGACTACGGCACGCTGAAGGTCTATCCGGGCAACTACGACGACTACATGCTCGCCAGCACCCAGGCGCGCGAGCGTCAGCAGGCCGCCAACGCGAAGGCGAAGGAGCGCGTGGCCGATCTGCAGGACTTCGTGCGCCGCTTCTCGGCGAACAAGTCGAAGGCACGCCAGGCGACCAGCCGTCTGAAGATGATCGACAAGATCAAGATCGAGGAATTCAAGCCGTCGTCGCGGCAGAACCCGTTCATCCGCTTCGAGTTCGAGAAGAAGCTGCACAACATCGCGGTGGTCGCCGACAGCATTTCGAAGAAGTACGAGCGCTCGATCTTCAATAACTTCAGCATCAGCGTGCAGCCGGGCGAGCGGATCGCGATCATCGGCGAGAACGGCGCGGGCAAGACCACGCTGCTGCGCTCGCTGCTCGGCAATCTGCAGCTCGATCACGGCACGGTGAAGTGGGCGGAAAACGCGAACGTCGGCTACATGCCGCAGGACACGTACGAAGAGTTTCCGAACGACGTCACGCTGATGGACTGGATCGACCAGTACCGCAAGGAAGGCGACGACGAGCAGATGGTGCGCGGCACGCTCGGCCGCCTGCTGTTCAATGCGGACGACATCCGCAAGTCGGTCAAGGTGCTGTCGGGCGGCGAGAAGGGCCGCATGATCTGGGGCAAGCTGATGCTCGGCCGCCACAACGTGCTGCTGATGGACGAACCGACCAACCACATGGACATGGAGTCGATCGAATCGCTGCAGATCGCGCTGGACAAGTTCGAAGGCACGCTGATTTTCGTTTCGCACGACCGTGAATTCGTCAGCGGGTTGGCGAACCGGATCATCGAAGTGCGCACGGACGGCACGCTGAACGACTTTGGCGGCAACTATGAGGACTTCCTGACGAGTCAGGGCGTTCAATAAGCGCTGGGTCGCTGGATTTCAGCGATTCCCAGAGGCCCATGCCGGCAGTCTGCCGGCGTGGGCCTTTTTGCTTTGGTGGCTCTGGTAGCCTAAGCGCTGGACTAATACCGGCCCAGCGCGAGCCGTCGAATGACTTCATCCAGCTTACCCATGGGGCGATTCTTCGCTCGAAGCGCGCTATTTGCAGGGTTCGCCGCTCTAGCCGTAGGGTGCCTCACGAGTTCGTGCAGAGGACGCACCGGATGACTGAGCAACGCGCTTTCCGCCTCACGCCCAAGCGCAACGAAGCGCACGTTGCGAGGGAACAGGCTGAGGAAGTCAGTCAGAATCTGGACTGTCGCGCGTAGCTCTGAATTCGATGGGCGGCGGTTGCTCTCGGTGTCTTCGTCCGCGAACGGATGAAACGGGAACGCATTCCATAGCGCAAACTCGGTTGGACCGAAGCCATTGGAAAGCATCGTCTGCCAGACGACCGACGCGGTTCTCTCATAGACACCGTATTCGCGGTCCGTCATTCGAGTCAGAGAATCGCGGCAACTGGTGCGGGTTGCCGAACCCGGCAGATAGTCCGGTACCGGGCCGCGGTCCGTTCCCTTGGCGAAGCTGTTGAGCTTCGTATCGTTGCCGAGCAGAATCCGCTCGGAGGTCATCGCGATGCCCGTGAAACGCCCGCCACGGCAGCTCAGCGCCTCCGCAATCAGGATCACCTTGACGCTCGTTTGGCGGGCTTGCAGGTAGGCGGCAAGCTGTTGCTGGCGAATCAGTGGCGCGTTGATGCCGGGCTGATCGCGTTCATCGGTCTCGGACCACGGATTGAACACGTGGGCCATTCGGCGCCATTCCGCGAGGCACTGAACGAAGTCCCTGGTGGTGGTCATGGAGCAGAAGTGTTCCGAAGCGTTCTCGGGTTTGGATGCATTCGTATCTGAAGCGATTGTGGCTCGCGGGCCGGCTCGCTTTCCAGATGCCGGGCGACAGGGGCGACATGCGCTGCCAACGCGCGTGGAGAAAAACGCAAACCATAAAAAATGCCGGGACATCCCGGCATTTTTTATGGTCGCATGCAACCTCGAACTGCGATGCGTGCAGACAACCGGCTCACACCTTGTCGTTCTGAAACCGCATCGCGGTGCCTTCCCGTTCGATCCGGGTCCAGATCGCGCGCTTTTCCTCGTCGCTGAGGAACACCCAGTTCGACACCTCGGCCGCGGTGCGGCCGCAGCCTTTGCAGACCTCGTCGAAGAGCGTGGAGCAGACACCGATGCACGGGCTGTCGGGAAGATCGTGGAGATTCGAAGTCATCGGAAACCTTGGGGCGTTGAGGCAAAGTCCCGCTATGTTAACCGATGCGCGGCGCACGCCTTGCACGCGGCGCTCAGCGCGATGCGAAGTTCACATAACCGCGTGGACGTCCGGCTGTCGTCATGCCCCAGTCGCCAGTTGCCACAACAACGCGCCGTTGAGCGCAATGATGAACCACGCCGACAGCCAAGCCAGCACCAGCGGCACGCCGTGCACGCGCCAGCCGCGCATCAGCGTCGGATCGGACGCACAGCGGATCAGCGGCACGACCGCGAGCGGCAATTGCAGGCTCAGCACCACCTGGCTCGCGACCAGCAGTTGATTCGAGCCGTGCTGGCCGAACATGCCCACCGCGAGCAGGGCCGGCCCGATCGCGAGCGCACGCGTGAGCAGTGCGCGTTTCCAGCGCGGCAAGCGCAGCCGCAGGAAGCCCTCCATCACCGCCTGACCGGCCAGCGTGCCGGTGACGGTTGCGCTGAGTCCGCACGCGAGCAGCGCCGCCGCGAACAGGATGCCGGCCCAGCGGTTGCCGACCAGCGGCGCGATCAGCCGATGCGCATCGGCCAGATCGGTGACGTCGCGATGGCCGCTGGAATAGAACACGGCGGCCGCGACGATCAGCAGCGCCGCGTTGATCACGAACGCGAACGCAAGCGAGCCGAAGGTATCGAGATTGACGACGTGCAGCGCGGCCTTGATCTGCGCGTCGCTGCTGTCGGGCGCGTGATGCTTGACGAGCGCCGAATGCAGATACAGGTTATGCGGCATGACCGTCGCGCCGACGATACCCGCCGCGAGCCATAGCATGCCCGCGTTTCTGATCAGCTCGATGCTCGGCGCGGTGCCGGCGAGCGCCGCGTGCCAGTCGGGCCGCGCGAGCGCGAGCTGCACGACGAAGCACAGCCCGACGAAGCCGATCAGCGCGGCGATCACCGCCTCCAGCCTGCGGCCGCCCGCCTGCTGGAGTGCGAGCAGCGCGAACGTGCAGACCGCCGACATCAGCACGCCGACCGTCAGCGACACGCCGAGCAGCAGTTGCAGCGCGACTGCGCTGCCGACCACCTCGGCGACATCGCAGGCGATGATCGCGACTTCGCTCGTCAGCCACAGGAACAGCGTCGCGCGCCGGCCATTGCGCTCGCGGCACAGCTGCGCGAGATCGCGCCCGGTCACGACGCCGAGGCGCGACGACAGCCATTGCATCAGCATGCCCACCATGCTCGACAGCAGCACGATGCCGAGCAGGCCGTAGCCGTAACCCGCGCCGGCGCCGAGCGCGGTCGCCCAGTTGCCGGGGTCGATATAGCCGACCGCGATCAGCGCGCCGGCGCCGAGGAACGAAAACCAGTGCGCCGGACGCGTGGGCTCGCCCGGCAGACGCCGGCGCCGGTTGGGACGCATCGCGAAAGGATTGGTGTTCATCGTGCCAGAGCTTCTGGGAAACGCATCCTGTTGCAAGTCATATGCCCATCGCCGGCGCGCAGCGGCTGGCCGGCCGTCGCGCGACGACGTCGCGCAATCCGCATCAATGGATCATGATAGGAGCATTCGAGCCGTCGTGGCGAAGCCGGTGCGCATGAAAGGTGCGCCGCGGTACCTACGCGGCTCTGCGCCGGCATGCACCGTCCCGGCACCGGCGCGGGCGAGCAAGGCGACCGCCCAGGTGCGAGCCGACGCCGACCTGACAAGCGGATAACAGCGACGCGACGAAACCCCCGCAACCTGCGCCCAGCGGGGATCAGGCGCGACCGCGGCCCGCGTATTTTTCGGTAGACACGCGCCGATAACCCGTTAAAATTGCGGCCATTTTGCAAGGGTGCGGCCACAGCCTGTACCGTTTGTGCGACAGCTCCGGGTTTTTTTTGGAGCGAGCAATAATTGGTGGTAGTTTTCGGGGTTTTCAGGGGGCCGTGCGCGCGAGGGCGCGGCTTGAATGACGACGGGAGCGGAGAACGGGATGAACAAACGGATGGTGGGGCATGTGGCGGCGCTGATCTTGTGCGCGGTGCCGTGGTTGACGGCCGCTGCGAAGGATACGCAGCTGAACGTGTATAACTGGTCCGACTACATCGCGAAGGATACGATCCCGAACTTCACGAAACAGACCGGCGTTCAGGTCAAGTACGACAACTACGACAGCGACGACACGCTGCAGGCGAAGCTGCTCACCGGCAACTCGGGCTACGACATCGTCGTGCCGACCAGCAACTACGCGGGCAAGCAGATCGCCGCGGGCATCTTCGAGCCGCTCGACAAATCGAAGCTGCCGAACCTGAAGTACCTCGACCCGTCGCTGATGGCGCTCGTCGCCGGCGCCGATCCGGGCAACAAGTACGTGGTGCCCTGGGCGTACGGCACGACCGGCCTCGGCTACAACGTGACGAAGGTCCAGCAGATCCTCGGCAAGGACGTGCCGCTCGACAACTGGGACATCCTGTTCAAGCCGGAAAACATCTCGAAGCTGAAGGCCTGCGGCGTATCGGTGCTCGACGCGCCGGACCAGATGTTCGCGGCCGCGCTGCACTACATGGGCAAGGACCCGATGAGCACGAACCCGGCCGACTACCGCGCCGCGCTCGAGATGCTGAAGAAAATCCGTCCGTACATCACGCAGTTCAACTCGTCGGGCTACATCAACGACCTCGTCGGCGGCGACGTGTGCTTCGCGTACGGCTGGTCGGGCGACGTCGTGATCGCCAAGCATCGCGCGCTCGAAGCGAAGAAGCCGTACAAGATCGAGTACTTCGTGCCGAAGGGCGGCGCGCCGGTGTGGTTCGACGTGATGGCGATTCCGAAGGACGCAAAGCACAAGGAAGCCGCGCTCGAGTGGATCAACTACATCGAGACGCCGCAAGTGCACGCCGCGATCACCAACGCCGTGTACTATCCGAGCGTCAATATGGAAGCGCGCAAGTACGTGGACAAGGACGTCGCGAACGATCCGGCCGTGTACCCGTCGCCGGAAACCATCAAGACGCTGTTCCTGTTGAAACCGCTGCCGCAGGAAATCCAGCGGCTGCAAACGCGACTGTGGACCGAGTTCAAGTCCGGCCGCTAAGCGCGGCAACAAACAGATAAGAAGCCTATGAAGCCCTCGGTGTTCACCGGGGGCTTTGTTCGTCAAACGCCGGAGTGAAGCAGCATTATGATGAGTAGTGACCAGCCGGGCGCGCTGGCCGGGACGGCCATGCCGTCGACGGGCCCGAGCGCCGTTACGGGAGACGCAGCGGAACAGTTCATCCAGATCGTCGACGTCGTGAAGAAGTTCGGCGAGACCGTCGCGGTCAAAGGGGTCAACTTGACGGTAAAGAAGGGCGAGCTGTTCGCGCTGCTCGGCAGCTCGGGCTGTGGCAAGTCGACCCTGCTGCGCATGATGGCCGGGCTCGAAACCGTGACGTCGGGCAAGATCCTGATCGATGGCGAAGATCTCGCGCAACTGCCGCCGTATCGCCGGCCGGTCAACATGATGTTCCAGTCGTACGCGCTGTTCCCGCACATGACGGTCGAGGCGAACGTCGCGTTCGGTCTGAAGCAGGAGGGCGTGCCGAAGGCCGAGCTGAAAGACCGCGTGCACAACGCGCTCGAACTCGTGCAGATGGGCCGCTTCGCGAAGCGCAAGCCGCATCAGCTGTCGGGCGGGCAGCAGCAGCGCGTCGCGCTCGCGCGCTCGCTCGTCAAGCGGCCGAAGCTGCTGCTGCTCGACGAGCCGATGTCGGCGCTCGACAAGCAGATCCGCCAGCGCACGCAAATCGAGCTCGTCAACATCCTCGACCAGGTCGGCGTGACCTGCATGATGGTCACGCACGATCAGGAAGAAGCGATGACGATGGCCAACCGCCTCGCCGTGATGAGCGAAGGTCAGATCGTGCAGCTCGGCACGCCGCATGAAGTCTACGAGTATCCGAACAGCCGTTTCTCGGCGGAATTCATCGGCTCGACCAATCTGTTCGAAGGCCGCACGGTCGAGGACGAACCCGATCACGTGTTCATCGAAACGCCGGATCTGACCTGCCGTCTGCACGTCAATCACGGCATCACGGGTCCGCTCGGCATGCCGGTGACGATCTCGGTGCGGCCCGAACGCATCGCGATCACGCGCAAGCCGCCCGAGGGCGCGTACAACTGGGGCAAGGGCGTCGTCACGAATATCGCGTACATGGGCGGCTATTCGCTGTATCACGTGAAGCTCGACGGCGGCAAGACCGTGATCGCGAACGTGACGAGCCTCGCGCTCACCGAAATCGATCCGCCGTCCTGGGGCGACGAAGTCTACGTGCGCTGGAGCGCATCGGCCGGCGTGGTGCTGACATCATGAAAGAAGCGCTTGGCTCGTTCTTCACGTGGCCCGTGCGGCGTCTGAAGCTCACGGGACGTGGCGCGGTGGTGGCGGGGCCGTTCATCTGGCTGCTGCTGTTTTTCCTCGTGCCGTTCCTGCTGGTCGTGAAGATCAGCTTCGCCGATTCGCAGCTCGGCATTCCGCCGTACACCCAGCTCGTCACCTTCGCGGAAGGCGCGCTGCACATCAGGCTGGATCTGTCGCACTACGCATTTCTGCTGACCGACAGCCTGTACTTCGCGACCTATGTGAATTCAGTCGTCGTCGCGGCGATATCGACCGTGCTGTGTCTGCTGATCGGCTATCCGATGGCGTACTACATCGCGCGCTCCAATGCAGCCACCCGCAATCTGCTGATGATGGCCGTGATGCTGCCGTTCTGGACTTCGTTCCTGATCCGCGTGTACGCATGGATCGGCATTCTGAAGAACAACGGGCTGCTGAATAACTTCCTGATGTCGGTCGGCTTGATCCATGCACCGATCGAGCTGTATCACACGAACACGGCGGTCTACATCGGCATGGTCTATTCGTACCTGCCGTTTCTCGTGATGCCGCTTTACGCCCACCTGGTGAAAATGGACCTGACCTTGCTCGAAGCCGCGTACGACCTCGGCGCGAAGCCGTGGAAGGCGTTCTGGCAGATCACGCTGCCGCTGTCGAAGAACGGCATCGTCGCGGGCTGTCTGCTGGTATTCATTCCGGCGGTGGGCGAGTACGTGATTCCTGAGCTGCTCGGCGGCGCGAACACGCTGATGATCGGCCGCGTAATGTGGAACGAGTTCTTCGACAACGCCGACTGGCCGATGGCGTCCGCCGTCACTTGCGCGATGGTGTTGCTGCTGCTGGTGCCGATGGCGCTGTTCCAGCATGCGCAGGCGAAGGCATTGGAGGAGGGCCGCCAATGAAGCCGAATCGCATGCTGCAGCTGATTGCTCTCGGCATCGGCTTTCTGTTTCTGTATATCCCGATCGTCAGCCTGATCGTGTATTCGTTCAACGAATCGCAACTGGTCACGGTGTGGACACGCTTTTCGATGCGCTGGTACGCGGCGCTGTTGCGGGACGACGAGCTCATTGCATCGGCGTGGCTGTCGCTGCGGATCGGCTTGCTGACGGCGTTCGCGTCGGTGATCATCGGTACGTGGGCGGGCTTCGTGCTCGCGCGGATGGGGCGCTTTCGCGGCTTCACGCTGTACACGGGCATGATCAACGCGCCGCTGGTGATCCCCGAAGTGATTCAGGGCATCTCGCTGCTGCTGCTGTTCATCGAAATGGCGCGTTGGATCGGCTGGCCGGCCGAACGCGGCATCTTCACGATCTGGATCGGTCACGTGATGCTGTGTATTTCGTACGTCGCGATCATCGTGCAGTCGCGCGTGCGGGAGCTGCATCCGTCGCTCGAGGAAGCCGCGCTCGACCTCGGTGCGACCCCGCTGCGCGTGTTCTTCTCCGTCACGCTGCCGCTGATTTCGCAAGCGCTGGTGTCCGGCTGGCTGCTGTCGTTCACGCTGTCGATCGACGACCTCGTGCTGTCCGCGTTCCTGTCGGGTCCCGGTTCGACGACCTTGCCGCTCGTCGTGTTCTCGCGCGTGCGTCTCGGCTTGAACCCGGAGATGAATGCGCTCGCGACGCTGTTCATCGCAGTCGTCACGGTCGGCGTCGTCGCGACGAACTTCTTCATGCAGCGCGCGGAGCGCAAGCGGGCCGTGATGGCGGTTTGAGGTTGCGCGACGCATTGGGCGCCTTCACTTCTTCTGGCGATAGCGATGATCGAGTCCCTTCTGCGCGTGCTGGACTGGCAGCCGCTTTACCGGTTGTGGGAACTGATCGTGATCATCGTGAAGTTTCTGTGGGAGCTGTTGCGGTTGCTGAGCGGTGGCGGAGGGCAGTGACTGCGCCCGCCGCCGCGCGGGGCTGATTCAACGCGCGAAGCGGTAATCCTGCGGCCGCACGCGCCGCGTACGCTTGCGAAAGCTGAACGTGAAGCCGGGCCAGATCGCGGTGACTTTGCCGCTCTGGGTCTGATACCAGCTGTGGCAGCCGCTCGTCCATACCGCGTGCCGCATCTCCTGCTGCAAACGCGCATTGAAATCGCGCTGCACGTCGGCGCGCAAGGTCATCGTGCGCGCATTGCGTTTGCGCAGCACGCGCAGGCAATCGCCGATGTAGCGCAGTTGCGACTCGATCATGTAGATCATCGAGTTATGGCCGAGTCCCGTGTTCGGGCCGACGATCATAAAGAAGTTCGGGAAGTTCGCGATGCTCGTGCCGAGATAGGCCTCCGGGCCATCGCGCAGCCATAGCGTGCTGAGATCGGTGCCGTCGAGGCCGGTCACTTCGAACGGCGCCGGCACGTCGTTGACCTGGAAGCCGGTGCCGCAGATGATCGCGTCCGCGTGGTGATGCACGCCGTCCTCGGTCACGATGCCATCCGCGACGATCTCGCGAATGCCGCTCGTCACGACATCGACGTTCGGCTGACATACGGCCGGGTAGTAGTCGCTCGACAGCAGCACGCGCTTGCAGCCGAGCCGGTAGTTCGGAGTGAGCTTCGCGCGCAGCGCCGGGTCCTTGACGCGTCGCTCCAGATAGCTGAGGCCGAACTTCATCGGCATCTCCATCAGCTTCGGATTGACGACGAACGCGATCCCACGCGATTCGAGCTGCCAATAGATCGCGCTGCGAACGAAGCGCTGCGTGAACGGCAGCGTACGAAACAGCCATTGCGCGCGCGGGCCGATCGGCTTGTCGCGCTTGGGCATCACCCACGGCGCGGTGCGCTGGAAAAGGTCCAGATGCGCGACGCGCGGCTGGATTTTCGGCACGAACTGGATCGCGCTCGCGCCGGTGCCGATCACCGCGACGCGTTTGCCGTCGAGCGGATACGCGTGATCCCAGCGCGCCGAGTGGAACAGCTTGCCTTCGAAACGTTCGATACCGGCGATGCGCGGCAGCGCGGGACGCGACAGCGGACCGTTCGCGGCGATCAGCACGTCGGCCTCGATAATTTCGCGCGCGCCGTTCGTGTCGAGTTCGATCAGCCAGACCTGTCGCGCTTCGTCGAAGCGCGCGGCGTTCACTTTCGCATTGCAGCGCACATAGCGATCGACGCCGTACTTGCGCGCGCAGTGCTGCAGATACGCGAGAATTTCGGCCTGGCTGCTGAACGAGCGCGACCACGCTGGATTCGCCTCGAACGAAAACGAATAGAGATGCGAGGGTACGTCGCAGGCCGCGCCGGGATAGGTATTGTCGCGCCACGTGCCGCCGATACTGCCCGCGGCTTCGTAGACCGTAAACGATGTGATGCCCATCTGCTGCAGACGGATCGCCATGCCGATGCCGGCAAAGCCACTGCCGACGATCGCAATGCGCGGTGCGGCGGATGAAGCGGAAGGGGCAGGCGTCAAGGCGGTCTCCGGCACGGGGCGAAAGCGGGGGTGAAACGACAGCGGCTACGGCGCGGCGGCCTCGAGCGGCGCGACGGCCGGAGCCGAAATCGCGCGTCTACACCTGTCTATACATGGCTTAACGCGCAGGGTAGACAACCGTACACATCGCGTCAAGATCGTTTAGAGTGCAGCTATTAAACGCGTATACCGCGCGATGATTGAACGCACGATGACCACTGTCCCGGAAGCATCGTCCGTCGCCGGACCGGAGTTGCCGCCCGGCAAGCGCAAGCTGATCGAAGCCGCGCTGCGGTTGACCGCCAGCGGCCGCAGTTTCGCGAGCCTCGGCTTGCGCGAGCTCGCGCGCGAGGCGGGGCTCAATCCGAACACCTTCTACCGCCATTTCGGCGCGCTCGACGAGCTCGCGCGCGAAGCGATCGCCGCCGTGAGCCGTCGGCTTCGGCCGATGCTGCGGCGCGAGCGCTGGCTCGCCGCGCACGACGAGCCGCACAGCGTGCCGCGGCGCGCGTGCGTCGCGTTTTTCACGTTCGCGCTGGCCAATCGCGAAGCGTTCCTGAGCGCGCTGGCCGAATATCACGGCACGTCGCCGGCTTTGCGCGAAGCGGTGCGCGCGAACCTGCACGAGGTGTCGGCGGAAATGGCGGACGACATCGTGCAGCTCGAAGTGATGCCGCGACTCGCGCGCGAGACGGTCGACGAAGTCTGCACGCAGATCGTGCTGCAACTGTTTCATCTAGCCGCTGAATACATCGACGCGAACGACGCGCGCCGCGACGCATTGATCGATTACGCGGAGCGTTTCATCGTGCGGCTGTTCGCGGGGGCGGACATGCTCGCGCAGCACGAGGGTAGCCAGGTGGAGTCGGCGCGGGCCTGAATTGAACGAAGGCGGTACACAAAACCGGCCGGCAAAAAACAGGCTCCGCGAAGGAGCCTGTGTTTCATTCGACGCGGGTCGATCGGCTTCGATCAGGTATCGGTCCAACCGCCGGAATCGTCGTTGCTGCCCATGTCGATGCCGCCGCCGCTGCCGTCATCGTTCCAGTCGTTCGACCCCTGACCGAAGTCGAGCCCGCCGCCGTTTCCGCCGTCGTTGCCGCGCCGGCGCAGTTCGTCGGGGTCGACGATCACGTCGCGCTCGATCACGCGGTCACGCCCATGACTGAGCGCCTCGCCAAGCAGCACGCCGGTCAGCAGACCGCCCATGCCGCCACCCATGCCACCGCCTTGCTGCACGATGACCTGCGGCTGCTGCTGAACCGGGCCCTGTTGCGGATAAGGCGGCTGCGGATTGCCGAAGCGCTCGGCCTCCTGCGCATACGCCGATTGCTGGCCGGTGCCCACCGACGCGGCGGTCGGGTCGGGCCGGCCGTCGGCACGCGCGCGCAGGCTCGCGATGCGTTGCTCGAACTCGTCGAGTGCATAAGGGGGCAGCGGATTCTTGCCGTTCGACAGCGTTTCGACGGTACCGCGCAACTGCTCCTCCGTCGCTTCGACGTCTTTCTCGAGCAGCTCGTGACCCGGCGCGGTGGACAGCTTTACGTCGAGCTTGATCGATCGCACGGTGTTCAGCATGTCGGTTGCGCGCTTCAGTTGCGCGCGGCGGTCGTCGTCGGCGCGCGTGTTTTCCTGGCTGCGCGCGCGACGCAAGGTCCAGCGCAGCACGAGCGCGATCGCCACGATCAGAACAACGATACCGATCCACATACCCACCCCCGGACCATGCCGTAATTGCGCTTGCGACATCATCGCCGACTGTTGCTGCACAGCAGGCGCATTCTGCTGCGCGAACGGATTGGCGGCGTGACGGGTGACGTTGTCGCCCGCGCGCTCCGCGTCGCGGCGCACGCGCGCTTCGGTTTGCGCGAAGCGGCTCGGGTCGGTGAAACGGATCTGCGGATCGAGCGTCTTCGCCTGTTGGAGCTGCGCGAGCGCCTCGGCGAAACGGCCTTCGCGATCGAGCACCTGGGCGTACAGATAGTGCGCGTGTGCGTTGTTCGGATGCGCTTGCAAGACTTCGGTGAGGCCGGCGTCGGCCTGCTGCCAGTTGCCCTGCGCCATCGCCGATTCGATTTGCTGAGCGGTCGGCACCGCGAACGCCGCGGCCGACACGAGCAGCAGCGAAGCGAAGGCGGTTGCGAAAAGTTTTTTCATTTGCAGACCGGGCGGAGCGCGCCCGTCTCCATCAGTCGATTGCGGTGGCTGCCTATGGCGGCCGGTATGCCGGTGCGTTCAGCAGAGAGCCCGCACCGGCATGTACTGCTACTGCCGTTGTCATTGCCGCGTGTACTTGCCGTGAAGCCGGTACACGCATTCAGCATTTACTGCGCCGGCGTATTGAGCTGCTTCTTCAGCGCTTCGAGCCGATCGTCGATGGACGGGCCGCGGTTCAGATCCGCGAGCTTGTCGTCGAGCGCCTTGCCGCTCTTTTCATCGGCGGAGTTCAGACGTGCGTCGGAACGCGCATTCGACAGCGCGACCTTATCTTCGAGCTTCTGGAAATCTTCGGACAGGTTCTTGCCGCCGATGCCGCCGAGTGCCGTGGCCGCCGTATCTTTCGCCTGTGCGATCTGCTGCTTGGCTTGCAGGATGTTCGAGCGCGCGTTCAGGTCGTTGCGGCGCGTGCGCATGTCCTCGATCTGGCTCTTCAGTTGCGCGACCGACGGCTCCAGCGAAGTCAGTTCTTTCGTCAGCGCATCACGTTCGGCTTCGGCGGTGGCCTGCGCGCCGAGCGCTTCACGCGCGAGCGCTTCGTCACCGGACTGCAACGCGCGGCGAGCACCGTCTTCGTACTTCTTCGCCTTGTCCGCGGCAACATCGCGCTTGCTTT
Source organism: Paraburkholderia atlantica (assembly GCF_000092885.1). Lineage (NCBI taxonomy): Bacteria > Pseudomonadati > Pseudomonadota > Betaproteobacteria > Burkholderiales > Burkholderiaceae > Paraburkholderia > Paraburkholderia atlantica. Next base: position 1,908,835 of record NC_014117.1, on the reverse strand, counting down.
GCTGGGTGGCGACCTGCGCCTGAATCTCGATCAGCGAGTTCTCGGCCTTGCCGATGCTGTCGTCGAGTTCGCGCACGATCTGGCGCGAGTCACGCGACGGATCCTGCACCGAGTCGGCCGCATCGTTCAGAAGACCTTTGAGCGTGCGCGAAATGCTGTCAAAAAGCGACATGAAAACCTCCAGAGAATGTGAGCGGCGCCGACGATGCGTGCGCGCCTGACTGCTTTGAACTACTGCTACTTTACGCCGCCGCGCGCGATGCTGCGCAACCGTCGGACCGGAGTTAGGGGCACACTTGCCAATTGCAATAGCGCGGTCCGTTTTTGGTGGGGCGCAATTGCGGGTTGAGGATTGACTGGATGATAGAAAGCCATGATGGGCATGGACTTGACGGCGGATATTACACCATCGGCGGTCTTAAAGATGGCTCGATCGATGGGGCCGCTCGAAGGCTCGAACGATACTGCAAAAGCCCGCGTTTGCGCGTGTCGGCGGGCGTCTTCGAGTGGCGACTCATGCAGGTGTCACCGATGTAACGATATGCAACGGGCACTCGTTGCATACCCCGGCCTGTTCGCTCGAATGCAGTGAGCGCGGCTCGATGCGCGGTAATTTTCCGTCACGCGTTCCGTCACGCGAAGCGGCCGCCTTCGGCGCTCGGGTCGCTGTGCGGTTCCTCGTCGTCGGGGGCCTGGTCGGTGGGGCGGCGCTTCAGTGAGTTGCGCAGACGCGCCGACGTGCCGGACAGCCGTTGCGACGCGGCATGTTCGATTGCGTCCGTCTCGACGTTTTCCGCGTTGTTGACGGCGCGTGCCGCGGTCAGACGCGCGACAGCTTCGGCGGTGGCCGCGGCCTGTTCGTCCTGCTCGGCGGCGAGCGCGGCGGCGACACCCGCGGGAAGCAGCGGGGCGCGGGAATCGGCAGCGTCGAGTGCGTCAGCGGGGCGACCGGCTTGCGGCATTGCGGACGGGTCCGCGGCATCGGCCGCGCCGGCCGCCGCGCTTGCGGTACCTGCAGCATCTTTGTCGGGTGCTTGCAGCGACACCGGCAGCGCGGCCCGCGCATAGCGCGTACCGCGCGCGACGCGTTGCAGCGCCGCGTTCAGCGCATCGGGCGCGCGCGGCGCGCGCAGCCGGTCGACGATGCTCGCGGCCTTGACCTGCTCGCTGGTCGCGCCGAAGCTCAGCACCGCGCGCCGCATCAGTTCACTTACGCTGATGCCCAGTTCCTCCGCGGTCGCGGTAATCGCACGTTTCTGCGCGGTCGTGACGAATACGACGATGCGCTCGCTGGGCTTGGACATGATCGACTCGCAGTCTTGTTGGCATGGGCGGGTCGGCGCGTGCCTCCGGATATGGTGTCGAAACCCGTCATCGGAGCTGCCGTTGGAACCCGCCGTTGGGGTCCCCGTCGCGCGCATCGAAAGACGCGCGCGGGGTTCATCATATGACGAGTTGCCTCGCCACGGAACAAGCGCGGTGCGAAAATCCCATGACATCAAAGAGTTGTAGTGTTTGCGGGCGGTTTGTCCACAGCCCTTTCAACAGAAAATGTTGATAACCCCGCATAAGCCAGGCTTCGCATCCGCGCTGCCATTCGCGCTGCGCGAAATTACAGACCCTTACCAGGAAAAGGCGGCCGGCGAAGGGAATTCTTACAAAAAAACTGCGTTGGACCACTGCCGATTTCTTTAAAATGCGCTGTTACGTTGCGCCGGACATGGTCCGAGGCGTGCCGTGCGGGCGGCCGGGGGCAATGTCCGCAGGGCGGCGTACGTCCCGGCCAGGATGTCGATCACGACCCATGCGCGCGCCGAGTGCGCGTGCAGACAGGCGCGCAGTTGCGGGCCATTACTCCAGTCATGCCAATCATCAAACGACCGCATTCCTCGAACTCTCCGGCCGGTGAAAACCGGGACTCCCATCAACGCACACCTGGACGCAACGCCGCTTCGCGCGACGCCGAGTACGGCCGTCGTTCGATCGGGGCGTCGCTCGTGCTGTGGTTTATCGGCCTGATCGCGACCGTCGCCGTGATCGGCGCGCTGATCGTCGGCTATGCGCTCGTCGTGATGGGGCCGCAGTTGCCGTCGCTCGACGCGCTGACCGACTATCGCCCGAAAGTGCCGCTGCGCGTCTACACCGCAGATCACGTGCTGATCGGCGAGTTCGGCGAGGAGCGCCGCAGCCTCGTGCGCTTCCAGGACATCCCCGATCAGATGAAAAAAGCGGTGCTCGCGATCGAGGACTACCGCTTCTACGAACACGGCGGCGTCGACTTCCTCGGCATTCTGCGCGCCGGTTTCGCCGACCTTGCGCATGGCGGCGCGTCGCAGGGTGCGAGCACGATCACGATGCAGGTCGCGCGCAACTTCTTCCTCTCCAGCGAGAAGACCTATACCCGCAAGGTCTACGAAATGCTGCTCGCGTACAAGATCGAGCGCGCGCTGACCAAAGACCAGATCCTCGAGCTGTACATGAACCAGATCTATCTGGGCGAGCGCGCGTACGGCTTCGCCGCGGCCGCGCGCGTGTACTTCGGCAAGGACCTGAAGGACATTTCGCTGGCCCAGGCCGCGATGCTCGCGGGCCTGCCGAAGGCGCCCTCCGCGTATAACCCGGTCGTCAATCCGAAGCGCGCGAAGATCCGTCAGGAGTACATCCTGCGACGCATGCTCGAATTGCGCTACATCACGCAGCAGCAGTACGACCAGGCCGTGAAGGAAGAGATTCACACGAAGAATCCGGGCAACGAGTACAGCGTGCATGCCGAGTACGTCGCCGAAATGGTGCGGCAGATGATGTACGCGCAGTACAAGGACGAAACCTACACGCGCGGCCTGAACGTCACGACGACGATCGATTCCGCCGATCAGGACGCCGCGTATCGCGCGGTGCGCAAGGGCGTGATGGACTACGAGCGGCGCCACGGCTATCGCGGACCGGAAGGCTTCGTGCAGTTGCCGGAGGCCGGCGACGACCGCGACCAGACGATCGACGACGCGCTGACCGATCACCCGGACAACGGCGAGATCATCGCCGGCGTGGTGACGGCGGCGAACGCGAAGCAGGTGGTCGCGCAACTGGTCGACGGTACGCAGGTGACGGTGTCGGGCGACGGCCTGCGCTTCGTTGCCGCCGCGCTAAGCCCGCGCGCGAATCAGACGCTGCATATCAGGCCGGGTTCGATCGTGCGCCTCATCGCCGACGACAAGGGCAACTGGCAGATTACGCAGCTGCCGCAGGTCGAGGGCGCGCTGGTGTCGCTGACACCGCAGGACGGTGCGATCCGCGCGCTGATCGGCGGTTTCGACTTCAACAAGAACAAGTTCAACCATGTGACGCAAGCGTGGCGCCAGCCGGGTTCGAGCTTCAAGCCGTTCATCTATTCGGCCGCGCTCGACAAGGGTCTCGCCCCGGCGACGATCATCAACGACGCGCCGCTGTACTTCCCGCCGACCACGCCGGGCGGCGACGCGTGGGAGCCGAAGGACGACGACCAGCCCGATGGTCCGATGTCGATGCGCCTCGCGCTGCAGAAGTCGAAGAACCTCGTGTCGATCCGCATCCTGTCGTTCATCGGCACCAGGTACGCGCAGGACTTCGTCACGCAGCGCTTCGGCTTCGACGCCGACAAAACCCCGCCGTATCTGCCGATGGCGCTCGGCGCGGGCCTCGTCACGCCGCTGCAGTCGGCGGGCGCGTACTCGGTGTTCGCGAACGGCGGCTACCGGATCAATCCGTATCTGATCAACGAGGTGACCGACGCGCGTGGCGTGGCGATCTCGCGCGCGCAGCCGCTCGTCGCTGGGCACGACGCGCCGCGCACGCTCGAGCCGCGTAACGCATACATCATGAACAGCCTGTTGCACTCGGTCGCGACCGCGGGTACGGGGGCGGGCACCAACGTGCTGAAGCGCTCGGACCTGCAGGGCAAAACCGGTACGACCAACGACGCGAAGGACGGCTGGTTCGCCGGCTATCAGCAGTCGCTGGTGGCGGTCGCGTGGATGGGCTACGACCAGCCGAAGAGTCTCGGCAGTCGCGAATTCGGCGCGCAGCTCGCACTGCCGATCTGGGTCGAGTACATGCAGCGCGCGCTGCGCGGTGTGCCGCAGGCCGAGCCGCCGCAACCCGACGGCGTGACGGTGATGGACGGCGAGCTGTTCTTCAGCGACAAGTTGCCGGGGCAGGGCTTCGTCGCGAGCATCGGTCTCGATTCGGGCAATCCGATGGCCGGCGCGACCGATGCGGTGGGCGGTGTCGGGCCGGCGGGCATGACGCCGCCGGTGGTGCCGCCGCCTAGCGTGTCGACGACCGAGAAGAAGCAGATCATGGATCTGTTCGAGTCGAACAAGCCTTGATGTTTTTGATTGCGCGTGCGTGGTCGGCTTTGGCGGACCGCGCACGCGTTCACCCCTTCGGGTCGGAATCCTGATCTATCGCTCCTTCTTTGCCCGATGCGTGCGTGAATGCATCGGCGCCTGAATCCATCGCGCGCTCAAGCACTTGGGCGCGATCTCCAGGCCTTATCAACAGGTCTTTCAACACATTCTGTGGATAACGGCGCTGGCCGTTGATTTCCCGTCGTGATTGCGCTTGGCCGCGTCGATGCTTCGAAATTGCCGCGCCCGATAACGCGCGGGACAAAGCGATTCGCCTCAAGCACTTAGACGCTTCGCCCCAGGCTTATCAACAAGTCTGTCAACACAAACTGGGGATAAGTGCGCGCTGTTCCGTACGGAATCCCTGGTTTAGTCGGATGCGGTCGTGTTCGTTGTACCGACGGACGCCGACGCGGAAGTAGCAGTAGAAGCAGGGGCCGCCGGCGCGGACGACGTCCGGCCCTGATCGAGCGGCGGATTGCCCATCGCCTGAAACAGCGCAGCCGTGTCAGTCAGCCGCGCACTCGTATAGCGGATCTCGTCGAGCTGTGCGTTGCGCCATTGCTGTTCGCTCGAACGCGTCGCCGCGACGGGCAGCGCGCCAAGCCGGTAGCGCGCCGACGTCTCGTTGAACACGCCCTGTGCCGAACGCGCGGCGATGTTCGCGGCATCGAGCGACTGCGCGTCGTGCTCGAGCGAGGCGAGCGTATCGGCGACGTTCTGGAACGCGGCCAGCACGGTCTGTTTGTACTGCGACACGCTCGCTTCGTACGTGTGCTGCGCCGCGCGGCGCTGCGCGAGCAGCGCGCCGCCATGAAACAGCGGTTGCGACAGCGACGCGCCGATGCTCCAGATCGCCCCCGCACCGGACATCGCGACCGGCCAGCTAAACCCGCCTTGTCCCATCGATGCCGACAGCGACAGACTCGGGAACATCTGCGCGGTCGCCACGCCGACATCGGTCGCGGCGGCCTTCAGCGCGGCGTCGGCGGCCTCGATGTCAGGCCGCGTGCGCAGCAGCTCCGACGGCACCACGACCGGCACCTGCTCCGGCACATGCAATTGCGCGAGATCGATGTCGTCCGGCGCGGCATCGGGCGTGCGGCCGAGCAGCACCGCGAGCGCGTGACGCGTAGTGAGCCACTGTTGCCTCAGCGCCGGCAGACTCGCCGACACGCTCGCCGCGCTCTGCTGCGCATTCAGCAGATCGGCATGCGAGACCGCACCGAGCGCGAAGCGCCGTTCGGTATCGCGCGCCTGATCGTTGGCGAGGACCACGAGCCGCTCGGTCGTATCGATCTGCGCGTGCAGCGCGGCGCTCGTGATCGTCGCGCTCACGATGTTCGCCGCGAGCGCGCGCCGCGCCGCCTCGAGCTGGTAGACCTGCACGTTCACGCGCGCGGCGAGCGCCGCGTTCGCGAGCCGCGCGGAGCCGAACAGATCGAACGTATAGTGCGCCTGCAACTGGCCGACGAACACGTTGTACAGAAACGTGTTCGGTCCGATCTCGGGGATCGCGAGCGCGCGATTGCGGGTGGCCTGGCCGCCGGCGTCGATGGTCGGCAGCAGCGAGCTGCCGACCTGCGCGCGCAACTGCTCGCGCGCGGCGGCAAGACTGCGGTCGGTCGCGTCGAGCGTCGGACTATTGCGCAGGCCTTCGTCGACGAGTGCGTTCAGCGCCTCCGAGCGATAAAGCTTCCACCACTCGGGCACCGGCTGCGCCCCGGTCACGAACTGTTGCGTGATGCCCTGCGCGGGCACGGTTTGCGTCGGCAGCGGCTCGGCACCGTAGTGCGCGGGCTGCGGCATCGCGGGCGCGTCGCCGTTCGGGCCGAACGAACAGGCGCCGAGCATGCAGGTGATGCCCACGATGCTGGCTGCAAGCGTGGTGCGGGCCAGCGCGTCGAAGCACGCGCGGCGGCGGGACAGGGCGGGAATAGTCATGCTCGTGCTCATGCTCAGTTACCCGTGTGCGTGGCGCCGGAACCGGACGGCGTCTGCGGCTCGCGCTCGTCGGCACGCACGCGGAACGACGCGGCGTACAACGCGGGCAGATAGAACAGCGTGAGGATCGTCGCGCTCGTGATGCCGCCCATCAGCGCGGTCGCCATCGGCCCGAAGAAGTTCGAGCGCAGCAGCGGGATCAGCGCGAGCACGGCGGCCGCGGCGGTCAGCGTGATCGGCCGGAATCGCCGCACGGTCGCGCCGACGATCGCATCGAAACGCTTGTGCCCCGACGCGATGTCCTGCTCGATCTGATCGACGAGAATCACCGAGTTGCGCATGATGATGCCGAACATCGCGATCACGCCGAGCATCGCGACGAAGCCGAACGGCTGGCCGAACAGCAGCAACGTCAGCACGACGCCGATCAGGCCGAGCGGCGCGGTCAGCACCACCATCAGCACGCGCGCGAAGCTTTGCAGCTGGATCATCAGCAGCGTGAGCACCGCGATCACCATGATCGGGATTTGCGCGTTGATCGAGGTTTGACCCTTGGCGCTTTCCTCGACGGAGCCGCCGATCTCGATCCGGTAGCCGACCGGCAGCGTCGCGCGGATCGGCGCGAGCGCGCGGTCCACCGCGTGCGTGACGTCGATGCCTTGTGCGCCGGCCGACACGTCGGACTGCACGGTGATGGTCGGCTGACGGTCGCGTTCCCAGATCACGCCGTATTCGAGGTCATTGCGCAGATGTCCGAGGGTGCCGAGCGGCACCGGGCCGTTCGGCGTCGGCATCGCGAGCGCGGTCAGCTGCGACGGGTCGACGCGTTCGGCGCGCGGCGCGCGCAGATCGACGCTGATCAGCTTGTCGCGCTCGCGATACTGCGTGACCGTGTAGCCGGACATCGTCAACGCGAGGAAGCTGGAGATGTCTTCGGAACTCACGCCGAGCTCGCGCGCGCGCTTCTGGTCGATCTCGAAGCGCACCGAGCGCTCGGCGGGTTCGTCCCAGTCGAACTGCACGTTGCGCGTGCCGCGATTGGCGCGCATCGTCGCGGCGACGCGTTCGGCGATCGAGCGCACGGTCGCGATGTCGTCGCCGCTCACACGGAATTGCACCGGATAGCCGACCGGCGGCCCGTTCTCGAGGCGCGACAGGCGCGTGCGGATCGCCGGGAAGTTGTTGCGCAACTCCGGTTCGAGCCACTGCGCGAGCTTCTCGCGATCCTTGACCGATTTCGCGGTGATTACGAACTGCGCGAAGTTCGGCTGCTGCAATTGCTGGTCGAGCGGCAGATAGAAGCGCGGCGCGCCGGTGCCGACGAAGCTGACGGAGTGATCGATTTCCGGCCGCCCCTTGAGAGCCTGTTCGAGGCGCTGCGCCTGGCGCAGCGTAGCATCGAACGACGCGCCTTCGGGCAGCCGCACGTCGACCAGCAACTCCGGCCGGTCCGAGCTCGGGAAGAACTGCTGCGGCACCAGCGAGAAGCCGGCCATCGCGAGCACGAACAGCAGCACGGTGATCGCGAGCACGACGAAGCGCCGCTCGATGCACCAGCCGACCCAGCCGCGCAAACGCGTGTAGAAGCGCGTGTCGTAGATGTCGTGCTCGTGATCGTCGGGCTCGTGCGCGTGGCGCTTGCGCTCGGGCAGCATGTGATAGCCGAGCAGCGGAATCAGCACGACCGCCGCGAGCCACGACGCGATCAGCGCGATCGCCGACACCTCGAAGATCGAGCGCGTGTACTCGCCGGTGCTCGACTTCGCGAGCGCGATCGGCAGGAAGCCGGACACGGTCACGAGCGTGCCGGTCAACATCGGAAACGCGGTGCTGGTGTACGCGAAGGCCGCGGCGCGCGTGCGGTTCCAGCCTTGCTCGAGCTTCACCGACATCATTTCGACCGCGATGATCGCATCGTCGACGAGCAGGCCGAGCGCGAGCACGAGCGTGCCGAGCGATACCTTGTGCAGGCCGATATCGAACAGGTACATGCACAGCGCGGTGACCGCGAGCACCACCGGAATCGAGATCACGACGACCATGCCGGTGCGCACGCCGAGCGATACGAGACTCACGATCAGCACGATCGCGACCGCTTCGGCGACCGCTTCGAGGAAGTCGTTCACAGAGCGCGCGACCGCGTGCGGCATGCTCGATACTTCGACCAGAGTCAATCCGACGGGCAGCGCGGCGCGCAGTTGGGTCATCTGCTGATCGAGCGCGCGGCCGAGGCGGATCACGTCGCCACCCGGCTGCATCGTCACGCCGATGCCCAGCACGGGTTTGCCGCCGAAGCGCATCTGCGTGACGATCGGGTCGTCGTAGCCGCGCCTGATCGTCGCGATGTCGCCGAGACGGAACGTGCGGTTGTTGATGCGGATCAGCGTGTCGGCGAGCGCGTTGACGTCGTTGAACTGGCCGCTCGGGCGCACGAACACGCGGTCGTCGGTGGTGGTCAGCGTGCCCGCGGGCGCGATCGCGTTCTGCGCATTGATCGCCTGGCCAAGCTGTTGTGGCGAGATGCCCAGACGCGTCAACTGCGTGTTCGCGATCTCGATGAAGATGTGCTGATCGGGGTCGCCGAAATAGTCGACCTTGCCGACGCCCGGCACGCGCAGCAGCACCGTGCGGAGCTGGTCCGCGTAATCGTGCAGTTGCGCGGCGGAAAAGCCGTCGCCTTCGAGCGTGTAGATGTTGGTGTAGACGTCGCCGAATTCATCGTTGAAGAACGGGCCCTGGATGCCGGGCGGCAGGGTCGCCGAGATGTCGCCGACTTTCTTGCGCACCTGGTACCACGTCTCCGGCACCTGGCTCACCGGCGCCGAGTCCTTCATCGTGAAGAAGATCAGCGATTCGCCGGGACGCGAGTAGCTGCGCACGAAATCGATGTGCGGCGTTTCCTGCAGCTTGCGGCCGATGCGATCGGTCAACTGCTCCTGCACCTGACGCGCGGTGGCGCCGGGCCAGAACGTGCGGATCACCATCACGCGGAACGTGAAGGGCGGGTCTTCCGACTGCGCGAGCCGCGTGTAGGCGAGGATCCCGAACGCGGTGGCAAGCGCGATCAGGAACACGACCAGCGCCTGATGACGCAGCGCCCACGCAGATAGATTGAAGCGTCCTTCTTCGTGCGCGGTGCTCATGAAGCGAAGTCCTCGGGATGCAGCGGCGCGATCGCGCGGACTTTCTCGCCGGCGCTCACGGTGTGCACCCCTTGCAGCACGACGCTTTCGCCATCTTTCAGGCCCTCGCTGACGACGAACGTGCGCTCGTAGTAGCGCGTGACGGTCACGCGACGCAGCTCGAGCGTGTTGTCCGCGGCGCGCACGACCCACACGGCCGGTTCGCGCCCCTCGTGGAACAGCGCGGTGACGGGCAGCGTGAACACGCCGTGCTGCGCGGCCGCCACGGCGAGCGGCACGGCCGGCGTGACGTCGGCGGTCATGCCGAGGCGCACGTCGGCGCCGGCATCGAGCAGCGTCAGACGCGCACGCCACGTGCGGCTTTGCGGATCGGCGGCCGGCGACAGCTCGCGCACCCGCGCGCTGAACTTGCGGCTCGGCAGCGCGGCGAGCGTGACGCTCGCGTTCTGGCCGACCGCGAATGCGGCGAGTGCGCTCTCGGGCACGTCGCACAGCACGTCGACGTCGCCGCTCCACGCGAGGTTGTAGACGGCTTGACCCGCCGACACGTTTTGCCCCGTATCCGCCTGTTCAGCCGTGATGACGCCCGCATGACCGGCGGCGAGCGTCGTGTACTGCAGCTGGTTCTTCGCGAGCGCCGCCTGCTGCTGCGCCTGATCGCGCTGTGCGAGCGCGGACGCGTAGGCGTTGGTGGTCTGTTCCAGTTGCGCAGGCGCGATGAGGTTTTCTTTGGCCTGCGCCTTGTCGCGTTCGAGCTGTTGCTGCGCATAGGCGAGGTTGTGCTGCGCGGCGTCGAGCTGCGCCTGCGTGCTGGCGGCGTTTTTCTGCGCATCGGCCGGGTCGAGCAGGGCGACGACTTCGCCGCTCTTCACCGTGTCGCCGAGCCGCACCCGCCGCTCGATGATCTTGCCGGCGACGCGAAACGACAGCGGCGTCGAATAGCGCGCCTGCACTTCGCCGGGCAGCGACGCCGCTTGCAGCGCGTGACCGTCCGCATGCACGGCGAGCGCGACCACCGGGCGCGGCACGGGTGCCGCGGCTTCCCTCTTCGAGCAGGCCGCGAGCGCGAGCACGCCTGCCAGCGCCAGCGCGCAGGTCTGGCTGGACAAACCGCGCTGAGGGGATCGGGGAGACTGCTGGCGCATCGCTGACGATGCGGGAGAACCGGGACGCTTCACAATTACCCCAACTGGAGACAGCGAACGAACACGGCAAGCCGCGCGGCCCGCCAGCGAAGACCTGCACGCCGCTTCATGCTAATGGCATACAAGTATGGCTTTGGATGAAGAAATGCATTCTAATACACTCCTGTATCTGAATGTATAGATGGATTTGAATTCTTTTGGGTGCTAGGCTTGCGGCCATGAAACGTCAAAGACTGACACGAGAGCAAAGCAAGGACCAGACGCGGGGGCGGCTGCTCGATGCTGCGCAGGCAACCTTCATGAAGAAGGGCTTCGTTGCGGCGAGTGTCGAGGACATCGCGGCGGCGGCCGGCTATACGCGCGGCGCGTTCTATTCGAATTTCCGCAGCAAGACCGAGCTGTTTTTGGAGCTATTGCGGCGCGATCACGAAGCGATGCAGGCGGGACTGCATGCGATCTTCGAGAGCGCGGCGTCGCGCGAGGAGATGGAGGCGCGCGTGCTGCGCTACTACAGCTCGCTGCATCGCGAGAACAAGTGTTTTCTGCTGTGGGTCGAGGCGAAGCTGCTGGCGGTGCGCGACGGCCGCTTCCGGCTGCGCTTCAACGCGTTCATGCACGAAAAGATCGAACAGTTGAGCGCCTATGTGCGCGAGTTCTCGGAGCGCGTGGGCACGCCGATGTCGATGCCGCCCGAGCAGCTCGCGATCGGCCTGATGGGGCTGTGCGACGGCGTGCAGTTCTTCTACACGGTCGATCCGCAGAATGTGCCGACGGAGATGGCCGAAATGGTGCTGGCGGGCTTTTTCTCGCGCGTGGTGTTCGGGCGCGATGCGTGACAGTGGGCGTCGAGCCCGCAGGAGCGGATGTGAAAACGCGCGACTCCGGCGGATCGCGCATCGGATACGGCTAAAACCGCAAAGATCAGTCGACCGGCAGTTGCGCGCACGCTTCGGCGGCGGGCGCCGCGCACGCGAACGCGTATTGGCCGCTGGCGTCGAGGAAATTTGCCCCGGCGTGCAGCGCGACCTTGATATCCGGGCAGCGCTCGTAAGCGATATACGCCGAGCTGGCGGCGGCCGACCAGCAAACCAGCGAAAACGCGATTTTTTCGAGCAGATGAAAACGATGTGGCATGGCGATGTGGCGGTAATTTCCTTCGCCCGCTATCTTACCAGTAGACTAGGGTTTATACCTAGATTAAAGCCACAATAGACGTCGCAATAGTGGCGAGATCGACACGCCACGCCGAATCTGACCGGAATGTCATGTCTGGGTCAGGGTTGGGACATGTCCGATAGCTAGAATCGGTTGGGTTGGGCAGGCCCGCGCCCATGTGGCGTGGGTCGATACAGGCGGCAACAATTGCGCCGGCCCGGCTTTACCGAGGCAGGAGTGGTCCCATGAATCAACTGCAGTCGATGCGCGTGTTCGTCAAGGTGGCGGACCTCGGCAGTTTCGTTGGCGCGGCGGGCGCGCTGGATTTGTCCACCGCGGTCGTCACGCGGCACGTCGCGGATCTCGAAGCGCGGCTCGGCACCCGCTTGCTGAACCGCACGACCCGCCGTCTGTCGCTGACCGAATCCGGCGCGACCTATCTGGAGCGCGTACGTCACATCCTTGCCGATCTCGAAGGCGTCGAGCAGATGGTGGTGGCGCGCAATCACGAGCCAGTCGGCACGCTGCGCATCGTCGCGCCGGTCGTGTTCGGACTGCATAGTCTCGCGCCGGTCGTGCAGTCGTACGCGGCGCGCTACCCGGACGTCGTGCCCGACGTCACGCTCGCGGACCGCCACGTCGATCTCGTCGAAGAGGGCTTCGACGTCGGTATCCTGGTTGCGCGGCAGATGCGCAGTGCGAGCATCGTCACGCGGCGGCTCACGACCGGCTACATGACGGTGTGCGCGACGCCCGAGTATCTGGCGCAGCACGGCACGCCGAAACGCCCCGAGGATCTGCTCGGCCATTCGTGCCTGAGCCGGCCGACCGATCAGGGCGGCGGCGAGGAGCGCGTGTTCAGCGGGCCGGACGGCGAAGTGCGGGTGCGGCCGACCAACGCGATCGCGGCGAACAACGCCGAGATGCTGCGGCAGTTCGCGCTGCTGGGCATGGGGGTGGCGATTCTGCCGAGCTACCTGATCGGGCGGGATCTGGCGGCTGGGCGGCTCGTGCGTCTGCTCGACCAGTACAGCCTGCCGCCCATCGAAATCACGATTGCGTATCCGAGCCGGCTGCATCTGCCGGCGAAGGTACGGACGTTCATCGATCATCTGGTCGAGCATTTTCAGCCGGAAAGCGCGCAGGCGCGAGATTCGCGTAGCGCGGCGCTGATGCGAGCGGTAGCGCAGGTGAGCGGGTCCGACGATCACGCCGCGCGCGACATGGCCGAAGACGCGCTCGGAAGCACCGGCACGACACGCCGTGTGCCACGGGTGCCGCGCACGCGGATCGCGGCGTCGTCGCAGTTCTGAAGGTGAGGTGACGCGTGTTGAATCCGGCTTCAGATGCCTAAGCCCGGACCATAATTGCCGCCGATCAGACGCGTGACCGACTCGATGTCGACATAATCCTGCTCCGGCATGCTATCGAGCATCGCCAGCACCTCGTTGCTCGCGCCGGCTTCGCGCGCCGCGTCGACGAGCGCGTCTTTGTTGGTCGGAAATTTGACTTCGCTGAGAAGATCGGCGATCTGCAGATCGATCGATTCGCCGGGGATGTCCGAGGCGGTCATGCGCATGCTCCTGTCGAGCTCGAGTTAGTCACGTTGTTATTGCCGCCGCGAAAAGCCAGCGCCTCGCCGCGATGAGTTTCTCGCAGTGTGTCGCAATCCCGCGCGCATCGCCACCCCATCTTCATGACAGCCGGCGCAACCCGGGCCGGCGCGCCGTTGCGGCCGCGCTATCGCCCGCCGCTGCAGCCGCCCTCACGTGGTCAGATGCTCGTGCTGCCCGGTCAGGCTGCGTTCCAGATGTCGGGACTTCGGCAGCGCAATATGCTCCCAGTGCTGCGGACGGCTCGCATCGGCGCTCGCCACGTCCGGTGCAGGAGGCGCGACCGGTGCGGCGTCCACGCGTTGCGCAAGCGTAATGGAATCCCTGCTGTCCGGCGCGGTATGAACCGGTGCGGCGAAGCACGAGGCTGACAGCGTCACCATGATTAACAGTGTCGAGGTTTTCATCGCCCGACCTCCTAAAGCTCATGCGGCGCTGACAATCGAGCAAACCCTGTGCCGTCCCGCGTCGAAAGGACGGTGCAAGCCAAGGACGGCGTGGCGCTGCGCGGCCCAAGCTCCTTACCATCTTAGATGGCAAATACTGCAAAGCGCGCACATTTGCGACAAAACCGTATTGAAGATTCCATCATCGCACGAACCGGCACGCGGGTCCGCCATGCGTTAGCGCAGCACGTCGAAGCGCGTCCACGGCCATGACGGCCGGTCGCGCATATAGCCGTTCAGCCAGTTCCACTGCGGATGCCGCTTCATGAACGCCTGCGCATCGAACGGCCGGCCGCATGGATGCCCCCAGCGCGCGGTGAACGCCATCTCGCGCGCCATTTCACTGTCGACCACCTTGCCGTCGTTCGCGCCCCACGGATTGAACGGGCCGTGATCGGTGCCGCCGAAGCGCGCGTCGTCGAGCTCCAGATGCCCGCAGATCGTGCGCGAGCACGGGTTGTCGTTGCGATCGAGATAGACGTCGTGATGATCGGCGATCATCTGCTTCGCGAGTTCGACGTCGATACTGCCGCGATGCATTTCCTCGAGCTGCATGAAACGCAGACGCCGCGCGCCGTTCTTGCGCACGTCGGTATAGTCCTCGCCTTCGCCGATGCATTCCTGGTTGCGGATCTTCAGATCCGTCGCGGTGTTGTAGCCGCTGTAGAAACCATCTTTGGTGGTTTCGAAGCCCGAATAGTGCAGCCCGAGTTCGTAACGCGCGATCTCGCCGGTCTTCGTGTCGCCGAGCAGCCAGCTGTTCGCGTAGCCGCCGTTGTTCGCGAGCGAAAACATGTCGCACCATTCCTTGATGCTGTTCGCATATTGCGACGCGCGCCGCGAGCGATAGAACTCGGGTGCGCCGGCCGGGTTGTAGCCCGCGAAGTTCGAGATCGTCGTTTCGGTGATCATCAGGCCGGCCGCCGTGACCCAGAAATCGGTCAGGCTCGAGATGCAGCCCGGCAGTCCCTGCATCAGGATGCGGTTGCCGCGGTCGGGCACGATGTCGAACACGACGTTGAACGCGTCGCCGGCCGCATAGCGGTCCCACGAGTTGTGCGCCATCACGATGCGGCCGTCGCGCGTCGCATTGCCGGTCGCGATGAACGCGCTGCAATGGTGGCCGCGCCGGCCGCGCCACAGTTTCGCGCCCAGATGCGGCTGCGCCTGCGCCGCATACGTCGGCCACCAGCTTTGCAGCAGATCCATGTAGCCGTTCCACGCGAGCACTTCGGCGAACGGCAGCTTCGCGCCATCGGCGATGCCATGGATTTCGTCGGCGAATTCGGTGTCGAGCTTGCTCGCGAACTGGCTCGTCGCGGCGTTGACGAAGGTGTCGAACTCCTCGCCGGTGTCCCACCTGGCGAGATAGCGCGCGGTGCGGATCGCGTTTCTGATTTCGTCGGCGAGCAACTGGCCGTGCTGCTCGCCGCGATCGTACGGCTCGCCTTCGATATGCACGAAAATCCAGCCGGCCTGATCGCGGCGTACGGCCTCGGGGGACGGTTCGCTCATCTTCGCTCCGACTATGCGGCGGATAGGGCCGGCGCTTTCGTTGCGCCCATGCCGGGCTCACGCGTGCCGGCCGCACGAAGGGCCGACGGTCTGTCCATTGTAGAGAATCCGCGGCGCTTTGCATCGCGCGCCGCGCAGCTTGCGCGAAGGTGCTAGCGCGACGGATTCATGCGGAAGTACGCGTCGAGCAGCGAGGTCTTGTAGACGACGCCGGCGAGCAACGGACGCGCGGTGCTCTCGATCACCGGCAGCCGCTCGCCCTGGAACGCCATGAAGTGCTGCAACGCGACGGCGAGCGACATGTCCGGCGTCAGCACGTCGAAATGCGGCTGCAGATAGTCGGCGGCGGTTTTCATCGACGTGTCGGTCCGATCGAGCAGATCGGACGTGATGTCCTTCAGCGCGACCACGCCGAGAAACGCGCCCGAATCGTTCGCGACGTACAGATACTTGACCGGATATTCGAGGAACACGCGCGTCATGTCGTGCACGGTCGCGTTCGGCGGCACGACGGTCTGCGCGGGGCGAATCAGCTCGCGCATCTGCGTCGCGCGCAGCCGCGTGCGTTCCTGCTCCTCGCGATTGCGGCGCAGCGTGATCTCGTACATCGAGGTCTTGCCGATCGCCCGCGCGATGAAATATGCGACCACGCACGACACCATCAGCGGCAGCACGACCTGATAGCTCAACGTCATCTCGAAGATCATCAGGATCGCCATCAGCGGCGCCTGGGTCGCGCCCGCGAGGAACGCGCCCATGCCGACCATCGCATACGCATAAGCGGCCGACGTCGCATCCGGCCACAACGCGTGCATGCCCTGACCGAACAGCGAGCCGACCGCCGCGCCGACGAACAGGGTCGGCGTGAACACGCCGCCGACCGCGCCGGAGCCGGCGGTCGCCGCGGTCGCCGCGAGCTTGCAGACGAGCACGAGCACGAGTGCGGACCACGTCCACGGCGAATGCAGGATCGAGTTCACGACGCTGTAGCCGTTGCCCCACACCTCGGGCTCCGCGACCGAAATGATGCCGACCACGAGACCGCCGATTGCGAGCCGCACCGGCAGCGCCACCGGCAGCTTGCGAAAGGTCCGCTTGGAGGCATCGAGCAACCGCAGGAACTGCGGCGCGGCCGCGCCGCACAACGCGCCGAGCGCGACGAACGGCAGCACCTCGGGACCGGTTACGGTCGGGAACTCCGGCATCTCGTAGGGGGGCTTGTAGCCAGCGAATTCGCGCATCGTGATGTTTGCGACGACCGCCGCGACCACCACCGGCCCGAAGCTCTCCATCGCGATCGAGCCGAGCACGATCTCGGTGACGAAAAACGCGCCCGCGATCGGCGCGCTGTACGCGGACGTGATACCGGCCGCCGCGCCGCACGCGACGAGCAGGCGCAGCCGCGGCGGATCAAAGTGGACCCAGCGGCCGATCAGCGACGAGGCGAGCGCCGCGAGCTGCACCATCGGACCTTCACGGCCGATCGAGCCGCCGCTGGCGATCGTGAACAGCGACGACACGCTGCGCCACAGGCTCAGGCGCACCGGCACGGCGCCGTCGCCGATCGCGACGGCTTCCATGTAGTCGGAGTGAGGGTGCCTGTCGGCGTGACGCTGCGCGATCAGCAGAAACACGCCGGCGACCAGACCGCCCGCGGCCGGCACCCAGATGCGCACGGTCCACGGCAGGCTGCGCGCCGTTTCGACGAAGCTACCGGAGTGACCGGTGATCGCCAGTTGCAGCAGTTCGATGCCCTTGCGAAACGCAACGGTGGCGAACGCGCCGGCAATGCCGACGACGACCGACCAGACCAGCATCGTGTGGGCATCGGAGAGGCGGAAAAGGCGTTGGGCGCGGGTGCGCAGCTTCAGCAGGAATGAAAGCACGTCGACGGTACGGGGCGTGATGGAAGGTTGAAAAACGCGCGCCGCAGCAAAAGCGCGCCCGCCTCGAATGGCGGGCGCGCGGCGGCGAACGGGCGGGGGCGGGCGGCGCGGTTCAAGTCGCCGCCTTGTCGAGTTCCGGGTAGTGGCGGAAGACGCAGCTTTCGTTATGGGCGATGCGCCGGTCCGAGTCCAGATACGCGGCGATGTTCGGTCTGGCGATCACCCGGTCGTGCAGCGCGGCGAGCCGCGGATAGTGTTCGCCGAAGCGCTTTAGCGCGCGCGGAAACGCATACAGCAGACCGTCGATCAGCTGGAACATCGACAGATCCACATAGGTCAGCGCGTCGCCGACCATGAAATTGTCGCCGGCCGGATTCTGCGCGAGCACGCGCTCGAAGTACGACATGAACTTCGGAATCCGATGGTCGATGAAATCGTGCGCGCGCACCTTCGCCGCGTCTTTCTGCTCCTCGTAGTAGAGGCCGCTCGCGAGCGGATGGTGGGTGTCGTGCGCTTCGGTGACGACGTCGGCGATCGTCAGTTGCAGGCCGTTCGCGACGTAGCGCAGGCTCTCCACCTCCGGCGCGAGCTTCAGACGCGGGCCGAGGTAGAACAGGATGTTGGCGGTCTGCGCGATCACCAGATCGCCGTCTTTCAGAAACGGCGGCGCGAACGGCGGATACGGCTCGTCGGGGCTGTCCATCACGGCCATCATCGCCTCGGTGCCAAGGCCCTTCGAAGGCTTGCCGCGCGCGACTTCGACATAGTCGACGCGGGCTTCCTCCAGCGCGAGCCGCACGAATTCGCCGCGGCCTTGCAGGCCATCCCAGTAATACAGTTCCAGGCTCATCGATCGATCCTCATTCCGGTCGCCGGGACGCGTCGCGGGAAGGCGGTTTCACCGCTGCCCTCGGATCGTGCGCACAGGCGGGTTGTGGGAGCAAAGTTCGCAGCAACGAGTATGCCGTGTGAGCGGGCCGGATGGGGCGCCACAAAGCCCAAAACCCCGCGCGCGGCGGGGTGTCGGGGAAGGGGGCGAAGCCGGCGACGGCTTAGCGGACCAGGTGCTGGACGGTCCATGTGATGCCCAGTCCGCCCGCGATCAGCCACACATACAGAATCAGGCCCGTGGTCAGCGCGCGAGGACCCGCTTCGCGAATCTGCGAGATGCGCGTTTCCATGCCCAGCGCGGTCATCGCCATCGTCAGCGCGAAGGTGTCGAGCAGGTTCAGCGACGAGGTGGCGCTTTGCGGCAGCACGTGCAGCGAGTTGATCGCGACGCAGGCAAGGAAGCCCAGTGCGAACCAGGGGATCGCAAGCTTGCGCGGGGCGGCGCCATCCGTGCTGCCATCCTTCGCGCCGCGCGCCGCGCGGTTCACCCACAGGCCGACCACCAGCAACACCGGCACGAGCAGCATCACGCGGGTCATCTTGACGATCGTCGCGATGTGCGTCGCTTCCGGACTCACGTTGCTCGCCGCGCCGACCACCTGCGCGACCTCGTGGATCGTGCCGCCGAAGAACAGACCGGCGCCGACCGTATCGAGATGCAGCCAGCCTGCGTTGAACAGCACCGGGTACAGGAACATCGACAGCGTGCCGAACAGCACGACAGTGCCGACCGCCATCGCGCTCTTGTGCGGCTTCGATTGCAGAGTGGATTCGAACGCGAGCACCGCGGCCGCGCCGCAGATCGCGCTGCCGGCCGCCGTCAGCAGCGCGGTGTCGCGATCGAGCTTCATGATCTTGATGCCGGCCCAGGTGCCGATCACGAGCGTACTGACGACGATCAGCACCGATTCCGCGAGGCCCGGCAGGCCCACCTGGGCGATTTCCTGCAGGCTCACGCGCAGGCCGAAGAACGCGACCGCGATGCGCAGCAGCTTGCGCGCCGAGAAGTTGACGCCGGCCGCCCAGCTGGCCGGCATGCTGTCGCGCAGCGCGTTGCCATAGATCGCACCAGCGACGATGCCGACGATCAGCGGACTCAGGCCAAGACCGGCAACCGCCGGAATCGCGGCGATGCGCGTGACGGCGGCGGCAAACAGCGCGACGAACAGCACGCCATTGAGCTGGCCGCGAGTGGACAATGCGGGGGAGGCGGCGGTGAGCGGGACGGTCGGTGTGGACATGATCGGGTGCCTGACTTCGTAGCGAACTTGCACGGAACTGCATGAGCAGCAATGGGGCTAATCCTAAATTAGATATATCAATATGAAAAATCGTGATTTAGAATGTGAAGTATCGGTTCAATGGATATTTCATCGAAATGACCCCGGATCAGCTTATAACGTTCGCAGCCGTCGCTGAGCATCGCAATATCAGCCGGGCGGCGGTGGCGCTGCATCTATCGCAGCCGGCGGTGTCGGGACAGCTGCGGCAATTGCAGGACGAGTTCGGCGAGCCGTTGTATCAGCGCGATGGCCGCGGCGTGCGGCTGACGCCGGCCGGCGAGCAGCTCGCCAGCTATGCGGCGCGGCTGCGCGACACCTGGCGGCAGGCGCATGCGTATCGCGACGCGCTGCGCGGTCTGGAGCAGGGCACTTTGCGGATCGGCGCGAGCACGACGCCGGCGAGCTACCTGCTGCCGTACCTGATCGCCGAATTCCATCGGCGCTTTCCGGACGTCACCGTGCATACCGCCAACGGCAACACGGCCGAGATCGTCGGCGCGCTCGGCTCGGTCGACATCGCGATGATCGAGGGTCCCGCCGGCGCCGATCTGCCGCCGGACACGGTCGTTCATGCGTGGCGCGAGGACGAGATCGTCGCGATCATGCCGCGCTCGCATCCGCTCGCGCAGGCGGACAACGGCGGGCGCATCGAGCTGGCCGCGTTCGGCGCGTATCCGCTGGTGTTGCGCGAGGAAGGCTCGGGCGTGCGGCAGACGGTGGAGCGCGAGTTCGCGCGCGCGGGCGTGCCAATGCGCGTGGCGCTCGAGATAGCGGGGGTTGAAGGCGTGAAGGAAGCGGTCCGGGCAGGTATGGGCGTCGGCTTCGTGTCGGCAATGTCGATGCGGCACGAGAACGGTGCGCTGCGGCTGATGTCGCTGAGCCCGCAGCCGCTGACGCGGCGGCTGTCGATTCTGGTGCCGCATGCGAGCGCGCCCTCTCGGGTGGTCGAACAGTTTCTGGCGATGTGTATCGCGGACGAGGGCTGACCGCAGCGCTGGCAGCTGGGGCCCGGCGCGCCTGGGGATTTCCTCTATGGTGCGCGGTGGCTGTCCCGCGCACTATTCGCACATCGCAGCGCCTCGGCGCTTTTTTTCGAATTGTGGTTGGAACCGGTTCCAAAAGCCGGTTTCGCATCAAGATTGAGTGAGTTGGACATGGCTGATGCAGTCGAGATCGTGATCGTCGCCAGTGCGTTCGGTGTGAACGCCGTGCGCGCCGACGGCCATCTGAAATGGGCACAGGCCGCGAAGCGGGCCGGCGCGGCGGGTTTCGAAGTGCGCCGCGAGCTGTTCGCGAGCGACGCGGACACGGCCCCGCAACGGCTGCGCGCGCTCGGCGCGGCGTTGGGCGATCTCGGGCTGTGGTCGGTGTTCTCGACGCCGGCATCGTTGTTCGCGACGGACGGCGAACTCGATACCGACGCGCTGCGTCTGGCGCTCGACGAAGCGGCCGCGCTCGGCGCGCGCTTCGTCAAGCTGCAACTCGGCGGCTTTGCGCGCGAGGCTCACGGTGCGGCGATCGTCGCGCAGCTGGCGAGCGGCTCGGGCACCACGCGCGGCGCGCACCCACGGCTCGTCGTCGAAAACGGGCAACTGGCGCAGGGCGGCTCGCCCGCACAGTTCGTCGGGCTGTTCGACGCGCTCGCGCGTGAAGGCCACGCGGGTGCGCTCGGCATGACTTTCGATATCGGCAACTGGGGGTGGCTCGACGTCGCGCCGCTCCAAATCGCGCCGCAGCTTGCGCCGTACGTCGAGTACATCCATTGCAAGACCACGACGGGCGAGGGCGCGCGGCGCTTCGCGACCGCGCCGGCCGACGATGACGCTACCTTCCGCGCGGTCCTCGACCGACTGCCGCGTGATGTGCCGCGCGGCATCGAGTTTCCGTTCGACCCGAGCCGGATCGATGCGGATGCCGCGCGCTATGTGAACTCGCTAGCGCGGATATAGGCCCGCGACGCGGCAAGCAAGACAGCAACCGAAGCAGCAACCGACGCATCCCACGCAACATCAATGATCGGCATCAGAAGCACCACCAGGAGCCCAGCATGACCCACCCGTACCCCGCCCTCGACGTGATCACCTACGGCGAAGCGATGGCGATGTTCGTCGCCGCCGAAACCGGCCCGCTCGCGGGCGTCGGGCACTTCACGAAGCGCATCGCTGGCGCGGATCTGAACGTCGCGATCGGCTTGTCCCGACTCGGCTTCAGGGTGGGCTGGATGAGCCGCGTCGGCGACGATTCGTTCGGCCAGTACGTGCGCGACACGCTGACGAAGGAGGGCATCGACCAGCAATGCGTGAGCACCGACGCGCGGTACCCGACCGGCTTCCAGCTGAAGTCGAAGAACGACGACGGCAGCGACCCGGCGGTCGAATACTTCCGCAAAGGCTCGGCGGCGAGCCATTTGTCGCTCGACGACTACGTCGCCGACTACGTGCTGCCCGCGCGTCATCTGCATCTGACCGGCGTCGCGCCGGCGATCTCGGCGAGTTCGCGCGAACTCGCGTTCCATCTGGCCCGCGAAATGCGTGCGGCAGGCAAGACGATTTCGTTCGACCCGAACCTGCGCCCGACGCTGTGGCCGTCGCGCGCGGCGATGGTCGAGGGATTGAACGCGCTGGCTGCTCTCGCCGACTGGGTGCTGCCCGGCATCGGCGAGGGGGAGATTCTGACCGGCTACACGCAGCCGGAGGACATCGCGAAGTTCTACCTCGAGCGCGGCGCGCGCGGCGTGATCGTCAAGCTCGGCGCGCAGGGCGCGTATTACCGCACCGCGACCGACGCCGCGACGATCGCCGGCCGGCCGGTCGCGAACGTCGTCGATACGGTCGGCGCGGGCGATGGTTTCGCGGTCGGCGTGATCAGCGCGCTGCTCGAAGGCCGCACGCTCGCGCAGGCGGTCGCGCGCGGCAACCGGATCGGCGCGCTCGCTATCCAGGTGATCGGCGATTCGGAAGGCTTGCCGAGCCGCGCCGAACTCGACGCGCTGGAACTGGCCGAGGTGCCGGGTATCGCAAGCGCGGCCTGACGCGAAGCGGACTGCATCGATCGCGATGCATCCGCGACCAGCATCGACGACAACAAGAGCGCCCGCAGCGCGCCCAGATTTTTTCATCATTGATTCGGGACGACGCCGTCCAAGGAGACTTTCATGACCACATCACTTGCGATTCGTCGCTGGTGGACGATCATGCCGATCGTGTTCATCACCTACAGCCTCGCGTATCTGGATCGCGCGAATTTCGGCTTCGCGGCGGCGGCCGGCATCAACCAGGATCTCGGCATCAGCAAGGGGCTCGCGTCGCTGATCGGCGCGCTGTTTTTCCTCGGCTATTTCTTCTTCCAGATTCCGGGCGCGATCTACGCCGAGCGCCGCAGCGTGAAGAAGCTCGTGTTCTGGAGCCTCATTCTGTGGGGGGGCTGCGCCGCATTGACCGGCATGGTCAGCAACATCCCGTCGCTGATGGCGATCCGTTTCGTGCTCGGCGTCGTCGAAGCCGCGGTGATGCCGGCGATGCTGATCTTCATCAGCAACTGGTTCACGAAGAGCGAACGCTCGCGCGCCAACACGTTCCTGATTCTCGGCAATCCGGTCACGGTGCTGTGGATGTCGGTCGTATCGGGCTATCTGGTGCATTCGTTCGGCTGGCGGCAGATGTTCATCGCCGAGGGCGCGCCCGCGATCCTCTGGGCGGTGTGCTGGTGGTTCCTCGTGAAGGACAAACCCGAGCAGGTGTCGTGGCTCACGCAGCAGGAAAAGGACACGCTCGCGCAGACGCTGCGCGCCGAGCAGGCCGCGATCAAGCCGGTGCGCAACTACAGCGAGGCGTTTCGCACGCCCGCGGTCATCAAGCTGTGCGCGCAGTATTTCTGCTGGAGCATCGGCGTGTACGGTTTCGTGCTGTGGCTGCCGTCGATCCTGAAGAACGGCTCGTCGATCGGCATGGTCGAGACCGGCTGGCTGTCTGCGCTGCCGTATGCGGCCGCGACGATCGCGATGCTTGCAGCTTCATGGGCATCGGATAAACTCAACCGCCGCAAGGTGTTCGTGTGGCCGTTCCTGCTGGTCGGCGCAATCGCGTTCGCGGCGTCGTACGGGCTCGGCTCCGCGCATTTCTGGGTTTCGTATGCGCTGCTCGTGATCGCGGGCGCCGCGATGTATGCGCCGTACGGCCCGTTCTTCGCGATCGTGCCGGAGCTGCTGCCGAAGAACGTCGCGGGCGGCGCGATGGCGCTGATCAACAGCATGGGCGCGCTCGGTTCGTTCGTCGGCTCGTACGTGGTCGGGTATCTGAACGGCGCGACCGGCTCGCCCGCGGCATCGTATGCGTTCATGAGCGTGGCGCTCGTCGCCGCGGTGATCCTGACGCTCGCCGTCAAGCCGGCCGCCGCCGAACAACGCGACTCCGCTCGTCCCACTGTCGCAAGGAAAATTAGCTGATGAACAAGATCGTCGCCTGGAAGTCGCTGCCCGAGGATGTGCTCGCCTATCTGCAACAGCATGCGCAGGTCGTGCCGGTCGATCCGTCACAGCATGATGCGTTCGTCGCCGCATTGCGCGATGCCGACGGCGGCATCGGCGCGAGCGTGAAGATCACGCCGGCGATGCTCGAAGGCGCGAGCCGGCTGAAGGCCCTGTCGACGATCTCGGTCGGCTACGACCAGTTCGACGTCGACGACCTCACGCGCCGCGGCATCGTGCTCGCACACACGCCGGACGTGCTGACCGAATCGACCGCCGATACCGTGTTCTCGCTGATCCTCGCGTCCGCGCGGCGCGTCGTCGAGCTGGCCGACTGGGTCAAGGCGGGGCAGTGGCGCACGAGCATCGGGCCCGCGCAGTTCGGGCTCGACGTGCAGGGCAAGACGATCGGCATCGTCGGGCTTGGGCGGATCGGCGGCGCGGTCGCGCGACGCGCGGCGCTCGGCTTCAACATGAAGGTGCTGTACTCGAACCGCAGTGCGAACCGCCATGCGGAAGAGGCGTATGGCGCGCGCCGCGTCGAGCTGGCGGAATTGCTCGCGCAGTCCGATTTCGTCTGCCTGCAGGTGCCGCTCACACAAGAGACGCGGCATCTGATCGGCGCGGCCGAATTGCGCGCGATGAAGAAGAGCGCGATCCTGATCAACGCGTCGCGCGGCGCGACCGTCGACGAACCGGCGCTGATCGACGCGTTGCAAAACGGCACGATTCACGGCGCGGGCCTCGACGTGTTCGACACCGAACCGTTGCCGGCCGACTCGCCGTTGCTGTCGATGCCGAACGTGGTCGCGCTGCCGCATATCGGCTCGGCGACGCACGAGACCCGTCATGCGATGGCGCTCAACGCGGCGCAAAACCTGGTCGCCGCGCTCGACGGCACGTTGACGACCAACATCGTCAATCGTGAAGTCCTGGCGAAGTGAATCGCCGGGCGGCGCGCAAGCTGCCGCCCTTGCACCGACACGAGCGATCAGCGAATGAGCACGACCCCGCCCGGCACGCCACCCAATCCGCCGCCCGCGCCGACGCGCCGCGCGACGATCACCGATGTCGCGCGCGAAGCCGGCACCGGCAAGACCAGCATCTCGCGCTATCTGAACGGCGAGTTCAGCGCGCTGTCACCCGAGCTGCGCGCGCGCATCGAAGCCGCGATCGCGCGGCTCGACTATCAGCCGAACCAGATGGCGCGTGGCCTGAAGCGCGGCCGCAACCGGCTGATCGGGATGCTGGTCGCCGACCTGACCAATCCGTATTCCGTCGAAGTGCTGCAAGGCGTCGAGGCCGCCTGCCACGCGCTCGGATTGATGCCGCTGATCTGCCACGCGGCGAACGAGGTCGAGATGGAGCGGCGTTACCTGCAACTGCTGACCACGTATCGCGTGGAAGGCGTGATCGTCAACGCGCTGGGCGTGCGTGAGGAGACCTTGCGGCCGGTCGGCGACGGCGGGATTCCGGCGGTGCTGGTCGATCGCCGCGTGGAGGGGCTGATCGCGGACATGGTCGGTCTCGACAATGGCGCGGCCGCCGAGCTGGGGACGCGGCATCTGCTCGAACGGGGCTTCGAGCATATCTGGTTCGTCGTGCAGCCGTTCGAGCGGGTCAGCTCGCGGCGGCAGCGCGTCGAAGCGTTCGATCGCGCGATGCGCGACGAGGGCCGCGCGCGCGGTCATACGCTTGTACTCGATCTCGCCGATGAAGCTGCTGTCGAGCGCGCCCTTGCGGAGCTGGATGGTGCGATCGACTCGCCAGGCGGGGCCGGCACCGCCCCACG
The DNA here is from genome assembly GCF_000092885.1 of Paraburkholderia atlantica. Classification (NCBI taxonomy): domain Bacteria; kingdom Pseudomonadati; phylum Pseudomonadota; class Betaproteobacteria; order Burkholderiales; family Burkholderiaceae; genus Paraburkholderia; species Paraburkholderia atlantica. Next base: position 1,883,172 of record NC_014117.1, on the reverse strand, counting down.
CGTGGCGCTGTTCGCGGCCAACGCACCGGTCGCGTTGCGCCTCGCGCTGCACCTGAACGCCCGTTACGGCGCGCACTGGCAGAGCCGCGTCGCGCTGCTTTCCGTCGACGATCCGGATTGGGCCGAGCTCGCCGGCATCACGACGATTCGTCAGCCGACCTATGACATCGGATATCGCGCGGTCGAATTCCTGCACGAGCGCATCGAAGGCGCGCTGACGGGCGCGCGCGACTGCCTGTTGCCCGGCGAGCTGATCGTGCGTGCGTCGACGGCGCGCTGATTTCCGGTCAATCTGCGATCATTCGGGGCTGCGGCGCGCAGCGGTTGCGCGCCGGGGATTGCAAGGAACCCCGCAAGGATACTCATGGTCGTGCCACCGCTTACCCTCGCGAGCCTCGCGCTCGCCACGCTCGTCATCGCCGCTTTACCTTTTCTGATTTACCGGCAGTTGCACCGTCCGCTCGCGCTCAGGCCGCGTGATGCGATCGCCGGCGTCGCGGTGTTCGCGCTGTTCGCGATGGTGATCGAGCGGGCGCTGAACGACTGTCTGCTGCGCGGTAACGCGGCGACGGCGGCGTTTCTTTCGCAGCCGCTAGCGTTCGTTGTCTACGGAGCGTTGGCCGCGGGCGTTTGCGAGGAAGTGGGGCGGTTCTTCGGCATGCGGCTGCTGATGAAGCGCGCGGCGACGCAGCCGGCCGTGCGCAAGAAGTCGAGCGTGGACGCGCCCACCGGCGTCGCTGCAAGCGTGGGGGGCAGCACCGCCGCCAGTGCGACCGCCGACAAACGCACCGCCGCGTTGCGTGCCGACGATGGCGCCGCGCTGAGTTACGGACTCGGCCACGGCGGCGCGGAAGCGTGGATGGTCGGCGTGCTCGTGCAGATCCAGTGGCTCGTGTTCGCGGTGCTCGAAAACCGCGGAAGGCTCGGCGATTACCTCGGCAATCTGCCGGCCGAAGCAGTAATGCGCGTGCATCTGATTCTCGCGAGCCTGACGCCGCAACTGGCCGGCATTTTCGCGCTCGAACGCGTCGCGGCGCTGGTGTTCCAGATCGGCCTGTCGGTGCTGATGTGGCGCGGCGTGCGGGCCGGCTCGCGCGGCATCCTGCCGCTCGCGATCGTGGTGCACGCGCTGATCGACGCGCCCGCAGCGATGACGCAGGCGCGGCTGCTGCCGCTCGCAGCGGTCGATACGATCTATGCGGTGGCGGCGGTGTTCGTCGCGGGACTGTTGATCCGGAGTTACCGGCGGCCGGCGGCGTGAGCGGATGAACCGCTGGATCGCAGGCGCCTCGCTATCCCTCCGGCGTTTCTCTAAAATGCGCCTACGTTTCAGGATCTTCTTTTCCCGGCAGCCTTCATGGAAGCTTACCAATACGACTGCGCGCATCCGGAGTTCGACGAACTCGCGCGCGTCATCAGCGATCTGTTTCCCGAGCAGACGCAGTTCATCGAGCGTGCCGCCGACAATGGCACCCCCACACTGACGATTCACTGGGTAGCGATGCGCTTCGGTTCGACCGCGCGTCGTATCGAGATGACGGTCGCGATCGCGCCGGCGGCGCTCGCGCGTTATTGCGCGATGCCGGCGCGGCTGCGTGGCCGCAGCTTCGCGGTTTTGCGCGCGTACGTCGAAGCGAGCCTGGGCTCACTCGAAGAAATGTACGCGAACGGCGAGGCGGTCCCGCGCGAAGTCACGGTCGAGCTCGGCGACGAGTTCGCATGAAGCGCGGGCGAAGCGGATTCAGTCCGCCAGCCGATAGACCTTCGCGAAACGCGCGGCCTGCACGACACCATAGTCGCCGGGCGCGTACTGCATGACCCAGTCGCCGGCCGCGCCGTGCAGCACGTCACCGCCGCTCGCCGAGCGCGCGAGCGAGAAGGGCTCGTCCATCCGGCGGGCAAGCACGACCGCCGGCCGGTTGCGATAGGCGCCGGCTTCGCCGTGGGCGAGCGCCGCATCGGCGGGCAGGTACTTCGCGTCGAAGCGCTCGCGCGACACGACCCAGCGGTCGCCGGTCGAGCCGGTGATCAGCGCATCGCCGCGCACATAGCGATTCGGACCTTCGAGGCTCATCAATTGGCCTTCGGCGGCGGCGAATTCGACGCTCACCGTTTCATCCTTGACGACGCGTTGGGCGTGCGGATCGTCACGCAGATCGACATTCCTGAGTTCGGTCATGAAGCGGGTGGGAGATTAGAAGGTGGGCGTTGCGGCGAGACTCGCCGCTTTGCGAACCCGAATCATGCCAGATGCCCGCAACGGGGCAACCCCCGCCGCGGGCGATCTTTGATTACGGCTTGACAGTCGCGTCGCTCGCGGCTTCGGCCGCGGGCTTGCCGCCCTTGCCCTTGCCATGGTGGCCGCGCTGATGACCCTCGGGACCGCCATGGTGGAACGTCGCATCGGCGAGCTTCTTCTGCTCCGGCGACAGGCTGCTATACAGCGGCTCGAACGCATCGACGAGCTTCTTCATGCCGTCCGCGTGCGCCTGCGCAATCGTTGCGTACTGTTTCATGTCGTCGAGCGCGCTGACGTTGGTGGCGGCCTTGCGCTGCTCGAACAGCTGGCCCATCGTTTCGCCGTTGCTGCGCATCACGTCGGCGAACGCCTTCCATTGCGTTTCCTGCGCGGGCGTGATCTTCAGTTGCGAATGCAGATAAGCGATACGGTCTTCGACGTTGCGTTCGTGACCGGCCTTGGCCGTGGAAGCCGTTGCCGTGGTGTCCGGTGCCGAGGCCGGCGCGGCGGCGGTTTGAGCGAACGCGCCGCCCATCGATACGGCCGTAGCCAGCATAACCAGTGCTTTTTTCATCGAAACTCCTGATGTCTGTTCGTATTGAGACTCGGCGCGCGGCGTGCGACTCGCCTCGCGCCAGCGACGAATAGCGGCGCACCGCAACCGGCTGCCGCATTCGCCCGTCGCCGCTATTAGTAACACGATATGCCTGCAATGCGGCTCCTGTGCGACAAACGCTTACAACCGAAACGAAAGGGAAACGGCTCGCGCTGAGCGGCGAGTGCTCCGACACGCTGCGTCGAGGACGCGCGTGACACAGCGCCGCTGCCCGCGCAGACGCGCGATAATCCGCGACATTCCACACCAACTTCCCGCCCCTTCGATGAGACCTCCGCGCCTCGACCAGCTCGACGACCTCGACCGTAATCTCGTTGCACTGCTGCAAGCCAACGCGCGCGAGAGCGTCGCGAATCTCGCGCGACAGCTCGGCGTCGCGCGCACGACCGTGATCGCGCGGATTGCGCGGCTCGAACGCAGCAACGTGATCGCCGGCTACAGCGTGCGGCTGGGCCAGGACGTGCTCGATTCGAGCATCGTCGCGTATGTGGGCATCATCATCGCGCCGAAGCACGGGCCGGCCGTGCAGAAGCGCCTCGGCAAGATGCCCGAAGTGCAGTTGCTGTGCGCGGTCAGCGGTGAGTTCGACTACGTGGCATGGCTGCGTGCCGATTCGCCAGAGCGGCTCAACGACCTGCTCGATCAGATCGGCGGGCTCGAAGGCGTCGAGCGAACCACGACGTCGATCATTCTGGCGCGCAAGATCGACCGCGGCACGGTGTGATCTGGCGCCCGGCGTAACCTCTTCGCGAGTGCTTCCAGAGTCCGTCGTTTACGCTTTTTTTTACGCGTTTTCGACGAATCGTTTGACCCTTTCGTCATAACGTCGAACCTGATGGTCATAGCGCAGCATTTTGCGCGTATGAACTGTTTTTGCTTCTTCCTACACTGTCATTCAAGGGTTCGGCCCGCAGGCGCCGCGTGCGATACGCGGCGCACTTCCCCAACTCGGAGACAGCACATGGATAACAAGGAGAAGCAGATGAAAGTAGCTATCGTTGGCGCAGGTCTGATCGGTCACACCATTGCTCATATGCTGCGCGAGACGGGCGACTACGAAGTCGTCGCGTTCGACCGCGATCAGCACGCACTCGACAAGCTCGCCGCCCAGGGCATTCCGACCCGCCGCATCGATTCCGCCGACGCCGCCGTGCTGCGCGCCGCGATCCAGGGCTTCGACGTGCTGATCAACGCGCTGCCGTACTACCTCGCGGTGAACGTCGCATCGGCCGCGAAGGGCGCCGGTGTCCATTACTTCGACCTGACCGAGGACGTACGCGCGACGCACGCGATCCGCGCAATCGCCGACGATGCCGATCACGCGTTCATGCCGCAGTGCGGTCTCGCGCCCGGCTTCATCGGCATTGCCGCGCACGAGCTCGCGAATCGCTTCACGGAGATCCGCGATGTGAAGATGCGCGTCGGCGCGCTGCCCGAGTTTCCGACCAATGCGCTGAAGTACAACCTGACGTGGAGCGTCGACGGCCTGATCAACGAGTACTGCCAGCCGTGCGAGGCGATCCGCGATGGCCGAACGCAGTGGGTGCAGCCGCTCGAAGGCCTCGAGCATTTCTCGCTCGACGGCACCGAGTACGAAGCGTTCAATACGTCGGGCGGGCTGGGCACGCTATGCGAAACGCTGGCGGGCCGCGTCGAATCGCTCGACTACAAGTCGGTGCGCTATCCGGGTCATCGCAATTTGATGCAGTTCCTGCTGGAGGACCTGCGTCTGTCGAGCGACCGCGATACGCTGAAGACCATCATGCGCCGCTCGGTGCCGTCGACCGCGCAGGACGTCGTGCTGGTGTTCATCACCGTGAGCGGCATGCGCGACGGTCAGCTCGTGCAGGAGGTGTTCACGCGCAAGATTTTCGCGAAGACCGTCTGCGGCGTGCCGATGAGCGCGATTCAGATCACCACCGCCGGCGCGATGTGCGCAGTGCTCGATCTGTTCCGCGAGCGCAAGCTGCCGCAAAGGGGCTTCGTGCGGCAGGAGCAGGTGTCGCTCGGCGAATTCCTCGCGAACCGCTTCGGCAAACTGTATGAAGGGCAGTCGCTGGAGGCGATGGTGACAGTTTGAGGTTCGAATCGCTCGCGTCAAATGGAAATCCCCGTAAGTCACCGACGTACGGGGATTTTTTGCTTTTCAGCCGATCAGCGGGGCTGCGCTGCGCTCGCGAGGCACTCATCCGGCGACAATTTGCGCAACGAGCGCTTGATAGTCCGCCGAACTGGGCGCGGTATTGTCGAACATCAGCAGACCCTCGCGGCTTGCGCCGCTCGGCTCGAAGCGACGGCGCCGGTAGTCGTCCCAGTGCGCGAGCTTGTACGCATCGTTGGGATCCGCGCGCGCGACGATCCGCTGCCGCGCCACGTCCTCCGAGGTCCACACCCATACGACCCGCACCCTCACGTCCGGCGCGACGCCGAGCCACGCATGATCGAACAGCCGCCGCTCGCGCACCTCGCGCGACAGCGGGCCGACGACCAATGCGCTGATGCCGAGTTCGAGATTGTCGCGCGCGGTATCGATGAGGCCGCGATACTCGGGGTCGCGCAGATGCTGCAGGAAAAGAGGGCTGTCGCGATCGTTCGGATCGCCGGTCACCATCGCCATCGCGGCCGCGCTATAGCCGCCGTACAGCGTGTCCTTATCGAGCAGGCAGAAGGGAGTGCCGCTCACTTTCGTCAGCGGGCCGAACAGTTTTTTCGCCAGCGTCGTCTTGCCCGTGCCCGCATGACCGCAAAAGAAAACCAGAGAAGTCACGCAGGCTTGTCCTCACGCGGCGCGGCGGCCGCATCGGGGCGCGGGTCGCGCGCGAACTTGCCGTTGGTCTCGAGCCACAACACGTTGATGATGCCGAAGCCGAGCGCCACCCCCACGCCGAGAATCCAGGTGAAATACCACATCGCAGTCTCCTTGATCGTGCGTCCGCCGACGCGGATCGACAGGCTTGCCGGTTACCAACGACGGCCAGCCGTGAGCGCGGCCGCCTTCAACGATCATGAAGAAGAACGCCGCGCCGTGCAAGAGGGCGCGGCGCGCGTGCTCCGTTCGCGTTGACTGGCGCAAGGTGCGCGCGTTGCTATGATGCGGGACAGTCGTGCGTACGAGCGCACCGCGTAGTCAGAAACTCGGCCCACCGTCGAGAGCACCCGGGAGAACCAGCATGCCGATGCGCCTGTCTTGCCGCGGCCGGGCCGCACGCTGCGCCGCGTCGGCTGCATGCGTCGCGCTCAGCGTGCTCACGCTGGCCGGTTGCGCGTCGACGCCGGCCGAGCCGGTGCCGTTCAAACCGGTTCCCGCCGAGCGGATCGTCAGACAGGGCTATACGCAGCCGGGCCCCGGCCTCGTCGCGGTGGACGTGCGGCGCGAGCGTTCGCGCGACGTGATCGTGCGGTTCCGCGATGCGCTCGTCTATATCGACGGCGAGCGCGTGACCGACCTGATGAACGGCGAGCACGTGGTGTTCTATCTGCCGCCCGGCACGCATCGGATCGGCGTCTCGACGCAGTTCGATCCGGTCATCGAGCTGAACTTCATCGTGACGGCCGACCCGCGCTACACGAACCGCGCGTCGGTCACGTTCAACGACGATCATCGCATCGGCCTGCAGCGGGTCGCGCAGTAGCCGCAGTAGCATGTCGTCGGGCATTAACAATTCGAAACGCGCGCCGTACGCAGCGCGCCTTAACATGGCGGCTGATCCAAGCCTGCTGGAAACGTGCTTGTCCGTTCACGCAGACCTGTCGCCCGTCTTACGCAACGCTTACGCGAGAGGGCGGCCGGGTCCGGTTTTGTAGCCAGGGTAATCCGAACATGCTGATCAATTGCGCCGCCTATCAGGACGGCCGGAAGCTCGCCGACATCGATATCGACGCCATCAGCGACTATGTCGCGCGGCCCGAGTGCTTCGTCTGGGTCGCATTGAAAGACCCGAGCCCCGATGAACTCGCGGTGATGAAGGAAGAGTTCGATCTGCACGAGCTCGCGATCGAAGATGCGCAACACGGCCATCAGCGCCCGAAGATCGAGGAGTACGGCGATTCGCTGTTCACCGTGATGCACACGGTCGAGATGGACGAGAACGGAGAGTTCGTGATCGGCGAAGTCGACGTGTTCGTCGGCAGCAACTATGTGCTGTCGGTGCGGCGCGGCGCGCGCACCGGCTTTCAGAGCGTGCGCAAGCGCTGCGAGCACGAGCCGCATCTGTTGAAGGAAGGCTCGGCGTTCGTGCTGTATGCGCTGATCGACGACGTGGTCGACCGCTATTTCCCGATCGTCGAGGCGATGAGCACCGAGCTCGAAGCGCTCGAGGACCGCATCTTCGAGAAGAACGATTCGGCCGCCTCGCGCGCGATCGTGCAGGAGCTGTACACGATGAAGCGCCGGCTCGTGACTCTGCAGCACCATATCGTGCCGCTGCAGGAAGCGGTCGGTAAACTGACGGGTGGCCGCATTCCGAGCATCTGCGCCGGCATGCAGGCCTATTTCCGCGACGTCTACGACCACCTCGACCGGATCGTCAGAACCATCGAGGGGCGCCGCGAAATCGTCGTCACGGCGGTGCAGGTGAACCTCGGCATGATCTCGCTCGCCGAGAGCGAAATCACCAAGCGGCTCGGCTCGTTCGCGGCGCTGTTCGCGGTGCCGACGATGATCGCCGGTATCTACGGGATGAACTTCGAGCGCATTCCCGAGCTGCATTTCAAGTTCGGCTATCCGGTAGTGCTGGTCGTGATGCTGGCGATCGACCTCGTGCTGTACCGGCGTTTTCGCAAGGCCGGCTGGCTGTAGCCGGCGCGCCTTTCAATATCCTCGCGGTTTCGCTTGCAGCGCGCGCGATACCAGGCCAGCATAAGCGGCCGGTGTGTCGCGCCGCACGCGACGCATCGGCGTTATCGACTGCACGGACTGAGCGAGGAGACCTTGCCACACGCTGCCCGGATCGATCGAGCGCATGGCGCCGCCGATGGCGCGCGCCGGTGCGTTGCAGCACCGCGAATCGTTGACATTCCGAAAAGCTTGCGCTGAGAATAAGCCTCGCAAACGTTTGCGCATCACAAAAAATACGGCTCGCCCGCGAGCCTGACAACCATGGAGATACGCATGAGCCATCGAACCCGTCGTCGCATCGTTGCCGCCGCAGTTCTCGCCACCGCCTCCGCCGTCCTGCCATTTTCCGTCGCCCACGCGCAGAACGCCCCGGCTCATAAACCCAAGGTCGCGCTGGTGATGAAGTCGCTCGCCAACGAGTTCTTCCTGACCATGGAGACCGGCGCGAAGGACTATCAGAAGCAGAACCCGGCCAAGTTCGACCTGATCACCAACGGCATCAAGGACGAAACCGACACCGCCAATCAGATCCGCATCGTCGAGCAGATGATCGTGTCGAAGGTCGACGCGATCGTGCTCGCGCCGGCCGATTCGAAGGCGCTGGTGCCGGTCGTCAAGAAGGCGGTCGACGCGGGCATCATCGTCGTCAACATCGACAACCGGCTCGATCAGGACGTGCTGAAGTCGAAAGACCTGAACGTGCCGTTCGTCGGCCCCGACAACCGCAAGGGCGCGCGGCTCGTCGGCGACTACCTGGCGAAGCGGCTGAAGTCCGGCGACGAAGTCGGCATTCTCGAAGGCGTGTCGACCACCACCAACGCACAGCAGCGCACCGCGGGCTTCAAGGATGCGATGCAGACGGTCGGCGCGAAGATCGTGTCGGTGCAGTCGGGCGAGTGGGAAATCGACAAGGGCAACGCGGTCGCGTCGGCGATGCTCAATGAGTATCCGAACCTGAAGGCGCTGCTCGCCGGCAACGACAACATGGCGATCGGCGCGGTGTCGGCCGTGCGCGCGGCCGGCAAGCAGGGCAAGGTGCTGGTGGTCGGCTACGACAACATCAACGCGATCCATCCGATGCTGAAGGACGGCCGCGTGCTCGCCACCGCCGACCAGTTCGCGGCGAAGCAGGCCGTGTTCGGCATCGATACCGCGTTGAAGGCGTTGAGCGAAAACAGGAAGCAGTCGGAGCTGTCGGGCGTCGTCGAAACGCCGGTCGTTCTGGTCACGAAGGAAACGCTGAAGTAAGCGCGGCGCGCCCGGCGTCGAGCGCGAGCCGGGCGCGGCCGGACAAGCCCGCGGGGAACCGCAAATTTCGCCGTGAAGCGCGCACAGCACGCTTGAGCGGCAATGCGGCGACCCGCCGATCCGCTTTTATTCAACGAACGCTCAAGAATTCCGTCGGGCCGCCGTTAATTCCAGAGATAAGCGTCATGACGGCGGCTCGCGCGATGAGAGAAGCGCGGCCGTGAGCGCCTGCGCATTCCGCGCAGTGGGCCGGCATGACTCGTGGCATCGGGGAGCGATGTGCTGTGCGGCAAGCGCAGCGGACCGCCCGGGTGTCACGAAGGCGCCAGAAGCGCCATGCAATCAGGAGCGCGATGGATTCAACCGACCACGACGCCTTGCCTGTCGTGCTGAGCGTCAGCGGCATCGGCAAGACCTATGCCGAACCGGTGCTCGCCGACGTATCGCTGTCGCTGCGAGCAGGCGAGGTATTGGCGTTGACCGGCGAGAACGGCGCGGGCAAGAGCACGCTGTCGAAGATCGTCGGCGGGCTGGTCGAGCCGAGCGCGGGGACGATGCAGCTCGCCGGCGCGCCGTACGCGCCCGCGAGCCGCACCGAGGCCGAGGCGCTCGGCGTGCGCATGGTGATGCAGGAGTTGAATCTGCTGCCGACCTTGTCGGTCGCCGAGAACCTGTTCCTGAACCGGCTGCCGCGCGCGGGCGCGTTCAGCTTCGGCTGGATCGATCGCGGCAAGCTGCGCGAGAACGCGCGTGAGGCGATGGCCCAGGTCGGGCTCGATGCGATCGATCCCGACACACTGGTCGGCGAACTCGGTATAGGTCATCAGCAGATGGTCGAGATCGCCCGCAACCTGATCGGCGACTGCCGCGTGCTGATCCTCGACGAGCCGACCGCGATGCTGACCGCGCGCGAGGTCGATCTGCTGTTCGAGCAGATCGGGCGGTTGAAGGCGCGAGGCGTCGCGCTCGTTTATATCTCGCACCGGCTCGAAGAGCTGGCGCGAGTCGCCGAACGGGTCGCGGTGCTGCGCGACGGCCGCCTCGTGCATGTCGACGCGATGGCGGACATCACGAGCGAGCAGATCGTCACGTGGATGGTCGGTCGCGAACTCGGCGAGCATATCGATCTCGGCGAGCGCAACATCGGCGCGCCGCTGCTGAAAGTGGATCGGCTCACGCGCGGCAAGGTCGTGCGCGACGTGTCGTTCGAGGTGCGCGCGGGCGAGATTTTCGGTGTCAGCGGGCTGATCGGCGCGGGCCGCACCGAGCTGATGCGGCTCATCTACGGCGCCGACCGCAAGGACGGCGGCAGCGTGTCGCTCGCCGCGACGCCGGGCGCGCCGCCCACGCCGGTGCAGATCGACTCGCCGGCGGACGCGGTGCGCGCGGGCATCGCGCTGATCACCGAGGACCGCAAAGGCGAAGGCCTGCTGCTGCCGCAACCGATCGCGGCCAATGTATCGCTCGGCAATCTCGGCAGCGTCGCGCGGCATGGCGTGGTCGACGCGAAGCGCGAGAACGCGCTGGCGAAGAAGCAGATCGCCGCGATGCGGATTCGCAGCTCGGGGCCCGCGCAGATCGTCGCCGAGCTGTCGGGCGGCAACCAGCAGAAGGTCGTGATCGGCCGCTGGCTCGCGCGCGACTGCCGTGTGCTGTTGTTCGACGAACCGACGCGCGGCATCGACGTCGGCGCGAAGTTCGATATTTACGGCCTGATGGGTGCGCTCGCTCGCGACGGCCGCGCGCTCGTCGTGGTGTCGAGTGATCTGCGTGAGCTGATGCTGATCTGCGACCGGATCGGCGTGATGTCGGCGGGCAGCATGACGGGCGTGTTCGAGCGCGCGAGCTGGAGCCAGGATGCGCTGCTCGCGGCCGCGTTCGCCGGCTACCGCGGCCGCGAGGCGCTGCTGCATACGCATGGCGTCAACGAAGCAGGGAGTCTGTGATGACCGATCAATCGTGGCGCGACGCGGCGGGTGTCAAGCAGGGCGGCAAGCAGGACGAAAAGCCAGCTGGCGCGCCGGACGCGGCCGTTGTGACGCCGCCGGCCGATCCGTCTGCGCCGCTCGCGAGCGGCAAGCCGGCCGGCACGCGGCTCGGCTTTTCGAACTACCTGGGCCTCGCCGGCGCGCTGCTCGCGATGATCGTGCTGTTCTCGCTGCTGAGTTCGCATTTTCTGACCTACGACACGTTCAGCACGATCGCGAACCAGATTCCGGATCTGGTCGTGATGTCGGTCGGCATGACCTTCGTGCTGATCATCGCGGGGATCGATCTGTCGGTGGGTTCGGTGCTCGCGCTCGGGGCGTCGGTGGTCAGCGTGGTGACGCTGAAGTGGGGCTGGGGGCCGGCCGCAGGTGCGCTGCTCGGCGTCGCGGTCGCGGCGCTGACCGGTACCGTGACCGGCGCGGTGACCGTGGGCTGGCGGATTCCGTCGTTCATCGTGTCGCTCGGTGTGCTCGAAGCGGCGCGCGGCCTGGCGTATCAGATGACCAATTCGCGCACCGCGTATATCGGCGACGCGTTCGACTTTCTGTCGAACCCGATCGCGCTCGGTATCTCGCCCGCGTTTCTGGTCGCGGTCGCGGTGATGGTGATCGCGCAGCTGGTGCTGACGCGCACGGTGTTCGGGCGCTATCTGGTCGGGATCGGCACCAACGAGGAAGCGGTGCGGCTCGCGGGCGTCAATCCGCGGCCGTACAAGGTGATCGTGTTCGCGGTGATGGGCGCGCTGTCCGGACTCGCGGCGCTGTTCCAGATCTCGCGGCTCGAGGCGGCCGATCCGAATGCGGGCGTCGGCCTGGAGCTGCAGGTGATCGCGGCGGTCGTGATCGGCGGCACGAGTCTGATGGGCGGGCGTGGTTCGGTGATCAGCACGTTTTTTGGCGTTCTGATCATTTCGGTGCTGGCGGCGGGCCTCGCGCAGATCGGCGCGAACGAGCCGACCAAACGCATGATCACCGGCGCGGTGATCGTGGTGGCGGTGGTGCTCGATACCTACCGCAGCCGCCGCAAACGCGGCTGAGGAGTGCGCCGCGGCGCAACGTTGAATCAGTGTGGTGGGTCTTCGATGAAGACGTCCGCGGGTCGCCAGGCGGCGCATCCGACGGGAACAACAGGCAGTAGGAGAGCAACAGGTTATGGCGACGATCAAGGATGTAGCGGCCGTGGCGGGCGTGTCGTTCACGACGGTATCGCACGTCGTGAACAACTCGCGGCCGGTGTCGGCCGATGTGCGCGCGAAAGTCGAACACGCGATCCGTCAACTGCACTATGTGCCGTCGGCGGTCGCGCGCTCGCTGAAGGCGCGGGCGACCGCGACGATCGGACTGGTGGTGCCGAACAGCACCAACCCGTATTTCGCGGAGCTCGCGCGCGGCATCGAGGACGGCTGCGCGCGCAACGGCTACTGCGTGTTCTTCTGCAACTCCGACGATGACCCCGCGAAGCAGCGCAACTATCTGCGCGTGTTGCAGGAAAAGCGCATCGACGGGCTGATCGTCGCGTCGGCCGGCGACGACGCCGTGCTCGCTCAGACGCTCGCCGACGCGCGCGAGCCGCTCGTCGTGGTGGACCGCAACATCGAGGGGATCAACGCGGACCTCGTGCAGATCGATCACGAGAAGGGCGCGTACCTGGCCACCCGTCATCTGCTCGAGCTCGGGCATGTGCGGATCGGCTGCATCACGGGGCCGATTCAGACCGCGGTCAGCGCGATGCGCGTGCACGGCTTCATTCGCGCGATGGCCGAGCGCGGCATCGAGATTCCGGCCGACGCGATCGTCGAAAGCGATATCTCGGCGACCGGCGGACACCGCGCGGCCGCGCAGCTGTTCGATACGGTCAGGCCGTCGGCGATTTTCGCGGTCAACGACATGATGGGCATCGGCGCGTTGCGCGCGGCGGCGGAGCGCAATATCAGCGTGCCGCGCGATTGCTCGATCATCGGTTTCGACGATATCGAGCTGGGGCGCTTCACGTTCCCGTCGCTGTCGACGGTCGGGCAGTCGGTGCGCGCGCTTGGCGACACCGCTGCGCAGACGCTGGTCGACCGGATCGCCGAGGCGGCATCGAACAGCACGGCGCGGGCCCCGGCGCGCCGGCGCGTGGTATCGCCGCGGCTGATCGTGCGCGAGTCCACCGCGACATGGGCGGGCGACGCAAGGCGGGATCTGGCGGCCTGACGCGCTCGCAATCGCAACGCGGCCCGTCGTGCAACGGAGGACACTCGAGTGGCAAGCAAGCAAACGCGCGCACGCGTCACGGTGGTCGGTAGTCTGAACATGGACCTGGTGGTGCGCTCGCCGCGCCTGCCGCAGCCGGGCGAGACGCTGGCCGGCCGCGGCTTCGCGCAGGTCGCGGGCGGCAAGGGCGGCAACCAGGCGGTCGCCGCGGCGCGGCTCGGCGCGCAGGTGTCGATGCTGGGCTGCGTCGGTGCCGATGCGAACGGCGCGCAGCTGCGCGCGGGTCTCGAAGCGGAGCGCATCGACTGCGCCGCGCTCGAAACCGGCAGCGAGCCGAGCGGCGTGGCGCTGATCGTCGTCGACGATGCGAGTCAGAACACGATCGTGATCGTCGCGGGCAGCAACGGCGAGCTCACGCCGGCCGCCGTCGCGCGACACGAAGGGACGCTCGCCGCCGCCGAGGTCGTGATCTGCCAGCTCGAAACCCCGCCCGAATCGGTGTATGCGGCGCTGGCCGCGGCGCGCCGGCTCGGCAAGATCGTGATCCTGAACCCGGCGCCCGCTACCGGCGCGTTGCCGGCCGATTGGCTGCCGCTGATCGACTACCTGATTCCGAACGAACTCGAAGCCGCCGCGCTGAGCGGTGTCGCCGTCGACTCGCCCGAGGACGCCGCGCGTGCCGCCGCCGCATTGCGCGCGGCCGGTGCGCGCAACGTGCTGGTCACGCTGGGTGCGCGCGGCGTGCATGCGGCGCTCGAAGGCGCGGCCGCGACGCTGTACGACGCGCCGCGCGTCGAGGCGGTCGACACGACCGCGGCCGGCGACACCTTCATCGGCGGCTTCGCGGCGCAGCTCGCGCAGGGTGCGAGCGTCGAAGCGGCGATCCGCTTCGCGCAACGCGCCGCGGCGCTGTCGGTGACGCGCGCGGGCGCACAGCCGTCGATTCCGACGCGCGCCGAAGTCGACGCGTTGGACTGATGCCGTCGCGGTAGCTCCACCCAACTCCCCGCCGCTCGAACGTCAAAAGTCGTGCTTCGACGAATGCCGTCGCGTTTCCCCAACGCGACGCGAATATGTACGTCTCCAGTCAACTCGCTTTCAACGTCTTACATCGTCTTTGTTCATACCTTTTAAATGCTTCAAGTCTATGACCGCGCTGCCGTAAACGGGAATTAGAGCGCTCATTCAAAAAAAGCGCCGGACCCAAACTCACGCCGCCCCAAACCTGCGTAAGCAGCAGCCTCTCATTACAGGACCAAGCATGTTGAATAAAGGCATCACGATCAAGGCGCGAATTGGACTCACGATGGCATTTCTCGCCGCGTTGCTGGTTGCGATCGGCGTTTTCGGTCTGTTCGGCATGGGCCGTTCGAACGACGCCTATGAGGACACCTTCACCAACGCGATGCCGGGCGCCGTGAACATCGGCAACGCGGAAATCTACGCGGCGCGCGAACGGCTCGCGCTCGACCGCGCCGCGTTCCTCGTCGGCACACCGGAAGCGGCATCCACGATCGAGCGCGCGCGCATGCTCGGCAGCACGTCCGACATGTGGTGGAAAAAGTATCTCGATCTGCCGCGCGGCGCGGACGAAGACCGGCTCGCGCAGGACGTCGCCGCGAAGCGCAACGCGCTGCATCAGCAGCTCGAAAGCTTCGCGACGGCAATCGAGGCGAACGATCAGAGCAAGCTGGTCGAGCATGCGAAGAGTCTGCAGGCCGTCTTCAACGACCTCGTCGGCGCCGACGACGCACTGCGCAAATACCAGTTCGATTCGGCGAAGCAGGGTTTCGACTCCGCGCAGAGCAGTTTCCATATTTTCCGCATGGTCAGCATCGGCGCGCTGGTGGTGGGCGTGCTGGCGGCGGCGCTGTCGTATCTGACGCTGAGCCGCGCGATCGCACGTCCTCTCGACGAAGCGCTCGGCCACTTCGAGGCGATCTCGGCCGGCGATCTGCGTCGTCCGCTGGTCGTGAGTTCGCGCGACGAAATGGGGCAACTGCTCGAAGGAATCGCCAAAATGCAGCGCAGCCTCACCGAAACGGTGCGCAGCGTGCGCGGTGGCAGCGAGTCGATCGCGACCGCGACGCGGCAGATCGCGGCGGGCAACGTCGACCTGTCGTCGCGGACCGAGGAGCAGGCGTCCGCGCTGCAGGAGACCGCGTCGAGCATGGAGCAGCTGACCGGCACAGTGCGCCAGAACGCCGATAACGCGCGCCAGGCGAGCGCGCTTGCCGCCAACGCGTCGGAGATCGCCAATAAGGGCAGCGCGGTGGTCGGCCAGGTGGTCGGCACGATGGGCGACATCAACCAGAGCTCGGCGAAGATCGCCGACATCATCTCGATCATCGAGGGCATCGCCTTTCAGACCAACATTCTCGCGCTGAACGCAGCCGTCGAGGCGGCGCGCGCCGGCGAGGAAGGGCGCGGCTTCGCGGTCGTCGCGGGCGAGGTGCGCAGCCTCGCGCAGCGTTCGTCGGCGGCGGCCAAGGAAATCAAGGAGCTGATCGATACGTCGGTCGAGCGCGTGCAGTCGGGCTCGGCGCTCGTCGACGAGGCCGGCCGCACGATGAGCGAAATCATCGGCGCGGTGCAGCGCGTGACCGACATCATGGGCGAGATCGCGTCGGCGTCGGAGGAGCAGAGCGGCGGCATCGACCAGGTCGCGCGCGCGGTCACGCAGATGGACGAGGTCACGCAGCAGAACGCGGCGCTCGTCGAGGAAGCGGCCGCCGCGGCGGCGTCGCTCGAGGAGCAGGCGGCCCGGTTGCGCAGCGTGGTCGCGGTGTTCCAGGTCGACGACAGCGGCCGTGGCGATCACGACGGGGCGTCGGCGCTTGCGGCGCCGAAGCGCCCGGTGTCTACGGGTCCGGTCGCTACTCGCGCACGCAAGCTCACGCCGGCTACGACGAAGGCGGCGAGGGTGGCCGCTGTCGCGCCGCAGCTTGCCGCCGCCCCCGCGCCCAGCCGCGCGCCGGCCAGGTCCGCGGCAACGGCCGGCGGCGATCAGGATTGGGAGACCTTCTGAACGGGCTCGGGTTCACGTGTACATGGACGGTGGCGCTGTCGCGCGTTAGGTGATTCGACACGCGCGGTTCGTTGCAACATCCGTTCCCGTTCGCTCGCCGGCTGTCCGGCACGCGCCGCATCAGCGGCGATAGCTTCGCGAAAAGCCGCGCCTGGGCCCCCGGGCGCGGTTTTTTTTCGGCTCGTGCAAGAAATAACGTTTGCGCGCCGCCGCCTTTCACCGGCGCGTGTCGTGATCCGGTACATTGACGGGCACGGCCCCGATCCGCGTGCGCGGCGCGCGGCTGCCCGCACCTTCAACAGGTGGTTCCCACTTATTGCTACGTCCTGCGAACCCTGCCATGCGCCAGCCACAAAGAACCGACATGACGCGATACGATCTTGCGCAACACCTCGTCGAGGCACGCCGGCAGCACCTGCCGATCGACGCGCCCGCACCCGACAGCCTGCCGCCCGACGCGGCGACCGCCTACGCGATCCAGCAGGCGGTGCTAGCGGGTCTCGGCGAATCGACCGGCGCGTGGAAGATCGGCGCAAAGTCGCCGGGCGGCGCCGCATCGGGCGCGCCGATTCCGGCCTCGCTGGTGGTGCCGTCGCCGGCGCGGCTCGCGCATGACGGATTCTTTCGCGTGCTGGTCGAGCTCGAGATCGCGTTCCGCTTCGACGTGACGATCGAGCCGCGCGGGCAGGCCTATGCGCGCGACGAGGTGCTGTCGAAGGTCGGAGCCGTGCTGCCGGCCATCGAGATCGTCGACAGCCGCTTCGCCGAGTGGCCGAACGTCGCGCCGCTCGCGCAGCTAGCCGACGCGCAGAACAACGGCGCGCTGATCACGGGCCATCCGGCCGTCTATGCGAGCCTCGCGCGCGGCTTCGACTTCGTATCGCCGGAACTGGAACTGAGCTTCAACGGCCGCTCGCTGATACCGGAAGTGACGGGTAATCCGGCCGGCGATCCACGCGAGCTGCTCGTCTGGTTCGTCAACCATTGCGCGGCGATGGGGATCACGATCGAGCGCGACTGGACCTTGACCACCGGCTCATACGTCGGCGCGCACAAGATCGACGAGCCCGGCATCGTGCGTGGTCATATCGACGGATTGGGTGAAGTGGAAATTGAACTGACCTGATCGATGCTGCGGCGGTTGTAACCGCAAATTACAACGCTTCATCATTCCAACGGCTGCCCGCGTGCAGCCGTTTTTATTTTGGCGATATTGAAACGGTGGCAGTCTTTGAATCGTTAACCTGTTCGAATCCATTTGTTGCAACTTTGCCGCTTGCTTCCGTATACACCTATGAGGGTGGCGCGAGCGACTGCCGTCTTCCAGTCATACGGATCGAGGAGTGCAACGGCGGGTGGCCCATGAAGTGAACGGTGCGGAACCAAACCCATCACGCGCGGACGAATCGCCTGACGCGTTTGGCGCCACGCGTCGAAAACCTGACCACGTGCCTGCTTTTTGTGACGAAGTGTGCGTGCGCAGACAGCCGCAGTTTTATGAAGGGTCGACGGTGCAGGTACGGTATGTGCAATAGCAACGCGATGTCATGACGCGATGCAGCGGCAAAGTGAAGTCGTGCAGGAGCACTGAATAGCGATGCGGTGGTGAAGAAAGTAACGGTACAGCGGAGCAGCGGATGATCTGATTCGTTGCAGCGTGAATGAAAAATTGTAGGTGGTCGATTCTTTGTTTCCAAGTGAGGATTGTAGCTTCGCGGTTACGGAGCGATTTTCGCAACGTAGTCCGTGAAAAAAAATTTAAAAGGGTTTAGGATGAATTCGAGCGATGTCGTTTCCGAATAGCGCGCCGCGCACGACATCGCCCCAGACTTCGGCGAGGAGGTAGCATGGATATCTACAGCAGTTTCGCGACCCGATTCGAGAAAACACGGGAGGATGAACTCTCGCTCGAGGAGTATCTCGCGCTCTGCAAAGACAATCCCGCCGCGTACGCCACTGCAGGCGAACGCATGTTGACGGCAATCGGAGAACCTGAACAGATCGACACTCGCAACGATCCGCGTTTATCGCGTATCTTCGCGAACAAGGTCATCAAGGTATACCCCGCATTCCGTGAGTTCTACGGAATGGAAGAGGTGATCGAGCAGGTGGTCGCCTACTTCCGGCATTCGGCTCAGGGGCTCGAAGAAAAGAAGCAGATACTGTATCTGTTAGGACCGGTCGGCGGCGGCAAGTCGTCGATCGCGGAACGGCTGAAGCAACTGATGGAGCGCGTGCCGTTCTATGCGATCAAGGGCTCGCCCGTCAATGAATCGCCGCTCGGTCTGTTCGACTACGAGGAAGACGGTCCGATCCTCGAAGAGCAATACGGCATTCCTCGCCGCTACCTGCGAGGCATCCTGAGTCCGTGGGCGGTCAAGCGCCTGCACGAGTACAACGGCGACATCCGCAAGTTCCGCGTGGTGCGCCGCTATCCGTCGATCCTTCGTCAGATCGCTATCTCCAAGACCGAACCGGGCGACGAGAACAATCAGGACATTTCGTCGCTGGTCGGCAAGGTCGACATCCGCAAGCTCGAACAGTACGCGCAGGACGACGCCGACGCGTACAGCTACTCGGGCGGACTGTGCCTCGCCAATCAGGGCCTGCTCGAGTTCGTCGAAATGTTCAAGGCGCCGATCAAGGTGTTGCACCCGCTGCTCACCGCGACCCAGGAAGGCAACTTCAAGGGTACGGAAGGCTTCGGCGCGATCCCGTTCGACGGCATCATCCTCGCTCACTCGAACGAATCGGAGTGGAAGGCGTTCCGCAACAACCGTAACAACGAAGCGCTGCTCGACCGGATCTTCGTCGTCAAGGTGCCGTACTGCCTGCGCTATGGCGAAGAGGTCAAGATCTACGAGAAGCTGCTGCGCAACTCGTCGCTGTCCACCGCGGTCTGCGCGCCGGGCACGCTGAAGATGATGGCGCAAATGTCCGTGCTCACGCGTTTGCAGGAGCCGGAGAACTCGAGCCTGTTCTCGAAGATGCAGGTCTACGACGGCGAGAATCTGAAGGACACGGACCCGAAGGCGAAGTCGTATCAGGAGTACCGCGACTTCGCGGGCGTCGACGAAGGCATGACCGGTGTGTCGACCCGCTTCGCGTTCAAGATTCTGTCGCGCGTGTTCAACTTCGACTCGACCGAGGTCGCGGCCAATCCGGTGCATCTGATGTACGTGCTCGAACAGCAGATCGAACGCGAGCAGTTCCCGCCGGAAACCGAGCAGAAGTATCTGTCCTTCATCAAGGACGTGCTGGCGTCGCGCTATGCGGAGTTCATCGGCAAGGAGATTCAGACCGCGTATCTGGAGTCGTACTCGGAGTATGGTCAAAACATCTTCGACCGCTACGTCACGTATGCGGACTTCTGGATCCAGGATCAGGAGTTCCGCGACCACGACACCGGCGAGAGCTTCGACCGTGCGGCGTTGAACGCCGAACTGGAGAAGATCGAGAAGCCGGCGGGCATCAGCAACCCGAAGGACTTCCGCAACGAGATCGTGAATTTCGTGCTGCGCGCGCGGGCTGCGAACGCGGGCAAGAACCCCGCGTGGATCAGCTACGAGAAGCTGCGCGTCGTGATCGAAAAGAAGATGTTCTCGAATACGGAAGAGCTGTTGCCGGTGATCTCGTTCAACGCGAAGGGCTCGGCCGAAGAGCAGCGCAAGCACGAAGACTTCGTCAATCGCATGGTGGCGAAGGGCTATACGCCGAAACAGGTGCGCTTGCTGTGCGACTGGTATCTGCGCGTGCGCAAGTCATCGTGATGCGCGCATGATACTCATGATGTGCCGCCCGTACGGTTCGACCGTACGGGCAACCGGCGAGGCGCAAGCCGCATAGCATGCACTGCGCGGCGGGCGTCTCGCGCACCGGAAATATTAGTGCGGCCGCAGCGGAAACGCGGTTGCACGGACGGGAGACCGGGCGTGCTTCATCAAATCATCGACCGCAGGTTGGCAGGGAAGAACAAGAGTATTGCGAATCGCGAGCGTTTTTTGCGCCGCGTCAAAAACTATATCCGTCGCGCCGTTTCGGACGCGGTGCGCGATCGCAGCATCAAAGATATCCAGAACACCCAGAGCATCACGATTCCGCGCAAGGACATCGCGGAGCCGTCGTTCCGTCATGGACCGGGCGGCCGGCGCGAGATGGTGCATCCCGGCAACTCGGACTACATCCGCGGCGACAAGATCCAGCGCCCGCAAGGCGGCGGGGGCGGCGGCGGAGGCAGTCAGGCCAGCAACGAGGGCGAGGGTCAGGACGACTTCGTGTTCGAGCTTAGCCGCGAAGAGTTCATGCAGTATTTCTTCGACGACCTCGAACTGCCGCGTCTCGTCAAAACCCATCTGATGGCCGTGCCGACGTGGAAAAGCATCCGCGCGGGCTGGGCCGCGGAGGGCACGCCGAACAACATCGACGTGGTGCGCTCGCTGCGCAGCGCGCTCGGCCGGCGCATCGCGCTCGGCGCGCCGCTCGTCAACCAGTTGCACGAAATGGAGCGGCAGCTCGAAGAGCTGAAGGCCGATCCCGCCGATCGCCGTGAAGAGATCAAGCTGCTCGAAGACGACATCCACCATCTGAAAGGACGCATCTGGCGGATTCCGTTCATCGATCCGTTCGATCTGCGCTACGTGAATCGCGTGAAGCAGCCCACGCCGTCGAGCCAGGCGGTGATGTTCTGCCTGATGGACGTGTCAGGTTCGATGGACGAGCAGCGCAAGGATCTCGCGAAGCGCTTCTTCATCCTGCTGTACCTGTTCCTGAAGCGTAACTACGAGCGCATCGAAGTGGTGTTCATTCGCCATCACACGCGCGCCGAGGAAGTCGACGAAGACACCTTCTTTCACTCGACCGAAAGCGGCGGCACCGTGGTGTCGAGCGCGCTCGAACTGATGCGCAAGGTGATGGAGGAACGCTACTCGCCAACTGAATGGAACATTTACGGGGCGCAGGCTTCGGACGGCGACAATTGGACCGACGATTCGCCGAAGTGCCGCAAGATACTCTCGGATGACATCCTGGAGAAGGTGCGGTATTTTGCGTATATTCAGGTGACGCCCGAAGAGCAGAATCTGTGGCTCGAATACGCGCAACTGGCGCTCTCGCAACCGCATATGGCGATGAAGAAGGTCGAAACCGCGGCCGATATTTATCCGGTGTTTCGCGAGCTGTTCGAGAAGCAGGCGGCGACTTCGTGATGGAACGCGGATTGCGCATTCAGCACCTGGATCACGACGCGTGCGGCGATGAATCGTACGACTTGAGGCAAGCCGTCGTATGACTGCGCCGTAGCGCAACAAAGGCGTGCCGCAGCAACTGTCGGGGCATGCCGAGGCAGGAGCGGCTAGCACGGCAGCCGCTCGCGCCGGAGCAGTCCGCAATGCTGCAGCACGGGACACACCGGAACGCCCAACGAGGGGCAAAGGGAAGTCCGTATGAACGTAGCCGATAGACGGCCTCTGCCGTGCCCGTCCGACTGGACCTTCGAATTGATCGAAGAGTACGACTCGCATATTGCCCGTGTTGCAGAGCAATACGAGCTCGACGTGTATCCGATCCAGCTCGAACTCATTAGTGCTGAACAGATGATGGATGCCTACGCGTCCGTCGGCATGCCGGTGAACTACCGTCACTGGTCGTTCGGCAAACATTTTCTCTCCACCGAAAAAAGCTATCGTCGCGGCCAGATGGGGCTCGCGTACGAAATCGTCATCAATTCGAATCCCTGCATCGCGTATCTGATGGAAGAGAACACGATGACGATGCAGGCGCTTGTCATTGCGCATGCGGCCTACGGTCACAACTCGTTCTTCAAGGGCAACTATCTGTTCCGCTTGTGGACGGACGCGCACGCGATCATCGACTACCTCGTCTACGCGAAGAACTACATCGCGGAATGCGAGGAGCGCTATGGGCTCGATCGCGTCGAGGAATTGCTCGATTCGTGCCACGCGCTGATGAATTACGGCGTGGACCGCTACAAGCGGCCGCAGAAGCTGTCGCTCCAGAAAGAGTTCGCCGCGCGTCGTGAGCGCGAGGCGTATCTGCAGTCGCAGGTCAACGAGTTGTGGCGCACGCTGCCCACGCGCCATACGCCGCTACCTGAAGAGGTCGAGGAGCGCTATCCGCCCGAGCCGCAGGAAAATCTGCTGTATTTCGCGGAGAAAAACGCGCCGCTGCTCGAACCTTGGGAGCGCGAGGTGATCCGCATCGTGCGCAAGATCGGTCAGTATTTTTATCCGCAGCGGCAGACCCAGGTGATGAACGAAGGCTGGGCGACGTTCTGGCACTACACGCTGCTCAATACGATGTACAACCAGGGCAAGCTGGAAGACGGCTTTATGATGGAGTTCCTCCATTCGCACAGCAACGTCGTCTATCAGCCGCCGGTCACGAAGCCGTATTACAGCGGCATCAATCCGTATGCGCTCGGCTTTTCGATGATGAGCGACATCCGCCGCATCTGCGAAGCGCCGACCGATGAAGACCGCAAGTGGTTTCCGGATCTGGCCGGCAGTCCGTGGCTGCCCGCGATGCACTACGCGATGCGCAACTTCAAGGACGAAAGCTTCGTCGCGCAGTACCTGTCGCCGCATCTGATCCGCGAAATGCGCCTGTTTTCGGTGCTCGACGACGACATGCGCGACGCGCTGGAAGTATCGGCGATTCACGACGACAGCGGCTACCAGTACGTGCGCCAGGCGCTGTCGCGGCAGTACGACATGCATCACCGCGAGCCGAACATCCAGGTATGGGCCGTCAATACGCGTGGCGATCGTAGCCTGACGTTGCGGCATTTCATGAGCGACAACCGGCACCTGTCGTCGGATAGCGACGAGGTGCTCAAGCACATGGCGCGCTTGTGGCAGTTCGACGTATATCTCGAGAGCGTCGACGAAAACGGTACCGTCAGAAAGCGCTACGAGTGCCGGTATGTGCCGCCGTCCGTGAGAATCTGACGTCTCCGTCCAACTGCGGCAACGGTACATAACGTTGCTGGGACGGTCCGCGTCGATCACCCGAAGCCCCCGCAGCCTCGCGGCTGGCGGGGGCTTCTTTTTTGCTGCACGTTTCATTCGCCGCGGGCCCGTACCCAGGGGTTTCCTGCAGTTCCGCAGACAAAACCCCATCTGAACTTTTCACTTATGTAAAATTCGCCGCGCGCGCGTCTGCGGTTGTCGCGACGCGCATCAAGGCGGCGTCACGAGCGTCATCCTCGTTTTAAGCAAAAGGACCGACATCAGCATGAACGATCTAACCGACCAACCCGTCGTCACCCAGGCAGACGACACCCGGCGCCGCATCTTCGCGATCGTCGGCGCTTCATCGGGCAATCTCGTCGAATGGTTCGACTTTTACGTGTATTCGTTCACGGCGCTGTATTTCGCGCCGTCGTTCTTTCCTAGCGGCAACAGCACTACGCAGTTGCTCAATACGGCCGGTGTGTTCGCGGCGGGCTTCCTGATGCGCCCGATCGGCGGCTGGTTCTTCGGCCGGCTCGCCGACAAGCGCGGCCGCCGCACCGCGATGATGGTGTCGGTCTTCATGATGTGCGGCGGCTCGCTCGTCATCGCGATGCTGCCCACGTACGCACAGATCGGCGCGCTCGCGCCGGCGCTGCTGCTGATCGCGCGGCTGTTCCAGGGCCTGTCGGTGGGCGGCGAATACGGCACCAGCGCGACCTATATGAGCGAAGTCGCATTGAAGGGCCGGCGCGGCTTCTTCGCGTCGTTCCAGTATGTGACGCTGATCGGCGGACAACTGTTCGCGCTGCTCGTGCTCGTGGTCCTGCAGCAGTTGCTGACGACCGACGAACTGAAGGCGTGGGGCTGGCGCGTACCGTTTGCAATCGGTGCGATCTCTGCGCTGATCTCGCTCTATCTGCGTAAATCGCTCGACGAAACCACCACCGCCGCGACGCGTCAGCGCAAGGAAGCGGGCACGCTGCGTGGATTGTGGGAGCACAAGGCCGCGTTCATGACGGTGCTCGGCTTCACGGCCGGCGGCTCGCTGATCTTTTATACGTTCACGACGTATATGCAGAAATACCTGGTCAACACGGCCGGCATGCACGCGAAAACCGCGAGCTCGGTGATGACCGCCGCGCTGTTCGTCTACATGCTGATGCAGCCGGCGTTCGGCGCGCTGTCCGACAGGATCGGCCGACGCAATTCGATGCTGTGCTTCGGTTTGTTCGCGACGCTCGGCACGGTGCCGTTGCTGCATGCGCTGAAGGACGTGACGAGTCCGGTCGCGGCGTTCGCGTTCGTCGTCGTCGCGCTCGCGATCGTCAGCTTCTATACGTCGATCAGCGGCCTGATCAAGGCGGAAATGTTTCCGCCGCAAGTGCGTGCGCTCGGCGTAGGGCTGTCGTATGCGGTCGCCAATGCGATCTTCGGCGGCTCGGCGGAATATGTCGCGCTGTGGCTGAAGTCGGCCGGCGTCGAGACGATGTTCTTCTGGTACGTGACGGCGCTGTGCGCGCTCGCGGGCATCGTGTCACTGCGCATGCGTGATCCGTCGACGGAAGGATATTTGCGGCACGAGCCGTGAACCGCTAGCCGGGCACGGCGTGACGTCGTGCCGCAATGAAGCGTTCCAGCGGCGGTCCGGGGCAACCGGGCCGCCGTTTTTGATTGCATCGGCGATTGCGCGTCACGACGCGAACTGGCCGCAGGGCGCTTCGCTCAACTGACGACGATCCGTGTCCCCCAAGCATGCAGCAGGTCGCGCAAGCTCTCGGCCTGTTCCATCCTCGCGCCGCTGCGCAGATGAATCTGCACCGCGCGGCCCGCGATGCCGTCGATCGGCTGCGCGAACCATAACTCGACCGCGAGACCGAGTCCTTCGGGTTGATCCTCGACGACCGGCTCGATCACGCGCGGCCTGAAACACGCACTGTCTGACATGGCGAAGCACCTCTGCGATGACGGGTCGTGCCCATCGTAATCAGCGGCGCGCGCGGGACCAAGTAACGAATACGCGTTTGCTAAGCAGGGAATGCTTAGCAGAAAATCGGCTTGCGCACGCGCTTGTCGCAACTCATACCGGCTTCGAACGGTCGCCGACGAATTCGTCGACCAGCTTGTCGACGAACTCTTCGACCCTCGCGGCCTCACTCGCCGCGACCGTCGCGATCGACGGTGCCGCCCCGCGGGCGGCAGCATTGGCCGCGGCGCTCGCCGTCGGCAGACGTGCGCGCCAGGCCGCGCGCGCCAGCATCAGCAGATGGTAGTAAAGCCGCGCGCTAAAGCCGTAGTTGTAGGCGAACAGGTGCGCACGCGCGATCCGCCAGCCCGCGCGCGCGTCGCCGTTTCTCGCGTGAATCGACACGACGATCGGTGCGAGCCGCCGCAGCGCCTGCCGCCGCGACGCTTCGAGCCGCGCCGGCAGACGCAGCGACTTCACGAACTCATACGCGCTCAACGGCGCGGCAGTGCTCGTGCCGCGCGTGCTGTGCGAGATCGACGTCGCGGTCTTCCGATACACCGACACGTAGTCGTGCAGATAAAACACCTCCCGCGCGGCAAGGCAGAGCTCGGTGCCGAACACGTAGTCGCAGCAGACGCCGTACCGCTCGTCGTAGCCGATCCGCTTGACGAGCCGCGCGTCGGCCATCCAGCCATTGTTCGGAAACATCTGGATCAGGCCGGTGCGGCCCGCGAGCGGCTGCAGGCCCCCGTTGGCCTCGGTGCGCCGGAACGCCGCGTTCAGGCGCTCGCTCGCGGCGAGATCGATCGCGCCGTCGTGGTCGGCTTCGTACTGGGCGCCGAATGCCGCATCGAGAGCCGGATGGCGCTGCCATAGCGACACGAGTTTGTCGACGGCGTCGCTCGTCAGCAGATCGTCGTCGTGGATCAACAGGATCTTGTCGCCGCGCGCCCGCTCGAACAGGCTCGACACATTGCGCGCCTGCCCAAGCGGCGGGTCGTGCTTCTCGTAGCGCACGCGCGGCTCGTCGCGGTAACGCTGCAAGATCAGTTGCCGTGAGCGGGCGTCCGTCGAATCGTCGCCGATCACGATCTCCACATGGGGATAGCTTTGCGCGAGGCACGAGTCGACGCATTCGACGAGCAACTCGGGGCGATTGCAGGTAGGCACGCAGATGGATACATGCGCGATGGCCGCACGGGCGAGGGGAGAACGTGACGCGTTGGACATGGATGACGCCTTTTAACGGTCGGAAGCGGCATAAACCGGCGGAAAGCGGTGCGGCGGTTCGCGGGGCGCACACTTCGCTGCTAGCAGCAAAATAGTCCAAGGCGCAGAAAAAATATTCGGTAAAAATGAGGAAGAAATGTTTCCTTACAGAAAGGCGATGGAAGGGAAAGTGATGCGGCCTGAATGCATGAAGCAGCCAGGGCCGCTCTGTTATGGAGTCTTTTCAACCGACAGACGGTTCGCCTTCGCCGCGCTTTTTGCCCGGACGGTCCGCCGGGGACTGCTTGTGGCCCTCGTCGGGGCGCTCGGGCATCTTGCTCTTCGCGTTGTCGCTATGCACGGCGTGGTGCGGATGCGCTAAATCCTCGGTCTGGGTGCCGGCCTCGCTTTTTGTTTCGGTTTCACCCGCGCTTTTCGTTTCGCCTTGGGATTTTTCCGTCGTCTTGCTCATCGCTGCTCTCCTGGAGGGAAGATAAGGCTCCAGTAGCAAGACGCGGACCCCGGCGGGCGGCAAACAGAAGGTGTGTGCTCAGGCGGCCGGGTGGCTCGGCTGGCGGCCCGTCAGCGACAGGATGAAGTCGAGAAACGCGCGCACCTTGGCCGGCGGATGGTGCCGCGACGGATATAGCGCATACAGCGGGTACACCTCGTCGCCCCAATCCGGAAATAGCTCGATCAGCTTGCCGCTCGCGAGCAGCGACTCCGCGCCGAGCGCGAGAATCTGCGCGATCCCCTGGCCCGCGATGCAAACGCTATGCAGCGTACCGACGTCGTTGACGGTGAGCCGCCCTTGCGGCGTCAGCGCGAGCTTCTTGCGGCCCCGATGGAATTCCCAGGTGAACGGATAACCGGTCAGCGGATCGCGAAACTTGATGCAGACATGCCGGCCGTCTTCGAGTTCGGCAGGATTCTCCGGCTTGCCATGCTTCTTCAGATACGACGGCGCCGCCACGGTCAGAATGCGCGTATCGAGCAGCTTGCGGGCGACGAGCGTCGACACCGGCGGGTCGCCGAAGCGGATCGCGACATCGAAGCCGTCCGCGACCATGTCGCCCAGCTGGTCGCGCGTGATCAGTTCGAGCTGCAGGTCCGGATGTTTGTCGATGAAGCTGCCGAGGCGCGGGCCGAGCACGAGCCGTGAAAAGAACGGGTCCATGTTGACGCGCAGACGCCCGCGCACCGCGGTCGCCCCCTGCGCGGCGGAGGCCGCCGCTTCCTCGAGTCCGCCGAGCAGCGGCACGATCTGCTCGTAGAAACGCCGGCCTTCGTCGGTCAGCGTGACCGAGCGCGTGGTGCGGTCGAACAGGCGAATGCCGAGGCGTGCTTCGAGCCGGGCGACCGAGCGGCTTACGCCCGATTGCGACATGTCGAGCGCTTCGCCCGCGGCCGCGAAACTGCCGCAATCGACGATCGCGGTCAGCACGCCCATGCCGTTCAGCACGCGCTCATCGAATGGCATCGCGGGTACCTGCCTGGTAGCCATGGATGCCAGACATGCTAACGCGAAGAGCTTTCGAATTCATGCGCTGACACGCGATGAGACGCGTCGCGTGTCAACGCCCCGCGCTCGTCGCAGCCTGGCCGCGAATCACGCGCGTGCCGGACGGGTCGTCGAGATGGCGGAAGATCCACGCGGACACGAGTGTGATCACGCCGACGCACACGAACGCGAGCCGGAAGCCGAGTTCCGCCGAGCCCCATTGATCCGCGAACAGATTGACGAGCCCGCCGCCGATCGACACGCCGAGCCCGATCGCGAGCATCTGCACCATCGAGAACAGGCTATTGCCCATGCCCGCGTCTTCGTGCGACAGGTCCTTCAGCGTGACGCTGTTCATCGCCGCGTACTGCATCGAGTTGGCCGCGCCGAAAACGGCGAGGATCGCGACTTCGATCACGAGCGGTGTGCCGCGCGAAATAAGCGAGAACGCGACGATCGCCGAGCCGACGATGATCGTGTTGACCAGCAGGAACGTGTCGTAGCCGTAGCGGCGCACGAGCGGCGCGATCCAGCGTTTCGCGAGCGTGCCGGCGAACGCCGCGGGCAACATCATCAGACCGGAGTGCAGCGGCGAGTAGCCGAGCTGCAATTGCAGCAGCAGCGGCACGAGGAACGGTACCGCGCTCGAACCGACCCGGCAGACGAGGTTGCCGATCAGGCCGACGCTGAAGTTCGGCTCGCCGAACAGTGACAGTTTGAACAGCGGATTGCGGCGGTTTCTCGCATACGGAATGTAGGCGAGCGCGCTGGCGACGGCCAACGCGAACAGCCCCGCCGACCACGCCGCGCGATGCGCGCGGACCGGCGCATCGATCGCGAGCGAAAACGCGATCATGCACAGCGACAGCAGCGCACAGCCGATCACGTCGAACCGCGGCGCCTGCGTCTCGTCATGCGACGGCAGAAAGCGGTGCACCGCGTACAGACCGAGCGCGCCGATCGGCACGTTGATCAGAAAGATCCAGTGCCACGTGATCGCCTGTACGAACCAGCCGCCGAGCGTCGGCCCGGCGATCGGCCCGAGCTGCCCCGCGATCGAAATGAACGCGAGCGCCGACACGTATTGCTCGCCGGACACGCTGCGCAGCACCGCCAGTCGTCCGATCGGCAGCAGCATCGAGCCGCCGAGGCCTTGCAGCACCCGCGCCATCACCAGCTGGCCGAGCGTGTGCGCGCTCGAGCAGCAGATCGAGCCGAGCACGAACACGAGAATCGCGGCGAAATAGACGCGGCGGGTGCCGAAGCGGTCGGCGAGCCAGCCGGAGGCGGGCGTCAGCATCGCCATCGTCAGCGTGTAGGCGACGACGACCGGTTGCATCGCGAGCGGCGCGACGTGCAGGCTGTTCGCGATCGAAGGCAGCGCGGTATTGACGATCGTCGTGTCGAGCGACTGCATGAAGAAGCCGGCGGCGACGATCCACAGCAGGGCGGTTTGAGAGGAATCCTTGGTCATGTTTTCAACAGCGGGCGCGGCGGCAAAGCGCCGCCCGGAGCGGGGCCAGGCGGAATTCCGTCATCTTATTGACATCCCCGTCAATCGGGAACCCCACTGAGATCGCTGACTGTTATCGACAATACCGATAAGCGGCGCGACAATCGCGCATGCTCAATCCAATCTGGCTAAAGACCTTCTCGACCGTCGCGGCCTGCCATAGCTTCACCGAGGCGGGGCGACGGCTCGACCTGACGCAGTCGAGCGTCAGCGAACATATCCGGCGGCTCGAACAGAGCGTGGGCCGGCGCCTGTTCGTGCGCGACACCCATTCGCTCGGGATGACGCCCGACGGCGAAGCGATGCTCGCGCATGCAAGCGTAATCCTGCAGGCGTTATCGCGCGCGGAGTCGCAGTTTCGCGCGCCGCGTCTGAAAGGGCGCGTGCGGCTCGGCTCGTCGGACGACATCGCGCTCGGCCCGCTGCCCACCGTGCTCGCGGCGTTTCGCAACGCGCATCCCGACGTCGAACTCGAAATCACGATCGGCATGACGGGCCGGCTGTACGAACTGCTCGACGCGGGCGCGATCGATCTGCTGGTCGGCAAGCGCCGGCTCGGTGACCGGCGCGGCGTGCCGCTTTTCACGGGGCGGCTCGAATGGCTCGCGCGCAGCGGCACGCTCGTCGATCTGAGTCAGCCGCTGCCGCTGATTCTGGTCGCCGAGCCGAGCGTGACGCGCGCGGTTGTGCTCGATGCGCTCGCCGAAGCCGGCGCGAGCTGGCAGATCGTCTGCACGAGCAGCAGTCATTCCGGCTGTATCGCGGCCGCGCGTGGCGGACTCGGCATCACCGTGCGGCCGCAGTATCTGGCCGCGCGCGGCCTGGCGCCGCCGTTGAATGCGGCCGGGCTGCCGACGTTGCCGTCGGTGGAATTCATCGCGCTGGCGGCGAAGCGCTTGAGCCGACCGGCTGGCACGCTGCTGCAGTTGCTGCATGACAGCGATCTGCGCGGGTCGTGGATCGGCGAGTGAGGCACGCATTGCGCCGCCTCATGCCACCACTCATACCGCCGCTCAGGCCGGCATCTTCCGAAACGAGATCGCAAAGCGGTTCCAGGCATTGATCGCCGAGATGAGCAGCGTCAGATCGACCAGTTCCTCGTCGCTGAAATGCGGCCGCACCGTCTGCCATACCGCGTCGGGCACGTGATCGTGCGAAACCAGCGTGACCGCTTCGGTCCACTCGAGCGCCGCGCGTTCGCGGTCCGTGAAGAACGGCGTTTCGCGCCACACGACGACGGTCGCGAGACGCCGCTCGGTTTCGCCGCCCTTGCGCGCGTCGCTGGTATGCATGTCGACGCAATACGCGCAGCCGTTGATCTGCGACGCGCGCAGCCGCACCAGTTCGGTCAGCGATTTTTCGAGCGCCGACTTGCCGATGCGCTCTTCGACGCCGAGCAGCGATTTGATCGCGGCGGGGTTGGCTTTGTAGAAGTCGAGACGTTGTTCCATGATGGGCTCCTGGGCGGGTGGGACGATGCGATGCATCGGACAGCTGTTAGCTTAGTCCGTCGTTTGGTTCATCAAAATGGCCGATTCCAGATATTTTCAGGTAGCCACTTTCAGGCGTTGAGCGGGCCCGCGTAGCACCCTTACCGCCGACGATGGCATCGTTGCCGCGTGCGGGCCGATTCGGTAAGGTGAGTCATCCACGCTTGCTTTGCGCCTTTCACCGTGATCCGGAGATCTGCCCCATGACCGTTGCCGCCGACCCGTCCTCTGTGCCCACTTCGCCGATCCGCACCGATGTCCTGATCGTCGGCGCCGGCCCCGTGGGTCTGTTCGCGGCATTCGAGGCCGGTGTGATCGGCCTCACCTGCCAGATCGTCGACATACTCGGACGGGTCGGCGGCCAGTGCATCGAGCTGTATCCCGACAAGCCGATCTACGATATCCCCGCGATTCCGTCGTGCACTTCGCGCGAACTGGTCGAGCGACTGCTCGCGCAATGCAAGCCGTTCGATGTGCCGATTCATCTCGAACAGCGTGTCGACACGGTCGAGCAACGCGACGACGGCCGCTGGACCGTGCGCACGCAGCGCGGCCTCGTGTTCGACGTCGCGGCGATCCTGCTCGCCGCCGGCAATGGCGCGTTCGTTCCGCAAAAGCTGGGGCTTCCCGAGGCCGTGCCGCTCGAAAAGCGCCACGTGCACTACAGCGTGCCGCGCCTCGCCGATTTCGCCGACAAAAACGTGGTCGTCGCGGGCGGCGGCGATTCCGCGCTCGACTGGGCACTGGCATTGCGCAAGGTCGCGCGGCGCGTGACCCTCGTGCATCGGCGCGCCGGCTTCAGCGCGGCCGATTCGAGCGTCGAGCTGATGCGGCGCGCGGTCGAGGCGGGGGAGATGGACTTCATCGTCGGCGCGATCGCGGCGCTCGATGTGGAAGACGGCGCGCTGCGTTCGCTGACGCTGCGGCAGATCGACGGCGAGACACAGCTCGAAGCCGAACACCTGATCGCGCTGTATGGACTCGTCGCGGATCTCGGCCCGATCGCGCAGTGGGGACTGAAAATTCACGGCGGCCGTATCGATGTCGATACCTCGAATTACGAAAGCTCGCGGCCGGGCATCTTCGCCGTCGGCGATATCGCGAACTATCCGAACAAGCAGAAGCTGATCCTGTCAGGCTTTCACGAGGCGTCGCTCGCGCTGCGCAAGGCGTACGCGTACGCGTATCCCGACAAGAAGCGCGTGCATGTCCATTCGAGCTACGACACGAAGCTCGCGGAAAAGATCGGCGCGGCCGGTTGACGGGCGCACGAGCGCCGCGGCAACTTCGATTCGCAGCGATGTCGAGCCGGACCGGCCGTTGGCATCATTTTCCAGCGGGTTGACTCGCGGCGGCCGCGGCGCTCGCGGCCTTGTCTTTCTTCTTTGCCTCGTGGTGGCCGATCGCGCAGCCCGCGGCAGCACCCGCCGTCCCATGATGTCCGGCAACGTGGCCGGTCACTCCGCCCACGACCGCACCTTTGGCGCAGCCTTCGGCCTGCGCGACGGTAGATGCGAGGCTTAATGCCGCGGCGAGCGCGCATGGGGCCGCGAAATTCGTGGCGAAAGTCGTGAATACCTTTTTCAATTGACACTCCTGTTTTTGCTAACGAAGGGCAACACGGAAAGCCGAAACCGCAGCAAGGCGACGCTTTCCGTGATGGCTGGCTAGCAATCGCGGGGCCCGCCGTTATAAGCTTTGCGCCTTATGAGCCGGCGCGCGAGCGCTCTTCGCGACGTATCCCGGCCCATGTGTGGACCGCGCAACCGCTTGCGCGAAGCCATCGCCGCCGGGCAGGCGCGAGGTTTGCTTAACACGACAATTCCAATTACGTGTCCGCCATGACCCAGCTTGATGCCTCTACTTTCCGCGTCCACGGCGAGCCCGCTCGAGTGCAGGCCGAGGCCGCGCCGTCGACGCCCGTCGGCGTCGATTATTCGTCGCTCGTGCAGGCAATCTCCGACTACGCGATCTTTCTGCTCGACGCGAAGGGCTACATCGTGAGCTGGAACGCCGGCGCGCAGAAGCTGAACGGCTACACGGAAAGCGAGATCGTCGGTCAGCATTTCTCGCGCTTCTATACCGACGAAGCCATCGCGCGCGGCTGGCCAGACTACGAGCTGGAACAGGCAGCGCTCACCGGCCGCTTCGAGGACGAGGGCTGGCGCGTGCGCAAGGACGGCACGACGTTCTGGTCGAACGTCGTGATCACCGCGATACGCAACGAGCAGGGCGAGGCCACGGGCTTCGCGAAGATCACCCGCGACCTGACGGCGCAGCGCGAATATCTCGAAGCGCTGCGCCAGAGCGAGGAGCGTTTCCGTCTGCTCGTCGATAGCGTGAAGGACTACGCGATCTTCATGCTCGATCCGCAAGGTTTCGTCGTCAGCTGGAATTCGGGCGCCGCGCGCATCAAGGGCTATACGCACGATGAAATCGTCGGCCGGCACTTCTCGTTGTTCTATGTGCCCGAGGAGGCCGCGGCCGGCAAGCCCGCGCGCGAGCTCGCGATCGCGCGACAGATCGGCACCGTCGAAGACGAAGGCTGGCGCGTGCGCAAGGACGGCTCGACGTTCTGGGCCAACGTGATCATCACGGCCGTCTATGACGAATCGCGACGCTTGCGCGGCTTCGCCAAGGTCACGCGCGATCTGACCGAGCGGCGCCGGCGCGAGGAACTCGAGCGCTCCGGTGTGCGCATGCGCGAATTTCTCGCGACGCTCGCGCACGAACTGCGCAATCCGCTCGCGCCGGTGCGCAACGCGGTCGGCACGATGCAGATGGAAGCCAATCTGAGCCCGGTGGTCGCGCGTGCGCGTGATCTGATCGATCGCCAGGTTACGCACCTGACGCGACTCGTCGACGATCTGCTCGATATCGGCCGCATCATGTCCGATAAGGTCGAACTGCGGATTGCGCGCGTCGACCTCGCCGAGCTCGTCGCGCGCGCGATCGAAGCGGCGCGGCCGTTCACCGACTCGCGCGAGCAGCGCGTGGTCGCGCAGGTAACCGACGTCCCCGTGAGCATTCGCGGCGACATGACGCGGCTCGTGCAGGTGCTGCAAAACCTGCTGCACAACGCGTCGAAATTTTCGCCGAACGGCAGCGTGATCGAAATGCAGGGACGCGTGGACTTTCGCATGGCGGTGCTCGAAGTGCGCGACGCCGGCTGCGGCATTCCGGTGCGCTCGCTCGACAAGATCTTCGAGCTGTTCGCGCAGGAGAAGGAAGGCCAAAATTTCGGCGAGGGCGGCCTTGGGATCGGCCTGACGCTGTGCAAGTCGCTCGTCGAAATGCATGGGGGCAGCATCGTCGCAAGCAGCGAAGGACCGGGGCTTGGCAGCACGTTCACGCTGAGTCTGCCGCTCTCGGCGCAGTCCGACACCGCGGAGAGCGGCGCGATCAGTGCCGCGCCCCCCGTGCAGCCGCTGCGGATTCTGCTCGTCGACGACAATCGCGATTCGGCCGACAGCCTCGCGATGCTGCTCGAACTGAAGGGCCACGAGGTGCGTGTCGCCTACGAGGGCGAGCAGGCGCTGCAGATCGCGCCGCGCTTTTCGCCGCATCTCGCGCTGATCGATCTCGCGATGCCGAAGATGGATGGCTATGCGACGCTCGCGGCGATGCGCGCGCTGCCCGAGTTGGCTCGCACGATGTACGCGGCGATGACGGGCTTCGGTCATGCGAGCGATCTCGATCGCACTCGCAACGCGGGCTTTCATACGCACCTGGTGAAGCCGGTCGAGATGGGGGTCCTCGACGCATTGCTCGCGAAGGCGGATGGACGATTGAGCGGAAGCGGGGGGACGTAGCCGCTTTTTCGCTGCGCGGCTGCCTCGTCAGCTGGGGCACGGTGTTTGCTGAGACTCTGCATACGTTCCGGTCCGCCGCCGCTCGGCGGGCCACGGATCGAAACGGTGCAGGGAGGCACGATGCTCGACACGCGCGACCACGCGGCCAGCTTCAAGGCCCAGTCACGGCAGGTCTCGAATCAACACGGCGGCTGCGCACCGCGCCCGAGCGCCAGTGCATCGCAGGCCGGCAAGCCGCCGATCCCGCTCGACGATTTCCTGCGCGACGCGCGTTTCGACGCGAACGATCCCGCTGCTCTCGGAGCACTTCTCGCTGATCTGATCGAGCGCGGCTACGATCGCGCGCCGACCATGCCGTTGCCGGCGCATGGCGAGACGCTGGTGCGCTGGCGCGCGCTGTCCGCCGTTGCCGCGCGCGACCTCGGTCTCGTCAAACTGTTCGAAGGCCATACCGATGCCCTCGCGATTCTCGCCGAGCTGAACGGTCCGCTGCCGCCGCCGGCAAGTCGTTGGGGCGTGTGGGCCGCCGAGGCGCCGGACGCGCGGGTGCGCGCGATCAATGAAGGAATCAAGAACGTCTGCGGCGAGGGCGCTCAGGTGCGCCTGGCCGGCACCAAAGCCTGGTGTTCCGGCGCGCCGGCGCTCACCCACGCGCTCGTGACCGCATGGCGCGACGACGAGCCGGTGCTCGCGGCGGTTGCGCTGGACCAGAGCTCGATCTCGATCGACCCGGCGAAGTGGCAGGCCGTCGGCATGCGGGCGACCGCGAGCGCCGATGTGACGTTCAACGACACCGTGGCGACGCTCGTCGGCGCGCCGCATGCCTATCTGCGTCGCGCGGGCTTCTGGCATGGCGGCGCCGGTATCGCCGCGTGCTGGTACGGCGCGGCCGCGCAGATCGGCCGTACGCTGCGCGACGCGTGCGCCCGGCGCGCGGATGCGCATCGGCTGGCTCATCTCGGTGCGACCGATGTCGCATTGCAGTCGGCCGCCGCGGTCTTGCGCGAAACCGCCGCGTGGATCGACGCGCAACCATCAGATGATGCGCAGACTCGCGTGTTGCGCGCGCGTCTTGCCGTCGAGCAGGCCGCGAGCGCCGTCATCGATCATGCGACGCGCGCGCTCGGCGCGGGCCCGTTGTGCCGCGATGCGCGCTTCGCGCGGGCGCTCGCCGACCTGCCGGTGTTTCTGCGGCAAAGCCACGCGGAACGCGATCTCGCCGCGCTCGGCGAACGGCTCGTCGCGTCCGCTGACACGACCGCCGCGCCGGCAGCGGATCACGCGTCGGCGCAAACACTCGCGTCGTGGACGCTATGACCTTTTTTTCCCCAGCCTCCGGAGGATCGCTGAGATGAGCTCGCCGATGCTGTACTTCGATGAACTTTACCGACGCAGCGATGATCCGTGGCGTTTGCGCGAAGGCTGGTACGAACGCCGCAAGCGTTCGCTGACGCTTGCGCTGCTGCCGCGGCCGCGCTATCGCAACGGCTTCGAACCGGGTTGCGCGAACGGCGAGTTGACGGCCGGGCTCGCGACGCGCTGCGACGCGCTGCTCGCCGCCGATCTGCACGCGCGCGCCGTCGAGCTCGCGCGCGAACGGGTAGCGGGCGCATCG
Organism: Paraburkholderia atlantica; assembly: GCF_000092885.1. Lineage (NCBI taxonomy): Bacteria > Pseudomonadati > Pseudomonadota > Betaproteobacteria > Burkholderiales > Burkholderiaceae > Paraburkholderia > Paraburkholderia atlantica. The sequence continues at coordinate 1,846,943 of NC_014117.1, read as the reverse complement.
AACGTGCGGATCGAACAGCGCAGCGTGCCGTGCGAATGGCCGACCGAGCATGGGCCGTTCGACCTGATCGTGATCAGCGAGTTTGCGTACTACCTCGACGCGGCCGAACTCGAAACGCTGGCCGCGCGCATCGCCGGCTCGTTGACGACCGACGGCACGCTGCTCGCCTGTCACTGGCGCCGGCCGTTCGCCGAAGCGCGCGAATCCGCCGACCGCGCGCACGCGCTATTCGATGCGCGCTGCGGCCTCGCGCGTCTCGCGCATCATGACGAAGCCGACTTGCTGATCGACGTGTGGTCGCGCGACGCACGTTCGGTCGCGCAGCGGGAGGGGCTTCTATGATCGGCGTGATCGTCCCGGCGCATAACGAAGAGGCGTTGATCGCGGGGTGCCTCGCGGCCTTGCTCGAAGCGTCGCGACACGAAGCGCTCGTCGGCGAGGAGGTGCGGATCGTCGTCGCGCTCGACGCGTGCAGCGATTTCAGCGGGGCCATCGCGCGCGCTTACGGCGTGCAGACCCTGACGCTGAAGGCGCGCAACGTCGGGATCGCACGGGCGCTCGGCGCGTCGCTGCTGCTCGCGCTCGGCGCGCGCTGGCTCGCGTTTACCGATGCCGACAGCCGGGTGTCGCCGGATTGGCTCGCCGCGCAGTTGGCGCTCGGCGCCGATGCGGTGTGCGGCTCGATCGCCGTCGACGACTGGAGCGCGCATCCGCACAGCGTGCGCGAATATTTTCGCAAGACCTATGTCGACGCCGACGGGCATCGCCATGTGCACGGCGCGAACCTCGGCGTTTCCGCGCAAGCCTATCGGCGCGCGGGCGGCTTTCCGCCGCTCAAGTGCAGCGAGGACGTCGCGCTCGTCGATCGCCTGATCGCGACCGGCGCGCGCATCGCGTGGAGCGCCGCGCCGCGCGTGACCACGAGCGCGCGCACCGCGGCCCGCGCGCGCGGCGGTTTCGGCGATACGTTGATCGCATGGGCGACGGATCGCGCGCTGGCCTGAGCGCCGGCGCTGCGTTGCGAGCCGGTCTCGCTCGCAACGATCCGCACACCAGAACATTGGCACGGCAATACGCCGCGGGGAGGACGAACATGATGGACGCGTTTTTCGTTCTATTCGGCCAGGGCAGGGACCTCGACCCATTGCAGATGGGATTGCGCGCGATCGTCGTGTTCGTGATCGCGATCGTGCTGATTCGCGTATCGGGGCGGCGCTCGTTCGGTCAGCGCTCGCCGTTCGATCTGGTCGTCGTGATTCTGCTCGGCGCGACGCTGAGCCGCGCGATCGTCGGGGCGTCGCCGTTCATCGCGACCGTGGTCGCGTCGCTGGTGATCGTCGTATGCCACCGGGTGCTCGCGTGGGCGTTCATACGTTCGCGCCGCTTCGAGCTGCTGGTGTGCGGCGTCGAGCGCGAGGTGTTCAGCGACGGCAAGTTCAACGCGAACGAAATGCACGCGGCGCTCATCACGCGCACCGACATCGAGGAAAGCGTGCGGCAGAAAACCGGCTCGCGCTCGATGGACAATGTGGCCGCCGCGATTCTCGAACGCAATGGCGAAGTGAGCGTGATTCGCAAGCGCGCGTGAGCGCCCGAACGCGTGAAGGGCGGGGCGCTTGTTCGGGCGCGCTGTATGGGCTCGACGCGCGGCTCAGCCGCGCCCGCCTCGCGAAATCTCCGCGCCCGCGCCGCGCGGCAAGCGCAGCGTGACCGGAATCGACGCGAACGAGCACAGCCCGACCACCAGAAACGCAGGCCAGAAATCGGACCACGTGATGCTCGGATGCCCATGCAGCGCGCGCGAAATCTGCAGCACGATCCCGCCGACCGTCACGCCGAGACCGAGCGACATCTGCTGCACGACGCTGCCGAGGCTCGTCGCGCGGCCGACGTCGCGGCTCGCGATCTCCGCGTAGGTCAGCGAATTGAGGCTGGTGAACTGCAACGCGGGGAAGAAGCCGCCGAGCAGCACGACGACCCAGATGATCCACGTCGGCGTGTGCGGGAAAAAGAGTCCACACGCGGCGATCGAAATGCCCGATAGCGCCGCGTTGAACACGAGCACCTGGCGAAAGCCGAAGCGGCGCAGCACGGTGGAGGCGATCGTGCGCATGAACATGCCGCCGAACGCGGACGCGCAGGTGATCAGCCCCGATTGGAACGCGCTCATACCGTGGCCTTCCTGCAGCAGCAGCGGCAGCAGGAACGGCAATGCCCCGAGACCGATGCGAAACAGCGAGCCGCCGAGCACGCTCGCCTGGAACGTCGGCACCTTGAAAAAGCGCAGGTCGAGCAGCGGCAGCGCGACGCGCTGCGCGTACGCGACGTAGATCGCGAGCAGCACCGCGCCCAGCGCGCACATGCCGAACGCGTCGGTATTCGAAATCAGTTCCCCGCCGACCAGCGACAAACCGAGCAGCAGCAGCACCGCACCCGCCGCCGACAGCAGGAAGCCGATCCAGTCGAGCGGGCCGGGGTCGGGTTCGCGCGTATTGGCGATATAGCGATTGGTCAGATAGATGCCGAGAATGCCGATCGGCACGTTGATGAAGAAGATCAGACGCCAGTGCAGGTACGTGGTGATGAAGCCGCCGAGCAGCGGACCGGCGGCGGGGCCGAGCATCGCGGGCACGCTCAGATAATTCATCGCGCGGATGAAGTCGGCTTTCTCCACCACGCGAAAGATGATGATCCGCCCGACCGGCACCATCATCGCGCCGCCGACGCCCTGAATGAAACGCGCAACCGTGAAAGTGGCAAGTGAGTTCGACGCGGCGCACAACAGCGAGCCCGTGATGAAGATGCCGATCGCCGTGCGGAACACCGAGCGGGCGCCGAACTTGTCGGCGAGCCAGCCGCATACCGGGATGAACACGCCGAGCCCGAGCACGTAGCTCGTGACCGCGATTTTCAGCGTGACCGGATCGCGGGCGAAATCGCGCGCCATGGCCGGCAGCGCGGTGACGATCACATTGGCGTCGACGCTTTCCATGAACATCGCGCACGCGACGATAAGGGGCGCAATCAGAGCTTTCGGGGTCTGGGCGACGGTCATGACGGCGGGAGGGTGCGGCGAAGCGTCGCAGGCAAAAGGGTATTTATTGCACCTGTACGGTGCGGATTGTTAATACCTGCGCGGCCGATACCGCCCCTTTCCAAATTTCTGTATCCGACGCGCGACTGCGGCGTTGCAATAGCGCCAATCAATATTGATTTTTGTTGCGCTGCGGCACGAGAGGGTTATAATCGGGTTATTGCTTAGGTAGAAACCCTAATAAGGAGCCGCCATGAACACCGCATCGACTGTCGTCCGTTCCACCCCCGCCGCCACCACGTTCTTCGGCAAGCTGCGTGCGCTGGCGCTGCATGCGCTGAACCTCCATCTGCAGAACTGCGCGGTGATCGCCGAAGCGTATCGTCGCCCCCAATAAGCGCGTGTTACCCGCGCCGGTCGCGCAAGCCCCGGCTCACAGTGTCGATGCCCGCCCGAGTAGCGGGCATTGTGCTTTCTGGCCCCGCCAGGCGGGGCGCGTTCGGCTCCTCAGCTGCGCCGTCGACATCGGTCCCACGAAAGGCCCTCGCTTCGGGCCAGTTCTGGCCCGCCGTTTCCCTTCCAGATATCGCGCTTTCGCGCCTGATTACGGCTCGCCCAGCCGGCCCCGCCCCCCTCGCATCGCGCGACGAAGCATTACAATCGCGCGCTTTTGACGCGCCGCGCACCGGTAAACCGACAGCAAAATTGCTAATGCTGTCAACCTTTTGCACGTTTTGCCGTTATCACTTTGTAATCGCCGCCACAGGCGATACCGCGCGTGACGCGCCCGTCGCCGCGACCGCTCTCGCAAGGCCCGCATTGACCATGTTCCACCGACTTCAACACAGCTTCGAGCGCCCGTGCGCGCTGCTCGGCCGTGCCGCGAAAGTGCTTGGCAGCCGGGGACTTCTGTCGCCCGTGCTCGCGCTCGTCATCTGCGGGCTCCTGCTGGTCGTGCTGCAGCATCTGTCGGAGGCGGTGAATTACCGTTCGGTGATGCGCGAACTGCGCCAGCTGTCGCCGCGCGAGTGGATCGGCGCGCTCGGCGCGACCGCGCTTAGCTACGTCGCGCTGGTCGGGCGCGACGCAGTCGGCCTGCGCTATCTCGGCGCGAGTGTGCCGCGCGCGGCGCTGTGGGTCGGCGCGACGGCCGGCTCGGCGCTCGGCAATGCGACCGGTTTCGGCGCGCTGACGGGCGGAGCGGTGCGCGCGCGCGTGTACGGCGTCGCGAACATCACGCCCGCGCAGATCGGCCGCATGACCGTGTTCACGAGCGTGTCGCTCGCGCTCGCCCTCGTTTTGATGACCGCGCTGGGCATGCTCGGCATGGCCGGACAGCTCGCGCCGATGCTGCATCTGTCGCCGGTCGCGCTGCGCTGGAGCGGCGCCGCGCTGCTAATCGCGCTGACGCTGGCGGCCGCCGCGTGCCGTCGCGAAACCCGGCCGATCCGCACGCGCTGGCAGTGGCTCTCGTTCGATATTCCGGCGCGCCGTGATCTGCTCGCGCAGGTCGCGCTGGCGGTGCTCGACGTGGTCGCCGCAGGTCTCGCGCTGTGGACATTGCTGCCGCATGCGAACGTCAGCTTCATCGGCTTTATCACCGTCTACGCGGCCGCGATGCTGCTCGGCCTGATCGGTCATACGCCCGGCGGGGTCGGCGTGTTCGAGGCGGCGATGGTGTTCACGCTGAGCGGCAGCGTGCCGATGCATCAGATGGTTGCCGCGCTGCTCGCTTATCGCGCGATCTATTTCGGCCTGCCGCTGATCGTCTCCGCGGCGCTGCTCGCGGGCTTCGAGGGGCGCGCGCTGAAGAACCGTCTGTCGATGCTGCAGGCGGAGCGCGTGTCGGAACTCGCGCCGCTGTTTCTGAGCCTCGTCACGTTCGTGGTCGGCGGCATGCTGGTCATCTCGAGCGCGACGCCTGCGTTCTGGCAGCGCATTCGTATGCTGCGCAACGTGGTGCCGCTGTGGGTGCTCGAAAGCTCGGCGCTGCTGTGCAGCGTAGTCGGCGTGCTGCTGCTGTTCGTCGCGCGCGGGCTGCTGCGGCGGCTCGATGCCGCATGGTGGATGACACTCGCGCTCGCATTGCTGAGCCTTGCGTTGTCGCTGACCAAGGGTCTCGCATTCGTCGAAGCCGGTGTGCTCGGCATGCTGATCGTGCTGCTGCTCGCGACGCGCAAGCGCTTCAACCGTCATTCGTCGCTGTTCGCCGAGCGTTTCACGGCCGGCTGGCTCGTATCGATCGCGATGGTGCTGATGTTCGCGACGTGGGTCATGCTGTTCGCTTTCCGTGACGTGCCGTACACGCGCGACCTGTGGTGGCAATTCGCGTTCGACGAGCGCGCGCCGCGCGCGCTGCGCGCAACGCTCGCCGCGAGCGTGTTCGCCGCGACCTTCTCGTTCTGGCAATTGCTGCGCCCGGCGCCGGGCCGCTTCGTGAAGCCGGCGCCCGAAGATCTGCTAGACGCCGCGCGCATCGTGCGCGCGCAGGAACGCAGCGATGCCGGTCTCGCTTTGATGGGCGACAAGAGCTTCCTGTTTTCGGAATCGCGCGAGGCATTCCTGATGTACGCGAAATACGGCCGCACGTGGGCCGCGTTGCACGATCCGGTGGGGCCGCGCGAAGAGTGGGCGGGCCTCATCAAAAAGTTCGTCGCGCTCGCACATGCGCACGGCGGTCGCGCCGCGTTCTACCAGGTGCGCGCGAATGCGCTGCCGCTGTATCTCGACGCCGGCCTCACGCTGATGAAGCTCGGCGAGGAAGCGCACGTCGTGCTCGACGACTTCGATCTGAAGGGCGCGCACCGCGCGCATCTGCGCTATGCGCTCAAGCGCGGCGAGCGCGACGGCTTTAGCGTCGAAGTGATCGATCAGGCGCGTGTGCCGGCGTCGCTCGAAACGCTGCGCGGCATTTCCGACGGCTGGCTCGGCAGCCACGATGCGCGCGAGAAGAGTTTCTCGGTCGCGGCTTTCCACGACGAATACCTCGCCGCGCAGTCGGTGATGCTGGTGCGCCAGAACGGCGAGCCGGTCGCGTTCGTGACCTTCATGACGACCGATATGAATACCGAGGCGACCGTCGGCGTGATGCGTCACGTCGAAAGCGCGTCGCCGTACGCGATGGAATATCTGTTCACGCAGCTCGCGCTGCATCTGAAGCAGGCGGGCTTCCGCTCGCTCAGTCTCGGCATTGCGCCGCTCTCCGGCGTGCAGCCGACTCCGCTCGCGTCGCGCTGGCATCGGCTGGCCGGCATCGTGTGGCGTTTCGGCGGCCGCTTCTATAACTTCCGCGGACTGCGTGCTTTCAAGAGCAAGTTCCAGCCGCGCTGGGAGCCGCGTTATCTCGCGGCATCCGGTTCGGGCGTGTTCTTCACGCTCGCGGACCTGTCGCTGCTGGCAGGAGGCCGGCGTTCATGACATTGCATCCGTTGTTCCGGCTCGCCGTCGCGGCGAGCGTTTTGAGCTGCGGCGCGCTCGCGCACGCGGCCACCACCACCGTGCCGGGCGGCCGCTATGGCGACGTCCGCGTCACGCAGCCCGAGGGGCCGCTGCGCGGCTTCGTCGTGCTGTATTCGCAGGCGAGCGGCTGGAGCGCAGCCGATCAGCAGAGCGCCGATGCGCTCGCGAAAGCGGGCGCGATGACGGTCGGCGTCGATACCGCGCGCTACGAGGCCAACCTTGCCGCGAAGAAGGAAACCTGCCATCAACTGGTGGGCGATGCCGAGGCGCTGAGTCATCAGCTCGAACGGCAATCGCAGTCGAGCCGCTACTTCGCGCCGATCGTCGCGGGTACCGGGCAGGGCGCAACGCTGGCGATGCACGTGCTCGAGCAGGCGCCGTCCAATACGATCGCGGGCGCGGTGTCGGTCGACGCCGACCGCACGCTCGACGCGCGCTTCCAACCGTGCCCACCCGACCCGACCGTGATCCGTGACAAGGTGCCGGGCTTCGTCGAAAAGGCGAGCACGGGCAACGCCGATCGCGCGCGTCTCGTCGCTTTGCTGACGCCGCACCTGCAGTCGGTCTCGACGAGTGCCGACGACGTGTCCGATCTGCCGCTGATCGAGCTGCCGGCCGCGCATCCGAACGGCCTGATGGCGATCGTGATTTCCGGCGATGGCGGCTGGCGCGATCTCGACAAGACGATCGCGCAGGCGTTGCAAAAGGATGGTGTGTCGGTGGTCGGCTGGGACAGCCTGCGTTATTTCTGGAGCGAGAAGCCGCCCGCGCAAACGAGCCGCGATCTCGCGCGCGTGATGCAGACCTATGGCGAGCGCTGGCACGCGCAGCACATCGCGCTGATCGGCTATTCGTTCGGCGCCGACGTGATGCCGTTCGCGTATAACCGCCTGCCGCAGGCGCAGCGCGATAAGGTGTCGCTGATGTCGCTGCTCGGCTTCGCGCCCGACGCCGACTTCCAGATCCGCGTCGGCGGCTGGCTCGGCATGCCCGCGAGCGACAAGGCGCTGAACGTGCGACCCGAGTTGACGCATGTGCCGCCGTCGATCGTTCAATGCTTCTATGGCGAGAGCGAGACGGACACGCTGTGTCCCGCGCTCGACAAGAGCGGTGTCGAAGTCATCCGCACTTCAGGCGATCATCACTTCGGCGGCGATTACAACGCGCTGGAGCGACGCATTCTCGTGGCATTCAAGAAGCAAAGCGGCGTGCGCGATTGATCGCGGCGTTGGCCGTATCAGCGGGGCGCGCTTGCTGGCGCGCCCCGTTTTTTTATTGGTCCGTTCTGGCCGGAACCGTGGTCCGCAAAGATTGACAAAGCCTGCCAAGTCGACGAAGATCGCCGGCATGAACTGCCTCGACATCCGTATTGCGCTGATTATTAGCATCATTCATCGAATGGTGGGTTAGCGCGCGTCGACTTGCAGTGACACATAACCCGCCAAACGAGGCGGGTTTTTTTATGTCCGCTTTCAGGTTCATTCTCTACCTGCCTCCTGGCGAACATGCTGCGATTGCGATCGTTTGATGTCGATCGCGGTTGATTCGTTGTTGCATCGAACGTTGCCATCCAGGAGCTTGCCGTGCTGTTAACCGAACTCGAACAGGCCGCCGCGGCGGCCAGGCGCGTCGCGCCGTCCCACGACTACCTGAAAAAGACCCTGACCGCGCGCGTCTACGACGTGGCGCGCGAGACCGAACTCGAACGCGCGCCGAACCTGTCGGCACGGCTGCGCAATCCGGTCTATCTGAAGCGCGAGGACAACCAGCCGGTGTTCTCGTTCAAGCTGCGCGGCGCGTACAACAAGATGGCGCATATCCCGGCCGAAGCGCTCGATCGCGGCGTGATCACCGCGTCGGCGGGCAATCATGCGCAGGGCGTGGCGTTGTCGGCCGCACGCATGGGCGTGAAGGCGATCATCGTCGTGCCGGTGACGACGCCACAGGTCAAGGTCGACGCGATCCGCACGCACGGCGGGCCGACCGTCGAGGTCGTGCAGTTCGGCGAATCGTATAGCGATGCCTATGGTCACGCGGTCAAGCTGCAGGAAGAACGCGGCCTGACCTTCGTGCATCCGTTCGATGATCCATACGTGATCGCCGGCCAGGGCACCGTCGCGATGGAAATCCTGAGCCAGCACCAGGGGCCGATTCACGCGATCTTCGTGCCGATCGGCGGCGGCGGTCTCGCGGCCGGTGTCGCTGCATACGTGAAATCGGTGCGCCCGGAGATCAAGGTGATCGGCGTGCAGACCGATGATTCGTGCGCGATGGCTGCGTCGCTGAAAGCGGGCGAGCGCGTGACGCTGAACGAAGTGGGCCTGTTCTCGGACGGCACCGCGGTGAAGCTCGTCGGCGAGGAAACCTTCCGCCTGTGCAGCGAATATCTCGACGAAGTGCTGCTCGTGAACACCGATGCGCTGTGCGCGGCGATCAAGGACGTGTTCCAGGATACCCGCAGCGTGCTCGAACCCGCGGGCTCGCTCGCGGTGGCGGGCGCCAAGCAGTACGCCGAACGGGAAGGCATCGAGAACCAGACGCTGATCGCGATCACGTCGGGCGCGAACATGAACTTCGACCGTATGCGCTTCGTCGCCGAACGCGCCGAAGTGGGCGAAGCACGCGAAGCGGTATTCGCGGTGACGATCCCCGAAGAGCGCGGCAGCTTCAAGCGCTTCTGCGAACTGGTCGGCACGCGCAGCGTCACCGAATTCAACTACCGGATCGCCGACGCGAACTCGGCGCACATCTTCGTCGGCGTGCAGATCCGCAACCGCAGCGAACCGGCGCAGATCGCCGACGCATTCGAAGCGCACGGCTTCGCGACCGTCGATCTGACCTTCGACGAACTGTCGAAGCAGCACATCCGCTACATGGTCGGCGGCCGCTCGCCGCTCGCGCGCGACGAGCGTCTGTTCCGTTTCGAGTTTCCCGAGCGTCCGGGCGCGCTGATGAAATTCCTGTCGTCGATGGCGCCGAACTGGAACATCAGCCTGTTCCACTATCGCAACCAGGGCGCGGACTACAGTTCGATTCTGGTCGGCATTCAGGTGCCCGAGAGCGACCATGCAGCGTTCGAGCGCTTCATCGAAACGCTCGGCTACCCGTGCTGGGAGGAAACGAAAAACCCGGTCTACCGACTGTTTCTCGGCTAGTCGAAGCTCGTTTTGCGGATCGGGGTTTACCTGAGGGGGCGCCACGCCGGCAAAACGAGCCGGGTGTCGCCCAAATCGTCGGAAAGCCCCACAGTCTTGCGTTTGCGGCCGATCCGGCCGCGCTGCACCCGCTCCCGCCTCACACCTTCTATCGCGCAGCGCGATACGGCCTATCCGCCATATCGCATTGCGGGATAGGTGTCACGATCGTCACACTGAGCGCAAATTTCATCACCGCATTCAGGAGACATCTATGCGCACCCAAGTTGGCATCATCGGTGCCGGGCCTGCTGGCCTGTTTCTTTCCCATCTGCTTCATCTGCGCGGTATCGACTCGGTCGTGCTCGAAACGCGCACCCGCGATCAGATCGAATCGACAATTCGCGCCGGCGTGCTCGAACAGGGCACGATGGACCTGCTGACGCAAACCGGTGTCGGCGAACGCATGAAGGCCGAAGGCGCGCTCCATCACGGCTTCGAACTCGCGTTCGAAGGCAAGCGCCGCCGCATCGATCTGACCGACCTCACCGGTCAGGCGATCACGGTTTATGCCCAGCACGAAGTGATCAAGGATCTCGTCGCGGCGCGCGTCGCCGCGGGCGCCGAACTGCGTTTCGGCGTGTCGGACACGTCGGTGCACGGCATCGATACCGATATGCCGTCGATCCGCTATCGCCACGAAGGCGCGGAGCACGAACTGCAATGTGATTTCGTGATCGGCTGCGATGGTTCGCAAGGCGTATCGCGTCAGGCGATTCCGCAAGCGCTGCGCAAGGATTTCGAGCGGGTCTATCCGTTTGGCTGGTTCGGCATTCTGTGCGAAGGCCCGCCGTCGTCGGACGAACTGATCTACGCGCGCCACGAGCGTGGCTTCGCGCTGATCAGCACGCGCTCGCCGAACGTGCAGCGTATGTACTTCCAGTGCGATCCGAAGGACTCGGTCGACAATTGGTCCGACGATCGCATCTGGGCCGAGTTGCATGCGCGCGCCGATTCGGACGAAGGTCACAAGATCATCGACGGCAAGATCTTCCAGAAGAATATCGTCGGTATGCGTAGCTTCGTGTCGACGACGATGCAGTACGGCCGCCTGTTCCTCGCTGGCGACGCCGCGCATATCGTGCCGCCGACCGGCGCGAAGGGCCTGAACCTCGCGGTCGCCGACGTGAACGTGCTCAGCAAGGCGCTCGACGCGTTCTACAAGGAAAACCGCACCGATCTGCTCGACCGTTATAGCGAAACCGCGCTCAAGCGCATCTGGCGCGCCGAGCACTTCTCGTACTGGATGACCAGCATGCTGCATCGTATCGAAGGCGCATCGGCGTTCGAGCAGCAGTTGCAGGTTGCCGAGCTCGAATACGTCACAACGTCGCGCACGGCCGCGACGGTACTGGCGGAGAACTACGTCGGCGCCGCCGGCGCGCAGATGCAGGTGAATCTGTAAAACGCCACCGCAAGCACCGCGTGGTCATCGGTATCGCTAATTGATCGACAGATCCCGATGCGCGGCCGCCTGAAACTCCTTGGGCGTGACCCCGGTCTGCTTGCGGAAATAGCGGCTGAAATAGGCCGCATCTTCGAAACCGAGCGCATGCGCGATCTGTTTGATGCTCGAACCCGAGTACACCAGGTCGCGCTGCGCCTCGCGTATCAACTGGTCGTTGACGAGCGACAACGGCGAATGGCCAAGCTCCTCACGACAGATGCGGCCCAGTTGCGCCGCGGTCACCCCCAATTTTTCCGCGTAAAAATCGATTGGCAGATGCTCGCGCACGTGCGCGGCGATCAGTTCGCGTAGCCGTTTGATCTGCGCGGCGCGCCGGTCATTGACGGTCGCACCCGTGCTCGACACGGCATCGGTCAGACGCGCGACCTGCACAAAAAGTGCAATCATCAGCGACATGCCCGCGGCGATATGGCCGCGCGCGCTGCCGCGAAACTCCTGCTCAAGCAAACCGAACAACGGCATCAACGTGCGCTCGCCGATAGCGGAGCGCACGGGAATCAGCGCGGGCCGTTGCAGCACCGGCACGAGGCCCGGCGACACCGCTTTCGAAATCGACTCCAACGCGCGCTGCGCGGCGGTGATCACGAGGCCGTCGATCTCCGGCGAAAACACGAAACCATGCACCGTTTGCGCCGGAAGCAGGATCAGGCATGGCGCTTCGATCGCGAGTTTTTCGCTTTCGATCAGCACGTGGCCCGAACCGCTGCGGATATAGAGAATCTGCAGCAACGCATCGTGCCGGTGCGCGGCGATATGCCAGGCGTTCGGACGGCTGCGCTCGACGATCCATTCGAAATTGAAGGCGTCGTACCACGGCGGCCGTGCGGACTCTCCGTACAGATCGTAGTTAGGGATATTCCTCATGCGGTTTTGTCTCCTATGTTCGAATTGTCCTGCGATGTGCGGCCTTTGTCCAATTTCGTCCCGAAGCGCGTGGCTATACTTTTTCCATCGAAGACGCGGCCGAATGACCCAATTTGGGGAGGTCAGCCAATGCGCGTTCGCGGCTACCGTGAGCATGGAGATCTGGAGGACTTAGCAAATGGATCAGCGGGAAGACGGGCGCGACGCACACGGTAACGCGCGGCACTGGATCGCGATGGGCAGAAGTGCCGTGACGTCGTGCAAGCGTTGAACCCGAGCGGCGTCGAAGCGCTGACGCTGGCCTGCGATATCGGCGGCATCGAAAGCGTGCGCGGCGCGGTATCGAATGTCGAAGCGCGCCTTGGCATCGCCGATCTGCTCGTGAACGACGCGGGTCTGCTGCGGCCGGGCGGCATTGAAGAGATCGGACTCGATCCATGGAACGCGATGCTGCGCGTGAATTTGACTGGCTACATCTGTGCTCGCAGCAATTCCGTCAACGCACGTTGAAGCGCGGCACTGGCGCGCTCGTGCATGTCGCGTCGGTGCGCCGTCAACCTCGGCTCGATTGCGGGGCTTGCCGGCATTCCGTCGCGCAACGCATACGGCGCGGCCAAGACCGGGATCGTCGCGATGACGGGATCGCTCGCCTGTGAATGCGCGCGACCGCATTCGTCAAGCGCTCGAACGTCCCGAAGAAATCGCCAACGCGATCGGCTTTCTCGTTCTGACGCAGCCAGCTATATCACGGGCATGGTGCTGAGCGTCGATGGCGGCAGGCGACCAGGCAATTCGAACAACAAGAAAAACACCTCTTCATCTCAAGGAGACATAGCAATGACCAGGCAGAAAGGAGCACGCACATGAACCGCTCCGAACGCAGTGTAGATGTGCAGGCCTTTATCGATGGACAGCGTTTCTCACCGTTTCAATGGACGATTCTGGTGCTTTGCTTTCTGGTCGTCGCGGCCGATGGTTTCGACACCGCCGCGGTCGGCTTTATCGCGCCGTCGCTCGTGCAGCAGTGGGGCATCGCGCGCAGTGCGCTCGGCCCGGTGATGAGCGCGGCGCTGGTGGGACTCGGCATCGGCGCACTCGCGGCCGGCCCGTTCGCGGACCGGATCGGACGCAAGACGGTGCTGGTGCTGTCGGTGTTCTTCTTCGGGGTGTGGAGTCTCGCGGCGGCCCGCGCGACGTCGATCGAATCGTTGACCGTGCTGCGCTTTTTCACCGGCCTCGGTCTCGGCGCGGCGATGCCCAACGCGGTCACGCTGATGTCCGAGTACGCACCCGCGCGGATTCGCGCGGTCGCGGTCAATGCGATGTTCTGCGGTTTTTCAGGCGGGCTTGCGCTCGGTGGCTTCGCGTCCGCATGGCTGATTCCGCATTTCGGGTGGCCGAGCGTGCTGGTCGCAGGCGGCGTCGGCCCGATCGTGCTGAGCGTGCTGCTGATCCTGATGCTGCCCGAATCGGCGCAATTCCTCGCGGTGCGCAAGCGGGCCGATCAACGGATCGCGCGAATCCTGCAACGCATCGCGCCGCACGACCGCTTCGACGGATGCCGCTTTTTCGCGGTCGACGTGCGCCGCAATGGCGGCGACGCGCGCTCGCAGTGGGCGCTCGCGATCATCCTGTCGACGCGCTACCGCTTCGGCACGCTGATGCTGTGGCTCGCCTACTTCATGGGGCTGCTGATTTACTACCTGCTGACCAACTGGCTGCCGACGCTGTTCAAGGACACCGGCTTCTCCGGTGAAAAGGCCGCATTGATGACGTCGCTGTTTCCGCTCGGCGGCATCCTCGGCAATCTCTGCGTCGGCTGGGTGATGGATCGCTTCGCCGGCCATCGCGTGATCGCGTTCACCTATGTCCTCGTTGGCGCGCTCGTGTTGCTGGTCGGGCGGGGCGTCGGCCATCAGGTCTGGCTCGGCACGCTGATCTTCCTGACCGGCACGGTCGCGACCAGCGCGGTCACGTCGATGTCGGCGCTCGCGGCGAGCTTCTACCCGACCCGGGCGCGCGCGACGGGCGTGGCGTGGATGCTGGGAATCGGCCGGGTCGGCGGCGTGGCGGGCGCGCTCGTCGGCGCGGCGTTGATGGGGCTCGGCTGGCAGTTCGGCGCGGTGTTCAGCCTGCTCGCGGTGCCGGCCGTGATCGCGGCGGGTGGGGTGGTGCTGATGATACGGCGCGAGCCGCCCGATCATGCATCGGTCGATGACAACGTCGGCGCCATCGCGATCGAGTGAAGTGCGGCCTCGGGCGTGCCGCAACGCCCCAACAACGCGCGACCTCAGGTCGCGCGCAGCAACGCCATTTCGTTGTGCAGCAGCGCGAGCAATTCGTCGTCGGTCGGCCGCGTGCCCCAGTGGCGCGCACCGGCCACCGACGCGATCGCTATCCACGAATGCGGTGGGAACCATTCGCGCATCAGCGTGCCGTCCTGGCGCAGGCACAGCTGGCCGGTCAGCTCGCTGTATTCGGCGCAGATGTGCGCACCGTCGACCTGTGCACTTACTCGTCTCGGATCATTGCGTAGCACGTCGTCGCTCCTGTCGAAGGGGTGGCGCGAATGCAAGCGCGGCATGGTGGCGCGATGGACGCCACCGGCCTTCTATCAATGGTCATGCCCGTGACCGTGCCAGCCGTTGTCGTGCCAGTCGCGATGCGGGCCGCGTGCATCGCGCCATTCGTCGTGACGACGTTCCCACTCGCGACGCTCCCAATAGCGACGACCATCGTAGTAGCGATCGCCGTACCAGCCCGGCGCGATCACGACCGCCGGCGGCGGAGGAGGCGCATACACGGGCGCGGGCTGCACATACACCGGCGGGGGCGGCGGCGCCTCGACGATGGCGGGCGCGACAGCGATGCCCGGCACACCGATATTCACGCCGACATCGACGTGCGCGAAAGCGGCCGTTGATGCGCCGATCGCGAGACCCGCGACGACGCTCAACGATACCCAGCGGTTGCGTGAAAGACTCATGATTGTTCTCTGTTGTGTGGATGTCTGTGATGGAGTGGCGAGCCGGACGCGCACCTACTGCGCGTGATGGCCCGATCAATAACGTCCGTAGTAGTGGTCGTGATGCGGATGATCGCCGCCAGGGACGACGATGCAGCCGCTCAACGCGCCGCCGAGCGTGGCGGCAAGAATGACCAATGCGAGGATTTTTTTCATGACGTTGCTCCCTGAAATCTGTGATGCGCGTGCCTGTCGTGTGAAGCGTTTCATCTGAACCGCTTCCGTTTGAACCGAACTCTACTGAGCGGCGCGATTACCGATGTGTTTGTGTGTAACAGGACGTGTCGACTGGAGGTCGCATCGATATGGTCATGCGAGTGCGATGAATGAGGAGGGGACGTGCCCGGGGTTAGCTGTCGAAATGCCGGGCAATGCTCAGATATGCGGGCAAACCCTTGAAGGGGTTATGAAAAGAACTGCATTCGATGGCAGACGAGGGATGGATGTGGAGCGAAGATTCGGCGCATCGATTGCTGAAAAAAGAAGCGAATCGAATTTCGCCTGATCCATCCCGCGCAGATACATTCGGTTGCAGACTGGGTTATCGGGCTCGCCGTGCGCTCGTGCGAGCACGATGAAAAGACGCGCACACCTGTAGCGTCATCAGGCTGTCTCGAGCTGCGGTGGAGTGGGTAGAAACGCATCGCGCACGCGGCGCGCGTGCGCAACTTGCTGCGCGGCTACTGCGCGGCCGCGGGCTCCTGGACGGTCGCCTCGCGATAGCCGAGCCGCGTCGAAATCGCGAGGCCGGCTTCTTTGAGCAGCGCGACGTAATGCTGCTTCGTATCGGCGCCGCAGCGCATCGTCGGAAACGAAATCGACAGACCGGCGATCACGCGGCCGAAGCGGTCGAATACCGGCACCGCGATACATTGCAGGCCTTCTTCCTGCTCCTCGTTGTCCTCGCCGTAGCCCTGCTCGCGTACGTGCGGCAGGATGCTCAACACCGCTTCCGCGCAGGTCAAGGTTTTTTGCGTCGACTTGCGGAATTCGATGTGCGAGAGCACGTCACGCGCGTCGGCCGGGTCCATCCATGCGAGCAGCACCTTGCCGATCGCCGTGCTATGCAGCGGATTGCGCCGGCCGATCCGCGACTGCATGCGCAGCCCGTAGTCGGCATCGATCTTGTGGATGTAGATGATCGCGTCGTCGTCGAATGCGCCGAGGTGCACCGCTTCGCGCGTCATCTGGCCGATGCGGCGCATGTCGACGTCGGCCTCGCGCACCAGATCGACACTCTCGAGCGCTTTCGCGCCGAGCTCGAACAGACGGATCGTCAGCCGATAGCGCTCGGTTTCGACTTCCTGGGTCACGTAGCCGAGCGCCTTCAGCGTTTGGATCACTCGATGCACGGTGGTCTTGGACATGCCGAGCCGTTGCGATAGCTCGCTGATGCCGATCTGCCCGGTGTCGCCGATCGCGCCGAGAATCGCGAACACGCGCCCGATCGACGACGCCGATTCGCCTCGCTCACCGCTGTCCGCGTCGAGCGACGCTGCGTCGGCGGGTTCCTTGCGGGCTTTGCCGCGCCTATTCCTCGCCGTGTTCCTGTCTGTTCCGGTTGCCGCCATGTCCGTCATCCCTGTCTGTGCCAAGCTGTCGCTAGCGCGCGAGCCAGCCGCCATCCACCGCCAGTGTATGCCCATGCACGTAGTCCGACGCCGACGAGGCGAGGAAAACCACCGGCCCCGCGAGATCGTCCGGCACGCCCCAGCGGCCGGCCGGAATACGCCCGAGAATTTCTTCGTTGCGCTGTGCGTCGTCACGCAACGCGGCGGTGTTCGCGGTCGCCATATAGCCGGGCGCGATCGCGTTTACGTTGATGCGCCGCGCGGCCCATTCGTTTGCGAGCAGTCGCGTGAGACCGAGCACACCGCTTTTCGACGCGGTGTACGACGCGACGCGAATGCCTCCCTGGAACGACAGCATCGACGCGACGTTGATGATCTTGCCGCCGCCTTGCTGCCGCACGAACTGACGCGCCGCGGCCTGCGACAGGAAGAACAGGCTCTTCAGGTTCACGTCCATGACCGCGTCCCAGTCGTCTGCGCCGAACTCAAGCGCATCTTCGCGGCGGATGATGCCCGCGTTGTTGACGAGCACGTCGATGCGGCCGAACGCTTCCACCGCGGCTCGCACGATGTCGTCGACCGATGAGGTCGACGCGAGATCGGCGCGCACGTCGGCGAAGCGGCGTCCGAGCGCCTCGACGCGCGCGGCGGTCGTGCCCGCGTCCGCGCGACTGACGCCGACGATGTCGCAGCCGGCCGCGGCGAGCGCGACGGCCATGCCGGCGCCGAGGCCAGTGTTGCTGCCGGTCACGATAGCGACCTTGCCGGTCAGATCGAAAGTGTTCATTGTGGTCGGGTTCATGTTCGCTCAGCGCAGTTCGCGAACCGCGAGATGGTCCATGTCGCCGAACACCTGGTTCTCGCCGACCATGCCCCAGATGAACGTGTACGCGCGCGTGCCGACACCCGAATGAATCGACCAGCTCGGCGAGATCACCGCCTGCTCGTTGCGCACGACGATATGCCGTGTTTCGCGCGGCTCGCCCATCATGTGGAAGACGGCGGCGTCGTCGGCGACGTTGAAGTAGAAATACACCTCCATGCGGCGCTCGTGCGTGTGGCAGGGCATCGTGTTCCACAGGCTGCCCGGTTCGAGCTTGGTCATGCCCATCGACAGCTGGCAGGTCGGCAGCACGTCGGGGACGATGAACTTGTAGATCGTGCGGCGGTTGCTCGTGGCCGGATCGCCGAGGGTTTCGGGCGAGGCCTGGTCGAGCGAGATCGTGCGGGTCGGATAGCTGGTGTGCGCGGGCGCGCAGTTCAGATAGAACTTCGCCGGCTGGTTGGCGTCGGCGCTGCCGAACGCGACCGCTTGCACGCCCTTGCCGATATAAATCGCCTCTTCGCGGCGCACCGTGTAACGCGTGCCGTCGACATCGACCCAGCCGTCGCCGCCGATGTTGATGGCGCCGAGTTCACGCCGCTCGAGCAGATAGTTGACGCCGATCGCCTGGCCGAGCGAGCCCGGTACTTCGACCGCCCGCTCGACCGGCCACACGCCACCGACGATGATCCGGTCGGTATGGCTATACGTGAGTTTCAACGCATCGCGCTCGAAGATCTGCTCGACCAGAAACTCGCGACGCAGCCCGGTGGTGTCGAGCGTCTTCGCGTATTCGCTGTTGATGGCCTGTCTCACGTCCATTGATCGTTCTCCTGTCGGTATGCGGGGCGCGGCGCCGCCTTGTGCGCGAGACTGTAACGCAGAATCGTGATTTCGGAACACTGGTCCGAAAATTTTTCGGCGAACGATTGCTGCTGGCAACGCGTCATGCGAACGGCCGGGTAAACGATAGCCAGGTTTAAGAAATAAAACGGAACGGCGTTCCTTTCACGATGCTATATTGCGCCGGACAGGGAGAGCCCGGCGTAGACCGGGACACCAACGCGGGTCATTAACCCGATAACGGGACGTCACCGTCCATGGAGGAGGCATGAAGATCAAGAAGGCCATCGACCGCATTCCAGGCGGCCTGATGCTGGTGCCGCTGCTGCTCGGCGCCTGTGTGCACACGTTCGCGCCCGGCGCGGGCAAATATTTGGGCTCGTTCACCAACGGCCTGATCACCGGCACCGTGCCGATTCTCGCGGTATGGTTCTTCTGCATGGGCGCGACGATCGACCTGCGCGCAACCGGCACCGTGCTGCGCAAGTCGGGCACGCTGCTCGCCACCAAGATGCTGGTCGCGTGGATCGTCACGCTGATTGCGGCGCGCTTCATTCCGATCGACGGCATCAAGACCGGGCTCTTCGCGGGGCTGTCGTTGCTCGCGATCACCACCTCGATGGACATGACCAACGGCGGTCTGTACGCGGCCGTGATGCAACAGTACGGCACGAAGGAAGAGGCGGGCGCGTTCGTGCTGATGTCGGTCGAATCGGGGCCGCTGATCAGCATGATCATTCTGGGTGCCACGGGTGTCGCGTTCTTCGAGCCGCGGCTGTTCGTCGGCGCGGTGCTGCCGTTTCTGATCGGCTTTGCGCTCGGCAACTTCGATAGCGAACTGCGCGAGCTGTTCGGCCGCTGCGTGCATCCGCTGATTCCGTTTTTCGGCTTTGCGCTCGGCAACGGCATCGATCTGAACGTGATCGTCACGAGCGGCTTGCCTGGCATCGTGCTGGGGCTCGGCGTGATCGTCGTGACCGGCGTGCCGCTGATTCTGGCCGATCGCTGGATCGCCGGCGGCAATGGTGCGGCGGGGCTCGCGGCGTCGTCGACGGCGGGGGCCGCGGTCGCGAATCCGGCGATCATCGCCGACATGATTCCGAGCTTCAAACCGCTGGTGCCGGCTGCGACCGCGATGGTCGCCACCGCTTGCCTCGTGACCGCGATTCTGGTGCCGATCCTCACGGCGCTGTGGGTGCGCCGGCATCAGGCGCGCGGCACACTGCGCGAGGAGTTCGCCACCGCGACCCAGGCGGCGCCGCTCAATGAGCAGCGCGATGCACATGTTTGAATGAGTCGGTAGCAAGAAGCTGGCGCGCCGCTCAGCGCGCCAGCTTCGCTTCGAGCATCGTCTTCACGGCGGGCCATTCGTCGTCGATGATGCTAAAGCGCACCGAGTTGCGCTTGCGTCCATCGGGCATGATCCGCTCGTGCCGCACGATACCTTCCTGTTTCGCACCGATGCGCAGGATCGCCGCGCGCGATCTGTCGTTGAGCTCGTCGGTCGTGAACTGCACGCGCACGCAGTGCATCACGTCGAACGCGTGGCACAGCAGCAGATACTTCGCCTCGGTGTTCACGACCGAGCGCTGCGCCGATGCGGCAAGCCAGGTATGGCCGATTTCGAGCTTGCGGTTCGCCCGATCGATCTTCCAGAACCGCGTGCTGCCGACGATGCGGTCAGCGCCGTCATTCCCGTCATCCTCGTCACGCCGCACGATCACGAACGGCATCATCCTGCCGTCCGCGCGGCCGGCGAGCGCCCTGGCAATATACGCATCGATCGTCGCCGGGCCCGGCACGACGGTCAGCTTCAGGTCCCACAGTTGCCCGTCGGCGGCGGCGTCGACGAGCGCCTGCGCGTGTTCCTCGCGCAGCGGCCGCAGCTCGACGAACGAGCCGCTCAGCGTGGGCTGCATCGATTCGGCGGAGATATCGTTCATGGCAATAAAAAAGGTCCGCGAGCGGAAAACTCGTGGACCAGGCAGATCAGTCGATCCGTGCTGTGGAACGACGCGGGCGGCAAACTCGCCGCGCCGTTCCCCGAAGCGCGTGATCAGCGTGATTAAACCGACATCACCGTGACAGCCTTGGTGACGAGGTAGGCTTCCATCGCCTCCGGGCCGCCTTCCGAGCCGTAGCCGGAATCCTTGACACCGCCGAACGGCATTTCCGGCGTCGGCGTGGCAGGCTGGTTGATCCACAGCATGCCGACTTCCATGCGTTGCGACAGCAGATGCACGTTGGCGAACGACTTCGTATACGCGTAGCCGGCAAGGCCGTACGGCAGACGGTTCGCTTCGGCGATCGCTTCTTCGAGCTTGTCGAAGCCGCGGATCGCGGCGACCGGGCCGAACGGCTCGTTGTTGAACACGTCGGCTTCGAGCGGCACGTCGGTCAGCACGGTGGCCGCGAAGAAGTTGCCTTCGGTGCCGACGCGCTCGCCGCCCGTCGCGACCTTCGCGCCGGTCTTGCGGGCGTCGTCGACGACCCTGGCCATCGCGCTCAGACGGCGCGCGTTGGCGAGCGGCCCGAGCGTCGTGCCTTCGGCGAGACCGTCGCCGAGCTTCAGGCTTTCAGCATGCTTGACGAGCGCCGCGGCGAACTCTTCGCGGATGCTGTTGTGCACGAGAAAACGCGTGGGCGAGATGCAGACCTGGCCCGCGTTGCGGAACTTCGCGGCGCCGGCTGCCTTGACCGCGAGCGCGACGTCGGCGTCTTCCGCGACGATCACCGGCGCGTGGCCGCCGAGTTCCATCGTCGCGCGCTTCATGTGCGAGCCGGCCAGCGCCGCGAGCTGCTTGCCGACCGGCGTCGAGCCCGTGAACGTGACCTTGCGGATCACCGGATGCGGGATCAGGTAGCTCGAGATTTCGGCCGGATCGCCGAATACGAGGCCGACCGTGCCGGGCGGCACGCCGGCTTCGACGAACGCTTGCAGCAACGCCGCCGGCGACGCCGGGGTTTCTTCCGGTGCCTTCACGAGGAACGAGCAGCCGCAGGCGAGCGACGCCGACAGCTTGCGCACGACCTGGTTGACCGGGAAGTTCCACGGTGTGAACGCGGCGACCGGGCCAATCGGCTCCTTCAGCACCTGCGATTGCGCGGCGAGGTTGCGCGACGGCACGATGCGGCCATACACGCGGCGGCCTTCGTCCGCGAACCATTCGATGATGTCCGCGGCGGCCAGCACTTCGACACGCGCCTCGGCGAACGGCTTGCCCTGTTCCTGCGTCATCAGGCGGCCGATGTCGGAGGCGCGCTCGCGCACGAGGGCGGCTGCCTTGCGCATGATGGTGGCTCGCTCGTTGGCCGGCACCTTGCGCCAGGCTTCGAAGCCACGCTGCGCGGCTTCGAGCGCGCGGTCCAGGTCGGGGATGCCGGCATGCGCGACCTTGCCGATGGCCTGGCCGGTCGCGGGGTTGATCACGTCGAGGGTCTTGCCGCTGGCGGCGTCACACCATTCGCCGTTGATCAGAAGACGGGTATCGGTATAGCTCGAGATGGCCATGCTGGGTTCCTGTGAGAGGGAAAACAACTGGCCGCGCGGTCGTGCGGCACGAGGCGACACACCTGCGCGGCCATGAATAAATTGCCGATACCAATTATCTTATCTGATTGCGGGCAATCGCACCGGCCGCGGACCGCCGGCGCTCGCTCGTGGCATGCGGCTTGCTGAGGCTTGGCACCGGAGCGACTTTGCGGGTCACGCCGGGGCGCCGCGTCAGCGCTGCGTGAAATCCATTCAACCGCTACTACAGCGCATCACGAGGACATCGCCATGCCAACCGGAACAGTGAAATGGTTCAACGACGCGAAGGGCTTCGGCTTCATCACCCCCGATGATGGCGGCGAAGATCTGTTCGCCCATTTTTCGGAGATTCGCACCGAAGGTTTCAAGTCGTTGCAAGAAAATCAGAAGGTCAGCTTCGAAATCAAGCAGGGGCCGAAAGGCAAGCAGGCGGCCGATATCAAGCCGGTGTGACGCCGGCATGGCGGCTCATCCGCAGGCGAGGTAACGATGGATAAGGACGCCGCGTATGCGGAGATCGAGCGCAATGGCGGCGCCACTTATGCAAAAACCTTCGCTGCCCGCTATCCCGACGAACCGCTGACACCGTTCTGTCATCGCTATCTGTTCGAGCGGGCGCAGCGCGACGAAGCGGAGCACGACGCGGCCGCGGCCACGCACGACGACGAGCGCGGTTTCGCGCTGAGGTCGCTCGCGCGCATGGAGGCGTCGTCGCATATCGCGCAGGCGGCGGCGAGCGCGTCGCGCGACGCGGCGGCCGCCGCCCACACGTCGGCCCGCGCGGCGCGCCGCTCGGCCTTCTGGACCATGATCGCCGCGCTCGCGTCGGCGACGGGCGTAGTGGTAAACGCGGCCCTCAATCTCGGCTGGCTCGAGTGGGCGAGACATCTTGCTCGATAAGCGACGCGTCGGGCCACGCGTTGGCGCCCGCGAGTGTGACGTGAGTCGGAGACACCGGCGGGGCTAGCCTGCAAACCACGCGACAACCTATGCATTTACCACACCGATACGACATCGATGCGACACGGTTACACGAGCGCGTCGATCGCACAAATCGACTCATCGGAGCATGCCGCGGGCGGTCTGAACGCAGTATTATTCTTCAGGTTTCCTTCAGCTTTGCTCCGTACTATTTGCGCCACTGCCCTTGGCCTTTCCGGACCGCGGCCGCCGCTACGCGCGGGTCGAGCACAGGCTTTCACGACCTGCATTCGGGCAATGGAACAGATAGATTCCCGACTGAAAACTGAAAGCGCCTATAAAGGCTTGCTGGAGCATCCATGAAAACTCTGTTCTTGCAGGCGCCGTCGTACGACGGCTTCGATGGTGGCGCGGGTTCGCGCTATCAGGCCAAGCGTGAAGTTCGCTCGTTCTGGTATCCGACGTGGCTCGCACAACCCGCCGCACTCGTCCCCGACAGCCGCGTGCTCGACGCAACGGCAGACGGACTGTCCGTCGAAGCCGCGCTCGACATCGCATCGCAATACGAGCTGGTGGTGATCCACACCAGCACGCCATCCTTCCCGACCGATGCCCTGTTTGCCCAGGACCTCAAGAAGCGCAAGCCGTCGCTGCTGATCGGCATGGTCGGCGCGAAGGTCGCGGTCGATCCGCATAATTCGCTGATCGCGACCGAGGCCATCGACTTCGTTTGCCGCGAGGAATTCGACTACACCTGCAAGGAAATCTCCGAGGGCAAGCCGTTCTCGCAGATCCTGGGCCTGAGCTATCGCGCCCCCGACGGCTCGATCGAACACAACGAAGCGCGCCCGATCCTCGAGAACATGGACGAGCTGCCGTTCGTCGCGCCGATCTACAAGCGTGATCTGACCATCAAGAACTACTTCAACGGCTACCTGAAGCATCCGTACGTGTCGCTGTACACCGGCCGCGGCTGCCGCTCGAAGTGCACGTTCTGCCTGTGGCCGCAAACGGTCGGCGGCCATCGCTATCGTGTGCGTTCGGTCGAGAACGTGCTCGAGGAAGTGAAATGGATTCGCGACAACATGCCCGAAGTGAAGGAGATCATGTTCGACGACGACACCTTCACCGACTTCAAGCCGCGCGCCGAAGAAATTGCGCGCGGCATGGGCAAGCTGGGCGTCACGTGGTCGTGCAACGCGAAGGCCAACGTGCCTTACTCGACGCTGAAGATCATGAAGGAAAACGGCCTGCGCCTGCTGCTGGTCGGCTACGAGTCCGGCGACGACCAGATCCTGCTGAACGTCAAGAAGGGCCTGCGTACGGACATCGCGCGGCGCTTCGCGCAGGACTGCCGCACGCTCGGCATCAAGGTGCACGGCACCTTCATTATCGGCTTGCCGGGCGAGACGCAGGAAACCATCCAGAAGACTATCGAGTACGCGAAAGAGATCAATCCGCTGACCATCCAGGTGTCGCTCGCCGCGCCGTATCCGGGCACCCGGCTCTATAACCAGGCGGTCGAGAGCGGCTGGCTCGCTGAGAACAAGGTGATCAATCTCGTCAGCAAGCAGGGCGTGCAGCTGGCGGCGATCGGCTACCCGCATCTGTCGCGCGACGAGATGTACCACCAGCTCGAGAACTTCTATAAACGCTTTTATTTCCGGCCGTCGAAGATCTGGGAGATCCTGCGCGAAATGCTGACGAGCTGGGACATGATGAAACGGCGCCTGCGCGAAGGCGTCGAATTTTTCCGCTTCCTGCGCGCGCACGAGGCGTGAGCGCCGTACACATCGCCGCCGTCACGCTCGCCTACGCGTGGGCGGCGGCGGCTGTTGTCGGCATCGGCTACACCGTGCTCGCGAGCGCGCTGATAGGGCGTTTCTTCGCGAGGGCGGTGGCCGTTCCCTCCAGCTTTCCACCCATTACGGTGATCAAACCGTTGCACGGCAACGAGTGGGCGTTGCTCGGTAATCTGTCGAGCTTCTGCGCCCAGGATTATCCGGGACCCGTGCAATTCCTGTTCGGCGTGCACGACTCCGCCGACCCCGCGCTGCAAACCGTCGACGAACTGCGGGGCCTGCATCCGCAGGCGGACATCGCCGTGGTCGCCGACGCGCGTCTGTACGGACCGAACCGCAAGATCAGCAACATCCTCAACATGCTGCCGCAGGCGCGCCACGACGTGCTCGTATTCGCCGACAGCGACGTGTGCGTTAGCCCCGACTATCTGCGCAACCTGGTCGGCGAATTGCAGAAGCCGGGCGTCGGGCTCGTCACCTGCGCGTATCGCGGCCAGCCCGATCCGGGTTTCTGGCCGCGGTTGTCGGCTATCGCCACCAACTACCAGTTCCTGCCGGGCGTCGTCACCGGACTCGCGCTCGGGCTCGCGCGGCCGTGCTTCGGCCAGACCATCGCGATGCGGCGCGACACCTACGAGCGGATCGGCGGCTTCAAGCCGTTCGTGCGGCATCTGGCCGAGGACTACGAGATCGGCGCGGCGGTGCGCGCGGCGGGCGAGCAGGTCACGATTCCGCCGTTCGCGATCGCGCATGCCTGTGTCGAAGCGAGCGCCGCGCAACTGGTGACGCACGAACTGCGCTGGAGCCGCACGATCCGGCGCATCGATCCGCTCGGACACTTCGGCACCGCGCTCGTGCATCCGTTGCCGTTCGCGCTGCTGGCGCTCGCGTGCTCGGGCGGCGCGCCGTGGGCGTGGCTGCTCGCGGCAGTGGCGGTGCTCGCGCGTGTCGCGTTGAAGTGGCGCGCGGATCGGGCGTTGCGTCAGCGCTGCCGCGATCTGTGGCTACTGCCGTTATGGGATATCGTATCGTTTGCGATTTTCGTCGCGAGCTTCCGCTCGTCGCGGGTGATCTGGCGGGGCTTCAGCTTCAAGGTCGACGGCGACGGGCTGCTGTCGGCGGCACAGGACGAATGACGAACGAACGGCAGATTGGGCGGGCAATGAGCGAAGAAGTTTCGAGCGGACGCAACAGGAGCGCCCTGGAGACGCGCGGCAGCGGCCCGGCGGCACAGGCGGCGCAAACGACAACCGATGCCGCGGCACGCGGCGTGCGGCGCATCAGATCTATCGAGATCGTGTGCGAGGTGCCCGCATGATGAAGCATCTGGGCCGCGCGGCTGCGCTCGCGGGTTTGCTGATCTCTTTGTGGCTGGTCTGGCGCGAAGATCCGCGCGCGGTGCTCAGCGCGTTGCGCGCGGCCGGTGCGGGCCTCGTGCTGGCCGCGTTGGCGCACGTGCTGCCAATGATCGCCAACGCCTGCGACTGGCGCTCGCTGATTCGCGGCGCGAATCGCCCCAGCTTCGGCAAAATGATGCACCTGGTATGGGTGCGCGAATCGGTCAACTCGATGCTGCCGGTTGCGCGAATCGGCGGCGAACTCGTGGCGTTCCGCATGTTCAAGCGCTGGGGCGTCCGGCCATCGACAGCGGTAGCCAGCACCATCGTCGACATGCAACTGACCTTGATCAGTCAGCTGATGTTCACGATGGTAGGGATCGGCTTTCTGTTCGCCAATGCGCAATCGGGTGCGCTGCGGCTCGCCGGGCAGCTCGCGTGGGGCGTGGTCGCGTTGACGCCGCTGCTATTGCTGTTCGGGCTCGTGCAGCATGCGAATCCGTTCGAGCGCCTCACGCGCGTCGCGAACCGTATGACGAGCGGCAAGCTGACCGCACTGGTCGGCCAGTCCGCGCAGATCGATCAATCGATCAAGGTGATCTGGCGACGCCGCGCGGTCGTGCTGCGTTATCTGTTCTTCTGGCAGCCGCTGCAATGCGTACTGACTTCGCTCGAAATCTGGCTCGCGCTGTATTTCCTCGGCGCGCGGGTGACGCTCGTCGAGGCGATCGTGGTCGAATCGCTGATCCAGGCGGTCAGCAGCGCTGCGTTCTTCGTGCCGGGCGGTCTCGGCGTGCAGGAGGGCGCTTTCGTGCTGATCGGCGGCGCACTCGGGCTCGATCCCGCGACCTGTCTCGCGCTCGCGGCCGCGCGGCGCATTCGCGATCTGCTGATGTTCGTGCCGGGCCTGATCGCGTGGCAGCTGTTCGAGGCGTCTGGCAGCGCGCGGCGGCAGGCCGCGCCGCACGGCGTGGGCGCCCGGCTGGCCAAGCAGCGGTCGAGCGTCGCTGACGCGAACCGCGGCGGAGATCGGCGCTGAACGATCGGCGCGCGGTTTCCCTGTTCCCGCTCGCGTCTCGAGACGCACGCACGCCGTCAGCGCGACGCACGATAGGCGGCCGGAAACGACACCCGCACCGCAAGCCCCTGGCCCCCGATTCCGGCGCCTAGCTGCAAACTCGCGCCGAAATGCTCGGCGATCCGCGCAACGATCGACAAACCGAGCCCGCTGCCGGTCGCCTGATTGCCGGTCGCGCGGAAAAAGCGGTTCGTGAGCCGCGCGAGGTCATCCGGCTCGACGCCGGGGCCGTCGTCGCGCACGCTCAGCTGCACGTGCTCGTCGGCACGGCGCACCGCCACTTCGATATTGCCGCCCGTACGTCCATATTTGATCGCGTTGTCGAGCAGATTGTCGAGCAGGATGCCGATCAGCACCGGCTCCGCATCGATCTCGGCGAGCATGTCGCCGACCAGCATCACGTTGATGTGCTTCTGCTGCGCATTGCGCCGGTTCGCGAGCAGCGTATCTTTCGCGATCGCCGCGGGCTTCAGCGGCTCGGTGGGGAGTTTCTCCTGCACATCGAGCCGTGCGAGCAGCAGCAACTGCTCGGCGAGCCGCGCGCTGCGATCGACGCCTTGCACGACGCGCTCCATCGCGAGCCGCTGCAGCCCGATGTCGGGCTCCGCGAGCGCGACCTGCGCCTGCACCTTGATCGCGGCGAGCGGTGTCTTCAGTTCGTGCGCGGCATCGGCGGTGAAGGCGCGCTCGAGTTCGAGCGCATGCTGCAGACGCGCCAGCATCTGGTTGATCGCATCGACGAGCGGGCGCACCTCGAGCGGTGTGCGGCCGATGCCGACCGGCTCCATGCGGTTGATGTCGCGCGAACTGAGCGCGGCCGACAGCACCTTCAGCGGCGCGAGGCTCCAGCCAATGCTGAACCACACCAGCACCGCGAGCACCGGCAGCGCGATCAGCGTGGGCCGCGCGATGCGGCTGGCGATTTCGCTCACCAGGTCGCTGCGGGTATTGGCCGGCTCGAACACACGTACGCTGTGACCGAGCGCGGTCTCGCGCAATGTGAACGAGTGATAGAGCTCGCCGACCAGCGTCACGTCTTGCGCGCCGCTCGCGGGCGGCAATGGCAAATCCCATGCGCCGAGCGCGTGCAGTTGCGGGCTGCCTGCCAGCACGACGCCGTCGGCCGCGCGCACCTGAAAAAACGCATCGCGCGGCAGCGTGTCGTCGTCATCGAAGTTGCTCGCGCCGGCTTCGCCGCTTTTCTCTTCTTCGCGCACGTCGATGCGCGCATTCGCGAGCGTCATCAGATTGGTCGCATCGAGCAGCGCGAGCATCTGCGCGAGTTCGGCGAGGCGCGCTTCCTCCCATAGGCCGACTTCGCGCGTCGCCTGCCGGTAGCTCGACACGAGCGCGCCGCCCCAGACGAGCGCGATGCTCGCGAGCACGAGCAGCACGAGGCGCCGCCGGATCGACGGACCGATCATTCTTTCTCCATCACATAGCCGATATTGCGCACGGTCTTGATCAGGTTTGCGCCGAGCTTCTTGCGCAGGTTCGACACATGCACCTCGATCGCATTGCTTTCGATTTCTTCCTGCCAGCCGTACAGGCTTTCCTCGAGCCGCGAGCGCGACTGCGGAATGCCGAGATTGGTCAGCAGTTGCAGCAGAATCGCCCATTCGCGCGATGTGAGCGGCACGCGCGCCTCGTCGATCTGCACCGTTTGCGCGGCCGGATTCACTGTCAGATTCTGGTAACGAATCAGATCGATACTGCGACCTTGTGCGCGGCGCAACAGCGCGCGGCACCGCGCCACCAGTTCGGTGAGATCGAACGGCTTGCCGAGATAGTCGTCGGCGCCCGCTTCGAGACCGCCGACCCGATCGACGACCGTGCCTTTCGCGGTCAACACCAGCACCGGCACGTCATTGCCGGCGTCGCGCATGCGTTTGAGCAGCTCGGTGCCGCTCACGCGCGGCAGGCCGAGGTCGAGTACCACCAATGCATATTGAGTCGTGTCGAGCGCGAGGCTGGCCTTGTGGCCGTCGCGTGCCCAGTCGACCGTGAAGCCGGCCTGACGAAGGCCCGCTTCGACACCGCAGCCGATGAGCTCGTCGTCTTCTACGAGGAGTAAGCGCATGAGGCAAACATTCCAATGTGGAGATTTATTGCATAAGGTCCTGCATTTTTATGCAAGCGACATCGATGCGTCTATACGAACAATCTGCAGTGTTCCGAAGTGTAACCACGCCGTTCATTAGCCGCTTTATGCCACGCGGATGCTTAAGGTTTCCTTCAGCTTGAATCGATACCATCGACGCGCTATAAAATGGTCGTCGCAGATCGTGATGCATGTGCGAGACCAGGTTGTCGTCAGCCCATCGCAACCTGATCGTAAGGACTTCGATGGAGCGACGCGCGAGGCATTCTTTATGCTGGCCAATAGCGTCAATGGACGGTATCGACGAGTCCCGTCCATGGCCAGCATTCGCTCAGGCTGCAAGGCCGCGCACGAGGCACGTTAATGAAGCGAGTCACCATCGACATGCTACGAGCCCATTTGCTAGTCGCGTCTCTAACCGCCGCAGGCACCGAAGCGCTGCTGTGCATCGCGCTGCCTGTAGTGCCGGTCTCAGACGCTTTTTTCGCTTCGGCATCTTTCAGGTTGTTCGCGCTCGCGCTGATCATCGGCGGCGTGGTGATCGCGCGCGAATTTTCCGAGGTCGCCTTCGAGCTCGCGGTGCGGCGCGGCTACGCGATTCGCGCTGCGCGCGGCGCACGGCTCGCCGTGATCTCAGCGAACTGTCCGCGCCGGTGGCTCGTCGTGCTTCATCTCCGGCTAACGGGGCAACCGTTCGTGCTGGCCGAGCACTGACGGATACGGACGACACACGATGGCGGCCCACGCGTTGATTGCATGTCAATGGCTTCTGTTAGCCGGCTGCGTTAGCG
This sequence comes from Paraburkholderia atlantica, assembly GCF_000092885.1. Lineage (NCBI taxonomy): Bacteria > Pseudomonadati > Pseudomonadota > Betaproteobacteria > Burkholderiales > Burkholderiaceae > Paraburkholderia > Paraburkholderia atlantica. The sequence goes on along the minus strand of NC_014117.1, from coordinate 1,817,100 downwards.
CTTCGATCTACACGGTAGCCGCCGCGCTCGCCATGCCGTTTTTCACGGCGCGGCATAAATCGAACCATCATGGCGGCAGGGCAGTCAGTCGCGCGCTCAGCGGTTCGCTAATGGGTTCGCCCGATGGCCCAAGCGGGCCGTTTGCCCAGGTCGGCGTCAGCGTGCTGAAGCCGCTGTGTGGCGCCGAGCCGCGTCTGTACGAAAATCTGCGGACCTTCTGCGAGCAGCGGCATCAGCATTTTCAGCTGGTGCTGGGCGTGTCGTCGCCGCACGATCCCGCCATCGCGGTGGTGCGCCGTTTGCAGGCCGCCTATCCGAAGTGCGACATCGAGCTCGCCATCGACACGCGCGTACACGGCAGCAATCTGAAAGTCAGCAACCTGATCAACATGGCGGCACGCGCGCGCCACGACGTGATCGTGATCGCCGACAGCGACATCGCGGTCGACTCCGACTATCTCGACAGCGTCGCCGCGCCGCTCGCGGACCCGAGCGTCGGCGTGGTCACGTGTCTGTACGTCGCGCGCGGCGTCGGCGGCTTCTGGCCGCGCGTCGGTGCGCTGTTCATCAACGAGTGGTTCGCGCCGTCGGTGCGGGTTGCTCATGCGATGGGCTCGCGCCGCTTCGGTTTCGGCGCGACACTCGCGTTGCGGCGCGCGACGCTGGAGCGCATCGGCGGCTTCGAGGCCCTGAAAAACTGCCTCGCCGACGACTACTGGCTCGCCGAGCACGTCCGCGAGCTCGGTCTGCAAACGGTGCTGTCGCGCGTGATGGTCGCCACCGACGTGATCGAGCCGACCTTTGCGGCGCTGTGGCAGCGCGAAACGCGCTGGCTGCGCACGATCCGCTCGGTCAATCCCCCGGGTTTCGTGTCGCTGCTGATCACCTTCCCCACACCGTGGCTGTTGACCAGCGCCGGGCTGACCGTGTCGCTCGTGACGTGTGCTCACGCACCGTTCGCGGCGGTGGTCGCGAGCGCGTCGGCGACCTCGGTCTGCGTCGGCGCGCGCCTGCTGCTGCATCTGCGCGCGTCGCGCCGCGCGCGCACGTTCTGGCGCGATCTGCCGCTCGTGCCGTTGCGCGATACGCTGCTCGCGCTCCAGTGGCTCGTCAGTGCGTTCGGTTCGCACGTCGTGTGGCGTGGCGAGCGCATGCAGCTCGGCACGCCGTCCGCCGAGCGCAGCGGCCGGCTGGACAGCCTCACGTGATAGCGCGCGGCAAGCCGGCCCAGCCGCGCGGACTGATCATCACCGCCGACGATTTCGGCCTGCATCAGCGCGTCAATTTCGCGGTCGAGCGCGCGCATCGCAACGGCGTGCTGCGCGCCGCGAGTCTGATGGTCGGCGCGCCGGCCGCCAAAGACGCGGTCGCCCGCGCGCATACGCTGCCGGAACTACGCGTGGGCCTGCATCTGGTGCTGGCCGACGGCGCCGCGCTGGCGCCGCGCGAGCAGGTCGCCGCGCTGCTCGACGAGAACGGCCGCTTCGGCAGCAACATGGTGCGCGACGGCGTGCGCTTCTTCTTTCTGCCGCACGTGCGTCGGCAACTCGCATTCGAAGTCCGCGCGCAATTCGAAGCGTTCGCCGCGACCGGCCTCACGCTTGACCACGTGAACACGCACAAGCATTTTCATCTGCATCCGACGGTGCTGAGCCTGATCCTCGACATCGGCCGCGACTACGGCATGAAGGCGATGCGTCTGCCGTTCGAAGCGAACGCGCCGCTGTGGCTGCGGCCGTGGATTGCGCACGTGAAGACGCGGCTCGAGCGCGCGGGCATCGCGCACAACGACTACGTGGTCGGCATCGCCGCGAGCGGACGCATGGACGAGGCGACCTGGCTCGCCGCGCTCGCGAATCTGCCGCAAGGCGTCGGCGAGATCTACTGTCATCCGGCGCTGGCCGGTGACGCGCTGAGCGAGGGCATGCACGACTACCGGCATGCCGACGAGTTGCAGGCGCTGTTGTCACCCAAGGTGGCCGCCGCGGTCCGCTCGCTCGGCGCGCGAGTCGGCGGGTTCGCGGATGTGCTTGCTTAGCGCCATGCTTCGCGAAATGCACAAGGCCCGGAAAACCGCTCGATGCGGCATCAGAACCCGTAAGCGTTCGTTAAGCTGCCGCGGCCGATAATAGAGGCCAAAACCGCACGAACGGGGGGAGAGGCCATGCGCCTGCTATTGGTCGAAGACGACGACATGATCGCGGAATCGGTGCTGGGCGCGATGCGGCGCGCCGGCTACGCGATCGACTGGGCCGAGGACGGCCGCGCGGCGGAACTGTCGCTCGATAACGGCGTATACGACCTCGTGCTGCTCGACCTCGGGCTGCCGAAAAAAGACGGCGTCGCCGTGCTGAACGCGTATCGCCGCAACGGCGGCGCGGCGCCGGTAATCATCCTGACCGCACGCGACGCGATCGACGAACGCATCCGCGGTCTCGACGCCGGCGCCGACGACTACCTGGTCAAGCCGTTCGATCTCGACGAACTGGCCGCCCGCATTCGCGCGCTGCTGCGCCGGCGCACCGGCCAGAAGCAGCCGGTCTACAGCCACGGCGAACTGACGCTCGACCCCGCCGCGCATGAAGTCACCAAGGACGGCGTGCCGCTGCCGCTGGTGCCGCGCGAATTCGCGTTGCTGCAGGCGCTGATCGAGGAGCCGACCCGCGTGTTCACGAAGGCCGAGCTCGAAGAAAAGCTGTACGGCTGGGGCGAGGAAGTCGGCAGCAACACGATCGAAGTGCACGTGCACAGTCTGCGGCGCAAGATCGGCGCGGACCAGGTCGTGACCGTGCGCGGGGTCGGCTACCGCCTGAAGAGGTGCGGATGACGTCGATTCGCCGCTGGCTGCTCGGCTGGCTGATCTTCGGCATGGCGGTGGCGTCGATGGTCGCGGCTTTCGCGATCTTCCATACCGCGCGGCGCGAGGCGAGCGAGCTGTTCGACTACGAACTGCGCACCGTCGCGCTGTCGCTGCCGTCGTCGTTGAGCGGTGCGGGCCTGCTCGAGCGTCGGGACCCCGACCTCGGCGATCTCGCCGACGACCGCATCGTCATCGAGATCTGGGACAAGAGCGGCACGCTCGTCTATCACTCCTCGCAGGCGCCGATGTTCGACCGTCTGGCGCCGGGGTTTCACACGGTGCCGCGCGGCGAGTACCACTGGCGCATCTTCGGCGTCGCGCAGCCAGACCGCTACGTGCAGGTCGCGCAGCCCGTCTCGGTGCGCGAGGACCTCGCGTTGCATCTCGCGCTGCACACGCTGTGGCCGCTCGGCGTGCTGCTGCCGGTGACGATCGCGCTGATGCTGCTGCTGGTCGCGCGCGGGCTCGCGCCGATCGGCGCGCTGTCGCGCGCGCTCGCGACGCGTTCGATCGATTCGCTCGAACCGCTGCGGCTCGACGGCAACGTGCCGGTCGAAATCCGTCCGCTCGTCGAAGCGCTGAACGATCTGCTGCAACGGCTGCATACGGCGTCGCAGGCGCAGCGCACGTTCATCGCCGATGCCGCGCACGAACTGCGCTCGCCGCTCGCGGCGCTAAAGCTGCAACTGCAGGCGGCGTCGCGCGATGGCTCGCTGAAGGGCGAGGGGCAGACGCTCGAGCGCGTCGCAAGCCGGGTGAACCGGATCATTCACCTTGTGCAGCAACTGCTGACGCTCGCGCGCGAAGATGCGCAGCCGGTCACGTCGACGGTGCCGGTCAGCCTGCGCCGCATCGGCGAGCAGGCGGTCAGCGATTGTTCCGTGCTCGCGGAGCTGCGCGACATCGATCTCGGCCTCGAATGCGAACAGGGGCGCACGCCGAACGACGCCTATACGGTGCTCGCCGAGCCGCACAGTATCAGCGTGTTGTTAGGGAATCTGATCAATAACGCGATTCGTCATACGCCGCGGGGCGGCCGTGTCGACGTGGTGCTGCGGCGCACGGGCGAACGGGTTGGCTTCGAGGTCGTCGATAGCGGCTCGGGGATTCCGGAGGCGGAGCTCGAGCGCGTGTTCGACCGTTTCTATCGCGGCGAGGAGTCGAAGGGCGAGGGCAGCGGGCTCGGACTCGCGATCGTCGCGCGGATCGCCGAGCGGCATCAGCTCGGGCTGTCGCTGCGCAACAATGTCGGCGCGCCCGGTTTGCGGGTGTCGGTCACGGGGCTGCGCGCGCCCGCTGCCGACGCACCCGTCACGGCCAATTGACGACCGTCACCGCGGCTAGGGGTTGTCACAAGCAGATAGGCGCACGCTGCTACAATCTCATTTTTACAGATCGACAGATTGGTTGTGCACTATGGGTTTCGAACAACTCGCTGAACTGAAGAAGCAACTGGCCGCGGCGCGTGCCGCCGCCGAGTCGGCCGGCAAGCCCGATCGCAAATCGGCCGCGCGCCCCGCTTCGAAGTCCGCTGGCAAGCCCGCTTCAAATCCTGGGGCACATCCTGGCTCTAACGCCGAGCGTGGCGCCAATCCGGGTGCGAAGCCCGGCGGCCGGCCCGGTGGTAAGCCGGCCGCGAAAGCCGGTGGTCGGCCGGACGGCAAGCCGGGTTCGCGACCCGGCCGCCCGCAGCCGGCACGCCACGCCGCACCCGAGGGCGCCGCGCCCGCGAGGCCGGCGGCGGACGCCAAGCCGGTGGACCCGGTGGTGCGCTCCATCGGTCGTCTGCAAAAACGCTTCCCGGTGGCTTTCCCGAAGAATCCGGCTCCGAAGCTGCCGCTGAAGATCGGCGTTTTCGAAGACCTCGTCGTGCATGCGAAGGAGCTGTCGCTGACCGAAGCCGAGCTGCGCGACGCGATCAAGACGTGGTGCCGTGGCGGGCGCTACTGGAAGAGTCTCGTCGAAGGCGCGGCGCGCGTCGATCTGGCGGGCGTCGAAGCTGGCAAGGTCACGGCGCAGGAAGCGGCCGGTGCGCAGCGCCTGCTCGCGCATCGCGCGGCGAAGGGCGCGCAGAAGGCCGCCGCGGCGACCGCAAGCGCGCATGCGCCGACCGATGCCGGTACCCCGTCCGGGGACGCGGCCGCCGACAAGCCGCAGGCCGAAGCAGCGGCAGCCGCGGAACAGGCGGTCGCTCAGGCGGATGCCGCTGCCGCAACGCCGGAGACCGTAGCGGCGAATCCCGCCGGCAGCGCGGACACCCAGGCGCAAACCAGCGCGCAACACGAACCGCAAGCCTCCACTTCATCCCAAGCCTAACTCTGGCATAACCCGTCGCGGCCTCGCTCAAGAGGCCATGACGGGCGGCGCAGCCGTCAGCCGGCTGCGCACGAATCCCACATGCTCCCGCAACACATAAAACGCGTCCGCATACGCTAGCGGCATGCGCAGGTGGTTCAGCGCCGCCTCGATCTCGTCCAGTTGCCCCAGTAGCTGCGTGCGCTCCTCGTCGGTTGCGCCGGCGAGCGCGTGCCGCTCGATCGCGATTAGCGAACCGTAATAGCGATAGATGCGCGAGCGCACCCGCCACCGGTACAACGCCGGAATCACCCGCATCGCGGGCAATAGCAGCACGGCGACCGGCAACAGCAGGACCAGCGTGCGATCGCCGATGCTCGCGAGCCAGAACGGCAGCGTCCGATACAAAAAGCCCTTGCCGGTCCGGTAGTAGCGCTGCGCGTCCTCCCTGATCGGGTATTCGTGCTCGACCGGGGTCGGGAACTGGCCGGCGTGCTGCAACAGGCCCGCGGCGCCATGCACTTCCTGCGCCGCCTCGATCAGCAGATCCGAGATCGCCGGATGCAGCGTGCTGCGCGCGACGAGTTCGACCGTCGGACTGATCAGATGGACGGTTTCTGGCGGAATGCGCCGCTTCAGATCGAGCACGCCGGGCGGCAGGTCGATCTGATCGAGAAACGGAAACACACGCGTATAGGCGCTCGCTTCGTCGAAATTCATCACCGAAATGCCGGGTACCCGCAACAGCCGCAGCATCAGGCCGCGCGTCGCCGAATCGCCGCTCAAAAGCGCCGCGTCGACCTCGCCGGCGACCAACTGCGTAGCGGCCTGCAGGCCGTCGCTCGGCACCAGCGTCGTCGCGCCGCCGGGCTCGATGCCGTTCGCCGCGAGCAGTTGCAGCGCGAGCAGCCGCGTGCCGCTGCCTTCGCGGCCTATTGCGATCCGCTTGCCTTCGAGCTGCGCCAGTTGTGTGAGCGCTGCGCCGCGATAGAACACGACGATCGGCACATAGAACACGCTGCCGAGCGACACCAGCGACGACGTATCCAGCCCTTGGGCCACGCCGCCTTGCACGAACGCGATATCGACTTGCTGCTTAGGGTCCAGCAGCCGTTGCAGGTTCTGCACGGAACCATCGGATTCGAGCACGTTCAGGCGGATGCCGTTGCGCGCGAGGATCTTGCGGTACTGGTTCGCGGTGACGACGAACGAGCTGTCGCCCGGGCCGGCGCTGATCGTGATCGTGCGCGGCGGCGCCGGATTGGCGATCCAGACGATCAGCACGATCGCGAACGCGATCAGCAGCGCCGTGATGAAGTAGGGCAGCAGGTGCTCGCGCCATTCGGCGCGCGTAGGTTCGGCGGGAAAGTGCGGAGGACGCGGACGCTGCGCTTTCATGAAGACTCCGTGCTGAAGCCGGGAGCAGGCATTGTCGCCCGTGCTGGGCGGCTTTGCCGTTGGCGGTTCGCTCTATTGACCGGGCGCGCGGCGCTCGACGGAGCCCGCCGGCCGCGGCCGGAGAATAATGGCGTACATGGCATAATTTGCCGCAAATCGTGGTCTGGCAGTAGTGGACAACACAACTCGCGGCGTGGCGCTGGGCGCATGTTGAATCGTCGGCATCGGAAGATCGGCAGCTGGCTCGGATTGCTCGCGATCCTGCTGACGACGCTCGCCCCGACGATCTCCCACACGCTAGCCGCATATCGCCACGCCGACGCGATGATGGGCGAGCATTGCCAGAGGGCGTCAGTGGACGACATCGCGTCGATGCCGGGCATGCGAATGCAGGACGACACGCCCGAACCCACCCAGGCCACCGCCAACCCGCCCGACAATTCCGACGACAGCGCCGACGCCGGCAATCCCACCGACCAGCACGCGCAGATGTCCGGCGACGCCTGCGGCTATTGCAGCCTGCTCGCGCATCTACCGTTGATGCCGAGCGTCGGCATGCTGTTCGTCGCCGTGGTCCGCGCGTGCCAGCACACGGCCGCGACGCGCTTTAACAGCGTGCGCCGTGTCGAACCGCTGACTTTCGCGCAGCCCCGCGCCCCGCCTTCCGCCTGCTGATCCGAATCACATACGACGCGATGCGCCGACCCGCATCGCGCTTGTTCGCGCGCGTCCGCTCGACGGCGCGCGCCGGCCTCGTCATCATCGATCAAACAGGATTCACTCATGCACACATCAGCAATGCGCGGTAGCCGTTCCCGGCGCGCGGCGCCGCTCGCCGCGGCCGCGGCCTATGTCGCCTACACCGCTTACTCCGCGTGCGGCGTCGTAGGCATCATCGCCGCGCCGTCGATCGCGCAGGCGCACGCGATCGCGGGCAACCGCGTCTTCCCCGCGACGCTCGCCGTCGACGACCCCGGCGTCGGGGACGAAGCCAACTTCGAATACGGCCATCAGCGCGTGCCCGGCGACAACGGCGACCAGAGCATCAACACGTTCAGCTTCGAGTACGACAAGCTGATCACGCCGCGTCTGGCCGTGTCGATCGACGGCGCGTACGCAATGCAGAACAACCCGCGCGCGGTGGGCTTCGATAACTTCGGCGTCGGCCTCAAGTACCTGCTGTACGTGAACGAGCCGCACGAGCTGATGACGTCGATCGGCGTCACTGCGGAGCTCGGCGGCACCGGCAGCCGCGCGATCGCCGACAACTTCTCGACGATCTCGCCGACCGTCTACATCGGCAAAGGCATGGGCGATTTGCCCGATTCGCTCGTGTATCTGCGTCCGGTCGCGATCACGGCAGAGGCGGGCCCCGCGCTCACCACCGGCGCGGGTCAGCCGAACGCGTTCAACTACGGCTTCACCGTGCAGTACAGCCTGCCGTATCTGCAGCAGCACGTGCACGACACCGGTCTGCCGCAGCCGTTCGCGAACCTGATCCCGCTCGTCGAGATTCCGCTGTCGCGCAGCCAGGGGCAGACGACCGGCACGATCAATCCGGGCTTCATCTGGATCAATCGCTATGGACAGTTCGGCGTCGAGGCGCAGATTCCGATCAACCGCGCGAGCGGCTCGCACGTCGGCATCCTGGTGCAGGCACATCTGTTCTTCGACGACATTGCGCCGAGCACGCTCGGCAAGCCGCTGTTCCCATGAGTAGCGCAGGAGAAAGAAGATGAACGACAGCTTCAAACGTCTCGCGATGCGCGTGGCGGCACTGATCGCCGGCGTGACGCTCGCGAGCGCGGCACTCGCGCATGTGTTTCCGCAGAAGCAGGAGCCGGGCGCGGGCACATCGGTGGCCGCGCCCGCGCAGGTCAAGGTGACCTTCGACGGGCCGCTCGAACCGGCGTTCAGCTCGCTGAGCGTCACCGATGCGAGCGGCAGGCAGGTTGGCACGCAGAAGTCATCGGTGGATGCGCAGCAGCCCGCGGTGATGACCCTGCCGCTGCCGACGCTCGCGGCCGGGCACTACACCGTGCATTGGGTCGCGGTGGCGTCGGACGGGCATCGAACGCATGGGGACTATGGGTTCGATGTGAAGTAGGGCGACACGATGCGCGGTGCTCGCGCAAGCGGCGCTCAAACTCGCTTGAACAGCTGCCGTGCGAGCGAGCACATCAGCATCGTCGCGGGCGATTCGTCCTGCAGGCGCCGGCTCATGATGATCGGCGACGCGGCGCTTGCCGACGGAATCGGCCGGTACGCGACGCCATGCGCGCGCAAGCCCTCGACGCTCTCCGGCACCAGACACACGCCGACCTGCGCGGCGACCAGACCGAGCGCGGTTTGCAACTCCCGCACTTCGTGAATCGCTTTCGGCTCCAGCGCCTGATCGTGCATCGCCGAGATCTGTTGGTCGGCATAGCTCGGCCGCGGCGTGCTCGGATAGACGATCAGCGTTTCCTCGGCGAGCGCAGCGAGCGTCAGCGGCTTCTTCTGCCGCGCGAGCGGATGGTCCTGCGGCAACGCGGCGATCATCCGTTCCTCGACCAGCACTTCGCGCGCGAGTTGCGCATCGTCGAAGCGCAGGCGGCCGAAGCCGACGTCGATGCGGCCGCCTTTGAGCGCGGCCAACTGCTCGATCGTGAACATCTCGATCAGCGATAGCTCGATATGCGGCGCGGCCTCGCGAAACGAGCGGATCACCGCGGGCAGCGCGCCATACAGCGTCGACGGCACGAAGCCGATCACGATGCGCTCCGCGAGTTGTGCGAGCCGGCGCGTGAGCGGCGCGAGCTCATCGGCTTCATCGATCAGACGTTTCGCCTGGGTGTAGAAAATGCGGCCGGCTTCGGTGAGCCGCAACGGCCGCGAGCCGCGCTCGAACAGCGGCAGGCCGACGTCTTCCTCGATCTGCTGGATCTGCCGTGACAGCGGCGGCTGTGTCATATGCAGACGATTGGCCGCCCGCGTGATGTTCATCTCTTCGGCGACCGCGATGAAGTAGCGAAGTTGGCGAAATTCCATGCATGCCTCAGAGGTGTGATGCGTCGGCTATCAGGTTGGTGTTGGAATGCCGCGCGCTGAGTGTCCGTTTACTGCTCCATGCTCCCGCCGGAGCGCTCCGCGAAGGCAACGAATGATAGCAACAGCGCCGTCAAATTCCGGCCAGATGGCGCACGAGCGCCTTTTCCGCGCGCGGCAGCGCATTCAGCTCGCGCATGCAGATCAGCAGGCGGCGTGTCGCCCACGGATCGCTGAGCTCGATCGTGCGCAGACCCGATGTGCCCCGATAGCGCCTCGCCGCGGTGGCCGGCACGATGCCGATGCCCGCGCCCTGTTCGACCATGCGGCAGACGCCGTCGAAGGTGCGCACATTCGCGTTCGTCGTGCCGGCAGTACCCTATCTGTGGGGCCCGACGAGTTTTAGTCGCTGGTTCTTTATCTGTCTGCTTGGCTTCGGCGTTCAATCAATGGCGCGCGTGTTCGTTCAACTGACGTCAGGGCAGCGGATAGCGGAGGAGGGAGATCATGTGGCCCATTATTCTCGATACGCTAGGTGCGCTCGCGGTGCTCGCGAGCGTGGCGGCGCAGATCGCGCTGTTGCACAAGCGGTGAATCAAAGTGCGGTGAACAAGGGCGCTTTTAGTGTGTAGCGCCTGATCGTGGCGTCCACCCGTAGCAGGCTAACGCGTTGATCAGGGTCGCGATACATCGCGTACCAGATCAGCGCGTATTGCCCGAAATTTTCGTAAGCCCCTCGTAAACAGATCCAACGAAATCCGCTTCGAATCGATTGTTCGTCGGAAGCGGCGTGTCAATTCGCCTCGAGCCGCTTTATCCGAGCTCACGCGATGCCTAAATTTACGACCTGTGACAGCGCCACTGCATTTCCAGCTTTTAGCGGCGTGGACCTCGCGACTTCTCGCGAGGCATGCCGGCGCGAACCATTGAAAGGACACGATGATGAGCAAGCTCACAGGCAAGGTAGCGGTTGTAACGGGTGCATCGAAAGGCATCGGTGCGGCGATTGCGAAGGCATTGGCGGCGCAAGGCGCGTCGGTCGTGGTGAACTATGCGTCGAGCCGCGCGGGCGCGGACAAGGTGGTCGCCGATATCACCGCGGCGGGGGGCAAGGCGGTCGCGGTCGGCGGCGACGTGTCGAAGGCCGCGGACGCGAAGGGCATCATCGATACGGCGATCGAAACCTATGGCCGGCTCGACGTTCTCGTCAACAACTCGGGTGTCTATGAATTCGCGACGCTCGAAGAGATCACCGAAGCGCATTTTCATAAGCACTTCGATGTGAACGTGCTGGGTCTGCTGCTGGTGACGCAGGCGGCGGCCAAGCATCTGGGCGAAGGCGGCAGCATCGTCAACGTAAGCTCGGTCGTGACCCGCATCACACCGGCGACCACCGCGGTCTACACGGCGACCAAGGGAGCGGTCGATGCGATCACCGGCGTGCTCGCGAAGGAACTCGGTCCGCGCAAGATCCGCGTGAATTCGGTGAATCCGGGCGTGGTCGAAACCGAAGGCGCGCACACCGCCGGCGTGATGGGCTCGGAGTTCGAAACGTGGGCGATCAGCACGACGCCGCTCGGCCGTATCGGTCAACCCGACGATATCGCCGATGTCGTCACGTTCCTGGCTTCGGACGACTCGCGCTGGTTGACGGGCGAGAGCCTGATCGCGAGCGGCGGCTCGCGTTGAGTGCGACGGGTTGCCAACATTTCTGGCAACCCGCTCTTCAGATCGAGCGCGATAACGGATGGCGCGGCCGGTAGCACGACGGCCGCGCCGCTTGTTGTAGCGGCGGCGCGCGAGCTACGCGCGTTGAACCTCGCCGACCCGGACCTCGGTTTCCGCTCCCGGCAATTCCACCGCAAAAAACGCGTCGAGCAGATTCGAACCCGGCCGCTCGGCGAGCCGCGTCAGCGATTCGATCATCTGCACGCGGCAATCGACCAGCGGCACCATCCGGATGCGCCGCGACTCGTTGAACTCTGCGCGCGCAATCACGCCGACCCCGATTCCCTGCGCGACCGCTTCCTCCAGCGCCTCGCGGCCATCGACGTACATGACCGGCTCGACCTGCAACGACTCGCGCACGAGCTCGATTTCGAGCAGTTGTTGGGTGACCGATTGCGGCTCGCGGAAGATCATCGGCTGTTCGACGAGCTCCGCGTAGCTGAGGCGGCGCTTCTTCGCGGCCGGATAGCTGGCCGGCACCATCGCGACCAGCGGATCGCGCCGCAACACGCGCGACTGCAAACGGCTATGCACCTGCGGCGCGGCCGTGATCGCCGCATCGACCGCGCTCGACAGCACGCGCTGCATGCACTCGGCCGCATTGGCGATCGACAGCGTGACGACGATCCCCGGATGCCGCCGGCGAAACGCGCCGATCAGCGCGACGGCGAGATCGGGCGCATCGGCCGCGAGCGATAGCGAACCCGACTCCAGCCCGCCCGCCGATTCGAGCAACTGCCGCGCGTCGCGCTCGCAGCTGAGCATATGCCGCGTCACGCTGAACAGGCGCAGCCCGAGTTCGGTCGTCGCCACGCCGCGCGGCCCGCGCTCGAACAGCTTGACGCCGTAATCCTGTTCGAGCCGCCGCACATGGTCCGACACCGCCGGCTGCGTCAACGACAACGCCTGTGCCGCTTTCGAAAAGCCGCCATGTTCGGCGACCGCATGAAACGCCCGCAATTGCGCGTATTGCACGTGTGCCTCGCCGGGATAAGTTTTTACGATACCATCATCGATTATATCGATTTTACCGATGGATAGCGTTTCGGTATCGTGTGAGGTATCGACATAGCGATATCGGAGCACCCGACATGGAAAGCGCGATCGGCGGTTCAGCGGCGGCATTGAGCGTTGCGGCCGCGGCAACATCGATCACCCGTGGCACCACCTCCTGCGCCGCGCCGGCTGGCGGCGAGCCTTACCTGTTGACACCGGGTCCGCTGACCACGGCACTATCGACGAAACAGGCGATGCTGCGCGACTGGGGCTCGTGGGACGGCGACTTCCGCGCGATGACCGCTCAGTTGCGCGCGAGCCTGCTCGAAATCGCCGGCGACACCGCCGGTGACTATGACTGCGTGCCGCTGCAGGGCAGCGGCAGCTACTGCGTCGAAGCGATGCTCGGCAGCCTGATTCCGCGCGACGGCCATGCGCTCGTGCTCGCGAACGGCGCGTACGGCAAGCGCGCGGCGACCACGCTCGGCTATCTCGGCCGCGCCTGCACGCTGCTCGACAAGGGCGACTATCTGCCGCCGCGCGGTGTCGAAGTCGAGCGCATGCTGGCCGCCGATCCGTCGATCACGCACGTGGTCGCGATCCACTGCGAAACGAGCTCCGGCATCCTCAATCCGCTCGAAGAGATTGCCGCCGCCGTCGCGAAGCACGGCCGCAAGCTGCTGATCGATTCGATGAGCGCCTTCGGCGCGGTGCCGCTCGACGTGCGGCAGATCGCGTGCGAGGCGTTCGTGTCGTCAGCGAACAAGTGCATCGAGGGCGTGCCGGGTTTCGGCTTCGTGATCGCGCGCAAGAGCGCGCTCTCCGAGGCGAAGGGCCGCAGCCATTCGCTCGCGCTCGATCTCCACGATCAATGGGATGTGATGAATCGCACGGGCCAGTGGCGCTTCACGCCGCCCACGCATACGGTGGCGGCGTTCCTCGAGGCGCTGCGGCTTTTCAAGCTCGAAGGCGGCCAGCCCGCGCGGCTCGCGCGCTACGCGAACAATCGCGACGTGCTGGTGGCCGGCATGCACGAGCTCGGCTTCGAGCCGCTGCTCAGCGCGCATTGGCGCTCGCCGATCATCGTGACGTTTTTCTCGCCCGCGCATCCGTCGTTCGAATTCGCGCGCTTCTACGAGCTGATGAAGGAGCAGGGCTTCATCATCTATCCGGGCAAGCTGACGGTGGTCGACAGTTTCCGCATCGGCTGCATCGGTCTGGTCGACGGGCACGTGATGCGTCGCGTGATCGAGGCCTGCGCTCAAGCGCTGCGCGCGATGGGCGTCACGCACGCGGCGCCGCCACCCGCCGCGCTCGACGAACGCAAGGCGCTCGCCCAGGCGGCCTGAGCCGCGACAGCAAACCCAATACTTTCGGATTCCCGGGGATTCAAGCGGATGAAATACGTGAAGGCAGTGATTTTCGATTGGGCCGGCACGGTGGTCGACTACGGTTCACGCGCGCCGATGGGCGCCTTCGTCGAGACCTTCGAGCAGTTCGGCGTGCCGATCACGATCGACGAAGCACGCGGTCCGATGGGCATGGCCAAGCGACCGCATATCGCGGCGCTGATGGCGCTGCCGCGGGTCGCGCAGGCTTGGGCCGAGCGTCACGGCCACACGCCGACCGACGCCGATATCGACGCCGTGTACGACGTGTTCGTGCCGAAGAACATCGCGGTTGCGGCGAGTTATAGCGCGGTGATCCCGGGTGTCGCCGAAGTCGCGAGCGCACTGCGTCACGACGATATCCGCATCGGCACGACGACCGGCTATACCCGCGAGATCATCGACGAAATCGTACCGGGCGCGGCCGCGCAGGGTTTCTCGCCGGACAGCATCGTGTGCACCGGCGATACGCCGGAAGGACGTCCGTCGCCGTACATGATTTACCGGACGCTGCCGCAACTCGGCGTGTGGCGCGCGAAAGAGGCGATCAAGGTCGACGACACCGAGGTGGGCATCGAAGAAGGCATCAACGGCGGCACGTGGACGGTCGGCGTCGCGGTCAGCGGCAACGCCTTCGGCATGAGCGAGGCCGAGGTGAAGGCGTTGCCGGCCGACGAATTCGCCGCGCGCCGCAATGTCGCGACGGCCAGGCTGAAGGCGGCTGGCGCGCACTACGTGATCGACAGCGTCGCGGATCTGATGCCGGTCGTGTACGACATCGACGCGCGGCTCGCGCGCGGCGAGCGGCCCTGAAGCGTCAGCCCGATAACGTCACTTGAAGAAACCGACCGCGAGATCGATGAACTCGCGCACCTTGCGCGGCACGAACTCGCGGCTCGGGTACACCAGCGACACCGCCACATCGCCATTGAGCACCGCATAGCGGTCGAGCACGCGCACCAGCGTGCCGGCGCGCAACTCGTCCTCGACCATTTCGAGCGGCAACAGCGCGATGCCCATCGCGCCGAGCGCGGCCTGCTTCTGCATGATCATGCTGTTGACCGTGAACGAGGCATCGATCGCGATGCTCTCGCCACTGTCGTCGCCGCCCCCGCTCGCGCTGTCGGCGTCGCCGTCCCCCTTGCGGAAGATCCACATCGGGCCGGTCGTGTCGAACGGCGCGGCGATCAGCCGATGCCTGTCCAGATCCGCTGGCGTTCGCGGATGACCGGCCTGCGCCAGATACGCGGCCGCGGCCACCGGCACCGCGTGCGAGTTGATCAGACGCCGCACCACCAGCGACTCCGAGCGGATCATATGCTCGGTCACGATGCCGACGTCGAAACCGCCTTCGAGCAGATCGACCCGTTTTTCCGTCAGCGTGACGCGCAGGTTCACCTGCGGAAAGCGCGCCTGATATTCGGCGAACAGCGGCGTCAGCCGAAACAGCGAAAAACTGCCGAGCGCGACGATGCGCAGATCACCGGCCACCTCGCGCGACGCCGTGGTCGCGCGCGACTCCACTTCCTCCAGTTCGGCGAGCAGCACGCGGCAACCGTCCGCGTATTGCGCACCGGCCTCGGTCAGCACGACCTTGCGCGTGGTGCGTTGAAACAGCCGAATGCCGAGATGCTGTTCGAGGCTCGACACATGACGGGTGACGACCGACGTCGACACGTTCAGTTGCGCGGCGGCCTGCGCGAAGCTGCCGACATCGGCGACCTTGACGAAGGCCTGCATGGCCTGAAAAAGATTGATCATCTGAATGCAAGAAACGTCTTTGTTGTAGCGGGCGGCGGGGCCGTGTTCGCGCCCATGCCGAACTACCGCGCGAGCAGCGCGCCATCGCGCGCGACGACACGGCCGTTCGCGACCACCAGCTTGCGCACCGGCCGCGCGACGAGCGCATGCGCGAGCGTGTCGGCGTCGACCAGCACGAGATCGGCGCGCGCGCCCGGCTGCAATCCGTAAGCGTCGAATCCGCAGGCGCGCGCGGCGACGCCGCTGACGCAATCGAATGCGAGCGCGAGATCGTCGTCGCGGCGCAGGCCGTAGCGCATCGCGATCAGCATCGCCCTTTCCAGCATGTCGGGCGAGCCGTACGGCGTCCACGTGTCGCGAATCCCGTCGTTGCCACCGAATAGCGCGACGCGGTGCGCGAGACAAGCCGTGAGCGGCGGCACCGGCACCGACGGCGGCGCGGTGGTCAACAGCGCGACGCGCATCTCGGCGATACGCGCGAGCAGCGCATCGCGTTCGCGCTCGGGCAGCGCGCCGAGACAGAACGCGTGACTGACCACCACTTGCCCCTGCATGCCGTGCGCGGCGACGCGATCGAGCAGCAAACCGAGCGTGAACGCGCCGATCTCGCCGGGCTCGTGCAGATGAATGTCGATCGGTCTGCGGTGACGCTCGGCGAGCGCGAACGTCAGATCGAGCGACTTCACCGGATCGCCGTCGATCAGCGCGGGATCGAGCGCGCCGAGCACGTCGGCGCCCGCGGCCAGCGCCCGATCGAGCAGCGTGTCGGTGCCGTGCCGGCCGAGCAGCCCCGATTGCGGAAACGCGACGATCTGCAGGTCGAGCACGTCGCGCAGCGTGTCGCGCGTGGCCAGCACGCCGTCGAGATGGCGCAGGCCCGCGTCGGTGTCGATATCGACGTGCGTGCGCAGACGCGTCGTGCCGGCCGCCAGAAACGCGCGCGCGAGCGCGAGCGATTGCGCCCCCGCGTCGTGACCGCTTTCGGCGCGCCAGCGGCGCTCGTTTTCGATGCGGTCGGTCAGCTTCGGCCCGACTTCGTTGCGATACCAGCGCAAGCCCCAGTTGGTCTTGTCCAGATGCGTATGCCCTTCGACGAAACCGGGCAGCAGCAGCGCGTCGCCGCCGTCCTCGACGGGCACACCGGGCTCGCGCGGCAGAGCGGCGCCGAGCGCGGCGATCCGGCCATCGATAATCGACACCTCGACGCGCCGGCCGTCGGCGAGACGCACGTTGGTGATCAGCGAGGCGTTCGTCGTGGGGCGCGGGGTGGTCGTGGTCATGGGCGGCGGGCAACGGGAGAAAACGGGGCGAACGGGGTGCATGGGACACGCGGCCGGTGCATTGGCGCAACCCGCGATGCTACCCTGAGACGATAGTAAATCGTTCCCCGTCAGGACAGATAAAGCGTGAATTAATCCGGGAATTCGACACACCGGAATGGCGGCGGAGGGCCGCGCCAACCGGCAAAATCCAAGGCCGGACGGCGGTTCGCGGTATACTCCCGCGTAACTTGCCTGATCGCCAGGCTTGCACGATACTCAGCTGTTACCCCCAAATCTCCCCAAATCTCCCCGTACGTCGAGTTTAACGCTACTGCTTATGAGTACAATCCTTGAAAGTCTTCCGATCGGCCAGAAGGTCGGTATCGCGTTTTCCGGCGGCCTCGACACCAGCGCCGCGCTGCACTGGATGCGCAAGAAGGGCGCCGTGCCGTACGCCTATACGGCCAACCTCGGTCAGCCCGACGAAGACGATTACAATTCGATCCCGCGTCGCGCCACGGAATATGGCGCCGAAGGCGCGCGCCTGATCGACTGCCGCGCGCAGCTGGTCGCGGAAGGCATCGCAGCGCTGCAGTGCGGCGCGTTCCATATCTCGACGGCGGGCGTCACGTACTTCAACACGACGCCGATCGGCCGCGCCGTGACCGGCACGATGCTGGTTGCCGCGATGAAGGAAGACGGCGTCAACATCTGGGGTGACGGCAGCACGTACAAGGGCAACGACATCGAGCGTTTCTACCGCTACGGTCTGCTCGTCAATCCGGACCTGCAGATCTACAAGCCGTGGCTCGACCAGCTGTTCATCGACGAACTCGGCGGCCGCGCCGAAATGTCCGAGTTCATGCGCCAGTCTGGCTTCGACTACAAGATGTCGGCTGAAAAGGCCTATTCGACCGACTCGAACCTGCTCGGCGCGACGCATGAAGCGAAAGATCTCGAAAGCCTCGAGTCCGGCATCAAGATCGTGAACCCGATCATGGGCGTCGCGTTCTGGCGCGACGACGTGCAGATCGCCAGGGAAGAAGTGACGATCCGCTTCGAAGAAGGCCAGCCGGTCGCGCTGAACGGCCAGACGTTCCCGAACGCGGTCGAGCTGCTGCTCGAAGCGAACCGTATCGGCGGCCGTCATGGTCTCGGCATGAGCGACCAGATCGAGAACCGCATCATCGAGGCGAAGAGCCGCGGCATCTATGAAGCGCCGGGTCTCGCGCTGCTCAATATCGCTTACGAGCGTCTCGTCACCGGCATTCATAACGAAGACACGATCGAGCAGTTCCGCGAGAACGGCCGCCGCCTCGGCCGTCTGTTGTACCAGGGCCGCTGGTTCGATCCGCAAGCGATCATGCTGCGCGAAACCGCGCAGCGCTGGGTCGCGCGTGCTATCACCGGCGAAGTGACCGTCGAACTGCGCCGCGGCAACGACTACTCGATCCTCAGCACGAAGTCGCCGAACCTCACGTATCAGCCCGAGCGTCTGTCGATGGAGAAGGTCGCATCGACGTTCTCGCCGCGCGACCGCATCGGCCAGCTGACGATGCGCAACCTCGACATCAAGGATACGCGCGACAAGCTGCGGATTTACTCGCAGGCGGGTCTGCTGTCGTCGAACGAGACGTCGGCGCTGCCGCAGGTGAAGGGCGACAAGTAGTAAAGCGGCGCGTCTGATTATCTGAACGTCGCATCGATCGATGGGCCGGCTCGCGAGAGCCGGCCCATTTTCTTTGGGGCCGGCGGATGCGCTCCGGCGCGTGCGCGCGATCCCACATTCTGTGCTCAAGTTTGGCATGCCTATGCCGTTGACATAAGCTAATCCCATTCTGGAACCCTTCCGTGCAACTCGCTCACAGTAACGACCGCCTCGCCAGCCGGATGCCAGTCGACTCGACCGCCGGCGGCGAACCCGAGGTGGAGTCTTCGGTCATCGAGTGGCTGTTGCACGACGACCAGGTGATGCGCGAGTGCTTCACGCACGCGGCGGAGATTCTGAAGAGCGTGACCGGCGCGGCGATTACCGCGATCGTGCTGCTCGACGAGGAGTATCAGCACTATCGCGCCGAGGTCGGCATGGCGATGCCGCTCGTCACGCGCGCGCGTTCGCTCGCCGACTACGCGGTGCGCGACGCCGACCTGTTCGTGATCGAGGATGCGCACAACGACAGCCGCTTCGGCGAATGCATGCTGGTCAAGCGTCATCCGTTCGTGCGCTTTTACGCGGCGATCGCGTTGCGCGCGCCGAACGGCGAGATCGTTGGCGCGCTGTGCGCGATGGACCCGGCACCGGGCCGGCTCGACGCGGGCCAGCGTGGCGTGTTCTACCACTTGCGCGCGATGATCGAAAACGATCTGAAGATGCGCACGGCCACCGCGATCGATCCGCTCACGCAGTTGTACAACCGGCGCTTTCTGCTCGAAACCATCGCGCGACGCTGGAAGGAGGCGCGCGACGGTGACGTGATGGGCTCGGTAGTCGTCGACGTCGACTGGTTCAAGCAGTACAACGACACCTACGGTCATCAGGCCGGCGATCATTGTCTGCGGCTGGTCGCCTCGGTGATGCAGGCCGCCGCCGACAGCGAGCACTTCGTGGTCGGGCGCATGGGCGGCGAGGAGTTCGGGCTGGTGGTGCTCGACGCGCAAAGGTCGATGCTCGAAGACACGCTCGAAACGCTGCGCCAGGGCGTGGCGGACCTCGCGATCGAACATCGCGCGTCGCCGCTCGGGGTGGTGACGGTCAGCATTGGCGCATCGCTTACACGTATCAGCGAGTTGTCGCGGCCCGCGCATCGGGACGGTTTCGCGAGCGCCGACCGGGCGTTGTATCGCTCGAAGCATAACGGGCGAAATCGCGTGACGATGGCGTAGTGGACGTTCGGGATGGCGCCGGTACGGCTCGATCGTCAGTCATAGCGGCATGGCCTATAGGACCAACGTCCCATTTCCAACCGTTGCCATCGTGGCAATATCGAGGCGCGTAGCGAACGTCGACGCAGTCGCCGGGTGCGGCAGCAGGGCTTTTTACGATGCGCATCATTCAAACGTTGCTGTTCATCGCGGCGTTCTGCTCAGGCATGACCGTCGGCGCTGCGACGTGCGTCGCCGCCGGAACTGCCGCCGCGCAGCCAGCCGCCTCGTCGGCCGTTCCCGTTCCGGCAGCCCCAGCTGCCCCCGCCTCAGCTCCCGCAGCGCGCCGTATCGATCTCACCAATCAACCGTTCAAGGGCGATTTCGACGCCATGCTCGACCGGCGTCTGATCCGCGTACTGGTTCCCTACAGTCGAACGCTCTATGTCAATGAGCAAGGCCACGAGCGCGGGCTGACCGCCGGCCTGATGCGGGACTTCGAGCGCTATCTGAACAGGAAGTACCAGGCGACGCTCGGCAAACGTCCACTCACGCTGGTCATCATTCCGACGACCCGCGACCAGTTGCTCCCAGGGCTGATAGCAGGCCGGGGCGACATCGCCGCGGGCAATCTGACGGTCACGGAGGCCCGCCTGAAGCAGGTCGACTTCGTGGCGCCGCGTGACCGGACAGCAGTACGCGAAGTGGTCGTCACCGGGCCGAAGTCGCCAGCCCTCGCGAAGCTCGATGACCTGTGCGGCAAGACCGTCCATGTGCGACCGAGCAGCAGCTATTACGAGAGCCTGAACGCGCTGAACGCGCGATTTGGCAAGGAGGGCAAGCCCCCCGTCAAGCTGGTGCCGCTGCCCGACGCGCTCGAAGACGAGGACGCGATGGAGATGCTCAATGCCGGGCTGGTACAGATTCTCGTCGTGGACGACTGGAAGGCAAAGGTATGGGCGCCGATACTGCCGGGAATCGTCGTGCACAACGACATTGCGGTGCGCGACGCAGGCTACATCGGCTGGGCGGTGCGCTTCAAGAGCCCCAAGCTGCAGGAGGCGATCAACGACTTCTACCTGAATTACGTGCAGAAGCAGAGTGTCGCGGAAGTCCGTCTGCAGCAGGAAATGAAGCGCATCAAGCAGATCTCCAACAATACGGAGTCAGCGGAGCTGAAGCGATTCAAACAGACGGTCGGCCTTTTCGAAAAATACGGCGCGCAATACGGCTTCGATCCGCTCCTGCTTGCGGCTCAGGGCTATCAGGAATCGCAGTTGAACCAGAGTGCGCGCAGTCAGGTGGGAGCCATCGGCATCATGCAGCTGATGCCGGCCACGGGGAAGGAACTTGCGGTCGGCGACATCAGGGTGGCGGAGTCCAACGTCCATGCGGGAGCGAAATATCTCGATGTGCTGATGGCCCGTTACTTTCCCGATGCCCACTTCTCGGAAAGGGACCGCTCGCTGTTCGCATTCGCGAGCTACAACGCAGGACCCGCAAACATCGCCAAAATGCGCAAGGAGGCGGCGGCGCGCGGTCTCGATCCGAACAAGTGGTTCAACAATGTCGAAATCGTAGTCGCCGAGAAAATCGGCATCGAACCCACAACGTACGTGCGCAATGTCTTCAAATATTATGTTGCGTACCGGCTCGTCCGGGAGGCCGAGGCTGCACGGGCTCGCGCTATCGGACAGATGCGCAAGCAGGGCGGAACGTAGCGGAAGTGCTCGTCTGAAAGCGGTGTCACCGCAGCGACGCTGTTGCGTGATCGTCAAGGCGCGCGACCGGACAAAACCGTTGGGCATTCACGTGGAGTCTGAACATGTCGCCCATTGAAGATCGTTTGCACGCGCTTGGCTACGTTCTACCGGAGCCATTGCAGCTTCCTCCGGGGTTGGCGCTTCCGTTTCCATGGGTGCGGGTGGTTGGCAACAGGGCTTGCATCTCGGGCCATGGACCGACCAACACGGACGGCTCGCTGGCCCAGCCACTTGGCAAGGTGGGTAGTCAGGTCTCGCAGGAGCAAGCGATCGTGGCGGCTCGCCTCACCGCGCTCGCTATTCTCGGCAGCCTCAAGCGCGAACTCGGGAGTCTGGAGCGCATCGCGTGTTGGACGAAGGTGTTCGGCATGGTCAATTCGGCATCCGGGTTCAACCGGCAGCCTGCGGTGATCAACGGCTTCTCGGAACTGATACTCGCCGTCTTTGGCGAGGAGCGCGGCGCTCACGCTCGCAGCGCGGTGGGAATGGCCGAACTTCCCTTCAACATTCCCGTGGAGATCGAGGGTGAAGTTGAACTGGTTCCACCAGGCGCCTAATCGCTTGCGTCGCGCGAGGCGGTGAAGGAGCGCCACGGTGAAGCGCCGTGATCTGATCAGGTGGCTTGCGGCTGTCCCGCTGTTTCCCTCTATCTGGCCGTTGCTTCGGCTCGATGCCGCTCACGCTGCGCAGACCCCGCGACGTGTACGTCCGGGCGAACCCGGATGGCCCACGCCTTCGGACTGGGCGCGACTGAAACAGCAGGTGGATGGCCACCTGATCCGACCGGAGTCACCACACGAGCGCTGCCGTGTATCTCCCGACAACGCCGAGTGCCTTGCGCTCTTCCGCTGCTCCAGGCGGAAGTCGTCACCGCGGACGGTGAGTCAACGCTCGAAGGGACTGACAGGTCACGAGCCCGATGTTTCGAAGGCACGGCGAGATACGAAGCTGATCGGTCTGGCCATCGACGAACTCAGGAAGCTTGCACCGGCGGACGGCGCATACATTGCCGAGAGCAGCTATTTCCAGCAGGACTGGCAAGCCGCGTATTGGGGGGCCAACTATGCGCGTCTGCTGTCGATCAAGAAACGTTACGACCCGCACGGACTTTTCCTCGTTCGTCACGGTGTCGGCTCCGAAGACTGGAGCGACGACGGGTTCACCCGCATGGCCGATTCCGACTAGCCGGCCGGCTGTTTCGCGCGAATCGTGATGCTCGTCGTGTGTCGGTATGACCGTGTATTGACTCCGGCGAGAGCTCAATGCACGCTAGCGATGCATCGGCATCCGAAGCATCTCTTTCTAGCGAACCTGATGAAGCGGGGTCGGTAATAAGTTCGGTGCCGTTGCCAATACAACGTCGTATAAATGACGGAGACAGAAAAGATGACAACACCGAAAAAGATCCCGGCGGCCATGCACAACCCTTGGAGGCTCACTACTGCGGCGACCCTGATGGCGTCCGCGATCGTGCTGGCCGGCTGCGGCAGCGGCAACGACGACGGGCTGCAACCACCGCCGCCGAGCAACGTGCTGCCAGGCTTCATCAAAAGCGCGGTGACGACGAAATCTTATGACGGCAACAGCGACGATCTGCTGACCGCGGGCCTCGGTAAGACGGGCCTCGCATCGGCGACGGCGCCGGCCATCGCGAGTGCCGCGCAACCTACGGCCGCCGAATTGCGGCGCCTCGCGATCTGGTCGAACTATCGGGCGCTCGTCGACATGACGGCGAACGGCGGCTACGGACGCTTCTGGGGCCCCAACGTCGATCTGAACGGCAACGACACGCTGGGCGAAGGCAAGATTGCGGGCAAGGAATACCTCGCCTATGCCGACGACGGCAGCGGCACGCAGAACGTGAGCCTGCTCGTGCAGATTCCCACCAGCTTCAATCCGGACCAACCGTGCATCGTCACCGCGACGTCGTCCGGTTCGCGCGGCGTGTACGGCGCGATTTCGGCGGCCGGCGAGTGGGGCCTCAAGCGCGGCTGCGCGGTGGCCTACACCGACAAGGGCAGCGGCAACGGCGCGCATGAGCTGTCGACGAATCGCGTGACGCTGATCGACGGCACGTTGCAGGATGCGAGCACAGCGGGCAAGGCGAGCCTCTTCACCGCGAAGCTCGGCAGCAGCACGCTGGCAACGTTCAACGCGCAGTTCCCGAACCGCTATGCGTTCAAGCACGCGCACTCGCAGCAGAACCCCGAGCAGGACTGGGGCAAGAACACGTTGCAGGCGATCCAGTTCGCATATTGGGCGCTCAACGATTCGTACGGCGCGTTGAATGGCACGACGCGCACGGTTCGCTATGCGAGCGGCAGCATCACGACGATCGCCGCGTCGGTCAGCAATGGCGGCGGCGCGTCGCTTGCGGCGGCCGAGCAGGACACGTCGGGGCTCATCACGGCAGTGGTGGTCGGCGAACCGCAGATCAACATGCGGCTCACGCCGCAGGTGTCGGTCGCGCAGGGCGGCGTGCCGGTCGGCGCGTTCGGCAAACCACTCGCCGACTACATGACGCTCGCGAACCTGCTGGAGCCGTGCGCCGCGCTCGCGCCCGCCGCGACCGGCTCGCCGTATCTGACCGCGCTGCCGACAGCAACTACCACCGCGCTGCGCACCGCGCGATGCGCGTCGCTCGCGGCGGCCGGCGTGATCGCGGGAGCGGATACGGTCACACAGGCCACCAATGCGCTCGCGCTGCTGCATCAGAACGGCTATCAGACCGACTCGGACCTGCTGCAAGCACCGATGTGGGACTCGCAGGCAGTGCCGGCCGTCGCCGTGACCTATGCGAATGCGTATGCGCGCGCAACTGTGGCCGACAACCTGTGCGACTTCAGCTTCGGCACCACCAGCGCGACGGGCGCAGCCGGCGTGACGCCGGCAGTGTCGCCGATGCTGACGGTGTTCGGCAACGGCAACGGCGTGCCGCCGACCAATGGCATCAACCTCGTCTACAACGCGGGCACCTCGGGCGCGGTCGATCATCGGCTCGCGACCGCCGATGCTAGCTACGCAGGTGCGGCATGCCTGCGCGCCCGGTGGACGAGCGGTTCGTTGAATGCCAGCGTCGATGCGATCCGCGTGAATGCGAACCTGCATGGCAAGCCGACGATCATCGTGCAAGGACGCGCGGATGCTCTGGTGCCGATCAACCACGCATCGCGGCCGTATCTCGGCTTGAACCAGGTGGCCGAGGGTGGCGCGAGCAAGCTGGCGCTTTACGAAGTCACGAACGGTCAGCACTTTGACGCGTTCCTCAGCGTCGCCGGTTTCGATACGCGTTTCGTGCCGTTGCATTACTACAATCTTCAGGCGCTGAACCTGATGTGGGCTCATCTGAAGAACGGCACGCCACTGCCGCCGTCGCAGGTGATCCACACGATACCGCGCGGCGGCGTGCCGGGAGCCGCACCGGCGCTGACCACGGCCAACCTGCCGGCGATCGCGGCGACCCCCGGTGTCAATGCGATTTCCGCATCGAACGGTGCCGTGAACGTGCCGGACTGAGCGGCGCCGTGAACGTGCCGGACTGAGCGGCGCGTGCTGAAGCAAGGCGCGCACACAGGCGCTCGCCTGTGTGCGCGTTGCTGTGAGATGACCAGCGTCTCCGCTCAAGAACCCATCCCCTCGCGCTCGAGCCACGAACGGAACTGCACGACCAGTTCATCGCCAGACTTCTCATCCGCAATGTAAGTACAGTAGCTGCGAGACCGCAGACGCGGACCGTCGAATGGGGCGACCAGCCGGCCAGCGGCGAGATCGTCCGAGACCAGCGCGGTCGGTCCCATCGCGATGCCGATTCCGTCGATGGCGGCCTGCAAGGTCAGATAGAAGTGATCGAAGGTCAACGTGGCGGCCGGCCTCAGCGCGGCAAGCTGCGTGTTCGCCAGCCAGTCGGGCCAAAGCCGCGGAAGACTCGAGGTGTGCAGCAACGTGTGTTGCCGCAAGTCGCCCGGCGATCGAAGCGGCACTCGCTGCAACAGCGCCGGACTGCAGACTGGAAGCCTCTCCTCCGACAGGAATGGCCGCATCGAATAGCCGTAGAACGTGTCCGGGCCGCCCCGGATGACGATGTCATAACTCTCTTTCAGACTCTCCAGCGGTCCGTTCGACGTCTCCACCTTGACCTCGACGTCGGGATGCTCGGCGCGGAATGTCGCCAGTCTCGGCACCAGCCAGCGCAACGTGAATGTCGCGGGCGCGTTGACGGACAGCGTCCGCGACAGCGTTTCGGGCACACCGTATCGCGCGGTTGCCTGCGACAGCTGTTCGAACAGTGGGCCGATTTCCTCCAGATAGGCCTTCGCCGCCGCCGTCAGCGTCACCCGCCGATGATGCCGTTCGAACAACGAGGCGCCGAGCCATTCCTCGAGCAAGCGCACCTGCTGGCTCACCGCACCGTGAGTCACGTGCAGTTCCGCGGCGGCTTCCTTGAAGCTGCCGAGCCGGCCCGCAGCCTCGAAGGCCCGTAACGCATTGAGCGGAGGCAATACCCGTTTCATTTGCAGGAGTTTTTCTAACGCAAATGGCCAATTTATCTGGTTTGAGGGGCGACAACAAGATAGATATCCTTCCTGTGGTACCCCAATGCCATTCCCGCTCACTCTCGGCCCAACACCCCATGCTTAGTTATACCGGTGGCATCGTGCTTTTTGCCGCGATGCTTCACGCGAGCTGGAACGCGATGCTGCACGGCAACCGCGACCGGTTCCTGTCCATGACGTGGATGAGCATCGCCATCGCGGCGGTCTCCACGCTCGTCGTCCTGGTCAACCCGTTGCCAGCCAGCGCCTGCTGGCCCTACCTCGTCGCATCGGGGCTCGTGCATATCTTCTACAACGTGAGCCTCGTGCGGTCGTATCGACGCAACGACCTGGCGCTCGCGTATCCGATCGCGCGTGGCTCGTCGCCGCTGCTCGTCACGCTCGGCGCGGCGCTGTTCGCGCGTGAAGCGATCGGCCCATTGCACGCGCTCGGGATCTTGATGATCTCGGGCGGCATCATCGCGATCGCGTTGCAGGGGCGGCATGTGTCGCGCGCGGGTGTGCTGAGCGCGCTGACGACCGGTGCGACGATTGCGCTCTATACCGTGATCGACGGCATCGGCGTGAGGCTGTCCGACGGTCAGCCGCTGGCCTACACCGCGTGGATGTTCATGTTCTATTGGCTGATGCCGTTGCTGTTCGTCGCAATGCGCGGCTTCACGCCGCTTTGGACACCGGTACTTGCCGAGCCGCTGTCGGTGGGCTCGTCGCTCGTCGGCGGCCTGGTGTCGATCGCGGCGTATGGCATCGTGATCTGGGCGCTACAGTCGGGCGCGATGGGTGCGGTGTCGGCGTTGCGCGAGACCAGCGTGGTGTTCGCGGTGCTGATCGGGCGGGTGTTTCTTGGGGAAACGGTCAATGGCGGGCGCTGGCTCGCCTGCCTCGTCGTTGCGGCTGGAGCGGCATGTCTGGGGCTTTGACGTGACAGAGGATGCGGGTCGCTCGCCTCCCGCGCCTGGCTGGATGTGACGGGTGGCAAGTAAGCCATGCGCCATTCGTCCGTAAGATTTCCTTAAGCTTCGACTGATAGATAGCGGGTTCGACAATGGCAGACAAAAATGACGATGCCCCGTGGACCCAGCTCTGGCCGACAGGCCGACAAGAACCGTTACCGCTCGACCTATCTGCTCGAATTGGCGCGCGGCAGCTCGCACATTTCGAGCACGCTGGGCGCCGACAGTCAGCGAGCGGCGATCGCCGAAGTGCTGTGCGAATTTGGCCTCAAACACGGCAAGGACAAGCTGCCGGTGTTTCGCGCTCTGCTCGCGGAAAGCCTCGAGGATCGCGACAATCCGGACGCGGCGCGAGCGGTGCTGAGCTTCGCGCAGTGCCAAACGCTCTAGCCGCCGATCAGCTTCAACCCCACCGGCAGCGATTCGCCGAACACGCGGCCTTCGTCGGCGTTATCGAGCGCGACGGCTTCGCTGACCATCGTGATCCAGGCGCGCGGCGCGCTCGCCGCTTCGAGGCGTCGCACGACGCTCGCGCGCAACTCGTCGGGCAGGTCGCGCGAGCGATCGCCGGTCATGCGAGCGATCTGCACCGCGGCGAACGCGGCGGGGTCGACCTTCTTCCAGTCGAGCGCGAGGATCGCGTCGAGCCATTGCGCGGCGACGTCGGACGGCACGACGCTGTGCGCGCTGCCGTAGAACGGCTGGCGCGCGCCGATCCGTCCGACCGCCCACCAGCTTTGATGGTTTTCCGCGGGCTTTTTCAGGCGCGTGAGCACCGCCTCGCCGAGTTCGATCTTGCGTTGCGCCGGAATCCGTTCGAGCGATGCGGACAGCCGCACCATGTCGGCGAAGCCGGTCTTCGCGACATCGAACGGCAGCTTGTGACGCGATTGCGCGGCCTTCTGCAGATAGTCCATCGCGTCGAGCACGCGCAGCTGCGCGTCTTCGCCGAGCCCGCCGGCCGCGCGGCGCCATAGCGTCCACCATTCGGACCATACCTGGCTGTCGGTCACGTATTGAATGCCGTCGTCGAATAGCGTCCACAGTTGCTCGACGCGCCATTCGTCGAGCGGATAGCCGAAGCCGGGCCGCACGCAATAGCCGGCCAGATTCAGCCACAGCCGCTCGTGATCGGCCGAGCGGCGCCGGCGTCGCGCGCGTTCCCACAGCGCGCCGAACAGTTCGCGCAGCAATGCGCTATTCCAGCTATCGCGCGGGCCGAGCAGATGTTCGAGCTGCGCGCGCAGTCGTTTGATTTCCTTCGGGTCGACGTTATGCGCGCGGGCGCCGAAGCAACGGTCGATCAGTTCGATCGCGCGATCGAGCGCCGGATGGCGTTGCGGCGCGCCATCGGCGGATAGGTCCACTTGCGCGTCGCCGTGACGCAGCTGGAATTCGAGCAGCCAGCGTTGCGACGGATCGTCGAGCTCGATGCAATGGACGTCGAGCGTGCCGACCTCGGTCAGCGACGTCGCGATGCGCACCGCGGTTTCGCGCGCGCGCTGGCCGTCGCGAGGCTGGACGATCGTCGCGATCGGCGGCAGGCGCACGAAGTCGCCGCCCGCGAGGTCGACCAGCTCGCCAGACTGATACGCAGTGTCCGCGCTCGACGACACCAGATGGAAGCGCACCGGATGCCCGAGCCGCAACGCGAACGTGCGATCCTCGATCAGAATCTCGTGACCCTCCTCGGTGCCGCGCGGCAGCAGGCAGATGCCGCGTTGCGCGGGCGAGGCGTCCGGCTCGGCGTCGTCCTTGCCGGCAGGCGTTTCGTCCAGCACCAGAAAATAGCTGCGCGGCGAACCGCCGCCGATTTTGGGCGCGAAGCCGGCGCGCGCGAGCGTATAGGCGACCGCGCCGCGCGCGACCGCGACGTCGGGGTTGTCGTTGTGCAGCACGTGGAGCGGCGCGCCGCGCCAGCCGCCGAGCGTGTCGGCGAGACGCCCCGACAGCGCGTCGGCGCGGAACACGCCGCCGTTGAGCAGCAGTGTGTCGGGAACGGGCAGGGCGGCTGTGCCGGATGCGTCCGGCATGCTGGAATCCGCGCCAAGGGCCTTGCGCGACTGCGCGGCGAAGCGTTCGAGAAAGGCCGCGATATGCCGCGTGATCGCCGCATCGGTCGCGTACGGCAGGCCGAATTCGACGATCGCGCCGCGCGGGCGGCCCGGTCGCTGATCGGAGGCCACCCGCGGAAAGAATCCATCGACGATGATCTTCTCGACCTCGTCGCGCGTGATCTGCGTGGTGCGCGCGCCGCCGATCAGCTTCGAGCCCGCGCCGAGCAACGTAACCGGCGCCGACTCGGGCGCTTGCGCGCCAAGCAACTGCTCCTTCGCGACGCGGCAGCGCTCGACCAACTGCGACAGGCTCGCCGCCGACAGCCGCTGCGGCGCCTGCGCACCGCTACCGGCACCACCCAACAGCCGCGCCTCGACCAGATGCGCGAGCGCGAGGTCCATGTTGTCGCCGCCGAGCATCAGGTGATTGCCGACACCGACGCGCGTCAGGCGCGGCTCGCCGTCGTCGGTCAGGCCCACTTCGATCAGCGTCAGATCGGTGGTGCCGCCGCCGACGTCGCAAATCAGCACGAGCCGGGTGTTCGCCAACTCGTCGGCGAGCGTGTCGCGATGCCGGAACAGCCAGTCATAGAACGCGGCCTGCGGCTCCTCGAGCAGCCGCAGCGATGGCAGCCCCGCGAGCCGCGCCGCTTCGACGGTCAACGCGCGTGCGTCTTCGTCGAACGATGCGGGCACCGTCAGCACGACGTCCTGCTGTTCGAGCGGTGCCTTCGGAAAGTGCTGGTTCCACGCGGCGCGCACGTGCGCGAGATAGCTCGCGCTCGCGTCGAGCGGCGAAATCTTGCGGACGTCGTCGGGCGCGCCCCACGGCAGGATGGGCGCGACGCGATCGACCGACGCATGCGACAACCAGCTTTTCGCGCTCGCGACCAGTCGCCCCGGCACCTGCGCACCGAGCAGCCGCGCCAGCCGGCCGACCACGATCGGCTGCCCCGCGTCCTTGCCCTGGCCCGACGCTGCCCGAGCACCGGAGGACCACGGCAACTGCAGATCGGCCGCGCTCAGCTCGCCGTCTGCCGCCTGATAGCGCACCGACGGCAACAGCGGTCGCGCGGCGACCTCGCCGGGGCTCACCAGCTGCTCGATCTCGAACACGCGGATCTGCTGCGATCCTGCTTCCGCGTACGCGAGCACCGTGTTGCTGGTGCCGAGATCGATGCCGACGCTGTACCGCTTCATGTCAATCACGCATTCGGGTTGCCGCGCACGTCGAATTCGACTTTCCAGCGCTCGTCGGAGCCGCGCGGGATCGCCTCGAGTTCGAGCGTGCCCGCTTCGGTCACGCGCGCGTGCAGCTTCACCGGCACGACTTCACCGGCGGTGCGGCCGGCCGCCGGCAGCGTCGCCTGAATTTCCTCGAGCTCCTGCAACTCCTCGGGGCCCCAGTATTCGAGCAGCGTGCCGACCTGATCCTGACGACGCACCGACGAGCCGAAGAAGCGGAAATGCACCGGCTCGCCGACTACCAGCCCGAACTCCTGCGCGGGCAGCTCGGCGTCGGTGCCTTCTTCCATGCCGAACGGCGCGACGCACAGCGCCTGCACCGGTGGCTCGAGGCCGGGCACGGCCGGCATCGCCGATTCGATCGCGATGTAGTACGCGCGCGCGGTGCCGCCGCGAATCCGCACGCCGCGGCCGCGTCGCACGTAGCCGTAGTAGGCCGCGCCGCGCGCGACCGCCAGATCGAGGTCCGCGCCTTCGAGCAGACGCGCGCTCGCCGCGCCTTCGGCCGCGAGCCAGCCGTTCAGCGTGCTCATGATGCGCTCGACCAGCAGCGGCGACTTGAACACGCCGCCGTTGAACAGCACCGCGGTCGGATGCAGGAAGCTCGCGTTTTGCGCGGCCGCGTTCGCTGCGGCTTCGTCGAGCCCTTGCAGTTCGGCGAGCGCGCCGACCTGACGGCCGAGGAACGCCGCCAGATGCCGCGTGATGCCCGCGTCCTGCGCATACGGCAGGCCGAGCTGCGTCAGACCGACCCGCGCGCGGCTCACCGGACGCGCGGCGCTGTCGACCTGCGGGAAGAAGCCGTCGAGGATCGTCTGAGTCAGTTCGGCGCGCGTCAGCTCGGTGCGGATCGAGCCGCCGATCAGCTTCGAGCCGCGGCTCGGCACGACGAGCGGCACGGTGTCGGTGGCGGGGTCGCTGAGCAGTGTTTCTTTCGCCGCGCGGCAAGCGTAGGTCAGCGCGCGCAGCTGCCATGCGTCGGCCTGGGTACCCTGCGCGGCGAGCTTGCGCGCGACCACGTGCGCGAGCGCGAGGTCCATGTTGTCGCCGCCGAGCAGGATGTGATCGCCGACCGCGACGCGATGCAATTCGAGATTGCCGTCGCGTTCGATCACCGCGATCAGCGACAGGTCGGTGGTGCCGCCGCCGACGTCGACGACGAGGATGATGTCGCCGACCTTGACCTGCTTGCGCCATTGGCCGCCGCTCTTCTGGATCCAGCTATAGAGCGCCGCCTGCGGCTCTTCGAGCAGCGTCATGCGCGTGAAGCCGGCGGCCTCGGCCGCTTCGGCGGTCAGTTCGCGCGCGGCCGGGTCGAACGACGCGGGAATCGTCACCGTGACGTCCTGCTCGACGAACGGCGCGTCCGGATGCGCGTGGTCCCACGCCTCGCGCAGGTGCGTCAGATAGCGCACCGAGCTTTCGAGCGGCGACACGCGGGACACTTCGGGCGGCGCGTCGTTCGGCAGGATGCCCGCGCGGCGGTCGACGCCCGGATGGCACAGCCAGCTTTTCGCGCTCGACACGAGCCGGATCGGCGTGCCGGCGCCGCGATTGCGCGCGAATTCGCCGACCGCGAATTCGCGCTGGCCGGTCCACGGCAGGTACAGGTCGCCGGAGGCCAGCTCGTCGGGATGCGGCAGGTACAGGAACGAGGGCAGCAGCGGCAGGCTGTCGATGGCGCCGGGGCCCGTCAGCTGCGCGATCGACAGCACCTCCTGGGTGGTTTTCTCGCCGTCGCTCGCGTGCGTGTCCACGTAGGACAGCGCGCAGTGCGTGGTGCCGAGGTCGATGCCGATGGAATAGCGGGCGTCGCTCATAGCTCCACCTCCGCCGGTGCGATGACCTTTGCGTTATGGCCGTCCGCGAGCTTCGGCAGACGCACCTCGTCGACGCGCCAACCGCGATGGCTGATGCTGCCGTTGAACGGCGCGCTGCCGACCACGTTGCCGGTCAGGCGCACCGAACTCGCGTCGAAGCCCGCGGGCAGCGTCACGCGGCTGCCTTCGGCTTCGTCGCGCACCGGGCGGATCGTGAAGTGCTCGCGCAGCGTCGCGCGGCAGCCTTCGTGCACGAGGCGCGCGGCCGCGCCGATGTCGGCGTCGCTATAGGCCTTGATGTCTTCCTCGACGAAATCGATGAAGCGCGCGTCGCGTTGCAGCAGGCCGAGCAGTTGCAGCGCGGCGTCGGGGGTGGCCTCCTTCAGCACCGGCGCGGGTTGCGGCTTCGGTTGCGGGGCGGGTGCCGGGGTTGCCGCGGCGGCGGGGGCGGGCGCTGGGGCCGCGCCGACCTTTTCGCCGTTACGCAGGCGCAGCACGTCGGCGGCGAACTCGCCATTGCCGAGAATGCTGAAAAACGTGCCCACGGCCAGCGAAATCCGGCCGAGGAAGGATGGGTTCGAATCGCTCATAAAAAAGGCTCCTGATCTGCTCTGTTGGGGACGAGCGGTCCTCGCCGCGCCGCGTGCGCCGGGCAGCGAAGCTGACGGGCCGGGCGGGGCTGTGATGTTGCGGGTCGGCGCGCGGCCGGGGGCGCGAGCCGTGGGCGATGATCATGCAACCGCCGGGCCGAAAGACGGTCCGGGACGCTTCGCGACCGGGTCGGCCGCGCGTGCGGCGCGCGCAAAACCCGTATTTTGCCTTGCGGCGCGCCCGACGCGGGCAAAGCCGGCAATTCTAGCGGGCAATGGGGTGGGATTGGCGGGGAGTTGGGGGGAAGGGGCGGTGTCGGGAGGTGCTTTGGGAGCGGGGGTTGGCTTGCCGGCGGCGGCAACGAGCGGAGGCCGGCAAGCCTGCCAGCCTCTGCGCGCACTGTCTCGCCGCTTACGCGATCACGCGCATGGCGGCGACGTTACGACTTTCTCGGCTCTTTCGGCATCCGCTTGCCCGATGGTGCCGGCGCGGGCCTGACCGGCCCGGCGACTTTCATGTCGGCTCGTTGCGGTTGTCTGTGCGCGGCCAACGCGCGCGCAGGCCTGTGCGGCCCGGCGGCGTGTATTTCGGCGTGGCGCGGCGGTCGGTGCGCGGCTGTCAAGCGCGCGGGCCTGAGCGGCCCGGTGGCGTGCTGGTGGGCTCGCGGCGGCTGTCCGTGCACGGCCATCGCCGGCGCGGGGCCGGAAGGGCGTGAGAGCGGCGGACGCGCGTCACCCGGATGCCCCGGCAGATGACCGTCATGGCTCGCCATCACGCGATGCAGCTCCTCACGGCGATGGAACACCTCCGCGCGACGATCGCCATGCGCATAGAACTGGCGTTGCCGGACACCATCCCGCCCGACGACCCAGATATACGTATCGCCGCCGACGAACACCACGTCGCGATCGACCACATTGGCGACGTACACATCGGTCGGCAACGGCTGATACGCGGTCACCGTCACTTCGGTCGGGCGGTTCGGTGCGCTAACGAGCTGGCCTTGCCCGCTGGTCATGCAGCCCGCGAGAAAGGTCGCGCACGCAGCCGACGCCAACAGCGCCTTTGTGATGTCTTTCAACTTCATTCCCCGGTTTGTCTTGTTTATTTGTCGAGCGACGCCCTTTTAACGGCCGGGCATTTTGCATTCTTGAGATATGAATCGCCGATCGGGAAAATTAGTTGGTCAATGCGTAGGCGAAAACCGCCTGGCAAAAAAGCATGCGCCATTGCGCGTGCGCAGCCGGGGCTCCGATCCGCGCTTAATTGCCGTCCGGATTGCCTTCTTCAGACTTCGCGTCCTGCCAGTTCATCCGGTGCCGATTGACGGTCTCCGTATGCCGCGCGTCGTCCTCGGTGTGCAGATAAAGGCTGGTCGTATTCAGCGACACGTGGCCGAGATTGTCGCGAATCGTGCGCAGATCGACGCCGCCGTCCGCCTGATGCGAACCCGCCGTGTGCCGCAGCCAGTGCGCCGACGCGCGCTCGAGTTCGTCGGCACGATCGGCGAATTCGGGGCCGCGCGCGCGCAACCACATCGCCGCGCCCGCGAAGATGCCCTTGATCGCGTCGTGAATCGCCGAGCGCGACAGGCAGCGTTTGCGACCCTTGAACGGCAGCACGAGCGGCGTTTCCTCGGCGCGGGTCGGCAGCGCGGCGAGGCCATTCAGCGTCCGGTAGCTGCGCAGCTCTTGAACCAGTTCGGCCGACACCGGCACGATCCGCTCCTTGTCGCCCTTGCCGAGCGTTTCGAGCCACCACTGGTCCTGACCGTCGGCGCCGAGCCTTCTGAAGAACTGGCCCATCTGCCCGCCGGCGACCTCGGAAATGCGCATGCCTTGCAGATAGAACAGCGTGGTCAGCCAGCGGCAGCGCGCGTAGTACGCGCGCTGCGCATCGGTATCTTGCGGCAGCTGCTCGACGAACAGCTTCACTTCGTCCCACAGCGACGTCGAAAGATAGCGCGTGACGCGCGGCGCCGAGCGCTTCGCGCGCTGTCGCAACAGCGCCATCGGATTGCCGCGCAGATAGCCGGCGTTGACGAGCCACGTGAACATCGCGTTCAGGATGATCAGCGCCTGGCGCTGGCTGGCCGGCGACAGCGGCCCGTTGAACGGGCGCCAGCGCGCGTCGCCGCGCGCGTACTTGCCGCCGTTCGCCGACACCCAACGCGCGGCCGGTTGCGGATCGGCGATGAACGCCTTGAACAGCAGCAGATCTTCATGCGTCAGCGACGAAAGCGGCTTGCCGAGTTGCACGACGGCCCACAGCAGCAGCCGCTCGGCTTCCTTGCGGTAGTTGTCGAAGGTGGTCTTGGTGTCCGCGTAATTGGAGAGCCACGCGCGCACCGCGTCGAGGTCGTTGCGGGCTGATAGCTGGGAGTTTTCCGCCGCGCCGCGATTGGTGCCGTCGCGGCCATCGAGCAGTTCCGGCACGACGAGCGATTCGACGGGCTGGACGGTGGCAAGTTCAGCGTTCGGGGCAGCTTTGGGCACGGCTTTGGACACGGTTCGGGACACTCCTCGGGCGCACGCCGGTTGGCGTCATTCTGCTCCGCTCAGGCGATGTGCGAAGCGCTTGCCCGAAAAGAAAACAGTGCCCATTTTGTTGCGGACGAAACGCGAAACCCTATCACACAGTCGGGCGCGCCTGGCGTAAAACAGCGGGGGCGCGCTCAAGCTTCGACGCAGTGATGATCGATCGGCATACAGTAATGGAGCGCGCCGTGCGATTGTTGCCCGCTATAGTCGCCATCTATTACCGGCATTGCCGGATTCGAATTCTATTGAAGTTTGCCCTCGCCTATATTCGAATAGGAGTGGCGCGTCGGCCGGAGTCATCCCCCGGGGTTATCCGTCAGGGACTCCGGCCACGTTTCCTTCAACCCTGGATTTCATGAGTGCACTGCCGAATCGTTCGGCTGACTGTCGGGTTTCTCGATCGTCGATTTGCCACGGAAGCCTGACAGGATGACAAACGCATAACAAGTACCTTGCATGGGATTGGAGAAAGTGCTTCGCACCGACTCCGATCGACAACGGAGACATCCTCCAAAGGAGAGAACGCATGTCAAACGAAGCAAAGTGCCCGTTCATCCACACCGCCGGCGGCGGGACCACCATTCGAGACTGGTGGCCGAAGCAATTGCGCGTCGACCTGCTGAACCAGCATTCGAACCGCTCCAATCCGCTAGACAAGGACTTCAACTATGCCGAGGCATTCAAAAGCCTCGACTACGACGCGATCAAGAAAGACCTCGCCGCGCTGATGACCGATTCGCAGCCGTGGTGGCCCGCTGACTTTGGCCACTACGGACCGCTGTTTATCCGTATGGCATGGCACAGCGCCGGCACCTATCGCATCGGCGACGGCCGCGGCGGCGCAGGGCGCGGCCAGCAGCGTTTCGCGCCGATCAACAGCTGGCCGGACAACGTGAGCCTCGACAAGGCGCGCCGGCTGCTATGGCCGATCAAGCAGAAATACGGCCAGAAAATTTCGTGGGCCGATCTGCTGATCCTGACCGGCAACGTCGCGCTCGAAACGATGGGCTTCAAGACATTCGGTTTCGGCGGCGGGCGCGAGGACACGTGGGAACCGGATCAGGACGTTTATTGGGGCAATGAAAAGACCTGGCTCGGCGGCGATGTGCGCTACGGCAAGGGCGCGGCCGGCAGGGAAGACGACGAAGGTGTGCTGGTCGCCGATGAAGAACTGCACGGCACCGAAAAGAGCCGCACCGATCCGCCCGGACGCAACCTCGAAAACCCGCTCGGCGCGGTACAGATGGGCCTGATCTACGTGAACCCGGAAGGCCCGGACGGCAATCCCGATCCGCTCGCGGCCGCGGTCGACATCCGCGAAACGTTCGCCCGCATGGCGATGAACGACGAGGAAACCGTCGCGCTGATCGCCGGTGGCCACACATTCGGCAAGACGCACGGCGCAGGGCCGGCCGAGAACGTCGGTCCGGAACCGGAAGGTGCCGGTCTCGAGGCGATGGGGCTCGGCTGGCGCAACAGCTTCGGCACCGGCAAGGGCGCCGACACGATCACGAGCGGGATCGAGGTCACGTGGTCTTCCACGCCGACGCAGTGGGGCATGGGCTTCTTCCACAACCTGTTCGGCCACGAATGGGAGCTGACCAAGAGCCCGGCGGGCGCGAATCAGTGGGTGGCGAAGGGCGCAGAGCCCACGATCCCGCACGCGCACGACCCGTCGAAAAAACTGCTGCCGACGATGCTGACGACCGACCTGTCGCTCCGCCTCGACCCGATCTACGAAAAGATCTCGCGGCGCTTCATGGACAATCCGGACGAGTTCGCCGACGCGTTCGCGCGCGCGTGGTTCAAGCTCACGCACCGCGACATGGGTCCGCGCGCCCGCTATCTGGGCCCGGAAGTGCCGGCGGAAGAACTGCTGTGGCAGGACCCGATTCCGGCCGTCGATCACCCGCTCGTCGATGACAAGGACGTCGCGGCGCTGAAGCAGAAGATCCTCGCGTCCGGACTATCGGTGTCGCAGTTGGTCACGACCGCGTGGGCCTCGGCCTCGACGTTCCGCGGCTCGGACAAGCGCGGCGGCGCCAACGGCGCGCGCATCCGGCTCGCGCCGCAGAAGGACTGGGCAGTCAACCAGCCTGCCGAGCTCGCGAAGGTGCTGAAGGTGCTCGAAGGCATCCAGAGCGAGTTCAACGGTGCGCAGTCCGGCGGCAAGAAGATTTCGCTCGCCGACCTGATCGTGCTGGCGGGGAGTGCCGGCATCGAGCAGGCTGCGAAGAACGCCGGGCAGCAGGTGACGGTGCCGTTCTCGCCGGGTCGCATGGATGCGTCGCAGGATCAGACCGACGTTCAATCGGTCGGCGCGCTCGAGCCGGTCCACGACGGCTTCCGCAACTATCTGGGCGGCAAGTTCCCGGTGGAGGCGGAGAAGCTGCTGATCGACAAGGCGCAACTGCTGACGTTGACGGCGCCCGAGATGACGGCGCTGATCGGCGGCCTGCGCGTGCTGAAGGTGGGCGGTGGCAAGGAAGGCGTGCTGACGGACAAACCGGAAACGCTGACCAACGACTTCTTCCGTAACCTGCTCGATATGGGTACGGAATGGACGCCGGTGTCGGAGGCCGCGGAAACGTTCGAAGGCGCCGACGCGAAGACCGGCGAGGTCAAGTGGACGGGTACCCGTGTCGATCTGGTGTTCGGCTCGAACTCGGTGCTGCGCGCCCTGAGCGAGGTCTACGCGAGCGAGGACGGTAAGGACAAGTTCGTGCGCGACTTCATTGCCGCGTGGGTCAAGGTGATGAATCTGGATCGTTTCGATCTGGCTTGATCCAGCTACTGCGGCGCGCGTGGTTCCTTGCCACGTCGTCGCAGTGTTTGAAGGGAGCTTTGAGTAGTCATCGAGCGCGATTGCCGGGATGCCGGCAATCGCGTTTTTTCTTCGTCTGCGTCCGAGACATCCACTCAGACCATCTTCAATACCACCCTGAAACGCGCGTGACCGCTGATCATCCGGTCATAGGCCTGCGCCGCCTCGGCGAGCGGATACTCCTCGATCATCGGCTTGACGCCGGTGAGCGCGCTGAACGCGAGCGTGTCCTGCGAATCGGCCGAGGTGCCGGAGGGCCAGCCTTGCACCGAGTTGCGTCCCATGATGAACTGCACGATCGGCACTTCGATCGGCTCTTCGGAAACGCCGACCATCACGAGCTTGCCGTTCAGGCCGAGACCGCCGAGCGTGGCGGTCATCGCCTTGCCGCTCGTCACCGTGGCAAGTATCAGCTTCGCGCCGCCCAGTGCCTGCAGCTTCTCGGCGACGTTTTCCGTCTTGCTGTCGATGTAGTGATGCGCGCCCAGCTGCTGCGCGAGCGGCGCCTTGTCCTGACCGCGCGCGATCGCCACCGTGCGAAAGCCCATCTTGCGCGCGAACTGCACGCCGAGATGCCCGAGGCCGCCGATGCCCAGAATCGCGACCACGTCACCGGCGCGCGCGCCGCTATTGCGAATCGCGTTGAAGGTCGTGATGCCCGCGCACAGCAGCGGCGCGGCATCGACATCGGACAGATCGTCGGGAATGCGCGCCAGCGCTTCGACCGGAGCCACCATGTATTCGGCGTAGCCGCCGTCGTAGCTGATGCCGGGGATCAGCGCGAACTTGCACAGCACGAAGTCGCCCTGGCGGCAGTGTTCGCATTTGCCGCAATGCCCGCCGTGCCAGCCGACCCCGACACGCTGCCCGGCCTGCCAGCCCTCGACACCCGCACCGACCGAATCGATCACGCCTGCGATCTCGTGACCCGGCACGCGCGGATAGGTGAGGCCCGGCCACAGCCCGTCCTTGGTCATCACATCGCTATGACAGATGCCGCAAGCCTGAATCCTGATCCGCACGTGACCGGCGCCCGCCTCGGGCACTTCACGTTCGACCAGTTCGAGCGGGCCGCCGGCCTGCTTCACTTCGACTGCTTTCATCGTGGGCATGATGTTCTTCCTTTCCAGTGGTGAACGGGACAAGAGGGGAACGAACTCAAACATCATAGTCCGCGCCCAGGCGGCTCGCCAGAAAGAAGCCGCCGTCCAATTAGCTGGTGACGATGACATCCGATGTAATTGGCGCGCCACGTGGCCGCCACTAATCTTCGACTACCGCGCCGTCAATCCGATGGCGCACACGTCCAGGAGATACCATGTCCAGCTATCCCGTTCACACGATCGAGTCCGCTCCCGAGCAATCGAAACCCGTGCTGCAGAAATTGCAGCAGACGTTCGGCGTGATTCCGAACATCGCGGCCAGGATGGCGGCTTCACCGGTGCTGATCAACGGCTTCATCGGCCTGTTCGAGCGCGTGCATGCGAGCAGTCTGACGGAGCCGGAAATCCAGACTTTGCTGCTCACCAACGCCGTGACGAATGCGAGCGAATGGGCGGTAGCGTTTCATACCGCGCTCGGCTTGCATGAGGGCTTGCGTCGCGCCGATGTCGACGCGATCCGCCAGCGCGGTGTGCCCGACGACGCGAGGCTCGCGGCGCTGTCGACGCTCGCGCGCACGCTGATCGAAAAGCGCGGCCGCCTCGATGATGAGGACCGCCAACGCTTCCTCGCGGCAGGCTTCAGCGCGGAGCAGATTCTCGAGGTGGTTGCGGTGGTCGCCGCATCGACGATCACGAACTACACCGGCAGCGTGACCGAGCCGCCGCTCGAACCGCAGTTCGCGGAGTTCGTGTGGCACGCGCCGGCGCGCTGAAGTGTTTCGTTTCAGCCATTAAAAGGAGGGCAATGCGATGAACGTCACGAGTCACGATCCGAAAGTGCAGCCGGGCGATCTCGGTAGTCTGTTGCGCTATTGGCGTGACGTTCGTGGCGTGAGTCAGCTCGATCTGTCGCTCGAGGCCGGCTTCTCGCAGCGGCAGATCAGCTTCATCGAAAGCGGGCGCAGCGTGCCGGGCCGCGACACGCTGCTGACGCTTGCGCAAACACTCGACGTGCCGCTGCGCGAGCGCAACGCGCTGCTGCTCGCCGCCGGTTACGCACCGGTCTATTCGGAAGCACCGTGGAATGCGCAGGA
Organism: Paraburkholderia atlantica; assembly: GCF_000092885.1. Taxonomy (NCBI): domain Bacteria; kingdom Pseudomonadati; phylum Pseudomonadota; class Betaproteobacteria; order Burkholderiales; family Burkholderiaceae; genus Paraburkholderia; species Paraburkholderia atlantica. Next base: position 1,776,980 of record NC_014117.1, on the reverse strand, counting down.
AATGCACGGCGTGGTTCGCGCGCTCGAACGGGTCGTGCGTCAGCATGAACCGTTTCCGGCGCTCGTGATGGACCGCGACTGGAATGTGCTGATGAGCAACGACGCGGCGCCGCGCTTTTTCAACTGCTTCATCGACATGGCCGCGCGCGAAGGTCCGCGCAACATGCTGCATCTGATCTTCGATCCGCTCGGCATGCGGCCGTTCGTCGCCGATTGGGAGGAGGTCGCGCGAAGCCTGCTGCAACGGGTGTATCGCGAATCGGTGGGTCATGTGATCGGCGCCCACACGCAGCATCTACTCGATGAACTGCTTGCGTATCCCGATGTGCCACGCGACTGGAAGACCCGTCATGGCTCTTCCACGTCCCCCGCGACGCTGCCGATGATTCCGCTGGGCTTCATCAGCGAAGGCGTGGTGCTGCGTTATTTCTCGATGGTCACGACCGTCGGCACACCGCAAAACGTGGCCGCGCAGGAGCTGCGCATCGAATGCATGTTCCCCGCCGACGACGAAACCGACGCACGTCATCAGCAGTTGCTTGCGGCGCATGCGTTGCCGCAACCTCCAATATCGGCAAACCGTACGCCGTGACATAGCAGTGCGTTCCGTTTTTGGGCGATCATCCGAGCCGATCAGGTTGAGCAATCCGACGCCACTCACTCTCCATGGACAACGGGCTTTTACTGTTTCCGGTCGCGGCGCTTCGCGTCGAAGCAGCCGACGAGCCACTGTGGTTTCGCCGCGCGCCCAATTCGCACGCGGCCGTCATCTCCGAGTTCGGCGACGTGACCGAGGTGCTCGCGCGTGCACCGGAATCCTGGTGCGTGGTGCCGGGCGCGCAACTCGAAGGCTTGCACGACGACGAGGACATCACGAGCGCCGACCCGCGTTTCAACGGTGAGCTTTCTGGTCATCACTTCGCGGTGATTCGTCATACGGACCGCTGTATCAACGTCGCGCTGCTGGTGATCAACGCCGCCGAAGCGGTGTTGCTGCCCACCCGTCTGTTCGCCTCACGCGCTCATTTCGAAGACTGCGTGCCTGGTCTCGAACAGATCGGGTGCGAAGAAATCGGGCCGAGCGCCTGAAGCGCTGTTCACTGAATCACGCCTCGCGCATACGGGTCATCCCCGCTATTGGTCGCTACGGAATAATGCCTTGTGCGCCCTTGTAAGCCCGTATTCGGGTTCGTAATGAAGGCGTAATAAATCTACTTATCGTTTGCCGATTTGGGAGCTGTTTCCACAATTATCTACAGTTAATTTTCCGCAATGCCATAACGAATGCACTTGCGGAGAAGAGATGCAAAGAAAACGGAGATGGGGGCTGCTGATGTTGAGCAGCATCGCGATGGCGACCCAGGTTCTCGCAACTGAAAAAGCGGAAGACCTGACGATCGCGAAGATGCCGGCGTACAGCCCGCATCAGCTGTACGTGATGGACGTGAACTTCAGCTCGATGACGGACGCGCGCACGTACGTGATCGACGCCGACAACAACCGCCTGCTCGGCCAGATCGACGCCGGCTTCGCGCCGGGTCTCGCGATCAGCCCCGATCACAAGACGAGCTACGTCGCGACGACTTACTTTGCGCGCGGCTCGCACGGCACGCGGACCGACGTCGTCGAAACGACCGACAACACCACGCTTCAGATCACCGGTGAAGTCGTGATCCCGCCGAAGCACGCGCAAAGCGTGCCGTCGCCGTACAACACTTCGATGTCCAAAGACGGCAAGTGGCTCTACGTGTCGAACATCACGCCCGCGACCTCCGTCACCGTAGTCAACACGGCCACGCATCAGGTCACGACCGAGATCGATACGGACGGCTGCGTGCTCGCCTATCCGTCGGGTAACGACCGCTTCACGTCGCTGTGCGAAAGCGGCAAGGCGTTGACCGTCGTGCTCGGCGCGAACGGCAAGGAGAAAGGCCGTAAGTTATCCGACGCGTTCATCGATGTCGCCAAAGACCCGGCCTTCGTCAACGCGTCGCGCAGCGGTAATACGTACTGGTTCGCGACCTTCAACGGCAATGTGCGCAGCGCCGACTTCAGTGGCGCCGCGCCGGTGTTCGGCGCGTCGTGGCCGCTCGTCACGCCGGACGAGGCGAAAGCCGGCTGGCGTCCGGGCGGCCTGCAGCAAACCGCGCTGCACGTGCCGACGCAGCGTCTGTTCGTGGCGATGCACCAAGGCGACGCGGATACGCACAAGGACCCCGCGAGCGAGGTCTGGGTGTTCGATGTGAAGACGCACAAGCGCATCGCGCGCTGGAAGCTCGCGGACCAGAAGATCGACCCGCTGCTGTCGATTCAGGTCAGCGAGGACGCGCATCCGCTTTTCTACGGCATCACGGTCAACTCGGACGTGGTCGTCGCCGACGCGGCGACGGGCAAGCTCAAGCACGTTCACAAGCAGATCGGCGCGACCGCGTCGCTGCTGCTCAATCCGTAACGAGGTGCACGCGATGAATGCTGGCCTCGTCATCGATCCGGTCGTCTCGAGCGTTGCGCTCGCCGCGACATCGATCATCTCCTTGACGCTCGCGCTGCCGAAAGTGGCGCGCCAGTCCGAGCAGCGGCAGGCGGTCGCGGGTTTCGATCTGCTGCCGCACGCGCTGGTCGCGCCGTTCGCGTTCGTGTTGCCGCTCGCCGAAATCGCCGCGACGCTCGCGACCCTGGTGCCGGCGACGCGCAGCGTTGGCGCCGCCGCGCTCGCCGCGCTGTTCGTGCTGTTCGCGCTCGCACTCGCTATCAACGTTGCGCGCGGGCGCACCGACATCGATTGCGGCTGCAATGGCTTTCGCCAGCCGGGCGCACCCGTGCCGCACTCGATCGGCTGGGCGCACGTCGCGCGCAGCTTGCTGCTGGCCGCGCTCGCCGCGCTGATCTGCCTGCCGCAAAGCACCCGCGCGATCGTCTGGTTCGACTATCTGAGCGTGCTCGGCGCGACGCTCGTCGCCGTGGCCGCTTTCTTTACCCTGGACGTGCTGCTCGCCAATCGTCCGAAGCTGAATCACCTGAGGAACTCGTAATGGAAAACGCACTGTTGGTCTCCAATGTTTTGCTGTGGCTCGGCGTGCTTGCGCTCGGCGCCATCTCACTCGCGCTGGTTCGCCAGATCGGCGTGCTGTACGAACGACTGATGCCGGTCGGCGCGCTGATGATCGACAAGGGGCCGGCCGTCGGCACCGTCGGTCCGTCGTTCGAGCTCAATGCGCTCGACGGCCGTCAGGTCAAGGTTGGCGGCATCTCCGCCAAGGGCCGCAGCACGCTGGTGTTCTTCCTGTCGCCGAGCTGCCCCGTGTGCAAGAAGCTGCTGCCGCTGCTGCCGTCGATCCAGGCGCGCGAAACGGCCACCGACATCGTGCTCGCGAGCGACGGCGACACCACCGAACACGCGGCGTTCTACAAGAAGCTCGGCCTGAGCCAGTTCCCGTACGTGCTGTCGCAGGAGCTGGGTCTCGCGTATCAGATCGGCAAGCTGCCTTACGCATTGCTGATCGATGAGTCGGGCAAGGTCCGCGCGAAGGGTCTGGTGAATTCGCGTGAACACATCGAAAGCCTGTTCGAAGCGAAGGATCGCGGGGTGGCCTCGCTGCAGGAATTCGTCCACGCTGGCCACGACCATGCGGACCACGCGGAGCAGCACGCCTGAGCACGTCATCACACATCAGAACGACAGGACGACAAGCATGAAATGGTTCGACTCTTTCTTCGAGTTGAAAGCGCGCAACGTCGCGCAGCACAGCTCGCGGCGCAGTGCGATGGCCAGGCTGGGCCGCGCGCTGGTCGGCTCGGCGCTCGTGCCGCTGCTGCCGGTGGACCGCACGTTCGCAGCCGACAACGCGTCGGCGGCAAGCGCGGCGAGCGCGCCTGCCACGGGCAAAACCGACGACCCGTATAGCTGCGACTACTGGCGCTACTGCGCGATCGACGGCTGGCTGTGCAGCTGCTGCGGCGGCACCTCGAGCAGTTGCCCGCCGGGCACGACGCCCTCTCCGATCACGTGGATCGGCACCTGCCGCAATCCGCACGACGGCACCGACTATATCGTTTCGTACAACGACTGCTGCGGCAAAACCTCGTGCGGCCGCTGCTTCTGCAACCGTAACGAACGCGAGAAGCCGCTCTACAAGCTCTCGCTGAACAACGACATCAACTGGTGCATGGCGAGCGGCAACGCGAACTATCACTGCTCGGTATCCGCACTGCTTGGAGTAGCGCAGCAATGACCACGACGACTTTCAACCGGCACCTCGCGAAGTGGGCCGCGACCTTGTGCGTAACGGGCGCGGCGCTGAGCGCGGGCGCAGCGTTCGCGCAGAATGTGCAGTACGCGCCCGGCAAGGCGTTCTTCGACACCAGGTGCGCGGTATGCCACCAGGCGGGCGGCAAGGGACAGGACGGTCTCGCGCCGCCGCTCACCGAGCTGCCGGGCCACTACGCGACGAACGCCCAAGGGCGCACGCAACTCGGCCTGACCGTGCTCAACGGCATGTTCGGCACGATCGCGATCAAGGACAAGAGCTACAACTTCAAGATGCCGAGCTTTCGCGGCGAGTCCGACGAGGACCTCGCGAACGTGCTCAATTACCTCGTGTTCGACGTGAGTGCGAAGCATGCGGGCGCGAAGCCATTCACCGCCGCCGAAGTGAAGGCGCTGCGCGCAACGCAGATGGATGGCGCTCAGGTGCGCGCGCACCGCGACGTCGCGCTGAAGAGTCTCGGGCTATGAAGAAGACCCGTGCGCGTGCGCTGTTGGCAGCCGTGCTGGCGGTGTGCGCGGGGGTGTCGGGCATGGCCGCGCACGCACGGGAGCGCGGCTACAACGCCGCCGCGGCGCGTGAGGCGTGGGTCCTCAATTGCATGGGCTGTCACACCGGCGACGCGCGCGGCATCGAGGGAAAGGTGCCGCCGCTCACGGGCGAGCTCGGACACTTCGTGCGACTTCCCGAAGGACGCGAGTTCGTCATGCGGGTGCCGGGCGCGTCGAACTCGTCGCTGTCCGACGCGGAGCTGGCGAACGTTCTGAACTGGCTGATCGACACGAGGAATGCAGACACGAGGCCCGCGGATTTCAGGCCTTATACCGCGCAGGAAGTTGCCGCGAAGCGGCGGCCCGCGCTCACCGACGTCGCGAAGCATCGCGCGGCTCTGATCGAGAGTCTGCGCAAAAGCGGCGATACGGCAGTGAAAGATCAGTACTAGGTATGGCCGCAACGACGGCAGGGCGATTCAACAGGTATCGGGAGATCGAGACGATGAAAGGCAAGACGCAAGTAAAGGCAATGTGTTCGGCTGCGGTGCTGGCCGCCGTGCTGGGCACGCTGGCGGGTGGGGCGGTGGCGGACACGGCCGGCATGGAGAAGGGCGCGAGCGCCGATGGCCGGATTCCGGCGTATGCAGGTCCGCAGGCATCGCCCGCGGACTGGTCGTACGGCAAGCTGCGCGGCGACTACTGGAAGCACAAGGGCGAAAAGCCGCTGTACTCGATCGACGCGAGCAACGTCGACAAGTACGCGGACAATCTGACGCCCGGCCAGGTGGAGCTGATCAAGCAGAAGAACGGCTATCGGATGGACATCTATCCGACGCACCGCGAATGCGGCGCGCCGGATTTCGTGCAGGCCAACGCGAAGCTCAACGCGAGCCAGGCGAAGATGGATTCGAGCGGCGAAAATCTGCAGAGCGCGAGCCTGCCGGGTATGCCGTTCCCCGCGCCGAAGACCGGCGCCGAAGCGATGTGGGATCACCTCGCGCGCTATCGCGGCATCGGCGCGGAATGGCAGAAGTCGGTGACGGCGGCGTCGCCGCGGCCGGGTGGCAGCGAGTGGATCAAGGCCGAATCGAAGCAGACGCTGTTCTTCCCGTGGGGCAAGAAGGGCGCGACCTCGCCGCAGCAGGCTGGCATGCTGTACGCGATCTACTTCGCGTATGAGACGCCCGCCGCGCTGGCCGGCCAGGGTCTCGTGCAGCGGGATTACTTCGACAAGGGCAACGACACCTACTACTACTTCACCGGTCAGCGCCGCGTGCGCCGCATGCCGGCTTACTCGTACGACGCGCCGCAGATCGGCTTCGAGAACCAGTACACGGTCGATGAGCCGTGGCTGTTCAACGGCCAGCTCGATCGTTTCAACTGGAAGCTCGCCGGCAAGAAGGAAATCTACATTCCGTACGACGACTTCGGCATGTACAACTTCAAGCAGAAGTTCGACGACGTCTTCAAGCCGGACGCCGTGAGCCCCGAGGCGCGCCGCTATGAGCTGCACCGCGTCTACGTGGTCGAGGCGACCGTGAAGTCGGGCGTGCGGCACGTGGCCTCGAAGAAGGTCTTCTACATCGACGAGGACAGCGGCCTCGCGGTGGCGGCCGAAGACTACGATGCGCAGGGCAAGCTGTGGAAGGTCAAGGAAGCGTATCCGATTCCCGTGTATGAGCTGCACGGCGCCTGCGATGTCGAGCCGTTCGTCCAGTACGACCTCAACAATGGCCGCTACGTGACCGACCAGTCCACCATCGGCACCAACACCGATATCCGCTGGTACGAGGACTCGAACGACGCGCGCTTCAAGGACGACTTCTACTCGTCCGAGAATCTGCGCGCGGTCAGCGAGCGATAACGTAACGTCAAGCGGTCGCGGCGCACCGGCTGGCGCGCCGCTACTCCTCACATTCGACCTGCAAATAAACAGGCATGGGAAGCGCAATGTTGAAGAAGACAAAAATTAGCGCGGCAGTTTCGTTAGGGCTGTTGATGGCGGCACAGGGGGCCTCGGCATACGAGTTCACGCTCAGCGACGGCGCCATCAACGGCTCGTGGGTCACCAACCTGACCGCGGGCGGGGGCATCCGCGTCAAGAGCCCGAGCTGCTCGCTAACGGGCGACCCGAACGCCAACGGCTGCGGCGCAGGCGCGAACACCGCGCAGTGGTCCAACGGCGACGATGGCAACCTCAACTATCGCAAGGGGCAGGCGTTCAGCACGTATCTCAGCGCGACGAGCGAGTTGCTGCTGACGATGCCGAGCGAAGGCGTCAAGTTCATGGTGCGCGGCACCGGCATGTACGACTTCATGGCGAAGAACACGAACCGCACGGAGCTGTCGAGCACCGCCGCTTCGCAGATCGTCTATCCGGTCGATCTGCTCGATCTGTGGGTCCAGAAGGACTTCACGCTGAACGATCGCTCGGCGCACGTGCGGGTCGGTAATCAGGTGATCAACTGGGGCGAGAGCTTCTTCGCGACCAACGGCATCAACGCGACCAACGCGGTCGATATCCAGAAGCTGCTGATCCCGGGCACGCAGTTGAAGCAGGCGCTGCTGCCCGAGCCGATGATCAGCTTCGCGAGCGGCATCACGTCGGGACTCAGCACCGAGGCTTATTACCAGTTCAGCTGGGAAAGCAACCGTTATCCGCCGGTCGGTTCGTACTGGTCGGTTGGCGATATCTTCGGGCGCGGCTCCGGTCCGGCGAGCATCAGCACGCTCAACGGCAACCTGGGCGGCTTCGACGCGGGGACCATCGCGGGTCCGAACGCCGGTAACGCGCAGTTCGTGGGCGGTATCACCAACGGACTCGTCAACGGCCAGTTCGCGGGACCGCCGTTCAACTCGATCGGCGTGCCGACCTCGACGCAGTTGCCGAACAAATACCGCCCGCAATTCGGTATCAAGTTCAACTACAAGCCGAAGAGCGTCGACGTGAACTTCGGTTTCTACTACGAGAACTACACCGACAAGTCCCCGGTCGTGGCATCGCAGGCGGACGGCACGATGAAGTTCCAGTACCTGAACAACCGCCAACTGTTCGGCGCGAGCGCCAACTTCGGCATCGGCGACTGGGCGATCGGCACCGAGCTTTCGTATCGTCCGCACGATGCGGTCGCGCTGTCGGGCTGCTTCGGCGCGGGCGGTCCGCTCGACTTCAACACGAACGCCGTGGGGGGCATCACCTGCCAGCAGTGGCAAGACCGCAAGAAGCTGCAGTACCTGATCAACGGCCAGCTGAGTCTCACGCAGAGCGACTATCCGTTCCTGAAGCTGATTCACGCCGACATGGCGATGCTGACGATGGAACTCGCGTGGATCTACTACCCGGGTCTCAATTCGAACGGCATGACGCGCACCGTCGATGGTCAACAGGTCACGCAGGCGCCGGCCGCCGGCTACTTCACGTGGCTGAACAACAACTCGGGCCTGGGTTATCCGATTACGGCCGCGAAGGGCACGTCGAGCTCGGTCGGGGCGACGATCGACTTCAACTGGACCTATGACGGCACGGTGATCCCGGGCTGGCAGCTCACGCCGGGGGTGACGTTCACCGACGCGCTGTACGGCTACACGCCGACCTTCACGGCGAATTACATGCAGGGCGCGAAGTCGGTCAACGTGTATCTGCTGTTCAACCAGAACCCGGCAGTCTGGCAGGCCGGCATCAACTTCACGGCGTTCTTCGGCGGTCATAACACCGTCGGCCAGCCGTACGCCGACCGCAATTTCGTCGGCATGTTCGCAACGCGTAATTTTTAAGCAGGAAGTTTCGAAGCAGGCAGGCGCGCGTCCATCGCGGGCGCGCGCCGTGGATCAGCAGCAGACTTTGAGGGGCGCAATGTGTTGAATCGTCTGGTAAGCAAGCTCGAGGCGTTCCTGTTCGGGCATCGCGCGATCACGCTCGGCGTGATTGCCGTCTTTACGGTGGTGATGGCCGTGTTCGCGTTGCAGTTGCGCATGGATGCGGGATTCGACAAGCAGATTCCGACCCAGCACGAATACGTGAAAACGTTCCGGCAATACCGGGACGATCTGCTTGGCGCGAACCGGATCACGGTCGTACTGAAGGCACGCAACGGCACCATCTGGACGCGCGAAGGCCTCGCGCGGCTCTACCAGATCACGCAGGCCGTCGGCTATCTGCCCGATGTCGATCGCGGCGGCGTGCAGTCGCTGTGGACGCCGAATTCCTTCGTCAATGAAATCACCGAAGACGGTTTTCGCGCGGACCCGCTGATCGACGGCACGATCATGCCGGAGAATCTGACGGACGAGAAGATCGCCGCGATTCGCCAGTCGACTTCGGCGGGCGGATACGTCGGCGTACTGGTGTCGCGCGACCAGACGAGCGCGATGGTCACGGCCGAGCTGAACGAGCGCGATGCGAACGGCAACGCACTCGACTATGTGGCCTTCAACCATATCCTCGAAGAGAAGCTGCGCACGCCGTATGAGAACGGCGACTACCAGGTGCAGATCATCGGCTTCGCGAAGCAGATCGGTGACATCGCCGACGGCGCGTCGGGCGTGCTGGTGTTCTGCGCGCTGGCACTGGTGCTGACGGCGGGCGCCGTCTACTGGTATAGCCGCTCGCTGCGCTTCACGATCCTGCCGATCGTCTGCTCGTTGACGTCGCTCGTGTGGCAGTTCGGCACGTTGCGCATCCTCGGCTTCGGCCTCGATCCGCTCGCGGTGCTGGTGCCGTTTCTGGTGTTCGCGATCGGCGTGTCACACGGCATCCAGCAGATCAATTTCATCGTGCGCGAACTGTCGCACGGACACACGCCGATGGAAGCCGCGCGCCACAGCTTCAGCGGCCTGCTGATCCCGGGCACGCTCGCGCTCGTCACTGCACTGGTGTCGTTCATCACGCTGCTGCTGATTCCGATTCCGATGGTGCGCGAGCTGGCGATCACGGCATCGCTCGGCGTCGGCTACAAGATCGTGACGAACCTCGTGATGCTGCCGGTCGTCGCGTCGTGTCTGCATTTCACGAAGGAATACGCGGACCGCGCGCTCGTAGCGCGCGAGCGACGCGCGCACTGGCTGCGTGTGCTTGCCCGCGTCGCCGAGCCGCGCAATGCTGCGATCACGCTGGCCGTGACCGCGCTGATTTTCGGCGTCGCGGTGTGGCAAAGCCGTGATCGCGTGGTCGGCACGTTGCAACCGGGCGCCCCCGAGCTGCGCGCCGATTCGCGCTTCAACGAGGATGCGGTGGCGATTGCGAGCAGCTACGACGTGGGTCTCGACTGGCTGACTGTCGTGTTCGAAGCGCCGAATTCGGCCGATTGCACCGATCCGCGACTCGGCATCTTCGAGGACGATTTCGTCGGCTCGATGAATCGCGTGCCGGGTGTCGTGTCGGTCAGCTCCTATCCGCAGATGCTGCGCACGTACAACGAGGGCTACAACGAAGGCAATCCGAAGATGTCGGTCGTGCCGATCGATCCGACCAACTATGCGGCGCTGAGCGCGGAGATCAACCGTGTGCGCGGCTATATGACGAAGGACTGCCGGATGACGGCGGTGCATCTGTTCCTGTCGGATCACAAGGCCACGACGATCAACCGCGTGATCGACGCCGTCAAGACGTATCGCGCGGACAATCATCTGACGGACGTGACGATTCGCCTCGCCGCCGGTAACGCAGGCGTGCTGGCGGCGACCAACGACGAAGTGGCGCGCAGCGAATTGCCGATGATGCTCTACGTGTACGCGGCGATCGTCGTGCTCGTGCTGCTCGCGTATCGCGACTTCCGCGCGGTGATCGCATGCTGTCTGCCGCTGACCGTGGCGACCTTCATCGGCTACTGGTTCATGAAGCAACTGCAGATCGGCCTGACGGTCGCGACGCTGCCGGTGATGGTGCTCGCGGTCGGCATCGGCGTCGACTATGCGTTCTATATCTACAACCGGCTGCAGCAGCATCTGTCGCATGACATGCCGATCGTGAAGGCGGTCGAGCAGTCGATTCTCGAAGTCGGCGTGGCGACCATCTTCACGGCGATCACGCTCGCGGTCGGTGTCGCAACGTGGAGCTTCTCGGCGCTCAAGTTCCAGGCGGATATGGGCAAGCTGCTGGCGTTCATGTTCATCGTCAATCTGGTGATGGCGATGACGGCGTTGCCCGCGCTCGCGGTCTGGCTCACCCGGCTCTTTCCGCGCCGCTCCGCGGTCAGGAGTTCGAGCTTCTTCTCCCACTAGGCCGCCACGAGGACAACCCATCATGCAAAAGACTAAGAGCCTGAAGCTCTCCTGCGCGGCGGCGCTCGCGTTGCTGGCAGCGCTCACCGGCACGCACGACGCGCTCGCCGGCGGCGCATCCGATAACAATATCGCGCTCACGGCCGCGAAGCATCGCGACGGCGCGGAGCGCTCGATGATGCTCGGCGCGACGCTCGCGGGCAGCCGCATCGTCGCGGTCGGCGAACACGGCGTGATTCTGCTGTCGGACGACAACGGCGCGCATTTCCGCCAGGCGCACGAGGTGCCGGCCAACGCGACGCTGACCTCGGTCGCCTTCACCGATGCGCGGCACGGCTGGGCGGCGGGACACTGGGGCGTCGTGCTGCACACCGACGACGGCGGCGAGAACTGGCGCGTGCAACGCTCGGACACCGGCGTCGACCAGCCACTGTTCTCGATCGCGTTCCGCGACGGCCGGCACGGCTGGGCAGTGGGTCTGTGGTCGCTGCTCGTCACGACCGACGACGGCGGCGCCACCTGGAACACGCGGCAGGTCGATCAGGGGGCGGGCGCAGGCACCGGCAAGAGCGGCCTGAATTTCTTCTCGGTGTTCGCGGGCCCGGACAAGGACGTGTATATCGCGGCCGAACAGGGCACCGTATTCAGATCGAACGATGACGGCGCGAGCTGGCAGGCGCTGCACACGGGGTACAAGGGCACGCTGTGGAGCGGCGTGGTGGCGCCCGATCGCACGGTCTACGTGGGCGGCTTGCGCGGCAACCTGTTCGCGAGCGGCGACGCCGGCGCGACGTGGCAGGCGGTGCCGTCCGGCGCCAACGATTCGATCACCGATCTCGTCGCGAACGAGCACGGCGTGGCCGCCGTCGCGCTCGACGGTCACGTGACGGTGAAGCAGCCGGACGCGCGCGATTTCGTCGCGAAGCAGTTGCAGGGCCGCGACGCGCTGACCGCGCTGGTGTTGAACAGCGACGGTTCGCCCGTGCTGTTTTCCAAACATGGCGTGATCGCCCGATAAACCAGACAAACCAGATAAACCAGATCAATCAGGAGCAGACATGAAAATCGAAGCATTGCTTGCGAACCTTCGTACCCAAATGATCGTCGGGGGCCGTGCCGTCGACGCGCGCAGCGGCAAAACCTTCGCGGTCTACGACCCGGCCAGCGGACGTGAAATCGCCCAGGTGCCCGACGGCGACGCCGAGGACGTCGCGGCCGCCGTGGCCGCAGCGAAGAGCGCGTTCGAGTCGAACGAATGGCGCCGGATGCCGCCGGCCGCGCGCGAGCATCTGCTGCTCAAGCTCGCCGATCTGGTCGAGCAACACGGCGACGAGCTGGCGGCGCTCGAAACCCTGAACCAGGGCAAGCTGCTCGGCTTCTCGCGCATGCTCGAAGTGGGCGGCAGCGCGCAGTGGCTGCGCTATATGGCCGGCTGGGCGACCAAGATCGAGGGCAGCACGGTCGATCTGTCGCTGAGCTTCCCGCCGGGCGTGCAGTATCGCGCGTCGACGCAGCGCGTTCCGGCCGGTGTGGTCGCCGCGATCGTGCCGTGGAATTTCCCGCTGCTGATGGCCGTGTGGAAGATCGCGCCGGCGCTCGCCTGCGGCTGCACGGTGGTACTTAAGCCCGCCGAGGAAACGCCGCTGACCGCGATCCGCCTTGCCGAGCTCGCGCTCGAAGCCGGTTTGCCGGCCGGCGTGCTGAACGTCGTCACCGGCCGCGGTGAAACGGCGGGCGCGGCGCTCGTCCGTCATCCGGACGTCGACAAGGTCACGTTCACGGGCTCGACCGAAGTGGGGCGTCTGATCGGCGCGCAATGCGGCCGCGACATCCGCCGCGCGTCGCTCGAACTGGGCGGCAAGAGCCCCGTGATCGTGCTCGACGACTGCGATCCGCGCAAGGCGATCGAAGGCGCGGCGGGAGCGATCTTCTTCAATCACGGCCAGGTATGCACGGCCGGCTCGCGGCTCTATGTGCCGCGCTCGATGTACGCGCAGATCGTCGAGGGTGTCGCGCAGGTCGCCAATAGCCTCGTGCTCGGCTCCGGCTTCGACGAGAAGACCCAGATGGGCCCCCTCGTGTCGGCGCGTCATCGCGACAAGGTCGTCGGCATGATCGCCGAAGGCCGCGCGCAGGGCGGTGAAATCATCGCGGGAGGTTCGGCGCGCGACGGCGACGGGTATTTCGTGCGCCCGACCGTGGTCGCCAACGAAGCGCGCCGGCCGCTTTCGCTCGTCAACGAGGAAGTGTTCGGCCCGGTGCTGGTCGCGATGCCTTACGACGATCTGGAAGAAGCGATCAGCGCCGCGAATTCGAGCGAGTACGGTCTCGGCGCGAGCGTGTGGACGAACCAGCTCGACAAGGCATTGCGCGTCGTCGATCGAATGGAGGCGGGGACCGTGTGGGTCAATTCGCACAACATGGTCGATCCGGCGTTGCCGTTCGGCGGCTTCAAGTCGTCGGGCGTCGGACGCGAGCACGGCCGCGCGATCATCGACGCGTACACCGAGACGAAATCGGTCTGCTTCGCCTACTGAGGCATAGACTCGAGGGGCAACGCATCATGAATACGTCATCAGTCGATCTGCGGGACGGCGACATGCGCGAACACACGGATCCGAATTCCCGGGCGCGCCTGTGGGTAGCGATCCTCGCGGGCGTGGTCGGGCCGGAAGTGTTCATCGTCCAGCCCGCGGTGGTCGAGGGCTTCGTCAAGTACCTCGGTTTCGACGCGGTGGCGGCGGGTTATGCGGCGTCGGTGGAGGTGTGGGGCATCGCGTTGAGCTCGATCCTGCTGCCGCTCGTCGCGAAGCGCGTGAACTGGCGCACGGTGATCGTGCTGTCGATCCTGCTGATGGCGGCCGGTAACGCGGCATCCGCGTTCACGCCCGCTCATGACGTTTTCCTGGTGCTGCGATTCCTCGTCGGCGTCGGCGCGGGCGGCCTGATCTCGCTGAGCTTCGCGGCGGTGGGGCTGAGCGCGCATCCGGACCGCAACTTCGGCTACCTGGTCATGTGGGTGATGATCTATGGCGCGCTCGGGTTGTGGCTCGTGCCAAGCGCGTTCGCGCTCGGCGGCATCCGGCTGCTGCTGTTTTTCTTCGCCGCGTTCCCGTTGCTGGTGCTGCCGTTCGTGCGTTTTCTGCCGCGTGGTGGCGAGAGCGCGCCGCATTCCGACGCGAACGCGATCGAATTGCCCACGCTCGCCAAAGCATCCGCATTGCTTGCGATGCTGCTGTACTTCGTCGCGCAGGGCATCGTGTGGGCGTATCTGTTTCTGATCGGCACCGACGACGGCCTTGGCGAGCAGCAGGTCGCCAACGCGCTGACGCTGTCGCAATTCATGGGCGTGCTCGGCGCGTGGACGTTCGGTGCGTGCGGCGCGCGCATCGGCCGCTCGCGCGCGCTCACGGCGAGCGTGCTCGGCGGTTCGTTGTGCCTGCTTTTGCTGACCGCGCAGACGACGTTCGCGAGCTTCGCGCTCGTCGTCTGCGTCTACAACTTTTTCTGGAACGTGGCGCAGCCGGCCTTGCTGTCGGCGATGGCCGTGTTCGACCGGCGCGGGCGCATGGTGCTCGCGGCGACCGCGATGCAGATGATCGGTCTCGCAGCCGGTCCCGCGTTCGGCGCCGGGGTTATCGCGTCCGGCAGCTACTCGCAAGTCATCGGCTCGGGCGTCGCGCTGTTCGTCGCGAGCTGGTTCTTCATCTACCTCCCGGTGCGCCGCCACGCGCTCATGCTGTGCCAGGCCAACGCGAACGCGAACGCCGACGCCGACGCCGACGCCGCCCCCGTCACGGAGACACCTCATGCCTGATCAGGATCTGCTGCAACGCCGCTACCGCGTGCTCGGCAAACGCGCGCCGCTGTTCTACGACGAGCCGTTGCATCTGGTGCGCGGCGAGGGCGTCTGGCTCTACGACGCCGCCGGCCGGCGCTATCTCGACGCGTACAACAACGTGCCGCATGTCGGGCACTGCCATCCGCGCGTGACCGACGCGATCGCGCGGCAGGCGTCGCAGCTGAACACAAGCACGCGCTATCTGCACGAGAACATCGTCGCGTATGGCGAGCGGCTCGTGTCGACGTTCGACGCGTCGCTGCCGATGGTGATGTTCTGCTGCACCGGCAGTGAGGCGAACGAACTCGCGTTGCGCATCG
Organism: Paraburkholderia atlantica; assembly: GCF_000092885.1. Lineage (NCBI taxonomy): Bacteria > Pseudomonadati > Pseudomonadota > Betaproteobacteria > Burkholderiales > Burkholderiaceae > Paraburkholderia > Paraburkholderia atlantica. The sequence continues at coordinate 1,761,841 of NC_014117.1, read as the reverse complement.
CGCGCGAATGCACGGGCAACATGGGCATCATCTGCACCGCGCATTCATACCACGGCAACACGGCGGCGGTCGTGCAGGTCAGCTCGTTTCTGTCGACCGAGCAGCAGCGCGGGCGCTATGTGCGCACGATTCCGGTCATCGATCCGTATCGCGAACGCGGCGATCTGAGCGAGGACGAACTCGCGGATCGCTACGCGAACGCGGTGCAGGGGGCCATTGATGCCTTCACGGCCGACGGCGTGCGCGTCGCCGGTCTGCTGATGTGCTCTGGACTGTCGTGCGAGGGTCTGCCGGACGTGCCGGCGGGTTATCTCGCGCGCGCGGTCGAAAAGGTGCGCCGTGCGGGCGGCGTCTACATTTCCGACGAAGTGCAGGGCGGCTTCGCACGCTTCGGCTCGCATTTCTGGGGCCATCAGAAGCTCGGCGTGGCGCCCGACATCGTCACGATGGGCAAGCCGATGGGCAACGGCCATCCGCTCGCCGGCGTGGTGGCGCGCCGCGAACTGATCGAAGACTTCGCCGGGCGCAATCCGATGTACTTCAACACGTTCGCGGGCAACCCGGTGTCGTGCGCGGCGGGCATGGCGGTGCTCGACGTGATCGCCGACGAAGGACTGCAGCGCAACGCGCAGAGCGTCGGCCAATACGTGCTCGACGAGCTCCATGGACTCGCGGCGAAGCATGCGGCGATCGGTGACGTGCGCGGAGCCGGTCTGTTCTTCGCGGTCGAGATGGTCGAAGACCGGGCGGCGAAGACGCCGGCCGGCGGCGTCGCACGCCGCGTCGTCAACGCGATGCGCGAGCGCGGCGTGCTGATCAGCCGGATCGGCGTGCACGACAACATCCTGAAAATCCGCCCGCCGATGCCGTTCTCGACGGCCAACGCCGATCAGCTGATCGACACGCTCGGCGCCGTGCTCCGCTCCCTCTGACAGGACCGCCATGACACCTACAGAAGACGCGTGCGCGTCGGAGGACGCGTTCGCGCTGCAACGTCTAGCCACCGAGGCGCTCCGGCTCTGGGATCTCGACGATCCGATCATCGCGCCGATCAAGATCCGCGAGAACGCGGTGTTTCGCATCGATACGAAGGACGGCCGGCGCGCGGTGCTGCGCATCCACCGGCTCGGCTATCACGACGACGCGGCGCTCTATTCCGAGTTCGCATGGATGCGGGCGCTCGCGGGCGCGGGCATCGAGGTGCCGCGGGTGGTGAGCTCGCGCGCAGGGCGGCCGTTCGAGCGCGTGCACAGCGACGAGCTGCGCGCGGGCCGCCAGATCGACGTGCTCGAATGGGTCGACGGTCGCCAGCTCGGCGCGCTCGAATCGGGTCTCGTCGGTGGCGAGGGCGAGATTGCACAGCGTTATCGCACGCTTGGCGGCATTGCGGCGCGCATGCACAACCATACGAGCGCGTGGCGCGCGCCTGACGGCTTCAGACGGCATAGCTGGTGCGAACAGGGGCTGGCGGGCGACGAGCCGTTGTGGGGACGTTACTGGGAACTGGAGCAACTAGGCGCGTCGCAGCGGCGTCTGTTCGAGCACGCGCGCGAGGCAATCTGGAGCGACCTGAGCACGCATGGCAAGGACGTCGGGCAGTTCGGCCTGATCCACGCGGATCTGGTGCCGGAGAACGTGCTGGTGGACGGCGAACGCGTGCGGGTGATCGATTTCGACGATGCGGGCTTTGGCTGGCATCTGTTCGACGTGGCGACGTCGCTGTACTTCATTCGCGGCGAGCCGTTCTTCGACACGGCCATGCAGGCCTTCGTGGCCGGCTATCGCTTGCATCGGCCGCTTGCTGACGAGCAGTTGTGGCAGTTGCCGCTGTTCATGGCGGCGCGCAGCACGACCTACCTGGGCTGGGTGCACAGAAGAAAGCATACGGATACCGCGAAAGCGCTGACGCCGGTGCTGATCGACTATGCGACGTCGGCCGTCGAAGCGTATCTGGGCAGCAGGTAAAAGCGGCGCAGAAAAGCAAAAAGCCAAGGACATGCCCCGGCTTTTCGATCCGTTTCGGCTAGCGCGGGCGATTGTCCGACGGCATCGCCTCGAACAGCTCGCGATAGTCCTGCGTGAAGTGCCCCGAGTGAAAAAAGCCCCACCGTTGCGCGGCAGCGCGCACGGTCAGCTCTCCCGACGACGATTTGCGTAGCAGCTGGCGCACGTGATTCAGCCGGATCGCGCGCATGTATTCGACCGGCGATTTACCGGTCACGAGACGAAAGCTCGTCTGCACCGTGCGCCGGCTGATCCGCAGCGATTCGCACAGCTCCTGCACGGTCACGGGCTCCATCGGGCGCGCGAGGATCATGTCGTGCGCGCGCGCGACCACGTCGCTCTGCGACATCCACGTAATGTCGGTCTTTTCGTCGGGCACGCCGTCGTCGACGAGCGCGTCGAGCATGTCGAGAATCTGCGCCGACACGCGGCGCTGCGCGAGTTCCGATGGCGCGCATGCGTTCAGCGCGAGCGCCTCGTCGGTCACGTAGCGCCACATCGCGATGAACTGCGCGCGCGCGCCGGGCGCGAGCGGAATCACGCAAGTCTTGTTTGACAGGCGGCTTTCGAGCCGCGCGGCCAGCTCCGGATGACCGGCCAGGAACGGCAGCTTCACGCCGACCGCGAGCAGTGCGGTTTCACCCGGAAAATGGAGGAAGAACTCGCGGCTTGCGCGCGCGCAGATCATCGAATCCGCGGGTACGCTACGGTCCGCGAACGTGACGGGCGAGTTCGCGTCGAGCACGATGCCGAACACCAGCATGTCGCTCGGTGTGCTGCCCTGCTGCACGACGCGGCGATTGACGGACTCGTAGAACAGGTGGGTGCCGTCCACGCCGATTTGCTGGAGTCGACCTTGAAAGGGCCCGCAATCGAGCTGGAAATACTGCTGTTCCCAGCCGGGAAGCATCGCGGCGTGTTCGCCGGCGTCGGTAAAGGTGTGATTCTCGAGCTGCATGCTGGTTGCGGATAAATCGCTGGCCGATCGGTGAACGACGCACCGAATAATTATTAACCAACCGGTACGTCGGTTAATGCAGTGCGAAGGATGCAGGGGCGAAAGCGTCTTCGCAAGCTCGGGATGGCCCTGGCTTGCCGGGTTCGGTTGCCTCCTTGTGGCATTCGAGCTGTTTCGTGGGGGATGCAGCCATCGATTTTGGGTTCGACGGAGCGCTTTTAAGCCGAGCATACGGCCGCCCGGTCGATCGGACAAATCGATAGAAATTGCTGCTCCGAATAAATGGTAGTGATATCAAGGAGGCGGGGGAGGCCAGCGAAGCACCGGCGCAACCTCGGGATCCCGACGCTGATCACGGTGCCGCTGCGCGGCTTGACCGCGGCGTGGATCACCGCCGAGTGGGGGATCGTGCCGGTGCAAATCTTCGACGGTCTGGGCTCCGGGCTGCAAAGCGTCGCAATACCGGCTCTCGTCGTGCACCTGTTGCATGCTGGCGGGCGCGTGAACCCCGGTCAGGGGGCGGTAAAAAGCGTGGAAGCGGCGGGCGGCTGCCTGAGTCCACTGCTCGGCGGATGGCTCGCCAGCCGCTTCGGCTACCCGACGGCCTTGATTGCGCTCGGCAGTCTCGCGTTCATTTCGCTGGCCGTGTGGATCACCCAAGGCGCGACGATCAGGCGAGCGTGCGATACGCGTCGCGACGAGCTCGAGAAAATGGCCGACATCGACGCGTCGGCGTTGTTTTCGTAGCTCGGACTCTGCGGCACGGAATCAGTCGGACCCAGACGCTTGACCCAGATCAAGCCACTCGCCATGCCGGCGCGCACGATGTAAGCGCGTGACGCATTGCGTTTTCGCCGCCGCTCGCCGCCGCATGACTCGACCGGGTCGACGCGAGAACACGTTTGCCGCCACGCATCGTGTTTCATTCCGGCCACAGGAGAAGTCCGTCATGAAAGCACTCGTTTATCACGGTCCCGGCAAAAAGTCGCTCGACGAACGGCCGATTCCCGAACTCGCCGCGCCCACCGATGCAATCGTCAAAGTCACTCGCACGACGATCTGCGGCACCGATTTGCACATTCTCAAAGGCGACGTGCCGACCTGCGAGCCGGGCCGCATTCTCGGCCACGAAGGCGTCGGTGTCGTGCATCAGCTCGGCGAGGCGGTGAGCGGGCTCGCGGCTGGAGATCACGTGCTGATCTCGTGCATCACCTCTTGCGGCCGCTGCGACTACTGCCGGCGCGGCATGTATTCGCATTGCACGACGGGCGGCTGGATTCTCGGTAACCGGATCGACGGCACGCAGGCCGAATACGTGCGCATTCCGCATGCGCAGAGCAGTCTGTACCGGATTCCGGCCGGCCTCGACGAAGAGGCGCTCGTGATGCTGTCCGACATTCTGCCCACCGGCTTCGAATGCGGCGTGCTCAACGGCAAGGTTCAGCCGGGCTGCACGGTGGCGATCGTCGGCGCCGGGCCGATCGGGCTAGCGGCGCTGTTGACCGCGCAGTTCTACTCGCCGGCGCAGATCATCATGATCGATCCCGATGTCAACCGGCTCGAGGTCGCGCACCGCTTCGGCGCGACCGCGTGCGTCGACAACGCGCATACCGATGCGCTCGCGCAAGTGCTGAAGCTGACGGAATCGGTTGGCGCCGACTGTGTGATCGAAGCGGTCGGCATTCCGCCGACGTTCGAGCTTTGCCAGCAACTGGTCGCGCCGGGTGGAACGATCGCGAACATCGGCGTGCACGGCGTCAAGTGCGATCTGCATCTGGAACAGCTGTGGGATCGCAACATCGCGATCACGACGCGTCTCGTCGATACCGTCAGTACCCCGATGCTGATGAAGACGGTCAAGGCAGGGCGGATCGATCCGACGCGTCTGATCACGCATCGGTTCCGGCTCGACGATATTCTTGCGGCTTACGAAACGTTCTCCAGCGCGTCGAGCACGCGCGCGCTGAAGGTGTTGATCGAAGCGTCATAGACGGGGCGCGGGGCGCGGGGCGCCGGAGCGATGGCGCAATGGCGCGATAGCGCGATGGCGGCGTCCGCCGACGCGGGGCTCGCGTGCGTCGCGCCGCGATTACCCAGCTCGATCGCGAGTGCGGCGCATGGCCGCGCGGCAGACCTCTATACTGTGCGTCGTCAAAACACGAGGCCCGTCGTCGGCTTGTGGGCCGCCGGCTCGCGAAGCCGGCATCGCTCGAACCCGCCCATCCATGGATACTGATTTGTCGTCGCCGCGCCGCTCACGGCTCACGCGCGTTATCGAGGTTTTCAGCGCATTTCTTAAACTCGGGCTGACCAGTTTCGGTGGCCCGATCGCTCACATCGGCTACTTCCGGCGCGAGTTCGTCGAGCGGCGCCGCTGGCTCGACGACGAAGCCTTCACCGACCTGATCGGCCTGTGCCAATTTCTGCCGGGACCGGCGAGCAGCCAGGCGGGATTTTCGATCGGGCTGCTGCGCGCCGGGTGGGCCGGGGGCCTTGCCGCCTGGTGCGGCTTCACGCTGCCGTCGGTATTCGTCATGCTGGCCTTTGCCGCGATCGCGCCGGACCTCGGCGGAGCGCTCGGCACGGGTGTGATCCACGGCCTGAAACTCGTCGCGGTGGCCGTCGTCGCGCAGGCCGTCTGGGACATGGCGCGGCGTCTGTGTCCGGACCGTCGCCGCGCGGCGATCGCGCTCGCGTCGCTCGCATTGCTGAGCGTGCTTGGCACCGTCTACGCCCAACTGATCGTGATCGGCGCCGGCGCCGTGCTCGGTGTCGCGCTGTGCCGGACCACGGGGACGCAAGCGCCGAGTGCCATTGCGCTGCGAGCCGGCGATTTTCAGGTGTCGCGCACGGCAGGCAGCGCCGCGCTGGTGGTGTTTTGCGCGTTGCTGTTCGCGTTGCCGCTATGGGCGGCAAGCGGAACCTCGCAAGGCGTCCGCGTATTCGACGCGTTCTATCGCTCCGGCGCGCTCGTGTTCGGCGGCGGGCACGTGGTGCTGCCGTTATTGCAGCGTGAAACCGTCGCGACCGGATGGGTCGCGCCCAACGACTTCCTGGCCGGCTATGGCGCGGCCCAGGCGGTACCCGGACCGCTGTTCACGTTCGCGGCGTTTCTCGGCTGGATGATGGCGCTGCCGCCCAGACACTGGAGCGGCGCACTGCTCGCGACAGTGGGCATCTTTCTGCCGGGTCTGCTGCTCGTGCTCGCCGCGTTGCCGTGGTGGCAGGCGCTGCGCTCGCGTGCGGCGATGGCGGCGGCGCTTGCCGGGGTCAATGCCGCGGTGGTCGGCCTGTTGGCCGCCGCCCTTTATTCGCCGGTATGGACGAGCGCGGTGTTCTCGGCGACGGATTTCGCCGTCGCGTGCATCGGCTTTTTGCTATTGCTGCGCTGGAAGGTGCCGCCGCTCGCGGTCGTCGTGCTGTGTGTCGCGGCCGGCGTTGCTCAAACGGTGTGGCATCCGCTTTGACAGCGCCAATCGCGCACGCTTTCGAAAGCACTGATCTGCATCAAGGCCGACAGCCACGGTTCGGTTAGCCTGCAACGATGATCGCGCGGCCTCGGTGCGTTTGCCGCACTACGACGGTATCGCGCGAAACCCGACAGGCCGGAAGCCATTCGCGCGATGACGGACCACATGATCAACCACGGCCTCGGCGGCTACGGATTGGGCGGTGCAAGCGCGCACGACGGCCCGCGCGCCGTGCGGGCATGGCGCCACCTGCGCTGGGGGCTGTGCGCGCTGAGCTTCTGCGCGATTCCCGCGTTCTACGTCGAGCTGACGGTGCCCACCCCGTTCGCGCTGACCGTGTCGCGCACACTGTACCTGGCGATGTTCGCCGGCTTTGCGTTGTCGTTCACCTGGCTGGCCCATCTGAGCAGACGGCCGAAGACGCTGCTCGCGAACAACTGGCTCGACCTGCTCATCGCGTTGGGCGCGGCGCTCAGCACCGGTTTCGGCACGCCGCCGTGGCAGCCCGTCGAATGGCTGCTGCGGCTGTCGTTCATGGGTATCGTCGCGTTGCGCATCGTGCTGTCGCTACGCGAGTTCGTCACGCCGAACCGATTGATGTGGCTGCTGCTCGCCGGCGCACTCGTGCTCGCGATGGCCGGTGCCGGCTTTTACTGGCTCGAACCGCACGTGCATTCTTACTCCGAAGGGCTGTGGCTTGCGTTCGAAAGCAGTGCGACCGTCGGCTACGGCGACATCGCGCCGACGACGCCCGCAGCGCGTGTGTTCGCGGTATTTGTCGTGCTGCTTGGCTACGGCATGTTGTCGCTGGTCTTCGCGAGCATCGCCGCCGCATTCATCGGCAAGGAAGAGAGGGCGTTGCGGCGTGAGATGCATCGGGATATCAAGCATCTGAACGATGAAATCGCGCGGCTGCACGCCGAGCTGAAGGCGTTGCGGCAGACGCTCGACGCCGCCGCGCGACGCAGCGACGCCGACGCGGGTTCCGTGACGCGCACGGGCGAATGACGCTTCGTGCCGACACGGCCGAGGCAAACGGCGCCACCGCTGAGATGCGGGACGCTGCGTTGACGTACGTCAAATCCGCCGTGGATTGCGTGGTTAAGCTGGAGACGTCGCGGCACTTCATGCCCGTGGGGGCGTCACCATGCATATTTCCTTTCCATCCTGCATGCCCGAATACTGCGCCCGCGATCTGGTGCTGGCGTTTCCGGCGCTCGTCGACGATCGGCCCGTGCAGTGCGCGATCACGGCCGAGGCACTCGAAGATCATTTCGGCGCACGCTCGCTGCGCGAAGACGATCTGGTCCAGGCGTTCCTCGCGCACCGCTATCAGATCGAACAGGCAGCCAAACAGCTGCTCGAGGAGGTTGGCGCCAAGCCCGTGCTGCTGCATAGCGGGTTCTTCAGGTTCTGCGCGTGACCCGTCGAGCGGACGCGCTTGACGTGGATCAACGACGCGCCTGCGCGCCCGGCTACGCTGAAGGCATGGTGAGCCGAGCACGGCTCGGTCGACTGGGCCCGGTCGTGGCCTGTTTATCCAAAGGAGGGTGCAATGAGCAATCTGACGCGTTTTGATCCGCTTTCGCTGGACCCTGTGTCGGAGTTGTTCCAGGGTTTCTTCCGGCCGATGCGGTCGATGCTGGCGACCCAGGACACGGAACTCGCGTCGATGAAGATCGACGTCACGGAAAGCGACGCGGCTTATTCGGTGAAAGCCGAACTGCCCGGCGTGGACAAGAAAGACATCGACGTGCAGATCGACGGGAGCGTCGTGTCGATCAACGCGAAGGTCGAGCGCAACACGGAGGAAAAGGAAGGCGAGCGCGTGATCCGCCGCGAGCGCTACGCGGGAACTTTCAGCCGCTCGTTCTCGCTCGGCGGCGAGGTCGACGAGGCTAACGCGAGAGCCGAGTACAGGGACGGGGTGCTGTCGCTCAGCTTGCCGAAAAAGGCGTCCGGTGATCGCAAGCGGCTGACCATCGACTGATACGGGAGGGTGGCGCGCCGTCGCACGGGCCAGTCGCGAGGAGACACTTGATGAAAACCGACAGACAACTGCAGCGGGAAGTCGAGGAAGAACTCGAGTGGGACCCCGCGGTCACCGCGACGGATATCGGCGTCGAAGTGACGAACGGCGTCGTCACGCTGTCGGGCCATCCGCCGAGCTTCGCAGAAAAACTGGCCGCCGAAAAAGCCGCGCAGCGCGTGGCCGGTGTGAAGGCGGTCGCGGTGGACATGCAAGTCCGCCTGCCGAAGCCGGACCAACACAGCGACGAGGACGTGGCGGGCGCGGTTCACGCGATCCTTTACTGGAGCGTCGCGGTACCCCACGATGCGATCAAGATTCAGGTGGAGAAAGGCTGGGTCACGCTGACGGGTATGGTCGACTGGGCCTACCAGCGCCACATCGTCGCGCGCGCGCTCGGCCAGATGCGTGGCATTCGCGGCCTGACGAACGCGATCGAGGTGCGCCGCAAGGTGGCGTCCGAAGAGATCAGCAAGAACATCGAAGAGGCGATGCGGCGGCACGTCGAGCGCGAAGTCAGACACATCGGCGTCGACGTGAAGGACGGCACGGTCACGCTGACGGGCAAGGTGGGCTCCTACGCGGAACGCAAGGTCGTGCGTGGCGTCGCGTGGAGCGCGCCCGGCGTGTGCGCGGTGGTCGACGATCTCGTCGTCGATCCGAGCGTTCCGCGCGAACCTGACGGTGATGCAGCCGAACGCTAACAGCCACGCTCCCACTCGCGACCGACAATGCCGTTCGACCGTTGCACAGGCCTAAAGCTGCCCGAGCTCGACGCTTTGCCCATACACCGGCACCTCGCATGACCAGCCGAGCGTCTCGACGATGTGCCGCCGCATCGCATCGGCCGCGGCGGGCTCGCCATGTGTGACGAACGTGCGAGCGGGCGCGTCGGTCAGACTCGACAGCCAGTTCAGCAGCTCGCGGTAATCGGCATGCGCGGATAGCGACGGGATCGATTCGACGTTCGCGCGCACCCGCACGTATTCGCCGAACAATTTGATCGACGGCTCATGGGCCGCCAGCGCCGCGCCGCGCGTGCCGGCCGCCTGGTAGCCGACCAGCGCGATCGTATTGCGCGGATCGGACGCATACAGCCGCAGGTGATGCAGTACGCGCCCGCCGGTCGCCATGCCGCTGCCGGCGATGATCACCATCGGCCCGTTATGCGACGCGATCGCCTTCGACTGATCGACGTTTCTGACCATGATCGCGGCTTTGTCGATCGCATTCGCGTCGGAGATCGTCAGGCGATGTTCGGCGAGATGCCTGCGATACACGTCGGTGACGCTGGTCGCCATCGGACTGTCCAGATAGACGGGCACGTGCGCCATGCGCCCGTTCTCCTTCAGCTTCGCGATGTGGTAAAGGACCTCCTGCGCGCGCCCGACCGCGAAGCACGGCATCACCACCACGCCGCCTTTGGCGAAGGTTCGGCTGAAGATCCGTTCGAGATCGTCGCGCGGATTCGAATCCGGATGCAGGCGGTCGCCGTAGGTCGATTCGACGACCAGGTAATCGGCATGCGCGAGCGGCGCGGGCGCACGCATGATCGGGTCTTCGGGGCGGCCCACGTCGCCGGAGAACGCCAGCACCTTGTGATTGCGGCACATGACGACGCTCGCCGCCCCGAGGATGTGCCCCGACGGCAGAAAGCGGAAGCACAGCCCATGCGGCAGGTCGACCGGCGTGTCGAAGCGGCGGGGCGCAAGCAGATGCAGCGCGCGCTGCGCGTCGTCCTGCGTGTAGAGCGGCAGCGCGGGCCGATGCTTCGAGAAGCCGTGGCGATTCGCGAACTCGGCTTCTTCTTCCTGTAGCTTCGCGCTGTCGCGCAGCATGATGTCGCACAGCGAGGCGGTGCCTGGCGTGCAATAGACGGGACCGCGAAAGCCGTTTCGCGCGAGCAACGGCAGATAGCCGCTGTGGTCGAGATGCGCGTGGGTCAGGATCACCGCGTCGATCGAATCGGCCGGCACCGGCAGCGCGGCCCAGTTGCGCAGCCGCAGGTTTTTGAGGCCCTGAAACAGCCCGCAATCGATGAGGATGCGCAAGCCGGGTTCTTCGAGCAGATACTTCGAACCGGTGACGGTCTCGCTTGCACCGAGAAAGGTCAGCTTCATGATTCCTCCGTTGCTCGCGGATGGATTCTCAGATGGCACCATTTCAACGGATGCGGCCGCCGGGCTTTTGATCTGGATCATCGGTCGCGCAGCGCTCGCGCGCAAACGGCGGCTAGGGGCGCTTGCCCTCGATCAATCGCAGCAAGCCGAGCAAACAGCCACTCTGACGCTTGTCGTATTCCGCTAAGATCGTGCCGGAATTCGCCGCCCCCAAAGACCGCGGCGCCCCCAAAAGCCCAATCTCATCACCAAACACGCAATGGACCGTATCGACGCCATGAAGGTATTCGTCGCCACGCTCGACGAGGGAAGTCTGGCGGGCGCAGGCCGCCGGCTGGGCCGCTCGCCCGCGGCGGTGAGCCGGGCCATCGCGTTTCTGGAGACGCACACGGGCACGCCGCTGCTACATCGCACCACGCGCACGATCCGGCTCAGCGAAGCGGGCGAGCGCTATGCGCAAGCGTGCCGGCGTATCCTCGCGGATCTCGAGGAGGCGGACCTGCTCGCCGCCGACGAGCGCTCCGCGCCGCGCGGCCTGCTTGGCGTGACCGCGGCGGTGGCGGTGGGCGAGGAGGTGTTGCGCCCGATCGTCGATGCGTTTCTCGACCGCCACCCGCAGGCGTCGATCCGTCTGCACCTGCACGACCGGCCCGTCAGCATCGTCGACGAGGGCATCGACGTCGCGTTGCGCATCGCGCATCTGCAGGACTCGACGCTCGTCGCCATTCCGGTGGGCGAGGTGAGGCGGGTGGTGGTCGCTTCGCCCGACTATCTCGCCACGCATCGGGCCATCGCGGTGCCGGCCGATCTCGCCAGCCATCCAATCATTTCAATGACGCATTTCGGACTCGACTCGTGGAGCTTTCCGTCCGCGCGTCAAACGGCGCTGCCGCAGGTCGTACGGTTCACGCCGCGCTCCATCGTCAACACGATCCGCGCGGCGCGGGCTTCGGCTGTGGACGGGCACGGCGTCACGCGGCTTTTCTCGTATCACGTGGCCGAACAGGTCAGGGCCGGTGCGCTGAAGATCGTGCTGCGCGACAACGAGCATGCGCCGCTGCCCGTCAATCTGGTAACGCCACAAGGCCGCCTTGCGGTGCCGAAGGTGCGCAGTTTCGTCGATTTCGCCGCGCCATTGCTGCGCGAGTATTTCGAGCGGGCCCAGCAAATTACCGACGCCGATCGACGCTGATTCGATCGCTACGCGGAAGAATGACTTCCGCAGCGCGGTGATTCTCTCGAAACGCGACCCGATCTAGACTGGCTCCCTATTCATCAGGTGCTTAACAGCATCCACCATGGGAGTCGTCATGCAGCAAGCCGTCTCGAATCCGGCCGCATCGGCCGGCTATAACGTCTGGCGAGGCACGCTCGCCGGGGCCAGCGCGAGCCTGATCGGCATCGGTCTCGCGCGTTTCGCCTATACGCCGCTTTTGCCCGCCATCATCGGCGCGCACTGGTTTCCCGCCTCGACAGCCGCTTATCTGGGCGCGGCGAACCTCGGCGGCTATCTGGCCGGCGCGCTGCTGGCGGGCTCGATGGTGCGAGTCGCAAAACCCGCCACCGTGCTGCGCGCGATGATGCTGCTCGTGACCATCGCGTTCGTCGCCTGCGCGGTGCCCGTGTCGTTCCTGTGGTTTTTCGTCTGGCGCCTGGCGTCGGGGATCGCGGGCGGCGCATTGATGGTGCTCGCCGCGCCGACGATCCTTGCGCACGTGCCGGCGGCGCGCCGGGGCTTCGCGAGCGGCGGCATCTTCACGGGGATCGGGCTCGGCATCGCGGCCTCCGGCACGATCGTGCCGATTCTGTTGCACCAGGGGCTCACCTGGACGTGGCTCGGACTCGCAGCCGTTTCGCTCGTGCTGAGCGCCGTGGCCTGGAACGGCTGGCCCGAGCAGGCGGCGCCCGCGCACGCGGCCGCGCATTCGCGCTTCGAAAAAGCGCCTGCGTATCCCCGCGCCGGCCTGCGTGCGCTCTATGCCGAATATGGGCTGAACGCTGTGGGGCTCGTGCCGCACATGCTGTTTCTCGTCGATTTCGTCGCACGCGGGCTCGGCCGCGGCGTCGATGCGGGCGCCGAATTCTGGGTGTTGTACGGCCTGGGCGCGATCGTCGGGCCGCTCGCGGCGGGGCATCTTGCCGATCGCGCGGGCTTCGGCCGCGCGCTGCGCGTCGCGTTTCTGGTGCAGGCCGTTGCGGTCGCGATTCCGGCCGCGGGCTTATTCGGACCGGCGGGGCTGATGGTGTCCGCCTTTATCGTGGGCGCGTTCACGCCGGGCATCGTGCCGCTGGCGCTCGGTCGCGTGAACGAGTTGCTCGTGCACCATCCGTCCGCCGTCAAGGACGCATGGAGCCGCGCGACGACGAGCTTCGCCGTGATGCAGGCGCTCGCGGCCTACGGTCTTTCGTTCGTGTTCTCTTCGAGCGGCGGCAATTATCCGGCGCTCTACGCGATTGGCGCGGTGGCGCTTCTGTTCGCACTCGCCGTCGATCTGTTCGCCGCGCGGAGCGCCAAATGAATGCGACGGTGTCGTCTTCACCGGCCGCGCGCGGCGGGCGTGGTTATGGCATGCTCGGCGCTCGGGAGCATGCTGCTGGCCGCGCGCCTCGGCGCGCTGGCCGATCGGTCAGGAAGCTGGCGCATGATCGTTGCGTGCCTCGTGCTCACGGGGCTCGCGATGGTGCCGCAGGCGTCCGTCACGCAGCGGTGGCAGTTCGCGGCTTTGCGTGTGCCGTGGGTATGACGCTCGCGGGCCTGTTGCCGTCGATCGGCAAGCTCGCGCGCTGGCTGCACGGCCGCGCCGGAGCCTGACAAGCTGGCAAGCCGGCATGTACATTGAACCTTTTAACGCATCCGGTGGGAAGGGAACATGAGCACTCAAGCGGACAATCGCGCGTTACTGCGCACGCTCGGCATCCACAAGCCGATCATTCAGGCGCCGATGGCCGGCGTCACCACGCCGGCGCTCGCGGCCGCGGTGTCGAACGCGGGCGGTCTGGGCTCGCTCGGCGTTGCCGCGATGAACCCAGAGAACGCGCGCCGGGCAATCCACCAGACCCGCGAGCTAACGACGAAGCCGTTCAACATCAACGTGTTCTGCCATCGTCCGGCCACCCCCGATGCGGCCGTCGAGCGTGCATGGCTCGATTGGCTCGAACCGGTGTTCCGGCAATACGGCGCGACGCCGCCGCAAGCGCTCTCCGAGATCTACACGAGTTTCGTCGTCGACACCGCGATGCAGGCGATGCTGCTCGCGGAGAAGCCGGCCGTCGTCAGCTTCCATTTCGGCTTGCCGCCCGATGCGGTGATCGCGCAACTGAAGCACGCGGGCATCCGTTTGCTGGCGAGCGCGACCAATCTCGATGAAGCGGCGGCGGCCGTCGAAGCAGGCGTCGATGCGATCGTCGCGCAGGGCATCGAGGCGGGCGGTCATCGCGGAATCTTCGACACGACCGGGCGCGACGAGCGCCTCGGCACGTTCGCGCTGACGCGTCTGCTGGTGTGCGAGTTCGACCTGCCCGTGATCGCCGCGGGCGGCATCATGGACGGCGCCGGCATCGCGGCCGCGCTCGCGCTGGGCGCGCAGGCGGCGCAAATGGGCACGGCCTTCGTCGCGTGCCCGGAAACCTCGATCGACGACGCATATCGCAGCGCGTTGCTCAGCGACGCGGCCCGCTCGACGACATTCACGTCGGCAATTTCGGGGCGCCTCGCGCGCAGCATCGTCAATCGCTTCACCGCACTCGGAGAGGACCCGCGAGCCCCGCGTACACCGTCCTATCCGATCACCTACGACGCGGGCAAGGCGCTCAATGCAGCCGCCAAAGCCAAGGGTGAGTTCGGCTACGGCGCGCAATGGGCGGGCCAGGCCGCGCCGCTTGCGCGTTCGCTGCCCGCCGGCGAGCTGATCGCGCAACTGGAACGCGAAACGCGTGAAAGTATCGAGCGCTTGCAATCGGTGTGGAACTGAGCAGTCTGATTTTCATGCCTCGCATCGATCGAAGACATCGGCACGCGTCCTCGAAACAAAAGAACAAAGGGAGACAGGCATGCAACGCAAATTCGACGATCTGCTGCTGGGCAGCATCGAGCTCTTCTGCCTCGCGGCGGAGCTCGGAAGCTTTACGCTCGCGGCCAACGCCGCGAGTGTCACGCCGGCGGCCGTGAGCCGCTCGGTCGCGCGGCTCGAGGAACGGCTCGGCGTGCGCCTGTTCGTACGCACGACGCGCCAGATCCGTCTGACCGACGCGGGGCGGCGCTATTTCGAGCAGTGCCGTCAGGCCCTGTCGCAACTGATGGACGCCGAGCGCGAAGTGACGGGCGAACAGACCACGCCGGCCGGCGTGCTGCGCATCAGCATGCCGACGCCGTACGGGCACTATCGCGTGTTGCCGCTGCTGCCGGCGTTTCGCAAGCGCTATCCGCAAGTCCGGGTCGAGACGCACCTGAGCAATCGCAACATCGACTTCGCGGACGAGGGCTTCGATCTCGCGATACGCGGACGCGCACCGGCCGATTCAAACCTCGTCGCGCGCAAGCTCGAAGATGCGGAGATGGTCGTGGTGGCGACGCCCGCCTATCTGAAGCGCGCGGGCGTGCCGAAAACCATCGAGGACCTGCAGGCCCACGAATGCATCCAGTTCGAAATGCCGAGCAGCGGGCGTCATCTCGCGTGGACCTTCGAAGGCTCGCCTGAAAATGCCGACGTGCTGACGCGGGGAAGCTATGGAACTTCGGGCGACGCGCTCGCCGGCGTGACGCTCGCGCGTGCCGGCGCGGGTCTCTTTCAGACGTATCGCTTCGTCGTGGCGGACGACCTGCGCGAAGGTCGGCTCGTGGAAGTGTTGCGCGAGGCGGGCGGGCGCACGCGGCCATTCATCCTGCTTTATCCGCACGCGCGCTATCTGACTTCGCGCGTGCGGGCTTTCGTCGAATTTCTGATCGAGCAGTTGGCCAAACCCACGACACCTCCAGTGCCCGCGCCGCGCACGCGCGCGCACTGAGCGGCGCGCGCGGCTTCATCGGCTGGCTCGCTCAGTGTCCCGCGCTCTGGCCGCCGTCCACATGCAGGATCTCGCCAGTCACGAACGGCGCCGAGTCGAGATAGACGATCGCATTCACGATGTCGCTCATCTCGCCCATATGACCCACTGGATGCAATGCGCCGAGCGCCGCATGGGTTTCCGGCGCATGCATCGGTGACTTGATGATGCCGGGCGACACCGCATTGGCGCGAATACCGCGCTTCGCATATTCGATCGCGAGCGAGCGGGTCGCGGCGGCAAGGCCGCCCTTGGTCAGCGAGGCCAGCACGGATGGCACGCCGTCGATCGCGTGATCGACGAGCGTCGTCGTGATGCTGACTACGTGGCCGCGCTCATGCTTTTCCATCTCGGCAATCGCGAGCTGCGTGATGTGGAAGAAGCCCGCGAGATTGATGCCGGTGATCGTCGCGTAATCTTCGGCCGTGTATTGGGTGAACGGCTTGGCCACGAAAATGCCCGCATTGTTGACGAGCGTATCGACACGACCGAAACGCGCGACCGCTGTATCGATCACGCGTCGAGCCGTGGCCGGATCGGCGATGTCACCGGCCACGGTGACGAGGTTGGGATCGTCGGACGGCTTGATGCTGCGCGATGTCGCGACCACGTTATGGCCGAGCTTGCGAAATGCCTTGACGGTTTCGGCGCCGATGCCTTGCGATGCGCCGGTGACCACGATGACTTTGGGAGACTGACTCATAGTGAACCTCGAAGTTGGTTGGATCAGCAATCTGTGATCGGACTGTTGGTTGGTTCCGATGGCTACTAATTTATGCAGTCGTGCTCCGCTTTTGCACACAAGGCGCGGACAAACAGTTGTGAGCCGCAGGAACAAGCGGTGAGTGATGGCGCGTGTCGATAGTGGTCCTGTCGGTGCTGGTCGCGATTGTCGTCGGTAGATCAATTCAGTTTTCCACCGCGTAGCGCATACGACGAGGGAATCCGCTTGCTACAATCTGCATAGTCAAATATATTGAAGTCAGATATCGAGGAAGCGATCGATGACCCGCGTGCTGGACAAGCTCGAGAGGGCAGGCCGTCGCCGCGCGCAACACGCTTCGGAGTCGGACTTCGACGCGTTGAACCTGCTTCTTGCAAGGCTGCTCGACCGCCAGAGCAGCATTTTTTTGGTCATTTATCTGATATTGCAGATAATCGCCCGGCACTGACGGGCGCATCGAACCGAGACGAGGACGTAAATGAATCCATCGACCAATCCAGGCGCGCCGGCCCAGCTGACTGGCGCAAAGTTTGTCCTCGGCACGTTCGCCGTGGCGCTCGCCACCTTCATGAACGTGCTCGATTCGTCGATCGCGAACGTCGCGATTCCGACGCTGTCCGGCAACCTCGGCGTGTCGATCAACGAAGGCACATGGGTCATCACGCTGTTTGCCGCGGCCAACGCGGTGTCGATTCCATTGACAGGGTGGCTCTCGCAGCGCATCGGCCAGGTCAAGCTGTTCGTGTCGGCGATCCTGCTGTTCGTGCTGTCATCGGCGGCGTGCGGGCTCGCGCCGAACCTGCTGGTGCTGCTGATCGCCCGCGTCGTGCAGGGCGCGGTGGCGGGGCCGCTGGTGCCGTTGTCGCAGGCCATGCTGCTCGCGTCGTTTCCGAAGGAAAAAAGTTCGAACGCGTTGGCGTTGTGGGCGATGACGGCGACGGTCGGGCCGATCGCGGGGCCGGCGCTCGGCGGCTGGATCACCGATAGCTACAGCTGGTCGTGGATCTTCTACATCAACGTGCCGGTCGGCCTGTTTGCCGCGGGCGCGATCTGGGCGATCTACCGCGATCGCGAGACGCCGGCCCGCAAACTCCCGATCGACAAGGTCGGCCTGATCTCGCTGATCGCATGGGTCGCGCCGCTGCAGATCATGCTCGACAAGGGCCGCGACCTCGACTGGTTCAGCTCGCCGGTGATCTGGGCGCTGATGATCGTCGCCGTGGTCAGCTTCCTGTTCTTCCTGATCTGGGAATTGACCGAGGAAAAGCCGATCGTCAACCTGCGGCTTTTCGCCAGACGCAACTTCCTCGGCGGCACGATTGCGATTTCGGTCGCCTATGCGATCTTCTTCGCCAATCTCGTGATCCTGCCGCAGTGGATTCAGGGCTTCCTCGGCTACCGCGCGGTGGACGCGGGGCTCGTGACCGCGCCGCTCGGCATTTTCGCCGTGATCCTCGCGCCGGTGATGGGCAAGCTCATGCCGCGCTCGGACATGCGGGTGCTCGCCACGCTTGCGTTCGTCGGATTCGCCGGAGTGTTCTTCATGCGTTCCAACTACACGACCGGCGCCGACGCGTGGACGCTCGTGCTGCCCACTTTGCTGCAAGGTATTCCGACCGCGCTGTTCTTCACGCCGCTGACAGCGATCATCCTGTCGGGTCTAAAGCCGGAGGAGATTCCGGCGGCGGCGGGTCTGTCCAACTTCGTGCGGATTTTCGCGGGAGCCGTGGGCACCTCGCTGATGAGCAACGCGTGGAGCGACCGTACGATCCTCCACCATGCACGACTTGCCGAGCAAAGCAGCGTAGAGGACCCTGGTTTTTCCGGCGCGATCGCGCACCTGCAGGCGGCACTAGACGCGAGCATTCCCAAGGCCACGGCGTTTTACGAGGCTTCGCTGAACGCGCAGGCCACGATGCTGGGCCTGAACGACATCTTCTGGATCTCGGCGGTGATCTTCGTCGTGATCATCCCGCTGATCTGGGTGACGAAGCCGACCAAAGCTGGCGCCGCGGGCGCGGCGGCCGCCGGTGGACATTGAACCCGATTGGCCAACCCGATTTGGGGCGGAAAATGAAACACACCATCCTCTTGTTGACATTATCTGACAATGCAGATAATGTTCGAATCAACAAGGAGGACGCCGCCATGGACCACTACACGACGAAGAACTTCATGCTTACACAGAGTATCGGCTTCAGGCTCGTCAAGGCCCGCAACGTCGTCGTCGCGGAAATGGACGCGGCCCTCAAGGACCTCGACATCAACGGTCAGCAAATGGGCATCCTGCTTTCGCTGAAGCAGGGTGTGGCAACCACGCCTTTCGAGCTGTCGAAGCTGCTCGGAATCGACACCGGCCTGATGACGCGGATGCTGGACAAGCTGGAAACGAAGGGGCTGCTGCAACGATCGCGCGACCCGCAAGATCGCCGCGTGGTCAATCTGACGTTGACCGCGGAGGGGCAGAAAACCGCGGCGCGAATTCCGGAAGTCGCACCGCATGTGTTGAACGCCCGCTTGCGCAAATTCACGAAGGCCGAGTTTGCCGAGCTGGACCGCCTGCTTCGAAAGTTCACAGGCGATTGAGCGGCGCGGCCGTGGGCCGCGCTTTTTTTCACCATTAATCTGATTTGTCAGAAAATGAAAACGCAGCCTTCTAAGGCCAACATCGTCGGCCGTTCGCTGAAGCTCGGTGTTTCGGTGATCTCTTTCGCAGTGCTGGCAGCATGTGCAAACTATGCGGGCATCCACAGCGACAAACAGATCGATCAACCACAACAGCTGGAAACGTCCCGGAGCCTCCCGCAAGAGCAGGGGCATTGGCCGTCGGCCGACTGGGTCGACCAGTTCGGCGACGCGCAACTGAAAGTTTTAATCGCCGAGGCGCTGCAAGGCAGCCCGACGCTCGAGCAGGCGCGCGCCCGGGTCGCGCAGGCCCAAGCCTATAGCGAAACGGCGAAGGCGAATACGCTGCCGCGCGTCGACGCGTCGTACACGCTGACGCGCCAGCAATTCAGCAGCACTGCGTTGATTCCGCCGCCGTACGCCGGCTCCTGGCAGACCGAGAACAAGGAGCTGCTCAGCGCTTCTTACGATCTCGACCTGTGGGGCAAGAACCGCGAGGCGCTGCGCGCGGCTGTCTCCGAGGCGTCCGCGAGCGAGGCCGACGCGCAAGTCGTCCGGCTCACGCTCGACACCTCGATCGCCCGCAGTTACAACGAGCTGGCTCGGCTCTACGCTTTGCGCGACATCGCGCAGCAGGAAGTCGCGCGGCGCGAGCAGATCGAGCGCATCACCGCGGGCCGGATCGCAAACGGACTCGACACCGAATTGGAGCGCAAGACAGCCGAGGCGAATTTGTCGACCAGCCGCGCCCGCGTCAGCGCGCTCGACGGCAGCATCCGGAGCACCCGGTATCAACTGGCGGCGTTGCTTGGCAAGGGTCCCGACCGCGGACTGGCAATCACGCGGCCGACGCTCGCCGGCGACGACGACGTGCGTCTGCCGGACAACCTGCCGGCCGATCTACTGAGCCGGCGGCCCGACATCGTCGCGGCGCGCTGGCGCGTCGATGCGATCACGCACGAAGTGAAGGAAGCGAAGGCCGAGTTCTATCCCGACATCAACCTGAGCGCCGCGATCGGTTTAGACGCGTTCGGCTTCGGCCGCTTCCTGAGCGCCGCGAGCCGCACCGCATCGGTGGGCCCGGCGATCCATCTGCCGATCTTCGATGCGGGCGAGTTGCGCGCGCAGTTGAAGGGCCGCTACGCCGAGTTCGACTATGCGGTGGCGACCTACAACCAGACGCTGATCGGCGCGCTGAGCGGCGTGGCCACGCAAATCGCGCAGATCCGTTCGAGCGACGCGCAGCTCGGCGATGCGCTGGCCGCGCAGCAGGCCGCGAGCGATGCCGATCGCCTGGCGACCACGCAATACAAGGCCGGCCTGACCAACCAGCTGACCGTGCTCAACGCCGACGTCACCGCGCTGAACGCCGACGAGGCGATCGCCAATCTGAAGATGAACCGTCGCGACCAGCAGATCCAGCTCGCGTCGGCGTTGGGCGGCGGCTATGTCGATACGTCGGCACAAACCGGCCATCACGGGGACGTCGCCGCCGCACCCACCAGTCAAGTCAAATCCGCGGTTGCCGCCCGTTGAACGGCACGTCGGGAGACCTATCAGGAGAACTGCAATGAGCGATTCGATCACGACCGACCGCGAACTGGCGGATCGGGAAGAGGAACAGAGGGCCGGCACGCCAGCGCCGGTCACGCCCCAAGGCGACGACAAGTCCACGCCGCCGGCACGCCGCAAGCGCCTGATCGCGCTGCTCGGCGCCGCGGTGGTGCTCGCGGGCGCGGCCTACGGCGCCTACTACTTCACCGAGGGCCGCTATCACGAACAGACCGACGATGCGTACGTCAGCGGTAATCTCGTGCAACTGACGCCGCAGGTCACCGGCACGGTGATCGCCGTCAACACCGACGACACCCAAATCGTGAAGCAAGGCGACGCCGTCGTCACGCTCGATCCGGCCGATGCAAAACTCGCGCTCGCCGATGCCGAAGCGCAGCTCGGCCAGACCGTGCGCCGCGTTAGCGGCTTGTATGTCAACAATGACTTCTATGCGGCGCATGTCGCGCAGCGCGAAGCCGATCTGAGCCGAGCCCGCGACGACTTGCACCGCCGCGAGGCCGTCGCCGATACAGGCGCCGTGTCCGCCGAGGACATCGCGCACGCCCGCGACGCGGTCAGCGTCGCGCAGGCCGCGCTCGACGCCGCGCGCCAGCAGGGCGAAGCCAATCACGCGCTGACCGACCGCACGACGGTCGAACAGCATCCGGACGTGCAGGCCGCCGCCGCGAAAGTGCGGACCGCGTGGCTCGCCTATGCGCGTGATACGTTGCCGGCGCCGGTGACCGGCTATGTCGCGCAACGCCGGGTTCAGGTCGGCCAGCGCGTTGCACCCGGCACGCCGCTGATGGCGATCGTGCCGCTCGACGGGGTCTGGGTCGACGCGAACTTCAAGGAAGTGCAGCTCAAGCACATGCGGATTGGCCAGCGGGTCACGCTTACCTCGGACGTCTACGGCCGAGGCGCCAGGTATCACGGACGTATCGAGGGCTTCTCAGCGGGCACGGGCAGCGCGTTCGCGACGCTGCCGGCGCAGAACGCCACCGGCAACTGGATCAAGATCGTGCAGCGGCTGCCGGTGCGCATCGCGCTCGATCCGGCCGAGCTGGCCGCGCATCCGCTGCGCATCGGACTGTCGATGGCAGTCGATGCCGACACGCGCGACGAATCCGGTTCGCAGTTGGGCGCGGCGCGGAACACGCGCTACAGCACCGATGTTTTTGCGCAATACGATGCACAGGCCGATGCCGAGATCGACAAGATCATCGGGCAAAACCAAATGGTCTCGCGCGCGCCGGTCACGCAACCGCAATCGCAGCGCGTGGCGACGCATCAGCGCAAGGCGAACGCTGGTTGATCCGAATCAGCGCGAGCCGTTCGCGACAGAGCACGAAACGGCAGGGGGCGCTAGTATCTGCATCGTCATTCGGCGGTGCGATCGGTGCGACGGTCAGTGGCTGGTCGATGACACGCTATGGCCGGACGGGCATCGTCCCATTCGGTATCGCGCTGGGCATTCTCGCCACCGCGATTCACTGGGTCGGCACGCCGCGAGGAACCGTGGCCGGGGTCCAGACAAATCCGGATGATTGCGAGCTACGCCTGGCTCTAACGTTGCTGACTGGGGAGGGAAAACGTGAAGTTCTCGATGAAAACCGAAATCCGCGCAAACGATGTTTCGACGATCGAGCATGCAATGAAGTCGGTGGACCCCGACGCGAAAGTCGCGGTCGACGTTGGCGCGCAAAGCGTGAGCGTCGACTCGTGGTTGATGCCCGAGGAGTTTCTCGTCGCGTTCCACGACGAGGACTACGACGTGGCCATCAAGGAGTGGTGACACGAACGACGCTCGCGGCGGTATCGCGGCGGGCGGATAGCTGACGCGAGGAATGCGGTGCAGCGTGCCGCGAAGCGGGAAGGGCGAGCATCGTGCGCGGTGCGAGTCGATCAGACGGGCAGAATCTCAGCGATGACGACGATCACGACGGCGGCGTTGGCGGGACCCTGGCTATGCGAGAACGCCGAACGCGCATGTCCCGCCTTGTCACCAAGCACGGCGGCGAACAGATCCGACGCGCCATCGACCACGGCAGGCTGATCGAAAAAACCATCGGCGGAACTGACGTGCCCCTCGACGCGAACGATATGATTCAGGCGCTCGAAGCCGCCGAGATGCCGCGAGATCTGCGCGAGCACGTTGAGCCCGGCGAGTTGGGCGGCCTTGCGGCCCTGTTCGAGTGTCAGGGTCTCGCCGACGCGCCCCGTATAGACCATCTTGCCGGCGGACAACGGCACCTGCCCGGAGATGAAGAGCAGGTTGCCGGCTTCGCTGACAGCCGTATAGCTGCCGAGCGGTTGCGGCGGAGCAGGCAGTTCGAGACCGAGGTCGGCGAGTTTCTGTTGGACGGACATGATGAGCTCCTTGAGTGTGGTGTCGAGTGCGGGCGGCGCTAGACCGTTTACTGGCCTGCGCTCTGGCCGCCGTCCACGTGCAGGATTTCGCCAGTCACGAACGGTGCCGAGTCGAGATAGAGGATCGCATTGACGATGTCACTCATGTCGCCCATGCGCCCGACCGGATGCATCGCGGCGAGCGCCGCGTGCGATTCGGCGGGATGCATCGGCGATTTGATGATGCCGGGCGACACCGCATTGGCGCGGATACCGGCGTGCGCATATTCGATGGCGAGCGAACGGGTCGCGGCATTCAGACCGCCTTTCGTCAGCGACGCGAGCACCGACGGCACCTTGCTGTTTGCCTTTTCCGCGAGCGTCGTGGTCACGCTGACCACGTGGCCGCTGCCATGCTTCTGCATCGCTTCGATCGCGTATTGGGTAATGTGAAAGAAGCCGTTCAGGTTCACGTTCAGGATCGCCGCGTAGTCTTCGGCAGTGTACTGCGTGAAAGGCTTCGCGATGAAGATCCCCGCGTTGTTGACGAGCGTATCGACGCGGCCGAAGTGCTCGATGGCAGCGTCGACGACGCGGCGAGCGGTAGCAGCGTCGCCGAGGTCGCCGGCCACGGCGACATAGTCGGCCTCGACGGCCGGTGCGATGGAACGAGCCGTGGCGACGACGCGATGACCCTGCGCGCGGAAAGCCTTGACGGTTTCAGCGCCGATGCCTTGCGATGCGCCGGTGACGATGATGACCTTGGAAGTGCTCATGGTTTGTCTCACAGTGTGATTGATTCGGCCTGCTGGCCGTTCGAATCGATGGACTCGATGCAGCGCACTTTAGGCGCATCCGCCGCGAATTCGAACACACACCGTGGACAAAGAGTCTTGCGCCACGAGAACAAATCTCGTGGAATCGGCCGGCTACAGCCAGCGCCAGATGCCCGCCGGCCAACCGGAAAGCGGGATATGCGCCCAGGTCGCCACGAGCCAGAAAACCACGCCGCCAACCAGCGCGTGCATGCCGAACCCACCCAGCCGCGCGCGGCCGGCGGCGATCGCCGCGAACGGCAGATAGCTCGTCTTCGATTCCCACGCGGGCCACAGATCGGGTTGCAGTCGCCGCTTCTTGCGGTCCTGCAATGTGGCGCCGACCAGCGCGAGGATGATGATCGCCCCGGCAAGCACGATGTTTCGGGTGACCGGGAGAACGGCGATGTGGCACAGTCCCCACAGCGCGAACGACCACATCATCGGGTGACGTGTGACCGCGTACACGCCGTGCGCCGCTTCGGGCAGAGCGGCGGGCCGGCCACCGGTGGGCAACGCCGGGTTGCGGATCAGCGAGCCCATCAGAAGGATCGATGCGATCAGCATGACCACGGTCACAACCGCCCACAGCACGTTGCCTGCCGGCCATAGCGGCTCGGAGACGGGCGTCCGGTCGTAAGCCATGACCATCCAGCCGAAAGTCAGTATCGCGATCAGCGAATAGACGCCCATGGCGGCCCGTTCGCCGATTGCCCGGACCATACCGGCCCGCAGCGGATGGGACAGGAGAAAGTGGCTGCCGACAAAAGCGAACGCCGCCACGACAAGTGTGCTTTCCATGGGCCCGGCTCCTCGAGTCAGATGATCGGTCGAACGTGTGCACTGGAGAATACTACTTCGTGTGCCGCAATGAGCGCGGCAAGCCTTTCGCGAGTTCGATTGCCGCGCGCGGGCAGCCGGCTTGGGTTACTAGCCTTTGCACGGCCCGTCGACGGGACGTGAGCCGCCCGTCGTTAAAGAGAGTAGGTGATCGATCTCTCGCTGAAGTCAACTTTGCAAGGCAGAGAGATCATGTTCAGCCGGAATACGCTCATTGGTAGTCTCATCGTCGCAACGGCGGGGACACTCGCCATCGGATCGGCCGCGCAGGCGGGGCACTGGGCACCGCGTCGGGGTGCGCTGCCTGGAGATTTAGATCAAGAATGAGGTTGCTGACGACGAGGATGGACTAGGGCGACCTTTCCACGCAATAAATTAAACGTCTCAGGTCTTTGGATGAAAAGAAACTCAGGATCGCAAAGCGTGAAGGTAAACCCGCAGAGCAAACATCCCGGCGCTGACTATCATACAAATGTCCTATCTCGACGATATCGACAATATGGATGCGTTCGCAATTCGGGTCATCCTTGCCGATGACCACCCTGTCATGCTCAGCGGCATCTCGCATGAGTTTGCAGAGGTGAAGACAATCCAGCTGGTCGGTACAGCGAGAAATTCGACTGAGCTGATCGCGCTTCTCACGAGCACACAATGCGACGTTCTCGTATCCGATTACGCAATGCCTGCGGGCGAATACGGTGATGGAATCGCGCTGTTCTCTCTGATCAAACGTCGCTATCCCGCGATCAAGATCGTCGTTCTAACCATGCTGGACAACCCGGCGGTAATACGTGCGCTCGTTACACAAGGTGTGACGTGCATCGTCAGCAAATCCGATGCTGGCACCCACCTTATCCCTGCCGTTCATGCCGTCCATAGCGGCGGCAAATACTATTCGCCAACGATCAATCAGATCGTCCAGTCGATCGACTGGAACCGTCGGGGCAGGGGTTCATCGGACGTGCTGAGTCAGCGCGAATCCGAAGTTGTGCGTCTTTTTGCATCCGGGCTGACTGTGAACGAGATTGCCGAGAAATTGAGTCGCAGCAAGAAAACCATCAGCACTCAGAAATCGAAGGCGATGGAAAAACTCGGCATTGAACGAGAAGTCGATCTGTTTCGGTATGCGATGGAAAATGGGCTCGTGACTTCGTCGCAGAAGACCTCTGACAGTTCTTCCTCCACAGAATAGAGGCACGAAGCGATTGTGCCTTTCAAAATGACATTGAGAAGTAAATTTCTTACCGGATGCTTGCATTTTTGCGGATCTGCATTCCGTCGTTGACCGGATCCATTGTCAATAGGCACGACACGAGAAGCACGGCGTGGAACTGCGCTCGAGTTCCGCCACGGTTGCTGTGCACTGCGATCACGATCTCGGTTGTTGGCACGGCGAAAAATTCGACCGAACTGATAGACGCGCCGACGAACTCGCCTTGCGACGTGGTTGTCTCGGACGACGTGATGCCCGGCGGACGTTATGGCGACGGACTGGCGCTTTTCGCTGCCATTCGCTAGCACTCTCCGAACGTGCGCGTGGGGTTGTGCTGAGCATGATGGAAAATCCGGCGGTTGGGCGCCTGCTGATGCAAGAAGGCCAATGCTGTATTTTCAGCAAGACTGATCCGATCACTAACCTGACGATTGCGGTACATGCCGCCTACGCGAATGGTCGCTATCTGTCGCCGCGTATGGCGGCGATCTGAGCTTTTGCGTCGCAGTAAAAAACGATCAGTACGCAAAAGGGCGCGGCAGTGCTCAAACTGAGTATCGAACGAGACGCGGACCTGGTGCGTTATGGAATCGAAAGCGGATTGGCGTCGTCCGCGGAGCCGGCCAATTTGTAGCACAGCCCGACGCGTGGGATTTTGGCCTCAGCCCCGAATCAGCGTAAGCATGACCCGAGTGCCGGCTTCCCTGGTGACGCTCCCGCCGTTGGACTGCGTGACTGCTGCCGATTCGGGCGCTCCGCACCAGCAAACCATCTGTCGCGATCGCCCATGACCGCTGCCACTACCCATCGAGCACCGAGTCTGCAGCCCGTAGGACTCTCCACGTCGCGGGCCGCCTGCAGCGGCGTTGTTGAATCGCAGCGCTACGACATCGCGGGCGGCAACTGCTGGACAAGACAAAACTCCGCGGAGCGTTGATAATACAACGTAAGCTGTTCAATACACTACATTTATAGTTCCTAAACACGACATTAGTACTATAATGTCGTGTTTAAGATTTCTTCGAATTCCATCTTCCCAAGGCGCTTTCACATGACCCTCGAAGCCGATATCGAAGTCGCCCGTCAGAACGCGCCCGACACGCAGACGCTTTATCGCGAAGTCTGTGCGCTGCTGTTTTTCCGGTACGGAGAAACTCCGACCGCGAACCGCCTGTATCAGTTGGTGCGCAAAGGCAGCATGAGCGCGCCGGCCAAGGCGTTGCGCGATTTCTGGACCGACGTGCGTGACAAAACGCGCGTCGACGTCGGCCGTCCGGATTTGCCGCCCGAGGTCGCAGCGGCCGCCGGCGAGTTCGCGGCGCAGATGTGGCGTCTATCGAGCGACGCTGCGACCGCCGCGCTCGACGTGTTCAGGCAAGACGCCGACGCGCAAATCGCCGCGGCGCAAGAACAGGCCGAGCAACGAGACAGGCAGCGTCAGGAAGCGGTCGACGAGGCAGAACAGGCGGCCAACGACGCCGCGACCCTGCGCACGCGGATTGCGGGTCTCGAGGCACGGATCGTCGAGCTGCAAACCGCCAACGACATGCTGGCAGCGCAACTGACGACATCGAAGGAAGAAATCGCGGCAGGAGCCGCCGCGCTCGCCGATGCCCGCCGCGATTTCGCCGACGAACTGGCGAAGCTGCGCCGCTCGCACGAGCAGAACGAGCAGCGGCTCGCCGCGGCGGAAAAGCGCGCATTGCTGGAAATCGACGGTGAACGGGCCGCGGCGCAACGTCTGCGCAAGGAGCTTCAGGCGAGTCACGAACGGGCGGCGACGCTCGAAGCCGAATCGCGAACCGAGCGCGACGCGCTGCGGGACGAGTTGGCCGCATCGAAGGCGGAACTGGCTGCCTCTGCGGCGCGGCATGCCGAGACCCGTGGGCAGCTCGCGGAAAAGGATGCGTTGCTGGCTGAACGGGCGGCTGCGACCGACCTGTTGCGCCAGCGTATCGACACGCTGTCGCGGCAGATCGAGACCACGCGGACGGAAAGAACGTCCGCGCGCCCTGCCCGCCGCGCCCGCGAAAAATCATCCGCGCAAGGCCGCGCAGCGGCGGGTTTCTCAGGCGGACCGTTCGTCAAACGTTCGACCAGCGCCAAGCCACCCAAGTCGCAATAAGTGGCATAAGTGGCCACCTCGAATTCGACAAAACCGGTTATTCCACCAAACCAGTCGACCGTCTAATCTGATCTCACGTTAAACCCACCGCAAGGACGGTCAACATGAAGATCATGCACGTCGACGCCAGCGCGAAGCGCGAGCGATCCAATTCCCGCGCACTCGCCCGCTATTTTCTCGGGCGTCTGCGCGAAGAGCGCGTCGAGTTCGACGTCGACTATCTGGATGTGACAGTCGATACACCACCACACGTCAACGAAGCGTTCGCGATCGCCACCTACACGGCCGCGCAAGAGCGCACGGCGGCGATGCGGGCGACGCTGGCGGCGTCGGATGCGCTGTGTGCGCGCCTGCTCGCCGCCGACGCGCTGGTGTTCGCGATGCCGATGTACAACTGGTCGATGCCGTCGGTGTTCAAGGCGTTCATCGACAGCGTCACGCGGACCGGCGTGACCTACCTGCACGCGGAAGACGGCCGCATCGTCGGGCAGCTCGGCCGCCACAAGGTGTTGTTCATCACGAGCCGCGGCGCGGATCTGCGCGCGGGCTCGCCGTATGAATCGATGGATGCGCTAACGCCCGCGCTGAAGGCTGCATTCGGTTTTCTTGGCGTCGCCGCGCCGACTTTCGTCGATGCGCAGCCGCTACAGTTCGCCAATCCCGAAGCGCGGACCGCGGCGCTCGAACGTGCGCGTGGAGAATTGGCCACGGTTGCGGCGCAGTGGGCACAAGGCGAACGCGGGGCAAACCAGCAAGCCGAGGCGTTGTGCCAGGCTGTCGCGGAGTGAAGCTATGAATACGATCCGCACTCTATTCGCGTCGGCACTGCTCGCCGGCGCGGCGCTCGCGGGAACGTGGCAGTCCGCCTTTGCCGCCGACACCGGTGAGGCGAGCGCTGCCCCTCACGAAACCATCGCCCCCGCTTTCGCCGTACCGATCGCCAACGTGCCGGGCAAGACGATGACCGCGCTCGTCGTCGACTATGCGCCGGGCGGCAAATCGGCGCCGCATCGGCATGGCCAGGCGTTCGTGGTGGGCTATGTGCTGTCGGGCGCGATCCGCAGCCGTGTCGATAGCGGGGCTGAGCGGGTCTACCATGCGGGCGAATCGTGGACCGAGAAGCCCGGCGCGCATCACATGGTCAGCGAGAACGCGAGCACGACCGAGCCCGCAAAACTGCTCGCGATTTTCGTCGCGGATACGAACGACCAACACCTGGTGACGTTCGATAAAAAATGACTGTCATCGGGCGGCGGCACTCGCCGCCCGCGCGGATCGATGCAAATGCAACGAGCCGCGCGCCACGCTGCGTCAGAAGCGCGGATGACACTCGAAACTGACCGACGACGCGTGCGCGGTCATCGCGCTGACGCCGCTGACGGTCTCCCTGTTCACGCTGCTTTGCATGCCGCGACGATCGCAGTAGTCGCGCGCCTCGTTCATCGCGAGTTCATGCGCGCGCGCCCAGGCCATGCGCCCACCGGTCGCGCTCGCGGCGACCGTGTAGCTGCCGGGCTTGCCGCTCGCGACCACATCCGTGCTCGACGCGCAGCCGACCAGACTCGCGCATGCGAGCGCAACCGCGACCGCTGCGCGCATGCGCGTGAGCAGCGGCGCCCTCTTCCTTTCTGCGCCTGCCACTTTCGCGACGCGCTCGGCTTCAAATTCCCGCACCGTTTTGCACGCTTCGGCAAGACTGTCCGAACCCTGATTCGACATCGTGGATCACCTGCATTTTTAACTGATTAGTCAGGCAGTAATTATCCGGAATCGTTCGCGCAAGATCAGCCGATACAACCGAAAACACTGTTGCGTGGCTCTTAACAATGGACACAAGCTCGAGGCCGCGACGACGTCCGCAATGAGCGGACCATGCGGTTCACGAAAGAGCTTCCAGAATCCCTTTTGAGCGTTTAGTCTGTAGCGATGCCTGTTCGACGGACAGGCATATCGAACCGCGGACCCCACCACATAGCGGCATACACCGGTCGCCGAACCGGAGGAGACATATATGGATCTCGAGGCACGTACCCTTCACCGCGTCACGATGCGGCTCATCCCGTTTCTGATGCTGTGCTACTTCATCGCTTATCTGGATCGTGTCAACGTCGGCTTCGCGGCGTTGCAGATGAACAAGGCGCTCGATCTGTCCGCGAGCGCGTTCGGCTTCGGCGCGGGCGTGTTCTTTCTCGCGTACTTCTTTTTCGAAGTGCCGTCGAACCTGCTGCTCGAACGATTCGGCGCACGCCGCTGGATCGCGCGAATCATGTTCTCGTGGGGCATTCTCGCGGGCGCGATGGCCTTCATACCGGACATCGCGCGCTTCACCGGGCTCTCGCCCGCGCACGTGTTTTACGGCCTGCGGATTCTGCTCGGCATCGCCGAGGCCGGCTTTTTCCCGGGCATCATTTTTCTGCTGACCTTGTGGTTTCCGGCCGCGTATCGCGGGCGCGTGGTCGGCTATTTCATGGCGGCAATTCCGCTGTCGACGGTGATCGGCGGCCCGATCTCCGGCGCGCTGCTTTCGCTCGACGGCATCGGTGGACTCGGCGGCTGGCAGTGGCTGTATCTGATCGAGGCGGCGCCCGCGGTATTGCTGTCGTTCGCGGTGCTGTTCTATCTGACCGACAAGCCCGCCGATGCCACCTGGCTCAGCACCGAGGAGCGCGACTGGCTGATCGCGCGCCAGAAGCAGGAGCGTGAGCATCGCGAGGCGGTGCGCCACTTCAGCGTGAAGGAGGCGCTGATCAATCCGCGCGTGCTCGCCATCGCGCTGATCTATTTTGGCGCGAATGCGACCAACTACGGCCTGAGCTTCTTCCTGCCGCAGATCGTGAAGGCCTTCGGTCTGACCAATCTGCAGACGGGTTTCGTCACGTCGCTGCCGTACGTGATCGGGCTCATCGGCATGATCGTGTGGGGGCGGCATTCGGATCGCCACCTGGAGCGCCGCTGGCACGTCGCGATCGCGCTGTTCATTGCGGCGGGCGGCATCGCGGTCTCGGCCGGACTCGACAATCCGGTGCTGAAGATGATTGCGCTGTCGATTGCCGGCTTCGGCATCTTCGGTTGCCTGCCGGTGATCTGGACCTTGCCGGCCGCGTTTCTGTCGGGCGCGGCGGCCGCGGGCGGCATCGCCGCGATCAATTCGCTCGGCAATCTGGCGGGTTTCTTCGGCCCGTTCGCGATGGGCTGGATCAAGGACAGCACCGGTGGCTTCGGCGCCGGGCTGCTATGCCTCGCGGGAGCGGGGCTGATCGGGATGGCGGCGGTGCTGTTGCTGCATCACGACACGTCGCTCGAGACGGTGCATGGGAATCCGCATGCGCGGCCGTCGGGTGAAGCGGGCGTCGCGAGACCTTAGCCCTTCTGCCTCACCGAGTTCGATACGCACCCGGGCAGCGCGCCCGGGTCGCATTCAGTTCGCCCCGCTGCCGTTATTCGACCCTTCGCCGCCCGGAGCGCCCGCATCGGGCGGCACGACGTCGTCTGGGGTCGGGGTCGGCGCGAGCGCGGCCGCACCGCCGCCATGCGTTTCGCCGTCGACGGTATTACCGGGCGGGGTCGTGGGAGCCGCTTCCGCCCCAGGCGCCGGCAGCAACGGCGGCATTTCGCGCACTTCGCCCTGCATTGCGGACGCGCCCGCTGCCTCTGACGCCGCCGGTGCAGCCACGGCAGACGCCGGCGGCGCCACCGGTGCGCGCCGCGCCGGAGCACGCGCCACGACCTGCTTGTCCGGCTGCGCCGGCGTGCGCGTGAACAGGCTCTCGATCCAGTTGCGCAAGCGTTCGGCGCGCTCCGCGAACCAGCCGGGCTGCTGCGCGGTATCGAATTTCATGTGGCTGTCGACGAGCCGCGAGCGCTGAGCGCGCTGGAAGAAATCGCCGACGATCGGCAGCGCGCTATGCGCCCCCTGCCCCCAGTAATCGCTGCGCAACGTCACGCGGCTGTCGTTGAAGCCGACCCACGCCCCCGCCACCAGTTGCGGTTGCATCAGGATGAACCAGCCATCCGCGTTGCCCTGGGTCGTGCCGGTCTTGCCCGCGACGTCGCCGCGCACGCCGAAGCGCGTGCGGATACTCGCGCCGGTGCCGCGGCTGACGACGTCGCGCATCACGTCGACGAGCGTGCGCGCCGCGTCGGCGGGCAACTCGCGCCTCGGCGTGGCCGGGCTGAATTCGGCGAGCAGGTTGCCGTTGCGGTCCTCGATGCGCGTAACCATCAGCGGCTCGACGTAGCCGCCGAGGTTAGCGATCGTGCCATACGCCGACACCATTTCCTTCAGCGTGACCGGGCTCGTGCCGAGCGCAAGCGACGGCACCGGGTCGAGCTGGCTGTCGCGCACGCCCATCGCCCGCGCGAGCTTCGCGACCCGGTTCGGACCGACCGACTCCATCACCTGCGCGGTGATGCGGTTGCGCGAATACGCGAGCGCATCGCGCAGGCTGATCATGCGGCCGCTCGGCTCGTCCTCGTCGTTCGGCTTCCACAGTTCGCCGCCGGCGAGTTCGATCTGGACCGGATTGTCGGGCAGTTTGTCGTCGGGCCTCGCGCCGGCCTCGAAGGCCGCCGCGTACACGAACGGCTTGAACGTCGAGCCCGGCTGACGGCGCGCCTGCTGCACGTGATCGAACGGATCAACGCCAAAGTCGCGGCTGCCGACCCACGCCTTGATCTCGCCGGTGCGCGGGTCCATCGCGAGGAAGTCGGCCTGCACGCGCGTCTTCGTGTCGCACACACTTTGCACGAGCTTGCGATCGGCGAGCAGGTGCTTGAGCGCGTCGTCGTCGGACAGGCCCGTGTCTTTGGCCGCGCGGAAGTCGGGCGTTTCGCGCAGGAACGTGCGCAGCAGGTCCTTGTCCGCCGAGCAGCCCGCGCGCGTGCCCCACGCCGAGTTCGCGATGTTCTGCAACTGGTTGCCCTGCAGCGTGACCGCCTGGGTCGCCATCGTCTGGAGGCGCGAGTCGATCGTCGTGCGCACGACGAGTCCATCGGAATAGATGTTGTAGTCGTTGCGATCAGCCCACGCGACCAGCCATTTGCGCAGCTGCTGCGTGAAGTGCGGCGCGGGTCCGGGCGGCTCGATCTGGCGCTCGAAGTCCAGACGCAGCGGCTTGCGGGCGAGCCCGTCGTACTGGGCGGGCGTCAGTTTGCCGTACTTGACCAGCTGCGCGAGCACCGTATTGCGCCGCTGCAACGCGCGCTCGGGGTTCAGCACCGGGTTGTAGTACGCATTGCCCTTCAGCATGCCGGTCAGCGTCGCCGCTTCGAGCACGTTCAGCTCGGACGCGGGCTTGTCGAAATAGGTGCGCGCGGCCATTTCGATGCCGTACGCGTTGTACAGGAACGGCACCGTGTTCAGGTAGGTTTCGAGGATCTCGTCCTTCGTGTAGAACGTCTCGATCTTCAGCGCGGTGATCGCTTCCTTCAGCTTGCGCGTCAGCGTCGGCGCACGGCCGATCTCGTCGGGATACAGATTGCGCGCGAGTTGCTGGGTGATCGTCGAGCCGCCCTGGCGGTCGCCGGAGAACGTGTGCAGCGCGGCCGAAGCGGTGCGCCGCCAGTCGAGTCCGAAATGCTGATAGAAGCGGTGATCCTCGGTCGCGATCAGCGCGTTCACGACGTTCGGCGAGATGTCCTTCAGCTTGACCCACTCGCGGTTCGACGGCTTGAACTCGGCGAGCAGCTTGCCGTCCGCCGACAGGATCTGCGCGGGCTGCTCGATCTTCGCCTTGCGGATGTCGCCGATGCTCGGCGTGAACGGAATCAGCAGCAGCACGTACAGCACGAACAGCACCGGCAGCGCGGCGAGCCCCCACGCGAACGTGCGGCGGGTCGGGTGGCGCAAATGCCACGCGGCCTTCGCGAAAAGCGGGTTCGCGAGGGTCAGCCCTTTGTCGAGGGCCGCCAGAAAGGAGGAAAAGAGGCGCTTCACGTGCTGTCGTCGGCTGGGAAAGGCGCAATCGTACCAAGATGTGGGGGGTGCGCCGATTTTTGCTCCATTCGTGGGATGGAGTGCGGCTCCGGCGGGCCACTATAATGTCGCCAATTCCGACAAGAGGTGCTTCATGATCATCAAACCGCGTGTGCGTGGCTTCATCTGTGTATCGACCCATCCGACCGGCTGCGAAGCCAACGTCAAGGAACAGATCGAGTATGTGAAGGCACGCGGCCCCATTGCCAACGGGCCGAAGAAGGTGCTCGTGATCGGTGCGTCGACCGGCTATGGCCTCGCCGCGCGCATCAGCGCCGCGTTCGGCTCGGGCGCGTCGACCCTCGGCGTGTTCTTCGAGCGCGCCGGCAGCGAAACCAAGGCTGGCACGGCCGGCTGGTACAACACCGCGGCGTTCGAGAAGTTGGCCACCGCCGAAGGCCTGTACGCGACCAGCATCAACGGCGACGCGTTCTCCGACGAAGTGAAGGCGCGCACCATCGAAGTGATCAAGCGCGATCTCGGCCAGGTCGATCTGGTCGTCTATAGCCTCGCTGCGCCGAAGCGCCAGCACCCGAAAACGGGTGAAGTGTTCAGCTCGGTCCTGAAACCGATCGGCAAGGCAGTCAACCTGCGCGGCATCGACACCGACAAGGAAGTGATCAAGGAAACCGTGCTCGAACCGGCGACGCCGGAAGAAATCGCGCACACGGTCGCGGTGATGGGCGGCGAAGACTGGCAGATGTGGATGGACGCGTTGGGCGAAGCCGGCGTGCTTGCCGACGGCGCGAAGACCACCGCGTTCACCTACCTCGGCGAGAAGATCACGCACGACATCTACTGGAACGGCTCGATCGGCGCGGCCAAGAAGGATCTCGACCAGAAGGTGCTCGGCATCCGTGAAAAGCTCGCGGCCAACGGCGGCGATGCGCGTGTCTCGGTGCTGAAGGCGGTCGTCACGCAGGCGAGCTCCGCGATTCCGATGATGCCGCTGTATCTGTCGCTGCTCTTCAAGGTGATGAAGGAAAAAGGCACGCACGAAGGCTGCATCGAGCAGGTCTATGGCCTGTACAAGGACAGCCTCTATGGCAGCCAGCCGCATCTGGACGACGAAGGCCGTCTGCGCGCGGACTACAAGGAACTCGATCCGCAGGTGCAAGGCCGTGTGCAGGAGCTGTGGAACCAGGTGACCAACGACAACATCTACGAACTCACCGATTTCGCCGGCTACAAGACCGATTTCCTGCGTCTGTTCGGCTTTGAAATGAAGGGCGTCGATTACGAGGCGGACGTCAATCCGGACGTGCAGATTCCGAATCTCGTGCAGGTTTGATTCACAGGGGGGGGCGGGCCCGCTTCGCGAGTTCGCCCCCTGCTGTTGCCCCCGCCTTAGCCCCTCCCCTCACTCCTTCCACACGTCAGCACGGATACGCGCCCTGCAACGAGCGCAGAATCGCGAGCCCGATCGGAAAATCGTCGGAAATGCCCGGGTGCTTCGCGAAGAACGCATCGAGCAGCGGATAGACCGTCTGGTTGCCGATTGCCAGCGTTTCTGGCGGACAGAACAGCTGCGGCTGTTTCCGCGAGACCAGATCGCCGTTCGCCCAGCCGAACGCGTTGATCGTGCCGGTGATGTACGCCGCATAGATCGAATTGTTGTCGGCGTGCGCCCATTTCTTGTATTGGGCGGCAGTCATCTCGGCGCTCGCGTT
Organism: Paraburkholderia atlantica; assembly: GCF_000092885.1. Classification (NCBI taxonomy): domain Bacteria; kingdom Pseudomonadati; phylum Pseudomonadota; class Betaproteobacteria; order Burkholderiales; family Burkholderiaceae; genus Paraburkholderia; species Paraburkholderia atlantica. Next base: position 1,726,328 of record NC_014117.1, on the reverse strand, counting down.
CAGAGTGAAGCACGCCGTCAGCACGGCCAGCGCGAATTTTGTTACCCGCATCGTTGGACCTTCAATGTCGCTAAATGGGCGCCATTGTAGGCGACGCGGGGTACACCGCGCAGCAGCCGTCGGCGCGGCAACGCGAAAGCCATGCGTAAGAGTCAAAGACGGATTCCGTAAGCATCGGCGAGTTGCCGAAGCCGCGCGAATCAACGATTACGGCGTGCCGTTACGGCAATACCTGCGATACCCGTCGCGCTCGGCCAGGCGCGTCATATAAGCGGCTACCGCCGGCAAATCGTCGTGCTGCTGCGGCGTTTCGAGCCAGCGGTTCGCGGACAGCGCGATCGGAATATCGGCGAGCGAGAAGGCCTCGCCCGCGATATACGCGCCGGTGCGCGCCAGTTGCTGCTCGACGATCGCCATATGCTTCGACCAGTTCGCACACGACGCGGCGATCTGCCGCGGGTCCTGATGCTCGGGCGAATGCCGCACGAGCGCCGGAAACGCGTAGCTCCACGAGCGGTTCAATTCGCTCGCCTGCCAGTCGATCCATTGATCGCAGCGCGCGCGCTCGACCGGATCGGCCGGATAGAGCCCGTCACCGCGATAACGGTTCGCGAGGTAACGGATGATCGAGTTCGATTCCCACAGCACGAAGTCGCCGTCGCGAATCACGGGGACCATCGCGTTCGGATTGAGCGCGCGGAATTCGGCGACATCGGTCGAGCGAAAGCCCGAGCCCCAGTCTTCCTGCTCGAACGCAAGTCCGAGTTCCGCGCAGGTCCACAGCACCTTGCGCACGTTGATCGAGGTGGTCTTGCCGAGTATCTGCAGCATCGGTGGTTGTGTGTCGCGTCGGTAAAACGGGTTGAAGGATCAAACCCGGAAGCCAGTGAGTTTGCCTTGCGCGCGGCGCGGCGTCATCCGCTTTTCAGCGTCGCCTGTTCACGGATCATGTCGTACAGCGCCTGCGCCGCCGGCGACAACTGCGCGGTCTTGCGCGCGACCAGCACCAGTGTGCGCGACACGGTGGGCTGCGTGAGCTCGACGGTGCGCACGGTCGGATACGCGCCCTTTTGCAGCGCGAGCGCGGGCACCACGGCCACGCCGACACGCTGCGCGACGAGCCCGAGCGCGGTCGAACTGCGCTGCACCTCGTAGAACGATCGCAGCGCGAGCTCGCTGGATTCCAACGCGACGTCGAGCAGCGCGCGGTTGCCGCTGACCTCGCCGGCGAAAATCAACGGGAACGCCTGCAACTGCCGCCATGCGATGCGCCGCCGCTTCGCGAGCGGATGGTCTTCGTGGCAGATCAGCACATAGCGGTCTTCGGTGAGCGGCACGCTGGCGAGATCCGGATGATGCTCACGCGCGATATTGATGCCAAACTCGACCTCCCTGCGCAACACAGCCTCTTCCACCGCCGCCGACGCGTGATCGAGAATCTTGATGCGATTGTGCGGATAGTGCGCCGAATAGGCCTGCAGGATGCGCGGCAGGTACTGCACGCCGACGGTCGGCACGCACGCGATCGACACGTCGCCGCGTCGCGCGATACCCGTTTCGCGGATTTCGACCAGCGCATCGGCCAATTCGCCGAGCAGACGGCGCGCCTGCGGCAGAAAGTTGCGGCCGATATCGGTGAGCGCCATCGAACGCGTGGTGCGCTCGATCAGCGTGACGCCGAGATAGGTTTCGAGCTTGCGCAGCCGCTGCGTAATCGCAGTTTGCGTTACGTGTAGCGAATCCGCCGCGCTCTGGAAGCTGCCGCGATCGGCAATCGCGACGAACGCCTGCACGCCGAGCGTGTCGATTTTCATTAGAAAAATGAAGTAATTGGAATCATAAATTCATTTTACTCGGGGCTGATCGCGGCTGAGAATGGCCTCAACGAACCGCGAAGGAGCAGAAGATGACCGATAAAACCCCTAACGAGCACAGCGATTGGCACGCGAAGCAGTACACGCTGTTCGAGAACGAGCGCACGCGGCCGGTGCGCGATCTGCTCGCGGCGGTGCCGTTGGACGGTGCCCGGAGCGCGGTCGATATCGGCTGCGGACCGGGCAACTCGACCGAGGTACTTGCCGAGCGGGTGCCGGGTGCGTCCGTCAGCGGCATCGACAGCTCGGCCGACATGATCGCGGCGGCCCGTCGGCGGTTGCCGCAATTCCGCTTCGACATCAGCGACGTGTCGACGTGGGACGCACGCGGCCCCTTCGACGTGATCCTCGCGAACGCGGTACTGCAATGGGTGCCGAACCACGAGCGGCTGTTCCCCGCGCTGGTGGCAAAACTCGCGACGCGCGGCAGCCTCGCCGTGCAGATGCCGGTCAATCTCGACGAACCGGCGCACCGGCTGCTGCGCGAAATCGCCGCCGATGGGCCTTGGGCGTCCAGGCTGAAGGGTGTCGAGCGCACCATGCGCCACGACGCGAACTGGTACTACGCGCTGCTCAAGCCGCTGTGCGCGCGCGTCGACGTGTGGCGCACGGTCTATCACCACCCGCTCGCAGGCGCCGACGCAGTGGTCGAATGGTTCAAGGGCAGCGCGCTGCGGCCGTTTCTCGCCGCGCTCGACGACACCGAACGCAGCGCGTTTCTTCAACGCTATCGCGACGGAATCGCCAAAGCCTACCCGGCGCTCGCCGATGGCACGGTGCTGCTGCCGTTTCCGCGGCTTTTCATCGTTGCGACGCGCGGCGAACGGTGAGGCCGCGCGCGGGAACCGGCGCCAGCCGCTGAACCCCGCGCGGCGGGGTTCCGGCGAGTCCTCCGAGGTCGACCGGGCGTCCCGCGCACGTCGCGGATGCATCGCCCGAAAGCCAGCCTGTTGCGGTGCCGCACGCTAGGGTTGGTCAGGAATTGCCGCCCGGGAATTCCGCATGCTAATGTTTGTAAAAAGCGGAGGACGGCGCCCGCCGGCCTCACCGGGAAGCCATTTACTGCAGCGAGCGTCGCCATGAGTGATGTACGCCAACATTTGAGTCCCCGTGACCGCCTGGAGCTGTTGTGCTGGCTCACATGCGGAAGCCTCGGCGCTTATTATCTGAACGAAGACTGGCCCGACGCGGCGTTTCACGTGCAGTCCGCGCACAAGTGGCTCGACCGCCGAGCGCGCGAAGCCGACTGGCTGTGCATCGCGAAGCTGTCGGCCACCGCCGTCGAAATCGCACGGCGCCACGCGCGCTTCGTCGATACGGATTGGGCGCGCGACGCGGTCGAGGAAATTCTCGATACCGACGAACTCGATCCGCAAGCCCGGCTCGTCCGCCAGGTTATAGCCGACTGCCAGAGCGCGCTGGCCGACAAGCGGATCGCCGATTAGCCGCGGGCCGGCTTTTCCTTCCTTTTTTTGCGGTGTTCCGGGGGGCCAATTTATTGGCCCCTTTTGCGTTGTTGCGCGCTTCCGCGCACGATGCGTGACTTGCAGTCGGTAAAAAATGCGGCACCGGCCTCCGGGCGTGATCTTTGGCCGGTTCGCGCAATTGCCGCGACCGCCCCGCCCTTCATTCCTCGACCGTCGTCTTCAACTTCAGCAGCGCCTGATCCCACTGCCGCGAAATCGCGTCGAGCGCGCGGCGCGCCGCGTCCAGATGCGCGGGCTCGAACGCCCACAGGCGCTCGCGTCCGACCTTGACATCGTGAACGAGGCCCGCGTCGGCCAGCACCTGCAGATGTTGCGTGACCGACTGCCGTGTGATGTCGGTGCCGGCCGTCAGCTGCGCGATCGACATCGCACTGCCCGCGCACAACGCCGCGACCAGACGCAGGCGGGTTTCGTCACCGAGCGCCGCGAACACCGACGCCGAACGGCGCAGCGTCGCCGCCTTGAGACCCGCCTGCGCGGAGCCCGCCTTAACCCGCGCCGACATATCGTTCGATATTGACCATCTGCTGTCCCCAGCCGCCGTCGTTCAGCCGGAACGCTTCCGCGCGGCGCCCGACCGGCAACTGGTCGAAGCCCGATTCGACGACGCGCAGCAGCGTGCCGGACTCGACCTCGCTCAGATCGAATTCGACGAGCGTGGTCGGCTCGGGTGTGTAGTCGATCGTGATGTCGATCGCGGCCGGATGCCAGCGCCACGACAGATGATGCTCGGGCTCGACACGCTCGACCAGCACGTCCATCACCAGATGCTCATAGCCCGGGTAGGTGATGTGCCCCTGCGTGGATTGTCCGGCGACGAACTGCTTGCCGGTGAGGTTCACGCCGAACCATTTGCCGAATTCCTCTGCGTTGGCCAGCGCGCGCCAGACGCGCGAGCGCGGCGCCTTCAACAGAATCTGCTTTTCGATGCGATCGGTCGATGAGTTCATATGCAGCCTCCTGGCTGCATATTAGAAACACCGTCGCTGATATGCAAATGTTCGACTGCGCTTTTCTACCGCATCATGCATGCGGCGCCGGCCCGACCGAGCGCCGCGCGCCGTGCCTCACTCCGTCGCATGCGCATGCATGACACCGGTCTGCATCGACCACGCCATCCACGGCCGGCGCAGCGCGACGATCGCAAGGAACGCGCACGCCGACAGCGTGCCGAACGTCGCGAAGCCCATCTGATAGCTGCCGGTGCTCTCCTTCGCGATGCCCATCACGACCGGCAGATAGAAGCCGCCGATCCCACCCGCCGCGCCGACGATGCCGGACATCAAACCGGTGCGGCCGGCCCAGCGATGCGGCACGAGCTGGAACGTCGCGCCATTGCCGAGTCCGAACGCGACGTACATGCACAGCAGCAACGCGATGCCGCCCGCGAACGACGGCATCGCCGTCGCGAACAGGAAGTCACAAATCGCGATGATCGCGAGCAGCACGGTCAGCGCGCGCACGCCCGACACGCGGTCGGCAATCAGGCCGCCGAGCGGACGCACCATCGCGCCGGTCGCGGCGAGCAGCGCCATGAACAGACCCGCGTCGATCTTCGACAGTTGATACAGGTTGGTCAGCAGCAGCGACACGTACGAAGACATGCCGACGAACCCGCCGAACGTGATGCTATAGACGAGCATGATGACCCACGTATCGCGTTCGGCAAGCACCGAGCGATAGCGTTGCGGCAGCACCGCGATCGCGAGCAGCGCGCCGATCACCGGCAACAGCAGCACGCCGGTCTTGCCCGCGCCGAACAGCCCCGCTTCGACGAGCAGCACGAGCACGATCAGGCCGGCCAGCGTCGTCGCGAAACTGCCGAACGCGCGCAGCACGCTGCCGGTTTTGACGCCCGCGTCGTTGGCCCAGAAGTACAGCGTGATCGCGGCGATCGCGAGCAGCGGCAAGGCGCCGCCCGCGGCGAGTTGCCAACCGTAGCGCGTCGCCAGTTGCGGGAACAGGAAGCCGTCGAGCACCGCGCCGATGTTGCCGGCCGCGGCCAGGCCCAATACGAGGCCCTGCACCTTCGGCGGATAGTTGCTGCCGGCCATCGGCAGCGCGACCGCGAAGCTGGCGCCGCCAACCCCGAGGAACACGCCGAGCACCAGCAGCATCTCGTACGACGGCACCGATTGCAGCAACGGCAGCACGATCGTTGGCACCGCCGATAGCAACACGCCCATCAACGCAATGCGTTTGCCGTGCGCGGACTGATACAGATTGCCGAGCGTCACGCGCAGAATCGCCGCGGACAACACCGGCACCGCGACCAGCAGACCCTGCTGCGCGGGCGTCATCGTGATGCTCTTGCTGATGAACGGCGCGAGCGGCCCATACAGCACCCAGACGGTGAAGCCCGTGTCGAAATACAGAAAGCAGGCGACCAGTGCGCGCCAATCGCCGCTTCGCAGGGAGTGCATCACGTTTTTCATCAGAGATCCTCGGTAAATAAAATGCCTGGTGGGCCGGTTGCTGCGTTACTTGTGTTGCACCGGCATGTCGTCCGGAGTTTTAGCCGGGACTCGACATGCAAGCGTCATGCCATCATGCTGTGTGTTTTGAGGCCTTTTTTAAGGCCTTTTTCGAAACGCGTCGGCGGCTCAATACACGTCGCGTGCATAGCGCTTTTCGCGCGTCAGACGGCTCACGTATTCGAGTGCTTTCTCTTCGCTCATGCCACCGTGCGTCGTGATGATGTCCTTCAGCGCCGCATCGACATCGCGTGCCATCCGGTTCGCGTCGCCGCATACATAGAAATGCGCACCGTCTTCGAGCCATGCCCACAGTTGCGCACCGTGCTCGCGCATGCGGTCCTGCACATAGATCTTGTCGGCCTGGTCGCGCGAGAACGCGACGTCGAGTCGGGTCAAGAGACCGCTCGCGCACATCGCTTCGAGTTCGTCGCGATAGTAGAAGTCGGTCGCGGCATGTTGTTCGCCGAAGAACAGCCAGTTGCGTCCGCGTTCGCCGCGTGCCTGCCGTTCGTGCAGAAAGCCGCGAAACGGTGCGATGCCGGTGCCGGGGCCGACCATGATCATCGGCGTGTCCGAGTGATGAGGAGGACGAAAGTGCGCGGACTTTTGCACGAACACGGGGACCTCGGCGTCGCTTGCGCGATCCGCAAGAAACGTCGACGAAACGCCCTTGCGGTGCCGCCGTCCGTTGCTGTAACGCACCGCCGATACCGTCAGATGCACCTCGCCGGGATGCGCCTTCGGGCTCGATGCGATCGAATACAGACGCGGCTGCAGGCGCTTCAGCATGCCGGTGAGTTCGGCGGCCGAGAGGTCCACCGGAAACTCGTGCAATACGTCGGCGAGCTGCTGTCCCCATAGCCATTGCTTCAGATCCGCCTTGCGTTCGGGCGCGAGCAGATCGCCCAGCGCACCGTTGCGGCTGCGCGCGGCGACGAACGCGAGCGCTTCGGCGCTCGGCCGCGCGATCTCGTAGTGCTTGGTGAGCGCATCGGCGAGCCGCATGTCGCCGATACCCGTGACGTGCACCGATGCCTCCGCGTGCAGACCGCTCAGCGTGATCAGTTCGTCGACGAGTTCGGGGCAGTTGCTCGGCCACACGCCGAGCGCATCGCCCGCTTCGTATTCGAGGTTCGTCTCACCCGTTCGCAGCGACACGTAGCGAGTATCCTTCGCGGCGCCCTGCCGGTTCAGTCGCAGATTGCCGACAACGCGCGACGCTGCCGGCCGCGCCTTGGTTGGCACCGCGCCCACCACCGCGTTGATCATGCCGCCCGGCGGCACCGCATGCAGCGCGGCATCCGCCTGCTTGATACAGACGATCACGCGTTCGAGCCACGCATCGGCGCTCGACTGATATTCGATATCGCAATCGACGCGCTCGGTCAGACGCAGCGCGCCCTGCGCGGCGAGCCGCTCGTCGAGCCGACGGCCGTGACCGCAAAACTGATCGTAGTTGCGATCGCCGAGCGCAAGCACCGCGAAACGCACGCCGTCGAGGCGCGGCGCCGTGGCGGCGTTCAGATGCGTCCAGAAGTCCTGCGCGTTGTCGGGCGCATCGCCGTCGCCGAACGTGCTGGTCATCAACAGCACGTATTGCGCCTTCGCGAGCGCCGCGAACGGATAGTCGGCCATGCACGCGGTGCGGATTTCGAAGCCCGATTCCATCAGGCGCGTCGCGTAACGCTCGGTCAGCGATTCGGTGTTACCGGTTTGCGAGGCCCACAACAGCGTTACCTTCGGCCGTGCGCGCACGATGCGCACGCCCGATTCGGGTGCCTCTTCGTGCGCGGCATTCGACGGCAATGCCGCGTCTGAAGTCCGGGCCGTCGTCGCGCTGCGGCTATACAGTCCCGCAAGCAGACCATCGACATAGAGCCGCTTCACCGCATCGAACGGTGCGCTGTGCGGCAGCACCGGCACGTTGTCGAGACCTTGCGCTTCGGACGAACGCAGGCCACTGACGAAACCCGCCAGATACGCGCGCTCCGGATCGCTGAGCGCGGGCATCGCTACGGGCTCGGGCGGCAATTGCAGCAAAGTCGTGAGGGCTTCGATACGAGGCATGGGTTGATCCTTGGCGCTGGGCGCTAAAACCGCTGCGTCGGTGGGGGTAGAGAGCGCGTCGCCCTTGCGTGTGTCCGCGACGCGATCGGCCGTCACCGGGCTCAGCGCGACCGCGCAGACTTTCAGTTCGGGCTGTAGTGAAACCGGATCGACCGCGTCGTTGGTCACCGCGTTGATGCAAAGCCCGTCGCCGAACACGTCGTTCCAGTGCATCGGCGCGAAGCACTGACCCGCGCTCACCCGATCGGTGACGACGGCAGGCAGCACCGCGCGGCCGCGCCGCGAACGGATCTCGACCGCGTCTTTCGCGCGAATGCCGAGTTCGGCCGCGTCGTGCGGATGAATCTCGACGAACGGTCCCGGGTTCAGCTTGTTCAGCATCGCGACCTTGCCGGTCTTGGTCATCGTGTGCCATTGATGCTGCACGCGGCCCGTGTTCAACACGATCGGAAACTCACGATCGGGCAGCTCGGCCGCGGGCTGATACGCGCGCGCGAAAAACTTCGCCCTGCCGCTCGCGGTCGGAAAAGCAATGCGCGGGCGGCTGCCATCTTCGGACTCTCTGAGCGTCTGGCTCACGCCGTCATTCAGATAGCGAAGCGGATTGCGCTCGGACGAATCCGCCGACGCGATCGGCCACTGCAGCGGCGCATCCTTCAGGCGACGATGACTCGCGCCGCGCAGGTCGTAGCCGGTCGCGGGGTTCGCCGCACGCGTGAGTTCGGCGAATACTTCGTCGGCGCTCGCATAGCTGAACGCATCGGCAAAGCCCATTTCACACGCGATGCGCGCGATGATCTGCCAGTCGGGCAACGCCGCGCCGGGCGGCTCGATGGCCTGCTGCATCAGCGTCAGATTGCGCTCCGAGTTGACCATCACCCCTTCGGCTTCGGCCCACAAAGCGCCTGGCAGCAGCACGTCGGCGTAGCGATTCGTTTCGGTGTCGAGGAACGCGTCCTGCGCGATCACGAGTTCGGCCGCACGCAAGCCGGCGATCGCGGTCTGCCGGTTCGCGACGGTCGCGACCGGATTCGTGCAGATGATCCAGCACGCCTTGATGTCGCCCGCGGCCATGCGCGCGAACAGGTCGATCGTGCCGTTGCCCGCGTCCGCTCTTAGCGTGCCCGGTGCGATGCGCCACAGCGCTTCGATGAACGTGCGATCTTCGGCGACCAGCGCCGAACGCTGGCCCGGCAACCCGGGGCCCATGTAGCCCATTTCGCGGCCGCCCATCGCGTTCGGCTGGCCCGTCAGCGAGAACGGTCCACTGCCGCGCCGGCAGATACGGCCCGTCGCCAGATGCAGATTGCACAGCGCATTGGTGTGCCACGTGCCGTGCGTGCTCTGGTTCAGGCCCATCGTCCAGCAGCTCATCCAGTCTTTGGCCGACGCGATCATCTGCGCGGCGCGACGGATGTCGTCGGCGGCGAGACCCGTGATGCGAGCGACGTTCTCCGGCGTGTACCCGGCCAGAAACGCGGGCATCGCGTCCCAGCCTTCGGTGTGTTCGGCGATGAAAGCCGCATCCGTTGCGCCGTTTTCGTGCAGCAGATGCAGCAGACCATTGAGCAACGCGAGGTCGGTGCCGGGTTTGATCTGCAGGAACAGGTCGGCTTTCTCGGCGGTCGTATTGCGGCGTGCATCGACGACGATCAGCTTCGCGCCCGCCTTCACGCGATCCATCATGCGCAGGAACAGAATCGGATGACAGTCGGCCATATTCGCGCCGCTGACGAAAAACAGATCCGCGTGATCGAAGTCTTCGTACGAGCCGGGCGGGCCGTCCGCACCGAGCGACAACTTATAGCCGCTCGCCGCGCTCGCCATGCACAAACGAGAATTCGCTTCGATATTGTTCGTGCCGATAAAGCCCTTCGCGAGCTTGTTGACCAGATACTGCGCTTCGAGCGACATCTGCCCCGACACGTAGAACGACACCGCATCGGGACCATGCTCGTCGATCACACGCCGCAGACGCGCCGCGGTGTCGCTCAACGCCTGCGCCATCGGCAGCGGCACCGGGTCTTCGTCGCGCGCATGTCGTACGAACGCGCCTTCGAGGCGCCCCGACTTGCGCAGCGCGACGTGAGCCGACTGTCCTTTGGTGCAGAGCCGGCCGAAGTTGGCCGGATGCTCCTTGTCGCCGGCGATCTTCACGACCTGGCCGTCCTCGACGTGCAGCACCATGCCGCAGCCGACGCCGCAATACGGACACACGCTCTTTACGCTGGTAGCTGACATGCGCGAATGATCTGGTTAGAACTCTGAACGATGAAGCGAGGCCGTTACCTCAAACCGCGACCCACACCTGGCCGTTTTCGACGCGCGTGGCAAACGCGTTGACCGAATACGACGGCGTTTCCAGACATTCGCCGGTGCGCAGATCGAAGTGATGCTTGTAGATCGGCGACGCGACCACGATGCGCTCGCCGAGACTGCCGACGAGTCCGCGCGACAGCACCGCCGCGTGCGAACCCGGATCAAAGTTTTCGATCGCGTAGACCGTAGGTTCGGCGGGCGCTTCCGCTTCGCCGCCGTCGACGTGAAACACGGCCACCTGCTCGCCGTTGACGAGCGCGCAAACGCCGGTGTTCGGCACGATGTCGTCGAGTGCGCAGATCGCGGTCCAGCCGCGGGGCAAGCGTTCGTTCTTCATGACTGAACTCCTTTGATGAGTAAGTGAGAAGCGGATGAGGTCAAACCGTCTCGACGACAATGGGAATCCCGATGCGCGGCGCTTGCCGCTCAGCGGGCGTGGCCGGCCGGATCTGTCCGCGCTCCTCGACGAACGCGACGTTGCTGTCGGACTCGCCGCTGTTGACGAAATGGCGGAAGCGCTTGCGTGTTTCGGGATCGGTGACGGCCTTCTTCCATTCGCACTCGTACGTGTCGACCACGTGCTGCAGCTCCGCTTCGAGTTCGGCGGCAACGCCAAGGCGATCGTTGACGATCACGTCGATCAGATAGTCGAGGCCGCCTTCGAGGTTGTCGCGCCACACGCTGGTGCGTTGCAGGCGGTCGGCGGTGCGCACGTAGAACATCAGGAAGCGGTCGATATAGCGCACGAGCGTCGCCTTATCGAGGTCCGCGGCGAGCAGTTCCGCGTGACGCGGCTTCATGCCGCCGTTGCCGCACACGTACAGATTCCAGCCCTTCTCGGTGGCGATCACGCCGACGTCCTTGCCCTGCGCTTCCGCGCATTCGCGGGTGCAGCCCGACACGCCGAACTTGATCTTGTGCGGCGTACGCAGCCCCTTGTAGCGATTCTCGAGTTCGACCGCGAGACCAACCGAATCGCCGACGCCATACCGGCACCACGTCGAGCCGACGCACGATTTCACGGTGCGCAGCGATTTGCCATACGCGTGGCCCGATTCGAAACCCGCGGCGATCAGCTCTTCCCAGATCGACGGCAATTGCTCGACGCGCGCGCCGAATAGATCGACACGCTGACCCCCGGTGATCTTCGTGTAGAGGCCGTATTTCTTCGCGACCTGCGCGACCGCGATCAGGCCGTCGGGTGTCACTTCGCCGCCGGGCATGCGCGGCACGACCGAGTAGGTGCCGTCGCGCTGGATGTTCGCGAGGTAGTAGTCGTTGGTGTCCTGCAGCGATGCGTGCTCCTTCTTCAGCACGAATTCGTTCCAGCACGACGCGAGAATGCTGGCGACCGCCGGCTTGCAGATATCGCAACCGAGCCCGCGGCCATGCTTCGCGAGCAGCGCGCCGAAACTGCGCAGCTTCTCGACGCGCACGAGGTGGTACAGCTCCTGGCGCGAATACGGGAAGTGCTCGCAGACGTGGTTGTTGACCGCGAGGCCCTGCTTCTTCATCTCGGCCTTCATCACTTGCGTGACGAGCGGCACGCAGCCGCCGCACGAGGTACCCGCGCCGGTCGCGCTCTTCAACGCGCCGATGTCGGTCGCGCCCGCGCAGACGGCCGCGCACAGCTCGCCCTTCGACACGTTGTTGCACGAGCAGATCTGCGCGGCCGCGGGCAGCGCCTCGACGCCGAGCGCCGGCTTCGCGCTGCCGTCCGCTTGCGGCAGGATCAGGAATTCGGGCGACGCGGGCAGCTCGATGCGGTTCAGCATCATCTGCAGCAGCGTGCCGTATTCGCTCGCGTCGCCGACCATCACGCCGCCGAGCAGATACTTGCCGCAATCGGATACGACGAGCTTCTTGTAGATCTGCTTGCGCTCGTCGCTGAACTGGTAGGTGCGGCTGCCCGGCGTATTGCCGTGAGCATCGCCGATGCTGGCGACGTCGACCCCCATCAGCTTCAGCTTGGTGCTCATGTCGGCGCCCGCGAATTCGGCCGAGTCGCCCAGCAACTGCTTCGCAACCACGCGCGCCATCTCATAGCCGGGCGCGACGAGGCCGAACAACTGACCGTGCCACAGCGCGCATTCGCCGATCGCGTAGATGTGCGGATCGCTGGTGCGGCACGCGTCGTCGATTGCGATGCCGCCGCGCGCGCCGAGTTCGAGGCCGCATGCGCGGGCCAGATCGTCGCGCGGACGGATGCCCGCGGAGAACACGATCATGTCGGTGTCGAGATGGCTGCCGTCGGCGAATTGCATGCGGTGTGTGCCCGCTTCGCCGTCGACGATCGCCGTCGTGTTCTTGTGCGTGTGCACCGTGACGCCGAGTTCTTCGATCCGGCCGCGCAACACGCGGCCGCCGCCGTCGTCGACCTGCACCGCCATCAGGCGCGGCGCGAATTCGACCACATGCGTTTGCAGGCCCATGTCGCGCAGCGCCTTCGCGCATTCGAGGCCGAGCAGACCACCGCCGACCACCGTGCCCGTTTTCGAGCGAGCGCCGCATTCGCGCATCGCTTCGAGATCGTCGATCGTCCGGTAGACGAAGCAGTCACCGCGCTCGCGGCCCGGCACCGGCGGCACGAACGGATAGGAGCCGGTCGCGAACACGAGGCGGTCGTACGGCAGCGTTTCGCCGCTCGCGACCGTCACGGTGCGCGCGTCGCGATCGACCGCGACGGCGCGCGCGTTCAGCTTCAGTTGCACGCCGTGGCGCTCGAAGAAGCCGGGCTCGACGAGCGACAGGTCATCGGCGGTCTTGCCCGAGAAGAACTCGGACAGATGCACGCGATCGTAGGCCGGTCGCGATTCTTCGCCCAGCACCGTGATGTCGAGATCGTGCGCGGCCTGTTGCGCCAGGCATTCGACCAGTTTGTGGCCGACCATCCCGTGACCGATAACGATGATTTTCATGAGCGCGCTGTCCTCTGGTGTCTGGCGAAAGCGATTGCCGAAATAAAAACGGCGTCCCGCGAATCCAGCCGAGGGCTGAATCCGGGGGACGCCGTTGTCCTGTTGGGTGCTGCGGGGCGCTGCTTTGTGCTGCAAGCGCGACGAACCCACGTTGGTCCGATGGCAACGCTTATCGCAAAGGCTGTGCCAATTTCGATCAGTGCGCCGGAAAGCACGGTGGGACGGGACTTTGCCGCAAATCGCGCGGCCTCAGAGCGCAGTCCGCGCGCGACGCGTTTTGATGCGGCAAAGCACAGGGATGGTGCGACGCAGCACTGTGGACGTGCGAAACGAAGTCGCACGCAGGTCCGATCGCGATGCTGTTTTCTGCATGAATCGCAGCGCGTGGCAACGCCTTGCGTGCCTCTATTCGATCGATGGCGTGGTCCTTGCATTGGTCATCGGCAACGTCATCGCGGCAACGTCGTCGCGATGCGCAGACTCAACCGTCAACCGGCAATGGAATGGACAACGGCGTCCCCTCGTGATCTTCACGGGCGGACGCCGTTTTCGTTTCGAGCCACGAGAAACTCACGGCACAAGGACACGACATGAACATCAACACCGGCAAGGTCACGCTACTGAGTGCGGGCCCAGGCGACCTCGACTTGCTGACGCTGAAGGCCGTCAAGGCGCTCGCGGCCGCCGACGTCGTGCTGCTCGACGACCTCGCGAATCCCGACATCGTGACGCTCGCGCCGCAGGCGCGCGTGATTCGCGTCGGCAAACGCGGCGGCTGCCGCTCGACGCCGCAGGCGTTCATCGAGCGGCTGATGCGGCGCTATGCGCTGAAGGGGCTCCACGTGGTGCGCGTCAAGGGCGGCGAAGCGCTGCTGTTCGGCCGCGCGGGCGAGGAACTCGCGGTGCTGCGCGACGCGGGCCTCGCGGTGGAGATCGTCAACGGCATCTCGTCGGGCTTCGCCGCCGCGGCCGGGCTCGGCATGTCGCTCACACATCGGCGGCACTGCCACGGCGTGAGCTTCGTCACCGCGCACACCGAAGATCATGGCGAGCCGGACTGGGCCGCGCTCGCCGCGACGCGCACGACGCTGGCGATCTATATGGGCATGCGGCGCATCGACGGCATCGCCGCCGCCTTGCTCGCGCACCTGCCGGCCGGCACGCCGGCCGCGGTCGTGCAGTGGGCCGGCGGCCGCGACGAGCGGCGCCTGTTGACGCGGCTCGATCGGCTCGCCGCCGATGCGCTCGACGCGGGCTTCGGCAGTCCGGCGGTGATTCTGGTGGGCGATGCGGTTGGCGAGAGCGCCGAAGCGCCTTGCTGGGAATGCGAAGCTCCCGGCGAGCAAGGTGGGGAAACGCTGCCCGCGCCGGCGATTGCGCGGGCAGCGTGATATCCGATTAAAGCGGGCATCGCCCGTCTTTCATCCAATCAATCGCCGAAGCCGAGCTCCGCGTCGACCTGCTGCCCAACCCGCAGCCAGGCCCCCGCCCCGCTCGCGACCAGCGCGTTGTTGCCGAACGTGACCGCGCCGTCGAAGCGTGCGCTGACGCGATAACCGAGCATCGTGTCGGTCGGCTCGTTCGGCCAGTCGGGATCGGGCGCACCGCGGGCCTGATCGATAGTCGGCATCGGACAGCGCGAGCACAGCTTGACGAGACGCAACTCGACGCGCGCGCTCGATTCCGCATCCGCATCCGCATCCGCATCGGCGGCGAGCGTCTCGACATAGTCCTCTTCATAGGCATCGAGGCCAATGAGCACGATGTTGGGCCGAAAGCGATCGATTCCGATCGACGGCGCGCCTTTGCCGTTCAGCCGCGCGTTCAGATCGTCGAGCGAGGCCTGGCCGACCACCAGCAGCGGAAAACCATCGGCGAAAAAGGTCGTGGCACCGCCGGTGCTGTCCGTGTAGTCCGGATCGACGATGCGTTCGCGCTCCGGATCGAAGCGCAGCAAGCGCGCGGGCAGACCGAGGAACTCCGTGAACCAGGCTGCCGTTTCTTCGCCGGTGTCGAGCCCGTAGGCCGCGTCGCGCCACACCGCGGTATCGACCCTGGCCGCGCCGGCGAGGCGCGCGGCATCGAGCGGCGTGCGCAGTTCACGCATGCCCGGCGCGTTGACGATCAGATCCTCGGCGCCGAGTTCTACCTTGATCAGGGCCATGCGCGGATATGCGCGCTGCGTGAACATCGCGCCTTCGGGATCGACGATCATCCAGTTGCGGTCATATTCGAGGCCCGTCGCCAGCAGGCGCGCCGCATCGAGCGGGATGCCCGCGCAGGATTTGATCGGATAGACGAACAGCTCGCTGATGGTTGGCATGATCTGAGATCTCGTTGGAAGCGCGGTTGTCAGGTGGAGACGCGATTGTAAAGCGCTGCGCGTGTATCGGTGATGGCGACCAGGGAAGCTGCCGTTCCGCGCTGAGGCGGCGGGAAGTAGAATCTTCGGATCAGACAGGCGCCGGCGCGGGGCATGCGGCATGCGGCAGCGCTGCGAAAGCGCGCGCAGGCGCCGTATCGCCCCGTTACCGAAAGAAGCCACAAAAGCCACCTTCCCCTCACCGAGACAGGACATTCATCATGCTGACCAAACCCGTGTTGACCGTCGCCGAGACGACTCGCATTGTCGATGCCGCGCGCGCGGAAGCCGAGAAGAACAAGTGGCCCGTCGCAATCGTCGTCGCGGACGACGGTGGCCATCCGCTCGCGGTGCTGCGTCTGGACGGCGCGGCGCCGTCCACCTCGTATATCGCGACCGAGAAAGCGCGCACCGCGGCGCTCGGCCGGCGCGAAACCAAGGTCTATGAAGACATGATCAACAACGGCCGCACCGCATTCCTCAGCGCGCCGTTGCAGGGCACGCTCGAAGGCGGCGTGCCGGTGATCGTCGACGGCCATGTGGTCGGCGCGGTCGGCGTATCGGGCGTCAAGTCGGAGCAGGACGCACAGATCGCGAAGGCCGGCATTCAGGCGCTCGGCGTTTAAAGCGCCGGTCGCCGAAGCAATCCCGTGGCACAACGCGGGCCGATGGCCCCTCATCGGTCCCATAACAGATGGAGCAGTCGATGACTCAGATGAACCCGCGCGGCGGACTGCAGGTCGCCGCCAACCTCGACCAGTTCGTTGAAACCGAAGCCCTGCCCGGCACCGGGATCGACAGTGCCGCCTTCTGGTCGGGTTTCGACGCCCTCGTGCACGAGCTGGCGCCAAAAAATCGGGCGTTGCTCGCCGAGCGCGACCGCCTGCAAACCGAACTGGACAACTGGCATCGGACCCATCCCGGCCCGGTGCGGGATCTGCGCGCGTATCGTGCGTTTCTCGAAGGCATCGGCTACATCGTGCCCGTGCCCGCCAGCGTCCAGGCCACGACCGACCACGTGGACAGCGAAATCTCGGAGCAGGCCGGCCCGCAGCTCGTCGTACCGCTGTCGAACCAGCGCTACGCGCTGAACGCCGCGAACGCGCGCTGGGGCAGCCTGTACGACGCGCTGTACGGCACGGATGCGATTCCCGAAGCGGGTGGCGCGGAAAAGCAGAAAGGCTATAACCCGGTGCGCGGCGCCGCGGTGATCGCGTACGCGCGCAAGTTCCTCGATCAGGCCGCGCCGCTCGCGAACGGCTCGCATGCGGATGCGACGCGCTATAGCGTCGAGAACGGCCAGCTGGTCGTCGCGCTGCAGAGCGGCACTGCCGCGCAGAAGACACCCACGCAACTCGTCGGCTATCAGGGCGACGCGAGTGCGCCGTCGGCGGTGCTGCTCAAGCACAACGGCCTGCACGTCGAGATCCAGATCGATGCGGACGATCCGGTCGGCAAGACCGATGCGGCGCATGTGAAGGACGTCGTCGTCGAAGCGGCGGTCACGACGATCATCGATTGCGAAGACTCGGTCGCGGCCGTCGACGCCGACGACAAGGTGCAGCTCTATCGCAACTGGCTCGGCCTGATGAACGGCGACCTGACCGAACAGGTCACGAAGAACGGCAAGACCTTCACGCGCCGGCTCAACGCGGATCGCGAGTACACCGGCGCGGACGGCAAGTCGCAGGTCAAGCTGCATGGCCGCTCGCTGCTGTTCATCCGCAACGTCGGCCACCTGATGACGAACCCGGCCGTATTGACCCGCGACGGCCACGAGATTCCGGAAGGCATTCTCGACGCGGTGATCACGACGCTGTGCGCGCTGCGCGACCGTCAAAACAAGCTGAACTCGCGTACCGGCTCGATCTATATCGTGAAGCCGAAGATGCACGGCCCGGCCGAAGTCGCGTTCGCGAGCGAGCTGTTCGCGCGCGTCGAAGACCTGCTGAAGCTGCCGCGCAATACGATCAAGATGGGCATCATGGACGAGGAGCGCCGCACCAGCTTGAACCTGCTCGCCTGTATCGCCGAAGCGTCGGCGCGCGTCGCGTTCATCAACACGGGCTTCCTCGATCGCACCGGCGACGAGATGCACTCGGCGATGGAAGCGGGCCCGATGATGCGCAAGGGCGACATGAAGTCGAGCAAGTGGATCGCGTCGTACGAGCGCAGCAACGTGCTGGTCGGTTTGAGCGGGGGCCTGCGCGGCCGCTCTCAGATCGGCAAAGGCATGTGGGCGATGCCGGACCTGATGCACGCGATGCTCGAGCAGAAGATCGGCCATCCGAAGGCTGGCGCGAATACAGCGTGGGTGCCCTCGCCGACCGCCGCGACGCTGCACGCGCTGCACTATCACCAGGTCGACGTACAGGCGGTCCAGCAGGAACTCGAACGCACCGACTACGCGAAGGTGTACGACGAACTGCTCGATGGCCTGCTGACGATTCCGGTCGTCGAAAAAGCGCAATGGAACGACGACGAAATCCGCGCCGAGGTCGACAACAACACGCAAGGCATTCTCGGCTACGTGGTGCGCTGGATCGACCAGGGCGTCGGCTGCTCGAAGGTGCCGGACATTCACAACGTCGGCCTGATGGAAGACCGCGCGACGCTGCGAATTTCGAGCCAGCACATCGCCAACTGGCTGTATCACGGCGTGATCAAACGCGAGCTCGTCGAGGAGACGTTCAAGCGCATGGCCAAGGTCGTGGACGAGCAGAACGCGGGTGATCCGCTCTACCAGCCGATGGCGCCGAGCTTCGACACGATTGCGTTCAAGGCCGCGCAGGCACTCGTATTCGAGGGGCGCCAGCAGCCTAGCGGTTATACCGAGCCGTTACTGCACAAATTCCGGCTCGAGGTGAAGAAGCAGGGTTGAGGCCGTCCGGCTGAAACGACGAGGGCGCCGCGCAATGCGACGCCCGTTTTTTATTTCACGACCTCGTCAGTTCACGCGGCTTCGGCCGTCAACTGCCCCGCCTCGCCGGCAGGCGCTTCGTTCTGCATATACGCCTGCAAATACGCCTCGAATTCGGCCTTCACCTCTGGGTGGCGCAGCGCGAATTCGACGGTCGCTTTCAGATATCCGAGCTTGCTGCCGCAATCGAAGCGCGTGCCGAAGTAGCGATACGCGAGCACCTGCTCCTCGGTCAGCAGCGACTGCACCGCGTCCGTCAGTTGCAACTCGCCGCCCGCGCCCGGCTTCAGCGCGCGGATATGCTTGAAGATCGTCGGCATCAGCACGTAGCGTCCGACCACGCCGAGATTCGACGGCGCCTGATCCGGCGCTGGCTTCTCGACGATGCCCGACAGCTTGATCACATTGTCTTCCCACTCGCGGCCATCGACGACGCCGTATGAGCGGCTGTCCTCGCGTGCGATCGTTTCGACGCCGATCACCGAGCTGTGATAGTGATTGAACGTATCGACGAGCTGGCTCATCACGGGCTTCGTGCTATGCAGCAGGTCGTCGGCGAGAATCACGGCGAACGGGCTGTCGCCCACCAGTTTTTCGGCGCACAGCACCGCATGGCCGAGACCGAGCGCTTCGGCCTGGCGCACGTAAAAGCAGTCGACGTTGGCCGGTTTGATGCTGCGCACCAGATCGAGCAGCTTCTGCTTGTTGCGCGCTTCGAGTTCGGATTCGATCTCGTAAGATTTGTCGAAGTGATCTTCGATCGCGCGCTTGCTGCGGCCCGTCACGAAGATCATTTCGGTGATGCCGGCGGCGATCGCTTCTTCGACCGCGTACTGGATCAGCGGCTTGTCGACGATCGGCAGCATTTCCTTAGGACTTGCTTTGGTAGCCGGCAGGAATCGTGTCCCGAGGCCCGCTACGGGAAACACGGCTTTGGTGACTTTCAGCATGGTAGGCATTCCCACATCGGTTAGAAGTTGGTTGTTCGCGGACCTGGCGGCCAATCGATGTCGGCGCAAGACTAGCAGAAAAATCTGCGAGGTTCACGGAAGTGGTCTTTCTCCGATTTAATTCGGATAATTCACGCATTAATCGCAATGCGATATTGCGAAAAGCTGATGAAATTATTACGCATAGATCGCCAGATGGTGAGTGAGAAAATCCGAAGGTCTTATCTTTCGGATGGCCTCTGGCATGACCCGCCTGGCGATCTGGCGACCGGCTCCGGCCGCACGTTATTCCTGTTCGTCGACGGGCGGCAGCTTGCCTGGATTCATTCGGAAACGACGGATCGGTTCGTTGCGCAAGGCATCGCGGTAGGCGGAGGCGGCCACCAGGATCAGCAGGACGGCCACGCCGGCGAGTAAATGCAGGTTCATGACTTCACCTCGGGTCAGAAAATCCTTGCTCTAAATTATCACGACAAAAGCGATAAATAATTCGGCATTCCATACCTCGCCAGGCAATTACAATTCGTCACAAAATTGATGTCGAATTCAATCCGAAACGCAATTTTTTAATCATTTCCTGGGATTGTGATGCTCTAGCATGGATGCGTCGCGGGTGCGCAAGGCCGCCCGCTCGAAGGCCAATGTCGCCGCAATTTTCTCTCTTTACTGCTTCAGATAAGGACCGTGTATGAGCGACCCAGCACTGGATGCCGCCGGCTCATCCCTGCCCCTCTCGCCGCTGCCACGCTCGGAGAAAAACGCGGCCGCGGCGCACGCGCGCAGCGACGCGCATATCGATAGCGCCAGCAAGGAGCATGTGATCGACGCGATGCGAGGTTTCGCCGCACTGCTGGTCGCCTATTTCCATTGCCGCCAGATTGTGTGGGTCGGCATGCAGGCGTTTCATCAGAGCGTCGGACATTCGTTGACTCCCAATAGTCTCGCCGCGTATCTGACGTTTCCGATCGCATGGGGCTCCGCCGGTGTGCCGATGTTCTTCGTGATCAGCGGCTACTGCATCCATCGCGGCGGCGCGCTGCGGCTCGCGGGCAATCCTGGTTACCGGCTCGATGCTGGCAATTTCTGGCTGCGGCGCTTCGCGCGCATCTATCCGGTGCTGCTCGCGGCGCTGGTACTGACCTTCGCGCTCGATTCGCTGAGCCTGCAATTGCCGCCCGTCAGTCACAAGATTCGCGACATCGGCTGGCAGCCGTTTCTGGTCAACCTGTTTTCGCTGCAGGGTGTGGCAGGTAAAACGTATGGCTCGAACGGCGCGCTGTGGACGCTGTCGCTCGAAGTGCAGTTCTATGCGATCTATCCGCTGCTGTTCGCGCTGCGGCGGCGCATCGGCATGAACGCCCTGCTTGCGCTCGTCGCGGTGATCAACGTTGCGTCGGCGTATGGGCTGGAGCGACATGATCTGCAGTTCTTCACGTCGTACTGGTTCTCGTGGACGCTAGGTGCATGGATCGCTGATGTCAGGGCGCGCAGCGCGCGAGAGGCGCGCGCGTCCGCATTGCTGTACGTGCTCGCGGCGGTATTGATCGCTGCAGGCTGCGCGGCGTTTCATTTCGGTCAGTACGGCGCGTTTCAGATCTGGGCGCTTGGCTTCGCGTGTTATCTGTACAAGGCTCTCGATGCACGTCATGTCCCGCGCCGTGAAACGGGCGGCGTGCGCGCGCTGCTTCGTTCCGGGTCCGATGCGGTAGCGCGCTTGCTGGCGCGCGTCGGTGACTTCAGCTTCTCGCTGTATCTGATCCATCTGCCGATCTTCGTGCTGCTGTCGGCCTGGCTGTTTCGTTCGTCGTTGCAGATGTCGATCTGGCCGTCGTTTGGTTACATGCTGGTCGCCGTGCCGGCCGCCTATGTGTTCTATCGGCTGGTTGAGTTGCCTGCGATGAAGTGGTCGGCGAGTTTCAAACCTGGACGGCGCCGATAGAACCTATAAAGTTCGGGCTCGATGACGATCTCGGTCGGGTCTCCGTTTCGTTTCACCGGGTCGCCAAATACTGCCCCCGGTTGGGGAGCGTAGAAGGCTTCGTAGCTGTCGTAGGAGTCGTCAGCTTGTGCGCTGACGTCGCATCTTCTTTCTACGATCTCAAAACAGCAGAATTGGCCATTTCGGAAATTATGCGGAATAATTCTCTCAGAATTAGATCCTGGTCGCGGTCTCGGCCAAGTTATCATCTTGTCTTAAATGGAAGCGCTGGCAGGGATATTGGTTATGGAGTGGTTAGGGGAACGGGGGGGATTAATTCGGCTACATGGAATCCGGTTGGTATTGAAGCATGAAACATACAATGGGATGCCATATTATATTATTACTTCATATGCAACCAAATTATGATTCAAACAGAAAATAGCCATTCATATCCAAATCTCGATACTCTGTTTGGCGGATATCTAAATCAGGATTATCACTATATCGGAGACTCGATTGAAGAAATTGTCAGCATCTATAAAAATGCGATTACTTCTGAAATGCGTAAGTCTGCGATCAACGAAATTAACCAGCTAGCAGCGAACTTCGGCGAAGACCTGGATGGTGCCTTCTATGAAATGTACGGACATGATTTCAATCCGAAGCTATGGGGTCACACGACCGCATCGTTTCTTGAAGAACTCAAGCGCATTCTGAGCGAGTAATGCACTCGTCTCCTCTCGTAAAAAACGGAACGAAAGCCCTTCGACTTTCGCCCCGTTACGCCAATCAAGGACCGGCCAAGCTCCTGCCTACCCTCGCGTAAAAACACCGCTCTGCTGCCCCGCCACACTCTTCAGAACTTGTCGCGCAAGTCACCGTTCGACTCAATTCGGCAAGCGTGTCGGCGAGCACATGCGCGTCGCCCGGCGTACACAGCGCGGCGTTCTCGCAGTCGTCGATGATTTCGAGCACGCCGCCCGCGAAAAGGCGCTCGTCATGCGCGGTTTGATTCGCGCGCGCAAATAGACATCAAAATCATCCATCGCTCATTCCATATCCAACCGGCTATGGGGTGGCTTGCAGGTTGTCGGCGGCGTACAGGAAATGGTCGGGGCTGCGGCTCTATGCGTGCTGCCAGAACCGACGATGGCAAGCAAGGCCGGATGTGTCGTATTCGGCGTGCATGGCTCAGATACGGCATCGGCAGGATTACGCCAAATCTGGACGGGCCGGGATACGGCTACGCTGACCCAGCACGGGACGACAAAACTGGCGGAAGCGATGAAGGCTAGTCCTGACATGGCGAATAGAATCGGCCTGTCAGTTGATATGATCGTGCCGTTTGGCTTCGCTGGCTCGATCAAGGCTGCACGCGCGGCCAGCGTTTCGATGGGCCGGATTAATCTGGAAATGCATGAAGCGAAGACGCTTCGCGGGGTGGGCGGGCATACGATGCTAAAGCATGTGGGGAGGACCGAGGCGCAGTTGTGGGAGCGGCTCAGGCTTGAGCCGAAGCGGGAAGTCGTATCGTCTTTCGTCAATATCGAAAGAGCCGAATGGGCAATATCAGAAGTTATGCGGTCCAACAAAACAAGAATTCAAGCATGGACGCGGTCTTCTATTCGACATATCCCACTCGACCTGGTCGAGACGATCCCCGGAGAAATTGGCTATGGACTAACGAGGCAAACGGGAAAACTGACATCAATGAATAGAGTTGTGGTTGTTCTAAAATACGAAACCTACAATGGCATGCCATATTATATTCTTACGGCTTATCTCCAACGAGGTTGAACCATGCCATCGAATCACTATTCACAAATGAGCCTTGTTTTTAGGGCGTATTTCGGCGAGGACTTCGATCTCTTTGGGGGCACAATTCCAGAAATAGTCTCAAGCTACAAAAGAGACAGTCCAAGGGAATATCATCATCAATTGATCAAAGAGATCATTTCTTTCATGAATGAGCATCCTATGGATCTGGATGACGCATTTAAAATGGACTATGGCGCAAGTTTTAATCCGAAACTGTGGGGCCACACGACTGCATCGTTTCTCGATGAACTCAAGCGCCTTCTGAGCGAGTAGGGCCACTCGTCTCCACGCGAGGTGGTTCGATGCCCCTAGGCAACTGCACGTCCGACGATGTTTCCGGACAAGCCTGGACCCAACGGCTAACTCGAAATCCTCCAGTGACGTTGGGAAACGAGCCGCGTACCATGCCATGGTGTCCGCCCTTCGGCTGACCTACGTATTCCCACATCCCGCCGCAAAAAAATACCAGCCCTGGATGTTGTGAGATAGGCACCACGGTGCGAACAGTTTTGCGCGGTATCAAAATGCCTCATTACAAAGCCGCAACACGACGGTTTGCGGTACATGCGAAGTGCCGTCGAATACGGCGCAAAAAAACGGAGCGAAAGCCCTTCGACCTCCACCCCGTTACGCCAAGCAAGGACTGGCCAAGCCCCTGTCTACCCTCGCGTAAAAAAACACGCTCTACTGCCCCGCCACACTCTTCAGAATCCCCGCGACCCCATCCACATAGCTGCGCGTGCCGAAGCGTTCCTGCGCGGTCCGATAGCCGTTCTCGACCAGCTTGTCGCGCAAGTCGCCGTTCGAGCGCAATTCGGCAAGCGTGTCGGCGAGCGCATGCGCATCGCCCGGCGTACACAGCACGCCGTTCTCGTAGTCGTCGATGATTTCGAGCACGCCGCCCGCGCGCGACGCCACGACCGGTCGCTGCGCGAGCATCCCCTCGACGATCACGCGGCCGAACGGCTCCGGCGTGATCGACGTATGCACGACCGCGTCGACCGCGCACATGCAGGCCGGAATATCGTGCTGGAAGCCGAGAAAATGCACCCGCTCGCCCAGCTTGTGCGCGGCGACGAAGGCACGCAGTTCGACCTCGTACTGGTCCTCGCCGAACAGCGCCGCGCCGACCAGCACCGCATGCATCTGCGGATTGAGCACCATCGCTTCGAGCAGCACATGCTGTCCCTTCCAACGCGCAAGCCGGCTGAACGAGCCGACGAGGAACGCGTCGCGCGGCAGATTCAGGCGCTCGCGCAGCACCGCCTGCGGCACCGTACGCAATGCGTCGAACGGCTCCGCGGCAATCCCGTTGAACACCACGTCTATGCGCTTGCTGTCGAAGCGCGTGAGCTTCGCGAACGCCTGCGCCGACGCGGCCGAATTGGCGATCACATGCGTGAGCCCGAGCCGCGCGCACCACTTGATGATCGCGAGCTGCTTGCCGCCGAAATGCTCGGCGCTGACGATGTCGCGCAAATGCCAGACCACCGGCCGCCTCGCGAGCTTGCCCGCCACGGCGCCGATCACCATCGCGCGCTGCGTGTTCGCGTAGATCACATCCACTTTGCGCGCCCGTTTCGCGGTGGCACGCACGAGTGAGATGAGCCCCTTCAATGCCTGACCCTTCGGCAGCGAACCGCCCTGCTTGCGCACATTTTTCAGCACCCCGGCATCGAGCACGGTGACCGCGACACCGGTCTTCGCGAGCGCGGCGTTGAATGGCCCGTCGTCGAACAGCACGACCTCGATGCGCGGGCGCAGCGCTTTGACGATTTCGAGCAGCGACAGCTCGGCGCCGCCGAGCACGCCGCTTTGATCGACTGCAAGAATGCGCGGCACGTTCGCGGCGCTCTGCGAGCCCGGCCGATACGGCGTATACGGCGGCAGCGTCGCGGCGCGCAATGCGGGCACCGCCGCGCGCACCTGCGCGAAAAAGCGCTCGCGGAAATGCGCGGCCGAAAACTGCTCGGCGTTGTCGCGGCAATGCTCGGGCTGGAACCGGTGCCCAAGCTCGTCGAAACGATTCACGGCAGCGATGATCGAGTCGGCATCCTGCTCATCGAAGAACATGCCGGTCGGCTTCGGCTCCGACAAATCGCGCACGGTTTCGAGCGCGCCGCCCTTGCCGTAGGCGATCACCGGCGTGCCGCAAGCCTGCGCCTCGACCACCGAAATGCCGAAGTCCTCTTCGGCCGCGAATACGAACGCCTTCGCGCGGCTCATGCGGTCCTTCAGCACCTTGAAAGGCTGATAGCCCATGATTTCGACGTTCGGCCCCGCCTTCGCGCGAATCTTCGCCATGTCGGGCCCATCGCCGATCACGACGAGCTTGCGCTCGGGCATCCGCGCGAACGCCTCGACGATCAGATCGATCTTCTTGTACGGCACCATCCGCGACGCGGTCAGATAGAAGTCTTCCTTCTGCGTGCACAGCGTGAACGCGTCGACATCGACCGGCGGGAAGATCACCTGCGCGTCGCGCTGATACACCTTCTTGATGCGTCGCGCGATGAACGCCGAGTTCGCGATGAAGCCGTCGACCGAGTTCGACGTGCGGATATCCCAGTTGCGCATGTAATGCAGAATCACCCGCGCGAGCGCCGACTTCGGGCCGTTGGTCAGCTTCGACTGCTGCAGATACTGATGCTGCAAATCCCACGCATAGCGGATCGGCGAATGCACGTAGCTGATATGCACCTGGTCGGGACCGGTCAGAATGCCCTTGGCGACCGCGTGACTGCTAGAGATCACGACGTCGTACGCCGACACGTCGAGCTGCTCGATCGCGAGCGGCATCAGCGGCAGATACGAGCGGTACTTGCTGCGCGCGAGCGGAAGTTTCTGGATGAACGATGTCGTCACCGGCTTGCCGCGCAGGAAGCTGCGATCGTCGAGAAAGTCCACGAGGCTGAACAGATCCGCATCGGGAAAGCACGCGATGATCTGCTCGAGCACTTTCTCCGCGCCCGCGTAGGTGACGAGCCAGTCATGCACGATCGCGATGCGCACGTTTTTGTTCGCGCGCGGCGCGCTACGGCGCTCTGCCGGCTGCATACCGGGCACGCTCGTCAGTTCGTCGAGCGCGCTGCGCGTCGCAGGCCTCAACAGGTTTTTTTCAAGGACGTCTTGATTCATGCGCTTTTCCTCGGATTCAGTCGCAATAGCAGTGAACGCGCAAGATTGCGCAAGGCGGGCGTCATCGTGATCGACCACGCGACGTTCGCGCCGACCATCAGCACTCCGGCAGCGATCGCGAGCGCGAGGCTCGGCAGGAAGCGCGCGAGCCACAGGCTGGCGAGCAGGAAGGCGAGATGGGCGAGCATGTCGAGCACGATCTGGCGCGCGCGGATCGCGGCGAAATGCAGCAGCACCGCGTAGTCGAACAGTGCGCGCGCGGAAACCGCGACCGCCGCGCCGGTCAGTCCGAAATGCGTGATACCGAGCCACAACGCGCCGGCGAACAGCGGCAACTCGACGAGGCCGATCCGCGCGGCAGTGGCTGGATTGACCTGTGACTGAATCAGGATGCGCGTCACGTTCGCCTGGCCGACGAGCCACACCGCGACGATCATGATGCGGCCCACGGGCGCCGCGATCGTCGCGATTTCGTTGCCGACCCACAGATGCAGGAACGGTTCGAGCACCAGCATCGCAACCAGCGCGACTGGCGTGAACACGCCGTTCAGGAATTCGAGCGACTGCTGCGTGATCGTATCGGCATCCGCGCGGCCAACCGCCGACAGGCGCGGAAACAGCGTGCGCACCAGCGCGGTCGGCACGATGTTTAGACGCGTGACGAGATTCTGCGGCACCGTGTAGTACGTGACGAACCGCGCGCCGAGGCGTGATCCGAGCATCACGCGATCGAGCGAATCGGCGACCATCGTCGTCACGCTCGCGATCAGCATCCAGCCGCCGAAGTTGAACAGCCCCTTCGCGACGCCGAGCCGCGGCGGTTCAATGCTGCGTATTTCAAGCACTTTCAGCGCGTAGTGGCCGAGCAGCAACGCGGCGAGAATCCGTGCGACCACCGCCGCGGCGAGTACGTTCTGCAAGGTCGCGCCGAGCCACAGCGCGGCACCGAGCGGCAACAACTGAAACAGGAACGTGCCGATCGTCTGATTCGTGTTGTAGACGCCGAAGCGTTCCGCGCCATTGATCGCGCCCGCGAACACCCACGATACGTTCGCGATCGGAATCGCGACCGCGAGCCACGGCAGCGCCATATACACTTCGTGCTGCAGCTCGGGCGACACCTTCGTGAAATACGCGGTGTACAGGAACGCACCGAAGTAGATGATCAAACCGCCCACCACGCCGGTCGTCAGATTGAGCCACGTCGCGCTCCAGAACACGCGCGCGCTTTCCCGCTGATCGCCCGACGCGCGCGCCTTCGAAATATGGTTCTGCGCGGCCATGCTCATGCCGAGATCGAGAATGCCGAAGTAGCCGATCAGCGTCCACACGAGACTGATCACACCGTAGCGCTCGACGCCGAGCAGCCGGATATACGACGGCACGGTCACGAGCGACACGAACGTCGGCAGCACGAGCCCGAAAAAATTGATCGCTACGTTCCTGAGAATGCCTTTGTCCATCGAATCCCTTGGGTTTTGCGGTTAGATTGCGTGCGGCGCTGCGTCAGCGAGGCCAACGCAGCTCAAGGCTTCCAGCGATACATCAGCACCTTGCCGCGCGCGTCTTCCTCGACGAACACCAGGTACTCGCCATCGGCGCGCTTCGTCGCGCTGATGCCGTTCGGCACGTCGACCCAGCCCGACGCGCGGCCCACTTCGGGGCCCGGCCGGATCACGCCGAGTTCCTTGCCGCCGTCCTTGTCCCACACGTGCACCGCGCCGACCGGTTCGACGCCGAACACGTATTGCCCCTCGACGGTGACGCCGATGATCGTCGCGATCGGCTTGCTTTGCGTCTGCCACGGCAAGCTGATTGCATAACGCTGCACCGGCTTGCCGCTCGACCATTTGTCGTAGCGCACCAGCACGCGCCCCACTTCCTTCCAGAAGCCCTGCGTGGTCGGCATATCGGCCGTATAGCCGCTCACGTACATCGTGTCGGTGTCCGGTTCATAGATCGCGCGATGCAGTTCGCTGAACGGTGCAGGCACCGGGTACTGCGTCAGGTTCGCGTACGAGTAGACCGGGTTGCCTTTCGCATCGAGTCCGCCGAAACGGAAGCGATAGATGCCCTTCGTATCCCGGGTCCGCCAGATGTCGCCGGCCGTATCGACCCACCAGCCCCAGCCGCCCGCGAGCTTCGTGCCGTTCGTGTTCGGCGTGTATTCGTCGCGCTGGAAGTGGCCATCACCATTCGTGTCGCGCCAGATCCAGTCACCGCCCGGCGGCGCATTCGGCACCTTCGCGACCGCGCGCTCGCGGCCTGCGATAAATCCCGACGGAATCGCACTCTCGCCGTCGTGCTGCGGATCGAAGCGATAGATCTTCAGATGGTCCGCATACATGTCGGTCAGATAGAGGAACGTGCGCCCCTTCAACCGTCGCGCGATCGGCAGCCCCGGATACTGGTCGGTATGGAACACCGGATCGTCCGGGTACTTGAACCGATTCGACAGGAATCCCGCGTATTTCCAGTCCTGCCCCGACGGCTTCGACAGATCGAGTTCGAAGCGCTTGTTGCCGGTATAGACGCTGTCGGGCCGGGCCGGATCGATCCACGCGCCGTCGACGAACAGCAGCCCCTCGACCTGCCAGTTGCGCTTGCCGTCCGGCGCGTAGCTTTCGAGCGTTGCGCCGAGGCCCGCGCCGATCGGCTCGTAACGCGGACCGATGCCATTGGTCGCCACGTACACGTTGCCGCGCGCATCGACACCGACGCCGGTCAAGCCGTTGAATCGCAACGGTCCCGGCTTGCCGGCGACGCCGCTGAAAATGCCGCCGCGCTCCCCGAGCGTGCCCGACGCCGTGTAGCGGCCGTCGCGCTTCGTGAAGAACAGCACCTGCTGGCGCGGACCGTTGTCGGCGATCAGCAGGCGGCCTTGCGCATCGACGGCGAGGTCGACCGCCACCGTATCGGCCGGCAGCGTGATCGTCTCGTCGATGCGCTGACCGGCCGCCGTGTAATGCTCGATGCCTGGCGCGCGATCGCTGCGTGTGCCGCTCAGCACCCAGAGCGTGCCGTCGGGCGCGAGTGCGGCACGTCCAGGCTCGTGCACGCTCCACGTCGCCTTCTGCTGCATCGACTCGGCATCGTAGACTTCGATGCGATTGCGCGCGGTATTGGCCGCGAACAGCGTCGTGTCGTTCGCGGCGAGTCCGCCGATCTCCGCATTCGTGCCGGTCGGCACTTCGTTCATCATCACAAATCCGGCGGCGAGCTGGGCATGCGGATCGGCATTTTTAGCGGCGGGCTGAAACGGTGCCACGCGCTTCGGCTCGCCGATCAGGCGCCGCGAAATGCCGAACCATTGCTTGCCCTTGTCCGGCCATACGCCCGGTTCGACCAGGTGCCCCTTCTCATTGCCGACCGAGATCGCGACGAACGCATATTTGCGGTTGACCGCGATCGCGTTGCCGCCGGCGTTGCCCCAGCCATGCGTGCCGCCCGCGAAGCCGAGCATCTTGCCGTCCTGATAGACGCTCGCTTCGGCGCCGCTTTCATCCCACGGCGCGTTCGTATAGACCTTGCCGTCCGGCGTGACCGCAATTGCGGTGATATTGATCTGCGTCCATGTGCCATCGCCAAAGCCGAAGCTGTTGCCGATCCATGAGGTCTTCGCGTTCAACGTGGTTTCGGCGCAAGCGGGCAGACCGGCTGCTGCGGCGACGACGCCGGCAGCGCAGGCTGTCAGGGCGAACCAGCTTTTGAACGTGATACGGCGCAAAGCGGAACCTCCAGTCGATGCCCGGTCAACGCGATGCGCGCGGACCCGCGCCCCGCTCGGGGCGAATATCAGTGATTTGGTAAAGCGAAACGAAGCGCAACCGATTGAAGCGCGGCGCCTGAAGGCAGCCGTCCGCACGGCTAAGTTACGCGGAAAAAATGCGGCGACGAAAATCGAAAATAATTCAAAAATATTCGTTCTCTTATACGTCGCAAAAGAAAAGAATTTAAAAATCGATGAAAACGAAAGCCTCGCCGCCACTCGGCTCTGTCGCGACAATCCTCCATTCCTACCGATGTGGGATCACGCAGTGCGCATTTACTACGGAATGCCCGATGCTCATCAGATAACCATAAAAGTCTTTCTGGAATGGCCAAAAAAATACGCTGTTTCAATCTGATTCAATTAGCCCATTCCAACAGATTTTTTCTCGATTTTATTTTCCCTAGAATCAATTGCACTTCAGTTGCGACGCGAAGCGCGCGCCTGTTCGCCGGCTCTGCGTTGCGAACCGCGCGGCCCTTCGCCCGGCCCATCTGCTTTACAACATGGACGGTTCATGACAGCCAGCGCTTTGCCCCTCGCACCCTCCCATTCCCGTATCCTGCAACTCGACGGTTTGCGCGCGATCGCCGTGCTCGCAGTGTTCGCCCAGCACGCGTTGAAAGCGCCGCTATGGATGGGCGTCGATCTGTTTTTCGTTTTGAGCGGCTTTCTGATCAGCGGCATCCTGCTCGATCGCAAGGCGCGTCAGCAGTCGTATTTCAGCTATTTCTACGCACGGCGCGCGCGCCGCATTCTGCCGCCGTACCTGCTGCTGATGGCCGTGTCATCGGTGCTGTTCGGTCTCGCGTGGGCGCAGCACTGGTACTGGTATGCGTTCTTCGCGACCAATATCGGCGATGCGCTCAATCAAAGCGGCCACGAAAGCCTCAATGTGCTGTGGTCGCTCGCGGTCGAGGAGCAGTTTTATATCTTCTGGCCGTTCGTGATCCTGCTCGTGCCCGAGCGTCTGCTCGGCGGCGTGGCGGCCGCGCTGATCGTGCTGGTGCCGCTGCTGCGCGCGCTCGCCACGCCGTGGTTCGATTCGTTCTGGCCAATCTACTACCTGACGCCGTTCCGCATGGATCTGCTCGCGGCCGGCGCGCTGCTCGCGGTGGCCGTGCGGCGTGATCGCAATGCGCTCGAACCGTACAAGGGACTCGCGGTGCTCGGCGCGCTGGCCGCACTCGCGGTGCTGGCATGGCTGCATCTGCACTTCCCTCGTTTTCGCGCGGCGAATACGCCGTTGTCGAATGCGGGGCTCTATAGCGTGTCGCTGGTGCTGTGCACGTCGATCGTGGTGATCGCGCTGCAGAGCAAGGGCCTCGTCAAACGGCTGCTGTGCAATCCCGTGCTCGTCTATATCGGCACCATCAGCTACACGATCTATCTGATCCACCTGAGCGTGCTGTACATGGTGTGGCCGCTGCATTTGAACCGCTATCTGTGCGCCGCGATCGCGCTCGCGATCACGCTCGTCTACGCGAGCATCACGTGGTTCGCATTCGAGAAGCGCTTGATTTTCGCTACGCGCGGCACGAGAGCGACGGCACACGCCGGCGCCGGCGTTGCGCGGCAAGCACCGCAAAGCCGCGCATGAACCGCCTGACTCTTGTTGCTGCCCGCGTGCTGGGCGTCGTGTCGGCGCTGACGTCGCTTGCGCCGACTACGAGCGCGGCCGTGGACGAGCCTCTAACGTCATCGCCCACGCAAGTGCTGATCGACGCCTACGGCGATTCGACCACGCTCGGGATCACCTGTAGCGATGGCCACTGCGGTCCGCAAGCGTGCAACGCGGTCACGTATCTGCAGCAAGCGTTGCAGGCAAATGACGGCAAACGCGTGCGTGTCACGAACTACGGGGTCGGCGGCACGATGGCCTCGCAGTTGCGCGACGGCACCGGCGATCGTCGCGCGGGACCGACGGCCGGGCTGCCGTGGCGCGAACGTCTCGCCGTCTCGCCCGCGCGGATCGTGCTGATCAACTATGGCATCAACGAAGTGATGCAGGACCAGACGCCCGAGCAGTTCTACGCGGCCGAATCATCGCTCGTGCAAACCGCGCGAGCGCTCGGCAAGGAGCCCGTTTTGCAGACCTCGAACCCGATGCCCGATAACCGGCTCAACGCACGGCTCGCCGCGATGGTCGCGATGACGCGACGCTTGGCCGCCGAACAGCAGGTGCCGCTCGTCGATCAATACGCGTATGTGAGCGGCCTGCCCGACTGGAAGTCGCTGATGTCGGACGGCGCGCATCCGAAACCGGAGTTGTACCGGCTGAAGGCCGACCAGGATTATCAGGTCGTCGAACCGTTGGTGCGGCGGCTGCTGGACGAAACACGTTGAGCCACGCGCTTACGCGCATTCCGTTCCTTTTCTCATTCACAAACTAGAAGGCAAGCTATGAGCCAACCACGCAAAGCGATCATCACCGGCGTATCCGGACAGGACGGCGCCTATCTGACCAAGCTGCTGCTCGACAAGGGCTATCACGTGACCGGCACCTACCGGCGCACGAGTTCGGTCAACTTCTGGCGCATGCGTGAGCTTGGCGTGCTCGATCATCCGAATCTGCGTCTGGTCGAACACGACCTCACCGACCTCGGATCGACGCTGCGTCTGCTCGACGGCACCCAGGCCGACGAGCTGTATAACCTCGCCGCGCAGAGCTTCGTCGGCGTGTCGTTCGACCAGCCTGTGACCACCGCCGAAGTGACCGGCGTCGGCGCGCTGAATCTGCTCGAAGGCCTACGTATCCTGAGCCCGAAGACGCGCTTCTATCAGGCGTCGACCTCCGAGATGTTCGGCCTCGTGCAGGCGGTGCCGCAACGCGAGAGCACGCCGTTCTATCCGCGCAGCCCGTATGGCGTCGCGAAGCTGTTCGCGCACTGGTCGACGATCAACTATCGCGAGTCGTACAACCTGTTCGCGAGCAGCGGCATTCTGTTCAATCACGAATCGCCGCTACGTGGCCGCGAATTCGTCACCCGCAAGATCACCGACACGGTCGCGAAGATCAAGCTCGGCAAGCAGGACGTGCTCGAACTCGGCAACCTGAGCGCGCAGCGCGACTGGGGCTTCGCGCTCGAATATGTGGAGGGCATGTGGCGCATGTTGCAAGCCGACGCGCCCGATACCTTCGTGCTCGCCACCGGCCGCACCGAGACCGTTCGCGATTTCGTGCGCATGGCGTTCACGGCGGCGGGCTTCCAGCTCGAATGGTCGGGCAAGGACGAGCGCGAGACCGGCATCGATGTCGCGACCGGCAAGACGCTCGTGCGCGTGAACCCGAAGTTCTATCGGCCGGCCGAAGTTGACCTGCTGATCGGCTGCGCGGACAAGGCACGCGACACGCTCGGCTGGCAACCGCAAACCTCGCTGGAACAGCTGTGCCAGATGATGGTGCAGGCGGACATCGCACGCAACGAGCACCACGAGACGTTCTAACACCGCATCCGTGTGCGGCGGAGTTCGCCGCACACTATCCGTCAACTCGCCAGCTTCCGGAACGTCTCCAGCACCGCATCGCCCTTGAACGGCTTGACGATCCAGCCCTTCACGCCAGCGGCCTTGCCGCGCTCCTTCATTGCGGGGCTGCTTTCGGTCGTCAGCATGATCACGTTGACGGTCTTGTTCGCGAGTTCGCCGCGGATTTTCTCGACCATCGTCAGGCCGTCCATGTTCGGCATGTTCACGTCGCTGACAATGAGGCGGATATTCGAATCCGTCTTCAGCTTCGTTAGGCCATCCTTGCCGTCGATGGCAGTCGCGACCTCCAGACCGTTTTTCGCCAGAAAGCCCGCGACTTCATCGCGCACCGTGCTCGAATCGTCCACCACCAGAATCTTTGCCATAGCCATTCCCTTGCGTCACCGACGCGTTGTATCAAAACAGATCCAGTTCGCCGGAGTCGACCAGATCGTCGACATCCGCCGTGTTTTCAGAAAAATCTTCGGGTGACCAGCTCAGGTTGAACACGAAGCGCTGATCGATCGACACCGACTGTCCGCTCGGCGCGTCGCTCAATCGGTATTGAAACCGTAACTGCGGATTGTCCGAGCCGAACGAGATATAGCGGTGCTTGTGATTGACGAGCAGAGGCACCTGCACCTGACTCGCTTCGCGACCGTTCCGCGCACCGAGGAACCGGTCCTTGAACGCACCCCAGATCAGATTCGTCAATTCGCCGAGCACGTTGTTCAGATCGCGAAAGCCTGCTTGC
The DNA here is from genome assembly GCF_000092885.1 of Paraburkholderia atlantica. Classification (NCBI taxonomy): domain Bacteria; kingdom Pseudomonadati; phylum Pseudomonadota; class Betaproteobacteria; order Burkholderiales; family Burkholderiaceae; genus Paraburkholderia; species Paraburkholderia atlantica. The sequence continues at coordinate 1,692,086 of NC_014117.1, read as the reverse complement.
GTCGTGCCCCTGCCGGCATCACGTGCCGCGCGATCGCGCTCGATCATGCCGAGCAGCGGTTCCTCTTCGGCCTGCATCAACATATAGCCGCGACACCAGGTGCCTTCGAGCGGAATCAGGCTGAACACCTCGCCAAAGATGATGCGATCGCGCACGACGCTGGGCGTGTCGCGTTGCACGGTGACGCCGTCGAATAACGTCGCGAGCCGTGCTTCGGTGATCTCGGCGATACCGCGCACGAGCGCGTTGGGGAAGTCGAGGCTGAAGATGTATTGATCGACGGCTTCACGCAGCGCCGTCAGATCGGCGCCATTGAAATGCGCGCACGCCGCGTTCTTCATAGGCTTCGGAAGCTGTTCGAGCGGCGCGTCGCCGCTCGAACGCAGGATCACCGGCAATTCGGGGCGCAAGGTATTGATCCGCGCCGCAGTCGTTGCCGCCTGTTCGACCGATCCACCGTAGTTATCCGCCAGCAGAACGCCGCCGAGATCGATATTGGTGGCGAGTACCGAGCCGAGGCGGCTGCTGTCGCGCACCTTCAGTGCAATCAGGTTGTGCTGGTCGAAAAAGAGCTTCAGCGCTTGCGCGTGTGCCGGACTGTCGTCGAGCACGAGCACCTTGCTGACGGGCTTGCTGGTATTCATCGTGTTTCAGTCTGCGAATGCAGTGTTGCTAGAAAAGTTCGAGTTCGCCTTCGGCCTCGTCGGCCGTCGCGAGTTCAGCCTTGAAATCGATTGGCGCCTGCGCGCATACGCATAGCGTGACGCCCAGCCGGGCAGCACCGCCGATCGTCAGCTCGTACGCCCACACGTGATCGGGCCGCAATTCATCCAGATACTCGATACAGGTGCTGTTCAATTCATACGGCGTCGACATGCCGAGATCGGGGAAGTGATCGACCAGTTGCTGGTTCATGTAGCCGCAGCATAGATTGCCGAGCTCCATCAGCGTTTCGGACAGCGAACGCGTCGTGTCGCCACTGGCGTAGTACGCGCGCGTTGCTTCATCCTTGCTGAAATGCAGCACGAACAGCAGCCGAAAGCCGATCGACGAGATCGTCAGCGCCATCGCGCAAGGGCCGGGCGGATGATCGCGATCCCACCTCGGCACCGCGCTGATCTCGCATGCATCACCCGGCGTCGCGGGTAATCTCGCGCGAGCCGCGTGACAGAAGATGTCCGCGATGCTTTGCAACGCCAGATCGGTAATCACGCCGCGGCCTGCTCGAGCCTGGATTGAAACTGGGTCGCCAGCACTTCGACGCCGCCGAGCGACGCCGTAATCATCTTGCCGCCGGCCTGGATGTCCTGGAACGTCGCTGCGGTCGTAAGGTCGTTGCGATGCAGGCTCTCCTGATAGCTCTTCGACAGTTCCTGCGAGCGCGACGCGAGCGAGCGCACTTCGCCCGCGACGATCGAAAAGCCGCGACCCGCGGTGCCGGCGCGCGCCGCTTCGATCGACGCATTCAGCGAAACGATCAGCACGTGCTGCACGATCGACGACAGTTCCTGGTTCTTCTTGTGCATGTCACGGTTCTGCGACATCAGCGAAATCATCTGCTCGTGCCAACGCTCGAACGTGATGGTCAGCGCTTTCAGACGGGCCGCCTCGTGCGCGATCCGCGTCGCGTGCTGCAGCCATTCGTTGCTTCGCGCGCTCGCGGCGTCGAGGGACGCCTGCAACGCTTCGCGATTGCGCTCGCCCTGCTCGGCCTGCGCGCGCAGCTCGGCGAGCAGCGCCTCCAGTGCGACGCGCTCACCGTCGGCTTGCTCGCCGACCAGGACCGCCGCGTCGAGTTGCTGTTCGAGGGCTTGCCGCGCGAGCGTGTCGACACGCTGCGCTTCTGCACTGACGCGAAGCTTGCGACGAAAAAAAATGCCCGTCGCGAGCGCGCAGACGATACCGCCAACGCCTGCGGCCACAAGATAACTTTCAAGCACGACCTGCTCCCATCGCTTCGTTCAATCGATCAGGCCGTTAGCCTGCCACCGCATCCGCGTCACGCTCGCGCGCTGCATCGACGGACGCATCGAGACTGTCCACCGCCCAGTCCTCGGGGAACGACACGACGGTCTGGAAGCGGCGATAGTCCGCGCCGCGACGATCGTCGGTGAAACGCAATTCGATGCGGCCATGCTCGCGCCCCACGAAATCGCGCACGGCATCCATGCCGACGCCGCGACCTGAAATCTCGCTGACGCTCTGCGCGGTCGAGAAGCCGGAACGGAAGATCAGCTCGGCAATCGCTTCGTCGCTGAGCGCGGCATCGGCGTCGATCCAGCCGCGTTCGATCGCGGCCGCGCGGATCTTCGCGAGCGCGAGACCACGGCCGTCGTCGCTGATGGTGATTTGCAGCGCGTGATGATCGACGCCCACTTCCAGCTCGATGACACCGGCCGCGTCCTTGCCGTTCGCGATACGCTCGGCGGCAGGCTCGATGCCGTGGTCGACCGAATTACGCAGCAGATGCGTGAACACATTGCGCAGCGTATGGCTGATCTCACTGCGCACGCGGTAGCCGTTGTTGTCGATGCTGACGACCGGCGCTTCCTTGCCGAGTTCGGCCGCCAGAGACGGCAGCGATTCGAGCACGCCCGCGAGCGCTTCGTAGATCGATTCGGTGCCCAACAGACGCAGCTCGCGCTGCAACGATTCGCGCATCGACACGAGTGCGTCACGGTCGGCCGGATCGGCGCTTTCGAGCAGGTCCAGCTGCTTCTGGATCAACTCACGATCGACCATCAAATAGCGATCCACCGCGCCGTTCTGGCCCGGGCCCTTGCGGCCGAGGCTCACTTCGTTGATCGTCGCGTAGGTTTCGAGCGCGGCCTTCACGCGCTGCAGATCCTCGATCAGAAGCTGCTGGTCCCACGCCTCGCCGCTGTCCGCGCGGCGCAACGCGTCGTAACGCTGTTCGGTTTCGTGGACGACGCCGGTCAGATGCTGAAGGCTGTACGTGCGCGCATTGCCCTTGACGGTGTGCATGTTGCGGAACAGCTCGGCGACGGCCTCGTGACTCGGCTCATGATGCTGACGAATGATCCGCTCGTTCTCGCTGATGAAGCCCGTCGCGCTTTCGACGAAGTGATGGAACTTCTCCTGGCTCACCGCGAGAATCTCGCCGATCATTTCCAGCCGGCGCTTCTGTTCGCCGGCCTCGGCGGCGAGCGCGCGCAGTTCGGTCACGTCGCGCACGCACAGCATCAAACGCTGCACGACGTCGTGTTCGTCGGTGATGGCCGACCAGCTCAGGTCGAGCGTCTTCACGCGGCCATCGGCCATCGGCTTCGCGATTTCGTTGACGAGCAGGTGCTGATTGAACTCGAAGTTCATGCTGTCTTCACCGATACATGCGTGCAGCGCCGCTTCGATCTGCGAGCGCTCGTCGCTGTTGATATCGGTGCCGCCGAACACGAGGTCGAGCAACGGACGGCCCGCAATCTCACGAGTCTCGAAGATGGCCTCCAGATACGCGGAGTATTCCGGATGCACGACCACGCCTTCGACCACCGTCAGAATCCCCTGCTGCATGTTTTGCAGCATCGCCTGGATATCGGCGGTCTTCTGCTTCAACTGCAGCGAGCTTTGCTGGATCTTCTCGATCATGCCGTTGAACGCGACGATCGAATGACCGATCTCGTCCATGCGGCCAACCGGCACGCGGCGCGTGAAGTCCTGGCTTGCGGCGATCTCGCTCATCTCCACCTGCATGCGGCTCAGCGGCCGGGTGATCTGGCGATACAGCAGCGCGCTGATCAGCAGCAGCACGACGATGGCCGCGCCGGTCGCGGCGCCGATCGCCGTCGTCGTGGTGGCGAGCGCGCTGTTCAGGTCGTCGATCGCGGCGTCTTTCTGGCGGTTCTTTTCGATTCGCAGCGTCTCGACGATGCCTTCGAGTTCATCGCGGTATTGCGCGACGTTCGCGAACAGATACGCCTGTGCCAGTTCGTTCTTGCCGTCGGCCTTCATCTTCGCGGTGTCGTTGACCGCGTTGAAATAATTCGCGAGGCTGTCGCGCGCCTGGCTCACGAGCCCGGTTTGGGCCCGACCTTGCGCGGCCTTCGCCTGCACGTCGAGCGCCGCGTGCAGCGACGCTTCCTTGCTCTTCAGCAGGTCGCGAGCCTGCGCGACCATGTTCTCGTCAGGCGCGTAGACGAGCGTCATCATCGCGAGCTGCACGTCCTTGAGCTGCGACACGAGGTCGGCCGACGCCAGCGCGCTCGGCACGACGCCCTGGGTCACCTGCCTGACGTTGGCGGCGCTGTTGCGAGTCTGAAGCACAGCGTATCCACCAATGGCGGATAGCGCGACAAGCATCAGAATGACGAGTAGCGTGATGCGGTGACGGATGGTCATCTGAGAATCCCCGAGGTCTGAAAATACAAGGTCCCCGCTTTGAGCGGGACGCCCGTGTGTTTTTGTACTTTCGGGCGCGGGGATTATCGTCGCGGATGTGTGACGTCAACGTGACGAAGTCGACGCCGGGCGACACGTTTGAGGGTTTTGAAAAATAACGTCAAAAAATGCGGGACCAAGGGCTGATCCGGGCTCAAGTTCGAAAGAAAAATGCCGTTATTGATAGCCTGTTTTTTTCGTTAGCCTGCGGCGGCATGAACGCGAGGCCCGACCGCAACGATCCGGCCTCGCCTGTCGTTTCATTTCATCGAAGCGTCGCCGCTGCGCTTCAATGCAACGCGTCCCCCGCGATCGCTTCGGCATACACCGCCGCGACTCGCTTCGCGATCACCGCGTTATCGAAGTGCTCGCGCGCATAACGGCGGCATGCATTCTCATCGGGCAGCTTTAGCGTGCCGTTCAGCGCGCCGGCGAGTCCCGCGGCGATCGCCGCTGCGCCGGTCTGCGGCAACACCAGATCGGGCGACAAGCCCGCCACCGCCTCAGGCAATCCGCCGACCGGCGTCACCAGCACCGGCGTACCCGACGCAAGCGATTCGACCGTGATGAGCCCGAAGCCTTCCAGCGCGACCGTCGGCACGACGCTGAGATTGGCCGCGCGATACAGCGCCGCCAGATGCTGGTCGGGCACGAAGCCGAGCAGCTTCACGTTGTGTTCCAGCCCCGCGTCGTCGATGCGCGCCTGAAGCTCGCTTTCGAGCCGCCCCTTGCCCGCGATCAGCAGCAGCACGTCGGGCGCACTGCGTTTCACCAGCTTGACCGCATCGATCAGATCTTCGAGGCCCATGCGCCGCACCAGCCGCCGCACCGCCAGCACGATCGGCCGATCCTGCGGCAATTGCAGACGCAAACGCGCTTCGGCTTGCGTGATCGGCAGATTGAACTGCTCGACATCGACGCAGCCCGGCACCACGCGCACGCGCTCCGGCGAGATGCCGTAGCGCGCCGTCAGGATCTTGCCGAACGCGTCCGACAGTACGATCAGCCGCGACGAACGCGCATACACCGACTGCTCCAGATAACGCTTCGCGCGCTGGCCGAGCGAATCGGCGCCTTCGACGTGGCTCTCGTCGGCCCACGGCCCCTGAAAATGCGACACCTGCGGAATGCCGCGCGTCACGTCGAGGCCCGCAAACGTATAGAGCGCGAAGTGCGACGAAATCACGTCGGGCCGCGAGCTGCGGATTTCCTGGCGCAACGCGCGGCGTGCCGCCATCAGCCGCAACGGCAGCGATTGCGCGGCGGGTCCGAAGCCGTTGATCGCGCCGCCGGTATCGGCCGCGACTTTCGGCGAGCCGGCGACGACGCCGCGCACCGCGACGCCCGCGCCGGGCAGCGCGCCGACCAGCGAGTAGTACATGCGGTCGAGGCCGCCCGCGCGTTCGGGAAACCAGTGCATCCCGATTTGCAGTGATTTGATTGAGCCAGTCGTCATGATGGTGTGCCCCTGTGTGTTGCTTGCGGTGAGTTGCTATGTCCTTGCGTGGATCGCGCGGTTCGCGCGTTCATTCCACGCTCTTCTGTCCGGCGAGATGGTTCAGCGTCAGCGCATCGTTCTGCGCGACAACCGTCGCTTCGGTCTGGCTGCGCCGGCGGTTTTCCTGCTGCCCGGCCAGTTGCCGGTACAGCGCGATGTATTGCGCGGCCATGCGCGCCCAGCCGAAGCCTGTTGCGAGCTCGCTCGCGGCTTTGCCCATCGCGCGGCGCGCGGTGTCGTCGCCGGCGAGTTGCGCGACCGCGCGAGCGAGCGCTTGCGGGTCGTCGGGATCGTCGAGCACGATGCCGCACTCGGGCGTGATGATCTCGGCGCCGCCCGCGGTGCGCGCGGTCACGACGGGCAGGCCTGCGGCCATCGCTTCGAGCAGCGACAGGCTCATCGCTTCGTAGCGCGATGGAAACACGAACGCGTCGACCGAATGCATCAGCACCGGCATCTCCTTCACCAGCCCGAGAAAATGCACGCGATGCGCGATGCCGAGCGCCTTCGCCTCGTCCGGATACGGGCTGCCCGGCAGAAAGCCGGCCACCGCTATCTGCACATGCTCGGGCAGATGTTTCAACGCGGCGAGCACGGTGCCGAGATTCTTGCGCGGGGTGCGCAGATCGCCGACGAACAGCAGCAGGAACGCATCGTCCGGTAAGCGGAACTTCGCGCGATCGCCGCTCGCCGCCGCGAAGCCCTGCGTATCGACGCCGTTGTAGATCACGTCCACGCGGTTGCGCGGCGTGAGGCCGATCGCGCGGATTTCGTCGGCGACCTTCTGCGACACCGCGGTGATCACCTTCGAGCGCCGGTAGGCCCAGCGTTCGAGCAATGCATTGCAGCGCGTATAGACCGACTGGTACGCGGACCACACGCCCTTCGTCAAACCGAACGGGTAGTACTTGCTCGCGAACCAGCCGCTATGCACGAAATGCGAGGTATTGACGTCGGCCCGCATCCAGGTGATGAAGCCGTTCACGTGCAGCACGTCGTAGTCGCGCCGATGCGCACGCAGCCACAGCGCGCTCTTCAGCGCGAACACCTGCTGGCGCAGCAGATTGGTCGGCCACCAGCGGCCGATCTTCACCGGCGCCCAGCGCACGTTCGGATGCGCGAGCAGCTCGGGCGCCACGTGCGACGCGACCAGCGTCACGCGGATGTTCTCGTCGAGCGCCGCGCGCGCGATCTCGTGATTGACGCGCCCCTGGCCGTCGTTATGACGCACTACGTGCGTGACTATGGCGACTCTCAATCCGTGCCTCCGTGGAGAAATTGCGTGCGTGCGCGGTTCATTTTTTCGTAGTGAACCGCGGAAAGAATCGAAAAAGCGCCCATGAAGAGCAGCAGGCCGCCCGTGCCGACCAGCGAGTTCGTGAACACGAGCATCGCGAAGGTCGCCAGACACAGGCTCAGGCACGCGGCGACGAACTTGTCGTCGCGCAGCCTGAACGACGCGAGCACCGCGCGCGTCAGCAGCCACACGATGCCGGACATGTACAGCAAGGTGCCGGGCCAGCCGAGCACGAACGGAATGTTCATCACGCCGCTGTCGAAGTTGCCGTACTGGCCGAGCTGGCCGCCGTCGTTGGAAAGCTTCGTCGAGGTGCCGGTCGCGCCCATGCCCTCGCCGGACACGTCCGTAAACGCGGTCTTCGCGAAGCTCGCGTAGAACTCGTTACGCGCCGCGTAGCTCTGGTCGTCGTGCAGATTGACGATCGTGTTCAGGCGCGCCTGCATCCGTTCGGCCACCGGACCGACCGCGAGCAGCGGCACGCAGAAGCCGGCGAGCAGCACCGCGCTCGCGACGATGCGCACGCGCACCTTGTTGTTCGACTTCACCAGCTGGATCAACAGCGCGATGACCCAGCCGCCCCACGTCGAGCGCACGAGGCTCAACGCGAACGAAAAGAAGCCGAGCCCGGCGGCGATCCAGCGCACGCGGTGCTGCGCGGCCATCACGAAGACCATCGCACCCATCATCGCGAACGCGAACGGGCCCGACGAATTCATCGTACTGAACACGCGCACGCCCATCGGCACCGGGTCGCCCTGCGAGTTCATCTGCGAGCCGAGCATCCACAGCACGTCCCATGGCGGCATGATGAAGAACTGGATCAGGCCGTAGCCGCCCATCACCAGCATGCCCCAGATGAACGTGCCCACGATCGTGTCGCGGTACTGCGGATACTGGCGCGTGTGCGCCATGATGTGAAAGCCGATCAGGATCGGATAAAGCCAGTTCGCGAGGTCGTAGGTGGCCGCGAGCGGGCCGCTCGACATCACGCCGATCAGGAATGCGTAGACGAGGCCGAGCAGGATCAGCAGCACCGGCAAACCACGGCGCTGCGCGAGCAGCCGGTAATAGCGCAACAACGACAGGCCGCTGATCATCGTGACGGCGAGCGGCGCGACCTGGATCAGACTCGTCGGCGTGAACGCGCCCTTCGACCAGTCGGCGAGACGCCGCACTTCGGGGCTCAGAAACCACAGCCACCACATGAAGCCGATATAGCGCGCCGGGCTCTTGAAGTAGAGCCACAGGCCCGTCAGGATCGCGAGCACCGGAAACGCGAGCGTCAGCACGGTGCCCTGATGCGCGACGATCAGCACCGCGGTGATCAGCCACAGCAACAGCGGCGGCAGCCATTCCCGCCTTGCGCCGGACAGCAGCCCGCTCGCGCTGGTCTTCGCGGCGCCGGCGTTGGCCGCGCCTGCCGGCGGTATTGGGTTCGCGCGCGGAATCGTCGACATCGCTTAGAGGCCTCCGCGCGATTCGCGCGCGGGTGCCGCGCGTTGCTCGTGCGTGGCCGCGGCCGTGTGTGCGCTCGCCTGCCCGCGCGCGCTCAGCATCTCGCGCGTGATCCGCACGTGCTGCATCGCGTAGTGCTGGGTGGTCAAATCGCGCGCGAGCAGACCGGCCGCGGCTGCCTGCGCCTGGCGCAACGCCTCGGCGGGCTCGGCGGCGAGCCGGTCGACCGCGGCGCGCAGCGCCTCGGGAATGAACGGCGGCACGTAGGCGGCTTCGTCGGCGGGAAAATAATCGCGCAGGGCGCCGACGTCGGTCGCGACCATCGGCTTGCCGACCGCCGCCGCTTCGAGCATCACGGTGATGCCCGACGCGTGCGAGTTGGGCCGCAGCGGCACGACGATCACGTCGGCCCAGTCGTACAGCTCGTGCTGCTTCTTGATGCCAGAAAACAGTGCGATCTCGACGTTCGACGCGCGCAGCGACGCGGGAATACGCCGCCGCGTCGCCAGCTTCACCGTGTAGCGCGGATCGTTGCCGAACGCCTTGATCAGCGTCTCCCAGTCACGGTCGCGATCGTTGCCGATCGCGGCGATGCGCAGCGGTGTATGCGGCGTCCACTGTGTCGGCGGGTTGACCGGGAAGTCGCGTGTATTGAGGCCGTAAAGCAGCGGCGTCGCGTCGCGGTGGAAATAGTCCTGACACAGCTCGGCGTTTTCGCTCGCGAGCGTGGTCAGCCGGTCCGCGCGCGTCATCAGCTTGCGATACAGCCAGCTGCGCACGATGCCGTACGACGGCCATTTGTCGAGCAGCCACACGCTTTGCGCGAGCAGCAGCGGCGACGCGCCGGGCCCCGCCTTGCGGCCGCACAGCAGCAGCATCAGCGCGGCGGACAGCCACTCCTGCTCGGTATGCGTCCAGATCACGTCCGAGCGCAGCATCTGCGCGCGATTGCGCCACGTATGGATGAAATCGAAACCGAGCGCGGCTTTCAGCGCGCGCCGCACGAGCCGCACGGGCCGGCTTTCGCGCGCGTCTTGCGAATAGGTCAGCGAGAATGCCTCGGACTCGGCGTGGTGATAACCGTACAGGCAGCCGATGTCGTCGCCCTTGCGATAAAAGCGCGGATCGGCGCCGTAAAACAGATGAACGTGAACCTTGGTGCTCATGCGGACACTCCGCTCTTCGACAGCGCGCGCCGCGCCTCATGGGCGCCCGCGCGCACCTCGCGCCAGCGCGACAGCTGCAACTGCGCCTGCTTCGACAGCAGCGCGAGCGCCGCATGCGTGAGGCCCGGATAAAGCCGTGTGCCGACCAGCGTCCACCACCACCACGCGGCTTCGCGGCGCAGCGGCGGCAACTGGTCGCGCAGGATCAGATGGAAGTTGAACGCGGCGTTGCGCAGCGCGGCCATCGTCTGCGCGTCGCGCTTGTCGTCGTCGAAACGTTCGGCGGGGAAATGATCGACGGCGACCTGCGGGTCGTAGACGAGCTTCCAGCCCGCGTTCTTTACCGCGAGGCTGAATGCCATGTCGTTGTGCACCTGCGCGCCCGCGCCGCGCAGACGCGCGTCGAAGCGGATCGTGCGCACCGCGTCGCGCCGGTAGCTCATGTTGGCGCCCTTCAGGATGTCGACTTCGCGCGCGGCACCGACCCCCAGGTGATGATTGCCGATGATCTTGCCGTGCGCGGTCACCTTGCCGACCAGCGGCCGCTCGCCGTCGAGCACGCGGCCTTTTTCGTGCACCCAGTCGCGCCCGCCGAGCGCGCCGAGGCGCGCATCGGCTTCGAACGCGGCGGCGATGCGCTCGACCCAGTCGCGGCGCGGCGCCGCGTCGTCGTCGGTGATCGCGATCACGTCGCCGCTGGCGGCATCGAGCCCGCGATTGAGCGCCGCGACCTGGCCGGGTATGTCCACCGGTGCGATCACCAGCGGCAGGCGGCCGCGCGAGGACGGATCGCGCAGGCATGCATGAGTCGCGTCGTCGTCGACGCGTGCGACCACGATCACTTCGTCGGGCGCGCGCGATTGCCGTTCGAGCGCCGCGAGGCAGCGCGCGAGATCGGCCGGGCGGCGATAAGTCGGTACCAGTACCGTCAGTTTCATCGTGATGTCCTCGGTTCCTGTTGGGCAGAAGTCGGCGCTGGAGTCCGCTGCGCGCGTCACGTGCTCAGGTATTCCTGGGTCGCCGCGTAGCCGCGGTCGTAGCCGACCCGCGAGCGCGCCGGCATGCCGTTGAAGATGCCGCCCTGCACGTGCACGCCCGCCGCGCGCAGGCGCTTCAGCGCATCGGCCAGCTCGATCTCGCTGTGCATGCCCGAGCGCATCACGAAGAACGTCGAGCCCGCATACGCGCCGATGATCGACGCATCGGTCACCGCGAGCACCGGTGGCGTGTCGATCAGGATCACGTCGTAGCGCTTCGCGAGGCCGTCGAGGTACTGCGGTAGACGCGGCGACATCAGCAGTTCGGACGGATTCGGCGGACGGCGGCCGCACGAAATGAAGCTCAGGCCCTCGACATTCGAAGGGCGAATCGCCTCTTCAAGCGAAATCTGGCCGCTCAGCAACTCGGACAGGCCGTTCTCCTGCACGCCGCCGATCTGACGTTCGAGCGCGCCGCGCCGCATGTCGCCGTCGATCAGCAGCACCCGCTTGCCCGAATGCGCGAGCAGCATCGCGAGGTTCACGCTGAGGAAGCTCTTGCCGACGCCGGCCATCGGGCCCGTCAGCATCACGATGCGATTGCGCGCGTCCATCAGCGTGAACTGCATCGCGGTGCGCAGGCTGCGCAGACTTTCGATCGTCACGTCCTTCGGCCGCGCATTCGCGAGCACCGGACGCAGCCGTTCGCCGCCGCGCGCATAGCTGCTTTCGAGCTGCACCTGCTCGGCGCTTTGCGGCACGAGGCCGAACACCGGCAGATGGAACGCGCGCTCGACGTGATCCGGGTCGTCGATGCCCTTGAACAGATTGCGGCGCAGGAACACGAAACCGGTGCCCGCGATCAGCCCGAGAATCACCGCCGCCGACATGATCAGCATCTTCTTCGGCTTGACCGGCGCGCCGGGGCGCAGCGCCGCGTCGACGATATGCACGTTGCCGCCCGTGCCCGCCTTTTGCACCGACAGTTCCTGCACGCGATTGAGCAGCAGCACGTAGATGTCTTCGGCGACCTTGGCGTCGCGCTGCAGTTGCACGGCCTTCACTTCGGTGGCCGGCAGATCGCGGAAACGGTCCGCGTATTTGGTGCGCTGCGCCTGCAGCTCGGCCATCTGCTGACGCGCGGCGACGAGCGTCGGATGGTCGTCGCCGTAGCGCTCGGCGAGCTGCGTCATTTGCAGGCGCAGCGCGGCGATCTGCTGCTCGTACTGCACGCTGCCTTCGAGGTAGACCTTCGCCTCTTCGCTCGCGTTGATCGAGCCGGACTGACGTTGATAGGCGGTCAGCGCGGCTTCCGCGCGTTCGAGGTCGGCCTTCAGGCGCGGCTCCTCGCTCTTCAGGAAGTCGAGCATCTTGCTCGCGTCGGCCTGCTTGTTCGACACGTGCTGCCGAAGATACGACTGCGCGAGCGCATTGGCGACGAGCGCCGCATGCTGGGGACTCTTGTCCTCCAGCGAGATCTGGATCACGCCGGTCTGCTTGCCCTGCTCCTGAACCGCGATCGCCGACTGGAACGCGGTGATCGCGTCGAGATCGTTCGAGCGCACGATGGTGAACTCCTGCCCGGGGCGCGCGATCAGCTTGTTGACGACCATCGTCACGCCGCCGCCCTGCGCCTGCTGACCGACCTCGCCGCGCAGCAGCAGCGAGCCGTTCGGCGCAAACAGCTCATAGTGCTGCGCGTCGATCACGCGCAGCAGCAGCTTCTCGCCTTCGAGCGACGGCGTCACGTCGATCGAATCGACGTCGACGTTTTCACCGCCCCATGCGTATGACGTGAGCCCCAGCCACGCACGCGCTGGCTGGCCCGGCGTCGCGAGGCGCGCGGCGATGTTGCCGAGCAGCGGGACCGTCTTCGGCGTCACGCTGAAGTTCAGCTTCAGCTGCTGCACGACCGGGGCGACCACGCCACGGCTCTTGATGATTTCGATCTCGGCGTCGGTCGGCAGCGACGTCGAGCCGCTGGTGATCGCGGCGCCGGTCTGCGTTTGCGTGAGCGCCTGCGACATGCTGTCGGACGGCTCGACGCGTACGTGCGCATCGGCCGAATACGTCGGCTTGGCGAGGTAGCAGTAGGCGAGCGCCATCGTGACGATAATCGCGGTGATCGCGAGCAGCCACCAGATGTCGTCCAGGATCACCTGCACCAGTTGTCCGAGGACGACGTCTTCTTCTTCGGTCTTGATCGGACCAGCCATGTGTGGAGAGAGTTGATTGCTCACTGTTCCATCCCGTGTCGTTGGCTTCGGCTTTCGCGTCAGCGGTACTTCTGCTTTCGTTGCGCGTCCCGCGCCGGCCTCTACAACAGCGGCGCGGGACGTTACAGCCCAAACGTTCAGCGCGTCAGCTGCTTCAGATAGAACAGCGTCTGCACGCTCGGCAGCACCTGCTGCAACACGCGGTTGAACGTGGTCGACGCGGCGGTGCCCACGTACACGACGTCGAGCGGCTGCAACTGGAACTGCGAGGACAGCATGATCGAGTCCGGCTGCGTCATATCGAGGCGGAACACCTCGGGCGTGGTCGGATGCTCGCGCATGCCGCGCATCACGAAGATCTGGCGCGGATTGGCGTCGGTGTTCAGGATGCCGCCGCCCTGGGTGAGCGCATCGGCGATCGTCATGCGGCCGCGGATGATCGGCACCTGGATCGGCGTCTTCACTTCGCCCATCACGAAGATGCGGCTGTCGGTGCGGTCCGGCACGTTGACCACGTCGCCGTTCTGCAGCATCACGTCCTGCGTGGTGTCGCCCTGATCGAGCATGCGATCGGCGTTAAGCACGTAGAGCTTGTGGTTGCGCGTGAGGCGCACGCGCTGGATGTCGGCGTCCGGGTTCGTGCCGCCCGAGCGCGTGATCGCGTCGACCAGCGTCAGCGGCACGTCGCTGACCGCGAGCGGTCCCGGCTGCTTCACTTCGCCGGTGACCTGCACTTTCTGGCTGCGATACGACAGCACGCGCACGTCGACCTGCGGATTGCGGATATAAGGCACGAGGCGCGCGGCAAGCTGATCGCGCAGCTGGGTGGTGGTCTTGCCCGCGGCCTGGATGCGGCCGACGAACGGGAAAAAGATCGTGCCGTCGGCGGCGATGGTCTGGCCGTACGGATCGGCCTGGCCCGGCAAAGCGGCCGTATACGGCTGCTGCAACGCGCCCGCGATCGTCTGCGTAGTGTTGCCGCCCGAGGACAAGGTGCTGCCCTGCGGCGTGGTCAGCTCAGGGTGATCCCACACGGTGATGCCGAGAATGTCCTGCGGCGCGAGGTGATACACGTACAGCGACGGATCGGACAGCGCCGACGGCGGCAACGGCTCGGTTTTCGCGGCGGCGGCTTGCGCCTGCGCCATGATCAGGTTCGCGTCGATCAGATGGACCGGATAGGTTTCGCTCGGCGCCTGATCGTTGTCCTTGAGCCGCGACGTGTCGAGATAGTTGCCCGGTGCGGTCGCGCAGGCCGACAGAAAAGACGTCAGCAGAAGCGAGGCGGCGAGCTTCGTGCGCAAGCTCGCGAATGAGTTTTCGATGCGGGGTTTCTTCAGCATATTTTTTGCAGCCATCCCATGACCAGATGTTCGATGAGCACGAGACTCTCCCTGTATTCGTCTTCCGCGCCGCCGTGCGGATCGGCGACGTCCGAATCGGCTTCCCACTTGCCGAGCGGATAGACCTTGCCGCGCGCGGACGGATCGAGCGCTTCGACCTTGCTCACCTGCGCGCGCTCGCTCACCAGCACGAGATCGGCCGCGCGCACGAGCGACCGGTCGAGACGCCGCGCGTGATGCAGGCCGGCCGCGACGCCGCGCTCTTCGAGCAGGCGCCGCATCACCGGGTCCATGCCGTGGCCGTTCACCGCGCGAATGCCCGCCGAATGAAACGCGATCGGCGCGGCGCCCGAGCGCGGCGCGCGCGCCTGGCGCGCCTTGAACAGCATCTCGGCGGCAGGCGAGCGGCACACGTTGGCGTGGCACACGATTAGCACGTTGGCGAACATGGCGGGTTTCCTCGCGCGGCAATCGCAGTGGCCTCAGCGGCCGAAGGTTTCCGCCGCGGCGATGCCCGCCGCGTGCATCGCGCTGTTCGCGCCGACGCGCGCCGGCGCATTGCGCAACGCGTGCCGCCGGCCGATCGCGTGATACTCGATGCCGAGTTCGAGCAGCACGTCCGGCTCGTACAGATTGCGGCCATCGAAAATCAGCGGCGTCTTCAGCATGCGTTTCAGCGCATCGAAATCAGGGCTCTTGAAGACTTTCCATTCGGTCAGGATCACGAGTGCATCGACGCCGCTCGCCGCTTCCATCTCTTCGTTCACGAACGAAAGGCGCGCATGCTGCTGCGGCACGTCCTTCAGATCGAGCGCGAGCACGCGCTTCGCTTCGTCGATCGAGACCGGGTCGTAGGCCTTCACGCGCGCGCCGCGACGCAGCAGTTCTGCGATCAGCTCGCGGCTCGGCGCCGCGCGCATGTCGTCGGTGTTCGGCTTGAACGCGAGCCCCCACACGCCGAACGTGCGGTCCGACAGATCCTCGCCGAGACGCGCGACGATCTTCTGCGCGAGGATCTGCTTCTGCGCGTCGTTGACCTCTTCCACCGCTTCGAGAATGCGCAGGTTGGCGTTGTGATCGGCGGCGGTGCGGATCAGCGCCTGCACGTCCTTCGGAAAGCACGAGCCGCCATAGCCGCAGCCCGCGTACAGGAAGTCATAGCCGATGCGCGGATCGGAACCGATGCCGCGGCGCACCGCCTCGATATCCGCGCCGACGCGATCGGCCAGATTCGCGAGCTCGTTCATGTACGAGATGCGCGTCGCGAGCATCGCGTTGGCCGCGTACTTGGTGAACTCGGCGGAACGCACGTCCATGTACAGCGTGCGTTCGCGATTGCGGTTGAACGGCGCATACAGGCGCTTCATCAGTTCGCGCGCCTTTTCGCCGGGCACGTCGTCGTCGCAGCCGAGCACGATGCGATCGGGCCGCGTGAAGTCTTCGACGGCCGCGCCCTCCTTCAGGAACTCCGGATTCGACACGACCGAGAACATCTGCTCGACGCCGCGCGCGGCCAGCTCGGCGGCGACCACTTCGCGCACGCGCGATGCGGTGCCGACCGGCACCGTCGATTTGTCGACGATCACCTTGAAGCCGTTCATATGGCGGCCGATGTTGCGGGCGGCGGCGAGCACGTACTGCAAGTCCGCCGAACCGTCTTCGTCGGCCGGCGTGCCGACCGCGATGAACTGGATGTCGCCGTGCGCGACCGCTGCCTCGACGTCGGTGGAAAACGTCAGGCGCTTCGCGCGGCGATTGCGCGCGATGATTTCCTGCAGTCCCGGTTCGTGGATCGGCACGCCGCCGTTGTTGAGCACGTCGATCTTGCGTGTGTCGACGTCGAGACAGAACACGTCGTGGCCGATGTCGGCCAAACATGCGCCGGTCACGAGGCCGACATAGCCGCTACCGATGATCGTCAGGTTCATGGATTGCACCTCGATAAATAGAGTTGATTCAGAAACGCGCTCGCGCGATGCGTGGCATCGGCACGGCCCGGCGCGTCACGTTCAATAGGCGTTGCTGCCCGCGAAGCCTTTCCACAGCGTCAGCACGACGATCTTGATGTCGAGCCAGAAGGTCCAGTGCTGCATGTAGTACAGATCGAGCTTCACGCGGCCCATCATCTTTTCGATGCGGTCGGTTTCGCCGCGATAACCGTTGATCTGCGCCCACCCGGTGATGCCCGGCTTGATCCGGTAGCGGTGCATATAGCCCTTCACCAGATCCTTGTAGATGTCGTCGTGCTCGAGCGCATGGGGACGCGGACCGACCACCGACATCTCGCCGCGCAGCACGTTGATGAACTGCGGCAGCTCGTCGAGGCTGGTGCGGCGCAGGAACGCGCCGACCGCGGTGATGCGCGGATCGCGCCGCGTCGCCTGGGTGATCTGGCCGGCCGCTTCCTTGTGGACCTTCATCGAGCGGAACTTGAAGATCTCGAACTCGCGGCCGTCGATCCCCTTGCGCCGCTGGCGGAAAAACACCGGCCCGGGCGAGCTGAGCTTCACCATCAGCGCGATCACGAGCATCAGCGGCGACAGCGCGAGCAACGCGGCCAGCGCGAACAGGCTGTCGAATACGCGCTTGGGCAGCACGCGCAGATCGGTGATCGGCGAGGCGGCCAGATTGATCGCGGGTACGCCGAGCAGCTCGACCATCGGCTGATTGAACAGCGTCAGGCTGCCGACGTCGGGGATGAAGCGGATGTTCACGAAGTCGTTGCGCAGGTCCATCACGAAGCGATGGATCGCCTTCTCCTTCGAGATCGGCAGCGCGAGCCACAGCTCGCGGATCGCGCGCTGGCGCACCAGCTCGATCATGCGCTGATAGTCGCGCTCGACCGGCACGCCCGCGACCGCGTGCGCCGTGTCCGGGTCTTCGTACGGATTGATGGTGCCGTCCTCGTCGAACACGACGACGGGCGTGAAGCCGGCTTCAGGGCGGCCGCGCATCTGTTCGATCAGGAAACGGCCGTACGGCGCACCGCCGACGATCGCGACCGCGCGCTGATTGAAGCCCTCGCGGCGCAGCCCGCGCAGGATCGAATAGACGATCACCTTGGTGACGACCAGCAGCACGATCGACGCGAGCGCCCAGTACACGAGCCACAGCCGCGACAGGCTGTCGGCGCGGTGCACGCTGAAGCTGATCAGCACGCCGGTCACTTCGACCATCAGCCAGCCGCCGGTGACGCGCGACAGCAGATCGTAGAGCGGCTTGCCGCGCCACGACTGATAGATGCCGAGCGCCGGGAAGAACACCACCACGAGCAGGCAGCCGAACGCGAGCGACACGCTTTGCATATCGTCGAGCCATACCACTCTGCCGCTGTGCACGGCCGCCGCCACCATCGCGGCGAGCGCGACCATGGCTATGTCGATGATTCTCGCTAGAACGCTCAGCATGCGCCGCCCCTCTGTTCGTCAGTCAAGTGCGATCCGTCGGTTGGTTGAATTGGGTGTTGCATGCGGGTTTCACCGTTGCGCTTTTTATTTCCCATTTGCCTCGCGGCTGAATGGCACTGAATGCGCCTGGATTGACCAGGACGGAAAAGCCAAGGCCGAATGAGTGAATACCCTTGTACATACCTCAATAAAGCGGTATTAAAATTCGCGCGACAAGACTGCAAAAAATCTCAAATTGTATCGGTCAAAATTTCGAATTTTTTATGCATTTTGTGCGGTAATTGTTGCCGCAATGCGGCTCGACAGAGGGTTCCGGGCAACTCACTTGCGCCTTTTCGGCTGAAACTTGCGCTTTCCAAACAGTTCTGCCGGTGACGACCGGCGCCATCCGTGCTGTCATTCTTGCGCATCATTAAGCGAAAAAAATACTTGGCGGTTTTTTCCGGTAATTTTTATTTTTTAATCAATCGATGCGATATTTTTTCACGCATTTCGAATAAATCCGCCGCACGCTTTATCCGAATTGTATTTAACGCGCTTTTATTGATTCGCGACTTCGTGATAAAACTCGACGCATTCATCCAGCCTCGAGGAGAGTTCACCATGACAGCTCCGGCCCCGGTCACGCCCGCCGGCACCCGGCCTTCCCCCACCGCTTCGTCCACGCCCTCAACCGCGACCAGCGTCAAGCTCAAGGTTCATCCCGTGATTCTCGCGGGCGGCTCGGGCACGCGGCTATGGCCGATGTCGCGCGAGCAGCATCCGAAGCAGCTGATCGGCCTGCTCGGCGACGAGTCGCTGCTGCAATCGACGACCCGCCGTCTCGATGGGCTCGAAGCCGGCTATCCGCTCGCCGGCCAACTCGTGGTCGTCGCCAACGAAGAACAGCGCTTCACGACGGCCGAACAGTTGCGCACGCGCGGCAAGCCGAGCCGGCTGATACTCGAACCCGTCGGCCGTGACACCGCGCCCGCGTTGACGGTGGCCGCGTTGTCCGTCGCTGCGCAGGACGAAGACGGCATCATGGTCGTGATGCCCGCCGATCACGCGGTCACCGACAGCGCAGGCTTTCACGCGGCGGTCGCCGCCGGCGTTCAGCATGCGGCGGCCGGGCAAATCGTGACGATGGGGATCGTGCCGACGCGCGCGGAAACCGGCTACGGCTATATCCGCATCGGCGCGCCGCTCGGCTCTAACGATGTGCAGGATGCCGCGCAGACCGAAGGACCGGCGCGCCTCGTCGCGCATCGCCTCGACCGCTTCGTCGAAAAGCCGCATCTGGAACTCGCGCGGCGCTACGTCGAATCACGCGAATACTGGTGGAACAGCGGTATTTTCATCGTGCGCGCATCGACGTGGCTCAAGGCGATTCGCCATTTTCAGCCGGCCATTTACGAAGCATGCGAAGCGGCCTTCACGGGCAGCACGGCGGACGGCGACTTCTTCCGGCTGCAACGCGATGCGTTCGGCGCGTCGCCGTCGAATTCGATCGACTATGCGGTGATGGAAAAGCTCGGCGCCGATCAGAGCATCGCGTCGGGCGTGGTCGTGCCGCTGACGGCCGGCTGGTCCGACGTCGGTTCGTGGGACGCGATCTGGGACATCTCCGAGAAGGACGCCGATCGCAATGTGAGCCGCGGCCGCGTGATGTTCGAAGGTGCGAACTCGACGTTCGCGCATTCGGAAGGACGGCTGATTGCCTGTGTCGGCACGCAGGATCTCGTCGTCGTCGAGACCGCCGATGCGATACTCGTCGCCGACAAATCACGCGTGCAGGACGTCAAGAAGATCGTCAACCGGATTCGTGAGGATGGCGGGCTCGAAGCGGCCAATCATCGCAAGGTGCATCGGCCGTGGGGCAACTACGATTCCGTCGACACCGGCGAGCGCTTCCAGGTCAAGCGGATCGTCGTGAAGCCGGGCGCGCGGCTGTCATTGCAGATGCATCATCATCGCGCGGAGCACTGGATCGTCGTGCGCGGCACCGCGCTCGTCACGCGCGGCGACGAGCGCTTTATCGTGTCCGAAAACGAGTCGGCCTATATTCCGCTCGGCGTCACGCATCGCCTCGAAAACCCGGGCAAGATGCCGCTCGAAATGATCGAGGTGCAGTCCGGTTCGTACCTGGGTGAAGACGATATCGTCCGCTTCGACGATACCTACGGACGGCAATGACCTGCGACCGGCCGAAATAATGATGCGGGACCCTGCGGCGGCGAAAAGCGGCCGCAGGGTCCGCCGGGCTCATCCCACGTACGAGATGAGTTCTTTGTAGGTCGCCGAAAAGCGCTCCACGGTGCCGCTGTCGGCCGTCACCGTGGGCGTGCTTGCGACGCCCGCGCTCCCGGAGTCCGACGGATAGCGGCGCAACGGTCCGCGCAATGCATTCAGTGATGGCTTCAGCGGCCCGTGCAACGGCGCGCCGTGATTGGGCGCGTGATTCGCGAGGCCATCGATCGACGCCGGTTCCGGCACATGACGCAGGCCCGACAACGAACGGGTCGCGGAGCGCTGCGCAGGGTTGCCCGACGCGTGTGCCGACGCAGGTTCGGCGGCGCTTGCATCGGTCATCGTGGCGGCCGCCGCGTCGGTTGCGCATTCGCGATCGATCCACTGACGCGCCCAGTCGAGCGCGAATTGCTGCGCGTGCTGCGCATCCTCGAAGCGCGGGCCGACGAGGCCGGAGCGCTCGACACGCTTGCCGTCCCTGATGATCTCCGCCCACCCGCGATACATCGCATTCGGCACTTCCTCGACCACCACGTAGATCAGATAACCGCGCGAGTCGGTGACCTGCATGCCGCGCGGCGCGAGGCTCATGGTCAGCGACGGGCGCGGCTCGTCAGCCGCGACGGTCTCGGCCGTGTCGAATGCGGGCGGTTCGACGTGCGCCTCCGCCGATGTCGCCACCGGGGCCGCCGGCACTGCCGCTGGCGCGAGCCCCGACAATTGCCGCGTGATGTCGCCGATCGGATCGGCCGTGCGCCATTGGCTCAACGCACTCGCGACACCGGGCGCCTGCCACGACTCGGGACTCTTCCACGACACGCCGCGCAGACTATCGTCTTCGCGCGGGCTCGGGGTTTGCGCCACCGGTGCCGCGGGTCTGGCTGTAGCGGGCGGCGCCGGTTGGGGAATGTACGCGAAGGTGCGGCCGCTCTGCGACAGCAGGCGGACCATCTCCAGCAGTGTGCCGTTCAGTTGCCACTCTTCGAAGCGGCGACGGCACGTGGGACCGGACGGATAGCGGCCCGGCAGCTTCGACCACGGCTCACCCGTAGTCATGATCCACAGCACCGCATTCGTCACGATGCGCGGTTCGGCGCGCGGCCGGCCGCGCCTGTTCAGACGGACGGCCGGCTCGTCGGAGACGAGGGGCGCGAGCAGCGCCCATTCGTCGTTGTTTAGCTCATCGAAAAACATTGGATTTTCTCCACGCGGCCTGGCCTGGCCGCGGCGTTGGGCCTGCCACGGATTCTCAGCGTTCACGACCCGTGTGCGGCCCTCGGTTGCACAAATTTGTTTTGTTCGTTCGGCTCGCTGGAGCAGTCCGCCCATGCGTGGTGCGGCTCTTCCCTATTGCGAAGCACAAAACGCGGTCTCACTCGTGCACGGGAAAATTTGTGCACGAAGCATACCACCTCATTCTTTGCATGAGTACAGTTGAGACAAGTGTTACCGATAGAAACAATCTTGTCTGTTTCGCTGCGTCGATTCTCGTATTGCCGTAACAGAAGCCACTGCTTATCCAGCATTGAATCTGTTTATTGCAAAGCACAATACCGCATTTCCGAACCGAATGCGCTTTTAGAAATGCAATTGCCGATCCAGCATGCATTTCTATGCCATTTGATGTTTGATTTGATCAGCGGTGTCGAGCGTCGGCGACAGAACGCCGACGCGCACGCGCGGTGACATAGAGGCAATGGGAGGCGCGCACGCGGCCGCTGCGCATGCGCGGAGTTCGACGCGACACGAAAGACGTCTAAGTCGCTTCGAGCGACGCTATGGGCGCACTGGTTTCGATGCCTGCTCGCCGACCACGGTGGTCCATTCGCGCACGCGCCAGCGCGTGACGAGTCCGGATAGCACGTACGGATCGGCCTTTGCAAAGGCTTCCGCGACTGCCGGCGAGGGCCCGGTGAAGAGCAGCACCGCACCGTCCGTCGGCTCGGTGAGTGCGCCGGCCAGCAGCAGTTCGCCCCGTTCGGCGGCGGCCCAAGCGAGTTTCAGATGCGCGTCGCGGTACTCGCCGCGTCGCGCCAGATAGTCGGGCACCAGCTCGTACATCAACAGGTAGTGCATCGTAAGTCTCCTCGCAAGGACGAAGGTTGACATGGAGCGGCATGCATCGGAGCGCATTTGAGCATAACGGCCGCGCCCGAATTTTGTGCCAATTTTCTATTCAGGTGCATTCGCAGCAATGTAGAAATTTTCATTGCCTGCTGGCCATGGATTCAAATACCGGAAGCCGTAATTTCCATTCGATAGGTTTGAAATAATCGGCGCGACTCATCTGCATTGCATAACGAAATTCGCGCGCTCGTTCATTCAATCGTTTCAAACGCCGCATCGCCGGTTGCTGCCCGCTACTCGGGGAAAACGAGCGCGGACCGCTGTCAACCGAAATGCATTTCGAGCCGTTCTGGCAGAGGCATTTGCCATAATGGATGCGCCGATGGGCCCATGGATGCCGTCGTCGCCCGCGCGCATAAACGACCAGAAACGTTTTCACCACCGATGGAGTCTCCCATGAAAATCCAATCCGCTATCGCTACGCTGGTGTTGGGCGCGGTACTCGTATCGCCGGCGTTCGCGGCGAACAGCCAGCAGACCAGGATGGCCGACTGCAACAAGCAGGCCGGCGACAAGAAGGGCGACGAGCGCAAGGCGTTCATGCAAACCTGTCTTTCCGCGAAGCCGGCCGCCGCCGCGCCGATGAGCCAGCAGGACAAGATGAAGGCGTGCAACAAGCAGGCGGGCGACAAGAAGGGCGACGACCGCAAGGCGTTCATGAAGACCTGCCTGTCCTCGTCGGCCCCAGCCAACTGAGCAATACGCGTAGCCGTTCCCCACGCCGGCGCCCTGCCTGTGCACGCGGCGCCGGCGCATCGTTCCGCCCACGCGGCGCTCCGCCCGAGTCCCCTGCTTCGTAGTCCACCCGCCGCAACCCGCCGTTTTCTTCTATGATGGCTGCGGAGACGGCCCACCCTCACATATAGAACCAATCACTACGCGGGCCGCCATCTTGTCGTTGGTGCTACTGAGCATCGATCGGAGGCAAGGATGGTATCGAAGCACAAAAACCGCTGGTTAAGGCGGTGGTTGCTGGTCATCATATTCTGGGCCGTGCCCGTGGCGATCGTGGCGGTCAACGAGATCCGCGAGGAAATGTCGTACAACGCGGTCGATCTCGATCGCGCGCTGACCACCTGGAATTTCACTCAGGCGCAGCGCGCCGCCGGCGCGCCTGCGCGTTGCCATGGCAAGCCCGACGAGGCGAAAGCCGCCGGCTGCCCGGCCGAAGTGCTGGCTGCCAATGCGCCGCGTCAGCAGGACGCGATCAACGAATACAGTGTGCGCCGCTCGACGCTGTTCGCCTATCTGTGGCACGCGTTCGTCGGCTATTGGATCGTGCCGGCGGCGATCCTGTTCGTGATCGGCGCAATCATCGGCATGGTGCGCCGCGCGCTGCGGCGCCCGCCCGCGGTCAAGAGTCCGGTGAATCACGGGTGAGTGGCGGCCGCGCCGTTGGCACTCGCGGCCATCTGCTGCGCCGAAACAACACTTTCATTTCGATGTCGATGGGCCGCCACGGGACGCGAAAATCGGTAAAAACCGGCGCATCGCGGGGTCGCGCCGAAGCGTCCCCAAAATCGCCGCGCTTTGGGCGCTCGTCCGCTTCGCCTCCTCCGATCTTCGCTGGACGCGTACTTCGACGCTGCCCGGCGGACCGGTCAAAGTTACTGAAAAGGACCTTGCGATCAGCCTCAAACCCTTGTCCCATAAGGCTTTTCGCGTTGCTACGCGACGCGCCTTTTAGACCAGGCTGTGTTATAACTCAGAGGCAACCATGCGACAACAACACGGTTGCGCACCGGACCCACCACGGAGAAAAACGATGCAAAGACGACACTTCATGTTGAAGACGACCGCTGCGCTAGCTTTCGGAGGCCTTGCACTCGCCGGGTGCACGACGACGGGCAACACTCCGGACAATGCTCATGTCAACGCCTCGAAACGACAGTCGATCGACGCCAGCGTCGACGGCACGCTGTCCAGGCTGTTCACGACCGTGCCGGGCTCGCGCGAGCTGGTGTCGAAGGCGCGCGGCGTGCTGGTGTTCCCGTCGGTGATACAGGCGGGCTTCATCGTCGGCGGCCAGTATGGAGAGGGCGCGTTGCGAGTGGGCGGCTCGACGGTCGGCTACTACAGCACCGTGTCGGGCTCGTTCGGCCTGACGGCGGGCGCGCAGTCGAAGGCACTCATCTTCCTGTTCATGACGCAGGATTCGCTCGACAAATTCCGCAACGCGGACGGCTGGTCGGCCGGCGTCGATGCATCGGTCGCGCTCGTGAAGGTCGGCGCGAACGGCGCCGTCGACACGACCACGGCCACCGCGCCGGTGCAGGTTTTCGTGTTGACCAACGCGGGCCTGATGGGCGACGTGTCGCTGCAAGGCACGAAGGTCACGCGGCTGAAGATCTGAGCGCGTTCATCGGCACGCTTCGCTGAACACTTGCGCGCGCGTCCTGACACGCGCGCAGGCTTTGCATCCGGATCGCATCGCGGCGAAGGCCGCGCGAGGGACCTTGTGTGGGTCATCGCGCGGCCTTTTTATTGTGTGATGCCGATGCCGGCGCTCACCCGCGACAAAACTCAAGCGCGAAAAAAAACGGCGCCGCGCATCGCGCACCGCGCCGCTCTTCGCTTCGACACTGGCGAACGATCCCGCGTCAAGCGCCCGACGAATCGATCACCTTGAACCTCGAGCGCTTCTGCGCGCGAATCACCGACTGATACGCCTCCACATACTGACGCGCCATCCGGTGCGACGTGAAGCGCTCCTCGAAGCGCCGCCGCACGCCCGTGCGGGGAACCTTGTGCAGCCTGTTCACGGCCGCCACCGCGCCGATCTCGTCCTCGACGATGAACCCGGTCACGCCCTCTTCGAGCACTTCCGGCACCGAGCCACGATTGAACGCGATCACCGGCGTGCCGCACGCCATCGCCTCGATCATCACGAGACCGAACGGCTCCGGCCAGTCGATCGGAAACAGCAGCGCATGCGCGCCCGACAGAAACTCGGCCTTCTGATGATCGGCAATCTCGCCGATGTACTCGACGTACGGCAGGTCGAGCAACGGCCGGATATCGCGCTCGAAGTATTCGCGGTCGGCCGCGTCGACCTTGGCGGCGATGCGGATCGGCATGCCGCAGCGGCCCGCGATGCGGATCGCCGTATCGACGCGCTTTTCCGGCGAAATCCGGCCGAGAAACGCGAGATACTTCTGCTCGACCGGTTGCGGCGTATAGAGCTGCTCCGGCAGGCCGTGATAGACCGTGGTGAGCCAGCGCGCCTGCGGCAGCGGATGGCGCTGCGCATTCGAGATCGAGATCACCGGCACCGAGTCGAACGTGTCGAACACCGGCTGCTGCTCAGGCAGATCGAGCCGGCCGTGCATCGTCGTGACGAACGGCGTGTCCTGCCGCTTGAATACCGAGAACGAGTAGTAGTCGAGGTGGAAATGCAGCACGTCGAAGTCTTCGGCCTGGCGGCGCACCAGTTCCATCAGCAGCATGTGCGGCGCGACGCGGTCGCGAATGCCCGGATCGAGCCGCAGCGCGCGCGGCCACACCGCTTCGAGCTTCGCGCTGGTGACGGAGTCGCCGCTCGCGAACAGCGTCACGTCGTGACCCTGTTCGACCAGCGCTTCGGTGATGTACGACACGACCCGCTCCGTGCCGCCGTATAGCTTCGGCGGCACCGATTCGGTCAGCGGGGCGATCTGCGCAATCTTCATATTGTGTCTCCGTGAGCCGACGGCTGGCGTGCAATCACGATGCCGTCGGCGACGCCGAGTATGACAGCGCCATGACGTCGGATCAATTCACGCGGTCCCTAAGCGCCGCATGCATCGTCGCTACGGAGGATTATTCCCTGGCGTCGGTGGAAAAGCCGCAGGTCTTGCAATTGCTCGGTGCTGTTACAAACGGCTTACATCCGGTGACCCGGGGCCGCGCGCCGACTTTGCGCGAGCTTTGGGCCTTCATCGCGCCATCTTCGCGCCGTCATTGGTGGCCGCCGCCCTCGCCCGCCCGGCGTACGGGCACGCTGCGCAAATCCCTGAGAAAGCTGTCGCGCCACACCCCGAGATCGTTCTCGCGCAGCGCGGCCATATTGATTTCGTGACGCCGCTGGCGCGCGTCGAGCGGCATCTGCAATGCGCGCTGCAAGGCTTCGCACATGCCGATCGCATCGTGCGGATTGACGAGCACCGCGCCAGAGAGCTCGGCCGCTGCGCCCGCGAAAATCGACAGCACCAGCACGCCGGGGTCGTCGGGATTCTGCGCGGCCACGTACTCCTTCGCGACGAGGTTCATGCCGTCGTGCAGCGGTGTGACGAAGCCGATCTGCGACTCGCGAAACAGCGACATCAGCTTCCAGCGGTCGTACTGCTGGTTCAGATAGCGGATCGGCGTGTAATCGAGCCCCGAGTAGCGGCCGTTGATGCGCCCTGCCTCGTATTCGAGATCCTGGCGGATCTTCTGATAGGTCGCCACGTCCGAGCGCGTTGGCGGCGCGATCTGCACGAGCGTGACGTTGCCGCGCCATTCCGGCGAGCGTTCGAGCAGCAGTTCGAACGCGCGAAAGCGCTCGACCAGCCCCTTCGAATAATCGAGCCGGTCGACGCTCATGATCAGCTTGCGCCCTTCGAGGCTCTGCTTCAGTTCGAGCACGTGCTGGCGGCTTTCGTAGCGTTTGGCCTGCTCGGCGATTTCGTCGGGAAACACGCCGATCCGGTACACGCCGGTGCGCAGCTTGCGCCCGAACGCCTCGACGCTGCCGTCCGCGCTGACCGTGCCGCGCGCGTGACGCGTCACGTAGTCGTGAAACGCCTGCTGGTCGGTGGCGGTCTGGAAGCCGAGCAGGTCATAGCACGACAGCGACTTGACGAGCTCCTCGTGCGGCGGAATGTTGAGCAGGATTTGCGGCGCGGGAAACGGGATGTGCAGGAAGAAACCGATGCGGTTCGTCACGCCCTCGCTGCGCAGCGCCTCGGCGAACGGAATCAGATGGTAGTCGTGAATCCAGATGATGTCGTCCGGTTGGAGCAGCTTGACCAGCTTGTGCGCGAGCCATGCATTGACGCGCCGGTAGCCCGCGTACTCTTCGCGCTCGTAGCGCGCGAGGTCGTTGCGGTAGTGGAATACCGGCCATAGCGTCGCGTTCGAGAAGCCGCGGTAATACTGGTCGTAGTCCTTGCGCGTGAGGCCGACGGTCGCGAACGTCACCGCGCCGTCCTGCTCGAGCATCGGCCCCGCGTTGGCGACCGTTTCGCTGACCACGTCGCCGCTCCAGCCGAACCAGACACCCCCCGCATCCTTTAGCGCGCCGAATACGCCGACGGCGAGTCCGCCCGCCGATCCCTTGGTCTCCGTCGGCGTCGCGACGCGATTCGACACGACGATCAATCGGCCCATAGTGCATGTCCTCCGTAGTTCTTGCGGTGCGCCGCGCCGCCTGCGCGGGCGTGGTGCGCCCGTAAATAGCAATCAGCGTGCCCAGGCACCGTTGGGCGTGAGCGCGCTCGACGTTCGCGGCGCGCGATTCGATCGGCGCTCGGCAACGCCTGACTAGGCCTGCTCCTTAGCCTTCTGCGGTACCTCGCCCGCGCCCGTGCGGCCGAGGCGGCTCGCCACCGGATCGGCTTCGGTATGCGCGGCGGTGCTGCCGGCTGGCGCCTGGCGGCTGCGCGGCAGCCAGTCGATCGGAGCAGCGCCGCTGGTCTCCAGCTCCGCCGACACCTCCGCACGCGCGCGCGGCAGGTACTCCGGGTAATGCCGGTGCACGAAATCGAGCAGCCCTTCGCGCACGCGGCAGCGCAAATCCCACGCGAGGCCGGAATCGGGCGCGCTGACGAGCGCGCGCAACTGCATCGCGCGCTCGGTGCAGTCCGTCACCTGCAGCACCTGCACGCGGCGGTCCCACTCGGGCGCGTTCTCGACGATGCGCGCGAGTTCCTCGCGCAGCGGCGCGAGCGGCATCCGGTAATCGACGAACAGGAACACGGTGCCGATGATTTGCGAGCTGTTGCGCGTCCAGTTCGTGAACGGGTTTTCGATAAACCATTGCAGCGGCACGATCAGCCGGCGCTGGTCCCACAGCCGCACCGACACGTAAGTACCGGTGATTTCCTCGATGCGCCCCCACTCGTTCTGGATCACGACCACGTCGTCGAGGCGGATCGGCTGCGACAGCGCAATCTGCAAACCGGCGATCAGGTTACCGAGCACCGGCCGCGCCGCGATACCGGCGACCAGACCGGCGACACCGGCCGAAGCCAGCAGGCTCGCGCCGATCTGCCGCACATTGGGCAAGGTCATCAGCGCACCGCCGACACCGATGATCACGATCACGATCATCACCGAGCGCGCGAGCACGCGGGCCTGCGTATGGATGCGGCGCGCCTGCAGGTTATCGGCGGAATCGAGCGGATGGGCGCGGATGATCGCTTCGCCGATCGCCGCGGCCGAGCGCACGGACAGCCACGTCAGCGCGGCGATCAGCGCGATGCCGGTGATGTCGCGCACCGGTTCGATGAAGTTCAGGGTATCGGGCGCCTCGGACCCGACCCACGCGAACACGAGGATCACGAGGACGAACAGCGACGGCTTGTCGATGTAGCGCAGCACGACGCTCGTCAGCGCATGAGGCTTCGCGAGGCGCATCACGACACGCGCGCCGAAGCGGTGAACGCCGATCGCCACGACCGTCACGAAGGCCGTCACGATCAGCGCGCCGAGCCACGTATGCAACGGCGCGGCGGCCACGCGGTAGAAGTCGTCGATAGTAGGCATAACGGGCATCTTCCTCCGGGCTCGATGAGCGGCGGCGCGCCTGCGGGACTACTGACATCCGGGGGCGCCCCAGCGGGAGCGACGACCCCGACACCCGAGGCGCACGACAGCGCCTGGGCGTTACAACGGGTTCTTCAATGCGCGGGCGGTTATCGATCAGGTGCCGCTCTTGCAGGGAAACGCCTTGCCGAGACCCAGCGAAATCGCCGTGCTCGCGTTGTAGCCCGCGGCGTTCGGATTCTCGGCGATGTACTTGCGCACCGCGTCGGTCAACTGCGCCGAGCGCGCGTCCGGCGGCAGGCAGAAGTACTGGCCGACGCGTGGACCGGTGGTGCCGCCGATCGCGTCGATCGTGTTGAAGATGCCGTCGGCCGCGCCTTCGATGTAGGCCGCGCAGGCGCTACGCGAAGCGATGTCCGTCTTGGTGCACAGCTTGTTGAGGTCGCCTCCCGTAAACGCGGCTGCCGAAAGCGGCAAGGCAAGCGCGCCGGCGAAAATCAATGCCCGCAGCATGGTGTTCCTTTCCAGGGTTGTTTATCACGCGGTCTTTCTGCCGCGTCCGGACGGCGCGCTACACGGCGCGCCGAAGTCGTCATTCTGCACTGTTTTGCGCGGCGGCAGCAGGCGCGCTGCCGCGCGGGTCGGACAAAACGGCAGCAAAACGGCACGGCCTCGGGGCGCGCCGCGCGGTCTGCCGACAGCGTCATTGCTTCTGCTGCTGGGTCTGCTGCATGCGCGCCGTGAGCCCTTCGACGACGTCCGGCTCCTTGTAGGTCTTGGCGAAATCGAGCGCGGTCATGCCGATCTGGTTTTTCACCGACAGATCCGCACCGTTGTCGAGCAGCAGTTTGACGGTCGACACGTGGCCGCCGCGCGCGGCCATCATCAACGGCGTGGTGCCGTTCGGCGAGCCCGTGTCGACGTAAGCCGAGTGGTCGAGCAGCACCTTGACGATATCGTCGTGGCCGTTCGCGGCCGCGTAGTGCAGTGGCGCCCAGCCCTTCTTGTTGACCTCGGCGTCGTTCGCGATCAGTAGATTCACGAGGTTCAGGTCGCCGACCAGCGACGCCATCATCAGCGCGTTCTCGCCGGCCTTGTCCTGAATCTCGATGTCGGTCTTCTGATTCGCAAGCAACGCGGCTGCGACCTTGTCGGATTTTTCGCGCGCGGCGATCACGAGCAGCGGCATGCCCTGGTTGTCGACGCTGTTCGGGTCCATGCCCTTCGCGAGCAGCTTGTTGACGCCGTCGACGTCGTCGAACTTGACCGCCTTGATCAGCGTGTCGATCGGCGCTGCGTGCGCGGGCATCGCGACTAGCGCCGCGCAGGCGAGCGCGGCGGCGCACGCAAGACGGCGTGCCGGCGCGAGAGCCCGAGCGGCCGGTCCGGCGCACAGCGGTTGGAAATCAGCGGACGACATCGAAATGTTTTTCATATGGTACTTTAGGAAAACTTCCTATCCCTTTGATATTGCGAGGCTTTTTAACTCAGACGCCGGCCGGCGTGGCGATTCCGAACAGCCTGAAGAAATTTTGCGTGGTTGCGGCGGCCAGCGCCTCGTCCGGCATCTCGCGTTGCTGCGCGATGAAGCGTCCGACATAACTGACGTACGCAGGTTCATTCGGTTTGCCGCGATACGGCACCGGCGCCAGATACGGCGAATCGGTTTCGATCAGCAGACGCTCGAGCGGCACGCGGCGCGCAACCTCCTGCACATCGATCGCGTTCTTGAACGTGACGATGCCCGACAGCGAAATGTAGAAATTCTGCGCGAGCGCCTGCTCGGCGATGGCCCACGGTTCGGTGAAGCAATGCATGACGCCGCCCGGCACGCCCGCGCGCTCCTCGGCCATGATGCGCAACGTATCTTCCGACGACGACCGGGTGTGGATAATCAGCGGCTTGCTGGTCGCGTGCGCGGCGCGGATATGCGTGCGAAAGCGCTCGCGCTGCCATTCCATGTCTGCGATCGAGCGGCCTTCGAGGCGGTAGTAGTCGAGCCCGGTTTCGCCGATCGCGACGACCTTCGGGTGTTCCGCCAGTTCGACCAGCTCGGCCACGCTCGGCTCGCGCATGTGCTCGTGATCGGGATGCACGCCGACCGACGCGTACACGTTGTCATAGCGGCCGGCGATATCCAGCACCGACGGCAGCGTTTCGAGGTCCACCGACACGCACAGCGCGTGCGACACCGAATGGCTGCGCATGTTGTCGAGCACTTGCGGCAGACGGTCCGCGAGTCCTTCGAAGTTGATATGGCAGTGTGAATCGACAAACATGGTCAGGTCCTGCGAAAAAAGGCTTTGCGGCCAGGCCACGGCGTGGCCGGGGCCGCTTGCGACAACTCAGGTAGCTTGCTCAACTCGCGTGCGCAAGGCGCTTGCCAAGAATCACCAGATCGCGCTCGACACCGTCCAGCACCGCGACGCGCGGCAGCGTGCCCCATGCGTCGAAGCCGAAGCCGCGGAACAGCCGCACGCTCGCTTCATTGTGACCGAACACGAAGCCGAGCACCGTGTCGATGCCGAGACCCGGTGCCGCGTCGAGCGAGGCCGCCAGCAACTGTTTGCCGAGACCCTGGCCGCGCGCGCTTTCGTCGAGATAGATGCTGACTTCGGCGGTGCGCTGATAAGCCGGCCGGCCATAAAAATCGGAAAAGCTCAGCCACGCGATCACGCGGCCCGCCTGCTTCGGATCCTCGACCACCCACAGCGGCCGTTTTTGCGGGCCGTGCGCATCAAACCACGCATGCCGGCTCTCGACGCTGACCGGCTCGAGGTCCGCGGTGACCTGGCGCGACGGGATCGTCGAATTGTAGATGGCGACGATCGCAGGCAGGTCGTCGAGCGTGGCGTCGCGGTAGGAAAGGCTCATGGTGTCTGGCTTGAATGGAATGAGACGGAAGGCTGTCCGGCTCCGGGCTCACGCGAACAGCGCGCGATAGCCGATGAACAGTTCCTCGAATACGAGCCGCGCGTTCAGCGGATGGTTCTCGACGGCGCGCTGGCGCGTGACGGTGCGCAGAAAGCGCGCGAATGCATTGGCGTCGGCCTGCGCGGCGCAGCGCGTCAGCGCGGCCGAGGCCTGCGGGAAATAGCGCGGCGCGCCGGCGGTGCGCTGCGCGAGCAGATCGTACATCCAGCGCTGCAGCCAGCCGAGCACGAGCGGCACCGGCAGCTTTTGCAGCGCCTCGCCACAGGCGAACGCGTCGCAGCCTGCGCCAGCCGCGAGCTGCTTGAGCGTCCAGTCGCGCAGCGGACGGTTTTCGTCGCTGGCGAGCGCGAGCGCGGCGAGCGGCGCGCCGCCCGCTTCGGCGAGCAGCGCGGCGGCATCGTCGACGCCTTGTGCGGCGAGCCATGGCGCGGCGGTGTCCGGCGCAGGCACGCTCATCGGCCACTGACGGCAGCGGCTGATGATGGTCGGCAGCAAACGGTCGATGCGCGCCGACACCATCAGGAACACGACGCCCGCGGGCGGTTCTTCGAGCGTCTTCAGCAACGCGTTGGCGGCCGCGACGTTGAGCGCCTCGGCCGGATACAGCACGACCACGCGCGCGCCGCCGCGGTGCGAGCCGACACCGACGAAGTCGAGCAGACCGCGGATCTGTTCGATCTTGATTTCCTTGCTCGGCGTGCGGGTCTTTTTGCCCTCGTCACCTTCGGCTTTTTCGGCCTTGTCTTCGGCGCCGTTCGCGAGACCGGCTTCGGCGGCGAGCGCCTCCGGCACGACGATGCGGTAATCGGGATGATTGCCCTGCGCGAACCAGTTGCAGGCCACGCACGAACCGCACGGCTCGCCTCCAGGTTGCGGCGCCTCGCACAGCAGACCCTGCGCGAGATGCTGCGCGAAGCGCAGCTTGCCGATACCCGCCTGACCGTGCAGCAACAACGCGTGCGGCCAGTGGGCGCGCAGCTGCTGCAGGCGGTTCCAGTCATCGGCTTGCCACGGATAGATCATCGTTTGTCTTTTGAATCAATTGGTTGCACGCGCTGCCTCAGGTATCGAATCAACTTGGCGCGTGATTATAAGAAGCAGTTATATTGCGTCTGGATCAAAGAGTTGCAATCAACTCTTCAAGCTGCTTCTGGATTCGCGCGACGCTCTGCGAAGAGTCGATGATAGCGAATCGATACGGCGCTTCTTCGGCGCGGCGCATATATTCGGCGCGCGTGCGCTCGAAAAACGCCGCCGACTCGCTCTCGAAACGATCCGGGTTGCGCGCCGCGCTGCGCCGCTCGTTGGCAACGGCGGGCGGCAGGTCGAACAGCACGGTCAAATCCGGCTGGAAACCACCCTGCACCCAACGCTCGAGCGTCTCCAGCTTGTCGCGCGGCAGGCCGCGGCCGCCGCCCTGGTACGCGAACGTGGCGTCGGTGAAACGGTCGGACAACACCCAGTCGCCGCGCGTGAGCGCCGGCTCGATCACGTCGGCCAGATGCTGGCGGCGCAGCGCGAACATCAACAGCGCCTCGGTTTCGAGGTCCATCTGCTGATGCAGCACGATTTCGCGGATCTGCTCGCCGAGCGGCGTGCCGCCGGGCTCGCGCGTCATCACCACCGAGCGGCCGCTCGGCGCGAGCTTCGCCTCGAGCCGTTCGCGGAACCAGCCCAGATGGGTGGTCTTGCCTGCGCCGTCGATGCCTTCAAACGTTATGAATTTGCCGCGCGCCATCATTGCCCTCGAATGTATTTGTCCACGGCCTTGTTGTGTTCGCCGAGGGTGTCAGAAAAGATGCTGCTGCCGTCGCCGCGCGACACGAAGTACAGCGCGCTGCTCGGCGCCGGGTTCATCGCCGCCTGCAGCGACGCGACGCTCGGCAGCGAGATCGGCGTAGGCGGGAGGCCCATCCGCGTGTAGGTATTGTAGGGAGTGTCGGTCTGCAGGTCTTTCTTCCTGATGCGGCCGGCGTAGCTGTCGCCCATCCCGTAGATCACGGTCGGGTCGGTCTGCAGCGGCATGCCCGCGCGCAGACGGTTGGCGAACACGGCGGCGACGAGCGCGCGGTCGGACGCCTTGCCGGTTTCCTTTTCGATGATCGACGCCATCGTCAGCGCGTCGTACGGCGTCTTGTACGGCAGGTTCGGCGCGCGCGCGAGCCACGCTTCGTCGAGACGCACGCGCATCAGCCGGTAAGCACGGCGGTAGATGTCGAGGTCGCTCGTGTCCTTGTCGAACAGGTAGGTATCCGGGAAGAACAGCCCTTCGCCATTGCCGATCGACGCCTCGGGCGCGCCGATTGCGCTCATCAGATCGGCGTCGCTCATGCCGAGCGTGTCGTGCTTCAGCGCGGGATTCGCGTCGAGCTCGGCGCGCATGCGCTTGAACGTCCAGCCTTCGATGATCGTCGCCACGTATTCGTTGACGTCGCCGCGCGCGATTTTCTGCAGCACCTCGTAGGGCGTGATGCCGCTCTTGAACTCGTAGTTGCCGGACTTCAGGTCGCTTTGCAGCCCGAGCAGCCGCGTCATCGCGATGAACAGCTCGGGTTCGACCGGCACGCCGCCGCGATTGAGCTGCAGCGCGACGCTGCGCAGGCTGCTGTGCGGTTTGACGGTGACGTCGAGTTGCGCCGGGGTCAATTCGAGCGGGCGGGTGGCCCAGTAGTATCCAGCGGCGATGGCCGCCGCGGCCAGCACAACGACGAGCGCGCCGGCTGCGAAACATTTCTTGAAAAGGGTCATGCGAAACGTGACTGGGTTGGACTGAATATAATAACTGTTTGCCTTAGCCAAAGTCAGAATTGACTGTTCCCGGAATCCATGAACACACCGCTCGTGAACACCTCAGGTAACGCTTCCGGTCTCGCTCCCACCGCGGCGGCGCCCGCCGCCCTGCCCATCATGCCGCGCCCGTCGGCCGAAGAATTCGCCGCCGTGCTCGAACATGGCGCCTATATGCCGCTGTCGCAGTTCGGCGTGATCGACACGACCGGCGACGACGCGGCAAGCTTCCTGCACGCCCAGTTGACCAACGACGTCCAGCATCTCGACGCCGCGAACGCGCGCCTCGCCGGCTACTGCTCGGCCAAGGGCCGGCTGCTCGCGTCGTTCCTCAGCTGGCGCAGCGGCGACACGATCCGCCTGCTGGTATCGAAAGATGTGCAGGCCGCGGTGCAAAAGCGCCTGTCGATGTTCGTGCTGCGCGCAAAAGCCAAGCTCGTGGACGCGAGCGGCGAGCTCGCGGTGGTCGGCCTCGCGGGCGACGTGCGCGGCGCGCTATCCGGCGTATTCGACGCGCTGCCCGACGGTGTGCACGTGCAGGTCGACGGCACCGCGGGCACGCTGATCCGCGTGCCGGACGCGTTGGAGCGGCTGCGCTATCTGTGGATCGGACCGAAGGCGCAGGTCGAAGCGCTGCTGCCGTCGCTCGACGGCAAGTTGAAGCGCGTATCGCCGGCCGTGTGGGACTGGCTCGACATCCGCGCGGGCGAGCCGCGCATCACGCAGCCGGTCGTCGAGCAGTTCGTGCCGCAAATGGTCAACTTCGACGTGCTCGGCGCGGTCAACTTCCGCAAGGGCTGCTATCCGGGTCAGGAAGTGGTCGCGCGCAGCCAGTACCGCGGCACGATCAAGCGGCGCACGTCGCTCGCCAACGTCGCCGGCGAGCTGGACACGGTGCGCCCCGGCGTCGAGCTGTTCCACTCGGACGATCCCGGCCAGCCGTGCGGGATGATCGTCAACGCGGCATCGGCACAAGGCGGCGGCGTCGATCTGCTGGTCGAGATCAAGCTCACGGCGCTCGAAAGCGGCAGCGTGCATGCCGGCGCGGCCGACGGCCCCGCGCTGCGCTTCCTGACGCTGCCCTACGGGCTGCCAGCCGAGGTCTGATCGCTGGACAGGTAAAAAGCGGCGCAATCGGGCGCCGTTTTTTATTGGCTGCTTTATTCTCGTCCGATTTTTGTCGCTTTCTCTGCCGCCGGCCTTTGCGGCATCAGGCGGCCGCCCCATGCTCTGTACGGGAGATGCTCCCCGATGTGCCTGATCGTATTCGACTGGCGACCTGATGCGGTCGATGGTCCGCTGTTCACGCTCGCCGCGAATCGCGACGAGTTCTTCCGCCGCACGGCCGAGCCGATCGGCTGGTGGCGTGACGCGCCGGACGTGCTGGCGGGCCGCGACCTCGTGGGCGGCGGCACGTGGCTCGGGCTGTCGCGCGACGGCCGTTTCGCCGCGCTGACCAATTACCGCGCGCCGGGCGAAATGCGCGCCGATGCGCCGACCCGCGGCACGCTCGTCAGCAACTGGCTCACGAGCGCCGCGCGCGACCCCGACGGGCATCCTCACGAGACGCCGCTCGCGTATCTGCAGCACGTCGCGCAAAGCGGCGACATCTACAACGGCTTCAACCTGCTGGTCGGCGACTGGACGCGCCGCGAGCTCGCTTGGTACTGCAATCGCGGCGCCGTCGACGCAAACAGTGGCCCCGCGCTGCTCGCGCCGGGCACGCACGGCATCTCGAACGCGGTGCTCGACACCGCGTGGCCGAAGCTGGTCAGAAAGCGCGGCGAGCTCGGCACGCTGCTCGCGCGCGATGCGATGCCGCCGCTCGAACGCCTGATCGATCTGATGCGCGATCCGCGACTCGCGCGCGACGACGAATTGCCGTCGACCGGGATTCCGCTCGAACGCGAGCGCGTGCTGTCGGCGGCGTTCATCGAGTCGCCGGAATATGGCACGCGCAGCACCACCGCGCTGCGCGTCGCCGCCTATGGCGAGGTGATCGGCGTCGCGGTCGCCGAGCGCAGCGACGACAACGGCTCGCACCGCATCGTGCGGCCCGGCGATTTCGAGCGCAGCTTCGCGTTCAATGTCGAGCGTGACCGGATGAGCGTGGCTTGACCGTTTGATCACCGCCTCGCCGGCGCATTCGCCGCCGGCCGCTCACCGCTTCGCGACAACCACCCTCATCCGATGCCGAATGCCGCGCGCAATGCCGCCGCGGCATCCGCATGCGCCTGCGCCACTTCGGGCACGAAGCCGCCCATCTTGAAGAACTCGTGGATCATGCCGGCGTAGCGCTTGAGCGTGACCGGATTGCCGAGCGCACGTAGCTTCTGCGCATACGCATCGCCCTCGTCGCTGAGCGGATCGTATTCGGCGGTCGCGATCCACGCGGGCGCGACGCCACGAAAATCCGGCGCGCCGCGCTCGCCGTCGAGCGGCGCGAAACGCCAGTCGTCGCGATCGCCGCTATCGCGCACGTAGTGTTCGAAGAACCACTGGATCGTGTCGCCCGACAGCAGGAAGCCGTCGGCGAGGCGCGAATGCGAGTCGGTCTGCTGATGGCCGGTGGTGCCCGGATAGATCAGCAATTGCAGCGCGAGCGAAATGCCGGCGTCGCGCGCGAGCACCGCGCAAACCGTCGCGAGCGTGCCGCCCGCGCTATCGCCGCCGAGTGCGAGCCGGGTGTCGTCGAGGCCGAATTCGGCTGCGTGCGCGTGCAGCCAGCTAAGGGCATCGAAGGCATCATCGACCGCGGTCGGAAACTTGTGCTCGGGCGCGAGCCGGTAATCGACCGACAGCACCGCGCACTGGCCGTCGCGCGCGAACATCCGGCACAGCGCATCGTGCGTGTCGACGCTGCCGAGCGTGAAGCCGCCGCCGTGGTAGTAGACGAACGCCGGCAGCGGCTCGGCCCAGTTCGGCTCGACCGGGAAATAGAGGCGCGCGCGGATCGTCGCGCCGTCGCGCGTCGGTACCCGCAGGTCTTCGACGGAGAACATCGGCGCACTCGGGATCTCGAGAATCGGCGCACTTTTCTCGTACGACGCGCGCGCCGCTTGCGCGCTCATCTGGTGATACTGCGGGCGTTTGGCCCGCGCGATCATGTCGAGCACCTGCTCGATCGTTGGATTCAGCGGCATGGTTTCGGCAACGTGATGCGCACAGCGCAGGAAGCCAATTGTTGTCAGGAGCCGGCGCACCGGCTACGCAGCCGGCCGCTACTCCGCGTTCTTCACTTCGGGCTTCAGCGACATCGGATCGGACGGCTCGCGCAACTGCTCGATATCCTCGTGGCGCAGCTTGACGGTCGCCATGATGCCCGGATGCGTGATGATATAGAAACGCCGCGCGGCGATCGCCTCGAACGCGATGTCGGCGACATCGTCGGCATTGAGCTTGCCGGACTGCACCGCGCGCTGCAACTGCTTGGCCGCAGCGATCTGCGAGCGCGTCGGCCGGCTCGCGTTGCGCAGTTCCTCGGGACGCGCGCGCTCGGCGTCGGCGATGCCGGTCGGCACGAAGGCGGGACACAGCAGCGAACAGCCGACCTCGCCGCCGGTGCCGGCCTGCGCGAGCTTCAGGTCGTGATATAGCGTCTCGGTCAGCGCCACCACCGCATGCTTGGACGCGTTGTAGATGCCCATCGCCGGCGGCGCCAGCAGCCCCGCCACCGACGCCGTATTGACGATATGCGCGGGCTCGTTCTGCGCGAGCATGATCGGCGCGAACACGCGCACGCCGTGCGCGACGCCGATCACGTTGACGCCGAACACCCACGACCAGTCGTTGGCGGAGCTTTCCCACAGGAAGCCGCCGGTGCCGACGCCAGCGTTGTTGAACAGCAGGTGGACCTTGCCGAATGCGGCGAGCGCCGCCTGCGCGAGCGCCTCGACCTGCGCGGCGCTCGATACGTCGGTCGGCACGCCGATCGCTGCGGCGCCGGCTTCGCGCAATGCGTCGACGGTCTGCATGAGCTGCTCGGCGTTGACGTCGGCGAGCACGAGCTTCATGCCGAGCGCCGCGCCCTTGTGCGCGAACGCGCGGCCGAAGCCGCTGCCCGCGCCGGTGATCACCGCCACCTTGCCTGCGAATTCGAACATCCTGTGACTCCGTGATTGAGTGGCAGCTGGCCGTTGCATGATGACGTCGCGCTCAGATCAGCTTGACCAGTTGCTTGCCGAAGTTGCGGCCCTTCAGCAAACCGATGAACGCCTCGGGCGCGGCCTCGAGCCCTTGCGCGATGGTCTCGCGATAGTGCAGCCTGTTCTGCGCGACGAGCGTGCCGAGCTGCTTGAGCGCCTCGGGCCAGACGTCCATATGTTCGCTGACGATGAAGCCCTGCACGAGCAGCCGCTGCGTCAGCATCATCGACGGATTCTTCAACGGCAGCGGCTGGCCGTCGTATCCGGCGATGAAGCCGCACAACGCGATGCGCCCGAACGCATTCATGCGCGCGAGCGTCGCGTCGAGCCCCTCGCCGCCGACGTTCTCGAAGCAGCCGTCGACACCGTCGGGCGTCACGGCCTTCAGGTCCTGGTACAGGTTGCCGGCTTTGTAGTCGACGCAGGCGTCGAAGCCGAGCGTATCGACCACATAGCGGCACTTGTCCGCGCCGCCCGCGATACCGACCGCGCGCGCGCCGGCCGCCTTCGCGAGCTGGCCGACCACGCTGCCCACCGCGCCGCTCGCCGCACTGACGACCACCGTCTCCCCCGCCTTCGGGGCGATGATGCGGTTCAGTCCGTACCACGCGGTGACGCCCGGCATGCCGACCGGGCCGAGATACGCGGACAGCGGCACGTGCGTGTCGTCGACCTTCTGCATGCCCGCGCCGTTCGAGGTGCCGTACTCCTGCCAGCCGAACATCGCGACGACCTTGTCGCCCACCGCGAACTTCGGATTCCTCGTTTCGACGACCTCGCCGACCGTGCCGCCGATCATCACTTCGTTCAGCGGCTGCGGCGGCGCATATGACTTGCTGTCGTTCATGCGTCCGCGCATGTACGGATCGAGCGACAGATAGTGGTTGCGCACGCGTACTTCGCCGTCGGCGAGCGGCGCCAGCGGCGTTTCGACGAGCTTGAAGTTATCGGGCGTGGCTTCGCCTTGCGGGCGCGAAACCAGCAGCACCTGGCGGTTGATCTGGGCCATGAAGTCGTCTCCTTGGGTTGTTGGGGATTGACCTGCATTCGTCGAACCCAGGTCTGAAGTTGACTGCGATGAGGGCTTAGTCGCTCGGACCGGGCTTCGCCGCCGGGTCGCTGCGCAGACGCTGACGCCTGACGTCGCGGCCGACTGCGAGGCGCCGCATGTACTTGAAGGTGCCGAGCGCTTTGGCGACGAAGTGACCTTCGCTGTCGCGGATCTCGCCTTCGCAATAGGCCATCGTGGTCGAGCGATGCAGCACGCGGCCGGTCGCGCGCAACTCGCCGCGCCCCGGCTGCATGAAGTTGACCTTCATCTCGACGGTGACGACGCCGACGCCGTCGCCCGCGAGACTGCGCGCGGCCATCGCGAGCGCGACGTCGGCGAGCGTCATCGTGACGCCGCCGTGCGCGACGTCCCAGGTGTTCATATGATCGGGCTGCAACGGCAGCACGACTTCGCTGACGCCATCGGCGGCGCGCAGCAGCTGCGCGCCGAGACGGTCGATGAAGGGGCTTTCCGGCAACGATGGGTTGCCTGTTGTGGCGGAAGTGGTTGGGTCGGTCATGGCGGTGTCTGGAGTTCGTGGGCGGCAAGCTCGGAAATCGATTCGCCGCATCCCCGCACTCCGCAAGGGGCACGCGTGTGCGCTAAATGAGAAATTCTACCGGCTATCGCTTTGATCCATCCGCCTCATTCCACTCGATCATTCGCGTCGCCAACCGCCCCAATCGGCGCACCGCTTCATCGACCAGGTCGAGGTGCGCGCTCGGGCAACTCAGGCGGACGAAACGATCGAAGCGCCCGGTGTTAGAAAACACCGTCCCAGGCATGATGCGGATGCCATCATCCAACGCCGCCTCGAAAAAAGCGGCCGACGACAACCGATGCGGCAACTCGACCCAAAAGAACATGCCGCCGCGCGGCGATGTGAAGCGCGTGCCCTCCGGAAACGCCGTCGCGATCCCCGCCGCCATGCGCTCGCGCTGAAGCCGCAGGCTCTCGCGTAAGCGCCGCAAATGCCGCGCGTAGGCGCCCGTCCCCAGAAACCCGGCGAGCACGACCTGCGCAAGCTGATCGTTGTGCCGCGACTGCGCGAACTTCAGCATGCCCACGCGTGGATGCCAGCGCCCGCCATTGATCCAGCCCACCCGCATGCCAGGCGCGAGCGTCTTGTTGAACGACGTGCAATGGATCACGGTGCCGTCGGTGTCCCAGGCCTTCAGTGAGCGGGGAGACGGTTCTCCATCGACGAGATCGCGATATGGGTCTTCCTCGATCAGCGCGACGCCGGCACGCGCGCACAGCTCGACGACACTGGCCTTGTTCGAGTCAGGCATCACGCTGCCGAGCGGATTCTGCAGGTTCGGCACCACGACGACGGCCTTGATGTCGCGATGATTTTGCAAAGCGAAGTTCAGCGCTTCGACGGCGAGGCCCGTGCTTGGGCTCGCCGGAATTTCGAGCGCGCGCAGTCCGAGGCTCTCCAGCACCTGCAGCAGGCCGAAAAAACACGGCGACTCGACCGCGACGGTGTCCCCGGGCTGCGTCACCGCACGCAACGCGAGGTTCACGGCTTCGATGCCGCCGTGCGTCATGATGACCTCATCCGCGCCGATCTCGATGCCGCCTTCGAGCGCACGCCGCGCGATGATCGCGCGCAAAGCCGGATCGCCGAAGTCGGGGCCGGCCGAGGTCAGCAGCGTGGGCTCGCGGCGCAACGCGCGCATTGCGGCCTGCTGCAGTGCATCGGTCGGATAGAGATCGGGCGCCGCGGTTGCGCCGCCGAGATTGAGCGCCTGCGGATAGCGCTGGTACTTCGACACGATCGCCGAAATCGTCGCATGGATGCCGACGAATTGCGCTTCGCCCGGCGGCATGGCCAGATCCGGTTCAGAGGCATTGGGCAGCACCTCGGCGGGCACGCGCACGAAATAGCCTGAGCGCGGCCGCGCATCGATCAACGCGTCGCGCTCGAGCAAACGGTAGCTCTCGGTCGCGGTCGCGAGGCTCACGCCGTGCCGCTGCATGAACGCACGCATCGACGGCATGCGGTCGCCGGGGCGCAGCACGCCGTTGCCGATCGCGCGGCGATATTGATCCGCCAGTCGCCGATAAAGAGGCTGGCGGTCCGCTGAAGGGTCCGCGAACGCGTCGCGCCGCTCGAAGGTCAGTTTGCTCATACGCCGATGGTGCGGACAGTCCACGCAGAGCAACAGATACACAACCGCACGATTCGGACCGATACAGCAGGCCGAAAGCCTTCGCTGTATCGGTTCGGATTGTCCATGGTTGTTGCTGTTCCGAAGGCGGTGGACTCAATAAGCTGTACCGCATGAAAACGATTCTAAGGAAAGCGCGATGCCTCTCCCGACCTGCGCGGTGATTCCGTCTCGCCCTGATGCATTACGCCTTGCACGCGCCCAGGCCGCCATGCTCGATCTGCGCGCCGGGGCCACGATCGTGGCCGTTGAAGGCGATCTCGAACTCGAATTTCGCGATCACGCGCTCGCGTGGCTCGGCAGCGCCGTACCGTGCACGTCGATCATCGTGCGCGAAGGTGAGCATTTCATCTC
Source organism: Paraburkholderia atlantica (assembly GCF_000092885.1). Taxonomy (NCBI): domain Bacteria; kingdom Pseudomonadati; phylum Pseudomonadota; class Betaproteobacteria; order Burkholderiales; family Burkholderiaceae; genus Paraburkholderia; species Paraburkholderia atlantica. The sequence continues at coordinate 1,649,802 of NC_014117.1, read as the reverse complement.
CAGCCAACGCGGCGTCATGTCGATCCGCGCGTCGCGCGCGGGTGCCGCGGTGCTGATCGTACAAGCTTCGCCCGACGATGCGGCGGACCTTCGCGAACTCGTCCGTCGAGCCGTCCGGCGACTCGCTGGTGTCGTCGCGAGATCATGCCGGCGTACTACCTGATACGCAGACTCGATCACGAGAATCGACGCCTCGCCGCCAGTTAGAATGCGTGACCACCCGCTTCCTGTTTCGAGGTGCCGGTCATGTTCTTTCCACGCACGCGGCTTTTCGGCCGTCTCGCCACCTTCGTACGCTGTTTCCATCTCGTCTGCGCCGTTACGCTGACGCTTGGCGCATGCGCCGGGCTGCTCGGCGGCGATGCGTTGCGCGTCAACGTCGCCGGTATCGAACCGCTGCCCGGCGAAGGCCTCGAGATGCGCTTCAATCTGAAGCTGCGTGTGCAGAATCCGAACGATTCAGTAGTGAGCTTCAACGGCATCGCGGTCGATCTCGAGCTGAACGGCAAGCCGTTCGCGAGCGGTGTCAGCGATCAGAGCGGCACCGTGCCGCGCTTCGGCGAAACCGTCGTCAGCGTGCCGCTGACCGTGCCCGCGTTCGCCGCGGTTCGCCAGGCGCTCGGGCTTGCGGGCATCGCGCAGTCTGGGCAGGTCCCGTACCGGCTGCAAGGCAAGCTCGCGGGCGGCCTGACCGGCACGACACGCTTCACCGACCAGGGCATGTTGACGCTGCCGGGAATGGCGTCGCAGTAGACGAGAAGACGGCGGATAAAAACACGGCGCCGCGGTCCGACATTGCCACTCGTCGAACCCACGGCGCCCGTCTTCCTGAGGCGCGATCGCGCCCGACCTACGCGATCTCGAACAGCCCCGCCGCGCCCTGCCCGCCGCCGATGCACATCGTCACGACGACGAACTTCACGCCGCGCCGCTTGCCTTCGATCAGCGCATGGCCGACGAGCCGAGCACCCGACACGCCATACGGATGGCCCACCGCGATCGCGCCGCCGTTGACGTTCAGCCGGTCGTGCGGAATGCCGAGCTTGTCCGCGCAATAGAGGACTTGCACCGCGAACGCTTCGTTCAGCTCCCACAGGCCGATGTCCTCGACCTTGAGGCCAGCCTTTTGCAACAGCTTCGGCACCGCGAACACCGGGCCGATGCCCATTTCGTCGGGCTCGCAGCCGGCCACCGCGAAACCGCGGAAAATGCCGAGCGGCTGCAGCCCTTCGCGTTCGGCCAGCGTCGCGTTCATCACGACGCAAGCCGATGCGCCGTCCGAGAACTGGCTCGCATTGCCCGCGGTGATCACGCCGCCCGGCAGCGCGGTGCGAATCTTCGACACGCCTTCGAGTGTCGTGTCGGCGCGAATGCCTTCGTCGCCGCTGACGGTCACTTCCTTCGTGTAGAGACGGCCGCTCGCCTTGTCGGCGACGCCGGCGAGCACCGTCAGCGGCACGATCTCGTCGTTGAACCTGCCGGCTTCGAGCGCGGCCGCCGCGCGCTGCTGCGAGCGCACGCCGTATTCGTCTTGACGCTCCTTCGAGATCGCGTAGCGCTTCGCGACGGTCTCGGCGGTTTGCAACATCGACCAGTAGATCTCCGGCTTGTGCTCGGTGAGCCAGCCGTCGGTCATCATGTGGTGGTTCATCTCGTTCTGCACGCACGAGATCGACTCGACGCCGCCCGCGACGTATACATCGCCCTCGCCGGCGATCACACGTTGCGACGCGAGCGCGATCGTCTGCAATCCCGACGAGCAGAAACGGTTCACGGTCATGCCCGGCACGCTGACCGGCAGGCCGGCGCGCAACGCGATCTGACGCGCGATGTTGCCGCCCGTCGCGCCTTCCGGATTCGCGCAACCCATGATCACGTCCTCGACGCGCGCCGGGTCGAGCTTCGCGCGCTCGACCGCGGCCTGCGTCACGTGGCCGCCGAGCGTCGCGCCGTGCGTCATGTTGAAACCGCCGCGCCACGATTTGGCGAGGCCCGTGCGGGCGGTGGATACGATTACGGCGTCAGTCATGGGTGTCTCCAATTGCAATGTCGAAGTGGCGCGCCGGCTCACTGCCGTGCGTTCAAAAGCGCATCACCGCGCCGCCTCTGTCGTTTGATGCGAGCGCTGCGGGAGTAATCCGCAGCGCTCAATTCGTGTGCTGAAGTCAGCCGTGCTCAGCCGTTGAAGCCGCGACCTTCGGCCGCCAGCTTCGCGATGCTCGGCGCGAGCTTCCACGCGTCGCCGTTCGGCCGCGCGGCATAGCGGCGAATCGCGCGCTCGACGTTGTAGAGCCCGACCGTGTCCGCGTACAGCATCGGGCCGCCGCGATAGAGCGGGAAGCCGTAGCCGGTCAGATAGACCATGTCGATATCCGAGGCCTTCGACGCGATGCCTTCCTCGAGAATCTTCGCGCCTTCGTTGACGAGCGCGAACACCAGACGCTCGACGATTTCGTCGTCGCTGATCTTGCGGCGCTCGGAGTGGGTTTCCTTCGAGTATTCGACGATCATTTCGTTGACCGCGCCGGACGGATACGCGGTGCGATCGCCCGCCTTGTAGTCGTACCAACCGCCGCCGGTCTTCTGGCCGAAGCGGCCCATCTCGCATAGACGGTCGGCGATCTTCGAGTAGTGCATGTCGGGATGCTCGACGTAGCGGCGCTTGCGGATCGCCCAGCCGATGTCGTTGCCGGCGAGGTCGCTCATGCGGAACGGACCCATCGCGAAACCGAACTTCTCGATGGCCTTGTCGACCTGTGCGGGCAATGCGCCCTCTTCGAGCATGAAGAGCGCCTGGCGCAGGTACTGCTCGATCATCCGGTTGCCGATAAAGCCGTCGCACACGCCCGACACCACCGCGGTCTTTCTGATCTTTTTCGCGAGCTTCATCACGGTGGCGAGCACGTCTTTCGCGGTCTCCTTGCCACGCACGACTTCGAGCAGCTTCATTACGTTGGCCGGGCTGAAGAAGTGCATGCCGACCACATCCTGCGGACGCTTCGTGAACGCGGCGATCCTGTCGACGTCGAGCGTCGACGTGTTCGACGCGAGGATCGCGCCGGGCTTCGCGACTTCATCGAGCCGGCCGAACACCTGCTCCTTCACACCGAGTTCTTCGAACACGGCTTCGATGATCATGTCGGCGTGCTTCAGGTCGTCGTAGGACAGCGTCGGGCTCAGCAGCGCGAGACGCTGCTCCATCACCTCGGGCTTCAGCTTGCCCTTCGTGACGGTGGCCTCGTAGTTCTTGCGGATCGTCGCGACACCACGGTCGAGCGCTTCCTGCTTCGTTTCGAGCAGCGTGACCGGAATGCCCGCGTTGAGGAAGTTCATCGCGATGCCGCCGCCCATCGTGCCGGCGCCGATCACGGCCACCTGATTGATGTCGCGCACGGATGTATCGGACGGCACGTCGGGTATCTTGCTCGCGGCGCGCTCGCCGAAGAACGCGTGACGCAGCGCGTGGCTCTCCGGCGTCTGCACGAGTGCGATGAAGCATTCGCGCTCGAATGCGAGCCCCTTGTCGAAGCCGTCCTTCACACCGGCCTCGACCGCGTCGATGCACTTATGCGGCGCCGGGAAGTTCTTCGCGATGGCCGCGACGCTATTGCGCGCGAACTGGATGAAACCGGCCGCATTCGGATGTTCGATCTTGCGGTCGCGCACCTTCGGATGCGGGCCTGCTTGCGCGCCGACCTTGCGCGCGAACGCGAGCGCGGCTTCGGCCAGTTCGGCGGGATTCGCGACGACTTCGTCGAACAGCCCCGAATCGGCAAGCTTTTCCGACAGCACCGGCGTACCCGACACGATCATGTTCAGCGACGCTTCGAGGCCGATCGCGCGCGGCAGACGCTGCGTGCCGCCCGCGCCCGGCAGGATGCCGAGCTTCACTTCGGGCAGCGCGATCTGCGCGCCAGCCGCGGCGACGCGGTAATGCGCGCCCAGCGCAAGCTCGAGGCCGCCACCCATCGCAACGCTGTGAATCGCCGCGACGACCGGCTTCGCGCTGCCCTCTACGGCCTTGATGACGGTCGCGAGCGTCGGCTCCTGGGTCGCCTTCGGCGTATTGAACTCGGTGATGTCGGCACCGCCCGAGAAGGCCTTGCCCGCGCCCGTCAGCACGATGGCCTCGATGGCCGGATCGTTCTGCGCACGGTCGAGCCCTTCGACGATCCCCGCCCGCGTCGACAGACCGAGCCCATTGACGGGCGGATTATTCAGCGTGAGAACGGCCACGCCGTCATGAGTTGTGTAGTCCACTGCCATCTGCGTGCCTCCGTGCGATCCATGCATTCATTGAGGCGGCGCATGATGCGCCGCCTGTCCGGTTCATCGAGCCTGCTCATTGTCAGACTATTTCAAGCGACAGTTCCGGTGTCAGCACGCAGAATACACTGAAAAAGCACGAACGTTCAATTTATTGTCGAACGGGGTTTCCCCTGGGCCTCAGGGGTCAGCGCCCAGTTGCGGCTGTCTTCGAGAGCGGACGGCAGCACGTGGTCGCGGAACAGGTCGCGCAGCTTCAGCTTCTGCAGCTTGCCGGTCGCCGTGTGCGGCAGTTCGTCGACGAACACGACATCGTCGGGAATCCACCACTTCGCGACCTTGCCGTCGTAGAACGCGAGCAGTTCTTCGCGTGTAACGTCGAACCCCGCGCGTTTGACGACGACGAGCAGCGGCCGCTCGGTCCACTTCGGATGCGCGCACGCGATGCACGCGGCTTCCGCGACCGCCGGATGCGCGACCGCGACGTTCTCGACTTCGATCGAACTGATCCATTCGCCGCCCGACTTGATCACGTCCTTCGAGCGGTCGGTGATATGCAGGAAGCTGTCGGGGTCGATCGTCGCGACGTCGCCGGTCGGGAACCAGCCGTCGATGAGCGGCGACTCTTCCTTGCGGAAATACCGGTCGATGACCCACGGTCCGCGCACGTGCAGATCGCCGAATGCGACGCCGTCCCACGGCAGCTCGCGGCCATCCTCGCCGACGATCTTCATGTCGACGCCATAGATCACATGCCCCTGCTTTTCGAGCAGCTTGCGCTGCTCGGCGAGCGGCCGCTGGCTCTGCTCCCAGGTGAGCTTCGACAACGTCCCGAGCGGCGACATCTCCGTCATGCCCCATGCATGGATCACCTGCACGCCGTAGTCGTCCTCGAGTATCCGCAGCATCGCGGGCGGACAGGCGGAGCCGCCGATCACCGTGCGCTGCAACGATGAAAACTTCGCGCCCGTTTCGCGCAGGTGGTTCAGCAGACCGAGCCACACGGTCGGCACGCCGGCCGAACACGTGACGCGTTCGCTCTCCATCAGCTCGTAAAGCGACTTGCCGTCGAGATCCTTGCCGGGGAACACGAGCTTCGCGCCGGTCAGCGGCCCCGCATGCGCGAGGCCCCACGCGTTGACATGGAACATCGGCACGATCGGCAGCACCGAGTCGCTCGCGGACAGGCTCATCGAGTCGGGCAACGCCGCGCCGAACGCGTGCAGCACCGTCGAGCGATGCGTATACAGCGCGCCTTTCGGATTGCCGGTCGTGCCCGACGTGTAGCAGAGGTACGACGCCTGCTGCTCGTCGAGCGCGGGCCAGTCGAAGCCGCCGTCCTGACCGTCCATCAGCGTTTCGTAGCACAGCACCGACGTTTGCATCGGCGGCCGGTGCGCTTCATCGCACAGTGCGATCCAGCCGCGCACGTGCGGGCACTGCGGCGCGAGCGTATCGACCAGCGCGGCGAACGTCGTATCGAACAGCACGTACGCATCGTCGGCGTGATTGATGATGTAGGCGATCTGGTCGGGGAAAAGGCGCGGATTGATCGTGTGACACACGGCGCCGAAGCCGGTGGTGCCGTAATACGCTTCGAGATGCCGGTAGCCGTTCCACGCGAGCGTCGCGACCCGGTCGCCCGGTTCGACGCCGAGCGCGATGAGCGCCTGCGCGAGTTGCTTCGCGCGCTTCTCGCAATCGCGGTACGTGTAGCGATGCAGGTCGCCTTCGATGCGCCGCGACACGATCTCGGTGCTGCCGAAATGCCGCGCGGCATGCGCGAGCAACGATGATACGGTGAGCGGCACGTCCATCATCTGGCCCAGCAGCGGCGTCGTCATAAGGCGGGGTCTCCTCGGCTTGTTAGTGTCGATGGGTTGCAGTCGGGTTTGGTGAATACGTGGTCGTGAAACGGATCACGCGCCGAACAGCGCGAGGCGGAAGGTCGTGGCGGCGTCGTACGCAGCATGGTCCGAACGATGAAGGCGGCCGCCCAGCAGCGCCGCGGGCGCGGACTTACAATATCGGCTAATCCAGAGGCGCTCAACATGTCGTTTTCCCCAAGCATTGCAGGGTTATCCGCAGCTTTGACGGATCTTTCCAACACACTCGCCACTCCCCCAGCCAACGCGTTCGCGCGGCTCGGCGGCACCTTCTTCACGCGGCTGCCCGCCGCGCCGCTCGACGCACCCTACCTCGTCGGCTTCTCGGCCGAGACCGCCGCACGGCTCGGGATGCCCGAAGGCATCGAGCGCGATCCGGGCTTCCTCGAGCTGTTCTGCGGCAATGCGACGCGCGACTGGCCGGCCGACGCACTGCCTTATGCGTCGGTGTACTCGGGGCATCAGTTCGGCGTGTGGGCCGGCCAGCTCGGCGACGGCCGCGCGCTCACGCTGGGCGAGCTCGAACACGACGGCGAGCGCAACGAGCTGCAGCTCAAAGGCGCGGGCCGCACACCCTATTCGCGCATGGGCGACGGCCGCGCGGTGCTGCGCTCGTCGATCCGCGAATATCTGTGCTCGGAGGCGATGCATCACCTCGGCATTCCGACCACGCGCGCGTTGTGCGTGATCGGCTCCGACCAGCCGGTGCGGCGCGAGACGATCGAAACCGCCGCGGTGGTCACGCGCGTCGCGCCTAGCTTCGTGCGCTTTGGCCACTTCGAGCACTTCTATGCGAACGATCGTGTCGACGCGTTGCGCGCGCTGGCCGATCACGTAATCGAGCGCTTCTATCCGCATTGCAAGGAGGCCGATGATCCGTATCTGGCGCTGCTCGCGGAAGCGGTCCGCTCTACCGCCGATCTGATGGTCGACTGGCAGGCGGTCGGTTTCTGTCACGGCGTGATGAATACCGACAACATGTCGATCCTCGGCCTGACGATCGACTACGGCCCGTTCGGTTTCATGAATGGCTTCGATGCCGGCCACATCTGCAATCATTCCGATACCCAGGGCCGCTACGCGTACCGGCTGCAGCCGCAAATCGCGTACTGGAACCTCTTTTGCCTCGCGCAAGGACTGCTGCCGTTGTTGGGCGAGAAGCACGACGAAAGCGTGCGCGCCGACAAGGCGGTCGAAGATGCGCAGCACGTGCTCGCCGGCTTCAAGGAGCGCTTCGCGCCGGCGCTCGAAAACCGCATGCGCGCAAAGCTCGGGCTGGAACAGGCGCGCGACGGCGACGACGCGCTCGTCAACCGGCTGTTCGAAGCGATGCACGCGAACCGCGCCGATTTCACGCTGACGTTCCGCAACCTCGCGCGGCTGTCGAAACACGATGCGAGCGGCGATGCGCCGGTACGCGACCTGTTCCTCGATCGCGCCGCCTTCGACGTATGGGCGAACGACTATCGCGCGCGGCTCGCCGTTGAGTCACACGACGACGCTGCGCGCGCCATTGCAATGAATCGCGTGAACCCCAAATTCGTACTTCGCAACCATCTGGCGGAAACGGCGATCCAACGCGCGAAGGAGAAGGATTTCTCCGAGGTGGAACGGCTCGCGGCCGTGTTGCGTCGCCCGTTCGACGAGCAGCCCGAATACGCGTCGTATGCGGGCCTGCCGCCCGACTGGGCGAGCTCGCTGGAAGTGAGCTGTTCGTCATGACGCGCCGGCGCAGTTGAATCGCCGCGGCCGTCCCGCCAGAAAACACCGGTACAAACCCGAGACAGGAACCCGACCATGAGCAACCCCGACGATCTCAAGCATGACGCCCCAGCCGTACAGAAAAGCGACGCCGAGTGGCGCAAGGAGCTGTCCGACATCGAGTACCAGGTGACCCGCCACGCGGCCACCGAGCGCCCGTTCACGGGGCGCTACAACGATCACTGGGAACGCGGCGTCTACGACTGCGTGTGCTGCGGCACGCCGCTATTCGAATCGGACACCAAGTTCGACGCCGGCTGCGGATGGCCGAGCTATTTCCGGCCGATCAACGGCGAGGTGATCGCCGAGAAGACCGACCGCTCGCACGGCATGCTGCGCATCGAGGTGCAGTGCAAGAACTGCGGCGCGCATCTGGGCCACGTGTTCGAGGACGGACCGGCACCGACCGGTCTGCGCTACTGCATCAATTCGGCTGCGTTACAATTCGAGCCCAAGTAACGCGGCGCGACAGCAGCCTTGCCCGCTTCGGGCGCCGCGGCGCGAACCGCGCGCGGCGCCCTTTCAATGCGGCACTCCCGCTCGGCAGCGGGCACCGCGCACCAGGCACGCCAGGCAGGCGCGCTTCAGTCTTCGACGCACCGTTCGACTCACTCTCCGACTTCCCGACCAGATAATGAAATTCCTGTTCGATCTGTTCCCGATCATCCTGTTCTTCGTCGCCTTCAAGATCTGGGGCATTTTCACGGCGACGGCAGTGGCGATCGTCGCCACGCTGGTGCAGATCGCGTGGGTGGCGTTCCGCCACCGCAAGGTCGACCCGATGCTGTGGGTGAGCCTCGGCGTCGTCGTGGTATTCGGCGGTGCGACGCTCGTGCTGCACAACGACACCTTCATCAAATGGAAGCCGACCGTGCTGTACTGGGCGTTTTCCGTCGGGCTGATCGTGTCGCAGCTCGGTTTCAACAAGAACCTGATCGAAGCGATGATGGGCAAGCAGATCACGCTGCCGCACGCGATCTGGGGCAAGCTGAATCTGATCTGGGCGGTCTTTTTCGTGCTGCTCGGTCTTCTGAACCTGTTTGTCGCGTATCACTACACGACCGATCAGTGGGTCAATTTCAAGCTGTTCGGCGCGACCGGGTGCCTGCTCGTGTTCATCGTCGGACAGAGCCTGTGGCTGTCGAAGTATATGAAGGAGGAATGACATGAGCGACCTGTTCATGCACGCCACCACCGCCGAGCGCGCCGCGCTGATCGAAGCGCGCCTCGCAGCCGCGCTCGCGCCCGTCGAATCGATCCGCATCACCGACGACAGCGCGCAGCACGCGGGCCACGCAGGGGCCGCCGCCGGCGGTCATTTCAGTGTCACGATCGTGGCTGTCGCGTTTGCCGGCAAGCCCCGCGTGGCGCGGCATCGCATGGTGTATGATGCGCTGGCCGATGCCATGCAGCGCGGCATTCATGCCCTTGCCATCACGGCGTACACGCCCGAAGAATTTGCTTTGTTGCCCCGCTAGGAACCTTTCGATGACCTTGAAGAAAACCCGCCTCTGGGTATTGCTGGCTGCGTTCGCGGCCGCACCTGCATTCGCACAGAACATCGCCGTCGTGAACGGTACGCCGATTCCGAAGTCGCGCGCCGATGCGTTGATCCAGCAACTGGTTCATCAGGGCCAGCAAGACACGCCGCAGTTGCAGCAGGCCGTGCGCGAAGAGCTCGTGAATCGCGAAATCCTGATGCAGGAAGCCCTGCGTCGCGGGCTGCCGAACCGTCCGGACATCAAGGCCCAAATCGCGGTCGCGCAGCAAACCGTCGTGCTGCGCGCGCTGATCGAAGACTTCGTGAAGAACAACCAGCCGACCGACGCCGAAGTCACCGCGCGCTACAACGCGCTCGTCAAGGATGCGGGCGGCAAGGAATTTCACCTGCACCATATCCTCGTCGACAACGAGCAGCAGGCGAAGGACCTGATCGCGAAGATCAAGGCCGGCGCAAGCTTCGAAGATCTCGCCAGGCAGTACTCGAAGGACCCGGGATCGGGCAAGAACGGCGGCGACCTCGACTGGTCGGACCCGAAGGCCTACGTGCCTGAATTCGCGGACGCGGCCGCTCATCTGCAGAAAGGCCAGATGACCGACACGCCGGTGCATACGCAATTCGGCTGGCACATCATCCGTGTCGACGACATCCGCGCCGTCACGCCGCCGCCGCTCGAGCAGGTGCGCGCGCAGATCGTGCAGCAGATCCAGCAGGAAAAGCTGCAGGCCTTCGAAGAGAATCTGCGCAAGAACGCGAAGATTCAGTAAGCATCAGCGGGCGGATCGTCGTCGGACAGTCCGCCGCCTGGCTCTAAAGAAGCCTGAACGCAAAAAAAGCCGCCCAAACAGGCGGCTTTTTTGTTGCTGCGAGCTTCGCGGAGCGGCGACGTACTGCCGCTGCAAACAGTGGCCGCCGCACACGGGCGGCGGCCCCCTGACTCATCAACCGAGCCAGCGGCGCGCGTTCTGGAACACGCGCATCCACGGGCTCGCGTCCGTGCCGATCTCGCCCCAGCCCTGCGGATGCCAGCTCATCTGCACCGCGCGATGCACGCGCTCCGTGTGCGGCATCAGCACCGTGAAGCGGCCGTCGGCCGTCGTGACCGACGTGATGCCCTCGGGCGAACCGTTCGGGTTGAACGGATACTGCTCGGTCGCCTGACCACGGTGATCGACGTAGCGCATCGCGACCGCGACCCTCGACTTGTCGCCCTGCTGCGAGAAGTCCGCAAAGCCTTCGCCGTGCGCGACGGCGACCGGAATGCGCGAGCCTTCCATGCCGGCGAAGAAGATCGACGGTGAGGCCTGCACCTCGACGAGCGAGAAGCGCGCCTCGAATTTCTCCGACTTGTTGCGCGTGAACTTCGGCCATGCTTCGGCGCCGGGGATCATCGACGCGAGGCTGCTCATCATCTGGCAGCCGTTGCAGATGCCGAGCGCGAACGTGTCGTCGCGACCGAAGAACGCGGCGAACATGTCGGCCAGTTGCGCGTTGAAGCGGATCGTCTTCGCCCAGCCTTCACCGGCACCCAGCGTATCGCCGTACGAGAAGCCGCCACACGCGACCGCGCCCGCGAAATCGGCGAGATTCGCGCGGCCCGCCAGCAGGTCGCTCATATGCACGTCGTGCGCGTCGAAGCCGGCGCGATCGAATGCATAGGCCGTCTCCAGATGCGAGTTCACGCCCTGCTCGCGCAGGATCGCGACGCGCGGACGCGCGCCCTTGCCGACGAACGGCGCGGCGACGTCTTGGGCCGGATCGAAGCTCAGCACCGGCGTGATGCCCGGGTCGGCCGCGTCGAGCAGCGCGTCGTATTCGGCGTCGGCGCAGGCGGGGTTGTCGCGCAGACGCGCGATACGCCAGCTCACTTCGCTCCACGTGCGATGCAGCTCCGCACGCGGCGCTTCGTAGACCTTCTTCGCGTCGCGATAGATCTCGATGACATCACGCTCGTTGGTCTTGCCGATCACGTGCGAGCACGCCGACAGACCATGTTCGCGCAGCGCGGCGAGCACCGCGTCGCGATCGGCCGCGCGCACCTGCACCACGGCACCGAGCTCTTCGTTGAACAGCGCGCGCAGCGTACGGTCTTCGCGGCGGCCGCTGGTCTGCTTCGCCCAGTCCTTCGCGTCGCCGTAATCGGATTCGTGGTTGGCGTCGAGCACCAGCATGTCGACGTTCAGCGACACACCCGTATGACCCGCGAACGCCATTTCGCACACTGTCGCCCACAGTCCGCCGTCCGAGCGGTCGTGGTAGGCGAGCAGCTTGCCGTCGCTGTTGAGCGCCTGGATCGCGTTGAAGAAGCGTTTCAGATCTTCCGGATCGTCGACGTCCGGCACCGTGTCGCCGACCTGCTGCGTGACCTGCGCAAGGATGCTGCCACCCAGACGGTGCTTGCCGCGGCCGAGATCGATCGCGATCAGCACCGACTCGCCGACTTCGCTCACGCGCTGCAGTTGCGGCGTCAGATGCTTGCGAACGTCTTCGACCGGCGCGAATGCGGAGATGATCAGCGACACCGGCGCGACCACTTCCTTCGCGACGCCGCTCTCTTCCCAGCGCGTGCGCATCGACAGCGAATCCTTGCCGACCGGAATGCCGATACCGAGCGCCGGGCACAGTTCCATGCCGATTGCCTTCACGGTGTCGTAAAGCGCCGCGTCTTCGCCCGGCGCACCGCACGCGGCCATCCAGTTGGCCGACAGCTTCAGCTTGTCGAGCGATGCGATCGGCGCCGCCGCGATGTTGGTAATCGCCTCGCCGACCGCCATGCGGCCCGAGGCTGGCGCATTGATGACGGCGAGCGGCGTGCGCTCGGACATCGTCATCGCTTCGCCGTTAAAGCCTGCGTAGTCCATCGTCGTGATCGCGACGTCGGCCACCGGCACCTGCCACGGACCGACCATCTGGTCGCGCGCGGTCGTGCCGCCGACCGAGCGGTCGCCGATCGTGATCAGGAACGACTTGCTCGCGACCGTCGGATGACGCAGCACGCTCTGCGCGACGTCTTGCAGCGCGAGGCCGGTCACGTCGACCGGTTCGAGCGTGCGCTCGACGCGCTTCACGTCGCGGTGCATACGCGGCGGCTTGCCGAGCAGCACTTCCATCGGCATATCGACCGGCTGATGCGCGCCTTCCTGCAACTCGGCATCGATCAGCTTCAGCTGACGCTCGGCGGTGGCCGTGCCGATCACGGCGAACGGGCAGCGCTCGCGCTGGCACATCGCCTCGAACACCGGCAGATCGGCCGGCGCGATCGCGAGCACATAGCGCTCCTGCGCTTCGTTCGACCAGATTTCGCGCGGCGACAGGCCGCTTTCTTCGAGCTGGATCTTGCGCAGTTCGAACAGTGCCCCCTTGCCCGCACCGTCGACCACTTCGGGGAACGCGTTCGACAGACCGCCCGCGCCGACGTCGTGAATGCTGAGGATCGGGTTCTTGTCGCCGAGCTGCCAGCACGCGTTGATCACTTCCTGCGCGCGACGCTCGATTTCCGGGTTGCCGCGCTGCACCGAGTCGAAGTCGAGTTCAGCGGTGTTGGTGCCGGTCGCCATCGAGCTCGCGGCGCCGCCGCCCATGCCGATGCGCATGCCCGGACCGCCGATCTGGATCAGCAGCGAGCCTTCCGGCAGATCGTGCTTGTGCGTGTGCTGGTCGGAGATATTGCCGATGCCGCCCGCGATCATGATCGGCTTGTGATAGCCGCGCACGAGGCCCGCGACGTTCTGCTCGTAGGTGCGGAAGTAGCCGCCGAGGTTCGGCCGGCCGAATTCGTTATTGAACGCGGCGCCGCCGAGCGGGCCGTCGATCATGATCTGCAGCGGCGACGCGATGCGGTCCGGGCGCCCGTACGCCTGGTGCTGATCGGCCGGATTGCGCTGCGCGAGCGGCTGTGCGGAGTCGCGGGCGTTTTCCCACGCCTCGACGGCGTCCGGCAGTTCGAGGTTCGATACCGTGAAACCCGTGAGACCCGCCTTCGGACGCGCGCCACGGCCGGTCGCGCCTTCGTCGCGGATTTCGCCGCCCGCGCCGGTCGCGGCGCCCGGGAACGGCGAGATCGCAGTCGGGTGGTTGTGCGTTTCGACCTTCATCAGCGTGTGCGTGAGCTCGACGCTGCGGCCGTAGTGCTCCGGCAATTCGCTCGCGCCGAGTTCGGCCGGGGTGCGCGGGAACCAGCGCTCGGCCATGCCGCCGACCATGATCGCCGAGTTATCCGAATACGCGACGATCGTGCCCTGCGGGTTCAGCTTTTCGGTGTTGCGGATCATGTTGAACAGCGACATGTCCTGCTTCTCGCCGTCGATCGTCCAGTCCGCGTTGAAGATCTTGTGGCGGCAGTGCTCGCTGTTGGCCTGCGCGAACATCATCAGCTCGACGTCGGTCGGATTGCGCTCGAGTTTCGTGAATGCGTCGACCAGGTAGTCGATCTCGTCGTCGGCGAGTGCGAGGCCCAGTTCCACATTGGCGGTTTCGAGCGCCGCGCGGCCGCTCGCGAGCACGTCGACGGTTTGCAGCGGCTTGGCCGGCAGCTCGTCGAACAGATGCAGCGCATGGTCGCGCGACGGAGCGACGCTCTCGGTCATGCGGTCGTGCAGCGCGGCGGCGACGGCCGCGCGCGCTTCGTCGGACAGCGTCTTCTTGCCGCCGAGCAGGCCGCTTTTCAGCGTCACCGAGTATTCGACGCCGCGCTCGATGCGACGCACCTGCGTGAGACCGCAATGATGCGCGATGTCGGTTGCCTTGCTGGCCCACGGCGACACGGTGCCAAAGCGCGGCACCACGAGGAAGGTCTCGACCGCGCCACGTTCCTTGCCTTCTTCGAACGGATCGCCGTAGTGCATCAGCGCCTCGATCTTCGCGCTGTCTTCAGCGGACAGTTCGGTCTGGGCATTGACGAAGTGCAGATACTGCCCGCGCACGCCGGTGATATTCGGGTCGATGCGCGTGAGCGTGTCGAGCAGGCGGGTTTGACGGAAATCGGAAAGGGCCGAAGCGCCGGGGAAACACGAGAAGTGGGCCATGGGACTTGACGTTGCGTCGCTCATTGATGCCGGAGAGCCGCGCATGCAGGCGACGTGAGGCGGAAAGGAAGTCCGAGATTATACCCCGGGAACGGGCTTCCAGCGGGCACCGGGGTGCGGCGTCGGCGGGCTGCGTCTGCCCGCGCGAGGCGTCGCTGGAGCGCCCGTCGCGTCGCCGCGCGGGGGTTTTGACTGCTATCATTCGCGTTTCACCAGATCGGCGCACGCAACCCGGGCTTTATCCGGCGGCGCGCCGCATGTCACAGCCAATGGGAACGCGCGCGAGCCGCCCGTCGGCACATCGAATCAGAGCATGGATGTCATCGTCATTGGCGGCGGGGTAGCGGGCGTCGCCACCGCTTATCAGTTGCGCGCGGCCGGCCACCGGGTATGCGTCGTCGAGCGTCACGCAACCGTCGCGCAAGGCGCCACTTATGGACAAGGCGGCACCGTGCTGCCGACGCCGCTCGACGTCTGGTTCGGGCCGACCTTCATGGCGAGCCGCTACAACGCGAAAAATGGCGTGATCAGCAAGACCGGCTTCAACGGCGCCGCGCGGCAGTTCATCAAGCAGCTCGCAGCATGGCAGGAACCCGCAGCGTTTGCGCGCCAGTACGCGCTGCTGCGGCCGCTGATCGAATCGTCGCGCGAGGCGATGGCCGACGTCGAAGCCCGCTTCGGCCTCGAATTCGAACAGGGGAGTGGCCTTTTGTATCTCGTGCGCAGCGCGCACGAATGGGAGCTGAGCGCGGCCGCGCTCGATCTGCTGGGCCAGTTCGAGGTACCGCATCACGTGATGAGCCCGGCCGAATGCGCGGTTTTCGAGCATGCGGTCCCCACAGATCCTGAATTCGCCGGCGGCGTGCTGTTCGAGCACGAGCGCACCGCGAACTGCCCGCTTTTCACCAAGCTCATCAAACAGGTGCTGGATAACCAGGGCGGCGTGCAGTTCATGCCGAACTGCGAGGTGACCGGCATTCGGCTCGAAAATCAGCGCGCGGCGGTTGAACTCGCGCCTCGCGACGGCACGCCCCGCTCGCGTGAAATCGACGTGGTCCAGGCCGACGCGGTCGTGGTCGCGGCCGGTTATGGCAGCCTCGCGCTGCTCGAACGCGCGGGGCTCAAGCTGCCGCTGCATCCGCTGCGGCTGCATTCGCTGGTCGCGCCGATCGCGCACGAAGAATGCGCGCCGCACGTCGCGATCGTCGATGCGGTCAAGCGTATCGGCATCAGCCGCATGAACCATCGGCTGCGGATCGCGGGCGGCGCGGTGCTGCAAAGCGCGAGCCAGATCGACAAGCCGCTCGGCGAAGCACTGACCGAGGAGGCGCTCGCGATGCTCGGCCAGGCGACGCACGACTGGATTCCGGGCGCCGCGCGCATTTCGGCGGCGCTGCCGTGGGAAGGCGTGAAACTGCTGTCGCCGGACGGCTTGCCGGTGATCGGCAACGCGCTGCATCCGCGCCTCTTCGTCAACATCGGGCACGGCCCGGCCGGCTGGGGCCTCGCCTGCGGCGCGGGCAAGCTCGTTGCGGAGCTGATGTCGGGGCAGACACCGACGTTGCCGCAAGACACACTCGCGGCGTTGCGGCCGGAGCGGTTCCGGTAAGGTTTCGCGCTCTTCCGGGCGGGCATGGCGGGCTGACAGCCCGCTGCCGACACCCCGCGTTCATCGCGCCAGTCCCACCGCCTGCACCGAAACAGCCGCACGCCGCTCGGCTATCGGCACTACCATAGCGATTCCCTAGTCTGCCCGCCGCGCCGCGGGCGCACCGCCAGGCTTCGCCATGACAGACGCCGAAAATTCGCTGCTCACCCTTTTCGATCCGCTAACCGTCCCGCTCAGCGACCCGCAGCCGCTTGCGCTGCCGTTGCTGACGCTGACCGACTTGCGAATCGCCGAATCCCAGGCCGCCGCTGCGCTGCCCGAGCACACGCTGATGGCGCGCGCCGGTCACGCGGCCGCGCGCTGGCTGCTCGAACGAATCGCCGCGGACACCTCCGTGACGAAAGCGCAGCAGCGGGCCTGGCTGGTCGCCGGCCCCGGCAACAATGGCGGCGACGCGCTGGTCGTCGCAACGGAACTGCACAAGGCCGGCATCGCCGTCGAGGTCTGCATGCCGGTTGAAGTGAAGCCCGCCGACGCGCGCTGGGCGCTCGACGCCGCACGCGCCGCCGGCGTGTCGATCGACGCGGCGCCGCCCGCCTCGCTCGACGGCTATGGCTGGCTCGTCGACGGCATGTTCGGCATCGGTCTCGCGCGGCCGCTCGACGGCGTGTTCGCGACGCTCGCGCGGCAGTTGTCGCAGCGCACGAAGACGCGCCCGACACAGGGCGCCGTGCTCGCGCTCGATGTGCCCAGCGGGCTCGACAGTGATACCGGCGCGGTGATCGGCGGCAATGGCGCGGCGGCGGTCCATGCGACCCACACGATCACGTTCATCGGCGCGAAACCAGGGCTTTTCACTGCGCAGGGCCGCGACCTCTCCGGGCGGGTGACGGTTGCACCGATCGGGCTCACGGCAGGGATCAACGGCGGCGGCGCTGGCCAGGACGCTACCACAGCCGCCCCTCGCGCCGCGCTCCAGCTCAGCGCCCCTGACCTGTTCGGCCCCTTCATGCCCCCGCGCGACTTCGCGACCAACAAGGGCACCTTCGGCAGCCTCGCGGTGGTCGGTGGCGACACCGGCATGTGCGGCGCGCCGATTCTCGCGGCGCGCGCGGCGCTCTACAGCGGCGCGGGCAAGGTCCACGTCGCGCTGCTCGGCGAAGGTGCCCCGCCCTACGATCCGCCGCACCCGGAACTGATGCTGCATCCGATCGACACGCTGCCGCTCGATTCGATGGACGCACTCGCGGTCGGCTGCGGCATGGGGCATGGCGAACGCGCGACGCGCGTACTGCATGACGTGCTACCACTCGACGTGCCGAAGCTGTTCGATGCCGACGCGCTGAACCTGATCGCCAGAGATCCCGCGCTCGCCGCCGAAGTCACCGCGCGCGGCGTGCAAGGCGATCCGTGCATCCTGACGCCGCATCCGCTCGAAGCCGCGCGCCTGCTCGGCAGCGATGCGGCGAGCGTGCAGCGCGACCGTCTCGCGGCCGCCCGCGCGCTCGCGGCGCGTTTTGCGAGCGTCGTCGTGCTGAAGGGCGTCGGCACGATCATCGCCGCGCCCGACGGCCGCCTCGCGCTGAACCCGACCGGCAACGCCGCACTCGCGACGGGCGGCACCGGCGACGTGCTCGGCGGCATCATCGGCGCGCTGCTCGCGCAGCACCTGCCACGCTTCGAGGCGGCGCTAGCGGGCGTCTATCTGCACGGCCTCGCCGCCGATACGCAGACCGCGCAGGGCCAAGGCCCCGCGGGTTTGACGGCCGGCGAGCTGGCACCGATGGTGCGTACCTTGTTGAACCGGATGTTCTACCCGGCGACGCCTGCCTGACGGACGGGTCGTGCGCCGCTTGTTCGCCGCGCTCGTTCACACCGGTGAAACGTCGCCATCCCGATCATTGGGAGCCAGCGCAACGCACTGCTGCCCGCCACTCATCCCCGCTATACTGGGTGCCTGCGCCGCGCGTCGGATCGATCGCGGGTCGCGGCGATACTCCAGCAGGCGCGTGCGCCGCCTGGCGTTTTCGCGAAGTTCACCTGCTTCGCGAAGTATCGTCGGAACCCGCTCGCGAACCGGGCTGCGTGGCATCGCTCTGACTGAATCGCCGCATCATTCTCGGCCGCGCTTCATGCGCGCGCCTTCCTTCGTGCCCCTTGGTTAGACGGACGCTATGACCCAGAACTCGCTCCCCTCCTGGTCCTCGCTGCAGACGCATTACGACACGATTCGCGATGCGCATCTGCGCGACTGGTTCGCCCCCGAGAACGATCCCGCTCCCACGCGCGCCGAACGCTTCACGTTCGCGGGCGGCGGTCTCGCAGCCGATTTCTCGAAGCACCGCATCACCGAAGAAACCCTGCAACTGCTCGTGCAACTCGCGCGCGAAGCAGGCGTCGAAAAGCGCCGCGATGCGATGTTCGCGGGCGAGGTCGTCAACCCGACCGAAGGCCGCGCCGCGCTTCACACCGCATTGCGCGCAACCGACCCGAAGGCGCCGTTCTTCGCCGACGTGCAGGCCGAGCGCAAGAAAATGGCCGCGTTCGCCGAGCAGGTTCGCAGCGGCGCATGGACCGGCTACACCGGCAAGCGGATTCGTCATGTCGTGAACATCGGCATCGGCGGCTCGGATCTCGGGCCGAAGATGGTCGTGCATGCGCTGCATCATCTGGCGACGCCCGAGATCTCGACGCACTTCGTGTCGAACGTCGACGGCGCCGATCTGTACAACGTGATGCAGCAGATCGATCCCGAGGAGACGCTCGCGATCATCGTGTCGAAGACCTTCACGACGCTGGAGACGATGACCAACGCGCGCTCGCTGCGCGACTTTTTCATCAAGAAGGGCTGCCCGGAAAGCGCGCTCGCGAAGCACTTCGTCGGCGTGTCGGCGAATACGGCCGAAGTCGTCAAGTTCGGCATCGCAAAAGAGAACGTGTTCTCGATGTGGGACTGGGTCGGCGGACGCTACTCGTTGTGGTCGGCCGTCGGTCTGTCGATCATGATCGCGATCGGCCCGCAACAGTTCGACGAACTGCTCGCCGGCGCCAACGAGATGGACCAGCACTTCCGTACCGCGCCGCTCGACAAGAACCTGCCGGTGCTGCTCGGCATGATCGGCATCTGGTATCGCAACTTCTTCGGCTCGCAGAGCTATCTGGTCGCGCCGTATTCGCAGGCGCTGCATTTCCTGCCGTCGTATCTGCAGCAGCTCGAAATGGAAAGCAACGGCAAGTCCGCGCGGCTCGACGGCGCGATGGTCGACTATGCGACTTCCGCGGTAACGTGGGGCGAGCCCGGGACCAACGGTCAGCACGCCTTTTTCCAGATGCTGCACCAAGGCCCGACGATCGTGCCGATCGATTTCATCGCCGTGCTGACGCCCGAGCATCCGCTCGCGAGCCATCATCCGAAGCTGCTCGCGAACTGCTTCGCGCAAAGCGAAGCACTGATGCTGGGCCGCACGCTCGAGGAAGCAAAGAAGGTGGCCGGCCCCGACAAGCCGGAACTCGCGCCGCACCTGACGTTCCCCGGCAACCGTCCGACCGCGACGTTGCTGCTCGACGCGTTGACCGCGCGCACGCTCGGCGCGCTGATCGCGCTGTATGAGCACAAGGTGCTGGTGCAGGCGTCGGTGTGGAACATCAATCCGTTCGATCAGTGGGGCGTCGAGCTCGGCAAGATCCTCGGCAAGGTGGTCGAGGCCGATCTGGGTGCGGCGAGTGCCGACGTGAAGAAGCATGATTCGTCGACGTCGGCGTTGATCGCGCGGGCGCGCGCTGCGTTGAAACGCTGAGTCGAAGTTTGAAGCGCGGAATAGCGAGCCGCACGATCATCAAGCGAGCCGCCCCGCTTCGATCGTCACCGTCGTATCGCAACGCCGCGCGAGTTCGATGTCATGCGTCACGAGCACAAGCGTCGCGCCGTGCGCGCGATTCATCTCGAACATCAGATCGATGACCGCGTGGCCGGTGGCCGCGTCGAGACTGCCGGTGGGTTCGTCGGCGAACAGGATCGCCGGGCGCGTGACGAACGCCCGCGCGAGCGCAACGCGCTGCTGCTCGCCGCCCGACAGCAGCTTCGGATAATGACCGGTGCGCTGCCCTAGCCCCACCTGTTCGAGCAGTTCACGCGCACGCGCGGCGGCCTCGCGCGTGCCGATGCCGCCTTGCAGTTCGAGCGGCAACGTGACGTTTTCGAGCGCGGTCAGATGCGGCATCAACTGAAACGACTGGAACACGAAGCCAACCGCGCCACTGCGCAATGCGGCGCGCCCGTCTTCGTCGAGCTCGCCGAGCTCGCGGCCGAGCAGCCGAACCGAGCCCGCGCTCGCGCTGTCCAATCCCGCGAGCAGGCCGAGCAGCGTAGACTTGCCCGATCCGGATGCACCGACGATCGCGACGCTGCTGCCGGCATCGATGGCTAGATCGATGTCGTCGAGAATCGTCAGTTCGCCCGTCGCATCGTTAACCTTCTTGCACAAACCCCGCACTTCAATGACTGGATCAGTTCTGTTTGGCATGGTGAAGCGTAGGTTGAAAGTGCGCGCCATCGTCCCTCGCGCCGCGGCGCTGACTGCGGCATTCGGCGCGACCATGATGGCCGCCGCGCTGGTTTCGTTACCGTTGCGGGCTCATGCGGCGAATGCGCCCGAACCCGCGAAGCCGGTGATCGTCGTGCTCGGCGACAGCATCTCCGCCGAGTACGGGCTGCCCCGCGATACGGGCTGGGTCGCGTTGATGCGTCAGCGTCTGGCCGAAGAGCGCATCGATTATAGCGTCGCCAATGCGAGCATCAGCGGTGACACGACGAGCGGCGGGCGCGCGCGTCTGCCCGCGCTGATGGAACGGCTCGAGCCGAGCATCGTGATCGTCGAGCTCGGCGCCAACGACGCATTGCGCGGCGTACCGCTGTCGACGACCGAGGCCAATCTGCGCACGATCATCGAACAGGCGCAGCAAGGCCACGCGAAGGTCGTGCTCGTCGGCATGTACGTGCCGCCCAATTACGGCCCGGACTATACGCAAAAGTTCAACGGCCTCTACGGCCAGCTGTCGAAGGAATTCCATGTGCCGCTCGTGCCTTTTTTGCTCGCCGGCATCGCGGATAAACCGGATATGTTCCAGGCCGATCAGATCCACCCGACGCAGCAGGCACAGCCGCTGCTACTCAACAACGTGTGGCCCGCTGTCAAGCCACTCCTTCGCACAAGTTCGCCGCACTGAAACATCTGCTAACGACTTGTTTCCGGAACCTGGGGGAGCATGGATCGCCGAGCCGTTCGACACATGGGCCGTTCCGTGCCACCCGGCTCATTCTTGAGCGACCTCTGAGGAGATAACGTTGAAATACTTACCGTTAATCGCTTTGACCGTTGCCATCTCGGCCTGCGCGGCTCAACCGCCGGCCGGCGTCCAGTCGGTGGGTCAAAGCCAGCAGCCGCCTCACGCCGTCGCAACCTGCATCGCGCAGAAATGGGCGGATAGCTCGCAGCAGCAGGTCGTTTCGCAAAGTATCCTCGCCAACGATCAGGCCATGGACGTCTACGTCCCGGGCCAGCAGCCGCCTAACGGCGCGGCCGCGGTGGTCCGTCCGTCGTATAGCGGCAAGGGCACGTGGGTCGGCTTCCGCGCCGGCGGCGCTGGCGCTGGCGCTGGCGCTGGCGCAAGCAACGCTACCGGCGCGATCAGCGGCTGTCTGTGAAACTGTCGCCTTGGCTGTAGATAAAAAAAGCCCCGCATTTGCGGGGCTTTTCCTTTGAGCGGCAGGTAATGCTAACGGCGGCTTACTGGTCGGCCGTCTGCGCGGCGCTATCGAGCGTGCCGTAGAACTGCACCTTCGAGCGCTCGCGCAGCGCCTTCAGATAGGCTTCGGCCTGCGACTGCGCGTCCACCTGCGCGATCTGCTGCTGCGCGACGGCGAGATGCTGCGCGTCAGTGGCCGCGGGCGGCACGATCCGGTTCACGCGATAGATCGCATAGCCGTCGTCGCCGAGATCGACACCCACGTAGGCCGGCAACTTTTGCGCATCGACCTTGTAGATCGCGCTCAGAGCGGCAGGCGGCACGCCCTGCGCGTCATTGCGCGATACCTTCAGCGGCGACGAGAAACCGGCGGTCGCCTTCGATTTCTCGAACTCGGCCAGCTTCGCAGCGCCGTCCTTGTGCGCCGCTTCGTTCGCCTGCTCGGCGATCACCTTCTGACGCACCGCGTCCTTCACCGCGTCGAATGCGGGCACGGCAGCGGGCTTGTAGTCGGTCACGCGCGCGGCGATCAGCGTGTTGTCGCCGACGTCGATGGCCTGCGTATTGTTGTGCGCCGATACCGAGTCGTTTGCGAAAACGGCCGCGAGGAACTTGGGATTGTTCAGCGGGCTGTCGGGCGGCAGCTTGGCGTCCGGCTGCGGCGTGACCGTCGCGGTCTGGATCGGCAGCTTGAACTTGTCCGCGGCCGGCTGCAGGCTCTTCGCCTTTTCATAGACGAGCGACGTGAAGCCTTCGGAGTTGTCGGTGAACGCCTTGCTCGCCAGTTGCGTCTTCACCTCCTTGGCGATCTGGTCTTTCACCTCGTCGAACGACTTGGTGACCGCCGGCTTTACCTCGGTGACCTTGATGATGTGGAAGCCGAAGTCGGTCTGCACGATGCCGCTGATTTCGTCCTTCTTCAGCGCGAACACCGCGTCGTCGAACGCCTGGCCGCCTGCGATCATGCCGCGGCCGAAGTAGCCGAGATCGCCGCCCTTCGACGCCGAACCCGGGTCCTGCGAGTTCTGCTGCGCGATCTGTGCGAACTGGTCCGGATGCGCCTTGAGCTGCGCGAGCAACTCCTCGGCTTTCTGCTTCGCCTTGGCCTTGTCGGCCGTGCTCGCGTCCTTCGGTGCCGCGATCAGGATGTGGCTCGCGCGCACTTCGCCTTCGGTGCGAAAGTGGGCGATGTTGTCGTCGTAGTACTTCTTCAGGTCCGCGTCGCTTGGCTGCACCGATGCGCCCAGCGTGGCCGGCGACATCACCACGTACTGGATCGCCGCGGTAGCGGGCGTCGCGAAGTCGTTGCGATGCGCGTCGTAATACGCTTGCAATTGCGCGTCGGTCGGCTGGATCTTCGCCTCGTAATCGTGCGGATGGAACGCGATGCCCTGCACTTCACGCTGCTGCTGCGCGAGCTCGCTCAGATGCTGCGCAAGCGTCTTCGACGTGAACGCGCTCGCCGCGATGCTCGCGGGCAGCTGTTGCATCGCGAGGTTGTAGCGCATGCGCTCGTCGTACTGATCGGGCGTCATGCCCTGCATCGCAAGCAACTGCTTGTAGCGCTCGAGGTCGATCGAACCGTCGGGATTCTTCAGCGACGAAATCACCGGATCGGACAGCAGCGCACGGCGCACCGCGTCGTCCGACGCGGTCAGATGCAGACGCTGCGTTTCGTCGGCGAGCACGCGCTGCTCGATCATGCCGTCGAGCATCTCGCGGCGGCGCTCCGGTGTGTCGAACGCCTTCATGTCGAACTGCGCGCCGAGCATCTGACGCCCCCGGTCGATCTGCTGACGCATCGCGTCGTCGTATTCGACGCGGGTGATCTTGTGACCGTTGACACTTGCGACGTTTGCACTTTCGTCAAAGAAGCCGCGGAAACCCTGAATACCCACGAAACCCAACCCCGGCAAAATGACGAGGATGAGCATGAACATCATCAGGCGTTGGTGATTGCGGAAAAAATCGAGCATGCGTGAGGGATGCCAAAAACAGAACGCCCGATCTTACCTCAGCGGGCAACAAAAAAGGCGAACCGGAGTTCGCCTTTCGTGGATACTGGCGGAGTGGACGGGACTCGAACCCGCGACCCCCGGCGTGACAGGCCGGTATTCTAACCGACTGAACTACCACTCCTTTTACTGCGCTGTTGCTACTGAAAAACACGGCCGCCGAATCTGAAACTGGTGGGTGCTGAGAGGCTCGAACTCCCGACCTACGCCTTGTAAGGGCGCCGCTCTACCAACTGAGCTAAGCACCCGTTTCGTGATTCAGTGCTTGATGTGTGTTTTCTGCCTTGCCGCCGCCCTCCCGATGAATCATTTATGCAATCGGGTCAAGCAATTCCTCAAGCAGCAAGCCCGTTAGTTTAGCGCATCCTTCAGCGCTTTGCCAGGCCTAAATTTAGGAACTTTTGCTGCCTTGATTTTGATCGCAGCGCCCGTGCGCGGATTGCGGCCGGTGCGCGCGGTGCGCTTGCCGACCGCGAACGTGCCAAAGCCGACCAGCGTGACCGATCCGCCCTTCTTCAACGTGCTTTTGACGCCCGCGATGACTGCATCGAGTGCACGGCCCGCCGCAGCCTTCGAAATGTCGGCTTGCTGTGCGATGTGATCGATCAATTCCGTCTTGTTCATTCAAAACCCCCGTGAATGTTTATTGGCAATCGTGACAGTGCTTTCCAGCACCTCCCCGTCACGCGGCCGGCGTTATATAACGCCAGGCCACCCCATTAAAAGCGGCCGAAACCCTTGTGTCAACCGGAGTTGAGCCTGATCGGGGTGATTTTAGAGCGGCACTTTCGACGCAGTATGTTCCAGCGGCAAAACTGGCGATGCGGCCAGCGACAAAGTCGTGCGGGCAATAAAAAACCCGCGGCCTTGACCGCGGGTTTTCAGTTTCAGCGAACAATCGTGCTGTAGAACGCTTTTGCGTCAGCGGATTCTAATTCGCTTCGGACCTCAGTGCTTGACGACGTCCGTCGCAGCATCCTTGCCCGGCTCGGCCCCAACCGGCGCCGAAGGCTTCGGCTCTTCTTCCGGCAACGCCTGCGGCACACGTTCGAGCGCAAGTTCGAGCACCTTGTCGATCCAGCGGACCGGCACGATTTCGATCGCGTTCTTCACGTTGTCCGGAATCTCCGTCAAGTCCTTGACGTTTTCTTCCGGAATCAGCACCAGTTTGATGCCACCGCGATGCGCCGCGAGCAGTTTCTCTTTCAGGCCGCCGATGGGCAGGACTTCGCCACGTAACGTGATTTCGCCCGTCATCGCGACATCGGCGCGCACCGGTATACCGGTCAACACCGACACCAGCGCGGTCGTCATCGCGATACCGGCCGAGGGACCATCTTTCGGCGTCGCGCCTTCCGGCACGTGAATGTGAATGTCCTGCTTGTCGAACGCTTCGTCCTTGATGCCAAGACGACGCGAACGCGAACGCACCACCGAGCGCGCCGCTTCGACGGATTCCTTCATCACGTCGCCGAGCGAACCCGTGCGGATCACATTGCCCTTGCCCGGCATCACTGCGGCTTCAATAGTCAGCAGATCGCCGCCCACTTCCGTCCACGCGAGACCCGTGACCTGGCCTACCTGATTTTCCTTCGCGGCCAGACCGAAGTCGTACTTGCGCACGCCGAGGAACGTGTCGAGATTGCTACCGTCGACCTTCACCGCGCCTTCTGCCTTCTTCAGCAGAAGCATCTTCACGACTTTGCGGCAAATCTTCGACACTTCACGCTCGAGCGAACGCACGCCCGCTTCACGCGTGTAGTAGCGAATGATGTCGCGGATCGCGGATTCAGTCACATCGACCTCGCCATCCTTGAGGCCGTTGTTCTTCTTCTGCTTCGGCAACAGATAACGCTGCGCGATGCTGACCTTCTCGTCCTCCGTATAGCCGGACAGACGGATCACTTCCATCCGGTCAAGCAGCGGCGGCGGAATGTTCAACGAGTTCGACGTCGCAACGAACATTACGTCCGACAGATCGAAATCGACTTCGACGTAGTGATCGGCAAACGTATGGTTTTGTTCCGGATCGAGCACTTCGAGCAGGGCCGACGACGGATCGCCGCGGAAATCCTGGCCCATCTTGTCGACTTCGTCGAGCAGGAAAAGCGGATTGCGCACGCCGACCTTCGTCAGGCTTTGCAGGATTTTGCCCGGCATCGAACCAATGTACGTACGGCGGTGGCCGCGAATCTCGGCTTCGTCGCGTACGCCGCCCAATGCCATGCGCACGAACTTGCGGTTCGTCGCGCGCGCGATTGACTGGCCGAGCGAAGTCTTACCGACACCCGGAGGCCCAACGAGGCACAGGATCGGTGCCTTGACCTTGTCGACACGTTGCTGGACCGCGAGATACTCGAGAATGCGTTCCTTCACCTTCTCGAGACCGAAGTGGTCTTCGTCGAGCACGCGCTCGGCATTCGACAGATCATTGTTGACCTTGCTCTTCTTGCGCCACGGCAAGCCGATCAGCGTGTCGATGTAGTTGCGCACGACCGTCGCTTCGGCCGACATCGGCGACATCAGCTTGAGCTTCTTAAGCTCCGCGTCGGCCTTCTTTTTCGCTTCCTTCGGCATGCGGGCAGCGGTGATGCGCTTTTCGAGTTCCTCGAGATCCGCACCCTCTTCACCTTCGCCGAGTTCCTTCTGGATCGCCTTGACCTGTTCGTTCAGGTAGTACTCGCGCTGGCTCTTCTCCATCTGACGCTTCACGCGCCCACGGATGCGCTTTTCGACCTGCAGGATGTCGATCTCGGCTTCCAGTTGCGCGAGCAGATGCTCGAGTCGCTCGATCACGGGGAACATCTCGAGGATGTGCTGCTTCTGATCGAGCTTGAGCGGCAGATGCGCCGCGATCGTGTCGGCGAGACGCCCCGCTTCGTCGATACCCGACAGGGAGGTCAGGATCTCCGGCGGGATCTTCTTGTTCAGCTTCACATACTGGTCGAACTGCGACACGATCGCGCGACGCAGCGCTTCGGTTTCAGCGCTGTCGGCGTGGTCGGGTTCGAGCGGCATGACTTCGCACGAGAACTGCGTTTCCTGTTCTTCGATGAAAAGCGTCTTCGCGCGCTGCAAGCCTTCGACGAGCACCTTCACGGTACCGTCAGGCAGCTTCAGCATCTGCAGGATGTTGGCGATACACCCTACTTCGTACATGTCCTTTTCGGTCGGCTCGTCTTTCGCAGCCGTTTTCTGGGCGACGAGCATGATGTGCTTGCCGCCTTCCATCGCTGCTTCGAGAGCCTTGATCGACTTCGGGCGGCCTACGAAGAGCGGAATCACCATGTGCGGGAATACGACTACGTCGCGCAGCGGGAGCAGCGGCAGCGTAATGCGTTCCGGCGGGAGGAGTTGGGTTCCTGACATTTCATTTCCCCATGAGTGGAATCAGTTCGTTCGATAGGTGAGGCCAGCAGAAAATATTGCAAGCCTCCGCGTGTGGGAAAAGTTCAGTGACTCCGAAGGTTCAGTGACTCCATAGTTGAGAACAACCAGCCTGACCACACGATAAACGAAAAAGCCGTTCACGTCGCCATGAACGGCTTTTTGCAGAACTCGAAAGCCGATCAGTTCGAACCCGCGACCTTCGGCGCGTCTTCGTAGATCAGCAGCGGTTTGCCGTCGCCGTCGATAACGTTGTCGTCGATGATGACCTTGCTGACACCTTTCATTTGCGGAAGATCGTACATCACATCGAGCAACGCCTGTTCCAGAATCGAACGCAGGCCTCGCGCCCCGGTCTTGCGGCGGATTGCCTTGCGCGCCACGGCCTGCAGCGCGGCTGGACGAATTTCCAGTTCGACTCGCTCCATGCTGAAGAGCTTGTGATACTGCTTGACCAGCGCATTCTTCGGTTCGACGAGAATCTTCATTAGCGCGGCTTCGTCGAGCTTGCCGAGCGTGGCGACTACCGGCAGACGGCCGATCAGTTCTGGAATCAGGCCGAACTTGATTAGATCTTCCGGCTCCACTTCACGCAGTACTTCACCGGCGTCGCGGTCCTGCTTGCTCTTCACGCTGGCGCCAAAACCGATGCCGGTCTTCTCGGTACGGTCGACGATGACCTTTTCCAGACCGTCGAAAGCGCCGCCGCAGATGAACAGGATGTTGGTGGTATCGACCTGGATGAAGTCCTGGTTCGGATGCTTACGACCACCTTGCGGCGGCACCGACGCCATCGTGCCTTCGACCAGCTTCAGTAGAGCCTGCTGGACGCCCTCGCCCGACACGTCGCGCGTGATGGACGGGTTGTCGGACTTGCGGCTGATCTTGTCGATCTCGTCGATGTAGACAATGCCGCGCTGGGCCTTGTCCACCTCGTAATTACAATTCTGCAGTAGCTTCTGAATGATGTTCTCGACGTCTTCACCGACATAGCCGGCTTCCGTCAACGTGGTCGCGTCGGCGATCACGAACGGCACGTTCAGAAGGCGCGCGAGCGTCTGCGCGAGCAGCGTCTTGCCAGAGCCGGTCGGGCCGATCAGCAGGATGTTGCTCTTCGACAGCTCGATTTCGTCCTTCTTGTCGAGGTGCTTGAGACGCTTGTAGTGGTTGTAGACCGCGACCGCGAGGATTTTCTTTGCGCGTTCCTGACCGATCACGTACTGGTCGAGAATTTCGCGGATTTCCTGCGGAGTCGGCAGGTCGGACTTGGACAAGCCCGCCTCGATGCCCGCGCCTGCAGCCTCGTCACGAATGATTTCGTTGCATAGATCGATGCATTCATCGCAGATGAATACCGACGGGCCAGCAATCAGTTTCTTGACCTCATGCTGGCTCTTGCCGCAAAACGAGCAATACAACAGCTTTTCGCTGTTAGAACCTTTCTTGTCCGCCATAGATGTGTGAGCCTCCGGACACCGGATTACATAATACGCCGTTTGCCCTCGCCACGTAGTTTGGGCGCGGCAGGGCTAGTGAGCACGATAACGGCGCTTGCCGCAGACGCCCGGACGGAAGTTGAACATTCACCACCGGCCCGATGACGGTTTTGCCGCAACACCGGGCAAAACAGCGTGGCAAAACCGTACCAGATCAAGGACGCTTGTGCGCCACCTGGTCGACAAGGCCGTACGCCTGCGCGTCATCGCCAGACATGAAATTGTCGCGGTCGGTGTCCCGCGCGATACGCTCGACGGGCTGACCGGTGTGATGCGCGAGCAGATGATTCAGCCGATCCTTCAGGTACAGGATTTCGCGCGCCTGGATTTCGATGTCCGATGCCTGACCGCGCGCGCCGCCGAGCGGCTGGTGGATCATCACGCGCGAATTCGGCAGCGCGAAACGCTTGCCCTTCGCGCCGGCCGCGAGCAGGAACGCGCCCATGCTCGCCGCGAGGCCCATGCAAAGGGTCGAGACGTCCGGCTTGATGAACTGCATCGTATCGTAGATCGCCATACCGGCAGACACGGAGCCGCCCGGGCTGTTGATGTAGAAGTAGATGTCCTTGTCCGGATTCTCGCTTTCGAGAAACAGCATCTGCGCAACCACCAGATTGGCTGTCTGGTCGTTCACTTCGCCCACGAGGAACACGATGCGTTCCTTCAGCAGACGCGAATAAATATCATACGAACGCTCGCCCCGGCCGCTCGTTTCCACGACGATCGGCACCAGACCGAGTGCCTGCGCTTCGAGATCCCGGGACGACTGGGAGGTCAACGTGTCCAGCATTTGGGCGCGAAAGGTCATGCAATGGATCCTTGTCTGGAAATATTCTGAATATTAGCTGCTGGACACAGGTTGGTGCGACGAGCCCGTATTCAAGTGCCGTCTTGATGTGCGACGTACGACCGGATCCGATACGTCACACATTGTTGCGGCGCAAAAAAACGGCGTGCGGGCCGTCGGTCGCTCCGACAGCCGGCACGCCGTTGCAGCGACGCTTACGCTTGCGCCGTTGCGCTTGCCAGTTCCTCGAAGCTCACTTCCTTGTCCGTCACCTTGGCCTTGCTGAGGACGAATTCGACGACGTTAGCTTCAACGACATACGCTTCCATTTCAGCAAGACGTTGCTGGTTCGAATAATACCAGCGGACGACTTCCTTCGGGTCTTCGTAGCTTTTCGCGAATTCGTCGACTTCGGCACGGATCTGCTCCGGCTTCGCCTGCAGTTCATTCGCCTTCACGAGTTCGGCCAACACGAGGCCCAGCTTGACGCGGCGCTCAGCCTGCTCCTTGAACATCGCCGCCGGGATCGGCGCGTCCTTCGCGTTCGGCACGCCACGCTGCTCCAGATCCTGGCGAGCCATCGCGACGAGGCGCTCCTGATCTTGTTCGATCAGCGCGTTCGGCACGTCGAGTTCCGAAATCTTCAGCAGCGCGTCCATCACCTGGTTCTTGACGATGGCTTGCGTGCGGCGCTTCGCTTCGCGCTCGAGGTTATCCTTGATTTCGGCGCGCATCTTTGTCAGATCGCCGTCCTGGATGCCCAGCGACTTCGCGAATTCGCCGTCGACTTCCGGCAGATGCGGCCATTCGATCTTCTTTATCGTGATCGTGAATTGCGCCGTCTTGCCCGCCACTTCCTTGCCGTGGTAGTCGTCCGGGAACTTCAGGTCGAATTCCTTCGCTTCGCCGACCTTCAGGCCAAGCGCCGCTTTTTCGAATTCCGGCAGCATGCGGCCTTCGCCAAGCACGAAGCCGAAGTCTTCGGCGCTACCGCCCTGGAATGCTTCCCCGTCGATCTTGCCGACGAAGTCGACCGTCACGCGGTCGCCGTCTTTGGCGGCCGTGTCCGCGCCGCCGTCGCCGTGCTCGCCGGCTTCGCCGCGAGCGTGGAAGTGCACGCGCTGCTTGCGCAGGATGTCCAGTGTGCGGTCGATTTCCGCTTCGCTGATGCTGGTCGTGGTGCGCTCGATTTCCGCCGTGGCGACGTCGCCCAGCTTCACTTCCGGATACACCTCGAAGGTCGCGTCGAACGCGTAGCTGCCTTCAGCGGCGTCGGTCTTCGGCGCGAAGCTCGGCTGACCCGCGACACGCAGGTTTTCGGCGCGGCTAATGTCGAAGAATTCCTTGCCGACCTTGTCGCTCAGCACTTCGGCTTCCACCTGGCCCGAATACTGTTGCGTCACCATCTTGAGCGGCACCTTGCCCGGGCGGAAACCCGGCATGCGCACGTTCTTCGCGAGTTGACGGATACGCGAATCCACTTCCTTCTGCACGGCATCCTTCGGCAGGGAAATCGTCACGCGGCGTTCGAGCTTGCCGAGGTTTTCAACAACGTTAGCCATGGCTTCAATCGTCCTAAAATTATTCGAGCGAATCAGTTATCTTCTCCGTGCTGCCCGTCGATGTCGCTTCGCATCGATTTGCGCCGATTGCATCGATCACGCACCTGCGCCGCGGGCTTGCAGGCCGCCGGCAGCACGGTTGAGTCCAAAGAGCCGAATATTTTAGCAAACTATTTGCGCGCCTAGCCGGGATTCGATGAATGCATCGAGTTTTCCCTGCATTCTGCGCGTTTTGAGGGTCATTTTCGGGTAGTTTTGACACAGCGAGCGCGGTTTGCCGCTGGCGTGGCTAGCCAGTTTGCAGCGATCCCGCCTATGCCTTTCGACATATTCAGCCGACGCCCCCATGCTGATAAGCTAACGCACTCGGTCGGGCCGCCACCGCCGGTCTTCAGCAGCCGGTCGCTTCATCCGCTCCGGCAACCGCTTACAACGACTCAAACCTCTCAGAGACACCATGCCGAATTCGTCGCCCTCGCCTGTCGTCGTCATCGCTCCCGATTCATTCAAAGGCTCGCTCAGCGCGGAACAGGTCGCGCAGGCGATTGCATCCGGCATCCGGCGCGCGCGCGCCGACGCCAGCGTGCGCATTTGTCCGATGGCTGACGGCGGCGAAGGCACGCTCGACGCAATGCTCACGAGCGGCGGCGAGCGCCGCACGCTCAGCGTGCGCGGCGCGGCCGGTCCGACGCGCGCGGCGCTCACGGGCTTGCTCGCGGACGGCAGCGCAATCATCGAAACGGCGGAAATCGTCGGCATTACGGACCCCGTCGGCATGGCCGTGCCGGTCGAGGCGCGCAGCACGCGCGGCATGGGCGAAGCGATTCGCGCGCTGCTCGACGCCGGCGTGCGGCGATTTTTCGTAGCGCTCGGCGGCAGCAGCACGAACGACGGCGGCGCCGGCCTGCTGACCGGCCTCGGCCTGCAACTGTTCGACGCGCAAGGCAACGCCCTCGAAGGCACGCCCGAGCAGCTAGCGCGCGTGGCGCGGGTCGATGCGTCCCTGCTCGACGCGCGGCTTGCCGACACGCAGTTCGTCGGTATGTCGGACGTCGACAATCCGCTGACCGGCGAACACGGCGCGACCGCCGTCTTCGGACCGCAAAAAGGCGTGAAGCCCGAACAGGTCGCTCCGATCGACGCCGCGCTCGCGCGCTTCGCCGATCTGCTCGAAGCCGCGCTCGGCCGCACCGCGCGCGAGCTGCCGGGCGCGGGCGCGGCGGGCGGTCTCGGCTTCGCGTTGCACATGCTCGGCGCGCAGTTCGAGCCGGGCGCGGAAACCGTCGCGCGGCAAATCGGCCTCGACGCAGCGCTCGCCGGCGCCGACTGGCTGATCACCGGCGAAGGCCGCTCGGACGTACAGACGCTGCACGGCAAGGCGCCCTTCATTGCGTGCGCGCATGCGCGAGCCGCGGGCGTGCCCGCCACGCTATTGTCCGGCGCGGTCGACCCCGCCGCGCTGCCGCGTCTCGCCGAACACTTCAGCGGCTGCTTTTCGCCGGCGCCCGGGCCGATCACGCTCGACGTCGCGATTCGCGACGCAGCGCGCCTGCTCGCCAACGAGGCCGAGCAGCTGACGCGCCTGAAATACGGCGTGCGTTGACCCGCGAAACGGTTGCCGCAACAATCACAGCGCCACGACCGTTCCACTCATCACGGGGTGACCATGAAGGACTCCGCCAAAGCCGGGCTCGAGCAGTTCCTCACGTATCGTCTGCATGTTTTGAACAAACTGTCCGAGCGCGGCATCAGCGCGCGCTACGCGGCGAAGCTCGGCGTAACGCTGCCTGAAGCGCGTGTGATTGCGTCAGTGGGATCGTTCGGACCATTCTCGATCATGGAGCTGGCACGCCATGCAAATCTGGACAAAAGCCAGGCGAGTCGCGCAGCCGAAGCGCTGATCCGGCAGGGACTCGTGCAGCGCGAAACGAGCGCCGCGGACGGCCGCGTCGTGCTGGTCTCGCTGACGCAGGAAGGTCGCGCGCTGTATCGCAAGGTGATGCCGATCGCGCGCAAGTGGAACGGCGATATGTTCGACTGTCTCGACGAAGAAGAAAGGGCCGCGTTCGGCGCGGCGCTCGACAAGGTGATCCGCGCGATGAACGCGCGCGAGTGATGGCCCGAGACGAACCGGCCATGTTTAAGAGCGCCGCCTCACGGCATTGGGCGGCGCGTGTCAAAATTGAGCATTGGCCAACGCGCCTTCACCGTCTTTTTCATCCAGGGACGTTTCAGTGGACATCAACAAACAGGTCGCGGCACTCACCGCGTCGGAACTCCAGACCGCCGGTGCGAGCCAGGCAACCGCGATCGCGGTAAGCGTCGTGCTGCGTCATCTTCGTTCGCCGGAACTGGCGAAACTGCTGTCGTCGGCATTTGAAAATCATCAGGCCGTGATGCTGCAAACGCCGTGGCCGGACCAAATGCTGCAGGCGTTCGAGTCGACCCGCCGCTTCCTTGAAGGTGCCGCGCAAGCGGAGGTGCCGGGCTCGCAGCAAACGCCGGGAACACCGGGCGCCTGATTCGCGTTCTCGCAATGGCAGGCCGCGGGGCAACACTGCGGCCTTGCAGAGACCGTGCAACAAAAAAAACCCCGCCGGTCCGAAGACTTGACGGGGTTTTTTCTTGACTACCAATAAATGGTGCGAGGGAGGGGACTCGAACCCCTACACCCTTGCGGGCGTCAGGACCTAAACCTGGTGCGTCTACCAATTTCGCCACCCTCGCAGCCGGGTACGCCGCGATGCATCGTGCCCGATTGTCCTGTGCACTTCCACGCGCGCCAAACACGTGCCTGAAAGCGTAAGCGCGAGATTCTAACCGATTGATTCGCGCTTGTCTGCACCCGGCGGTATCTGCGCGCGCGGCGCCGATGCTACAATTTTCGGCTCGTCGAGACGGGCACCAGCGCCCTTCTCGCCAGCCCTTTCCCACACTCTCATCCCGTGAATTTCGACGACTATTGCCAGCAGAAAGCGGCGCCCCCAGGATCGAGCACCTACTATGCGCTTCGCCAGGCGCGCACAGCCAGTCAGCCGCTGTTGACGGCGCTCTTCGCATTGCGTCGCGAATTCGAGGAAACGGTCAAGGAGACGAGTGATCCGGCGGTCGGCCGCACGAAGCTCGCGTGGTGGCAGAAAGAAATCGCCGCGCTCGCCGCGGGCTCGCCGTCGCATCCGGTATCCAAGGCGCTCGCGGCCTATCTGCCCGACGCGCGGGCCGAATATCCTGCTCTACAGGAATTACTGGCGGGCTTCGAGATGGATCTCGACCAGGCTCGCTATCTCGACTATCCGAACCTGCATCGCTATGTGCGCGGGGTCGGCGGCAATTTCGCGTCGCTGGTGTCGCGCGCCGCGGCAGCCGGATCGGCCGACGATGCCGCGCAAGCGTCGACGTGGGCCGCTCCCCTCGGCGAGGCGCTGATGCTCGCGCAGTTCGTCGCCGAAACCGGTAACGATGCGCGGCACGGCCGCATCTACGTTCCGATCGACGAGATGCAGCGCTACAACGTCACCGCCGCCGATCTGATCAACCGCAAATACACCGACGCGTTCACCGAGCTGATGCGCTTCGAGACGCATCGCGCGCGCGACGCAGTGCAGACCGCGCTCGCCGCGGTGCCCGCCAGAGCGCGGCGCGCCCAGCGCACGCTGCTCGCGCTCGCGGCGCTCGCGTTGGCGTTGCTCGATGAAATCGAGCGCGACGGTTACCACGTGCTGCATCAACGTATCGCGTTGACGCCGATCCGTAAGCTATGGATCGCGTGGCGCGCGAAGTAGCCTGACAGCGAGGCGCGCCGATTCGCGCCCATTCGCTCACGCCCGCAGCAGCGGCAGCGGCTCGAACCGCTGCTGCAGAATCGTCGATGCGTCCAACCCCCACCACGGCCCGAGCACCGTCGCATAAATGTGGCGAAAATCAACGCCAACAGGCAGGTTGCCATTTCCGTCGAGCCGCGCAAGCATCGGCGGCACGCCATACAAACCGCCCTTCACGCAACCACCCGTCACCAAGTGCGGCGCCACCGTGCCGTGATCGGTGCCGTTGCTCTCGTTCTCGCGCGGACGGCGCCCGAACTCCGCATACGTCATCACGAGCGTCTCTTGCCACCGGCCCAACTCGACGAGCGCGGCCTGCATCGCCACGATGCCTTCCGCCAACTGTTGAAGCAACGCGGCCTGCTGTCCAGACTGGTTCTGGTGTGTATCGAAACCGTTCAGCGTTAGCCGGATCACGGCCACGCCTTTTCCGCTCAACGGCTGCTCCGGTGGCGCGCGTCCGGCGGCGGTCACCTTCAGGGTGTCCGAAGCGGCCAGCACCTGCATCGCCGTTGTGATCGAACCGCCAAACGCGCCGCCCGGAAACGCGGTCTTCAACTGCGGCATCGGTGTCGCGACTCGCGAGGCCCTGACGAACTGCGTGCGATTGACCAGCGCGATCGCGCGCGCGCCATTTGCGAGCGGCCCCATCTCGGCGCTACCGATCACGACCCCGTCGGCCGCGAAACCGAAGGGCACCGGCCGCATCGCGAACGCGCGCGTGAGCCAGCCGTCGCGCAGATATTGATCGGAGCGCGACGCGGTATCCCAGATCTCGATCGAACGGAAATGCGACAGGTTTGGCTGCGCGTAGCTGACACCCTGCACGATTGCGAGTTGCCGGCTGCGCCACAACGGCATCAACGGCTGCAACGCGGGATGCAGCGCGGTGCGCTCGTCGAGCTGGATCATCTGTTCGCGTTTGATGCCAATGTTTTTGCGCAGCGTGTAGTACGCGGGATCGGCGAACGGGATCACGGTATTCAATCCGTCGTTGCCGCCTTTGAGTTCGATCAGGATCAGCAGATTGTCGTAACCGCGCCCCGGCACAACCGGCGCTTTCGACGCATCCCGCCGCTGCGCAGCCTTCGCATCCTCCGCGCCGATCGCGCGAGGCAACCACAGCGATGCGCCGGCGGCTACGCTCATCGACAGAAAGCTGCGTCGTTTCATGCTGCACCTCGTTGTGATCATGCAGGCGCGTGGTGTGCCGCCGCCCGCTGCATATGCGAGAGCCAAATCGCGATGTCAAAGCGTACGCCACTCTGGCCATTGCGCGCCATGACGCGCTGCAGCGGCGGGCTGCGCTAGCAGCTTCGAGCTGTTGATCAACGACGACGCGCCGCCAGCCATCCTTTGACGTTCCACGGATAGAACAGCTTCTCGCCAAGCGCGCGAATCGGCGCGGCGAACGGCGAGGTGCCGTCGAAGCCGACAGCGAATGCGGCCTGGTCCACCATGTCGTAGATGAACTCGCGCCAAAGCTTCACTGTGACGAACGTCACGGTCACGGACCGAGCAGGATATCGAGTACGTGGCAGCCATCGAGCGCGCCGGTTTGATCACGCACGGTCTTCTCGGCGCCGTCACGCTGATTCGCGCGCAGCACGTCACTGCATATCGGGATCTCAACAGCAGATTCAGCCGCGCCATCAATTCCGGATGCGGGCTTGGTCCTGCCTGACGCGAAGTGGTCGTGCCAGAAAAGCGTCATGGGTTCGGTGAGCGGCAAAGGTGTATTCAACACTTCGCGCACCCACCCTGCAGGTAATAGTTCGTAACGCTGTCCAATCAGCTTTTGTTGCTCGCGACGTTGATCCGGCCTCCATGTGATGCGCGCGGCACGCATTGGAATCGGCTAGAACACCCGGTCGGAAGGCGACGATTTCGCTTCGCTGCGGTACTCAACGCGCGACGCTCATCCCATACGTTGAAAAGGTTCGCCGACGCTGATCCGTTTCGCGTGAAATCTCGAGCGGATGCTAGCGACTCCACGGAGCAGCGGATCAGGAAGTTGACGCTGAAGATGCAACAGGATGGTTCACGCGACGATGCGCGCTGGGATTAACGTTTGTACAACTCGCGCACGGCGTCTTCGATATGCTGCCGCAACAGCCGACGCTCTTCGGGCGTCATATGCCCGTCACGGCGACGTTGATCGAGATCAGGGGGAACCGCGGTACGCAACATCACGTCTGAAGCAGGGCGATCGATGGTCGGGTTGCGGTGGGTGGCCTTGCCATTGCCGGAGCGGGGCGCATGCTCGCTCGCCGCTCTATCCGCGGACGGCTGCGCATGGGCGAGCGTCGGGCTCAGTGTGCCTGCGAGCGTACCGGCAACCGCCAGTGCAATCACGCTCAAGCGCACATTTGGCCAAACCCCTCCCTTCATGTTGTTCCCTTCGTGGCGCGGCAACCGGCTACCTCAGATGCGTATACAAACCCCGGTAACAGCCGGGTACGAGAGTTTTGTCGAGTGAAGTATCCACCGAACAGCCGCATTCAGTAAAGGAGTCTAAACGCGCATACTTTACGTCGCGCCACGCCGCGGGTAAATTTTGTAACCGACTGTAACCCCAGAAATGGTGTAACCGCGCACCACTTTCTAATCGCGCTAAGATGCCGACCATGGAAACCAAAAACCCTTCGAAAATCCTCGTCGTCGACGACGATCCACGCCTGCGCGATCTTCTGCGCCGCTACCTCGGCGAGCAGGGCTTCAACGTCTACGTCGCCGAAAATGCGCCGTCAATGAACAAGCTCTGGGTGCGCGAGCGCTTCGATCTGCTGGTGCTCGATCTGATGCTGCCCGGTGAGGACGGCCTGTCGATCTGCCGGCGTCTGCGCGGCAGCAACGACCGCACGCCGATCATCATGCTGACGGCCAAGGGAGAGGATGTCGATCGTATCGTCGGCCTCGAGATGGGTGCCGACGACTACCTGCCCAAGCCGTTCAATCCGCGCGAACTGGTCGCGCGCATTCACGCGGTGCTGCGTCGTCAGTCGCCGTCCGAGTTGCCGGGCGCGCCGTC
This sequence comes from Paraburkholderia atlantica, assembly GCF_000092885.1. Classification (NCBI taxonomy): domain Bacteria; kingdom Pseudomonadati; phylum Pseudomonadota; class Betaproteobacteria; order Burkholderiales; family Burkholderiaceae; genus Paraburkholderia; species Paraburkholderia atlantica. The sequence continues at coordinate 1,611,911 of NC_014117.1, read as the reverse complement.
CGAGACCACCGAGGTGTTCGAGTTCGGCGAGTTCGCGCTGAATCTCGCCACCCGCACGCTGACCAAGGCCGGCCAGGAAATTCCGCTTACCACCGGTGAATTCTCGGTGCTGAAGGTGTTCGCCCGTCATCCGCGTCAGCCGCTGTCGCGCGAAAAGCTGATGGAGCTCGCACGCGGCCGCGAATACGAAGTCTTCGACCGCAGCCTCGACGTGCAGATCTCGCGTCTGCGTAAGCTGATCGAGCCGGACCCGGGCAGCCCGCGCTTCATTCAGACCGTGTGGGGCCTTGGCTACGTGTTCATTCCCGACGGCGCAGCCTGAGTTTGTGCTCCGTTTTCATGTCGACCCGAGTAGGCGCTTTAGCTGTCGACCAGAGTTCGCGCTTCGGTGCGTCACCTGGTCCCATGCAAAGCACCTGCTTCGGTCCCATATAGTTTCTGTCTTTGACTCCAGATAAGAAGGGCCCATGCGGATCGACCGGCGCCTCCTGACGCTCGCGTTCGGCGGCCTTTTCTGGCGAACCTTTCTGCTGATCGCGCTGCTGATCGCAGTCAGTCTCGCCGCGTGGTTCCAGAGCTTTCGCGTGATCGAGCGGGAGCCGCGCGCGCAGCGTGTGGCTCTGCAACTCGTCGCGATCGTCAAACTCACGCGCACCGCACTCCTCTATTCCGATCCCGACCTGCGGCGCGCGCTGCTGCAGGATCTGGAGAGCAATGAAGGGGTGCGCGTGTACCCCCGCGAAGCCACCGACAAATACAAACTCCAGCCCGACGAATCGCTGAATCGACTGATCGAGCACGACATCCGCGGCCGTCTCGGCGACGACACCGTGATCGCGCAGAGCGTAAACGATATCAACGGCGTATGGATCAGCTTCAAGATCGACGACGACGATTACTGGGTCGCGCTCGACCGCGATCAGCTCGACAACGCGACCGGCCTGCAGTGGGCCGGCTGGGGCGTGTTCGCGCTCGCGCTGTCGCTGTTCGGCGCGGCGTTCATCACGAGTCTGGTGAACCGGCCTTTTGCGCGTCTCGCGATGGCGGCGCGCAGGGTCGGCTCGGGGCAATCTCCCGAGCCGCTGCCCGAGCGCGGCATGGGTGTCGCCGCCGAAACCAATCGAAGCTTCAACCAGATGGTGCGCGACCTCGAACAGCTCGAGGCCGATCGCGCACTGATGCTCGCGGGCATCTCGCACGATCTGCGCACGCCGCTCGCGCGGCTGCGACTCGAAACCGAAATGAGCCCGTCCGATCAGGCCACCAAGGACGCGATGGTCGACGACATCGAGCAGATGGACATGATCATCGGCCGCTTCCTCGACTATGCGCGTCCGGTGCAGCGCGTGCCGGAACCGGTCGACCTGTCGGTGATCGCGAGCGAGCTGGCCGCACGCATGCAAAGCGAGGACAGCATGCGGCTGATCACACGGCTCGCTCCGTCGGCGGTGATCGAGGCCGATGAAACCGACATGCGTCGGGTGGTCGGCAATCTGCTCGAGAACGCGCGCAAATATGGTCTCAGCGACGGCGACGGTGTGCCACACGTGATTCTCGAAACGCGCGTGTCGCATTCGCGCGTCGAACTGTCGGTGGTCGACGAAGGCCCCGGCATTCCCGAAGACCAGCTCGCGCTCGTCACGCGGCCGTTCTATCGCGTGAATTCGGCGCGCACCCAGGCCAACGGCACGGGCCTCGGCATGGCGATCGTGCAGCGGCTCGTCGCCCGTTATCGCGGCGCGCTGCGTCTGCGCAACCGCTCGCCCGGACCGGGGCTTGAAGTGACGATCGAGTTTCCGCTCGCGAAGAGCGCGTGAGCCGACGGCGCGCCGTCGTTATTCGAAGCACGCCGCTTTTTGCGACTTTCGAAGGAGCCTTTGAATGAAAACCGTTGGCGATAAACTCGAAGCGTTCACCGTCATTGCCGCCAAGCCAGGCTTCAACCATCACGAAGAACACGGCGTCTCGGCGTTCGAATACATCACCGATCAGTCGTTTCCAGGCAAGTGGAAAATCATCTACTTTTATCCGAAGGATTTTTCGCTGGTCTGCCCGACGGAAATCGTCGATTTCAGCAAGCTCGTCAAGGAGTTCGAGGACCGCGAGGCGGTGCTGCTCGGCGGCAGCGTCGACAATGAATATGTGAAGCTCGCGTGGCGCCGCGAGTACAAGGCGCTCGACAGGCTCAACCACTACTCGTTCGGCGACGTGAAAGGCGAGCTGATCGACCAGCTCGGCGTGCGCGACAAGGAAGCGGGTGTCGCGCTGCGCGCGACTTATATCATCGATCCGGACAACACGATCCAGCACGTGTCGGTCAACAACCTTTACGTGGGCCGTAATCCCGCAGAAGTGCTGCGCATCCTCGACGGCCTGCAAACGGAAGAGCTGTGTCCGAGCAATCGGACGATCGGCGGTGCGACGCTGTGAGCGGCACCGCCAGTCGCTCAAACAGAAGCCCGTTCAGCCCTTGACCAACAACACCGCGGCCTGTGCCTCGATGCCCTCCCCGCGGCCAAGATAGCCGAGCTTCTCGTTCGTCTTCGCTTTGACGTTCACGCGCTCGATCGGCAAGCCGAGGTCCGCCGCGATATTCGCGCGCATCCCTTCGATATGCGGCGCGAGCTTCGGCGCCTGCGCGATCACGCTGCTATCGACGTTGCCGATCGCAAAACCCGCCGCCTTCACGCGCGCCACGCATTCGCGCAACAGCACGCGGCTGTCGGCGCCGGCGAACTTCGCGTCGGTATCGGAGAAGTGGCGGCCGATATCGCCCAACGCGGCCGCGCCGAACAGCGCGTCGGTGATCGCGTGCAGCAACACGTCCGCGTCCGAGTGACCGAGCAGCCCGCGTTCGTACGGAATCGTCACGCCGCCGATGATCAACGCGCGTCCCGGCACCAGCGCATGCACGTCGTAGCCTTGCCCAATTCTGAAATCCATAAGCGTCACATCCTCAAGTGCTGAAGCTTTTAATGCTTCTTTAAAGCCTTTCCAAACCTTTCCATGGTGCAAACACGAAGTATCACGAACCGGCGGCGCGGCTCAGAATCGCCTCGGCCAGATCGAAATCTTCCGGATACGTGACCTTGAAGTTGCGCAAGCTGCCTTGCACGAGCTTCGGCGCATGGCCCGACCATTCGATCGCGCTCGCCTCGTCGGTCAGATCGTGGCCGTCGGCCTGCGCGCGCAGGATCGCCTCGCGCAGCATGCCGATGCGGAACATCTGCGGGGTCTGCGCCTGCCACAAGCCGTCGCGTGCCTCGGTACGGGCGATGCGGCCATCGGCCGACGCACGGTCGATACGCTTTAACGTATCGGCGACCGGCAACGCCATGATGCCGCCGACCGCGTCGTCCTTTAGCGAACCGATCAGCGTGCGGATCAGCGCCGGCGTGATGCCCGGGCGCGCCGCGTCGTGCACGAGTACCCAGTCGTCGTCGTGGGCGCCGAACTCGGCGAGCGCGTGCAGACCGTTGAGCACCGACGCCTGGCGCGATGCGCCGCCCACGCGCCGCACCGCGAAGCGCAGATTGCCGAAGCGGCGCGCGTCGAAGTGCTGGTCGTCGGGCGCGATGACGACTAGCGTCCGCGTGAATTCGCTGCACGCGTCGAACGCGGCGAGCGAGTAATGCAGCATGTCGCGGCCGGCGACAGTACGGTATTGCTTGGGCATCGCGGCGCCGGAACGGCTGCCGGTGCCCGCGCACGGGATCAGGGCGAAGAGACGGGAAGTCACGAGTGCGGATGCCGCCAGGTCAAAGTAAAGGACGGATTTTATAATACGTCCTTCGCATTCACGCCCGTGGACGCGTAAACTTGGCCGTCGTGTGAGCCTCGAGCCGCTTTCTCTCCTTTATGCCAGACATCGCCGCAACCTCGCAGTCCTCCTCGCCCGTCGCGCTCGTCAAGGCCGGCCAGCGTTTCGCCTTCGACGGCACGCGCGGTTCGTCCGACGCGTTGCTGATCGCCCGCTACCATCTCACCTACCGCGAGAAGATGCCGCTGCTGGCGGTGGTCTGCGAAAGCGCGGTCGACGCGCAGCGGCTGTCGCAGGAAATCGGCTTCTTCGCCCCCGACGCGCGCGTGCGCTTGCTGCCCGACTGGGAAACGCTGCCATACGACACGTTTTCGCCGCACCAGGACCTCGTGTCCGAGCGTCTCGCGACGCTGCACGATCTCGGCGAAGGCCGCTGTGACATCCTGCTCGTACCGGCCACGACGGCCCTGTACCGGATGCCGCCCGCGTCGTTCCTCGCCGCCTACACGTTCTCGTTCTCGCAAGGCGAGCGGCTCGACGAAGCGAAGCTGAAGGCGCAGCTGACGCTCGCCGGCTACGAGCACGTGAGCCAGGTCGTGCGTCCCGGCGAATACTGCGTGCGCGGCTCGCTGCTCGATCTGTTTCCGATGGGCTCGCCGCTGCCCTACCGCATCGACCTGTTCGACGATCAGGTCGACTCGATCCGCGCGTTCGACCCCGACACGCAGCGCAGCCTCTATCCGGTCAAGGACGTGCGTCTGCTGCCGGGCCGCGAATTCCCGTTCGATGAAGCCGCGCGCACCGCATTCCGCAGCCGCTGGCGCGAGACCTTCGAGGGCGATCCGAGCCGCGCGTCGATCTATAAAGACATCGGCAACGGCGTGCCGTCGGCGGGCATCGAATACTATCTGCCGCTGTTCTTCGAGGAAACGGCCACCCTCTTCCATTACCTGCCCGACGGTTCGCAGCTCGCGTTCGTCGGCGACCTGGACGCGGCGATCCGGCGCTTCACCAACGACACGAAACAGCGCTTCAACTTCCTGTCGCACGACCGCGACCGGCCGATTCTCGAACCGCAGACGCTGTTCCTGTCGGACGAGGATTTCTTTGCGTTCGCGAAGCCGTTCGCACGGCTCGTGCTGCCCAGCAACGGCGGCGGCGCCTGGTCGATCGCCTTGCCGAACCTCGCGATCGACCGTCACGCCGACGACCCTGTGTCGGCACTGCGCGCGTATCTGAGCACGACGCCGAACCGCGTGCTGTTCGCCGCCGAATCGGCGGGCCGTCGCGAGACGCTGCTGCAACTGCTCGCCGACAACCAGCTGAAGCCCGCCTCGGCCGACAGCTTCGCCGACTGGCTCAAGAGCGATGCGCCGTTCTCGCTCGGCGTCGCGCCGCTCGCGAACGGCTTTGCGGTGCCGGGCGACGGCATCGCGATCATCACCGAAACCGAACTGTACGGACCGCTCGCGCGCCGCGCGGGGCGCCGCCGCCAGGAACAGGCGAGCAACGTCGATTCGATGGTGCGCGATCTGTCCGAGTTGAAGGTGGGCGATCCGGTCGTCCATTCGCAGCACGGTATCGGCCGCTACATGGGTCTTGTGACGATGGACCTCGGCGAAGGCGAAACCGAGTTCCTGCACCTCGAATACGCTGGCGACAGCAAGCTCTACGTGCCGGTCGCGCAATTGCACGTGATCTCGCGCTATAGCGGCGCCGATCCGGAAAGCGCGCCGCTGCATTCGCTGGGTTCGGGCCAGTGGGAAAAGGCCAAACGCAAGGCCGCGCAGCAGATCCGCGATACGGCCGCCGAACTGCTGAACCTGTACGCGCGCCGTGCCGCCCGCGAAGGCCACGCGTTCGCGCTCGAACCGAAGGACTATGTGAAGTTCGCCGAGAGCTTCGGTTTCGAGGAGACGCCGGACCAGGCCGCCGCGATCGCGGCGGTGATCGGCGACATGACGGGCGGCAAGCCGATGGACCGGCTCGTGTGCGGCGACGTCGGCTTCGGCAAGACCGAGGTCGCGTTGCGCGCGGCGTTCATCGCGGTGATGGGCGGCAAGCAGGTCGCGCTGCTGTCGCCGACCACGCTGCTCGCCGAACAGCACACGCAAACCTTCAGTGACCGCTTCTCCGACTGGCCGGTGCGCATCGCCGAGCTGTCGCGCTTCAAGTCGACCAAGGAAGTTAACGCGGCAATCCAGCAGATCAACGAAGGTTCGGTCGACATCGTGATCGGCACGCACAAGCTGCTGTCGTCCGATGTGCAGTTCAAGCGGCTCGGGCTCGTGATCATCGACGAGGAGCATCGCTTCGGCGTGCGTCAGAAGGAAGCGCTGAAGGCGCTGCGCGCGGAAGTCGACGTGCTGACGCTGACCGCGACGCCGATTCCACGTACGCTCGGCATGGCGCTCGAAGGCCTGCGCGATTTCTCGGTGATCGCAACGGCGCCGCAAAAGCGCCTCGCGATCAAGACCTTCGTGCGGCGCGAGGAAGACAGTGTGATTCGCGAAGCGATGCTGCGCGAGTTGAAGCGCGGCGGCCAGGTCTACTTCCTGCACAACGAAGTCGAAACGATCGAGAATCGCCGGCAGATGCTCGAGGCACTCGTGCCCGAAGCGCGCATCGCGGTCGCGCACGGCCAGATGCACGAGCGCGAACTGGAACGCGTGATGCGCGACTTCGTCGCGCAGCGCGCGAACGTGCTGCTGTGCACGACGATCATCGAAACCGGCATCGACGTGCCGAGCGCGAACACGATCCTGATCCATCGTTCCGACAAGTTCGGTCTCGCGCAATTGCATCAGCTGCGTGGCCGCGTCGGCCGCTCGCATCACCAGGCGTATTCATATCTGCTCGTGCATGATCCGCAGGGGCTCACCAAGCAGGCGCAGCGACGGCTCGAAGCGATCCAGCAGATGGAGGAACTCGGCTCGGGCTTCTATCTCGCGATGCACGACCTCGAGATTCGCGGCACCGGCGAAGTGCTCGGCGACAAGCAGTCGGGCGAGATTCACGAGATCGGCTTCCAGCTTTATACCGACATGCTCAATGACGCGGTGAAGGCGCTCAAGAACGGCAAGGAACCGGACCTCACCGCGCCGCTCGCGGCGACCACCGAAATCAACCTGCATTCGCCGGCGATCCTGCCATCGGACTATTGCGGCGACGTGCAGGAACGTCTGTCGCTGTACAAGCGCCTCGCGAACTGCGAAAACAGCGATTCGATCGACGGCATCCAGGAGGAGCTGATCGACCGCTTCGGCAAGCTGCCGCCGCAGGCGCATGCGCTGGTGGAAACGCATCGTCTGCGGCTCGCCGCCAAGCCGCTCGGCATTTCGAAGATCGATGCCGGCGAAGCGGTGATCGGCCTGCAGTTCATCCCCAATCCGCCCATCGATGCGATGCGGATCATCGAGATGGTGCAGAAGCACAAGCACATCAAGCTCGCAGGTCAGGACAAGCTGCGCATCGAAACGCGCAGCCCGGATCTCGCGGTGCGCGTCGCGACCGTCAAGGAGACGTTGCGCGCGCTCGGTTCGCCGAGCCGCGGCACGGCGGCAGCGCCCGCGCGCTGAGGGTCGTGAAACAACAAAAAACGGGGGGACGTCCCCCCGTTTTTTTTGCATCGATGCTGCGCTGCGCCAACGCGCGCCCGGCATTTTGGCTCCCCTTGCCAAAATGCAATATGGGATATGATCGATAGATACAAAATGATGGAGTCATGTCATGTCCCACGTCGCTGAAACAGCGCAATCGTCGCAGTCGTCCGCCTCCTCCGCTTCTCCCGCTTCTCCGGTATCTCTGCCCTGGGTCACCCGTCTCGTGTCGATGGACACGGTGAGCCGCAATCCGAATCTCGGCCTGATCGAAACCGTGCGCGACGAACTGCGCGCGGTCGGTATCGACGCGACGCTGACGCACGGCAAAGGCGGCAAATGGGCGAACCTGTTCGCGACGATTCCCGCACACGATGGCGAAACGAACGGCGGCGTCGTACTGTCGGGCCACACGGACGTCGTGCCGGTGGATGGCCAGCAATGGGACAGCGATCCGTTCAAGCCCGAGATTCGCGGTGACAAGCTCTACGGCCGCGGCAGTTGCGACATGAAGGGCTTCATCGGCGCGGCGCTCGCGCTCGTGCCCGACATGCAACGCGCGAAGCTCGCGAAGCCGATCCACCTCGCGCTGTCGTTCGACGAGGAAGTCGGCTGCGTCGGCGCGCCGCTGATGATCGCCGATCTGATGAAGCGCGGCGTGAAGCCGGACGGCTGCATCGTCGGCGAGCCGACCAGCATGCGCCCGATCATCGCGCACAAGGGCATCAACGCGTATCAATGCTGCGTGCGCGGCCAGGCCGCGCATTCGTCGCTGACGCCGAAGGGCTTGAACGCGATCGAGTACGCGGCGCGCCTGATCTGCTACATCCGCGACATGGCCGACCAGTTCCGCGAGCAGGGCCCGTTCGACGAACTGTACGACGTGCCGTTCAGCACCGCGCAGACCAGCACGATCACGGGCGGCAACGCGATCAACACGGTGCCGGCCGAGTGCCAGTTCCAGTTCGAATTCCGCAATCTGCCGACGCTCGATCCCGAGCAGATCTTCGCGCGCATCGACAGCTACGCGCGCGACACGCTGCTGCCGAAAATGCTGCGCGAGCATCCGTCGGCCGCGATCGAGATCACGAAGATCGCCGCGGCGCCCGGACTCGATTCGTCTGAACAGGCCGCGATCACGCAACTCGTGCGCGCGCTGACGGCTGACCAGGACAAGCGCAAAGTCGCGTACGGCACCGAGGCCGGCCTCTTTTCGAACGCGGGGATTCCGAGCATCGTCTGCGGCCCCGGCGACATCCAGCAGGCGCACAAGGCGAACGAATTCGTCGAGCTCGCGCAGCTCGTCGCGTGCGAGCGCTTCCTGCGCAAGTTCATCCACAGCATGTCGGTCGGGGCCGCTTAGCCCGTCTCGTTGCAGCGGCGCGCAGCCGCGGTGAACCTGCGCGCCGCGCCACGGGTCTGATCGACATCGACGACTCCGGAGCGACCGCCATGTCCAGCGCCATGCAGCAGCACACGGATCACACGATCGACGGCGAGCCGATCCCCACGCTCGACGACATCGCCGCGCAGCACTTCGCATTGACGCCGTGGGTCGCGCGCACGCCGGTGTTCGACCGGCTCGACTTCTCGTCGCTGCGCGGCACCGTCGTCAATTTCAAGTTCGAGCTATTGCAGGCGGGCGGCAGCTTCAAGGCGCGCGGCGCCTTCACGAACCTGCTCGCGCTCGACGACGCGCAGAAGAGCGCGGGCGTCACCTGCGTGTCGGGCGGCAATCACGCGGTGGCCGTCGCGTATGCGGCGATGCGGCTCGGCGTCAGCGCGAAGGTCGTGCTGTTCAGCGCGGCGAATCCGGCGCGCGTCGCGTTGTGCCGTGACTATGGCGCCGACATCCTCTACGCGGAAGACCTCGCCGACGCGTTCGAACTGGTGCGCCGCATCGAGGCCGAGGAAGGCCGTTATTTCGTGCACCCGTTCAACGGTTATCGCACGGTGCTCGGCTCGGCGACGCTCGGCTACGAATGGGCGACGCAAACACCCGACCTCGAAGCGGTGATCGTGCCGATCGGCGGCGGCGGGCTCGCGGCCGGCGTCTCCACCGCGCTGCGGCTCGCGAATCCGAACATACACGTGTACGGTGTCGAACCCGAAGGCTCGGATGTGATGAGCAAGAGTTTTGCCGCCAACCATACGGTCAGAATGGGCCATATGCACAGCATCGCCGATTCGCTGATGTCGCCGCATACCGAGCAATACAGCTACGAGTTGTGCCGCCGCCATATCGATCGGCTCATCACGGTGTCCGACGATCAGTTGCGCGAAGCGATGCTGATCCTGTTCAATCAGCTGAAGCTCGCGGTCGAGCCGGCTTGCGCGGCCGCCACCGCCGCACTGCTCGGACCGTTGCGCGAACCGTTGCAAGGCAAACGCGTGGGCGTGCTGCTGTGCGGAGCCAATATCGACCCGGTCAGTTTTGCCGCGCATCTGGAGCGCGCGCGTCATAGCAAGTCACAGTTTCCTCATTAACGACGCACGGCGAATGCGCTTGTTGCATCGCGGCTAAAGCACTAGCCTATCCGCTTCAGGTTGGTATGATTCGGCTATTCATATCAGGGAGGTGATGTATGAGCATGATCCAGGAATTTAAAGAATTTGCGCTCAAAGGCAATGTGATGGATCTGGCCGTCGGTGTGATTATCGGCGGCGCATTTTCCACCATTGTCAATTCCGTGGTTAAAGACCTGATCATGCCGGTCGTCGGACTCGCTACCGGCGGCTTCGATTTCTCCAATCTGTTCGTTCGACTCGGCCATATTCCGGCAACCTACAAAGGCAACCCCGAATCGTATAAAGACCTGCAAACGGCCGGCGTGGCGGTATTCGGCTACGGTTCGTTCATTACCGCGACGATCAACTTCATCATTCTCGCGTTCATCATCTTTCTGATGGTCAAGTTCATCAACAAACTGCGCAAGGAGCCGCAAGCCGCGCCGGCGGAACCGCCGCCGACGCCGGAAGACGTGCTGCTGCTGCGCGAGATTCGCGATTCGCTGAAAAACCAGCCGCGTTAATTGTTAAATAAAGCTCGGTTTTAAACTCCTGAGCGCGTGAAATAAAAAGGCCTGGCTTACGCATCCTTTTGTGCCTTCAATTGCGCCGCGCTTTCGATCATCGCTTCGAGCTGGCCGAAATTGACAGGCTTCGTCAGATGCGAGTTGAAGCCCGCGCTCAAACAACGGCGCACGTCCTCGTCGGTGCCGAAGCCGGTCAACGCAACGGCTGGCACGTTGGAATGTTCGCGAAACGCCTCGATGAAATCGAGGCCGGTGCCATCGGGCAACCCGACATCGCTGACGACAAGATCGAACTTCTGCAACTGCGTCGCCGCAAGCGCATCGTCGATGCGCCCGACCACCGTCACCTGATGCCCCAAGCCGCGCATCAACTGGGCCATCACGTCCGCGGTATCGGCATGATCCTCGATCAGCAGCACCGTCAGCGAGCTCGCCGGCTGCACGGTGCTGGGCACGATGACCGGCGGCGCCGCGGCTGGCGCTGCTGCGGTCGGCAGCGTGATCGTGAAGGTCGCGCCGCAATGCGGACCGGGGCTCTGCGCAGTCACTGTGCCGCCGTGCACGTCGGTCAAAGCCTTCGTGATCGCAAGACCGAGACCCAGCCCGCCGAACTGCCGCGTCATGCTCTGGTCGCCCTGCTCGAACGCGTTGAACAGCTTGCCGATCTGTTCCGGCTCGATGCCGATGCCGGTGTCTTCGACCGAGATCTGGACCTGCATGCGTTCGTCGCGCGTGCGCACGTAGATATGGCCGCCGTCCGGCGTGAACTTCGCGGCATTGCGAATCAGGTTCCACAGCATCTGTTGCAGACGCGCGCGATCGGCGAGCACGTAGTGATGCGTCGCGCGCTTGTCGACGTGCACGTCCTGCTGCTTGACCTGGATTTCGCTGCGAAAGAGTTCGAGCACGCTGTCGATCACCTCATGTACGTCGACGGTTTCCAGCGACAGCCGCAGCTTGCCGTTCGCGACGCGCGTCAGATCGAGCAGATCGTCGATCAGCCGTGCCTCCAACTCGACGTTGCGGCGGATCATCCGCACGCTCGCACGCGCCTGCTCGGGTAGCTCGGGGATCATCTCGAGCACGCTCGCGCCCGCGAGCACTGGTGTGAGCGGCGTGCGCAATTCGTGCGACAGCATCGCGAGAAAACGGTCCTTCGCGCGATTCGCTTCTTCGGCGGCCTGGCGCGCGGCCTGCTCGGACTGGAGCAGCCGCTCGCGCTCCTCGATCGCCTCGCGCTGCGGGTGAATGTCGGTACAACTTCCGAACCATTTGCTGACCTTGCCTTCGGCATCGCGCACCGCGACCACGCGCATGTCGAACCAGCGGTACTCGCCATCGTGACGGCGAATCCGCATCTCGTGCCGATAGTCGCCGTCGCGGCTCGCCACGGCTTTGAGCCAGCTTTGCCGGATCTGCTCGCGATCGTCGGGATGCACGGCGTCGAGCCACGCGAGACCATGCGAGCCATGTTCGGGCAAGCCCGTGTAGTCGTACCATTGCTTCGACAGGAAGTCGCAGTCGCCGGCCGCGTCGCAGGTCACTACCAGATGCGGCAACGTCTCCGACAACGTGCGGTAATGCAGTTCGCGATCGCGCAGCAGCAGCGCCTCGTCGGACGCGCGTTGCAGCCGCACCTGCGACAACACGCGCTCCACGGCCTCCGGCAGATAGTCGAGATAGTCACCGGACTTCGGCACCACGTCGGACACGCCCGCGCGCAGCGCTTCGATCACGCGCGATTCGTCGGTGAAGCCGGTCACGAGGATCGCAGGAATGCGCACGCCCTCGGCGCGCAGACGCCGGAAGAAATCGAGCCCGGTCTCCGGCCCGTTCAACTGATAGTCGAGCACCAGCAGGTCGAGGCCGCCGTTCGCGAGGCGCTCGCGGGCCGCCTCGACACCGCCGCAAATCGCCACCCGGCAGCCGGCGCGTTCCAGCGACTTGCGCGCGAGCCGCAAGATGCCCTCGTCGTCATCGACGACGAGCACATAAGCGGCGTGCGGCGCGGACACTTCTTCGGTCATGCAGATGCTCTCTCTGGCTCAGTACGGTGTTCATCTTGTCACGAACGGCTTTCGGACTGCTTCAGCGCGGCGCGAGGCGATGCCCCGGCGGCAGCTTGACCACTTGCAGGAACAGGCCGAGCCTGCGCACGGCCTCGATAAACGCATCGTATTCGACCGGCTTGCAGATATAGACGTTGCAACCGAGTTCGTAGCAGCGCGCGATTTCGCGCGGATCGTCAGTCGTGGTCAACACGATCACGGGCACCGCGGCGGTCTCAGGGGCTTCCTTCAGACGCCGTAACACCTCGAAGCCGTCGACGCGCGGCATCTTCAGATCCAGCAGCACGACGAAATTCGCCAGGTTCTCGCGCGGCGGATACGGGTGGCAGTCGGCGTCGGCCAGTGGCTGCGCGCGCGCCGGGTCGAAGAAGTAATCGAGCGCCTGCTGGCCGTCGCGAAAGCGCACGAAGCCGTTCGATATGCCGGCGCGGCGCAGATTGCGCTCGACGAGCGTAGTGTGGCCGTCGTCGTCTTCGATCAGAACGATGCTGACCGTTTGCGCGTGATTCATAGGCTCTCCGTGCCAACGATTCGTCATCCATGCCCGCGCCGGCATGCGCGGCGTTCAGAAGCGCACCGGCTGCTCGGGCAGCACCACGAAAAAGGTCGAGCCGGCGCCTTCGGCCGATTCGACCCAGACCCGCCCGCCGTGCCGCTCGACCGTGCGCCGCACCACCGCGAGGCCGATTCCGTCGCCGCTCGCGACGTCAGCATGCAGGCGCTGGAACGCGCGAAACACCTTCGATAGATATGCGGCCGGAATGCCGAGCCCGTTATCGCGGACGTAATAGGTGCGCATACGGACCGCGCGCGGCTCGCTGTCGTCGACGGGTTCGGGCGCCAGCGCGCCGACCTCGATGCGCCCGCTGCGTGTCGGATCGAGAAAAGTCAGCGCATTGCCGATCAGGTTGCTGAAGATCTGCTCGACCGCCGCCGGATCGCCCCAAGCGGGCGGCAGCTCGCGCACCGTGACGCTCGCGGCGCGTTGGTCGATCGTGCCTTGCAGCCCATCGACGACCCGCGCCACCGCGCGCCCGACGCTGACCCGTTGCCACTGGTATTCGAGCCGTCCCGCGCGCGAGATGCGCAACAGCGCGTCGATGATCGCCGCTGCGCGCGCGACCGCGGTGCGCAAATAGTGCAACGACTCGCGCACGTCGCCATCGAGAATCTGCGTCATGCGCCGCGCTTCGTTGTCCGGCAATCGAGCCTGCCCGACGAGGCCGTCGAGCTCGTCGCACGACACGTGCAGCTCCCTCGAAAACCCTTGCAGATTGACGAGCGGCGAGCGCAGATCATGCGACACGCTGTAGATGAACATCTCGTTGTCCTGCGTTTCCTGGCGCAATTCCTCATTGACGGCCGCCAGTTCGCGCGCGCGTGATTCGAGTTCCGTCTTCAGGGCCTGCTGCCCGGCTTCCGCCTCGCGCAGACGCGCATCGGTCTGATGCAGCACGGCGTCGAGCGCGGCGATTTCGTCGCTGCCCGACAACGGCGCCGCGAGCGGCCGGCCGCTGCCAAGCCGCTCGGCGTTATCGGTCAGCACTTCGAGGCGCTGGCCGATGCCGCGCGCGAACACGAAGGCGGTGACCGCCCAGATCAGCATCGAGCCGAACGCCGCTGCGATCAGCGCGCGCTGCTGAAGCTCGCGACGCTCGCCGAGCGCGCTCGAGCGCTCGACATCGAGTACCGACGCCGCCGCGTCGAACTGAGCCAACTCCTCGCGGAACACGGCGATCTGCTCCGGCAACTCGCCGGTTTCGAGCGAGATATAGGAGCGTAGACTGCGGCCCTCGTGCAAGGCCCGCGAGATCGCGACACTCTGTTCCCGATACGCGTCGATCGCGCGCCGCATGCTGTGTACGCGCTCGGCCTGGGCCGGCGTTTCGGCGACGAGCGCATCGAGCTTCGCGAGCCGGTCGTTCAGCTCGACCCACACCGCGTGGCGGTCGATCAGCGACGCGTCGCCCGTCACCATCGCGGTGCGCACGCGCGCGGCCTGACGCAGCAGCGGATCGACGATGGCCGACGACTGGTAGAGGATCTGCTTACTGTTGTCGACCCATCGCGCGGCCTGCGCGGTGCGCTCCTGGGTATCGAAGACGACTCCGAGCAGCGCGAGTTCGACCACGCTCGGTATCGCGATCAGCAGCAGGCCTTTGGTGAATAGTTTCATGGTTCCGTCAGGGCGTTCAGGCTGTGGTTCAGGCTGTCACTCGAACGGCGGGGCTCGCGCACACCGGTTGCGCCCTGTAAGGCGGGCGCCGCGCGGCCGGACGGGCCATTATCGACGTGAACCGGAGATATTTCAACGGCGCGCCTGCAAGCGCTCGACCACACAAAAATGACTTTTTTATTGGGATGGGATGTTTTTTCGGCGCCGCCTGCGTCTATGATGGAGACAAGGTGTGCTGGGATGCGAATGCGCGCGGCGAGGCGGTTCGGCATGATTCGTGCGGGAGCGGTGGAGCGATGCAGCAGCGTCGAATCATCGTGAATCCGGCCTTGTCGTATGCTATAAAAGATCGACGTGCGGCGCGCGAAAGCCGGGAGTGGTCGCATGAGGACGCAGCGTTTCTTGCAATTCTTTTTCAGGCGAATTTTTATGTCCTTCCCGAAAAAGCGTAGACGCGCGAAGGTGGACGGCGACGAGTCGTTCCTCGCGGTTCTGCGGCATTTCAAGCCGTTCGGTCAACTCGACACCAAGATTGCGCGGGCTCGCGCGCAGGACGAACCGGTGCTCTATGCACACGTGCTGCCCGGACTCGACGTGCTTCTATGCAGTGTGCGCGGCGCGCAGCCGCCCTACCCCGCACCAGCCGAATTGCGGCGGCGCTGCATCGAATCCATTACCAACGCACTGGAGCAACCGCTCGATGGCCTCGAGAACGGCGGCTACTGGTACGAAGCCGACGGCTTCGGCTTCCTCGTGTTCGCGAGTCGTGCGCGCGGCAAGATTCTGACGGAGTTCGGCGCGACGCGGATCGGTACTCGCCGCGGCGTGCGTCGCCAGGATGCGTCGGGCGATGCAACACCGCGCTCGCTCAGATAGGCCAATCAGATACCCTGAAGTTCAGGGTTACTGACAGGTCGTTTCGTCGTCATTCCTCCGCGCTTTCGACAGCCAATGTCGTCACGCATCGCTGGCGTCTTCGTCGGCGCGGCGCTGCTTTCTGAGTGCTTGATTGAAACGCTGGCCTTGACGGCGAGCGCGCGCAGTGCCGCGCGCGGCATTCGGCCATTCATTCGGCCATCGCATCATCGACGCGCTCGCGCGCGGGCGGCACGCTGATCAGCCACAGAAAGATCACGCACAGGCCGCCGCCGAGGCCCCAGTTCAACCAGTCCACCGGCAAGCCCGACAACATCTGCTGCCCTTGTATTCGGCCGCGCTCGCCGGCGACTGTGTCGCGGGCTTGCGATCGCGATCCGTCGCGGCCGGCGCCGACGCACCGCCCGAGGACTTGTTGACCGGCGCGCCCTCCAGCGACATCGGCGCCTTCGGCTGTTGCTTCACGCCCGGCGGCGGCGCCTTCGGCATCTGCCGCACCTGCGCGAGCAATTGGGTGCACGGCAGCGGCTTGTTGTTGCTCGGCGCAAGCAGCGGAATCAGCGCCGCGAACGGATTGATCAGCCCGAGCCCGACCGCCGCGCCGCCGCGCAATGCAAGCGCGGCCGCATTGACGCCGACGTGCGGGTCCTTGAAGGTGCCCTTCACGTACAGCGGCGAGCGCAGCGAAAAGACCCGGAAGCCCTTCGTATGCGGATGTACGCCGAGGTCCATCGTTTCGTCGCGCAGATTGATGTGACCGTCGATGTTGATCACCGCGTCGTCGGTATCGAGCGCGAACACGCGCGCTTCGAGCACGCCGTCGGTCGCGACGAAATTGGCGGCCGCGCAGTTGATCTTCACGTCGCGATTGCCGAACAGCTTTTCATAGACGACGTTCGCGACATTCAGGCCGGCCGCCTCCATCAGCAGACGGCTCACGGTGCCCTCGGTCACCAGCGCCTTCAACTCGCCGTTCGAGGTCGCGGCAAGCGCCGCCGGTGAATTGCCGGTCGCCGACAGCGACGCGTCGCCGTTGATCTCGCCGAGCGCGCTCTGCATCGTCTTGAAGTTCGGGAACAGTTGCTTGAGCTTCAGATGCCGCGCCGACATCGCGAAGCGCCCCTTCAACGGCGCCCCGCTGCCATCGAGATGAATGTCCGACGCGAGCGAGCCGCCCGCCACGCCGAACTTCAGCGGCACGAGCGACAGCACGCCGTCGGTCATCACGACGTGCGTGTACAGATCCGTGATCGGCAGGTTCGAGTTCTTGATGATGCGCCGGCCGGTGAACTTGACGTCGGCGTCGATCGCCTTCCAGCGGTCGGTGCGGAACTCCTCGACCGGTAGCGCGCGGTTGCTCGGCTGTGCGGCCGCGTCGCCGCGCTTCGCCTTGCTCGCCTTCGAATCGGCGCCGATCACCGGCGCGAGATCCGAGAACTGCAACAGATGCGACTCCAGTTCGCCTTGCAGCAGCGGACGCGGCTTGCGCCCGGTATAGGTCAACGAACCGTTCAGATCGCTGCCGCCGACCCGGCCTGTAAAGTTTTCATACGTGAACACGTTGCCGCTCGATTTGAAGTTACCGATCAGATGACCCTCGGTCGCGTATGGCGGGGTCTCGGGCAGGGTCACGCCGGTCAGCGAATAAAGCCGCGCCATGCTATTGCCCTGCAACCAGAGACGCAGATCGAGCGCCGCGAGATGCGCCGGATCGGTAACCGTGCCGACGAAGGCGATATGCAGGTCGCCGGCCTTGACGTCGGCCTGCACCGGGAACGGCCGGTTCGCGTCCTGCAGCGCGAGCACGCCGCCGAGCTTGCCGCTGCCCGACACCGGCGTGCGGTTGTACGTGCCCTTGACGGTCCAGGCGATCGCATAGAGCGGCGTAGCACGCGGCGCGCCAGGTGCGGTGCCGCTTGCGGCCGAGACGGCAACGGCCGTGCTGGCGCTCTCGCTGGCGGCTGCACCCGGTGCGGCGGGGCCGCTGGTCGCTAGTGCGCCGGAAGTCGCGGACGGGCCTGCCGTTGCAGCCGGGCCGGAGGCTGCCAGCGCCTGTGCCCGGGTCGCCGCTCCGGAAGCCCCCTGCGCTTCCGAGGCCGCCTGCGCCTCGGCCTGGGCGGCGAGCTTGCTCGCGCCCGTACGGCCGACCGCCTGCGCCGACGCGCTGCGCGAGGCCGCCTCCTGCTGCTTCAACGCGTCGCCGAGCGGGATCGGCTGCCCGAGCGTATCGACGACCATCTGCACCTCGACCTTCTTTTGCTGATCCGACAGCGTGATATTGCCCTTCGCGAACGCGATATCGTGCAGATCGAGCTTCCACTCGGATGGCCCGCTCGACGACGGCAATTTGAAGGTCCAGTTATTGCGTCCATCGACAAGACGTTCGAGATCCACCGACGGGTTCACGAGATTGATGGCCGGAATCACGATGTCGTGCGTGAGCAGCGGCAGCACTTCGACCTCGAAGTCGATTTCGTCGAGCGTCGCGAATTGCGGCTGTTTGGCCCAGTCGGGATTGCCGATCGTAATGTTGGCCGCCGAAAAGCGCGGCCACGGCACCCAGCCGCGCCAGCCCGTTTCGCCGACCGCATGCCGCCAGCCCACCTTCAGGTCGCCGTTGATCGCGAAGGGCCGGCCGATCGCCTGGCTGACCTTGTCGTCGATGTAAGGCCGCGCGCGGTTCCAGTCGAAGGTCAGCACGAAGATGACGAGCGCGACGATCAGGACGACGAGGACCGCTAGCAGCCATGCAAAAATTTTCCCGACCCGTCGTCCGATGCTGCTCGACACTTCCATTGGAAGGCTCCGCGTGTTGTTCTACGTTGTGCACCGTGCAGCAGTTATCGTGCCTGGCGCGCGGCAGTGTGCGCTGTCGTGCCTCGTCGTTTTATCATGGCGCACGCTTTGCCGACAGACCGACCGATGCATTATCGCCGTCGCGCCGGCATCCGTAGCCACACTCTCCCCCACGACGTTCCAACCATGACCGATGTTCCCCTCGTCCTTGCCGACGGCATCGTGCGGCGTGATGCGCAGCGCGGCCAGACGCTGTTGCAGCCGACCACCTTCGCACTGCGCGCCGGCGAGCGCATCGCGATTACCGGACCGTCCGGCTCCGGCAAGAGCGTGTTTCTGCGCGCGCTCGCGCTGCTCGATCCGATCGATGCAGGGCGCATCGCGTGGCATGGTGCGCCGCTCGTGCGAGCGGCGATTCCGCGCTATCGGCGCGGCGTCGCGTATATCCGGCAGCGGCCCGCTCTGATCGACGGCAGCGTCGAAGACAATCTGCGCTATCCGTTCGAGCTGCGCGCGTATCGCGACGCGCGCTTCGATCGCGCGCGGGCGGCCAGGCTTGCGATGCAAGCCGGTCGCGGCGAGGACTTTCTCGGCAAGCGCGCAAGCGAATTGTCGGGCGGCGAAGCGCAGATCGCCGCGCTGATCCGGGTGCTGCAACTCGCGCCCGAAGTGCTGTTGCTCGACGAGCCGACCGCGTCGCTCGACCCGGCGTCGTCGCGCGCGATCGAAGCGCTCGTGCAGGCATGGTTCGATGCCGCGCCGGGCGCGCACGCATCGATATGGGTATCACACGATCTCGACCAGGCGGCACGCATGAGCGAACGGCATCTGACGATGCGCGCCGGCGTACTGGCGGAATCCACCACGGTGCGGCGCGACGCGGACCAACGCGATGCCGCGGACCTGCGTCGGGAGTCCCGTCAATGAGCCTGCAGAATCTGAGCTTGTGGGACGTCGCGATCGCGACGCTGCTGATCGTCGTGAATGGCGCGGTGTCGGTCGCGCTGAAGCTCGATCTCGAACGCAAGCTCGCATGGGCGGCGGTGCGCACCGTGGTCCAGTTGCTCGCGATCGGCTATGTGCTCGGCTGGGTGTTCAGTTTCGCTCGCTGGTACGTCGTGCTGCCGCTGATGAGCGTGATGACGCTGATCGCGGGTTTCGCCGGCGCGCAGCGCGGCAGCCACACCTATGCCGGCCAACGTGCGGACAGCGTGCTGTCGATCTGGGCCAGCTCGTGGCTCGTGGCCGCGGTGGGATTGTTCGTCGTGATCCGCATCCATCCGTGGTACGAGCCGCAATATGCGATTCCGATTCTCGGCATGATCCTCGGCAACACGCTGACCGGCGTATCGCTCGGCATCGAGCGGATGACCGAGGAGCTGACCGCGCGGCGCGACCGCGTCGACATGGCGCTCGCGCTCGGCGCGACGCGTTGGGAGGCTGCGCAGGCGCCGGCGCGTCAGGCGGTGCGCGCGGGCATGATGCCGACGTTGAACCAGATGGCGGTAGTCGGCGTGGTCAGTTTGCCGGGCATGATGACCGGCCAGGTGCTGGCCGGGCAGTCGCCATTGCAGGCGGTGCGCTATCAGATCGTCATCATGTTTCTGATCGCAGCGGCGTCGGCGCTGGGGACCGTGGGTGCGGTGCTGCTGACATACCGGCGGCTGTTTTCGGCCGAGCATCAGTTCTTGCCGGCGCGGCTTGTCGAGCGTGACGCACGCAAATGATGACTCACCGGAATGACGCGCTAACGCGTGCTACAGATCGCGCACGCGGCCATCACGCCGCGCGCGCCCGACCGTTCAACGCTTCGCGGTGATGGCGACCTCGGTGCCATCGTTCAGCGTCAGCGTTTTCGTCGTGCCGTTGACCGGCATCGTGAAACGCACGATCTGACTCACGCGCACATCGTTCGGACACTTGAGCGTCTTGCCGCCGTTCGTCACGGTTTTGACACCGTGCGGCGTCTGCGCCTGGAAGCTCAACTGTACGGTCGCGGTACCGTCGCTCGCGACCACTGGCGCGAGGCGGATCTGCGTCTGGCGGATCATCGCGCCATTCTCGTCGACCGGCAGCGACGCATAGTCCGGGCAGGCGTCGGTAGCGGGCACCGGACCGCCGGGCGGCACGGTCTTCCATGTGAAGTCGTCCGTTTCGCCCGAGCGGATCGTGCGGGTCTCCTGGGAATTGCCGAACTGTTTCGACGTGACGCGAACCGTGTAGCGGATCGGACCGTCGAGCGCGGCCTTGTTGGTCACCGTGATCGGCGTGGCTGCGTGAGCAGCCGGCACGAACGCGCAAGCGAGAGAAGCGACAACGGAAACGGCGGAGAGTTTGAAGCTGAAGCTCATACTGTCACCTCGTTGTTGTGCCGCTGCGCGCTCGCGTCGACGCGACTTCCCGTGCACTGTTCGCGCACTACCGAGGTCCGGCCGGTTCACACCGGCTGGCCTCGCCGCAAGACACGCAACCGTTTTGGCATGCTGCGTCGTCAGTCTAACGCCAAGCGCGCTGCCGCGCGTGTCGTGTCGGCTCGGGTGTTAACCCGCTTGCGGCGACGCGCTTTCTGCGCGTCGATTTCATCTCAAAAGCCAGTCAGCACCAGCTTGCCGATCGCGCGTCCTGCTTCGAGCAAGCCATGCGCGCGGCGCAGATTCTCCGCGTTGATGCGGCCCAGGTCCTGGCCGAGCGTCGTGCGCAGCGTGCCCGCGTCGACGAGGCGCGCGACCTCGGTCAGCAGCTTGTGCTGCTCGATCATGTCGGGCGTGCCGAACATCGAACGCGTGAACATGAACTCCCAGTGAAACGCAGCGCTCTTCGCCTTCAGCAAGTCGACCGGCACCGCGGCACTGTTCTCGACGATCGTGCAGATGCCGCCTTGTGGTTTGATCAGTTGGGCGGCAGCGGGGAAATTGCGGTCGGTGTCGTTGAAGATCAGCACGTAGTCGACCTCTTCGATGCCGATCTCTTTCATCTGTGCGGGCAGATCGCCGAAGTGATCGACGACGTGATCCGCGCCGAGCTCCCGCGTCCATTTCGCCGATTCGGGCCGTGACGCGGTCGCGATCACCTTCAGCTTGCCGAGCTGCTTCGCGAGCTGAATGCCGATCGAGCCGACCCCGCCCGCGCCGCCGAAGATCAGCACCGTGCGGCCTGCGTCCGCGCCCTGCGGCGATACGCCGAGTCGATCGAACAATGCTTCCCACGCGGTGATCGCGGTCAGCGGCAAGGCGGCTGCGTGCGTGAAATCGAGCGACGCCGGCTTGTGTCCGACGATCCGTTCGTCGACCAGATGAAACTCGCTGTTCGCGCCAGGCCGCGTAATGCTGCCCGCATAGAACACCGGATCACCGACCTTGAACAGCGTGACCTCGGGCCCGACCGCGACGACGGTGCCGGCCGCATCCCAGCCGAGCACGCGCGGCGTCTTCTCGACGCTGTCTTTCGGCGCGCGCACCTTGGTGTCGACCGGGTTCACGGAAATCGCTTCGACCTTGACCAGCAGATCGCGGCCGCTCGCTTCGGGTTTGGGGATCTCGACGTCGACGAGCGCTTCGGCGTGATCGATTGGCAGATAACGGTAGAGTCCGACGGCTTTCATGGCTGCTCCTTGTTGGTTCGGTTGATGTGCACGCATGACTCGAATCGTAAGACGGTTCTTATTCTTTTAAAACAGTCATAATCACTGAAACATTTTTTGGTTTCTCAGAATAATGAATGCTTCAAATCCGGCCGGCCGGCCTCTGCCCAGCGAGCGCGAACGGCTCGATCTGCTCGATGTCGCGCTGTTCGTGCGCGCCGCTCTGCTTGCCAACGTGTCGGCCGCCGGGCGGGAGTTCGGTTTGTCGGCGGCGGTCGCGAGCGCCCGGATCGCGCAACTCGAAAAGCTGCTCGGCGCGCGTTTGTTGCATCGGACCACGCGCCGCATCAGCCTCACCCAGGACGGTGAAGTGTTCATGACGCGCGCCGAGGCCCTGCTCGACGCGGCCGCCGCCGCGCGCGCATCGGTCGGGCGCGCGCAGGCCGAGCCACAGGGACGGCTGCGCGTGTCGATGCCGTCGTCGTTCGGGCGCCAGCATGTGTCGCCGGTGATCAGCGAGTTTTTGCGCCGCTATCCAGGCGTCAGCGTCGATCTGCGACTGACGGATCAGGTGGTCGACCTGGTCGATGCGGGCATCGATGTCGCGATTCGCGTCGGCGTGCTGAAGGATTCGTCGCTGGTCGCGCGACGGCTCGCGGTCAACCGCCGCGTGCTGTGCGCAGCCCCCTCCTATCTGGCCGCGCACGGCACGCCGCATCATCCGTCGGATCTCGCGCGGCACGAATGCGTGATCCTGTCGGAGCAGCGCGACTGGCGCTTCGTGACGCCCGCCGGCCCGCTCGACGTGCGAGTGAGCGGCCGCCTCGTCACCGACAACGGCGAGGTGATTCGCGACGCGCTGCTCGCGGGCTTCGGCATCGCGCTGAAATCGACATGGGACGTGGCGCCCCATCTGCGCAGCGGCGAACTCGTCAGCGTGCTCGACAGCTATCCGCTCGCGGACGACGTCGCGATCTGGGCCGTGTACCCGAGCCGCGCGTTCATGCCGCCGAAGACGCTCGCATTCATCGATTTTGTCGCCGCGCACTTCGGCGATCCGCCGTATTGGGATCGGCAGCCGGTTGGACTGGCGGGCGCGTAGACGTCCCGGCTGGTACGCGGCGTCAGCCCTTGCCGCTCTTCGCGCCGCCCTGCTTGCGATCCGAGTTCACATCGGCATGCGAGTCGTTCTGCGTGCGCTGCTGATATTCGCCGCCGCCGCGGCGGTCGGTATCCTGCAGGCCATGCTCGATATCCTCATGGGCCTGCTTGCCGACATGGCGCGGATGGTCCTCCTGCTGCGACTCCGGCTGCTGGTCGGTTTCATGCGGCAGCGGCGCCGCGGCTTCCTGCAACGACTTCGGGTCCTTGTTCGCGTGCGGGTCGGCTTGCGGGTCGCCATCTGTCGATTGCGGCAGGGTCTTCATTGCATTGCTCCTTCGCGAAACCGGTTCGCGCGCTGAGTGCGCACACCGAATTCGCGGGTTGGATTCAGCCACCCGGACGAGCGCTGATCACGCCACGCCCAGACGTTTTTTCATCGCCGCGGTGATGCGCTGACGTGTCTTCGCATAGTCGGCCCATGGGTCGCTTGCGAGGCCGTCCAGGCGTTCGTGGACGTTGCGGATACCCCATTGATCGCCGCTCGTCGTGCTCTCGAGTTCGTCCCACGCGAGCGGCACCGACACGCCGAGCCCCGGCCGCGCGCGCGCCGAGAATGCGGCCACCGTGCTAGAGCCGCGGTTGTTGCGCAGATAGTCGATGAAGATCTTCTTCTTGCGATTTTGCGCACCCATCTTCGCGCTGAAGTACTGCGGCAGCGTCGTCGCCATATGCTGCGCAACCGCCTGCGAAAAATCCTTGACTTCATCCCAACCGGCCTGCTTCGCGAGCGGCACGACCACGTGAAAGCCCTTGCCGCCGCTCGTCTTGACGAACGACTTCAGGCCCAGTTCGTCGAGCAGCGAGCGGGTCAGTTGCGCGGCCTCGACCATGCGTTGCCAGCCGAGCGACGGGTCCGGGTCGAGGTCGAACACCATCCGATCGGGCTTTTCGATATTCGACGCGACCGCATTCCACGTGTGAAATTCGACGGTGCCCATCTGCGCGGCACCGACCAGCGCGGCGAGCGTGTCGATCGTGATCAGCGCCGGATGGCCCGGGTCGAGTCCCTCGTGCTGCGTGACGTGCGGAATCGACAGCTTCTGGCTGTGCTTCTGGAAGAACAGCTCGCCGCCGATATCCTCGGGTGCACGCACCAGCGCGACGGGCCGCTCACGCAGATGCGGCAGCATCCATTCGGCGATCGATTCGTAGTACTGCACCAATTCGAGCTTGCTTGCACCGCTGCTCTTGTCGATCACGCGATCGGGATGCGAGATGCGCACGCCGGCGATTTCGCTTTGTGCGCGCGAGCGTGTTGCCGTGGTTCGGGCGGGCGCGCTTGCCGCCGCGGCGGGCGTGGCGTTCTTTGCGGTCTTCGTGGCTGCGCGCTTTTTCGGCGTGCCTGGTTGCTGCGAATCGTCGGTGGCGGTTTCGGTTTGCTGTTGCACGTCGGCTCCTTGTCGGGCAGTTTCCCTGACGATCTGGCGCGCCGGTTTGTCGCCGCGCAGGCTGACGAACGACGCCTGGCGTACGATGCCGTCGCTCGTCCATTCGGCGAAGTTGCATTCGGCAACGAGCACCGGCTCGACCCAATGCACAGGCGTGCGGCTGCGCTCGCGCGGCGCGCTCGCGAACGGCATGCGCTTGCTCGCGTGCGCGTCGAGCGCCTGCTTGACCGAGCGCAGCAGCGCGGCGTCGAAGCCGGTGCCGACGCGTCCCGCGTACTGCAACTGGCCGTCGGCGTCGTAGACTCCGAGCAGCAGCGCGCCGAACGCCTCGCGGCTGCCGGCCGGCTCCGAGTAGCCGCCGATCACGAACTCCTGGCGCCGCCGGCACTTCAGCTTGATCCACGACGGCGCGCGGCCCGACACATAGCGGCTGTCACGCCGCTTGCCGATGATGCCTTCGAGCCCCATGTCGCACGCGCTGTTGAGCAGCTCGCCGGCGCTGAACGCGAAGTCGTTCGAAAAGCGCAGCACGCGATCGTCGACGCCTTCGAGCAGCGCGCGCAGAATCGCGCGGCGCTGTTCGAGCGGTACGCCGCGCAGGTCGTAGCCATTCAGGAACGGTAGATCGAACAGATAGATGACGATGTCCTGCGGGCGATGTGCATCGAACGCGTTTTGCAGCAACTGGAAGCTCGGCACGTCGCGTTCGTCGAGCACGACCGCTTCGCCGTCGAGCCACGCGCTTTGCAGGTCGAGCCCAGCGATGGCCTCGATCTGCTTGCTGAACTTTGTGGTCCAGTCGTTGCCGTTGCGCGTGAAAACGCTGACGGCACCACCCTTCTTTTTTGACGCGTGGTCGATGCGCGCGAGCACCCGGTAGCCGTCGAACTTGATTTCGTACAGCCAGTCGCCGCCTGGCGGCGCGGTGTCGACGAGCGTCGCCAGCTCCGGGGTCAGGCTCGCGGGCAACGCGGCTTTGACCGCGCCTTCAATCGATGGCGATGCAGCGAGTTCGCGTAACGACTGCGCGGTACGGGTCGCGACGATGTCGGGGCGCTTGGGATCGGCTGTGGGGCGCGGGGATGCGGATCTCGCCGGCTTGCCCGCGTCCGTGGCTTTGCCGTCGCGCGACGTTTTCGCTTGCTTCGTTTTCCTGCCCTTCGAAGCGCCGTCGGCCAGCACGCTGCCCGGCAGCTCTTTCAACACGTCGTAGTCGCTCTCGTCGCGCGCTTCCTCGTCGCGCTCCTTGATCAGCAGCCATTGCTCCTTGTCGCCGCTGCCGCGCATATGGCTGCGTACCAGCGTCCAGCCGCCGTGCAGCTTCTCGCCGTGCAAATGAAACTTGAGCTTGCCGGCCGCATACGACCGCGCGGCTTCGGCCGCGCCGCCCGCCGGCTCCCACGTGCCGCGATCCCACACGATCACGGTGCCCGCGCCGTAGTTGCCGGGCGGAATCTCGCCCTCGAACGTACCGTATTCGACCGGATGATCTTCGACGTGCACTGCGAGCCGCTTGACCGACGGGTCCAGGCTCGGCCCCTTCGGAACCGCCCACGATAGCAGCGCGCCGTTCAGTTCGAGCCGGAAGTCGTAGTGCAGACGCCGCGCGTCGTGCTCCTGGATCACGTAGGACAGCGTGTCGGGCGCGGCACGCGCGGCGCTCTTGCGGGTCTTGCCGGTCTTGCTTGCCGCGCGCTTGCGGGTCGTCGCGCCGGCCGGCTCAGGCGTGTCCTCGAAACGGCGCTTGCGGTGATAGAGCTCGAGTCGGTCGTTCATGGCGATGACTCCGGTGCGTTGGCTGCGACAGGCGCGTGGGCCGCGCGCTCAGGCCGCCGCGCGCCGTTTGCGCGAGGTGGCCGTGGTTTTCGACGTGACGCGGGCACTGCCGCCGCTACCGCTGCGACTGCGCGCGGTGCTTGTCGCGCGAGCCCTTTTGCGCGCGGGTGCGGCTGGCTCTTCATCGGCCTCGCTATCGGTCTGATCCTCGTCCTCGTCGGCGGCGCGCTTGCGGCCCGTGGCCGCCTGCTTGCCCTTGCCGCGGCCGAGGCTGCGCTTGAGCAGATCGGACAGGTCGAGAATGTCGGCGGATTTGCGTGACTCGTGCGGCGCTTCGACTTCGGTGACCTCCTCGGTCTTGCCCGCCTGGATCTTGCGCTCGACGAGCGCCATGATGTCGTCGCGAAACGTGTCGTGATACTGCATCGGGTCCCACGTCTCGCTCATGTCGTAGATCAGCTTTTTCGCCATGTCGAGTTCTTTCGCCGACACGCCGGCGGCCTTCATGCCTTCGGGCGGCACCTTGAATTCGTCGAGGCCGCGCACCTCGTCGGCCCAGCGCAGCGTGTTCAGGGCAAGCATCGGACCAAGCGGAATCAGCGCGGCCAGATGCTGCTTGTTGTGCAACACGACACTCGCGACGCCGATCTTGCCCGACGCCGTCATCGCCTCGCGCAACAACGCATAGACTTTTTCGCCCTTGCGGTCGGGCGTCAGGAAATATGGCGTGTCGAGATAAAGAAACGAGATATCGGTCGCGTCGACGAACGCGAGGATGTCGACCGTCTGCGTCGACTCGGGATTCGCTGAGCGGATTTCGTCGTCCGACAGTACGACGTAGTGATCCTTCTCGTATTCGAAGCCGCGCACGATGTTCTCGCGGGTCACGTCCTTGCCGGTGCGCTTGTTGATCTGCTTGTAGCCGATCGGGTCGATCGTGCGCTTGTCCAGCAGATTGAAGCCGACCTTCTCCGACTTCGTCGCCGGATAGAGCTGCACTGGTACGTGGACCAGCCCGAAACTGATTGCGCCCTTCCAGATCATGTGTGCCATCGCGCGCTCCCCTGTCCCAAGGCCCTGAGATATCAGGCGAAGCAGCAAGCGTGCCCGCGTTTTAGCGCGCCTTACGCTGCTGCCACGCTTAGAGCATCAGCTGGTCCGCTCGGCCGCGTGCTGTCATGAGGCTGTAAGTCTTGCGACGAAGCGGCAAAACCTACGGCTATCTTGTCGCGCGCGCTCTACCCGGAGGTCGCATCATGGCTCGAGCAGGATCGGCACCGACGCAAACCCGCGGAACCGTACGCGCCCGCCCCGCGTCGGCTCGCCATCGACGCGATACGCCGGGAAGCGCTGTACGAAGCGCCCGATTGCAATGCGCGCCTCCAGTCGCGCCAGCGACAGGCCCGCGCACTGATGAATCCCGAACCCGAACGCGAGATGCCGGTTCGGGTCGCGGCGGATATCGAAGCGGTCCGGCTCGGCAAACTGCTCGGGATCGCGATTGGCCGCGCCGATGCACAGCGTGACCGGCGTGCCGCGCGCGACCGCGACGCCGCCGATCTCGGTATCGACGGTGGTCATGCGATTGCCGAGCTGGTTCGAACTCTCGAAGCGCAAACACTCCTCGACCGCGGTGCCGATCAACTCCGGCTCGCGCAGCAGCGCGGCACGCTCGTCGGGCCATTGGCTCAGCGTGACGAGCCCGTTGCCGATCAGGTTGGTGGTCGTTTCGTGCCCCGCGTTCAGGATGAAAATGCAGTTCTGCAGCAGCTCGGCTTCCGATAGCTGCTCGTCTGGGCCCTCCCCTTGAATGAGGCGCGTCAGCACGTCGTGCTGCGGATCGCCCGGCTCGCGGCGGCGTGTTACGACTAGGCCGCGCAGATAGTCGACGAATTCGCTGACCGCGCGATTGCCGCGTTCGAACTGCGCGTCGGTCAGCGACGGTTCGAGCGCACCGAGTATCGCGAGCGACCAGTCGCGCAGCGGTGCTCGTTCATCGTGCGGTACGTCGAGCAGATTGCCGATGACCTCGACCGGAATCGCCGACGCGAACTCGCCGATCAGATCGATCCGCCCGCGCTGCGCGGCCGCATCGAGCAAGCCGTCGACGAGCCGGATCAACGCGGGCTCCATCGCCGCGATCGCACGCGCGGTCAACGCGCCCGCGATCAGCTTGCGCACACGCGTATGGCGCGGTGGATCGTTGAACACGAGGCTCGTGGTGTGATGCGCGTAGAGCGGCGAGTCGCCGTATTTCGGGCGGAATTCGACGGTCTTGTCGGAACTGAAGATCTGCGGGTCGCGGTAGACCGCCTGCACATCGCGAAAGCGCGTCAGGAACAGCGAGCCGTCGGGCATGCGCCGGACCGGCTCATAGGTGCGCAGTGCGCGATAGATCGGATAGGGATCGGCGTAGAACGCGGGGCTCAGATCACGCAGATCGAAGTCGCGGGCAAGGGAGGAAGCGTCGCTGGCGGTTGGCGGGGTCATGCGTTGTCTCCGTGGGCCGTCTTGTTGCGCCTATGGATGGTGGGTGTGCGACCGTATTTGTTCGGCGACGACTGCACCACACGATTCGATGCGTCAGTATGAACCGCGCACTGCCAGAGCGCACAGCAAACCCGACCGCTGCAGCCGAGCGCGACGGCGCGACGCACAGAACCGATACAATAGCGGGATTTTCCGCGCGCCACGCGTCTCTTTCTTCCCGCGTCACTGGTCGTCCATGAACCTCGTCATTCAAAGCGTCGCCGCTCTTTCCGCCGACCACCACAAAACGCTCGTCGCGCTCGCGCGCGGCTCGCACGCCGCCGTCATCGACGAGAACGCGATTCGCATCGCCGACGCAAACCTCACGCAACGCGCTGACATCGAAGCGTATTGCTACACGCATCAACTCGACTACGCGTTTGTCGAAGCCGGCCGCCAGTTGCGCGACTTCGGGCTCGTCGCGATGGACATGGATTCGACGCTGATCACGATCGAGTGCATCGACGAAATCGCCGACTTCTGCGGGCTCAAAGCCGAAGTCGCGGCGATCACCGAGGCTGCGATGCGCGGCGAGATCAAGGACTTCAACCAAAGCCTGACGCGCCGCGTCGCGTTGCTGAAGGGGCTCGACGCCAGCGCGCTCGAGCGCGTGTACGAAGAGCGGCTGCAGTTGTCGCCGGGCGCCGAACGCATGCTGGCCGGCGCGAAACAGGCGGGCCTGAAAACGCTGCTCGTGTCGGGCGGCTTCACGTTCTTCACCGCGAAGCTGAAGGCGCGCCTCGGCCTGGATTTCACGCGGGCGAACACGCTTGAAATTATCGACGGCAAGCTGACTGGCAATGTGATTGGCGAGATCGTCAATGCCGACGTGAAAGCGCGCACGCTGCGCGAAACCTGCGCGGCGCTCGGCATCGAGCCGTCGCGCGCAATTGCGATGGGTGACGGCTCGAACGACCTGAAAATGATGGCCGAAGCGGGACTTTCCGTTGCATTCCGCGCGAAGCCGGTAGTGCGCGAAGCAGCCAGCGTGTCGTTCAATTTCGTTGGACTGGACGGATTGCTGCGATTGTTTTGAGGCTGGTGCTCGAGGGGTTCATTAGCGCGTCGGCAAGACGGTCGGGTCTGCTCGATATTCAGGGCCACAAAAAAAAGCCCGCCGGGAACATATCCCGGCGGGTTTCTCGAACAACCTATCGAATAGGGCTAGCGTATCAAGCCAGCGTAGCCAGGCTCTGCTCGATATCCGCGCGCAGATCGGCCTCGTCTTCGAGACCGATATAGAAACGCACCAGCGTGCCGCGGTGCGGCCACTGCGCCGCCGTGCGCATCGACGCGATGTCGTACGGCATCGCGAGGCTGTGCGCGCCGCCCCAGCTCCAGCCGAGCGAAAACAGTTCGAGCGATTCGCAGAACGTGTCGATCTGCGCCGCGCTGTACTGCTCGTCGAACACGACCGAGAACAGGCCGCCCGCGCCGGTGAAATCGCGCTTGTACACCTCGTGCCCAGGACAGTCGACGAGCGCCGGATGCAGCACCGCGACGATTTCCGGCCGGCTCTTCAACCACCCTGCGAGCGACAGCGCCGCGCGATCGTGCTGCGCAAACCGCAGTTGCATGCTCGGCAGGCTGCGCAGGATCAGCGAGCAGTCGTCCGAGGATACGCCGATGCCCATGCGCATACGCGCTGCCTTCAGCTTCACATGCACGTCGCGGTCGACCGTAATCGTCGCGCCCATCAGCACGTCGCCGCCGCCCGACTGATACTTGGTCAGCGCCTGCACCGAGATATCGACGCCGTGATCGAACGGCCGGAACGCGAGGCCGGCGGACCACGTGTTGTCGATCGCGGTGAAGACGTTGCGCGCGCGCGCCGCCGCCGTGATGGCCGGCACGTCGGGCACTTCCATCGTTACCGAGCCGGGTGCCTCGATCCAGATCAGGCGCGTGTTCGGCTGGATCAGATCGGCGATGCCCGCACCGATCAGCGGATCGTAGTAGCGCGCGGTGATGCCGAAATCGCGCGCGAGCCAGTCGCCGTGGTCGCGGTTCGGCGAATAGACGTTATCAGGGATCAGTACGTCGTCGCCGGCCTTCATGAGCCCGAAGTAGACGTTCGAGATCGACGACAGCCCCGACGGCTGCAGCAGCGCATGATTGCCGCCTTCGATCGCGGCGAGGCGCTGCGCGAGCGCGATCTGCGTCGGCGTCGCATGCAGGCCGTAGCGCCATTGCGCGTCGTTTTTCCAGTCGAGCGCGCGCATCGCCGCGAGATCGGGGAACACCACCGTCGACGCCCGCGTGACCGGCGTCGAGAACGATTCGAAGCCCGGCGTGATGTCGTCCTCGGCACGCACGATGCGGGTTTGCAGGCGGTGTTTGAGTTTGGATTCAGTCATGTAGAGCTCGATGAAAAACACAGGGAAGCGGGACTGAAGCAACGGCCGCGCCGCGCGATTCAGGGTGCCCGGCGCGCGCGCGTCAGTCGCCAGTTTGCAGGTTGCTGACGCCGCCCACCGGGTGCCCGCCGGCAGCGGGCGCCGGCGCGGGAGCCGCCGCTGCGCCGTTGCCCGCAGCCGGCTGCGGTGCCGGGGCGGCAGCAGCCTTGCCCGCCGCCGTGCCGGCCGAACTGGCCGCAGGTACCGCCTGCCCCGCCGCCAGCGGCTTCAGGTTGAATTCCTGCGGGTTCGAATCGTCGACGTTCATGCGGTCACCTTCGAGCGAGCCATCCGCCGCGAACTTGCCGACCCAGTTGCCGGTGATATGCGTGCCGTCGTTCGATTCCTCGACTTCGAGGGTATCGCCGACGCGATCGCCGGCGATCAGGATCACCTCGCCGTTATCGGCGTATTGATATTCGCCGTGCACGCCGGAAGGATCGTCGGTCTTGGGCCCGAGCCGCAGCACGATCGGCCGCGCGCCGAGCGTGCCCACGTAGCGCGGAAACTTCGCGAACTCGGGGCTCGGTTTCAGCGGCAGCTGGATCGGCGGCGGCGCGGCCAGCTCCTTGACCGCATCGCTCTCCGCCCACGCCTGCGACGGCATCCACAGCACCGTGCCGGCACACAGCAGCGCGGCGGCGCTTGCCACCACGCCGGCGCGCTGACGCAACGTGCGCGTTGCCGAACCCTTCGTCACTTTCGCTTCCCGCATCCTGTCGATCCTTGTTGCTGGTTCCTGCTTGCTACCTCTGCCGGGCCGGCCGGCCCTACGCGGTCACAGACGCTCGAAAACCGCCGCGATCCCCTGGCCGCCGCCGATGCACATCGTGACGAGCGCATAGCGCCCGCCGATGCGCTGCAGTTCGTACAGCGCCTTCACGGTGATCAGCGCACCGGTTGCGCCAATCGGATGGCCGAGCGAAATGCCCGAGCCATTCGGATTAACCTTGGCCGGATCGAGACCGAGCTCCTTGCTGACCGCGCAGGCCTGCGCGGCGAATGCCTCGTTGGCCTCGATCACGTCGAGATCGGCGACCGTCAGACCCGCCCGCTCGAGCGCCTTGCGGCTCGCCGGCACCGGCCCAATACCCATAAACGCCGGATCGACGCCCGCGTGCGCGTACGACACGAGCCGGGCCAACGGCTTCACGCCGCGCCGCTCGGCGACGCTACGCTCCATCAGCACGACGGCCGCGGCAGCGTCGTTGATGCCCGACGCGTTGCCCGCCGTCACCGTGCCGTTATCCTTCACGAACACCGGCTTCAGCTTCGAGAAGTCTTCCGCTGTTGCGTTCAGCCGCGTGTGCTCGTCGGTGTCGAATACGACGTCGCCCTTCTTCGACGCAAGCGTGATAGGCAGAATCTGCTCCTTGAAGTAGCCGCTCGTGATCGCGTGGGCTGCGCGACGATGGGATTCGAGCGCGAGCGCGTCCTGCGCGTCGCGCGAGATGTCGTACTTGCGCGCGACGTTCTCGGCGGTCACGCCCATGTGGATCGACTGGAACGGATCGTTGAGCGCGCCCACCATCATGTCGACCAGACGCGCATCGCCCATGCGCTGACCGAAGCGCGCGGCCGGCATCGAATACGGCGCGCGACTCATGTTTTCAGCACCGCCGCCGATCGCGATATCGGCGTCGCCGAGCAGCACGCTTTGCGCAGCCGACACGATGGCCTGCAAGCCCGAGCCGCACAGCCGGTTCACGGTCAGCGCGGGGGTATGCTGCGCGACCCCGCCGTTGATCGCGGCGACGCGCGCGAGGTACATGTCTTTCGGCTCGGTGTGCACGACGTTGCCGAACACGACGTGCCCGACTTCATCGCCCGACACGCTCGCGCGTGCGAGCACTTCGCGCACGACGCGCGCGCCGAGATCGGTCGGGGCGAAGTCCTTCAGACTGCCGCCGAACGTGCCGATTGCCGTGCGCACACCGCTTACCACCACTACGTCCCGTTGCATCGCTTGCCCCTCCTGTTGTCTCCAGTTCGCCTGGATGATTGCGCCAACGCGGGCCATGCTGCGCCGCGCGCGGCTTGCGTAATATCTAGCCTGCCAGCAACCTCTCGACGGTCTCGCGCGACGGAATCGGCGCGACCGCGCCATAACCTTGCGTCGACAGCGCGGCGGCGACGTTCGCGTAGCGCGCGGCGGCAAACGGATCGTCGCCCGCGACGATGCGCGCGATGAATGCGCCGCCGAAGCAGTCGCCGGCGCCGGTCGCATCGACCGCGTTGACGACGTGGCCCGGCACGACGCGCCGTTCGTTAGGCGTCGCGACATACGAGCCGTCCTTGCCGAGCTTCAGCGCGACCACGCTCGGCCCGTGCGACAGCAGAAAATCGACGATCTCGTCGCGGCCGGTCAGCCCCGTCAGTTCGGTAACGTCGTCCCAGCTCGGCAGGCAGATGTCGGTCTGGCGGATCGCCTCGAGCATTACCGCGCGCGCCCGCGCGAGCGGCCACAGCTTCAGACGCAGATTGGTGTCGAAGCTCACGCGCACGCCATTCGCACGCGCATGCGCGATGGCTTCGAGCGCGGCGTCGCAGGCGTTGACGCTGATGGCGAGACTGATGCCGGACAGATGGACGACCTTCGCCGCCGCGAGCGCGTCGCGTGGCAGATCGGCGGGCGCATAGCGGCTCGCCGCCGAGCCCGCGCGCAGATAGTCGAACGCGTGGCCGTTGGGACCGTGAGACACGAAATAGACGCCGGTCGACGCTTGCGCATCGATGCGCACGAACGACGTGTCGACCTGCTCGCGCTCCCACAGATCGACCAGCAGACGTCCGAAATGATCGGCGCCGACCGCGGACACGAAGCCGGTTCTCGCACCTTGGCGCGCGGCCGCAATGCAGAAGTTCGACGTGTCGCCGCCGAAGCCTTGCAGGTAGTTCGGCTGATCCTTCGCCGACTGGTTGAATTCGATCATCGCCTCGCCGAGCGCGAGGATGTCCGGTGTTTGAGCCGCGCCGAGCGTCATCGCTTAGACCTCGCCCCACAAATCGTGACCGTCCGCGCCGGTGATCTTCACCGACACGAAATCGCCGACCTTGTAGCGCTTCGACGCTTTGGTGGACGGCGCGATATAGACGACGCCGTCGATCTCCGGCGCATCCGCCGCGGTGCGACCGATGCCGCCGTCCGCGTTGATCTCGTCGACCAGCACCTTCAGCGTCTTGCCGACCTTCTTCGCGATACGCTTCGCCGACACCTGCTCGGCCACTTCCATGAAGCGCGCGCGACGTTCCCCACGCACTTCGTCGGGCAACGCGCCGTCGAGCTCGTTCGCGCTCGCGCCTTCGACCGGCGAGTACGCGAAGCAGCCCACGCGATCGAGCTCCGCCTCGCGAATGAAGTCGAGCAGCGTCTCGAACTGCTCTTCGGTCTCGCCCGGGAAGCCGGCGATGAACGTGCTGCGGATCGTCAGATCCGGGCAGATCTCGCGCCATGCCTTCACGCGCTCCATCACCTTCTCGGCGTTGGCCGGTCGCTTCATGCGCTTGAGCACTTCCGGATGCGCGTGCTGGAACGGCACGTCGAGATACGGCAGCACGTGGCCCTTGTACGGACCCGCGGCCATCATCGGAATCACTTCGTCGACGCTCGGATACGGATACACGTAATGCAGACGCACCCACGCGCCGTATTGCGCGGCGAGTTCGCCGAGCGCGGCGACCAGATCCGTCATGCGCGTCTTGATCGGCTTGCCGTTCCAGAAACCGGTGCGGTATTTGACGTCGACGCCGTATGCGCTCGTGTCCTGCGAAATGACGAGCAGTTCTTTCACGCCGGACTTGAACAGGTTCTCCGCTTCGAGCATCACTTCTGCGACCGGGCGCGACACCAGATCGCCGCGCATCGACGGGATAATGCAGAACGTGCAGCGATGATTGCAGCCTTCGGAAATCTTCAGGTACGCGTAGTGGCGCGGCGTGAGCTTGACGCCCGCGGCGGGCACCAGATCGACGAACGGGTCGTGCGGCTTCGGCAGATGGCTGTGCACCGCCTGCATCACCTCGCCGACCGCGTGCGGGCCGGTCACCGCGAGCACCTTCGGATGCACTTCCTCGATCAGCCCCGACCCGCTCGCGCTCTTCTTCGCGCCGAGGCAACCGGTGACGATCACCTTGCCGTTTTCGTTGAGCGCTTCGCCGATCGCGTCGAGGCTTTCCTGCACGGCTTCGTCGATGAAGCCACACGTGTTGACGACCACGAGGTCCGCGCCGTTATAGGTGCCGGAGATTTCGTAGCCTTCGGCGCGCAGCTGCGTGATGATCTGCTCGGAATCGACGAGGGCCTTGGGGCAGCCGAGGGAAACGAAGCCGACTTTCGGCGTGGCGCCCGGCGCGGCCGGAGCGTTCGAGGGGGTGGAAGACATGGGGAACCGCTTGAAGACGTTAAACCGTGAATTGTAGCGGTTCGCCACCGCCACCGCTCGTAAGTCTTTGAATTCTAGTCTTCAAACGGGGATCAGTTCGGCCGGACCGGGTTGATTCAGCTCGCTGTTTCCGGCGCCGAAAACGTGCTCACGCGGCGGTGTCGACGCGCCTGCGGCCGCCTGCGTCTGGCCGATCACCGTAAGAATTTCGTCAGAGTCCTGCACTCGACGGATCGCCGCATGCAGCTCGGCCGCTTGCGGCCAGGTCCGCTGCAGGTAGCTGAGCCACTGCTTGACGCGGCCGTGCTCATGGGTCAGCGAGCCGTGCGCCCGCAGCTTGTTCAGGTAGCCGACGATCGAACCCAGCACCTGCGGCCATTCGTCGGCCGACGGACACGGGTCCATGAGCCCGCGGATTCGCTGCGCGAGGAACGGGTCCGACACGGCGCCGCGCCCGATCATCACGTCCGCGCAGCCACTGACCGAGCGGCAGCGCTGCCAGTCCGCGACCGTCCAGACCTCGCCGTTCGCGATGACGGGCACATCGACTGCGTCGTCGATGCGCGCGACCCACTCCCAGTGCGCCGGCGGCCGGTAGCGGTCGTCGCGCGTGCGAGCATGGACGACGAGCGAGGCCGCGCCGCCGTCCACGAGCGCCTGCGCGCATTCGATCGCCCGTGACGTGTCGGACACGCCGAGGCGCATTTTTGCCGTGACCGCGATATCGGCCGGCACCGCGGCGCGCACGGCCGAGACGATCTGGTTCAGCAACTCCGGGGTCGCGAGCAGCATCGCGCCGCCGCCATGCTGATTGACGACTTTGGCGGGACAGCCGAAGTTCAGGTCGATACCGTAGGGCGACAGCGTGGCCGCGTACGCAGCATTGCGCGCCATCCACTGTGGATCGCTGCCGAGCAGTTGGATCACCATCGGCGTGCCGCTGGCGGTCACGCTCGCGTGCAGGATTTCGGGCGCCTCTCGCTCATAGACGCGCGTGGGCAGCATCGAGCCCGTGATGCGGATGAACTCGGACACGCAGCCGTCGAAAGCGCCCGCGCTCGTCAGCACGTCTCGCAACACGTAGTCCGCAAGCCCTTCCATTGGGGCGAGAAACAGCCGGTTCATGAGGATGGGGGTGAACGGCGGATCAGCGAAAAATGATCCGTGCAGCCTTCGCAACGGAAGACGCTGACGCGATCAGGGAGGCGGTCTCAAACATAGGAAGGGTCCAGCGGAAGGAATACGGTAACGGCGCTAGCAGCGATGTGGCGGCAGTGGGACGCAACGGACATTGAACCGCGGCCGGATTCCGGTTCTGACGGAAAAGCGTCCCCACGCGCGGGCCGATATTGTAGCGCGTCGGAGGCTGCGCACTCCTGCAAGCCATGCCGGGGGATTGGCAACGGAGCAGCTGGATGCCAACGGTGCGCCAACGCCAGTAACTGGCTCAGCCAAGTCGGGTGATCCCGTTGCTGCCATGAAGGTCGGCTTCGCGTCCGCGGGCTACCCCAAAGCCCTGGTCAAGCCGAGCGGACCTCGCCGCCATTCATCCCTTCACTTCTTCTCCGGCTCAGGATTGCCCTGCGGCGTAGCCGGCGCATTGCTCGCGTTGCTCGCATTGACCGCACCGCCCGGCGTGAACGGGAACGTGGCGAACATGGTCTTCGCCTGGTTCTGCATCTGCTCCTGCATTTGCACGAACATGTTCTTCGATTGCTCGATATAGCTGGTCATCATGCCCTGCATCATCGGCGCCTGCATGTTCATGAACTGCGACCAGACCTCAGGGTTCATCGCCTTGCCTTCATACAGATTCTTCGACTGGTCGGCGAGCTTCGCCTGAATGTCGATGAAGGCCTGGATGTTCTTTTCCAGATACGTGCCCATCATGCCCTGCATCGCATGACCGTAGAACCGGATGATCTGCGACAGCATCGACGACGAGAACATCGGCAGGCCCCCGCTCTCCTCCTCGAGAATGATTTGCAGCAGGATCGAACGCGTCAGGTCCTCGTTGCTTTTGGCATCGATCACCTTGAAATCTTCCTGATCGAGCACGAGCTGCTTCACGTCATTCAGCGTGATGTAGGTGCTCGTCTCGGTGTCGTAGAGCCGACGATTCGGATATTTCTTGATCAGTCGTTCGGCCGTTTTCTTTGTAGTAGTAGTCATGTAACGCCTTTAAGCTCGAGTTAAGCAAACGCGGAAACGGCGTCCGGGCTGTGCAATAGCATACATTGCGCAGCCGGGACGCCGGCGAAACCATCTGAGCCGAAGCACGCCGCCTTCCGGTCCGGCGCGCCGATGGCTCAGCCCATATGCAAGCCGCCATTCAGCGAAAAATCTGCGCCGGTGGCGAAGCCTGATTCTTCCGACGCGAGCCACGCGACGATCGAGCCGATTTCGTCCGGCTGACCGAGACGGCGCACCGGAATCGTCGCAACGATTTTTTCCAGCACGTCCGGGCGGATCGCCTTGACCATGTCGGTGCCGATGTAGCCCGGCGACACGGTGTTGACCGTCACACCCTTGGTCGCGACTTCCTGCGCGAGCGACATCGTAAAGCCGTGGATGCCGGCCTTCGCGGTCGAATAATTGGTTTGGCCGAACTGGCCCTTCTGGCCGTTCACCGAGGAAATGTTGATCACGCGGCCAAAGCCACGCTCGACCATGCCGTCGATCACCTGCTTGGTGACGTTGAACAGGCTGGTCAGGTTGGTGTCGATCACCGCGGTCCAGTCTTCGTGCGTCATCTTGCGGAACACGACGTCGCGCGTGATGCCGGCATTGTTGACCAGCACGTCGATCTCGCCGACTTCGGCCTTGACCTTGTCGAACGCGGCCTTGGTCGATTCCCAGTCGCCGACGTTACCCTCGGAGGCGACGAAGTCGTAGCCCAGTGCCTTCTGCTCGTCGAGCCACTTCGCACGGCGCGGCGAATTCGGGCCGCAGCCCGCAATCACCTTGAAGCCTTCCTTGTGCAGACGCTGGCAGATGCTGGTGCCGATGCCGCCCATGCCGCCCGTTACGTACGCAATTCGCTGTGTCATAAACCACACTCCGTTATCGTTGTCGAGGCGCCTGCCGGCGGCCTCGTGCCTCGCCTGATACTGGTTCACGTTGCCGCCGGGCGACCGTCTGGCAACGCGCGCTGCCGGCACGAGTCACCTGTTGCAGCGCGCCGCACCGCCAGTTGGCGTGCGGCGCGGCCAGACGCCTGTGCCGGCGAAGGCCGCGCGTGAACGGTCGCGATCGCGCGCGGCGTACCCAGCGTACTTTAAACTCGCTCGACCGCGAGCGCGACACCCATGCCGCCGCCGATACACAACGACGCCAGACCCTTCTTCGCATCGCGCTTCTGCATTTCGTGCAGCAGCGTAACGAGAATCCGGCAGCCGGACGCGCCGATCGGATGGCCGATCGCGATCGCACCGCCGTTCACGTTGACCTTCGACGTGTCCCAGCCCATCTGCTTGTGCACGGCGAGCGCCTGTGCGGCAAACGCTTCGTTGATTTCCATCAGGTCGAGGTCGGCCGGCGTCCAGCCCGCGCGCTCGAGGCAGCGGCGTGAAGCCGGCACCGGGCCCATGCCCATCACCTTCGGATCGACACCCGCGTTCGCGTACGCCTTGATGCGCGCGAGCGGCGTGAGGCCGAGGGCTTCCGCTTTTTTCAGCGACATCACGAGCACCGCGGCCGCGCCGTCGTTCAGGCCCGACGCATTCGCCGCCGTGACCGTGCCTTCCTTCGAGAACGCCGGCTTCAGGCCCGCGAGCGATTCGGCCGTCACGCCATGACGCACGAATTCGTCGGTGGCGAAGCGCAGCGGCTCGCCCTTGCGTTGCGGAATCTCGACCGGCACGATTTCGTCGTTGAAGCGCCCTGACTTCTGCGCGGCTTCCGCCTTGTTCTGCGACAGCGCCGCGAACGCGTCCTGCTGTTCGCGCGTGATGCCGTGTTCCTTCGCGACGTTCTCAGCCGTCACGCCCATGTG
This sequence comes from Paraburkholderia atlantica, assembly GCF_000092885.1. NCBI lineage: Bacteria > Pseudomonadati > Pseudomonadota > Betaproteobacteria > Burkholderiales > Burkholderiaceae > Paraburkholderia > Paraburkholderia atlantica. Next base: position 1,572,391 of record NC_014117.1, on the reverse strand, counting down.
GTACTGGTTGTACACATCCCACAGGCCGTCGACGATCATCGAGTCGATCAGCTTCGCGTCGCCCATGCGGAAACCATCGCGCGAACCCGGCAACACGTGCGGCGCGGCGCTCATGTTTTCCTGGCCGCCTGCGACGACGATGTCCGCATCACCGGCGATGATCGCGTTGGCCGCGAGCATCACGGCCTTCAGACCGGAGCCGCAAACCTTGTTGATCGTCATGCCCGGCACGGCCGACGGCAAACCCGCCTTGATCAGCGCCTGACGCGCGGGGTTCTGACCGGAGCCCGCCGTCAGCACCTGGCCCAGAATAACTTCGCTCACCTGTTCCGGCTTCACGCCTGCCCGTTCGAGTACGGCGCGCACCGCGATCGCTCCGAGTTCAGGTGCGGCAACCTTCGCCAGCGACCCACCAAACTTGCCCACTGCAGTACGAGCGGCCGATACGATCACAACATCAGTCATTTCCATATCCTCAGGGCATCCCGGCAAACTGCGCCGCAGCCCGTTACGTTAAAAATTGCGTTGCAACTTGCGTTGCTCTCACGCCTTCATCAACCAGACGCTCATTCACCTGCCAAACACCTATGCACCGGCCGAGCGCGCAGCAACTTCGGACGCGCGCGTCGAACCTGTGCGTGAAACCTACTCCCGTTGCCGCACGTAGCGGCCCGGCGCCGGCTCGATGACCGGGAATTCGTCGGAGCCCAGCGTGGCGCGCGGCTTCACCTTCTTGCCGCCGTACTGATCGAGCCACTCGGTCCATTCGGGCCACCAGCTGCCGGGCACTTCCGTCGCCGCGTCGAACCATTCGTCCGCGCTTTCGGGGAGCGTCTTCGCGTCGCTCTCGAGCTTCCAGAAACTACGCTTTTTCTTCGCGGGCGGATTGATCACGCCAGCGATATGACCCGACGCGCCGAGCACGAACTTCAGCGGTCCAGTAAGCAGCGGCGCCGACGCGTACGCGGTTTGCCACGGCACGATATGGTCTTCGCGCGAACCGTAGATGAAGGTCGGCACGTCGATCTTCGACAGATCGATCGGCTCGCCGCAGGTGGTGAGCGCACCCGGCTCGCGCAGCTTGTTCTCGAGATACGTGTTGCGCAGATACCAGACGTACATCGGACCCGGCACACTGGTCGAGTCGCTGTTCCAGTACAGCAGGTCGAACGGCACCGGCGTGCGGCCCTTCAGGTAGTTGTCGACGACGTAGTTCCACACGAGGTCGTTCGGACGCAGGAACGAGAACGTGTTCGCGAATTCAATGCCGCGCATCAGTCCCGGCGGCGCACCGTTCTTGCCACCGATGGTCTGCTCGCGCATCTGTACGTGCGCCTCGTCGACGAACACGTCGAGCACGCCCGTGTCGGAGAAGTCGAGCATCGCGGTGAGTAGCGTCATCGACGCGGCCGGATGTTCGCCGCGCGCAGCGGCCACCGCCAGCGCGGTGGCGAGCAATGTGCCGCCGATGCAGAAACCGAGCGTATTGATCTGTTCGCGGCCGCTGATCTGGCGCACGGTGTCGATCGAAGTGAGCACGCCTTCGCCGATGTAGTCGTCCCACGTCTTGTGCGCAATCGACTGATCGGCGTTGCGCCACGAAATCAGGAACACCTGGTGGCCCGAATCGAGCGCGTGCGCGACCAGCGAATTTTCGGGCTGCAGGTCGAGGATGTAGTACTTGTTGATGCACGGCGGCACGATCAGGAGCGGCCGCTCGCGCACGGTCGCCGTACGCGGCTTGTACTGAATCAGCTGCAGCAGATCGTTCTCGAACACGACCGAGCCTTCGGTGTTCGCGAGGTTCTCGCCGACTGTGAAACGCGATTCGTCGGTTTGGGAAATCTTGCCGCGCTGCATGTCGCCGAGCAGGTTCATCACGCCCTGGCGCAGGCTCTCGCCCTTGCTGTCGAGCAGCGTTTTCTGCGCTTCCGGATTCAGTGCGAAGAAGTTGCTCGGCGAGGCCGCCGCGGTCCACTGCTGGACTGCGAAGCGAATGCGCTCGCGTGTTTTCGGCTGGGTGTCGAGCGCGTCGACCATCTGCTGCAGATAGCGCGCATTCAGCAGATACCACGCGGCGGTGAACGCGTAGGCCGGCGCCTGGCTCCAGGCGTCCGCGCTAAAGCGCCGGTCCTTGAGTTCGGGCGCCTTGATCGCCGACGTGGTGGCCTGCTGGATCAGTTCCATCGCCTCGCGCGAATAGTCGGTCTGCAGCTTCTGCAAACGCTCGGGCGGAATTGCGGCGGTGGGAATGCTCAGCCCCGGCAGCGCGCCGGCGGCCAGCTTGCTGAAGTCGGGCATGCCGGGAAATCCCGGGATTTGCGGAAAGCCCGCCGTGATCTGCGCAAGGTCCGGCATCTGCGGCATTGAAGGTATCTGGAATGCCGCGCCGTTGGGCTGAGCGCCGAACGAACGCCAGGCGTTCATCCAGGCGTCGAGAAATTGCTGCATGCCTGCGGCTGACGATGCACCGCTGGTACCGGCCTGCTGCGTCTGCTCCTTCGAGGAGTCCGTGCTGGGGGAAGCTGAGGAATGAGATGCTGCCATGCCTGCTTTTGACCGGTAAGTCCTTGCGGACGGGTTGAGAGGCAGGTTCGTGCGCACGGAGCGATTGCTCGCGACTTCGTCACACCCTGTCCCATGAACGAGGAGGAGCTTAGAAGGAACATTCTTGCTCCCCATCACAAGGCATGTCAATGCTTGCTCCCGATTTTGCCGCAGTGCGATATTTTTTTAATTATCGTTTTCCCTGTATGGCAAATCGCGCTTTTGCGAATCAAACGTTCCACGCCGCACGCAAATCGAAAAAAGTCCTACGGCGCATGGTACTTAAGCATATTTATTCGTTCGGTCGGGCACAGAGCAGGCGGGCGATTCGCGCTATTAGACCGTCTTCCGGCAGCGCAACAAAAAAGGTGTTTGAACCGGTGCGCATTCGCGCGAAATAAACCGCCGTTCGATTTTAAAAGTATGACGAGATGCTCGCGCTACCCGGAATTAATCGGCAATGGATTGCGCCTGTTCGTCAATCCAGATCCACGCAGCCATACGGCCGGTTTCGCGGTCACGGCGATACGAATAAAAACGTTCGCGCAGCGTGACCGTGCACAGATCGCCGCCGCTGATACGCGTAAGCCCGAGCCGCTGGAGACGCAAACGCGCGAGCGCTGGCAGATCGGCGAGATATTTGCCGGCATTCCCGGGATGTGCGACGAACGCCTTCGCGGTCGCATCGCGTTGTGCACCGTCGACATCAGTCATGAAAGCGTCACGCACGTCTGCGCCGACTTCGAATGCGTCGGGTCCGATCGACGGTCCGAGGTACGCATGCAACTCGCTCGCCGGCACGCCCGCCAACGCCGCGACGCGCGCGGCGGTCTGCTCGACGATGCCCGCCGCGAGACCGCGCCAGCCGGCATGCGCGGCGCCAACCGCGCGCCCCGCTTTGTCGCACAACAGCACCGGCATGCAATCGGCCACCATCACGACGCACGCGATGCCCGCGCGATCGGTCACGCTCGCGTCCGCGCGCGCCGGCGCGCCATGCTCGCGCGCGTGCGCGAGCGCATCCTCGGCGCGCACGATGCCGGCGCCGTGGATCTGTTCGAGCCACGCGGCCTCGCGAACGCGGGTAAGCGCGACGAGCCGTGCGCGGTTGCTCGCGACCGCAGCAGGATCGTCGCCGGTCTTCATGCCCAAATTAAGCCCGCCGGGCTGGTCAGCGCCGTCGCGCCAGCGGCCGAACGGCGCGTCGCTGACGCCGCCGTCGCGCGTGGTGACGAGCGCGCGCACGCGCGGCGATACGTTCCATGCGGGTTGCACGACATCGGCAAAACCCAGCTCCGGCAGATTGGCGCTCATGCGTGATCGTCCTCGTCGTGGTCGCTGTCTTCATCGTACGCGCCGTCGTCGAACGATGCATCGTAGTCCTCGTCCTCGTCATACGCGTCGTCGAACTCGCCCGCGTCGTCGCGACCCAGACCGAGCGCGGCAGACAATGCCTCGATGTCGGCCGGCACATCGGCGCGCCATTGCATCGAGCGGCCGGTCTTCGGATGGATCAGGCCGAGCCGCCACGCGTGCAGCGCCTGGCGCGCGAAGCCGTCCGGCAGCGGCGTGACCGAGCGCTTGCCGCGCGCGCGTCCGTAGACGGGGTCGCCGAGCAGCGGATGACCGATATGTGCGCAATGCACGCGAATCTGATGCGTGCGCCCGGTCTCCAGATCGCAGTGGATCGCCGTGACCGGCTGACGCTGCCAGATCGCCGAGGCCACGCGCCGGAAATGCGTGCGCGCCGGCTTGCCGGCCGCGCCCGTGACCACGGCCATGCGCGTGCGCTCGCGCGGGTCGCGGCCGATCGGCGCGTCGATCGTGCCTTCGTCGGGCATGTTGCCCCACACCAGCGCGAGGTAGCGGCGCTTGACCGTGCGCGCCTGCAACTGACGCACGAGGTCGGTCTGCGCCTCGAGCGTGCGCGCGACCACCATCAGCCCCGAGGTCTCCTTGTCGAGCCGATGCACGATGCCCGCGCGCGGCAGACCCGCCGCTGTCTCGCCATAGCGGTGCAGCAGTCCGTTCAGCACGGTGCCGCTCCAATTGCCGGCAGCCGGATGCACGACCATGCCGGCCGGCTTGTTGATGACGACCAGCGTGTCGTCCTCGTAGACGATCTCGAGCGGCACCGGTTCGGGCGTGAACGCGAGCTGCTCGGGCAGCAGATCGGGCACGAGCTCGATCGTGGCGCCGAGCGGCACCGGCTGGCGGATCTTCGCCGGCTTGCCGTCGACGCGCACCCGCTGCGCCTCGATCCAGCTTTGCAGACGGCTGCGCGAGAACTCGGGGAATACTTTGGCGAGCACCTTGTCGAGGCGCTCGCCGGCCAGTTCGTTGGGTACCACGACGCGGCGCGGCGCTTCGCCGGCCGCGCGCACGGGCACGGGCGCCGCCGTGGCCGCGAAGCCTTGCGGACCGCTCGCGGCGAGCGCGTCGCCGGCGAAATCGTCATCGAGGGAATCGACGCCCAACGCGTCGGCCGGATCGGCGCTTACGCTATAATCTTCGTTGCCATTCCCGGCGCCTGCGGTGCCTGGAGTATTTGAGCGGGTCATTGAATCTGGGTCACCTGGACGTAAAGCTAGACTGGAAAATGCGAGCCTTGAACACCATCACTGAAGCGGCGATCAATTTGGCGGCCATCAAGAAGGCGGCCCGGAAAGTGGCCGGATACATTGCGTGCGCCGCGGCCGTCGTCGCTGTTGCGGCTTGCCACGGCCTGCCGGAGAAGACCGATGAAACGGCAACGTGGAACAACAACAAATTATATACGGAGGCGAACGACGCCCTGACCGGTGGTGACTGGGGCAAGTGCGCGAAGTATTTCGAGCTGCTCGAGGGCCGTGACCCGTTCGGCCACTTTGCCCAGCAGGCGCAGATCAACGTCGCGTACTGCAACTGGAAAGACAACGAAAACGCCGCTGCCGACCAGGCCATCGACCGCTTCATCCAGCTGCACCCGGATCACCCGGACATCGCCTACGCGTATTACCTGAAGGGCATGATCCACTTCAACGACGACCTCGGTCTGTTCGGCCGCTTCTCGGGCCAGGATATGAGCGAGCGCGATCCGAAGTCGCTGCGCGAGTCGTATGACGCGTTCAAGGTCGTGGTGGACCGCTTCCCGAACAGCAAGTACGCGCCGGACGCCGCGCAGCGCATGCGCTACATCGTGAATGCGCTGGCATCGCATGAAGTCCACGCGGCGGACTACTACTATCGGCGCGGCGCCTATGTCGCCGCGATCAACCGCGCGCAGCTCGCCTTGCGCGAGTACAAGAACGCGCCGGCCATCGAAGATGCGCTGCACATCATGATTCTGTCGTACGAGAAGCTGAACAACCAGCAACTCGCTGACGACACGCGTCGCGTACTGGCCGGCACTTTCCCCGACAGCCCGTACGTGACCGGCCACGCACGGCCCGGCACGGCGAAGTCGTGGTGGCAGTTCTGACGCCTCACGCGCGGACGGCACACTGACCGTCGTCTGAAAACGAAAACGCCACGACCTCGGTCGTGGCGTTTTCGTTTCTGCTCGCCGCGAGACTCAATCGCGCTCGAACAGCGCAATCGATTCCACGTGCGACGTATGCGGGAACATATTGACGACGCCCGCGCCCACCAGCCGATAGCCGGCCTCATGCACGAGCAGCCCGGCATCGCGCGCGAGCGTGGCCGGCGCGCACGACACGTAGACGATGCGCTTCGGCAGCGGCCCGTTGCCGCTTTGCGCGATCTCCGCGAGCGCCTTCGCGATCGCGAGCGCGCCTTCGCGCGGCGGGTCGACCAGGAACTTGTCGAAGTGGCCGAGCGCGCGCAGGTCGTCGGCGGTCACTTCGAACAGGTTGCGGCACGCGAACGACGTATGGCCGGCGACGCCATTCAGTTCCGCGTTCGCGAGCGCGCGCTGGGTCAGCACTTCGCTGCCTTCGATGCCGACCACTTCCCGCGAGATGCGCGCGAGCGGCAGCGTGAAATTGCCGATCCCGCAGAACAGGTCGAGCACGCGGTCGGTGCGTGCCGGCGCCAGCAGCCGCAACGCGCGGCTCACCAGCACACGATTGATCGCGTGATTGACCTGGGTGAAATCAGTGGGTTTGAAAGGCATGCGGATGCCGTATTCCGGCAGCGTGTAGTCGAGCTGCACGTCGAGCGGATAAAGCGGCGTGACCGTGTCGGGACCGCCAGGCTGGATCCAGAACTGCACGTTGTGCTCGTCCGCGAACTTGCGCAGCACCTGCTCGTCCTCCGCCGTCAGCGGTTCGAGGTTGCGCACGACGAGCGCCGTGACCGACGAGCCGACCGCGAGCTCGAGCTGCGGCATACGGTCGTAGATCGACAGCTTGCGGACCATGAAGCGCAGCGGCATCAGCATCGCCGACACATGCGGCGGCAGCACCTCGCAGGTCTTCATGTCGGCGATATAGCTGCTCTTCTTCTCGTGAAAGCCGATGCGCATGCCGCCCTTCTCCGGCAGATAGCGCACCGCGAGCCGCGCGCGATAGCGATAACCCCAGGACGGCCCGTGAAGCGGCCGGAACACCGTTTCGGGGCGCAGCTTCGCCAGATGCTGCAGGTTGTCCTCGAGCACACGCTGCTTGACCGCCACCTGCGCGCGCATGTCGAGATGCTGCATCGAGCAGCCGCCGCAGATGTTGAAGTACGTGCATTTCGGCGTCGTGCGGATCACGCTTTCGCGGAACACCTGCACGACTTCGGCCTGCTCGTATTTCGGCTTGCTGCGATGCGTCGAATAACTGACGAGTTCACCCGGCAGTGCGCCTTCGACGAACACGACCTTGCCTGGCGTGCCGTCTTCGCTCGCGGTGCGGCCCACGCCGCGCGCTTCCATATCGAGCGAAACGATTTCGATGACCGGTTCGTTGCCGGTAATGACGGGCGCCGGCGCTGGGGCGTGCGCCCTGGCATGCTTCGATGAGCGCCGCGGCGAGCGACGTTGGGGGGCAGTTCGGGACACCTGCGGACTTCCTGACAAACTATGGGGTAAAGGGGAGATTGTAGACGAAGCGCCGGGCTTGCCTGTGGCGCGGTGTGCTTGACGTAGGGAGCGTGTGCGGATCGCGCGCCCGAGTCGCCGGGCGGCGCCCCGGCGGACGCCCTACTCGCGCGCCCTTACTGCTCGAACGCCGCCAGATACTCGGCCCACTGCGGCGCGGTTTCGAGCGCGAGCGCGTTCTTCACGAGGTTGATCTCATCAGCATACTCCGACGGCGAAAAGCCGCCGCGCATCAGCTGGAAGCGGCAATACAGCAGGTACGTATTGACGACGTCGGTTTCGCAGTAGTTGCGGATTTCCTCGATGCGCCCTTGCTGGAACGCCTGCCACACCTGACTGCCGTCCATGCCCATCTTGCCCGGAAAGCCGCACATCTTCGCGAGCGCGTCGAGCGGCGCATTCGCGCGCGCCTGGTACATCGCGAGCACATCCATCAGGTCGGTGTGGCGCGCGTGGTAGCGGCTGATGTAGTTGTTCCACTTGAAGTCGCGGTCGTCCTCGCCGAGATCCCAGAACCGGTAGGCGGGGATGCCGTTGACGAGCGCGCGATAGTTGAGCACCGGCAGGTCGAATCCGCCGCCGTTCCACGACACGAGCTGCGGCGTGTATTTTTCGATCACGCGATAGAACGACTGCACGAGCGTCGCCTCGCCGTCCTCGGGCGTGCCGAGCGAGCGCACACGAAAACCGTTGTTGTCGCGAAACACGCAGGAAATCGCCGCGATCCTTTGCAGGTGATGTGGCAGAAAATCGCTGCCGGTTTTTTCGCGGCGGGCGGCGAACGCGTGCTCGGCGACGTCGGCGTCGCTCATCGACGCCGGCAAATCCTCAAGACGGCGGATGCCGGCGACATCGGGAATCGTCTCGATGTCGAAAACAAGAATCGGTGTCATCAGGTCAGAGAACGGCGTCTTTGCGGACACCGTTTGAGGCGAAGAAGCGCTTGAGCCGCACCAGCGCTTCCTGTTGGATCTGGCGCACACGCTCGCGCGTGAGGCCCATTTCGTCAGCCAGCTCCTCGAGCGTGGCGGGCTCGATATGATTCAGACCGAAGCGCCGCTCGATCACGTGGCGGTGCTTGTCCGACAAACGCGCGAGCCATGCGCGCGTCAGCGTTTCGAGCTCGCGATGTTGCACCTCGGCGTCTGGCGACTGGCTCTGGTCGTCCGACAGCAGATCCAGCAGACTGCTCGCCGGATCGAGGTCGAGCGGCGCGTCGAGCGACGCGGTGTGCTCGTTCAGCGCGAGGATGTCGGTGACTTCGTCGGTGGTCTTGCCGGTCAGATAGGCGATGTCGTCGATGCTTGCGTCGCGGCGCTCGGCCGCTTCGCCCGAATTCATCGAGTTCTTTTCCAAATGGCGCTTCGCGCGCAACACCTGGTTCAGCTCACGAATCACATGCACCGGTAAGCGCACGGTGCGCGCCTGGTTCATGATCGCGCGCTCGATGCTCTGGCGGATCCACCAGGTCGCGTAAGTCGAAAAACGGAAGCCGCGCGTCGGATCGAATTTTTCGATTGCGTGCATCAGGCCGAGATTACCCTCCTCGATCAGATCGAGCAGCGGCACGCCGCGATTCAGATAACCCTTGGCAATGCTGACGACCAGCCGCAGATTGCGCTCAATCATCACCTGCCGCGCTTCGAACTCGCCGGCCTTGGCAAGCCGCGAATATTTCTGCTCTTCCTCGACGGTGAGCAGCGGCTTCACGCTGATGCGGTTTAGATAATGCTGGATCGTGTCGGCCGTGAGTTCGGCCTGCAGCAGTGCGCGGAAGTCGTCGGCGTCGGGCAGCGCGTCGCCAGTGCTTTCGCGCGCGTCGGCGCCCTCGCTGTCGTCGAGGCCGCCCTGGCGTTCGTCGAGATCGCGCTCCTCGGCGATCTCCTCTTCCACTTCCGAAGCGCCGCTTTCGTCCACTGCGGCGGACGTGACTTCGCTGATCGTCTCAGACTCGGCTTGCGGCGGGCGGCGCTTCGATTTCGGCATGGTCGTATCGCTTATTGCGGCGGCAAATACTTCAGTGGGTCGACTGGTTTACCCTGTCGGCGAACTTCGAAATGCAACATCACGCGGTCGGAATCGCTATTGCCCATCTCAGCGATCTTCTGCCCTTTCGTTACCGCGTCCCCCTCTTTTACCATCAAAGCGCGGTTGTGTGCATACGCGGTGAGATAAGTTGCATCATGCTTGATGATAATGAGATTGCCGTAACCACGCAGCCCATTTCCGGCATAAACGACGCGACCATCGGCCGACGCTTTAACCGGCTCGCCCGCGGAACCGCCGATATTGACGCCCTTGTTGGTCGAGTCGTTGAAGGTGTTGAGCAACGGACCGCGCACCGGCCATGCAAATGCTACGTTGCCGGCCGCCGCGCTGCCGAGCTCGGCGTTCGCCGCAGAGGAATTGGCCGGAGGCGCAGCTACCGCACCATTTGCGGGCGTTCCGTTCGTCGCGCCGCCGTAGAGCGGCGGCATCGCGGCGCCGACCGCGGCCGGCGCGTTGTTGTTCAGCGGTGCACTTTGCGCCGCGCCCGTGTTGCCGATCGGCGCGGTCGACACGCCCGGCGTCAGGGCCGCGGTATTCGCGCCCGGCGGCACGACGCGCAGCAGCTGGTCGACTTCGATCTGATTCGGATTGGTCAGGTTGTTCCACGTCGAGATGTCGCGGTAATTCTGGCCGTTTTCGAGCGCAATGCGGTACAGCGTATCGCCCGGCTTCACGCGATAGTAACCAGGCGGCGGCGGGCCGAGCGGCACCGCCGGTTGGGCCGCGCCCTGCGCGGTGGAGAGGACGCCGCCGCCGGAGCGGTCGACGACGGGCGCCTGGTCGAGCCGGGATGCACAGGCCGTCATCAACAGGGACAAGGCGAGCACGCACACGCTGCGCTGGGTTACGGTCAAGGGGGTATTCGGGGTGGTTCTCTGCATCGCGCGCAACATACTCATCGGTGTCAAATCACTCCGGATTTTAAGGGTACAAAGAAAACGCGATCAAGCCGCGACTCGCGCCATTGCGCGGGCCCGAGGCGCTCGACCAGCGTCAGCACCTGGCTCTGTCCTTCCTGCGAGCCGACCGGCGCAACCAGACGTCCGCCGATCGCAAGCTGCTCGAGCAATGCCTGTGGAACGTCGAGGCCGGCCGCCGCGATCACGATCGCGTCGAACGGCGCCGCCGACGGCAAACCGAGCCGCCCGTCGCCGTAATGCAGCCGGATATTCGGAATGCGCAGCGGACGCAGATTCGTCTTCGCGCGCTCGAACAGCGGCTTGATGCGTTCAATCGAATAAACCTCGCGCGCGACCTGGCTGAGCACCGCCGCCTGATAGCCGCAACCGGTGCCGATTTCGAGCACCGTGTTCAGCGCGCGCCCGGCCGCCGCGAGTTCGATCATTCGCGCGACCACCGACGGCTTCGAGATGGTCTGGTGATGACCGATCGGCAACGCGGCATCTTCGTACGCCTGGGCCGCAAGACCCGGATCGACGAACATGTGGCGCGGCACCGCCGCCATTGCGTTCAATACACGCTGGTCGCTGACGCCATTGGCTCGCAGGCGTTCGACCATGCGTTCGCGAACCCGTTCCGAGGTCAGCGCGAGAGCGTTGTTCATCGCGCCGCTGCTTGCGCCGCCGGATGCGCCGCTCATCGCACCGGCTAGCACGGCGTTCGACGCGGGTTTCGCGCTTTGCTGCAGTTGCGACTGAAGTGGTGATGGTGTCGGGCGTGCGCCGTGTGCAGACGCATGCGTCGAGGTTTTGCCTGGCTTGACCGACGACTTCGGTGTTTGCTTGACAGGCTGCCCCGCCAATGAGCCAGCCAGCGAGTTGACCGTTGTCTTTGGGACGGGCGCGGCCTGCGGCTTCGGCGGCATCGCGCCGGTGGTTCCCATTGGCGTGCCCAACGTTCCGCTTTGCGTCTTCGCCTGGGGAATTACCTGGGGTCGCGTCGCAGACGTTGACGTTGCTTGAGCAGCAGCGGAAGTCCTCGCTTGCGCTCGTGCGGCCGCGCCGCCCTGCGTCGGTTTCGCCGACTGCTGCCTCGCATTCAACGCCGCGCTCGCCGCGAGCGCCGCCGCGCGCATCTCTCCCGGACGTCCCTCGTGCCGGCGCGGCTCGCGCACCAGGTCCTCGAGACCAAGCGGAAAGCGCTTCGCGCGCTCGCCGGTCATGAACTGCCGCTCCCGGCGCGTAGCCAGTCGCGCGCCGCGGGCAGCATTTGCGTGTAGGTCAGATCGAGCTGCAGCGGCGTGATCGACACGGCGCCGTTCGCGACCGCGTGGAAGTCCGTGCCTTCGCTCGCGTCGCGCGCCTGGCCCGAGGCGCCGATCCAGTAGATCGGTTCGCCGCGCGGATTGGTTTGGCGGATCACCGGCTGCGACGGATGACGTTTGCCGAGTCGCGTGATCTCCCAGCCGCGCAGTTGGTCATACGGCAGGTTAGGAATATTGACGTTCAGCAGCGGATGTCCCGGCAACGGCCGCTCGAGATAATGCGCGACGATTTCGGCGGCAACCCGCGCCGCGTCTTCGAGATGCACCCAGTCCTTGTCGACCAGCGAAAACGCGATGGCCGGCACGCCGAACATGATGCCTTCGGTGGCGGCCGCGACAGTGCCGGAATACAGCGTGTCGTCGCCCATGTTCTGGCCGTTGTTGATACCCGACACGACAAGGTCCGGTGTATGGTCGAGCATGCCGGTCAGTGCGATGTGCACCGAGTCGGTCGGCGTGCCGTTCACGTAGTAGAAACCGTTCGCCGAACGCAGGACCGAGAGCGGCCGCCACAGCGTCAGGGAATTCGACGCGGCGCTGCAGTTCTGTTCGGGAGCCATCACGGTGACGTCGGCGATCGGCTTCAGCGCTTCGTAAAGCGCGGCGAGGCCCGGCGCCAGATAACCGTCGTCGTTGCTGAGTAGGATTCGCATGCGCCGATTGTAACCGAGGAAAGATGGCACGCGAACGACATGGTCGGCGTGTCGGTGTGACGTGCACGAGCTTCGTGCGAGCTGGTGTTTTTCAGGTACGCGGATGCTCGTGTCGAACGCCAGGATGCTGCTTTGCATTGATCGCGCGACCGTGCGCGTTCGTCGATGAATCGGCATCCTGTGCATGCTTCGCACTGTGCAATGCAATACGGCTCGCGCGACGAAGCGCGCTGCGCGTCGTAAGCTGCAACGCAATAAATCGTACGGTCGTACGCATTGCTTTACACTCGATACCCTTGCGAACCCTGAACGATATGGAGACACGATGCGCGCGATTCGCTGCAAGCAATACGGCCCGCCCGAGAGCCTGGTCGTCGACGACCTGCCGGATCTCGAGCCGCCGCCAGGCCACGTCGTGATCGACGTGAAGTCCGCAGCCGTCAATTTTCCCGATGTGCTGATCATCGAGAACAAATACCAGTTCAAGCCGCCGCTGCCGTTCACGCCGGGCTCGGAAGCTGCGGGCATCGTGCGCGCGGTTGGCGAAGGCGTCACGCAGTTCAAGCCCGGTGCGCGCGTGGCCGCGTTCACCGGCTCCGGCGGTTTCGCGGAGCAGGCGCTCGCACCCGCCGCTGCCTGCGTGCCACTCGCCGACGATGTGTCGTTCGAACTCGCGGCCGCCTTCACGCTCGCGTATGGCACCTCGCATCACGCGGTGGTCGATCGCGGCGCGCTACAGCCTGGCGAGACGATGCTCGTGCTCGGCGCGGCCGGCGGCGTCGGGCTGGCTGCGGTCGAAATCGGCAAGGCGCTCGGTGCGCGCGTGATCGCGGCGGCGTCGAGCGACGAAAAGCTCGCGACCTGCGTCAAGCACGGCGCCGACGCGACGATCAACTACAGCAGCGAGGATCTGCGCGAGCGCATCAAGGCGCTCACCGACGGCAAAGGCCCGGACGTGATCTACGACCCGGTCGGCGGCGTCTATGCGGAGCCGGCGTTTCGCAGCATCGGCTGGCGGGGACGTTATCTGGTGGTCGGCTTTGCCAACGGCGAGATTCCGAAGCTGCCGCTGAACCTGATGTTGCTCAAGGGTGCGAGCGTGGTCGGCGTGTTCTGGGGCGATTTCGCCAAGCGTGAGCCGCAGCGCAACCGCGCGGCATTCGAGCAGATGACCGGGTGGATTCGCGAAGGCAAGCTCAAGCCTTACGTATCGGCCCGCTATTCGCTCGAGGACACCGGCCGCGCGTTGCGCGATATGGCCGAGCGCCGCGTGATCGGCAAGGTGGTGATCACGCCGTAGTGCAACCAATCAGGCAGCATGAAAAACGGCGCGGCGCCCGAGGGCGATTTCGGGCGCCGCGCCGCTTGCGATCCACGTTCACAGCTTCTCGGTATCTCCGCTGCGCGGTTGCCACTTCATCAACCGCCGCTCCGCGATGCCGACGATCGCGTCGAGAATCAGCGCGAACGCGGTCAGCACCAGAATCCCCGCGAACACGGTGTTGATATCGAAAGTGCCTTCGGCCTGCAGGATCAGATAGCCGACGCCGCGCGCCGAGCCCAGATACTCGCCCACCACCGAGCCGACGAACGCCAGCCCCACCGACGTATGCAGGCTCGAAAACACCCAGCTCATCGCGCTCGGCAGATACACGTAGCGCAGCAGCTGTTTGCGGTTCGCACCGAGCATGCGCGCGTTCGCGAGCACGACCGGGCTCACTTCCTTCACGCCCTGGTAGACGTTGAAGAACACGATGAAGAACACCAGCGTGACGCCGAGCGCGACCTTCGACCAGATGCCGAGGCCGAACCACACGCCGAAGATCGGCGCGAGAATCACGCGCGGCATCGAGTTCGCGGCCTTCACGTACGGATCGAACAGCGCACTGGCGGTCGGCGCGAGCGCGAGCCACAAGCCGACGCCGAGCCCGATCGCGGTACCGAACACGAACGCGAGCACGGTCTCGACGAGCGTGATCCACAGGTGCAGATAGATCTCGCCGCCGGTGAACCACTCCCAGATCCGCTGCAGCACTTTCTGCGGCTCGCCGAAGAAGAACGCCGCCTTGTTCGGATCGTCGAAATAGAACGGCGGCACCAGCGTCGGACTCGTCAGCACGTACCACAGCACGAAGCACAGCACGAGCAGCAGCCACTGCCAGATCACCAGATTCGCCCGATTCGGGCGCAACGTCTTCCACATGACTTGGTTTGCCTTGGACGATTGTTGAACGCGTCTTCTCTTTTAATGCGCATGCAGCGATGCTGCGACACGCTTAAACAGCGGTCAGTTGCTGCTGATACCCTTTGAGCACTTCATCGCGCAGCACGCCCCAGATCTGCGCGTGCAATTCGACGAAGCGCGGATGCGAGCGGATTTCTGCAACATCGCGCGGCCGCGGCAGATCGATCCGGAACTCGCCGATCGGATGCGTGGCAGGCCCGGCCGACAGCACGACCACGCGATCCGACATCGCGATCGCTTCGTCGAGATCGTGCGTGATGAACAACACGGCCTTGCGCTTCGCGGCCCAGAGGTCGAGCAGCTCGTTTTCCATCAGTTGCCGCGTTTGAATATCCAGCGCCGAAAACGGCTCGTCCATCAGGATGATGTCGGGATCGAGGATCAGCGTTTGTGCCATTGCGACGCGCTTGCGCATGCCGCCCGACAGCTGATGCGGATAGCGGTCGCCGAAGCCGCCGAGTCCGACGCGCTTTAACCACTCTTCGGCCTTCGCGCGCGCGTCCGAGGCCGACATACCGCGAAACGACAGGCCGGCCATCACGTTGTCGAGCGCCGAGCGCCACGGCATCAGCGCATCGGCCTGGAACATGTAACCCGCGCGGCGGTTCAGGCCATCGAGCTTCTCGCCGAACACGCTGACCACGCCCGTCGACGGCTGCAGCAGCCCTGCGCCGATGTTCAGCAGCGTGGACTTGCCGCAGCCAGTCGGCCCGACCACCGACACGAACTCGCCTGGCTCGATACGCAGCGTCGTGTCTTTGACCGCTGTGTAGCGCTGCGCGCGGTTGTCGCGCGCGGCGAACGTGCAGGTGATGTTTTCGAGCGCCAGGGCAGCAACGGTCATCGTACGGCTCGCTTCAGGGATCGGGTTTGCGGGGAGATGTCGCGGCGACGCTGGAGACCGCGCGCGCCGCGTCGTTTATGCCTTGACGGTCGTCAGCGCCTTCTTCACGAAGTCGTTGGTCCACGTCTTCGACAGATCGATTTGCGCGTTCTGGATCATCGGATCGAACGCTTTCAGCGTCTTCAGCGACGTCGCGGGACCGTCGGCGGGCATCAGGCCGTCGGGCGACATCGCTTCGCGCACGTGCTGCCACGCGTCGAGATAGAGCGCGCGGTCGCCGAGCAGATAGCTCTCCGGCACCGTGTTGATCAGTTCGCTGCCGCTCGCGTTCTGCAGCCACTTGAGCGCGCGCACCATCGCATTGGTCAGCGCCTGCGTGGTGTTCGGGTTCTTCGTGATGAACGATTGCGACGCGTACAGGCAGCCCGCCGGCATGTCGCCGCCGAACACCGTGTGCGTGTCGGCGAGCGTGCGCGTATCCGACACCACGCGCACCTCGCCGGCGCGCTCGAGGCGCGTGACGACCGGATCGAGATTGGCGATCGCGTCGATCTGCCCGGACTGCAGCGCGGCGATCGCACCGGCACCCGCGCCCACGCCGATGAACGCGACGTCCTTCGGACTGAGCCCCGCTTTCGCGAGCACGAAGCTCGCCATGATCGACGTCGACGAACCCGGCGCCGTCACGCCGATCTTCTTGCCCTTCAGATCGGCGATCGACTTGAAGTTCGGCATCGTCTTCTTCGATACCGCGAGCACGATCTGCGGCGCGCGTCCCTGCAGCACGAATTCGCGGAACATCTGCTTTTGCGCCTGCAACAGCAGCGTGTGTTCGAACGCGCCGGAGACCACGTCGGCGCTACCGCCGACGGCCGCCTTCAGCGCCTGCGAGCCACCCGCGAAGTCCGAAATCTCGACTTCGAGCCCTTCGTCCTTGAAGTAGTTGCGGCGCTCGGCGATCGTGAGCGGCAGGTAGTAGAACAGGTTCTTGCCGCCCACCGCGATGGCGACCTTGGTGGTCTCGGGTTTGGCCTGCGCGAAAGCGAACGGTGTGGCCGCGAGCGAGGCGCCCGCGAGCGCCGCACCGCCGGCGAGGAAGGTTCTGCGTTGCATGGTCCGTTGTCTCCAGATTTTTTGTAGTCCGGCTTTTGACCGCCCGTGTGCGCGTTGCGCACGCGCTTGGGCACGGTATGGTGGCTTGCCGGTCGCGCGGCGCCGATCGTACGTCAGCGACGCGCGTTAAGCGCTCTTCTCAATGCGTTGCACTGCGCGCATCAGACGATCTGTTGCGCCCGCAACCGCGCGATGCCGTCAGCATCATAACCTAGTGATTGAAGGACTTCATCGGTATGTTCACCCAATTCCGGCCCTAGCCAGCGAGTCTCGCCGGGCGTCGCCGACAGCTTCGGCGTAACCGTGGGCAGCGTGATTTCCTTGCCGTCCTGCCACTTGAACCGCTGGATCATCTGCCGCGCGATGAACTGCGGATCGGTGAACATATCAGCGACGCTGTAGATGCGGCCTACCGGTACATCGGCCGCGTTCAGCACCGCGAGCGCTTCGTCGATCGTGCGCGTGGACAGCCACGCGGCGATCGCGGCGTCGATTTCCTGGGTGCGCGGCACGCGGCCGTCGTTATGCGCGAGCGCTGGATCGTTCGCGAGATCGTCGCGTTCGATCGCGATCATTAGCCGCTTGAAGATCGGATCGCTATTTCCGCCAATCACGATGCTGCCGTCGCGGCACGGATACGTATTGGACGGCACGATGCCCGGCAGCGACGCGCCGGTACGCTCGCGCACCATGCCGTAGACGCCGTATTCGGGCACCACGCTCTCCATCATGTTGAAGACGGCCTCGTACAGCGCGACGTCGACGACCTGTCCCTTGCCGCCGTTCACCTGCTTGTGATGCAGCGCCATCAGCGCGCCGATCACGCCGTGCAGCGCGGCAATGGAATCGCCGATCGAAATACCGATGCGCGGCGGCGGCAGATCCGGATAGCCGGTGATATGGCGCAGACCGCCCATCGATTCGGCGATCGCGCCGAAACCGGGCCGGTCGCGATACGGCCCGGTCTGGCCGTAGCCGGACAGACGCACCATCACCAGACCGGGGTTCTCGGCGGACAGCACGTCGTAGCCGAGCCCGAGCTTTTCGAGCAGACCGGGCCGGAAATTTTCGACGACGATATCGGCCTCTTTCGCGAGCCGCCGCACGATCTCTTTGCCCTCTTCGGCTTTCAGGTTGATCGTGACGGACTTCTTGTTGCGCGCCTGCACGGCCCACCACAGTGACGTACCGCCGACCTCCGGGTACAGCTTGCGCCATTTGCGCAGCGGGTCGCCGCCTTTGGGGTCTTCGATCTTGATGACCTCGGCGCCGAATTCGCCGAGAAAACGCGCAGCGAACGGCCCGGCGATCAGCGTGCCCAGTTCCAGCACCTTGACGTCGGCGAGCGGACCGCGCGCGCCACGCGGTGTGGCGCTCGCGCCTGAATCGGGAGTGGCGCTCATGAGTCTCCTTTGTCGGCCAGAGTGGGTGCCCAGCACTTACTCCGGTCCCCTGCAAATTGGTTGCATTGTTTTGTATCGCCGTGCGCGCGGTCTGCGTGGCTGGCGAGGACGCGTGGCTTCACGGGTACCGCGGCGGCCAACGAAAGCTGCGCGGCTACATCGAACGACGGTCGAGCATCGCGCGCGCGATCGTACCGGCGTCGACATATTCGAGCTCGCCGCCCACCGGCACGCCGCGCGCGAGACGCGTGACGGCAAGGCCGCGCGCCTTCAGCGTCTGTCCGAGGTAATGCGCGGTGGCCTCGCCTTCGTTGGTGAAATTGGTGGCCAGCACGACTTCCTTGACGACGCCATCCGACGCGCGCTTCACGAGCCGATCGAAATGGATCTCCTTCGGGCCGATGCCGTCGAGCGGACTCAACCGCCCCATCAGCACGAAGTAGAGGCCGCGATAGGTCATCGTCTGTTCGAGCATGATCTGGTCGGCCGGGGTCTCGACGACGCACAGCAGCGACGGATCGCGCTCCTCATCGAGGCAGACCTCGCAGATCTGCGCTTCGGTAAACGTGTTGCACTTTTCGCAGTGACGCAGGTGCTCGGTCGCGAACAACAGCGAGCGGCCGAGCTTTTCGGCGCCTTCGCGATCGTGCTGCATCAAGTGATACGCCATGCGCTGCGCGGACTTCGGCCCGACACCGGGCAGCACGCGCAGCGCTTCGACGAGCGCCGACAGGGCGGAAGGTTGTTTCATGCGGATCGGCGTCGACGTGGTGGTGCTCGGGTGGGCGAATCGGGATGCGGGAGGGCGCTCGGACCAGGGCGCGCTTTCGCACCGCGGCAATGAACCGCCGCGGCGCTCACCCGCTTTAGCCCGCTGTCAATCAGAGCAGGTTTAGAACGGCAGCTTGAAGCCCGGCGGCAGCGGCAGGCCGGCGGTCATGCCGCCCATCTTTTCCTGCGCGGTAGCCTCGGCCTTGCGTACGGCGTCGTTGAACGCGGCGGCGACGAGATCTTCCAGCATGTCCTTGTCGTCGGCGAGCAGGCTCGGGTCGATCGATACGCGGCGCACGTCGTTCTTGCAGGTCATCGTCACCTTCACGAGACCGGCACCCGACTGCCCCTCGACCTCGATCTGCGCGAGTTGCTCCTGCATCTTCTTCATGTTTTCCTGCATCTGCTGGGCTTGCTTCATCAGCCCGGCGAGTTGACCTTTCATCATGGACGTGCTCCTTCTAGATAGCGTGAAATCTGGCATTCCGGCGCCGCGCTGCGACGGCGCCGCGAACGATGGATCAGTGGGCCGGCGCCGCGCCGTTCGGGGCGGCGTCCGGGGTAATCGGGCGGATCGAGCCCGGCACGATGCTCGCGCCGAATTCGCGAATCAGCGACTGCACGAACGGATCGGCGCTGATTTCCCGCTCGGCCTCCTGCTGGCGCTGCGCGCGCAGCTTCGCGTCGTGCGCGGCAGCGGTACGGCGCGCCGGGCCGACTTCGACCTGCACGTCGACGTTCTGGCCGAGCCGCTCGACGAGCGCTGCCTTCAGTTTAGCGACCTGCGACGCTTCCGCGTATTGCGGCACCGGCACGTTGAGCTTAAGCGTATTGCCTTCGAGCGCCATTAGTTCGCTGTTGAAGGCGAGCTGATACGAGATACCCTTCAGCGGCAGATCGACCGCGAGCGCGGGCCAGTCGCCGGTGAAACCGAGCGGATCGAGCGGCACGACAGGCGGCAGCGGGCGCGTATCGACGACCGCCGCCGGTGCGGCGGCTTGCGCGGCGGGGCCGTCCATGCGGACGTCGTCGGGGCCGCTGTCGAACACCGGCACGAAGTTATCGTCTGGCGGCATGAAGTACGCATCGTCCGCGGCCGACAGCGGCATGTAGTCGTCGGGCGGCATGTCGTCCCAAGGTGGGATCGACGAGCTGTTCTGTTGCGCGTTGTTGCTTGCGCCGCTGTTGGCGTCGCGGGCAGGCGCAGCCTGCGCGCCGGTGTCTTGCGACGCGCGGCGCGGCGCACCGAGCGTCGGCACCGGCACGACCACGCGCGGTGCGGCGGGTTTCGGGGCGACCGGCGCGGCCGGCTTCGCAGCGCCGGGCGTGTTGGCGCGGCCACGGTCGGCCGATACTTTCATGCCGGCGTTGCGCAGCACGTCGAGCGCGGCGCTGGCGCCACCCGCGCGACGCGGCGCGGAGTCGGCCGAGGCCGCCGGTGCCGCCGTTGAAGCGGCTGCAGTCGATTCCTGCCGCGCTTCCGGTTCCGGTGACTTCCCCTCTTCCGCGCGAGCCAGCGCGCTCGCCGCGGACGCAGATGCGAGGTCGGAAGCTTCGTTCGAGACCGGCGCAGTCGAACTGGCGACGCCATCACTCGCGGGCGCGTCTTCCCACGGTGCCAGCGGACGTGCCGTCATAGCCGGTGCGTCTGTCGCGCGCACGGGTTCGGCATCGAGCGATTGCGGCGCTGCTTCAGTTCGCGCGGTGTCGGCTGCGGGCTTCGCGAGCGGCTTTGCAACCGTCGCGGTCGATTTCATCGCATCGACCCGCTCCTCGCCGGCAACGCCCACCTGAGGTCCGCGAGTCGGCGCGGCGGCCGCCATGGCCGTCGCGGACGAAGGCGACAGCGCGCGCAGCGCGGCAACCGTGGGTGCACCGGAGCGCTGCGCACCAGCGCCGAGCGCACCGGCCTGCGTGCCAGCGGCTCCCGCCGCGCCACCACCGCCGCCTGTCGGCGCCGGCTCGAACGCGAGCATGCGCAGCAGCGTCATCGTGAAGCCCGCGTATTCATCCGGCGCGAGGCCCAGCTCGCTTCGGCCGATCGTCGCGATCTGATAGAACAGTTGCACCTGCTCGGCGCTCAACGCGTCGGCAAAACGGCGCAGATCGGCCGCTTCAGGCCATTCGTCCAGCACCGACGAAGGCGCGAACTGCGCCCAGGCGATCCGATGCAACAGGCTCGCCAGATCCTGCAACGCCGTCGAAAACGACAGGCTGCGCAAGGCCATCTCGTCGGCGACCGCAAGCACCGCCGCGCCGTCGCCCTGCGCGAGCGCGTCGAGCAAGCGGATCAGATAGCTTTGGTCGAGCGCGCCGAGCATGCCGCGCACCGCGTCTTCGCTGACCTGGTTCGCCGAATAGGCGATCGCCTGATCGGTCAGCGATAGCGCGTCGCGCATCGAACCGTCGGCCGCGCGCGCGAGCAGGCGCAACGCCTGCGCCTCGTGAGGCACGTTCTCTTCGCCGAGAATGCGTTCGAGATGCGACACGATGTGGCCGGCCGGCATCTGCTTCAGATTGAACTGCAGACAGCGCGATAGAACGGTGACCGGAATCTTCTGCGGGTCGGTGGTCGCGAGAATGAACTTGACGTGCGGCGGCGGCTCCTCGAGCGTCTTCAGCATCGCGTTGAACGCGTGGTTCGTCAGCATATGCACTTCGTCGATCATGTAGACCTTGAAGCGCGCATCGACGGGCGCGTACACCGCGCGCTCGAGCAGCGCGGCCATTTCATCGACGCCGCGATTGCTCGCAGCATCCATCTCGACGTAATCGACGAAGCGCCCTTCGTCGATCTCGCGACACGCACGGCATACGCCGCACGGCGTCGACGTCACGCCGGTCTCGCAATTGAGCGCCTTCGCGAAGATGCGCGACAGCGTGGTCTTGCCGACGCCGCGCGTACCTGTAAACAAATAGGCATGGTGCAGACGGCCGCCGTCGAGCGCATGGGTGAGCGCGCGCACCACGTGCTCCTGTCCGACGAGCGAAGCGAAATCCTTCGGCCGCCATTTGCGTGCGAGAACTTGATAGGTCATCCGGAAATTGTATCAGTAACAATGGCGCGCAAAACCGATTCGGCAAGACGCGCGAACGCGCGATACGGCCGCGACGATGCTCCGTGCGACCACGGCGAACGATCAATATGAAAGCGGGGAATACTGTGGAGGAAAGACCGCGGAGAATCCGTGAAAACGGCGGCGGAGAAAACAGCAAAGGAAGGTGACGAGCCCGACCCTCGGCACTGGTGGAAAACGGCTGTGGCTGCTTCGTTCCCGACCTGACCAGGTTGACCATCCCTCCATGCGAGGAGGCCCGTCACGAAAGATTCTATCATTGCCGCGCGCATTGTGCGACTGTTGAGAAGCGCAAAACGCGAACGACGCTCCGCTTCGAACGCTCCGCACTGTTTACGCGCGCTTCCTGCATGCCGCCCGACCGCCTTCTAGCCGCCGCGGCGGCACCCGCCACGAAGCGGACTTGAGTTCGCCGCGCCCGCCACCATTTAGATCACAACGCGGTGTTCGTGAGCCGCAGAACCCGGCCGACGCCGCGGCGGCGACCTATTAGCCCCACTGCGCTAACGAGTACTATCGCCATCGGCAACGCATAGCGAATTAAGCTACACTGCCAGTTGAAAGACCCGCAGACGCGACTCTTTCCGCGTGCTCCGTAAAAATCCGGCGTTTTTTCAGACGGTTTTTCTGATTTTCACGGGCATGCGCGACAAGTCGCCGGATGCGGCAAAGCGAACGGAAATTTTCCCGGTTTTTGACGTATCGTGGCGAGCAATTCAGGCGGGCCTCGAACCGACAGAGGTATTCATAAATGAGCGAACAAATTAAGCATATTAGCGACGCATCGTTCGAACAGGACGTCGTGAAATCCGATAAACCCGTGCTGCTCGATTTCTGGGCCGAATGGTGCGGTCCCTGCAAGATGATCGCGCCGATCCTCGACGAAGTCGCGAAGGACTACGCCGACCGCCTGCAAGTCGCGAAGATCAATGTCGACGAGCATCAGTCCACGCCGGTCAAGTTCGGCGTGCGCGGCATCCCCACGCTGATCCTGTTCAAGAATGGCGCCGTCGCCGCTCAGAAGGTCGGCGCTCTGTCGAAGTCGCAACTCACCGCGTTCCTCGACGGCAACCTTTAATACATACAGAAGCACGCCGCGGCGCTCGAGGGTTCATCGCGCACCGCGAGCAGTAGAAGAGAATCGGGTGCATCGGTGGATGCAAACCGCCGCGCCCGCCGGTCGAGCGTGTTGTCAGCCGGCAACACGCTTTCCGACAAAGATGCCACTCCGCCGCACTGGCGGAAACTGGCGTGTGCTATGCTAGAATCCAGAAAACGTCGAAAAGACGTGTAAGTCTTTGAGCGGTTCCGCTCACCCTCCTCCCAGATTTCATTTCGTCGCACCTTCTCCTGCGGGTTCTCCGTATGCATTTATCCGAGCTTAAGACTCTGCACGTGTCCCAATTGATCGAGATGGCCAATGGCCTCGAGATCGAAAGCGCGAACCGCCTGCGCAAGCAGGAATTGATGTTCGCCATTCTAAAAAAACGAGCCAAAGCAGGCGACACGATCTTCGGCGACGGCACCCTCGAAGTGCTGCCCGACGGTTTCGGCTTCTTGCGTTCGCCGGAAACCTCCTACCTCGCGAGCACGGATGATATTTACATCAGCCCGTCGCAAATCCGCCGCTTCAATCTGCATACGGGCGACACGATCGAAGGCGAAGTGCGCACGCCGAAAGACGGCGAGCGCTATTTCGCGCTGGTGAAGGTGGACAAGGTCAACGGCCAGCCGCCGGAGGCCTCGAAGCACAAGATCATGTTCGAAAACCTGACGCCGCTGCACCCGAATAAGGTGCTGCTGCTCGAACGTGAAATGCGCGGCGAAGAGAACGTGACGGGCCGCATCATCGACATGATCGCGCCGATCGGCAAGGGCCAGCGCGGCCTCCTCGTCGCCTCGCCGAAGTCGGGCAAGACCGTGATGCTTCAGCACATCGCGCACGCGATCAAGCAGAACCATCCCGACGTCGTGCTGTTCGTGCTGCTGATCGACGAGCGCCCGGAAGAAGTGACGGAAATGCAACGCTCGGTGGCGGGCGAAGTGATCGCCTCCACGTTCGACGAACCCGCCGCGCGTCACGTGCAAGTCGCCGAAATGGTGATCGAGAAGGCCAAGCGCCTCGTCGAAATGAAGAACGACGTCGTGATTCTGCTCGATTCGATCACGCGTCTCGCGCGCGCTTACAACACGGTGGTGCCGGCCTCCGGCAAGGTGCTCACGGGTGGCGTCGACGCAAACGCGCTGCAGCGTCCGAAGCGCTTCTTCGGCGCGGCGCGCAACATCGAGGAAGGCGGATCGCTGACCATCATCGGCACGGCGCTGATCGAAACCGGCAGCCGCATGGACGACGTCATCTACGAAGAATTCAAGGGCACCGGCAACATGGAAGTGCACCTTGAGCGTCGTCTCGCCGAGAAGCGCGTCTACCCGTCGATCAACCTGAACAAGTCGGGCACGCGCCGCGAAGAGCTGCTGATCAAGCCCGAAGTGCTGCAGAAGATCTGGGTGCTGCGCAAGTTCATTCACGACATGGACGAAGTCGAGTCGATGGAATTCCTGCTCGATAAGATCCGCCAGACGAAGAGCAACTCCGAGTTCTTCGACATGATGCGTCGTGGTGGCGGCAGCTAACGCCTGACGTTCAGACTGGCCGTAGTGGCCGGCAACTGCACCGCATGAAAAACCGCTCGCAGATTGCGAGCGGTTTTTTTTCGCCCCTCATCCACCTGGACAATGCGGAGTCACAGGTCTCGAGTATTTCGCGCAACGCGACGTTCTCGTTCTTCGCCAGCTATCTTCGCGACCAAAGAGTTCATGCACGGGCTACCGGTTGAAGAACATCGTGCGGCAGTTGACCATCTCCTTGCGACCGCCTCGGTGATCATCATCGACCAGCACCGGCTCGCGCCGCATCAAAGTCGCCTCGCGGAGTCCGTGAATCCGTACAATCCGGTCTACCAGAACACGCTCGCGTATCGCGTCGATTAGCGGTCGGTCGCGCAGCAGGCCAATTCCCCCGCGTCGCTCGACGGCTTCTATTTTCTGATCGGCGTCGCAATATGCTGCGGCGTGTTCGCCGCGTGGCAAAAACAGATCGACTGAAGGTGGGCCAAGCATGCTGTCGAAACTCACGAACTGGCTGGGCACACGGCGTCGCGAGCGCGCGCTACGCGATTACGCGATCGACGATTCCTTGTGGCAGGCAACACTCGCCGGCCTGCCCTTTCTCACACATCTGGAAGCCGCCGATCTCGCACGGCTACGCGAGTTGACGAGTCTCTTCCTCGCGCAGAAGGAATTCTCGACCGCCCACGAGCTCGAACTGACCGATGCGATGACGGTCGCCATCGCCGCGCAGGCGTGCCTGCCGGTGCTGAATCTGAGCCTCGATCTGTATCGCGGCTGGGTTGGCGTCATCGTCTATCCGGGTGAGTTCGTGATCCGCAAAACCGTCGAGGACGAAGACGGCGTCGTGCACGAGGTCGAACACGACGCCAGCGGCGAGGCGTGGGAAGGCGGCCCGGTGGTGCTGTCGTGGGAGGACGCGCAGATGACCGACGGCAGCGACGCATACAACGTCGTGATCCACGAGTTCGCGCACAAGATCGACATGCTCAACGGCGAAGCGGACGGCCACCCGCCGCTGATGCGCCGCTGGCACGCGCCGCTCGATGCGCAAGCATGGGCCGACGTATTCGACCATGCTTACGATCACTTCTGCGCGAAAGTCGACGCTGTGCCCGAGCGTCGCTGGACGCGTTTCGAACGCGAGTCGCTGATCGACCCATATGCGGCGGACCATCCATCGGAATTCTTTGCCGTGTGCAGCGAGGCGCTGTTTGTGAAGCCGAAAGCGTTCGAGGCGGAGTATCCGGAACTGTACCGGCTGCTCGCGCGCTACTACCGGCAAGATCCTGCGCGCGTCGGATTGACGTTCACGCCGGTTTGAGATGCCGCGAACGGGCGCCGCTTGCGCCGCAATAGAATCTGGTGGCAGAAAAATCGCCAAGCGACTGATTTTCTGGCATAATCGCGGTTTTTCGACCGTAGGCAAGTGGCTCGCGCCTGAAGGCAGTCTAATTTAAGGCTGCACGCGGGTTGGCTACCGCCAGATTAAAGGAAAGACCATGAAAGAAGGCATTCACCCGGATTACCGCGAAGTCCTGTTCATCGATATGTCGAACGACTTCAAGTTTGTGACGCGCTCGACCATCCAGACGCGCGAAACCGCGGAATTCAACGGCAAGACCTACCCGCTCGCAAAGATCGAAGTGTCGTCGGAATCGCACCCGTTCTACACCGGCCAGCAAAAGATCATGGACACGGCCGGCCGCGTCGAGAAGTTCAACAAGAAGTTCGGCGCCCGCGCTTCGGGCAAGGCAGCAAAGTAATACCGCAACGGTGCCGGCTTCCGGCCGGCAACGGAGCAAACAGAAAGGGCAGCGTGAGCTGCCCTTTTTTGTCGCCTGTGCTTGTGCGGCCGCTGGGTCGCGCCGCGGGAAGCCTTGACCCGTCGGAACCAGCGCCGCGCTTTCGCGACACTTGTTACAGCTTGTCCATCGACGTTGCCGGGCGTTACCGGCCGTGACGTGCATCGCACCGCACGACTACAATGCCGGATGCTCGAAACGGGCCCTCCCGCCCTGACTTGCCGGGCCGCTCCGGCCGCATCGTTTATCCACACTCCACACACCGCATGAGACCTGTCGTCCGCCTCACCGCCTCTGCGACCAGTGCGTTGCCGCGCTGGCTGCTGCTGGCCATCTGTATCGTCTACGCCTCGTTCGGCCTGTTCGGCCGCGACCCGTGGAAGAACGAGGACGCAGCCGGCTTCGGTGTCATGTGGACAATGGCGAACGGCGGCGCGCACGACTGGCTGCTCCCGAATCTGGTCGGCAAATATTTGACCGAGGACGGCCCGCTCGGCTACTGGCTCGGCGCGAGTGCGATCCGCGTCCTCGCACCGTGGGTCGACGCGAGCAACGCATCGCGCGTATTCACGGGCCTGCTGTTTTGCGCGGGCTGTGCGTTCGTCTGGTACGCGGCGTATCTGCTCGGCCGGCGCGCCGAAGTGCAGCCGTTCAAATATGCTTTCGGCGGCGAACCGGAACCGCGCGACTACGGCCGCACGCTGGCCGATGGCGCTCTGCTGATCCTGCTCGCGTGCTTCGGCCTGGCCGAGCGCGGCCACGAAACCACGCCGCAGCTCGTGCAGTTCGTCTGCATCGCGATGCTCGTGTACGGCCTCGTACGCATGATCGACAAGCCGATCCAGGGCGCGCTGATCTGGGGTGTCGCGATCGGCCTCGTCACACTGGCGAGCAGCCCGGTGCTTGTCGGCGCGCTGCTGCTCGGTACGCTCGCGATGACGCTGATCGTGCGCGAAACGCGTTCACGCTGGCTGCTGCTCGCGGGTCTGCCCGTCGCGCTCGTGCTCGCCGTGTCGTGGCCGATCATCGCGCTTGCCGCGTTCCCCGACGACGCAGTCTGGTATCTCAATCAGTGGCTGCACGTTAGCCTGAGCTCGTTCGCGGGCCCCCCCGGCTCGGTCGCCGCGTATGCACTGAAAAATCTGCCGCTCTTCACATGGCCCGCGTGGCCGCTCGCGCTGTGGTCGTGGTTCAGTTGGAACGGGCTGCGGCGCGCGCCGCACGTGGCGATTCCGCTGTCGGTGATCGGGCCGCTGTTCGTGCTCGTGGTGCTGCAAAGCCATCAGTCGAATCGACTCTACATGCTGCTGCTGCCACCGCTCGCAGTGCTCGCCACTTTCGCGCTGCCGACGCTCAAGCGCGGTGCGATCAATGCGATCGACTGGTTCGCACTGCTGAGCTTCACGATCCTCGGCAGCTTCGTGTGGGCCGTGTATGTGGCGAGCCTGACCGGTTTTCCGCATCCGCTCGCGCGCAATCTCGCGCGGCTCGCGCCCGGCTTCGTGCCGCAGTTCAAGATTCTCTCGTTCATCTGCGCGATCGCGGTGACCGTGTGCTGGTTCCTGCTGGTGCGCTGGCGCCTCGCGCGTCATCCGAAGGTGTTGTGGCGCAGCGTGGTGCTGTCGAGCGCCGGCACCACGCTGATGTGGGTGCTGCTGATGACGCTGTGGCTGCCGGTCGTCAACTACAGCCGTACCTATCGCGACGTCGCGCAGCAGATCGCCAACCACTTGCCCGATGACTACACCTGCATTTCGCCGGTGCGCCTCGGCAATGCGCAGATCGCGACGTTCGCGTATTTCGGCGACATGCACTTCGCGTTCGACCAGGACTGCGACGTGATCTTGCGTCAGGACTCGCAGGACTACGGCGACCCGAGCGCACTGCCCGACTACATCTGGAAGCTCGTATGGGAAGGCCGCCGCGCCGCCGACCGCGACGAGCGCTTTCGCCTGTACGTGCGCATCGACCGTCCGAAGCCGCCGCCCGGCAAGCACCGCAACTGGCACAAGAAGCCCAACTGACCATGATCGCCGACGTACGGAAAATCGCCGCGCTCGCGTGGCCCGTATTGATCGGCCAACTGGCCATCATCGCGTTCGGCGTAATCGATACGGCGATGGTCGGGCGCTACTCGGCCGTCGATCTGGCCGCCCTCGGTCTCGGCTCGTCGATCTACATCTCGGTCTATATCGGCCTGACCGGCATCCTGACCGCGTTGCAGCCGATCACTGCACAGCTGTACGGCGCGCGCCGCTATGCCGAGATCGGCGAAGAGGTGCGCCAGTCATGGTGGCTCGCCGCCGCGCTGACCGTAATCGGCTTCCTGATCCTGTTCTTCCCCGGGCCGCTGCTGGCGTTGTCGCACGTGCCCGACGCGCTGCACGAGCGCACGCTCGCGTATCTGCGCATTCTCGCGTTCGGGCTGCCCGCCGGCCTCGCGTTCCGGGTCTACAGCTCGGTTGCCAACGCGCTCGGCAAACCACGGCTCGTGATGTTCCTGCAGATCGCCGCGCTGATGCTGAAAATTCCGCTCAATACCTGGTTCATATTCGGCGGCCTCGGCGTGCCGGCGCTGGGCGGTCCGGGCTGCGCGCTCGCGAGCACGCTGCTGAACTGGGCGCTCGCGTTGCTTGGCATGCTGCTGCTCGCGCGCGTCGACGATTTCAAGGCGCTCGGTATCTTCACGCGGTTCTGCTGGCCGGTCTGGAAGCGCCAGGCCGCGCAACTGCGGCTCGGCATTCCTATGGGGTTGTCGTATCTGATCGAGGTCACTTCGTACACGTTCATGGCGCTCTTCATCGCGCGCTTCGGCACGACGACGCTCGCCGGGCATCAGATCGCCGGCAACATCGGCGCGGTGCTGTATATGACGCCGCTGTCGATCGGCATCGCCTCGTCGACGCTGGTCGCGCAGGCGCTCGGCGCGCATCGGCCGCAAGCAGCGCGCACGCTGTCGCGTCATGGCATCGCGATGGCGGTTGCGATCGCGTGCTGCTATGGCGCGCTCGTGCTGGTGCTGCGGCCGTTGATCGTCGACGGCTATACGACGGACGCACAGGTCGCGGCGAAGGCGTTGCCGCTGGTGCTGATCGTCGCCTGCTACCACCTGTTCGACGCTTTGCAGATCACGACCGCGTTCGTGCTGCGCGCCTACAAGGTCGCGGTCGTGCCGACCGTCATCTATGCAGTGGCGCTGTGGGGTGTCGGGCTCGGTGGCGGCTATGCGCTCGGCTTCGACACGACCGGCCTCACGCCGCCCTGGCTGACCGGCGCGCGCGGTTTCTGGGTTGCGAATACCGCGAGTCTCGCGATTGCCGGAGTCGGCTTGCTCGTGTACTGGCGGGTGGTCAGCCAGCGTCATTTGCGCGAGATCGCTGCAGTGCGGGTTGATTCGGCAGTGTGAGGCGATGGGGGTTCGGGAAGGCTCCGAATCGAATCAAGCGGGCGGTTAGTTGCGTCCAATCCTCGGTGAGACAAAACCGCTCGGCCTCCCCCTTTCCCCTCCTCGCGCAGCCGGGCGCTCTCACGCTGCGGCCGCGGCCTCCTCTTCCTTCTCCGTGGCCTCGAATATTTCCCGCGCCGCGAACACGTTTCCGCAACCTGACCGATGGTGAGCGCGGTCGAGCGTTTCGACATGACGGACTCAGGTCAGGACTTCGAGTGCACTCCAAGTCAAGCATTGGACGGTGTCATCTGTCGGCGTTACCCATTCTGTATCGCAAACGCTTTATCCCGACCGATATCGACCGATAAATTCACCGGAATTACATGCCGGTAAAAGTTTTAAAGATTGTGTGACCGGATTTACTTGTCATCGATCGATGGGTATAAATCGTCCGCTATCCCAAATCGGGCCTGCGATTTGTCCTATGCTTAAACGCAGCGCCCGCTGACAGGATAGGTCGTCCGTTCCCGGCTAACTTTTCGCCCTCAATGGAGTGCTTGCCATGCTGAAGAAGCTGTTCATGCTTTGCGTCGCTGTGGCTTTGTCGCTGTCGGCCGGATTTGCCGCGGCCGTGGAAGTGAATACCGCCGATCAGGCCGCGCTCGAATCGGTCAAGGGCATCGGCCCCGTGCATGCGAAGGCGATCCTCGACGAACGCGCCAAAAACGGCCCGTTCAAGAACGCCGACGATCTGGCCGCGCGCGTGAAGGGCATCGGCCAGAAGTCAGTCGAGAACCTCGAAGCTGCCGGGCTGACGATCAACGGCTCGTCGGCGCCGCCGACAGGCGCGAAGACGTCGACCAGGCCGGCCACGAAGACGACGCCGGCGGCTCCCGCGGCAACCACCGCCGCCGCGCCCGCTGCCACGACGGCAGCGCCGGCCGAGGCTACTCCCGCGTCGGCCGCGAAGCCGTCGAAGTCGAAGAAGAAGGCCGCTGCATCTGAAGCGGCAACCGCTGCGGCGCCGGCCGTCGCAGAAGCTAGCGCACCGGCCGAAGCATCCGGCACCAAGGCTTCGAAGAAGAAAGCGAAGAAGAGCAAGGCGGCATCCGCCGCGGCCGCGTCCGGCGCTTGAGGCCGGCGGGGCTGCCGCCCTTGCGTTTCACCGCGACGCGCAACCGCGCGTCGTCGTCACCCGCCCGGCCGTCATGCACGCGCCGGCATTCAAGAGAGACCGTCATGAGCCTACTCGACACCATCGGTTCCCTGCTTGGCAAATCGCCAGAAGGCGGCGGCCAGCAAGCGCTGATCGCAGCCGCGCTCGAATTCGTCAACAACCAGCCTGGTGGCCTGAACGGCCTGATCCAGCGCTTCCAGGAAAAGGGCCTCGGCGACGTCGTGTCGTCATGGATCAGCAACGGCGAAAACCAGCCGATCGCGCCCGACGCGCTGCATAACGTGCTCGGCTCGGAAGCCGTGAGCGGCCTCGCCGCCAAGGCCGGCGTCCAGCCGGATCAGGTGACGGGTCTGCTGTCGCAGATCCTGCCGCACGTCGTCAACGCAGCCACGCCGGAAGGCGAAGTGCCGGCCGATGGCAAGTTGAACGCGACGACGGTGCTCGGCGCGCTCGGCGGCCTGTCGGCGCTGCTCGGCAACAAGGGCAACGCTTAAGGACGCTGTGCGCGATGCGCTGACGGTGGCTTAGGCTGCTGCCGGTCAACGCCCGCGCCCGGTTTGAAAACGGCGGGCAAAAGAAAACCGGCAACGAAGTCGCCTTCGTGCCGGTTTCTTAACGTTGGCGGGAACGGCTCGACTACCGCCGTCCCGTTGCGTCATCAGGCCATCGCGTTCAGTGCACGACGCGTTCGAATCGCAGCTGGCCGTCGTCCACTTCGACCGGAATTACGTCCTTCGGACCGAACTTGCCGGCCAGAATCAGCTTCGCGATCGGGTTCTCGATCTCCTGCTGGATCGCGCGCTTCAGCGGCCGCGCACCAAACAGCGGGTCGTAGCCGACCTTGCCGATGTGCTCAAGCGCCGCGTCCGACACCACCAGTTGCATGTCGAGCTTCGCGAGCCGCTCGTGCAGACGCTGCAACTGAATCCGCGCGATCGACTGGATGTTCGAACGATCGAGCGCATGGAACACGACGACGTCGTCGATCCGGTTCAGGAACTCGGGCCGGAAGTGCAGCTTCACCTCTTCCCACACCGCGTCCTTCACCGCTTCCTGCGGCTCGCCGACCATCGCCTGGATCACCTGCGAACCGAGGTTCGAGGTCATCACGATCACCGTGTTCTTGAAGTCGACGGTGCGGCCCTGGCCATCGGTCATGCGGCCGTCGTCGAGCACCTGCAGCAGCACGTTGAACACGTCCGGATGCGCCTTCTCGATTTCGTCGAGCAGGATCACGCTATATGGCTTGCGGCGTACGGCCTCGGTCAGATAGCCGCCCTCCTCGTAGCCGACATACCCCGGCGGCGCGCCGATCAGACGCGCGACGCTGTGCTTCTCCATGAACTCGCTCATGTCGATACGGATCAGGTGCTCTTCCGAATCGAACAGGAACGACGCCAAGGCCTTGCACAACTCGGTCTTGCCGACGCCGGTCGGCCCCAGGAACAGGAACGAGCCGTACGGACGGTTCGGGTCCGACAGACCCGCGCGCGAGCGGCGGATCGCATCGGCGACCGCGCTGATCGCCTCGTCCTGGCCGACCACGCGCTCATGCAGCTTCGACTCGATCTGCAGCAGCTTTTCACGCTCGCCCTGCATCATGCGCGACACCGGAATACCGGTCGCCCGCGACACGACTTCGGCGATCTCTTCCGCGCCGACCTGCGTGCGCAACAGACGCGGACGCTTCGGACTGTTCTGCTCCTCGGCTTCGGCGCGCGTGACTTCCTTCAACTGCGCTTCGAGCCCCGGCAGCTTGCCGTACTGCAGTTCGGCGACCTTCTCGAGCTTGCCCTCGCGCTGCAGACGCACGATTTCCGCGCGCGTCTTCTCGATCTCTTCCTTCAACTGCGCGCTGCCCTGCACCGCTGCCTTTTCGGCGGTCCAGATTTCTTCAAGGTCCGAATATTCGCGGTTCAGGCGTTCGATTTCCTCTTCGATCAGCTGCAGACGCTTCTGCGACGCTTCGTCCTTCTCCTTCTTCACCGCTTCGCGTTCGATCTTCAGCTGGATCAGACGACGGTCGAGCCGGTCCATCTCCTCCGGCTTCGAGTCGATTTCCATCTTGATCTTCGACGCGGCTTCGTCGATCAGATCGATCGCCTTGTCCGGCAGGAAGCGGTCCGTGATGTAGCGATGCGACAGTTCCGCCGCCGCGACGATCGCCGGGTCGGTGATGTCGACGCCGTGGTGCAACTCATAGCGCTCCTGCAGACCGCGCAGGATCGCGATGGTCGCTTCGACCGACGGTTCGTCCACCAGCACCTTCTGGAAGCGGCGCTCGAGCGCGGCATCCTTTTCGATGTACTTGCGGTATTCGTCGAGCGTGGTCGCGCCGACGCAGTGCAGTTCGCCGCGCGACAGAGCCGGCTTCAGCATGTTGCCTGCGTCCATCGCGCCTTCGGCCTTGCCGGCCCCGACCATCGTGTGAATCTCGTCGATGAAGACGATGGTTTGCCCTTCGTCCTTCGCGATATCGTTGAGCACGGCCTTCAGGCGCTCCTCGAACTCGCCGCGATACTTGGCGCCCGCGAGCAGCGCGGCCATGTCGAGCGACAGCACGCGCTTGTTTTTCAGCGTTTCCGGCACTTCGCCGTTGACGATGCGCTGCGCCAGCCCCTCCACGATCGCGGTCTTGCCGACCCCCGGCTCGCCGATCAGCACCGGGTTGTTTTTGGTGCGGCGCTGCAGGATCTGGATGGAACGGCGGATTTCGTCGTCGCGGCCGATCACGGGGTCGAGCTTGCCGGCGCGGGCGCGCTCGGTCAGATCGATCGTGTATTTCTTCAGCGCTTCGCGCTGGCTTTCCGCGTCCTGGCTATGCACCTGCGAGCCGCCGCGCACCGCGGCGATCGCGGTTTCGAGCGCCTTGCGCGACAAGCCGTGCTCGCGCGCGAGACGGCCGACGTCGCCCTTGTCGTCGGCGACCGCGAGCAGGAACATTTCGCTCGCGATAAACGTGTCGTTGAGCTTCTGCGCTTCCTTGTCGGCCTGGTTCAACAGACCGGTCAGTTCACGGCCGATTTGCACGTTGCCGTCAGTGCCTCGCACCTGGGGCAGCCGCGTGATCGCGTCGTTCAGTGCGGTCTGTAGAGGTTGTACATGCACGCCGGCGCGCGATAGCAGCGAGCGAGCGGAGCCGTCCTGCTGCGCGACGAGTGCCGCGAGCACGTGAACGGGTTCGATGTACTGATTGTCGTGGCCAACCGCCAGACTCTGGGCGTCCGCGAGCGCTTCCTGGAATTTAGTGGTGAGTTTGTCGATTCTCATCAAGA
Source organism: Paraburkholderia atlantica (assembly GCF_000092885.1). Lineage (NCBI taxonomy): Bacteria > Pseudomonadati > Pseudomonadota > Betaproteobacteria > Burkholderiales > Burkholderiaceae > Paraburkholderia > Paraburkholderia atlantica. Next base: position 1,538,169 of record NC_014117.1, on the reverse strand, counting down.
GACCTCCAATTTCGATTACCACCAAAATGAGGCGATTTATTAGGGTTTCAAGCGCTTTTTTCGCCTCGGTCGCAACTATTTAACATTTGAGCGCAAGAACTGCCGCGATCCTGCCCCACTGTGGCGTCCGGGCGGGTTTGCGCGCCGAGCAGCCGGCCCAAAGTTCTAGCTCTTGTGGCCCAGCGTCGCCGAACTTCCGCCACGCGTGCTATCCGATGCCACCGGAATCGGCAGCGGCACCCTCTGCATGTTGGGTCCTAACCCCAGCAATGCCGCGAGCGGACTTTTCGGTTGCGCGACGTCGCCGATGGTGAAGCGATCGAGTTCGGCGAGAAAGGCGAGGTTCGCTGCCTGCAACGCGCCGCGCAGCCGACACTGCGACGTGATGACGCAAGGCCGCTGTTGGCCCTGCCGGTCCGGCAGACAACCGACCAGCGCGAAGTCGCTTTCCGTGACCCGCACCACGTCGCCGACGGTCAGCGACAGCGATTGCGCGCTGAGTCGCAGCCCGCCATTGCGGCCGCGCACGGTTTCGACCCAGCCGAACTCGCCCAGTTGCTGCACGACCTTCATCAGATGGTTTTTCGAGATGCCGTAAGCTTCCGAAATGTCCTGAATCGTCGATAAGCCATCGCCCCGCACCGCGAGGTACAGCAGCACGCGCAGCGCGTAATCCGTATAGTCGGTAAGTCTCATAGGCCCTGGTATAACTTGAAAAGCCGCGAGCAAGCGCCTTGAACGTGTCCCATAACCGCGTCGACGCAAGGGTTGCCGTGAACCAGCGCCGCGCCCTAACATCATCGGTTGGCGGCCTCGTTCCTCGAATCGCGTTGCAAAACTGTGTCGGATAGCAATAGTAGCTTTTTCCGCATCAACCGTTTGTTAGAAAAACCGGGGTTCGAAGTTCAGTTCGACCGCCACCGGCAACCGCATTTTTCTGGAATCCGCATGAATCCGTCTTTCCCCGCCGCGCCACCGGTCGAGCGCGCGGCCGAACCCACCGAGGCCAATATCCGCGAGCTCGTCTACGGCTTTTACGATCGCGTGCGCGCCGATCCGCTACTCGGTCCGGTCTTCGACGCGAAGCTCGAGGGTCGCTGGGACGACCATCTGCCGAAGATGTGCACGTTCTGGAACAGCCTCGTGCTCGGCGCGAAGCAGTATCGCGGCAACGTGCAGCAGGTGCATCAGCCGCTCGAAGGCATCGAGCCGCAGCACTTCAGCCGCTGGCTGTATCTGTTCCTGGATACGGTCGAATCGCGCTATCAACCGGCCGCGGCGGTCCGTTTCATGGAGCCGGCGCTGCGAATCGCGCAAAGTTTGCAGCTGAGCCGTTTCGGCTGGGACTACAAGATTCCGGCGGAGCAGCGGGCGCTGCTCGAGCGGGTGGCGCCGAAGCGTCGGCCGCGCGATGCTGACGACGATGGCGAGCATCCGTCGCGGCCGGCTGGCGAGCCGTTTCCGGTGCCGATCATCGGACGCTCACGGGACCAGTGAACGTCGGTCGGGGCCGACGCGCCTGACATAAAGACGCCGCGTGCGCCGCCGCAGTTCCGCGGCCCACGCTTCGCCTACTCCGCAGTCTGGTTTCCCGATTCGATACCCCAGCGCGCGAGCGCGGCGTCGTCGGTCACGCGCGCATCGACCCAGCGCTCGCCCGCGTCGGTTTTCTCTTTCTTCCAGAACGGCGCTTCGGTCTTCAGATAGTCCATCACGAATTCGCACGACGCAAACGCGTCGCCGCGATGCGCGGCCGTCGTCGCCACGAGCACGATCTGATCGAGCGGATACAGCTTGCCGACGCGATGTACGATCAGCACGTCGATGCCCAGCCAGCGCTCGCGCGCACGCTCGACGATCGCCTCGAGCGACTTCTCTGTCATGCCCGGATAGTGCTCGAGCTCCATCGTCTCAACCGCGCTGCCCTCGTTCAGGTCGCGCACGGTGCCGACGAAGCACGCGACCGCGCCGATCCTCGGATTGCGCGCGCGCAACGCGGCCACCTCGGCGCTGAGGTCGAAGTCTTCGGTCTGGAGGCGAACGGGCATGGGTGACTCCTGAGGGCTTGTGACGCTGGTGTGGACCTGATGAGGTGCGCGAGCCCGGTTCAGCCGCCGGTGACGGGCGGAAAAAACGCGACCTCGCAGCCCTCCGTGATGCGCGTGCTCGCGTCGGTCATCACGTGGTTGCAGGCCATGCGCAGCGCGCGGCCTTCGGCGAGCGTCTCGGCCCAGATGCCGCCACGCACGCGCAGCCACGCGCGCACGTCGCCGACGGTCGCGATGCCGTCGGGCACCTCGACGGCTTCGTCGGACGTATTGAGCGCTTCACGCACGCTCGCAAAGTATCGGAGTTCAATCTTCATCGGGTTACCGCCGGTTTGTGCCGCGCATGCCGCGGATGACCGACCTCAGTTCAGTAGTTCGGAAAACGGAATGAAGCGCACGGTTTCGCCGGCGCTGATCGCGTGGTTCGGCGGGTTGTCGATCAGGCCGTCGGCCCACACGGTCGACGTCAACACGGCCGAGCTCTGATTGGCAAACAGATCGAGCCCGCCCGCCGCGTTGACGCGCGCGCGCAGGAACTCGTTGCGGCGGTCGGCCTTGCCCTGCGTGAAGTCCGCGCGCAGCGACAGCGCGCGCGGCGCGACCGCCTGCACCCCGGCCAGCCGCAGCACGAACGGACGCACGAACAGCAGGAACGTGACGAAGCTCGACACCGGATTGCCAGGCAGGCCGATGAAAAACGTTTCAGCCGGCTCGCCTCTATCAGCACCACCCGTGCCACCCGCGCCACGGCGCACCGCGCCGAACGCGAGCGGCTTGCCCGGCTTCATCGCGATCTGCCACATCGACAGACGCCCTTCTGCCTCGACCGCCGGCTTCACGTGATCCTCCTCGCCGACCGACACGCCGCCGCAGGTGAGAATCAGATCGTGCGCCTCAGCGGCTTCGCGCAGCGTCGCGCGGGTCGCGTCGAGCTGATCGGCGACGATGCCGTAGTCGGTCACGTCACAGCCGAGCTTCTCGAGCAGGCCGCGCAGCGTGAAGCGATTCGAGTTGTATATCGCGCCGGGCTTCAGCGGCTCGCCGGGCATCGTTAGTTCGTCGCCGGTGAAGAATACGGCGACCTTCACGCGCCGGCGCACCTCGAGCTGCGCGCATCCGACCGACGCGGCAAGCCCCAACGCCTGAGGCGTGAGCCGCGTGCCGGCCGGCAGGATCACCGAGCCCGCGCGAATATCGGCGCCCTGCGCGGTGATCCACTCGCCCGCCTGCGGACGATGCACGATCGTCACTTCGTCGCCGGCCACCTCGGTCTGCTCCTGCATCACGACCGCGTCCGAGCCAGCGGGCACCGTCGCGCCGGTAAAGATGCGCGCCGTGCTGTTCGGCGCGAGCGGCGCCGGCGCATGGCCGGCCGGAATCCGCTGGGAGACCGGCAGACGGCTGCCGTGCGCGAGATCGGCGATACGGACCGCATAGCCGTCCATCGCGCTCGTGTGCATCGGCGGCACGTCGAGCGGCGACGTGACGTCGGTGGCGAGCACGCGATTCAGCGCATCGAGCGTCGGCAGCGTTTCGATACCGTCGATCGGACGCGCGGCGTCGAGCAGGATCGCGAGCGCATCGGCAGTGGCGAGCATCGGAGCGCGGGGCGTGGGTGTGGACATCGGGAGTGTCGAAGCCGCAGGTTAAAAGAATATTGTAGCGGCCGATGCCGTTAGCCTGGGCGGCCGGGCGTTATGTAGAGCTTTTTGTAATTTTCGATGCGTGGCCGCCGAGGGTGCGGCCAGCGTTTTTTCGTAGGGCGGGCGTGGGCGTCGATCAACGCGAATCGACATGGCCGCAGGATGCCGCGTGAGCCGAAAACGGCGCACGCGGCCCGCTTGCCGTCGCCGGTCGCGCTTACTCGCCGGTGTTCGCGACGATGAAGTCCTTAACCCGCTGCGCATCCGCGGGGACAACCTCGAAGCGCTGCGGCAGCGATTCGAGCCCCGAGAATGCCGCCGGCCGCTCCGGTTCGCGCAGCAGCGCTTCGCGGATCGTCTCGCCGAACTTGATCGGCTGCGCGGTCTCGAGCACGATCATCGGAACGCCCGGCTGCAGGTGCTCTCGCGCGACCTTCACGCCGTCGGCCGTGTGCGTGTCGATCATCGTGTCGTAGCGCTGGAATACGTCGCGGATCGTCTCGACGCGGGTGTCGTGGCTGCTGCTGCCGGACACGAAACCGAACTCATTCACGCGCGCGAAGTCGCCGCTTGCAGCGAGGTCGAAACCGCCCTTCTCCTCGACGTCGCGGAACAGTTGCAGCACTCGCGCCGGATCACGGCCGAGCAGGTCGTACACGAAGCGCTCGAAGTTCGACGCCTTCGAGATGTCCATGCTCGGGCTGCTCGTGTGATACGTCTCGGCTGCCTTGCGCACGCGGTAGATGCCGGTGCGGAAGAACTCGTCGAGCACGTCGTTCTCGTTGGTCGCGACGACGAGCTTCTCAATCGGCAGACCCATCATGCGCGCGATATGACCCGCGCACACGTTGCCGAAGTTGCCCGACGGCACCGTGAACGACACGCGCTCGTCGTTCGACTTCGTCGCGGCAAAATAGCCCTTGAAGTAGTAGACGACCTGCGCGACGACCCGCGCCCAGTTGATCGAATTAACCGTACCGATCTTGTACTTCGCCTTGAAAGCGTGATCGTTCGACACCGCCTTCACGATGTCCTGCGCGTCGTCGAACACGCCTTCCACCGCGAGGTTGAAGATGTTCGGGTCTTGCAGGCTGTACATCTGCGCAGTCTGGAACGCGCTCATCTTCTTGTGCGGCGACAGCATGAACACGCGGATGCCCTTCTTGCCGCGCATCGCGTATTCGGCGGCGCTACCGGTGTCGCCCGAGGTCGCGCCGAGAATGTTCAGCGTTTCGCCGTGCTTCGCGAGCGCGTACTCGAACAGGTTGCCGATCAGCTGCATCGCCATGTCCTTGAACGCGAGCGTCGGACCGTTCGACAGTTCGAGCAGCGACAGCGGCGCGCCGTCTTCGACGCCGAGCGTCTTCAGCGGCGTGATTTGCGCGGCGCTTTCGTCGTCGCGCACGTTGCAGTAGGTCGCGGCCGTGTAGGTCTTGCGCGTCAGCGCGCGCAGATCGTCGGCGGGGATGTCGTCGCAGAACTTCGACAGGATCTCGTACGCGAGATCCGCGTACGGCAGCGTGCGCCAGCGCGTGAGTTCGTCCGCGGTGACGCGGGGATATTCGGCCGGCAGATAGAGGCCGCCGTCTTTCGCGAGACCGCCGAGCAGGATGTCGGAGAAGGTATGGCGCTCGCCGGCTCCGGCGCCGCGCGTGGAGAGGTAGTTCATAGTTCGGCCTAGTTCAGCGCTTCCATGCGCAGCTTCGTGACTTGCGAGACGACGGTCTTGAGCCCTTCGATCGACTTGATCGCGGCGTTGACCTGTTTTTCGACCGTTTCGTGCGTGATCAGCAGGATGTCGGTTTCGCCCTTGCCGTTCGCGTCGACGAGTTCCGATTCCTTCTGCAAGAGCGCGTCGATCGAAATGCCGGTGTCCGCCAGAACGCGCGTGATATCGGCGAGCACGCCGGTCACGTCGGCGACGCGCAGGCGCAGATAGTAGCCGCTCGTGACTTCTTCGATCGGCAGGATCGGCGTGTTCGACAGGCTGTCCGGCTGGAATGCCAGATGCGGCACGCGATGCTCGGGGTCGGCCGTGTGCAGACGCGTCACGTCGACCAGATCGGCGACCACCGCGGAAGCCGTCGGCTCCGCGCCCGCTCCCTTGCCGTAGTACAGCGTCGTGCCGACCGCGTCGCCGTGCACGACGACCGCGTTCATCGCGCCTTCCACGTTCGCGAGCAGGCGCTTTTCCGGAATCAGCGTGGGATGCACGCGAAGTTCGATGCCCTTGTCGGTGCGGCGCGTGATGCCGAGCAGCTTGATGCGGTAGCCGAGTTCCTCGGCGTATTTGATGTCGATCGCCGCGAGCTTGCTGATGCCCTCGACGTACGCGCGGTCGAACTGCACCGGCACGCCGAACGCGATCGCGCTCATGATCGTCGCCTTGTGCGCGGCGTCGACGCCTTCGATATCGAAGGTCGGATCCGCTTCGGCGTAGCCGAGCTCCTGCGCGGCCTTCAGCGCGGTCGCGAAATCGAGCCCGCGGTCGCGCATCTCGGACAGGATGTAGTTCGTCGTACCGTTGATGATGCCGGCGATGTACTGGATACGGTTCGCGGTCAAGCCTTCGCGCAGTGCCTTGATGATCGGAATGCCGCCCGCCACCGCCGCTTCGAACGCGACCATCACGCCGTTCGCGCGCGCCGCCTCGAAAATCTCCGTGCCATGCACGGCGAGCAGCGCCTTGTTGGCGGTGACCACGTGCTTGCCGTTGTTGATCGCGCGCAGCACGAGGTCGCGCGCGATGCCGGTGCCGCCGATCATTTCCGCGACGATCGAGATAGACGGATCGTCGACGACAGCGTTGAAGTCATCGGTCAGCGCCACGCTGCCGGCTTCGGCGCCGAGCGCCGCGGTCGCCTTGGCCGGGTTGCGCACGGCAATGCGCGCAATCTCGATGCCGCGCCCCGCGCGACGTTTAATCTCTTCCTGATTGCGGCGCAGTACCGTGAAGGTGCCGCTGCCTACCGTGCCGAAGCCCAGCAGTCCAACTTTGATCGGTTCCATGCAGCGTGTGTTTCTAATAGAGGTTTGAAAAGGGTTTCAGGGGTGGCACGAGCGGCGCGCCTGATGCGCCCCATCGTACGCGAGGCCCGCTCAGGCTGTGTGACGCTTGCGGTAGCCATCGAGGAAGCGCGCGATCCGGTTGATCGAATCCGCGAGGTCGTCGACGTTCGGCAGGAACACGACGCGGAAGTGATCCGGGGTCTTCCAGTTGAAGCCGGTGCCCTGCACGAGCAGCACGCGCTCTTCGAGCAGCAGATCGAGGATGAACTGCTGGTCGTTCTGGATCGGATACACCTTCGGGTCGAGGCGCGGGAACATGTACAGCGCCGCTTCCGGTTTCACGCAGCTTACACCGGGGATCGCCGTGAGCATGTCATACGCGAGCTCGCGCTGCTTGTACAGGCGACCGCCCGGCACGATCAGGTCGTTGATGCTCTGATAGCCGCCGAGCGCGGTCTGGATCGCGTATTGGCCGGGCACGTTCGGGCACAGCCGCATCGATGCGAGGATGCCGAGCCCTTCCAGATAGTCTTTCGCCAGCCGTCGGTTCTCGCCGGTCAGGCCCGAAATGGCCATCCAGCCGGCGCGGTAGCCGCACGAGCGGTAGCTCTTCGACAGGCTGTTGAACGTGACGGTCAGCACGTCCTCGCACAGCGACGCCATCGACGTGTGCTTCTTGCCGTCGTAGATGATCTTGTCGTACACCTCGTCGGCAAAGATCACGAGGCCGTGCTGGCGCGCGATCTCGGTCAGGCCGAGCAGCAGTTCGTCCGAATACAGCGCGCCGGTCGGGTTGTTCGGGTTGATCACGACGAGCGCACGCGTGTTCGGCGTGATTTTCGCGCGGATGTCGTCGAGATCGGGCATCCAGCTATTCGACTCGTCGCAGATGTAGTGCACCGGCGTGCCGCCCGCGAGGCTCACGCCGGCGGTCCACAGCGGGTAGTCGGGCGCCGGCAGCAGCACTTCGTCGCCGTCGTTGACGAGGCCCTGCAGCGCCATCACGATCAGCTCGGACGCGCCGTTGCCGATGTAGATGTCGTCGAGCTCGACGCCGTGCACGCCCTTTTGCTGCGTGTAATGCATGATCGCCTTGCGCGCGGCGAACACGCCCTTCGAATCGGAGTAGCCCGACGAGCTCGGCAGGTTCAGGATCATGTCCTGAATGATTTCATCGGGCGCCTCGAAGCCGAACGGCGCCAGATTGCCGATGTTCAGCTTGATGATGCGATGGCCCTCTTCTTCGAGCCGCTTCGCGTGTTCGAGGACGGGCCCGCGAATGTCGTAGCAGACATTCAACAATTTGTTGGATTTGAGAATCGGTTTCACGGCGGGCACTTCATCCTGGTTGATGGCTGGAGCAAACCTTGGGCAAACGGGGCCCGGCTGACGGCGCCGGGCCGCTCGGCTTCACCGATACGGGAATTCGGACGCGGCGGCGCCAGCGGAGGCGGCCAACTGCGAAAAGGGGTCGAACTGTCGAGCCGCCGCGCTTTCCGGGTTCCGGCGCAGGGGAAAAAACGCAACGAAAGCGGGCGATACCAGCATAGGTAGCCGGTGGGCCACGGCGATGCGCCTAGCGCGGCTTGTGGCGGCACTTGAGCGAGGGGCGCCGCAAGGCGGCTAAAAAGTTATAATTTAGCGGATTTTGGCCGACTTCCGCAATGCACCACCCGCAACGGCAAGCCTTTTCGGCCTTCTCGTGTGTCAAACGCGTCGAACCGCCCGGCCTGTGCGACGCGCAGCCAGGCCGGCAAATACGCATGACGTCTCACGACGACTTCGGAAAACCAATTTGAAATTACATCAGGATTCCAGCGGCGCGCTGAATACCGTTACCGGCTACGGCGCCGACTACGTCGAAATCAATCTGGTGCGTCACGCGGGCAGTATTCTCGTGCTGCCGGACGCGCCGGTCATTCACTGGCCTGTCTCGTCGTTCGAGCAACTGAGCGGCGAGCATTTCGCGATGCTGGTCGACGCCGCGCCCGAAGTGGTCGTGTTCGGCAGCGGCGAGCGGCTGCGCTTTCCGCACCCGCGGCTAACCGCCGCGCTCACCGCGAAACGCATTGGCGTCGAGACGATGGACTTCAAGGCCGCCTGCCGCACCTACAACATTCTGATGGCCGAGGGCCGCAAGGTCGCGGCCGCGTTGCTGATCGAAGCCTGAGCGGGCCCGGCGCCGGTGCATCTCGCGCGAGGCCGCGCTGGCGCGCCCGGCCGGCCCCGTTCTGGCCCCCGCGCCGCGCCCGTGCGCGCGGCGTCGATAACAAGAAGGGTTGACATTTGATGAACGATACGCCGTCGAGGCTACCGCTCAACCGCACCGCGATCCTGTTGCTGGTGCTGGTTCTCGCCGTGATCTGGTTCGTGCCGCTCGGCTGGCGCCATCTGCTGCCGAGCGACGAAGGCCGCTACGCCGAAATGGCGCGCGAAATGTTCCTGACCGGCGACTGGATCACGCCGCGCTACAACGCCTACAAGTACTTCGAGAAGCCGCCGCTGCAAACCTGGGCTAACGCGCTGACGTTCGCGTGGTTCGGCATCGGCGAATGGCAGGCGCGCCTCTATACCGCGCTGACGGGCTTCGCCGGCGTGCTGCTGATCGGCTTCACCGGTGCCCGCGTGTTCAACCCGGCGACCGGCGTGTTCGCGGCGCTCGTGCTCGCCTGCGCGCCGTACTGGAACCTGATGGGCCACTTCAACACGCTCGACATGGGCCTGTCGTTCTGGATGACGCTGACGCTGTGCGCGCTGATGCTCGCGCAGCGGCCGAATCTGCGGCCCCCGTGCGTACGCGGGTGGATGTGGGTGTGCTGGGCGTCGATGGCGCTGGCGGTGCTCTCCAAGGGCCTCGTCGGGCTGATCCTGCCGGGCGCAGTGCTGGTGCTCTACACGCTGATCGCGCGCGACTGGGCGCTGTGGAAGCGACTGCACCTGGTGAGCGGCCTGATCGTCTTTTTCGCGATCGTGTCGCCGTGGTTCGTCCTCGTGCAGCAGCGCAATCCTGAATTCCTGAACTTCTTCTTCATCGTCCAGCAGTTCAAGCGCTATCTGACGCCCGAGCAGAATCGCCCCGGCGCGTTCTACTACTTCGTGCCGGTGCTGCTGGTGGGCTTCCTGCCGTGGCTGTCGGTAGCCGTCCAAAGCGTGCGCCACGCCAGGCGTCAGCCGCGTCAGCCGAACGGCTTCGCGCCGGTCACGCTGATGCTCACGTGGATCGTCTTCATTTTCCTGTTCTTCAGCGCGTCGCACTCGAAGCTGTTGTCCTACACGCTGCCGATCGCTCCGCCGATCGCGATGCTGATCGGCATGTATCTGCCGCTCGTCACGCGCGAGCAGTTGCGCCGGCATCTGGCGGGTTACGTGCTGTTTTTCGTGGTCGCCGCATTTGCGGCGCTGTTCCTGCCGCGCCTCGGCAGCGAGCGCAATCCGGCCGCGCTGTACGCCGAGTTCCGCGTGTGGGTGCTCGCCGCGCTGGCCGTGGCGTTCGTGCTCACGCTGCTCGCGCTGTGGCTGAACCGCCGCGGCCAGGGTGGCGTGGGCGCCAACGCACGGGTCGGTCTCGGCAGCCTCGTCGCGTTCGGCGCGGGCTGGCTGCTGCTCGGCACGATCGCGGGCACCGGTCACGACGTGTTCGGACGCCTGAGCTCCGGCGCGCCGCTCGCGCCCGCGATCAAGGCAAAACTCGCGCAGCTGCCGCCGGACACGCCGTTCTACTCGGTCGGCGTGCTCGACCACACGCTGCCGTTCTACATCGGCCACACGATGATCATGGTCGCGCACCCGGACGAGCTCGCGTTCGGCGTGTCCGTCGAGCCGCAAAAATGGGTGCCGACGGAACAAGCGTGGATCGAGCGCTGGAAGGCCGATCGCTACGCGCTCGCGCTGATCCCGCCGCCGACCTACGAGCGCCTCGTCAAGCAAGGCCTGCCGATGCAGGTGATCGCGCGCGATCCGCGTCGCGTGGTAGTGATGAAGCCGCTCGCCGACGGGGCTCCCGCCGCCGCTGCCCCCGCCTCCGCGCCCGCGGCTAAGCCCTAACCCTTTCGAGAACCCGACCGTTCGATGAACCCGATTTCCCTCTTCTGCATCCTCGCCGGCGTCACGCTGAACGCCGGCGCGCAGCTGCTGCTCAAGGCTGGCACGAATGCCGTTGGACACTTCGAATTCACCCGTGCGAACATCCTGCCCATCGGCTTCAAGCTGGCGACCCAGCCGCCGATCATCGGCGGGCTAGCCTGCTACGTGATCAGCGTGGCGGTGTGGATCATCGGTCTTTCGCGGGTGGACGTGTCGATCGCCTATCCGATGCTGTCACTTGGCTACGTCGTCAACGCGATCGCCGCGTGGTACCTGTTCGGCGAAGTGATGTCGGTGCAGAAGCTGGTCGGCATCGGCATCATTCTGGTCGGCGTGGTCGTGCTCGCGCGCAGCTAGGCGCCACCTCGCGCAGGAACCCGCGCGGCACAAGAGCCGCCTAAGCCTGACGTAAGGTACGGCGCGGTAAGCTGCGCGGTTGCGTTTTTTCCGCCGCGGCCTTGGGTTTGCGCGTAGTTTGTGGTTTACTTCGCGCCCGTCGGGCCGCGCCCCTTTCAATCGAGCGATGCATTCATGAGCCAGTCACAAGTCCCGTTTTTGCCGTTTGTCAAACCCGAGATCGACGAGGAAACGATCCAGGGCGTCGCCGACGTGCTGCGTTCCGGCTGGATCACCACCGGCCCGCAGAACCAGAAGTTCGAGGCAGCGCTGTCCGAGTTCTGCGGCGGCCGCCCGGTGCGCACGTTCAATTCCGGGACCGCGACGCTCGAAATCGGCCTGCGCATCGCCGGCGTCGGTCCCGGCGACGAAGTCATCACGACGCCGGCCACCTGGGTGTCGACCTGCAACGTGATCCTCGAAACCGGCGCGACACCGGTGTTCGCCGACATCGACCCGGTCACGCGCAACATCGACCTCGACCTGCTCGAAAAAGCCATCACGCCGCGCACCAAGGCGCTGCTGCCGGTGTTCCTGTCCGGCTTGCCGGTCGACATGGACCGTCTGTACGCGATCGCCCGCGAGCACAAGCTGCGCGTGATCGAAGACGCCGCGCAGGCGTTCGGCTCGACGTGGAACGGCGAGCGCATCGGCAAGCTCGGCGACATCGTGTCGTTCAGCTTCCACGCGAACAAGAACCTGACCTCGGTCGAAGGCGGCGCGCTCGTGCTGAACAACGAGGAAGAAGCGGTGCTCGCGCAGAAGTACCGGCTGCAGGGCATCACGCGCACCGGCTTCGATGGCATGGACTGCGACGTGCTCGGCGGCAAGTACAACCTGACCGACGTCGCCGCGCGTGTCGGCCTCGGCCAGCTGCCGCATCTCGCGCGCTTCATCGCGCAGCGCAAGAAGCTCGCGCGCGCGTACTTCGCGCAGTTCGAAGGCGGCGCGGCCGTGAAGCTCGGCGTCGGCCTGCCGCTCGCGGACTTTGAAAACAGCAACTGGCACATGTTCCAGATCACGCTGCCGCTAGAAAAACTGTCTATCGACCGAGCCGGCTTCATGGGCGAACTGAAGGAGCGCGGCATCGGCTCGGGCGTGCACTACCCCGCGCTGCACCTGTTTTCCCTGTACCGCGCGCGCGGCTTCAAGGAAGGCATGTTCCCGCACGCAGAGCGCTTCGGCGCCACCACCGTCACGCTGCCGCTCTTCACCCTGATGAACGAAGGCGACGTCGAGCGCGTGTGCCGCGCGGTCAACGAAATTTGCGAACACTACGGAAAGTAAGCGGACATGACTTATTCGGAACATCGCGCCGTCGCACCGGAAGTGTCGATCATCATTCCGGTGTACAACGAGGAAGCCGGACTGGCCGCGCTGTTCGCGCGCCTCTATCCGGCGCTCGACGCGCTCGGCACCGGTTATGAAGTGATCTTCATCAACGACGGCAGCCGCGACAAATCCGCGGCGCTGCTCGCCGGGCAGTTCCGCGCGCGGCCCGACACGACGCGTGTGATCCTGCTGAACGGCAACTACGGCCAGCACATGGCGATTCTCGCGGGCTTCGAGCAGTCGCGCGGCGACATCGTGATCACGCTCGACGCCGACCTGCAAAATCCGCCCGAGGAAATCGGCAAGCTCGTCGCGAAGATGCGCGAGGGCTTCGACTACGTCGGCACGATCCGTCGGCAACGCCAGGACAGCCTGTGGCGCCGCAAGGCGTCGCGCGCGATGAATCATCTGCGCGAGCGCATCACGCGCATCAAGATGACCGACCAGGGCTGCATGCTGCGCGCGTATAGCCGTCACATCATCGATACGATCAACCGCTGCGGCGAAATCAACACGTTCATCCCGGCGCTCGCGTACACGTTCGCGCAGAATCCGGTGGAAATCGAGGTCGCGCACGAAGAACGCTTCGCCGGTGAGTCGAAGTACTCGCTGTACTCGCTGATCCGCCTGAATTTCGACCTCGTCACCGGCTTCTCGGTGGTGCCGTTGCAATGGCTGTCGTTCATCGGCGTGATCCTGTCGCTAGGCTCCGCGGCGCTGTTCGTGCTGCTGCTGATCCGGCGCTTCATCATCGGCGCGGAAGTGCAAGGTGTGTTCACGCTGTTTGCAATCACCTTCTTCCTGCTCGGCGTGATCATCTTCGCGCTCGGACTGCTCGGTGAATACATCGGCCGGATCTATCAGCAGGTGCGTGCGCGACCGCGTTATCTGGTGCAGACCATTCTCGAAGAACGCGACGGCGGGGCCATCGCCGAAGCGCCGCGTCAGACCGTCGCGCAAGGCGTGCAACCGGTGCCGGTCGCCGATCAGGGACACCAGCCATGAAGCCGCGCGCCGTCGTATTCGCGTATCACAACGTCGGCGTGCGTTGCCTGCAGGTGCTGCTCGCGCGCGGTGTCGACGTCGCGCTGGTCGTCACGCACGAAGACAACCCGAGCGAGAACATCTGGTTCGGCAGCGTCGCATCGGTGGCGGCCGAGCACGGTATTGCCGTCGTCACGCCGGCCGATCCCAGGAGTCCGGAACTGCGCGCCGCGGTGAGCGCCGCGCGGCCGGACTTCATCTTCTCGTTCTACTACCGCCACATGCTGCCGCTCGATCTGCTCGCGATCGCCGCACGGGGCGCTTACAACATGCACGGCTCGCTGCTGCCGAAGTATCGCGGCCGCGTGCCGACCAACTGGGCGGTGCTCAACGGCGAAAGCGAAACCGGCGCGACGCTGCACGAAATGGCTGCGAAACCCGATGCCGGCGCGATCATTGCGCAAACACCGGTGCCGATCCTGCCCGACGACACCGCCGCGCAGGTCTTCGACAAGGTCACGGTCGCCGCCGAGCAAACACTGTGGCGCGTACTGCCGGCGCTGCTCGCGGGCGAGGCGCCGCATCTGCCGAACGATCTCTCCCACGGCAGCTATTACGGCGGGCGCAAACCGGAAGACGGCCGCATCGACTGGAGCCAGTCAGCGCAGCAGGTCTACAACCTGATCCGCGCGGTCGCGCCGCCGTATCCGGGTGCTTTCACCGACCTTAACGGCCGTCGTTTCATCATCGCACGCGCGCGTCTGGCCGTGCCCGGCGCGCTCCGCTCGGATTTGCCCCCGGGCCTGCACGTAAGCGATAATGCCGTTTTCGCAATTTGCGGCGACGGCCGCGCGATCAACATCCACGAATTGCGGCACCAGCACGATGGCGGCGAGACTGCCGTCAGTCCGGCGAAATTCGCCCAGCTCATCCAATCTCATTCATGAAAAAAGTCCTGATTCTGGGTGTGAATGGCTTTATCGGCCATCACCTGTCCAAACGCATTCTCGAGACGACCGACTGGGAAGTGTTCGGGATGGACATGCAGACCGAACGTCTCGGCGACCTCGTCAATCATGAGCGGATGCACTTCTTCGAAGGCGACATCACGATCAACAAGGAGTGGGTCGAATATCACATCAAGAAGTGCGATGTGATCCTGCCCCTCGTCGCGATCGCCACGCCCGCAACCTATGTGAAGCAGCCGCTGCGCGTGTTCGAACTCGACTTCGAGGCGAACCTGCCGATCGTGCGTTCGGCCGTCAAATACGGCAAGCACCTCGTGTTTCCGTCGACCTCCGAGGTCTACGGCATGTGCACGGACGAGCAGTTCGATCCGGAAGAATCGCAGCTGTCGTACGGCCCGATCAACAAGCCGCGCTGGATCTACGCGTGCTCGAAGCAGCTGATGGACCGCGTGATCTGGGGTTACGGCATGGAAGGCCTGAACTTCACGCTGTTCCGTCCGTTCAACTGGATCGGCCCGGGCCTCGACTCGATCTACACGCCGAAGGAAGGTAGCTCGCGGGTGGTCACGCAGTTCCTCGGTCACATCGTGCGTGGCGAGAACATCAGCCTCGTCGACGGCGGTGCGCAAAAGCGCGCGTTCACGGATATCGACGACGGCATCGGCGCGCTGATGAAGATCATCGAGAACAAGAACGGCGTCGCGACCGGCAAGATCTACAACATCGGCAATCCGACCAACAACTTCTCGGTGCGCGAGCTCGCGCACAAGATGCTGGCACTCGCAGCCGAATTCCCCGAATACGCGGACTCGGCCAAGAAAGTGCAACTGGTCGAAACGTCGTCGGGCGCGTACTACGGCAACGGCTATCAGGACGTGCAGAACCGCGTACCGAAGATCGACAACACGAAGCAGGAACTCGGCTGGGCACCCACGTCGACTTTCGACGAAGCGCTGCGCAAGATTTTCGAAGCGTATCGCGGCCACGTCGCGGAAGCCCGCGCACTCGTCGAACAGCAATAAGGGCGCGTCCTTGGCTCGCATCGTCCTGAAGATCGACGTCGACACGCTGCGCGGCACCCGCGAAGGCGTGCCGAATCTCGCGCGCATCTTCGACCGTTTCAAGGCACGCGCCACCTTCCTGTTCAGCCTTGGACCCGACCACACCGGCTGGGCGATGCGCCGCGTGCTGCGGCCGGGCTTTCTGAAGAAGGTGTCGCGCACGTCGGTGGTCGAGCACTACGGCGTCAAACAGCTGATGTACGGCGTGCTGCTGCCCGGTCCGGACATCGGCGCGAAGGCCGCGGCCGAAATGCGCGCGATCCACGAAGCCGGCTTCGAGTGCGGCATCCATACGTGGGATCACGTGTACTGGCAGGACAACGTGCGCGCCAAAGATCGCGCGTGGACTGTCGCGCAGATGCAGCAGAGCCACGCGCGTTTCATCGAGGTATTCGGCACCCCGCCCGTCACGCACGGCGCGGCGGGCTGGCAGATGAACGGCCACGCATTCGAGCAGATCGACGCGTGGGGCATGCACTATGCGTCCGACGGCCGCGGCCATTCGCCCTATCTGCCGGTGGTCGACGGCAAGACGCTCAAGCACGTGCAGATGCCGACCACGCTGCCAACGCTCGACGAAGTGCTCGGTGTCGATGGTGTCGACACGCACAACGTCGCCGCGTGGATGTTGAAACAAACCGAAAAAAATCCGCACGACCAGGTGTTCACGCTGCACGCGGAACTCGAAGGACAAAAGCTCGCGCCGGTATTCGAACAGTTGCTCGAGGGCTGGCGCGCGCAGGGCCATACGTTCGCGACGATGGGCGATTACTACGCCACGCTAGACCGCGACACGCTGCCATCGTACCCTGTTACGTGGGGCGAGATTCCGGGGCGCTCCGGCGAACTGATCGTCCAGCCCTGAAGGGTCACGGCACGGCGCGGAGGTCGTCGGAAAGCACGCGAGGCCGGCCGATCGGACAACCGCACGGCAGCCGCAAGACCGCGCGCCGACCGAATCCCCGAACAACAACCTCGACGACAGACCGGCCGACGCCGCGGCACCTAGCGACGCCGGCCCCAACCACCGGAGAACCTCGTGTCCATCGCAGTAGACCAACCCATCCCCGACTTCACCGCCGCCGCAACGGGCGGCGAAATCACGCTGTCAAAGCTGCGGGGCAAGAAGGTGGTGCTGTATTTCTATCCGAAGGACAACACGCCGGGCTGTACGACCGAAGGTCTGCAGTTCCGCGATCTGTATCCGAAATTCAAGAAGGCCGGCGCGGAAGTGATCGGCGTGTCGCGCGACAGCTTGCGTTCGCATGACAACTTCAAGGCCAAACTCGAACTGCCCTTCCCGCTGATTTCCGATCCGGAAGAAACGCTGTGCGCCCTCTTCGCCGTCATCAAAATGAAGAAAATGTATGGCAAAGAGGTACGGGGAATCGAGCGCTCCACGTTCCTCATCGACGCCGATGGCGTGCTGCGCCACGAGTGGCGCGGCGTCAAGGTGCCGGGCCACGTCGACGAAATTCTGGAGGCTGTACAAGCGCTGTGATGCGCGTTATATTGGGCCGCAATGAGTGCCTGTCCACCCCATATTTTTCTCCGCTGCGCCAGCTCTGACGGCCGCTTGACCGGATCCACCGGTGCCGTTCGGAGCGTGAGGCGCAATGCGAGCATCATCGTCGAGCCGCTAGCCCCGAATGCCGGGGCGGCGGCTTTTTTAATTGCGCGCGACCGCTCGTTCACTGGTTCGCGCGCTTCCGTCAAGGAGCCTATCGAAGACCAGGCGAACCGGCATCTCTAGACCGAATGCGCGCCTCCTCGCGCAGACTGGGTGTCCCATGAGGGCATCGTCAGAATGCGACGGGCGGCGCACGATATGTGACCCGATCATTTCGAGGGAAACCATGCCTTTGCCTACTCCCCCCAGCAAGCTCGGCAATCTTTTGTCGCCTGACGAATACAAGGCCAAAGCCGTCACGCCCGCGCGCTCCACTGCGAAAAAACAGGCGCGTGAAGGGGAATCCGCAGAGTCGGCCGATTACGGCCGCGCGAATGTTGCCACCCCGATGGCGCACGCCGCCAACGCCGCCACCACGTTGTGGCCAGTGCCCGCCGTCGAATCGCCGCCCGCCGCGCAGCCCGCACCGGCGCGTGGCCGCAAGACCAAGCAGACCGCCGCGCTGTTGCAGCCGGTTCCGTCGGCGCGCCCTCAGACCGACGCCGACGAGGCCGAAGCGCAGCCGGTCGTCGCACGCGCGCCCGCCGCGAAGCATCCGAAGGCCGAAACAGCCGCCGCGCCCGCCGCGGCGACCCCGGCCGCCACGCGCAAGAAACGCGGCACCAGCGCCACGCCAGTCGAGGTGCAGAAGCTTTTCGTGCTCGACACCAACGTGCTGATGCACGATCCGAGCTGCCTGTTCCGCTTCGAGGAGCACGACGTCTATCTGCCGATGATGACGTTGGAGGAGCTCGACAACCACAAGAAGGGGATGTCGGAAGTCGCGCGCAACGCGCGTCAGGTGAGCCGCACACTCGACTCGCTCGTCGCGAACGCGGGCGATATAGCCGACGGCATTTCACTCGCGCGTCTGGGCAGCCGCGAGGCGTCTGGCCGGCTGTACTTCCAGACCCGGCTGACCGCGATCGAGCCCGTCGAAGGGCTGCCCGAAGGCAAGGCGGACAACCAGATCCTCGGCGTCGTGCGGGCGCTGCAGCGCGATCGCGCGGATCGCCAGGTCGTGCTGGTGTCGAAAGACATCAACATGCGCATCAAGGCGCATGCGCTCGGCCTGCCCGCCGAAGACTACTTCAACGACCAGGTGCTCGAGGACAGCGACCTGCTGTACACGGGCATTCGCGCGCTGCCGCAAGACTTCTGGACCAAGCACGCGAAGGGCATGGAAAGCTGGCAGGACACGAAAACCGGCACCACGTACTACCGTGTGACGGGTCCGCTGTGCGCGTCGATGCTGGTCAACGAGTTCGTTTATCTGGAACCGCAGAACGGCGAGCCCGCGTTTCATGCGTTGGTGCGCGAGCTGAACGGCAAGACCGCGCTGCTGCAAACGCTGCGTGACTATGGCCACCACAAGAACAACGTGTGGGGCATCACGGCGCGCAATCGCGAGCAGAACTTCGCGCTAAACCTGCTGATGAATCCGGAAATCGACTTCGTCACGCTGCTCGGCCAGGCCGGCACCGGCAAGACGCTGGTCGCGCTCGCGGCGGGCCTCGCGCAGGTGCTCGACGACAAGCGCTACAACGAGATCATCGTGACGCGCGCGACGGTACCGGTCGGCGAAGACATCGGCTTCCTGCCGGGCACCGAAGAGGAAAAGATGCAGCCGTGGATGGGGGCGTTCGACGACAACCTCGAAGTGCTGCAGAAAACCGACGACGCCGCCGGCGAATGGGGTCGTGCCGCGACCCAGGAGCTGATCCGCTCGCGCCTGAAGATCAAGAGCATGAACTTCATGCGCGGCCGCACGTTCGTCGACAAGTATCTGATCATCGACGAGGCGCAGAACCTGACGCCGAAGCAGATGAAGACGCTCGTCACGCGCGCGGGTCCGGGCACGAAGATCATCTGCCTCGGCAACATCGCGCAGATCGACACGCCTTACCTGACCGAGGGCAGTTCGGGCCTGACCTATGTGGTCGACCGCTTCAAGGGCTGGGCGCACAGCGGACACGTAACGCTCGCGCGCGGCGAGCGCTCGCGCCTCGCTGACTACGCGTCGGAGATTCTCTAGGCGTTTCGCCGGTTTTATCCGGCTTTCATCACAAGCCGCGTCCGGTTCGATCCGGACGCGGCTTTTTTTATTGCGCCGACGTTCTCCGCAGGCAACACTTAGCGCACAAACTTCAAGTAAATTATCAACAATTCTTGCGGCAGCCTTGTTGGGCGGCTACCATCCCGACATCGCCAGTGAGTAAATGGGCGCTTACCGCCCGTGCCGTCTTCATGCGCCGACTCGCCCTATCGCTGCTGCCCGTCCTGCTGCTCGCCGCCTGCGCCGGCGCGCCGCAGAAGACGTCGCGCGGGTCCGGCGGCACCGTCGTCGCGAACGGCGCCTATCACGCGCCGCCGCCCGGCTTCCCCCACTTCGTCGATCACAGCATCGGGCGCGAGGAGATCTCGATTCAGGCGATGAGCCTCGTCGGCGTGCCCTACCGCTGGGGCGGCAATACGCCCGACAGCGGCTTCGACTGCAGCGGGCTCGTACGCTACGTGGTGCTGCGCGCGGCGTCGGTGAACCTGCCGCGCACGACGGCCGAGATGAGCGGACGCGGCGAATCCGTCGAACCGGACGAAATCGCGCCCGGCGATCTGATCTTTTTCAATACGACGGGGCGCGCGCATTCGCATGTTGGCATCTACGTGGGCAAACTGCGCTTCGTCAACGCGCCGTCGACGGGCGGCACGGTGCGGCTCGACTATCTGACTAATCCGTACTGGGCGAAGCGCTTCGACGGCATCCGCCGGATGGCGGGACCGGCGGCGACGCCCGCACCATTCGATACGCCGAGCTATCAGGCGGCGACGCCGCAAACGGAGCGCGGTGCCGCGGACGCCGCGGCGACGGTGGCGGTTCGGCCAGCATCGACCTATGCCGGCGCGACCCCGACGACCAGCGCGGGCGGCGGCACGCCCGTCGCGCAAGCCGATCAGTTCGAGCCGCCGCCGTCCGGCCTCAGCGCCGCGCAACTACAGGCGCGCTCGGCGGGCGCCGTAGCACCGACGCTGGTCCCGGTGACTCAGACACGCACGTATGAAAGCGGCGCTCCTTCCCCTGCTCAACCGATGCAGCCCGCCACGACCGCCCGCGTCCTCCCGCAATCCGAGCCCGACGCAATCGACGCCGCCGCCGATGCATTCGAACCGCCGCCGCCCGCTTCCATCGCGGAACGCCAGGCCCGCCAGGCGCAGCAGACCGACGGTAGTGGCACCGTGCAGTTGATGCGCGCGTCGACGGCTTCCCACGGCGCGCCCGCGCCCACCCAAAGCGGCGACGACCCGATTGCCCGTTTCGCGAACGGCAACTTCTGACGCCGTGATCTGCTATCGTCATCGATATTCTTTCGACGGCGGGTAACGACCATGGAACTCGGGCTCAAAAATAAGGTGGTGCTCATCACCGGCGGCAGCAAAGGCATCGGTTTCGCCTGCGCGCGGGCCTTCGCACAGGAAGGCGCGAAGGTCGCGATCGTGTCACGCGACCCCGCAAACCTCGCGCGCGCCTACGAACAGCTGAAACAGGAAGGATTCCACGTGCATCGCACGCGTGCCGACCTGCACGAGCCGCACAGCGCCGCCGATATCGTCGAGGAAGTCAGTACCGCGGTAGGCCCGATCGACGTGCTGATCAATAGCGCCGGCGCCGCGCGCCGGTACGATCCGGAGACGCTCGATGCCGACGCATTCCGCGCGACGATGGAAGCGAAGTATTTCCCGTATATCTATCCGCAGCAGGAGGTGCTGCGCCGTATGGCCGAGCGCGCGAAGGCCAACGGCGGCGCCGAGCCGGGCACGGTCGTCAATATCATCGGCATGGGCGGCAAGATCGCGAGCGACATCCATATCGCGGGCGGCGCGGCCAACGCGGCGCTGATGCTCGCAACCGTCGGCCTCGCGCACTACTACGCGCGCTACGGCATCCGCATCAACGCGATCAATCCGGGCGCGACGCTCACCGAGCGCGTCGAGGAAGCGGTCCGGCTGGAGGCGGCGCAGCAAGGCATCGGCAACGACGAAGCGCTGGCGCGCGGCCAGGCCCGGATGCCGCTCGGCCGCTACGCAAAGCCGGAGGAAATCGCCGACGTGGCGCTGTTCCTCGCGAGCCGTCGAGCAAGCTATGTGACGGGCGCGATCATCCCGATGGACGGTGCAAACGCGCCGCTGATCTGAACGGATCGAGCAGCGCGACAGCCCTTCAGGACGACGCAAGCGCGCCTTGATCGAACTGTGCAGGGAAACCGGAGCAATGCAACGGGCGGCAGGAAGCCGAAGCCCGCGCGTGCGGTTCAGCCAGAGTCAGCCAAATCGAGCAGCGCAGGCCTGCATCGCACGGTGATTACAGGAAGTGGTGACCCAGCCACCAGGCGCCGCCGGACAGCAGCGCGGACGCCGGAATGGTCAGAATCCACGCCCACACGATGTTACCGGCGACGCCCCAGCGCACCGCGCTCAACTTCTGCGTCGCGCCGACCCCGACGATCGCGCCGGTAATCGTATGCGTGGTGGAGACCGGAATACCGAGCGCCGACGCGGTGAACAGCGTGAGCGCTCCGCCCGCCTCCGCACAGAAGCCACCGACCGGCTTCAGCTTCGTGATTTTCTGCCCCATCGTGCGCACGATGCGCCAGCCGCCGAACAGCGTGCCGAGACCCATCGACAGATAGCAGCCGCCGATCACCCACAGCGGCGGCGCATCCGCCTTCAGCGACGCGAAGCCGGTGGCGATCAGCAGCATCCAGATGATGCCGATCGTCTTCTGCGCGTCGTTGCCGCCATGACCGAGGCTGTACAGGCCAGCGGAGAGCAGTTGCAGGCGGCGGAAGCGCCGGTCGACCTTGCTCGGCGGAGTGCGGAAGTACAGCCACGACACCAGCAGCATGAAGAACGAGCCGAGCACGAAGCCCAGCAGCGGCGAAACGAAGATGAACGCGACGGTCTTCATCAGACCGTCCCAGTTCAGCGCCCCCCAGCCGGACTTGGCGAGCGCCGCGCCCACGAGCCCGCCGATCAGCGCGTGCGACGAACTGGACGGAATGCCGTAGACCCAGGTGATCACGTTCCACGCGATCGCGCCGACCAGCGCGCCGAAGATCACGTAATGGTCGACGATGTCCGGATCGATCGTGCCCTTGCCGACTGTTGCGGCCACCTTCAGGTGAAACACGAAATACGCGATGACGTTGAACGCCGCCGCGAACGCCACCGCCTGCTGCGGCTTCAGCACGCCAGTCGATACGACCGTGGCGATCGAATTCGCCGCGTCGTGAAAGCCGTTCATGAAGTCGAACACCAGCGCAATGGCAACCAGGCCGGTTACGACCCAGATAGCGAGTTGTATCGATTGCATTATGCGTTTTCCAGCACGATGCCTTCGATGATGTTCGCCACATCCTCACACTTGTCCGTGATCGTTTCGAGCAGCTCGTAGATCGCCTTCAGCTTGATCAGGACCTTGACGTCGTCTTCCTCGCGGAACAGCTTCGACATCGCCGCGCGCAGCACGCGGTCGGCTTCCGACTCGAGCCGGTCGATTTCCTCGCAGGCCTTCAGGATCTGGCGCGCCTGCTTCATATCCGACAGCAGGCTGACCGCGAACTGCACGCGCTCGCAGGTCGCCGTGCAGATATGCGCGAGCTGGCTCGCCTCCGACGTGACCGCCTGGACGTCGTACAGCGAGATCGCGGTGGCGACGTCCTCCATCAGGTCGAGGATGTCGTCCATCGTCGTGATCAGCTTGTGGATCTCGTCACGGTCGAGCGGCGTGATGAAAGTCTTGTGCAGCAGGTCGATGGCTTCGTGCGTGAGCTTGTCGGCCGCTTTCTCGGCCTTTTGCACGTTTTGCTTGTGGATTTCGGCGTCCTGCAGATTGTCGATCAGGAGCTCGAGTTCGCGGCTCGCCGAGATGATGCACGTTGCGTGCGAATTGAAGATTTCAAAGAACTTGCCCTCGGTGGGCATGAATCGACCGAACATTGGGATCCTGGAAATGGGTCACGTAATGGCTGACATAAAACCGCCATATTGTACCGTTCCGCCATCATTGTCGCACTCGCGACAGCGCCGTTACAACAGCCTACGGCGCGTCGCGTCATTCGCCGCCGTAGAAGTTCTGCGCGCCCGCAAAATTATCGAACTTCGTGTATTGACCATGGAACGTGAGTCGAACGGGGCCGATCGGACCATTCCGCTGCTTGCCGATGATGATCTCCGCGGTGCCCTTGTCGGGGCTGTCCGGGTTGTACACTTCGTCGCGGTAGATGAACAGGATCACGTCGGCGTCCTGCTCGATAGCGCCCGATTCGCGCAGGTCCGACATGATCGGCCGCTTGTTCGGTCGCTGCTCGAGGCCACGGTTCAGCTGCGACAATGCGATCACCGGCACGTCGAGCTCCTTCGCGAGGCTCTTCAGCGAACGCGAGATTTCCGAGATTTCGGTCGCGCGGTTTTCGCCCGACGACGAGCCGCTCATCAGCTGCAGGTAGTCGATGATGATCAGCCCGAGCTTGCCGCACTGGCGCGACAGCCGACGCGCGCGCGAGCGCAGTTCCATCGGGTTCAGACCGCCGGTTTCGTCGATGAAGATCTGCGCCTCGCTCATTTTCTGCACCGCGTGCGTGAGCTTCGGCCAATCCTCGTCGGTCAGACGCCCGGTACGCATGCGATGCTGATCGAGCCGGCCAACCGAACCGAGCATACGCATCGTGAGCTGCGTGCCCGGCATTTCCATCGAGAACACCGCGACGGGCAGTCCGTACTCGACCGCGACGTATTCGCCGATGTTCATCGAAAACGCCGTCTTACCCATCGACGGACGGCCCGCGACGATGATCAGCTCACCGCCGTGCATGCCTGAAGTCATGCGGTCCAGATCGACGAAGCCGGTCGGCGTGCCGGTCACGTCGCTCGGATTGGCGGTGTGATAGAGCGTGTCGATGCGTTCGACCACTTCGGTCAGCAGCGGCCCGATTTCGAGGAAGCCCTGGGTGCCGCGCGCGCCGTCTTCGGCGATCGAGAACACCTTCGATTCCGCTTCGTCCAGCAATTGCCGGACTTCCTTGCCTTGCGGGTTGAACGCGTCGGCGGAGATTTCATCGGCGACCGATACGAGACGGCGCAGCACCGCACGGTCGCGCACGATTTCCGCATAGCGACGAATATTGGCCGCGCTCGGCGTGTTCTGCGCGAGCGCGTTCAGGTAAGCGAGGCCGCCGACCTCTTCCGCCTTGCCCGAGGTGCCGAGCGCTTCGTAGACGGTGACCACGTCGGCCGGACGCGTGGCCGCGATCAGCTTGCCGATGTGCTCGAAGATGATGCGGTGGTCGTAACGGTAAAAGTCGCTCTGCGCGAGGAAGTCGGCGATGCGGTCCCACGCCGCGTTGTCGAGCAGCAGGCCGCCCAGCACCGATTGCTCGGCTTCGATCGAATGCGGGGGGACTTTCAGCGACTCGAGTTGGGGATCTTTGGACGGTGCGTTCATGGGGAGGAATTATCGGGCAATCCGACGACGGCTGCGAGCGGAAAAAACGCCAACTCGGGGAAACACGACCGATAGTCGGGCACAAAAAAAAGCAGGGGCCGGTTACCCGGCCCCTGCCTTTCACCAGCAAAGCGCTGGCTGATCCTGCGTGATGCTCAGCGCTCGACTTAGACGTGCTCGCCGATCACCGCCACCGTCACATCGACGAGAACGTCGGTGTGTAGCGAAACCTGAACCGGGTGCTCGCCTACCATCTTCAGCGGGCCTTCCGGCAGACGCACTTGCGCCTTTTCCACTGCGAAGCCTTGCTTGCCCAGTGCTTCGGCGATGTCAGCGTTCGTCACCGAACCGAACAGACGGCCGTCGACGCCAGCCTTCTGATTGATCTGAACCGTCTGACCTGCCAGCTTTTCGCCTTGAGCCTGAGCGGCTGCCAGCTTTTCAGCGGCGACCTTTTCGAGTTCTGCGCGGCGCACTTCAAATTCAGCCAGGGCTTCCTTCGTTGCACGGCGAGCTTGCTTGTTCGGGATCAGGAAGTTACGTGCGTAACCGTCCTTGACCTTCACGATGTCGCCCAGGTTACCCAGATTGACGACTTTTTCCAGAAGAATGATTTGCATTCGGATGCTCCTTATCGCGTCGTCGGGTTATGCCTTGTGCTGGTCGGTGTACGGCATCAGCGCGAGGAAACGCGCGCGCTTGATAGCCGTGTCCAGCTGGCGTTGATAGTGCGCCTTGGTACCCGTGAGACGTGCCGGCGTGATCTTGCCGTTCTCGCCGATGAAGTCCTTCAGCGTTTCGATGTCTTTGTAGTCGATGTACTCGACGCCAGCGGCCGTGAAACGGCAGAACTTCTTGCGCTTGAAGAGCGGGTTCTGTTGCTGACGACGCTTGTCGAATTTCTTACCAGTCGGGCGGGGCATGATTAGTCCTTTCCAATGTCCTGCAATGCTGTGATGTGAAATACCAGAGTTCGCGCGTTACGGTGCTTTTTAGCCAGAAAACCTGTGAAGAGCGTTTCGACGCCCATCTGACAGTTTTCGAGCTTACCGCTCGCTTCGCCCGCGGCGACCGCCTGCACGGTCAGTTCGACCTGACGGGCAATGCCCGCCTCGACGACTTCCGTGCGGTGGTGCAACGTGCAGCTTGCAATCGGAACGCCGGCGGGGGTATACCGCACCGCTTCGCGTTCGACGACGCTCGCCGTGAGTTGCAGCCGGTTCATGTACTTGAGATGCCTTCGTGTACGTGAGCGGAGCGACGCTGCGTGTCTGGTAGCTTAACTAGTGTGTCTTAAGCCTGCGCTTCGGTCGGCTGAGCGGCTGCCGACTTCTTGGCTTCTTCGCGCTGCACTTCCTTCATCATCGGCGACGGGCCGGTTTCGGCCTTCTTCATCTTGACGATGAGGTGACGCAGAACGGCGTCGTTGAACTTGAACGCGTGTTCCAGCTCGTCGAGCGTGGTCTGGTCGCACTCGATGTTCATGCAGACGTAGTGAGCCTTCGCGAGTTTCTCGATCATGTAGGCCAGTTGGCGACGGCCCCAGTCTTCGACGCGGTGGATCTGACCACCGTGCGACGTGATCGTGCTCTTGTAACGTTCGATCATGGCGGGCACTTGCTCGCTTTGATCGGGATGCACGATAAAGACGATTTCGTAATGACGCATTACACACTCCTTGTGCTGACTTTTGGATAGAAGCCGCCCGGGCGTCGGAACCGGTGCGGCAAGTGAGAAGCCGAAGAGTGTAACCCGAATGGGGCCGGGTTGCAAGGTATTCCGCCGATTCGGCGGCGGAATCGGACATGTTTTCAAGAGCTTAGGGCGGCGGGTCACGGAAGCGGGGCTGTTCTTGTCCCGTCAACCGGCTTCCGTACGTTGGCTGCCGCTCTGCAACCGCGCTCTGAGCGCCGCTTCGAAGCCCGTGAGCGCATCGGGCGCGGCGTCCGTGATCGCCCACCACGTCATGCCCGCCGCGTCCCAGTGCGCGATCGAATAGCCGTCGTGACCGAGCGCCGCCGGCGCCGCGCCCCCCGCCGTGGACTGCGGAAACACGTATACGTCGATTACGTGCTTGCCGTAGCGGTATACGAGCACCGCGACCCGCTGATGCGCGATGTAGTCGAGCCGGCCACCCTGAAGCGCGAAGCCGGCCGCCGCGAGGTCCTCGACCGGCGGCGAATAGTCGAGCCGGCCGTTGAACCACGGCTTCACCGTGTGACGGTCGGTCGAAATCACGTCGATGTCGCGGCCGGAGACCTGCGCGCGCACATGGCTTTCGACGAGTTCGTCGGTGAACGGCGAGGATGCGGTCGGGCGGTGCAGCGTCAGCGTCAGCACCGCGGCGGCCGCGCACAACGCGATCACCAGTGCCGCGAGGCCGCCGCGAGACGCCGCTCGGTTTGCACCGCCCGCGCCGAGCGGGTCGCCGAAGCCCCCGAGCCATCCGTCGAGCCACGCGAGCCACCACGCCCCGCGACGCTGACGCCGAGGTTGCTGCGTCGGCGACTGCGTCATCCCGGCGGCAGACTCCTTCGGTGCATCGTCAGGCGCCGCCGTCGCGGCCGCGACCGCGGACCCTTCGTCGACGACGCCGGGCAAGCCCGCCACGATCCGCGCCCGCAACGACTGCGGCGCCCGATGATACGGCGCCGCGCGCAGCGCGCCGCTCAGCGCGCGCACGTTGTCGCTCGCGCGCCGGCAGTCGTCGCAGCTCTCGATATGCTGCTGGACCCGGCGCGCATCGGGCGCCGGCAGTTCGTGATCGGCATTCGCATCGAGGAGCGGCCGAGCTTCGTTACAGTCCATCCGGCGTCTCCTGAGCGGGGTCGGCGGCAGCGCCGGGAATGTTGAGGGGCCGGCCGTCGGCAAACGCCCGGAGCTGCGTCACTGTTGCGGTGGCGGGCATACCCGCCGACGATGCCGGGCGACCGTCGCCTGAACTTCTGGCCGGCTGGGCGCAGGGTGCAGGCGGCGCGGTGGCCGCCGACCTCGCGAGTCGCCCGGATTGCGCGTCCCGATTCGATCGCGCCTCCTGCCGGCTACCCTGCCCGCCCTTGCGCCCTTTGTCGACCGGCTCCCCTCCGCCTCGCTGCTGCGCCATCAACACCTCCGCCAGCTTGCGCCGCCCACGCGCGAGCCGCGACATCACCGTACCGATCGGCACGTCGGCCACCACCGCGATCTCCCGATATCCCATCTCTTCGAGCTCACGCAAGATCAGCACCTCGCGATACTCGACCGGCAAAAGCGCCAGCGCATCGTGCACCAGTCGCACGTCCTCGTCGCGGATCAGCAGCGTCTGCGGATCGTCGCCGCCAGCGCTCCAGCCGTCGAGGGTCGCATCGTCCATCGTTTCGTCGAATTCGAGCATGTCGTGCGACGGCGCGCGCCGCCGCCATTCCGTGTACCAGGTGCGGCGCACGATCGCGAGCAGCCAAGGCCGCGCGGAGTCGCCGCGAAACGTATCGAAGAAGCGGAACGCGCGCATGAACGCTTCCTGCACGACGTCCTCGGCATCGTTCGGATTGCCGCACAGCCAGCGCGCGAGGTTGTACGCGGCGTCGAGATGCGGCAACGCCAGCTGCTGGAAGCGGCGGCTTTTCGCTGCATCGGCATCGGCGTCGGTGCCAGCATTTGGCTCGCCGCGCGCGCTGGCGGCGTCTGAGTCGGTCTGGACCACGTGGGTCCCTCCAAGGGCATGGCGGCTGCGTCGTGCGGGTCGCTGCTGTCGAGCGCCCTGCGTGGTGTCGTTCCTGACGTGTCTTTCACAGCAGAACTGGCCATAGACCCAGTTTATTCCCGACTTCCGCCGGGAATCGCCAAAAGTTCGGGCTCGCCCGCGCGCCTCTCGCCAACTAGTACGCCCGCTAGTACGACGGCCGGTTCCAGTAGTCGTCGCTCGCGTACACGTCTTTCAGATAGTCGATGAAATAGCGCACCCGCGCCGGCACGTAGCGCTGCTGCGGATAGACCGCAAGGATGTCGTAATCGGGCAGCGCATACTCGTCGAGCACGGTTTCGAGCTCGCCGCGCGCGAGCTGCTGCTGGATTTCCCATGTCGAGCGCCAGCCGAGTCCGAGCCCTTCCGAAACCCAGCGATGCAGAAGTTCGCCATCGTTGCAATCGAGCGAGCCGCCCACTCGCACCGTCGCGAGCTTGCCGTTGCGGCGGAAGTACCAGCCGCGGTTCTGCCCGCCTTGCAGATTGAACGCGAGGCAGTTGTGGGCCGGCAGATCCTCGAGCGTCTTCGGCTTGCCGTGACGACGGAAATACTCGGGTGTACCGCACACCACACGCCGGTTCGACGCGAGCTTCACCGCTACGAAGTTCGGATCGACCGTGCCGCCGATGCGAATCGACAGGTCGTAACCCTCGCGCACCAGATCGACGACCCGATCGGTCAGATTGAACGACATCTGCAACTCGGGTTTGTCGCGCAAAAACGCGGGCGCGAGCGGCGCGACGTGCTTGCGGCCGAACGCGGCCGGCGCCGACACGATCAGATGGCCGTTCACCGCGCGGCGCCCCGCGCTCAGTTCGTTTTCCGCCTGATCCCATTCGCTGAGGAGCCCGCGGCAGCGTTCGAGAAACGCGGCGCCGTCCTCGCTGACCACCAGCCGCCGCGTCGTGCGATACATCAGCTTCACGCCGAGGCGCTTCTCCAGCGCGTCGATACGCCGCCCCAGAATCACCGGCGACACGCCCTCCTCCAGCGCCGCGGCCGCGAGACTGCCCGCATCGGCGACCCGCACGAAGGTTTCGATCTGTTTGAAGCGGTCCATGCTCGTCTCCCACCTGTCTCTTGCCGGGCTGATGCCGGCCGTGCGCCGGGCGTCACGCTATTCCATACTTTTTGTTTCGGAATAAGCGACCCGGACTGATCTTATCAAACCTTTAGCGCAGGCCTACAGTGTCCCTCAACCGACGTAATTACCGACATTGAGGAGACATCCATGGCCAAGATGAGAGCCGTCGACGCCGCCGTTCTGGTGCTCGAAAAAGAAGGCATCGATACCGCGTTCGGCGTGCCGGGCGCCGCGATCAACCCGTTCTACTCGGCGATGCGCAAAGCCGGCGGCATCAGCCACGTGCTCGCGCGTCACGTCGAGGGCGCATCGCACATGGCCGAGGGCTATACGCGTGCCCAGCCGGGCAACATCGGCGTATGCATCGGCACATCGGGCCCCGCCGGCACCGACATGATCACCGGTTTGTATTCCGCTCAGGCCGACTCGATTCCTATTCTGGCTATCACAGGTCAGGCGCCGCGCGCGCGTCTGTACAAGGAAGACTTCCAGGCCGTCGATATCGAAGCGATCGCGAAGCCCGTCACCAAGTGGGCCGTGACCGTGCGCGAGCCGGCGCTGGTGCCGCGCGTGTTCCAGCAGGCGTTTCATGTGATGCGCTCGGGCCGTCCGGGTCCGGTGCTGGTCGACCTGCCGATCGACGTGCAACTGGCCGAAATCGAATTCGATATCGACACGTACGAACCCCTGCCGGTCTACAAGCCGAAGGCAACCCGCAAGCAGATCGAAGCCGCGCTGACGCTGCTCAACGAGGCCGACAAGCCGCTGATCGTATCGGGCGGCGGTGTGTTGAACGCCGTGGCCGAAGATCTGCTCGTGAAGTTCGCCGAAACGGTGGGCGTGCCGGTGATCCCGACACTGATGTCGTGGGGCGCGATTGCCGACGACCATCCGCTGATGGCCGGCATGGTCGGTCTGCAGACCTCGCATCGCTACGGCAACGCGACGATGCTCGCGTCCGACTTCGTGCTCGGCATCGGCAACCGCTGGGCCAACCGTCACACCGGCAGCGTCGATGTGTATACGAAAGGCCGCAAATTCGTGCACGTCGATATCGAACCGACGCAGATCGGCCGTGTGTTCGGCCCGGACCTCGGCATCGTGTCGGACGCGAAGGCCGCGCTCGAACTGTTCGTCGAAGTCGCCGGCGAATGGAAGGCCGCGGGCAAGCTGAAGGATCGCAGCGCGTGGGTCGCCGATTGCCAGCAACGCAAGCGCACGATGCTGCGCAAGACCCACTTCGACAACGTGCCGATGAAGCCGCAGCGCGTCTACGAAGAGATGAACCAGGTGTTCGGCCGCGATACCTGCTACGTGAGCACCATCGGCTTGTCGCAGATCGCGGCCGCGCAATTCCTGCACGTGTACAAGGCGCGCAACTGGATCAACTGCGGCCAGGCCGGCCCGCTCGGCTGGACGATTCCGGCGGCGCTCGGCGTGCGCGCGGCCGATCCGCAACGGCCGATCGTCGCGCTGTCCGGCGACTACGACTTCCAGTTCATGATCGAAGAGCTCGCGGCCGGCGCGCAATTCAAGCTGCCGTACGTGCACGTCGTCGTGAACAACTCGTACCTCGGGCTGATCCGCCAGGCCCAGCGCGCGTTCGAAATGGACTACTGCGTGCAGCTCGGCTTCGAGAACATCAATTCACCGGAGACCAACGGCTATGGCGTCGATCACGTCGCGGTGGCCGTTGGTCTCGGCTGCAAGGCGATTCGCGTGTTCAGGCCGGAAGAGTTGAAGCCGGCGCTGCAAAAAGCGCAGTCGATGCTCGCCGAGTTCAACGTGCCGGTGATCGTCGAAGTGATTCTCGAGCGCGTGACCAACATCTCGATGGGCACCGAGATCGACGCGATCAACGAGTTCGAGGAACTCGCCGGGAAGCGCGAGGACGCGCCGACCGCGATCAGCCTGCTCGACTGAGCGTCGCGCCTTCGCGGTATCCGCAGCATTCAGCGCGCACGATGCGCGAGGGCCGAGTTCATGCTCCGCGCCCTCGCCTCATCACGCCCGGCGCGCCATCCCTGACCGACCTGAGAGACAAACGCACCATGCCGAAATTCGCAGCGAACCTGACGATGCTGTTCAACGAAGTGCCGTTCCTCGACCGTTTCGCGGCAGCAGCCAATGCCGGCTTTCACGCCGTCGAATTCCTGTTCCCGTATCCGTATTCGATCGCCGAATTGAGCGAACGTCTGCAGCAGAACCGCCTGAAGCTGGTGCTGCACAACCTGCCGGCGGGCAACTGGGAAGCCGGCGAACGCGGCATCGCGTGTCTGCCCGATCGGGTCGCCGAGTTCCAGGAAGGCGTCGGACGTGCGATCGAATACGCAAGCGCGTTGAAGGTGCCGCAACTGAACTGCCTCGTCGGCATTCCGGGCGCGAAAATCTCTGCCGACACCGCCCGCGCGACGATCGTCGACAACCTGCGCTTTGCCGCGCGCGAGTTGAAGAAGGCCGGCATCCGGCTGCTCGTCGAGCCGTGCAACTCGTACGATATTCCGGGCTTCGCGCTGAACCGTTCACGCGATGGACTCGACGTGATTCGCGAGGTCGGCTCGGACAATCTGTTCCTGCAATACGACATCTATCACATGCAGCGGATGGAAGGCGAACTTGCGGCGACGATCGAAAAGAACCTCGCGCAGATCGCGCATATCCAGCTCGCGGACAACCCCGGACGGCACGAGCCGGGCACCGGCGAGATCAACTATCCGTATCTGTTCGCGCTGCTCGACTCGCTCGGCTACGACGGCTACGTCGGTTGCGAATACAAGCCGCGCACGACGACCGAGGCCGGCCTCGGCTGGGTGCAAAGCGTGGCCGGTCAGGCGCGCGGCGCGGCGCACGCGGCGGCTTGAGACGCGTTGGGCTCAACGCACGCCCTCTATAAACCCTGGAGATTCACCCACATGGCAAAGATCGGCTTCATCGGACTCGGCATCATGGGCGCCCACATGGCGCGCAACCTCATCAAGGGCGGTCACACGCTGTTCGTCAACGGCGCGTATCCTGTGCCGGACGACATCGCGAAGAGCACGAACGTCGTCGCCAGTTCGACCGCGGTCGCGCAGGCCGCCGACATCGTCATCATCATGGTGCCGGACACGCCTGACGTCGCCAACGTGCTGTTCGCCGACGACGGCGTCGCCGCGGGTCTCACCAGAGGCAAGCTCGTGATCGACATGAGCTCGATCTCGCCGCTCGACACTCAGGCGTTCGCGAAGAAGATCAACGCGCTAGGCGTCGACTATCTCGATGCACCGGTATCCGGCGGCGAAATCGGCGCGCGCGACGCGACGCTGACGATCATGGTCGGCGGTCCCGAGAAAGCCTTTGCGCTAGCCAAGCCGCTGTTCGACCTGATGGGCAAGAACATCTCGCTGATCGGCGAGAACGGCGCGGGTCAGACCTGCAAGGTCGCGAACCAGATCATCGTCGCGCTGAACATCGAAGCGGTCGCGGAAGCGCTGCTGTTCGCGTCGCGCTCGGGCGCCGATCCGGAGCGCGTGCGGCGAGCGTTGATGGGCGGCTTCGCGTCATCGCGAATTCTCGAAGTGCATGGCGAGCGCATGACGAAGCGCACGTTCAATCCGGGCTTTCGAATCGAACTGCATCAGAAGGACCTGAATCTCGCGCTCGATGGCGCGCGCAAGCTTGGGATCGCGCTGCCGCATACCGCGAGCGCGCAGCAGTTGTTCAGCGTCTGCGCGGCGAATGGCGGCAAGGCGTGGGATCACTCGGCGATGGTGCGCGCGCTCGAGATCATGGCGAATCATGAGGTCGCGCAAACGCCGGACAGCAAGGAAGCGAAGGCGGCTTGAGGTCCCCCTTCGTGGTTCCTGTGTGGTTGAGCTCGTCGTCGATTGCGCTGATAGCCGCTTCGGCATCCGCGCCGTGATGATGAGCACAGGTGGGGCGCCCGTTCGTCGCCCGGCGGCTTAGGCTGCTGGCGCGGCGAAACGGGCAAATCGCGCCGCTCTGGGCTGAGAGCGGCAAGTGGGGTCCGCAGCGGCACCCGGCGACGCCGAGGAAGCCTTGGTCGGTCAGACGTCGTCGTTGGGTGTCCGGCTGTCGGATTCGTCAATCAATATGTATCGAACACCTTCTGCAACGCGGCCGGCGCGGTATGGCCCGCCGCCAGCGCCAGCATCAACAGAACCCTCGCCTTATACGGATTCAGCGCACCCGCGCTGATGAAGCCGAGTGCATCGTCGGCGGCCGCGCCGTTGTGCATCACATGCCCCGAGCCGACTCGCGACGAGCGCACCACCGCGATGCCGCGCGCCACCGCCTCGACCAGCGCCTGCTGCAACGCCTGATGAATCGAGCCATTGCCCGTGCCCGCGACGACGATGCCGCGCACGCCCGCGGCGATGAGCGCATCGACGGCGATCCGCGATACCCCGGCATAACTCGTGACGATCTCCACCTGCGGCCACGCCGCATCGATCGCGAATTCGCTCGCGAGCGTATGCGCGCGCACCACCTCGCGCTGGAATTCGACGCGGCCATCCTGCACCCAGCCTAGCGCGCCGATCTCGGGCGACTGGAACGCATCGACCGCATAGGTGCTTGTCTTTACGACGTCGCGCGCGCAATGAATGCGGTTATTGAACGCGACCAGCACTCCCTGCCCGCGCGAAGTCCCATGTGCCGCCACCGTCACCGCGTTCAGCAGATTCAACGGACCATCGGCCGATAGCGCCGACGCCGGGCGCATCGCCGCGGTCAGCACGACCGGCTTGTCCGACTTGACGGTTAGATGCAGCAGATAAGCGGTTTCTTCGAGCGTGTCGGTGCCGTGCGTGACGACCACGCCGTCGATGTCATCGCTCGCGAGCAGCGCGTTGATGCGTTGTGTGAGCGTGATCCATAGCGGCAGCGCCATGTCCTTGCTGTCGATGCTGGTGATCTGCTCCGGCGCGATGCGCGCAACCGTGGACAGCGCCGGCACCGCCGCCAGCAACTGATCGACGCCGACGATACCTGCCTGGTAGCCGGACGTGTTGGCAGCATCGGGTGCCGCGCCGGCGATCGTGCCACCGGTCGCGAGCACAGCGATGCACGGCAGCGACGACGTGGCGGGAGGACCCGGGAGAGAGGAAGTCGAGGTATTCATGGCGGCGATTGTAAGCGATGCGCCACGCGCCGCCATGCGCGGACGATCAGACGCAGACTCGCCTCGCTTGAGCGTGCGCGACATACGAGCGGGCTCGAATCCCATGCGGCGCCGAGCTGCACTCATCAGCACAGGTATTGACGATGGGCATCGCTGGACTTTTCATACTCGATGAGAGACATAGGGCGCCCCTTTCCATTCGTCGTCCTGTCAGGATTTCTCAGTGCCGCAGCGCCCAAATTCGCGCCGGCGTCGATTCGGACCCGGCCTATTTTCGCCTCATCTCAAAAATATAAACTAAACCCAGTTAAACAGATTTACCCAAAGCCCGCCCACGGTTGACCAGCCAGAATCTCGCCGGTTATTACTGCGGCCATGAGCTTGGAAAACGTTCCCGCTCCTGATTTTGCGGCTGATATTGAACAGCGAAAAAAGGGCAACGTCGATCTTCAAATAGTTCGTATAACTACTCTTCTTAAACATTAAAAGGAATGATGTCATGAACAAGTCATATGTCAGCGTCTGGAATGAAGCGCTTGGTTCGTGGGTAGCGGCTTCCGAAAATACGGTTGCGCGCGGCAAGCGTAGCAAGGCAAAAGTCATCACCGCTGCCGTGGCCTTGAGTCTGGTGGCCGGGTATAGCGGCATCGCCTTTGGCTATGTGGCAAACGCAGTGCCCAAGTACGGCAACCTTGTTGTCGACAACACCGCCGCTGGCACTGTCGCCGCAAGTACCACCGGCGCAGGATCAATTGCGATTGGAGTCGGGGCGAGCGCTGGTGGCCAGAGTGGCGGCGACTATTCAGCGATTGCCATCGGCGTTGACGCATTTACGAATGGCCAGGCCACGACGGCAATCGGTGAGTCAGCGTCAGTCACCGGTAATCGTTCGATGGCGATCGGCAATTCTTCCAATGTGTCCGCTGAGAATAGTGTGGCACTGGGCGCATCCACCACGGTCACGGCCACCGGTAGCGTTGCGTTGGGCGTGGGCAGTGTGGCCGACCAGGCAAACACGGTATCCGTAGGTTCCGCTGCGAGCCAGCGCCGAATCGTGAACATGGCGGCGGGGACGGTCAACGCGACCAGCACGGACGCCATTAACGGCAGCCAGCTGTATGCAGTCTCGGCGAGCGTCGCCGCGGGGTTAGGCGGCGGTTCGACGGTGAACCCGGACGGCACCCTCTCGGCACCTAGCTACAGGGTAGGCGGCACGACGGTCAGCAATATGGGTGAGGCGATTACCAACCTCGACGGCCGTACAACGGAGAACACGGCGGACATTACACAGAACACGAGCGACATCGCGAACGTGCGGAACCAGCTGGCTGATGGCTCAATCGGCCTGGTGCAGCAGGATGCGACCAGCAAGGTCATCACGGTGGCCAAGGGTCTGGATGGCACGACGGTGGACTTCAGCGGCACCGATGGCGCCCGCTCGCTGAGCGGCGTGAAGGCCGGTGCGCTGGGCGACACCAGCACCGAAGCGGTGAACGGTTCGCAGCTGCACGCGACCAACCAGAATGTGGCGGCCAATACGTCCAGCATTGCGGCCAACACGACGAACATCACCGGCCTGGACAGCCGAGTGACCACGGTGGACAACCGCGTCACCAGCATCGACAGCCGCGTGACCAACGTGGAAGGCTCAGTCACGAACCTGACGCAGCAGCTGGACGGCGGCAGCGTCGGCCTGGTGCAGCAGGATGCGACCAGCAAGATCATCACGGTGGCCAAGGGTCTGGATGGCACGACGGTGAACTTCAGCGGCACCGATGGCGCCCGCTCGCTGAGCGGCGTGAAGGCCGGTGCGCTGGGCGACACCAGCACCGAAGCGGTGAACGGTTCGCAGCTGCACGCGACCAACCAGAATGTGGCGGCCAATACGTCCAGCATTGCGGCCAACACGACGAACATCACCGGCCTGGACAGCCGAGTGACCACGGTGGACAACCGCGTCACCAGCATCGACAGCCGCGTGACCAACGTGGAAGGCTCGGTCACGAACCTGACGCAGCAGCTGGACGGCGGCAGCGTCGGCATGGTGCAGCAGGATGCGACCAGCAAGATCATCACGGTGGCCAAGGGTCTGGATGGCACGACGGTGAACTTCAGCGGCACCGATGGCGCCCGCTCGCTGAGCGGCGTGAAGGCCGGTGCGCTGGGCGACACCAGCACCGAAGCGGTGAACGGTTCGCAGCTGCACGCGACCAACCAGAATGTGGCGGCCAATACGTCCAGCATTGCGGCCAACACGACGAACATCACCGGCCTGGACAGCCGAGTGACCACGGTGGACAACCGCGTCACCAGCATCGACAGCCGCGTGACCAACGTGAAGGCTCAGTCACGAACCTGACGCAGCAGCTGGACGGCGGCAGCGTCGGCCTGGTGCAGCAGGATGCGACCAGCAAGATCATCGCGGTGGCCAAGGGGCTGGACGGCACGACGGTGAACTTCAGCGGCACCGATGGCGCCCGCTCGCTGAGCGGCGTGAAGGCCGGTGCGCTGGGCGACACCAGCACCGAAGCGGTGAACGGTTCGCAGCTGCACGCGACCAACCAGAATGTGGCGGCCAATACGTCCAGCATTGCGGCCAACACGACGAACATCACCGGCCTGGACAGCCGAGTGACCAACGTAGAAGGCTCGGTCACGAACCTGACGCAGCAGCTGGACGGCGGCAGCGTCGGCCTGGTGCAGCAGGATGCGACCAGCAAGGTCATCACGGTGGCCAAGGGGCTGGACGGCACGACGGTGGACTTCAGCGGTACCGATGGCGTGCGCACGCTGAGCGGCGTGGCCGACGGTGCGGTTGCTGCGGGCAGCAAGGAAGCCATCAACGGCAGCCAGCTGTATGCGAACTCGGCGAGCGTGGCCGCGGGTCTGGGCGGTGGTTCGACCGTGAACGCTGACGGCACGGTCAGCGCGCCGAGCTACAGCGTGGGTGGCACGACGGTGCATAGCGTAGGCGATGCCGTCACCAACCTGGACGACCGGGTGACGCAGAACACCGCGGACATCACGAAGCTGCAGACCCAGGTGGGCGATGTCGGGACGCAACTGTCGGGCGCAGTGCAGTACGACCGTAACGTTGACGGCTCGGTGAACTTCGGTTCCTTGACACTGGGTGGAGGCCAGAGCGCAGCTCCGGTGATCCTGACCAATGTGGCCAACGGTACGAGCCAGTACGACGCGGTGAACTACGGCCAGCTGTCGGCACTACAGGACCAGGTGACGGATCTCAACGGCCAGGTGAAGGATCTCGGTTCCCAGGTGTCAAACATCCAATCGGTCACCCCGGATGTTTCGTCGTCGGACAGCAACAATGGTGCTGTGGCCGATGTTTCGATGCCGGGTACCGGTGCAGGCAGCACGGTGGTCGGGGCAAACGCTAGCGCCGCAGCAGACAACGCGGTGGCAGTGGGCACCAATGCGGCGGCGACCGGCGTCAACTCGACGGCGATCGGCACGGGTGCGCAGGCTGGCCATGCGAACTCGGTGGCGTTGGGTCAGGGTTCGGTGACGGATCGCGATAACTCGGTGTCGGTCGGCTCACCGGGTAACGAACGCCAGATCACCAACGTTGCAGCGGGTACCGCAGACACGGACGCAGTCAATGTCGGTCAGATGAACAGCTCGGTCGCACAGGGCGTTCAGCAGGCCAACAACTACACCGATCAGCGTATCAACGCGACCAACCGGGCGATCAACGACGTCGCGAAGAACGCCTACGCAGGTATCGCAGCAGCGATGGCAATGCCGAACATGACGCCGTCGGGTCCGGGCAAAACCATCGTCGCAGCGGGTGGCGCGACGTACAAGGGCGGCAGCGCCGCAGCAGTAGGAGCAACGTACCGCTCACGGAACAATAAGTGGCTCGTCAACGCTGCGGTGTCGGTCACGTCCACGGGCGACGCTGGCGTGCGTGCGCACGTTGGCTACGAGTTCTGACAGCCATATCACGTAACGCACGAAGTCCGTTAATCCAATAGCTGTATAGCGGGTGTTTTGAAAGGGTCTTGCCGGGGAACGGCAAGACCCTTTTTTTGCTAAGCCGCCTCGCGCAACTGCGCCGCGATATCCGTCTCGCTCAATTGCGGCGCGAACATCTCGATCAGCCGATACGCGTACGCGCGCAGGAACGCTCCCTTGCGCAAACCGACCCGCGTCGTGCTCGCCTCGAACAGATGCTGCGTATCGAGCGCGACGAGTTCGGTGTCGCGCTTCGGGTCGTAGGCCATCGCCGCGACCACGCCGATGCCCATGCCGAGCTCGACGTAGGTCTTGATCACGTCGGCGTCGATCGCGGTCAGCACGACGTCGGGCAATGCGCCAGCTTTCGCGAATGCCTGGTCGATATGCGAGCGGCCCGTGAAGTCCTGGTCGTACGTGACGATCGGGAATTCGGCGATCTCGTCGAGCGTCAGGTTTTCGCGGCCGACCAGCGGATGATCCTTCGGCACGACCACCACGTGATGCCACGAATAGCACGGGAACGTGACGATGTCGGGGAAGCGGTCGAGCGCCTCGGTCGAGATGCCGATATCGGCCTCGCCGTTGATGATCATCTGCGCGATCTGCTGCGGGCTGCCCTGGCGCAGCGCCAGATGCACTTTTGGGAACACCGACGTGAACTGGCGAACCACCTTCGGCAACGCATAACGCGCCTGCGTATGGGTGGTCGCGACGACGAGGTGTCCGCTGTCCTGATCCGCGTATTGACGCGCGACGCGGCGCAGATTCTCCGCATCGAGCAGCATCCGCTCGATCAACTGATGCACGGCCTTGCCCGGTTCGGTGAGGCCCGTCAGCCGCTTGCCGCGGCGAATGAAAATGTCGACGCCGAGTTCATCCTCGAGATCCTTGATCTGCTTCGACACGCCCGACTGCGACGTGTACAGCACGTTCGCCACTTCGGTCAGGTTCATGTTCTGCCGCACGGCCTCGCGCACGAAGCGCAATTGCTGAAAATTCATCGTTGGGTCTCCGGTTCTGCCAGAGTTGAGTTATTAGAGCCGCCGAACGCCAAATGGGACCAGTCGGTGCGACGGCTGATACGTTTTTCTTCCGGTTCGAGCGCCGCACCGCGGCGCTGCCCTCTCACTGCGCCGGAAACACCCGCAGCGCGCGAGGCACCGCGGTCACGCCGTCGCCCACCGCGAGTTGCAGATCGCGCCACGTTTCGCGATCGAGTTCGGCTTCGAGCAGATTGCCTTCGCGACCCGCGAGTTCGACGCGTACCGAGCCGCCGAGCGTCACCACGCGCCGCACATCGACGACGATGCCGTCGCGATGCCCGGCCGCCTGCGGATACAACTGCAGGTCATGCGGCCGCACATAGGCGAACGCCGGGCCACTGAAACCCGCCGCAATGGAGACCGGCAGCGCGGCGCCATCGACGACGAAGCCTTGCGCATCGACGTTGCCATGCAGACGGTTCGCCGCGCCGAGAAACTCGTAGACGAACGGCGTCTGCGGATGGTCGTACACGTCCTGCGGGCTGCCCACCTGCTCGACATGCCCGCGATTGAGCACGACGATGCGGTCCGCCACTTCGAGCGCCTCTTCCTGATCGTGCGTAACGAAGATCGTCGAGATATGCAGATCGTCGTGCAGGCGCCGCAGCCAGCTGCGCAGCTCCTTGCGCACCTTCGCGTCGAGCGCGCCGAACGGCTCGTCGAGCAGCAGCACCTTCGGCTCGACGGCCAACGCGCGCGCGAGCGCGATGCGTTGCCGCTGACCACCGGACAGCTCCGACGGATAGCGTTGCGCGAGCCAATCGAGCTGCACGAGCTTCAGCAGTTCATGCACCTTCTCGCGAATCACCTTCTCCGACGGACGTTCCTTGCGCGGCTTTACGCGCAGGCCGAACGCGACGTTCTCGAACACCGTCATATGCCGGAACAGCGCGTAATGCTGGAACACGAAGCCCACCTCGCGCTCGCGCGCGCCGACCGCCGCGACGTCCTGGCCTTGCAGCTCGACCTGGCCGCCGTCCGCGTATTCGAGGCCGGCGATCACACGCAGCAAGGTCGTCTTGCCGCAACCCGACGGCCCGAGCAGCGCGACGAGTTCGCCCGGCGGAAAGTCGAGCGACACGTTGTCGAGCGCGACGAAATCGCCGAAGCGCTTTTGCAGGTTACGAACGGTGATACCCATTTACAGCTCTCCTTGCTTGAGCGGATGTCGCTGCGACGCAGGCGTGGCGTTGACGAAAAACGAATGAGAAGCGGACTGCGCGCTATTGGCCTGTGACGCCCCGGCCGGCGCCGGCCCCGCATGCGCGGGCAGTTCACGCGCCGCCGAGAGTTCCGCCGACATATGGCGCTCGGCCAGCAGCTTGAGCCCCAGCGTGACCAGCGCCAGCAGCGCGAGCAGCGAGGCCACGGCGAACGCGGCCGAGAAGTTGTACTCGTTGTAGAGGATTTCGACGTGCAGCGGCATCGTGTCCGTCTGCCCGCGAATATGGCCGGACACCACCGACACCGCGCCGAACTCGCCCATCGCGCGCGCATTACACAGAATCACGCCGTACAGCAGGCCCCACTTGACGTTCGGCAGCGTCACACGACGGAACGTCTGCCAGCCCGATGCGCCGAGCACGTGCGCGGCTTCTTCCTCGTCGTTGCCCTGAGCCTGCATCAGCGGAATCAGTTCGCGCGCGACGAACGGGAACGTGACGAAGATCGTCGCGAGCACGATACCCGGCACCGCGAAAATGATCTGCACGTTGTGATCTTCGAGCCACGGGCCGAACCAGCCCTGCGCGCCGAACATCAGCACGTAGATCAGACCGGAGATCACCGGCGACACCGAAAACGGCAGATCGATCAGCGTAGTCAGCAGTGCCTTGCCGCGGAACTCGAACTTCGCGATACACCACGACGCCGCGAGGCCGAACACCAGGTTCAGCGGCACCGCGATCGCCGCGGTGAGCAGCGTCAGCTTGATCGCCGACAGCGCATCCGGATCGGCGAGCGCTTCGAAGTAAAAACGCAGCCCCTTGTTCAGTGCCTGATAGAACACCGCGGCGAGCGGCACGACGAGGAACAGCGTGAGAAACAGCAGTGCGACGCCAATCAGCAGCCAGCGCACGGCGGGCGACTCACTGACCGGATCGGGGCGACGCGCGACGCTCGCCGGGTTGGTCGGAACGCGGCTCATTGCACACCTCCACCGATTGCCGCGACGCTCGTGGCCGCTGGCGCCGGCCCGGCATTGCCGCGGCTCGTGCGCCGCTGCAGCCACCACTGCAGCGTGTTGATCAGCAGCAGCATCAGGAACGACACGACCAGCATCACGACCGCGAGCGCCGTCGCGCCCGCGTAGTCGTATTGTTCGAGCTTCGTGATGATCAGGAGCGACGTGATCTCCGACTTCATCGGCACGTTCCCCGCGATGAAGATCACCGAGCCGTATTCGCCGAGCGCGCGCGCGAACGCAAGCGCAAAGCCGGTCAGCAGCGCCGGGAACACGGCCGGCAGCACGACGCGGCGAAACGTCAGCCAGCGCGACGCGCCGAGGCACGCCGCCGCCTCCTCCTGCTCGCGCTCGAATTCCTCGAGCACCGGCTGCACCGTGCGCACGACGAACGGCAGGCCGATGAAGGTCAGCGCGACCAGCACGCCGGCCGGCGTGAACGCGATCTTGATGCCGAGCGGCACGAGGAACTGGCCGATCCAGCCGTTGCCCGCATACACGGCGGCGAGCGAGATGCCCGCGACCGAGGTAGGCAGCGCGAACGGCAGATCGACGACCGCATCGACGATGCGCTTGAACGGAAACGTGTAGCGCACCAGCACCCACGCGACGAGAAAGCCGAACACCGCGTTGATCAGCGCGCCGCCGAGCGCCGAGAAGAACGTCAGCCGATAGGACGCGAGTACGCGCGGCGACGTGACCGCGCGCACGAACTGGTCCCAGTCGAGCGTCGCGGTTTTCAGAAAGGTCGCCGCCAATGGAATCAGCACCACGAGGCTCAAATAAGCCACCGTGATGCCGAGTGTCAGGCCAAAGCCGGGCAATGCGCTCGGCTTGCGGAAAGTCAACGTGGTCATGCTGGATACTCGTTCATGGTTGATGCTCGCGCGGTGATTCGTTTTGCTGTGTTGCGGTACTGCGGTATTGCCGCCCTGCTGGCCACCGGAGCCCGGTTAGCCGAAAGCGCGCCCATTGGGCGCGCCCTCTTTGCCTCTGCCCGTGATTCAGGCGGTGGTTCTTACTGCGGCTGATAAATCGAATCGAACACGCCGCCGTCCGCGA
Organism: Paraburkholderia atlantica; assembly: GCF_000092885.1. Taxonomy (NCBI): domain Bacteria; kingdom Pseudomonadati; phylum Pseudomonadota; class Betaproteobacteria; order Burkholderiales; family Burkholderiaceae; genus Paraburkholderia; species Paraburkholderia atlantica. The sequence goes on along the minus strand of NC_014117.1, from coordinate 1,495,283 downwards.
AATGGGTCTTCTGCGCGTTGGTCCAGCCGCCGAACGAATCGTCGATCGTGTAGAGCTTCAGCTTCGGAAACTTCGCGGTCAGATCGGCCGGCACCTTGTTCGAACGCGGGCGATAGAAATTGCGCGCGGCGATCTCCTGGCCTTCCTCGCTATACAGGAAGTTCAGATACGCGTCGGCCAGCTTGCGCGTGCCGTGTTTGTCGACGACCTTGTCGACCACCGCGACCGGCGGCTCGGCCAGGATGCTCACCGACGGCACCACGATCTCGAACTTATCCGGACCGAACTCCTTCACCGACAGGAATGCCTCGTTTTCCCACGCGATCAGCACGTCGCCGATATCGCGCTGCACGAAGCTGGTGGTCGCGCCGCGCGCGCCCGAATCGAGCACGCCGGCGTTCTTGTACAGCTTGCCGACGAACTCCTTGGCCTTCTGATCGTTGCCGCCCGGCTGATGAGCGGCGTACGCCCACGCGGCCAGGTAGTTCCAGCGCGCGCCGCCGGAGGTCTTCGGATTCGGCGTCACGATCGACACGCCCGGCTTCACCAGATCGTCCCAATCCTTGATGTGCTTCGGGTTGCCCTTGCGCACGAGGAACACGATCGTCGACGTGTACGGCGAGGCGTTGTCCGGCAGACGCTTCTGCCAGTTCTTGTCGACGAGCCCCTTGTTCGCGATGGCGTCGATGTCATATGCGAGCGCGAGCGTCACGACGTCGGCCTGCAGACCGTCGACCACCGAGCGAGCCTGCGCGCCCGAGCCGCCGTGCGACTGCTTGAAGGTGACGGCTTCGCCGGTCTTGGCCTTCCATTCCTTGCCGAATGCCTGATTGATGTCCTGATACAGCTCGCGCGTCGGATCGTAGGACACGTTCAGAATCGTGGTGTCGGCGTGCGCGACACCGCTAGCGCCCAACATGCCGAGCGTACCCGCCGCGCCGACGGCTAGCGCCGTGATCAGTTTTCTGGTTCGAGCCGCAAGCCCCGTATGCCGATGGTTCATTTCAGTTTTTCTCCGCGTGATGTCCGCTGTTGAGCGTCTGGTGTCGTTTTGCGTCGCGGTCACGTGCACATGAGCGCCAACCCGGGAGCCAGTCTATCGAAGGCCTTTCATCATTAAAAATAATGTTTCTTCATTTTTTAATGCCCAAAAGTGGTAACGGCAGACGCGCCGGCTGTTCAGACGCCGAAATCGCCGTCATGTCGTCGATAAACGACGCCCCAGCGCGCCCCTTGCGTCGAACTTAAAGTAAAGCTTGAAATGCGCCGAATACTGTATAAAAATACAGTCACCTGTTCATACATACAGTGGCCATGACAAAACTCACCGCACGACAGCAGCAGGTTTTCGATCTGATCCGCCGGGCGATCGAACGCACCGGCTTTCCGCCCACTCGCGCGGAAATTGCCGCCGAGCTCGGTTTCAGCTCGGCCAATTCCGCGGAAGAGCATCTGCGCGCGCTGGCCCGCAAGGGCGTGATCGAACTGGCGGCCGGCGCGTCGCGCGGCATCCGGCTGCTGTCCGGACAGGAGGATGCGCCGCACCAGTTCACGCTGCCGCATGCGGGCCTGATGCAGTTGTCACTGCCGCTGATCGGCCGGGTTGCGGCGGGTAGCCCGATCCTCGCGCAGGAACATATCTCGCAGCACTACGCGTGCGACCCGGCGCTGTTCTCGAGCAAGCCCGACTACCTGCTGAAGGTGCGCGGCTTATCGATGCGCGACGCGGGCATTCTCGACGGCGACCTGCTCGCGGTGCAAAAGCGCAGCGAGGCGAAAGACGGCCAGATCATCATTGCGCGGCTTGGCGACGACGTGACGGTCAAGCGTCTGAAGCGCCGGCCGAACGGCATTGAGCTGATCGCCGAAAACCCCGACTACGACAACATCTTCGTGGAAACCGGCAGCGCGGATTTCGCGCTCGAAGGGATCGCGGTCGGACTGATTCGCCCCAGCGAGTTCTGATTTTTTGCTGTCGCCGGAACGCTCGCGCCGGTTTGTTCGACTCAAGTCGCATTTACGCCCGCACGCATTTTCGCCCGCACGCATTTACGCCCGCATTACGCCGAGCATTTAAGCCGCATCGTCTGGAGAGACTCATGGAACGCCTTGCCCGCCTGCTGCCTTTTCGCCAGTTCGGCCGTCTGCGCCATCTGCGCAAGCTCACGCCTTGCGCGCCGATCGAGGCGTCCTCGGCGCGCACGCCGTCGCTGTTCGACGAGCCTGCCGAAGCCTCCGGTCTGCCGTCGTCGTTGCCGGCGTTTGCGCGCGTATCGCTGAATTCGGCGCTGAATATCGCGGAGCCCGCGCGCCGCGCTCCGGTGCGGGTCTATCATGGTCCGTCGCGACTGATCATGGTCGGCACGGTCGACGCCGTATGCCGTATGATCGATCGTTGCATAGCCGACGAAGCCAACGTGCACGGCGCGGTGTTCGAAGCCTGAGCGATTCCTGAGCACGCATGCAATAAGCACTTCGGATGTTCAGAGATTCGCGTGGGATGGGATCGTTTCGACCTCGCCGTGGTCGACGTTAGATCATCACTGACGTGGAGTCCCATTCGATGACAATTCCGAAACGCACACAGGGCAGCGCCGCCCGGCCGCTGCTGATCACGCTGATCGTGGTGATCGTGATTGCCGCGCTGGGGTTTATTTATGCGTCACCGTATCTCGCGGTGAACAATCTCAAACGCGCGGCAGACGCGCGCGACGTGCAAACCGTCAATCAGTACGTCGATTTCCCCGCGCTACGCGATAGCCTGAAGCAGCAGGTGGGCGCCATGCTGACACGCCGACTCGAGGCGGATGCCGGCAACAAGATGGCTACGATCGGCGCGGTGATCGGCGTGACGCTGATCGGCCCGCTCGTCGATGCCTATGCGACACCCGACGGCGTCGCGGCACTGCTGAACGGCATGCCGCCGCGTGGCACACCGGGCGAACAACCGTCCGCGCCGCCAGCCGCGGGCGGCGAAGCACCAGCCGCGGGCGACACCGCCACTCAGGCAAGCGCGCCGCCCCCCGGGCGTCAAAGCACGGCCGGCTATCGTAGTCTCAACGAGTTCGTTGTCACGTACCGACGCGGCGAAGGCAACGCGAACTATTCGGCGATCTTTCGTCGCGAAGGTCTGGTCACGTGGAAGCTCGCGGCGATCAATCTGAACGAGTGAGGTTCAAGCCGTGAACTGAAGGGATGCGCGGGCTGGCCATTGCGGCCAGCCGCGTGACAGGGTTGTGCGGATTACGCCGCAGCCGCCTGCTGCTGCTCCTGCGCCGACGAGCACGCCACCAGAATGCTGCACGACACGCGGTCGAGCAGCGGCGTATTGCCCGCCCCCATCCACCACCGCGACAAACCAGTCCGGCAGCGATGACCCACCACCACGAGGTCGACGTGCAACTCGTTGGCAAGATTGGCGATCTCGTCGATCGGATGACCGAACGCGAAATGCCCCTGTGCGTTCACGCCTCGCTCGGTCAGCCAGTTCACGCCCTCCTGCAGAATCTCGCGGGCCGTTTTTTCGAAGCTTCCGCACGCCACATCGGTCAATAAGCCCGCGCTTTGCGCGATGCTGGAACGCATGTCGACGACCGACAGCAGATGCGTTTCCGCCTTCAGGTCCAACGCCAGATCAGCGCCGCAACGCAGGGCTTTGCGGCCTTCGCGCGAGCCGTCGTAGCACAACAGGATTTTCTGGTAGCTCGCCATCTGTCTTCTCCCATTCGCGCGGAAAGCGCGGTCTGAATCAATCATGGTGCGCCGCAATTCGGCTTGCAAGGGATGGAAAACGCTAAGTGCATAGTCGGTGCGTGCTGAAGCCGTCTGCCAAGCGTTGGGCCACCGGAGGCGGTATTCGCACACGTTTGCGGCACCGCAAAACTTCGGATGCGAACGCATCGCAGCCCACGCATTATGCGTTCCAGGACCCCGCTCGCATCAGTGGCCGATGCCCTAGAATAAGCGGCCTCACGTGCGAAATGCGTGCGTCGCAGGTATGTTGTGTGTCTTGCGCGTACGTTATGCCTTCTTTCGGAGCCTCGCTCGAGTCATGCCCGCCGCCCCCATCGAATTCCATCACGTCAGGAAAAGCTACGGCGAAAAAACCGTCGTCGACGGATTGTCGTTTCATGTAAACACCGGCGAATGCTTCGGACTGCTCGGCCCCAACGGCGCAGGCAAGACCACGACGCTGCGCATGCTGCTCGGCATCGCGGCCCCCGACGCCGGCGCGATCCGCCTGTGCGGCGAGTCGATCCCGGGCCGCGCGCGCCTCGCGCGCTCGCGCGTGGGCGTGGTGCCGCAGTTCGACAACCTCGATCCCGATTTCACCGTGCGCGAGAATCTGCTCGTGTTCGGCCGCTATTTCGGCCTGAGCGCCGCCCAGTGTCGCGCGGCCGTCCCGGGTCTGCTCGAATTCGCCCGCCTCGAGAACAAGGCGGACGCGCGCGTGAGCGAACTGTCCGGCGGCATGAAGCGGCGGCTGACCCTCGCGCGCGCGCTGATCAACGATCCCGACGTGCTGATCATGGACGAGCCGACCACCGGTCTCGACCCGCAGGCGCGCCATCTGATCTGGGAGCGGCTGCGCTCGCTGCTCGCGCGCGGCAAGACCATCCTGCTGACCACGCACTTCATGGAAGAAGCCGAACGGCTTTGTCATCGACTGTGCGTGATCGAGGAAGGACGCAAGATCGCCGAAGGTGCGCCGCGCGAGCTGATCGAGTCCGAGATCGGCTGCGACGTGATCGAGATCTACGGTCCCGATCCGTTTGCGTTGCGCGACGAACTCGCGCCGCTCGCCGAGCGCACCGAGATCAGCGGCGAGACCCTATTCTGTTACGTGAATGACGCGCAGCCCGTGCATATGCGCCTGAAGCAGCGCGCGGATCTGCGCTATCTGCATCGGCCGGCGAATCTCGAGGATGTATTTCTGCGGCTCACGGGCCGCGAAATGCAGGACTGAACCCGCAGCGAGACACTTGATGGACGCACGCACCTACGAAACCCAAGAAGGTACGCCATCGGCGCAAGAGCCGTTCGGCGCCTTCCCCGCCAACGCCACGAACTGGATCGCGGTGTGGCGCCGCAACTATCTGGTGTGGAAGAAGCTCGCGATCGCGTCGATGTTCGGCAACCTCGCCGATCCGATGATCTATCTGTTCGGCCTCGGCCTCGGGCTCGGGCTGATGGTCGGGCACGTCGACGGCGTGTCGTATATCTCGTTCCTCGCGGCGGGCACGGTGGCGTCGAGCGTGATGATGTCGGCGAGCTTCGAGTCGATGTATTCGGGCTTTTCGCGCATGCACGTGCAGCGCACCTGGGAGGCGATCATGCATACGCCGCTCACGCTCGGCGATATCGTGCTCGGCGAGGTGGTGTGGGCCGCCAGCAAATCGGTGTTGTCTGGGGTGGCGATCATGCTGGTAGCGGGCGCGCTCGGCTATGCGAGTTTTCCGTCGATGCTGCTCGCGCTGCCGGTCATCGTGCTGGCCGGTCTCGCGTTCGCGAGCCTCGCGATGATCGTGACGGCGCTCGCGCCGTCGTACGACTTTTTCATGTTCTATCAGACGCTCGTGCTCACGCCGATGCTGTTGCTCTCCGGCGTGTTCTTTCCGATCTCGCAACTGCCCGGCGCCGCGCAAGCGGTGACCGCCGCGCTACCGCTCGCCAACGCGGTCGATCTGATGCGCCCGGCGATGCTCGGCCGGCCGATGGAGCACGCGGCGCTGCATGTGAGCGTGCTGGCCGCTTATGCGGTCGGCGGCTTTATCGTGTCGGCGATCCTGTTTCGGCGCCGCATGATGAAGTAAGCCGAACGCGCGGGGCGGCGCATTCTGCCTCGTTGTGCCGGCGCGAGCGCGAGACGGCGCCGCGCCGGTCGCCACGCTGCGCGTTTGCTCGTCGGGCGCGCTCAGTCCTCGTCATCGGTCCACGGAATGTCGACGTCGGAGATGAACGCGACCGTCGCAAAGGGGCCGCCCTCGTGACGCCCGATCTTGCCATCGGCGCGCTGCCACTCGACGCGGAACACCGTGGCTGGATCGTCCGCGATCAGCCGCACCGTGCGCAATTCGTCGGGATCGGCATCCTCGACCGGACCGTCGAGCGAGATCAGCAGCGCCTGCGGCCATAGACCATCGGCGGGATCGTAGATCTTGTCGCCGTCGTGAATCAGTGTGAAGGCTTCCACGCCGATGGTCGCCGACGCATCGACGATCATCTTGGCGAGCGCGCGCAACAGCGCGGTCGCTCTCGCCGAGTTGGCCTGGCGGATCGCGAGATCGCCGCGCGTGAGCGCCTGCTCGAGTTTCGGATTGGTTTTCTGTTGCGCCATGGATGTGTTGGTCCTATCGCTCTGTTGTGGGCAACGCGCCTTCGGGTCGACGCGCCGCGTTTCTTTTTGAGTCCATCTGTTGCCGCCTGGGTGCATTGCAGCATCGCGGGCTGCGCGGCCGGTCCGCGCTTCGACTGCCATCGTTCTGCCGTTTCCCCCGATCGTGGCGCGCACCATCGGGGCCGTTTTCTCAGGGCCGTCTTTGCCGTCCACCACAGTTTAGGTCGTGATTCGGATTCCGGGAGAACATTTGCCGCTTATTGCGTGGCATGTGTCGCATTTCATGCATCGGCTCGCGGGCGCCGCGGCGTGCGCTTGCCGCGCCCTCGGTCCGCCTTCGAGGGCTGCGCCCCGGCCGGCTTCGGATCCGCGATCCGCGCGATCAGATGGTCGCGAAACGTCCGCACCGACGGCGGCAACTCGCGCCCGGCCATCGTCTGTACCTGGATGCTGCGCTGGCGCATCTGTGGGTCGGTCAGCGGAATCACGACGAAGCCGTCGTCGGCATAGCGGTCGCGCACCGACAGCAGCCCCGTGAACATGATCGCGCCGGCCTTCTGCGCATAGCGATAACTCGCGCCGCTGCTGTTGCAGATCAGGTCTGGCTCGAGCAGGATGCCTTCGAGCGCGCATGTGATGTCGATCAATTGGCGAAGCGTGGTGCCGGCCTCCGATAACACCAGCGGATAACGGCTCACCTCGGCGAGCGACAGCTTCGCGCGCGTCGCGAGCGGATGATCGGCGCGCACCAGCACGAACACCGGCGCGGGTTCGGTGTGCTCGACCTTGACGCCCTTCTCCGGCGCGAGGCTGAACGACAACGCAATGTCGACGTCACCGTCGCGCACATGGCGGGTCGCGTCGGCCGGCGACATCACCGTCAGCGTGAAATCGATGCCGGGGTGCTCGGCGCGGAAATCCGCGATCGCCGCGGGCAGGAAGTCGACCGCGAAGCCCTCGGCGGTCGCGATCTTGATCCGGCTGCCGTGCAGGCTCGCGAGACCGCTGAGCTCCTTCATCACGTGCTCGGCTTCGAGCAGGCTGCGTTGCGCATACGCAAGCAGCCGCTCGCCGGCCTCGGACAGCGCCATGCCGCGCGGACGCCGCTCGAACAGCGTGACGCCGAGTTCGCTTTCGAGCCGCACGATCTGCCGGCTGAGCGCCGATACCGCGACATGCAGCCGTTCGGACGCGTCGCTCAGCGAGCCGCTGCGCGCGACTTCGACGAAATAACGCAGCGCGATGCCATGCAGTGAACGTGCCATTCGGGACGCCTCGATTGAATCAGTTGCAACGGTGCGGTGACGCTTTGCCTTTCCGGCAACGCAAGCTTCGAAACATGATCATTGTGACAAAAATGGCGCGCTTCTAGAATCGGTCGCAACGCCCCACCCGCCCCCCCGCATTGGAGACACCGACATGAGCCGCCACCAGGCCATCGAGCTTGCCACCCGGCACTTCGAATCCGGCGCTTTTCTCGCCGACCTGAACCGCCGCGTCGGCATTCGCACCGAAAGCCAGGAAAGCGATCGCGGCGCGCTGCTGCTGTCTTATCTGACCGACGAAATCCAGCCCGCAGCGGAGCGCCTCGGCTTCAGCACGCGCATCGTCGATAACCCGGTGGACGGCTTCGGTCCGTTCCTGATCGCCAAGCGTCACGAAGGCGATCATCTGCCGACCGTGCTGATCTACGGCCACGGCGACGTCGTGCGCGGCTACGACAGCCAGTGGCGCGCGCCGCTGACGCCGTGGGCGGTGACCGTCGAAGGCGAGCGCTGGTTCGGTCGCGGCACCGCCGACAACAAAGGTCAGCACTCGATCAACCTCGCCGCGCTCGCGTGCACGCTCGCCGCGCGCGATGGCAAACTGGGCTTCAACACGAAGCTGCTGATCGAAATGGGCGAGGAAACGGGCTCGCCGGGGCTCGATGCGATCTGCCGCGCGCACCGCGACGAACTCGCCGCCGACGTGCTGATCGCCTCCGACGGCCCGCGTCTTGCCGCGCGTCGTCCGACCGTATTTCTCGGCTCGCGGGGCGCGGTCAACTTCAGGCTGTCGCTGAACCTGCGCGACGGCGCGCATCACTCCGGCAACTGGGGCGGCCTGCTGCGCAATCCGGCGACGGTGCTCGCCAACGCGCTCGCGAGTCTCGTCGATGCGCGCGGCGTGATCGCGGTCGATGGTCTGCGCCCGCCGCCGATCCCCGAGGCCGTGCGCCGCGCGCTTGCCGACATCACGGTGGGCGACGGCCCCAGCGACCCCACCGTCGACGATGACTGGGGCGAGCCGGGTCTTTCCGCGCCCGAGCGCGTGTTCGGCTGGAACAGCTTCGAAGTGCTGGCCTTCAAGGCGGGCAATCCGGAGAACCCGGTCAACGCGATTCCGCCGTCGGCGTTCGCGGTCTGCCAGTTGCGCTTCGTGGTCGGCACCGATTGGGAAAATCTCGGCAAGCATCTGCGCGCGCATCTCGATGCGCACGGCTTTCAGCTGGTCGAACTCGACATCGAACGCGGCGCGCCAGCCACGCGGCTCGATCCGGACGATCCGTGGGTCAGCTGGGCGCTCGCGTCGCTCGAAGCGACCACGGGCAAGAAGACCGCGCTACTGCCGAATCTCGGCGGCACGCTGCCGAACGAGGTATTCGCCGACACGCTCGGTCTACCGACGATCTGGGTGCCGCATTCTTATCCGGCCTGCTCTCAGCATGCGCCGAACGAGCACCTTCTAGGCCCGGTGGTGCGCGAAGGTCTGCAGATGATGGCGGGACTGTTCTGGGATCTCGGCGAGAATTCGCCGCTTGCGGCGAAGGGCGAGACGGTGGATGCGGCAAAGGCCGCGAGTTGAGTTCGGCTAGCGCCGATTGATTTGCTGCGCCTGCCGCGGCCGCCCCGGCATTCGACCGGGGCCACCGCGGCAAGCGCGCCGCGCTTACATCGACGTCGACACCGGCATCAAGGCGCCGGATTCGGCTGCAGCTCGTGCAGCCTGTCGATTTCCGCAAGCACTTCGGGCGACAGCTTCACGTCCGCGCTGGCGATGTTTTCCTTCAACTGCTCGAGCGACGTCGCGCCGATCAGATTGCTGGTCACGAACGGCCGGCTATTGACGAACGCGAGCGCGAATTGCGCGGGCGACATGCCGTGGCGCTTCGCGAGCTCCACATAACGCGTGGTCGCCTGCACGGCTTGCGGCTTGCTGTAGCGCGCAAAGCGCTCGAACAGCGTGATGCGTGCGCCGGCCGGACGCGCGCCGCCTTCGTACTTGCCCGACAGCCAGCCGAACGCGAGCGGCGAATACGCGAGCAGACCGATGTTGTCGCGATGCGCGTACTCGGACAGACCTGCTTCGTACGTGCGGTTCAACAGGCTGTATGGATTCTGGATGCTGACGATGCGCGGCAGGCCGAGCTTTTCGGCCGCGCGCAGAAACTGCGCAACACCCCACGGCGTTTCGTTCGACACCCCCACATGGCGCACCTTGCCAGCCTTCACGAATTCGGCGAGCACCGTCAGCGTCTCCTCGATCGGCACCGTGTACGCGTCGTCGACCCACGGATACGACGCACGGCCGAACGTCATCGTGCTGCGATCGGGCCAGTGCAACTGATACAGATCGACGTAATCCGTTTGCAGACGTTTGAGGCTGTCGTTGAGCGCCTCGGTCAGGTTCTTGCGGTCGAACTGATTGCCTTCGCCGCGAATATGACGCGGATTGTGCGGCTGACGCGCGGGGCCCGCGATCTTGGTGGCGAGCACGATCTTCTCGCGCGCGCTCTTGTGCTGCGCGAGCCACGTGCCGATGTAGCGCTCCGTCGAACCTTGCGTTTCGGCGCGCGGCGGCACCGGATACATTTCGGCGGTGTCGATCAGGTTCACGCCGTGATCGAGCGCATAGTCGATCTGCGCGTGCGCTTCCTGCTCGGTGTTCTGCTCGCCCCACGTCATCGTGCCGAGACCAATCAGGCTGACCTGCACGTCGGAGTCGCCGAGTCTGCGGTATTCCATCTAACTTGTCCTGTTGAAGAGGTGAACGGAAAGCGCAGACGTTACCACGCCGGCGCATTACCTGCAGCAAGGCTAGAATGCGGAGCCATGCGTTGCAGCGCGCAGCCTGGCGAGTTGCGCAGTACATGCTTTGCGCTCAAAAGGCGCGCTTCATCACGACTCCGTTGCCATGAATCACGAACACCTCGAATTGCTGGTCACGCGCGTGATGCCCTACGGGAAATATAAAGGCCGCGTGATTGCCGACCTCCCCGGCCACTATTTGAACTGGTTCGCGAGCCAGGGCTTTCCGCCCGGCGAGATCGGCCGTTTGCTCGCGTTGATGCACGAGATCGATCACAACGGGTTGAAACCGCTGCTCGATCCTTTGCGCAAACTGAAGACCAACGAGCGTTGAAACCGTCTCCGTGAAAGCGTTGCCAAGCCCGCTGAAAGTCGCGGCGAAGGCAGGCTGCAAGCAATGTCGGGCAGTCCGAATTCATACAGGTTTTTTCCTTGCGGATCGCGTTTGCATGGCCTTTAATCGGCATAGGTCGTCGCGCTGTGGGACGTCGATAGTGAAGCGGTTCAGTCATCGTTCGCTGAACTGTTTCGATGTGTTCCGGCGCCGTGCGATCCCCGCCTTCGTGACTGCCTGTATGTCCATGTCGCAATTCAACCTGTCCGCCTTGCTCGACTTCATCGGCCACGATCTGTCGCCAGTGCGCGCGGTCATCCTGTTCTTCCTGATCGGTTACGTCGTGGTCGGCCTACCCGTGCATTTCCGCCAGGGCGCGGCATCGCGCGACGTGTGGGGCACGGCCGCCGGCGTGACGATGGCGGCGATCTACGTGGCCTTCATTGCCGGCGTCTACCCGTGGCTGCATCACGTGTCGGTGATCGGGCATTGAGCGTCGGTCGCCGCCAGCTCGGCGCCGAGACCTTTCCATAGCGGTTCGAACAATTCGCGTCGCGGCTGCCAGCGCCCGACCAATGTTCGCATCGAAATCGTCGACCATTGCCTCGTACTGAATTTCGAGCCTCGCGTCTGCGGGAAGAGCGCGCCGCCAGTGTCCCATCAACGCGCGCGGTGAATCGCGCGCGGGTACGCTTCGTGAGCTTCGTCGAAACGGCCATGCGCCTGCAAGCAGTTGCCCACGTTGTTACTCGAACCGTCGGCTCGCGGATTCAGGCGCACCGCTTCGCGATAGGCGTCGACGGCAGCCTCGAGCCTATGCAGCTGCCCGAGCGTCCTGCCGACTGCGCGATAGGGATCGGCGTTGCGCGGGTCGCAATATCGCTTCCCCCTCGGCGCCCCATTGCTCGGCTGTGTTGGATTGAGGGTTGAGCTTCATTGACGGCGGTAAATTGCTTGTGAGCAGTGGCGAAAGGCTGGCGCAACGGCAGGCAGAAGCGCGGATTGCCACGCAGGCAAGCGCATCGCTTGCGACTCAAAAGACGAATCGTCCGACGGAAGTTAGCAACGGTGCGCTGCAGTCGCGTTTCGGACCGTTGACGAAGTGTTACCGCAGCGCCGTCCGGTAATGCGCGGAAAGACTGGCGGAAAGGTCGAGCCTCGCGGCAACGGCTCGCATGATCGAAGCCCCGAGCGCACCGCGCCGCGCCGACGCCGGTAACGCTCGGACACAAACACGGCTGAACTCCGTTGAGCGCGGTTTTTCTGAGGTTTACGTGAAGGAGAAAATCGTGACCAGGCTCATTGCATCGATGACGCTGCTAGCGGCCATGGCAGCGAGCATCACTGGATGCGTCGTCGCGCCGCCAGCGGACTACGGCTACGCAGAACCCTATTATCCCTACGCGTACGGACCGCCTTACTACGGGCCGGTGTACGGCTCGGTTGGTATCTACGGCGGTTTTGGCGGGCCGTGCTGCTATTACGGACATGGGTATTGGCATGGGCGCGGCGGATGGCATGGGGGTGGTTGGCACGGCGGTCACGGCGGATGGCATGGCGGGGACGGCGGATGGCACGGCGGCGGATTCGGCGGCATGCACGGCGGCGGCAGCGCGTGGAGCCATGGTGGCGGGATGGGGGGACATGGACACTGAGACATTGAGCGTCGACGGACCGGTGCCCGCCTCCGTCGCGACAGTGACACGGCTTCAGCGCGCCCGGCGGTTTCTGGCCTTGCGGTAAAATTATTGTTTTGATTCAAGCCGCTTGGCCGTTCCATGTCATTACCCCGCACTCCCAGCCCCCGCCGCGTGTCCGTTGCTCCGATGATGGATTGGACGGATCGTCATTGCCGCTCGCTGCATCGAATGATTTCGCGCCATACGTGGCTTTACACGGAAATGGTGACGACCGGTGCGCTGCTGCACGGCGACGTGCCGCGCCATCTCGCGTTCACGCCCGACGAAGCGCCGGTCGCGCTGCAACTCGGCGGCAGCGAGCCCGACGATCTCGCGCGTTCGGCAAAGCTCGGCGAGCAATGGGGCTATGACGAAATCAATCTGAATTGCGGCTGCCCGTCCGAGCGCGTGCAACGCGGCGCGTTCGGTGCATGCCTGATGAACGAGCCGCAACTCGTCGCCGATTGCGTGAAGGCGATGCGCGACGTCGTCTCGGTGCCGGTTACGGTCAAGCACCGCATCGGCGTGGATACGGTCGAGGAATATGGCTTCGTCCGCGATTTCGTCGGCACGATCGCGGAGGCCGGCTGCGAGGTGTTCATCGTTCACGCGCGTAACGCGATCCTGAAGGGCTTGAGCCCGAAGGAAAACCGCGAGATTCCACCGCTCAAGTACGACTACGCGTATCAGCTGAAGCGCGATTTTCCGCAGTTGGAGATCATCATCAATGGCGGCATCAAGACGCTCGACGAAGTCGACACGCATCTTCAGCACGTCGACGGCGTCATGCTCGGGCGCGAGGCATATCACAACCCGTACGTGCTCGCCGATGTCGACGCGCGCTTCTATGGGTCGACACAATCGCCGCCGACGCGCGATCAGGTCGAAGCGAAACTGATCGAGTATTGCGCAACCGAAATGGCGCGCGGCACCTATCTCGGCGCGATCACGCGCCATGCGCTCGGGCTCTATCGCGGCGAAGCGGGCGCGCGCGGGTGGCGTCGAGTTTTGTCCGACAGCAAGCGGCTTGCGGCCCGCGATCTGACCATCTTCGACGAAGCGAGACAGCATCTGCGGGAGCCTCTCGAAATATTTGAATAAAGGACTAGGCAAACCCGAATCTAGTCCCTATAATCTCGTTTCTTCGTCGGCGAGACAGGTTTTTAAAGCAAGTCAAGCGGATGTTAGTGGTGGCTGTAGCTCAGTTGGTAGAGTCCAGGATTGTGATTCCTGTCGTCGTGGGTTCGAGTCCCATCAGCCACCCCAAAGAATTCAAGCGAACGGCGTTGTGAGCAATCACAACGCCGTTTCCGTTTTGCCGGCAGCCTTCTGCGTTTTCCATGACGAACGTGCGGTCTTTCGCCCCGCACCGCCCCTTCCCCTTCTGTCGATCTTCAAAAACCGCTTGGCCAACAGGGCCGGATCAGCGGTCGGCCTTGCCGCGCTTACGTCTGAACGATTGTTTCTTCATCGGGAATAGTAATTTCAGATTATCGGCACAAATTCTCGATAGTAGGGGTATACACTGCCTTCCATCGACGTTGCAGACACCTGGTTCACTGGCTCCTGCAACATCTTCCTGAAATGCAGTCGAAACGTTATCGGAGTCCTACCATGAAGACCAAGTTTATCGCCGCCCTGCTGGTTGCCGCTTCCGCCTCGATCGCCGCTCCTGCTTTCGCAAGCGGCTATGGTCCGGCGCCGTACTATCGTCCGTCGGTTGGCGCGCCGGCTTCGCAGCAAGGCCAGAATGCGCAGACGGTCGCTGCTGAACGCGCCAACGCGCAATCGAATGCGTACGGTGGCGTGAATAGCGTGTCGACCCAATCGGGCTCGCGCAGCGAACCCAAGTCGGGCCCGCAATCGGTGTACTTCGGCCACTAAGCCGCCAGCAGTTGCAGTACCGTTAGATCCGCTGCCTCTGAAGGCAGCGATCAAACTGGGCGCCGCGCATGCAGTATCGATGCCGGCGCCCAGTTGCGTTTACGCCGGCTGTAGTACGTCTGGCATCCTTCCTTCGGGACCCCGCTATCCACCTCTAACTCGCCAGCCCCGCATCGATCAACTCACGCGCCGCGCTAAAAGCCGCCTCCGCAGCCGCATGCTCGGTGGACCACAAGGTATCGATATGCACGAGCTGCCAGTCGACCACCGTCGAATCGTCGCGCAGCACCCGGAAATGCGCCTTGACGCCGGTCAGCACCTGTTCGACCGCCACCTCGATGTCGTAGTCGCCATAGCGCGCCTGGTAGTCGCCCATGTCGACGCCCTTCGGCTCCATGTTCGTCTCCGTGGTTTCGCCGATCGCGGGCAAGCGAACGCGCGCGCCTTACCCGCGACGCGCCGCCTCGCTCTTCACTCCGGCCCTGCGGCCGGTCGCCGACCAGCGGATCAGTTGCAGTCGCCCGAAAGATACTGTCGGCCGTTGCAGTTGATTTCGACCCCACCGCTGCCCGCTTCGGCAACGAGGTCACATGCCAGCAACTCCGCCGCGACGGACTGCGCGACTTCGGGCGCCGTCTGTCCGACGCCGACGTCGTTCAGACGCCGCAACGCTTCGACCGCTTCGGGACTCAAGGATTTCGACATGGCCGTCTCCGTCGGAATGCTCAATTCATCGTAGCAAGTTTCATCGGCGGATGCAGGCGTGCGCGCCAGCCGCGGCCCCGGAACACCGTCTGCTACTAATGAATCGTGCACACAGCCGCGTGTCTACAGACGACGCGCGACATCGAAGGAGAACGACATGAAGCGAGGCAATTGGGCCACGTTGACCGCCACTGCCGCAGCGCTGGCGGCGCTGCTCGCGAGCGGCGCGAGCGCCGACGCGCAAACGGCATCCAGCGCGCCGCCGGACAGCCATGCGCCGATGGCCAAACCGCCCGAGGCGGCATCGGGCGCCGGCGGTTCGAGCAACCCGGACAACATGCCGATCAAGCGACCGACGAAGCCAACCAACGACCACATGTCGCACGAGCCGCCGGCAAGCGGCGCAAACGCGAAGTAGCCGCTGCGCACACCGCTCGCACTAGCGGAACGTCATCAAAGCCGCGCAATCGACACCTCGGTCGACTTCACGAGCGCGACCACCTCCGAGCCGACTTTCAGTTCGAGTTCGTCGACCGAGCGAGTCGTGATCACCGATGTGACGATGCCGAACGGCGTCTCCACGTCGACTTCGGACACCACCGAGCCGCGGATGATTTCCTTGACCTTGCCTTTGAACTGATTGCGCACGTTGATGGCGGAAATGCTCATTTCAGATAACTCCACAGAAGCGGTTGATAACGGAATGGATCGGATGGGATCGGTTTGCTGGAAAGCTCAGACGGCCCAGCGCACGTCGGTTGGCCGCGTCAGACGGCCCGCTTCCGGCAGGCCGTACGGGTCATAGGGCTCGTACGCGCGATGCGCGAGCGTGTCGTCGTTCGGCGCGTTTTTCAGCACGCGTTGCAGCACGTGGTCTTCGAGCGCCGCGAAGCCCGCCGACGCCCGCGCGCGCGGACGCGCGAGCGCGACCGGCTGATCGAGCGCGATGCGGCCGTCCTCGATCAGCAGAATCCGGTCGCCGAGCGCGACGGCTTCGTGCACATCGTGCGTGACGAGTAGCGCGGTGAAGCGATGCTCGCGCCACAGCCGTTCGATCAGCGTGTGCATTTCGATGCGCGTCAACGCATCGAGCGCGCCGAGCGGCTCGTCGAGCAGCAGCAATTGCGGACGATGCACGAGCGCCCGCGCGAGCGCGACGCGCTGCCGCTGACCGCCCGAGAGTTGCGCGGGCCAGTCGTTCGCGCGTTCGAGCAGGCCGACTTCGGCGAGCACCGCGCGCGCATCGTCGCGCGCGCCTCGGCCACGGCCGAGGCCGAGCATCACGTTCTGCAGCACGCTTTTCCACGGCAGCAGACGCGCATCCTGGAACATGATGCGGGTGTCGAGCGGACCGCCATTGCCGGCGCGTTTTTCGAGCACGCCCGAACTGGCTTCTTCGAGACCCGCGACGAGCCGCAGCAACGTCGACTTGCCGCAGCCGCTGCGGCCGACGATCGCGACGAAGCTGCCCCGCTCGATCGACAGATCGAAGCCCGACAGCACCTCGCGCTCGCCATAGCGTTTGCCGACGCCGCGCAATTGCACCGCGTAGTCGCTTGCGGGGCGCGCGTCGCTGCGGCTCAGGGCGGGAGCGACTTGCAAGCCGGGTTGCGAGCCGTAATGCGCGCCAGCCACCCCGTCCCGCTCGATCTCCGCGGCCTCGTCCGCGTCGTGATCCGCAAGCCGCGGCTGCGCGAGTTCGGTCTCGAGGTCGCTGCCGGCGATACCGCCGAATGCCGTCGATAACGTCGTTGCGCTCATGCTTTTGCTCCCCGCTGATAGGCCGGATGCCAGCGCAGCGACAGGCGCTCGAGGCTCTTCGCGAGCATGTCGGCGAGCTTGCCGAGCGCCGCGTACAGGAGAATGCCGACCACCACAACATCGGTTTGCAGGAATTCGCGCGCGTTCATCGTCATGTAGCCGATGCCCGATTGCGCGGAAATAGTCTCGGCGACGATCAGCGTGACCCACATCAGCCCGAACGCGAAGCGCACGCCGACCAGAATCGACGGCAGCGCGCCCGGCAGGATCACGTGGCGGTACAGCGCGAAGCCTTTGACGCCATAACTGCGCGCCATCTCGATCAGGTTCGCATCGACGGAGCGGATGCCGTGGAACGTGTTCACATAGACCGGGAAGAACACGCCGAGCGCGACGAGGAACACCTTCGCTTGTTCCTCGATGCCGAACCACAGGATCACGAGCGGAATCATCGCGAGCGCGGGGATGTTGCGGATCATCTGCACGGTGGAATCGAGCACGATTTCAGCGGGCTTGAACAAACCCGTCGCCAGTCCAAGTACGAGACCGATGCCGCCGCCGATCGCGAAACCCGACACCGCGCGCCACGTGCTGACCTTCACGTCGGCCCACATTTCGCCGGACTGGATCAGCGACCATGCGGCCTTCACGACCGCGAACGGCTCGGGCAGCACGCGTGTCGACAGCGCGCCGCTGCGCGCGGCGATTTCCCATGCGAGCAGGATCGCGACAGGCGCGAGCCACGGCACCAGGTGCGCGCCGAACCGGCGCAACGCGGCCGCGCGCGCGTTGGACGCGGGCTGCGGGGTTGCCCCCGTGGCCGCGCTCAAAGCAGTGTCACTCA
Source organism: Paraburkholderia atlantica (assembly GCF_000092885.1). Classification (NCBI taxonomy): domain Bacteria; kingdom Pseudomonadati; phylum Pseudomonadota; class Betaproteobacteria; order Burkholderiales; family Burkholderiaceae; genus Paraburkholderia; species Paraburkholderia atlantica. The sequence goes on along the minus strand of NC_014117.1, from coordinate 1,477,672 downwards.
TGTGGCTTTTCTCCTTACCGGTCGATCAGCTCGCGCTCGCCGCCTTCGGCAGATCGCTAGTACCGACGATTTCGCCGAACGGCCCCGACAACGGCCCGTTGGCAACCTTGCTGAAGCGTTGCGGCAGCAGCGGAAATACGAGTTCGGCGAAACGGTAGGATTCCTCGAGATGCGGATAGCCGGACAGGATGAACGTCTCGATGCCGAGCGCCGCATACTCCTTCATACGCGCGGCCACCTGCTCCGGACTGCCGACCAGCGCGGTGCCCGCGCCGCCGCGCACGAGCCCGACGCCCGCCCACAGATTCGGATAGACCTCGAGCTGTTCGCGCCCGCCGCGCTTGCCACCGTGCAGCGCGGCCATGCGGCGCTGGCCTTCCGAATCCATCTTCGCGAACGACGCCTGCGCACGCGCGACCGTGTCGTCGTCGAGCTTGCTGATCAGCTTGTCGGCGGCGGCCCACGCTTCTTCCTCGGTCTCGCGCACGATCACGTGCAGACGGATGCCGAAGCGGATCTGCCGGCCGCGCGCCGCGGCGCGTGCGCGAATGTCGGCGATTTTCTTCGCGACCGCTTCGGGCGGCTCGCCCCACGTCAGATAGGTGTCGATGTGCTCGGCCGCGATATCGTGCGCGGCCGCCGACGAGCCGCCGAACCACAGCGGCGGATGCGGGTTCTGCACCGGCGGATACAGCGCCTTGCCGCCCTTCGATTGCAGATGCTTGCCGTCGAAATCGATCGCTTCATTGGTGTGCGACGCCGCTAGCAGCTTGCGCCAGATATGCAGGAATTCGTCGGTGATTTCGTAGCGGGTGTCGTGATCGACGAACACGCCGTCGCCGGCCAGTTCGGCCGCGTCGCCGCCCGTCACCACATTGATCAGCAGACGCCCGTTCGACAGCCGGTCGAACGTCGCCGCCATGCGCGCGGCGAGTCCCGGCGACGACAGCCCCGGACGAATCGCGACGAGGAACTTGAGCCGCTGCGTCGCGGGGATCAGGCTCGACGCGACCACCCAGGCGTCCTCGCACGAGCGGCCGGTCGGCAGCAGCACGCCTTCGTAGCCGAGCGTATCGGCGGCGACGGCGATCTGCCGGAAGTAGTCGTAATCGGCTGCGCGTGCGCCTTGGGACGTACCGAGATAGCGGCTGTCGCCGTGAGTCGGAATGAACCAGAACACATTCATGTTGTTGCTCCTGCCTGTTCTTGAATGAAAACGGTGGGCGCGAGCGCCGGCCGCACGCATCGAGCCGGCAACCGGCAAGGCGCTGCGACGTGTAAAAGGATTAAAAACGGACGGTAGACTCAGACCACCGACAGCCGCGTCAACGCGATGAAGGCGCTGCGCCCGGCGGGCGGCACCGCGAACACAACCGCGCGCGGGCCCTGCGGCAACGGAGATTCGGCATGACGCTCGACATTGCGACGGTTTCCTCGACCAACCTGCGCGTGATGCGCTCGATTCAACGGATGACGGCGACACCCGCGCCGTCTGCATGAGGAAACAGTCTATGGAGCGGTCCGCGGCTTTTGAACGATTTTTTTGAGCTTAGGAATTCCGCTTTCGTGATTAGCCCGGCGCTACCGCATACGGTTGTTGCGCTTTACACACGCGGCCCCGGCCGCCACACCCCGATCGATATAATGGCGCTCGTTTCCAATCACCCGGTGCAGGCCTTGCGATCCGCGTCGCCTGTACGTTGCCGGTGCAATGCATGCACAAAATAATTCTGCCGTTCGTCGCCGGTTTTCTGGCTTCTTTGTTCTTTCGCGAATCGACGCTGGCGCTGATGCATGCCGCCGGCATGATCGACCCCACCGGTTTTTCGACCGCGCCGTTTTTGCCGCTCGGCCTGCCTGAGTTCATCGCGAACGCAATCTGGAGCGCGTGCTGGGCCGTGCTGATGGCCTGGCTGCTGCGCATCGCGCCGCATCGGCACGCGCCGTGGGTACCGGCGTTCGTGTTCGGCGGCATCGTGCTGACGGCGGCGAGCGTGTTCGTCGTCGATCCGCTGCGCGGCATCTGGCCGAGCGGCAACATGCTGCCGCGCCTCGCGGTGGGCTTCGCGGCGAATGCGATGTGGGGCTGGGGCGCGCTCGTGTTCATGCGCGCGTTCATGGCGAGCGAGGACGAGGAATAAGCGCGTCGCGCGTGAATTCGCGCAACGCGACGATTTTCGCGGGCGGGTTCGCGAGGCGGCGCGTTCAGTGCGCGTTCAACCGCGCAGCGCGCCCAGCGGGTGTTCGTCCGCCGGCCACGGACTGTCGAACATCTTCTCGACATCGGCCTGGTTGACGTCCTCGATGCGCGCGAAACGCCAGCGCGGCGCGTTGTCCTTGTCGATGATGCGCGCGCGAATGCCTTCCACCGTATCGCCGAGCAGGAAGCTCGAGCGTGTCAGATCCAGATCGACACGCAGCACGTCGGCCATCGACCCTTCCGCCCGCGTGACCACTTCGAGCGAGACCGCCATCGACAGCGGCGAGCGCTCGCGCAGCACCGCGATCGTCCGCTCGGCCCACTCCGCCTCCGCCGCGTTGCCGCCGCGCTCGCGTTCCTGTTCGAGCGACGCGAGTATCCGCGCGACGTCGGGCAGCGCGAAATGCCGGTCGATCAACGTCCGTGCCTTCGCGAGCGCGCTCTCGTCGGGCCGCGGGGCGACCTGATACGCGCGCGTCTCGCGCTCGACGCACGCAACCACATCCGCGCCGCGCTCGAACGGTTCGCGGCTCAGCGTATCGACGAGCGCAGGCAACGCCGCGTCGTCGATGTAGACATCGGCGAGGCCCGCGTACAACGCGTCGGCCGCGCCGATCGTCTCGCCAGTCACCGCCAGATAGCGGCCGATCGCGCCGGGCGTACGCGCGAGAAACCAGCTCGCGCCGACGTCGGGAAACAGGCCGATGCGCGTTTCGGGCATCGCCATCTTCGTCGACTGGGTGACGACGCGCAGGCCGCCGGTGCGATGCGCGCCCTGCGAAATACCCATGCCGCCACCCATCACGATGCCGTTCATCAACGCGATATACGGCTTGGGATACACGAAGATCGCGTGATTGAGGCGGTATTCCTCGCTGAAGAACGTATCGCGTGCCTCCCGGTCGCCGCGTTGCGCCGCCTCGTACATGAAGCGGATGTCGCCGCCCGCGCAGAACGCGCGCTGATGCCGACTGCGCACGACGACGGCCAGCACCTCGGGGTCCTCGCGCCACTGGTCGAGCGCCGCGTGGATCGCGCGGATCATGCCGGTCGACAGCGCATTCAGCGCTTTCGGCCGTTCCAGTTCGATGAAACCGATGCGGTTGGTTACGTGGGTCGCGATTTCGTCGCTAGTGGCGGGCGAGGCGGACGTTGACATGGAGAACTGGGCGCGGCGGCGCGGATTGGCGTGGAACTGAACGTTATCACGGGCCTGCCGCTTTGCGTTTGGTGGCGCGCTCGGGAACCGGGTCCGCGGATTCGGAAGGCTCGGCGTGGCGCCGCGCGACGGCTTTCTTGCCGCGCACTGCGGCGCTATTCGATGCGCCCGCTGCCACGGCCTGCGGCGCGCCTAGCCAAGCATCGAGCGTTACGCCGACGAGCGTCTCGAGCGGCGCACTCGGAAATACCGGACACGTCAGATTCAGCGCGACGATGCCATGCAGACTCGCCCACAACGCCTCGGCCCACACGGCCGACTCCATCGATGCGACCGACGCCGACAGACGCCCCGCTGCTCGCAACTCGTCGAGCGCGTCGATCATGATGTGCAGCGCGGCGTCGCCGGGGTCGTCGTCGGCATTGTCTCGGGACGCGGTTGAACCACTGGTCCCGGCGTTCGCGCTTGAGTCATCCGCACTACCGCCGTCTTTGCCAGTGGCCGCCGCCGCACCACCGAGCGCCGCGCCGGTATAGCTCGGGTCCTCCATGAAAATCAGCCGGTACGTTTCCGGGTGCTCGACGCCAAACGCGACGTACGCGCGCCCGAGCGCCCTCAGCCGTTCGGCGGGATCCGCGATCCGCACGAGCGGCACGAAGGTCGCGAGCAACTGCGCGTAACCCTCCTCGCACAAGGCCCGCGCGATGTCGTCGCGACTCGCGAAATGCAGATACAACGTGGCGGGCGAATATTCGATCGCGTCGGCGATCTTGCGCATCGACAACGCGGCAAAGCCTTCGCGCACGACGATGCGCCGCGCGGCATCAAGGATGCGTTCGCGCAGCGCCTGTTTCTGGCGGTGTTTTCGTTCGGCTATTCCCATGACTCGCAATTTTCAGGTTGACAAACTGAAAAGTCAATTTAAACTGAACACCGTTTACTGAACGATGTTTAATAAATTTTCATCAGTCAATTTGAAGGAGTCGTCATGCAAGCCACGGGAAAGGTCGGTTTATTCGGTGCCGCGGGCGCGGCGGGTCAAAGCATTGCCGCGGCGCTTGCTGCGGCGGGCCGCGATTATCGGGTGGTCGGCCGCTCGCGCGAGGCATTGCAACTGACCTTCGGTGATGACCCGCACGCGGAAATCGTCACGTGGAACCCCGACGACCCTGCCTCGATCGGCGCCGCTGCCGCCGGTCTGCAGACCGTGATCTATCTCGTCGGCGTGCCCTACGACCAGTTCGCCCAGCACCCGCCGTTGATGGAGAAAACGCTGGCTGGCGTGACGGCCGCCGGCGTCGAGCGCTTCATTCTGATCGGCACTGTGTATCCGTATGGCCGCGCGCGCGGTAACCCGATCCGCGAAGATCATCCGCGCGAGCCGCACACCTTCAAGGGCCGCATGCGGCTCGAACAGGAAAAGCTCGTACTGGCCGCGCATGGCCAGAAAGGTCTCGAAACGCTGGTATTGCGGCTGCCTGATTTCTACGGACCGGGGGTTGAACGCAGCCTGTTGCACAGTGTCTTCGTTGGCGCAGCTACCGGTAAGCGCGCGCAGGTGCTTGGTCCCATCGACGTGCCGCACGAATTTATCTTCCTGCCGGATGTCGGCCCCGTGGTCGAACGACTGACGCGCACGCCCGAGGCCTACGGCCGCTGGTGGCATCTCGGGGGCGCCGGCACGATCACGCAGCGCGAAGTGGCGCGCGAAGCCTTTGCGCTCGCCGGCCGCGAGCCGAAGCTGATGGTGGCGGGCAAGGGCATGCTGCGCGTGCTCGGGCTATTCAATCCGCTGATGCGCGAACTGGTCGAGATGAACTATCTGCTGACCGAGCCGGTCGTGCTCGACGATTCGGCGCTGGCAACGTTGATCGGGCCGCTCAGCAAGACGTCGTATCAGGAAGGGATCAGGCGGTGCTTCGAAGCCGCACGCGAGGCAGTGCCGGCGCACAGCGTGAATTAGCGGCAACGCGTTGGCGATGCGCTGGTGGAAGGACAGTTCCGCTCAGCCTGCCATCTGCCCCGGCGGAAAATGACCGCTCTTGAGTAGCACGGGCGTGCCGTTGCTGATCTGCAAATGCTCACGCGCAACGGCCTCGATGCGCGGCCGGCCCGCATCGAACGCGCGCAGCCAGCCGTCGAGGTCCTCGCTGTAAGCGCCGAAGTGATCTTCGAGCGCTTCCACCGAGATCGCGCACGGCACCGGCTCCCCGTCCACCAGCGCGGAAAACACGACGGTCAGGTTGGAGTCGCGGTAAGCAGGCGCGTCTTCGGGAAAACGGATTTCCATGGTCGCCTCGTCAAAAGGTGGCGGCGGGAACGTAGCACGCGCGGAAGGCCGCTATGCGCCGCCGATCCTCGCGGGTCCCGCTATGGTACTCGCGCCGCCGGATCACGGTCCAGCGTGCGCGGGCGCCAGCTTCAAGGTATCGAGCGCTGCATTGGCGAGCGCTTCGGCCGGCCGTTCGCACGAGAATCGCCGACACGCTCAGTGCCCATCCAGCAATCGGTCGACATACTCGCGGGCCGCCCGTTCGACGAACGCGAGCGCCTCCTCTTCGCTGCTAAAGCGTTGCCTGTCGCCGAGTTCGAGCAACGTTTCCATCCGATGCGGATCGTCCGGGCCGGCTTCGGCGAGGCTGACCGAGCCGACGTAAGTACCATCCGCTTTGGCGTGCGCGTCGCCCGAGGTGCCCGACGTGCCGCCTCCCGGCACGAGGCGCGCGGCGGCGCTGATGTAATAGCCGCGATAAGGGCCACTGACCCGTTCAGCCATCTTCGTCCTCCTGTTGCGGTTGCGGGGCCGGCGCCGGTCGCGACGGCGCCGCCTTGATGCTTCAGCATGCGGCGCGCCGCTGCACCGGAGGTGTGCGGGCAGCGCGCCCCATTACGATAAGGCGCGTTGCAGCGCGATAAGTTCTGCTCGCGAGACACCCGCTCGCCCCGCACCGCAGTCGCGCCGCACGCCAGCCACGCGCGCTGATCGATCGGCCCGGATCGGCATGCTCCATGCTGTCGAACGTAGTTGTGACGACGCCATTTCGAGGCCAGCGAGCGCAATATGGGAAAATATTTTCTGCAGAATCACGAACTGCCCGAGCCGGATGCGGCGAACCGCTGGTTTGAGTACGCCGAAAGTCACGGCATCGACATCCCAAAAGCGATCAGCATCTGGGAAGATGCGGCCACTGAAGAAGGCGCGGAAGCCCGGCGGCTCGTCAGCGCGGCGGGCATCACCGTCGAAACGATCTGAGCCGTGGCGCGCGCTCTTGCGTTCCACAGCGGCCGACCCGGCCCGGCACACTCCTCTATCTGAATGAAAGGACACAACACGATGCAATTCACGACGCAACCGCGGCGCGCCGGCCGATTCCACCGCCTCCGATCCAGCGCCGCGTTTGCCCTCGTGCGTCGCGCGTCGCTGTCGGCGTCATTGCCCGCCGCGCTGCTGCTCGCCGCGGGACTGGGCGGCTGCGCGTCGTCGAACACGACCACGCTGATCAATCTGCCGAACGGCCAGACCGGCTTCGCGGTCAACTGCAGCGGCGCCGACGCCGGCTCGAGCTGGGCCTCGTGCTATGTGCAAGCGGGTAAGGCGTGCGGCGCGACCGGCTACGACATCGTGTCGAAGGATAACGACGAAGGCGGCACCGCCGGCGGCAGCGTCACGAATGTGGCGTCGGCGAATGTGAAAGGCCGCTCGATGATCGTGCGCTGCAAATAAGCCGATTTACGTTCCAGGCGGCAATCGAGCCGGCTTGCGCGGGCGCTCAATGCGCCTGCATCTTCGAGAAGAGATTCAACACCGCGACGCCTGCGACGATCAATCCCAGCCCGATGATCGCCGGCACGTCGGGTACCTGCCGGTACAGCACCAGCGCGACCAGCGTGATCAGCACGATGCCGGCGCCGGACCAGATCGCGTAGACGATGCCGACCGGAACGCTCCTTAGCGTCAGCGACAGGCAATAAAACGCGATGCCGTAGCCAAGCACGACGACCATCGACGGCAGCAGGCGCGAGAAACCGTCCGAGGCCCGCATCGCGGAAGTCGCAATCACCTCGGCGACGATCGCGATCGCGAGCAGCGCATACGAGGGTACGCGCATCGCGTCAGCTTTTCGCGAGCGCGAGCTTGCCGTAGTCGTGACCCAGATGCGCGCACAGCGCTTCGACCACCAGCTCATGATCGGCGCGCTGCGGCAGACCGGACACCGTGATCGAACCGATCACGCCCGCGCCTTCCACCGTCAGCGGGAATGCGCCGCCGTGCGATGCGTACTCGGTGGCCGGCAGACCGTGCTTGTCGGCGAGCGTCGCACCCGCGAGCTGCATTTTCAGACCGATCGCGTACGAGCTACGGCGAAATTGCGCGACGGTGTTGCCCTTGCGGCGCACCCAATCGACGTTGTCGGGCGTCGCGCCGTCGAGCAGGCTGAAGAACAGCGGCTGGCCGAACGTGCGCACGTCGATCGCGGCTGCAATGCCGCGCGCTTTCGCGACCTCGTGCAGGTACGCGCCGACTTGCCACGCGCGGTCGGCATCGAAGCGGGGAAACACGAGGGTCTTTTCCTGAAGGGCGATGACCTGCAGATCGTGAGCGATATCCATGGGGTTCAGAACGGTCGGAGGATCGGAGTCGAAGGGGTCGCCGTCGTGAAGATTCGGCGAGCCGCGTGGAGCATCTGAATTCTAGCGCAGCGTCCGCGCGCGACTTTCCGGAGCGTTTCCGAGTGGTGGCGTCGCGGTGGCGGCGCCAAGCGCAATGAAGCCAATCCTTACATGGCTATTGCGCTGGCTGGCTGGTTGGTCTATAATCTTTTCTTCGACGGACGCGGGGTGGAGCAGTCTGGCAGCTCGTCGGGCTCATAACCCGAAGGTCGTAGGTTCAAATCCTACCCCCGCAACCAGAACGAAATCATCGAAGGGTTACAACGCATTGGCGTGTAACCCTTTTTTGTTTTGGTGGCCATGACCTCACGATTCTCTTGACCGCCTAACCTCAGGCGAAAAAAAAAGCGCGTCACTGAATGACGCGCCAACCTACGAGGCAATGTACAAGAGAGAAAAGATGACTGTGGTGGACGCGGGAGCCTCCATCGCAACCATCACGACTGATGCTATCAGCGCATCCGAAAATCGACTGTCAACCAATGTCAGACGCGAAGGCGCTGGCCGCACCGAACCTCCCATCGCGCAGCCCGTGCCGTCCCCTCAGTAATCGCGCGCCCCGGTGATAAACTCCTATCACCCTTTCTCGTCCCCTTTCCAATGAAATTCTGTTCTGTCTGCGGCCACGGCGTCAGTCTGAGCATTCCGCCGGGCGACAATCGCGAGCGCTTCGTATGCAGCAGTTGCGGCACGGTGCATTATCAGAATCCGCGTAACGTGGTCGGCACCGTTCCCGTGTGGGACGACAAGGTGCTGCTGTGCCGTCGCGCGATCGAGCCGCGCTACGGTTACTGGACGCTGCCCGCCGGCTTCATGGAAATGGGGGAAACGACGGCCGAAGCCGCCTTGCGCGAAACGCTAGAGGAAGCCGGCGCGCGCGTCGAGGTGCAGAACCTGTTTTCGCTGCTGAACGTTCCACACGTGCATCAGGTGCATCTGTTCTATATGGCGCGGCTGCTCGATCTCGACGTCGCCGCCGGCGAGGAAAGCCTCGAAGTGAAGTTGTTCGAGGAGCACGAGATTCCGTGGGACGAGATCGCGTTTCCGACCGTCGGCCAGACGCTGCGCTTTTTTTTCGCCGACCGCGCGGCCGGCAGTTTCGGCCTGCATACCGGCGACATCTTCCGCTCCCTGCGCGAAGGTTGAGCGGCGCGCATGGTTCCCTGGCTCGGAGCTGACGATCCGTTTCCGCCCGTCGAGCGCGCGCTCGGCGCCGCGAGCGGCGCGCCCGGTCTGCTCGCGGCAAGCGGCGATCTGCTGCCGTCGCGCCTGATCGACGCTTATCGGCGCGGCATTTTCCCCTGGTATTCGGACGGTCAGCCGGTGTTGTGGTGGAGCCCCGATCCGCGGATGATCCTGCGCCCCGCCGAATTCAAGCTGTCGCCGTCGCTGCGCAAGACGCTCAAGCGGATGTTGCGCGATGACGCGTGGGAAATCCGTGTCGATCAGGATTTCGCCGCCGTGATGCGCGCCTGCGCGCAGGCGCCGCGCCGCGGCCAGCGCGGCACGTGGATCACCGCCGACGTCGTCGAAGCCTATTCGTCGTTGCATCGCCTCGGCGACGCGCACAGCATCGAAACCTGGTTCGAGGGCAAGCGTGTGGCGGGCCTGTATGGCGTGTCGCTCGGCCGGATGTTCTTCGGCGAATCGATGTATACCGACGTCACCGACGGCTCGAAAATGGCGCTGGCCGCGCTGGTCGGCCACTTGCGACGTCACGAAATAGAAATGATAGACTGCCAGCAGAACACGTCGCATCTGGCGTCGCTCGGCGGCCGCGAGATAGCGCGCAAGGCGTTCGTCGCGCATGTTCGCGCGTCTGTCGGCGCACCGGCCATTCCGTGGCGCTTCGACAAGACCGCCCTGCTCGAAATCCTCGCGCGCGCGGCGTAGGAAAAATCAGGCCGAATCCGGGTCCGCCGCCCATCGAATCGCGGCATCAACCGCCAGGCGCGCCGGGTTTGCATTACTAGAGACGCTTCGAGAGCTGCCAACGTGACTCATCCCAACGAGCTGCCTCTTTCGCCGCTTTCCGCGCTGCAATTTTATGCAACGGCGCCCTATCCCTGCAGTTACCTGGACGGCCGCATCGCGCGCTCGCAGGTCGCCACACCCAGCCACCTGATCAATTCGGATGTCTACACGGATCTCGTCAAAGCGGGCTTCCGGCGTTCGGGCGTATTCACGTACCGCCCGTATTGCGACGGCTGCCGCGCGTGCGTGCCGGTGCGCGTGCCGGTCGAGCGTTTTCAGCCGAACCGCACGCAACGGCGTGTATGGAGAAAGCACGGCGACTTGATCGCGACCGTCGCGCCGCTGCATTACGACGAGGAGCATTACGCGCTCTATATGCGCTATCAGTCGGCGCGCCACGCAGGCGGCGGCATGGATCGCGACAGCCGCGATCAGTACGAGCAGTTCCTGCTGCAAAGCCGGATCAACTCGCGGCTCGTCGAGTTTCGCGAGCCGGCACCGCTGCGGCCCGATGGACGGCCTGATCCGCGCCCCGATGCGCAGGGCGCGCTGCGCATGATCAGCATGATCGATATCCTCGGCGACGGGTTGTCGTCGGTGTACACATTCTTCGAGCCGAGCCTGCCGCATGCGAGCTTCGGCACCTACAACATCTTCTGGCAGATCGAGCAGGCTCGCAGCCTGAACCTGCCGTACGTATATCTCGGCTACTGGATTCGCGAAAGCCCGAAAATGGCGTACAAGGCGAATTTCCGGCCGCTCGAAGGCTTGATCGACGGCGAGTGGCGCGTGCTCGATCCGGCCAGCATCGACCTGCCGCCGGTCGATCTGGCGATGCCCGGGCGACGCGGGCCGCTCAGGCCGTAAGTCGAGGCACCATCCGTCGAGTCGTCGCCGGGTGCTGCTCTCCCCCGCAACGCCCCATCAGTCTCATCAGAGCCCAAAGCCGGTAAAATAGCGGGTTCCCATTTTCCGGCCGCCCGGCTTCATCTCGTGTTCAGTTCCCTTTATCCGCTCGTTCGCGCCCAACTCTTTCGCATGGACGCGGAAGACGCTCACCATCTGACTTTGCGCATGCTCGGCGCCGCCGGCCGCACCGGCCTCGCGGGCGCGCTCGCCGCGCGCGTGCCGGATTCGCCCCGCACCGTGATGGGCCTCACGTTCCGCAATCCGGTCGGACTCGCGGCGGGCCTCGACAAGGACGGCGCGTGCATCGACGGTCTGGCCGCGCTCGGCTTCGGCTTCATCGAAGTGGGCACCGTGACGCCGCGCGCGCAGCCGGGCAATCCGCGCCCGCGCATGTTCCGGCTGCCGCAAGCGAACGCGGTGATCAACCGGATGGGCTTCAACAACGCCGGCGTCGACCAGTTCGTGAAGAACGTCCAGGCCGCGCGCTATCGCGGCATTCTCGGCCTGAACATCGGCAAGAACGCCGACACGCCGATCGAGCGCGCCGCCGAAGACTACCTGTACTGCCTCGAGCGCGTGTACCCGTTCGCGAGCTACGTGACGGTCAACATCTCGTCGCCGAATACGAAGAACCTGCGCCAGCTGCAAGGCGCCGACGAACTCGACGCGCTGCTCGCCGCGCTGAAGGACAAGCAGCAACGACTCGCCGACATGCACGGCAAGCTCGTGCCGCTCGCGCTGAAGATCGCGCCCGACCTCGACGACGAGCAGATCAGGTCGATCGCCGACACCTTGCTGCGCCACCAATTCGAAGGCGTGATCGCGACCAACACGACGCTGTCGCGCGCTGCCGTCACCGGCATGCCGCATGCCGACGAAGCCGGCGGCCTGTCGGGCAAGCCGGTGTTCGACGCGTCGAACGAGGTGATCCGCAAGCTGCGCGCAGAAGTCGGCGAGACGGTGCCGATCATCGGCGTCGGCGGGATCTTCTCAGGCGACGATGCGCGCGCGAAGCTCGCGGCCGGCGCGTCGCTGGTGCAGCTTTATACTGGTTTCATCTACCGCGGTCCGGCGCTCGTCGCCGAATGCGCGCAGGCGTTGCGCTAAGCATCCGCGCCGACAGCGCATATAGACATAAACAAACGATATTTAGGTTGCGATAGTCTCGTTTGCTATGCTCTCGACCGTCAAAACGTCAGACGTACAAAGGAACACGATGAAATTTGGCCTGCTGAAGAAACTCCTCGCCACCGCGCTGATCGGCGCATCGTTGAGCGCCGTCGCCGCGCACGCGGAAGACCTGCTCGACCAGGTCAAGCAGCGCGGCACGCTGCGCGTCGGTCTCGAAGGCACCTTCCCGCCGTTCAACTCGAAAGCGCCGTCGGGCGAGCTGGTCGGCTATGACGTCGACATCGCCAAGGCCGTGGCGGCAAAGCTCGGCGTGAAGCCGGTGTTCGTCACGACCGAATGGAGCGGCATCATCGCCGGTCTGCAGGCAGGCAAGTTCGATGTGATCGTGAACCAGGTGGGCATCACCGACGCGCGCAAGCAGACCCTCGACTTCTCGCCGGCGTACACGTACTCGGCCGCGCAACTGATCCAGCGCAAGGACGACACGCGCCAGTTCACGTCGCTCGAAGACCTGAAGGGCAAAAAGCTCGGCGTCGGTCTCGGCACGAACTACATGGACATGGCGAAGTCGGTCCCCGGCATCGACGTGAAGACCTATCCGGGCGCGCCCGAATATCTGCGTGACCTGGCCGCCGGCCGGCTCGACGCGGCGTTGAACGACCGTCTGATGCTCGCGTACCTGCTGAAGAACTCGAACCTGCCGCTGCGCACCGGCGCGAACGTCGGTACCGGCAACCCGTCGGGCATTCCGTTCAAAAAGGGCAACCCGAAGTTCGCGCAGGCCATCGACGAAGCGATGACCCAGCTGGAAGCGGACGGCACCTTCACGAAGATCTCGGACAAGTGGTTCGGCATCGACGTCAGCAAGCCGATCAAGTAACACGCTTGCAGGCGAACGAAGGGCGGCATCGTGATCGATGCCGCCCTTCGCGTTTTTGCGGCCCGCGCGAGGCCTTGGCCCCCGGACCGCGCGTCGCGTATACCCCAAGCCGCATCGCGCGACCCGCGCCTTAACGCGCGCCAAAGTTTATGATGTGCGCTTTGTGCGTCAATAAGAACACTACCCATGTCCATCACATCCCTGCTGCTCGAATCGCTGCCGGTACTCGCACAAGGCGCCTTGCTGACGATCAAGTTCGCGATCCTGTCGATGATCTTCGGCTTGATTGGCGGCGCCATGCTCGCACTGATGGGGATCAGCCACAGCCGGCCGCTGAACTGGATTGCACGCGTTTATGTGAGCGTGATGCGCGGCACCCCGCTGCTGGTGCAGATCTTCGTGATTTACTACGGGCTGCCGAGCTTTGGCATTTCGCTCGAACCGACGCCGGCCGGCGTGATCGCGCTATCGGCGAACGTTGCCGCCTATCTGTCCGAGAGCATGCGCGGCGCGATTCTGGGCATCCACCAGGGGCAGTGGCTCGCGTCGTACAGCCTCGGGCTGTCGCGGCGTCAGACGCTGCGCTATGTGATTGCGCCGCAGGCGCTGCGCATCGCGGTGCCGAGTCTGTCGAACAGCCTGATCAGCCTGATCAAGGACACCTCGCTAGTGTCCGTGATCACGGTGACCGAGTTGCTGCGCAGCGCGCAGGAAATGATCGCGTCGACCTATCAGCCGCTGCCGCTTTATCTGGCGGCCGCGGCCGTGTACTGGGTGCTGTGCCAGGTGCTCGAGTGGGCGCAGCGCTGGTACGAGCGGCGTTTGTCGCTGCCGACGCGGCACTGAGCGCCGCCCACGCCTTTTCGTTCACCGCAGCGGCTCATTCCCCCGCGAACTTGAGCCCCAACGCCGCGCGCGCCGCGTCGGCCATCGCGATCATCTGTCGCGACATGTCGTGCGGCATCAGCGGACTCTCCAGCGCACCCGCGCGGATCAGCGCGCAAAAGTGCGCGGTCTCGTAGTTCAAACCACCGCCTTCGAACGGTTCGTCGAGTTCGACGACGCGGCCGTCCGCGTACCGGATGGTCGCGCGCGACGGGTTCCACCACGGCTCGTGCAGCGTCACGTGACCGCCTTTGGCCATCAGCAGCGCATCGCCCTTGCCATGCAGATCGAGCCCGCAGAATAGCTGCGCGATGCCGCCGCGCTCGTGCTGGCTGTTCAGACTCGCGAACGTGTCGACGCCGGTCGCGCCAAGCCGGCCGAAGGTCTGCACGTCGCGTGGCGCGCCGAGCCAGTCGACCGCGAGGAACATCTCGTAGATGCCGATATCGAGCAGCGCGCCGCCCGCATGCTCGAACGACAGCGACGGATGATCGGCCGGCACGCCCGGCACCGAGCAGCCCGCGCGCACGAGACCGATGTCGCCGATCGGGTCGACCGCGAGGTGTTCGCGCAATCTTCCGTAGAGCGGATAGAACGGCGGTTTCATCGCTTCCATGAAGAGCCGTTGCGAAGCGCGCGCGGTCTCGAGCACGCGCTCTAGCTGCGCACGGTTGATACACGCGGGTTTCTCGCACAGCACATGCAGCCCGGCTTGCAACGCGGCGATCGCATAGTCGGCGTGGCTGTCCTGCAGCGTCGCGATATAGAGCGCGTCGATGCCGCTAGCGAGCAGCGTGTCGAAACTGTCGTAGACGGTACCGCCGAATTCATCGGCAAATGCCTGGGCGGGTCCCACGCGACGCGACCACAGCGCGGCGAGGCGCGCGCGCGGCACGAAGGCGAGACCTTGCGCGAAGCGGCGCGCAATCCGGCCGGTGCCGACGATCCCCCAGCGGATCTCGCGCGATGAAGTGGTGTCCTGAGCTGCCCGATCGGTCGGTTGGGCGGTGGCTGCGTGCGGTGCCGCTGTCGTGTCTGTCATCGTGTGTGCAAGGGTCCATGCGGTTCGGAACAGCCGCTATTGTCGCCGATGCCGTTTGAGAACGCGGCGTACGCGGCCAATACGAACCATGCGGCATCACCGTCGCGCACCGACCTTCGGCATCCGCCCCGCCGCAGCCGCGGCCAGGCGCTCACGCATCCAGCTCACGCATCCAGGCTAACACCGAGACTCAAACCCGCGCCGGCGGCTCCGCGGAAAACCGGCCGCCGACCTCCTCGGCCGAGTAATCGATCATCGCGAGGGAGGCGAGCTCGGCCTCCTTCGGATCGCGCCGCTCGATCGCCTCGACGACGCGCTGATGCGACGCGATCGCGCCCTCCCACACCCCGGACCTGTCGTGCACGATCGGGGTAACGGTCGACAGCGCGCCGCGAATGATCGCCGCCATCTGCTTAAAGAACTGATTGCCGCTCGCGATCACGATACGCGTGTGGAACAGCTCGTCGGCTTCCTGATAGCCGGGCTCGCCCGGAGGGATCACGCGAAACGCCTCGAAAGCCTCGCGAATCGCCGCGACGTCCGCGGCACTGCCGCGCGCGGCCGCCTGCGCCGATGCGCGCGGTTCGA
Source organism: Paraburkholderia atlantica (assembly GCF_000092885.1). Taxonomy (NCBI): domain Bacteria; kingdom Pseudomonadati; phylum Pseudomonadota; class Betaproteobacteria; order Burkholderiales; family Burkholderiaceae; genus Paraburkholderia; species Paraburkholderia atlantica. The sequence continues at coordinate 1,462,233 of NC_014117.1, read as the reverse complement.
TCAGGATGCGAAACTCGATCACGTCACGCAGAAACATCGGATCGGGCTTCGCGCGAAAACGCCAGTTGACGACGTCCTCGTCGATCATGCGCCAGTCGCTCATGGGTCGGATGCGCGTGCCGATCTTCGGCCGCACGTCGAGCATGTCGCGCGCGAGCAGCATCGATAGCGCCTCGCGCATCACGGTGCGGCTCACGTCGAATTCCTTCGACAGCACGTCCTGCGGCGGCAGAATCGCGCCGTATTTTTCCTCGACGATGCCGCTGACGAGCCCGTCCATCACCTTGCTCACCAGCGAGCGATCCTTGTTTGCGTGTTCCATGACATATCCCCGAAGCGGTGTTGACCCCGCGTGGCCTGTTGATGAAGGGCCCGTACGTATCTGTTATGCAAATAGGATCGTTTTCCGATACGTTGCTAGCTTCGAAACGGATGCGCCAGTTGGGACACTTCCTGACAGGGTTATCCCTCTGAAGATTTGTTTCGTTCGTGTAACGCTATCCGTTCCGCCAGGCTCAAAGCTCGCTCGTCAAAGCGTGCCTGCGTTATCGGGTTTGATTAGTGCGCATTCGCACGTTGGCGTGATGAAATTGTCTGAATTTCACGGACGTGGTCCGTCGATTGCGTACTCCGACGAACAAACCTGCCGTGGCACACGCATCACGCCGAATCTTCGTTCGACGCGCTCGCCGCCACCGACGCATAGCGGCCGCCGAAGAACAGCAGCGGCGCGTGCTCGTCGAGCGAGAACACCAGCACCTCTCCGACGAACAGCGTATGGTCGCCGCACGGATGGCGGTTCACCACGCGCGCGGCGAAGCGCGCGGCCGCGTGCTCGAGCAACACGACGCCAGCAAGGCCGTCGACCGCCGCGAAGCGCGGTGCGCAAGGCGGCGCAAAGCGGCTTTGCGCCTCGCCCGCGAAATGGCGGCTGTGCGACTCCTGCGCCTCCGACAGCACGCTGACGCCGAACAGGTCGGCATCCATCAGCCGTGCATGCATCCGCGCCCGATGCCCGACCGACACGACGATCAGCGGCGGCTTCAGCGACCCCGACATGAACGCGTTGGCGGTCATCGCGTGAAGGCTGTCGCCGCTGCCGGTCGAGATCACCACCACGCCGGTTGCGAAGCGCCCGAGCGCGCGGCGAAAGCGCCGCTCGTCGAATGACGGCGACCGCGCGTCATCGGCTAGCTTATCGGTTCGAGCTGCATGCACGCGCATCGGCGCTCCCCTGCTCGCGGCCGTACTGCTCGCCGAAGCGCACGATGTCTTCTTCGCCGAGATAGCCGCCCGAATGCACTTCGATGATTTCCAGCGGCGTCTTGCCGGGATTTTCGAGCCCATGCGTGACGCCGAGCGGAATGAAGGTCGACTGATTCTCCGACAGTGCGAAGCGCTCGGCGCCGCGCGTGACGAGCGCAGTACCGCGCACCACGACCCAGTGCTCGGCGCGATGCTGATGCCTTTGCAACGACAGCCGTTCGCCCGGCTTCACGACGATGCGCTTCACCTGATAGCGCTCGCCCTGTTCGAGCGAATCGAAAAGGCCCCACGGCCGCGCCACCCTGCGATGCTCGTCGGCCGCGCCGAGCTGCTGCGTCTTCAGCTGTCCGAGGATCTTGCCCGCGTCGAGCGGCACCGTCACGCCGAGAAGACGCGCGTCGGTGCCGATGCGCTCCATCACCGCATGGTCGATCGAATCGGACGGACACGCGGCGAACGCGGCGCGCGCGAGACACAGCGCGCCGGCATCGTCGATGCTCGCGCCCGCGAATGCGTCCTTGCAGGCCGCCGCGATCAGCGGACGGCACAAGCCGATCGCGTCGAGCCATACCGACGCGCGCACCACGAACATGCCACTGTTCCACCAGTACTCGCCCGACGCGAAGTAGCGCTCGGCCAGCTCGGCATCGGGCCTCTCGACGAAGCGCTCGATCGTCCGCGCGCCCCGGTTGCCCAGGGGCGCGTCGGTGCGGATATAGCTGTAGCCGGTCGCAGCGTGCTGCGGCAGCACCCCGAACGCGACGATCGCACCGCGCGAAGCATGCGCGAGCGCCTCGTTGAGCGCCGCGCCGAATGCAGCGTGATCGGCGATCAGTCGAGCGGCGGGCAGCGCGACCAGGATCGGATCGTCGCCGGCCACGGCCGACGCGCGCGCGGCGAGCGCGGCGACGGTCAGCGCCGGGGCGGTGTTGCGCGCCATCGGTTCGAGCAGCATGCGCGCAGGCTTGGGGGATTGCCGGACGCGCTCGAACGCCGGCAGCCGCAGTTCCTCGCGGCAGACCACCAGTGGCGCGGCGGGCGGCGTGGCGCGGGCCGCGTCGTGCGCGGCCGAGTCGAATGCATCGTCGAGCCAACGCAGCGTCGCTTCGAGCAGCGACCGGTCGTCCATCAGACCGACCGGCTGCTTCGGGTTGCGTTCGCGCGACAGCGGCCCTGCCCTCGTACCGGAGTCGCCCACGAGAATCACCGGTTGCACGGTCAGTTCGTGAAGCGCGGCGGCGGCTCGAGTCTGCGGCGCGAGCGGACTACCTGGCTCTGCTATTCGGTTCATTTGCGATCCTCCCGAATCCAACTCCTGTTCACCGGCCGGCATGACGCCAGCAAGTGCCTCGTGGTCGCAATCGTTTCTGGTCGTACGCGCGCGCCCCCTCCTTCCGCGCGTCTCCCTATGCTTCTCCGAACGGACGCAACGCTCCCGCGCCGCGATGCTCATCGTGTTCGTGGTGCTGCCTGTGCAATTCGCCGTCGAGCGCCGCGCTGTCGGGCCGACGCAGCTTCGTAAAGCCGCCGCGATAGACGTTCTCGACGTAGGACATGATGTTTTCCTGCGCCACCGACGACAGGATCGCGTGATCGGTGTGTTTGCAGAAGGCCACGTGAATGCGCGGGAAGCGCGCGAGCCGCCTGCCGCGCACGCCGAAGTAGCGCTCGAGCTCCTCGACGCCTTCGTCGAGCACACCGAACACCAGGTGCGTGTCGACGCCCCGCGCATCGAGGTTGGCGAACAGATGCCGCTCGTCACGCGCGCCGAGTTCGAGGCCGCACAGCCGCTCGATCCGGTCGGCCAGCGTTTCGCCGGTCTTCGCGAGCTGGCGTACCACCAGCTCGCGCACGAGGCCCCAGCCGCCCGTCTCGCCCTTGAGCACGCGCAGCCATTTGCCAGGCTGCTTCATCGAGCGCATGTAGTTGCGCGTCGAACCGAACGCGGACACCGGGATCATCGGCTTGCCGTGTTCGTCGCAGACGTTATGCCATCTGAACTTCTGCACGTTGACGATCACCGCGCCCACCACCGCGGGTTCGCGCGTCGCCGCATGCAGGCCGGTGTAGGCGCCCGAGCAGATGCCGACCGGCATCGCGCCCGCGTGACCGCGAGCGACGAGCCAGCGCGACGCGCATGCGGCGTCAGCGGCGCTCGACTGCGAGTACAGCGCGTCGAGGCTCAGCGTGTCGCACGACGGCATGCTGTCGCCGACACCGCCGACGTCGATGCGCAGCGAAGCGATCCCCTGGCGGGCAAGCCGCCGCGCGAAATGGACGCCGAAACGTCCGTTGCCGATCCGCGACACCGCGCCGGTATTGAGCAGCAGCACCGCCGGGGCGTGCGCCGCCGCGGCGCCGTCGGGCCGGCAGTAGATGCCGAACACCTTGCCGTCGTTCAGCCACACCGGCGTCTCGTGCAGCCTCGGCGCGACATAGTGGCCGCCCGCCGGCTCTTCGCCTCGCTCGGGCACGCGCGCCACCGCGTGGGTTGTTCGCGTGCTGCCCGCGAGGAGCCAGTTCTCGATGGTCTCGAACGCGGCGTGCGGCATTTCGCTTTCGAGCGGCTCCATCATGAAGCGGCTGTATTCGTCGAACGGGTGACGCTCGAGCTCGACGCCATGTTCCTTGTAATGCGCGGCGAGCGCACCGGTGCGCACCGGGTTCAGTGAATCGAGCAGCAGCACGCGCGCGGCCGGCCGGCTCGTCGCGCGATACAGATCCGCCGCGTGCAGGCTTTCCAGCGTGTCGCGATACATGCGGAAGCCGTACGCCTCGACGAACTCGTCGGTATCGGGCTCGACCACGCAATCCATCGCGGCCGGATCGTTCAGCCATTGCCGGTAATGCGCGCGCAATTCGCGCTGATAGGTCTTGCCCGACAGCACCGGCGACATCAGCACGAGACCGTGCACGTCACCGAGTTCCTGCGCGGCAAGCGCGGCCAGCATGCCGCCAAGACGCAGACCGCACAAGCTGACCCGCTCGACGCCGGTCGCCGAGCGCAGCTGCGCGACCGCCTGTTTGACGCTGTCGATCCACGCGCGCCACAGGCCGGCGTCGGTCGGGTCGCCAGCCGAATCGCCGGTCGCCGGGTAGTCGAAGCGCAGCACCGGCATGCCGCGGGCGGCGAGGCGCTCGGCGAGCCGGCGCATGCCGCGATACGTGCACAGCGTGTCGTAGCCAAACGGGGAACACATCACAACGCCATCCGGGCCGTGGGCTGAATGCAACCAGCCGAAGTTGCCGTCGAAGACGATGGGTCTCACAGTCCGCTCCTTACGTTTTCTTCCTTTTGATCTGATTACAACAAAGGTGCTGTCGCCCATATGTGCGTCCCGCCACACTGGTTTGGGCTCCGAATCGAGCTGGGCTCGTGTGTCGATGAGCATGCTGTGCAGTGCAACATGCCCCGCGCATGGACTGAAACGCGGCTGATCGCGTCGCTGATGCGCTGTATTGAATGCCCGCGGTTCCGTGCAGCGTGCCGCGAACATCAGATGATGGAGAAGGTGGCGCCCGGGCACGCGACGCCAAGACTCGTGGCCAACCACCACGCTACGTATGACCTTTGCCATTTAACTCCCTCCCGATCGCGGCTATCTGTACGGCCACCCACACAGTTACGCGGCGCCTGGGGGCAAGATGCAAGACCTGCGACGGCGCCGACGCGCAAGTCATACGATAGGCTCGCCCGTCACCGGCCGGACAATGGACCATGGAACGAAGCATCGTCAGGAACATCTTCATCAACTTTGCCGGAGCCATCGCGCCGACCTTCGTTTCCCTCGTGACCGTGCCCGCCTACATCCATCTGCTGGGCACCGAGCGTTATGGGGTGATCAATCTGGTGTGGACGCTGATCGGCTACTTCAGCGTCCTCGATCTGGGCACCAGTCTCGCGACGGAAAACCAGATCGCCAAGGCGCGCGCGGCCAACGACGATTCGATCGAACCGATCTTCTGGAGCGCGTGGTTCATGAATCTCGGCACCGGCATCATCGGCGGTGCGCTGATTTATGCCGGCACCATCGTCTACCTCGCCTACGGCGTAAAAATCGAGCCGGCGTTCCAGCGTGAAGTGATGGCGAGTCTGCCGTGGATCGCGGTCGCGGTGCCGATCGCGAACGTCACGTGGGTCTTCGCGGGCGCGATTACCGGCGTCGAATGCTTCGCGAGCTACAACATCAACCAGATGCTCGGCACCGCGTTGTTCCAGCTGCTGCCGATCGCGGCGATCTTCTGCTTTTCGCCGTCGCTGGCGTTCGTGATTCCGGCCGCCGTGATCGCGCGCTTCATCGCCGGCCTGATGCTCGGCGTGGCCGCCATTCGCGCGCTCGGCATTCGCCGGATGCGGATGCCGCAATGGCGGCGGATGATCGGACTGTTCCGCTACGGCCGCTGGCTGCTGATGTTTTCCGGCGCCAACATGATTGCCTCGACGCTCGACCGCGTGTTCGTCGGCGGACTGCTCGGCGCGCGCTTCGTCACCTACTACGCGACGCCGCAAAACCTCATCAATCGATTGAACCTGCTGCCGCTCGCGATGGTGCGCACGTTGTTTCCGCGTCTGTCGGCGGCATCGCGCGAGGATGCGGATGCGCTCGCGCACCACGCCCTCGCGTTTCTCAATGGCGCTTTTACGCCGTGCGTGATCATCGCGCTGTTCGCCCTGAAGCCGTTTCTGCTGTTGTGGCTCGGACCGCAGCTCGCCGCCTCGGCGCCGGTCGCGAGCGTGCTGATCGTCGGCGTGTGGCTGAGCGGCCAGTCGAGCATCCTCGGCAGCCTGTTGCAGGCGCAGACCCATCCCGCCGCAGTAGCGAGCGTCAGCTGGCTTCAGTTGCCGTTCTTCACCGGCGCGTTGTGGTGCGGCATCCACTGGTTCGGCATCATGGGCGCGGCGGTCGTCGTCGTGTTGAAGGCGCTGTTCGATTACTCGGTATTGCTCGCATTCTCACGGCTGCATGCGTGGACGATCGTGCGCAACATGCTCGCGCATCTGGCGTTTCTGCTCGTCGCGCTCGCGCTCGCGGACTCGATCAACGCGCTGCTGCTGGCGATCGTCGCTGCGCTCGTGTTGAGCGCAGCGAACGTCGGCATGTCGCTGCGCGGCTCGAGCGAGTTGCGCGCCGCGCTTTATCGGCTCTGGCTGCGTTTGGTGCCGTCCTCCGGTCGGGCACAGGGCTGAGCCCGGCATCACAACAGTTCGAACGTATTGACGAACGATGCGCCGTCGCGCTCGCGGCGCCGCTGCCCGAAGCGCGCCTGAGCGCCGCGCACCTGACGCGTGAGACCGATGAACGGGATACCGTGTTCGAGGTACGGCCCCTCCGTTTTGCGAAAGCCGAACTGCTCGTAAAACCCACGCAAACCGAGCGGCGCGCTTACGCGCGTGGCGCGGCCCGGCCAGCGTTCGGCGACCGCTTCGAGCACACGCTCGATCAGCATCTCGGCGGTGCCGTCGCCGCGCCGCAGCGGACTCGTCAACACCTTGTCGATCGTGACTTCCGGATCTTCCGAATCGCCGGGCTGCACCCGCGCATAGGCGAGCACCGGCATCGGCCGCGCCATGTCGTCGACCGCGAACACATGCAAGGCCTGCTCGTCGCGACCGTCCGCGTCGAGGCACACATGCGACTGCTCGACGACGAATACCGCACTGCGCGCACGCAGCACGACATACAACTCACGTGCAGATAGCTGATCGAACTCCAGCGTTTTCCAGTTCATCACGCCCCCGGCGGTCAAAATACTTGGCGAAACCGGCGATGCCTGCCGTGCGCGACAGCAGGCCGATCCATGACGGTCCCTCATCATCGACTACACGGTAGCCTGCGCGAAAGACGTGCTTCCGTGCGCCATCGCACTGACGCTCGGGGTTGCCGATTCTTAAATACGAGCCAATGAAGCGCAGCCTCACCACGTGCCCCCCGGTATCGCAGATGGCTCCACACAGCCCCGCCTGCATCACCGCACTGCACCATCGCGCACACACACTGCGGTCTTCGCACCGCACGAACCTACCCACGAAAATCAGGCGCCCACGATCATTCGATCCCGGCACCCATCGGCAGACCTTTGACCATAAGGGGGAGCACTGCATGAAAACTGCATTGAGACGCATCCTTTCAGAATCCGCACGCCTGGATGTCCCGGTGGAAAGCCTCGCCGACGACGCCGATCTCTATGCTGCCGGACTCTCATCGCTCGCGACCGTCCATCTGATGCTTGCCATGGAAGACGAATTCAACGTCGAAATTCCTGACCGGATGCTGACGCGCCGCCTGTTCTCGAGCATCGACTCGATGGCCGCCGCGATGACGGAGTTGCAGCAGGCCAAGGCGGCAGCATGAGTGCGCCGCTGCTGGATCAGGCCGCCGCAGCGGCCTGCGGGGCGGCCGCGAACTCGACTACCGATGCACAGACCGACGCTGGCCAAGGCCCTGCCAGCGGGGCGCTGACCGCGCTCGACAGCGGTCCCGAATGGCGCGCTGCAGCGCATCGTTGCGCGGCGATCGCCGCGCAGTATGCGGACGCGGTCGATCGTGACGCGCGCTTTCCGGTCGAGGCGTTCGACGCGCTGAAGGCCGAGCGTTTGCTGTCGGCGATGGTGCCGACCGCTTTCGGTGGCGCGGGCCTGTCGCTTGCCGATATCGGCGCGATCTGCGAAACGCTCGCCCAGGGCTGCGCATCGACGGCGATGATCTATGCGATGCATCAGATCCAGGTCGCGTGCATCGACTCTCATCGCGGCACCTCGGCCTGGCAAGCGAGCCTGCTCGCACAATTGGCCGAGCAGCAATGGCTGCTCGCGTCGGCGACATCGGAAGAGACGATCGGCGGCAACATGCGCACGAGCGCGTGCTCGGTCGAGCTCGATGGCGCGCGTTTCCGGATCGAAAAGCTCGCACCGACGATCTCGTACGGCGCGCACGCCGACGGCATCCTCGTGACCGCGCGGCGCACCGCCGAAGCGGCCGCGTCCGACCAGGTACTGATCGTCGCATTGCGCGCGCAAACGCAGCTCGAGCGACGCGGCGGCTGGGACGCAATGGGCATGCGCGGCACCTGCAGCGAGGGCTTCCGGCTCGTCGCGACGGGACTGGCCGAACAGATCCTCGCGACGCCGTTCGCCGACATTGCCGATCAGACCATGCTGCCCGTGTCGCACACGTTGTGGGCGTCGGTGTGGACCGGCATCGCGATCGACGCGGTCAATCGCGCGAAAGCGTTCTTCCGCGCACAGGCGCGCGCGAAGCCAGGCACGATGCCGCCGGCGGGACTGCGGCTTGCCGAAGCGGTCGGGCTACTGCAGATGATGCAGGCGCGCCTGTCGGTCGCGCTGGAGGCTGCGCGCGCCGCGCATCAGGCGCGCGAGGGCGCAATCCAGGCGGACGCGCCGCTCGCGGCGATGCTCGGTTTCGCGTCGGACATGAACACGCTGAAGACCAGCATTTCGACCACCGCGCTGCAGGTCGTACAGGAAGTGCTGATGATCTGCGGCATGGCGGGCTACAAGAACGGCACGCCCTATAGCGTCGGGCGCCATCTGCGCGATCTGCACTCGGCGCCCTTGATGATCAATAACGACCGTATCGCGCAGAACACCGCGAGTCTGCTGCTCGCGCAACGTCCTGCCGCGCCGGGGAGGCCCTGAATGAAGCTGACGACCGATACCGCCGCTGCCGCCACTGCTGCGGCGGCCAGCGCCGCCGACGTGGGGCCTTCGCTCACGCTGCGCGACGAGATGCTGGCCGCCGGCCTGCTGATCGATACCGGCGAAAACGGGCTGTATGGCCGCAGCCAGGTTTTCGAGGACGTGGTCGACCGATTGAACGTCGCGATTACGCATCTCGGCAAAGATCAGCGAGCCGAAGTACTGCGGTTTCCGCCCGCGATGCGCCGTACCGACTTCGAGGATAGCGAGTACCTGAAGAGCTTTCCGAATCTCGCGGGCACCATCCATTCGTTCTGCGGCGACGACATGGGCCACCACCGTCTGTTGCGCGCGCTCGACGATGCGATGGCCGACAGCAACGACGAGCGCGGCGACGCGTGGCTCGCGCAACAGAAACCGACGCGCGTCGTGCTGACGCCGGCCGCCTGCTATCCGATCTATCCGGTGCTGGCGCGACGCGGCCCCCTGCCCGCCGACGGCCGCACGGTCGACGTGCTGTCGTACTGCTTCCGCCACGAGCCATCGCTCGATCCGGGCCGGATGCAGATGTTCCGTCAACGCGAATACGTGCGTCTGGGTAGCCCCGAACAGGTGATGGCGTTCCGGCAGATGTGGATCGAGCGCGGCTCGTTGCTCGTGAAACTGCTCGGCTTGCCCGTCGAAGTCGATCTCGCGAACGATCCGTTCTTCGGCCGTGGCGGTAAGATCGTCGCCGATAGCCAGCGCGCGCAGGCGCTGAAATTCGAGTTGCTGATCGCGGTCGCCGATCCGCGCGGCAAGACGGCGTGCCTGTCGTTCAACTATCACATGGACCACTTCGGCGCGATCTGGAAGATCGCCTGCGAAGACGGCACGACCGCGCATACGGGTTGTGTCGGCTTCGGCATGGAGCGCATCACGCTCGCGCTGTTCCGTCATCATGGGCTCGAGGTCGACGCGTGGCCCGACGACGTGCGCGCGCTGCTGTGGGGCGATACCGGGACCCGCGTCGCAGATGCGCTGCAGGCGGCACAATCTACGCAAACCGTGACCGTCGTCGGGGAGCGCGCATGAATCCCTCGCCGACATCGGCGCCTGCCGGCTCGCTCGCCAACCCGTCGCTGCCGCGACGCGCAGGCGATCCACCGACGCATCAGCAGACCCATGCGGTGCCTCGTGCCGGCACGCAATTGCGCGAGCACGTAGCGCACGCGCTGCATCAGGGCGAACGCGTGTGGCAGGAGACCAACTGCTATGTCGATCTGTGGATCGAGCTGCTGCATGGCTTCGGGCTCGATCCGCGCGCGGCGCTCGCGTTCACCGTCACGCAGGATTTCGAAGGCGATCAGTTCACGTTCTTCAAGTTTCCGCTCGATGATCTCGAACGGCTGTACGGCACCCAGGTGCAGGAGCTCGCGATCTACGACTCGCTCGAAGAACGCGTGCTCGCGCAGACGCTGCGCGGCCACACCGTGCTCGTCGAAGTCGACGGCTACTACCTGCCCGATACGCGCGCAACTTCGTATCGCAGCGAGCATCCGAAGACCACGATCGGCATCGACTTCGTCGACACCGCCGCGCGCCGCCTCGGCTATTTCCACAACACCGGCTACCACCGGCTCGAGGGCGACGACTACGACGGCGTGTTTCGCAAGCTGCCGCATTTCACCGGCCAGCCCGATCTGCTGTTTCCGTACGTCGAGTTCGCCAAGCAGGCGCGGCCCGCACTCGAAGGCACCGCGCTAGCGGAGGCGTCGGCGGAACTGCTGCGCGTGCATCTGGAGCGGCGTCCGTTGAGCAATCCGATTTCGCAATGGCGTGCCGCGTTTCCCGCGCATCTCGACACGCTGTTCGAGCGCGACGAGGCCTACTTCCATCTGTACTCGTTCAATGTGATGCGGCAGCTCGGTGCGAACTTCGAGTTTCTGTCGAAGTATCTGCAGTGGCTGTCCGCGCAAGGCTTCGAGATGCCGCCGACGATACCGGCCGCCGCGCAGCGCATCGCGTCGGAGTCGATGGTGATGCAGTTCCGGCTCATTCGCGCGCTCGCGCGCGGTCGTCGCGATAGCTGCGAAGACTGCTTCGACGTGCTTGAAAGCGCTTATGAACAAACGCTGCCGCCGCTAGCCGCTCTGGTGCGCTAATGCGTTGATGCGTTGATGCGCGCGCTTCGTGCCGCGCGGTTTTTCCGGGAATTGACCGTGGATGTATCGACACTCGATCCGGCGGCTGACGAGGGCGGCGCCGGCCGTCCGCGCGCGGCCGACGCGAGCGCGCAAGCGCACGACGCAAGCACTGCCCTCGCCTCGCCCTCGCTTTGGCCGCAACGGCTCGATACCGGCTGGGCCTGTCTGAGCACCCCACCCAACGCCTATGCGTCACCGCTCGAGTTGCCCGCGCAAGGCTGGCTCGCCGCGCGCGTACCCGGCACCGTCGCGAGCGCGCGGCGCGCCGCCGGGCTGCTCGATGTCGATCACCCGCCACCGCTCGCGTTCGACGATCACTGGTATCGCCTCACGCTGATCGGCACCGGTCGGCGCCGCTTGCGATTTCATGGACTCGCGACGCTCGCGCAAGTGTGGCTCGACGATGTGAAGCGGCTCGATTGCGCATCGATGTTCATCGCCCATGACCTCGATATCGAGCTGGATGGCCGTGCGACGCTCGTGTTGTGCTTTCGCTCGCTGACGCCGGCATTGGCGGCCAAACGCTCGCGTGCGCGCTGGCGCCCTCGGCTCGTGTCGCCGCCGACGCTTCGCAACGTGCGCACGACGCTGCTCGGCCATATGCCCGGGTGGTGTCCGTCGATTCAGGCGGTCGGTCCGTGGCGTCCGATCGAGATGCTCGGCGACGCCCCGCACGCGTTCGACACGATTGATCTGACCAGCCGGCTCGAGCACGACGATGGGGTTGTTTCGTTGACGTTACGTTTCGTACACCCTCACGACGTCGCCGCCTGCCGCGCGACACTTGCGTGCGGCAACCATGTTTCGTGTTTGCAATGGCACGATGCATATACACTCACCGGCGAGTTGCGCGTGCCCCACGCGAAACGCTGGTGGCCGCATACGCATGGAGAGCCCACCTTATATCCTCTGACGTTGCAGCTCGCCGACGTCAACGTGATGTGTCAGCCTCTGGGCTCGATCGGCTTTCGTCGTATCGAAGTGGACCGCGGCGCCGATGCAGCGGGCTTTACCTTGCGCGTGAACGACGTGCCCGTGTTCTGTCGCGGCGCGTGCTGGACCAGCGCCGATCTCGTCACCCTGGCAGGCACCGAAACGCAATTGCGCCATACGTTCGAACTCGCGCGCGCCGCCGGCATGAACATGCTGCGCGTCGGCGGCACGATGCTCTATGAATCAGATCTGTTTTATGCACTCGCCGATGAGTACGGCCTGCTGATCTGGCAGGACTTCGCACTGGCCAATTTCGACTACCCGAACGATGCCGCATTCAGCGCACTGATCGAGCGCGAAGCAAGCCAGTTCCTGATCCGCACACGTCGCTTCGCGTCGCTCGCGGTGCTGTGCGGCGGCAGCGAGGCCGATCAGCAGGCGGCGATGTTCGGACTGCCTGCGGGGCGGCGCGAGCAGCCGTTGTTTACCGAGCTGCTGCCCGCACTCGTCGCGCGCGAACGCGAGGACGTGCCGTATGTCAGCAATTCGCCCTCGGGCGGCGCGTGGCCGTTTTCGACTAACGAGGGCATCACGCACTACTACGGCGTCGGCGCGTATCAGCGTCCGCTCGACGACGTGCGCCGCGCGCAGGTGCGCTTCGCCGCCGAATGCCTGGCATTCGCCAATGTCCCCGACGACGCGACACTGCACGACGCACTCGGCACGGTCCACGCGCACGATCCGCGCTGGAAAGCCGCCGTGCCGCGTGATGCTGGCGCGGGCTGGGATTTCGACGACGTGCGCGATCATTATCTGCAGGCGCTTTACGGCGTCGAGCCGGCGCGCTTGCGCTATGAAGACACGGCGCGTTATCTGGATCTGTCGCGCGCGGTGGTTGCCGAACTGATCGGCGACGTGTTCGCCGAGTGGCGGCGCGCGGGGTCAGCGTGCGGCGGCGGCCTCGTGTGGCAGTTGCAGGATCTGCGCGCGGGCGCGGGCTGGGGCATGATCGACGCGACGGGACGGCCCAAAAGCGCGCTGCACGGCTTCGCGCAGACGTTGCAGCCGTTGCAGGTCACGCTGACCGACGAAGGCCTGAACGGCCTCGATATCCATCTGATCAACGAGCGCGCGCAAACGTTTAGCGGCGAACTGGAACTGGTCTGTCTTCGCGACGGCAGCGTGAAAGTCACGTCCGCGCGCCGCGCGCTGACGCTTGCCCCGCGTAGCCTGCAACGCATCAGCGCAGCCGCGCTGCTCGGCCAGTTCTTCGATCTCACGCATGCGTACCGCTTCGGCCCACGCGCGCACGATGTCACGATTGCAACGCTATACGATGCCGCGAGCGGTGAGATCGTGTCCGAGGCGTTTCATCTGCCCGAGCGTAGCGTGCGCGCGCGTGATGACCTCGGTATGACCGTCCAGGTCGAACGTCGTGGCGACGGCAACGGCTGGCAGCTGGCGATCGAAACGAAGCGCTTTGCGCGCTTCGTTCATATCATTGACCCGCACTATCGCGCGGCGCGCGACTGGTTCCATCTCGCGCCGAACCGGCGCTGTATCGTGCCGCTGCATGCGTTCGAACCGCTGCTGCCGACCGCGTTCGCCGCGTCGCCGCAAGAAGTCGTTGCACCTGCATCAAACGCGGCCTTTAAAGTGGATGAAACAAGCGCGGCACCTCAGGGGGAAGTCCGCGCGATCAATGCGCTTTCCGCCATCTTCTACGGCTAGTGGTCATTCCGAACTAGTCGCGCGCCCGCGAGGCGCACCAAAGCCCGCTTCGCACCTCTCGAACTGTCTGCTCCGCGCACTCACTGTTGGCTCGAACGCGACTGTTAGCAGGTCTGAAAGGCCTTGGGTGCGGCAGCGTACGCACTCCATTTAACACTTCTGAATCATTTCCGGCACTTCAGGAGGAGCGCTTCAAAACGTGCATGCGGCGCCAGGTTCAAATCTGAGACAGCTTCGACAGCCCCCCTGTTTTTGGCCGTGAAGCCTTTGATATCAAGGGATTCCCCGAAACCCAAAGCTTTCATCCGATGCATTGCCCATCCGGAGGGGGTGTGCAGAACTGAAACAAAAAGCCGCTTTTCCTCTCCGGCCACACTCCAGGTTTGTTCGCTGCGCCGCATCAGCACGCGTTTTCTTTAACGTTGGCACGGTCCTCGCTATTACCTTTACGCAACAGAGTGCCACCGCACACGAGCGCAACAACAGAGGCGGTGGCAGACAGGCCTAAAACGGGGCCGATGCTGTTCATCCTAGCTGCTCGCCGGGCAGCCCTGTCCCGAGGATGCGGGCATCGGATCAAATAAACGGAGAGAGGCGCGCGAGGCGCGACTTTCATGCGAGGACCGATCATGTTGACACTTCAATCCGATTTGCACGGTAACCATCTGCTGGGCGCATTGCCGTCGCACGAATGGCAAGCGCTGGCCCCGCACCTCGAACTGGTTCATCTGCGCACCGAGCAACTGCTGTGCGACTCGGGTCAACGGATCCATCACGTGTACTTCCCCACCACGGCGATCATCTCGATGCTCTCGACGATGGAAGACGGCAGCTCCGTCGAGATCGCCGCGGTCGGCCGCGAGGGCATGACGGGCGTGCCGGTCCTGACGGGCGGCGAAACCATGCCCAACCGCGTGCAGGTGCAATGCGCGGGCTTCGCCTACCGGATGAGCGCGCAGGCGCTCAAGCAGCAATTCGCGCGGTCCGACTTTCTGCGCCGCCTGATGCTGCTGTATATGCACGCTCTGCTGACCCAAGTTGCGCAGACCGCCGCATGCAATCGCCATCACGCGCTCAACAAGCAACTATGCCGCTGGCTGCTGATCGAAGTGGATCGCGTCGCGTCGAACGATCTGACCGTCACGCAGCAGCTGATCGCCGACATGCTCGGCGTGCGTCGCGAAGGCATCACCGAAGCGGCCGGCAAGCTGCACGACGAAGGCCTGATTCATCATAGCCGCGGTCATATCAAGGTGCTCGACCGCAAGGGCCTCGAAGCCCGCGCGTGCGAATGCTACGGCCTCGTGAAACGCGAATTCGATCGTCTGCTACCGCGCCTGCGCCAGGCGGAGACCGTCGAATAAGCGGCACGCCGCTCGATGACCGGGGCCGATTTGCCTATGTTCAGGGCTATTTCTCGATGTCTCGACGTGCTCTTCGTGATTGCAGGCGGTCTGCTAGCCCACTGGATGCGCTTTCCTGCGCCAATCCCGTTTGGCGATACCCAGCGCCTTCTGATTGCGTTCAACTGTGTGCTGGTTCTGCTGCTGTTTCCGGGCTTCGGCGCCTATGAGACGTGGCGCGGCAAGGCGCTCGCGCCAGTGCTCGCGAGAATCGCCGCCGCGTGGGTCGTGGTGGTCGCGACCTCGCTCGTGCTCGCGTTCACGCTGCATCGGACGGATGCGGTGTCGCGCCTTTGGTTCGGATATGCGACGCTGATCTCCGGCGCGCTGATCATCGCGACCCGCTGCATCATGCAGCTGATGCTGCGCTTCGTGCGCCGCCGCGGCATGAATGCGCGCACGGTCGCGATCGTCGGCGCACCGGGCTTTGCGCGCACGCTGCTCGCGCATCTCGAGCATGCGCCGCAAGCGGGCTTCAAACCAGTGTGCGTGTTCGACACCAGCGTGGAAGGCCCCGACGCGTATGGCGCGCGTCTGGCCCGCCTACCCGTGCTGACCGATCTCGGCGCGTTCGCGACGAAGGTGCGCGACGAACGCGTCAACGAAGTGTGGCTCGCGTTGCCTCTTTCCGAGGAACACACGATCTACCGCTTCACGCGCACCTTCAGACACGACTTCGTCAATCTGCGCTTCATCCCCGACGTACGCAGTCTGTCGCTGTTCAATCATGCGATCGTCGATGTCGTCGGGTTGCCGACGCTGAATCTGAGCGCGACGCCGTTCTCGCCGCCGCAGATGTGCCCCAAGCTGATGTTCGACCGCCTGTTCGCCGCGCTCGCGCTGTTCGCGCTCGCGCCGGTGTTCGTCGTGCTCGCGATCGGCATCAAGCTCACTTCGCCGGGACCCGTGTTTTTCCGGCAGATCCGCAAGGGCGTCGATGGTCAGCCGTTTCGCATCTACAAGTTCCGCTCGATGACCGTGCACAAGGAACAGGACGGTCAGATCACCCAGGCGACCCGCAACGACTCGCGCGTGACGAAGCTCGGCAGTTTCATGCGTCGCACGAGTCTCGACGAGCTGCCGCAGTTTCTGAACGTGCTGCTCGGTCAGATGTCGGTGGTGGGTCCGCGTCCGCATGCGATCGAACACGATGATCTGTACAAGGATCAGGTGTACGGCTACATGCACCGTTACCGCATCAAGCCTGGCATCACCGGCTGGGCCCAGGTCAACGGCTATCGCGGCGCGACCACCAAGGTCGAGAAGATGGAAGCGCGCGTCAAATTCGATCTCTTCTATATCCACAACTGGTCGTTCTGGTTCGACATGAAGATCGTCTTCATCACGATTTTCAAGGGCTTTGTCGGCCACAACGCGTTCTGAGCATGCCATCGAGGCAAGCGCATCCGACGGTGCCGGTCATCGTGCCGGCGCTACGGTGCGCCGCAAGTAGCAAATAACGAATAGCAAATTGCAGATAGAAACGCCAACTCCGGCGGTCCGATCGACAGCCGCCATCGTTGACGCAAGACAGCGAGCCGCGACGGCCCCGTCCTGGACGGGCCCGTCGCGCGATCCCGCCGCTACAGGAACTGGCTCACGTCGGTCTGAAACCGCACCGCGAGCGCCTTGGCGACTTTCTTGCTGATCGCGCGGCGCCCAGCGAGAATATCGCTGACCACGGTCGGCGACGCGATGCCGGCCAGATCCTTCTGCTTCAGACCATGCGTGGTCAGCAAATGGCGCAGGACCTCGCGCGGCTCCGCTTTTGGAATCGTCAGGTTGCGCGCTTGCCAGTGACCGACCAGCTCCTTCACGATCGCATGCAGATCGGCGAGCGGATCGTTGTCGTCGCCACTTAGATGATCGGACAGCGAGTTTGCGATGCGCACCATCTGGTGATAATCCTCTTCGGTGCGAATCGGCGTGATCGGCAACTGGCTCTTCAGCGCAGCCCAGGTTGCGGCAATGTCGGGAAAGGGTCCCGGAAGGCGATCGGCATTCATGAGTTTAAATTCGTCCTCGTCCAAAAGCCGTCGGCGCGTTAATCGGTGACGCGCGAATGACGACTGCCTGTTGTAGTGAATCGCCGTGGCACGCCGAATTGCCAGCACGGCGAAACTTCGCAGTGAGGTCATTCAGCGGTCACGATAGCGAACGTCTGCTTCAGGTCGTTATGGCCACGCGAGGCATGCCGCACCAGCGAATATCTCGCCCGTAGCGCGTGGCGCGCACCCCGATGTCGTTTTTTGAAGTCCAGTCCTGCTTGCTTGACAATGGCCCGCCGCGGCTCGCCTTGCACGCGCAGTGCGTTTCGCGCGAGACGCGATATGCACTGCCCACACAAAGCGCGAAGCGGACGCGCCCACACCAATAGCCGCCCGGACGCGTTGGTCAGAACGGCTCGTTACTGCCTGTTGCGAAATCACTGCATGACGACGAAAACCTTTTCCTCTCCTATCGAAAACTCCACGAGGCGAGAACAGCGAAAGACCCTCACCTCATTGCCTCCACCTGCTTTTCGGCGCCGTTTCGCTGGCGATGCCCAGTTCCCGGGCCGTGAGATCGGGCGCTGCCCACGTCGCGTGCTCTCCCGGCTCCGTCGCCGGTAGGCCCTGAGCGACGGCCGCAATCGTGCGCGTGACCTCTGCCATGAACGCCCGCCGGAACACCTGCGCCGAAAACCGTTCGGCATTCGCGCGACAGGCCGCTGGCGTGATGTATGAGCTCAGGCGCTCGAAGCGGTCGATCGCGTCGAGCACCGACACCGCGGTCTGACGCGCGAAGAAAACGCCGGTCGGATGCGGGTCGCCGACCGGCACCACCGTTTCGAGTGCCCCGCCCTTGGCGAACGCGATGACCGGCGTGCCGCAGGCCTGCGCTTCGAGCGGCACGATGCCGAAGTCTTCCTCGGCGGCGAACACGAAGGCTCGCGCGCGCGCCAGATAATCCTTCAGTACGCCGGATGGCTGATAACCGAGGACCGTCACGTTCGGGCCGGCTTTCGCGCGAATCGACGCCATCTGCGGCCCGTCGCCGATCACGATCAGCTTGCGCTGCGGCGTGGCGTTGAACGTCTCGACGATCAGATCGATGCGTTGGTGCGCTACCATCCGCGACACGGTCAGATAGAAATCGTCTTTCTCGGCGCGAAGTTCGAATTCGTTCACATCGACGGGCGGCGGAATCACCGCGGCATCGCGCCGATAGGTTTTCAGCATGCGCCGCGCGACCGACTGCGAATTCGCGATCAGACGGTCGACACCATTCGTCGACTGCGCGTCCCAGCCGCGCAGATAATGCAGCAAGACCCGCGCGGCCCACGACTTCGGCCCGCGCAGCAGATTCGCTTCGCGCAGATACTGATGCTGCAGATCCCACGCATACCGCATCAGCGAGTGCACGTAACTGATGTGCGTCTGATGTGGGCCGACCAGTACGCCCTTCGCGACCGCGCAAGAACTGCTGATGATCAGGTCATAGCTCGACAGATCGAAGCGTTCGACGGCAAGCGGCATCAACGGCAAATAGGCGCGATACCGAGTGCGCGCAAACGGCAGGCGTTGAATGAACGATGTGGTGACCGGCTTGCCGGCAAGCGGCGTGCGATCTTCGAGAAAATCGACGACGCTGAAAACATCGGCGTCGGGAAAGCACTCGATGATCTGCCCGAGCACTTTCTCGGCGCCGCCGGGAGCGACCAGCCAATCGTGCACGATCGCCACTTTCATATTCCGTCCTATCTGTCACGAAACGCCACCTGGCCTCAGAGAAGAGTGTATGTGCCACGTTCCTGACTGTGCGTGCGCGTGCACACATTCGACGTGCGACAGTACGCGAGTAATTCGCAGAGTCCGTTCGCGTCTGCAAGATCACGGCTTTATTGCTGAGCTTTCGTCTGTGCACCACGGCTGACGTTTTCGTTCCGACGTCTTGTCGATAGTCCGGCCCCGCGCGTTGCGATCGCAGCGCTGCGCGAGCGAAGAGGGAGCGAAGAGCGCGCGACGTGGCGGGCATCGCGCGCGGTTAGCATCGACCGCGAATTGTCTGAGCACGGGGCCAGGCATTTTCCGCCAGGTACGCGTGCGATTGCGGCCGCGGCGAGCGGTGAAACCGGATCGTGCGGCTCGACCGCAATAAAAAACGCGTGTGAACCGTTGGAACGGCTCACACGCGTCAGAGCGAACGGAAACGCAGTCGCTTAGTTCTGGCCGTACGTGATCGTTTGCACGCCGGTGTCGGTGCCGAGCAGGCACAGATTTGCGCCGCGGCCCGCGAACAGGCCGACCGTGACGACGCCGGGCCATGCATTGATATGCGCCTCGAGCGTACGCGGGTCGCTGATGCTCAAGCCCTTCACGTCGATGATCTCATTGCCGTTGTCGGTGATGAACGGCGCGCCCTCTTTCGTCACGCGCACGACGGGCACGCCGCCGAGCGCCGTCACGCGGCGGCCGATCGCGGTGCGCGCCATCGGCACCACTTCGATCGGCAGCGGGAACTTGCCGAGCGTCTCGACGACCTTGCTCGCATCCGCGATGCAGACGAATACTTCCGACACCGATGCGACGATCTTCTCGCGCGTGAGCGCGCCGCCGCCGCCCTTGATCATCGCGCCGCTGCGATCGATTTCGTCGGCGCCGTCGACGTACACCGGCAGCGAGTCGATCTCGTTCAGGTCGAACACCTTGAAGCCGTGCGATTGCAGACGCGCGGTGGTGGCGAGCGAACTCGACACCGCGCCGCGATAGCGGGATTTGGTGGCGGCCAGCGCGTCGATGAAACAGTTCGCGGTGGAGCCCGTGCCGACGCCGATCACCGAGCCTTGCGGCACGTTGGCGTTCACATAATCGGCGGCGGCCTGGCCGACCAGTTGCTTGAGTTCGTCTTGAGTCATGGGAGAGGCGGGAGAAGCGTGAAAAACCGATAGTTTACCGGAGTGGCGGGAGGAGGGGTTCGGTTTGGGTTTGGGTTTGGGTTTGGGTTTGGGTTTGGGTTTGGGTTTGGGTTTGGGTTCGGTTTGGGTTCGGTTTGGGTTCGGTTTGGGTTCGGTTTGGGTTCGGTTTGGGCGTGCTTTGTGCCGCGGAGTGCGCTCGATTGCCGGACACCTTTGGACACATTGAGTCGCAAGAATCATCCATCGCCCATATCAAACCTCTGTGGTGCTTGCTAGTTTTTGGGCCCGCAATACCACAGAGGATTCTGGAATGTCGCAGGAATACGATGGAGATGGCATGCGCGTGGTGCTCAGTGCGCCGCAGCTGGCCGCCATATTGACGCGCGGATCGATCAGCCAGACGGAGATGCTGAGCAACCGGCTCTGGGGCGGCCTACAGGTCGCCGCAGGGGTAGCGGAGATGGTCGGAGCGGCAGCGCTATGCGTGCTGCCTGAACCGACGATGGCAAGTAAGGCCGGCTGCGTGGTGTTCGGCGTGCATGGCTCGGACACGGCGGCGAGCGGTCTGCGTCAGATACTGACGGGCCAGGACACGGCTACGCTGACGCAGCAAAGCGCGACGAGGCTCGCCGAGTCGCTGAAAGCCCGCCCGGACCTGGCTAATCAGATTGGCGTGTCGCTCGACATCGCCGTGCCGTTCGGACTCATCGGCTCGATCAAAGCCGCGCGCGTCGCGCGGATTACGATCGGGCGGATTAGTCTCGATGCGCATGAGGGCGAAGTGGGCAGCCGGATCGGCGGGCATACGATACTGAAGCATGTGGGGAGGACTGAGGCGCAGTTGCGGGAGCGGCTGCGATTGGAATCGGAGAGAAGAGTAGTATCGTCGTTTCGGGACTTGGCGGCGGCGGAATGGGCCATCTCCAGGGTGATGGACTCCAACACGTCAAGGATCAGGAATTGGGCTCAGTCGAATCCGAGGCGAGATCTCGTTCTGTATCAGGATGTCGGAAGGAAGGTGGGCTACGGTGTCATTCGAGCGACAGGAGAATTCAAGCACATGAGTACGGTTCAGGTCGTCTTTAGATTTGAAGAGTACAACGGAATGCCCTATTACATTTTTACATCGTACTTGGTGAAATGATCGACGAAAGCGAATACCCTGAGTTCCATGTGCTGTTTGGGGCGTATCTCAATCAGGATTCGGAATATTGGGGCGAAACCGTGGACGAAATAGTCTCGTGTTTCAAGAGAGACAGCTCCCCCGAGGAAATCCAGGCCACGCTGGCCGAAATAGATAAATTCAAAAAAGAAACAGCTGAGAATCTCGATGAAATATTTTCAGAAACGTACGGTTTCAATTTCGATCCCATCTTATGGGGATACACAACGGAGTCCTTTTTTGAGGAACTAAGGCGTCTTCTGCGCGAATAGCCGCATCCGCCGCACGCAAAACAAAGCGCCCGGAACCACCACCGCGTTCCGGGCGCCAACAACCGTCCAACAACAAGTCCGACGACAGAAAAACTACTTCTTCACCGCCCGCTGCCGCACCGCCTCGAACAGGCACACCCCGCTAGCCACGGACACATTCAAACTCTCCACCGTCCCCGCCATCGGAATGTTCATGACGACATCGCAGGTTTCCCGCGTCAGACGCCGCATGCCCTCGCCTTCCGCGCCCATCACGAGCGCCACCGGCCCGTTCGGTTTGGGCGCGCTGTGTGCCGTGGAGCGCGCTGGTTTGCCGGACACCTTTGCACACATTGAGTCGCAAGAATCATCCATCGCCCATATCAAACCGCTGTGGTGCTTGCTAGTTTTTGGGCCCGCAATACCACAGAGGATTCTGGAATGTCGCAGGAATACGATGGAGATGGCGTGCGCGTGGTGCTCAGCGCGCCGCAGCTGGCCGCCATATTGACGCGCGGATCGATCAGCCAGACGGAGATGCTGAGCAACCGGCTCTGGGGCGGCCTGCAGATCGCCGCAGGGGTCGCGGAGATGGTCGGAGCGGCAGCGCTGTGCGTGCTGCCTGAACCGACGATGACAAGCAAGGCCGGCTGCGTGGTGTTCGGCGTGCATGGCTCGGACACGGCGGCGAGCGGTCTGCGTCAGATCCTGACGGGCTAGGACACCGCCACGCTAACGCAGCAAAGCGCAACCAGACTCGCCGAGACGCTGAAAGCCCGCCCGGACCTGGCGAACCAGATCGGCGTATCGCTCGATATCGCCGTGCCGTTCGGACTCGTCGGCTCGATCAAAGCCGCGCGCGTCGCGCGGATTACGATGGGGCGGATTAGTCTGGATGCGCATGAGGCCGAAGTGGGCAGCCGGATCGGCGGGCATACGATACTGAAGCATGTGGGGAGGACTGAGGCGTAGTTGCGGGAGCGGCTTAGGTTGGAGCCGGAGAGGAGTGTCGTTTCATCGTTCCATAACGTTCAATCCGCTGAACGAGCTATATCGGACGTCATGCTTGCCAATGAAAGGAGAATCCAGACCTGGGCTCAGTCCAAAACCAACCGTGTTCCGCTAACGTTGATCAAGCGGGTTGCCGGAGATGTTGGATATGGCGTGACGAGAACTACCGGCCAGCTAACGAGAATGAATAAAGTGACCGTGGTCTTGAAATATCAGACCTACAATAATATGCCCTACTATATTCTTACGGCCCATATTCGTTAAAGGAAAAATATGCTGCCAGATCGCTACCCTCGGATGTACGAAATTTTCGGAGCATACCTTAATCAGGATTACGATTTGTGGGGCACCACGATTCCTCAAATAGTCTGTTGCTATAAGGAAGACAGCCCCCGCGAATATCATCGTGAATTGATCGATGAAATTGACCAATTCATGAGTGAACATCCCACAGATCTCGATTCTGCATTTGAAATTGAATACGATACCGGATTTTCCCCAACGCTGTGGGGATATACAACGGCGTCATTTTTTGAGGAACTAAAGCGACTCCTACGGGACTAGGGTCTATGGAACCTCTATAGAAGCAACGGAATGCCCTATTACATTCTCACATCGTACTTACTGGAATGATCGACGAAACATCGTACCCACAATTCTATGCATTGTTTGGCGGCTATCTCAATCAGGACTCGGACCTTTGGGGCGAGACTCTGGAGGAAATAGTCTCCTGCTTCAAGAGAGACAGTTCGCCCGAAGAGATCCAGGATACGTTGGCCGAAATAGAGAAATTCAGGCAGGAGGCAGGTGAAAAACTGGATGAAAAATTCGATGAGGCGTGTGGATATGATTTCGATCCCGTTTTATGGGGATATACAACCAGCACCTTCTTTGATGAATTAGCGAGAATTCTCACTACGTAACCTGTTGCGTGAATAGCCAACCCTTGCACGCAAAACAGAGCGCCCGGAACCACAACCGCGTTCCGGGCGCCATCAATCGACCAGCAACAAGCAAGACGACAGAAAAATTACTTCTTCACCGCCCTCTGCCGCACCGCCTCAAACAGGCACACCCCGCTAGCCACGGACACATTCAAACTCTCCACCGTCCCCGCCATCGGAATGTTCATGACGACATCGCAGGTTTCGCGCGTCAGACGCCGCATGCCCTCGCCTTCCGCGCCCATCACGAGCGCCACCGGCCCGTCGAGTTCCGTTTCGTAGACGCTCTTCTGCGCGTCGCCGGCCGTGCCGACCACCCACACGCCCGCGTCCTTCAGTTCGCGCAGCGCGCGCGCCAGATTCGTGACCGTGATGTACGGCACCGTGTCGGCCGCGCCGCTCGCGACCTTCGCGGCAGTCGCGTTCAGTCCCACCGCGCGATCGCGCGGCGCGATCACCGCGTGCGCGCCGGCCGCGTCGGCCACGCGCAGGCAGGCGCCGAGATTGTGCGGATCGGTCACGCCGTCGAGCACGAGGATCAGTGGCGAACCGCTGATGCCGTCGAGCAGTTCGGCGAGGTTCTGCGCGAGCGGCAGATCGCCCGCGCGCGCGACCACGCCCTGATGGCGCTCGGTGCGCGCGAGGCCCCACAGACGCGTTTCGTCGGCGGCGATCAGACGCACGCCCGCGTCCTTCGCGGCCTGCAGGAATTCGGTCATACGACGGTCCTTGCGCGTCGCGTCGTAATAGACATCCTCGACTGTCGACGCATCGTGCCGGATACGCGCGGTCACTGCGTGGAAACCGTATAAAACCTTATGACGTGCCATGACTGAACTACCTTTGATTGGGCGCGCATTCAACGCGCGCCGCTGTGATGAAGATGAAACCAAAAGGCAGACCGCGCGCAACCGGCACGTGTTCACGTGCCCGCTGCGCGCGGTCCCGGCGCTGTGAAAGCCTCAGCGCTTCTTGCGTGCCTGCTTCGACGCCGCCTTGCTCGCGACGCCATGCTTCCTCGCCGCGCCGCGCGCCGCGCGCGCTTCCTTGACCGCCACGCTCTGCGCGGGCGCGGCCTTCTTGCGCCGCTGACCGGGCACCGAGGCACCGCCTTCCACTGACGACAACGTGCGCACGCGCGGGCCAGCGCCTTCACCCTTGTCCGCGGCGATGCCGCGTGCCGCCGGCGGCTTGATCGGCGTATCGCGCACGAGGCGGAAGTCGATCTTGCGCGCGTCGAGATCGACGCGGCTCACTTGCACGCGCACGCGATCCGACAGCCGGTAGCGAATGCCGGTGCGCTCGCCGCGCAGTTCGTTCCTGATCTCGTCGTACTGGAAGTAGTCCGAGCCGAGTTCAGTCACATGCACGAGACCTTCGATGAACAGCGAATCGAGCTGCACGAAAATGCCAAACGACGTGACGCCGTTGACCATGCCGCCATACTCTTCGCCGAGTTTGTCGCGCATGAAATAGCACTTGAGCCACGCTTCGACGTCGCGCGATGCTTCGTCCGCGCGGCGCTCGTTGGCCGAGCAGTGCAGCCCGAGCTCTTCCCAGATCGCCACGTTGTTCGCGCGAGCACGGGCGCCGCGCTTTTCCTCGTCGGCCTGCTGCATTGCGCGGGCGCGCGGCGACAGCGCGGTATTGAGCTCGACGCCGTGCGGCGGCTGCGGCTGATACTTGCGGCCCTGCAGGATCGCGTAGATCGCGCGATGCGTGAGCAGGTCCGGATAGCGACGAATCGGGCTCGTGAAGTGCGCGTAGGCCTCATAGGCGAGACCGAAGTGGCCGATGTTGTCGGGACTGTAGACGGCCTGCTGCATCGAGCGCAGCAGCATCGTCTGCAGCATCGACGCGTCGGGCCGGTCGCGGATCTGCGCCATCAGTGCGGCGTAGTCGCTCGCGTGCGGCGTGTCGCCGCCGCCGAGCGTCAGGCCCATGCCGCGCAGGAACGTGCGCAGGTTCTCGAGCTTCTCCGCGCTCGGGCCCGCATGCACACGGAACAGGCCCGGATGCTTGTTGCGCTTGAGGAAATCCGCCGCGCACACGTTGGCGGCCAGCATGCATTCCTCGATCAGCTTGTGCGCGTCGTTGCGCGTGCGCGGAACGATCTGCTCGATCTTGCCCTGCGCGTTGCAGACGATGTACGTCTCCGTCGTATCGAAGTCGATCGCGCCGCGCTTCTGGCGCGCCGCGAACAGCGCCTTGTAGACGCCATACAGATTCTGCAGTTGCGGCAGCAACGCGGCACGGCGGGTCGCTTCGGGACCCTTGGTGTTTTTCAGCACCGCGGCGACTTCGGTGTAGGTGAGCCGCGCGGCCGAATGCATGACGCCCGGATAGAACTGATACGCCTTCACGTCGCCACGCGCGGTGACGATCATGTCGCACACGAGCACGCAGCGGTCGACTTGCGGGTTCAGCGAGCACAGTCCGTTCGACAGCTTCTCCGGCAGCATCGGGATCACGCGGCGCGGGAAGTACACCGACGTGCTGCGCTCGATCGCATCGGTGTCGAGCCCGCTTTGCGGAAGCACGTAATGCGACACGTCCGCGATCGCGACGATCAGGCGGAAGCCGTCGCCGCGGCCCACCTTGACCGGCTCGCAATAGACGGCGTCGTCGAAGTCGCGCGCGTCCTCGCCGTCGATCGTGACGAGCGGCACGTCGCGCAGATCGACGCGATGGCGGATATCGGCCGGGCGCACTTCGTCGGGCAGCTTGGCCGCTTCGCCGAGCGCGGCCTCGCTGAATTCGTGCGGCACGCCGTACTTGCGCACCGCGATTTCGATTTCCATGCCGGGGTCGTCGATATCGCCGAGCACTTCGACCACGCGGCCGAGCGGCTGCGAATGACGGCTCGGGAAATCGGTCAGCTCGACCACCACGACCTGGCCGACCTTCGCCTTGCGGGTGTTCTGCGTGATCAGGATGTCGTGGCCGATGCGCTTGTCTTCGGGCGCGACGATCAGCGCGCCGTTCTCGTTGAGCAGACGCCCGATCACGCGCTTGTTCGCGCGGTCCGTGACCTCGACGATATGCCCTTCGGGCCGCCCACGCCGGTCATAGCCGACGATGCGCGCGAGCACGCGGTCATTGTGCATGACCTTCTGCATCTCGCCGTTGGGGAGGAACAGGTCGTCCTGGCCGTCGTCGCGAATCAGGAAACCGTAACCGTCGCGATGGCCCTGCACGCGGCCCGCGACGAAGTTCGACGGATGGGTGAGTTGATAGAGGTTGCGCTGGTCGAGCCGGATCTGGCCGTCGCGCTCCATCGCGCCGAGACGCTTGAAAAATCCTTCGCGCTCCTGGCGCTTGATCGACAGGGCTTCGGCGATGTCGTTCGCGGCAAGCGGCGTTTCACTCGTGCGCAGCACGCCGAGGATTTCTTCGCGGCTTGGAATCGGATACGGAAATTTGCTCAAGGGCTTGTCGATGATTTTTTCTCGTTGCATGGACGTCGGTCGGCGATGTGATCCGGCCTGGAAGGCGTTTGCTTAATGCGCGCAGTCGCGCTCGGCTGCATCTGTAGGGCGGCTGCGCTGCCTCGCTCTTTGCACCTGCTGCTTGCTGCTCTTCTGCTCTACTGCGATTTGCACAGGAAACTGCCTGGGTCCGGCTCGTTCAACGCCAGGGCGACGCGCGTCTGGCTGATCGCATATCGACACTCGCGTCGGGACGCCGGATGTGCATCGTGCCAACGAACTACTGCGAGGCATTCTAACACCCGTGTCGGGCGCCACGCGGGCCTGCGCCGGTGGTTCGGACGCATGGTGCGCCGGCTCGCCGCGAGGTTGAAACGCGCTCGGCAATTCGCTTGACAGGTAGGAATCGGTCGCTATAATGGCGGTCTTTGCAGTTCATCACCTGCCCAGGTGGCGAAATTGGTAGACGCACTAGGTTCAGGTCCTAGCGGTGGCAACACTGTGGAGGTTCGAGTCCTCTCTTGGGCACCAGATTCGAAAGTAGAGCCGCCTTCTGGCGGCTCTCTTTTTTGTGTAGGGCCTGGTAGTCGAAATCGCTGTTCGTATTTCGATTGCCGGATCAGCAGGACGGTAGTTCGTTAGCGATTGCATCACTTCGCTGTGCGTTCAACCGGGCAGATAAGAAAAGCAAGTTTGTTTGAAGCAGGGATTGACAAACTTAATCATCTTGCTAAAATAGCGGTCTAGTTTGAAGACGTGCCCAGGTGGCGGAATTGGTAGACGCACTAGGTTCAGGTCCTAGCGGTGGCAACACCGTGGAGGTTCGAGTCCTCTCCTGGGCACCACAAGTTGTTCCGGCGTAAGCCGATGTAGTTCGAGAAACCCCGTAAGATCAAAGTCTTACGGGGTTTTTTGCTATTCACAGCTCCATTACGTCCCGCTGACGCCGGCTCCTTCGCGTGTACCAACCACGCTCTCAGCCCCGCCTGCATTGCGGCGCATGCGCCGAATCTCGCCACGAAAGCCCGTCGACATCAATCCTTCCGCATGCGAACGACCAACGCAAGCAAGCGGGCCCGCATTTCCTCGGCCGGCAGGTGCGTGGGCCAGCCGTGGCCAGGAAGCAACCACTCGAAGCGATACGCGGCTAGCTTGCCAAGCGATTCGGTGAGCTCAGGCCATGAATACCAGCACGCGTCGCTGAACGCGACGAGGTCCCGCGCGCGCGGGCTCCAGGCAAGCGAATCACCCGAGAACAACACGCTGTCGTCGAGCAGGTACACGACGCTACCGCGCGTGTGCCCGGGCACAGGGATCGCGCACACGCCGGCTGCAATGTCCGTGGCCGATCCATCGTCGAGCACGTCCGTTGCATACGGCGCAGCCGACATGTCTTCCCGGTGAATCCAGACGCGCGCGCCGAAATGACGGGCGTATTTATCTGCGTCCGCGACATCGTCGCGATGCGATAGAAGGATATGCGCGATACCACCATTCTCATCAAACCATTTCACGAGTTCCGCCGCATAGCGCGGTGAGTCGATCATCAGATTGCCGTCCGGACGCCTCGCGAAGTAAGAGTGCGCGCCAAACGACGACCGCGCATTGAATCCGCAGCGCCACACAGTCGACGTGATCGGCTGTGGAAAGATCACGGCGCCACTCGGACGAGGCTGCTTCGTTTCACT
Organism: Paraburkholderia atlantica; assembly: GCF_000092885.1. NCBI lineage: Bacteria > Pseudomonadati > Pseudomonadota > Betaproteobacteria > Burkholderiales > Burkholderiaceae > Paraburkholderia > Paraburkholderia atlantica. Next base: position 1,433,676 of record NC_014117.1, on the reverse strand, counting down.
GCGTACCGACGCCGTAGGACAGACGAGCACCGCACGCCAGGCAGCGACGTGCTCTTCGGGCGTAACGGGCTGCCGCAAGAAAACACTTTTGTCGTTTCGTTCGACAATCAGCCCGGGCGCGACGTGACGCGATGCACCGCAATTGATGCACGCTGTGTCGATGTACCACTCGCCTGGGACAGAGTCGGCGTTGCGTGTCGGCTTCATTCGATGCTCCTGCCGTCCGGTCGGCAAATCAGGATCCGCATACATTTTCGCCCTCGCGCCCGCGTACGAGAGCAAGGGCCGCTGCATCACCGGTTGTGAGCAAGTTTGCTCCTACGAGCTTTTCCTTGCACACCGCCATCGCCAGACCCCGCCCTCGATTCTGCATGAGCCATCGGATAGGCCACACCCGCGCGGTCTGATCCGCGGACGCGGTCACCACCCGCTGGCCGTCCGGGCTGAAGGCGGCCGAGCTCACGGGTCCCCGGTGCCCGGCGAGTTGCGCGATGACCCGGCCAGTCGCCGCGTCCCACACCCGCGCGGTCTGATCCGCGGACGCGGTCACGACCCGCTGGCCGTCCGGGCTGAAGGCGGCAGAACTAACCGCTCGCTGGTGCCCGCCGAACCTGGCGATCTGTTTTCCCGTGGCCGCGTCCCACACCCGCGCGGTCCCGTCCGCGGCCGCGGTCACCACGCGCCGTCCGTCCGGGCTGAAGGCCGCGGAAAAAACGGTCCCATGATGCCCGCTGAGCACCAGGATCTGTTTGCCCGTGGCCGCGTCCCACACCCGCGCTGTCCCATCCCAGGACGCAGTCACCACCCGCTGCCCGTCCGGACTATAGACGACGGAATCAACCGGCTCCTGATGCCCGCCGAGGATCAGGATCAGTTTGCCCGTGGTGGCGTCCCACAGCCGCGCGGTCCCATCCGCGGACGCGGTTACCACCCGTTGGCTGTCCGGGCTGAAGGCGGCCGAAAGAACGGTCCCCTGATGCCCGCTGAGCTGGGCGATCTGTTTGCCCGCGGCCGCATTCCAAACCCGCGCGGTCTGATCCGCGGACGTGGTCACGATCCGGCGGCCGTCCGGGCTGAAGGCCGCGAAGTAGACCCACCCGCGATGCCCGCTGAGCAGCGCAATCTGCCGGCCCGTGGCGACGTCCCACACGCGCGCGGTCCTGTCACGGGATGCAGTCACCACCCGCTGACCGTCCGGGCCGAAGGCGGCGGAAACGACCGGCTCCTGATGCCCGCTGAGCAGCAAGATCCCCTGCCCCGCGTCCCACGCGCGCGCGGTCCCGTCACGGGATGCAGTCAACACCCGCTGACCGTCCAGGCTGAAGACGGCGACGTTCACCGGCCCCTCGTGTCCGATGAGCTGCGCGATCATCTGGCCGGTCGCCGCATCCCACACCCGCGCGGTCTTGTCATCGGAAGCGGTCACCACACGCAGGCCGTCCGGCGTGAAGGCGGCGGAGCTTACCGGTCCCTGATGTCCGGTGAGCTGCGTGATCACGTGGCCGGTCGCCGCATCCCACACCCGCGCGGTTTTGTCATCGGACGCGGTCACTACCCGCCGGCCGTCCGGGCTGAAGGCCGCGGAGAAAACCGGTCCCTGATGCCCGGTGAGCTGCGTGATGACCTGCCCGTTCGCCGCATCCCACACCCGCGCGGTCTTGTCATCTGACGCGCTCACCACGCGCCGGCCATCCGGGCTGAAGGCGGCCGAGCTCACCAGTTCCCGATGCCCGATGAGCTGCGCGATCGCCTGGCCGGTCGCCGCATCCCACACCCGCGCGGTCCTGTCCGCGGACGCGCTCACCACGCGCCGGCCGTCCGGGCTGAAGGCCGCGGAGAAAACCGGTCCCTGATGCCCGTTGAGCTGCACAATCTGTTTGCCCGTCGCTGCGTCCCACACGCGCGCGGTCCTGTCCGCGGACGCGGTCGCCACGCGCCGGCCGTCCGGGTTGAAGGCGGCGAAATAAACCAGATCCTGATGTCCGCCGAGCTGCACGATCTGTTTGCCCGTAGACGCGTCCCACACCCGCGCGGTCCTGTCCGCGGACGCGGTCACCACCCGGCGGCCGTCCGGGTCGAAGGCGGCGGAATAAACCAGGCCCTGATGCCCGCTGAGCTGCACGATCTGTTTGCCCGTCGCCGCGTCCCAGACCCGCGCGGTCCCATCCCACGACGCGGTCACCACCCGCTTACCGTCGGGGCTGAAGACGGCGGAATCAACCGCATCCCGATGCCCGCTGAGCAACGCAATTTGCATTGACGCTTGCGCGCCGCGCATGAGCTCCAGCTCCGCGTCAACCGATCCCGGCGAGAGCCAACTCTTCCCCATCGCCAGTATCGCGAAGCGCATCGCGCGATCGTAATTTCCCGCGTCGTTCGCCGTCGTCGCGGCCGACGCGAACACAGCGGAAGTCTGGCGTGCGACCGTCCGAGTCTGATGAATGATCCACCCCGCTGTCGCAATCAGAATGACCGCGAATATGCCCATCAATACCTGGATGCGTCGTTGCGTGGACGCCGTCCGTGCCTGAGCGATTTGCTGCAACTTCAACTCGCGCTCCGCGCGCGCGTCCTCGTCGCGCCCGCGGCAAGCCCGCAAATACGAAAGTCCATCGGCGCCCAGCAGTCTTTCGAAGTCCGAACGCTGAAGGACTGCTTCCGCACTCGTCAGCCGCTCGCCGGCGTGGGCCAGCCACGCCGTCCCCTGCCCGTTCTTTTGCCACTCGTGCGCCGCTCGCTGCACGGTTTCGACTGCCTTGAGCGCATCTGCGTCCGCGTCGAGCCAGGTGGTAAGGACAGGCCACTGCCGCAACAACGCTTCGTGCGCGATTTCAACTATGGTGATTTCCTCATCGCCAGCTACGGCCTTGCGCCGGCCTTGCAATAGCAGTCGATACCTGATGAGACGCTTCAGGACCGCATGGGCGGATTCGGGAAGCTCATCCCAGCGTGCCACACGGCGCTTGCGCTGTTGCGTCAGCCGTTCGACGCGCGCGAGCCATGGAATCAAGCCCTCGCGCAGTAGACGCTCGCGCTCAGCCTTATCTGCTGGAACAGCGGGCTCTCTTCCGGGATCGGCAAATGCCGATTCGACTGCGGCCTCAATGGAACCGCGCACACCGCCGATCGCCTCATAGTCGGCTACGCTGAAGTTTCCGGCGGCGCCATAGTCGGTAAGTAGCCGCTCGAGCGTAAAAGCCAGCAAGGGCAATGCGTCTGCCCCTTCAGTGTCCTGAAGAAGCCGCTCGGTCAGCGCTGGCTGGATCGTCAGCTTACGTCCGGCGGCGGTCGCCCGCGCGGCAGGACCCTCAATCACGGCCTTGAATTCGGCACGCTCGAAAGGAGGGAGACTGAAGACACGCGGTGATATGCCGCGCAGCATTGGCGCGCTCCGCAATTGCTCGTAAGCGTCGGTGCGGATCGCCACGACTGCAAGCGCACGCTGCCGTTTGCCGATCGCCTGAATCCCCCCGCTTTCTGCCGCGGCTAGCGTCCGGGCAAGCACGGACAGGAAGTGCAAAGACTCCTCTTCGCCTTCTGCGCCGAACAATTCATCGCCCTGATCGATGCAGATCAGAACGGTCGGCGCAATGGCATCTGACCCGAGCCGCGAGCAGTGCAGCGTTTGAAGCTGGCCAAGCAATTGCTCAAATCCATCCGGAGTCTGAACTGCCTGGTGGATCTCGGCGCGCGTCCTGGGTACAGCGAGTTCCTGAAAGGCCTGCTCGATACTGACGACGAGTCCCGTGGCGCCGGTAAGAACAGCGCGCTCTGGCCGAATCACAGGAAGCGGCAAAAAGTTTCGGTCATCGCGCTTCAGGCGCGGCCACAGGCCGGCCCGCAGAAAGGACGACTTGCCCGCGCCAGATGCGCCGAGGATCACCAACATCCGCTCGATCCCCTGCTCGCGGACGCTGCGTAACGTATCGAGGCCACGCACGACCGCCGTATCCCGGCCAAAGAACACGGCCGCATCCTCGGCCTCCAACGCTCTCAGCCCCGGATAAGGGGGCCGCTCGACATCGTTAGCCGGCGGCCACGAAAAGCTCGACGCAGCGAGCCCCGCTCGTCGCAGCCCAAGCTCTAGCTTGGCAAGCCCCGCTTTGGCAAAAGAGACTTCAGTCTGCGGGACGAGCGGGTCATGCCAGACCCGGAAGCTCCGGCGTTGAGTCCCGGTGGCGAGATCACAGAGCTGCCATTGCGCCGTCATCTCTTTCGGCAAGGCGTCGGGCGGCGTCGGCTCGACGAGTACACCGAAGATCGTCTTGCCCAGAAATCTGGCAAGGCTCAACTGGGCCAGGCACGAGCGAGAGTCGCACCACGCAGGCGAAATCAGAAACAGCACGGCCTCGCAGCGGTCGGCCGCAGCCTTGAGCGCTTGTTGCCAGCGTTCCCCTGGCGCAAACCCCTTGACTGGCTCGAGGTCCAGGAAGTGGTCATCCCAACCGTTATCGGCAAGCCAGTGTCCGATCGCGAGCGCGAGAGCGTTATTCGCGCTCGCGTGGCTGATGAAGATCCTGGGCATCGCGCCGCGAACTGCCGGCTCGCAGTTGACTGCACTCGGAAAGGACACCATCCACCTCACGTGTTTGAGTCTGGCATCCCGCGCGCTGAATTGATTGCCTCAATGTTTTACGGCTCGCGCCTGACGGACGCGATCAGAGCGTCCAGCTTGTCTGCGGTCCTGCATTCGTCAAGCGGCGTGTAGACGGTGAGCTTGCGATCAGAGCCGTCCAGCAGCGCGAAACTGGTGTATTCGAAGACCATCAGGCCTTTTCGCGGATGCCTGATGCGCTTGATATTCGATAACGGATTGAGCACTTCGTGTCTGCGCCACCACGCATTGAATTCGTTGCTCCTGTGTCGCAGCGTCGATATCAGCCGCTCAAAATCAGGATCGCCCACGTAGCGTGCGCTGTCGTTGCGGAACATCGCAAGGGACGCCCGCGCCACTTCCTGCCAGTCAACGAGCAAACGACGGTGCCGCGCATTGGCGAAAACCATAAACATCAGATTGCGCTCATCCGCCGAAAGCTGCCCGTAGTCACCGAACACCAGGGTGGCTGCTCGATTCCACCCCAGGATATCCCAGCGACGGCCAGTGACGTAAGCGGGTTGGCCCGACAGGCTGGCAAGCATCCTTTGCACCGGTTCTTCGAGCTTCTCTGGATTCGTCGACCGGACTTCCGGCGACGGACGATCGCTCAGTACGAACAGATGCCGCCGCTCAACGGCGTCCAGCCGCAACGCATCCGCGATTGCTATCAGCACCTCTTCAGACGCGCGGACATCGCGCCCCTGTTCGAGCCACGTGTACCACGTGGTGCCGACGTCCGCGAGCATCGCGACTTCCTCGCGTCGCAGCCCTGGTGTGCGTCGTCGAAAACCGTCAGGCAAACCGACCGCGGCCGGACTCAAGTGCTCGCGCCGCGACCTCAGGAAGGCGCCTAGCTCGCAACGGCGTCTGTCAGCGGCCAGGGTTCTGACGTTCATCGTCATCGTGGTAGTTCCCTATACCAGTATCGATCCAGCACTGTTTATCGCGCGGCAGAGCGCACAGCATGAAGATGAAATCAACTTCCAGTCTATTCAATCATGAACATGACGAACAAGCTTGTGCTGGTTACCGGTTCCACCGACGGACTCGGACGCTGCGTCGCGAAGCGACTGGCAGCCCAGGGCGCACATGTGCTTATTCACGGGCGAAACATGGAACGGGGCGAATACGTGGTTCGCGAGATAGCGAGTGCGGGAGGCAAGGCCACTTTTTATCCGGCTGATTTGTCTACGTTCGCGGAAGTTCGATCGCTGGCGAGCGCGATCGGACGCGCGCACGATCAAATCGACTTGCTGATCAACAACGCCGGCATCGGCACCGGTTCGCCTGGCTCGATCAGGCAAGTCACGGCGGATGGAATCGAATTGCGGTTCGCGGTGAACTACCTCGCGGGTTTTGCCCTGACCAGGCTTCTGCTTCCTCTTTTGCTGAAGGGCTCCAGATCGCGGATTGTCAATGTTGCTTCCGTGGGACAACGCCCGATCGATTTCGACGACGTGATGTTGAGCCACGGCTATAGCGGTACCGCGGCCTATTGCCAGAGCAAGCTCGCGCAAATCATGTTCACGTTCGATCTGGCCGACGAACTGGCGCAGACCAGCGTGACGGCGAATTGTCTGCATCCGGCCACATACATGGATACAACCATGGTCAGGAACGGCGGCATCACGCCTCTGAGCACGGTCGCCGAAGGTGCGGACGCGGTTCTTCATCTTGCGGCCACCACCGGAATGGAAGGCCGTACGGGCCTGTATTTCGACGGCACAAGGCTCGCCAGAGCTCATGCCGACGCCTACAACCCCGCGATTCGCAAGCGGCTGCGTCAGCTCAGCTTTCAGTTGACCGACCCGTCGCTGGCACATTGACACATCGAACTTCGATGTCGGTCCGCCTGGGTTCCGGATACCCGGCATTTTTCAAAGAGCGGAAACTTCGACCATGTCACAACATGTCTTCATTGTCGGCGGCTCTTCCGGAATTGGCTTCGCTACCGCGAGCCGGCTACTGGATCGGAAATACGCGGTCACTATCGCCGGGCGAGATTCCGCAAAACTGGCCAAAGCGAAGGTCGCGTTGCGCGACGCTGCAAATACGGTGAGATTCGATGCGTCCGATACATCGACCATCGCCGGTACGTTTGCCGAGATCGGCGCAATCGATCACCTGGTTCTCGCGCTCGGCAGTGGCAAGGGCGGAGGCCCGTTTTCAGCCGTCAGTCTCGATGCGGTGCGGATGGGATTCGATGAGAAAGTGTTTCCTCATTTCGCGTGTGCTCAGGCGGCGCTTGCGTCGATTGCGAAAACCGGAAGTATCACTTTTCTCTCTGCCGTGTCGGCACACTCGGCCATGCCCGGAACAGCGGGCCTCGGCGCAGCGAACGCGGCGATTGCTGCGATCGTGCCGATCCTCGCGGCGGAGCTACGCCCGTTGCGGATTAATGCGGTTTCGCCTGGCGTCATTGATACGCCGTGGTGGGACTTTCTGTCGGCGAAAGATAAGGAATCCGCTTTCGCCGGCTATGCGGCGATTACGCCGGTAGGACGAATTGGCCAGCCTGACGACGTTGCCATGGCGATTGAGTTTCTGATTTCGAACTCGTTCATGTCGGGGCAAACCATCATATGCGACGGTGGAATCGGTCTGGAGTCGACTGGTCGGGCCGTACCGCTGACCGATCCTCGCTGACGATGAACGCGGAATCGACCGTATAGCGTCGAAGAATTGAATCCGCTACGCATCACCTGTCACCGGTGGGAACGATGCCCGCCGCCTCGACCATCAGGATCACCGTTTTCTCTGGTGCTCGAGGGCGATGCAGCAGGCCTTTATGCACGACGAACGCTTGTCCCGGGCCTAAATCAACGACCCCGTCCTCGAGGTCGATCAGGAAGCGTCCGCTAACGACGTAAAAGAATTCGTCCTCCGCGTCATGTTTGTGCCAATGATATTCGCCCTCGACGACACCCAGCCGGACTACCGATTCGTTCACCTGACATAGCGTCTGGTTGTACCAGGGATGGCGGTTTGCCGCCACGAGGGCGGGCACGTCGATGACTTCGCCGCAGGAGTAAAGGACGTTAAGGCGAGTCAGATAGGGAAAGGCATCGGTGCTCACATCAGTCTCCATGAACGTTAGTTCGTGTCGAAGATGCGAGCCACTTTAGGCCGCGGCAGTTCTGTTGGTCTTGTACCGGACCGTCAATCCTTGGTACAGGAGTGATCTTCAAGCAACTGCGCGCGATACGCGCCTGGTGTGAGCCCCATCCTGCGCCGAAACACGCGCGTAAAGTGGCTTTGGTCGGCGAAACCGGCGTCCTGAGCAATCGCTTTGAGCGAATGGCGTCCACTGGTCAATTGAGCGCATGCGAAATCGAGTCGAAGCTGGCGCACGTATTCTCCGACAGTACAGCCATAGTGCTTGCGGAATTCTCGCGCGAGGTGGTCGGCGCAAACATGGCTGTCCGAAGCGATTTCGTCCAATGTCAACGCGTCACGAAAACGATCGTGCAGTAATGCTTCCACGCGGGCGAGCCATCGACGTGAACCGCCAACCGTCGCCGTACGCGGAGCGGCCCGCTCGCAGGCCGCAAGAAGTTCGAGTACCAGCCCTTCAACTGCTAGCGACGTCGCTGAATCCTGCTCACGGCACTCGCGGACCAGACGGCGCATGAACGACAGCGGAGCTCCGCTGGCAAAGTCACCCGGCCGATCGAGGACTTGGGTGCGGCCACCAAGCCGCTCTAGCCACGAGGACGAAAATTCGACATGGAGCGCCTTGCCGCCGGCGCCGTACCAGCAATTTGCGTGTGGTACGCCTGCGGGAAAAAGCGTTAAGGACATCGGCCCGTCTTCGCCACGGCGTGACGGCCAGGATCGTGTACCGCAGCCGTCCAGCACGAAACAGAAAAACGGATTCACATGTTCGTGCTGCGGAATGATGAGATCCGTTGCGAATCGGGTCTCCACGACCGAGATGCCATCATCCCTGTATTGCAGGGTGGTAGTGCCGAAATAGTCGCCCGGCTCGAGTACCCGTAGCATGGGACTGCTCCCAATGAAAGGATGCGGTCGATATTACACACTTCCATGGAACCGTACGCGGCTAGCGGCGAGCCGAGGTAGGCACCGACCACGTTGGTAGCGATGAAGTAGCGCTGGTTGGTGACGTTGTCGATGTTCAGATCGGCCCCCCAGTGACGCTCCGCGTAACCGAACTGCAGGTTTGCGATCACGGAAGCCGGTACCCAGTCGTAGCCGTTGGCAAAGCCGTTCGTCATCCGGCTCATGTAATCAATGCCGGCACCCGCATGAAAACCCGCCCTGCCGAAGAGGCTGAAGCGGTATGTCGCCCAAAGGTTCGCCATAAAGGCGGGCACGCCCTGCGGTGCCGTTCCGACCGCGCCCGGGGGTGTCCGGGCTATAAGTGATATGCGCCTGCTGTCCGGTAAAGTTCGCGTACACGTGCCAGTTCGACGTGAGATCCGCGTCGAACGAAGCTTCGCCGCCGCGCGTGCGCTGCGAATCGAACGCGAGTTGGTCCTCACCGAACGGAGTCGCCACGTGTTCCCGCTGTACGTCGAAGAGCGCGGTGTTGAGCACGTAGCGGCCGTCGTCGAACGACCACTTGACGCCCAGTTCGTATTGCAGCGCTGATTCCGGTGGGCCGATGGAAAATGCCGTGTTTTCGGAGTTGAAATTCGCGAGATAGCTGCGCGACACGCCGAAATATGGCGTCATCCACGGAGTCAGCTTGTACAACATCCCGGCGCTCCAACTGGTCGGGGCGTCGTTGCGCGTGTACGTGTTGCCAGGAACCAGCGTGATGCCGTCGTTGGCCGTACGATTCGGCTCGCCGGGGACCGGGTTCAGCGTCAGCGACGTACCGAACCAGTCCTTGCGCACGCCGGCGCGGATCTTGAATCTATCCGTCACGTCCACCTGATCGGTCGTCCACGTTATCGGGAGCGGCCGCTGGTCTGGTCGCATTGACAACGATGGGTCTTAGAGTGACCGGCGCTTCAGTCTGTTGAGCGGCCGCGGGTCGAGTCTGCTGTGCATTCGCACCGTTGGCGAGCGACAACATTGCAGCGGAGACGGCGATGGCGATTCTGGATGGCGATGGCCTCATTGACTCCATTCCATTGCGGCACATTGCATCGGCTTCATGCTGTGGCAAACGAATCCTGAGTGTTCCTGCCCTTCGACCCGCGAAATTTATCGTTTGCGCGTGTCACAGACATGAACAGTCACACGGCCAACGAATGCGAAATCGTTGTCGTGTAATCGCGACGCCATCGCTTTCTATCGAGGGGCGGCCTACGCGACCTCGCATCGGAAATGCCCATGCAGCTATGCGGATCGCTTATGCGAACAGATCGAGTCCGTTCACCAGTCGTTTGGCCAGACGCGGTTGACGCAATTGCTCCAACCACCATTGAAGCGCGCGCCCTTCGTGGTCGCCACGCCAGGCAACGTACAGCACGTTGGGTTCACGGGGATCGGCCGTGTCTTTCTCGACGAGTTCGCCCCGCTTGAGCAGCGCCGCAATCCTGCGTCTCGGCAGCCAGCCGACACCGAGGCCGTCACGCTGAGCCAGAATCTTCGCGCGCATGCTGGGAACGGCCAGCGAAGCCTGGCCGCCAACAACGCCATAGGCGCGGCCCGGCGTCATTCTCGACGAATCGGCCACGACGACGGCACGATGGGCCGAGATATCTTCGCGCCTGAGCAGACCTTTGGGTGCCGCCAGCGGATGACGCGGCGCGACCGCGAACACCCATTCCATCACACCCAGCTCGAACCACCGCAGACCGGGTATCGCCGGGGGTTCGATCGTCGCCCCGACAACCAGGTCGCCCCGGCCTTCGCGCAGCGCCTCCCACGTGCCGCCCAGCACTTCATTCGTGACCCGAAGCTTGACCCCCGACTGCAACGCGTCAAACGCACGGATAACCGGCATCACGAGTTCGAACTCGATGATCTCGTCGATCACGATCCATAACCGGTCCTCCCAGCCGCTCGCGATCTGCCGAACCCGCTGAGTCATGCGAGCCACGTCCTGCATGAGCCGGCCCGCCTCCTCTGCCAGCGCATGCCCAGCCGGGGTCAGTTGCAACCGGTAGCGCCGGCGATCGAACAACAACGCGTCGAAGCGGCTCTCTAGCTGGCGCGCGGCATGCGACACAGTTGACGGCGCCTTGCCCAGTTGCGCGGCCGCGCGCGACAGGCTCCCGGTCTCCCGAATCGCTTCCAGCAATGCAAGCTCTTCCGCCGACAACATGTTCCACTCCATCGAACGTATTCATCGGGACGATCGTACGGCAATACCATGCTGATGGTCCATCATGCTGTAAGGAACCTGAACGTCTCGCGAACAAGGAGCGTTCCGCAACTGGGTGACCACCGACGGCAGTCCCGGGCCCAGCGGGCCTGGCGGCTTTCGCGCCGACGCTGACAGATACCACCTGTACGTGAGCCTCGCCTGCCCGTGGGCACATCGTGCGTTGATCGTGCGGGCGCTCAAGGGCTTGAACGAGATGGTCAGTGTGTCGGTAGTCCACTGGCTGATGCTCGAGCACGGATGGACCTTTGCCGAGGGGCCCGGTGCTCGACTTCTCCACCCCTCACGATCGCGCGCGATTCACGCCTGCCAGGTAGGAAACCTCAGTCATGTACTAGGCTCATCTGATGCTCCCTCCGGTTCGCGGCCTGCGACTCAATAACGTCGCGCTCGCCGTGGGCAACCTAGGCTCGGTTTCGTCGTGACCGGTAGACATGGTGTGGGCTGACCAGCCGTTGAGCGCCGAGCGGCGCTCAACCTTGTTGCGCGATCCGGAAGGAAACCTGATTCATATCTTCGGCCCGATATTGGGCCGCGCCTGAGACCGCATCGCTTTCGATCGCTTCGCTTAAAGCTGACTCATGCCGCCATCAGCAATGATCTCCGTGCCGACGATAAACGCCGATTCGGGTGCCGACAGATGCAACACGGTGGACGCAATTTCCTCTGGCGTGCCGAAGCGTCCCAGCGGAATCTGATTGAGAATTTGAGCGGCAGTGGCTTCGAGAGTCGCGGCATCCATGCCGAGCTTGCCGTACAGCGGCGTTTGCACCGGCCCGGGGCTGACCACATTCACGCGCACGCCGCGCGGCAATAGTTCCGAGGACAAAGTCCTGGCGAGCGAAATCACGGCAGCCTTGCTGGCCGCATAAACGGATGAACCCGGCATGCCGATGTGCGCGTTGATCGAGCCGTTGATCACCACCGAAGCACCTTTATTCAAATACGGCAGCAGCGACTGGATCTGAAAATAGGCGCCCTTGACGTTGGTATTGAAGCTCGCGTCCCAGAGCGCTTCGTCCACGTCAGTGAACGGCGCGAACTTTGCGGCGCCCGCGTTGATGAAGACCGCATCGAGCTTGATGCCTGCATCGCCGATCGCACGCGCAAGCTCGCGCGCGGCCGCAACCGATCCTGTGTCGTTACGAACCACCACCGCGCTAGCGCCAAGCCCCCGTTTCGCCTCTTCGAGGGCCGCGCTGTCACGGCCCGTGATGACTACCCGGGCGCCTTCCGCGGCGAACGCCTTTGCCGTGGCGAGGCCAATTCCGCTGCTACCGCCAGTGACCAATACAGATTTGCCATCAAATCGCGTCATGTCTTTCTCCAATGAGTCAGTTGAGTTACTGCGATTCAATGATGCGCCCTTTCAATTGAAATACCGTACGGTCCGGGCGATGCAGTCGTTCGAAATAATCGAACATCTTTCTCGATCGAATGTGCGGGCAACGCGCGCAAGGTCCTGGGCCGCGTCAATCCAGCCAGCCGCGCAGCCGCGCGTGATCGAGAAAACGATAGACGTCGGGCGCAAGTTCGGACGTGCCGAAAAGCCGTTCGAGTTCGCCGATGATGTCGTCGAGCTCGTGTGCTCCGTCGCAACGCGCGAGGATCGCGCCGGCACTAGCGTTGAGCTTAACCATGCCTTCGGGGTAGAGCAGCACGTAGGTGTCCTGCGCCGCTTCCCACTGCAGGCGGAAGACGCTCCGCAGGCGGGGGCGCAGCGGCACGCCGCTATCGGCGTCACGTGTGTTCATCGCGATCCTGGTGTCTTCATCGTCGTTCGTTGCGTGCGCCGCCCGCGGCGCGACTGATGCGGCGCGGGCGGCACACCGCAGCCCGCTCAGCGATTGGCGATATACATCGTGATTTCAAAGCCGAAACGCACTTCGGCGTACGACGGGGTGATCCATTGCATGGCATGTCTCCTTGTTTGCGATTGGATGGAAGAACCGCACTCGATGCGCGGCCGTTCCCTTCAAGCAAAGGACATGCCGATGTCGTCACGCGAAGCGCGGTTGGAAATTCGGTGACGAAAGCGGGACGAACGCGTCGCTATATGACGCATTCGGGAGATAGGCAGTGTTGATTTTTGGAGCACCACCGCTGCGGGATGCAACAGTGGTGTGACAGCACGCTGGCGACACAGGAGTGCCGATGCAGGCGGCAGGTGGCTCAGAAGTCGTCCACCGCACGCCCGGGCTCGACCGCGGGCATCTTGCGGTAGATCATGTTGCGCGACACGCCGAGTTCGCGCGCAGCCGCCGACACGTTGCCGCCATGTCGCGCGAGCGCCGCCGCAATCACCGACACGGTCACGTCCTGCAGGCGCGCGCACTCCGGCACGGACGCACTGCCCGCGCCGCGCGTATCCACCGCGCCGCTCGACGAAACGCCACAGCGCAGGTCATCGAAGAAATCATCGGGCAAATGCTCGCGCCGGATCTCGCCGTCCGCGTCGACCATGGCCGCCGCGGTGCGCAGCAGGTTGCCAAGCTGCCTGAAATTGCCCGGCCATGGACAGCGCTCGAACATCGCCATCACGTCGGGCGCGACGTGAAGCGGCTGCCCGCTCGCGCTGGCGAGCGACTCGCGCAGCAACATCTTCTGGATCACGACCGCGAGATCGGTCCGGTCGCGCAGCCGCGGCAGACGCACCACGAGGCCGTTGAGCCGGTAGTAGAGATCTTCGCGGAAGCGGTTCTGCGCGATCATCACGCGCAGGTCACGGTGCGTCGCGCAGATGATCGCGACGTCCACCGCAATGCTGCGCGTCGAGCCGAGCGGGTTGACGACGCGTTCCTGCAGCACGCGCAGCAACCGCACTTGCAGCGAATACGGCATGTCGCCGATCTCATCGAGAAACAGCGTGCCGCCGTTCGCCTGCAGCAGCTTGCCGATGGCGCCTTTGCGCCGCGCTCCGGTGAATGCGCCCTCCTCGTAGCCGAACAGCTCGGATTCGATCAGCGTCTCGGGAATCGAAGCACAGTTGACGGCGACGAACGGCCCGGCGTGACGCGGCGAATCGTTGTGAATCGCCTGCGCGAGCAGTTCCTTGCCCGTGCCGGTCTCGCCATTGATCAGGATCGGAATGTCCTTGCCGATCACCCTTTTGACCTTCGCAATGACCGCGGCCACCTGCGGGTCGCCCGTGTCGAGATAGCTCAGACGCGAAAGCCCGGCAGCGGTCTGCGGCTCCTCGCGCGCCGCCGCCCGCGCGCCCTCGTGCACGGCGACCGGACGGCTACCCTCGGCCAGCGGCGCCCGCCTGAACTGCACCCGCGCGCAGACCACCGCGCCGCTGCTCAGGTTGAGCATCAGGTGCGGGTCGAGGTTCGCGCGCGCGCGATCGATCAGTTGCGCACTGGTGGTCTGGAACAGCGATGACAGCGTATGCGCGCGCAGCCCGGCGAGCGACATGCCGAGCTGGAACTGGGCACTCCGGTTGGCCGACAGAAAGCGTCCGTCGCTCGTGAACGCCACGATGCCTTCCATCAGCGTGCCGAGAAACTCCGGACGGCTGTGGAAGGACACCTGCAGCGTTTCGTGGAAGGTGGTCGTGAACAGATGATTCTCGATCATCTGCACCGACATTTTGGCGAGCGCCATCGTGTGCTGATGATAGCTGCGGTAGTCGCCCGTCACGTCGAGCACGCCGATCGCGTCGCCATACGGATCGAGAATCGGCACGCTCGAGCAGGTCAGGAAGCGGTTCGCCGCGAGATAGTGCTGGTCGCCGTGCACGACCATCGCGCAGCGCTCGGCCAGCGCCGTACCGATCGCATTGGTGCCCTGGCGGTCCTCGGCCCAGTTCGCGCCGGGCCGCAGCGCGACTTTCTCCGCGCGCGCGAGAAAGTCGTCGTCGCCGATCGAATGCAGGATCAGCCCTTCGGCATTGGTCAGCACGATCATGCTTTGCGTGTTGGCGATCTGCTCGCGCAGCGTTTCCATCACCGGCATCGCGTGGGCGCACAGCACCCGGTTCTGCTCGCGTTTGAGTACGAGACTCGCGTTCGAAAGAACCTCGTATTCGGGTCGCGCCGACGCGCACAGACCAAACGTTTCGGACCGTTCGTGCGCTTTCCGAATCGCCGGCGCGGGAAAGTCATCGGACCGGACAGCCGTCTGAGCCACGGCCGGGTGAACGTCATCGCGCATTGTCTCCCTCCAGGAGAGCCTGGTACCTCGCCAGACTTTTCTTCGTGCTCTTGAAGCAAGCTCCGGGCCATCCGTTTCATCGACGGTGGCGAAGCGAAGAGGCTGTATTACCGCAAATTGATGCGCGCCGCGATATGCGGAGTCACCCCGAGTGGCGCTTAGCCCGCTGCTCGCGTCGCCCTCGCCCCGAGCGATGCGCGCGAGCGCCGCAACTGCGCTGTTTCTCAACACTACATCGCCCGGTGTTGTACCGGGACGCAACAGATGGAGCGCCGCTCGGGCGATATGTCCCACAGCACGTTTCAGGCGCGCCGCCGCTTCGGACTCGCTCACAAAAATGGCATGCGACTTGCAGTAACGGCATCGCAACCGGATCGACACGGAACAAAGGGGCGACGCCTCTCCCGGCACTGCATCGACAAACACTCAGGAGACGACCATGAAGAACCGTTCGCCCGCCGCAGGCCGGCTGGCTGTCCTTGGAGCGAGCATCGCGATTGCGATGGCACTGAACGTGGCTCCGGTGGACGCCGCGCCGGACTATCCCGCCGTGACCTACGAGCGCCTCGCTCAAGCGCAAAGCGACCCGGGCTGGCTCACCTATTACCGCAGCTATAGCGGCCAGTCACATTCCCCTCTGAAGCAGATCGATGCGTCGAACGTCGCCGGGCTCAAGCAGGCCTGGAGCTATCAGTTCCCCGCGGAACTCAAGCAGGGATTCGAAGCAACCCCGATCGTCAACGGCGGCTACCTTTTTGTCAGTACGCCCAAAGACAACGTCTATGCGTTCGATGTCAAAACCGGCACGCAGCTGTGGAAATACGAGCCGAAGCTCGGCGCGCAATCGTTCAGGACCGCCTGTTGCGACGTCGTGAATCGCGGCGTCGCGCTGTACGGCAAGAACGTCTACGTCGCGATGCTGAGCGGCGAGGTGGCCGCGATCGACGCGCAGAGCGGCAACGTCGTGTGGAAAAAGCAGATGTTCGAGCCGGGTCTCGGCTACGCGTTCTCGCTTGCACCGCTCGCGCTCGACGGCGCGATCGTGGTCGGCACGTCGGGCGGCGAGTATGGGATTCGCGGCTATATCGCCGCGCTCAATCCCGACGACGGCTCGATCATCTGGAAGCGCTATACGATCCCGAGTGCCGGTGAGAAAGGTAGCGACACATGGCCCGACGGCATGCAGGAGCATGGCGGCGGCGCGGCGTGGCTGACCGGTACCTACGACGCGGCCACGCAGACGCTGTACTGGGGCGTCGGCAATCCGGGGCCGTGGCTCGCCGCGCTGCGTCCCGGCGACAACCTGTACTCCGATTCACTGCTCGCGCTCAACCCGAAGAACGGCGAGCTGAAGTGGCACTACCAGTACACGAATAACGACACGTGGGACTACGACGGCGTCAACACGCCGGTCCTTGCCAACATCACCTACAAGGGCAAGCCGTATGACGCGATCATCCATGCCGACCGCAACGGTTTCTTCCACGCAATCGACCGCAAGACCGGCAAGCTGATCTACGCGGAGCCGTTCGTCAAAGCGCTGTCGGTGACAGGCTACACCGCCGACGGCAAGCCGATTCAAGATGCAAGCCGGTTTCCGAAGGCCGGCACGACGATCAACACCTGCCCGAGCTTTCTCGGCGGCAAGAACTGGTGGTCGACCTCGTACGATCCTGAGCGGCATATCGCAGTGGTGCCGTCGCTGCATGCGTGCATGAGCCTGTCCGGCAAGTCGGTCAGCTACATGGAGGGTCTGCCCTACCTCGGCGAAGGCTTCGAGATCCAGCCCGAACCGGGCAGCCAGGGGTATGGCGAGCTTCAGGCGATCGACGTCAATACCGGCAAGAAGCTGTGGGGTCACTGGACCAAAATGCCCTGGAACGGCGGCGTCGCCACGACGGCCAGCGGCCTCGCCTTCAGCGGCTCGCTCGACGGCCATCTGTACGCGTTCGACGTGACGACGGGCAAGGTGCTGTGGGAAAGCCCGCAACTCGCGAGCGGCATCGTCGCGCAACCTTCCGTGTTCGAAGTGGACGGCAAGGAATACGTGGCCGTGCTCGCGGGCTACGGCGGCGCGAATCCGATCTGGGGCGGCCCGATGGCCGACGTCGCGAAGGACGTCCCGCGCGGCGGCACGCTGTATGTGTTCGCGCTCGATCGCACCTGAACGCGGCAGCCACTGCACCCGCCTCGTTCTGCACCTCCGACTCTCGCAGCTGCATCTCTCCGCGCCCGCACGCAGCTAATGCGGGCGCGGTGTTCCCGCCATCACAGGAACGCACCATCATGAACATTCGACTCACTCAGGTTGCTCTCGCCAGCGCGCTGGTCGCCGGCGCCGCGCAGGTTGCCGTCCATGCGGCCACGCAGACGTCGTCCAGCGTGCGCGTGTGCACGATGCCGGGCAGCCCTTCGGCCGCGCTGGACAAGTCCGTTGCACGCGCGGTGTTGAACGCCGCCGGCATCGCCGCGACCTTCGCGTCGCGCGGCATCGACGACGACGGCGGCGACGACGGCATCTCCGCTCGCGAGCTGTCGAAATCGCTGCAGCGCGACTGCGATGTGATCGCGGGCTTTCCGCGTTCGAGCGTCGCCGACGGCGCCGACTCCCAGCTGCTCTTTTCCCAGGGCTATCTGCACTCCGGCTATGTCAGCATTACGCTGCGCGGCGACCATGCGGCCAGCACTAACGTCGCGGCACCGGACGGCAAGATCACGATTGCGGCCACCTGGTCGAGCCCGTCGCAACTGATCGCGGTCCAGCAGAAAAACGCGCGCTTCGATCTGGAAACCAGCTCCAAGCTGACCGTCGACGCCGTCGCGAAGGGACGCGCCCAGCGCGCGATCGTCTGGTACCCGGCCGTGGTGGCATATCGGCGTGCGCACCCGCAGCAGCACTTCGACGTCGCCGTTGCCGAATCGCCCTATGCCGACTGGCATCTCGTGTTCGCGTCGGGACCCGGCACGCAGCAGTTGCAAAAGCGCATCGACGACGCACTCACGCGCTTGCGCAGCGATGGGCGGCTCGCGGCGCTAACGCGCAACTGGGCGTTACCCGCCACCATCGCGACCGGTTCGGCGACGACGGCCACCCGCAGTCCGGCACGCTATCTCGACGGCCCGACGCAGCCGTCGCCGCGTGCGAATGTATGGCGCGTGAGCGGCATGCCAGCCTCGGGCGGCTTCATCAAGGTCGCGGCGACGACCGAGGCTCCGTCGTTCGATCACGATCAGGTCGCCCACGGCGAACATCTATATGCCGATTCATGCGCGAAATGCCACGGCGAAAAGCTCGAAGGCAACACCGCGCCTTCGTTGATCGGACCGTCCTTCGCGCCAGCGGCCAACTCGCATCTGACGATCGGCGGCATCTATCAGTACATGTCGACCAACATGCCCGCGGATCATCCCGGCAAGATGAGCGACGAGGAGTACGCCGACCTGATGGCCTATCTGCTCTATACGAATGGCTACGACACGGGCAACGTGAAGCTGACCGCGCAGGCCGCGCAATCTTCGACCACACCGCTGAACGCGGGACCGCGCCATTAACGCGTTGCTTCGCATTGCATTGCAGCGCCACGCCGCTTCGATCGAATGCGGCATGGACGACCCATTTCTTTTCTCAGGACATCATCATGGTCTCTCACAATCGCAGACACTTCATTCTCCAGGCCGCGGGCCTGTGTGCCGCACTCGCCAGCGCCGACCTCGCGATCGCCGCGCCGCCGCCCGTCGATGAAAACGACGCCACGGCCGGCTCGCTCGGCTATCGTGCGAAAGCGAGCAGCGTCGACGCCGCGAAGTTCCCCAAGTACCACGCGGGTCAGACCTGCGCAAACTGTCGTTTCTACACCGGCGCAGCGGGCGAGGCCGCTGGACCCTGCCCGATGTTCCCGGGTAAATCCGTTGCGGCGGACGGCTGGTGTAATGTCTATGCGCCGCGAGTTTGAGCGCTGGTCTGCGGGTGCGCCACGAAACGGCACACCCGCGACGGATCAGCCGACGCTCCGCTCGCTGATTCGATGCGATTGCAGAACGACGTTGGAGCTCTGCCAAGCTACTGTCCGCCGCATGTATTCTTAGCCTCCCGAACAAACAGCGAGAACATTTGAACCGGAGCACATCGATGTCAACTCCCTGGACGGGGCGCTGCCTATGCGGCGCGGTGCAATACAAAGCTCACGGTGATTCACTCGCGCAACTCATCTGCCATTGCCGCGATTGTCAACGCGCTTCCGGTTCCGCGGGTTTGCCGGTCGTCGTGGTGAGAGCCGGCAGCTTTTCGTTCGAAGGTGAAATCAGGCCTTATACGAAGATCGGCGGCAGCGGAATGCCGACGACGCGCAACTTCTGCCCTCATTGCGGCAGCCTGCTATTCGGTACGCCGCATCACGCGCCGGACATCGTGACGCTCTACGCCGGCACGCTCGATGATCCTTCCAGATTCAACCCCGAGTTCGCTCAGTTCACATCGGAACGCCATCGACTGGACGCCCACCTGCCGGACATGCCCCACCATCCGCGAAGAGCCCCCTGACCGGCGCAATTGCAGGGAAACCGCATTGGCTTGATATCAGAATCAGACCCAGTCAAAGCGGAGCGGAATACCTCACTGACGTCAAAAACCCTCATCAAGGCCTGCCTTCATCGGTCGCAGCATTGGCATTGATAACGCCCATGCATCAATGCTTCCAAAAATCGCACTTCTACTCCTGGTCTTCTTGCGCAACTATGTGTCACCAGAAGCCCGAGAAAACGGTTCAAAAGAACAGCGCATTAGAAGAAGAACCTACAAGCGCGTGACGCCGTTCCTATCAGCGCATCCGACTGCGAGCTCGAGTCACGTTCGCGGCGCTGCGCACCGACGCATCTTTTGCACGACACGTCGCCGTTGATTCCCGCTGCCACAAGCACGCAGGCTCGACGACGCGGGTTTCGCTCGCACCTGCTGCGAGCGAAGCGCAGCACTGGTCGCATGCAAACCGCTTTCCGTTCATATCGCAAGAGAATTCAGGAGACTTCTATATGCAAATCACTGGAATGCTGCACGGCGCGCGCCTGCTGCAATTTGTCGGATTTCCAGCCAGCGAAGTGCTGGGGCCCGGGGCGAGCGAAGAAGAGATCAAGTCGCTGATCGACCGTCACAAGCAGATCTTCATCAAGCCGGTATTCAAGGGCGGCGTGGGCAAAAAGGGCAAGGCCGGATTGCTGGGGCGCGCGACCGATCTCAAGACCGCGCTTGCGGAGAAAGAGCGCCTCTACTTCGCCGAGCATATCGTGGGGCACGTAAGGGCCAAGGCGAACGGCGTGACGTTCGAAGCCGGAGTACCAGCCAAACACGAAGTCTACTTTTCGATTACCGATTCCACCCGCTTTCGCGCTCCGACCATGACGCTCTCGCATAGGGGCGGCATGGATATCGAGGAGGTCGATCCCAGGCACGTCGCAATGGTGCCCTTCGATGCGTTGACCGGCCTGAAAGCGTTCGTCGTCGCCAATGCGCTGAGCGAGATCGGCGCGCCGCGCGAGATCATTTCTCCACTCGTGCAGCAGTTGCCCAAGCTCTGGGAGCTCTTTCACGACTTCGGCATGACGACGCTCGAACTGAATCCGATCCGCATGCGCGAGGACAAGAAGGGGCGCCTCATGCCGGTGGCCTGCGACTTCAAATGTGGATTCGATCGCGACGACCCGCGCTTCTCCCGTCTCGGCCTGCCCGCTCACCTGTTCGCCGCGGACTACTCGGACTTCGAGCAGGAGATCAATCAGCTTCGCACTCACCAGGGTCAAAGCGATGTCTACGTGATCAACGACAAGGGAACGATCCTCGCGCCCACGTTCGGCGGCGGAGCCAATTCGCTCGTCACGGAGATGTAGGGCGACGCGGCCATCATCTCGTCGGATTTTGGCGGCAATCCGCCCTACGAAAAGATGAAGGAAGTGGCGCGCATCTGCTTCCGACATTGGCTGAAGCAGTCCAACGTACTGTTCATCATCGGCGGCAAGTCCAACAACACCGACATATACGAAACGCTGCGCGCGATGGCCGATGCACTGCGCGAGCACTTCAGCGAGCACGGTCCGACGCCGCTCTATGTCGTCCTCGGACGCGGCGGCCCGAACCTCGTGCGTGGCATGTCCGCACTGCGCGACACCTGTGATGCGCTCGGCCTGCCCTATCGCCTCTTCGGGTTCGATTCCGACATCAGCGAAGTGATCCAGTACGCACGCAAGGCCGATGCGTGGATGCAATCGGGCGGACGCGCGCAGGTCGCGGCGCGTATCGGCGCGCGCGAGGCGCACCCGCAAGCAGAAACGCACGTGGCATAAGGAGATAGACGTGGTCAAGCGAGGAAACAATCATTTCAGGTATTTCGTAGGCATCCAGTCGCTCGCACACATCGCCACGCGCGAAGACCGGGTATGCGTGCTCAACATACTGGGCGGCGAGTCGTCGGAGGTGACGCCGGTGAGCCATGCGTTTTCGGGCGCGAACGTCGTGTTCGGCACGGCGCCTGGCAAAGGCGGACAGGTGCTCGCGACTCCCGCGGGCGATATCCCTGTCTACAACAACGTGCGCGAAGGCCTCGAAGCCGGGCACCGGTTCAATTGCGGCGTCGTGTACCTGCCGCCTTCGGCCGCGCGCGACGGCGTAGCCGAATTGATCCGCGTAAATCCCGATCTGCGCAAGATCTTCATCATCACGGAGAAGATCTCGGTGCACGACGCACGGGAAATTCGAGCGATGGGCCAGCAGGCCGGCATCGACATCTTTGGTGCAAACGGACTGGGCGTCGCGGATTCGTGGCAGCGCGTGCGCATCGGCGGCGCGCTCGGCGGCGACGATCCCGGCGCGACCTTGCGGCAGGGCTCCATCGCGATCTTTTCCAACTCGGGCGGATTCAGCACCACCATCGCGCAATATCTGCGCATGAGCGGCTGGGGTACGTCGACCGTGGTCTCCAGCGGCAAGGACGTCTACATCCACTATGCCGCGCCGGAATTCGCATTCGCCCTCGCCAACGACGCGCGCAGCAAGGCCGCCGTGCTGTACTGCGAGCCGGGCGGCTACTACGAGGCCGACGCCGCATTCACGAAACCGGTCGTCGCGTGCGTGGTGGGACGCTGGAAGAGCCGTCTCACGCGTGCGGTGGGCCACGCGGGCGCAATGGCGGGCGGCGCCGACGATGCGCGCGCGAAAGAGCGCTGGTTCATGGAGAAGTTTGGCGTCGAGCGGCTCTTCACGCCGGACGATCCGTGCTGCTCGGCAAAGGGCGCGGTGGTGACGAACATCGCGCACATTCCGGCGGCACTCACGGCGGTGATGCGCGAGAACGCGACGATGCCCGACTTCGAGCCCGAAGGCAGCCTTGCGCTCAAACCGTGGTTTGGCTCGGATCAGGGTCTCGCACTGCCCGATGAACTCGCCCTGCCTGTGGTGGAAGCCATCGCGCCGTACAACGAGCAGGTGGCGCGGGTGAACAGCCAGATAGGCGCGGTCCCGCCGCGCCAGCCGATGAAGGATGCCTCGGGCGCCTCTCAGATGGACGCGAGCTCGCAGGTGAGCAGCCTGCACGGCGTGTCGATGCTCGAAGCGGCGACCCACTCGCTCGAAGAGAATGTCTGTCTCGCGCTACTGCACGAATTGGGCGGAGCGAACGACGCGAAGCTCATCGACGTGGCGGTTGGCGCGGCGGTGAACTTGCACGGCACGCCGGAACTGGCTGCCGCGCAGGCTTCGCGCGAGGCGGGCAATGCGCCCAACGCCGTGCTCGCGGCTGCGGCGGCGATCGTCGGGCCGATTCGTCAGCGCGCCGCGCGTGAGGCGGCAGCACTCATGATCGACCGCTTCGCGGCAGCCAGGCTCACGGACGCATTCGATGAGACTTTCGATACCGATGCCGTCGATACCACCGGCAGCGCGGCGCTCTTCTCCGCTGAACCCGACCCGAAAGCGCAAGCGATGCTCGCGGCGCTCGCCGCGCGCGGCGTGAGTTCCGCAATCATCCGGTGGCTGGCGCGCGGCCCGGGACATCCGCGTTCGGAAGCCGTTCTCGCGGCCATCACGACGACGCTCGCCTGGGGGCCGCTGATGCGCAAGCGCATCTCGCGCCTGACGGCGGAAAGTCTGCCGTGGTGGACGAAACTCTTCGGCACGATGATCGGCGCTTCGGCGGATGCTTCGCGCCACAGCTCCGAGGGCTTTTGCGGCTTCGCCACCGAAGAGCTGCTTGGCGAGCGCACCGTGACCGAAATCGCTTTCGCGGCGCTCCTCAACCTGAAACCCACCGCCGACGATTTGTTCGCCTTCAGGACGCTCGCCGGCTTGTTGCTGACAAACGGACCGGGCGCAATTTCGGCACAGGGCGCAAAGGGCGCGGTATCCGCAGATGGCCCCGAGAGCCCCGAGCGCGTGCAGTTGAACAAGGCGCTCGCGGGGTTCCTCACACACACCGGCTATACGCATGGCGGCAACGGCTATGAAGGCATTGCGTTCCTCAACGAGGCGTTCCGCGACAGCGGCCTCGATGATCCTTCCGATGCGCACCATGCCGTCGACCTGGAAGCGCTCGCGCGCCGCTCTGTCGATCGTTACGCGCAGTACAAGGCACGCCAGAAGCATGCGGGCAGTCTCGACATCGCGAAACTTCCGGGTGTGAATCATCCGGTCTTCAAAGACAAGCCGGTGAATCACGACCCGCGCGAGGTCTTCATAGCGAACCTCTATGAAGCTCGCGGAGAGTACAACGTGTTCCATGCGTATTACCGCGCGCTCGTTCAGGCGCTTTTCGATGCCGGCGTGTCGCGTAACGTCTATTGCGTCAATGTCGACGCAGTGATCGCCGCGCTGCTGCTCAAGATGCTGTGGAAGCCGCTCAGGCGCGGAGCGTTCAGCGAGACGGATCTCGAAACGGCCGCGTTCACGATCTTTCTCTATCCGCGCATGCTCGGCTGCGCTGCTGAAATTGACGATCATCTGAACCGCGGACGCAATATGGATACGCGCACGGCCGCCTCCCAATGCCACTTCGTTGCGTGACGAAAAAGGCCTCTGACGGCCGCCGCCGTGCTCGCATTGCGCGGCGCGGTGGCGACGGCGGCAGGGCCGCGATTGATAACGGCAGGACATCAATCGTTGCGAAAGTTGCACTTATCGTTTTGCCGCCTCCAGGCCAATATTTCCAAAACCACAATCGGCCGGACCACCGCGTCTTTTCAAGATCTCAGGAGACACCTCGATGCACCCCTCGTCTAACCTTTCCACCGGACGTTCGAAGGCCGCCACGGTTTTCCGTGTAACGGCCGGGAATTTCCTGGAGCAGTTCGACTTCTTCCTGTTCGGCTTCTACGCCACGCAGATCGCCAACGTTTTCTTTCCCGCCCACAGCGAGTTCGCCTCGTTGATGATGACGTTCGCCGTCTTCGGCGCCGGCTTCCTGATGCGCCCGCTGGGCGCGATCCTGCTCGGCGCCTACATCGACGACGTCGGCCGCCGCAAAGGCCTCATCGTCACGCTTTCCATCATGGCGAGCGGCACGATCCTGATCGCGTTCGTACCGGGCTACGCGACGATCGGACTTCTGGCGCCCGCGCTCGTGCTGCTCGGACGGCTGCTGCAGGGCTTCTCGGCGGGCGCGGAGCTGGGCGGCGTGTCGGTGTATCTTGCCGAGATGGCCACGCCCGGCCGCAAAGGGTTTTTCACGAGCTGGCAGTCCGCGAGCCAACAGGTGGCGATCGTCGTCGCCGCGGGCCTCGGCTTCGGGCTCAATCAGTGGCTGAGCACATCGGCCATCGCAGCGTGGGGTTGGCGCGTGCCGTTCTTCGTGGGCTGCATGATCGTGCCGTTCATCTTCATGCTGCGTCGCAATCTGGAGGAAACGCAGGAGTTCAAGGCGCGCCAGCATCGTCCGACCATGAAGGAAGTATTCGGCACGCTGGTCCAGAACTGGGCCGTCGTCGTCGCAGGCATGATGCTGGTGGCGATGACCACCACGAGCTTTTACCTCATCACGGTCTACGCGCCGACCTTCGGCAAGACGGTCCTGCACCTGAGCACCGCCGACAGCCTGCTCGTGACGCTGTGTGTCGGCATATCGAACTTCGTATGGCTGCCGATCGGCGGGGCGCTCTCCGACAAGCTCGGCCGCCGGCCGCTCCTCGTCGCCATGACGGTGCTCGCCATCGCGACCGCCTACCCGGCACTGTCGCTGCTCGCTCACGCGCCGAGCTTCGTCAACATGCTGCTCGTCCTCCTTTGGCTCTCGTTCATGTACGGCATCTATAACGGCGCGATGGTCGTCGCGCTCACGGAAGTGATGCCGGTGCAGGTGCGCGTTGCCGGGTTCTCGCTCGCCTACAGCCTCGCGACGGCCGTGTTCGGAGGCTTCACGCCCGCGATCTCGACGGCGCTCATTCATATGACTGGCGACAAGGCCGCGCCCGGATACTGGATGAGCCTCGCCGCAGCGTGCGCGCTTTTGGCGACGTTCGCGCTCTATCGCCGCCGCGCAGTAACGCTGACGCCGGCGCACTGATGCGCTTGCCCCGCATCCATCGCAACCGCACACGACCATGACCATGAAAAATCTGCTTCTGAAACTTTGCGCCGCGGCGCTCGTCGCAAGCTCGGCCGCTGCGGCGAACGTACAGGCCGCCGACCTGCACGTCATGAGCTCCGGCGGCTTCACCGCCGCGTACAAGGTGCTCGGCCCGAGGTTCGCGTCCCAGACTGGCAACACGCTCGACACCTCGCTCGGGCCCTCGATGGGCAAATCGCCCGAAGCGATCCCCAACAGGCTCGAGCGCGGCGAGCCCGCGGACGCCGTCATCATGGTCGGCTACGCACTCGACGAGCTGATCAAGCAAGGCAAGGTCATCCCCGGATCGCGGGTAGAGCTGGCCGATTCGCGCATCGGCATGGTCGTGCGCGAAGGGGCGGTGAAGCCCGACATCGGCTCGCCCGAGGGCCTCAGGCAGACCCTGTTGCAGGCGAAGTCGATCGCCTACTCGGACAGCGCGAGCGGCGTTTATATAGAGCGAGAGCTGTTCAGGAAGCTGGGCATCGAGGATCAGGTCAGGTCGAAGGCGAAGATGATCCCGCGGATTCCGGTGGCGTCGGTGGTGGCAAACGGGGACTACGAAATCGGCTTCCAGCAGGTGAGCGAATTGCTGCCCGTCCAGGGCGCCACGTTC
Organism: Paraburkholderia atlantica; assembly: GCF_000092885.1. Lineage (NCBI taxonomy): Bacteria > Pseudomonadati > Pseudomonadota > Betaproteobacteria > Burkholderiales > Burkholderiaceae > Paraburkholderia > Paraburkholderia atlantica. The sequence continues at coordinate 1,407,427 of NC_014117.1, read as the reverse complement.
GTCGGCAAGATTCCCGAGTCTCTGCAGTCCGTCACGCGTTTCGCCGCCGGCATTCCCGTCGGTGCGCGGCATCCGAAGGAAGCGAAAGCGCTTCTCGACTATCTTGCTTCACCCGATGTACAAGCGGAAGTGAAATCGACCGGGCTCGATTCCGTCCTGGCGCATTGAGGCAGAACCACGGAAAGGCTTGTCTCAGCCAGCATTCCCGTCACCGCAAGGCGTCTGTCGCGGGATCATCCGCGACGTCCGGGCGGGCTGGCTCGGGCGCCCTGAGCATCTGTGCGAGACGTGCTCGATCGCACGCGCCTTCCCACATCGAAACGAAGATCACTGCGCACGCGTTGCTGATGACGCTCGTCAGCGCCCGCGCCTCGGACATGAAGCGGTCGATGCCCACCAGCAGCGCCGCCCCGGCAACCGGCAAGTCCGGAATCACCGTGAGCGTAGCGACGAGCGCGACCAGCCCGCTGCCGGACACGCCGGCCGCGCCCTTGGAAGTGAGCAGCATGACGGCGAGCATCGTCGCGGTCTGAGACGCGGATAGCGGCACATCGCACGCCTGAGCGATGAACATCGAGGCGAGCGTCAGATAGATCGCGGTGCCGTCCAGATTGAACGAATAGCCCGCGGGCAGCACGAGCCCGACGACGCCCTTGTCGCAACCGAGCGCCTCCAGCTTCCCGATCAAACGCGGCAGCACCGGCTCCGTCGACGATGTCGCGAGAACGATGAGCAATTCCTCGCGCAGGTAGCGCAGGAGTCGCCAAAGCGCGAAACCGTGCAGCCGCGCGAGCGGCGCGAGCACCAGCGCAACGAACATTACGCATGCGACATAGAACGACACCATCAGCATGCCGAGCGAGCCGACCGAGCGGATGCCGAAGCGGCCCACCGTGAACGCCATCGCGCCGAACGCTCCGAGCGGAGCGAGCCGCATGATCATCGCGAGGACGCGAAACAGGATCTGGGCGACGCCGTCGATGAGCGCCAGCACGGGCCGGCCGGCCTGCGGATATGAATTCAGAGAGAAGCCGAACAGCAGCGAGAGCAGCAGCACCGGCAGCACCTCGCCCTTCTCGAAGGCCCCGAGCATCGTCTCCGGGATCACGCTCAACCCGAACGCCACGAGTCCGCCCGCCTGCGCGTGCTTCGTATATTGCGCGAGGATGCTCGAATCGAGATGATGTACGTCGATGTGCATGCCCGCGCCAGGTCGCAGCACGAACGCGATGCCGAGTCCGAACACGAGCGCGACGGCCGTCAGGCAATAAAAAAGCGCCAGCGCCCGGATGATCGTGCGTCCGATGGCTTTCCCGCTGGCGAGCGACGTAATGCCCGAGACGATCGTGCAGAAGACGATCGGCGCGACCATCATCCGCACGAGCCCGAGAAACGCGTCGCTGAGCGGCTTGAGCAGCGCGCCCGTTGCCGGCCAGAAATGGCCGAGGATCATGCCGAGCACCATGGCCAGCAGGACTTGCACATAGAGCGGACGAAGCGGTCTTGCCAACCTCACGATGCGGTCTTCCTTCTTGTCTTGACTGTCGCCGTTACGTTATTGCCCACGGCATCACCGCTTGCGGCTCCGGCGCGCTTCATCTCGATGATCGTCCGATGAAACTCCTGGGCGGCCGGTGTGAGCGGCCGTCCGCGCCGTCTTACGATTCCCACGCGTCGTCTCACCACCGGTTCGACGAGCGGCACGCTCGTGAGGATCGGGTGGTCATGTCCGGGCATGGCCATCGACGGCACGGCGGCGACGCCGAGCCCCGCTTCGATTAACCCGAGCATGGTCGTCACGTGTCGCGTCTCGCAGACGCTCGGCGCACGTGGCGCGACGCTCGAGAGCGCCTGGTCGAGCAACAGACGGTTGCCGGAAGTCTTGTCGACCGAGACGTAATCGTGCTCGTAAAGCTCGCTCCAGGTCACGCGCTTCTTGCGTGCGAGGGGATGATCGCGGCGGCAAGCAGCAACGAACCACTCTTGCAGCAGGACTTTGAACTCGATCTCGGACTCTTGACTGCCCATGAAGCTCACGCCGAAATCAGCCTCGCCGCTGATGACGGCGCCAAGCACCTCGTTGGCGCTCGCATCCAGAAGCTTGACCCGGATGCGTGGAAAGCGGCGATGGTAGCTCGCGATGACGCTCGGCAGAAAGTAGTACGCCACCGATGGCACGCACGCGATAGTCACATGACCCAGGCGGCTCGATGAAACATCGCGAATGCCGAGCAGTGCGATGTCAAGGTCATCCAGCAGTTGTTCCGCGCTCGGGGCGAACACGCGGCCGACCGTTGTGAGTGTGACGCTACGCGTGGTTCGCTCGAAGAGACGCACGCCGAGCGCTTCCTCGAGCTTGTCGATCCGACGACTCAAGGCCGGTTGGGAAATGCTCACCGCCTCGGCGGCCTTGCGGAAGCTGCCCAGCTCCACCACCGCGCGAAACGCCTGCAAGTCGTTCAAGTCGAAGTTGACGCCCACGACCGGTCTCCGCATCTTGGAATCCGATTATTCTGCATTATTCAGGAGACGCAGCGATCAAAGATGCCGCGTTTGCTCGGGCGGATTGCCCCAGTCATTGTGCAACCCATCCCGATAGATCACGGGCGCACTCAACGCCGCATCGAGATCGAGTTCATCGATGCACATGATATTCACGTTGATATACGGATACCCCGTGCCGTTCGGCATATCGATCCGATCGAATACATGGACCCCGCAGCGCCGGCAGAACGGATGATGCGCGACCGCATTTTTCCCCTGATATTCGCTGAGCGCGGCTTCGTCCGAAAGCAGACGAAAGTCCTCCCGGCGAACCTGCACGTGCCAGAATCGCAGCCTGCTGCAGTAACTGCAATTGCATTTCGACGTGCCCTCGTCGAAATCGATGCGAGCCTCGAACTTCACCGATTGGCAATGGCAACTTCCGAGGTACGTGCGCAGCATGGGGTTCTCCGAGGTTGAGGGCACCTGCAATTATGGACGGCACGACTTCGCGCTGCCAACGCACGAGCCGTCGCAACCCTCGCAGTAATGACGGTCGCGCACCGCGCGATCCACGCGCCAGACGTTAGCCTCGGCCGGCCGCGCCGTCCCCACCGAGCGGCCGTTTTCCCGCGCATGAAAGCTCGGCTCGCCCGCCTTGCCGCGGCGAATCGCTTCATCGATGCCCGGCTCGCCGAACACCGCTTTCAGTTCGGCCACGAACGCCGCGATCTCGGGCATCGGATGCCCGGCCGGCTTGCGCACTCGCATGTCCATTCATCCGCTCCCGAAAAAAGTGCCTATTCGCCATATCTTGAAAACGATGTAGGATACTGTATATCCATACAGGTATTTTCGCAAATGACAACCGCCCTGCCAGCACCGGAAGCCATTCACCCGTCCTTGTGGCGGGCGTCCCAGCTTGGCGCTGGCCGCGGCCGCAGCGTCGATACCGGCTATCCGGCCCTGTCGGCGGAACTGCCCGGCGGCGGCTGGCCGCTCGGCGCGCTGGTCGATCTGCTGGTGCAGCAGGCCGGCGTCGGCGAACTGCGGCTGTTGCAGCCGGCGCTCAGCGCCGTCGGCGAGCGTCCGGTCGCCTTCGTGCAGCCGCCGCATACGCCGGACGGCCTCGGGCTCAACTACATCGGCCTGTCGCTGCAGCAGGTGCTGCGCATCAATGCGCCGAAAACCGCCGACGCGCTGTGGTCCGCCGAGCAGATCCTGCGCGCCGGCAGTTGCGGCGCGCTGATCTTCTGGGCGCAGTACGCGCAGGCGTCGTCGCTGCGCCGGTTGCATCTGGCCGCGCAGTCGTCGGAGACGCTGTTCATCATGGTGCGGCCGCTCGCCACCGCGCAGGACGCGTCGCCCGCGCTGCTGCGGCTCGCGCTCAGGCCATCGGCCGAGGGTCTCACCATCGACATCGTGAAACGACGAGGGCCCGCTCGCGCAGAGCCCCTGTCGATTCCCCTTCAACCCACTCCCGTTCTGCTTTCCCGACATGCGCGTCTTTCTCGCCGTTCATCTGCCAAAGTTGCCGCTCGAGGTCTTCAGACCGAAGTGGTCGCCTGAGCCCGCGCATGGCTGCGCGGTGCTGGAGAAAGACAAGGTGGTCATGGCCGATCCCGCCGCGCGCTCGGCAGGCGTGCGTGCGGGCATGAAGCGCGGCGGCGTGCTGACGCTGTCGCCGGAAACCGAGATGTACGAGCGCGATAGCGGCCGCGAAGCGGCGGCCCATCGCGAGGTGGGGATCGCGCTGATGCGCTTCTCGCCCGAAGTCGCGCTGCTCGATGAGGCGACGGTGGTCGTCGAGATCGGCGCGAGTCTGCGGCTCTTCGGCGGCCTGCTCGCGCTGTGCCGCGACGCGAAAGCCATCCTCGATGCGCTCGGCTTCACCGCGCGCATCAGTGCCGCGCCGACCGGCCAGGGCGCGTGGCTGCTCGCGAAGTTCGGCAACCGCCGCGTGCTGAAGCTCGCGTCGCTCGAACAGCGCCTCTGCGCGCTGCCGATGCTCGCCGTGCCCGAAGTCCGCCCGTTCGCCGACTGGTTCACGGGCCTCGGTTGCGAGCGCATCGCCGATCTGCGCCGCCTGCCCCGCGCCGGCTTGCAGCGCCGCTGCGGCGAACATCTGCTCGACTCGCTCGACCGCGCATTCGGGACCGCGCCCGAACTGTTCGACTGGCTCGAACTGCCGCCCACGTTCTCGGCGCGCATCGAGATGCCGGACCGGCTCGAACACGCGGATGGCGCGGTGTTCGGCGCGCAGCGGCTCGTCGTGCAGCTGTGCGGATGGCTATGCGCGAAACAGCTGGCGGTCAGCGGCATTCGCCTGTCGCTCGAACACGAGCGCGGCCGCGACGCGATCGAGCCGACCACGATCGACATCGCGCTCGGCGAGCCGACCTGGCGCGAAGAACATCTGATGCGGTTGCTGAAGGAGCGGCTGCATCGCATCGAGCTCGCCGCGCCCGTGATTGCGTTGCGGCTCGATGCGTCGAACGTCGAGTCGGCCGCGCCCGCGTCCGATACGCTCTTTCCCGAACCGGGCGGCTCGCAGGAAGACCACGAGCGCCTGCTCGAACTGCTGGTCGCGCGGCTCGGCGAAGAGAACGTGCTGAAGCCCGCGCCGAGCGCCGATCATCGCCCGGAGATCGCGAACCGCTGGCTGCCGGTGTCGCAGCCGGTCAAACCCGAGCCGCTGCCGCAGAATCTGCCGCGCCCGACGTGGATGCTCGACACGCCGGTGCGTCTGTTGATGCGCCAGCACCGCCCGTTCTATGGCTCGCCGTTGCGCATGGTGTCGCCGGGCGAGCGCATCGAGAGCGGCTGGTTCGACGGCGAACTCGTCACGCGCGATTACTTCGTCGCGCAGGCGGACGACCAGAGCTGCTACTGGATCTACCGCGAGCGCGTGAGCAGCCGCGACGCGGAAGAAGAGCAACGCTGGTTCCTTCATGGCCTGTTCGGCTGACAGGCGCGGCTGATATGCGCGGATGAACGGCCATGGACACCACCTTCACGATGCTGCCGGCGTATGCCGAGCTGTTCTGCTTTTCCAACTTCACGTTTCTGCGCGGCGCGTCGCACGCTGAGGAACTGGCCCAGCGTGCCGCGCAGCTCGGCTACTCCGCGCTCGCGATCACCGACGAATGCTCGCTCGCGGGTGTCGTGCGCGCGCATGTCGCGGCGAAGGAAGCGAAGCTGCCGTTCATCGTCGGTTCGTATTTCCGGCTCGTCAATGCCGATGGTTCGCCGGCCTTCGGCCTGATCCTGCTCGCCCGCAACCGCAACGGCTACGGCAATCTGTCCGAGCTGATCACGCTCGCGCGCATGCGCGCGCCCAAGGGCGAATACCGGCTCACGCCGCAGGATCTGTCGCGGCCGGAGAAGGAATATCGCCACCTGCTCGGCATGCCCGACTGCCTCGCGATTCTGGTGCCGGATTTCCCGGCCAGCGAAGACGCGCTCGACGCGCAGGTCGAATGGCTCGACGAAACCTTCACCGGCCGCGCATGGGTCGGTCTCGTGCTGCATCAACGCGCGATGGACGACATGCATCGCGGCGCGGTCGAATTCGTCGCGAAGAGCCGCGACGTGCCCGTCGTCGCGCTCGGCGAAGTCGTGATGCACGTGCGCTCGCGCAAGCCGCTGCAGGACACGATGACCGCGATCCGGGTCGGCAAACCGGTCCATGAGTGCGGCTACGATCTCGCGCCGAACGCCGAGCAGCATCTGCGCTCCAGGTTGCGGCTCGCCAACCTGTATCCGGAAGACGCGCTGGCCGCGACGGTCGACATCATGAGCCGCTGCACGTTTTCGCTCGACGAGCTGCGCTACGAGTATCCCGACGAGCTGGTGCCGGCCGGCCATACGCCGGCCTCGTATCTTCGCCAGGAGACCTATATCGGCGCGCAGCGGCGTTTTCCGGCGGGGATTCCGCATCATGTGCAGCAGCAGATCGAGCACGAACTCGAACTGATCGCGGACCTGCAATACGAGCCGTATTTCCTGACCGTCTACGACATCGTCCGTTTCGCGCGCAGTCAGCACATTCTGTGTCAGGGGCGCGGCTCGGCCGCGAACTCGGCGGTCTGCTACTGCCTCGGCGTGACCGAGGTGGACCCCGCGCGCGGCAACATGCTGTTCGAGCGCTTCATCAGCAAGGAGCGCGGCGAGCCGCCGGATATCGACGTCGACTTCGAGCACCAGCGGCGCGAAGAAGTGATCCAGTACATCTATCGCAAGTACGGCCGCGACCGGGCGGCGATCGCGGCGGCGGTGTCGACCTATCGTCCACGTGGCGCACTGCGGGAAACGGGCAAGGCGCTCGGCGTCGATCCGCAGATCGTCGATGCGGTCGCGAAGTCGCATCACTGGTTCGATACCAGCCGGGATCTGCTCGCGCGTTTCGCGGAATCCGGCCTCGACCCGGACAAGCCGCTGATTCAGGCCTGGGCGAAGCTCGCCTCGCAGCTGCTGAATTTTCCGCGCCACCTGTCGCAGCATTCGGGCGGCTTCGTGATCAGCCGCGGCAAGCTCACGCGGCTCGTGCCGGTGGAAAACGCGGCGATGGCCGACCGTTCGGTGATCGAGTGGGACAAGGACGACCTCGAATCATTGGGCTTGCTGAAGGTCGACGTGCTCGCGCTCGGCATGCTGTCCGCGATCCGCCGCACGCTCGACCTCGTTTCGGAACAGCGCGGAGAACGTTTCGAAATGCAGGACATTCCGTCTGAAGATCCGGCGACCTACGCGATGATTTCAGCCGCCGATACGGTCGGCGTGTTCCAGATCGAATCGCGCGCGCAGATGAGCATGCTGCCGCGCATGCGGCCGCGCACGTTCTACGACCTCGTCATCGAAGTCGCGATCGTGCGGCCGGGTCCGATTCAGGGCGGCGCCGTGCATCCGTACCTGCAGCGCCGCCAGGGCTTCGAGCCCGTCACCTATCCGAGCGACGCGTTGAAGACCGCGCTGGGCCGCACGCTCGGCGTGCCGATCTTCCAGGAGCAGGTGATGCAGGTGGCGATTCTCGCGGCCGGCTTCACCGCCGGCGAAGCCGACCAGCTGCGGCGCGCGATGGCCGCGTGGAAACGCAAGGGCGGACTCGAAAAATACTATGACCGCATCGTGCTCGGCATGCAGGAGCGCGGCTACGACCAGGCCTTCGCGGAAGCGATTTTCGAACAGATCAAAGGCTTCGGTGAATACGGCTTCCCCGAAAGCCACGCGGCCAGTTTCGCGCTGCTCGTCTATGCGAGCAGCTGGCTCAAGTGTCACGAACCCGAAGCCTTTCTCGCCGCGATGCTGAACAGCCAGCCGATGGGCTTCTATTCGCCGTCGCAACTGGTTCAGGATGCGCAGCGGCACGGCGTCACGGTGTTGCCGGTCGATGTGACGGTGAGCGGCTGGAACTCCTCGCTCGAACCGCGTGCGGGGGCGATGCGCCCCGCCGTGCGGCTCGGTCTTTCGCTGCTGCGCGGCATGAAGGACGGCGCCGCCGAACGGATCGAGAACGCGCGCGCGGTTCGTCCGTTCGCGAGCGTCAACGATCTCGCGCGCCGCGCGCAGCTCGACCGCAAAGACCTGCATGCGCTCGCGGATGCGAATGCGTTGGCAGCGCTCGCGGGAAACCGCCGCGAAGCGCTGTGGCAGTCGGTCGTCGCGGTGCCGGACAAGGATATGCTCGCGGCCGCGGCAACTCAGGACGAAACGCCCGAACTGGGCGCACCGAGCGAAGCGCACGACATCGTCGCCGACTACCGCTCGCTCGGCCTGACGCTGAACCGCCATCCGCTGGAACTGCTCAGGCCGCAATTGCTCGCGAACCGGCTGATGCCGGCCTCGACGCTGCGGACTTATCGCCACGGCCGCCTCGCGCGCGGCTGCGGACTGGTGACGGTGCGTCAGCGTCCTGGCACGGCCAAGGGCGTCGTGTTCGTCACGCTCGAAGACGAGACGGGCAACGTCAATGTGATCATCTGGCCGAGCCTGCTCGAAAAACAGCGCAAGGAAGCGTTGGGCGCCACGCTGCTCGCCGTGTACGGCACGTGGCAATGTCAGGGGGAAGTACGGCATCTGGTCGCGCAGCGGCTCGTCGATATGTCTCATCTGCTGGGCGAGTTGCAAACGACGAGCAGAAACTTCTGCTGACGTGGGCGCGCGAATGCGTATCATCGGAACAGCAAACGGAGGGCATCCATGTGCTATTCGGCTCAGATTCAGGCGGACTACCGGCGCTACGTCCGCATGTTCGGCGCGCAGATGAGCATCGAGGAATTCGCGCGGCTTTTCTTCGAACGCGCTGAGGACAATCAGGCCAGGATTCCCAAAGCGATGGAAGACGCCTTCTCGGAACCGCAGTCCGACGCGGAACGGGAAGTCTGGGCGCTGATCGAGCGCTTCAGATCGCAGCAGACCGTGAAGCTCGAACAGGAACTGTTCAAACAGCGCACCCGCTTCGCCGATGCCGAGCGCTCTTTGCAGACCAAAGTCACGAAGGCGGCGACCGAGAGCCAACGGATCGCCAAAGACAAGATCGACCGCACGCTCGAACGGCTCGACGATCTGCGCCGGGTCGATCCCAAAGCAAGCGACTCGCGCATCTTTCCGGGGTACTACGCGCCGGTACTGGTGATGGAAAACGGCCAGCGCGTGGTCAAACCGATGCGCTATCAGTGCCGCCTCGCCGGCAAGCCCGCCTCGCACGACACCCGCTATCCGGGCACGTACAACGCTCGTCGCGACAGTCTCGAAGGTTTCTGGAAGACCCTATTCGGCTACTCGCATGGACTCGTGCTGGCCAGTTCGTTCTATGAGAACGTATCGCGCGCGCGGATGGAAGGCCGTGAACTGGCGCCCGGCGACAAGGATGAAAATGTCCGGCTGGAGTTCAGCCCCAATCCGCCCCATGACATGCTGGTCGCATGTTTATGGTCACGCTGGAGCGGCAAAGGCGAGCCCGATCTATTGTCCTTCGCGGCCATCACCGATGATCCGCCACCCGAGGTTGCCGCCGCCGGCCATGATCGCTGCATCATTCCGATCAAGCCCGAACATATCGACGCATGGCTGAATCCCGATCCGCGCGATCTGGCAGCGTCGTACGCGATTCTCGATGACCGGGACCGGCCGTTCTACGAACATCGGATCGCAGCCTGAATACAACACACGGTTTTCCGGGCCGCGCAATACGGTGTCGGATCATCCTTGCAATCTTCGCGCAGTAACATATTCTCGTTATGGATGTTCGTCGGCTGCTCAAGACTACCCGGGTGTAGCGGTCCACAACAGGCGCGATTCGGACCCCATCAATCATCGAAACGGCTGCGCAGCGCGCCCGACACGATCACACCTTCGGGCTCCCACTGCAAACACAGGAGACGTCGGTATGGGCAAACATCCCGCGGCGGACGCTTCGCAGCAGACCGCGCTCGGCGGCGACCTGACCTATGCGCAGACGCACGTCACGGACCGCGCCGGGGTCACCGACTGTCTTTGGCCCTTCTGAACCTCACGCGCAGCACGCACCGGGGAAAGCTCCATGGACGACGCTCCCACCACGACTTCGCCGCCAAGCACGGATGCGGCGCGCACCGGCCTGAGCGCTGCCGCGCTGCGGCGCGGCGTGCTCGACAATCTGTTGTGCCTGCTCGGCCGCTATCCGGCCATCGCTTCGCCGCACGACTGGTACATGGCGCTCGCGTACAGCGTGCGCGACCGCATGCTGGCGCGCTGGGCCGCCTCCGTGCAGACCTACGCCGTCAACGATGCGCGCGTCGCCTGCTACCTTTCCGCCGAATTCCTGATCGGCCCGCAACTCGGCAACAACCTCGCCAACCTCGACATCGAGGCCAACGCGCGTGAAGCGCTGGCCTCGCTCGGCGTCGATCTCGATACGCTGCTCGAGATCGAGGAGGAGCCGGGGCTCGGCAATGGCGGGCTGGGCCGGCTCGCGGCCTGCTATCTGGATTCGCTCGCGACGCTGGAAATCCCGGCCATCGGCTATGGCATCCGCTACGAGTTCGGCATCTTCGACCAGCTGATTCGCGACGGCTGGCAGGTCGAAACCACCGACAAATGGCTGCAAAGAGGCAATCCGTGGGAGATCGTGCGCGCGGAGGTGGCTTACTACGTCAGGTTCGGCGGCAGCACGCACAACGAGACCGATGCACGCGGGCACCTGCGTGTGCGCTGGACCCCGACGCGGGAAGTCAAAGGCGTAGCGTGTGACATACCGATGCCCGGCTATCGCGTCAACACCTGCAACACCTTGCGGCTGTGGAAGAGCGAAGCGGTCGAGTCGTTCGACCTGCAGGACTTCAACGCCGGCGACTATTACGAGGCCGTCAACGAAAAGGTCATCTCAGAGACGCTGTCGAAAGTGCTGTATCCGAACGACGAGCCGGAGATCGGCAAGCGCCTGCGTCTCGCGCAGCAATACTTCTTCGTATCGTGCTCGCTGCAGGACATGCTGCGCCTGCTCGAAATCAAGGGCGAACCGCTCGGACACTTCGCGGATCTGTTCAACGTGCAGCTGAACGACACGCACCCGTCGATCGCCGTCGCCGAGCTGATGCGACTGCTGGTGGACGACAAGGAGCTGCCGTGGGACGAAGCCTGGGACATCACGCGGCGCGCGCTCGCGTACACCAATCACACGCTGCTGCCCGAAGCGCTCGAAACCTGGGGGCTGCCGCTGATGCGCAATCTGCTGCCGCGCCTGCTCGAAATCATCTACGAGATCAACCGGCGTTTCCTCGACGAGGTCCGGCAACGTTTTCCGGGCGATGAAGCGCGCATCGCACGCATGTCGCTGATCGACGAGCGCGGAGACAAGCTCGTGCGCATGGCGCATCTCGCGACGGTCGGCGCGCACGCGATCAACGGCGTGGCCGAACTGCATTCCGGGCTGCTCAAGCAGACCGTGCTGCGGGACTTCGCCGAATTGTGGCCCGAGCGCTTTCACAACGTCACGAACGGCGTCACGCCGCGCCGCTTCCTGCTGCTTTGCAATCCGGGGCTCGCGCGCCTGCTCGACGAGACCGTCGGCGCTGGCTGGGTCACGGATCTCGCGCGACTGCGCAAGCTCGAAGCCTATGCCGACGACGCCGCGTTCCAGCAGCGTTGGCGTAGCGTGAAGCAGTCGAACAAGGAGGTGCTCGCCGCGCATATCCGCCGCGTCACGGGCATCGGCGTCGACACTACCGCGCTGTTCGACGTGCAGGTCAAGCGCATCCACGAATACAAGCGGCAACATCTGAACGCATTGCTGATCGTTACGCTGTACCTGCGCCTGCTGCGCGATCCGCAACTCGCGCTGACACCGCGCTGCTTCGTGTTCGGCGGCAAGGCGGCGCCGGGCTATGTGATGGCCAAGCTGATCATCCGTTTGATCAACGGCATCGCCGAAGTCGTGAATAACGACCCGGTGGTGAACGGCCGGCTGAAGGTCGTGTTCTATCCGGACTTCAATGTGAAGAATGCGCACTTCATCTACCCCGCCGCCGATCTGTCCGAGCAGATTTCGACGGCCGGCAAGGAAGCGTCTGGCACCGGCAACATGAAGTTCATGATGAACGGCGCGCTGACGATCGGCACACTCGACGGCGCCAACGTCGAGATCCGCGAAGAAGTCGGCGACGAAAACTTCTTCCTGTTCGGCCTGACCGCCGACGAAGTGGCAGGAGTGAAGCGCGCCGGTTATCACCCCGCGGACTACGTGAAGGACAACGCGGAACTGGGCGAAGTGCTGCAACTGATCGCCGACGGTCATTTCTCGCGCGGCGACCGTGAGATGTTCCGTCCGCTCATCGACAATCTGCTGCACGCGGACCCGTTTCTCGTGCTCGCCGATTACGCCGCCTACGTGGCGCGTCAGGACGACGTCAGCGCCGCCTGGCAGGACACGCGGCGCTGGGACCGCATGTCGATCCTGAACACCGCGCGCTCGGGCAAGTTCTCCTCCGACCGGGCTATCGGCGAATACTGCAAGAAGATCTGGCGGATCTGCCCGATAAGGATCACCCTTGACCAATGACCCTGAAACGGCATTGCTGCGTGCTCATGCGGTTCGCCCAGGCTCGCGATTTCCGACGGGCGTCAGCGTGGTGCCCGGGGGCATCAATTTCTGCATCTTCTGCCGCCACGCGACGCGCGTCGAGCTATTGCTGTACGAGGCCGCCGACAGCCCGGAGCCGTTTCAGATCGTCCCTCTCTGTACCGATGACAATCGAACCTTCTTCTTCTGGCATGTGATGGTGGAAGGACTGCCGTTCGGCACGCACTACACGTGGCGAGTGGATGGTCCGCGCGATACGCAGTCTGGCGGCTCCGCGTTCGATCCCGAGCGCGAACTGCTCGATCCGTATGCCCGCGCGGTCAGCGACGTTCTGTGGACACGGCGTCCGGCCGGCGACCCGAACCCCAACCCGCACGCCACGCACCGCGCGATCGTGACCGAACCGCTGCGCGCGCCCCCCAACCGTATCTCGCGCGGACTCGACAACGCGATCATCTACGAACTGCACGTGGGCGGCTTCACGCGTCATCCGTCGAGCGGCGTCCAGCATCCCGGCACCTTCGCCGGCCTGATCGAGAAGATTCCGTATCTCACTCAACTCGGCGTGACCCACGTCGAGCTGCTGCCGGTGATGGCCTTCGACGAGCAGGACGTTCCGCCCGGGACGGCGGCCCTCGGCTTGATCAACTACTGGGGCTACAGCACGCATAGCTTCTACAGCCCGCATCCTCGCTATTGCCTGGACCCGGCGCGCGCGCCGCAAGAATTTCGCGCGTTCACCGACGCGATGCACGCCGCGGGCATCGGGGTGCTGCTCGACGTCGTGTTCAACCATACGGCCGAAGCTGGCGAGACGGGACCTGTCATCAACTTCAAGGGCCTCGTCAACGACATCTTCTACCACCTCGACGAGGCTGACCGGCGACGCTATCGGGACTACACCGGCTGCGGCAACACGGTCAATTGCAACCATCCGCTGGTGACCGCGTTCATCGTTCACTGCCTCGAATACTGGGTCGAGGAACTGGGCGTCGACGGTTTCCGGTTCGATCTGGCGAGTGTCTTCGCGCGCGACCAGCACGGCGAGTTGATGGCCGATCCGCCGCTGCCTTGGGCGATGGAGTCTTCGCGTGTGCTGGCGCGTGTGCCGTTGATCGCTGAAGCGTGGGACGCCGCCGGCATGTACCAGGTCGGCGCCTTTCCCGGCATGGCGTGGGCCGAGTGGAACGGCCGCTATCGGGACGTGATTCGCCGTTTCGTGCGCGGCGACCCGGGGCTCATCGGGGAGGTCGCCACCTGCATCGCGGGCAGCTCGGACCTTTATGCCGACGACGGCAGGCTGCCCGACAACAGTATCAACTTCGTGACGTGCCACGATGGTTTCACGCTTATCGATCTGGTGAGCTACGAGTCGAAACTCAACGAGGCGAACGGCGACGAGAATCGCGACGGCAGTTCCAATAACCTGTCGTGGAACTGTGGAACCGAGGGCGAGACCTCCGACCCGATGATTCTCGCTCTGCGGCTGCGCCAGGCGCGCAACCTGATGGCCATCCTGTTCCTGAGCCAGGGCGTGCCGATGATGCTCGCCGGCGACGAGGTGCTGCGCAGCCAGCGCGGCAACAACAACGCCTATTGTCAGGACAACGCGCTCAGCTGGTTCGACTGGACACCCACCGAAGACGGCTCGGCCATGTCGCGCTTCGTGCATGAATTGATTGCGCTGCACATGCGCCACGCAAGTCTGCGCCGGCAAAATTTCCTGACCGGCCGGCCTTCGCCCGGGCAAACGCGGCCGGATGTGGCATGGCATGGCGAGCGCCTGAACGAGCCCGGCTGGCACGATGCCGGCGCGCGGCTGCTCGCCGTCACGCTGGGCGGCGAGCAGCCGGGTGAGCCGGCACTGCACATGGTGTTCAACATGAACGATCGCGCGTGCCTGGTCGAGTTGCCCGCGCCGGAGGCGCGGCACTGGCGGCGTATCGTCGATACCGCGCGCGACAGTCCGGACGACATCGTGCCAGTTGCGCAGCAGGGCGTCATCGAAAGCGATCGATGTCGCGTGGAGGCGCGCAGTGTCGTGGTACTGGAAGAAGCGAGCTGAACTGACCCAAGTTACACCATCTCCTGTCCTCTAATGTCGATGCTGTGGCGGATATGCTGCGCGCAGTTTCGATCTACTGGCGGAACAACCCATCGGCCACCGATCGCGAAGGGCATCATGAAAATCAGCGCATATGGGCCGTCCATCGTCATCGCGATGGTTGCGGTCGTAGTGCATGGCAGCGCATTCGCGAGGTCCGAAGCGTGCCATCCCGCCTCGGAGAAGCAGATTTCCGCGTTGTTCGATCGCTGGAACGACTCGCTGAAAACCGGCGACGCGCAGAAGGTCGTGGCGAACTACGCGCCGAACTCGATCCTGCTGCCGACCGTCTCGAACAAGCCGCGTTTGACCGCCGACGAAAAGCTCGACTATTTCAAGCACTTCCTCGAAAACAAACCGGTCGGCACCATCGACTTCCGCGACATCATGATCGAATGCAATACGGCGATCGACTCGGGGCTTTATACGTTCAAGTTCGCGGACGGCTCGGTCGTCAAGGCCCGCTATACGTTCACCTACGCGTGGAATGGGCACAAGTGGCTGATCACCAGCCATCATTCGTCGAAGATGCCGGAGGGCAACTAGGCGATGTGGTTTGGAAAAAGTCGGGCCGGGACTAACAATCAAGAGCCCCCAGCGAAGAGGCTCGATGAGCGTTTTGAGCGACCTCTACGCCGATGCTCCCCCTGCTTCGGAGACGGGCTCGAACGCCACCCGCTGCTCCTGCGAGTCGTAGCGGCAAACCACCCGCATCCCTTCACCGATCTCGCCATTGATCAGCGCCTTCGCAAGCGGGTTCTCGACGCGCTGCTGAATCTGCCGGCGCAGTTCGCGCGCGCCGAACTCGGGCCGGTAGCCCTCGGTCGCGACATGGTCGACGAGTGAGTCGTCGAAGCTCAGCTCGATGTCCTGGCTGCTGGCAATGCGCCGCACCTGCTCCAGCAGAATCCGCACGATATGACGCGTCTCGTCGCGGCCCAGCGACTTGAACACGATGATGTCGTCGATCCGGTTCAGGAATTCCGGTCTGAAATGCTGCCGCAGCACGTTCATCACGCCGCTTTCCACGCTAACGGAGCCAGCCTGGCTGAAAAATCCCGGCCCCGTGCGGTTCTGTCCGGTGATCACGTCGGACGCGAGATTGCTCGTCGCGATGATCAACGTATTGCTGAAGTCGACGACGCGCCCTTTGCCGTCCGTCAGGCGTCCGTCGTCGAAAACCTGCAGCAGCACGTTGTACACGTCCGGATGCGCCTTTTCGATTTCGTCGAGCAGGATCACGCAGTATGGTCTGCGCCGCACGCGTTCGGTCAGCTGCCCGCCCTCTTCGTAGCCGACGTATCCGGGCGGCGACCCGATCAGACGCGCGACGGTATGACGCTCCATGTATTCGCTCATGTCGAAGCGCAGCATCGCATCCTCGTCGCCGAACACGACTTCGGCGAGCGCCTTCGCCAGCTCGGTTTTGCCGACACCGGTCGGCCCCAGAAACAGAAACACGGCGGTAGGCCGGTGCCGCGCCTGCAAGCCGGCACGCGCGCGCCGCACGGCATCGCTGACGGCCACGACGGCTTCATCCTGGCCGATCACGCGCTGATGCAGGCGCTGCTCCATATTCAGAAGCCGCTCCTTTTCCTCGGCCGTCAACTGCGCGACGGGAATGCCCGTGAGGCGCGCGACGATTTCCGCGACCTGCTCGATGCCCACATGCGATGTTTGGGTGCCAATGTTCTTCTTCCACGCGTCGGTCGAGTCGCGCAACTGCTCTTCCTTCGCGGTGATCTCGCCGCCGAGTGCATGCGCGCGATCGAATTGCTTGCGCGATGCCGCATAGTCCTGCTCGCGGCGCAATTGGCCGATTTCCGCTTCGAGTTCGAGCACGGCGGCAGGACGCGACGTCGACGACAGATTCACGCGCGCCGCGGCCTGATCGATCAGATCGATCGCCTTGTCGGGCAGAAAGCGCCCGGAGATATAGCGATCCGACAACTCCGCCGCGCCGACGATCGCATCGTCCTGAATCGTCACCTTGTGATGCGCCTCCAGCCTGTCGCGCAGCCCGCGCAGAATGTTGATCGTCTGCACGACGGACGGCTCGGCGATCAGTACCGGCTGAAAGCGCCGTTCGAGCGCCGCGTCCTTTTCGATGTACTTCTGATATTCGGCGAGCGTCGTTGCGCCAATCAGATTGAGTTCGCCGCGCGCCATCGGCGGCTTGAACACGTTGGCGATATCGAGACCGCCTTCGCCACCGCCCTGCCCCGCGCCGACTATCGTGTGCACTTCATCGACGAACAGCACCAGCGAGTCCTGGTTTTCCAGCACTTCGTCGATCACCTGCTTCACGCGCTCTTCGAATTCGCCTCGGTACTTTGCGCCCGCGACGATCGAATTCACGTTGAGCTCGACGAGCCGCTTATTGCGCAGCGATTCCGGCACGTCGCCGTTGACCATCCGCTGAGCCAGCCCTTCGACGACCGCCGTTTTGCCGACGCCGGGCTCGCCAATCAGCACCGGGTTGTTCTTGCGCCGGCGCGCGAGCACTTCGACCATCGTTTCGATCTCGCTCGAGCGTCCGATCACGGGATCGAGACGGCCTTCGCGCGCGAGTACCGTGAGGTCCCGGCTGTGCTTGTCGAGCTGCGGCGTGCGCGACGGCTGGCGCGGCGCCGACGGCTTCTGCACGCCGGCCGCGCGCAGCGTCTGCTGACGCAGCGCCGGCGCTTGAACGCCGAGCCGGCCCAGCAGTTGCCCCGCAAAGCTTTCCGGTACTTCGGCCAGACCGATCAGCAGATGTTCGGCGCCGACCGAGCTGTGACCCAGCTGGCGGGACGCAAGGAACGCGCGATCGAGCGCGCTTTTCAGCCGCGGCGAGACGCCCATCGGCTCGCGCGGGCTCGGCGCGGCGGGCTCGCGCTTCTCCGCGTTGGCGTCGATATACGCGCGCAAATCGCTCCCCTTCACACCGAGCGAAGCGAGGATCGCTTCGACGGCCGCATGGTCGGCGAGCACGTACAGCAGGTGTTCGGTATCGACCTCGCGACGGCCGAACTGCGCCGCGGTTTCAGCGGCGCGCTGCAGCATCTCCATCGCGACATCGCTGAAATGCCGCTCGATGCTGAACGATTCGCCGCCTTCGACGGGCTGTTGCGCGGCATGCGGATCGGCAGCGGACGGCTCCCGGGCCGATGCCTGCGCGCGAAACAGCGCTTCGAGCGGCGAGATAGAGCGTTGATGGCGGGTCAGTTGCGCGTAGTGAAAATCACAGACGTCGAGCAGCTGACGCTGGTTGTTCTGAAGTACCGCAAGCCGCACCGTCGCCGGCCGGACACCGCAGATATCGCAAAGCAAGCGTGCCATTGTGTGTCGTCTCCATTGCGTCAAGACTTCGAGGGAAGCATACCGCGCGCCAGCCCGCCGTCCCGGCGACGGCCACGTGGATATCGCACTGCCGGACTGTGCCAGCACGCGATACCTTACCTCGCTATCCCGTCCTTTGCGCCCGATGCGCGGCCTCCTGCACACCCCGTACAGCCGCGGCCACGATCAAGCCGGTGAATACCACGCCGATCAGCCCGAGACATGCGGCGTCGATCCGGCCGAACGACGAAGTGGGCACGACGTCGCCGTAGCCGATAGTAAGCGCCGTGATCGCGCAGAAGTACACCGTTTCGCCCAGCTGCGACGGTGTGCGGTTCGCGGTCTCGACAGGCGCGCCCCAGTAGTACATGCCAATCGTCAACAGCACGAATAGCAGAAGCAGGCCGATCAGAATCGCTCGCAGATACCACACGGTGATCGCCATTTCCTTCAGGATCTCGCCGGCCCGAGGTCGGCCCGCGCCTTCGCCTGTCGCATTTCCCATTGCATGCTCCTGTTGCGATCACCGGGTCGGTTTTGCGGCATCACGCACCACTTCACTCCACACGGCGGTGTTGCTCGAAGAGCAGCAGCATCAAACATGCGTAGATCGTGACGGCCAGAAAGAGCCCCATTCGCACGGCAAACGCGGTGTAGACATCCTTGCCCGCCACGCTGTCCTGCACCGATTGTCCGAGCAGAATGATCATCGTCACGAGACTGTTCAGCCAGAAGCCCGGCGAGCAACGCGTCGGTTGCAGGCCGTACAGCTTGCGCCCCACCAGCAGGGCGAACAGCAGCATCCACAGAAAGAACATCCACAGATGCGCGAACAGCCTCAGCGCAAACCAGAACGCGATGGCGAGCAGACCGCCGAGCAGCGTCGAGCCGATCAGATCGCGCGCGGCGCCGCGAGCCGAGGTCGTGCAGGTTTGTCTGCCGAGGCTGACGGACTTCATGATGATCGGCATGTAGTTCGCCGGATCGGTCATCGCGAGCAGATACGCCGGCATCACGACGAGCGCGGCACGCAACGCGATATAGGCCGCCTTGTCTTGCGCCAGCGCTGCCGCCGCGGGCTGTTCTCGTGCGTCCATGCGCTCGGGAAACAGGCCGTGCACAAGCGTCGACACCAGCACGGCAAGCAGTAGCCCCTTCGCCAGCGCGCCGACGACTGTCAGGGCCAGCTCGAAGTCGGCCGTGCCCGCGGCGGAAATCATCGTCAGTCCCGCGACCAGAAAAGTGGCGACGAGATTATTGCCGCCGCGCAGACCATAACGAAACGCGCAGAACAACATCAGGCCGACGATTAGCACGCCGGCCAGCGCGTAGTGACGCAGCAACGGAACGAGCAGCAAGCCGCTGCCGGTGGTCGACGCCACGACCAGCGAAAGAATCACACCGGCCTTCAACGACAGCGGACGATTTTGCGTGGCCAGCAGAAAAACCGTGAATACCGGCGCGACGACGGGTATCGGAAAATCGAGTCCAAAGCTGATGGCAACAGCGCTCGCCGTTCCGATGGCAACACGTATCGCGCGATAACCGAGGCGCTGGGTCACCGGCTGCATCGGCTTCTCAATAGACATAGGAAAGCCAGCTCATCAGCCGGATGAACGCGTGTCCCAGCGGATTGAGCGGATTGCCCTGAGTCGGAAACGCCATCACTTCGGCCTGCCCGCCCACCCGCAGATCGCGCAGACGCGCGCGCTCGCCGTCGTCGAATTCGACGATCACCGGAAAACGTTGCGCGGGACGCAGCCAGTCGCGGCTATTCTGCACGGTGGGCAGGCTGCCGGCCGGCGTGGTCTGTCCGACGCTCACGCCATAGCCGACACTGCGAACCCGCCCGTCGAACACTTCACCGGGTAGCACGTCCAATGCGATCTCGACGCGCGTGCCGGGTTTCAAATGGCCCAGATTGTTCTCCGTCATGTCGGCGCTGATCCACACGTCGCGGATCGCGATCAGCGTCATCACCGGATTGCCAGCCGCCGCGAACTGACCGACTTCCGTGCGCAGATCGGTTACGACACCGCTCGAACGGGCCCTGATCCGCGCGTTGGCGAGATCGAGCTCGGCCTTCTCCAATGCGCTGGCGGCGCTGCGCAACTGCGCGTTCTGCGCCTCGTGTCCGCCCTGTTGCTCCCGCGCGCGCTCGACTTCGGCACGCGCTCCGTCGACCTGGCTTCGCGCCTGTTCATGCGTCGCCCGCGCGACCTCGAGACGTCGCAGCGAAACGGTGCCCTCGTCTTCACGATAGAGCCGCTCGAGACGGTCGCTGTCCTGGCGCGCCTTGACCTCGTTCGCGACGGCGGCTCGCAACGCCGCGAGTGCCGACTCGATACCGGCCGTGCTGGCCCCGACCTGACGGCGCGTCGACTCCAGATCGGCGCGCGCGCGGTCAGCGGCAATCCGGTAGGGCTCGCTGTCGACTTCGAACAGCACGTCCCCCGCGTTGACCTCCTGGTTGTTATGGACGAACACATGGGTCACGCGTCCCGACACCTCGGCGGCGACCGGCACGACATAGGCCTGAATCCTTGCCTGCTGCGTATACGGCGTGAAACGGTCGGCGAGCAGATACCAGATCAGGCTCAGTACGATCAGACAGACGACCACCTTGACCGCCCTGCCCGAAGGGTCGGCGGCGGGCGCCGGCTTCGGCGGGGCGGCCGCTTGAGGCTCGCGGGTATCCTGCGTATCGCTCATCGTGACATCCCTTCGGCCTGCACAGGCGAACCGGAAGACGGCGTCGCTTCGTCGAGAAGGTCGCCCCAATCCGTGCGTTGCCGCATCTGCGCACGTGTCGCCGCGTCGACGAGCGGCTGTTCGGTCTCCCAGCCGCCGCCGAGCGCCTTATAGAGCGCGATCACACTGCCGAGCGCATTGCTGCGATTGACCACGTACGCGTCCTGCTGGGCGAACAGCGCGCGCTGCGCATCGAGCACCCGCTGGAAGTCCGAATAGCCTTCCCGATAGATCGTATTGGCGAGCGTCAGCGAGCGCCGCGCGGCGCCTTGCGCGTCATTCAGAATGGTGTCGCGCTGCAACGCGGCGATCAGCGCGGTCGCGGCATCGTCGGCCTCGCGCGCCGCCTCGCGCACCGTGTTCTGATAAGCGACCGTCAACTCTTGCAACCGCGCGTCCTGGACGCGCACGTTGTTCGTGATCCTGCCGTAATCGAACACGTTCCACGTGACGCTCGGGCCCGCGGCAAAGAGCAGTGTGCTCGGTGCGCCGGCGAGCGAACTGGCGGTCCACGTCAGCGTGCCGAGCAGCGATACCGACGGGTACAGATCCGCTTTGGCCACGCCGATCAGCGCCGATTGCGAAGCCATCTGATACTCGGCCGCGCGAACGTCGGGGCGGCGCAACAGCAGATCGGCCGGCACGTCCTGCAGCACCGCATGATCCACCAGCGGCACCACGCCTTCCTTGCCCGCCTGCGCGTCGAGTTCCGGCAGCGGACCCGGCGCTCGCCCGATCAGCACCGACAGCGCATGACGCGCCAGCACGATCTGGCTTTCGAGGTCGGGGATGCTGCTCAGTGTCCCGAGGTACTGCGTCTTCGCCTGCTGGAAGTCGAGTTCATCGGATTCGCCGGCCTTGAAGAGCTTTTGAGCGATGTCGTAGCTGCGCTTTTGCAATTGAGCGTTCTCGCGCGCGATACGTAGCCGCGCCTGCGCGACCCGCAGCGTGAAATAGGTATCCGCGACCTGGGCGTGCAACAGAACCAGCGCATCGTCGCGGTTCGCTTGCGCGGCGAAGAACGCGGCGTCGGCCGATTCGATCGCGCGGCTGAAACGCCCCCAGAAATCCAGCTCCCAGCCGATGGCAAAACCCGCGCCATACTGCACGAACGCACCCGAGCGCGGATTGGCGCCCCCCGAGCGCTTGCGCGCCGAAGCGAGTACATCGGCACTAACCTGCTGCACCTGCGGATAGCGTCCCGCAAGCGCGATGCCGAGCTGCGCGCGTGCCTCGAGCACGCGCAGTCCGGCGATCTTCAGGTCGCCGTTGTTCGCGTCGGCTGCGGCGATCAGACCTTCGAGATTCTGGTCGCCGAAGATCAGCCACCATTGGCGCGCATCGGGCTGTGCGCTTTGCTGCGTGACCTGCGTGATAGATGCGCTGCTCCAGTGCTCGCTCCACGCTTCATGCTGCGGCTTGAAATCCGGTCCCACCCGCATGCATCCGCTCAGGCCGAGCGCCCAGAAAAGCGCTGCGATCCCGTACGGACGCGTGAACGGTGACACGGAGCCATCCTCGCGCTTCAGGTCTGCTTCTGTTCGTGGATCTGCGCGGCTTGCGTGGGTTGCGGCTGGTCTCGGACCCAGCGCCAGAAGAGCTGATAACCGACCGCCAGCATCACGGGCCCGACGAACAGCCCGATGACGCCGCCCGTCACCATGCCGCCGAGCGCTCCGATCAGCACGACCGGCATCGGCACGGCGACGCCGCGACCCAGCATCAAGGGTTTGAGCACGTTATCGGCGAGGCCCGCGACGAACACATAAACCGCGAAGATGATGTTTGCGGTGCTCACGCCGTCCGTGACGATCACGAAGGCGATCACCGGAATGGTGATCAGCGTGGCCGGCAGTTGCATGATGCCGAGCAGCAGCACGGCCAGCGCGAGCAGCCCCGCGCCGGGTATCCCCTTCACGACGAAGCCGATGCCGATCAGCAGCATCTGGATAAACGCGATGCCCACCACGCCCTGAGCCACCGCGCGAATCGTCGCCGTGCACAGATCGGCGATCTGAACGCCGTTCCCCGGGCCCGAGATGCGCGAGGCGATCTGCACCGCGCTGTGATAGCCCTTCTCGCCGTGGGCCATCAGGATTCCCGCGATGATCAGCGCGACAAAAAATATCACCAGCCCGGCGCCGAGGCCCGTCACCGTCGCCAGCACGGCAAGGCCGGCCTCCTTCAGCTGCGGGGCGAACTTATGCGCAAGGCCGGTCAGGTCCGTCGATGCCTGTAGCCAGAAGTCGTACACGCGCTGGCCGACTATGGGCCAACTCGCCACCGACTCCGCGGGAGGCGGAATCTGGAAGCTACCGCTCTTCGCAATCGCTATCGATTTCTCGATCGAATCGGCGACCGCGAGTCCCAGCGCATACGTGGGCACCAGAATCACGGCAAACGCGACAAGGATGATCAGCGTCGCGATCAGACCATCCTTGCCGCCGAGCGTATGGCGCAGACGGACCTGCAGCGGATACAGCGTGATCGCCAGAATCACCGACCAGGCCATCAGGTTAAGAAACGGCGCGAAGATCCGAAAGCAGAACACGGCCAGGATCGCAATGAGTCCGGCGCGGATCAGCACATCGAGCATCTCTCTCGCAGGCGTGCGTTGGGAAAGCGGTGTGAGCAGCATAGGTTCCTCTCCGGCCAGGTCGCGGCGCGGTTGCGCGGCGACACCGTGTTATGCCAGCAATCGCGAAAACTCGAACCCACTGGAACGTTTTTGACGCCAATACCAAGGCCTGCCTGCAATTCCGGCATCTTCAGGAAGAGAATCGCGCCGGCTTCGTCGTCGGACAGAACGCGGCGTTCCACTACTATTGAACCCGTACTTCAAATATTCAATTGGACTTTGGTCTCATAGCCTCGAGCCGCCCCGCGTTCAACTCGCGGACGACAATCATGGAGAACACCGTGAGATGGATGGCGATCGTCGCCGTTCTGCTGGCCTTGATGCCTGGCGCGCCGGCCCGCGCCGCCGGCGTCGGCTTTCAGAAGGTCGACATACCGAACGGCGCCGAGCCGCCGCTCACTGCCGGAATCTGGTATCCGACCGATGTGCCGGCCACACCGCACGCGTTGGGCAATCTCATCCAGAGCGTCGCAGCCGACGCTCCGGTCGCAGGCGATCACCTGCCGCTGGTGGTGTTGTCACACGGCGGCGGGGGCTGGTACGGCGCCCATTACGACACGGCTGTCGCGCTGGCTCGCGCGGGCTTCGTCGCGGCGGCGGTCAGTCACGCCGGCGACACCTTCGATGACCAGAGCCGCGTGCTACAACTCTGGCGCCGTCCCGCGCAGCTTCACCGGCTGGTGGACTACATGCTCGACGACTGGCGGGGGCACGAGCGGCTCGATGCGGATCGCATCGGCGCATTCGGCTTTTCCAACGGTGGCTTCACCGTGCTCGTAGCCGCGGGCGGCATCCCGGATCTGTCGAAAATCGCCCCGTTTTGCGAAGTCCACCCGGGTCATGACCTGTGCGAAGCTTTGCGGCATGCGGGCGTCGACGTCGATCTCGGCGCCCATGTTCCCGCCGGCGTCTGGGTCCGCGACGCGCGCATCAAAGCTATGGTCATCGCCGCGCCCTCGTTCGGCTTCGCGTTCGGCCGCAAGGGCTTGAGCGGCGTGCGCGCTGCGGTCCAGCTGTGGAGCGCCGCCGACGATCGTCATCAGCCGCATCCTTGGTACGACGAGCCGGTGCGGGACGACCTGCCGCGCGCTGCCGACTATCGTTTGGTGGCCAACGCAGGCCACTACGACTTTCTGCCGCCCTGCGATGCGCGTCTTGCGCGGCTGCGCCCGCAGATCTGCGACAGCGCGCCGGGCTTCGACCGGGCGGCGTTCCATCAACGATTCAATGCCGAGGTGGTTCGGTCTTTCGAGGCGATGCTGCTGCGATAGGAAAAGCGTTACCCGAATTCGTCGTGTTGCGGCAGTTGATCAGTGATCGAATACCACGGCGCCTTTGAACCCACGAAAATGTGGGCAGTGGGAGAGAGGGTAGGCGAATCCGTGAGCGTTCCCAGTGTGACGTGAACGTATTCACCGTTACGAACCACCGAGAACATCAGGCTTCCGCATATTTTGCAGCGCACATCGTGCGACGCGCGCTGATCGCCGAAAATCAGCAGGCTGTGTTCGCCCTCAGTGATACGCAGCTTGCCGCGCTCGATTCCCGCGAAGGGTTTGAACGCCGAGCCGGTGGCGCGCCGACAGTTTGAACAGTGGCAGTTCAACGCGTAGACGAATTCGTCCTTTACCGAGTAATGGACGGCACCGCAAAGGCATTGGCCGGCAAGCAATGGTTTTTTCATGGCTGCTTTCAGACAGAAGGTACGTCGCTAATGGGAAAGTCGCGCAGCCATGATTATTCGCGAGTCGAAGCGCGCTGTCGAACCGCCAAACCGCTAGCGCCTGAAAATAACCTGTGCCGTGCCGGCCTCGATCGGAGAAGAGGTGTGCTGGTGGACGATCTTCCATCCGTCGGCCTGCTGCCTCAGCGTCATGGTCAAGCGATTGTCCATCGCACGCAGTTCCTGGCCATTCGCGTCGACGGCTTTGTATGTCGCGAAGGCGTGAATGACGGCAAGGTCCGCGGCGGCCATCGTTTGCGCCTCGCTGAAATCCACGATCACGCGATCCGCACCCAGCGAACCGAACCAGCCCTCCGCCATCGCGCGCCACGATGCGATGCCGTTGTACGACCATGTACCCCACATGTCGAAGATCACCGCATCGCGGTCGTAGAGCGCGACGAACGCGTGCACGTCTTTGGCCCATACCGCGGCTGTGTAGCCTTCCAGAACTTGCAGGATCGGATTGTCGAGTCTGTTCACAGTGTGTGCTCCTGAGTCGGATTACGAGGAGTTCCTGACCGATTGTCTTACCAGCTAACGACGATCGACGCACCACCCGATCGACATCCAGGGGAAAAAAATCTTCAACGCGTGATGGCGTTGCATTGATCAGACGCCGCGCTCGTCACTGGGCGGTTTGCTGACGTTGATACTCGTCGTGCTTCATCTGCATATAGTCGGCGCGGCTGACCTCGTGCAATTGCCGCGGAAACTGCTCGGTCGCATCGAACCAGTCAGCCAGACGTTTGTCGAGCCGGGCGTTGGGCGGGCTGGAAAGCGCGCCAAGATAGGCATCGATGGCGAGGAAATAGCGCATCGTATTGCGTTCGACCAGGCCGCGCACGCCGCCGATGTATTGCGGCTCGCTCGGCGACGAATCGGGCGTCAACGAAAAGCCGACCTTGCCGCTGCCGATCGTCGCCAGATAGGTTTTCATCGCGA
Source organism: Paraburkholderia atlantica (assembly GCF_000092885.1). Lineage (NCBI taxonomy): Bacteria > Pseudomonadati > Pseudomonadota > Betaproteobacteria > Burkholderiales > Burkholderiaceae > Paraburkholderia > Paraburkholderia atlantica. The sequence goes on along the minus strand of NC_014117.1, from coordinate 1,381,404 downwards.
TCCGTCCCGCGGTGCCGTATCCGTATGCGTAGGTCAGGTGAATAAAGGTGCGGTTATCGCCGACCGGGATCGCTTCAAGCACGATACGGTAGTCTTTCGTGCTCAGCGGACCCGTGGCCGCGGAGAGCTCGACGCGAAAATAATCAGCGGTGCTCGCTACCGGGCGAAAGTTGAATTGCACGCGGTACGACGACGAAAGAGTTTCCTCTGTCTTCTTGCCGATGTTCACGGTGAGGACCGTACCGCTATCGCTGATCGACGCGTGGCAGTATTTGGTGTTCAGATGCAGGATCAGCACGTCGCACCAGTTGGCCGGGCCCTGAGCAGGGTCGCTGAGCGCGCCGCTGACCACCGCGAAAGGATAGTTGAGCACACCGTAGATATCGCCCTTGAGCGCCGACGGCAGCTCCTGCGATTCGAGGTACAGCGGTCGATGAAACGGGTTGTGCGCGAGTTGCTGCGTCAGACTTTGATATTTCTCGCGCAGGCGGGCCGCGCTGTCGTCTGCTTGCGCGATGATGCTGTGACATAAGAAACAGAACACCGTGGCGATCAAGACGATCCACCACGGTCGCGTCCGTCGATTCTCCGCCAGGGATGTGGCAAGCCTGCTCATGGTCCTTCTCCTACTTTGGCTCAGGTAGTGGCGCAGCGAATGCAGATCCGATCCGGCGAAGCCTCATCGCTGGCCCGGCTCCCATTCCGGACTGTAACCTCCGAGCGCCGGGTGATACATCTCGTCGCCCGAGTGCTGAGTGAATTCAACGTTGAGCCGGTCTTGCCTCAAGCCCAGAATCTCGATGCAGAGCGAGCAAAGGGCTTTGGCCAACTCCATGCGCAACTCAGGCGGCCGCCCTCTTCTGATATCGAGCATCATCAACGCAACGGGCACCGGCTCCCCGCTCTCCTCCGCGATGCGCCATACGCTACCCGGACCAAGTTCTCGTATGGCTACGCTGATTCGCCTGACATCGACCGACATCATTCGGGCATACGTCTCACTCATTTTCGCTGCGAGCAGTCTTTTACTCTCGACAGAGTAGTGATCGTTTACATCAAGTTGCAGATAAGGCATCGCGTCGACCTCCGAGGAAAGTGTTTCGCACGCGCCAACTATATGCCGCGCCATCCAATCGATCAAAACCATCGCCATCACCATGACGTTTGTGACGTGCCGCGTGGCTGACGTGGACTCTGTTTTGGCCATTCACCTTTGCATGATGGTCTTCACTATTTACACGAACTCTCAGATCAGCGAGATACGTCCGCTGCCATGAGCTCGCGCCCGCATCCAACATCAACGAGCCGCTTGTTTCATCTGCTGTCCTACTGTTTGTCCACCTTCTCGCCCACAGCTCGCCTGCTGTCAAATCGATCGTCAGGAGAATCGTCATGCGTAAGATGCTTACCGTCGCTGTCGCAGCGTTTTGCATTGCGTCCTTTTCGCACGAAAGTCGCGCGACTGGCGACGATGATGTCCCACAAGCCCGATGCACGCTACCGCAAGGTACGGTCGCATTGGTGGAAAGGCAGTTGCATACGGTCGTGAACCTGCCCGATGGCAATGGCGGAATCTTCAAACCCAACCGGATGTGGGCGGCCATCGTCGATCGGCAGGGACATCTCTGTTCGGTGATCGTGACCGGTGACGCCTGGCCAGGTAGTCGGGCCATCGCCATCGCGAAGGCTTATACCGCGAACGGTTTCAGCAACGATGCACTCGCGCTATCCACGGCAAACCTCTACGCGGCCACGCAACCGGGCGGCTCCCTTTATGGACTGAATAATTCGAATCCTTTTGACGCGCGCTTTCTCGAACAGGGCAGCGGCATCGGACACACGCTTGGCGGCGTCATTACCTTCGGCGGCGGCGTCGCACTTTATGCGGGAGGGAAAGTCATCGGAGGATTAGGCGTGAGTGGCGATAGCGCCTGCGCCGATCATGCGATCGCGTATCGCATGCGCAAGCTCGCGGGGCTCGGCAGTGTCCCCGCCGGCCAAGGACCGAACAACACGGATAACATCGTCTACTCGACGAGCGGGTCCCCGATGGGCTTCGAGCATCCTCACTGCTTTCCGAGCGACCTGAGCGCCGCCAAGATCGAGCAGATACCTTCGCACTGACGGCAATCATCGCCCCATGAAGTCGGGCTTCCGGACAACGGATCGGAAGCCCGCCTCGTGTCTCACACAGTCGTAGCGGGATTGCCTGCGCATACCCCGCACGCTGATGCGGTGAGAATCGTCAACGCATCTGCCCGTCGATTTGCTTGCGCAGACGGTTTTCCTCTTCTTGGAGCTCGGGTGTAAAGGCTTCGCCAAAGTCCGCAGGCTCAAAGAACGGGCGAATCTCGATCTCCGAATCACTCATCATCGGATTCGGGCAGCGCTTTACCCATTCGATCGCTTCGTCCATCGATTGAACCTGCCACAGCCAGTATCCGGCAATCAATTCCTTGGTTTCGGCGAACGGACCGTCGATGACGCTGCGGTCCTTCCCTGAGAACCGCACGCGAACGCCGGCCGAGCTCGGTTTCAACCCGTCGCCGCCCTGCATGATGCCGGCCTTGACCAATTGCTCGTTGTACTGCCCCATCGCCGTGAGGAGTTCCGTACTCGGCATTTGCCCGGCTTCCGATTCGGGGGTTGCCTTGATGATGACCATGACGCGCATTTGAGTTTTCCCTGTGAAGACCAAAATGTCGGGAGACAACAGCGCCTCCAGTAACTACGACGAATGATCAAGGGGGAAATCGACATGCGCAAGACACGCCTGCATGGAGTTACAAAACGCTTCCCCATCAGGGTAAGGGCGTCTGGCTGCCTTGCGCATCGACATCGATACCCTGAACACGCAGCACGGGCTCCGCATCGCCAGGTACGAGGTGGAGTCGCGATGAAAACCGCACCTGCAAGACCGCGGCGAATGCGCGCTCGAAGGCGTTGGCATCGTTGTCGGCCGGCATGATCGCCGCGAGCGCCTTTGCGAAGCCGGATGCGCCTTCGATGTCGGCACGGCTGAAAGCGCCGCTGCCGCGCGAAAAGACGCGCTGTACGTCTTCTTGCAACTGCTGAAGGGCCGCGGCGACCTTTTCATAGACGTGAGCAGGCGCTCTCGCGTGCTCCCGAGGTGCGACTGTGCAAAGCGCCGGCATGAATGCAAGGACGTTCCTGTCGATATCGACGCGTGCAGCAAGGGTCTTGATGTATGACGCCTCCACTGACGGACCGACGTCGCGCCGGCGACAGCACGCTTGCGCGCGCGCAGCACCCAGCATCGCGGCTGCGAAACACCGGAAATCCTGAAAGCGCAGATGCCTCGCGGCACAGTCGAGAACGGCGTCAGGCGTCAGTCCCAGCTCGTGAGCCACCGCCAGGCTCGTCTTCATCACGATCAGGACCAGCTCACCCCACTCGTCCTGACGACACCCTCTCATCGAGTTCGCGTACATCGTAGGTCCCTGTATGCACGCTCCGGATACACGCCGCAACAGCCTGCTTCGCCAGCGACTCGCAACAGCCGCTCGCCACCGGCGAGATTACCGCGCGACATCGCCTGGGTTGGCCATCGCGGCGACACCGGGCGCGGTTCGGCTCACGGCACCGCGAGCACTTTCCGGGACATCGCTGATCCAGACCTGCCAATGCGTGAGCTCGTTGGAGGGCGACCGTGCCGGCGATTCAACTTGCAGCTTTCATCGGGGGTATAGCTCTCCTGCATTACGCGCCATATCGCACATTAAAGAACGGTGACAGGCCGAATTCCAGTTGAATCATGCTATCGAACGCGCCATACCAGGCGGCCTTTGTCCGCTATCGCAGGCCTCCCGTTTCAGGGGTTGCCGCACACACCCCTTCACGTCTTGTCCCACGGTGGTACGCCCGAGAACGCGTCGGCCAGAAAATCGATTGCCGCACGAACTTTTGCGCTCACGTGGCGACGACTCGGATACAGCGCGAGCACATCGATATCCGGCAAGCGGTAGTCGGGCAAGACCCGCAGCAGCCGGCCCGCGCGAAGGTCCTCGCCGATCAGAAAGGTCGGCTGCCAGATCACGCCGTGCCCGGCGAGCGCCGCCGCGCGCGCGGTGTCGCCGTTATTGGTGTGCATCTGGCAGCTCACCTCGACAGCATGCGTTTTGCCGTCTTTGTCGATCAGTTGCCACAGGTCCGCGGTGGCTGCATACGTGTAGCCGATACATTGATGTCCGAGCAGGTCCAGCGGCGTTTCCGGATGTCCCCAACGCTTCAGATAATCGGGCGATGCACACAGGATGTTCGTCGACGTCGCCAGTTTGCGGGCCGCGTGATCGACCGTGCCGGCGCGCGAGATGCGGATGGCGAGATCGAAGCCCTCCTCGACGATATCGACGACGCGGTCTATCAGCGTGATGTCGAGCTCGACGTCGGGATATTGCTGCATGAACCGCGGCCACAGCGGCGCGAGATGCTGAATACCGAAGCTGACCGGTGCATTGATACGCAGCCGTCCACGCGGTTCGATCGACGTTGTCGACACGAGTCCTTCCGTTTCGGCAACGTCTTCGAGAATCGCCTTGCAGCGCGAATAAAGCGTTTCGCCGGCCTCGGTAAGAGACAATCTGCGTGAGGTGCGGTTCAGCAGTCGCGCACCGAGGTGCGCCTCCAGGTCATTCACATAGCGGGTCACGTTCGCCGGCGAGGTTTCGAGCGCATCGGCCGCGCGCGCAAAGCTGCCCCGGTTGACCACGGTTACGAAGACCTCGAATGCGCGCAGCCGGTCCATATGGCGCTCCGATCATTCATAAAAACGGAATGATAACGCCATATTTTTGGTCTTTCTGTCTCAAGTACGGAATCTTATAGTGCTTCTCAACGAGCCGACGCATCGGGCATCGGCCGATGATCAAACCGGAGATTCAACATGCAACGCTTGACAGGAAAAGTCGCTATCGTCACCGGCGCCAGCGCGGGCATTGGTCGCGCTGCCGCAAAGTTGTTCGCCGCGGAAGGCGCGAAGGTCGTAGTGGCCGCACGCCGCGAAGCCGAACTCGAGACGCTGGTCAGCGAGATCGCTCGCGACGGCGGTACCGCTGTCGCGCTGGCGGGGGACGTGCAATCCGAAGAATTCGCGAAAGCGCTGGTCGCACTCGCCGTCAGCCGTTTCGGCCGTCTCGACATCGCGTACAACAATGCGGGGACGCTCGGTGAGATGGGACCGTCGACCGGCGTGTCGGAAGCAGGCTGGTCAGCGACGCTGGCCACCAACCTGACCAGCGCGTTTATCGGCGCCAAACATCAGATTCCTGAAATGATCAAGCAAGGCGGCGGATCGATCATCTTCACGTCGACGTTCGTCGGCTACTCGTTCGCGTTCCCGGGGACGGCCGCCTATGCCGCGAGCAAAGCCGGGCTGATCGGACTCACGCAAGCGCTCGCGGCCGAATACGGCGCGCAAGGCGTGCGTGTCAACGCGATCCTGCCGGGCGCGGTGGACACGGAGATGTATCGCGGCATGAACGATACGGCTGAATCGCAGAGCTTCGTGACCGGACTGCACGCGCTCAAGCGGGTCGCAAAGCCGGAAGAGATTGCCCGCTCGGCGCTGTACCTCGCTTCCGACGATTCGTCCTTCGTGACGGGCACGGCTTCGTTGGTCGACGGTGGGGCTTCGATTACGCGCACCTGATCTGTTTGACAGCGGCATCCGATGATGTCGGCTCGTGTCCGGAAGTCTGGTGTCGGATGCGCGGCCAGCATTAGCCTGTTCGGCCTCGTCGATCAGCGTCGGCTGATCGACGAGGCCGATACCATAAAAAATAAACGAACACTGTATGGTTCCTCACCTAATCTTTGATCAGCTGACCGCGAAAAGCGAAGCGCGAGTCAGCCGGAGTAATTAACAAGGAGGTGGGCCATCATGAAGACGTTAGTCCACACAGTTTGCGCGGTCGCTGTCATGGCTTTGCCAATCGCATCGTTGGCACAGACCGAAAGCACGCTGACGCACGCACAAGTCCAGGCAGAGATCGCGCAACTCGAGCAAGCCGGCTTCAATCCGGCCAATGCGAATACCGTCGACTTTCCTACCTATATGCCGACCACCACCGCCCCTGCCGCAGGTCAGAGCAGCGGCTATGGCCCTGCGACCAGCGGTACACAGCAGATGGGCCATCCGGCCGGTGCGACTGGGATGAAGCCGGTGTTCTTTGGCGGATCTTGAGCTTGCCCGTCTGACCAGCTGGACGATGCAGAGCATGCCGTCCCTGCCCGGGACGGCATGGAGAGTCGTGCTGTGCGCATTTGCTCAGCCGGAAATCGTGACGATGCGCTGGGCTATTGGAGTACTAGCCGAATTTCGCGCGCACCCGCACCGCGCGCCATATTGCATGGCGCCTGCTGAATTGCTAACCCTCTTTCGCTGAGCGCGTGGGCGCGAACAGCTAACACCTCATCAGCGTTTGCTCACGTCGACGGTCAGGATTTCGTATCCGGGGTCGGCGTTCTCGGTCGCGACCTTATTCGCTTCCTCGTACGAGCGAAACGACGTGGCTTCCTTGATCTCCGGCGCCATGCCGATATCGCCGTCCTCCGCGGTGCAGAGGAACTTATCGCCGGTCTTTACGACGTAGACGGTCGTCATATCTCCCTCCGTGGCTTGCAGGGCAATTTCCAGTCTAGCAGGCTGGCAAAGTTGCGCAGACTCGCCGGGTCACCGACCGCCACCAACCAGCCGCTCCGCCGAATTCGCCAGTACGTCCCGCAGCTTCTCCAGCGACAACGGCTTGCTCAGATGATGATCGAAGCCCGCGGCAAGCGTCCGGCTGCGGTCCGAGTCCGACGAATAGCCGGTCAGCGCGACGAGTATCGTGCCGTTCAGCTCGGGGTTCGCGCGAATTCTGCGTGCCACCTCGAAGCCGTCCATGACGGGCATCGCCACGTCGACGATGGCAAGCTCCGGCCGCGTTCTCGCGATCAGGTCGATGGCCGCGCGACCGTTGTCGACCGCGGACACGCGATAACCCTCGAGGTCGAGCAGCACGCACAAAACGTGCAGCGCGTCGACGTTGTCGTCCACCAGAACGATGCGCAGCGCCCGGAACTCCCTGCCCTTGTCGGCGGCGTCGGCAGGCGGCGCTAGCGGCTGCGTTCGCCGGATCGGCAAACGCAATGTGACCCGGGTGCCGCGGCCCGGCCCATCGCTATGGATGTCGATCTCGCCATCGTGCAGCTCCACCAGCCGTTTGGCGACTGCCAGACCGATGCCGAGCCCGCCTTCCGAGCGCGCGCTGCCGCTCGAGCACTGCGCGAACAGGTCGAACACATGCGGCGCGATCGACGCATCGAGGCCGATGCCGTTATCGCTGACCTCGATCACGAGCATCTGTGCATCGAGCGGGTCTCGCGCGCGCACCGTCAGCTCGATGAGTCCGCCCGCCGGCGTGTACTTCGCCGCGTTCGACAGCAGATTGCCGAGCACCTGACTGAGCCGCACATGGTCGGCGCGCACCGGAATCGCGCTGTCCAGACCGGTCAGTCTCAGCGTATGGCCGCGCGAGCGCACGTCGTGGTCGATCGTGGTCACCGCGTCGGAGACGATCTCGGCCAGCAACGTATCGCTGCGCCTGATCGTCAGCTTTCCGTGCTTCAGACGCGCGGCGTCGAGCAGGTCGTCGACGAGAGTGCGCAGATGCTTCATCTGCCGTTGCGCGATGGTCAGCACCGCGTCCGCCTTGTCGTTGTCGAGCACCAGACGCTTCGCCGCGGCGATGGCGCCATCGATCGGCGCCATCGGGTTGCGCAGCTCGTGCGCGAGCATCGCGATGAATTCGTTGTGGCGGCGGTCGTTGTCCGCGCCATCGTCGCGAACGTTGACCATCGTCACGGCCGCGCCGGCGACCATCGCGAGATCCGACAGCACCCGTGCGTCTTCGCTGTCGAAGCGGCAGCCGGAGTTGTGCGACATCACCCATATCGCGCCGAGGTGGCCGTTAGCGCACGGAATGGGTACGACGATCCCCTCGGGCACCTCGACGCCCGGAAAGTTCAGACTGGGGTACTGCTGTTGCGGATCGACGAACAGGCGCGCCGCGCCCCCTTCGAGCGTGACGCCGCAGGGACATTCGTCCCACGCGGTCGTGCGCCCCTCCAGACCGGCGCACAGGCCCGCCACCGCGAGCCAGCGGAAGCGCCGGCTGTCGGGCGGCCCCTCGACCAGACTGATGCCCGCGCTGCCCGCGCAGCACAGCGCCATGGCCTCGCTGGCAATCGCGTTCAGCAGGTGTTCACGCGAGCCGGTTTGCGCGCGCGCGAGCCGCAGCAGCGACTGGTTCTCTCGGGCGTAATCAGCCTTTTTGGCTGGACGGCTCGCTAATTCGTCAGCACTGGGAGCCATGATTTTCCACCGACGTTGACTGGCACCCGCGCGCAACGCGGGCGTAAGGGCCGATACCGCGCCGCTGCCGCTGCCGCTGCCGACGAGTGCAGGTCAGCTGGGGCGCGCGGTCTCGGCTTCTCTCATTTGCACAGCGCTTTTTACTTCTATTTGACCGCAACGTTCTGCTCCGCTCACCGTCGACATGGCGTCCCATGAACAGCGGACGCAGTATAGGAACCCGGTGCGATGCTGCGGTTGTCCGTAATTCATGGGCACCGGACAGCCGGGTCAGCGTTGACGCGGGCACGCTCGCAGTCAACTGGACTGCGTTATACGGATCGCGAAGTCGCGAAAAGCGTGGTGGCCTGCCTCATATGACGATCACTGCGATCGATAGCTCAATCCGTCGGTTAGCGCGATGACATCGGGTTGTTACGATGGCTCGATTCTCCCGTTTTCACCGCTCGACAGGACGCCCACGTCATGACGCAAATAACCCGGCGCGCATTCACCCGCTTCGCAGCGGCCTCACTACTGGCCGCCAACGCTCCGCGCGGCTTCTCGCAGAGCGCGCCTGTCGCGCTGCGCATCGGCTATCAGAAGTCTTCTACGCTCATCACATTGCTGAAGGCACGCGGATCGCTGGAAAAAGCGCTCGCCCCGCTCAACGTGCGCATCTCCTGGAACGAGTTCGCGAGCGGACTGCCGCTGACGGAAGCGCTCAACGTCGATGCCGTCGATTTCAGCGCCGATGTCGCCGACACCGTGCCGATCTTCGCGCAGGCCGCGCATGCGCGCTTCGTCTATGTCGCGCAGGAAGCGCCGTCGCCGGGCGCGCAGGCGATCATCGTGAAGAACGACAGCACGCTGCGCACGCTAGCCGATCTGAAGGGCCGCCGCATCGCGGTGACTAAGGCGGCGGGCAGCCACTATCTGCTGCTTGCGGCACTCGCGCGCGCGGGGCTCAAGCCCGCTGACGTCGGCGTGAACTACCTGAGCCCGGCCGATGGCCGCGCCGCGTTCGAGCGCGGCAGCGTCGATGTCTGGATCACGTGGGACCCCTATGTAGCGTCCGTCGAGCGCGACGGCGACGTGCGCATACTGAGCGACGGCGCGGGCCTCGCGTCCTATCAGCGGTACTACCTCGCGTCGCGCGCGTTCGCCGACGCGCATCCGCAAATCGTCGAGACCGTGTTCGAGCAGTTGAAGACGGCCGGCGACTGGCTGCGCGCGAATCCGCTCGACGCGGCCAACACGCTCGCGCCGGTGTGGGGACTCGACGCGCCGACGATCGAACGCGCCAATGCCCGGCGCAGCTATCGGGTACGAGCAGTCGCGCCGCCGAACTTCAGCGAGCAGCAGACGATCGCCGACGCGTTCTATCGCGCGGGATTGCTGCCCGCGCCAGTCGAGACGAAGCAGGCGCTGTACTGGGACTTCGCGGCGAACGAGGCGAAGCCGATCGGCGCATGAACGCTCACTGTGCTTTCGCTCGGAGCGCCACGACGATCTGGCCGAACCGCTCGTTCGATTCCAGAAGACGATGCACGAGCCGTGAGGGCGTCACTGAGCGATCGCCCTTCGCACATTGCGGGCGATCCACGCCGTAACACCGGAGCGGCCCGCGATCGACAGCGTGCGGCGCGGCCCCAGCACGATGCCGCCGACCACCAAAGCGAGCAGCAACGCGACATGCGGCGCCTCGGCGAGCGACGCGAACACGGTGCTGACCGGGGAGCGCGACGCTGCCCGCGCCGTCGGCAACACGGCAGTCCGGTTCGCCGCGACCAAGGCGGTTCGCGATGCCTCCATGCGTTCCAGAATGCTGATCCGGGCAAGCTCGTTTGCGTAACGTGGCTGACTCATTTGAGCGACTCCCTGAGAGCGTCGAGATCGGAGTGAATCTCGGCCTTGAGCACGTGCAGCGATTGCGCCGGTTTTTGCGCCCGCAAGACCAGCAAAGACACGATGCACACGAGCAACCACGCGGCGGCCACGCCCCAGACCACGCCAAGAAAGTAAGGCGTCTGCCACGCGGTGGCGATGATCGCGATGCAAATGAAGGACAGCGTGAACAGCCCCGCGACTGCCAGCGCCACGAGTGCGCTCAATTCGCGCACCAGGCGCTTTCGCGTTTCCTCGACTTCCAGCGAGAACAGTTCGCTATAGTCGGTGACGCGTTCGACGCAGAATCGCCCGACGTTGCGCCACCTCGTGACCTTCGCATGGATTGACATTGCGTCCTCCTCACGATTCATTTGCGCCGGCCGCGATCAGCTAAGACTTCGCCCCTCGGCCGACAGAGCGAAGCGACACCAGCGCTGAACGCAGCGCAAGAGCCGGGCCCGCGCTGAACGACCGCACGCCGCGTGCCCGTAGCCGGATGGATGCCTTCACGCGTTCACACTGGCGGCACAGGGCTTGCTCGACTCTGGCAGATCATTCGCTCGCCGAGGACAGCATGACCCCGCTCCCCCCAACCGATCACACTGACCACAGCGCCGGTGCTAGCATCGGCGAGACCGGCTCCGATATGGCTACCGCGGACGGACGCGCGATGCCGGCCGGGCGCGACGAGCGCAACCCCCTCCACGCGATGCATGACGCGCACCGCGGCGCGCTGATTACGGTGACCGCGCATCGGAACTCGCGAGGCGCCTGGATCGCCGACGTGTCGATTTCGCGCGACGGTCGGCCGATGGAGATCCCGGGCCAATCTGGCCAACGTGGAGCCCGTGACGCCGGAATGGCTCACCGAGGCCGAAGCGTTGCGCGCCGGCATCGAACAGGGTCGCTATCTGATCGACCGGACACTGGGCGAGCACGCCGCCACGCTGTCTTCGTCGCAGCGGCGCCTCGACGAAGACCGATAGGCACGGCCCCATTCGGAGGAAACTCACATGGTACTGAGCGATGAAGAACTGGCGCGGCTGGAAGGCGTCGAGCCGTTCCTGCGGGAGGAAGCCAGAAGCGCTCTTCCCGCCGACGCCGATTACGAAGTTCTCGCCGAACTGCACGAGCATCTGCAGCCCGGATTACGCATTCGCGTGCCGGCCGGTCCGGACATCGCGATGGAGCCGCAAGCGCCGCCCTACCCGCTCGATCTGTTCGTCGGCTTGCCGCTCGACGAGTTGCGCGATGTCGCCAACGATGAAGGCGCCGCACGCGAAGCGGCGCTCGCCCGCTTCGCCACGACGTTCGCCCCAAGGCTGCAGCGAGCGATCGCCGCGCTGACACCTCACCAGATCGATCTCGCGGCAGGGGTGCAAAGCGAGCGGGGAACGCTCTCGGTGATGCTGGAGCCGGTGCGCTGACGCGTGAGGCGCGCACACGCACATTGCACATTGCACATTGCACATGCGCATGTCGCAAACGCGCATGTCGCAAAACTGCATGTCGCAAACGCGTTACTCGTCGCTATCGAGCCCGCCTGGCGGCGGCGCGATCGTGATGCCCGCGCGCGATCCTGCGCGGGTTCCCGGGGGATAGGCATCGGTTGCGGTCTCGGGCGGAACGTCCGCGACGCAGCGGCTCGCATCGCCGCCGCGCAGACATTGCACGAAACGGTCCGCCTCCTGTGGCGAGCGAAATTGGTAGATCTTGCTGGCAACCTGCACCTGCGTGTCCGACAGTCGCTTCGACGGCGTTTCCATCACCACTCCTTTTTGCTCGAAGATCTATCGCCACGAGCAACGCGCGCGCCACCGCTTCATCAGAGGCCTAGCGCGCCGCGCTCAACCGTCTCGCGTCCGCGATGCCGACCGCGGCCCGCAAGTCGTCCGGATGCACCATCAATTCGCGAACCTCGCGCAGCGTCGCGTACTGGTCGAGCACCGTCCGCCATCTCGGCGATTCGAGCAATTGATGCCACACCGGTTCGAGATCCGCGCAGTCGGCGTCGCGTCCGTCCGCCAGCGCACCTGCGAAATCGAGGCTGGCTTGGGCCGACAGCAGTTGCATCCGGCTCGCGGGACTCAGCACGCGCGGCGCCGCTTCGACGGGAGCGTCACAGCAATAGAGCACGGTGCTGCGAAGACCGGTTGCATCGCTCGTCAGCGCGGCAAGCGACGCGCCGCTCAAATGCACCGTCCCCTGCTGCGTGCGAAACGAGTAGACAGTGTGCGGCTCCGCGTGCGCCAGCAGCGTCAGTCCGCGCACGAGGCGCGGCAGATCGGTGGTTGCCGCGTCGACCGATGCCTTCGCTTCGACGAGCAGGCATACGTCCCACGCCGCTGCGTCGGCCGGGGGCTGCGCCTGGCGCAGCAGCACCACATCCCATTCGGTTTTCGCGCGCTCATGGCTTGCGGGTATCGCGGCCGGCACGCGCATCGAGTTCACGACGCGGTAGGTGGCGACCGCTCCCTGAGCCTCATTGAGGCGCTGCGCGAGCGCGTCGAGTGCATCAGTGGCCAACGCTTCGACCGCGGCGCCGCGCTGCTTCGAATTCAAGCCCCGCGCGACCGCAGTCGAGCTTCCCGGACGCGGCCCCTGGCGATCCCACAACGTCTGGTAGTGCCGCACGCGCTCGTCGGACGTCAGCGCGTCAAGGCGCCGTAAGCGCTGCAACGCGGCACTTTCAAGCAATTGCGCGAGACCGCGTTGCAGCGCCGCGTCGTGCGCGATTTGCGGCGTATCGATGCAAGTTTGCACGGCTACTGCCAGTTCGGGCCAAGCTTCGGCGACCGCGAGTGCGTGCAGACGCGCTAGCGCATCGCGTTGCGGACCGGGGAGCAGCCGCTGCTGTTTGGCCGGATGTGCGATCGCATTGACGGCCGCGTAGATCAGCCGGCGGTCGACGCTCGCGTGCGCGGCCAGCGACGCATACTCGCGCACCACCACGCTGCGATGCCGTAGCAGCATCGCCTGAAACACCGGGTCGCCGGCTTCCTCGCGCAGCGCCTCGCGAATCATGCGCGCCAACGCCTCGACGAAGAAGCGCTGGTTCGCGGCATCCGGCGCGTCGCCACGCGCGCGCGCCTCGCGAGCCTGCTCGATCGCGAGCGCGAGCACGGTGGCGGGACTCGCTTGCGGCGTCGGCGCGCAGACGGCCGCGAGCGCCGGCAGGCGATAGCGGCGCACGACAGCGTCGAGCATCTCATCGAGCAACGAAGGCGTTGGCGTCACGGACATAACGATATGTCGATAAGTTGGCGAAATAACTTTACATGAAGGTTCGGTGCGGCGCGCGGACCGGCACGGGCCGCTCATGGCTGGCGCGCGTCGTGCTGCATGAGCGCTCGACGCAGCCACTTTATCGTCGCGGTAGCGCGAGGCGAGCGTTCGCGCGCAGCCGCAAGCCGAGGACAGCATGTCAGCACAGCAACCGAAAACCGCAGCGAGGCCCGCTCGCTGGCGCCGCACGATCAACGTAGCGAGCGACGCCGCCAGCCGTTTTCTGTCGGACCGATGCGCGATGCTCGGCGCCAGCATCGCGTTCTATTCGGCGTTCTCGCTGGCGCCGACGCTGCTGCTCGTGCTCGCGGTCATCGGTTGGATCTTTGGCCGGGATGCCGCCCAGGGGCGGCTTTTCGAGCAGGCGCGGCAACTGGTCGGCAACGACGCGGCGCGCGCGATGCAGGACATCGTCGCCCACGCGCACTACGCGGGCGGCAGCGGCGTCGCCGCCGCGTTCTCGCTCGCGCTGCTGCTGGTCGGCGCGTCGGCCACGTTTTCATCGTTGAATACCGCGCTCGACATCGTCTTTGCCGCCCACCCGCGCAAAGGCATCGCCGGGCTCGCGCTGCTGGTGCGCGCGCGACTCGTGTCCATCGGTCTGCTGATCGGGCTCAGCTTTCTGCTGGTCGTTTCGCTCGTCGTCGATGCCGCGATTCAGACCCTCGGCGGTGCGCTGTTCGGCAATTCGGCGCTGGGCATCGTTGCAGACGTGCTGCAATCGTTACTCGGTTTCGTCATTCTGGCCGTCGGGCTCGGCGCGCTGATCAAGTGGCTGCCCGACGCCGCGGTGCCCTTCCGCCCCGCGCTCGTGGGCGGCGCCATCGCGAGCCTGCTGTTCACGGCGGGCCGGCATCTGTTCAGCTTCTATCTCGTGCATGCGGGCACGGCGGGCGTGTTCGGCGCAGCCGGCTCGCTCGCGGTGCTGATGATGTGGCTGTACTTCTGCGCGGCGGTATTCCTGTTCGGCGCGGAAGTCGCCGCGTCGTTATGCCGGGATGCGGCCTCCCCCGCTCATCCCGGGCTGCGGGCAGCATGAAACCGGTCCGCGCACCCAACGCCATTGCCATAAACTTGATAAAAATCGGCTCCCGGATATCCCGTTAAATATTACAAAAAACCCATCCCGATAAACCGACATTTACATTTACCCGACATTAAACCTGCATTGCTAATTCAGCACGAGAATTGCTGGGCGCATAAACACCGAGAAAAACGGCTTCAACCATGCAAACGCTTAATGCTCGGCGTACACTCGCCGGAAGGCGCTTGCTTTAAAGGGCTGCGGTTCCGGCCGCGATCAAACGCGGAATGTGAATACTCAGGAGAAACAACCAATGAGCTGGACACGGGAACAGAGAAACGTCACGATCGCCGCCTATCTAGGCTGGACGCTCGACGCATTCGATTTCTTTCTGATGGTGTTCGTATTGAAAGATATCGCGCAGGAATTCAATACGGACATTCCGTCGGTCGCGGTCGCGATCATGCTGACCCTGATGATGCGCCCGCTCGGCGCATTGATATTCGGCTGGCTCGCCGATAAATACGGCCGCCGTCCGACGCTGATGGTCAACATCGGGTGCTTCTCGTTGCTCGAACTGCTGTCCGGTCTGTCGCCCAACCTGATGACGCTGCTCGTGCTGCGCGCGCTGTTCGGCATCGCGATGGGCGGCGAATGGGGTGTCGGCGGCGCGCTGACCATGGAAACCGTGCCGCCGAAATCGCGCGGCATCGTCTCCGGTCTGCTGCAGGCCGGTTATCCGAGCGGCTACCTGCTCGCGTCGATCGTGTTCGGCCTGTTCTATCAATACATCGGCTGGCGCGGCATGTTCTTCGTCGGCGTGCTGCCGGCGCTGCTCGTGTTGTACATTCGCGCGCACGTGCCGGAGTCGCCCGCGTTCCGGACGCTCGAAAAGAAGGTACGTCCCGGCCTCGTCGCGACACTCAGGCAGAACATCGGCCTGTCGATCTACGCGATCATCCTGATGACAGCGTTCAACTTCTTCTCGCACGGCTCACAGGATCTGTATCCGACATTCCTGCGCGTTCAGCTCAAGTTCGATCCGCACACGGTGTCGTGGATCACGATCATCCTGAACATCGGCGCGATCTGCGGGGGTCTGTTCTTCGGCTGGGCATCGGAGAAGATCGGCCGCAAGCGCGCGATCTTCATCGCCGCGCTGATCGCGCTGCCGGTGCTGCCGCTGTGGGCGTTCTCGACCACGCCGTTTCTGCTCGCGCTCGGCGCGTTCCTGATGCAGATCTCCGTGCAAGGCGCCTGGGGCGTGATCCCCGTGCACCTGAACGAAATCTCGCCCGATGAAATCCGCGCGACCTTCCCCGGGCTCGTGTACCAGCTGGGCAATCTGATCGCGTCGGTCAACGGTCCGCTGCAATCGAAGATCGCCGAGATGCACGACAACAACTACGCGCTCGTGATGGCGGTCGTGATCGGCATCGTCGCGATCGTGATCTGCGCGCTGATTCCGTTCAGCCGCGAGCGCCGCGGCATCGACATGACGCAGTCCGCGCGGGAGATCGTCGGCGCGGGAGCGACGGGCGGCGCGGTCGGAGGACAGCGCGTTTGACCGCTTCGGGCGTTCGAATGAACGCCTGGCGTGCATCACATTCGCAGCGCAATAGAGGCCGTTCCGATTCATTCGGAACGGCCTTTTCATTTTCCGCGCGGTATCGCGAGCCCCGCTTCACGAACACGACTTTCGTCAGATCTTCTAGAGGAGTTAGTCGAGCCCGCTCCTTGCTCGCACCGGCCCTCCTTTTTTATCCTAAAAAAAACGATTGTTTCAAATATCAATTTGAATCGCGTGTTTGCGAGCCGGCAGCGCCGGCAACTGGGAGACGCAACATGGCAGTTCGCACCACGGGCCGGCATGCCGGCGATACGAAGTTGCGCATTCTCGACGCTGCGGAGACGCTGTTCATCGAATGCGGTTATGAGGCGTTGTCGATGCGCCAGATCACTTCGCGCGCCGAAGTCAATCTCGCGGCGGTCAACTATCACTTCGGCCACAAGGAATCGCTGATTCATTCGATGCTGTCGCGCCGGCTCGATCAGCTGAACGAGGAGCGCCTGAAGCTGCTCGACCGCTTCGATGTCATGCTCGGCGCGCGCCTGACCTGCGAGCACGTGCTCGGTGCGATGTTCATTCCGGCGTTGCGCCTGTCGCGTGATCCGCGTGTCGGCGGCAAAGCGTTTCTGCGGCTGCTCGGGCGTGCGTACACCGATCCGTCGGCGTTCATCCGCGATTTTCTGAACGCGCATTACGAGTCGGTGGCGATGCGCTTCTTCGACGCGTTCCAGCGCGCGCTGCCGCATCTGCCGGGCGAGGAGCTCGGCTGGCGGCTGCACTTCGCGATCGGCGCGCTGTCGGGCGTGCTCGCCGGCACCGATACCGACCGCCTGATTGCCGAATTCTCGCAAGGCAAGTCGATGAACGATCTGCAGCTGATCGCGCGCCTCGCGTCGCTGATGGTCGCCGCGCTGAAGGCGCCGCTGCCCGACGGCACGCAACTGGCCGCATTCGCGGCGGTACTCGGCGATGCGACCGACGACGACGGCGCGGATCGCACGTTCGCCAGTGCACAACGAGACTCCAGCGGCGAGGCGGCTGCGCGCGCCGTGGCATGCGACACGTAGCGCGGCTCGCAGGTGGCCCGGCGATTGCATCACCGCAGAAAAGGCGGCTAACAAATCAGCACAGCGCGAGCGGCGCGCGCCCGTGGGACGAACTCGCACGCAGCAAGACAGAGGAGGAAACATCATGCCGTGGTTCATCCTGGCGCTCGTCATCGCCGCCTTCGCTCTGGTCTACGTTCAGGCGCGCGCCTCGTGGTGGCTCGCGGCGCTGATCGTCTGGGTCGCGGCCGCCCACCTGAGCGGCGCGGCTGGCCCGCTGCTGACGACACTGCTCGCGATCGTGTTCGTGCTCCCCGCCCTCGTGCTGACGATCAAGCCGCTGCGCCGCGCATGGCTCGCGAAACCGGCGCTCGACACGTTCCGCAAGATCCTGCCGGAAATGTCGCCGACCGAGCGCGATGCGATCGAAGCCGGCACGGTGTGGTGGGACGCCGAGCTGTTCTCGGGACGCCCGCACTGGGACACGCTGCTCGGCTACGGCCCGGCCACGCTCAGCGCCGAAGAGCAGGCATTCCTCGACGTCGAATGCGAGCAACTGTGCGACCTCGCGAACGACTGGGAAACCACGATGGTCTGGCAGGACCTGTCGCCGCAAACATGGCAGTTCATCAAGCAGCACGGCTTTCTCGGCATGATCATTCCGAAGCAGTACGGCGGCAAACAGTTCTCCGCGTACGCGCATTCGCAGGTGATCATGAAGCTCGCGACGCGCTGCTCGGCCGCGGCCGTCTCGGTGATGGTGCCGAACTCGCTCGGCCCCGCCGAGCTGCTGATGCACTACGGCACCGACGCGCAGAAGAACTACTATCTGCCGCGTCTCGCGCGCGGCGAGGAAGTCCCGTGCTTCGCGCTGACGAGCCCGTATGCCGGTTCCGACGCGGCCGCGATTCCCGATGTCGGCATCGTCTGCAAGGGCATCCACGAGGGCCGCGAAACGCTCGGCTTTCGCGTCACGTGGGACAAGCGCTACATCACGCTCGGGCCGATCGCGACCGTGCTCGGCCTCGCGTTCCGCGCGCTCGATCCCGACCATCTGCTCGGCGCGAACGACGAGCCCGGCATCACCTGCGCGCTGATTCCGACCAACCACCCTGGCGTCGACATCGGCCGCCGTCACTGGCCGTTGAACGCGGTGTTCCAGAACGGCCCGAACTCGGGCAAGGACGTGTTCATTCCACTCGACTGGGTAATCGGCGGACGCGCGCAGGTCGGCAACGGCTGGCGCATGCTGATGGAGTGTCTGGCGGCAGGCCGCGCGATCTCGCTGCCGTCGTCGAATGTCGGGATGGCGAAGGTCGCGGTGCGCGGCACCGGCGCGTATGCCGCGATTCGCCGCCAGTTCCGCACCGCCGTCGGCAAGTTCGAGGGCGTGCAGGAAGCGCTCGGCCGCATGGGCGGCAACCTGTACGTGATGGACGCGGCGCGCCGCCTGTCCGCGCAGGCGGTCGACCTCGGCGAAAAGCCGTCCGTCATTTCGGCGATCGCCAAGTACCACATCACCGAGCGCACGCGCATCGTCATCAACGACGGCATGGACGTGGTCGCCGGCAAGGGTATTTGCATGGGGCCGTCGAACTTCCTGGCGCGCGTGTATCAGCAGGTACCGATCTCGATCACCGTCGAAGGCGCGAACATTCTGACGCGTTGCCTGATCATCTTCGGACAGGGCGCGATTCGCTGCCATCCATGCGTGCTGAAGGAAATGACGGCGACGCGCGAGCCCGATCGCGCGAAGGCCCTGCGCGAGTTCGACGCGGCCTTCTTCGGTCACGTGAATTTCACGGTGTCGACCGTGGTGCGCAGCGTCGTGTATGGGCTGACCGGCGGCGCGCTGATCGCGAAGCCGCGCGGTGCGTACGCGCCGCTCCACCCGTACTATCGCGCGGCGACGCGGCTGTCGACCGTGTTCGCGTTGCTCGCCGACGTGTCGATGCTGGTGCTCGGCGGCGATCTGAAGCGCCGTGAACGCATCTCGGGACGCCTCGGCGACGTGCTGTCACAGTTGTTCCTGATCTCGGCCACGCTGAAGCGTTTCGAGGACGAAGGCCGTCAGCAGGACGACCTGCCGCTCGTGCGCTGGGGCGTCGAGGATGCACTGTACAAGGCGCAGCACGCGCTCGACGGCGTGCTCGCGAACTATCCGAACCGGCTCGTCGCGACGCTCGTACGCGTGCTCGCGTTCCCGTTCGGCCTGCCGCATCGCGAACCGTCG
This sequence comes from Paraburkholderia atlantica, assembly GCF_000092885.1. NCBI lineage: Bacteria > Pseudomonadati > Pseudomonadota > Betaproteobacteria > Burkholderiales > Burkholderiaceae > Paraburkholderia > Paraburkholderia atlantica. Next base: position 1,362,003 of record NC_014117.1, on the reverse strand, counting down.
GACCGGCTCGGCAGCGAGATCGCCGAACTGATGCAGACGCCCGGCGCCGCGCGCGAACGGCTCGTCGCCGACTCCTACGTGCCGCATCCCGACGTCGACGCGCTCGGCTATGGCGAGCTCGTGTTCGCGCTGAATCCACAGTTCACGCTAATCGAGCACAAACTGCGCGACGCGGTCAAACAGGGCCTGCTCGAACCGCTGCCGCAAAGCCTGCCGCAGCTCGCCGCATGGACCGATGCGGCGCAACGCCAGGGCTTCATCGACGCCGACGAGCGGCGCGTCCTCGACGATTACGCGCGCTTTGGCGCGCAGGTGGTCAAGGTCGACGATTTCCCCGCCGACTTCGACCTGCTCGCGAGCTTGCAACAGCGCAAGCAGGCGCTCGAAAAGGCGCTGGATCTGGCTGCCTGACGCGCGCGTTCACGCAGAAAAAACTACCGAGGCGGCACGGCTAACCGTACCCGAGTCACGCAACTCAAGGCACACTGACACACGTCCGGCACCCCCGAAAAATCAACGGGGCTGCCCGCGGCGCGTCCAGCGGAGCAACCGATAACATGAACGACTCCTACCTGAAGTTCGTCAACTCGCCGTTCGGCGGCCGCCTCGCGCGCTCGCTCGGCCTGCCGAAGCCCGAGGTGCTGCGGCGCTACCGCGCGGACCGGCCCGAGTTCGACGGTCTGATCGCGATCGGCGCGGGCCGCGAGCCGCGCCTGTTCGACGCGCTCGCGAGTCTGATCGCCAGCATCGGCATGACGAGCGTCGCGCACGAAAGCGCCGGGCTGTGGGTACCGCTCGCCAATCGACACGGCCTGATGACCGGCCGCTTCGAGCCGGCCGAAGCCGGTGCGCCGGGCAAGCTCGCCGCGCTGCTGTTCGACGCCAGTGGTATCGACGACAGCAGCCAGTTCCAACCATTGCACGGCTTTTTCCACGACACGCTGCGCTCGCTCGGCAAATGCGGGCGCATCGTCGTGCTGGGGCGGCCGCCCGAGGCCTGCGCGAGCCCGCGTCAGTGGACCGCCCAGCGCGCGCTCGAAGGGCTCGTGCGTTCGCTCGGCAAGGAAGCGCGGCGGGGCATCACCGCGAATCTCGTGTACGTCGCGCACGGCTCTGAAAGCGCCATCGACGCGACGCTACGTTTCTTCCTGTCGCCGCGCTCGGCCTATGTGTCGGGTCAGGTGGTGCGGATCGCGGGCAACCGCAACCAAGCGCCGCCGCCCGACGCGCCCGCGTTCGACTGGCGCCAGCCGCTCGCCGGGAAGCGTGCGCTCGTCACGGGCGCCGCGCGCGGCATCGGCGCCGCCATTGCGAGCGTGCTTGCGGCCGAGGGCGCGCATGTGATCGGTGTCGACATTCCGTCAGCGCGCGACGCGCTCGATGCAACGCTGCGTCAGCTGAACGGCAGCGCGCTCTCGTTCGACATCACCGCGCCGGAAGCGCCCGCGCAGATCGCCGCCGCGCTCGACGAACTCGGCGTCGACATCGTCGTGCACAACGCCGGCATCACGAAGGACAAGACCATCGCGAGGATGACGGACGCCGCGTGGCAGGGTGTGATCGACATCAATCTGAGCGCGCAGGAGCGCATCGACGACGCGCTGCTCGCGGGCGGCATCCTGCGCGATGACGGGCGCATCGTCGCGGTGTCGTCGATCAGCGGCATCGCGGGCAATGCCGGCCAGACCAACTATGCGACGTCGAAGGCTGGCGTGATCGGCCGCGTGGAGAGCATGGCGCCGCAACTGCGCGCGCGCGGCATCACGATCAACGCGGTCGCGCCCGGCTTTATCGAAACGCAGATGACCGCGAAAATGCCGCTCGCGCTCCGCGAGGCCGGCCGCCGCATGAATTCGATGAGCCAGGGCGGCCAACCCGTCGACGTCGCGCAGACCATCGCGTGGCTCGCGCATCCGGGCTCGGCCGGCGTGACCGGCCAGATCGTGCGCGTGTGCGGTCAAAGCCTGATTGGCGCCTGAACGGGAGCATGGCTATGGACGAACCGCGTGATCCGTTCGGCAGCCGTCAGCTTGCGCCCGCGCCGGGCGGCGACGGCCCGCGGCCGAAAACCGTCGTCATCGAAACGCTGCCCGCGCCGGCGAAGCTGTACGGGCGCGCGCTGACGGGCATCGTCAAGCGAGGCCGCGAATCGCGACTGCCGCCGTTGCGGCTCGTGCGCCCCGCCGTCGTGCTCGATCCCGGCCCCGTGTGGCGCTATGCGCGCGTGTGCGGCTTCATTCCCGAGCATGGCGTGCCGCTCACCTACCCGCATCTGCTCGCGTTTCCGCTGCATCTGTTGATGCTGACCGACCCCGCGTTTCCGTGGCCCGCGCTCGGTCTCGTGCATCTGGCCAATCACGTGCGGCTGCGCCGGCCGCTCGCCTACAAGGATCTGTTGCGTATCGAGGTCGAATTCGGCGCGCTGCTGCGTCACGACAAGGGCCAGGCGTTCGTCGTGCATACCCGCATCTATCGACGCGGCGAGGCGGTGTGGGACGGCGACAGCGTCTATCTGAAGCGCGCGGTGCCGGCGCTCGGCCATCCGCTCGAAGCGTTGACGCTCGGCCCCGATGCGCTGCAACGGATCGCGCGCTGGCAGCTCGCGCCGCAACTGGGCCGCGACTACGCGAGCGTGTCGGGCGACTACAACCCGATCCACATCAGCGCGCTGTCGGCGAAGGCGTTCGGCTTTCCGCGCGCGATCGCGCATGGCATGTGGACTCTCGCGCGCGCCGCGTCGTCGCTGCAACCGCCCAAGCCGCTCGCCGAAGCGACGCTCGCCGCCGAGTTGAAGCTGCCGATGCTGCTGCCCGGCGAAGCATCGCTGTGGAGCGCATCGCCTTCGCTGATCGAGCGCGATCTCGAGGTGCGCGATATTGCCGGGGTCAAGCCGCATTTGCGCGCGCGCATGCAGTGGCGGCTGCTGTGAGCCGCGAGCGCGCCGTTCGTAGCGTTCGCATCGTCTGCATCGATTGCTTCGACCAATAATCTGGGCACGACCCAAAGGAGCCGAGCATGTCCCACCCGCAACCCGCCGTGCGCCGCGTCGCCGTCATCGGGGGCAACCGGATTCCGTTTGCGCGTTCGAACACCGCGTACGCGAGCGCATCGAATCAGGACATGCTGACCTTCACGCTGCAAGGGCTGGTCGATCGCTACGACCTGCACGGCGTGCGTCTCGGCGAAGTCGCGGCAGGCGCGGTGATCAAGCATTCGCGCGACTTCAACCTGACGCGCGAGTCCGTGCTGTCCACCACGCTCGCGAAGGAAACCCCCGCCTACGACGTGCAGCAGGCCTGCGGCACCGGCCTCGAAGCCGCGATCCTCGTCGCCAGCAAGATCGCGCTGGGGCAGATCGACGCGGGCATCGCGGGCGGCGTCGATACCACGTCCGACGCGCCGATCGGCGTCAACGAGCGGATGCGCAAGATTCTGCTCGAAGCGAATCGCGGCAAGAGCACCGGGCAACGCGTTGCCGCGCTCAGCAGGCTGCGGCCCGGCATGTTCTTCAAGCCGCTGCTGCCGCGCAACGTCGAGCCGCGCACGGGGCTGTCGATGGGCGAGCATTGCGAGCTGATGGCCAAGCGCTGGAACATCTCGCGCGAGGCGCAGGACGTGCTCGCGTACGAGAGCCATCGCAAGCTCGCCGATGCGTACGCGCGCGGCTTCGTCAACGATCTGATGACGCCGTACAAAGGCCTCGCGCGTGACAACAACCTGCGCGCCGACCTGTCGCTCGAAAAGCTGTCGAATCTGAAGCCGGTGTTCGACCGCGACGCCGGCACGCTGACCGCCGGCAACTCGACGCCGCTGACCGACGGCGCATCCACGGTACTGCTCGCGAGCGAAGCATGGGCGGCCGAGCGCGGCTTGCCGGTGCTCGCGTATCTGAGCTGGTCGGAAACCGCGGCGGTCGACTTTTTCGACAAGCAGGAAGGCCTGTTGATGGCGCCCGCGTACGCGGTGCCGCGCATGCTCGCGCGCGCCGGCCTCGGGTTGCAGGACTTCGATTTCTATGAAATCCACGAAGCGTTCGCGGCCCAGGTGTTGTGCACGCTCGCGGCATGGCAGGATGACGAATATTGCCGCACGCAGCTTGGCCTCGCCGGCGCGCTCGGGGCGATCGATCGCACCAAGCTCAACGTGAACGGCGGTTCGCTCGCGACCGGCCATCCGTTTGCGGCGACGGGCGGACGTATCGTCGCCGCGCTCGCGAAGATGCTGGCGCAACTCGACAAACCGGCCGGCGCCGCACGCGGGCTGATCTCGATCTGCGCGGCGGGCGGCCAGGGGGTCGTCGCGATTCTGGAACGCTAGCGCGGCAGCGGATACCAACATTTCAGGAGCAACCGATGATCGAGCCCACCCAAGCGCCGCAGCACGTGCCGGATGCAGGCGGCACTCAGGTGCCAAACCCGGTGCCAAACCCGGTGCCAAACCCGGTGCCAAACCCCGCCCCGAACACCGACGGCATCTGGTACGCGTCCTATCCGGACGACGTGCCGCGCGATATCGATGTCACGCAATACGAATCGATCGACCAGTTCTTCGACGAATGCACCACGCAGTTCCGCGAGCGCGTCGCGTACGTCAGCGTCGGCGCGAGCCTGACGTACGGCGAGCTGGCCCGCAAGGCGAGCGCGTTCGCGGCCTACCTGCAAAGCATCGGCGTGGAGCCCGGCGAGCGCGTCGCGATCATGCTGCCGAACACGTTCCAGTATCCGGTCACGCTGTTCGGCACGATCAAGGCGGGCGCCGTGGTCGTCAACGTGAATCCGCTCTATACGGTGCGCGAACTCGCGCACCAGCTAAAGGACAGCGGCGCGCAGACGATCGTCGTGTTCGAAAACTTCGCGAAGACGCTCGAAGATGCGTTGCCCGGCACCAAGGTGCGCAACGTGATCGTGACCGGCCTCGGCGACCTGCTCGCCGACGGCGTGAATCTGAAGGGCCACCTGCTCAATTTCATGCTGCGTCACGTGAAAAAGATGGTGCCCGCGTACAAGCTGCCGCAGGCGGTGCCGCTGCTGAAAGCGCTGTCGATCGGTTACGCGCGGCCGCACACGCCGGTGCGCGCGACCCACGAAGACATCGCGTTCCTGCAATACACGGGCGGCACCACCGGCGTCGCGAAAGGCGCGATGCTCACGCACCGGAACATCATCGCCAATCTGTTGCAGGCGAAGGCGTGGGCTGCGGGTCAGCTTTCCGGCGCAGGCGAAACGGTGCTCACGCCGCTGCCGCTTTATCACATCTACTCGCTGACCGTGAACGCGCTGATTTTCATGGGGCTCGGCGGGCGCAACATCCTGATCGCGAATCCCCGCGACATGAAGCGCGTGATGATGATCCTGCGTCACGAAAAATTCACCAGCATGACCGCGGTCAACACGCTCTATAACGCGTTCCTCGACAACGAGGAATTCTGCCGGCGCGACTTCTCGGACCTGAAGCTCGCGATGGCGGGCGGCATGGCGACGCAGAAGTCCGTCGCGGAGCGCTTCAAGGCGGTGACGGGCAAGCCGATCGTCGAGGGCTACGGGCTGACCGAGTGCTCGCCGATCGTATCGATGAATCCGGTCGATCTGACCAATCTGCGCGACTTCGAGGGCTCAATCGGCTTGCCCGCGCCGTCCACCCAGGTGCGCTTCAGGAGAGACGACGGCAGCTGGGCCAATATCGGCGAGGCGGGCGAGCTGTGCGTGAAGGGCCCGCAGGTGATGAAGGGCTATTGGAACCGCCCCGACGAAACCGCGAAGGTGATCGACGGCAACGGCTGGCTCGCAACCGGCGACATCGGCGTAATGGACTCGCGCGGCTTTATCCGTCTGATCGATCGCAAGAAGGACATGATCCTCGTGTCGGGCTTCAACGTGTATCCGAACGAAATCGAGGACGTGATCGCCGCTCATCCGGACGTACGCGAAGTGGCCGCGATCGGCGTGCCCGATCCCGCGCAGGGCGAGCGCGTGAAGGTGTTCATCGTGCGGCGCACGCCGACACTGACCGCCGAGCAGGTGATCGCGTACTGCCGCAAGAATCTGACTGGCTACAAGGTGCCGAAGCTCGTCGAGTTTCGCGACGAGCTGCCGCAAACCAATGTCGGCAAAATTCTGCGCCGTGCGTTGCGCGACGAGGAACTCGCGAAACAGGGGTCTGCCCGACGGGAATAATCATTGCTTCAATGCGTTATAGCTTTGTTGCTTTGCGTTATTGCCTTGCATGTTGCATGAGCGGCCGCGTCACTTTCTGGAGAAATTCATGAAGCACCGCTTGTCCGCCCGTTCGCATCGCCTGCGACCCCGCTTGCTGCCGGGCGCGCTGTTCGTCACCGTCGCTGTGCTGTCGGCGCCGACGGCGTTCGCGCAGAACGACGACCGCCCGCCCCCGCTCGACGCCGCGAGCGCCGTGAAACCGCCCACCACGCCGGCCTCACAGGTCGGCAAGCTGACGCTCGACCAGCAGGTCAAATGGCTGCGCGCCGCGCAGAAAAGCGGCACGCTCGAAAGACTCGAGGACGCGCAACTGGTCGCGCTGTTCAAGTCGCTCGATCCGCTGACGCTGCCGCGCTATATCAAGGAAGGGCCGAACGGCTACCCGTCGTACGAGTTCACGATGTCGCGCTCCGAGCGCATTCGCGGCATCTGGCCCGACAAGCCCGATCACATGCTCGTGCGCGTCGCGCACGACCCGCTGCGCATCTACGCGAAGTGGTTGCCCGACGGCGCGCACGCGGGCCAGGAAATCATCTACGACGAATCGAAACGCAGCGACGAAACGTTCGGCCACCTCGGCGGCATCATGAACGTGATGCCGTTGTGGACCTCGCTGACAGGCGCGCTCGCACGCTCGCAATCGAATCACAGCGTGCGCGATCTCGGCACCGAGTACGTCGCCGATCAATACCTGAGTGAAGGGAAGAAATACAGTCAGACCGGCTTGCCGCGCTCGGTGCAGATCGACGTGAAGACGATCGACGATGTGCGCGTCGTCGCGTTCACGTTCGAAACACCGGTCGGCCAGCCGCAGTTCTACGCGAAAAAGGAAACGCTCGGGCTCGACCTGCGGCATCCGTTCTTTCGCACCATCGAGTCTTACGACAACGACGGCAAGATCTTCGAGCAGATCGTATTCGAGAGCATCACGCCGAAGACGTTCGACGATTCGACCTTCGATCCGAACAACAAGGACTATAAGTTCTAGCCGCGCGGCGTCAGCGCGAAGGCCACGTGGGCGGGTTGCGCAAGCAGCCCCTCGCGCGCTTCGTGACGATGCTCGACGAAGCGTCCGGTGCGCAGCGCGAGGTGTTGCAGCACGAAGTAATCGGACGCACGCGTGAAGCCGATCAGCGCAGGCATCGCGCGCGGGGGCTGACCGTCGTCCAGCAGGGGCGCGAGGGTGGTGAACCACAGCGCGCCCGCATCGTCGCCGGTTTCGAAGGTCGGCAACCGAAGGTGCGCGGCATAGCGTGCGAACGAAGCGCCGCATTCGAGCGTCGAGTCGACGATCGCGAACGTGCGTGCGCCGTCGGTGCAGGCGGCGGCTCGCGCGAGCCACGGCCATGCGCCGCCGGCGGCCGTCGCGAGCCATGCGCCAGTGAGCATGAAAGTACGTCGATCCATTGGCGTGCAGATTCCATCCACTCGTTGTTCACGCGTTGTTCACGCGCTTCTTCACGCGCTTGTTCATGTATAGCCTCGCCGGTCGCGCCACGCTGCCGGCCAGATGCCCTGCTTGCCCGGCGCGAGAATGCCGTTCGGATCGAGCGCATCCTTCAGCGTTTCCGCGAAGCGCAGCGACGCACCGTCGTTGAAGCTGTATTGCGCGGCCGCGAAATCCATATACGCGAGATGCGCGCGATATTCGCCGTAGCCGGCCGCGCGCGCGTCGCTCATCAGCGAGCGCAGCAGCGCGCCGGCCTGCTCAACCTGGTTCGCGTCGTCTCGATCGAATATCGCCGCGAAAATGTGATGCAGATGCCGCGCGCCCGCCGTGAAGCCGCCGTAGTAATCGAAGCCGTATTCGGCGGCGCGCGCTTTCACCATCGTGTACTGGCGCATCGCGTCGCGCCCCGTCGCCGGACAGATCGGCGCAAAGTCGACGTGCGCGCCCGCGCCGCCGCGCCAGTCGAGCATGCGAAACGCGGTCATCGCGGGGATGCCGGCCATGTTGCGGTCGCCGCCCCCGGTCGGCTGCGCATCGCCCGCATAACGCGCCCCCGTGAGCCGCGCATCCGGCACCCGCGCGAACGCTCGCTCGATCAGCGCGTAGCGCGCATCGATCAGCTCGGGCGTGCCGTATAGCGCGAAATGCAGGTTCCAGCGGCCGACGCCGAGTTTGTCGAGCATCGCCTGTACCGCGCTCTCGGGCATCGCGCCCGTGCCGTCGTACCACTGCCGGCGTGGCGACAAACCCGCCGCGCGCCGCAAGCCGCCCTCGATCACCGCGTGATTGCGAATCGTGGCGTCGAGCCGCAACGGCCGCAGAATCTCGACGATCGCCTCCAGATCGGCCTCGCGACGAAACTGGATTTCGCCGAGCAGATACGCGGGCGGCGCGGGCATCAGCCACACGCCGAGCTTCGTCACGATGCCGTAGTTGGACTGCATGAACATCGCATCGAACGACGGCCCGTAGCCCGGCTGGTACAGCTGCCACGCAGTGCCGATCTCGACACCGCCCATGCCGGTGCGCAGCAGGTCGCCGTTGGCGAGCATCACCTCCATCCCGCATTGCGCGGCCGCGTGATCGCCGTAGTCGGTATAGCCGAAGCCGCGCTCCAGCGTGTTGCCGACCACACTGCCCCAGCCGGCGGCCGGTGGATCGACCCACAGCTTGTAGCCCTTGTCGCGCAGATGCGCGTACAGATCGAAATAGCTGACGCCGGGCTCGACGAGCGCATAGGCGAGCGTTTCGTTGACTTCGAGGATGCGGTTCATGCGCTGCAAGTCGAGCACGACCGAGCCGGTCAGCCGCGGCGCGGCGCCGCCGTATGCGAAGTTGCGCCCGGTCGACACGGTCCACAGCGGAATCCGGTACTGATTGGCGATGCGCAGCACCGCGCGGATTTCATCGACCGACGCGGGCAGCACGGCGGCGCTCGCGGCAAACGCATGCGGCTCGCCGGGCGCGAACGGATCGATATAGACGGCGAGGCCGGCGTCTGAATTCAGCACGTGCGCGTCACCGACGATCGCGCGCCAGCCGGCAAGCGCACGGTCGAACTGCGCGGCGGACAGGTTGGGCGGCAGCGTCTGGGGCAAGGCGTCTCCTTGTCGGTCGGGTAACCCGAGGGGGTGGTCGCGCGGGGCAGCAATGCGTGCGTGGCCGTCGACGGCCTTTCCGACACGCTACCGCCCGCTACTGCTGCCACGCCTCAGGCTTGCCACCGAGCTCGCTGCACACGTCGATCGCGATTTCGCGCAGCTTGCCTTCCGTGATCGCGCCGGACAGCGCGTAGCCCAGGCGGTCGCTGACCCAGTAGAAGGTGCGGCGGTTGCCGTCGCGAAACAGGCGGAACACGGTTTCGTCGCGCGTGACGCCGGTCACGTACAGCGTCAGGCGCGCGCCGGCCTGGTTCTCGTACATGAACTGCGCGGCCGGCCCGGCCTCGCCGGGCAGTAGCCGGCCGCCCACCAGCGAATAACCATACTCCTGCAGCGACGGCACCGACAGCGGCCGATTCAGCCGCTTCGACAGCCACGCGATCAGATGCTCCTCTTCGCTCGCCGCGACTTCGACCGGATGACGCCGCTCCGGGGAATACACCGCATACGCGACATCCGCGCGCTGCGCAAATCCGGCCGGCTGGCCGCCGAAGCCGCTCCAGGCGCCGCCGGTCAGCCGCGGCGCGAACGGACCGAGCACCAGCGCGAGCCCGGCGCCGGCCACCAGCCAGCAGGCGGCGAGACCCGCGCGCTGCCACCACGGCCGCGCACGCCGCACGACGATGAAAGCCGGCTCCTCCGCCTCAGCGGGCGGGCTGCCTGCGTAACGTCGCTCGCCGGATTCAGCGGCTTGCTGCTCATAGTCGGCCCCCTGCCCCGCTTGCGCGTGCCATGCATCGCTGCCCGGCACGCCGCACAGCGCCCGCAGCGCCGCCTTCTGCGCGCGCCACGCCGCAACGCGCGCGGCAGCCTGCGGATGCTGGCGGAGCTGGGTTTCGACCGCGGCGCGCTGCTCATCCGTCAATTCACCGTCGACATAGGCCGACAGCGAGCGCAGATCGAGCTCGTCGGGCAATCCGGATTCGGGGTTATCGTTGTTCATTATCGGTTTCTCACCACTTTCAGCGGCGCGACTTTGTGCGCCGCCCGCGGCGCACGGGGCTGCGGTCCGTGCATTGGCCCCGGCGGCTCCTCGCACAGCAACGCGCGCATATGCTCGCGCGCCCGCGACAGCCGCGACATCACTGTACCGATCGGCACCCCCAATGCGCTCGATGCCTCCTGGTACGACAGCTCCTCGACGCACACCAGTAGCAGCACCTCACGCTGCTCGAGTGGCAGGCAGTACAGCGCGCGCTGCACGTCGCGCAGTACCAGACCATCGACCTCGCCGTGCGGCGCCTCGAGATTGCGCCACGGCGCGCTTTCCTCGTCGACGGCGATCTCGCGCCGCCCGCGCAGTTGGTCGATGTACAGATGCCGCAGGATCGTCAGCAACCACGCGCGCAGGTTGCTGTTCGGCCGGAATGCCGACCAGCGCGCAAGCGCGCGCTCCGCCGTATCCTGGACGAGATCGTCGGCCCAGGCGCGGTCGCCCGTCAGTGCGCGCGCATAGCGGCGCAGCTGAGGCAGCCACGCGATCACTTCCGATTCGAAGGTCACCCGGTGTGCCAGGCCCGGTCGCGGCTTTAGTAGCCGCCGCTGCTGTTGCTGTTGCTGCTCGAGCCCGACGCGGCGTTGTCGGTATCGGCCGCGTGTGCAAGGGAGCCGCACGCGAGCGCGAGCAGGACGAACAGGGCTGACAGAATACGGGATGCTTTCGTCATGTTGAGCCTCCTGGCAGATGCCCAGCGCGCGATCGACCGACCGGCGTGGTGAGCGGTGGACGGCAGGCCGCGCAATGCGGTGCTGTCATACTGGATTTAACGCTGCGACCACGCGGTTTATTCCACCGCCGTCGTGGCGCCGTGTCGCTGCGCTGCCGTTGCGCTGCTTTCTCCGGCCTTTTCGGGCTTTTTTGGGCTTTTTCGGGGCGCTTCGACGCCGCCGCGGTGGTCGCGCAACACGTCTCTATATTCTTCCTTTTCCGCCAACCTTGCCGGCAATGCCTGGAGAGACCGGAAGAAGACGCCATTGACCAGCAGATTCGTAACTCAACGTTACAGTCCCGCGTTATCGGATGCTTATGTGCTCACAAGTCGTTATAGTGGACAAAGTTCGCCCCGTCGACGCGTACTGCCCCCGCCTGGAGTAGAAAGGGTAGAATCGCGGCGAACAACCGTCTATCTAACCTGAATTGTCCATGGCTTCCGCAGAATCGCATCCGCAAAACGACTTCATGAACGCCGCGCGCAAGGAACGAAAGCGCGTCGAGATCTATCTGGTCAACGGCATCCGCCTGACCGGATGCATCGAGTCGTTCGATCAGTACCTGGTGATGCTGCGCACGCCGGTTGGCCTGCAAGGCATCTACAAGCGCGCGATCTCCACGATCCAGCTCGACACCGGCACCCGTCCGGCGCCGCGCACGGGCCGGACGTCGCATGGCGAACATGGCGCGCGCGGTCCGCATGGTTCGCGCGAACATCGCGAGCCGCGCGAGGGGCGTGAATCGTATGGCGCGTCGGCGACGGAACGCGCGCCGAGCGAGCGCAGCGGCAATTCCGAAGGTCCGGTGGTCGTCACGCGGCGGCGGCGTCTATTCGGCACTGGCGGCGAAGGCGGCAATCATGGCGGCAACCACGGCAGCGGCAGCCCCAGCGGCAATCAGGAATAAATACGAAGCAGCGGTAACGGCCGCGCCTCGCTAGTCCACGGACGGACCGAGGCGCCGCAGAATTTTCTCCAGTTGGATCAGCTGACGCTCGGTCAGCTCGAATCTCCCCTTGACCGCCAGCACGCGGCGCCGCCAGTAGCGGGCGTCGAACAGGTGCAGCGCCGGTTGCCGCGTCGCCCAATCCAGGTGTTCCAGTTCGGCTTCCACGACGTGGGCTGCGAGCACTCGCCGCGTAACCGCCGGCTTTTTCCCGTTCATGTGGTTCGCTGTGTGATGGATCGATGGAGGTGTCGCTTGCGGCTCGAGCGCGGTGCAAGCGCGGTTCGCGCGCGGCCACGACACTCGAAGAACGAATCGCTGGGGGCCGGTTTCAAACGACGCGCCTGCGCCATTCGGCCGACGTTCGTCGATAGCCGCAATGCGCTATGCTGAATAATTGATCTCTACCGATGGAGCGCGCCATGACCAGCAAAAGCCAGCATGCCGCCCGGCCTGCGCGCACGCGCCGGACGCCGCCGACGTCCGCCGACACGCGGCTCGATGAAGCGCTGATGGAAAGCTTTCCCGCCAGCGATCCGATCGCCGTCGACGTGACGGAGCCGTTTCGCGAGCGGATGCGTAAAACTCAGGCGGATACGCGCAAGCGGCATTGAAGCCGCGCCGTCTCGCGTCGCACGACGGCGCCGCAGTGAGCCGTCATGGCTCGCGAGAAATGCCGAGTAGAAATGCCGAAGAGCCCGGCGGCTAGAGTGCGATGCGCGGGCTGGCGGGGTGCGGACAGCACCCTCAAACTTCGCGACGTTAACGTCCGCGGACGAGCCGGACGGCGCATCGATTTGCGCGCCGTCCCGCGCCTTGTCCACGGTTCAAATCGTCGCGCTCAACGCAGCGGCAAGCCGCTATTGAGCTGACGCTGCAGGTCGCGGACCTGACGCTGCGCGACACGCAACTGATCCTGCGCGGCGGCCTTCTGCTGTGCCAGTTCGGTCGCCTCGGCACGCTTTTGCTCCTGCTGGCTCGCGACGATGCTCTGCTGCTGACGCGCGACATCGAGGTCGGCCTGCAGCCGGCTCGCGCGTTCCTGCGACAACGCGACCAGGCGCTGCGTGAACGCCTTCTGCGCTTCGAGTTGCGTACGGCGGATCTCGACGTCCGACAACTGCATCGTCTGCCGCGCGAAATCCTTGTAGATCAGTTCGGCGCGCACGACGTCCTGCGTTTTGATCACGCGCCAAAAGTTCTTCTGCTGAAACAGCGCGACGTAATAGGTCATCTCCTTCCCGTAGAACAGCAGGCTCGCACCATAGCTGCCGTTGTACGTGGTGCGCAATTCGCTCAGATCCGAGCCGTGGATCATCTGCTGCAATTCAGCCACGTTCCCGGTGGCGGATTGCCGGTTTTCATCCGGCGTCAGTGCAGTGGTCTCTGCCTGGCCGGCCTGCGGCGTGTCGGGCAACGCGCTCGTCGGACCCGGCTGGGACTCGATCGTACCGCTCGCACCACTGTTCTGCAGAGCCTGTGCATTCGCGCCCTGAAGGGCCCCCAATACGATGCATGCGGCCAGAGCAATCTTTCGTAGCTTCGACTTTCGGTCCATGTGACACCTGTTGAACAGATCTTGTTTTAGTAGAAAACGGGGAATTATTACTCAATTTTGCGAGTTCCGGGCTCTTCGTCGCAAATATGGCACTCCCTCGGCGGCGGCCCCACGCTTGAGCTGAAAGTCGACGGCAAGTCGTTCACTTCCAATTCCGGACGTTCGACGTCGACGGGCCGATCACGCCCGACTTCAAGCATCTGCGCTGGCTCACGTGCATGTGTCGTTCGACCTGGCGCGCGCCTTGATCTTTTCGTCGCGAAAACGGTCGGTGATACGCCGGTGGACGGCTGAATTGACACGACTCCGAAGTGCCGCGTGCTGATTAGAAGCTCCTCTATCAAACGGCGCATGCACTTTCGCGTATTCTGCGCTGACGATGCAAAAGGCCCGCCGCTCGCATCGTCCCGCATCGCGAAGACCGGCGCCGCACATCGAACCACGATGCCCATAATTCCGCGCGACCACGATCGCGCTGTCTCATATCAAGGAGGAAGACAATGACTCAATTCACTCGACGTGCGTGCGCGCTCACACTGCGCACGGCCCGTCACGCCACGCTCGCCGGCGCCCTGCTCACCAGTGCCGTGACCGCGATGGCGCAAACGGAGACACCGATTGGCACGTGGCAAACCATCGACGATCACACGGGCCAGCCGAAGGCGCTCGTGCAGATCACACAAGACGGCAATGGAGAATTGAACGGCAAGGTTATCAAGGGTCTAGCCGCGAACGACCAGCCGGATCGCCGCTGCAGCGCATGCACCGACGCGCGCAAGGACCAACCGATCCTCGGCATGACCATCATTAACAGCATGAAGAAGGATGGCGACGCGTGGGACCACGGCCAGATTCTCGATCCTGAAAACGGCAAGGTCTACAAATGCAAGATGCATCTCGAAGACGGCGGCAATAAGCTCGTCGTGCGAGGTTATATCGGCGTCGCGCTGCTCGGCCGCTCGCAGACTTGGATTCGGCAGCAGTGAGGTTCGACGTGGGGCGCATGCGTGGCGGCTCGCACGACGCCTGAGTGAGCGCATCAGGCTGAAACGATGGCGCGCGCGGCACCAGTAGGCGCGACATGAAAAAAAAACGGCCGGCGATCAAGAGTCGCGCGGCCGTTTTCATTGGGGCAAATTGCTTGCGAGGGTCATGCCGCCCGCTTGAACTGTGAAGCGTCACCGGACGGCGTCGCGGGCGCCGACATGGCCGATACCCGTTTGTACACGGCAGGCCGAACACGAAACGCCGAGGATGCGCGGCCAGTCGGGGCGCGCTTGTGCTGCGCGCTCGCGTGCGTGCGCATACGCGCTTCCATCAATCTGCAGAGATCCTCGCTCGCGGTGCCGCACAGTTGCTCCGTGACGTGCTTGAGCACGCCCGATTGGTACCACGACTTGAAGCGGCGATGACAGGTCTGGTATGACGGATAGCGGCGCGGCATGGCGGACCAGGTGGCGCCGCTATACATGACCCAAAGCACGCCGTTGAGCACCGAGCGGGTATTGGCAAGCGGACGGCCACGCATTTCGGGACGCGGCCGGAGTTCGGGCAGTAGTGGGGCAACGCGCTGCCATTCTTCATCGGTGATTTCGCGATACGGGTTCATGCTTCCTCCTTTGTCAGAACAACGACAAAAGATAGCTAGTCACCCGCGCGCGGAATATAAGACCACTCCGATTCCTAAACTGTCGTACGCCGATGCTCAGGTTAGAGATGTGTCGACGATCCGGCGAGGTGTATCGAGATACTCCTTCGACTGCATCTCGACGATGCGCGACACCGTCCGCGTGAATTCGTTGGCCATCGGGCCATCGACGTACAACTGCTCCGGCGGTACCGCGGCCGACATCAGCAGCTTGACCTTGTGGTCATAGAACACGTCGATGAGCCACGTAAAGCGGCGCGCTTCCGATGCCATGCGCACCGACATCTGCGGCACGTCCGACAGGATCACCGCGTGAAAGCGGCTCGCGAGTTCGAGGTAGTCGTTCTGCGAGCGCGGGCCGCCGCACAGCGTCGCGAAGTCGAACCAGACGACGCCGTCCGCGCGGCGCAGCGCCTTCAGCTCGCGCTTCTCGATATGCAGCAGCGGGCTTTCGTCGGGCACCGCGGCAAGGCGCGCGAAAGCGTCGCGCAGCGCCTTGCCGGCAGCGGCGTCCAGTGGCGTGTGATAGACCTCGACCTGGGCGAGCGTGCGCTGGCGATAGTCGATCCCCGCGTCGACGTTGACCACGTCGAGCTTCTGCTTGATCAGCTCGATCGCGGGCAGCATGCGGTCGCGATGCAGGCCGTCCGGGTACAGCGTGTCGGGCGCGTAGTTGGACGTCATCACAAACTGCACGCCGTTCTCGAACAGCTTGTCGAGCAGGCGATACAGGATCATCGCGTCGGCGATATCCGACACGTGGAATTCGTCGAAGCAGATCAGCCGATAGCGCTTCGCGATGCGGCGCGCGAGTTCGTCGAGCGGATCGGCCTGGCCTTTGAGTTCTTCGAGCTCGCGATGCACTTCACGCATGAACTCGTGGAAGTGCAGGCGCGTTTTGCGATGCAACGGCACGATCATGTAGAAGCTGTCCATCAGGAAGCTCTTGCCGCGGCCCACGCCGCCCCACATGTACACGCCGCGCGGCAGATCCGGGTGAATGATCAGCTTCTTGAACGCGTTCGAGCGGCGCGATTTGTATGCGACCCACTCTTCATAGCACCGCTGCAGACGGTCGACCGCGGCACGCTGCGCCGGATCGGATTGATAGCCCCGCGTCTGCAGTTCTTTTTCGTAGTATTCGGTGACGTTCATCGTGTTGCTGCAAAAAGAAAGGCGGGAGGGAGTGAACCCCGCCCGCCTTTGGTGATGCCAAGGTTGCGTTTCGGTCAGGCGTGCGCGCTTACATGTTCAGCGCGCGCTTGTCGACGGCGAGTGCCGCTTCGCGCATGACTTCCGACAGCGACGGGTGCGGATGGCAAATACGGCCGATGTCTTCCGACGCCGCCTTGAACTCCATCGCGACCACGGCTTCCGCGATCAGGTCCGATGCGTTCGCCGAGATGATGTGCACGCCGAGCAGTTCGTCGGTCTTCGCGTCAGCGATCATCTTGACGAAACCGTCCGCCTTGTTGATACCGAGCGCGCGGCCGTTCGCCATGAACGGGAACTGGCCGGTCTTGATCTCGCGGCCTTCGGCCTTCAGCTGCTGCTCGGTCTTGCCGACCCAAGCGATCTCCGGCTCGGTGTAGATCACCCATGGAACGCAGTTGTAGTCGATGTGCGGCTTCTGGCCGTCGATCACTTCCGCGACCATCACGCCTTCGTCTTCAGCCTTGTGCGCGAGCATCGGGCCACGCACCACGTCGCCGATCGCGTACACGTTCGGCACGGCCGTCGCGCAGTGGTCGTCGACGTCGATGAAGCCGCGCTCGTTGGCCTTCAGGCCGATCGATTCGAGGCCAAGGTTGTCGGTGTTCGGCACGCGGCCGACCGACACGATCAGGCGGTCGGCTTCGAGCGTCTGCGCGTTGCCGTCCTTGTCCGTGTAGGCGATCGTCACGCCGTTCGCGCTCGTCTTCACTTCGCCGACCTTCACGCCGACGTGGATGTCGAGACCCTGCTTCTTGAACTGCTTGGCCGCTTCCTTCGACAGCGCCTGGTCAGCCGCGCCGAGGAATTCCGGCAGCGCTTCGAGCACGGTCACGTCCGCGCCGAGACGGCGCCACACCGAGCCAAGCTCCAGACCGATCACGCCTGCGCCGATCACGGCGAGCGTCTTCGGCGCCGTGTCGAACGACAGTGCGCCTTCGTTGTCGGCGATCAGCTTGTTGTCGACCGGGATGCCCGGCAGATGACGCGCCTTCGAACCCGTCGCGATGATCACGTTCTTCGCGGTGACGACTTCGGTTTCGCCCTCGCCGCTCACTTCGATCTGCACGCCGGCGTCGGTCTTACCGGTGAACTTGCCGTGGCCCTTGAGCCAGGTGATCTTGTTCTTGCGGAACAGGAATTCGATGCCCTTGGTCATCTTCTCGACGATGCCGTCCTTGCGGGACATCATCTTCGAGATATCGACCGACACGTCGCCCACCGAGATGCCGTGGTCGGCGAGGTGATGCGACGCGTTTTCAAACTCTTCCGACGACGCGAGCAGCGCCTTCGACGGAATGCAGCCGACGTTCAGGCAGGTGCCGCCGAGCTTCAGCGCGCCGGCCGGGTTCTTCCACTTTTCGATACATGCGACGGTCTTGCCGAGCTGCGCTGCGCGGATGGCGGCGATATAACCGCCAGGGCCTGCGCCGATCACGACGACGTCAAATTCTTTGGACATGACAATCCCTTTGATGGCGGAACGGCGCCGGACCACCCAAGGTGGCGCGCGCCGTTCCTGTACTGCGGAATGCGAGATACGTACTGACTAGATGGCGCCGGTTTGCGGATTCACAAGCCGGCGCGGTCCGAGCGGGCGCTTACAGGTCAAGCAGCAGACGTGCCGGATCTTCCAGCGCGTCCTTCATGGCGACCAGCGACAGCACGGCTTCGCGGCCGTCGATGATACGATGGTCGTACGACAGCGCGAGGTAGTTCATCGGGCGGATCACGATCTGGCCGTTTTCGACGACAGCGCGTTCCTTCGTGGCGTGCACGCCGAGAATCGCGGACTGCGGCGGGTTGATGATCGGGGTCGACAGCATCGAGCCGAACACGCCGCCGTTCGAGATCGAGAACGTACCGCCGGTCATTTCTTCGATCGACAGCTTGCCGTCCTTCGCCTTCTGGCCGAATTCGGCGATCTTCTTCTCGATGTCGGCGAGGCTCAGCTGGTCTGCATTGCGCAGGATCGGCACCACCAGACCGCGCGGCGAACCGACCGCGATACCGATGTCGAAGTAGCCGTGATAGACGATGTCGTTACCGTCGATCGATGCGTTCACGAGCGGGAACTTCTTCAGCGCATGAACAGCCGCCTTCACGAAGAACGACATGAAGCCGAGCTTCACGCCGTGTTCCTTCTCGAACTTGTCCTTGTACTTGTTGCGCAGCTCCATGACCGGCGCCATGTTCACTTCGTTGAACGTCGTGAGGATGGCGTTGGTTTGCTGGGACTCGAGCAGACGCTCGGCGATACGCGCACGCAGACGCGACATCGGCACGCGCTGTTCCGGACGGTCCTTCAGCCACTGGTCGGCCGATGCCGGAGCCTTGACGTCCGGCAGCGACGGCTTCGCAGCCTTCGGTGCGGCAGCCGGAGCCGGTGCAGCCTTGGCAGCCGGTGCGCCAGCGGTGAGCACGTCGCCCTTGGTGATGCGGCCGTCGCGGCCCGTGCCAGCGACGTCGCCAGCGGCCAGACCCTTCTCGGCCATCAGCTTGCCGGCAGCCGGCGAAGCTGCGGTGTTCGAGCCCGTTGCGGTAGCAGCCTGAGCTGCCGGCGCGGGAGCCGCTGCGGCGACCGGAGCCGGCTTCACTTCCGCTTCGACAGCGGCGGCGCCTGCGGTGCCTTCGGTGTCGATCTTCGCGATCACCTGATCCGCCGTGACCGTGTCGCCGTCGTTCGAGATGACTTGCGCGAGCACGCCTGCTGCCGGAGCCGGCACTTCGAGCACGACCTTGTCGGTCTCGATTTCGATGAGGATTTCGTCCTGAGCGACAGCCTCGCCGGGCTTCTTCTTCCACTGCAGCATGGTCGCTTCCGAGACCGACTCGGAGAGCTGGGGAACCTTGACTTCAACAATAGCCATTATGAGTATCCTGAATACGTATCGGGTGACGGCGCTTCATCGCGACCGCCTGCGAACCACGAGCGCCGCGCCTGAATCTCATGGGATCGTTCGGCGCGGCGCGGGAAAACGCACTGCGTTTTCCCGGGCTCGTCTGTTTCTTTACTTGGCGATCGACGCGCTCTTGAGGCGGCCGAAAGCGCCTTCGACCAGCGCCTTCTGCTGCTCGTAGTGCTTCGCGTAGTAGCCGACTGCAGGCGAAGCCGAAGCCGGACGGCCGCTGTACGCCAGCTTCTGCCCTTCCTTCATGCCTTCCTTCAGATGGTGCTCGATGTAGAACCACGGGCCCTGATTCTGCGGCTCGTCCTGCACCCACACCACTTCGGTAGCGTTGTCGTACTTCTTCATTTCCGCTTCGAACTGCTTGTGCGCGAACGGATACAGCTGTTCGATACGGACGATCGCGACGTCGTTCACCTTCGCTTCGCGGCGATGCGCAACCAGGTCGTAGTACACGCGGCCCGAGCAGACCAGCACGCGCTTGACCTTCTTCGCGTCGATGGTTTCGTCCACTTCGCCGATGACCGGCTGGAACGAACCCTTCGCGAGCTCCGACAGATCCGACACGGCTTCCTTGTGACGCAGCAACGACTTCGGCGTTGCGACGATCAGCGGCTTGCGGAACAGACGGATCATCTGGCGACGCAGCAGGTGGAAGATCTGTGCCGGCGTGGTCGGCTGAACGACCTGCATGTTGTGGTCTGCGCACAGTTGCAGGAAACGCTCGATACGCGCTGACGAGTGCTCCGGACCCTGGCCTTCGTAGCCATGCGGGAGCAGCATCGTCAGGCCCGACACGCGGCCCCACTTCACTTCGCCCGACGAGATGAACTGGTCGATCACGACCTGTGCGCCGTTCACGAAGTCGCCGAACTGCGCTTCCCACGCGACGAACGTATTCGGTTCAGCAGTCGAGTAACCGTATTCGAAGCCGAGCACCGCTTCTTCGGACAGCACCGAGTCGATCACCGTGAACTTCGCCTGACCTTCGGCGATGTTCTGCAGCGGCACGTAGGTGCCGTCGTTCCAGCGCTCGCGGTTCTGGTCGTGCAGCACAGCGTGACGGTGCGTGAACGTGCCGCGGCCCGAATCCTGGCCGGTCAGACGAACCGCGTAGCCCGATGCGACCAGCGATGCGAACGCGAGGTGCTCGCCCATGCCCCAGTCGAGCTTCGCTTCGCCGCGGCCCATGGCGCGGCGGTCGTTGATCACGCGCTCGACGAGCGGGTGAACCTTGAAGTTTTCCGGAATCGTGGTGATGCGCTCGGCGAGGCGCTTCAGTTCCGCCAGCGGCACGGCCGTGTCGGCCGCGTCGGTCCACTTGCGGTTCAGGAACGGCACCCAGTCCACCGCGTACTTGCTCTTGTAGTTCGAGAGCACCGGGTCGACCGTGTGATGGCCTTCGTCCATTGCCTTACGGTAGGCCTTGACGAATTCATCGCCTTCGTCGGCCTTGATCACGCCCTGCTGCACGAGCTTTTCAGCGTACAGCGCGCGCGTGCCCGGGTGCTTCGAGATCGTCTTGTACATCAGCGGCTGCGTGACCGCCGGGGTGTCCTGCTCGTTGTGGCCGAGCTTGCGGAAGCAGACGATGTCGACGACGACGTCCTTGTGGAACTGCATGCGGAAGTCGATTGCCATCTGGATGGCCAGCACGACCGCTTCGGGATCGTCACCGTTCACGTGCAGCACCGGCGCTTCGATCATCTTGACGACGTCCGAGCAGTACAACGTGGAGCGCGAATCGCGCGGGTCCGACGTCGTGAAGCCGATCTGGTTGTTGATGACGATGTGCAGCGTGCCGTGCGTGCCGTAACCGCGCGTTTGCGCGAGGTTCAGCGTTTCCATCACGACGCCCTGGCCTGCGAAGGCCGCGTCGCCGTGGATCTGCACCGGCAGCACCTGGATGCCGTTCTCGTCGCCGCGGCGGTCCATACGCGCCTTCGCCGAGCCCTCGACCACCGGGTTGACGATTTCGAGGTGCGACGGGTTGAACGCGAGCGACAGGTGAACCGGGCCGCCTTCCGTCGCGACGTCCGACGAGAAGCCCTTGTGGTACTTCACGTCGCCAGCCGGCAGATCGTCGACGTGCTTGCCTTCGAATTCGGCGAACAGGTCAGCCGGCATCTTGCCGAGCGTGTTGACCAGCACGTTCAGACGGCCACGGTGAGCCATCGCGATGACGATTTCCTGAACGCCGCGCAGACCGCCGTGACGCACGACTTCGTCCATCGCCGCGATGAAGCTCTCGCCGCCTTCGAGCGAGAAGCGCTTCTGGCCGACGTACTTGGTGTGCAGGAAACGCTCGAGGCCTTCGGCGGCCGTCAGGCGGTTCAGGATGTGCTTCTTCTTGTCGTTGCTGAAGCTCGGCGTCGAACGGATCGATTCGAGGCGCTCCTTCCACCAGCGCTTCTGTTCCGGATCGCTGATGTACATGTACTCGGCGCCGATCGTGCCGCAGTACGTGTCGCGCAGGGCTTTGACGATCTCGCGCAGCGTCGCGCGCTCGAACCCGAAGTACAGATTCGTTGCGCTGAACTCCTGGTCCATATCGGCTTCAGTGAAGTCGTAGAACGCGGGTTCAAGTTCGGGGATCGCGGGACGTTCGCGGCGCTTCAGAGGATCGAGATTGGCCCATTGCGAGCCGAGGAAGCGATATGCGCCGATGAGGGACTGGACGTAAACCTGTTTGCGGGCAGTTGCGAGATCTTCGCCGCCGGCAGTTGCGCGCGGCAGGAAGGCATTGGCCTTGGCGCGCTGTGCAAACGATTCGACGATCGGGCCGTGAGCCACGTCGTTGGCGTTGCTGCCATCCGATGCGGGCACGTTCTGCAATGCATCGAAATAGCTGCGCCAGGTCTCGGGCACTGACGCCGGATTATCGAGATACGCTTCGTACATTTCTTCAACGTACGGAGCGTTGCCGCCGAACAGATAAGAGTTCGACTGGAATTGCTTCATCATTTTTACGCTCACCTTTCTTCGAGTTTCTCGAGAAATAGCGGGTTACAGAACCTTCCGCGACACGGCCTGACCGTTTAGCGGATTGCGCGAATCAAGTCTTGCTTGGAAGGACCTAAAACTTTGCACCCGGGAGCATAGCACAGAACGAATAGCCCAGATAGCGGACAGCACACGCGCAAAGCCTGTGACGGCGGGCGTTTCACGGGTGGTGCAGGGCTTTTTCACAGCGCGCAACAGTCTTCTGTGAGAAATGAAAACGAACAGCGCAATAGGTATCTACATGTGCACTGCTCGACAAAGGGCAGGCATGGTGCAGCGCCACATGTTTTGATGCGCCAGAAACGAAGAAGCCACCCGAAGGTGGCTTCCGTTCCCTGCTAATCCAGACGGATTCGAATCCCGCTTATTCGCCGGCAACCTTGTTGCGGCTCGCGCTGCGGCGCTCGTGTTCCTTCAGGTAGCGCTTGCGTAGACGGATCGACTTCGGCGTGACTTCGACCAGTTCGTCGTCGTCGATGAACTCGACCGCGTATTCGAGCGACAGCTGAACCGGCGGCACGAGACGCACGGCTTCATCGGTGCCAGACGCGCGCACGTTGGTGAGCTGCTTGCCCTTGATGGGGTTCACGACGAGGTCGTTGTCGCGACTGTGAATGCCGATGATCATGCCTTCATACAGCGCCTCGCCCGGCGACACGAACATGCGGCCACGATCCTGCAGTTTCCACAATGCGTACGCGACTGCCGCGCCGTCGTCCTGCGAGATCAGCACGCCGTTGCGACGCTCGCCGACCGCGCCTTCCTTGACCGGCTGGTACGAATCGAACGTGTGGCTCATCAGACCCGTGCCGCGCGTCAGCGTGAGGAATTCCGACTGGAAGCCGATCAGGCCACGCGCCGAAATCCGGTACTCGAGACGCGTGCGGCCACGGCCGTCCGACGCCATATCGAGCATTTCGCCCTTGCGGCGGCCAAGTTCTTCCATCACGCCGCCCTGGTGCGTGTCTTCCATGTCGACGGTCAGGTTTTCGTACGGCTCGTGCTTCTCGCCGTTGATTTCCTGCATCACGACGCGCGGACGCGACACGGCCAGTTCGTAGCCTTCACGACGCATGTTTTCGACCAGAATGGTCAGGTGCAACTCGCCGCGGCCTGCCACTTCGAACGTGGTTTCGTCGCCAGTGTCGCGCACGCGCAGCGCAACGTTGTGATTCAGTTCCTTCATCAGGCGGTCGCGAATCTGACGGCTCGTGACGAACTTGCCTTCGCGGCCCGCGAGCGGCGACGAGTTGACGAGGAAGTTCATCGTCAACGTGGGTTCGTCGACGGTGATCATCGGCAGCGCTTCCGGCTGTTCCG
Source organism: Paraburkholderia atlantica (assembly GCF_000092885.1). Classification (NCBI taxonomy): domain Bacteria; kingdom Pseudomonadati; phylum Pseudomonadota; class Betaproteobacteria; order Burkholderiales; family Burkholderiaceae; genus Paraburkholderia; species Paraburkholderia atlantica. The sequence goes on along the minus strand of NC_014117.1, from coordinate 1,338,371 downwards.
GCGAGCAGATCGTCACGCCGATGCCGACTTCCTCGATGCCGTTGATCAGCACGATGTCGCCCGCTTCAGCCGAGTCGACCTGCACGCGATCGAGGCCCTTGAACGACAACACCTGGTTGATCTTGCGATTGAGGATTTCGCCTTCCGGGCCCGAGCGGACCACCACGGCCATGCCCGGCTTGATGCGGCCGCGCGTGATACGGCCAATGCCGATACGGCCGACGTACGACGAGTAGTCGAGCGACGTGATCTGCAATTGCAGCGGACCTTCGGGGTCGGCCGGGCGCACCGGCACGTGCTGCAGGATTGCCTCGAACAGCGGACGCATGTCGCCGTCGCGCACGTCAGGCGTGAGACCCGCATAGCCGTTCAGGCCCGACGCGTAAACGATCGGGAAATCGAGCTGCTCTTCGCTCGCGCCGAGCTTGTCGAAGAGGTCGAAGGTCTGGTTGATCACCCAGTCGACCCGCGCGCCCGGTCGGTCGACCTTGTTGATCACGACGATCGGCTTCAGGCCGAGCGCGAGCGCCTTCTTTGTGACGAAGCGGGTTTGCGGCATCGGGCCTTCCACCGCGTCGACGAGCAGCAGCACCGAGTCGACCATCGACAGCACGCGCTCCACTTCGCCGCCGAAGTCGGCGTGCCCCGGCGTGTCGACGATATTGATGTGGGTACCTTCGTACTCCACCGCGCAGTTCTTCGACAGGATCGTGATGCCGCGCTCTTTTTCGATGTCGTTCGAGTCCATCACGCGCTCGGCGATCTGCTGGTTCTCGCGGAACGTGGCGGTCTGACGGAGAAGCTGGTCGACGAGCGTAGTCTTGCCGTGGTCGACGTGAGCAATGATGGCAATGTTGCGTAGGGCGCGGGTCATAGGAAACCTGAAGACGGTTGAGTGCGCCGCTTGCTTATGCTGCTGGTTGACGAGCCAAACCACGACAACAAGCCCAAAGCGCACTTTTGGGAACCCAAAATTATAGCACGCGCGGATGATCCTTTCTGGTATTCCCCGATAGACCGTGCGCTCTCCGTGCTTCCGGTGAACTTCGTGAATACCGCGTCGCCCGCGCCCCTACGTCAATCCGTATGGTTTCCTGCTTGAGCGCGAAATAATACTTGCCTAAGCTGAATTAACGCTTGTCGTGTCAATCAACAGCCAGCTATACTAATGCCTAGTCAACCATTGCAATCGCACGAGAATCATGACGGAGCCGTCCAACGAAACCACGCCGGACCTCAGCGAGTATCAACTCGGCGAAAGCGTCGGTTATCTCATCTCGCGGGTGAAATCGACACTGCACAATCTGGTTACGCAGCGCAGCATGGCCGAACTCGGCATCACCAGCCAGCAAGGCAGCATCCTGTTCATGGTGGCGAGCGGCAAATGCCTGCTCGCGGCCGAGTTGGCGCGTGAATATGGTATCGACGCAAGCGCCGTCACGCGCCTGATCGACCGGCTCGAAAAGCGCGGCTTGCTCACCCGGGTGCGCAGCAACGAAGACCGGCGCGTAGTGCGCCTCGCGTTGACGCCGGAAGGCAATGCGATCGCGGCCCGCATGCCGGCCATTTTCAACGGCGTGCTCGATACCCTGCTGAACGGGTTCACCCCGGAGGAAGTGGGCTTCCTGAAGAGCATGCTGCGCCGCGTGCTCGCCAATTCCGGCGAACACACGGGACTTTCCCGCGATGCCGCAAGCCATCCCGATAACAAATCGTAATAGCTTGCTTGCTGCGTCCATCAATACATTCCACTCAAAGAAAAGTCGAGCGATGAAATCCCTTTCCCTGTCCGCGCCCGCACTGTCGAGCCGGGCCGCTGTCGCCGCCGCGGCGACGGCGCTCGCCCTCACGGGGTGCGCGAACTACTTCGGCGTCAAGAGCGACAAGCAGATCGCCTCGCCGACGCAGTACGAGTCGACGCAGAGTCTGCCCAACGAAGGCGGCCAGTGGCCATCGCTCGACTGGGCCAACCAGTTCGGGGACCCGCAACTGCCGAAGCTGATCGCGGAAGCGCTCGAAGGCAGCCCGTCGATCGCCCAGGCACAGGCGCGGCTCGCGAAGGCTTCGTCGTATATCGAAAGCTCGCGCTCGGCGCTGTTCCCGAAGGCCGAACTGAACTATTCGTGGACTCGCGAGCTGTACTCGGCAAACGCCCTCTTCCCGCCTCCGTTCGGCGGCACCTGGTTTAGCGAGAACAACGTGCTCGCGAGCGCGTCGTGGGATCTCGACCTGTGGGGCAAGAATCGTCAGCGCCTCGGCCAGGCCGTGTCGCAGCAAAAAGCCGCCGAGGCTGACATGCAGCAGGCGCGCGTGACGCTCGCCGCGTCGGTCGCGAGCACCTACAACCAGCTCGCGCAGCTGTATGCGTTCCGCGACATCGCAGCGCGTGAAATCGCGAACCGCCAGGACGTCGGCCGTATCACGGATAACCGCGTGAAGGCCGGTCTCGACACCAATGTCGAGAAGCAGACCGCCGCCGGCAACATCGCGACGAGCCAGTCGAACCTGACCGACCTCGACGGCCAGATCACCGTCGTGCGCTACCAGTTGGGCGCGCTGCTCGGCAAAGGCCCGGACCGTGGCCTGCAGATCGACAAGCCGGTGCTCACCGGCGGCAACGTGGTCGCGCTGCCGGACAACATCCCGGCCGACCTCGTGGCGCGTCGCGCGGACATCGTCGCCGCGCGCTGGCAGGTCGAAGCCGCGATGCACGACGTGAAAGAAGCGAAAGCCGAGTTCTACCCGGACGTGAATCTCGCGGCCGGCTTCGGCTTCGACGCGTTCGGCTGGGGCCGTTTCCTGACCTCGTCGAGCCGTCAGATTCAGTTCGGCCCGGCGATCCATCTGCCGCTCTTCGACGCCGGCGCGTTGCGTGCGCAGCTGAAGGGCCGCTACGCCGACTTCGAGGGCGACGTCGCGAACTACAACCAGACGCTGATCAACGCTCTGCAGGACGTGTCCACGCAGGTGTCGTCGATTCGCTCGATCGACCGCCAGGAAGGCGACGCCCAGCGCGCGCTCGAGGCGTCGAGCAAGGCGTACCAGCTGGCCGTGATCCGCTATAAGGCCGGGCTGTCGCCGCAACTGCAGGTGCTGACCGCCGACGACAACCGGCTCGCCGCCGAGCAGACGGTCACCGGTCTGCAGATGCGCCGCCGCAGTCTGCAGATCGGCCTGATCAAGGCACTGGGCGGCGGCTTCGACGCGACCCAGACCGGCCTCGTCGTGCCGACCGATGTTCCGGCATCGGCCAACGCCGCGAACCACGCCACGAGCACCGCCGCGAACTGAGCGAGACTGCCCGCGTCAACACACACGCATACACACGAACACCGAATAAACGACGACGTTCAAAAGAACCCGGAGCACATCAATGAGCACCCCCCAGCAGCCCGCCACTCCACCGCAAGCGGCGAACAACGGCAAACGCAAGCGCATGATGACGCTGCTCGTCATCGTGATCCTGATTGCCGCGGTCGCGTACGGCCTGTACTACTTCCTCGACGCACGCTTCCATGAAGACACCGACGACGCCTACGTGAGCGGCAACGTCGTGCAGATCACGCCGCAGGTCACGGGCACCGTGATCGCGGTCAACGCGGACGACACGCAGGTGGTCAAGGCCGGCGACCCGCTCGTCGTGCTCGACCCGGCCGACGCGCGCGTCGCGCTCGAACAGGCGGAGGCCAACCTTGCGCAGGTGGTGCGTCAGGTGCGCGGCCTGTTCGCCGACGACAGCCAGTACGAAGCGCGGGTCGCGGCGAGCCAGGCCGACCTGTCGCGAGCCCAGGACGACCTGAAGCGCCGCATGACGGTCGCGCAGACCGGCGCGGTATCGCAGGAAGAAATCTCGCACGCACGCGACGCCGTGAAGAGCGCACAGGCTGCGCTCGACGCCGCCAAACAGCAACTCGCGGCAAACCGCGCGCTGACCGCGAACACCACGATCGCCAATCACCCGAACGTGCAGGCCGCCGCCGCGAAGCTGCGCGACGCTTACCTGAACCACGCTCGCAATACGCTGCCCGCGCCGGTCACCGGCTATGTCGCGAAACGCTCGGTGCAGGTCGGCCAGCGCGTCTCGCCGGGCACGCCGCTGATGGCGATCGTGCCGCTGCATGACGTGTGGGTCGACGCGAACTTCAAGGAGGTGCAACTGAAGCACATGCGCATCGGCCAGCCGGTCGAACTGACGGCCGACGTCTACGGCTCTTCGGTGCCGTATCACGGCAAGGTCATCGGCTTCTCGGCCGGCACGGGCTCGGCGTTCTCGCTGCTGCCCGCGCAGAACGCGACCGGCAACTGGATCAAGGTCGTGCAGCGTCTGCCGGTGCGTATTTCGCTAGATCCGCAGGAACTCGAGAAGCATCCGCTGCGTATCGGTCTGTCGATGCAGGCTGACGTGAACATCAAGGATGACACCGGCGGCCAGCTCGGTCAGGCGCCGTCCACGTCTTACCAGACCAACGTGTTCGACAAGTACGGCGCGGAAGCCGATGCCGAAATCGCGCGCATCATCGCGGAAAACGCCGGTCAGAAGGCGAACGGCGGCGCGCAGAAGTCGACCGCGGCGAGCGCTGCGGCCGCCACCAAACCGGCGGCCCATAAGAGCTAAGGCTCCGCCCGACGATTCCTAGAAGGCTCTTTTAATGGCTCAGGCTCAGGCGCAAGTCCCTCACGCGCCGCTCGAGGGCGCGCAACTGGTGATCGGCACGATTGCGGTGTCGCTCGCCGTGTTCATGAACGTCCTGGATACGTCGATCGCCAACGTGTCGATCCCGTCGATTTCCGGCGACCTCGGCGTGTCGTCCGACCAGGGCACGTGGGTGATCACGTCGTTCGCGGTGGCCAACGCGATCTCGGTGCCGCTGACCGGCTGGCTCACCGATCGCATCGGCCAGGTGCGGCTGTTCATGGCGTCGATCGTGCTATTCGTGCTGTCGTCATGGATGTGCGGGCTGTCGCCGAACCTGCCGTTCCTGCTCGCGTCGCGCGTGCTGCAAGGCGCGGTGGCCGGCCCGATGATCCCGCTGTCGCAGACGCTGCTGCTCGCGAGCTATCCGCGCGCGAAGGCGCCAATGGCGCTGTCGATGTGGGCGATGACCACGCTGATCGCACCGGTTGCCGGTCCGATTCTCGGCGGCTGGATTTCCGACAACATCTCGTGGCCGTGGATTTTCTACGTCAACATTCCGGTCGGCGCGGTCGCGGCCGCCGCCACGTGGATGATCTTCCGTAACCGCGACTCGGTGATCAAGAAGGCGCCAATCGACGGCGTCGGCCTCGGTCTTCTGATCGTCTGGGTCGGCTCGCTTCAGGTCATGCTCGACAAGGGCAAGGACCTCGACTGGTTCTCGTCGACGACGATCGTCGTGCTCGCGCTCGTCGCGGTGATCGCGCTCGCGTTTTTCATCGTGTGGGAGCTGACGGCCGAACATCCGGTGGTCGACCTGTCGCTGTTCAGCCGGCGGAATTTCACCGGCGGCACGATCGCGCTGTCGATCGGCTATGGGCTCTACTTCGGCAATCTCGTGCTGCTGCCGCTGTGGCTGCAGACCGATATCGGCTACACCGCGACCGAAGCGGGACTCGTGATGGCGCCGGTCGGTGTGTTCGCGATCCTGTTGTCGCCGATCACCGGCAAGGTGCTGCCGCGCACCGATCCGCGCTATATCGCGACGCTGTCGTTCCTGATTTTCGCGCTCTGCTTCTGGATGCGCTCGCGCTATACGACCGGCGTCGATACGTACTCGCTGATGCTGCCCACGCTGATTCAGGGCATCGGCATGGCCGGCTTCTTCATTCCGCTCGTGTCGATCACGCTGTCGGGCTTGCCGGGCCATCGGATTCCGGCGGCCTCGGGGCTGTCGAACTTCGTGCGGATCATGTGCGGCGGTATCGGCACGTCGATTTTCCAGACCGCGTGGGATCACCGCACGATCATGCATCATGCGCAACTGACTGAACAGGCGAACGCTTACAATCCGGCGTTTGGTCAGTCGATCCATCAGATGGGCGCAGCGGGCCTGGATCAGCAGCAAACCTATGGTCTCTTCAACACCATGGTCACGCAGCAGGCCGCGCAGCTCGGCGTGAACGATCTGTTCTTCATTTCGGCCGGCATTTTCGTCGCACTGATCGCGCTGATCTGGATCACCCGACCGGAACGGGCAGGCGGTGACTCGGGAGCGGCGGCCGCCGCGGCGCATTGAGTGGGTTGTTTGTGGTGTTGCTTTAGTTCGACACCGCTCCACCCTAGGAGTATGAAAAAAGCGGGATCGCTCGATGGCGATCCCGCTTTTTTATTGTCCGTGCCGAGCTGGCAATACGGTGAACTCTAGGTCTCCGATGTCACGACCAGACGTTCGGGTGCGAGCACGCCTTCGCCGGGTTTCGCGACCCCGAGAAGGCGCCCCTGTGCCGAGTACACCCTCACGCGCGGGGCATTTACCGCGTCGGCGGCGATAGTCAAGGACGACAGCTTCAGACGCTGGCCGTGCAGGAAGCGGCGCGTGTCGTCGTCGCTCAGACAGACCTGCGGGAACGTCGACAGCAACGCGTCGACCGGCTGCAGCCATGCGTCGCGTTCGAGTTCGGTCGCGTCGGACAACGCGTCGAGCGTGACCGAATGTTCGAGGGTCAGCGCGCCGACGCCCGTGCGGCGCAGCGCGACCAGATGCGCGCCACAGCCCAGCGCCTCGCCGATATCCTCGGCAAGCGTGCGCACGTACGTGCCCTTGCTGCACGTCACGCGAAACGTCACATCCGGCAGCGCGCACGCAATCAGTTCGAGCGAGTGAATCGTCACCTGCCGCCCTTCCCGCTCGACCGTTTGGCCGGCGCGCGCGTACTCGTACAGCGGCTTGCCGTCGCGCTTGAGCGCCGAGTACATCGGCGGGACCTGAACGATTTCACCGATGAATCTGGGCAACGCCGCCCGCACCGCCACTTCGTCGCAGTCGACGGCGCGGATGTCGAGCGCCTCGCCCTCGGCGTCGCCGGTGGTCGTGCGGATGCCGAGACGCATCGTGGCCTCGTAGGTCTTATCGGCTTCGAGCAGGTCTTGGGAGAACTTGGTGGCCTCGCCGAAACACAGCGGCAGCAAGCCGGTGGCGAGCGGATCGAGCGTGCCGGTGTGGCCCGCCTTTTTCGCCAGATAGAGACGTTTCGCGCGAACCAGCGCGTCGTTGCTCGACAGGCCGAGCGGCTTGTCGAGCAGCAGCACGCCGTCGAGCGCGCGACGCGGCACGCGGGGGCGTTGAGGTGCGGTCATGTCGAGGGAGGCAGAACGTTCGGGAAATACAAAAAACGGCGCCGCGCGCTAATTGGAACGTCACGGCATGGCAGTCACTCAGTCGTCTTTCGCACGCGTGGAATTTGCCTCGTCGATCAGGCGCGACATCTCGACGGCGCGCTCGATCGTCTTGTCGTAGTGGAAATGCAGCGTCGGCACCGTATGGATATGCAGGCGCTTGAACAGCAGATTGCGCAGATGGCCGGCCGCGTGCGTCAGCGCTTCGAGCGTCTGCTGCGGGTCGCCCGTCAGCGTCGTGAAGTAGACCTTCGCGTGCGCGTAGTCGGGTGTCAGCTCGACGCTCTGAAACGTGACGATGCCGATGCGCGGATCCTTGACCTCGCGCAGCAGCTCGGCCAGGTCGCGCTGGATTTGATCGGCGATCTGCACGTTGCGATTGGGAGTAGTACGTTTCTTAGGCATGGTGTTGTGTGCTCGGCTATGACGGATGCAAAAAATTGGTTCGCGCGAGCCCGTGTTCGTTATCCGTTCGATACGACGGCGTCGCGATCGCCGCGGCAGGTGAGAGTCCATTTGCGACGAACGCGGCAACGAAGCCAGCGACAAACCCGACGCAGCGCGCTCAAAAACAACGGGCGGAGCGGGCGTCAAGCCCGTTCCGCCCGTTGTGCCGTGCCGCGTGGATTACAGCGTACGCGCGACTTCGGTGACCTCGAAGACTTCGAACTGATCGCCTTCGACGATATCGTTGAAGTTCTTGATCGACATACCGCACTCGAAGCCCTGACGGACTTCCTTCACATCGTCCTTGAAGCGCTTGAGCGAATCGAGCTCGCCCGTGAAGATGACGACGTTGTTGCGCAGCACGCGCACCGACGACGAGCGCTTGACGAAACCGTCCGTGACCATACAACCGGCGACCGTGCCGACCTTCGGCACCTTGAAGACCTGGCGCACTTCGACCGTGCCCGTCACGACTTCGCGCTTCTCCGGCGCCAGCATGCCCGACATCGCCGCCTTCACGTCATCCACGGCGTCGTAGATGATGTTGTAGTAGCGGATATCGACGCCGTTGGCTTCGGCCAGCTTGCGAGCCTGCGCATCCGCGCGGGTGTTGAAGCCGATGATGACCGCCTTCGACGCCGTCGCGAGGTTGACGTCCGACTCGCTGATGCCGCCGACCGCGCCGTGCACGATCTGCACGCGCACTTCGTCGGTGGAGAGCTTCTGCAGCGACTGCACCAGCGCTTCCTGCGAACCCTGCACGTCGGCCTTGACGATGAGCGGCATGTACTGCACTTCGCCTTCGCCCATCTGCTCGAGCATGGTCTCGAGCTTCGCGGCCTGCTGCTTCGCGAGCTTCACGTCGCGGAACTTGCCCTGACGGAACAGCGCAACTTCACGCGCCTTGCGCTCGTCCGGCATCACGATCACTTCTTCGCCAGCCTGCGGCACTTCCGACAGACCCTGAATTTCGACCGGGATCGACGGACCGGCGGACTTGGTCGGCTTGCCGGTTTCGTCGAGCATGGCGCGCACGCGACCGTAGGCGCTGCCTGCCAGCACGACGTCGCCGCGGTTCAGCGTACCCGACTGCACGAGGATCGTTGCCACCGGACCCTTACCCTTGTCGAGCTTCGCTTCAATGACGAGACCCTTGGCCGGCGATTCGACCGGTGCCTTCAACTCCAGCACTTCGGCCTGCAGCAGCACGTTTTCGAGCAGATCGTCGATGCCCGCGCCGGTCTTCGCCGACACCGGCACGAACGGCGAGTCGCCGCCGTACTCTTCCGGCACGACGCCTTCCGTGACGAGTTCCTGCTTCACGCGCTCCGGATTCGCTTCCGGCTTGTCGATCTTGTTGATTGCGACGACGAGCGGCACGCCGCCAGCCTTTGCGTGGGAAATCGCTTCCTTCGTCTGCGGCATCACACCGTCGTCGGCGGCCACTACCAAAATCACGATGTCGGTTGCCTTCGCACCGCGGGCACGCATTGCCGTAAAGGCTTCGTGACCCGGCGTGTCGAGGAACGTGATCACGCCGCGCGGCGTTTCGACATGGTAAGCGCCGATGTGCTGGGTAATACCGCCCGCTTCGCCTGCCGCAACCTTCGCGCGGCGGATGTAGTCGAGCAGCGAGGTCTTGCCGTGGTCGACGTGACCCATCACGGTAACGACCGGCGGACGCGGCAGCGCTTCGGCGTCGCTCGCTTCGCCTTCGACCAGCATGGCTTCCGGATCGTCCAGCTTCGCCGCGAGCGCACGGTGGCCCAGTTCCTCGACGATGATCATCGCCGTTTCCTGGTCCAGCATCTGGTTGATCGTGACCATCTGGCCGAGCTTCATCATCACCTTGATGACTTCCGAAGCCTTCACCGCCATCTTGTGCGCGAGATCCGCCACCGTGATGGTTTCCGGCACGTGCACTTCACGCACGATCGGTTCGGTCGGCGCCTGGAACGTGGTGGTCTGCTCCTGATGCTTGCCACGACCCTTCGGACCGCCGCGCCAGCCGCGATCGACGCCGCCGCTCGAATCGCCGCGCGTCTTGATGCCACGGCGCTTCGCTGCGTCGTCCTGCCAATTGCCGCCGCCCTTGCCGCCGGCGCCCGGCTTCTTCTTGTCGCCCGCGGACGGTGCGCTTGCGGGTGCGGGAGCCGCCGCTGCCGGCTTCCTGGCTGCCGGGCGAGCCGGTGCTTCGCCAGCCGGACGCGCCGGCTTGTGCAGCGTACCCTTGGCTTCGGCCGCCTTGGCCGGCTCAGCGGGCTTCGGTGCCGGTTCCGGCGCCTTCACCTGCGCCTTGCGCGGCGTATTCATCATTTCGCGAATCGCGCGCGCTTCGGCTTCGGCCGCCGCACGGCGCTTGGCGATTTCTTCCTGTTCGGCGCGAGCTTTTTCGGCAGCCACGCGCGCAGCGTCTTCCGCTTTCTTCGCAGCTTCGCGCTGCGCGGCGCGTTCCGCTGCCGCGCGTTCGTCGTCCTGCTCGCTTGCCTTGGCGGCAACCGGCGCAGCCGCTTGCGCGGCCGCCTGCTGAGCCCTCTCGCGAGCCGCCGCCTCGGCCGCAGCCGCTGCGCGCTTCTTCGCTTCTTCTTCCGCGCGCTGGCGCTCGGCTTCCGCAGCCTGCTCGCGCGCCTGACGCTCGGCCTCTTCGCGCTCGAGCTGTTCCTGACGCGCCTTCAGCTCCTGCGCCTGCTTTTCGAGCAGCTCGGCTTCGTGACGTGCTTCTTCCTCACGACGCTGCAGTTCGAGATCTTCGACGTCCGCGTTTTCGGCCACATGATTCGATGCATCCCCGCCTTCCGCGACGGTCTCGTCGCGGCGGACGAACGTGCGCTTCTTGCGCACCTCGACCTGAATGGTGCGAGCTTTGCCCGTCGCATCGGACTGCTTGATCTCCGACGTATGCCGGCGCGTCAGCGTGATCTTGCGCTTGTCGGCATCGTTCGAGCCATGCGACTTGCGCAAGTGATCGAGCAGACGCGCCTTGTCCGCCTCGGACAGGTTGTCGTCTTCGCTCGCTTTCTGGACGCCCGCTGCCTGCAGCTGCTCGAGCAGCACGCCAGCAGGCATTTTCAGTTCCGCGGCAAATTGGGCTACGTTGTTACTCGCCATTCATTCCTCTTAATGCAAGGACCGATTCCTTGCGGTTAGCATCGGGTCATGCGGCCTCGCGGCCGCGTTCAATTCAGTGCGCCATGGTCATTTCTCACTGGAACCAGTGTTCACGTGCTTTCATGATCAACGCCTTAGCGGCATCCTCTCCCATCCCAGTCATCTCGACCAGTTCATCCACGGCCAGCTCGGCGAGTTCGTCGCGCGTCTGGATCTGATGTTCGGCCAGTTTCGCGAGCAGGTCGGCATCCATGCCGTCCAGGCTCTTCAGGTCGAGCGCCACATTCTCGACCTTTTCTTCGTTCGCGATCGCCATCGTCAACAGCGCGTCGCGCGAGCGGTTGCGCAGTTCGTGAACGGTGTCTTCGTCGAATGCCTCGATTTCGAGCATTTCGTTGAGCGGCACGTAAGCGATCTCTTCGAGGCTCGTGAAGCCTTCGTCGATCAGGATGTCGGCGACTTCCTCGTCGACATCGAGACGCGCCATGAACAGGTCACGCAGGACGCCGCGCTCCTGATTCTGCTTCTGCGCAGATTCGTCCGGCGTCATGATGTTGATCTGCCAGCCGGTGAGCTCGCTGGCAAGTCGCACGTTCTGGCCGCTGCGGCCGATCGCGACCGCGAGTTCGTTCTCGTCGACGACGACGTCCATCGAATGCCTTTCTTCATCGACGACGATCGACTGCACGGCTGCCGGCGCGAGCGCGCCGATCACGAACTGGGCGGGGTCTTCCGACCATAGCACGATGTCGACGTTTTCGCCACCGAGCTCGTTGCGTACGGCCTGCACGCGTGAGCCGCGAATACCGACACAGGTGCCAATCGGATCGATGCGCTTGTCATAAGCAACTACACCGATCTTCGCACGCACGCCCGGATCGCGAGCGGCCGCCTTGATCTCGAGCAGGCCCTGCTCGATTTCCGGCACTTCCATCTCGAACAGCTTCATCAGGAATTCCGGCGCCGTACGCGACAGCTCGATCTGCGGACCACGCGCGGTGCGGTCTACCTTGGCGATATACGCGCGCACGCGGTCGCCCACGCGAAGGTTTTCCTTCGGGATCAGCTGGTCACGACGCAGCAGCGCTTCGACCCGACCCGATTCGACGATGAAGTTACCTTTGTCGAGGCGCTTCACCGAGCCGGTCATGATGTGTTCGCCGCGCTCGAGAAAGTCGTTCAGGATCTGCTCGCGCTCGGCATCGCGCACCTTCTGCAGGATCACCTGCTTGGCGGCCTGCGCGCCGATGCGGCCAAATTCGATCGACGGCACCGGCTCCTCGATGAACTCGTCGAGCTGGATGTTGGGCTGCTGCTCGCGCGCCTCGAACAGCAGGATTTCCTGATCCGGCTCCTGCAGACCGGCTTCGTCCGGCACCACCTTCCAGCGGCGAAACGTTTCGTGCTCGCCGCTTTCACGGTCGATGTGGACGCGGATATCCGCATCTTCTTCGAAGAGTTTCTTGGAGGCCGAAGCGAGAGCCGCTTCGAGCGCGGCAAATACCACGTCCTTGTCGACATTCTTCTCGCGTGCCAGCGCATCCACCAGCATCAACACTTCGCGACTCATTGTTTGCGGCTCCTAAAGTCAACTTTCGGAACAAGGCGCGCCTTGTCCATGTCCGCGAGCGTGAAATCGAGCATCGCGGCGCCTTCTTTTCCTTCAAATTCCAGACCGATCGTCTCGCCCTGCGGAGCATGCAAAATACCCCGGTACGATTTCCGACCGTCTAATGGCTTTTTCAGTGTGATAACCGCTTCGCTGCCCGCGAAACGTTCAAAGTCCGCCAGTTTTTTCAGCGGGCGGTCGAGACCGGGCGACGATACTTCGAGCCGCTCGTAATCGATATTTTCGACCGTCAGAACGTGCTGGAGCTGACGCGTGACTTTCTCGCAGTCTTCGATTGCGATGCCGGCCGGCTGGTCGATATAGATACACAACATGCCGCGCCCGGTGCGCTCGAGATCGACGAGCTCGTAGCCGAGTCCCACGACCGTGGTTTCAATCAGTTCCGTCAGTTGCACAGTGCCCTCTTAGATGTTCGCGCAGCGAGCCTCGCCTCTTCTGCAAACAACCAATGCGGGCCGCGCGCCAAGCCGGCGCACGTTGGTGCGAACCCGAGATGCCGAACCACGATGAACTGAGCGGCAAAAAAAAATGGGCTGAACGCCCATCATCTTATTGCCGGTGGTCGCACCTGAGCCGCACATGAAACCGTACGCCCAGCGACTTCGCGATTGTAGCCATTTTTCGGCCCAAAGGCAATCCGCAGAACGACGGGCGATGCGCATTTCCGCTTGATTTGATAGGAATCTTTCGACAATGTGGCGGCAAATCCGGGGTTTTGCAAGGTCGCGCGAGCCGTGTGGAAAGGAAGCCGGACGGGCTACGTCGACACCTTGCGGCGAATCGTCCTTTTGGTATGCGGTGCTGTTTCGCACGGGTTTTGACAGATCAGAAACCGCGCTCGAACGCTGCAAAGAAGATGCGGCATAAAATCGCCAAAATGAAAAACGGCTCGTCCGGCAATCGCTCGGCATTTCTGTGCGTCGCGATTGCTGAACGAGCCGTCTGAAGCGGCCGTAGCCTTGCAGGTCGTACGAACTTGCATCAAAGGGGACGGCCGCTCAACGCCTGCCCCTCAAACGCGGTACAGCGGCCCCGCCTAGCGGCCGCGCGAGCGACCGCGCGCCGTGCCACTCCCACGATTGGCGCCGCCCGAACCCGCGTTGCCGCCGGCACGGTTTGTGTTGCCGCCACGATTGCCACCCGGCCCACGATTGCCACCGCTGTTGCCGGCCCCGCCGGCTCGCTTGCCGCCAGTGCGCGCACGGTTGCCGTTGGGCGACGGCGCGCGATTGCCGTCGACGTCGCGGCCACGCTGCCCTCCGGGGGCACGATTGCCTGCGCCGGCACCAAAACCGGCGCCGCCCCCCATGCCCGCGCCGAAGCCGCCGCCCGCCGCGCCACGGCGGCCCTGTCCGCGCGGCTGCTGCTCGAAGCGGCTATGCGACATCAGCACCGGCTCGCGGTTGATGAAGCCCATCGACGTCTGCATCGGATCCGGCTGACGACGCTCCGGTGCCGCATTGCGGCTGCCGCGCTCTTCGGTGGGAGCCTTCAGGCCGACGGAGGCCATCAACGCGCGCACCTGATTGTCCTCGAGTTCTTCCCAGCGGCCGCGCTTCAAACCACGCGGCAGCGAGATCGGGCCGTGGCGCGTGCGGATCAGCCGGCTGACCATCAGGCCGGCCGCTTCGAACATGCGGCGTACTTCGCGATTCCGCCCTTCGGCGAGCGCGACGTGGTACCAGTGATTAGTGCCTTCGCCGCCGCCGTCGCGGATGCGCAGGAAGTTCGCCGGACCATCCTCGAGTTCGACGCCGTGCAGCAGTTTTTGACGCATACCCTCGGCCAGTTCGCCGACGACACGCACCGCATATTCGCGCTCGACGCTATAACGCGGGTGCATGAAGCGGTTTGCGAGATCGCCCGACGTGGTCAGCATCAGCAGACCTTCGGTGTTGAAGTCGAGACGGCCGACCGCGACCCACTTGGCGGTTTTCATCGGCGGCAGCTTGTCGAACACCGATGGACGGCCTTCCGGGTCCGCGTGGCTGACGATTTCGCCGGTCGGTTTGTGGTACAGCAGCACACGCGGCGGCTTGCTGGCGAGCTTGCGCTTGACCGGCTTGCCGTTGATGCGGACCTGGTCGGTCGGCATGATGCGCTGGCCGATGTGCGCCGGCTCGCCGTTCACCGACACCCGGCCGGCGATGATCAGCTCTTCCATGTCGCGGCGCGAACCCATGCCCGCCTCGGCGAGCACCTTGTGCAACTTCGGCGCGTCGTCATCGGGCGACAGCACGCGCTTCGGGCCCGCTGCCTTGCCACGGCGCAGCATCGGCGCGCGTACGCCGCCAGTCATGGTGTTGTCGGCATCGAATGCGGGCGACGTCACGTACGAGAACAGATCGTCCTGAGCTGTTTCCGTAGCCGCGGCCGCCTCGGCGCCGCGTCGATTCTGGCGCTGGCCATCACGTTGACCTTCGCGCGGCTGACGTTCGCGCTGGCCTTCGCGCGACGCGCCTTCGCGCTTCGCGCCGCCGCCGGCATTGCGACGTCCGCCTTGTTTCGCGCCCGCGTCCTTGCGCGGTGCGCGCGCCTGGGCGACGACCTCGCCGTCCGGCGGCGTTTCGGCGACGACCGGCGCGCCCTCGGCTGCCTTCGTCTTCGCGCCAGCGCGGCGTCGCGCGATCAGGCTGCGCGGCCCGCGACGTAGACCGCGGCGGGGACGCTCTTCGCCCTCTGCTTCCGCGCCGTGAGCCGGGCGCTCGCCCTCGCCTGCCGACGCTTGCGTAGTGCGTTCGTCGGTCCGCGCCGACGGCACGGGGCGCTCGGATTCGGACGAATCGGTGTCGTGGGTATGTGTCAAAACAACCTCAAAATGTCAGGTCGCGCGCGCCCGTTGCGGGCGCGGCAAAAAAGTTCGGTTACGTCAGGCGCTGCGCGACTCGGTTTCGTCGTCGGTCAGGAAACCTGCGTCCTGTGCGGCATCGCGGCGATCCTCGGGATCGTCGTGCGCCGCATCGACCGGGTTCGGCTCGGCGGGGTGCTCCGTATTGCGAGCTTCGCCCGAGTCGTGCGCGGGTGTTGCCAGATCGGTCGGGGTGACCGGATCGTGATTCTGTGCCGAACCGGCGACGCTGGTCTGTGTTGCCGTGGGTGCCGGTTCGGGCTGTTGTTGCGTGTCGTGCGGCGCGTCCGACGGATCTGATGCACTCGGCGCATTTGTCGTGCCGGCCTGCCCAGCAGCTTCCACATGGGGCTCCGTCTCGAACGTCGATTCGGCAACCGTCTCGGAAGGCGTTGCTTCAAGTCCTGACGCGCCGTGCTGCGTCGCTTCGCGCGAAGCCGGCTCGCCCGCGTCAGCCGCCGGGTCGTGCCCTGTATCCTGATCCGGCTGCTGCACACTTTGCGCATTGCTCTCGGCGAACTCGATCGCGTGCTGACCCAACAGATCCGCGTTCAGTTGCGCGGACGGATCGGCCAGCGGCGGCAACTCGTCGAGCGCCGTTAGGCCAAGGTCGTCGAGGAACTGACGCGTGGTCGCATACAGCGCTGGACGGCCCGGCACGTCGCGATGACCGATCACCTCGATCCAGCCGCGATCCTCGAGCTGCTTGACGACCTGCGTATTCACCGTCACACCGCGAATTTCTTCGATATCGCCCCGTGTCACCGGTTGCCGGTAGGCGATGATCGCGAGCGTTTCGAGCACCGCGCGCGAATATTTCGGCGGCTTTTCCGGATGCAGTCGATCCAGATACGAACGCATCGCGGGCTTGCTTTGAAACCGCCAGCCCGACGCCAGCCCGACCAACTCCACACCGCGCCCAGACCAGTCCCGCTTCAGGTCTTCGAGCAAAGTCCGAACAGTGTCTGCCGACACGCCGTCGGCAAAGAGCTTGCGCAATTCGCCGAGCTTTAGCGGCTCCTGCGCGCAGATCAAGGCAGTCTCGAGGACGATCTTCGCCTCTTGGGTATTCATGCAGCTAGGTCAGACCCTGTGGTCAAAGAACCGGATCAAACAGACGATGTGGAACTGAAGACGCGCTCGCCCGATTCTGATCGGTCATATTGATGGGAGCACGCACCGGGGGGGTGGCGAACAGACTTATCGAGCCAGACCCAGCCGGACGGAGCGGCGATATTCCTGAAAGGATTCGCGTGAACTGAGCGCCATATTACGCAAAAACGATCGGGGCGTAAAGCCGCGATCTGCCGTGCATCTTCTGCTGCGGCGCCGACCAGTGTGCCCGCGCCCGTCCGGGCCGAGTCGCGAGCAAGAAGACTTTCACAATTCGCGGCCTTTCGCCGCTCACGGCGCGCTAAGACGCTGCGCGGCGGGCACATGAAGCTGTGTGTGCTCGCCCGCCGGCGTGGCACGCCAGAAACCGCGTCAAGCGCTCGACGCCGGCATCGAGCCGCGCCGTATCGCACGCATAGCACCAGCGAACGAACCCCTCGCCTTGCGGCCCGAACGCGCTGCCCGGTGCCACGCCGAGCCCGACCTCGCGCACCATCGCCTTGCACAAGTCGAGACTGCGCGTCGAGCCTGGCATCGAGAAGAACAGATACATCGCGCCCAGCGGAGCCTTCACATCGACGCCGGGAACGGCCGACAGCGCGCGCACCAGATGATCACGCGACCGCCTCAGATCACGCACCAGCTCCTGCGTAAAGTGCTCGCCCTGCTCGAGCGCCGCGAAGCCCGCCTGCTGCACGAACGACGGCGCGCACGACGTGTTGTACTCGACCAGCTTCGCCAGGTCATCCATCAACGCGGTCGGCGCGACGATCCAGCCGAGCCGCCACCCGGTCATCAGCCAGGCTTTCGAGAACGAATTCACGCAGATCACGCGTTCGTCGCGCGTCGCGAGGTCGAGAAACGAAGGCGCGGTGCGTGCGCCGGTCGCCTCGGCGCCGTCATCGCCGGGATAGTAAAGCCGCTCGTAGACCTCGTCCGCGACGATCCAGATACCGTGCTGACGGCAGTGTTCGAGCACGCTGCGCTGGTCGTCGCGATTCATCACCCAGCCGGTCGGATTGTTCGGCGAGTTGATCATCAGCATCTTCGTGTCAGGCGTCAGCGCGGCCAGCAATTGCCCAACGTCGAGCTCCCAGCCGCGCTCGCCGTAGCCGAGAGCGACAGTTTCGACATGTGCGCCGAGAATCTTCGGAATCTCGACCAGATTCGGCCATAGCGGCGTCACCGCGACGACGCGGTCGCCGGCGCCGACCACCAGCTGCGCGGCGAGCATCAGCGCATTGACGCCCGCGCTCGTGACCGCGATGTGCTCCGGCGACGTCGCACCATGCAGCTTGCTGACGTAGCCCGCGAGTGCCGCGCGCAACGGCGCGATGCCAAGGTTGTGCGTGTAAAACGTCGCGCCGGCGGCGAGCGCGGCGCTCGCGGCGTCGCGGATGAACGCGGGTGTGACGCGGTCGGACTCGCCGAACCAGAACGGCAGCACGTCTTCGACGCCGAAACCGGCGTTCGCGACTTCACGGATTTGCGATGGGCGCAGCGCGCGCACGGCGTCTCGCGCATTCGGGATGGAGGGCACGGGCAGGTCCAATTCGCTCATCGAGGCTTCCGGACGGTGAAGGGTGAGAGGCTCGGGGCGCAACCGCGAAGGCGTGCGCGATGAAGGCGGTAGTTTAGCGCGCCGGGTGGCCGGACAGCGGCGGAACGCGTGGCAGGTGCAGGACGGGCGGCGGGCCGCGCCTGGCGCCCCCCCCATCAGTCGGATGGACCGCACGCGACCCCGCCCGTTAATTCAACTCCTCGGCCCGCCCCGGCAACTGCCTGATCAGATTCCACACCGCCTCGGCCGCGGGCGACAGCGACCGGTCGCGCCGCCGCACCAGCTCGACGCGGCGCTCCGCGCGCGGCACTAGCGGACGCGCGACCAGCGACGCCCCCGCCGGCAGCGGCAACGCGAGCCACGGCAGCACGCTGATCCCGACGCCCGCCTCGACGAGCCCGAACACCGTCGCCGAATGGCCGAGTTCCTGCACCACCGTGGCGTTTACGCCCTGCGCCTGCATCACGGCGTCGATGAGGGGGCGGCTGCCGGACGCATAATCGAGCATCACGAGTTGCTCGCCGTCGAGGTCCTTCCACGTAACCTGCTTGCGCGCGGCGAGCCGATGATCGTCACGCGACACGATGCAGAACGAGTCGGTCATCAGCGTCTCGCTGAGCAGATCGTCGTCGGAGAACGGACCGATGATCACGCCGAAGTCCACCTCGCCCGACTTCACCTTGCGCACCACGTCGCTTTGCACGTCGTCGCGCAGGCCAAGCGTCACATACGGAAACTGCTGCCCGCACGATGCGACCACGCGCGGCATCAGCCGGCACGCGACGGTCGGACTTGCCGCGACCACCACGCGTCCGCGGCGCTGCTCGCCGATTTCGCGGATCTCGCGCAACGCGTCGTCGAGATCCGACAGCAGTCGCGACACGCTCGACACCAGGTTGCCGCCGACGTCGGTTAGTTGCACTTCGCGCGTCGTGCGATCGATTAGCTTCAGGCCGATCTCGCCTTCGAGCTCGCGTACGCAGCGACTGACCGCCGACTGTGTGAGGCCGATTTCGTCGCCAGCCCGACTGAAGCTTTGCAAGCGCGCCACCTCGATGAAAACCCTGAGTTGTCGCAGCGTCACATTCATTTGTTGACCTCATCAATAGCGCAGTTTAATGCGCATTGTACGGCTAAATCTATGAGGCACAGCGCCGCTCACAAGGATCGCTGCAATGCAGCAAAAAGGCGCGAACGCACGCTGGCCGGGCCCATCTGCACAAGATTGGTGATTGTCCTGATTTGCGAGATGGGTTTTTTGGATTCATATACGGCCCTGGTTGGCGCCCGCGTTGGCCCGCCGCCACGGGGCTTTCAAGCAATCGATATCAAATTGGCACACTTCGTGCGTTAAGAGACGCGCAGGGTCGGCGCCATGATTTCCGACTTAAAAGGCAATCCGTGGCAAGCCCGTCCCCTTTTGGCACTCGCCTATCGAGTGTATGAAGAGTGCGCGGCGCGGGGCAGCGCACCGGAGTTAGCTTCGCTGAGGTGAAACATGATGCTGTTCGACGATTTGAGAGATAACGAGTGGGCGCTGGTCGAGGCTTTGTTCTGTGCCGAGCCGGCGCGCAGCGAACGGCGCGGTCGGCCGCGCGTGGAAGCTCGGGCGGTGGTCAACGCCGTGCTTTGGGTGTTGTCGACGGGCGAAGGCTGGTCCAAGCTGCCGGGCCGTTACCCGTCCCCGCCGACGTGCCGCCGGCGTTTCGACGAGTGGCAGGCCGATGGCACGCTCGCTGAAATTGTGAAGCGGCTTGGCACCAGCGGCCGCGAAATCTCGCTGCGCGGCAGGATCGGCGCAACGGCCGCGAAACCGCCAGCACCGCCGAGCCGCGACCGTATGCGCGGCGCGTTCTGGACGAATCCGGAGTCGTGGCGCGCGCCGGTCAAGATGGCCTGACGCGAAACTACGTTGTCACCGGGCGCCTGCGGGCGCCCGGTTTTTTTATCCAGCCGCCTTATTCACGATTGCGTGCGCGCCACGACCCACCGGCATTTGACGGTCGCCGCGCGAGACGCTGCCTTTTCGGTTTGGCGCGCGCCCGCTTTCGGCGCGCCGTCCGCACGGCCGGCGCAGCGCTAGCGCTGGTTACACGCCGCCTCAGACTCGCAAACGACCCGACAGCTCCGGGTGAAACATCCATTTACTATTAATTACAGCACCCTTTCTTCCCCCGGCATACCTTAATACTTATGCAAACAGACGTTGAGTCGACGGGCTCGAGGTCGAGGGGGATTTCGGAATGAAACCAATGTCAGTGCTGTTGTGCGGCATTGTGATTTCATCGATGGTCGCGCCGGCATTTGCCCAACAACGCCCGCAAGGGTGGAATTGGCGCCCGGACCGTCAAGCTACGCTCGAAGCGTGGCAGCAAAGCGAGGCCCACAATCGTGACTTCACGCCGCCGACGCCGCGTGGCGATCTGCGCGGAGATATCGCCAGCAATGTGCGGGCACGGCCCGATGCGCCACGTGAGCAGCAACGGCGGCGTTGATGTCGCGTGTCGCCGCGTGGATGGCGCGTCGTGCGACGCGGCAGCGAGTCTCTCGCATTGCGTATGCACGATCGGGGAACCACCGGGCGCGGCACCAGTCTGACTCAACGCCATTAGCACAGCGTGGCAGTAATAATTCCGGTATGCCCGTATCTTCGTGATACGGGCTTTTTTTCGCCCCCGAGGCGTTGATGACATGACGGGCGCGCAACGGCCGGCGCGGTCCGCGTCATCACTTCGTCGAAGGGAAAGCCGAGAGTCGCCCGCGGACGCGCACAGCGACCGGCCCACGGTAGAGACCGCCCGCCGTGGGGGTGACAGGCCCGGGCGGACAGTGATTCAGATAAGCGATGAACCTTGAGCTAAGACCTGACTTCTGCTGTCGCCGCGGACTGCGCTTCAGCCGCGCCGAGAACGTAGTCGTTCATGCGTTGCGCTGTCCATGTGAGCAGACGCTCGTCGTGCTCGAGCCGCGCAAACTCCGCTTTGCCGCGCTCGGTGAGCACGGCGATGTCGACGGGGGCATGAAAGCCCGGCGCCGGTGCGACGGTTCGCTGACGAACGGTGTCCATCAGCCCCAGCGCGCGAAGATATTGGAAGACGCCCGGCCTTCTGGCCCAAGGAACCTGGCGATATTGCGCTCGCCGCAGCGCTTCAAGTACCGCTTCGTTGGAATACGTGGTCATCTCACTTCTTTCTTAAAGTGCAGCTATGACACATTCATGCCCACGCGCCGCTGCGCCACCGGCGACGCGCGTAGCACCCGCTCCTGGTCAGAAGCTCGCCGCCTATTTGACAGCGGATTTCGGCCAGGTGCTGCCTGGTCTCGTTTTCGGAACCCCCGTCAGAACGGCATGTTAGCGTTCTCTCCCCGAGCCGACGATGCAACCGCGGCGGCGCGATGGCTGGCCCGTGGATTTGTCCCGAAAGACATACGTTACCCCATTTAAATTGATTCTATTCACTTTATTAGCGCTTTTTTTTGCAGCAATCGTGCTATGGAAACGTGCGCGCCGGCCGCTCGTGATCTGCATGATCGCGCTGTTCTGGCTGCTCGCGGCCGGCTGGCTGACCGCGCCACTGCTCGATCTGGCGCAGCCGCAACGACAGAGCGCCGAGGCCGCCACCTTCGCGCCGCGCACCGCGATCATCCTGCTCGGCGGCGGCACGATCTACGACCACGACCACGTGCTGGTGCCGCCGCGCGACGTGCTTTCGCGCATCGAAGTCAGCGCGCAGAACTATGCGGCCTGCAAGCGCACGGCGATCGTCTGCCAGGTGATCGTGAGCGGCGGCAATCCTCAGCGGCACAGCGCGACCGAAGCCGACACCTACCTGCCCTATCTGCTGCGTCAGCAGGTGCCGCGCTCGGACATCGTGCTCGAGAAAAGCAGCCGCACAACCTACGAGAACGCGCGCAACGTCTCGGTGATTGTCGGCCAATCACATTACGACAAGTTGATACTCGTCACTTCCGCGTATCACATGCCGCGTGCGCTGCTCGACTTTCAGCGCTTCGGCGTCGAGCCGCAACCGCAGATTTCGAGCGCGCGGCGCGTCCGGCTCGGCGTGCTGCCGCGCTTCGGCAATCTGGTGGCTGCGGAGATCGCATTGCATGAACTGATCGGCCTCGCGCAATTTCACCTGTATCGCGCGATCGGCTGGTTCTGATGAACCACGTAAGGCCGACCCGCCATCGCACGTGAAGGAAGCCATTACAAAACGTAACAAATCTTGAGCGCGGTTACAAAGCCATCGGTTGGAGCGGAGTTTGCTCGATAGAATGAATTGTCTTTCTCACTGGACAGGCAGTACTCGAGTCCACCACCACTCTATGGAGGTAACGATGAAGAAAGTGTCCATGGCGATCCTGGTTTCCCTGTGTGCCGGGGCCGGCTCAGCTTACGCGCAAGACCAGGGCATCACGACGAGCACCGACCCGGCCAAGGCCGCCGACGTGGAGCAGCGTGCGCAAGATTTGCAAAACCGCGAGCAGTCGATGGGAACCGCCCCCGCCGCGCCGGCCAAGCATCACAAGATGGCTCCGCATCATCCGAAGAAAGGTGCGGACACGTCGGGCACCTGAGCGACTTCGCCGACCGGGCGTCGCGGCCGCGCCGTGAAGGTGAAAAAGCCGAAGCTGGCAGCGCCAGTTTCGGCTTTTTTGTTTGCGTGATCCGCTCGCCGCGGACGAGGCACGCCGAACGCACACCGGCTTGGCGAAGCCGCCTGCGCTGGGCTTTCTGTATGCTAAAGTCGCGCACCGACCGGCGAGCCGCCGGCATCCCCTAACCCGTGCGCACCCTGGTGCGGAGGACAGCATGAGCAACATCCAGCTTGATATCGAATGGACCGAAGCAGCATCTCGCAAGATCGAAAAACTGATGCCGCGTGGCGGTCAGGAAGCGTACCTCGCGCTGCCGCCCGTCGAATGCCTGCCGATGGAAGGCGACGTGCTGTTTCTCGGCCCGGCTGGCAAGCAGCAGCCGTTCATCGTCGCGGAGCGTCAGTATCACCATGACGGCGACGCCGACTGGACCATCATCCTGATTCTCGATGTCCCGCAAGCAACCCACTGATCGCTGACGGCGCGCCGGCGGCGTCGATGCCGCCGCACCTGTGCAGCGCGTTGTCCGCACCCCGCCGACGCCCGCCCGCCAAACTCAGGCGATCTTCGACACCACGCGAATCTCCGCGTGCTCGATCCAATCCGCGGCCGCTTTCTTATACGCCTGGATATGCGCGGATTGCGCATGCGCCGCGAGCGCATCCTGGCTTTCCCATCGCTCGACGAACACGAACCGACGAGGCTCCTGCACATCGCGGTGCAAGTCGTACTGCAGCACACCCGCTTCCTTGCGCGTCGGCCCGACGATGCCTTCGAGCGCCTCGCGCAACAACTCCTCGTGCCCCGGTTTCGCCACCGAAATTGCGACCACCGCGATTTCCGCCATGCCTGATCTCCTGTTTACGAAAATCAGCAGCATACCCGCCGATCGCGGAACCTGCCGACGCCGGCGCTAACCAGCCTGGCGACGCATGAATCTCGCCTCTGCCCGCCATACCGGACCACCGTCGCGTCAAGCCGGAATCCGCCCGGCAAAGCAATGCCAAGCCCGCCGCCCGAACCGCCACATCAGCCCCCCGCACCGGCACTAACATGAGAGCACCGTCGGCGCCTGGAGTTTGGCGGGCGACCACTGGGCGCCCTGCTAACCTCGGCGTGGTACGGCAACTCATTGCGATTGAGAATCGGTTTCACGTGTGGCAAGCGCGCGAAACGCTCCGGCGCATGACCGCAACGGGTTGCCGCACGGCCGTTGGCAGCCGTTTTGGGGACAATTTTCGCGCTTATGCGTTTGTGATAACCCGCACATTGATGCGCGCTGCAAACTGCTAGACTCATTTTGACCAATTCGCCGGAGTCCAGCGTAGCTGGCACAGCCCTCCATGTTCGCGGGACGCGTTTGTGTCGTCCCGGCGACGCTTCGGGTTTGCGAGCGCTGCGCGCCGAATGGGTTTGCGAGCCCCTTCACCCCTTGCCGCAACAATCCCATGTCAGCTCTCATGCCCGCTTCTATGCCATCCGTCAGCGAATTGACCGTGAGCGGCCTGCTCCCGCACCTGGTCCGCGGCGAGTCGGGCTGGACCGCGACCTGGCGCGCGTTGACATTGCACAGCGTGTTCCAGCCGGTGCTGTCGGTCACGCATCAGTGCGTGGTCGGTTACGAAGCGCTGTTGCGCGCGTTCGATCCGGTCGGCCTGCCCGTCTCGCCCGAAGTCCTGTTCTCCGGCACGCGCTCGGCCGCCGAGGCGCGCGAACTCGATCGCATCGCGCGCTGCCTGCACGTGGCGAACTTCATGGAGCAAGGCATCAGCACCGGGTGGCTGTTTCTGAACACGCGCCCGCAGGTGTTCGAAACCGGCTGGCCGCAGCGCGCGTTCATCGACGAGCTGTCCGCGCATTTCGGGCTGCCGCAGGAGCGCATCGTGATCGAAGTGCTCGAGCAGCCCGCCGACGATGAATCCGCCGTCGCCAGCATGCTCGCCGCCTCGCAGCCGCGCGATTTCCTGATAGCGATCGACGACTTCGGCACCGGCTTCTCGAACTTCGACCGCGTGTGGCGCTTCCGCCCCGACATTGTCAAGCTCGACCGTTCGCTCGTTGCGCGCGCGGGCAAGCGCGAGGGCGACGAATCGATGATCAGCCATCTGATCGCGATGCTGCATCAGTCGGGCACGCTGGTGCTCGCCGAAGGCGTCGAAACCGATGAAGAGCTGATGATCCTGATGCAGGCCGATGTCGATTTCGTGCAGGGTTTCTGGTTCGGTCAGCCGAAGAGCAGCGTGCGGGCCGCCTGCACGAAGGTGCCTGCGCTCGTCGAGTCGATCTGGAGCAAGTTCGCCGACTACGAGCGCGCACATGCCAGCCACCAGCGGCTCGGATTCGAGGGCTTCGCGGAGGCGGTGCTGGCCGCCGTCGACACCTACAAGGCGACCGGCGACCTGGAACAGGCCGCGCGAAAGGTCTGGCATCTGCCCGAAGCGCGCCGCGTGTTCCTCACCGACGGCCAGGGCGAGCAGACCCAGCCTTCGGTGACGGCGGCGTCGGTCTCGCCGCCTCCGAAGCGGCTCGCGCCGTTGTATACGGAGACGCGCAGCAACTGGTCGCGTCGTGCGTATTTCCGCCACGCGCTCGCGGCGCCGGGCCGCGTCGCGATGATGGGGCCGCACTATTCGCTCGCCGATGGTCAGGACTGCTACACCGCGGCGATCGCGTTCGAGCGCGACGGCACGCATGTGCTGTGCGTCGACTTCGTGCCGGAGGCATCGCCGCCGGATGTGCGCACCGGTAGACGCGGCGCCCGGCATTAGCGACCCGCGCCGCTACTCGTGCACGCGGCCGCGCCCCGACTTGACCTCGCTGCGCTTTGCCTTGCTGTCGAGCCGCCGCAGGTTCGACGCGCGGGTCGGCCGTGTCGCGACACGATGCTTGCGGGTCACGCTGACACTTTCGATCAGTTCATCGAGCCGCGCGAGCGCCGCCGCGCGGTTCATCTCCTGGGTTCGATGCTCCTGCGCCTTGATGACCACGACACCGTCGCGCGTGAGCCGGTGGTCGGACAGCGCGAGCAGACGCATCTTCAGCACTTCCGGCAGCGACGAGGCGCGCACGTCGAAACGCAAATGAATCGCGCTCGATACCTTGTTGACGTTCTGCCCGCCCGCCCCCTGCGCGCGCACGGCGGTCAATTCGATTTCGTTGGGCGGGATCGGATAGCGGGATGTCATGAGAGGTCGGGGAGAAAGTTGCATCAGTGTACAAGCGCTCGGTGCGACTTGCCCGCGGTTGCCGAAGCGCCAGATCCAGTGCCGGCGGCGCCCGGCCGCGAACGCGTTACGAAAAAAACCATTTGCGTCGGCGCGACCGGTTCATCGATACTGGTTCTTTCGCTTACGGCGTAAATTCACATGAAGAGCCGTCCCGGTTTCGTACTCGAACTGGCCGTCAACTTTCTGCTGCCGTGGCTGGCCTACCGGTTCGCGTTACCGCGGGTCGGCGAGACCGGCGCGCTGATCGCGTCCGCCGTGCCACCGCTCGTGTGGAGCGCGATCGAGCTCGCGCGCTTCAGGCGCGTCGATGCCCTCAGCGTGATGGTGGTCGCGGGCATCGTGTTGTCGGTGGCAGCCATGGCGCTCGGCGGCAGTCCGCGCATGCTGCTGTTGCGCGAGTCGCTGGTGTCCGGCGCGGTCGGCGTCCTGTTCCTGTTGTCCTTGCCGATGCGTCGACCGCTGATCTTCTACCTCGCGCGCGCGACGGTCGCGCGCGAAATGGAAGGCGGCGCCGCGCATTTCGAAACGCTTTGGCGCGAACGCCCCGGTCTCGCCCCCGCGATGCGAGCCATGACGCTCGTGTGGGGCGTCGGCCTGACCGCCGAAACCGCGCTACGCGCGTGGATGGCGCTGACGTGGCCGATCGAACGCTTCCTCGTCGTGTCACCCTTTATCGGCTACGGCATCTACGCCGGACTCGCGCTGTGGACGCTGTGGTATCGCAAGACGATCCGCAGCCGCGTCGAGTCCATCGAGCGGGCGAGCGGCATGGCCGGTTGAGCGCCGCTCGCACGTAAGGCCACTACCCCACTCCGCCCGTTCCGCCGGCGTTCGCGCAATCAACGCGACGCCTCCGCAATCCGCGCGGCCAGCCCCGAATCACGCTGCGTCGGCGTCGCGATCGCCTGCGCGAGCACGGCCCGCGCGCCGATCACCTCGACGCGTTCGCGCGCGCGAGTAATCGCCGTGTACACGAGCTCACGCGACAACACCCGGCTGAACGCCGACGGCAGCACCAGCACCGCGTGCTCGAACTCCGAGCCTTGCGACTTGTGGACCGTCAGCGCGAACGCGGTGTCGTGCGGCGGCAGCGCGGCCGGTGACACTGCGCGCACGCCGCCGTCGCCGGTGCGGAAATACACGCGCAGCGCGCCGCCCGCGCCCGGCAGCGCAATGCCGATGTCGCCATTGAACAGCCCCAGCGCGTAGTCGTTGCGCGTCACCATCACCGGCCGTCCGGCAAACCACTGCGCGCCGACCGCGAGCGTGACGCCCGCGGCGCGGCGCACCTGAGCCGCTATCGCCGCATTGACCTGATCGACGCCGCGAGGACCGAGCCGCGTCGCACAGAGGATGCGAAAGCGGTTGAGCGCGTCGAACAGCGGCAAGGGATCGGGCGTATCGCTGGCGAGCGTCGCGGCAAGTGCGTCGGCGTAAGGCGCGAAGCCGGCGGCAAGTCGGGTCATGGTGCGTTCGGTCAGCGTCGTGTGCGCGTCCTCGTGCAGCGCCGCGGCACAGACCTCGGTCGGGTCGGTCCGCAATACGTCGAGCGCCGCGCTCGGTGAGCCGTTGCGAATCGCAACCGACAAACGGCCGATCGGCGACTCGAGGCCGAACCGGTAGTTGCGCTCGAGCCAGACGACGCAGTCCGCGAGCGGGTTGTGTTCGTTCGCCGATCGCGCATCGCGGTCGGGCTGCTCGTCACCCGCCGCTGTCGCGACACCGGCGAACAGATCGCCCGATGCGTCCGCCTCGAACGTTTGCAGCGCCTCGGGCGGCACAAAAAAATCATCCGACGGCGCTTCATCGCCCTGACGCGACGCGCGCGGCAAAGCCCGCGCGAGCCGCGCCTCGTTGATATCGAGCGCCTGCGCGACCCGCCGCAATCCGCTCGCGCTCAGCGCCGGACGCGCGCTGAGCTCGGCGAACACCGCGCCGGCTTCGACCGCGGCGAGCTGGTCCTTGTCACCGAGCATCACGAGCCGCGTTTGCGCTCCGATCGCGTCGAGCAGATGTGTGGCCATCGCGACGTCGATCATCGACGCCTCGTCGATCACGACCACGTCATACGGCAACGGATTATCGCGATGATGCCGGAAACGTCCGCCCGGCCCCGAGCCCAGCAAACGATGCAGCGTGTAAGACGTCTGCGGCAAACGCTCGGCGAGTTCTGCCGGCAGCTCGCCCGCGCGCGCGAGCAACGCTTCCTGCATCCGTTGCGCCGCCTTGCCGGTCGGCGCCGCGAGCGCGATGCGCAGATCGGCGCGCGCATCGAGCAGACACGCGAGCACGCCGACCACGGTCGTGGTCTTGCCGGTGCCCGGACCGCCGCTGACGATCGTCAGCCGCCCCGACAGCGCCATCACGGCCGCGACGCGTTGCCAGTCGACTTCGTCGTCTCTCGGCGGACCGAAGTAGCGCAGCAGGCGTTCGCGCAAAGCGGCGGGGGCGGTGTCGGCGTCGACATTCGCGGTGCTCCCGTCGGCCGTCGCCTGTGCGACCAGAGCGTGGGCCAGGCGCCGTTCGTAGTCGTAGTAGCGCGCGAGATAAAGACGCCCCTGCGCGTCGATCACGAGCGGCCGCAACGCCGCCGCGCCCGCTGTGTCCGCGGCGCCATCGCTTGCCATACCGCTCGCGAGCAGCGCCGCGCGCACTTCGGCGCTCGATGCGTCGAAGCGGCGCGCGAGCGCCGCGAGCGGCACGCACACATGCCCTTCGGCGGTCGCGCGGCTCGCCGCGAACGCGCCGCGCGCGGCCCACTTCACCACCTCGGTCGATGCGCCACCGCGCCGCGCCAGCATGCCGATCCGACGCGCGAACCCTTCGGCCAGCGCGATGCTGAAATCGGCCGGCGCGGGCAGGTTGACGCCGATGTCTTCGAGTCCGAGCGGCGTGGCCGCGCGCTCGTCAAGCGTGCCCGGCGTGCTCATGCGCCACCTCCGATCATCGCCGCGTCGAGCAGCGCCACCAGTTCGAACGGCGCGCGCCGCCTATGCACGCCGGCGGCGCCGTCGACATCGCGCCAATCCGGCCGCACGCCGCGCACGAACAGATACAGATAGCCGCCGATATGTGTGTCGTACGCGTAATCGCGCACGCGCGTCTTCAGATAGCGATGCAACGCGACCGTATAAAGCAGCGCCTGCAGGTGATACGCGTGACTCGCCATCGCTGCCTCGAGCGGTGCGGCCGCGTAGTCGGCGGCGGTGTCGCCGAGATGGTTCGATTTCCAGTCGACGATCCAGAAGCGGCCGTCGTGCTCGACGATCATGTCGATAAATCCTTTGACGTACCCGCGCAGCACGCCGGGCTCGAGCGCGACGTCGGGGTAGCCGTATTCGATCAGCAGCTCGCGCAGCGCCGGAAAATCCAGCGACGGCGCCGCGAACAGAAACTCGAGTTCGTTCAGGCGCCGACGCGGATCGAGCCGCGCGAGCGTCATGCCGGGCACCAGTTCGGTCGAGACCACGTCGGCGATCAGCCGATGCATCATCGCGGGCAAGCGCGCGGCGAGCTCGGGCGCGGCCGGCGCCGGTCGCTCGCGCAGCGCGCCGCGGATCGCGTCGGGCCAGCTGCGCGCGTCGCTGAAATCGGCAAGCTCGAACATCCGATGCAGGCAATCGCCAGCCGCCGCACCGCGCGGGAACGCGAGGATGTCGTCGTCGGCATGCGCCGGGGCGTTGGTCGCGGCGAGCGGCACGAGCAACGGCGCGGACTGTAGCGCATCGGCAATCTCATCGTGATCGGGCCGCAAGTCTTCCTGCGGCGCGTGCGCGTGCGCATCCGCGCTCCTGCTGCCGGCCGCGATCAGGCCGCTGAAACTCGCCATGCGCCACTGATCGCGCAACGCCCGCCGATTCGCGCGCGCGCGCAGATGCGCGCCGTGATCCTGCAGAGTTTCGAGCGGCACGCGCCGCGTCACTTCGGGCAGCGCCCGCAACGTGACCGGCCCGCCCGCGAGCGCATGCCAGCTCGCCGCGAGCGCGGCTTCGTCGGGCGGCTCGGCGAGCCATGCGTCGAACGTGTGCCCGCTGCCGCCGACGAGCCAGTTCAGCACGCTGCGGCGCGACTCTTTGGTCGAGCGCGACGACAGATAGGTGCCCGCGACCAGGTAGCAGCGATACACCGCGCGCGTGAGCGCCACATAGACGAGCCGCGCGCGTTCCGCCGCCTGCTCGCGCACCGCGTAGCGCGACGCGCGCTCGGCTTCCTGTTCGTCGCAACCGTAGTGCAGCACCGCATCGCCGCTGTCGTCGTGATACTCGCGCGCATCGGGCAAGCCTGATGACGGCGGCTCGCGCAAGCCACCATCGTTCAGGAACGGACAGAACACGACCGCGTATTCGAGTCCCTTCGATTTATGGACCGTGACGATCTGCACCAGATTGCGATCCGACTCGAGCCGCAGTTGCGCCTCTTCCCCGCCGCCCTGCTCGCGCTGTGCGGCGAGCCAGCGCAGGGTCGGCGCGATGCCGGGCTGGGTGGCCGCGCGTGTTTGCACGAGCTCGGCGAGATGATTCACGTTGGTCAGCCGGCGCTCGCCGTCGACACCCGCGACGAGCCGCTGCGCGACGCGCAGCTCGCGCATCAGCGTGCGCCACATCACGGCGAAGCCGCGTTCGTGCCACAGCATCCGGTAGCGTGAAAAACGTTCGACCCAGCCCATCGCGTCGGCGGGATCGAGTGCGGACGTTGAATCAGCCACGCCTCCGGTTTCGGCCGCCGGCGCATCGGCGACCTGCGTAAGGCGCCACAGCGCGGCGGCATCGAGCCCGAGCCAGTCGGTGGCGAGCGCGGCGCGTAGACGGCGCAGATCGCCGGGCGTATCGATGGCGGCCAGCACACGCTCGATCTGCTCGGCGTCAAGCGTCGCGAACACCGACGCCTGCGCAAGCTCCACACTGCCGACGCCCCACGCCGCGAGCACGCGTTTGACGAGGCTGCCCTGCTTGTGCGTCTGCACGAGCACTGCGATATCGCCCGGCGCGAGCGGCTTGTCGCCGATCGTCACCACGCCTTCACGCGCCCCTCGCAACAGCCGCACGATCTCGGCCGCGCACGCTTCGCTCGCCGCGCGCTGCGCGTCGCGTTTGCTCAGCGCGGTCTCGCCGCGCGGCAACGTCCAGATGCGGAAATCGCCGCCGCTCGCGTCGGGATCGGCGAACGGTGCGCGCCGCCGCTCGCCCGCACGCACTGGCTGATAGTCGAGCCCGTCGAGCACGAACGCCTGCGGGTTCGCTTCGAAGATCCGGTTGCACGCATCGACGATCGGTGCGGTCGAGCGTTGGTTGACCGCGAGCGTGTAGCACGCGGACGCCGACTCGCGCGCCGCAAGGTACGTATGCAGGTCCGCCGCACGGAAACTGTAGATCGCCTGCTTCGGATCACCGACGAGGAACAGCGGCCCGGCCGGCGCGAAGATGCGGCTGAAGATGGCGAATTGCAACGGATCGGTGTCCTGAAACTCGTCGATCAGCGCGGCCGGATAGCGGCTGCGCAATGCATCGGCGAGCCACGGATGCGCGGCCAGCGCGCGATACAGATTCGCGAGCAGATCGTCGAACGACACGACGCGGCGCGTGCGCTTGCGCGTCACCAGCTCGGCCGGCGCGAAGTCGAGCCACGTCTGCACGAGCCCGAGCCAGCGCGCGCGCTGCGCGGCCTCGGCAGCGACCACGGCCGCGGCCAACGCGTCGGCGTGCTCGAAGAACGGATGCGCCGGCGGCTCGAACCTGGCCTTGGTCGCCTTCTTCAACGCCGACGCGGTCAGCTTCAACGCGGCGCGCGGCGGCGGCGCATGGCAGTCGCCCCGCGCGAAGTAGTCGGTCCACGCGGCGATCGCGGCGCTAACGTGATCGGGCTTGTGTGTGGTCTTGCTCAGGCGCTCCTGCGCTTCGGCGAGCAGCGCGACGATCGCGTCGCGCTCGGCCTGCCAGATCGCGCACGCGACATCGAAGCCGGCCTGCGAATCGGTGTCGACGCCGTCCGCGTGAACGCTGCCCCAGCGCAATTGCGCGAGCGGCTTTTTCAGACGTCGCGCCAACTGCTCGTCGAGCGACGCCGGACCGGCGCGCCTCGCTACCAGCCACGCGGCGAACGCCGGATGCGCATGCGCGACGGGCTCGACCTGCTCGCGCCAGAAGTCGGCGGCGAGTTCGAAGCGCAGCGCCGCGTCGTCGGCTTCCATGTCGAATGCGAACGGCATCGCGGCGGCGAACGGCGCTTCCTGCAACGCGCGCTGACAGAACGCGTGGATCGTGTGGATCGCGGCCTGATCGAAGGTGCGCAGCGCGCGGCGCACGACCTTCAACGCCGCCTCGCGCTCGATACCGTTGTCAGGCGCGAGCGTCGTTTCGAACAGCCGGCGGATGAACGGATCGCCGGCGTCGTCGTCCATCTCGATCGCGCGATGCAATTCCGCGAGACGGCCGCGAATGCGTTCGTGCAACTCCGCGGTCGCGGCCTTCGTGAACGTGACGACCAGAATCTGATCCGCGTTCAGGTTCTTTTCGAGCAGCAGCCGCACGTACAGCGCGCAGATATTCCACGTCTTGCCGGTGCCCGCCGACGCTTCGATCTGGTTCACGCCGTCGAGCGGACACGCGAACACGTCGAGCTCGTCGGCGACGAGGTTTTGATGGCGCAGCGCTTCGCTCATGAGGCGCTCCGCACATGCTGGATCAGTGGTTTGAAGACGATCGCGGCGAGGCTGCCGAACGGTTCGCCGAGCGTGAGCGGCGTGCCGCGCAGCGCGATGCGCAACGCGGGGTCGTCGGATTCGCCGCGCACGCGGTCGTTGATCCACACGCCTTGCGCCACCGACTCGCTTTCGCTGACTCTCGCCCATGCGCTCTTCGGGAAGAAGCGCAATGGCAGCCGGCGGCCGGCCTTGAAGAGCGCAGCCAACGGCGCGAGTTCGTCGAGCGGCGCCGCGACGGGCGCGAGCTCGAAGCTCTCGCCGCTGCCGTGCCACACGGTGCGGCGCGGACCGTCCGGCTGCGCCGCGCAATAGACCAGATGCGCGAGCCACGCTGATAGATAATCGCGCGCGCTGGCTTTGGCATAACGAAAGATCACTTGTCCCGTTCCGGTCAGCAGGTTCAACGTGCCGCGCAATTGCAGCGGCGTTTCGGCGGACTGGCGCAGCAGCGCGTCGTAGTCGCCGAACAGGGAATCGGCGCTATCGGTGCCATCGCCGCCCTGCGGCCAGCGCGGCCTGATGTCGAGCACGAACGGCAAGCGCTCGACACCGGCGGCCACCTCGCGCCGCACGCTTTGCGCCAACTGCCGCAGCGCGGACAGCTCGCGCGCGCGCCACACCGCGCCGGTCGCGCCGCCCGGCAACTCGGGGCTCGCCTCGGCGACGCGCTGCACGCGGCCGTACATCACGTCGTCTGCGGTGTCGGTATCGAGCAGCACCGGCAGCAGGCGCTCGGCGAGCGCATCGCGGCCCGCATAGTCGAGATCGAACGGCTCGGTATCGAGCAACTCGCCCTGCGCATCCGACAACGCGATGCCGAGCCGGTCGCGCAACAGCGCACGCGCCGGATGACGCCAGAAACGCACGAAGTCGTCGAACTGCACCTCGTGCATGTCTTCCGGCGGCAGCGGTTGATCGAAGAACGGCGCGACGTCGGCATGCTGCGGTTCGGCGAGCAACGTGGCCAACTCGGCACGATCGGCGTCGTAGGTGAACAGGTCAGGCTTCGCCGCAAAGTAGTCCGACGCGAACGGCTGCAACGGATGCTCGACGATGAACTCGCGCCGCGCGCGGTCGACCTCGGCCGGACTCGCGTCCTCGCCCGCCGACACCTGCGCGAGATGATCGAGCAGTTCGTCGACGAGCGCGGCCGGCGGCAGCGGCGCGTTATCGCGAATGCTGCGGCCCGTGTAAGCGATGAAGAGCCGCTCGCGCGCGGCGAGCAGCAGATCGAGGAACAGATTGCGCTCGTCGTCGCGGCGCTGCCGGTCGCCGGCCTTGCCGAACGCGGCCATCAGATCGAATTCGTCGGCACGCGCGAGCGACGGCAGCACGCCGTCGTCCATGCCGAGCAGGCAGACCACACGGAACGGCAAGCCGCGCAAACTCGTCAGCGAAGAAAACGTCACGCTGCCCCACGGCACGCCGCCGCGCGCGGGGTCGTCGAGCGCTTCGATGAGCGCGGTACGCACCACCGAGGCCGGCAGCAGCACATCATGCGCGCCGGCCTGCATCGAGGCGCTCATCGCATCGAGCGCGTCGCGCACGGCCGCGAGCGAATCGGCGAACTCGACGCCGCCGTCGAAGCACTGCCCGAGCGTTTCGAGCAGCAGCTGCGACCAGTCGGCCGGCGTGCGCTCGCTCGCGCAGCTCGCCGCGAAGCTGTCGATATCGTCGACGAAGCGCGACAGACGGCCGAGCAATTCAGCATCCGAACCGCCCGCGCCTTCGACCGGCAGCCACGCATCGACCGGCTCGCCGCCGGCCGGCATCGCATAGCCGAGGTACAGGCGCGTCAGCGCATCGGCGAACGTATGACGCGCGACCGGCACGTGCTCGCCGACCGGTTCGAGCGGCGCGAGCCCGCGCCGCGCGCCGGCGGCCGCGAGCCATTCCTGCGCGGCTTCGAGCGAATTCGCATCGATGCCGTAGCGCACCGCGACCGCATCGACGCGCAGCCATTCGATCAGATCCGGCGCGCCGACGCTGCGCTCGGGCAGCGCGAGCCAGTCGAGCAACAGACGCGCGACCGGATTGGCCTGCGACGGCGGCAAGCCGGTGATACGGTACGGAATGCGGCGGGTGTCGCCGGCGGGCGTGGTGCCGAACACCGCATCGATCAGCGGACCGGCCGCCGCGAGATCGGACACCGCGACCAGCACGTCGGACGGCTGCAGATCGTCGAACTCGTCGAACCAGCCGAGCAGGCGATCGTGCAGCACTTCGAGCTGCCGGGACAGGCTATGGCAGACGTGCACCTCGATACCGCGCTCGACAGGCAACTCGTCGGCATCGGCTTCATTGCGCAGATCGAGGATGCCGTTCTGCACGGCGGCGAGCCAGCTCGGCTCGGGGTTCTCGGTGAACTCGCCGGTCTCGGCCGATGCCGCGCTTTCGGTCAGCTCGTGCAGCATATGCAGCTGCGCCTGAGTCTGCCGTCCCCATTCGGCGAGCAGCGGATGACCGACTTCCTGATAGTCGAGCTGCCCCGCCGCGTCGAGTGCCTGCACGCGCCCTTCGCTGACCACGTCGAACCAGAACTCGCGGCATGGGTTCATCACGTACAGACGCACGTCGATCCAGCGCGACAGCGCGCGCAGCAATGCGATATGCAGCGGCGGCATGGTGGGCAGCGCGAACACGCTGACCGCCTCGGGCCATTGCGCGTTCGAGATCGCCTCGAGATCGAGCGCAGCGATTTCATCGAGGAACCGATACGCGGGCGGCAGCGCGGCCGCGGATGTTTGCGCATGCCCCCCGGCTTGCGCGAGTTCGGCGAGCACCGCGCGCCACAGCGCCGCCTGCCAGCGCTCGTCTTCGCGCGCCGCGTCGCTCGCGCCGGTCAGACGCGGACCGGTGTCGTCCGCCGCGCCGCTCGCGAAGATCGAGCCGCCCTTCTGCCATTGCAGCAGCCATTCTGGGCGATAGGTCAGATAGTGGTCGAGCACGGTCGCGACGCGCCGCGCGAGTTCGTAGCGCATCGACGCGTCGGCCGCATCGAGATAGGTGCGCAGACGCGGCGACGCGTTCCATGGCAGCGCTTCGTCAGTGTCGTCGAGCAGCCGGTAGCAGCGCCACACGAGCCGGTCCGGCGCGAACGGCGAATGCTTCGGCACCTCGATCACGCCGCCGATCTGCGCCCACAACCATTGCGCGAGATAACCAAAGTTCACGTTCGCGCAGATGCCCTGGCGCGCGGCGATATCGAGTTCGAGCCGCCGGCGCACGGCCGCGCTCGGCACGATCACGGGCCGCGCGGTCCACGGGTCGGACGGCGCTTGCGCGAGGTCGTCGAGCAGCGCGTCGACCAGCGTTTCGTAGCGGTTCGAGTAGAAGAGCTGAAGCATGGATTCCAGATCACATTTGGCACGCCGATGGCCCGCGAGCGATGCGCGCGAGCCACGGCGAACATTGAAGCGACAGCATAACAAACCGATCTCCCAGGGCATAACCTGGCCGAATGGACGAGGTCAGAACGCGCGCAAAATCAGTTAGACTCGACGGCAGTTTCGCGCTGTCTTTCCAACTGCGGTTTTCTCGGTGAATGGATTCAGGTAGTCGATGCGCTATTCGGTCGAAATAAGAAAATTCCTTTATAGCCAGTACTTTTATGGCGGCCTGCGCATCGCGGTCGGCGTGTCGTTACCGGCCATCCTGTGCCTGATCGTGTTTCACAATCGTGAGCTCGGCTTCACGATCGCGACCGGCGCGCTCGGCGCCTGCGTCGTCGACATGCCGGGCCCGCTCAAGTACAAGCACAACGAGATGCTGGCCTGCTCGGTGATCGGCTTTCTGTCCGCGCTCGCCACCGGCCTCGCCACCGTCAATCCGATCGCGCTGTGGTGCACCGTCGTGCCGCTCACGTTCGTGCTGTCGCTGATCGTCGTGTACGGCAACCGCTGGCCGCAGATCAGCTTCGCGACGCTGTTCATGATGATCCTGACGCTGGAGGAGCACTTCACGCCGCTGCAGGCGCTCGTCAATGCGTCGTGGATCCTGCTCGGCGGCCTCTGGTACACATACTGGTCGACCTTCGTGAGCCAATGGATGGTGTATCGGATCGAGCAGCAGGCGCTCGCCGAAAGCGTGTTCGCGTGCGCGGACTATCTGCTCGCGCGCGCCGCCTTCTACGATCTCGACAACGATCTCGACGAGTGCTATCGCAACCTGGTCGACAAGCAGATCGCCGCGGTCGATCGCCAGGAGGCCGCGCGCGACATCGTGCTGCGCAATCTGCCCAAGCTCAAACGCGGCAAGCTCGAACCACGCCGGGCGATGCTGTACAACCTGTTCATCAATACCGTCGATCTGCACGAGCTGTTCGTCGGCGCGCAAACCGATTACACGCTCGTGCGCAGCACGTTCGGCGGCTCCGACCTGCTGGTGTTCTATCGCGATCTGATCCGCAAGGCCGCCGAAGATCTCGAGGAGATCGGCCTCGCGGTGCTGCAGAACCAGGCGCCGCGCAAGCGCGTGAACGTGAAGGCCGAGTTGCGCGCGATCGAGTATGAAATCGAGCTGATGCGCAAGCAGGAGCTGCCGACGCAGAACCCGGAGGCATATTCGGCGGTGTCGTCGAATTTCCGCCGTATCTGGAGCGCCACGCGGCTGATCGACAAGATGCACCGCAGCCTCACCACCGAGCCGAGTCCGACCGAGACCGAACTGCGCATCGACCAGGCGCTGAGCCGCTTCGTGACGAGCCGGCGCGTGCCGTTCGGGCAGATCTTCTCGAATCTGACGATGGCCTCGCCCAGCTTTCGCCATGCGTTGCGCGTGACGATCGCGGTCGCCGTGGGCTTCTGGCTCGGCCGCCTGCTGCCGCTGACGAACGCGTACTGGATCGTGATGACCACCGTCATCATTCTGAAGCCCGGCTACTCGCTGACCAAGCAGCGCAACGGGCAGCGGATCATCGGCACGCTGATCGGCTGCGCGGCGAGCATCGCGCTGATCATCTTCGTGAAGGAGCCGCATATCCTGATGGTCGTGATGTTCGCGTCGATGGTGATGAGCTACAGCCTGCTGCTGTTCAACTACACGGCGAGCGTCGTGTTCACGTCGTCGTACGTGCTGCTGCTGTTCCATCTGCTTGCGCCGGGCAGCCTGCGCATCATCGGCGAGCGCGCGATCGATACCGTGGTCGGCTGCGCGATCGCGATCGCGGCGAGCCACCTGTTCCCGTACTGGGAGTACCGCTTGATGGGCAAGCTGGTCAACAACATGATCAGCGCGACGCGGCAGTATCTCGAAGCGAGCTGGTGGTGGAGCGGCAAGCCGGCCGCGGCGGTGGTCGCGGCCGTGACCGAAGCGGGCGCGCGCGCGCCGGCGGCCGCGATGGCGGACCCGGCGCTCGGCTTTGGCGGGCCGGCGCTCGCGGTCGCTGGAGCCGAAGGAGAAGTGGGGAGTGCCGGCGGTGCGCGCGGCACCGAGCGCGCGAACCGTGCACCGCCGCTCGCGGACGCAAGTGCCGGCGCGAACGCGGGTGACGCCCCCCCTGGCACCACCACGATCCGCAATCCGACCGCGCGCCCGACAAGCGGCGCATCGGCGGCCGCTGCTGCGGCGGCGACCGCGCTCGACCGCGATTACCGCTATCGGCTCGCGCGCAAGAACGTCCACGTTGCGTTCGCCAATCTCGGCCAGGCGTTCCAGCGGATGATGCTCGAACCGAAGTCCGCGCAGAAGTTCGTGCCGGAGTTGAACGGGCTGCTGGTGCGCAGTCACGTGCTCGCGTCGCAGATCACGGCCGCCGCGCCGTTGCTGCGCACATCCGCGCAACAGCAGCAACAGGTCGAGGACGTCTCGCTACAACCGCTGCAGCGCGCTTTGAGCCTCGTGCGCGACAACCTGAGCGCCGCCGAAGCCGGCACCGCGTTGCCCGCCGAGCAGAGCGAGCAGATCAAACTGATGAGTCGCGAGCTCGACGCGATGGTCGTCAAAACGGAGAAATCGCCGGACTATACGGCCGATGCCGTGCACGACACGAAGCTGCTCGCGCATCAATGCAAGCAGATGCTCGCGGCATCCGCGCAGATTCGCAAGGACGCGAGCATCATCCGGTTGCCGGACGAGTGAAACAGCCAGGCGCGCGTTATTGCGCGGCGCCGCTCGCCGGTCTCAGCGCGTTGACTGCCGCGGCTGCCTCCGAAGCCACCGGCGGCACCTGCGTGGGATGGCTTTCGAACTCGTGCTTTTCACGGATCGCGTTGTAGATCAGCGTGACGGTCACGAGCAGAATCGCCGCCACGATAAAGACGGCGATGCCAAAGGTCGGGTTCTTCTTGCGCGGCGGTCTGGTCATGAAGCGGGCTCGATCGCGAAGCAGTCGCGGATGGGTCGGAGAAGGCGGCATTCTACGCCCAGTGGGCTTGCACGCGGCTTGCAGCCGACGGGAGCGGTATGCATGCGCCGTGGCGCGTTTTGCTTTCGAAACAGCAAGCGGCGCACCCGGCATTCACGGATGCTCCACGGTCATCACGTTACCGCCGACGAACGCACCGGCAACGCCGTCGAATATTTGATCTGCTCCATCGCGAAGCTCGAACTCACGTCGTACAGCGGCACGGCCGTGATCAACTGCTTGTAGATCCGGTCGTAGTCGTCGATATCGGAGACCACCACGCGCAGCAGATAGTCGGTCTCGCCGCTCATCCGATAGACCTCGACCACTTCGGGAATATCGCGCACCGCTTGCGTAAATGCGGCGGCCCATGTCTCCGTGTGCTGGTTCGTGCGCACCGCCACGAAAACCGTGGTTCCGACGCCGAGCTTGCGCGCGTCGCACAACGCCACCTGCGCGCGAATCACGCCCGCCTCCTTCAGGCGCTGCAGCCGCTTCCAGCAGGGCGTCTGTGAAAGGTTCACGCGCTGCGCGAGTTCGGCGATCGGCATCGTAGCGTCTGCCTGCAGCAATTCGAGCAGCTTCCGATCGATGATATCCATACCCATACCCCCACCTCTTATAGGAAATTATTCTACTTTTATGACGGTCGAGGGAATTATATGGAAACTCTTTCTCCGGGCAAACCGGTATAAATATCGATACCGAAAATTACCGACCAGCAGCGCTGCATCAACATCATGAGCGACGACCTTCGCGCCACCGCTTTCGAGCCGCTTCCCGACTACCTGAAGTCGCTGCCGGACCCGGCGCGAGTCGAAGCGGCCGCGTTACCTATGCACGCGCTGCGCGATATGAAGCGCACACCGCTCGAGCGACTGAGCGACACGCTCGACGCGATGTTCGAAGCCTGCGCTAAATGTCCGGAACCGTCGCATTCGACATTCTTCGCGCGCACCATGCGGCTCGCGCTCGCCGAGGCGGCCGCCGACCCGGCGCTGCTCGCACCGATGCAACGCGAAGGCTCCGTCGACACCTATCGGCGCCATCTGCTCGTCGCCGATCCGCAAGGCCGCTACGCAATCGCCGCGCTGGTCTGGCAGCCCGGCCAGGCGAGCCCCGTGCACGCGCATCACACGTGGTGCGGTTACGCGGTGGTCGAAGGCAAACTGAGCGAAACGGCCTTCCAATGGGACGACGCGCAGCAATGCGCGAGCGCGCTGCGCGCTCAGACGCGCAAACGCGGCGCGGTGTCGTACGTGCGCGGCGGCCGTGCCGCGATTCATCGGCTCGGCAACGGCAGCGACGCACCGGCGGTGTCGCTGCATGTCTATGGCGTCGAAGGCGCACGGATCGGCACGCACGTGAACGACATCGTGCGCATGGCCGACGCCGCGGAGATGGTTTGACGATGGTTGCACGTCGCGACGACGCGTGACGTGAAGTAACGCGTTCGCGCGATCAATCAATCACGCGAACACACCAGCACGCGGCCGCCGCCGCACGGCCCGCAACACCCCCCGCCTCAACTCTTCCCACCCACATCGCCTGCCGTCGGAATCTGCGGCGGAATCGGCGCGGTCTGTCCGGTCGGCGGCGGCGCCGGACGCGGTTCGTGCGACACATCACGCGCGGGCGCAAGCGGCACATGTGTCGACGCGCGCGCCGACGGGCCGACAGCGCCCACCTGATACTCCGCTTCGCGCGGATACTCGTGCGCCGCTTCGCCGGTGCGCTCGCGCGTGGATTCATGCGCCTTTCGATGCGCTTTGCCGTGTACGCCGTCGCGCGCCCGCTGATGCACATCGCCATGTGCATGCCTGCTGTCATCGGCACCGGCGTCGACAGGCGCGACGAACCCGGTCATCTCATCGTCGCGCAACGGCTCGCCCTCGCTATCCTTCGACGACGTGTACACCCGCATCTGCGCGACCGGAATCTCGATGCCCGCCTCGTCCATCTTGCGCTTGAGCCGCAAATTGAACGCCCGCGCCACGCTCCATTGCTGCAACGGCCGCGTCTTGATCTGCCCTTTGACCACCATCCAGTTCGGATCGAAACGGTCGAGGCCCCACACCTCGATCGGCCCGAGCATCTCGCGCCGGTAGCGGAAGTCGGCCATCAGTTCCGCGCCGACTTCGCGGATCAGCTGCGTGATCTCGTCGACATCGGTCGAGAACGACATGCGCACCTCGAACACCGCATATGCGAAATCGCGCGACAGGTTCTTCACGATCTTGATCTGCGAGAACGGAATCGCGTGGATCGCGCCCTGCCCGTCGCGCAGCCGCACGGTGCGGATCGACAGATGTTCGACCGTGCCCGCATGGCCGCCATCGACGTCGATCCAGTCGCCGACCGAGATCGTGTCCTCGATGATGATGAAGAGCCCGGTGATCAGGTCGGTCACCAGCGATTGCGCGCCGAAACCGATCGCCAGACCGATCACGCCCGCGCCGGCGAGCAGCGGCGTCACGTTGATGCCGAGGTTAGCGGCGGTGACGATGCCGCCGATCGTCATGATCGAAACCAGCAACACGTTGCGCACCAGCGGCAGCATCGTGCGGGCGCGCGTGCTCGGGATGCGCGCCTTGTTGCGCGGGCTGCCCGGATTGAGCGTTTCGGTGATCGCGGTGTCGACCAGAATCCACAGCAGCCACGCGATGAACACGGTGGCGACGATCGCCGTCATCGCATGTGCGATGCCGCGCGCCGCCACGTTCCTCTCGATCACCGCGGCCAGCGACACGTCCCATAGACGCGCCGCCAATTCGAAGAAAAACAGCCAGATGAACAAGGTCAGCAAGGTGCCGCAAAAGCGCAGCAGCCGCGTCAGGTACGGCGAGCGGCGCCGCGCGCGGGCGCTGCGCGGCCGCGTCATGCGCAGCACGATCGCCGACA
Organism: Paraburkholderia atlantica; assembly: GCF_000092885.1. Classification (NCBI taxonomy): domain Bacteria; kingdom Pseudomonadati; phylum Pseudomonadota; class Betaproteobacteria; order Burkholderiales; family Burkholderiaceae; genus Paraburkholderia; species Paraburkholderia atlantica. Next base: position 1,296,579 of record NC_014117.1, on the reverse strand, counting down.
GGAAAAACGCCAGCACCAGCAGCAGCGCGGTAACGATCGAGATCTGCAGCACGTTTTCGCTGGAGCCGGAGCCGCCCAGCGTCGCGACCACCGACGCGGCCGCCAGCACCAGCACCGGCACGTGCCACATCGCGGCAAGCACCTCGAACGCATCGGTTGCGGCCCTATGGTCGTTGCGCTGTTCGTACGGCCGGTTGCGAATCAGGTGCGCGACCGGCCGGCGGAAAGCGAGCGCGAAATAGCCGGTCAGTACGGCGGCCGTCATGTTGGCCGCGGTCGAAATCAGCGCGGCGAGGTTGGTGCCGATCTGATGCTCGACGTCGTAATTGACGGCTGCGTCGCCGAGCGCGCCGCACACGCCGATCACGAACAGCACGCGGCGCGCGTGATCGATCAGCAGGCGCACCGCGACGCGCCGGTGGCCCGAGCCGAACAGCGAGAACATGATCAGGCAGATCGCGGAAAACACCGCGCCCGCGACGATCGCGTACGCGACCACCATGCCGAGCGTGCGGCCGAGCGCATCGGGCATCGCGCGCATGAACAGCAGCGCCGCGATGAACGCGATGATCCACGGGCCGACGCGGCGCAACGCGAAGATCAGCAGCTCGCGCGTGGTGGGATTGGGCCGCAGCACCAGTTCGATGCCGAAGCGTCTGTGCACCCGATGCTGCAGGTAGATCAGCGCGCCGGCACAGGCGCCCCAGCCGGCCAGCATCCCCAGCATCGCCAGCAGGATCGTGCCGACACCCTCGCGGCCCTGGCCGGAGACGATCGTGTACAGCTCATTGCCGGCCGCGGTCACGCGCCCGCTCCAGTAGCGCACCGGCGTGCGGCCCTGATGCACATCGGATTCGAACGACGCGATGCCCGATGCGATCGCGCCGAGCAGGCCCGGGCTCGGTTGCACGGCCGCGGGCGCGGGCGGGCCGACGGTTTGCGCGGCGCTTTGCGATACGTCGCGCAATTTCTTGAGCTGGGCGACGAGCGCACTGCGCTGGCGGTCGTTGTCGAGCGTGGCGATCACGCTGTCGAGCGAGCGCGCAAGCTCCGCCTGGCTGGCGGGCGACGGCGCCGACGCCGCCTCGGGCGCCGATGTACCCGACGCCGCGGACGCGGGCGTCGCGTTCACCGTCGCGCTGTTGATCAGGCTCTGCAAGGCCGGAATCACCGGCGTGCCGCCGCCGACCGCGGGGCCGGCGGCTTGCGCGATGCGCGGCAGCACGCCGAGACACAGAATCAGCGCGGCGCATAGCAGCACGGCAAACCAACCGGGCGCACTTGCGCTCGCGCGCAGGCGGGCGTCGCCGCTGGCAGTGCCGCGAACGATGTAATTGGAGGAAAGATGAGTGGCGGTGAGAATCGCCGGCTGCTGCCCGCCGCCAGACGGTGCAGCCTCGGACTCACGCCGCGACGGGCATGACTGCATGGCAATCCGTGAGAAAACGGCAGACGCCAGTGTAGCCGCAGTTACGCCCGGCGCGCCCGAACATGCGTAACCGAATGTTAGTACGCTTGCGCGGCCGGCGAAATCGATGCGCCGGTCGTCAGTACGCGACCGTCGCGATCTGGCGGATGAAGCGGCCCTGCTCCAGTTCGTCGACGAACGCGATCGCGTAGTCTTCGGCCGAAATGCGGCTGTTGCCGTCCGCGTCCGCGATCAGCGTGTTCGCGCCCGTGCGGAACTTGCCGGTGCGCTCGCCCGGCGCGATCAGCGCGGCCGGCGCGAAGAAGGTCCAGTCGAGATCGGTCACGCCGCGGTAGTAGTCGAAGGCGGCGCGATGCGCGAGCGCGATGCCCTTGTACGCGTCCGGAAAACCGTCGGTATCGACCAGTTGCTTGCCTGGCGCGACTTCGAGCGAGCCCGCGCCGCCTACCACGACGACCCGTTTCAGCCCCGCCGCGCGCACCCCTTCGACCAGCGCGCGGGTGGCCTGCGTCAGCGTGGCGAGATCGCCTTGCGGCGGCGCATACGCGCTTGCGACGACGTCCTGACCGCGCACCGCCGCGCCGACGCTCGCCGCGTCGAGCAGATCGGCCTGCGCCGCGTGCAGATTCGCGACGCCGGCCGGCACGCGCGCCGGATCGCGCACCAGCGCCGTCACCTGATGCCCGCGACGCGCGGCTTCCGCGGCAATCCGCGAACCGATCATGCCGGTCGCGCCAAACAAGGCGATCTTCAGTTGCTTGCTCATATCAGCGTACTCCTCAAGTTGTTTTATATGTAACTCTCAAAGTTACATATAGCGAGAAAAAAAGCGGGGCTCTCACCCCGTTCACTTGCTAGACGCGCTCAAGCTCGGCGCTTGCGCGCGCGATGCCGCTCCGAGCGGACCACGTCGGCGGTCGCATCGGCTAGCGTGCGTGCTGCCAGCGCCGCCTCCATTGCCTGCTGCGCTTCGTCGACGATCCCGCTCAGTACGCTCTGGATATTGCGCCCGACCATGCACGCGGGATTCGGCTCCTCGCGATGCAACGCGAACAACTGCGCGTCTTCCACCGCGCGATAGACGTCGAGCAGCGTGATCTGTTCCGGCCGCCGCGCGAGCAACGCGCCGCCACCGGCACCCATCTGCGACGTGGTGAGGCCGGCCTCGGAGAGCATGGCCAGAAGCCGGCGAATCAGCACGGGATTCGTGTTCACGCTGCCCGCAATCATTTCCGACGACAACGGCACGCCGCCCTGTAACGACAACAGCGCGAGCACATGCACGGCAAAGGCAAACCGGCTACTCGTGTTCACGACAGATCCCGCAACGACAATGTGTAACCATAGTAATTACATATACCTCTAAAGTCAAACGGCGAAAGCCGGATCGAACGGCGCGCGGGTTATTTGTCCATCTGCTTCTGGGCGTCGGCGGAATCGGTCGATGCGCTCGACGAAGCCGACGAGCTCGCATTCTGCGCCGACCACGCCTGCAGCTTGCGCCCCGCCGTTTCGAGGCTCTGGCCCGTGATCGACGCGGCCCTGCCGAGCTGCGCGTTGGCCGCGCTCGCGGCGTTCTGCAGGTTGGCCTGCGCGCTCGACGCGAGCGCGGCCGGGTCGATCCTGATCGACGGCGCGGAGGCCGAGTCGAGGTTCTGCTGTGCGGCGTCCTTGGTCGCGGTGACCTGTTGGCCGACGAAGCTCGCGGCCTGATCGAGCTTCTGACCGGCAAGCTGCGCGGCGTCGTTGAGCTTGCCCGCGACCTGGCCGGCCGACGCGTCGTTCTTCTGGCACGCGGCCAGCGCGCCGAACACGAAGACCACGACGGCCGCGCGGCGCAATAACGATGAGGAAACAGATGAATTCATGATCAGAAAGGAGCCGCGCCGGGCAGCTCGCACTTGCGAAGAAGTGCCCATGATACCGCCGTTGCGCCGCGCGGCCGCTTCGAGTCGCCCCGGCGAGCCCGGTCGAGTCTCTGTCTGCGAAACATGCTGGAGCCGACGATTAGCAAATATAAGTTGATTATGACTCCAGTGAAGCATGGCTAGTTTGTGTCAATCGCTGAGCTTACGATGGCATCACTTCATCACTCACACGTAGGAGACACATCATGGCAAACATCCAACAGGGCGGTTTCAAGCGGGTCTGGTTCATCACCGGCGCGTCGCGAGGCATCGGCGCATTGATTGCCGAAGCCGCGCTTGCAGACGGCAACGCGGTGGTGGCCGCCGGACGCAAAAGTGCAGCGATCACCGAGCGGCTTGGCGAGTCGGCTGCGTTGCTGCCGGTGGAACTGGACGTAACCAACGAAGCGCAGGCAAAGGCGGCGGTGCAGGCCGCAATCGAAAAATTCGGCCGCGTCGACGTGCTGGTCAACAACGCCGGGTTCGGTCTGCTCGGCGCGGTGGAAGAATCCGCCGACGAGGACGTGCGTCGCATGTACGACACCAACGTCTTCGGCTTGCTCAACGTCACCCGCGCCGTATTGCCGACGATGCGCGCGAACCGCTCGGGCCACGTGATCAATGTGTCGTCGATTGGCGGCTATCGTGCCGCAGCGGGCTTTGGCGTGTATTCGTCGACGAAGTTCGCCGTCGAAGGCATCACGGAAGCATTGCATGCCGAGTTGAAGCCGCTGGGTATTCACGCGACAGTCGTCGAGCCGGGGTATTTTCGTACGGACTTTCTCGATGCGTCGTCGCTGGTCGTTGCGCCGGACGTGATCGACGATTACGACGAAACCTCGGGTGCGGTTCGCCGCAAAGCCATGCAACTGAATCACAACCAGCCCGGCGACCCGACCAAGCTTGCGGCCGCGATGATCGCGCTGGTCGACGCGGCGTCCCCGCCGTTGCGCCTTCCGCTGGGGACGGACACGCTGGCTGCCATCGCCGCGAAAAACGCTTACGTAACGCAGGAAACGGAAGCCTGGAAACAGCTGTCGTCATCGACCGACTTCGCTGCCTAAGTGACAAAAGCAGCGGTTCGGAATGGGCCGAACCGCTGTTCAGCTGAATGGCCGTTGCGCGAATACCGCCGGGCCAGTTAGTTCGTCGGCGTCAGAATCGGTGCGCCGGTATCCTTCAGCAGCAAAACCAGGAATTTAGCCGGCTTGGTCTTGCTGGCATTGCGCCCGACCGTGTGCACGTCGTTCGGCCCTTCGTAGAAGGTTTGGCCCGGCCTTAGCGTGACGGTCTTGCCGCCGCGCACGCCCATCACGATCGAGCCTTCCAGCACATAGATAAAACCGTGCGCATCATGCCGATGTACCGGGTCCGCGCTGCCGGGCGGATACTCGACCGAGAGCACCGTGACCTCCTTGCCCGGATAGTCTTCCAGCGCCTTGGTCATCAGCGGCGTAACTTGCGCCTGCGGCGGCTCGTGCGCCTGTGCGGCGCCCGCTGCCAGCAGCAGCGATGCGATCAGCAATCTGGAAATCTGCATGACGGTGCTCCTTTGCTTATCGATCAGGCCAGGCCCGACTTGTCCACGCCAAAAGCCTTGTCGTAGATACCAGGCGGGATGCGCAAGCCGATGTTGATCCGGTTCCACGCGTTGATCGACATCACCTGGAAGGTCAGGTCGGACAGCTCCTTCTCCGAGAACTGGGTCCGCACGCGATCATAGATTTCATCGCTCACACCCAGCGGCGAAATCTGGGTTAGCGCCTCGGTCCATGCGAGCGCGGCACGCTCGCGCGGCGTGAACAGGTTGGACTCGCGCCACACGGCCACGTGATGAAGGCGCAACGGACGCTCGTCATGGATCGTGGCTTCCTTCACGTGCATGTCGACGCAGAACGAGCAGCCGTTGAGCTGCGAGGCGCGGATGTCGACGAGATGGCGGATGGTCTCCTCGATTGCCGACTTCTTGAGCACGAGACTGAACTCGACGAACTTCTTGAATAGTTCCGGGGATTGTTGCTGGTAGTCGATGCGCTGGGTCATGGCATGTCCTTTGTGAGGTTAAAGAGAGGAAAAACGTTGCGGGAATGCAGTTCAGCCTTTCACGACGGAGCGGCTGAGCCAGGTGTGGAAGCGCGTCGGGCCGACGCGATGACCGCTGCCGGCGACCAGGGTGCGGTCGTCCAGCTCGCTGCCGAAATAGCGGGCGTGGATATCGGCGATCACCGTGCGTGGGTCCTTGTGCGCGGCGAGGAACTTGCGGGCGAGTTCGTCGAGCGGGAAGCGGTCCGGACCGGCGACTTCGGTCGTGTCGTTCAGTGGCATCCCCGCCGCCAGATCGGCCAGGACTGCGGCGACATCGTCGGCGGCGACCGGTTGGATCAGCGCGGGCGAAAGGCGCACCTCGCCTCGCTGGGCGCTGGCCTCGATGATGCCGCTGACGAATTCGAAGAACTGGGTGGCACGCAACAGCGTGTACGGAACCGGCGACGCCTTGATCAGCGTCTCCTGCGCGGCCTTGGCGCGAAAATAGCCGCTTTGCTGCAGGCGTTCGGTGCCCACGACGGACAGAGCAAGATGGTGCTCGACGCCCGCCGCGTGTTCGGCGGCCAGCAGGTTGCGGCCCGTCGTCTGGAAGAAGGTCATCACGGCCTCGTCGTCGAAGGACGGCGCGTTGGCGACATCGACGACGACTTGCGCGCCTTCAAGCGCTTTCGCCACCCCCTCGCCTGTCATCAGGTCCACCCCGGTCGACGGGGAGGCGGCCACCACGTCGTGACCATCGCGGCGAAGCCGCCGCACCACGTTCGAGCCGATCAGTCCGCTACCACCAATGACGACCACTTTCATGTACCACTCCCTCTGGTTCGGTTGACGAAGGGCTTGCTGCTTGATCCGATGGGTGCAGTATCATTCCCAGCCGCCGGCGCCGCTTTGTCTACGCCTTGTATTTCCGTCCAAGATTCCTTGACCTGCTTCATCAGCGCGCCGGGTAGCGCATACCTGGCGGCTTTCTCGCCCTGGAGTCCCGAATGCAATGGGTTTTCGCTGACTGCACGCTGGACCTGGAGCGTCGCGACTTGCGCCGCGCGTCCCAAGCGGTTGCCACGACGCCGAAAGTGTTCGATCTGCTGGTTTATCTGGCGAGCCATCGCAACCGGGTCGTGGGCCGTGATGAGTTGATCAATGCGGTGTGGGACGGACGCGTGATTTCGGAATCCACCATGGCCAGCCACGTCAACGCCGCGCGCAGCGCGGTCGGCGATGACGGTCAACAGCAGCGGGTGATCAAAACCGTGGCGCGCAAGGGATTCCGGTTTGTCGCCGACGTCATCGAACATCCGGCATCTCTGCAGTCCGGTGAGAAACCAGCGACGGCAACCGCAACGTCATCGCCGGATGCGGCGCAGGCCAGCAAGCCTTCGATCGCCGTCTTGCCTTTTGTCAATCTCAGCGGTGACCCCGAGCAGGACTATCTGGCCGACGGTGTGATCGAGGACGTCATCACCGCGCTGTCGCGATACCGCTGGCTGTTCGTCGTCGCGCGCAATTCGAGCTTCACTTACAAGCATCGCAACGTGGATGTGAAGCAGATCGGGCGAGAGCTTGGCGTGCGCTACGTGCTCGAAGGCAGTTGGCGGCAGGCACAGGGCCGCGTTCGCATCACCGGCCAGCTCGTCGATGCGGGCACCGGCGCGACCCATTGGGCTGGCCGCTTCGAGGGCGTGCTCGACAATATTTTCGAGTTCCAGGACCAGATCGCCGACAGTGTGGTCGGCGCGATCGCGCCGCAGGTCGAACAGGCGGAGATCGCGCGCGCGCGGTTCAAACCGACCGAAAGTCTGCATGCCTACGACTACTACCTGCGCGGCATGGCGCAGCTTCATCAAGGCAGCCGCGAAGCGATCGACCAAGCGTTGCCCTTGTTTCAGCGCGCGTTTGCGTGCGACCCTGATCTTGCATCGGCGTATGCAATGGCGGCCTGGTGTCATTGCTGGCGCAAGGTCAATGGCTGGATGCAGGATCGCCCGACGGAAATGGCTGAAGGCGCCCAGTGGGCGCGTCGTGCCGTGGAGTTAGGCAAATACGACGCCGTCGCTCTCGCGCGCAGCGGTCACGCCCTATCGCATCTGGCCGGCGATCTGCCTGAAGGTATTGCCTTGCTGGATCGGGCGCTCGAGTTGAATCCCAATCTTGCTGCCGCCTGGTTTCTCGGCGCATTTCTCCGCTTATGGCACGGCGAAACTGAACAGGCGATCCAGCAATTTGCCCATGCGATGCAGTTGAGTCCGTTGGACCCGGAACGCTACCGGATGCAGTTCGGGTTATCGGCTGCGCATTTGTTCATGGGCAACTTCGTCGAGGCCGCTGCATGGGCCGAGAAAGCCATCCGGGATTTGCCGAGTTTCGGCCTGGCCTACGCAACGCTCGCCGCGAGCCAGGCCTGGCTCGGGAAACCCGCAGAAGCTCGACAAGCTGCGATTCGCTTACGCGAACTGATTCCCGACTTTCGCGTCGTGAACTTGACCGACTGGATGCCGATCCAGCGCGATGAAAACCTTGCCGTCTTCACGGAAGGCCTGGCCAGGGCGGGATTCGATCCGGAACCCGGCGAGGATTGATGCATCCCGCGACGAGCCCCGACATGCAGTGGAGCTCGCCTCAACATCGTTCAACAGCGCCACACATTTCAGAATCTTCCGACAGTTGTAGACGAAACACCTCCCTATAGTCGCGGCTGCTTTTAGGGAGTGCTGTTTCGATGAAACTGATCGACTGGATCGTCACCCTCGTCATCATGCTGATGATGATCGTCTTCTTCTGCGCGCGCCGGCCACCCACCTGGTCGCACGACACCCGCGCTCGGCATATGAAGGGAACCCGTTTGCTGATGCAGGCCGCGTGCGCGCTGTGGGCGGCTCTTCTGGGTGTCACGAACGGCCTGTTTGCCGTCGAGGGTATTGCCGGCGTTCGGCCGACGCCGGCCGAATCGTCCGCCGGCATCGCCGTGCTGCTGGCATGCAGCTGCTACTGGTCGGTGCGCGGCCGAAGACTGCTGAAGCCACGGCGGATTTTCGCCCGCTAAGGAACGGGCGGGCGTCATCCGCGCCGTACGATCGAATGCTCCTACCGCGTAGTGGTCCCTCGCACCGCGTCGAGCGCAGGTGCGGGCAACCCGCTGCCGGCAGCGCCCTGCACGCTCTCGCGCGCACCGCGCGCCGCCAGAGCGGGCCCAGCCGCGGCGAGCACTGCCGCTCCTGCCGCGACCGGTTTCGCGCCCGCGGCACGCGCCACCGGCAGCGACAGATAGAACGTCGTGCCAACCCCCTCCCTCGATTCCGCCCACACTCGCCCGCCATGCCGCTCGACCATCCGTCGCACGAGCGCGAGGCCGATGCCCTCGCCGGCCGCCGCGTGGCCGTGCAGGCGTTGGAACGCGGTGAACAGGCGTGGCAGCGCGATCGACGGAATGCCGAGGCCGTTGTCGCGCACATAGAAGATTCGCAGCGAATGCACGCCCGGCGGTGCGGGCGTCGTGCCGATTTCGACGCGGCCCTCGCGCGCCGGGTCCAGATAGTTGACCGCATTGCCGATCAGATTCGCGAAGATCTGTTCGAGCGCGGTCGGATCGCCCCATACCGCGGGCAATTCGCCGACCGTCACGCGCGCGCGCCGCGCGCGGATCGAGCCCTGCATCGCATCGACGACGCGTTGCACGATGTCGCGCACATCGACCTTCTGGCGGCGGTACTCAACACGTCCGACACGCGACAGCCGCAGCAGCGCGTCGATGATGTGCGACGCGCGCAGCACCGCGGTCTGCAGATAATGCAGCGCCTCGCCGATGTCCTCGTCGACGATCCGCTCGATCCGCTCGCGCGAGCTGATCGCGAGCGACGAGCCGCGCACCGCGTCGCGCAGCTCGTCGCAGGCGCGAATCAGCTCCTTCGAAACTCCCTGCAGGTTCACGAGCGGCGCGCGCAGATCATGCGACACGCTGTAGATGAACATTTCGTTTTCCTGGGTCTGCTGGCGCAGCGTCTCGTTGATGCGCGCGAGTTCGGCGGCGCGGCGTTCGAGGTCCGCACGAAAGCGTGCCTCGATGCGCTCTGCTTCGAGCAGACGGCGGCTCGTCTCGTGCAAGGTCAGATCGAGCCGCGCGATTTCATCGCGACCCGCGCCGAGCGGCGCGAGCGGCTCGTTGCCGGCAAGCCGGCCCGCGTTGTCGGACAGCAGCGCGAGCCGGCCGCGCACGCCGCGCGTGAATATCCAGATGGCCAGCGCGACGAACAGCAGCGAGCCCAACGCGGCCGCCACGGTCAGCGTCTGTTCCCGCTCGCGCACGGCGGCGACGGCATTCGAGCGCGACATGTCGAGGCGTCGCTCCTCGGCCTGGAACGCGGTCACCTGCAAACGGAAATGATCGAGCACGTCGGCCTGGGCGCGATCGTGAAAGCACGCGAGAAGCTCGGCCCGCCGCCCGGCGTGCAGCAGATCCTCAATGCGGTCGGACCACTGGCGGTACGCCTGCACTGCCTGGCGCACCTCGACCACGCGCTCGACTTGCGCGGGATTGTCGCCGACCAGATCGACGAGCTCGTCGATGCGCCGATCGACGTCCATCCATACCGCGATCGGGGTCGTGAAGCGCGCATCGTTGGCAAGCACCGCGCCGCGCAGCGCGACCGACTCGGACAGCACCGGATCGAGAATCGCCGTGGCCTGGCGCAGCACCTCCTCGCTATGTATCGCCCGGCGCTCGGCCATCGTCGCGTCGGCCTGCGCCTTCACGACGCCGGTGAGCAGCGCGAGTTCGAAGACGGCCGGGATCGCGATCAGCAGCAGGCCTTTTGTGGTCAGTCTCATGCGTGCCCATGGGAGGGTTGGCAGGCGGATCGTGTACGGAGTCGGCACATTATGTCGGCGTTTGCGCGGGAAAAGAAAGAGGGGCACGACCTGTGGATCGCGGCGCTTCTCCGTTGGACATTGACGCGCGCCGCCAGCATCTTCTTGCGTCAGGATTGCGAATGAAAATGTAATTTAAATCGAATATTTCGCCCTCGTCTGGGTCATTCTGCGCAGACGCGTCGAGTTATGCACTTTTGTTGTGCCTAACATCTCGGTTCGGGTGCATGCCCTGCTCGGACAGCGCACCGCTCGAAACCATCCGGACTGCCATCCCGGTGCCCGATTGCACCGAGCCGACGCGGCCAGCACTACTTTGGCCCGCTTCTTGCTCACATAGCGCACTTTTTTGGCATAAGCGGGACATATCGATGGAAAGTCTGAAATACGGCGCCGATACCGAGTTTCTTCTGATCGGCGCCGCCATGGTGCTGGCGATGCACGCGGGATTCGCCTTCCTGGAGCTCGGCACCGTGCGCAAGAAGAACCAGGTCAATGCACTGGTCAAGATTCTGGTGGACTTCGCGGTCTCGACGATCGCGTACTTCTTCATCGGCTACACGATCGCATACGGCGTGCAGTTTTTCGACAGCGCGGCAACGCTCGCCCAGCACAACGGCTATGCGCTCGTGCGCTTCTTCTTCCTGCTGACGTTCGCCGCCGCGATCCCCGCGATCGTGTCGGGCGGCATCGCCGAGCGCTCCAAGTTCAATCCACAGCTGTTCGCGACGTTCGTGCTGGTCGGCTTCGTCTATCCGTTCTTCGAAGGCATCGCGTGGAACGACCGTTTCGGCATTCAGGACTGGCTCACGCAGGCGTTCGGCGCGCCGTTCCATGACTTCGCTGGTTCGGTGGTGGTGCACGCGTTCGGCGGCTGGGTCGCGCTGCCGGCCGTGCTGCTGCTCGGTGCGCGCCACGGCCGCTATCACCGCGATGGCGGCATCGCCGCGCATCCGCCGTCGAATATTCCGTTTCTCGCGCTCGGCGCATGGGTGCTGACGGTCGGCTGGTTCGGCTTCAACGTGATGAGCTCGCAGACGCTCGACAAGATCAGCGGCCTCGTCGCGGTCAACTCGCTGATGGCGATGGTCGGCGGCACGCTGAGCGCGTGGTTTGCGGGTCGCAACGACCCGGGCTTCACGTACAACGGCCCGCTCGCTGGGCTCGTCGCGGTGTGCGCGGGCTCGGACATCATGCATCCGCTCGGCGCGCTGGTCACGGGCGGCATCGCCGGCATGCTGTTCGTCTATATGTTCACCTGCGTGCAGAACCGCTGGCGCATCGACGACGTGCTCGGCGTGTGGCCGCTGCACGGCCTGTGCGGCGCATGGGGCGGCATTGCGGCCGGCATCTTCGGCACCCACGCGCTCGGCGGGCTGGGCGGGGTGTCGTTCGCCTCGCAGATCATCGGCACGCTCGGCGGGATCGTCGTGTCGGGGCTCGGCGGCACGGTCGTGTATGGCGTGATCCGCATGACGGTCGGTCTGCGGCTCGACCAGGAAGAGGAGTACAACGGCGCCGATCTGTCGATTCACAAGATTTCGGCGACGCCGGAGTAAACCAGGGCGGCGCTCGCGGGAGAAGCGAGAGGCACGGACGAGGCGTGGGCCACACGCCTGTCCCCAAAATCCGCACGCCGATGTTAGACTTCGCGGCTGGAGATGGCATTCTCCATTAACCGCCCATGGGGCTGATGATGCCTGCTACGCCCGGTTATGCGGACGCGGCATCAACTCGCCCGCATCAACCGGTTTGTCGACATTCCCGGTTCGATCCTCGTCCATGTATTGGTCTTTTCTCGCTGTCGCGATTGGCGGCGCACTCGGCTCGCTGTTTCGCTGGTTCCTCGGCTTTCGGCTGAACCCACTCTTTAGTGACCTGCCGCTTGGCACCCTCGCCGCCAACGTGATCGCCGGCTACATCATCGGCGTGGCGGTCGCGGGCTTCGCGCGTGTGCCCCAGCTCTCGCCGGAATGGCGGCTATTCGTCATCACCGGTCTGATGGGCGGGCTGTCGACGTTCTCGACGTTCTCCGCGGAAGTCGTGCAGCGCCTGCAGGACGGCCGGCTCGGTTGGGCGGCTGGCGAAGTGGCGATTCACGTGAGCACGTCGCTGATCATGACGATTCTCGGCATCGCGACGGTTTCGCTGCTGGCGCGCTGAGGCGCGCGCCTGCCGGACGAACCTAGGCCACTTGTACCGTCATTTCCAGTTCAAGGCACGCACCCAACGGAATCTGCGCGACGCCGAAGGCCGAACGGGCGTGCTTGCCGTCTTCGCCAAAGATTTCAACCAGCAGTTCGGAAGCGCCGTTGGTCACCAGATGCTGCTCGGTGTAATCGGGCGCCGAATTGACGAGGCACATGAGCTTGATAATCCCTTGTACCCGATTCAGATCGCCCAGAAAGGTGTGCAGCGAGGCCAGTACATCGATCGCGGTCAGCCGGGCGGCCTGTTTGCCCTCCTCCGTCGCCAATGTTTCGCCGAGTTTGCCCACCCAGACCTCGCCATCCCGCTTCGCAATGTGACCGGACAGATAGACGCTGCTGCCCGCTTGACGACACATCACGTAAGCGGCCGCAGGCGCGCCGGCAGTCGGCAGACCGATGCCAAGCTGGCTCAGTTTTTCATAGATATCGATACGACTCATCAAGACCTCCTCGATAGATCTGGTTCTGTGCTGATATCGCTGTTGCGTACGCGTGATCAGTGCTTCGGAGACACGATCGACTTTGGCTCGAGGAATGCCTCGAGGCCATACACGCCGAATTCGCGGCCAACCCCGGATTGCTTTACGCCGCCAAAAGGCGCCATCGTTTCCGGGACGATGCGATTGACCAGCACACTGCCCGCCTCCAGCGCCGAAGCAATCGCGACGCCATGTTCTTGCCGCCCCGAGAAGACGTAGGCCTGCAGTCCATAGATCGAGTCGTTGGCCATTCTGATGGCTTCTTCCTCGGAGTCGTACGCGAGAACGCAGAGTACCGGGCCGAAGATTTCCTCTTTCGCGATATCCATCTCCGGATGCACGTCAGCGAAAACGGTCGGCTTGACGAAGAAGCCTTTAGTCAAACCATCTGGGCGGCCTTCCCCGCCGGTTACCAGCGTCGCCCCTTGCGCCAGGCCGACCTGAATGTAGCGCTGGATGCGCTCGTACTGGCTGCGTGTCGACAGCGGCCCAATTACCGTTGCCGGGTCGCGCGGGTCGCCAACCCGCATCGCCGAAACCGTACGTTCGACCAGAGACAACGCTTCGTTCAACCTGATCCGCGGTACCAGCAGACGCGTGCCGTTCACGCAAGCCTGGCCGTTGTTCATGAAGGCCGCGTTCAGTGCGAGAGGGATCGCACCGTCGAGATCGGCATCGGGTAACACGATCGACGCCGATTTTCCCGACAACGACAGGCTCACTCGCTTCATCGTATCGACAGCGGCGCGGGCGATATGCTTGCCCGTCGAAGTCGAACCCGTGAACGAGATTTTCCTGACGCCAGGATTGATGCTCAGTTCGTCGCCGACGTCACTGCCACGTCCCAGCACAACGTTCACGGCGCCGGCAGGGAGCTTCGCTGCATGCAGGGCTTCCGTCACCACCTGCGTCTGCAACGGAGCGAGTTCGCTCGGCTTGATGACGGTTGCGCAGCCGGCCGCGAGCGCGGACGCCAGCTTGCTGCAGATCGTCCCCGCGATGCTGTTCCATGGAACGATCAGCGCGGAGACGCCCACCGGTTCGAGACGCACGCTTGCATCGCCTATCTGTCGTTCGAACGGAAAATCCTTCAACAGGTCGGCCGTTCTCGACAGGCAATCGGACGCGTATTGACTGACCCACTGCGCCCGCGCCAACGGACCGCCGTATTCCTCGATGGTGGCTTCACGGATGTCGTCGGTACGAGCGAGGATCGCTGCCTGCAGGCTATGCAGCATGTCGATACGCTCCGCTTTCGACGTATCCCGCAAGAATGGCTGGACGGCACACGCCGCGGCGATCGCATTTCGGGCGTCGTCGCGATCGGCGAGCCGGACCATCGCAATCGGTTGCTCGGTGGCGGGGTTCAGAGACTCGATGGTCTCGGCGCCATGCAAGCGCGCGAACCCGCCATTGATATAGCCTCCATTGATTTCACGCATGGTCCTTTCTTCCATTCGTTGTTCGATTCTGCTTCGCGGCTTCGCGTACGGATCATCAGTCCGCTACCGGATCGATCACCGACACCGGCGCACTGCGCTGTTCGATCGCAAGCCCGGCCTGCAGACACAGGTCTTCCCTGAAATGCGCGGCAACGATCTGAACGCCCACTGGAACTCCGTTCACCAGATCAGTCGTGACCGTGAGACCCGGCAAGCCCATCGCGGGCAGCGCTCGCATCGTGAGTTGCGACTCCCACACGCGCTCGAACCCTGCGATGCCCTCGCGATCCAGATCGTCGGGAAACGGCAGCTCCGCCGATACGGGCAGGACCAGAACCGGATAGCGATCGAAGAACGTTCGCCACTGCCGCATCAAGGTGGTACGTTTGACGAGCGAATCCTTGATGACATCGACCGGCAGGTCGACTACCTTCAGCCGCGCCGCCGCGACCACCGCGGCTGCGCCCGGGTCGCCATCGCTCTCCACCGAATTTGCCAGGGCGTCGAATCCATCGCCAAGCCACAGCCGCTCCTGAACTTGCGCTGCCTCGCGAATCGGTGGCGTGTCGTCGATTTCATCGACCGTCCAGCCGGCATCGACGAGTTTGCGCGCGGCTTCGCGCAGCGCCGTTTCGACTTCCGCAGCGATCCGCAAACCGCCGGGACGCAGGCACAACGCCGCGCGCTTCGGCGCCTCGGCGCCGACTAGCGGCACCGGCACATACCAGGGGTCCCGCACGTCCGGTGCCGACAGCGCCAGCAGACCCAGCTGCAGGTCAGCGATCGTTCGGCCCATCGGGCCCGCCGCCGACATCAGTTGAGGACCGATCGGGCGTTCCGGCCATGTCGCGTTATACGCAGGCACGCGTCCCAGGCTCGGGCGAATTCCATGAACACCGCACGCGTACGCGGGATAGCGGACCGAACCGCCGATATCGGTGCCGATCGCGAGCTGCCCAATGCCCGCCGCGACGGCGGCAGCGCCGCCGCCCGACGAACCACCCGGTGTGCGCGACCGGTCTCGGGGATTGAAGGTTTTGCCGTGCACCTGGTTCGACGTGAACCAGCGCAACGCAAAGGTCGGCGAGTTACTGCGGCCCAGCAACACCGCGCCCGCCTTTTCCAGGTTGTCGACGAGCGGGCTATTCACCTGCGCAACGAGGTTCTCGTGGCTCCGCGCTCCGTTCGTCGTCGCAAAGCCACGCTGGTCGATGTTGATCTTCACCGTCACTGGAACGCCGGCGAGCGGCCCCAGCTTGTCGCCACGAGCGCGCGCGCGGTCCACCGCCTCGGCCTGCTGAATCACCGCTTCTGGCCGGTACGCGACGATCGCATTAAGCACCGGATTCACCGATTCGAGACGCGCCAGTGCGGATTGCGCGGCCTCTCTTGCCGATACGTCACCGTTCCCGATCCGCGTCGCAAGTTCGCTTGCACTCAGGCGCCAAAGTTCTTTCATGGATTCTCCCGGGAGTCGTCGTTGGTCTTCGCCAATCCGAACGATGTCTATGCCGCCGTGCCGGATTGAACTGTCATGCACACAGGCATCATTTAGCGCGCACTTTGTATCCGCATGTTGTCTGGTACTTCGTTATTTGTAACGGCACATTATGGGTTCTCCCGTGCATCGATAACAACGCGGTGATGGTTGACGCGCAATTGCATGTGCGCACGCTCGCAGCCATATCCAAAGGTATAACGCTGTGTCGACATCCGTATAGGGTTCGTCACCGAATGTCTGATAGAGAAGAGGCGGACAGCAGACTATGCTTTCGAGCGGGCAAGACCCACATTCAAGACTCCTCCTCAATCCCTCGCCAACAGGTGATTCCATGACGTTACGCCACAAGGCACTCACGGGTGCTCTCGCCGTTCTGCTGTCGTCGGCCGCACTCGTACAAGCTGCCACGCCCCCCGCCGACAACGCCGCTCCGACCAAAGAGCAGCTTCGCGCGGAGATGCGCGCCGATCGCGCCGCCAATCACGCACTGGCAAAGAAGGTTCGCGAGGCTCTGTTCAGTTCCAAACGTCTGAACGACACGGATATCGCCGTATTCGCGAATACGCGCACGGGCAAGGTCACGCTGGCGGGCACCATTCTCGACGAATCGCAGGACCAGCTCGCTCAGGATGTCGCGTCGAAAGTGCCGGGCGTTCAGTCGGTGTCGAGCAAGCTGACGTTGTACGCTGCGCCCTGATCCTGCCGGTTTCATCGTGGGAGATCGCGCCGGCAGTGCCGGCGCATTTCGATAGGCTCATCGAGCGGGAACGGCGGCGCCGACGGTAGGCCAACGACCCCGCGGAAAGCCGGAAGATCATGGGCAAGCCGCCGCGCATGCCTCCAGGTCAACGCGCGTATCGCGTGAAAACGTAGTCGCGATCCTTGACAAGCGCGGCATGGCACGCAAAGCACGTCTGATGCTGCGCGGCATCCGCGGGCACACCGTTGATGAACCGTCCGAAGCCCCAACCGCCCGTCGATGCATAGCGGCGTGAGTCCTTCACCATGACCTGCACCGTCGTCGGTTCGCCCGGCACGGTCGCCGGCGCAAAGTCGTCCGACTGCTTCTTTCTGTATGCCAGCTTGACCAGAACGGTCCCGTCCGGAAACGGCTGCGTGGCACTCTCGATTGCCTTGATCGCGAGTGGATTGCCCAACACCACGCGCAGTTCGTCGAGCGGCGCGGCTTCCTCCGCCGGGGCAACCATCTGCCATTGCCGGTAGCCTTTGGGAATCGTCACGCCATAGATGGGCGACGGCGTGCCCGTCACATCGGCGGCCACGGCACCCTGATTCGCCGCTGCCGCCAGCACGAGCGCCATTGCGACAAGCGGCGCCCTGAAGTGAGCGAGCATCATTTCGCACACTCTTCCGTTAAAGACGCTGGACTTGCAGCAGCGCGTCCGCGAACGCCTTGGGCGCCTCTTGAGGCAGATTGTGGCCAATGCCGCCGCTGATGTCGCGGTGCTGGTACTTGCCGGTGAACTTCGCGGCGTACGCGGCCGGCTGCGGATGCGGCGCGCCGTTGGCGTCACCTTCGAGCGTGATGGTCGGCACCGCGATCGCCGGCGACTGCGCAAGCCTCTTCTCGATGTCGTCATACTTGGCCTCGCCGTGCGCGAGCCCCAGACGCCAGCGATAGTTGTCGATCACCACCGCCACATGATCAGGGTTGTCGAACGATGCCGCCGTGCGTTCGTAGGTTGCGTCATCGAAGCGCCACTGCGGCGACGCAAGACGCCAGATCAGCTTGTTGAAATCGTGACTGTTCTGCGCATAGCCTGCCTGACCGCGCGCCGTGGAGAAATAGAACTGATACCACCAGGCGAGCTCGGCCTGCGGCGGCAGCGGTTTCTCGTTGGCCGCCTGGCTACCGATCAGATAACCGCTGACGGAAACGAGCGCTTTGCAGCGCTCGGGCCACAGCGCCGCGACGATATTGGCGGTGCGCGCGCCCCAGTCGAATCCGCCGATCACCGCCTGCCTGACGTTCAACGCGTCCATGAACGCGACGATATCGACGGCGACAACGGCTTGCTGTCCATTGCGCGGTGTGTCCGCCGACACGAATCGCGTCGGACCATAGCCGCGCAAATACGGCACGAGCACCCGGTGCCCGGCTGCCACGAGTATCGGCGTGACCTCGGCGAAGCTGTGGATATCGTAGGGCCAACCGTGCAGCAGGACAACGACCGGACCTTCTTTCGGGCCCACATCGACGTAGCCGATGCTCAAACCATTTGCTTGAACGCGGCGAATCTCACCGAAGGAGGCGGCGTTCGTGCTCGCGGACACCGACTGCGCGCGAGCGAATCCGGCAACTCCCGATCCCGCTACCGCAACGCCGGCAAGGCCGGTTCTCAGAATTTGCCGGCGACGTTCGTTAATCAGTTTTGCCACGCTCCATCTCCTCTCGAGTAGTTTAAAGTCGACTCGATCAAGCTTATGGACAGACGTGACATGGCACCATCCGATCAACGGATCGGACTATACGGCGATCGGTTTAGCGCCCTATACGTAGGTATATCCGCACGCAGAGCAACGGCCTCGCTATTGCGCCGAAGTACTGAGCTACTTGCAGTTTTCACCTAGCGCAAACTGGAGTGCCGCGAGAAGTGCGGTATCGCTAAAGGGCTTGAACAGACAATCAGACGCGCCCTTCATGAGCAGGCGCTCGCGAACGGCTTCGTCCTTGTGGGCGGTGATGAAGACAACGGGGATCTTCTGGCCGAGACGTTTCAACTCGGAAAAGAGCCCGAGCCCGCCCTTCCCGGTCATGTTGACGTCGAGGACCAGACAATCGGTCTGATCGACGACGCCGGACGCAAGGAAAGCTTCCGCCGACGCGAACACGTTGACCGCATATCCGAACATTCTCACCAGATCCGGAAGCGATTCCCGCACCGCTTCGTCATCATCAACCACCGTTACCAGCATGATTTCCCGCAATCAAGTCTCGTTGAGTCCACTACTCCGCTCGAAGCATGCACGAAGCGGAGCGGCTGATCCACGATACCTTGGTATCAATCGAATGAAAAACTCTTCGGAGCGCCGACACGCGAACTGAACTGGCCGCCCACCTGGGCGGCCATGATCACGAGCTCCGCCAGTGAGTTCGCCGCCATCTTCTCCATCAAGCGGCCACGGTGGCCTTTGACCGTGATCTCGCTGATACCTAGCTCGGCCGCCACCTGCTTGTTGAGCAACCCGGAAACCACCAACGCCATCACTTCACGCTCGCGACGAGTCAGCGCGGCATAGCGAGCCCGCAGCGCGGCATGTTCGCTCGCCGCTTCGATCGCGTGACGGCTATGTTCAATGCCGTCGCGAATGGCCTCGAGCAAAGCTTCACCGTTGAACGGCTTGGTGAAGAATTCGATCGCGCCGGCTTTCATGGCCCGCACGGTAACGGGCACATCGGGGTAGCCGGTGATGAAAATGATCGGCATGTCGGCGCGGTCGGCCACGATTTGCCGCTGCAGATCCAGACCGTGCAGATCCGGGAGAGAGACATCGAGCAGCAGGCAGCTTGGTCCGCAAACACGCGGGTGCGCGAGAAATTGCCGGGCTGATCCGAATACCCGCGGCTGCCATCCCGCGCTGCGAATCAGCAGCTCAAGGGATTCGCGCACGGAGATGTCGTCATCCACGACGAACACGACAGGAACCGCCTGCGGGGTACTCGTGGACACGTGGTCCTGGGTTTCGCCAGGTCTCTTCATGGCATACCTCGCTAATATCGGTCGCCGATTCGTGTGAAGGCTCCGAATGAATCCTGGTCCGAACACCGGACAATGCCGGATTCGCTGTTGCGCATCCATCATACAGAGGTATGTATATGCCCGTTATCCGCCTTTACCCGCCATATATGGGCAGACAGAATGCGAAGCTCGCGCCGGGCCCCTCCTTCGGCAAGGCCGCCCAAAGACGCCCGTTGTGGCTTTCGATGATCGACCGGCTGATCGCGAGACCAATGCCCATGCCGTCATTCTTGGTCGTATAAAAGGCATCGAAAAGCCGTTCCGTGTGTTGCGGATCGAAGCCGATCCCTGCGTCCTGCACGGTCAAACGAACCATCCCGTCGGACTCGGCCTCCGTCTTGATCGACATGCGGCGCGGCCGATCGTCGACGCTGCTCATCGCATCCGCGGCATTGCGCAGCAGATTCATGATCACCTGTTGGACTTGTACCCGATCACAGCCGACCAACGGCAGCCCGTCCGCGAACTCCGCGCGCACGCTGACCCGGTCCCGGTCCAGATCGCTCTGCATCAGGGCAACGACCTCGCGCGCCGTATGGCCGAGATCGACTGCCTCGAGCGTCACGCTGCGCCTGCTGAAGAGCGCACGCAAGCGCGCAATGACATCGGCCGCGCGGTTGCCGTCGCGAATCGTGCGCCGCGCGGTCTCCTGCGCCCCTTCGATATTGGCGGGCACTGCGGCCAGCATGCGAAGACAGGTGCTGGCGTTGGTCACGATTCCCGACAGCGGCTGGTTGACTTCGTGGGCGATCGACGCCGTCAACGCGCCAAGGCTCGTTATCCTCGCGACATTCAAAAGCTCCGAGCGCGCCTTGTCGAGCGCCTCTTCCGAGCGACGGCGCTGGCTGATATCGAGAGCCGTGCCGATGTATTCGCGGCGTCCCGGACGGTCAGTCGCGCGATGCCCAAGCAAATGCACATGCTTGACGGACTGGTCTGGCATCAACAGGCGATACTGGCTCTCGACATCGCTATCGCCGCGTTGCACCTGTTCGATCAACTGAAACGCGAGACCGACGTCCTCCGGGTGATAGCGCGCGACGATACGATCGAGCGTCACCGTAGTGCCCGGCTCGAACTCGAAGATGTGATAAAGCTGATCCGACCAGGCGATCTCGCCGGTATCGACGTGCCACGAGAAGTTGCCCATTCTCGCCAGCGCCTGACCTTCGGCGAGAAATGCTTCGCTGCGCCGCAGCTCCTCCTCCGCACGCTTGCGGTCGTCGATGTCGATGTTGACGCCGTACCATTTGACGACCTTGCCGTGCTGGTCCCGCAATGGGCTGGTGCGAAACAGAAACCATCGGTATTGGCCGTCGTAGCGCAGCATTCGCGCCTCCGCCGCGCCGGGCAACTGACTGGCCATCACGGAGCTCCATACCGACATCAGCCCAGCCCGGTCGTCCGGATGCACCGAGTCCATCCATCCGTAATCTCGCACCTGCGACAGGGTTCTGCCGAGATAATCGAGGTAGTGCTGGTTGTAAAACTCGCCGGTGCCGTTCAGGCGCGCTGACCAGATCAGCGCGGGCAGTGCATTGATTGTCTCGTTGAGGTGGCGCTCGCTCGCGGCGAGCGTGATTTCCGCACGCTTGCTGTCCTCGATATCGATCGACAGGAAGAACCAGCGCAGAATGCCACCGTCCCGGCCGCGCAACGGAAATCCGCGCACGTTGAACCAGCGGTAGCTTCCGTCGGCACGCCGGTAACGGGTCTCTACATTGTGCGCGGTGCCGCTCGCGAGCGATGCTTCCTGTGCGACGATTACCGCCTCGAGATCTTCCGGATGAATGAACCCGCCGCTCCGCCACGCTTTGAGTTCCTCGAACGACTTTCCGAAGTATTCCGACGTGAGCCGATTCTGGGCTTCGACTTCGCCTGTTGGCGACATCACCGTGACGGGCACGGGAATGCTCTCGACGATCAACTGCAGGTCGAGCTCCCGGCGCTTCAGTGCCTCCTCCGCTCGCCGCAAGTCCTCGACGTCATTGCAGATTCCGCACCACCGGACGATCCGCCCTTCGGCATCACGCAGCGGACTGATCTGAAGCACGAACCGACGGTACTGGCCGTCGAAGCGCCGTAGACGCACCGGAATTTCACCCGGCTCTGCGGACGCCAGAATGGCGGTTTGCCGCTCGAGCAGCCTCGGCAAGTCGTCGGCGCTGATCACGTCGCGCCACTGCCAGTCAGACGAAGTGCCGAGCACGCGTCCTGTGTATTCGGACCACTTTCGGTTAACGAAGTCGACCCGACCGTCGGGCAGCGCGGTCCAGGCCATCACAGACAGCGCATCGAGGACGATGCCGGAATCAATTGCCAGTCCCATCATTGTTTTGATTTTGCGAGCAGGCGCGAGATTCTCAAACGTTCGCCGAAACCTGCTTTCAGGTGCGTAGTTTGGTGCGACCAGAAGGTTGCGCGATTATCCCATGCGACGAATGTCATCGCAATTGCAATGGGTGCGCAAAAGGCGGGCTGATCAAAGCCGCATTGAGGTGGTATTGAAGACCGCGAAGTTGGCTGATTGCCACGTTGCGGGCGTCATTCGCACCCGCCTTTACTGCCCGGATGGACCAACGCCAAGCGCAACGGTTTTACGCACGAGGTCGGCAACGGAGCGCACATTCATTTTGCGCATTGCCTGGCCCCGATGAATCTTGACCGTCACCTCGGCGATCCGCATTCTGGAAGCGATCTGCTTGTTCATCAGACCGGACGCGACGTTGACCAGCACCTCCCGCTCGCGAGGCGTCAGCGCGCCCCACCGTTCGCGAGCCTCGAACAGCGAGCTATCCGCTTCGAGGCGTTGTGCGTCGCGCTGCAATGCCGTGACCACCGCGTCGATCATGTCCTGATCGCGGAACGGCTTGGTGAGAAAGTCCAGCGCCCCCGCTTTCATCGCCTCGACCGTCATGGCGATATCGCCATATCCCGTCATGAAGACAACGGGCATCGGAGCGCGTTGCTGCGTCAATAGCGACTTCTGCAACGCCAATCCGCTTTGGCCACGCAAGCGCACGTCCAGCACGAGGCACGCTGGCCCCGGGCCTTTGGGCGCCGCGAGGAACTCTTCAGCGGAGCGGAAGGCGTCGACTTCCAGGTCGATCGAGCGCAGCAGACCCGTTAGCGCTTCGCGTACCGAATCGTCGTCGTCTACGACATAGACGATGCCCGCGGTTCTGTTGGCTGCGGTGGTAGCGGACCACGCGGTCTCAGTATTTAGCATCACGATAGTCTTCTACGACGATACGGTCTGCGAATGGGGCCATCGCAGACACCCTCGATATCAGTTGGACTTCAATACCTGACTCGACAGTTGCAGGGAATAGCCGCCCGGTTGCCGGCCGGGATGCGGTCATCCCTGTCACGTCAAGCCTGAAGCTTACATGGGGCGTAATGAAGAGGCTCTAGTACTTTGGTATTGGAATTCGCGTCGAGCGGCCTGAATCGGAATGTCCAGGGCTTACTGATTTTTCGGATGGTGAGCTAATACCTTGGTATGAGTTAGTCGCTCGGGACCGTCTGAGCGCCGGCTGGCGGATTAATATGTCTGCCCTTGTCGATCAATAGAGTTCGACGCATGCAACCATTCCATGCTCTTTTCGTTCTGCTCGGCACGCTGCTCGCCGCCAGCGGTTATGGCGCGACGTTTCTGCTGTCGATGCATTTCCGCTCCGCCGGCGGAACCGACCTGAATACCGGCATTGCGTTGGCGCAAGCGGTGATCGGCACGTTCGTGAGCTTTCCGCTGGTCGACTGGTTCGCGCCGCGCGTCGGCGCGGCGCGATTGTCCGCGTTCGCGGCGCTATGCCTGGGCGCAGGTGTCGCGGCTTTCACGGTAATCGCGCCAGAGCATGCGATCGGTTTCGTCCCCGGGTTCCTGGTCGGTTTCGGCTGGGGTTCCTTCAGTCTCGCCGCACCCATGGCACTGGCCGAACGAACCACGAATACCGATCGTGGCTCGTGGTTCATGCGGTTCGGCACGATACAAATGGTGGGCATCGGCACCTGTCCCGCGCTAGCCGCGTTCGCGATCCGCTCGCTGCACTGGACCGTGACGAGCGTGCTGCTCGTCGTCGCGGGGCTGTGCATGGTTGGATCGTTGATGCTGGAAGTGTTCGCACGGCTGTCGCCGAATCCCGCAACGCACACGCAAAAGC
Source organism: Paraburkholderia atlantica (assembly GCF_000092885.1). NCBI lineage: Bacteria > Pseudomonadati > Pseudomonadota > Betaproteobacteria > Burkholderiales > Burkholderiaceae > Paraburkholderia > Paraburkholderia atlantica. Next base: position 1,272,781 of record NC_014117.1, on the reverse strand, counting down.
CGTGGGCACTCAATTCCGGCGCCATACTCCGCACGCGCGCGGTTTATTCGATCGCGATGATTGGCTTGTGCGCCTGCGTTTTCTCCGGCTTATTGACGTTCCAGATGTCGCTCGTTCAGGGAACTGGCTCGCACGCCGGTACGTTCTTCAGCTTCTATACCGTGACGGTCATTCTCGCGCGCTGGCTGCTCGGACGGCTCGTGATCAGTTCGCGGCGTGAAATCACGACGAAACTCGTGCTCATGTTGATGCTGCTTGGCATTGTCGCAATGTTCGCCGTTCCGTATCACACGCTCTTTCACCCGACCAGCGCCGTGCTGTTCGGAACCGGCTACGGCCTCGCCTACCCCGTGATCCAGGAACAGGCTGTCAACGATTCCGACGCCCTCCATCGTCACGCCGCGCTGACATGGTTCATCGTCGCTTACTCGGCCGGTGCGTTCGGCTTTCCAGCCGTCGGCGGCTGGGTGCTCGTGCACGCTGGAAAGAACGCGTTGACCGCGCTGATCGCGATGTGCGGCATGACGGCGCTCGTGCTATCCGTGCTCCGCGACAGGCGAAGCCTTGCCGCACAATTCAGCTCGTGAGCGCCGCGCGTGATCTTCGGTGGTAACGCGCCGGTGCGCCGTTTTCGCCACATCGCCATCAGCATCGCCCACTTGAAGCGCATCGACAGCAGGCGTGGCGCGAGCGCCGGAAACAACCATAGAAAAAGGACAGCGTCGACAACGACCACGACGGAATGTTGAATGACAGATAAAAGGGATTCCACGCCTGCAATAACGGAAGCTGCAAAACCGCATTGACGGCTACTTCAACGCCGCTCATGGTTTGGCAGGATTTAACCGTTCAGATGAAGCGACTTGAGCGACTTAATGCTTTTATGGAGCGCCGATTTTTGCGACGTTCCTCGAACTGTCCGTGGGCGGAAATTTCTGACAACTGGAGTTTGCGTGCGCTGATAGCCTTTGTTCGAGTGAACCCGAGGGATACCACGACGACCACCGTGCCATTGAAAATTCAGGCTTCAGCTGTTGTGTACTGAGCGATGACCCAAAAAAAAGGCGTCACGTTGCCGTGACGCCTTAAAAAGTTCTAGCCATTCCGAGGGCCGTGCTAGAACCTGAGAGAAGGTATTCGAAAGGCGCAAGCGCATTGGAGGGCAATCGATCCTGGATTTCGGGATTCTTCCGCTCGCGCGCACCAAAATGCAGCGGATAAAAACGGCTTTCGAAATGGGGTTCCATTTTTTATGGTTATGCTGACTAAGTCAAGCAAAAAGATATAGTCGCTGATCGATCGGCAAATTCTTCCGATACAATGATTTTTCTAAACGAATATGAATGGATGCCCCGGTTTGGAGATGTCCCCGCCTCGCGCGGGCGGTCGTCAACAGGTTAACGAGCGAGCAATTTGAAATACTGTTCCAAAAAAACGCATGAACCGATCCACACCCAGCCAGACCGTCACCGCCAAGGTCCCCGCCAGCAAAGACCGAGACGGCCCGGGCGATGAAGTCACCGCGCTCGCGCGCGGGCTGACCGTATTGCGTGCCGTCGCCGCCGCGCACGCACCACTCAGCAATCGCGAACTCGCCGAATTGACCGGGATTCCGAAGCCCACCGTGTCGCGCATCACCGCGACGCTCGTCGGCGCCGGTTTCCTGCTGCGACTGCCCGAAAGCGAGCGCTTCGTGCTGACCTCGTCGGTGCTCGAACTGAGCAACGGCTTTCTGCGCAACTTCGACATCCGCTCGCGCGCGCGGCCATTCCTGATCGAACTCGCGGAACGCACCGCGTTGTCCGTGCATCTGGCGGTGCGCGACCGCTACGACATGGTCGTCATCGACGCGATCCGGCCGCGTTCGGCGGTGCTCGTATCGCGACTCGAGATCGGCTCGCGCATGAGCTTGACGCGCACCGCGGTCGGCCGGGCGTATCTCGCCGCGCTCGCGCAACCGGATCGCGACCGTCTGCTCATCGGTCTGCAGACGGCCGAAGGCGACGATTGGGGCTACATCGGCAGCCGTCTCGCCAGCGCGATCCAGGACACGCTCGAGCGCGGCTTCGCCATTGCGACCGGCGAGTGGTACAACGGGCTGAACGCGATCGCGCTCGGCTTCGTCGGGCCGTCGGGTGAGCGCTACGCGGTCAATTGCGGCGGCTCGGCCGATCAGTGTCCGCGCGACTGGCTGATCTCGGACGCCGCACCCGCGCTGCTCGAATGCATCGACAAGATCGTGCTGGAGATCGGCGGCACGCCGGGGCGCCGGCTCGACGAATAGCCCGGCGGCGGCAACGGGCGCCAATCGGCGCCCGCGCAGGCCGAACGCGGCGCCGGCCGCCTGCGGTCTGTGCAGCGACGAAGGCATCGCGCCCACCTCTACCCTACAATTCGCCAACAGCCTGTAACCCTGGTAATTAACCGAAAAATACGCGGCTGGACTGTTACAGACGCCGCAACGTACGATCACGCATCCCGTCGCGGGACCGCGCCGCGAGCCGCGAGCGCCGTCGAAGCGGCCTCGCCGATCCGTGATGATTCCGCATTGCGTTAACATCTCTGTCCCGCGCCTCGGATAGCATCGCGCTAAATATTGCGCGGCGCGCGCCGCCACGACCGCCTGACATGCCGCCCATATCCCGGCCCGCCGTCTTTCGAACGGCGGCGAGCGCATCGGCGGCTCACATCACAAAGCCAGCCACCTGACCGAACCGATGGACGAACAACAAAAGCACCCGGAAACCCAACGCCCTGCCGCTTCCCAACCGTCCGCGAGCGGCGCGCAATCGAGCGCGCCCGGCGCGGTGAAACGCCACCGCGGCCGCACTGTCGCGCTGATCGTCGCGGCGCTGGTCGTGCTCGGCGTCGTACTGTGGCGCTGGCATCCGTGGGGCAGCCCCGGCAGCGGCGCGAGCGCGCCGGGTGCCGCGAGCGGCGCGCGCAGTGGTCGCTTGGGCCGCGGCGGTCCGAACGCAATGGCCAACATGCCGCAGCCCGTTCACGTCGCCGCCGCGACGCAGGGCGAGATGCCGGTCGTGCTGACCGCGCTCGGCACGGTCACGCCGCTTGCCACCGTCACGGTGCTGCCACAGCTGAGCGGCGTGCTGCAGGACGTCTATTTCAAGGAAGGCCAGATGGTCAAGAAGGGCGACGTGCTGGCCCAGATCGACCCGCGTCCGTATGAGATTTCGTTGCGCAACGCCGAGGGCACGCTGGTGCGCGACCAGGCGCTGCTCGCCACCGCCCGTCTCGATCTGAAGCGTTATCAGACGCTGCTCGCGCAAGACTCGATCGCGAGTCAGCAGGTCGACACGCAGGCGTCGCTGGTGCGGCAATACGAAGGCACGGTGAAGGCCGACCAGGCGAACGTCGACAGCTTCAAGCTCGACCTCGTGTACGCGCGCATTACCGCGCCGGTGTCGGGACGTGTCGGTCTGCGTCAGGTCGACCCGGGCAACTACGTGACCTCGGGCCTCGCCAACGGCATCGTCGTGATTACGCAGCTCGATCCGATCAGCGTGTTGTTTACGACCTCCGAAGACAATCTGCAGCAGATCATCCAGCACACGCGCAACGGCGAGTCGCTGTCGGCCACCGCGTACGACCGCAGCAACACGCATCCGCTCGAAGTCGGCTCGCTGAAGACGATGGACAACCAGATCGACACCACCACCGGTACGATCAAGCTGCGCGCGATCTTCGAGAACAAGGACAACGGCCTGTTCCCGAACCAGTTCGTCAATACGCGTCTGCTCGTCGATACGATCAAGGACGCGGTGATCGTGCCGACCTCGGCGGTGCTCAACGGCTCGCAGGGTACCTTCGTGTACATCGTGAAGCCCGACAACACGGTCACCGTGCGCCAGGTCAAGGTCGGCCCGGTCGATGGCGAGCGTACCAGCATCCAGTCGGGTCTCGCGGTCGGCGAACGCGTCGTGATCGACGGTTCGGACCGGCTGCGCGAAGGCTCGAAGATCACGATCCCGGCCGAACGGCCGCGTGGCGCGTCCGGCGCGCAGGGCGCGAGCGCTCCGGCGGCCGCCTCGGGCGCGCACGAGCGTCGCGGCCGGCGCGCGTCGCAAGCATCGCAATAAAGTAAAGGCACGGCACTTACCGCATGAATCCATCCCGCGCTTTTATTCTGCGTCCCGTCGGCACCGCGCTGCTGATGGCGGCGATCATGCTGGTCGGCCTCGTCGCGCTGCGCTTTCTGCCGCTGTCCGCGCTGCCCGAGGTCGACTATCCGACGATCCAGGTGCAGACTTTCTATCCGGGCGCGAGCCCGGACGTGATGACGTCGTCCGTGACGGCGCCGCTCGAGAGGCAGTTCGGGCAGATGCCGTCGCTGAACCAGATGTCGTCGCAAAGCTCGGCCGGCTCGTCGATCATCACGCTGCAGTTCAGCCTCGACCTGCCGCTCGACATCGCCGAGCAGGAAGTCCAGGCGGCGATCAACGCGGCGGGCAACCTGCTGCCGTCCGACCTGCCCGCGCCGCCGATCTACGCTAAGGTCAACCCGGCCGACGCGCCGATCATCACGCTCGCGATCACGTCGAAAACGCTGCCTCTCACGCAGGTTCAGGATCTCGCCGACACGCGTCTCGCGCAGAAGATCTCGCAGGTCGCGGGGGTGGGTCTCGTGAGCCTGTCGGGCGGCCAGCGCCCGGCGATCCGCATTCAGGCGAACCCGCGCGCGCTCGCCGCGTACGGGCTGAATCTCGATGATCTGCGCACCACGATCTCGAACCTGAACGTCAACACGCCGAAGGGCAATTTCGACGGCCCGACGCGCAACTACACGATCAATTCGAATGACCAGCTGACCGACGCCGACGAGTACAAGAGCGCCGTGGTCGCATACAAGAGCGGCCGCCCCGTGATGCTGACCGACGTCGCGAGCATCGTGCCGGGTCCGGAGAACACGAAGCTCGGCGCGTGGGTTAACGACACGCCCGCGATCATCCTGAACGTGCAGCGCCAGCCGGGTGCGAACGTGATCCAGGTGGTCGACAGCATCAAGGCGCTGCTGCCGCGCTTGCAGCAGTCGCTGCCCGCCGCGCTCGAGGTCGAGGTCGTCACCGATCGCACCACCACGATCCGCGCGTCGGTGCGCGATGTGCAGTTCGAACTGGCCATGTCGGTCGTGCTGGTCGTGCTGGTGATGTACCTGTTCCTCGCCAACATCTATGCGACGATCATTCCGAGCCTGTCGGTGCCGCTGTCGCTGATCGGCACGCTCGCGGTGATGTACCTGTGCGGCTTCTCGCTCGACAATTTATCGCTGATGGCGCTGACCATCGCGACCGGCTTCGTCGTCGACGACGCGATCGTGATGATCGAGAACATCGCGCGCTACGTCGAGGAAGGCGACTCGGCGCTCGAAGCCGCGCTGAAGGGCTCGAAGCAGATCGGCTTCACGATCATTTCGCTGACGGTCTCGCTGATCGCGGTGCTGATTCCGCTGCTCTTCATGGGCGACGTGGTCGGCCGCCTGTTCCATGAATTCGCAATCACGCTCGCGGTGACGATCGTCATCTCGGCGGTCGTGTCGCTGACGCTCGTGCCGATGATGTGCGCGAAGCTGTTGCGCCACACGCCGCCGCACGACAGTCACCGTTTCGAGGCGAAGGCGCACCGCTTCATAGACTGGGTGATCGCGCGCTACGCGGTCGCGCTCACGTGGGTGCTGAACCGTCAGCGCTCCACGCTGGTCGTAGCTGTCCTCACGCTGGTGCTGACCGGGCTGCTGTACGTGTTCATACCGAAGGGCTTCTTCCCGGTGCAGGACACCGGCGTGATCCAGGCGATCACACAGATGCCGCAGTCGGTGTCGTTCGCGTCGATGGCCGAGCGCCAGCAGGCGCTCGCCGACCAGATCCTGAAGCACCCGGACGTCGAAAGCCTGACCTCGTTCATCGGTGTGGACGGCAGCAACATCACGCTGAACAGCGGCCGCATGCTGATCAATCTGAAGCCGCGCGACGACCGCAGCAACACCGCGAGCGAAGTGATCCGCCAGTTGCAGAAGGACGTCGCGCATATTCCGGGCGCGTCGCTGTACATGCAGCCGGTGCAGGACCTGACGATCGATTCGACGGTCAGCCCGACGCAGTATCAGTTCATGCTGACCGATCCGAACATCGGCGAATTCACCACGTGGGTGCCGAAGCTGGTCGAGCGCCTGAAGCAGTCGCCCGAACTCGCCGACGTCGCAACCGATCTGCAGGACAACGGCCGCTCGGTGTTCATCGAGATCGACCGCGCGACCGCCGCGCGCTTCGGCATCACGCCGGCCACGATCGACAGCGCGCTGTACGACGCGTTCGGCCAGCGCATCATTTCGACGATCTTCACGCAGTCGAACCAGTACCGCGTGATTCTCGAAGCGCAGCCGACGATGCAGCACTACACCACGTCGCTGAACTCGATCTACCTGCCGTCTTCCACGGCGGCGGGCGGCCAGGTGCCGCTGTCGTCGATCGCGAGGTTCATCGAGCGACCCGCGCCGCTGCTGGTCACGCACCTGAGCCAGTTCCCGGCCACCACGGTGTCGTTCAACCTTGCGCCGGGATCGTCGCTCGGCGCGGCCGTGAGGGCGATCGAACAGGCCGAAAAGGACATCGGCCTGCCCGAGTCGTTCCAGACGCGCTTCCAGGGCGCGGCGCTCGCGTTCCAGGCGTCGCTCGCGAACGAGCTGTTCCTGATCCTCGCGGCGATCGTCACGATGTACATCGTGCTCGGCGTGCTGTACGAGAGCTTCATCCATCCGATCACGATCCTGTCCACTCTTCCGTCGGCCGGCGTCGGCGCGCTGCTCGCGCTACTGATCACCGGCCACGATCTCGACATCATCGGCATCATCGGCATCGTGCTTTTGATCGGTATCGTAAAGAAGAACGCGATCATGATGATCGACTTCGCGCTCTACGCCGAGCGCGAGGAAGGCAAGCCGCCGCGCGAGGCGATCTACCAGGCGTGTCTGCTGCGTTTCCGGCCGATCCTGATGACCACGCTCGCCGCGCTGCTCGGCGCGCTGCCGCTGATGCTCGGCACCGGCGCGGGCTCGGAGCTGCGCCGGCCGCTCGGTATCGCGATCGCCGGCGGCCTGATCGTGAGCCAGCTGCTGACGCTGTTCACGACGCCGGTGATCTATCTCGCGTTCGATTCGCTCGGCCGCCGGCTGCGCGAGCGCTTTAACCGTGGCGATTCGTCCGGCAGCGCCACGCCGCCCGCCACCGATGCAGGGAACTGAGCGATGAACCTGTCGCGTCCGTTTATTTCCCGTCCGGTCGCCACCACGCTGCTGGCGATCGGCATCGCGCTGTCGGGAGTATTCGCGTTCACCAAGCTGCCGGTGGCTCCGTTGCCGCAGGTCGACTTCCCGACCATCTCGGTACAGGCGACGCTGCCGGGCGCGAGCCCGGAGACCGTCGCGACCAGCGTCGCGAGTCCGCTAGAGCGGCACCTCGGCTCGATCGCCGACGTCACCGAGATGACGTCGCAAAGCTCGGTCGGCTCGACCCGCATCACGATGCAGTTCGGCCTGAACCGCGACATCAACGGCGCCGCGCGCGACGTGCAGGCGGCAATCAACGCGGCGCGCGCCGACCTCCCCGCGAGCCTGCGCAGCAACCCGACCTACCACAAGGTCAACCCGGCCGACGCGCCGATCCTGATTCTCGCGCTGACGTCGAGCACGCGCACGCCCGGCCAGCTCTACGATTCGGCCGCCACGGTGCTGCAGCAGTCGTTGTCGCAGGTTCAGGGGGTCGGCGAAGTGGACGTGAGCGGCTCGGCGAATCCGGCGGTGCGCGTCGAGCTGCTGCCGCACGCGCTGTCGCATTACGGCATCGGCCTCGAGGACGTGCGCGCGGCGCTCGCCTCGGCCAACGCGAACAGCCCGAAAGGGGCGATCGAGTTCGGCGAGAACCGCGTGCAGCTGTACACCAACGACCAGGCCACCAAGGCGTCGCAGTACAAGGATCTCGTCATCGCCTATCGCAACGGCGCGCCGGTCAAACTCTCCGACATGGGCGAGGTCGTCGATTCGGTCGAGGACCTGCGCAACCTCGGCCTCTTCAACGGCAAGCACGCGGTGCTCGTGATCCTGTACCGGCAGCCGGGCGCCAACATCATCGAGACCGTCGACCGCGTGAAGGCGATGCTGCCGCAGCTGCACGCGTCGCTGCCCGCCGACGTCGAAATCTCGCCGACCTCGGACCGCTCGACGACGATCCGCGCGTCGCTGAAGGACACCCAGCGCACGCTCGTGATCGCGGTCGCGCTGGTCGTGATGGTCGTGTTCCTGTTCCTGCGCAACTGGCGCGCGACGCTGATTCCGAGCGTGGCCGTGCCGATCTCGATCATCGGCACGTTCGGCGCGATGTACCTGATGGGCTTCTCGCTCGACAACCTGTCGCTGATGGCGTTGACCATCGCAACCGGCTTCGTCGTCGACGACGCGATCGTCGTACTCGAAAACATCTCGCGCCACATCGAGGACGGCGTGCCGCGCATGAAGGCCGCGTTCCTCGGCGCGCGCGAGGTCGGCTTCACGGTGATGTCGATCAGCATCTCGCTCGTCGCCGTGTTTCTGCCGATCCTGCTGATGGGCGGCATCGTCGGGCGGCTGTTCCGCGAGTTCGCGCTGACGCTGTCGCTCGCGATCGCGGTGTCGCTGGTCGTCTCGCTGACGCTCACGCCGATGATGTGCTCGCGGCTGCTGCGCGAGCCGCACGAGAAAAAACAGGAAAGCCGCTTCGGCCGCTGGCTCGAACGCGGCTTCGCGTCGATGCAGCGCGGCTACGAGCGCACGCTCGGCTGGGCGCTGCGGCATCCGCGGCTGATCCTCTTCGTGCTGCTGCTGACCATCGGGCTGAACGTCGCGCTGTACATCATCGTGCCGAAAGGTTTCTTCCCGCAGCAGGACACCGGGCGCATGATCGGCGGCATCCAGGCCGACCAGAGCACGTCGTTCCAGGCGATGAAGGGCAAGTTCTCGCAGATGATGGACATCGTCAGCAAGAACCCGGCGGTCGACAGCGTGGTCGGCTTCACCGGCGGCCGGCAGACCAATTCGGGCTTCATGTTCCTGTCGCTGAAGCCGAAGAGCGAACGCAAGCTGTCCGCCGACCAGGTGATCCAGCAACTGCGCGCGCCGCTCGGCGACGTGGCCGGCGCGCGCACCTTCCTGCAGGCGGTGCAGGACATCCGCGTCGGCGGCCGGCAATCGAACGCGCAGTATCAGTTCACGCTGCTCGCCGACTCGACGCCCGATCTGTACAAGTGGGGGCCGAAGCTCACCGAGGCGCTGCAGGCGCGCAAGGAGCTCGCGGACGTGAACTCCGACCAGCAGCAAGGCGGTCTCGAAGCGATGGTGACGATCGACCGCGCCACCGCTGCGCGCCTCGGCATCAAGCCCGCGCAGATCGACAACACGCTGTACGACGCGTTCGGCCAGCGCCAGGTGTCGACGATCTACAACCCGCTGAACCAGTATCACGTCGTGATGGAAGTCGCGCCGCGCTACTGGCAGAGCCCGGAGATACTGAGCCAGATTTACGTCAGCACCTCGGGCGGCAGCGCGAGCGGCGCGCAGACCACCAACGCGCCGGCCGGCACCGTGACGTCCAGGGCGACCGGCACGGCGGCCACGACGAGCGGTGCCGCGGGCGGCGCGGCAACCGGCGGCACCGCAGCGACCAGCGCGGCCAGCATCGCGGCCGACTCGGCGCGCAACCAGGCGATCAACTCGATCGCGGCGAGCGGCAAGTCGAGCGCGTCGTCGGGCTCGCCGGTGTCGACCGCGAAGGAAACGATGGTGCCGCTGTCGGCGATCGCCAGCTTCGGGCCGGGCACCACGCCGCTGTCGGTCAATCACCAGAGCCAGTTCGTCGCCTCGACGATCTCGTTCAACCTGCCGCCGGGCGTGTCGCTGTCCACCGCCACGCAGGTGATCTACGACACGATGGCCGAAATCGGCATGCCCGCCACGATCCACGGCAGCTTTCAGGGCACCGCGCAGGCGTTCCAGCAGTCGATGTCCGATCAGCCGATCCTGATCCTCGCCGCGCTCGCGGCGGTGTATATCGTGCTCGGCATCCTGTACGAGAGCTACATCCACCCGCTGACGATCCTGTCGACGCTGCCGTCCGCGGGCGTCGGCGCGCTGCTCGCGCTGCTGCTGTTCAACACCGAGTTCAGCATCATCGCGCTGATCGGCGTGATCCTGCTGATCGGCATCGTGAAGAAGAACGCGATCATGATGGTGGACTTCGCGATCGACGCGTCGCGCAAGGGGCTGTCGTCGCGCGACGCGATCTACCAGGCCTGTCTGCTGCGCTTCCGGCCGATCATGATGACCACCTTCGCAGCCATGCTCGGCGCGTTGCCGCTCGCGTTCGGCAGCGGCGAAGGCGCGGAGATGCGCGCGCCGCTCGGTATTTCGATCGTTGGCGGCCTGATCGTCAGCCAGATGCTGACGCTCTATACGACGCCGGTCGTCTATCTGTATATGGATCGCATCCGCGTGCGCTGGGAGGCGAGAAAGGCACGCCGCACGGGTGGCGCGGCGCCGACGTCGTCATGATGCAGTGGAGGTGGCGCTCACAGCTTCTGCTCGATGGCCAGCGAGAAGATCCGCTGCCATCGGCGCGCCACCCGCTCGTTCGACATCGGCACGAGCCACTCGCCGCGCCGTGTGTCCTTGACCTTCACGGCGAGCCGCGCCTGTGCGTCGCGGCCCTGTGCTTCGGCGCCGAGAAGATCCGCGAAGATATACGCACCCTGCTCGTCGCCGACGCGAATCTCGCAGAGCCGCTTGGCCGCCGCGAGCCGCACCGAACCCCAACTGCCCTTCAGCTCGTGCGTCCAGTCGCCGTCGCGCACGTTCGGCGCGACTTCGCGGCGCCGCTGCCGCCAGTACGCGAGCGCACCCGCAATCAGCAACGCAACCAGTACCGCCACGCTTTCCGCCACCGCCAGCCCGAAACTGGCCTGCAGCGCATCGAAGGCGCGTACCGCGCCGTACCCCAGCGCGACCAGCGCAATCAACGCAACGAGAATCGGCATCGCAAGCTCATCCGGTAAATGGTTTTAGCCTGACACGAGCAACAGGCGATGCCGCGTGCGACCTTTCACTGCCCCTTATGCGCGGCCGCCCACTCCTTGAGCGCGTTCAGCGTGTTCTCGACATGCTTGTCGGGCTGCAGGCTCGTGTACTCGTAGATGATCTTGCCTTCGGGCGAGATCACGTACGACACGCGATTCGCCATGCCGGCCTTCATCGGCAAGGCCGCGTCGTATGCGTTGATCACCTTCGCGTCGGCGTCCGCCGCGACCGGGAATTTGCTGCGGCATTCGCTGACCGAGAACTTCGTCAGCGTATCGATGTTGTCGTGCGACACGCCGATCACCGTCGCACCGTACTTTTTGTATTCGTCGACCGCATCGGCGAACTCGTGCGCCTCGATCGTACAGCCCTTCGTGAACGCGGCCGGATAAAAGTACAGCACGACCGGCCCCTTCTTCAGTTGATCGGCCAGCGAATACGTGTAGGTCTTGCCGCCGAGCGAGGCCTCGGCGGTGAACGGCGGCGCCGTATCGCCGGGCTTCAGGGTTGCCGAGGCAAGCGGCGAATGCATTGCGAATCCGAACGCCATGACGGCGGCCAATACCGCCGGTATGTGTCTTGTCTTCATCTGCTCCTCCATGCGTGAGCGCACGCAGTTGATCCCGTCCATCGAAGACAGCTCCGGCCAGCGTTACAGGCCGTCGCTGAACGTTCTATTGGACCACGGATGCGCACGCGGCGTCGGTCGGCGCCCGGAACACAGGCAAATCGAAAGGGTGCGGCGCGCGAGCCCGGCGCATCAAGCGTCCGTCTCCGCCACGTGCGCGCCGAACCACGCCGCCGCCGACAGATTCAGCTGCGATAGCACGTCGGGCGTCAGCGCGTGGAAGCCCGCCGCCGTCGCGACCGGCGCCGCGTCGCCGCCCTCGCCCGCGACCTCGGCGATCAGCAGCAGCGCGCCCAGTTCGCCCTTGCGCGCGACGATCGCCTCGCGGATCTGCGGCGCGAGGCCGAGCTTTTCGAGCACCGCGTCCGGGGTGCTGTCGAGCACGATGTGCACCAGCGAAAAAATCCCGGTCATGAACGCGGCATCGGCGAATTCGCCGTCGGCCGGACGCAGCCAGTTCGCGGCAAGCTCCATGAAGCGCGAGCGCGTCGCGGCCAGTTGCACGAGCGGATCGGCGCGCCACGGCAGGTCGCCGGTGTCCGCGTACAGCAGCAGTTGCGCCCAGCGCGCGATCTGCCGCGTGCCGGTAGCGATGATCGCCTCGCGCAGCGACGCGATGTTGCGCCCGAGGCCGAACGCGCTCGAATTGACGAGCCGCAGCAGTTGTACGACCACGCCCGGATTGACCTTCAGCTCCGCCTCGAGCTCGACGATGCCGGCGTCGCGCGACAGCAGCGCGAGCAGCCGCAGCAGGCCCGGGCGCAGCGAGCGGTTGCGCGGCGCGGCCAGCACCTGCGGCCGCGCGAAGAAGTAGCCCTGGAACAGATCGAAGCCGAGCTCGTGCGCGAGCGCGAAGTCCTCGCGCGTTTCGACCTTCTCGGCGAGCAGGGTCTTGCCGTAGCCGCGCAACGCCGACGCGAGCTCGGCGACCTTGCGGCGCGGCGTTTGCAGGAAGTCGATCTTGACGATGTCGGCGTACGGCAGCATCGCCCTCAGCTCGTCGGTCAGGTCGTGCACGTCGTCGAGCGCGACCTGAAAGCCGGCGCAATGCAGCTCGTCGAGCCGACGCGCGAGCGAAGCGTCGTAACGCACGGTTTCGAGGATTTCGAGCACGAAGCGCTCGGGCGGCATCAGATGAACGATGTCGCTAAAGAGCAGCCCGCGGTCGATATTGACGAAGCCGCGATGCTGACCGAGCACGGCCGGCACGCCGATTCCCCCGATCGTGCGCGCGACCACCTGCGCGGTGGCCTGCGCGTCGTCGCTGATTTCGGCGTAGTTGTACGTTCCGGCACGGAACAGCAGCTCGTAGGCGTGAAGCGCCCCATCGCGATCCAGAATCGGCTGGCGGCCGACGTAGACGTACTGGGGGACCGCGTCCGGGTGCCCGCGCTCAGGATAGCCGGCCGACGCGCCGGCGGCGACATCACGCACCTCGACGTCCCGCGGGACGGGCCGTGGGGCGCTGGCGGACCTGATGACGGAGCGTTCGAAGATGGATCATCGGTGCAAGGTTCGGAAAGTCTACGCAGCGCGACGCCTCAGCGCCGCCAAATTAAGGGAGATTCGCCGTATTAACGGCCGCGAAGCGGCGTCACTTTAACCGAATCATCCCGGCGACGGCACCGGCCGAGGCATTACCAGATGTTTTTCTCCTCGCGCCGCTAAAGATTTCCCCGCTTGCGTCGTTATCTCGTTCTGATGGGGCGGCCTGCTATCTCCCGGCCGCCCGGACCGGCGGACAAGCAGCCCCGCCCGCGGACGAACCCAGGTTGCCAGCGACGAACATGGAAGCGAACACGATCACCGCGCCCCGCCGGGGCTCCTTGCGCACGGTCATCGACCGGCTGCGGACGTTCGGCCGGCGCGAGGACGACGATCGGCCGAGCAGCGCGAACCGCCCGCCCCCACTGGAACAGGTGGTCGGCGCGGTCGACCTGCTCGCCCACGTCGACGATGCGCTGCGCTTCATCTACGTGTCCGACGCGAGCCTGCGCTTTATCGGCTATCACCGCGAATACCTGAAAACCGCGACGCTGCACGATCTGGTCGCCCCCGCCGACGTGCCGCGCCTCGATGCACTGCTCAAGCAGGCGGCGGCCTCGGGCAACGTCGAGAAAGCGACGCTCGGGCTCGTCAAGTCGCTGACCTATCCGATCACGGTCGAGCTGCGGGTCGTGCGCAGCAGCCACGACGGCGTCGACGGCTACGCGATCGCCGGCTTCGACGTGTCGTCGTGGCGCGCCACCGAAGAGCGGCTGACCCAGGCGCTGCATCTGGACCGGCTGACCAGTCTGCCGAACCAGTCGGGTCTGGTGCACGCGCTGCTCGACGCACAACAGAAGGCCGACGCGCACGGCACGCCGGTCGCGCTGCTGCTGCTCGATCTCGACGACTATCAGCGGGTGAACCGCGCGCTCGGCTACGACGCCGGCGACGAGATGCTGCGCGACACGTCGCGGCGTCTGTTGAACATGACGAGCCCGAACGAAACGATCGCGCGGATCGCCAGCGACGAGTTCGCGATCCTCGTGAAGCCTGCCGCGAGCCGCACCGACGCGGCGGCCGCCGCCGAAGCGCTGGCGCGGCGTCTATTGACCGCGATCCAGCAGCCGTACGTGTTCAAGGGTCAGCAGGTCCATCTGTCGGCCAGCATCGGTATCGCGCTGTACCCGGACGTGCGCCATGCCAACGACACCGGCGGCCACGATACCCACCTGCTGCGCTGGGCCGACCACGCGCTGTTGCAGGCGAAGGCCGCGGGCGGCAACACGCTCGCGTTCTACGTGCCGGACGACAACCCGGCCGACGCCGAGCGTCTGAAGCTCGAGGCCGACCTCTACGACGGCGTACGCAACGGCGAGTTTTCGCTACACTTCCAGCCGATCACGAGCAGCCGCACGCGGGGCGTGGTCGGTGTCGAGGCGTTGATCCGCTGGACGCATCCGGTGCATGGCCTCGTGCCGCCGTCGATGTTCATTCCGCTCGCGGAGTCGATCGGGCTGATCAACTTCCTCGGCAACTGGGTGATGAAGGTCGCGTGCATGCAGCTGATCCAGTGGGACGCGAAGGGCATCCCGCTGCAGTACGTGGCCGTCAACGTGTCGCCGCAGCAGTTTCGCGATCCGCGCTTCAAGGACTCGGTGCGCGAGGCGATCGAGCTGACCGGCATCGATCCGCGCCGGCTCGTGTTCGAGATCACCGAAAGTCTGCTGATGCACGACCCGGCGCACGCGAAGGGCTTGCTCGAAGACCTGACGGCGATGGGCATCCGCTTCGCCGTCGACGACTTCGGCACCGGCTATTCGAGCCTCGCGTACCTGCAGCGCTTTCCGCTCGCTAAGTTGAAGATCGACCGGAGTTTCGTCGAGAATCTGCTAACCTCGCGAAACGATCAGGCAATCGTTAGCGCTGTGGTCGGCCTTGCGCAGACGCTCGACCTCGAACTGGTTGCCGAGGGCGTCGAAACGGAAGCGCAGCGCACCCTGCTCACCGAGATGGGCTGCGATCACATTCAGGGCTGGCTCGTCTGCAAGGCGTTGCCGTCCGAAGAACTCGCGCAGCGCTTCGAAACGCGCGAGCTTCAGCTGCACGGCGCGTAACGGGCGATGCACGCACGACGCCCAGGCAGCGGAACAAGCCGGCTCACGACCGGCATGGCATTCACTGGAACACGTATGGCTTTTGCGGGACACACATGGTAAAGGCGGCAGTGCTCGACCGGCTCTGGACGCGAATGAGCGAGCGCGGCGATTTCCCTATGCTGTCGCAATCGCTGCGCACCACCATGGCGGCAGTGACCAACGACGACCTCGACTTCACCGGCCTCGTGCAAGTGGTGCTGTCGGACTTCGCGCTCACGCAGAAGGTGCTGCGGCTCGCGAACTCGGCGATGTATATGGCGTTCGGCGGCAACATCACGACCGTGTCGCGCGCGCTGATGGTGCTCGGCATGGATGCGGTCGGTCACCTCGTAGTCGGTCTGAAGATCGTCGATCACTTTCATCAAAGCGCGCCGCGACGCATCGACGCGAAACTCGAATTGAACCGCACGCTGCTGTCGGGCTGCGTCGCGCGCAAGCTGACCGAGCGCGGCGACCTGCGCGCCGGCGAGGAAGCGGTGGTCTGCACGCTGATGCGGCAGATCGGCAAGCTGCTGGTCGTGTTCTATCTCGACGCCGAATGGGACCAGATTCGCCGCCATATCGACGGCGGTGCCCTCGAAGCCGATGCGTGCGTGCTCGTGCTCGGCGTCACTTTCGATGAAATCGGCGCCGAAGCCGCGGTGCGCTGGCGTCTGCCCGACACGATCCGCTCCGGCATGGGCGAGTTCGATCCCGAGGACGTGACGCAACCGCGCCAGGTGCAGTGGCTGCGCGCGATCACCAACTACTCGACCGCGGTCGCCGACGTGCTCACGCAGCAGAACATGCCCGAAGGGGAACGCGAGGCACGCATCGGTGAGCTTGCGCACGAGTACGGCAGCGTGCTGAACACCGACCCCGAGGTGCTGCTGCAGATGAGCGTCGCGCTCGCGCGCGAGGATGGCGGCGACAGCGTGATGCGCGAAATCGTCGAGCTGCGCGCCAATGCCGATGCGATCGCGCGCGAGGCGCTGACGCCCGAGGCGCGCATCGAGGTCGGCGTACAGGATCTGCGCGGCCTGCCCGAAGGCAGCCCGCTCGCGCCGGCGCTCGCGATGGCCGCCGAGACCGTGCTCGCGGCGCTCGGCTTCGCGCGCACCGTGGTCTACGTCAAGCATAGCAACGGCACGTTCAGGGCCCGTATCGGCTTCGGGCCGAAGATCGACGCGGCGCTGCCGAAGCTCGCGTTCAACACCGCGTTCGAGCCCGACGTGTTTCATCTCGCGATCGCGAACTCGGTCGGCATCTTCATCGAGAATGCGCGCGATCCGAAGATGGTCGCGCGGCTGCCGGAGTGGTTCCGACGCTCGTTCGACGACGCGCGCGCGTTCGTGCTGCTGCCGATCATCGACGAAACCGATCAGACCGTCGCGCTGCTGTACGGCGACTGGTCGCATACGCAGGAGGCACGCCGCATCTCACAGAAGGAGATGGGCGTGCTCAACGAACTGGCAAAGGAGTTAGGACGTTTTTTCGGCCAGGGGCAGATGCGGGAAATGGAGACGATGTGAAGACCTGGCGTGATCGCTGATCACTCTGCTTCACTTTGATCCTTTCCGTATTTGCCCGAAAACGATTTTATCCGGGCATCATGTGGGGCTTTCACCCCACTCAATCCTCGATCCGCTCCAGCCCTTGCGCGCTGCGATCCGCGACACCGGCCCATGCGCCGGCCGCGAGACCCATCTGCGCGACCTCTTCCAGCGTCAACGGTGCAAGCCGCTCGGATAGCGTGGCGACGCGCTCCCATGCGCCGCCTTCGAGCGCCTCGACCGCGCTCAGCAGCAGACCCAGCCTGCCCTCGCGATGCAGGATCGCGGCCTGGATCGGCCGCGACAACGTCAGGATGTTTAGCGTTTTTTCGAGCGAGCCGCCGAACACTGCATCGACGAACGAAAACACGCCGGTCAGGAAGGCCGCGTCGGCTTCGTCGCGACCCGCCTCGGGCATGCGCTCGATCGCGAGCTCCATGAAGCGCGCGCGCGTCGCCGCGAGTTGCAGCAGCGGGTCGTCTTCGAGCGCGACCTTGCGGCCGTCGGCGTAGAGCAGCAGCTGCGTCCAGCGCGCGATGCGGTCGGTGCCGGTCGCGTTGATCGCGTCGCGCAGCGTCGTCACCTTGTGACCGACCGCGAGGCCGCTCGAATTCGCGAGCTTCATCAGATGCATGACCAGCACCGGGTTCAGCTTCAGCTCGGCTTCGAGCTGCGCGACCGTCGGGTCGCCCGCGAGCAGTTGCAGCAGATTGAGCAGCGCGTGGCGCGGCGCGCTGACGCTGCGCGTCGACGCGCTTTGCGCCCGCGCGAAGTAATAGCCCTGGAAGCGGTCGAAGCCGAGTTCATGCACCGTTTCGAAGTCGGCCTGCGCATCGACACCCGATGCGAGCAGCAGCTTGCCCGCCGACTTCAGCACGCTCGCGAGCTTCGCCAGCAGCGCGCGCGGCGTACGCGGGACGTCGATCTTGACGACTTCGGCGTACGGCAGCAGCTTCGCGAAAGTCTCATTGGGCTGCGTGACGTCGTCGAGCGCGAAGCGGTAGCGGCGGCCATGCAGATACACGATACGCGCGATCAACTCGTCATCGACTTCGAGCGAGGTGGACAGCTCGAGCATGAAGCGCTCGGCGGGCAGTCGCAGGATCGCGTCATCGAGCAGCAGCTCGCGGTTCACGTCGACGTAGGCCGGATGGCCGGTCAGCGCGCCGCGCACGTCGCTTTGCACGAGCCCGCGCACGATCGCGCGCGCAACGCGTTGCACCGGCGTGGGCGCGCGGCCCGGCGACGCGTCGGCGTCGGGACGAAGATCGGTATCGGTTGCTGGGGCGCTGAGGTCCGCGTCGGCGAGCGGCAGCTCGGGCGCATGCACCTTGATCTCGTAGCCGCACAGCATGCCGTCCCGATTCAGTATGGGCTGCCGCGCGTAGCTGGCGGTGAGCGACGCGTCGTCGGTCGTGCCGCTGTCGCCCAGAGTCTCGATTGCGATGGTGGTCATTCCAGTCCCCCGCTCGGCGCCGCTGGCGCCTGGCCGCTATGTTCTGTTTTTCGCTGCACGTACGCGCGTTTCTGTGACGTTGCAAGCTCGTCGACGCGCGGCAGCGTGCGTCGCAATTTTATCGCAGCGTCATTGGGCACGAACAGGCTTACAAGGCAATATCTCGAAATATTTGTTGAACGTTTGCGACACGCGCGCAAAAAGCAAAACGGCCGCATTAGCGGCCGTTTTGCACACTTCGATGCATCGTTACTTCAGCACGACTTTCACGTCGAAGTATTTGGCGGCAAGGCGGTCGATCGTGCCATCCGCCTTCAGCTCCTTCAACGCGCCGTTCAGCGCATCCTTGAGCGCCTTGTCGTTCTTGCGCACGCCATAGCCGACACCCGCACCGAGCAGTTTGTCGTCGCTGACGGCCGGACCGGCGAACTCGAAGCCCGCGCCCTGCGGCTTCTTCAGAAAGCCCTTCGATGCCGCTTCGGCGTCCTGGAACGACGCATCGAGACGGCCCGACGCCAGGTCCGCGTAAATCTGGTCCTGGGTCTGATACGGCACGACGTCGACACCGGCCGGCGACCAGCGTGCCTTCGCATAGGTTTCCTGGATCGTGCCCTGCAGCACGCCGACATGCTTGCCCTTCAGCGATGCGGGCGTCGGCTGCAGAGCGCTGCCCTTCTTCGCGATCATCTGATTCGGGATCGTGTAGATCGGATCGGTGAAGTCGATCGCCTGGCGACGCTGGTCGGTAATCGTCATATCCGAGTTGATCGCGCTGAACTTGCGCGCTTCGAGCGCAGGGATCAGGCCGTCGAACGAATTCTCGACCCACACACATTTGGCCTTCAGCTTCGCGCACACGGCATTGCCGACGTCGATATCGAAGCCTTGCAGCTCGCCGGCCGGCGACTTCGATTCGAACGGCGCATACGAAGCCTCGACGCCGAAGCGCACTTCCTTGATCTCAGCCGCCGACGCGGTGCCTGCGGTCAACGCAGCCGTCGCGAACAGCGCGAGCGCGGCCAGATTGGGCCAATTCTTCTTCATTACAGGTGTTCCTTTACGGTGTTGACGGAAACGGAGCCGATTCGGCGCGAACAGGCGGTGTACGCCTGCCGCGCTTCGGACTCGCGCGGCGGCGGGACCGGTAGGTGCGACAGCCGCGAAGCGCGCGATTGTACACGGAACCTGTCTAGACAAGCTTGATCAGCGTCTCGGCGGTGATATCGACGACGAGCAGGCCGGCGCGCAGGCCGGGCTTGACCGCCGGGTTCGGAAACACGATGCGCTCTTCATCGCGCTGCACCGTGTATTGATAGTCGCCGTCGCGCGCGAGCAGGGTGCCCTTTGCGAGCGGTGTGAAGTTCGGCACATCGGGCGCGAGCAGCAGCTCGAATGCGTCGCTTTGCTTGGTCAGCTGATCGACGACGGTGAACACGCGCGGCAGCGTCGCCTGCGCGTCGGCCGGTGCGTTGGCTCGCGAACCCACACGCGTGCCGGCCAGCAGCGCGCGCACCGCGAGATCCGCGCCCTCGAAGCGCGTCAGGTCGTTCTGGCCGAACGGCCGTACCTTGCCGAGTTCGAGCGTGCACGCATCAGCGCCGCACGCTTGCGCCGTGAAATGCGAATAGGTGTTGCCCTTCGTCGTGTGCAGCAGCACCGCGCTGATACGCGCGTCGCCGAGCCATTCGAACATCGCGCGCGAAAAGGGCTTGCCGGTATGCGGCAACAGTGCGAAGCGCTCGAATACCGACGCGCGGATCGCCGTATGCATGTCGATATGCCAGCGCGCGCCGGGCGCGTCGGACGCGGCGGCGAAAAAGCGCGTGGCGGCCTGTTCGAGCGCGGCCGCGCGCGGCGCTTCATGACTCTGCGGCAGTTGCAGATGACGGCCGCTGAACAGCCGGTTCAGATCGTCGTCGCGATAGCGGCCGCCGTCGCGCATCGCATCGATGTTGCCGAGAATCACGAGCAGCCGGCACGCGAGCGCCGCGCGGCCCTGCGCGATATCGGCGACGATGCGCGACAGCAGTTCGATCGGCGCGGTCTCGTCGCCATGCACGCCGGCCGAGACGAGCACGCTGCGGATGTCCGCATGCTGCTGCGCGGGCTCGATCACGAGTACGCCGTCGCCCTGCCACTTCCAGCGCACACCGTTCGCGCACGTGCCTTGCGCTTGATGCGCGGCAGGCCGCGAACCCGCGAGCGTCCACGCGAGAAAATCGTCGAGCAACGCGCTCGGGGCTTGCATCGCGTAATCAGCGCTGGAAGTCATACAGCGAGCCCAGAGCGAGGATTTGCGTCAGCTCATCGAGCGCGGTACGCGATTCGACCAGCAGTTGCGGATCGCTGAGATCGGCCGGCGCGAGACGATCGCGATAGTGCTTTTCGATCCACGCATCGATACGGCCGAACAGCGCGTCGTCGATCCACACGCCCGGCGCAACCGCCGCGCGCTCGGTGTCGTCGAGTACGACGCGCAGACGCAGACAGGCCGGGCCGCCACCATTCTTCATGCTCTCGCGCAGATCGAACACGAGCACCTCGTCGATCGGACCGCTGTGCGCAGTCAGCTCATCCAGATACGCGGCGACGCGCGGATTTTCGCGGCATTCCTGCGGCACGACCAGCACCTGCTTGCCATCGGGCCGCGTCAGCAACTGGCTGTTGAACAGATACGACGTCACTGCATCGGCGACGCTGACCTGCGCGTCGGGAACCTCGATCACGTTGAAGCCCGCGTGAAGGCTCGCGAGCTTCGAACGCAGCTCGTCGTACACCGCTTGCTGATCGACGAACGCGAGCTGATGGCAGAACAGCGTGTTGCGATTGCCGACCGCGATCACGTCGTTATGGAACACGCCCGCGTCGATCACTTCCGGGTTTTGCTGCGCATACACGGTCGCCGCTTCCTGCAAGCCATGACGATGCGCGACCGCGCGGCTCGCCTCGAACGTCTGACGCGCCGGATAGCGCTTGGGCTCCGGCCCGCGACGATACTCGCTGCGGCCGTACACGAAGAATTCGACGCCGCGCGCCCGGTATTGCTCGCAAAAGCGCGTGTGGTTCGCCGCGCCCTCGTCGCCGAGCGCGGGTGTGCCGGGCAGCGCCTCGTGCACGACGAAGCGGTCGGTGTCGCTGAACATCGCGCGCAGCGTGCGGCGCGTCGATTCATGCTCGATCGCGCGATGCAGCTTGCTGCACAGATTGGCCGGCGTGAAATGCACGCGGCCGTCGTGCGTATCCGCGGACGGGCTTACCGTCGCCGCGTTCGCGGTCCACATCGCCGAGGCCGAACTCGCCGCCGCGAGCAGTTCGGGCGCATTTTTCGCGACGCGCGCGATCACCGAAGCGTCGTCGCCGGAAAAACCGAGCTCGCGCAACAGACGCATCGACGGCCGCTCCTGCGGCGGCAGCACGCCCTGATGAAAGCCGAGGTCCGCCAGCCGCTTCATCTTGCGCAGACCCTGGCGCGCGGCGGCCTTCGGATTGGCGACCGACTTCTCGTTGCTCTGCGACGCGACGTTGCCGAACGACAAGCCCGCGTAGTTGTGAGTCGGGCCGACCAGGCCGTCGAAATTGGCTTCAGTGGCTTGCAGCATCGTCGATCCTTAGAATTGAAGGCCCGGCGAGACGCTCGCGGGCATGTTCAGTTGCGCGCTTTCGACAGAGGCCATCGGGTACGCGCAGTAGTCGGCCGCATAGTACGCGCTCGGCCGATGATTACCCGAGCGGCCCGGACCGCCGAACGGCGCGCCCGACGAAGCGCCATTGGTCGGCCGGTTCCAGTTGACGATGCCCGCGCGAATCGTGCGCTGGAAATGCGTCCACAGCGCTTCGTCGTCGGCGAGCAGGCCCGCGGACAGACCGAACTCCGTATCGTTCGCCTGTTCGAGCGCGTCGTCGAAGTTGCGGTAGCGGATGATCTGCGCGAGCGGGCCGAAGTGCTCCTCGTCGGGCAGGTCCTTCACGTCGGTCACGTCGAGAATCGCGGGCGTGACGAAGCCGAGTTGCGGATCACGCTGCTCCATCTTCAACAGCGCCTTCGCGCCGCTCGCGAGCAGACGTTGCTGCGCGCTGATCAAACGCGAGGCCGCGCGCGCCGACACCACCGCGCCCATGAACGGCTGCGGCTCGGCGTTGTATTCGCCGACGCCGATGCGCGCGGTGACTTCAGTCAGGCGCGCGAGGAAACGCTCGCCGAACGCATCGTCGGGCACGAAGATCCGGCGCGCGCAGGTGCAGCGCTGCCCCGCCGATAGAAACGCCGATTGGATCGTGTGGTGCACGGCGGCGTCGAGGTCCGCGACCGGGCCGATCACGAGCGGATTGTTGCCGCCCATTTCGAGCGCGAGCACGATCTCCGGCCGGCCGCCGAACTGTTTGTGCAGCAATGTTCCGGTATCCGAACTCCCAGTGAAGAACAGCCCGTCGATCTGCCGGTGATTCGCGAGCGCGACGCCGGTGTCCTTCTCACCCTGCACCAGATTCAGCACGCCGGCGGGCAGCCCCGCATCGCGCCAGATTTGCACCGTGAGCGCCGCGACGCCGGGCGCGAGTTCGGACGGCTTGAACACGACCGCGTTACCGGCGATCAGCGCGGGCACGATATGCCCATTCGGCAGATGGCCGGGAAAGTTGTACGGCCCGAACACCGCGACCACGCCATGCGGACGATGCCGCAGCACCGCGGTGCCATCGGCCATCGCCGAGCGCTTTTCGCCGGTGCGCTCGTGGTACGACTGGATCGAGATCTCGACCTTCGCGGCCATCGACGCCGCTTCGGTGCGCGCTTCCCACAGCGGTTTGCCGGTCTCGCGGCCGATCGCTTCGGCGAGCGCTTCCTTGCGCTCGGTCACGAGCGCGGCGAAGCGGCGCACTACCGCGCAGCGCTCGTCGAGCGTCAGCGCCGACCATGGGGCGAACGCGCGGCGCGCGCTGCGTACCGCGCGATCGACGTCGTCCGCCGACGCGCTATTGCCTTGCCACACCACCGCGCCCGTGCCGGGATTGTGCGACGCGAATACGGGTCCTGTGCCGGCGGCCCATTCGCCGGCGATGAAAAGCTCGTTCATGATCATCCTTGTTTGTGTTTCACCGGCAGCACCCGCAGCGGATCGCCTGCCTTTACCCGAAGCGCGTCGGCTTCGGCCGCGCTGAGGCGGAACACACCGTTGCGCGCCACGCCCGCCACGACACCGACGCGAAAATCGCCGAGCGACGTATTCGATACCATCGACTTGAGTCCGTCCTGCGCGGCCGGCTCCGCTGCGTCGCCGACCTCGGCCGCCACCAGCACGCTCTCGCGCACCGTGCGCAAATCGGCGATATGGCATTCGAGCACCGGACCCGCATCGAAAATATCGACGTGGTTCTCGTAGCGCAGCCCTTCGGCTTCGAGCATGCGGCGCGCGGGAATCGTGTCGCTATGCGTGAGGCCGACGCAGCGCTGCGCTTCTTCCGGCAACAGCTCGACGTACACCGGATAGCGCGGCATCAGCTCGGCGAGAAACGCCTTGCGGCCGTGCGAGCTCAGATAGTCGGCGGCATTGAAATCGATCTGGTAAAAGTGCGAGCCGACCGCGCGCCAGAACGGCGACGTGCCCTGCTCGTCGAAATGGCCGCGCAGCTCCGCGCACAGACGCTGCGGAAAGCGCTCGCGAAACTGCGCGAGAAACATGAAGCGCGAGCGCGACAGCAAGCCGCCGACGCCGCTCGTCCGATAGCGCGGGCTCAGGAACAGCGAGCACACTTCCGCATAACCGGTGAGGTCGTGCGAGATGTTCAGCGCGTGCATGCGGGTCCAGATGCCGAGATCCTGGCTCGCGTGCACCACCGTGCTCACGCGATAGTTGTAGAACGGCTGCTGCAGGCCCACCTCCGCTTCGATCCCGCAGACACCGGCCACGTCGCCGGTCGCGGTGTCTTCCATCACGAAGAAATAACCAGCCTCATGCGGCTCGGCCTGATCTTCCATCGTGCGGCGCGCGCGTTCGACACGCGCCGCGAGCGCATCGCGATCCGGCTTGAAGGTGGTCAGGCCCGGCCCGGTTTCCTGCGCGAGCCGCATCAGCGCATCCACATCGCCTCGTTGCACTACGCGAACGACGATCATTGCGCGTCTCCCGATTGTTCATCCTGCGGCTGATGCAGCGGCACGCAGCGCACCGTATCGCCTTCCCGTACCCCGAGCGCGGCGAGCGCCGCCTGCGACAACGCGGCGCCCGACTCCCTGCCCGGCGCGAGATCGCCGAGCACGCAACGGAACTCGCCGGCGGCGCCGTTGTGCGCGATCAGGTACGTTGCACCGTGCGGCGCCGGGGCCTCGCGCACGACGCGCGTTTCGTTGTGCTTCACGCTGACGCTGCGATCCATCTGCGCGGTCAGCACCGGCCCCGCGTCGAAGATGTCGACGTAGCGATCGGTCTCGAAGCCTTCCTCGAGATGAATCTCGTACGCGAGCAGCGCATTCGCGTCCGGCTCGCCGAGCACGCGCTGCGCAGCTTCCGGCAACAGCGGCACATACACGGGATAGGTCGGCATCACCTCGGCGATGAACGTGCGGCTGCGGCCACCCGATTCGACTTCGATATCGGCGAAATTGCGGCCGAAGAACTTGCGGCCCACCGCTTCCCAGAACGGCGACATGCCGTTTTCGTCGGTGACGCCGAGCAGCAGCGAGAACACCTCGGGCGTGAAGCGCTTGCGATTCGCGGCGATGTACATCATCCGCGCGCGCGACATCAGCTGCGCGGCCGCGTCGCCGCGCAGCGACGGGTCGATGTAGTAGCCCGCGAGCCGGCTCTTGCCGGTCAGCTCGTGCGACATCGTCAGCGCGTGAATCTTGCGATTCACATGCAGCTCGCGCGAAGCATGAATCAGCGCATCGTTGCGAAACACGTAGAACGGGTCCGCGTAACCGGCCGCCGCGACGATGCTCGCGGTGCCCATCAGCTTGCCGGTGTCCGAGTCTTCGAGCACGAACAGATAGAACTCCTCGCCCGGAAAGTCGACTTCCGCGCGAAACGAGTCTTCCGACAACGCGACGCGCGCTTCGAGCGCGCGCCGGTCGTGCGGCAGGGAATGCAGCACCGGTTGAGCGGTGCGCGCCATATGCTCGAGCGCATCGAGATCGGCAAGGCGGGCGGGACGCACGAAGTACATCATCGTTCCTGTTGAATGTGACGCATGAATCGCCGCATCGGCGTGGGCGTGCGGAGCTGCCTGAACATCAACGCGACGCCGCCTGCGCGTTCGCGCCGACGAGTTCGCCGAACGCCTTGTCGAGACGCGCGAAGCCTTCGGCCATGTCGTCGAGCGGCATGATCAGCGACGGCACGAAGCGCAGCACGTCCGGGCCCGCCATCAGCATGATCACGCCGTGCTGGCCGGCCGCGGTGACGAAGTCCTTCGCGCGGCCCCGATACGCGTCGTTCAGTTCGGCGCCGATCAGCAGGCCCTTGCCGCGCACTTCGCTGAAAAGCCCTAACCGCTCGTTCAACTTCGCGAGATGGCCCTTCAGCACTTCGCTGCGCGAGCGCACGCCTTCGAGCAGCTTCGGGTCGCTGACGAGCTCGACCACCTTTTCCGCGATCGCCGAGCCGAGCGGATTGCCGCCGTAGGTCGTGCCGTGCACGCCGACCTTGAAGTGGGCGGCGAGCTCTTTGGTGGTCAGCATCGCGCCGATCGGGAAGCCGTTGCCGAGCGCCTTCGCGGTGGTCAGGATGTCGGGCGTCACGCCGGTGTCCTGGTACGCGTAGAAGTAGCCGCTGCGGCCCACGCCGGTTTGCACTTCGTCGAAAATCAGCACCGCGTCGTGCTGATCGCACGCTTCGCGCAGCGCCTTCAGAAACGCCGGATCGGCCGGGATCACGCCGCCCTCGCCCTGGATCGGCTCGACGATCACCGCGCAGGTCTGCGCGCCGATCGCCTTCTTCGCCGCTGCGATGTCGTTGTACGGCAGATGCGTGATGCCGGCCGGCACCGGGCCGAAGCCTTCCGAATACTTCGGCTGGCCGCCGACGCTGACGGTAAACAGCGTGCGACCGTGGAACGACTGCGTAAACGAAATGATTTCGTCTTTTTGCGCGCCGTGACGGTCGACCGCGACGCGGCGCGCGAGCTTCAGCGCGGCCTCGTTCGCTTCGGCGCCCGAGTTCGCGAAGAACGCGCGGTCGGCGAACGTCAGGCTTTCGAGGCGCTTCGCAAGGCGCAGCACCGGCTCGTTCGTGTAGCCATTGCCGATGTGCCACAGCTTGCTGCCCTGCTCATGCAGCACCTTCAGCAGTTCCGGATGCGCATGACCGAGCGCGGTGACGGCGATGCCGCCGGCGAAGTCGATATAGTCGCGGCCTTGCGTGTCCCACACCCGCGAGCCGAGCCCGCGATCCGGTACGAAGGCGGCGGGGGCAAACACCGGCACCATGACTTCGTCGAAGGTCTGGCGCGTCACAGTCAGGTCGTTCATGGCTAATCCTTTTACGGGTGACAGGTAATACAGCTAGTGTAGGAAACCGTGCGCGGCGCGTCTTGCGCATACGCGACGCTTTCTATGAGGTTCCGCGCGTCGTCGCGCCACGGCGGGTATTGCGGGTACTTTTCGTGCAGGCGTTTCGTTCGTACTCTGTGAGCGGTCCGTGTCGGGTTTGTGTCGCCCGGGTGTCGGGCTTCGGCGGTGCGGCCGCGCCACCCGTGCCGGGCGTGCCCCTACTTCGCTTTCAGACGGCTTCCAGACCGCGTACGAGCCATGCCCGATCGCGCGCGCCGCTGTGCATCAATCGAGTTCGGGCCGCTCGATCAGCGCGGCCGGCCGCGGCTCGCTCGCGCCGCCGTGCGCGCCGGTCTGGCGGTCGATCCAATTGCGGCGATCCTCGCGCGGCGTAACGCCGAAGCGCTCCCGATACGCATTCGAAAAATGCGCGGCCGACGAAAATCCGCACGCGAGGCTGATCTGCACGACCGATTTGCTGGTGCGCTGCAATTGCGTGCGCGCCTTCGACAGCCGCAGCCCCAGATAGTATTTGGACGGCATCGAGCCGAGATACTGGCGAAACAGCCGTTCGAGCTGCCGCCGCGAAACGCCGACCAAGCCGGCGATTTCGTCGGTGGTCAACGGGTCCTCGATATTGGCTTCCATCAGCAGCAGCGCGTCGTTCAGGCGCGGATGACGCTCGCCCGGCGCGGTCACGAACGGAATGCGCTGACGCTCCTCGCCGGCGCGCAGCACGCCGACGCCGAGCGTATCGGCGATGCGCTCCGCGAGTTCGGGCCCGTGCTCGCGGCCGATCATCGCGAGCATGAAGTCGACGGTCGCCTGACCGCCCGCGCAAGTCGCGCGATCGCGGTCGATTTCGAAGATCTGCTGCGTGACGATCGAGCGTTCGAACTGTTCGGAGAACTGCTGATAGGTTTCCCAGTTCACGCTGACGCGATAGCCGGACAGCTGCCCCGCCATCGCGAGCCACCACACGCCGTGATGAATGCCGGTGACGAGCGGCGTGCGCTGGCCGACACGCGCGAGGCTCGCGAGAAACAACCGGTAGTCGGCGAACTGCTGGAAACGCTCGCTGACGACGATCAGCCAGTCGCACGCGATCGCGTCGCCGAACGCGTCATCGGCCGGCCATTGCGCGCCGCCCGACAGCGGCACCGCGCGGCCGTCCCACGAACAGACCTGCACGCGATACAGCGCTCGGCCGTCGATTTCATTGGCGAGATTGAGCGCGTCGACGATCGGCCCGACGCCCGACATCGACACGGGCGGCAATGCGACGACCGCGACCTGAGTCGTGCGAGCCGGGCTGGACATGCGGGCCATCGGGTGTCCGTGACAGCGAGCCGCGCGTTACTTCAGGCTGCCGGACAGGAACTGCTTCAGGCGCTCGCTGCGCGGCGCGCGCAGCACCTCGGCCGGATTGCCCTCTTCCTCGGTGCGGCCCTGGTGCAGGAACATCACATGGTTCGACACGTTGCGCGCAAAGCTCATTTCGTGCGTGACCACGATCATCGTGCGGCCTTCCTCGGCGAGCTTCTGCATCACCTTCAGCACTTCGCCGACGAGTTCGGGGTCGAGCGCCGAGGTCGGTTCGTCGAACAGCATCACGTCGGGATGCATCGCGAGAGCCCGCGCAATCGCCACGCGCTGCTGCTGGCCGCCCGACAGATGCGACGGGTATTGCTTCTCGAGACGCGGCGCGAGCCCGACCTTCTCCAGATATTCGCGCGCGCGGTCTTCGGCTTCCTTGCGCTTCAGACCGAGCACATGAATCGGTGCCTCGATGATGTTCTCGATCACGTTCATATGCGACCACAGATTGAAATGCTGGAACACCATCGCGAGCTTCGTGCGGATGCGCTGCAGCTGCTTGTGATCGGCGACTTCGAGATTGCCGGCGCGATCGGTCCTGGTCTTCACCGCCTCGCCATCGACGACGATCTGCCCGGCGTTGGGCCGTTCGAGAAAATTGATGCAACGCAGGAAGGTGCTCTTGCCCGAGCCGCTCGCGCCGATGATGCTGATCACGTCGCCCTTGTTCGCGTTCAACGACACGCCCTTGAGCACCTCGTTGTCGCCGTAGCGCTTGTGGATGTCCTGTACGGCGAGCTTGCAAGCTTCGGTTTGAGTGGTATGGAGCAAGATGCTCTCCCTGTGTAGATACGGATCGGTCTGGTGCGGACGCCGCCGTGCGCAAGCGCGCGGCGCCCACTGCAATGTCAACGCGCGCTCAATGCGTGCGCACCGCGAGATGCGCGAGCCAGCGACGCTCGGCGCGCCGGAACAACGCAACCAGCGCAAACGACACCACGAGGTAAATTAACGCCGCGAGCCCGAACGCGTTGAACGACTGGTAGGTCGCCGAGTTCACATCGCGCGCGACCTTCAGGATGTCGGGCACCGTGGCCGTAAACGCGACCGTGGTCGCGTGCAGCATCAGAATCACTTCGTTACTGTACAACGGCAACGCGCGACGCAGCGCGGACGGTATCACAATGCGCCGGTACATCGTGAACCAGCTCATGCCGTAGGCACGCGCCGCCTCGACTTCGCCATGCGAGGTCGAGCGGATCGCGCCCGCGAAAATTTCCGTCGTGTACGCGCAGGTGTTCAACGCGAACGCGAGGATCGCGCAGTGAAAGCCGCTGCGAAAGAACGCGTCGAGCAAACTATGCGAGCGCACGAACGCGAGACTGTACACGCCGGTGTAGATCAACAGCAGCTGCACGTAGAGCGGCGTGCCGCGAAACACGTAGGTGTACAGACGTACCGGCGTCGACAGCCAGCGCTTCTTCGACACGCGCGCGACCGCGAGCGGCACCGCGCACACGAAGCCGATCGCAATCGACGCGACCAGCAGCCACAGCGTGACCGCGAGACCCGACAGGCGCTGCCCGTCCCAGAACAGATACGCCTTCCAGAATTGATTGAGGATATCGATCATGACGCTCAGAGCTCCGCGTGTCGCACGCCGATCGAATAGCGGCGGTTCAGCCAGATCAGCGCGACGTTCGAGACCGTGGTGATCGCCAGATAGATCAGCGCGGCGACCATGATGAAGAAGAACATGTTGAAGGTGCTCTTGCCCGCGTCCTGCGCGGCTTTGACGACGTCGGCGAGACCGATGATCGACACGAGCGCGGTGGCCTTCACGAGCACCTGCCAGTTGTTGCCGATGCCGGGCAGCGCGAAGCGCATCATCTGCGGAAACAGGATGCGCGTGAAGACGCGCACGCCGCTCATGCCGTACGCGCTGCCCGCTTCGAGCTGGCCGCGCGGCACCGCGAGAAAGGCGCCGCGGAAAGTTTCGGTGAAATACGCGCCGTAGATGAAGCCGAGCGTCAGCACGCCGGCCGCGAACGGATCGATGTCGAACTGCGGCAGATCGAGCGCGTCGGTCACATCGTTGACCGCCATCTGGATGCTGTAGAACAGCAGCAGCATCAGCACGAGGTCGGGCACCGAGCGGATCAGCGTCGTGTAGCCGGTCGCGACGGCCCGCAAGGGCCGGTTGAACGAGAGTTTCGCCGCCGCACCCGCGAGGCCGAGCAACACAGCGGCCGCCAGCGACAGAACGGACAGCTCGATCGTCTGCAGCGTGCCGGCGAGCAGCACGGGACCAAAGCCGTATAGGAACACGCGTGTCTCCATCCAGGTTCGTTGAATTGGCGCGGATGGCGGCTGCTGCGTAGGCGGCTCGCTGCTCCGGCATGGCGCGGAGTCTCGCAAGCTGAAATCAATTTCTCAAATGGCGGGCGGGTGCCTTGCTGCGACGCAGCATGACGCTGCCGACGCGCGCTGAACGCTCGCAGCGCTTGGTATCACGAGGGTTATCGTTTTGTCAGGTGTGGCGCGCGCGCCCGGCCGTGCCGCGATTTCGCAAAGTTCGGGTCGCTTTTTCGATAGGCCGCGGCGACCGCGTTGGCAGGCGCCCTTCCGCCCGACGCGGGCCAGCCTGACTCATATATGAGCCGTAGAGGCGCTTTGTGAAGCACATATGAATCACTCATTGGCGATCGCGCGCCAGCAGATCGAGGTCATCCTGGAGCACTGGGACGCGGTCTGCGCCGATGCGCAGTTGAGCGAGGTCGATCGCGAACTGATGTGGCGGCGCCAGTTCCTCAATCCGTTCGCGTTCGAAGGCGCCCCGGCCGAACTCGCGATGCTGCTGCCTTAGCGCGGCCGCGCCGGGTCCGACGCTGGACCGCTCAGGCTCAATCGAGCGCGAGCCGCGCGCGAATCGCCGGCAGCATGTGCTCGACCGCCGCGCGCCCTTCCTCGATGGCCGGCTCCGCGCGATGAAAATCGAAGATGCCCATGCCACCGAGACGCGGCTGGATCAGGATATCGGCCGGTTCGCCAGCGAGCCGGCTGCGCGTGATGCGCACCTGCATGATGTCGATGCTTTGCGCGATCGAGCTCAGCATCGACGGCACGTGCGCGCTCGGCTTCGGCGGCACGCGCACGTCGCCGGTGACGCTCGCCTCGGCGGGCGCCAGCCAGCGCGGCCACGGCTTGCCGTTGCGGCGCAGCGCGACGGGCGGCGGCGCGGTGGGATCGAGCGCGGGCGTTTCGATGACCGGGCCGCCGAAGTCGCGGCCGTTAAGGATGTCGTTGTTCAGATCGATCGCGATTACGCAGTCGGCGCGCATGCCGCGCGCGACCGACACCGGCACCGGGTTGCACAGTCCACCGTCGACGAGCCACACGCCGTTGTGCCAAACCGGCGTGAAGATGCCCGGAATCGCAATCGACGCGCGCACCGAGTCGACCGTGCTGCCGTCCTGCAGCCAGATTTCGCGGCCCGTGTCGAGTTCGGTCGCGACTGCCGCGAACGGCATGTTCAATTGCGCGATCGAGCGGCCGGCGAATTTGTCGGCGAATAGCTGGATCACCTTGCGCCCGCCGAGCAGGCCGCCCGAGATGCGCAGATCGAGCAGCCGCACCACCGTCTGCCACGTCAGACGCGACACCCACTCCTCGAGCCAGTCGAGGTCGCCGTTCGCATAGACGGCGCCGACCAGCGCGCCGATCGACGTGCCGCACACGACGTCGGGCTTGATGCCCGCGTCCTGCAGCGCGCGAATCGCGCCGATATGCGCCCAGCCGCGCGCGGCGCCGCCTCCCAACACCAGCCCGATCCGGCTGTATCGACGTCGACGTATCATGCCTACCCCGCTCTTTCGGCCGGCTTATCCGGCCGTCTTCTAATCGACATTCTTCCCACCTATCGCCCACGAATCACGTCCGAGCGTGACGTGGTGTACACCCTCTGGTTCCGGTCGAAGTGAACGTTGAAGATGCCTTCCTCGGTCACGCCGCCCTCGCGCCATTTCCAGCTCCACACGGTTTCCGGCTTCAGTGGAAACACCGCGACCTGTCCAGGCTTACCAAGCAATCGACGCACCTCGTCCTCGGTCATGCCGGAGCGGATCTTCGCGAAGTTGTCGGCCGTCAGCACCTGCGTGATCGCCTGCAGCTTGCCGTCGCGATCGATATCGACCATGTAGGTGTTGAGGCCTTGCGGGCCGCGCGGATACTCGAAGCGCTTCGAGCCGTCGGTGAAGGTGCGGGCGGTTTCGGGCTTGCCCATCTGCGCGAGGATTTGCGCTTCGGTCGTGACACCCGGCGTCATGTTCTTGAGCAACAGCGCGTCCGGTTTGACGGCGTTGAAAAAGTCCTTGAGTTTTTGCACGGCTTGATCGCTCTGCTGTTGGTCGCAGCCGGTCAGCGCAACGCACGCTATCAGCAGCGTGACGCCCAGCGGTTTGAGGCTCACTTCGATTCCTGTCCGGATGCGCAGGATCTGCGGTCGCTGCACATGGCCGGTCTGTAGTGTGTACTACAAGGATAACCGCGCACGGACAAAACCGCGAGCAACGCAGGCGCGACAAGTGCGGCTACGCACGCAACGTGTTGCGCGCAGCGCTAAAGATCGGCTGGGGAGTGGTTGAAATGGGTACGCCAGAAGCAAAAAGGCGACGCTGTGTGCAGCGTCGCCATGTCGGTCGATACGATCAACCGGAAGTGACGGCGGCTCATCAGCCGCCTTGCGCGAAGCACCGCGGACGACGCGCAGCGGCCTGCTCCGGACGAAGCGATGAGCAACCTTGGCTGCTCACCTTGCGCCATCGCCGAATGACAAACCGCTGCCTTTTACGGCCGCCCTGGTCCCTCGATAAGCCTTCCAGATGCCGATAATCTAAACGCATCGGAGGCTTTCGACGAGAGCGCGTTTACACCGAATCGGCAGAAGATTCGCGCGGTGCAGGGAGGACTGCTCCCGGATGGCCGGCCCCCGGATGGCCGGCCCCCCGGATCGCCGGCCGCCGGATAGCCGGCCTGTCAAATCACCCGAAAGCCGTGCGTGCCGTCACGCGCCAGTTGCGCGACGAGCCCTTGCTCCCACTCCAGATACGCGCTCATCGCTTCGCGCGCGTTCTCCGTGCCCTCGTACGGCCGCTGATAACGATCGATGCGCGGCGACGCCATCCGCGCGCCGCCCGACTCCACCGGCAAGCCCGCGTCGATCCACGCGCGTGTGCCGCCGCGCAGCACCTGCACCGGCCGCTCGGTCGCCGCGGCGAGCTCGGGCGCGACGAAGCGCGCGAGCACGTCGCTGCCGCACGTCACCACATAGCGCTTCGCATCGGGCAGCGTGCGCAGCGCGTCGGCAAGCTGGCTGCGGATCACGAACCAGGCGCCCGGAATGTGCCGCTTCAGGTAATTCGTGCTGCTCGCGAAGTCGAGCACGACGGTTCCCGGCGACTGCAACAGCGCGGCGAGCTCGGCCGGCTGGATCTCGTCGACGTCGGGCG
The DNA here is from genome assembly GCF_000092885.1 of Paraburkholderia atlantica. NCBI lineage: Bacteria > Pseudomonadati > Pseudomonadota > Betaproteobacteria > Burkholderiales > Burkholderiaceae > Paraburkholderia > Paraburkholderia atlantica. Next base: position 1,239,099 of record NC_014117.1, on the reverse strand, counting down.
GCGTCACCGAGTTGCGCACGAGCGGTGCCACGCCCTTTTCGGCGAAATCGCCCGCCGTCAGGCCATCGACCACGAACACCTCGACGTTCATCTGCGCGAGCCACGATGCGGTCATGTTCGCGCGCACGCCGTCGCTGTCCGCGAGGATCACGCGCGCGCCGCGCACCGTCACGAACAGGTCGGTTTCCTGCACGAGCTGACCGCCCGGCGCGCTGCGAAAGCCGGGCACGTGGCCTGCCTCGTATTCCTCGGGCGTGCGCACGTCGAAGCGATACACGGTGCGCACCGCCTCGTCGGCCCAGCGGCGCGCTTCGTCCCGCGAGGTGCGGCGCACGCGCGCCCGGTCGGCAAGCACGCGCGCGCCGTCGGCCGCGGCGAGACGGGACACGTCGTCGACCGCGCCTTCGACGCGCCGCGTGCTGCCATGAGCGAGCGGCTGACCGGCGAGCGTCCAGCCCATCGTGCCGTTGCGCAGCGCGGCCACCGGATTGGGCACGCCCGCATTGATCAGCGACTGCGCGCCGATGATGCTGCGCGTGCGTCCCGCGCAATTGACGATGATGCGCGTGGCCGGGTCCGGCGCGAGCTGTCGCGCGCGCAGCACCAGCTCCGCGCCCGGCACGCTGATGCTGCCGGGAATGTTCATGGTCTGAAACTCGTCGAAGCGGCGCGCGTCGAGCACCACGACATCGGCCTCGCGATCGAGCAGCGCCTGCACCTGCTGCGCGGACAGCGACGGCGTATGACGCACGCTTTCGACCAGTTCGCCGAACGCCTTGCTCGGCACGTTGACATCCTTGAACAATTCGCCGCCCGCTTCGCGCCAGCCTTGCAGACCGCCTTCGAGCAATGCGACGTTGCTATAGCCGAGCTCGTCGAGGCGTTCGGCCGCGCGCCTCGCGAGGCCTTCGCCGGCATCGAACACGACGATCGGCACGGCGAGGCGCGGCAGCCGCAGCGGCGCATCGAGTTCGAGCCGCGACAGCGGCAGATTGGCGGCGAACAACGGATGGCTGCGCGCGTGCGGGTCTTCCTCACGCACGTCGATAAGCGCGATCTCCTCGCGGTCGAGCAATGCGTGGCACACGTCTTGGAATGACCGGGTACGAAACTCTTTGACGACATTCATGGGATCGGGAACTCCTTCGCTACATTCCAGATTTCGGGCAACGGGTCGCGTCACCGTACCGAATACTTAAACCGTACTCTCGAATTCCGATCGGCGCACGGTCAGTCATGGGATTGCTTATTCGAGCGAACTGCGATTGCGAAGCACCGCCGCGCGAACACGCTATGCAAGCGCAATTTCCGCGCCACGTGTCGCCCCTCGTCGCGGCTCGGCCCGCCTCACCGATGCTGGCGACCCTTCAGCCATCAGGGGCATCGCCGCGCCGCCAGCAGAAAAACCGCCGCTTTGCCACAATGCCCCATCGCGCGAAAGCGCCATCGCAATCAATAGACAATGATCCCTTTCTCGGTTCTCGATCTTTCGCCGGTCACCGCGGGTGCCACGCCCGCTGACGCGTTCAGGAACACACTGTCACTCGCGCAGCACGCCGAAAAGCTGAACTACAAGCGTTACTGGCTCGCCGAGCATCACAATATGACCGGCATCGCGAGCGCGGCGACCTCGGTCGTGATCGGCTATGTGGCCGGCGGCACGAAGACGATTCGTGTCGGCTCCGGCGGCATCATGCTGCCGAACCATGCGCCGCTCGTGATCGCCGAACAGTTCGGCACGCTCGCGTCGCTGTATCCGGGGCGGATCGATCTCGGTCTCGGCCGCGCGCCCGGCACCGATCAGACCACCGCACGCGCGCTGCGCCGCGATCTGCAGGCCAGCGCCGAAACCTTCCCCGACGATGTCGTCGAATTGCAACGCTACTTCGCCGAACCGGTCGCCGGCCAGCGCATTCGCGCGGTGCCGGGCGCGGGCCTAAATGTGCCGCTGTGGCTGCTCGGCTCGTCGCTGTACAGCGCGCAACTGGCCGCGGCGCTCGGGTTGCCGTTCGCGTTCGCGTCGCACTTCGCGCCCGATTACATGATGAGCGCGCTACAGGTGTATCGCTCGCAGTTCCGGCCGTCCGCGACGCTCGCGAAACCGTATGCAATGGTCGGCGTCAATCTGTTCGCCGCAGACACCAACGAGGAGGCCGCGCGCCTGTTCACGTCGCTGCAGCAACAGTTCATCAACCTGCGGCGCGGCACGCCGGGGCAATTGCAGCCACCGGTCGAGCGGCTCGACGCATCGGAGCTGGAGCTGAACAACGTCGCGCGTGCGCTCGCATGCACGGTGCTCGGCGATCGCGACGCAATCCGCGAAGGTCTGCAATCGATCATCGAGCAGACCGGCGCGAACGAGCTGATGCTGACCGCGCAGATTTACGATCACGAAGCGCGGCTGCGCTCGTTCGAGATCGGCGCCGAGGTGCGCGACGAACTGATGGCGGTCAAATAATCGATTCGCGAACCGATCGGCCGACACGGCCTCGCACGAAAAAAGGGCGGCTCATGGCGAGCCGCCCTTGTCTTTTGCACCGAGTTGGACCGGCAGCATGAAAAACCGGCCCCATGCCGGCGTGGCGCTAGAAGGCGCTCTTTACAACGCCCCCGTCGGCCCGCAACGCAGCTCCCGTGGTGGCCGACGAAAGCGGACTGGCGATATAGGCCACCAGCGACGCGACTTCCTGCGGCGAACCGAATCGCTTGATCAGCGAGGTGGGACGGACCTTCTCGAAGAACTCTTTTTCGAACGCTTCGAACGATTTGCCGTCGGCCTTGGCAAGGGTCTCCACGAATTCACCCACTCCGCGCGACTTCGTCGGCCCCGGCAGCACGCTATTGACTGTAATGCCGGTGCCGGCAACGGCTTCGGCGAGCCCGCGCGCGACCGCCAGCTGCGCGGTTTTCGTCATCCCGTAGTGGATCATTTCAGCTGGGATCTGCACGCCGCTTTCGCTCGAGATGAAAATGATGCGCCCCCAGTTGGCCTGCCTCATCGCAGGCAAATACAGGCGAGCGAGGCGTACCCCGCTCAAGACGTTGACGTCGAAGAACCGCAGCCAGTCCGCGTCGGGGATCTCTTCAAACGGCTTGGGCTCGAAGATGCCCAGGTTGTTGACCAGAATTTCGACGCCCGGATAGCGTCGCGCGAGTTCTTCTGCCGAAGCGGCGGTACTGAGATCGCCGGCGAACCCCTGCACGTCGCCGCCCGTCTGCGCTTTCAGCTGCGCGACCACGTCATCCACGGATGACTGCGAGCGGCCGTTCACGATTACGCGGGCGCCTTCCTGCGCCAACGTGCTGGCGATAGCGAGACCGATGCCGGCTGTGCTGCCGCTCACCAGTGCGAGTTTGCCTGTCAGATTCAGGTCCATGGGTGTTTTCCTTTCAATGGGTGAACTAAAAATCGCGACGTCGGGGACACCTTACTTTCGAACAGCAAAAAGACTAGATGATCTGGCGGCGATGGCCGGGAGCAGCAAAGCGTGTATGTGCGAGAACGCACATGGGTGACAGGCGCACAGCGAAGCAGGCAGATCTGAAGTACGTGAAGGGTCAGGAGAACGAGGCCATGTCAGCGATTTTCCGACTTCGTTTGGCTGAGTGATGGTCGCGCCCGAACTCGCATCATCGCGATTCGCCTTGGGACACGCTCTGCGCGGGTCACGCCCGGATGGCATGACATATGCCTACTGTGCTGCAAGCAGCCGGCCGCTTGAATGTTTCTACAACCCTCTTGTTCAAGGAGACACCCCATGAACACACTGACCATCGACGACCTCCAGAACTGTGCGGAACTTGATCGCGAGGAGATGACCAACATCCAGGGTGGCCGGATGAAGCTACCCGGCCAGCACGTCGGCTCGATCCTCACGACCGCTGATGGCGATCCTGTCGCCGTCTATGTCGACGGCGTGCTGCAAAACTCCGTTACCGACGGCTTCTACCACGGCTAACAGAAAGGCGGCGCGCAGTCCGGCGCGCCCGATGCCACAGGCGGGGCCAGTGCGTGCGCGACGGCTCCGCCCTGACGGCATCTTAATTCCTGCCGCGTCGGGTCGCGCGGTGTCGTAAGCGATCATCAAGCGCTCGTTACCTGTCGTGGAGGTGACTCACCAGATAATCGATCAGCGCGCGTGCTCGCGACGGTAAAAATCGATTCGGCGGATACAGCAGCCAGACCGGTCCCATATAGGGACGCGCCTCGAACGCCCAGTCGGTCAGCACACGAACGATGTCGCCGGCCGAAATCGCCTGCGCAGCGACAAAATCGGGCAAGCTCGCAATGCCCAGGCCATGCAGCGCTGCATCCAACCGCGCGCTCGCATCGTTGGCGATGTAGCGCCCCTTCACTTCGACCGTCTGCGTCTCGGAGTCGCGGCGGAAATGCCATCGATTGTCGTCGACCGTCTCCCCTAGATACATGCATGCGTGCCGCGCAAGGTCGCGCGGCTCGGCCGGCGTTCCTCGCTCCGCGAGATACGCAGGTGACGCGCATAGAAGCCATTTGACCGCCCCAAGTCGCCGCGCAGCAAGGCCTGGCGGAGGCGAGCGCGTGAGCCGGATCACCAGATCGACATCGTGACGCAGCGGATCGACATCGTGATCGGCGAAGACCAGATGGACATCCACGTCGGGCCACCTGCGCAGAAATTCGGGAACGAGCGGATGGATGACCGATCTGGCAAATGAAATCGGCGCACTGATGCTGACCTTGCCTCGCGGATCACCCTCTCCTTGTCCAGCGACGTCGACGGCGCCCGACGCCGCGCCGACCATATCCCGGCAAAACCGGTAAATCTGCGCGCCCGAATCCGTCAAACGGATGCTACGGGTCGAGCGCTCGAGCAAGCGCGTGCCAAGCGAGTCCTCGAGCCGCTTGATCTGCCGACTGACAGTCGACGGTGTACTGCCCAGTTGCCGCGCCGCAATGGAGAAATTGCCGGCGTCGACGACCCTCGCAAACATCGCCATGTCGGGCAGCAACGCGAAAAGCTCATCGGGATTCATCGCGATCCTCGCATCTTTTCTTACATTTGTGCATTTCAAACATAAAAGATGTTCCGCCGTCGCGGATTATAGTTTTCAGTGCAATACACGACAATTCGGACCGTCCGAATGAAAACAGAAGGCCCGTCATGTCGAAGCAAAAGAGCGCGTTATGGATATCCGACCTGATGCTGCTTGCGGTCGCGATGGTGTGGGGCACGAGCTATGGGGTCGTGAAAGGCGCGCTCACGATTTATCCGGTGCTCGGTCTGCTGGCGTTGCGCTTCGGGCTGACGTTCGTCTTGTTGTCGCCGGCGTTGCGCTCGCTCCGTCACGTCAAAGCGCCCGCCTTGCTGGGTGCGCTCGCTTCCAGCGCAATCCTGCTCAGCATCTTTTTGGCCGAGACATTCGGTATCGCGCATACGCGTGCGTCGAATGCGGCGTTCCTTATCAGTCTGTGTGTCGCGCTGACGCCGCTGGTCGAATGGGTGTTGCTGCGCCGAAAACCTTCGAGCGGCGAATGGATCGCCGTGGGCCTGTCGCTGACGGGTGCGGCGTTCGTCAGCGGAGGCGTGATGATTCCGGGCGCAGGCGATGCGCTGATTCTGGTTGCGGCGTTGCTGCGTGCGCTGATGGTCTGCGTGACCAAGCGTGTGATGCGCGAATCGGAACTTGCGCCGTTGTCGGTGTCGGCGCTCCAGGCTGGCGTCGTCGCCTTGGGCAGTGTCCTCGCGGTGTTCGTGTTGCCGTCACAACATTGGCATGCGCTGCCGTCGGTCCGTGGGCACGGCGACTTCTGGGCGAGCATCGCTTACCTCGTGCTCGCCTGCACCTTGTTCGCTTTTTTCGCACAGAACTTTGCCGTCAAGCGCAGTAACCCAACGCGGGTCGCTTTGCTGATGGGCAGCGAGCCCGCGTTTGGTGCGCTATTCGCATACGTATGGCTCGGTGAGCATCTTTCGGCCTCGGCGTGGTTCGGCGGAGGTCTGATGGTGCTTGCATCGGTGCTGGCGGCGGTGCCATTTAAAAGGGACGCCAACGCGAAGCTCGACATGCATTCCGCTACTTCGGTCGACGCTTAGCCTACTTTCAGGCTACGCGTTGATCGCAAGGCCCGGCTTGAGTGACAGATTCGCGCAGCACGCACCTGCCTCTTGCATGGACGGGCACTTGACCGAGCCATACGAACAGAAGACACAGCAGTCGCCGAGCTTCGGAGAAAGCAAGGTTTGGCAGCTCGGGCATTCATAGAAGTAGACGCAGGCGTCCGTCGGCATCGTCACGTCTGAGACGCACAGGCAGTGCGGACAGGTCAGCGCGGACTCGAGGATCGGTGAGGTTTGCATGGATCTCGTCTACAACCGTATTCCTTGCACATCTCAATGTTAGCGCCGGTAACCGTCGCGGGGCGTGCGCAAGGTCCGTGCCGTATCGAAGTCCATCATCCCGATGCGATACGTGTCACAAATAACCATTGCAGTGGAATAAAGGCGCGCCGTTGGCGTTCGTAGGTTAGGCGTCGCGTGCAAGAGCGCGGAGCCGTGGAACCGCGAAACGGAATCGTCGGCCGCGCACAGCGGTTGCTTGCCCGTTTTGTAGAAGGTTTGCCTGTCCTTTTTGTAACCGCCGCCGGCGTCGCGGGACTTGCCGCAGCGATCCGCGACTCGCCGGCTCAACGCGTGGCCGCGCGGTAAGTCAGTCGCGTTGGCCGTGCAGGAGTTTTCTACATGAAAGTATCAAGATTGTTATCGGCCGTATCCGTGATCATCGCGCTAGGCGTCGCATCGTTGTCGTTGGCCGCGTGCCAGTCCACGGGCGGCGACATGGGCTCGTCGGGCAGCAGCAGCGGCGCCACCAGCAGCGGTGGCTATTGATGCGCGCCCGCGCGACCGTGAGCGTCGCGTGAACTTCGAAGCGGAAGTGATACCGCGGCTCCCGTAGCCGCCGCGCTATGCGCGTGCGCTGACGTGCCCTCGGTCTAGGCAGTCAGCCTGACCGGAACAGCCCGATCGGCTTACGCTGATCGGGCTGTCTCCTTTTTGGGAGATCGTCGTGGATACGGGACAAACATTCGTTCGAACCTCAGCGGTTCGCTCACAAACACAGTTCAGCCTTAGCCGCTAGATAAGGTGTTCGACTTCGCTCCGTACGGTGGCGAACATTAAAAGAATTTGGCCCGCCTACGATGGGAGCAGGCACTTCACCCGCCGTTCCGCTCCGGGAGCAACGATGGCCAACATACCACCCGTGGTTCGGCAGGACTCTGGGGCTGCCTCCACGAATCAGCGCGAACCCTCTCCTGAACGGTTGCTCCAACTGGGCATGGGATTCTGGGCGACCAAGACGCTGTTGTCAGCAGTCGAACTCGGCGTATTCACACGCCTTGCGATCGCGCCTCAGAACGCTGAGGAACTGAGAGAAGCACTCGGACTGCATCCGCGCTCGGCACTCGATTTTCTCGATGCGCTGGTCGCTTTGAATCTGCTGGAACGCGAAAACGGGAAATACCGCAATACACAGGATGCCGAGCTTTTTCTGGACAAGGCCAAGCCAGGCTACGTGGGTGGATTGCTGGAAATGGCCAACGCTCGGCTGTATCCGTTTTGGGGCTTGCTGACGGAAGCGCTTCGCACAGGGATGCCGCAAAATGAGGTCAAACACGGCGGCAACCCCTTCGATGCACTCTATCGCGACGAGCCGTCACTGCGAGGCTTCCTGCAAGCGATGACCGGGGTCAGCCTGGGCCCAGCCAAGGCGATGGCGCAAAAATTTCCCTGGCAAAACTACCGCACTTTCCTCGACATTGGCGCGGCGCAAGGAGCCCTGCCCGTAGAGATCGCACTCGCACATCCCCACTTGCGTGGCGGTGGTTTCGACCTGCCGGTAGTGGGCCCTCTGTTTGAGCAGTACGTGGCGTCGCACGGCCTGCAGGAGCGGCTAAGTTTCCATTCGGGCGACTTCTTCAAAGATCCGTGCCCCTCGGCAGACGTGCTGGTGATGGGACACATCCTCCACGACTGGGACCTTGCGCAGAAGATGGAGCTCCTCACGAAGTGCCACGCAGCGCTGCCTCCCGGAGGGTGCCTGATCGTCTACGACGCAGTGATCGACGATGAGCGCAGGCAGAATGCCTTCGGCCTTCTGATGAGCTTGAACATGCTTATCGAGACGCCGGGCGGTTTCGACTATACCGGTGCGCAATGTTGCGCATGGATGAAGGAGGTTGGCTTCACACAGGTTCGCGTCGAGCCGCTCGCTGGCCCGGATTCAATGGTGATCGGAACCAAATAGAAGCGTGGGGAGTGCCGTGGCATTTTCCGGGACGGGCGCTGGTATCACGATGCCGGCACGAAACTGGCCCGATGGATTCATTCAGTTATGGCGCCGCAAAGCTGCCGCTGCCGCAAGGAACGGCGGCTTTCCCACTGCGGTCACTCGCGCGATCAGAACGCCGCGGTCCTTCATCCGAGTACCGCACACCCCCTTCTGGCCAATTCTTTTCGCCGACCTGAACCCAATCCTTTGCAAGCAGTTTGACCCGCTTCGTCGTGTTCCGCGTCCGACGTCGGCACCGCCGCCAACCCGTCCAACAGCGCCTTATGAAACGCGTCCGGGTCCTGCATCTGCGGCGCGTGACCAAGCGTCGCAAACTCCACGAGCGTCGCCTGCGGAATCGCCTTGGCGGCCGCGCGGCCCAGTTCAGGATAATGGCCGAGCTTCTCCCGCACTTCGGGCGGCGCCGCATCCTTGCCGATCGCAGTTGTGTCCTTCTGACCGATCAACAGCAACGTCGGCATGCTGAGCTGCCCCAGCTCATAAAAAATCGGCTGCGTGTAAATCATGTCGTACAGCAGCGCGGAATTCCACGCGACGATCTGCTTGCCCATCCCCCGATACATGCCCGCGAGCATCTGCACCCACGGTTCATAGTCCGCGCGCCATTGCCCCGCGTAATAGGTCGCCCGTTCGTAGCGGCGAATGCCGTCGGCGCTGGTCTTCAGCTCCCGCTGATACCACTCGTCGACCGATAGCGACGGCACCCCCTTCGCCTTCCAGTCCTCGAGTCCGATCGGATTCACGAGCACCAGTTGCTGCGTTTCGCGCGGATACATCAGCGCATAGCGAACCGCAAGCATGCCGCCCGTCGAATGGCCGACCACCGTCACGTCGCTGACGCCGAGCGACTCGAGCAGCGCATGGGTATTGCGCGCGAGCTGCTGAAAGCTGTACTGGTAATGCTCGGGCTTGCTCGATTTGCAGAAGCCGATCTGATCCGGTGCGATCACGCGATAACCCGCATCGCTCAGCCGGCGAATCGTCGTATCCCATGTCGCCGAGCAAAAATTTTTGCCGTGCAGCAACACCACGGTGCGGCCGTTCGGATGCGCGGGCTTCACGTCCATGTAGGCCATCTGCAAAGGCACGCCCTGCGACGTGAATTCGAAGCGTTCCACCGGCGCCGGATAGCTGAAGCCCTGCAACTCAGGACCATAGGCCGGGCCGGAATCGTCGAGCGAAGACGCGGCCGCGGCGACGGACGCCCCGCACAGCACGGCACAGGCGCAGACACTCGACAAGGCAAGCAGGAATGGGTGGCGAAGATTCATCGGCATGGTCTGGAAAAAACGCGACACGGATGCAGTGGGAGTGGAGCGCACGATTCTACGATGCACCGCCGAACTCTGGCGCCAGTCGTGCAGCGCAGACACGGCACGCGGCAGCACCGATGTGGCACGCATATTGCGGCCCTGCTCGAGCATCGTCCGTACGCGACCTCGTGGCCAATGTGCTGCGCCGCACCGAAAAATGCGCCCTAACAGGCGATCGTTACAGGATGGTCGGCCACGCGGCCCCCGCAATAAACATTTATTCATTCGAGCCCAATCGGTGCTAGAACTGACTGACGGACTCGCGAAAAACAGGCAGCAAAAAACGGCAATGCGGTACGACTGCCAGGCAGCCCAAATCATCAGCGGAGAGGACGCGGCCAGATCATCCCCGGGGGTAGACCAATCAGGCAACCATCTTGCATGAGGTTGGCGTGAGTGCTGAAGGTCTCACGCCGATCGACAGGAGACAAATATGAATACTCCGGCACGGCTGAACGACTTACAGCGCACTACCCTGGCGATCGTCCTCGCCGGCGGACGCGGCACCCGACTCGGGCCGCTCACGAACAAGCGTGTGAAGCCGGCGGTGCACTTCGGCGGCAAATACCGGATCATCGACTTTGCGTTGTCCAATTGCCTGAATTCCGGCATCCGCCGCATCGCGGTGGTTACGCAGTACAAGGCGCATTCGCTGCTGCGGCATCTGCAGCGCGGCTGGAGCTTCCTGCGCGGCGAGATGGGCGAGTTCATCGATCTGTGGCCCGCGCAGCAGCGCGTCGAAGGCGCGCACTGGTATCGCGGCACCGCCGACGCGGTGTTCCAGAACCTCGACATCATCCGCTCGATCCGTCCGAAGTATGTGGTCGTGCTCGCGGGCGACCACATCTACAAGATGGACTACACGCGCATGATCGCCGATCACGCGGACAGCGGCGCCGACTGCACGGTAGGCTGCATTGAGGTGCCGCGCATGGACGCGGTCGCGTTCGGCGTGATGGCGGTCGACGAAAACCGCCGCGTGACCGGCTTCGTCGAAAAACCGGCCGACCCGCCCGCGATGCCCGGCCGCCCCGACACCGCGCTCGCGAGCATGGGCATCTACGTGTTCAACGCCGACTACCTGTACACGCAGCTCGAAGAGAACATCGCCGCGATCGATACCGACCACGACTTCGGCAAGGACATCCTGCCGCGCGTGGTCACGCAGGGCGTGGCGATCGCGCATCCGTTCAGCATGTCGTGCGTGTCGTCGGACCCGAGCGTCGAGCCGTACTGGCGCGACGTCGGCACGATCGACGCGTACTGGGCCGCGAACCTCGACCTCGCGTCGACGATCCCGACGCTCGACCTGTACGACGAGTCATGGCCGATCTGGACTTATCAGGAGCAGTTGCCGCCCGCGAAGTTCGTACGCGACATGAAGGGGCTGCAAGGCTCGGGCAACAACCTGATCGTCTGCGGCGGCTGCGTGATCTCGGGCTCGCAGATTTCGCGCTCGGTGCTATCGTCGAACGTTAAAGTTAGTTCGTTCTGTAATATCAATGAGGCAGTCTTGCTGCCGCAGGTCACGGTCGGCGCGAGTTGCCGCCTGCAGAAGGTGGTGATCGACCGTGGCTGCACGATTCCGGAAGGCACCGTGATCGGCGAAGACCCGGCGCGCGACGCCGAGCGCTTCTATCGCACCGACGATGGCGTCGTGCTGGTCACGCAGGAAGCGTTGCGCAAGCATCCGAAGTAGCGCGCCCGCCGCATGTCCGCGCCGGCGGCCACGCGCCGCCGGCGATGCCTTTGCTCGCTTCATCTGGCTTCACCCGCACCACCGCTGACCATTTACCAACCCGAGCAGCCCTGCCAACCCGACAGAGACCCGGCCTATGACGATTCGCGCCCTGCACGTCGCAAGCGAGCTGTATCCCCTTCTCAAAACGGGCGGTCTCGCCGACGTCGCGGGCGCGCTGCCGTCCGCGCTGATCGAGCGCGGCGCCGACGTGCGCGTGCTGCTGCCCGGTTTCCCTGCGGTACTCGCCGGCCTGCACGATCTGCAACCGGTCGCGCAACTGGGCAACCGCTTCGGCGCGCCGAACGTGACGCTCGAACGCGGCACGCTGCCCACCAACGGGCTCGCCGTCTACGTGATCCGCGCCGCGTCGCTGTATGACCGCCCCGGCAACCCGTATCTGAACGATGAACACGTGCCGTACGGCGATAACGCGCAGCGTTTCGCGCTGCTCGGCTGGGTCGCCGCGCAACTCGCGCAGCAGATGGACCCGACCTGGTCGCCGCAGATCGTGCACGCGCACGACTGGCACGCGGGACTCGCGCCCGCCTACCTGAAGGCCGCCGAACGCGAGCACGGCCGCGCGCCCGCGCGCAGCGTGTTTACGATCCACAACCTCGCCTACCAGGGGATCTTCCCCGCGCATCAGTTCGGTCTGCTCGGCCTGCCGCACGATTTCTTCAACATGCACGGCGTCGAATTCTACGGACAGCTGTCGTTCCTGAAGGCGGGGCTCTACTACGCCGACCGCATCACGACCGTCAGCCCGAACTATGCGCGCGAAATCCAGACGCTCGCGCACGGCGGCGGGCTCGATGCGCTGCTGCGCCATCGCGCGCACGATCTGAGCGGGATTCTCAACGGCGTCGACTACACAGTGTGGAACCCCGCGAGCGATGCGCTGCTCGCGACGCGCTACAGCTCGTCGCGGCTCGCCGGCAAGCTCGCCTGCAAGGAGGCATTGCAAAAGCGCTTCGGCCTCGCGCAACGAAGCGACGCGCTGCTGTTCGGCGTGGTGAGCCGGCTGACCGAGCAGAAAGGTCTCGATCTGCTGCTCGGCGCGGTGCCCGAGATCGTCAAGCGTGGCGGCCAACTGGTCGTGTTCGGCACCGGCGATCCGGCCCTCGAGAACGGCCTGAAGAGGGTCGCGCAGGCGCATCCGGAATCGGTCGCGGTCGAACTCGGTTTCGACGAAGCGCTCGCGCATACGATCATCGCCGGCAGCGACGTGGTCGCGGTGCCGTCGCGCTTCGAGCCGTGCGGGCTCACGCAGCTGTATGCGCTCGCCTACGGGTCGCTGCCGCTCGTGCACTGCGTCGGCGGTCTCGCGGATACGGTCGCCGATGCATCGCTCGAAAACCTCGCCGACGACTTCGCCACCGGCTTCGTGTTCGACCGCTTCGATCCGGCCGGACTCGCCGCAGCGATCCGCCGCGCGTTCGCGCTGTATGGACGCCGCACCGAATGGAAGGCCGCGCAGCGGCGCGCAATGCGCCAGGACTTCGGCTGGGGCGCGTCCGCCGACCGCTATCTGGCCTTGTATCGCGAGCTCGTCTGAAGCATCGGCCACGCGGGAAACTGTCAGGTTTCGTTAAGCTTCAGGCGTGTTTGATGGTTCGGCGCAACAGCACGGGGACGGATCAACTCGCGGCTGTCAAACTCCTGTATCGTTTGCTGACTTGCCGGCTATGCAGTTCGTGTGTTTTTCCTGCACCATCTGTATCAGGCATGTCTGCCGCGCGGCGCCAGGGTCATCGGCCCGCCCGCGCGAGACTTCCCTTCCCGCTTTGTTGATCGCGCATGACCGGTTGCGCGAGCCTTACCATGACGAAAAATGTTCTGAGCATCCAGTCCCATGTCGTGTTCGGTCACGCCGGCAACAGTGCGGCCGTGTTTCCGATGTGCCGGCTCGGCGTCAACGTGTGGCCGCTCAACACCGTGCAGCTGTCGAATCACACGCAATACGGGCACTGGAGCGGCAGCGCGATCGACGCCTCGAAGATGGAAGATCTCGTCGACAGCATCGGCGCGATCGGCATGCTGCCGCGCTGCGACGCGGTGCTCTCCGGCTATCTCGGCACGACGGAACAGGCCCAGGCGGTGATCGAGATCGTCAAGGCCGTGAAGGCGGCCAATCCTCGCGCCTGGTACTTTTGCGATCCGGTGATGGGCGCCATGGGCGGCTACAAGGTCGAGCCAGGCATCCAGGAGTTCCTCGTGAACGAAATGCCGCAGGTCGCCGACGGGATCGCGCCGAATCACATCGAATTGCAGCGCCTCGTCGGCCGCGAGATCGAGACGCTCGAGGAAGCCGTCACCGCGTGCCGCGAGGTGCTCGCGCGCGGGCCGAAGCTCGTGCTCGTCAAGCATCTGCTCGATCGCAACAGTCCCGCCGACCGCTTCAACATGCTCGTCGTCACCGAGCGCGAAGCGTGGATGGGACAGCGCCCGCTCTATCCGTTCGCGCGCCAGCCGGTCGGCGTCGGCGATCTGACGAGCGCGGTCTTCGTCGCGCGCACGCTGCTCGGCGATTCGATCCGCTCGGCCTTCGAGCACACGCTCGCCGCCGTCAACGCGGTGGTCAAGGCGACCTGGCAGGCCGGACGCTACGAACTCGAACTCGTGGCGATGCAAAATGAAATCGCCCAGCCGCGCGAGTGGTTCGATGCGTGGGTTGCGGAGACGGCTTAGGTCGAGCTCAGGTCACCCAGGCGCATCGCCCATCGCTGGGCGCACGCCGCCAGCATCGCGCCAGCGGCCGTCCTATAATGCGTGCCGCATGGAACGGGGCTTGCGCCCGCATTCCATGGGATTTTTCAGCATCCGGCATTCAGCAGACGAGGCATTCGATGGACGGTCATATCCGCAGCGAGCGGGAAGAATTTTTTGAGCAGTTGTGCATCAGCGTCGACGCGGACGAAGCACACGAACAGGAAGCGATCGAGTTCTTCGAGAACCAGTTCGACCAGCCCGACTTCGATCCCGCGCAATGGCTCGATATCGCGCTCTACTACTCGCCCGCAGTCTCGCGCGGCATCGTCGACATGGTGACGGCCGACGACAAGGCGCGCAGCAACATCGCAGAAATCATCGCCGACAACCTCGACATCTCGTACGGCGAGGACGAGTGCCAGCAGTTCGCCGAGACGATCGAATTCGCGCTGAACAACGGCGTGCCGGTCGATCTCGACGTGCTGCTCGACGGCTGCCAGCGCGCAATCGACGATCTCGACACGTGGGCCGACGAAGACACGAAGGCGCCGCTTCTGCGTCTGCGCGAAGAACTGCTGCGCCAGCAAGGCGAGCGCTAGGCGAAAGGCTCGAATCTCCCCGCCGCAAACGCAACACCGCAGCACCGGCCGGCGCGCTCGCGCCGGTTTCTTAAGCGTATGCCGTAATCCGCAGCCCCAGCGGACCTTCTCGTGGCAAGCCAGCCTTGATGCCTCACGCACGCTCCATGTGCACGCGATGCAGACCCCGCGACCTGTGCCGAAATGCTCATCCAAAACGCCACGAATTGCCAAGACGACGGCAATTTGGCTTTCTATATTCGCCCCAGATTGACCCCGCTAACACGCTGTGAAGCGAACACCACTGCGCGTATTCCAGCATTGTGAGCGGCGACCGATCCTTCGTAGCCTTGCGATGCGCGAGGGCTTCCCTTGGCCTCACGCGTCGTACCGCTTTGCTGCCGTACCGCTTTCATAACAACCGTCGATGCAAGGAGAGACCATGAGTCTTCGCAACACGCTGAAACCGCTGGCCATGCTCGTGGGTGCGATGTTTGCCGTCGCGCCTGTCGCCAGTTTCGCCGACGATCTGCCGGTCAAGATCGGTTTTGCCGCGCCGCTGACGGGCGCCAATGCCGGCTACGGCAAGGATCTGGAAAACGGTGTGCGGCTCGCGATCGACGAAGCCAACGCGCAGAAGATCAAGATCGGCGACAAGGTCGCCCACTTCGAGATCGTCTCGCAGGACGACCAGGCCGACCCGCGCGTCGGCGTGCAGGCCGCGCAGAAGCTGGTCGATTCGGGCGTCGCGGTGGTCGTCGGCCACTTCAACTCGGGTACGACGATCCCGGCCTCGCAGGTCTACGAGCAGGCCGGCATTCCGGTGCTCGACCCCGCCGCGACGAATCCGATCATCACGGGCCGCGGCTTCGCGAACACTTTCATGGTGATTTCGACCGACGCGCAGAACGCCGGCAACGCGGGCATTTATGCGGTCGACGTGACGAAGGCCAAGCGCATCGCGATCATCGACGATCGCACCGCGTTCGGCCAGGGCGAAGCCGACGAGTTCGAGAAGGCCGTGAAGGCGCGCGGCGGCACGATCGTCGCGCGCGACTACACCGACAACCACGCGGTCGACTTCAGCACGCAGATCACCAAGTTCAAGGGCGCCAACGCGGACCTCGTGTTCTTCGCCGGCCTCGACAGCCAGGCGGCGGGCTTCGCGCGGCGCATGAAGCAGCTCGGCCTGAACGCGCAACTGGTCGGCGGCGGCGGCGTGATGGACGAAGACTTCATCAAGCTCGCGGGCGATGCGTCCGACGGCGCGATGGCCTGGGAATACGGCCGCCCGCTCGCGCAACTGCCGGGTGGCAAGGACTTCAACGCGAAGTTCAAGAAGCGCTTCGGCGCGGATGTGCTGTCGTATGCACCGTTCGGCTATGACGGCGCGTGGGTCGCGATCAAGGCGATGCAGCAGGCCAAATCCGAATCGCCGAACGTGTACCGTCCGGTGCTCAAGTCGATCGACTACGACGGCGTGACCGGCAAGATCTCGTTCGACAGCACCGGCGCGTTGAAGAGCGGCGCCTCGACGCTGTATCAGGTCAAGAACGGCGCGTGGGTGCCGGTCGTGACGAAGAGCGGCACCTAAGCTCGCCGTCCGGTGAAACGTAGCGGCCCTGCCCGGCTCACGGCCGGCGCGGGGCGCGCTACTCGCGCGACTGCCTCGCGCTCGCCGCCCTGACGATCACCTCGGCATCCAGATCGCGCTCGATGCGCACGAGGTCGTCGCGGATCGCCGCGAACTCGTTAGCCGTACACATCTGATGGCCGAACGCGGCGCGCAGATGGCGGTTGACCTGCAACGTGCGCGTCGCCGGATCGAACACGTAGCGCGACGCAAATGACAGCAACGGGTCCTCGACCGTGCTGTCGGTGGGCAGGTCCGTCACGCGCACGAAGCGCGGCAAACTCATTTCCAGCGTTTCATCGAACTCCCCGCCGATGCATGCCCACGGCTGCGTTCTGACGGGCTCCGCGAGCCACGACTCGACCTGCGAGTTCATGCCGCCCGCGAGGCTCGTCAATGCCGGCACGGCGGTCGTGCCGTCCGGCCAGATCAGATGCGGCACGCTGCCCTGCATCGACGTCGCGAACGGTCCGCCGGTCACGGCGACGTCGTCGGTCTGCAACTGCGCGGTGCCATGCAAGCCCGTTTTCAGCAGACGGCTCGCGGCAATCTGCTGCGCGCCCTGGCGCGTCGCGCGTCGGAACGTGTTGCGTTCGATCTCCGCGGGATAGCCCCGGTCTTCGACGCGGTACGCGTAATGCGCGGTGCCGCTTTCATCGATGTCGATCTGCACGCGCGCGGTGCGTTCGTGCCGTTGAGTGGCCGGCGTGTGGGCGAGCACGCCGTCGTCGACGAGCAGCACCGGCCGGTCCATCACGCCGCCGGGCAGATAGCCGAACGCAGTGCCGCCCGCCGTCGTGTCCGCGAATTGCGCCAGCTCGGGAATCCAGAGGATCGCGTGATTGATCGCGCTCGCACCGTAACCGGGCACCTCGGGCAGCGCGTAGTACGGGCCGAGATTGAGCAGCACCGGCTCGCTGCGAATGCCGACCGCCGCGAGCAGCGCGCCGTATAGCGCGACGTGGTCCTTGCAGTCGCCATAGCGGTTGCGCAGGATGTCGGCCGCCTTGTGCGGAATCGCCGCCGTCTCGCCGAGAAAGAGCGCGACGTAGCGGATGTTCAGGCGCATCCAGTCGTACAGCGCGCGGGCTTTGTCGCGCGGATCGCCGAGGCCGGCCGTCAGTTGCCGAGCAAGACTCACGATCGCCGGATCGTCGCGGGTCGGGTCGTTGTCGGCGGGACCGCGATAGCGCGCGGCAAAGCTCGCGAAGTCCGGCACCGTCGACACCATCAGCCGGTCGCCCCAGTTCGCGTAGCCGACCGCGCCCGCTTCGACGCGCGGATACGGGCCGTGCCGGTAGTCGAACTCGTAGCGGGTGCGCCCGTTCGCGGTGACGGGCGGTACCGCGGCGTAGCCGCGTGCGTCCGTATAGAGCGGCACGTCGGCGGGCACATCGAAGATCAGACGCTGCTCGTCGACGGGCTCGAGCGACGGCTCGACCAGATAACCGAAGGTGCCCACCTGCAGCGGCTTCGCGCGAGTCTTGCGAAACGCCAGATGCACGCGCGAGCCGGTCGTGACGCCGGGGAAGATCACCGTGCGCAACACCCCGTCCTCGAAGCTCGGCGCACCGGACGAGCGCGGCTCCTGCACGTCGCGGATCGCCTCGGGACCGACCACATGCGCGCTGCCGTCAGGATCGATCGTTTCGGCGGCCAGCAGTTGCACCTGCTCGATGTCCTTGTTGAACCACACGTAGCGCTGCGCGATCGCGTCGACGCCGCTGGCCGTGTCCGCGCGCATCACCGTGTCGTCGCGTTCCTCGATGGAGCCGTCTTTCTGGATCACGAACCAATGGACGTCGCGCTCGATCGTCGCGGGAGCGCGTTCGTTGGAGGAGGTGGCGATTTCGGCGGCGGTCGCGCGAAGGGGGAAGGCGATGCCGCTTGCGGCAGTTAGCGCGGCAAGCAACGCCGCGGCGCGCACGCTGCGCGCGATCGACGCGTGCGCCAACCTAACGACGATGTTCCCCAAGATCCACCTCGGCCAGATTCGTGTCGTCGTTGTAGCACATCGCCGGCCCGCGTGTTTCGGGCCGCCCGGCGTTGTCGCGTCGAGCTCGAGCCACGTTGAAGTCATCGCCGCAGCGGCGGCGCAGCGGGTGCAGTCAATCGCCGTCGATCACCATCATTCGCCGTCGTCGAGCTGGCTCAGCAGCGCCTGCAGTTTTTCCACGTGCCGCAGCAGCATGTGCCGGTGCTTGTCGATCTGTTCGAGCCGCCCCTCGAGGTCGGCCTGAATGCGGTCGTCAAGCTCGGCCGCGGCCATCACATCCTCGACCTTCGCACGCATCGACGCGAGCTCCACCGGCGCATGCAGCAGATGCCGCTCGAAGCGCCGCACTTCCTGCGTCGCGACATCGCGCACCTTGCGAAAATGCACATGACGGCGGTGCGCTTCGACATCGAGCGTTTCTTCCTCGACGCGACGCGCGGGCCCCGGCTGCCCAAAAATCGGCTCGGGCCGCAGCACCGTCTTCTTGCGCACCGGATGCGCGGTGCCACGAAAGCGCGCGAGCGGCTGCTCGTTGTCGATCGCCTCGCGCGCATTCGGCGGAATCTCGTGACCGCTGTGCGGCACGTTCATCCAGCCGCCCGGCAAGCCGGTGACCGCCTCGACGCCGCGCACGAATTCCTCGCTGAATTCGCGCTGGCCGGACAGCATCAGCTTCAGATAGCTCGCGGAAAACGTCATCATGCGCGCGAGCCGGCTCGCGGCGCCAACCTCGCTGGTCAGTAACACCAGGTTCGCGCGCCAGACTGGCAGCAGCAATTCGTCGGAATCTTCCATCGCTGGGTCTTCCATCTTTTCGCCTTATGAATCGATGACCGCGTCGCGCATGTCATCGTTTTGAAAGGGTAGTCGTCTCGCGGTGTCGCGTGCAACGCCGCTATGCCGCGTTGCGTGCGGTGGGGCCCAGACGCCGGAGGTACATGCATGACACGGTACGCACCGGCCGATTCAGCGCAAAGCACGCTAAAACAGGGCTTACAACACACCGGGTGTTGCATTGACACACGTATTTGCGCGCCGTTCCTGTCGGCACCCGTTTGATGTGGCATGCTTACACGCCGATGCGGCACGCGCCGTGCTGCATTGGTCGCTCCACAACATCGACTTAAGGGTTTTGTAATGAAGAAAATCGTTCTCGCCATCGCCGCAGCCGTCGCCACCCTGAGCGCGATCGCTCCCGCTCAAGCTTATGAACATCACCACGAATGCCACAAGGTGAAGGTTCATCATCATTGGGAAAAGCGCTGCCACTAATGGCGGTGAAACCGCGTCCAACGGACGCGGTGCACATAAAAAGCCCCGCTTTCGCGGGGCTTTTTTTCATGGCGCGCCGCGTCGTGAAACAGCCGGCGCACGATACGCTGTGCGCGCTCGACGCCCAAACCATTCCATATCATCGCGCCGATAGGCAATCACGGACACATGCTGTTACACCTTCGCGATCCGCTAACCGATGCACGCCGACGCCGTCTTCGCTGCGTCCGTCAGGAGACCTTTGCGTCAGGCTGCTTTCACGCGAGCGAGAGCCGTCGTCACCAGCGCTTCGAGCAGCGGCGTGACCTTCGCGGCGAGGTCTTCATCGTATGCATAAGGCAAGCGCTCCTCCATGTACGTGATCTGCGACAGTTCGAGTTGCACCGCATGCACGCCGTCTTCGGGTTGACCGTATCGCCGCGTGATATAGCCGCCCTTGAAGCGGCCATTCGCGACCGCCGTATAGCCGCCGTGGCGCTCGACCAGCGCGGCCAGTTCGTCGGCCAGGCCCGGCGCCGCGCTCGCACCGTTCGACGTGCCGAAGTTGAAGTCCGGCAGACGTCCGTCGAAAAAACGCGGCACGCGCGAGCGGATCGAATGCGCTTCCCACAGCAGCACCTTGCCGTGCTTCGCCTTCAGCGCCGCGATTTCGCCGGTGAGCGCGTCGTGATACGGCTTCCAGTACGCGTCGCGACGGCGAGCGACTTCGGCATCATCGGGCAGATGGCCATCGCGATAAAGCGGCTCCTTGTCGAACGTATCGAACGGCAAGAGACCCGTGGTGTCCTGCCCCGGGTACAGGTTTGCGCCGTCGGGCGGACGGTTCAGGTCGATCACGTAGCGCGCGTAGGTCGGCGTCAGGAACGACGCGCCGAGAACCTTCGCGAATGCGTAAAGGCGATCGAGATGCCAGTCGCAATCGTCGGTGCGTTGCGCGACCGGCGTCATCGTCGCGGCGATATCGGCGGGGATTTGCGTGCCCAGATGCGGGATCGAGATCAGCAGCGGCAGGCTTCCCTGATGCAGCGAGAAAACCGGCGTGAGTTTCGAAGCAGTCATGTCAGTCCGGAATCAGTGGGATCGGAGAATCGGGTCAGTGGTCATCGTCGTTATTTGAGCAGTTCCACGAGCGCCGCGCGATAGCGCGCATATGCACCCTCTTCGTCGCGATGCCGGCGATCGTCGACGACCTTGATGCCGCCCGCATAGACGTCGCGGATCGGCGTATCGCCGTGCTCGCAGAATACAACGCCCGACAGCCACGCTTCTCGCTCGTGCTCGGCGATGCTCGAATGATCGGCGTCGAGCACGAGCCAGTCCGCGCGATGGCCGGGCTGCAACGCGCCGACCGCGCGGCCGGTTGCGCGCGCGCCGCCGTCGAGCGCCGCCGCATACAGGCGGTCCGCGACATGCGGAGCCTGCGCCGACGCCAGCACGTTGCGCTGCCGGCGCGTCAGGCGCTGGCCGTATTCGAGCAGACGCAATTCGGCGCGCCAGTCGACGCCGATATGGCTATCCGAGCCGACGCCGATGCGGCCGTGCGCGTCGAGATAGTCGTGCGCGGGGAAAATGCCGTCGCCGAGATTGGCCTCGGTGGTCAGACACAAACCCGCGACCGCGCCGCTTTTCGCGAGCGCGAGTGTTTCGTTCTCATCGACATGGGTCGCATGCACGAGACACCAGCGGCTGTCCACGTCGAATCGATCGAGCAGCCATTGCACCGGCCGCGCGCCTTCGGTTTCGATGCACGCATCGACCTCGGCGGTCTGTTCGGCGATATGGATATGCACGGGCGCGCTCGCGTCGATGCCGCCAAGCAGCGCACGCAACGATGCCTCCGACACCGCGCGCAGCGAATGCGGCGCCACACCGTAACGCAGTGCCGCGTGTTCGGGGCGCGCGGCGCGCAGCGTGCCGAGCAGATCGAGCAGGCTTTCGGGCGTATTGATGAAGCGCCGCTGATCGTCGCGCGGCGCACACGCACCGAAGCCGCTGTACTGATACAGCACCGGCAGCATCGTGATGCCGATACCGCTCGCCGCTGCCGCGTCCACCACACGCTGTGCAAGCTCGGCCTGATTCGCGTAGCGCTGGCCGTCCTGCGCGTGATGCACGTAGTGGAACTCGCACACCGACGTATAGCCCGCCTTCAGCATTTCGATGTAGAGCCACTGCGCGACGCTCGCGAGGCCTTCCGGCGTGATCCGCGCGGCAAAGCGATACATCAGGTCGCGCCACGACCAGAAGTTATCGGTCGCGTTGGCGCGATATTCGGTGAGCCCCGCCATCGCGCGCTGAAACGCGTGCGAGTGAAGGTTGGGCATGCCAGGCATCAGCGGACCTGCCGCTTTCGGCACACCCGCCGGCGCTTCGGGTTGATCCGGCGTGATGGCGCTCAGCGTGCCGCGTGCGTCCCATTCGAGCAGCACGTTGCGGCGCCAGCCCTCGGGCAGATACGCGTCGGCGGCGAACAACGATTGATTGGATTGCGTCATCTGTCAGGTTCTAGTTCTGGTTCAGGTCACACTCGACTCGCGCCGCGTATAAACGGTTTCGCCCGCGCGCACGACCCGCGCGCACAGCGGCCGGCCAATCCAGTAAGCGAGCTCGGCCAGCGAATCGACCGACCACACCGCGAAGTCGGCCGCGCGGCCCACCTGCAGCGCACCGTGCTCCTCGGCTTTGCCGAGCGCGCGCGCCGCATGCGTGGTCACGCCTTGCAGCACCTCGGGCACGGTCATGCGAAACAGCGTGCTCGCCATGTTCATCATCAGCAGCAACGAAGTGGCCGGCGACGTGCCCGGGTTGCTGTCGGTCGAGATCGCGATCGGCACCTCGTAGCGCCGCAGCAGTTCGAGCGGCGGCAACTGCGTCTCGCGGATGAAGTAGTACGCGCCCGGCAGCAGCACCGCGACGGTGCCCGCTTCCTTCATCGCGGCGACGCCGGCTTCGTCGAGAAACTCCAGGTGGTCCGCCGACAGCGCGCGATGCCGCGCCGCGAGCGCGGTGCCGCCGCCGTTCGACAACTGCTCGGCGTGCATCTTGACCGGCAGCGCGTAGCGCGCGGCCGCGTTGAACACGCGCTCGCTTTGCTCCAGCGAAAAACCGATGCGCTCGCAGAACACGTCGACCGCATCGACGAGGCCTTCGTCCGCGAGCGCGGGCAGCATCGAGTTGCAGACTTCGTCGATATACGCGTCGGCACGGCCCGCGAATTCGGGCGGCAGCGCGTGCGCGCCGAGAAACGTCGTATAGACCGTCACCGGATAGCGCTCGCCGAGTTGTCGCGCGACGCGCAGCATCTTGCGCTCGCTCGCGAGGTCGAGGCCGTAGCCCGATTTGATTTCGATCGCCGTCACGCCTTCGGCGAGCAGCGGTTCGAGCCGCGCCGCCGCTTGCGTGAACAGCGACGCTTCGTCCGCCGCGCGCGTCGCGCGCACCGTCGACACGATGCCGCCGCCCTGTCGCGCGATTTCTTCGTAGCTGACGCCCGCGAGCCGTTGCGCGAATTCGTCGGCGCGCTGGCCGCCATACACGAGATGCGTATGACAATCGATCAGGCCCGGCGTCACCCACGCGCCGCGCAGGTCTTCGTGTGGCCATCCGGCATATTGCGCGGGTAAATCGGCGAACGCGCCGAGCCACGCGATACGGCCGTCTTCGACGGCGATCGCGGCGTCGGCAAGCGTGTGGCGAGGATCGCCCTGCGGGCACAAGTTCAGGTGATGCCAGACGGTTTGCTTCATCGCGTGCTCTTTGCCGCTCGTTGCGTGTCTGTGGATGGGTTGGCCGTGATGGAGCGCATGCACTGCCCGATCACGGTTGAATCGTCATCGCGTGTAGCGAATCGTGATTGCAAGCACGGCGCCATCGCCCGTTAGCGTGCAAGCGAGCGCGTTCGGCCCGTCGACGCGCAACGTATCGCCGGTGTCGAGCCGCACCGTTTGCGCGTGATCCGGCGCCCACGCGACCGTAACCGCGCCGCCCGCGCAAAACAGCAGCGCCACGTCGCCGTCGAGCACGCGCGGCGCATCCTGCTTCGCGCCGATACGCCACACGTCCAACTCGGCCTGCGCCACGTCGCGCCGCACCATCAGGTTGAAGTCGCGCGTCGCGCCATCGACGAGCCTTGCGTCGATGCGCGTCTCGCCGTCAAAGCGCGCGATGTCGAGCGGCTGCCGCAACACATGCGTCGACACGACACCGGCGTCGCCGAGCTCATCGAGCAGCATGCCCGCGCCAGACAGCAACACGAGCGTGCGGTCGACGCAGTCGAAGCGCGAGAACGGCCCGGCCTGCGCGACATCGGCGACGCTCACGCGCCACACGAAATCGCCGCTCGCCGCGCCCTGGCCGCCGCGCTGCGACGGAAACGCCGCGACTTCGCGCGTGACGCCGCCGCCGTTTTTCCACGGCGCCGCCACGAGCTCGGCGCCGCGAATCAGCGTGACGTTTGCCATGTCGCCAGCGTGGTTGGCCTGGGTCACGATCAGCGGCCCAGCATCGGCAGATTGAGACCCGCCTCGCGTGCGGTTTGCTGCGCGAGTTCGTAACCCGCATCCGCGTGACGCATCACGCCGGTGGCCGGATCGTTCAGCAGCACACGGCCGAGGCGCTGGTGCGCGGCTTCGGTGCCGTCCGCGACGATCACGACGCCCGAGTGCTGCGAGAAGCCCATGCCGACGCCGCCGCCGTGATGCAGCGACACCCACGACGCACCGCCCGCGGTGTTCAGCAGCGCGTTCAGCAGCGGCCAGTCGCTGACCGCGTCCGAGCCGTCCTTCATCGATTCGGTTTCGCGGTTCGGGCTCGCGACCGAGCCCGTGTCGAGATGATCGCGGCCGATCACGATCGGCGCCTTCAGTTCGCCGTTCTTGACCATTTCATTGAACGCCTGACCGAGACGATAACGATCCTTCACCCCGACCCAGCAGATCCGCGCCGGCAGACCCTGGAACGCGATGCGCTCGCGCGCCATGTCGAGCCAGTTGTGCAGATGCGGATCGTCGGGGATCAGTTCCTTCACCTTCGCATCGGTCTTGTAGATGTCTTCGGGGTCTCCCGACAGCGCGACCCAGCGGAACGGCCCCTTGCCTTCGCAGAACAGCGGGCGGATATACGCCGGCACGAAGCCGGGGAAATCGAACGCATTTTCCACGCCCATTTCGAGCGCCATCTGACGGATGTTGTTGCCGTAGTCGAGCGTGGCCGCGCCGCGTTCCTGCAACGTCAACATCGCCTGCACCTGCCTCGCCATCGACTGTTTGGCCGGCGTGACGATGCTGTCCGGCGCGGTCTTCTGACGCTCGCGCCAGTCTTCCACCGTCCAGCCCTGCGGCAGGTAGCCGTGGATCGGATCGTGCGCGCTGGTCTGGTCGGTCACACAGTCCGGCGTGATGCCGCGCGCGACGCATTCGGCGAACACGTCGGCGGCATTGCCGAGCAGGCCGACCGAAATCGGCGTGCCGGCCTTCTTCGCGTCATCGAGCATCGCGAGCGCTTCATCGAGCGTCTTCGCTTTTCTGTCGACGTAGCGGGTCTTGAGGCGGAAGTCGATGCGCGTCTCGTCGCATTCGACCGCGATCATCGAGAAACCCGCCATCGTCGCCGCGAGCGGCTGCGCGCCGCCCATGCCGCCGAGACCGCCGGTCAGAATCCAGCGGCCCTTAGGGTCGCCGTTGAAGTGCTCGTTCGCGACCGCGAAGAAGGTCTCGTAGGTGCCCTGCACGATGCCCTGGCTGCCGATGTAGATCCAGCTGCCCGCGGTCATCTGGCCGTACATCATCAGGCCCTTGCGGTCGAGTTCGTGGAAGTGTTCCCAGGTCGCCCAATGCGGCACGAGGTTCGAATTCGCGAGCAGCACGCGCGGCGCGTCCGCATGCGTGCGGAACACGCCGACCGGCTTGCCCGATTGAATCAGCAGCGTTTCGTCTTCGTTCAAATCCTTCAGCGACGCGAGGATCTGATCGAAACAATCCCAGTTGCGCGCGGCACGGCCGATGCCGCCGTACACGACGAGCGCGTGCGGGTGCTCGGCGACTTCGGGGTCCAGGTTGTTCTGGATCATCCGGTACGCGGCTTCCGCGATCCAGGTCTTGCAGGTCTTTTCCGCGCCGCGCGGTGCGCGGATCGTGCGAGTCGGATCAAGACGCGGATCGATGTGTTTCGGATTGTTCATGGTGTCCCTCGGAATGCGTGACGATGTTCGATAAAGATTCGGCGAAGACGAAAAAGCGCGAAAAAGCGCGAAAAAGCGAATTCAGAAATGCCCAGTGAAGCGGTAACGGGTGCCCGGGTGCCACAGGTTCGCGATCGAGGCGACCGCGCCTTGCGACCACGTGCGCCGATGCAGCACCAGACACGGCTCGCGTTCACTCATGTTCAACAGCTCGCGCGTGATATCGTCGGCGGCGAGCGCCTCGATGCGGTACTCGACGCGCTGCAGCGGCGCGACGCGCACGAGGTACTGGTTCGGCGTCGTGTTCGTGAAGTCCTGCAACCCGTATTCGGGCGCGACGGCCGGATTGACCCAGCGTTCCTCCAGCTGCACCGGCTCGTCGTTTTCGAAATGCAGCAGACGCGAATGAAACACGGGGCTGCCCGCGCTCACCTGCATCTCTTCGGCGAGCGCCGCATCGGCGATGCTGGCGCCGATGTTCAGCACCCTCGCCTGATAGCGGTGACCGCGCGCAACGATTTCATCGGAGATGCTGCGGATCGCCACCAACGTCGACTCGTACTTGGGCCGGGCGACGAACGTGCCCGAGCCTTGTACGCGTGTCAGCACCTGCTCCGAGGTCAGCTCGCGCAACGCACGATTGACCGTCATGCGCGCGACGCTGAACTCGCGCGCAAGCTCGTTTTCGGAGGGCACCTGGTCGCCTTCGGCCCACTCGCCCGCATGAATGCGCGCGAGGATGAAGTCCTTGATGCCCTGATAAGCGGGTGCGTTCATTGTTGTGATCCGCGCTCTCGACAATTCACTGTTCCGACACGAACGAGAACGGGCTCAGCTTCGCAACCGCGCCTGCCTGCACGAGCTTCGTGACCGCCGCGATGTCCGGTGCGAAGTAGTGATCGAGCTCGTAGTGCGCAACGTCCTTGCGCACGAGGTCCATCACCTTCTGCAGACTCGGGCTGGTCTTGTGCGGCGCGCGCAGATCGACGCCCTGGGCGGCGGCGAGCAGTTCGATCGACAGGATGTTCGCGGTGTTGTCGGCGATATCGCCGAGCTTGCGCGCGGCGAACGTCGCCATCGACACGTGGTCCTCCTGGTTCGCCGACGTAGGCAGCGAATCGACCGAGGCCGGATGCGCGAGCGTCTTGTTCTCCGACGCGAGCGCGGCAGCCGTCACGTGCGCGATCATGAAGCCGGAGTTCACGCCGCCATCCTTGACGAGGAACGGCGGCAGGCCCGACAGCGTCGCGTCGATCAGGAGCGCGATGCGGCGTTCGGCGAGCGCGCCGATTTCCGACGCGGCGAGCGCGAGGTTGTCCGCCGCGAACGCGACCGGCTCGGCGTGGAAGTTGCCGCCCGACAGCACTTCGCCGGTGTCCGGGAAAATCAGCGGATTGTCGGAAACCGCGTTCGCTTCCCTCAGCAGCGTTTCGGCGGCCTGACGCATCTGGTCGAGACACGCGCCCATCACCTGCGGCTGGCAGCGCAGGCTGTACGGGTCCTGCACCTTGTCGCAATCGGCGTGCGACACGTTGATCGCCGAGCCTTGCAGCAGTGAGCGATAAGCGGCCGCCGCGTCGATCTGACCTTGATGGCCGCGCAGTTCGTGGATGCGCGCATCGAACGGCTTGACCGAGCCCATCGCCGCATCGACCGACAGCGCGCCGGCGACGAGCGCCGTGCGGAACAGGTCTTCGATGGCGAACATGTTGTACAGCGCGAGCGCGGTCGACGCCTGCGTGCCGTTCAGCAGCGCGAGACCTTCCTTCGCTTGCAGCGTCATCGGCTTCAGGCCGACGAGCGCAAGGCCTTCGGTGGCCGGCATGCGCTCGCCCTTCGCGAACACTTCGCCGACGCCGAGCAGGATCGCCGACATATGCGCGAGCGGCGCGAGGTCGCCCGAGGCGCCGACCGAGCCCTTGACCGGGATCACCGGCAGCACGTCGGCGTTGAACAGCGCGATCAGCGCTTCCATCACTTCGCGGCGGATGCCCGAGTGGCCGCGGCCGAGGCTCGACAGCTTCAGCGCGATCAACAGACGCACGACCGGGCGCGACATCGGCTCGCCGACGCCGACCGCGTGCGACAGCACCAGATTGCGTTGCAGCAGTTCGAGCTGATCGCGCGGGATGTGCGTGCTGGCGAGGCGGCCAAAGCCGGTGTTGATGCCATAAGCCGGCTCGCCCTTGGCGGTGATGTCGGCGACGGCCTGCGCGCACGCGTCGATGGCGGCATGGCTCGCGGGATCGAGTTGCAGGGTGACCTGCTCGCGTGCGATCTGGCGCAGTTGCGGGAGAGTCAGGTAGCCGGGCTTCAGAATCATGGTTGTCGTCCTGTCTATACAAGTTCAAATAAGTCTAGCCGGCGAACCTTGTATATACAACTTGTTTTTCGAGATTTCGTGCCTGGGGATTTCCATTATTTGCCGCATGGCTCGGCGCGAAATCGGCGCGTTTGGCCGTTGGCCGCATGCGGTGGATGCGGGACGCATGGGCTGGCGCAGGTCGGTCCTGTGGCTTGACCCACAGTTGTATATACACCTTCTCGGCGCGGCTCGCCCGATATCTGAGTTATAGGAGAGAGGGCGCCGGGACGCGGATCAGAGCTTGACCCGCGCCGCGATGAAATCGAGAAAGCACTGCACGCGCCCCGCGAGTGATGCGCTCTGGTAGTACACCGCATGCACCGGCTGCCGTTCGTCGACGAGCAGGTTGCCGAGAATCGGCACGAGGCGGTGCTCGCGCACGTCGGCGGCGGTCATGAAGTCGGCCAGACAGGCGATGCCCCAGCCGGATAGCGCCAGTTGCCGCAAGGTTTCGCCGCTCGATGCGGTGATCGACGGTTCGATCTTCAGCAGCGCGGCTTCGTCCCGCTGCCCGTTGGCGCGCTTCGTTCGCCGGCCCCCTGCCGTCAACGGCCAGCGATTCAGATGCTCCGGCGCCGTAAAACCGATCAGCCGATGCGCGCGCAACGCATCGAGCGTGGTCGGCTCGCCGTGCTCGGCCAGATACGCCGGGCTCGCGAGCACGCGCAGCCTGCTCTCGCCGAGCGCGCGCGCATGCAGCGTCGAATCCTGCAGCGCGCCGATCCGGATCGCGATGTCGACCTTCTGCTCGAGCAGATCGACGATCCGCTCGGTACTGGTCAGTTCGAGCCGGATCTCCGGATACAGCGCCGAAAACGCGGTCATATGCGGCGCCACGCAATGCAGCATGAACGGCGACGCCGCATCGACGCGCAAGCGCCCCGACGGCCGTTCGCGGCCGCGCGCGACCGACTCCTCGGCCTCTTCGAGCGCGTCGAGAATCGCGCGGGCGCGCCGCAGGAACGCGTCGCCCTCCTCGGTCAGATGCAGTCGCCGCGTCGTACGCCGCACCAGCGCGGTGTCGAGCTTCTGTTCGAGACGCGTGAGCGCTCGGCTCACGCCGGAGACGGTCTGACCCAGCTTCTCTGCCGCCGCCGTGATCGAACCGCTGTCGATCACGGTGACGAACACCAGCAATTCGTCGGTGGAGGTTTTCATTGTTGATTTCAAATCAAGATTAATTTGAGACTAACACGCTTTTTGCGAGAATCCGCGCGAGCGATACTGCGTGCCTGTCTGGCATTTCCCTCAGGAGAACGTCTTGAAGATTTTCGTTACTGGCGCAAGCGGTTTTATCGGCGGCTCGATCGCGGCGCATCTGGCGCGCGCCGGCCATCAGGTGCGCGGGCTTATCCGCAAGCCCGAACACAGCGCCGAGCTGCAACGGCTCGGCATCGAGCCGGTCATCGGCACGCTCGACGACCGCGCGGTGCTGATCGCCGAAGCGCAAGCGGCCGACGCGGTGATCAACGCCGCGAGCAGCGATCACGAAGGCGCGGTGCGCGCGCTGATCGACGGACTCGCGGGTTCGGGCAAGGTGTTTCTGCACACCAGCGGGTCGAGCATCGTCGGCGATGCGTCGGGCGGTGAAGCCGGCGACGCGCGCATCTATCACGAAGACGCGCTGCCCACCCCGACCGCCGACAAGGCCGCGCGCGTCGCGATCGATCAACTGGTGCTCGACGCCGCGCAGCGCAACGTGCGCTCGGCCGTGCTGTGCAACACGCTGATCTACGGTCACGGCGCGGTGGCCGGCAGCGCGAGCGTGCAGTTGCCGCGGCTCGTGCGCCAGGCGCAGAAGAGCGGCGTCGTGCGTCATGTGGGCAGCGGCGGCAACATCTGGTCGAACGTGCATATCGACGACGTCGCCGAGCTGTACCGCCTCGCGCTCGATAAAACCCCTGCCGGCACGTTCTATTTCGTCGAGAGCGGCGAAGCGTCGTTCAGCGACATGAGCGCCGCGATTGCACGCGCGATGAAGCTCGGCGCGCCGCAAGACTGGCCGCTCGAAGACGCGAAACAGGAATGGGGCTACGAAATGGCCTCGTACGGCCTGGGCTCGAATAGCCGCGTGCGCGGCGAACGCTCGCGCAAGCTGCTTGGCTGGCAGCCGCGGCGCACGTCGGTGATCGAATGGATCGAACGCGACATGATGGTGCCGCAAAGCGCCGTCTGACGGGGCTTTGCGCGTCACGCGCCGTAAACTGTGTAAGCGCGGCCGTTGCGAATCCGTAAGCTCGTTTCGCTAGAATCGCGGGCACCTGACGGTGCGATGCCACCGTCGCATACCTGCTCCGATTCGACCGATGAGCTTCGCGCTGAACTTCGACTGGCTGACCAACCTGATGGCGATTCTGTTCGTCGTCGCGTGTCTGTACGACACGCGCTACGACGAATACGGCGTTCTGACGCTGGCCGCCGCCGCGATGAGCCTCATCGTGATGGCGATGGAAATGTTCCTCAAACCCGCCTTCGACATAGCGCTGTAACGAGCTTTGCAGGAGGCGGCGCGCCGGCTTGGCGCGGCGCGCGCCCGTCACCCTCTGCATCGACCCGCTTCAACATTTCACACCGTGTACGATCCGCAGGCCGGGCACGCCGCGCGCGCGTGATCGTCGTAGCGGTCGTGATGCCTGACCCAGTCGGTCAGATTGCTCTGCTCGTTGCGGCCTTTCGGCGCGATGTCCAGCAGCGCGTAGGTGTTCACGAAGCGCTCGTCGCCGCGCGCGTAGCATGAGTAAGTGTGGTACACGTCGCCGTTTTCGTCCTTGTAGAACACGCTGTGGCCATGCTGTTCGTCAATGCCGACGTCCTGCTCGGTGAAGTTGTAGAACGCCTTTTTGCTCGCCAGCTGCTCGGGCGTGAACGACACGTGGTAGTCGAAATTGAAATCGCTGCCGCTCGACGACACCCATGGAAAGGTCCATCCCATGCGCCGCTTGAACGCGTCGATCTTCTCGAGCGGCGCGTGCGATACCGTCACATAGCTGACGTCGTGATGGACCAGATGCGTGAGAATGCCGCTCATATGGTCCGACAGAAACGAGCAGCCGACGCACCCCTCCTCCCAGTCCGGACCCAGCATGAAGTGATAAACGATCAGCTGGCTGCGGCCGTCGAACAGTTCCGCGAGCGTCTTGCGGCCGTCAGGCGTATCGAACGTATAAAGCTTGTCGACCTTGACCCACGGCAATTCGCGGCGCTTGCGCGCGAGTTCGTCGCCGGCGCGCATATGCGCTTTTTCGTCGGCGAGCAGCGCGCGGCTCGCGGCCAGCCACTCTTCCCGGCTGCCGATGCGATGTTGCGGTTCCATCTGTGTCTCCTTTCCTGCGCATGCAGGGCTTGACCATAAGGTTATGGTTTAGAAGCGCCGGCGCGGAAGTCAAGGACAGTGGGCACCCAGGACCGGCCAAAAAGATACGCGGCACGCCGCGGATCGCGACGCACCGCGTCAAGATGGAGAACCACGACTACCTGCAACGAAACTCAGATCGCCCAGCCGCCGACATAAAACCCGACCAGCACCACCGCGATCGCCACGGTGCCCACGTTGAGCTTGCGATATTCGCCGCTGACGACGCGTCCGATCACGAGCGTCGCGAAGCCGAGCATGATGCCGGTCACGATGTTCGCGGTCAGCACGATGAACACCGCGCACACGAGTCCCGCCATCGCGTCGACCATGTCGTCCATATGCAGCTTGCTGACGTTCGACAGCATCAGCAGCCCCACGTACATCAGCGCGGGCGCGGTCGCGTACGAAGGCACCAGCGCGGCGAGCGGCGAGAAGAACATCACGACCAGAAACAGCAGACCGACGACGGCCGCCGCCATCCCGGTCTTCGCGCCCGCCGCGACGCCGACCGTCGATTCGATATACGCGGCCGCCGGCGCGCCGCCGAGCAGGCCCGAGAAGATCGAGCTCAGCGAATCGGCGGTCAGCGCACGGCCGCCGTTGATGATGCGGCCGTTCTCGTCGAGTTGCCCCGCCTGGCCGGCGACCGCGCGGATCGTGCCGGTCGCGTCGAACACCGCGGTCATCACGAGCGCGAGCACGCTCGGCAGCACCGCCATCGACAGCGCGCCCTTCACGTCCATCGCGCCGATCAGCGACGCGTGGCCCGGCGCGCTCAACGACGGCACCGCGAACACGCCATGAAACGCCACGGCCGGATCGATCGCTAGCCCGATCGCCGAGATCGCGACGATCACGATCAGGATCGAGCCCGGCACGCGCCGCCGCACCAGCCCGAAGATCGCAGCGAGTCCCGCGACCGACATCAGCGCCGGTAACGCCGTGATATTGCCGAGCGACACCGGCAGCCCGGCGCCCGGATTCTTGACGACGAGGCCGACGTCGTTCGCGGCGATCAGCAGCAGGAACAGGCCGATGCCGATCCCGGTGCCGTGCGCGATGCCGGTCGGCAGATTGCGCAGAATCCACGAGCGCACGCCGGTCACCGAAATCGTCGTGAATACGACGCCCATCAGGAACACCGCACCGAGCGCGACGTTCGGATGCAGGCCCTTGCCGAGCACGAGGCCGAACGCGGTGAACGCGGTCAGCGAGATCGCGCAGCCGATTGCGATCGGCAGACGCGCCCACACGCCCATCAGCAGCGAGCCGAACGCCGTGGTCAGACACACGGCGACGAACACCGCGCTGGTATCGAAGCCCGCCTTGCCGAACATGCCCGGCACGACGAACACCGAATAGACCATCGCGAGGAAGGTCGTGATGCCCGCGACGATCTCCCGGCGCTGCGTGCTGCCGCGCGCGGAAATGTCGAAGTAGCGGTCGAGAAAGCCTTTACCGCGGAATGATCCGGTGTCGAAGGATTCGCTCGCGACGTCGGAATTCGCGAGGGCCTGGGGTTCCATCATGATGAGTGCCTCCTTTATCAGCGCGCTGAAACGGCCGCTGGCGCGGCCGTCATCAGGTTCGTCTCGTGGATTTGTTGGTGTGGGTAACGCTTTTCTGAGTCGAAATGTAGGTGAAGAGAACTATGTGTCCAATCGCATGTATGGCATGCCGGGCATGTCGCGCGACTTATAACTTTTGCGCGACGGTCGCTCACGCGAGCACTGCGCGCGTTTACACCTACGGTGTCGGAGCCGCCGCGAAACGTGCCGAACCCATCCCGGCGACGGCGTTCCAGGCACGCGGCGTGCAGCGCCGTATCGCCAGAGCATCGGCGAAACGCCTGCAAGCCTGTCCGCGAAAGCCTGTCCGCGCGGCAGCGCAGGTTAAACTCTGGGCCGTACCCCATTCCAACCGCGGCGGCTAATCGCGCCCGTCCGCATCTGCCCGTGGAGTTTTTCCCGATGACTGGCGGTTTTCCGCGCCCCGCCGGGCGCCTGCCGATTGTCCCGTTTGGACCGCTTGGACCGCTTCGCCTGCTCGATTCGCCTGATTCGCAACAGATGCTTCGACTGTTCCGTTGGCTCTGCACCGTGGCCGCGCTGTTCGCGCTCGCCGCGCTGTCCGGTTGCAGCAGCCTGCTGTGGGGTACGCAGCAGGCGCCGATCGTCGACGCGCGGGTGATGCCGGTCGAGCCGGCGAGCGCGCCGGTCGCCGCATCCGCGCCCGAGCCGGTCGAGACCGAGGCGAACGAGGGGCCCGAGGAGCCGAAGAAGCCGAAGAAGCCGGTCGTCAAGCCGCACAAGGTCGAACCGCCGCCGCCCGTCGTCGTGCCGGCTCCGCCGCCGCCCCCGCCACCGCCGCCGCCGCTGATCGTGCTGCGCACGATCGAGCGCAGCGACGCACACACGCTGCTCGACAGCCAGGTGCAGAAACCCGACGGCAAGGTGGTCGGCCGCGCGGTCGACATGACTGCCGACGCAGCCGGCAAGCCGCGTGAAATGGTCGTCAATCTGCAGGGCTTCCTCGGCGTCGGCGATCGCAAGGTGACCTTCCCGTGGGGCGCGTTCCACTTCACGCCGACCGCGAAGGGCGCGCCGATCACGCTGACCGCGACGGCCGTGCCGGCCGCCGCGAACAAAACGAACGCGCTGGAGCTGGCGCTGCTCGATGCGACCGTCGAGCGCGCGAACGGCGCCAAGGTAGGCCGCGTGGTCGACGTGCTGATCGACGGCAACGCGCAGCCGCAGGCGGTCGTGCTCGACGTCAGCGGCATCGTCAGCACCGACCGGCGCACGATCGCCGCGAACTGGTCGGCGCTGCGCTTCGTTACGCGCGACAAGGAGCTGCATCCGCAGATCGAGCTGAGCGACGCGCAGATCAACGCGACGCCGCCCTATGTGGCCGACAAGCCGATCCGCGCGGTGTCGCCGGCGCCGCCACCCGCACCGCCTGCGCAGCCTGCCGCGAGCGCCGCGCCGGCGGCCTCGGCGCCGCCGGCGGCGGCGTCGGCCGTCGCGGTTTCCAACGCACGGGCGGTCCGATGACGGTCCGCACTCAGGTCACGGCGCGAAGTCTGCGCGCGCTCGATTGGCTCAACTTCTTCGTCGCCAATGTGCAGACGGGCTTCGGGCCGTTCATCGCGTCGTATCTCGCGTCGCACAAGTGGACCCAGGGCGAGATCGGCATGGTGCTGTCGGTCGGCACGATCAGCGCGATGGTCAGCCAGGTGCCCGGCGGTGCCGCGGTCGACGCGCTGCGCAACAAAAAAGCGGCGGCCGCGTGGGCGATCACCGCGATCATCCTGAGCGCGATGCTGCTCGCGATGAGCCCGACCCTGCTGCCGGTGATCGCCGCCGAGGTGTTCCACGGCTTCGCGAGCTGCATGCTGACGCCGGCGCTCGCGGCGATCTCGTTCGCGCTGGTGGGCCGCGCGAATCTCGGCGACCGGCTCGGCCGCAATGCGCGCTGGGCGTCGATCGGCAGCGCGGTCGCGGCCGGTCTGATGGGACTGTTCGGCGAGTACTACTCCCCGCGCGCGGTGTTCTTTCTGACCGCCGGTCTCGCGGTTCCCGCGCTGATCGCGCTATCGATGATCCAGCGCACCGACACGATCGAGCTGCCGCAAGCGCTGCCCACCCCTGAGCAGCTCGAGCGGCGCGAAAGCCTGCGCGAGCTGCTGCGCGACCGGCGCATGCTGCTGTTCGCCGCGTGCATCGTGCTGTTCCATCTGTCGAACGCGGCGATGCTGAACCTCGCAGCCGGCGAAGTGACGGCCGGCATGGGCGACAACGTGCAGCTCGTGATCGCGGCGTGCATCATCGTGCCGCAGGCGATCGTCGCGATGATGTCGCCGTGGGTCGGACGCTCGGCCGAACGCTGGGGCCGCCGGCCGATCCTGCTGCTCGGCTTCTCCGCACTGCCGCTGCGCGCGCTGCTGTTCGCGGGCATCAGCAGCCCTTATCTGCTCGTGCCGGTGCAAATGCTCGACGGCTTGAGCGCCGCGGTGTTTGGCGTGATGCTGCCGCTGATCGCCGCCGACGTCGCCGGCGACAAGGGCCGCTACAACCTGTGTATCGGTCTGTTCGGACTCGCGGCCGGCATCGGCGCGACGCTGAGCACGACCGCGGCGGGCTTCGTCGCCGATCGTTTCGGCAACATGGTGAGCTTCTTCTGCCTCGCGGCGGCCGGTGCACTTGCGGTGCTGCTGGTGTGGGCGGCGATGCCCGAGACGCGCGTGGCGGCAACCAGCAACGGCGATGGCAATGGCGCGGCGGTGCCTGGGCGTGGGAAGTCGGCGGCGCGGTGAGGCGCGTCAGGTGTATCAGTCGGGGCGTGAGCTGACTGTCACAGTCAGTTCGCGCCGCAAGCGGCTGAACCATTCCGAAGGCGTCGTGCCGTCACACTGGGGGTCAGCGTCGCCGTGTTCGTGAGCTGGAACGATTCGGTCTGCGGTTTGTAGATTTCTTTTGTGCCGGCTCTTCGAGAAATACACACGTTCAAGAAAGTCGTGACGAAGGACGACCTGCAGGCAATCGTGATTGAACCCGACCTGGGCGGCAAGGTTCATGGCTGTCCGGAACGTGACGAAACAAGGCCGCGGCTCCCCCTTCCTGCAAACCTCACGGTTCCCCTCTGAAGGCTTCACTGCAAGGGGCACCGATGGCCTCGTCTCGACTGCTTCTCAGGGGAAGATCGGGGTCGTCGGCTCCGCACCTTCGAGATCGGCCTTCGGAAAATGATGCGCGACCATTTGCTCGATCTCCTGTTCGCGCGATCCGGGCACGTCGGCCATGATCAGGATCTGGCCGTCACGTATGGCGCCGCGAAAGCGCTCGAGTCGTGCGTTCGGTTCGTCGACGCCGATCATCGTGGCCGTCCAGGCCCCGAAGCCGGCACCTGTCAACGTCAATGCGACGACGGCTCCGCCCGCAATCGTGAGCCCCGCGGGAGGAAACACCAGTGCCACGAGGCCGAGAAGCGCGCCGGTCGCACCGCCGAGCGCCACGCCGCGTTCTAGCGAGTGCACGACGTCGCTGCTTTGCAGTAAGGATGCCTCAGGTAACTGTTCGAGTGCGACACTGTGATTCGCGAGGACATGGATATGTCGCCATGTGATCCGCGCCCGCAGCAAGTCGTCTACGATCGCCTTCGCCGTTGTCGTGTCAGGTACGAGGAAATAAAGACGTCTCATGTCGGCTCTCCATCAATCAAGGAGTCCCCCAACGGGTCGATGCTGTTTATCGTACCCCTGCCGCGTGCCATCAGGAGGGCGTAGTTGGCCTGGGAAATCGATGCAGGAGACGGCCGTTTTGCATTGCATCGCAGTAAGCGACCCCTCCATTCATCCGCCCTATACATGGGCGCACTTCCCCTTGCGCAGCCTTGCACGATGCAGAGGAGAGGACTACCTTTGGTCTAAAGACGTGCCGGCGCGGACAGTACCGAAGTACGGCAAGGCGGCGCCGACGCCTGGAGCCTTTTGTTAGCGGCTCCCAGCGAGTGACGCGCAGCGAGGTGACCTATGTCGCTTGCGATTGCCCTGTTCCTGATCATCGTATTGGCGGTGGGGTTTCACTTTGCCAGCCCGTGGTGGACCACGCCGATCGCCTCGAACTGGGTGCGCATGGACGACATGCTGACGATCACGCTCGTCATTACCGGCGTGTTCTTCATCGCGATCAACCTGTTCATCGTGATCGCATTGCTGCGCTACCGCCACCGCAAGGGTCATCGCGCTGACTACGAGCCGCACAACAGGCGGCTGGAATGGTGGCTGATCGGCCTGACCTCGGTAGGCGTGGCAGCGTTGCTGGCACCGGGACTCTTCGTCTACGCGGACTACATACGGCCGCCGTCCAACGTGCTGCAGATGGAAGTGTTCGCCCAGCAATGGCAATGGCGCTTCCGCTTTGCCGGCCCCGGCGGCAAGCTGGGCACGACGGACGTTCGCTACATCAGCAACGACAACCCCTTCGGCATGAACCCCGGCGACCCCAACGGCCGTGACAACTACCTGATCGAGACACCGGAGGTGCACCTGCCGTTGAACCGGCCGATCCAGGTCCTGACACGGTCGCGCGACGTGCTGCATGACTTCTACGTACCGCCGTTCCGCGCGCGCATGAACATAGTGCCCGGCATGGTGACCACCTTCTGGTTCACGCCGACCAAGGCCGGGCGTTACGACATTCTGTGCGCGCAGCTTTGCGGTCTCGGGCACGCCAACATGCGCGGCGTGGTGGTAGTGGAAGACGAAGCATCGTTCTCGCGCTGGCTGGCGCAGCAGAGCACGTTCGCGCAGCAGCAGGCCAGGGTGCAGGCCGCAACCGCCGCTGCAGGCGGCAGCGCCCAGGCGCTCGCCAACCAGGGCAAGACGCTCGCAGAAGCCAAGGGCTGCTTCGCCTGCCATACCGTGGACGGCAGTCCGCGCGTGGGCCCCACCTGGAAGGGCCTGTACGGCAAGACCGAAACGATGGCCGACGGCAGCACCGCGAAGGTGGACGAAGCCTATCTGCGCGCCTTCATCCGCAACCCGACGGCCCGCGTCGTGAAGGGCTTCGCACCCATCATGCCGAAGTTCGACCTGAGCGAGCAGGAGCTGACCTCGCTGGTGACCTACATCCAATCGCTAGGCGGCTCGGCCGCCACCAGCGCAGCCCAACCCTAGCGGAGCAGACGCAATGACCTACGCGCACCCCGAACACGGCCCGCAAAGCTTCTGGACCCGGTATGTCTGGAGCCAGGACCACAAGGTCATCGCCGTGCAGTACTCGCTGACGGCCATCGCCATCGGCCTGGTCGGCCTTGTCCTGTCCAACCTGATGCGCTTGCAGCTCGGCTTTCCGGGCAAGTTCAGCTTCATCGACGCCAACCACTACTATCAGTTCGTCACGATGCACGGGATGATCATGGTGATCTACCTGCTGACGGCGCTGTTTCTGGGCGGCTTCGGCAACTACCTGATACCGCTGATGCTGGGCGCGCGCGACATGGTGTTCCCGTTTCTCAACATGCTGAGCTACTGGGTCTACCTGCTAGCCGTGCTGGTGCTGGTGTCGAGCTTCTTCGTGCCAGGCGGGCCGACCGGCGCGGGCTGGACGTTGTATCCACCCCAAGCGATCCTGCCGGGCACGCCGGGCGTGGAATGGGGCATCGTGTTGATGCTGGTGTCGCTGGCGATCTTCATCGTCGCGGCAACGATGGGCGGCTTGAATTACGTCACCACCACGCTGCAGGCGCGCACGCGCGGCATGACGCTCATGCGCATGCCGCTCACGGTGTGGGGCATCTTCGCGGCGACCATTCTGGCGCTGCTGGCGTTTCCGGCGCTGTTCGTGTCGGCGGTGATGATGCTGCTCGACAGGACACTCGGCACCAGCTTCTTTGTGCCGGCCGTGGTGTCGATGGGGCAGACGCTCAAGCATGCCGGCGGCAGCCCGCTGCTGTTCCAGCACCTGTTCTGGTT
Organism: Paraburkholderia atlantica; assembly: GCF_000092885.1. Lineage (NCBI taxonomy): Bacteria > Pseudomonadati > Pseudomonadota > Betaproteobacteria > Burkholderiales > Burkholderiaceae > Paraburkholderia > Paraburkholderia atlantica. The sequence continues at coordinate 1,200,157 of NC_014117.1, read as the reverse complement.
CTTCGGACATCCGGAGGTCTACATCGTCGCGCTGCCGGCCTTTGGAATCGTGTCGGACCTGATCAGCACCCACGCGCGCAAGAACATCTTCGGCTACAGGATGATGGTATGGGCCATCATCATCATCGGTGCGCTGAGCTTCGTGGTGTGGGCGCACCACATGTTCATCGCCGGCATGAATCCGTACTTCGGCTTCTTCTTTGCCACGACCACGCTCATCATCGCCGTTCCGACCGCTCTCAAGGTCTACAACTGGGTGCTGACGCTGTGGCGCGGCGATATCCACCTGACCGTGCCGATGCTGTTTGCCATCGGCTTCATCAGCACCTTCGTCCTGGGTGGGCTAACCGGGCTCTACCTCGGCAACGTGAGCGTGGACATTCCGCTGTCGAACACGTACTTCGTGGTGGCGCACTTCCATATGGTGATGGGCGTGTCGCCGATCCTGGTGGTGTTTGGCGGCATCTATCACTGGTTTCCGAAGGTGACGGGCCGCATGCTCAACGACACGCTCGGGCGCGTGCACTTCTGGGTTACCTTCGTCGGCACCTATGCGATCTACTTCCCGATGCACTATCTCGGCATCCTGGGCATGCCGCGGCGGTATTACCAGTATGAGGGCTACAGCTTCATTCCACATTCGGCGCAGACGCTCAACACGTTCATCACCGTCGTTGCGCTGATCGTTGCGGCGGCGCAGTTGCTGTTCCTGTACAACCTGGTGTGGAGCCTCGTGCGCGGCAAGCGTGCCGACGGCAACCCGTGGCGAGCCACCACGCTGGAATGGCAGACGCCGCAAACGCCGCCCGTGCACGGCAACTGGGGCGCCGTGCAGCCCGTCGTCTACCGCTGGGCGTACGAATACAGCCCGCCGGGGCGCGCGGAAGACTTCGTCCCGCAAAATCAGCCGCCTGAGACTGCGCCTGAACCGGCACCGGCCCACCCGACGCTGCAACCCGGCGAGGCAAGCGAATGACTACACTGCGCCGCTCCTTCGTTCCTGACGCGCCGCCTGTCTTGCCGAATGCGAGCCGCATCGGCCTGATCATCTTCATGGCGGTGGCAACGACATTGTTTTCACTGCTGCTGCTCGCGTATGCGATGCGCATGCGCGAGCCCGACTGGCAGCCGATCCCGCATCCGGCTCTGCTGTGGTGGAACACCGGCGCGCTGGTGCTGGCAAGCATCGCCATGCAGCGCGCCCGGCGGATTACCATGCACCGCGCGGCGTGGCTGCTGTCCGGCGGTGTGCTCGCGGCCGTGTTCGTGATCGGACAACTGACCGCGTGGCGCATGCTGTCGGCGGCGGGGCAGACTGTCACCGTCAATCCTTCCAATAGCTTCCTCTACCTGCTCACCGGCCTGCACGGGTTGCATGTGGTGGGCGGGCTGGTGGCCTGGGCCGTGACGATCGCGCGTCTGCAGCGCGGGAACCCCTTCCGGACCCAGCGCGCCATCGCGCTGTGCGCCATCTACTGGCATTTCCTGCTGGCTGTCTGGCTCGTGCTGCTGGCGGCGATGTGGTGGATCACCCCTGGGTTCGTCGCCGCCATCTGCGGGCCGCTGTATGGAGCTGCGCCATGACCACGCCCACGCTCCCGACCGAATCCGCTGTCACCCCGCCCACCGACGCCGGCCCTGACGGCTGGCGCGGCATCGTCACCGACTGGTCGGCCGACCGCGAGGCCTTCAAGGTGCCGTGGGGCAAGGCGATGATGTGGATCTTCCTGCTGTCGGACACCTTCATCTTCAGCAGTTTCCTGATCGGCTACATGACGGTGCGCATGTCGACCACCGTGCCGTGGCCCGACCCTTCCAAGGTGTTCGGGCTCACTGTCTTCGGCGTGGACGTGCCCTTGCTGCTGATCGCCATCATGACGTTCGTCCTGATCAGCAGCAGCGGCACCATGGCGATGGCTGTCAACTTTGGCTACCGGCGCAACGCCAGGCGCGCCGCCCAACTGTTGCTGGCGACCGCGCTGCTGGGCGCGACCTTCGTGTCGATGCAGGCCTTCGAATGGACCAAGCTGATCGTCCATGAAGGTATCCGCCCCTGGGGCAACCCGCTGGGCGCGGCGCAGTTTGGCGCGTGCTTTTTCATGATCACCGGGTTCCACGGCTTTCACGTGAGTTGCGGTGTGATCTACCTGCTGCTGATAAGACGCAAGATCCTGCAGCCGGGGTTCACCGAGCACGGCAACTTCCAGATCGTGGAGATTGCCGGCTTGTACTGGCACTTCGTCGACCTGGTTTGGGTGTTCATCTTTGCGCTGTTCTATTTGTGGTGAGGCAGACCATGGACCACACCGATCTCGCCCATCGACCCGACGCCGCGCACGGCCAGCAGCATCCGATCGGCATTTACCTGAAGATCTGGGGCCTGCTGTTCGTGCTGAGCACGTTGTCGTACATGGTGGATTACTTCCACGTGCAGGGCCTGCTGCGCTGGACGCTGATCATCGTGCTGATGATCGCCAAGGCTGGGCTGATCGTGTCGATTTTCATGCACATGATGTGGGAGCGGCTGGCGCTGGTCTACGCGATCCTGATACCGCCCCTGTGCCTGCTGGTGCTGCTGGTGCTGATGGCTGCCGAAGCGCATCACACCTTCGGCATGCGCGAACTCTTCTTCCATTGATCTCTTCGCCGGCCGTTCTTCAGGTGACGGGCGTTGCGTTCAGCGCCCGGGCACGGAAACAATGTTCGTAACCATTCAATACTTCCACCGGTTTCGTCGAGCATGGAATCCGCCGCCGGAGACTTGCACGGGGGCGTGCCTGGAACGTACCGCTCCAAATACAAAACGGCCCGACAAATGCCGGGCCGTTCATGTTTCCTGGCTCGCTGAAAATTTCAGCGAAAGACACCTTCAAATCAGGCGTGCTTCTCACTGAATTCGCTGAGCGGCACAGGCTGCTTGAGCGGATCGAAGTCGGCCCACCGCCCTTGTTGCCAGTTGCCGGTCGCGCGTTCGATCGCCGCGCCTCCCGCATCGCGCAGCACCCGTGCGGCGTCCAACTGGTTGTCCGGCGACACGTGTACGGCCACCAGCACGCCGGAATCACGGATTTCTTCGTCGCTGGCTTCCTGCGTGCGCATCATCGCGCCGACCAATGCACCGACATACGCACTCACCCCGGCTGCGATCAGCGACACGATGAGCGGCGCCGAAAACACCGCGAAGATCCCGACGCCGAGCACGGCGCCAACCGCTGCGCCAATCGTGACGCCTATCTCGGCACCCTTCGGCGCCTCTCTCGCGTTTGCGTCGGTGCTGGTACCACCGCCGGGCTGAAAACGTGCGTGCTGGCCGGGCGGATTGACGAAAAACAGGGTGACGTCCTCCTCGACGAAACCGGCATTGAAGAGCCGTTGCGCCGCGTCTTCAGCGGCGGGGAATGTCGTAAAGCGTGCTGCGACGATGAGTGACATGTGGCCTCCTTCCATCGTTGACTAGCGGTAGCAGACTATGCCGCCCCACCTCACCCGTGCCGAGGCAAAGGTGCACGCGGTGGCACGCGCCGGGACTATGCCATGGTGCCGCAATCGGGTTCCATTCCGTCCACTGTGAACAGTCCGCTATGTAACACTACGCCTTTGCCGCCGTTCTGGTTGATCACTTTCGCGCACACCGAACGGATAGCTTGCGGCCGTTGCCGAAAGCAGACAGCAAGGCATTTGATCCTCCACTGCCAGTTAAAAGATTAATTATCGATCCGCTGACACGACTGCACGCCACGTAGTCGCCAGAACGAAGATCATTCCTCGGGCTGACGATAGTCACGCGGCGCTATCAATCTCGCGACACAGAGAACTAGAATGAATTATCCGAATCAATCGGGAGAAAAATCGTGCAACTTCACATGGGTTCCCATCAATTCACACACGGCCTGCCCGACTGGCGGGCAGCCGTGCTGGCAGGCGTCATCGCGGGGGCTGTGTTCCTGGCGTTAGGCGTTGTCCTGATGGCAGTGATGACGGGCGGAAGTCTGCTGGAGCCCCCACGCATGGTCGCCGCGATCATGCTGGGACGAGGCGCATTGCAATCGCCGCAATCATTCTCAATTGGCATCGTGCTCGCGGCCTTTGTGGTGCATTTTGGCCTTGCCATCGTATTGGCGCTTATCCTCGGTCTGATCATGACGTCATTCAAGCTTGACTCGAGCATGGGAATGGCTTCACTGGCGGGTGGCGCTTTCGCCGTAGTCGTTTACCTGATCAATTTCTACGGCATGACACAGTTTTTTCCGTGGTTTGCAGAAGCGCGCAACGGCGCCAGCCTGTTCGTTCATATCGTCTTCGGTATCTGCGTCGCGAACCTGTACATGAGACTGGAGCGCAACAGGGTCAGGGCGGACGCGGGCGGCCCGTCGTAGTCCGGTCGCACTCAAACGAGCAGGTCACGAATTCACCGGTGATGCGCGGCGTTCGTTTTGACACCGCGGTGCAAATGACAGAAGAGGCGCGATCGAAATATCACGCCTCTTTTTTACAGCCGACCGCAGTCCCCGTCACGTTAATCGATCGCCCTGCCCGCGGTCTCGCGCATCAACGGCAACGGCAGCAACGACACGACGCCGCAGCCGATCAGATACCACGCCGGCGCGAGATTGCTGCCCGAAACCTGAATCAGCCAGGTCGCGAAGAACTGTGCGAAGCCGCCGAAAATCGACACGCCGAGGCAGTACACGATCGACATGCCGGTCGCGCGAATCGCGCGCGGAAACAGCTCGGGCAGCATCACGATGTTCGGCACCGCGGTGAACGTGACGAGCAGCGCGAGGCCCGCGACCACCGCGAGCAGCACCGGCACCGTCGGCGACGCATTGATTGTCATGAACGCCGGATAGACGGCGAAAATCAGCAACACGCGCGATACCCACAGCACGCGCTTGCGCCCTACCCGATCGGACAGCGCGCCGGCGAACGGCGAGCAGATCACCGTGACGACCGCGCCGGTCCACGCGGCCCACAGCGCGGTCGCCATCGGCAGATGCAGGATGCGGATCGCGTACGTCGACAGATAAAACAGCACGATATAGTTCGCCGCGGTGCCGCCGATCGTCGTCAGCACGCCGGTCGTGATCGAGCGCGCGTGATCGCGAAACAGGTCGCGGACCGGCAGCGACGGAGGCTGCGAAGCGCGCTGCGCACCCATTTCACCAGCCGCTGCCGCGCCATCTTCGACACCCGGCAGCGTCTCGTCGAGATGCCGCCGGATATAGATGCCGATGGGCCCCATCGCCATGCCGATCACGAACGGCACGCGCCAGCCCCAGCTTTCGAGCGCGGCCGGCGACAGCGTCGCGGCCAACGCGACGCCGAGCAGCGATCCGACCACCGTGTTCATCCCCTGGCTCACGAACTGCCAGCTGCCGTAAAAGCCGCGCGTGCGATCGCTGCCGTATTCGAGCAGCAGCGCCGTCGATGCGCCCACCTCGCCGCCCAGCGCGAAGCCCTGGATCAGCCGCGCGAGAATCACGAGCAGCGGCGCCGCGACGCCGATCGCCGCATAGGTCGGCGCGAACGCGATGATCGCGGAACCGAGCGTCATCAGCCACAGCGTCAGGCTCATCGCGGCCTTGCGTCCCGCGCGGTCCGCGTAGCCGCCCAGCACGATGCCGCCCACCGGCCGCATGATGAAGCCGACGCCGAACGTGCCGACCGCGAGCATCAGTTGCACGAGTTGGCCCTCGACCGGGAAGTACAGCTTGCCGATGATCGTCGCGAAGAAACTGTAGATCGTGAAGTCGAAGAACTCGAGGCCGTTGCCGAGCGTGATCGCGGCGATCGCCTTCGCATGGCCGACGCGCTTTTGAGGTTGATCGGTGAGGCGCTGCGCATCGAGCGCATCGAGCGCATCGAGCCCGTTGGCGCTTGCGGGCCGCGGTGTGGCGGAATAGTCCATCTGTGTCTCCATCATTATCCTGGTGCTGCCGGGGCAACGCGCTCGCGCGCCGTCGCCGCGTCAAACGAGGAACGTCTGCGCGAGCTTGACCCAGTAGGCCGCGCCGGTCGCGAGGCAAGCGTCGTTGAAGTCGTAGCCGGGGTTGTGGACCATGCAGCCGCCCTCGCCGTCGCCATTGCCGATGATCAGATAACTGCCCGCGCAGCGCTCGAGCAGGAACGCGAAGTCCTCGCTGCCGGTCAGCGGCTGCATGTCGCGAATCAGCCCGTCTTCGCCGAGCCAATCGAGCGCAACCTGGCGCGCGAGCGAGGTCATGGCCGCATCGTTGACAAGCACCGGGTAGCGGCGCTGATAGTCGACCTCGGCGCGCGCGCCGAACACGGCCGCCTGCCCGGTCGCGACCTCGGTGATGCGCTGCTGCAGATGGTCACGCACCTCGGGCCGCAGCGCGCGCACCGACAGGCGCATCTCGGCGGTTTCGGGAATCACGTTCGGCGCTTCGCCCGCATGAATCGCGCCGACCGTGATGATCGACATATCGAGCGGCGCGATGTTGCGCGAAACGATGGACTGCAACGCAAGCACGATCTGCGCGCACACGACGACCGGATCGACCGCCTTGTGCGGCACCGCGCCATGACCGCCGCGGCCGATCACCTTGATGATCACCGTATCCGACGACGCCATGAACGACCCCGGCATGAAGCCCAGCTTGCCAGTGGGAAAGCCCGGCATGTTGTGCATCGCGAACACGGCGTCGCAGGGGAACCGCTCGAACAGGCCGTCGTCGAGCATTTTCTTCGCGCCGGCAAGCCCTTCCTCGGCCGGCTGGAAGATCAGATTCAGCGTGCCGTCGAAGCTCTTTTCATGCGCCAGATGCTTCGCTGCGGCGAGCAGCATCGCCGTGTGGCCGTCGTGACCGCATGCGTGCATCTTGCCGGGCAGCTTGCTCGCGTACGGCAGGCCGGTGGTCTCGTGGATCGGCAGCGCGTCCATGTCGGCGCGCAGGCCGAGCCGGCGCGTGCCGTGGCCGACCTTCAGCTGCCCGACCACACCCGTTTGCCCCAAGCCGCGATGCACGCTGTAACCCCACTCCCGCAGACGTTCGGCGACCAGATCGCCGGTCGCAAACTCCTCGTAGGCGAGCTCCGGGTGCGCGTGGATGCGGTGTCGCAGCGCGACCATTTCCTGTTCGATCTCGGCGATGCCCGCCGGAATGACCATCGTGTTCATGCCGTCTGTCTCCATGTCAGCGTGAACCGAGCATAGCCGTGCCGAATTTCGACAGGCAGGCGTAGAATCGTTGCGGGTGCCAACCACTGGTTGCCGCCTTTCATACTCCTGATACGCATGAAACTGCATCAGCTCAATACCTTGGCCGCGATCGCGGATACCGGAAGTATCCGGGCCGCCGCCCGCTCGCTGGGGCTGTCGCCGGCCGCCGTGACCAAGGCGATGCGCGAACTCGAAGCCGATTTGCACGCGCCGCTGATCGTGCGCAGCGCGAGCGGTGTCGCGTTTACCGAGTTCGGCCGCGCGCTCGTCGTGCATGCGCGGCTCGTGCTCGGCCAGTTGCAGCGCGCACAAGCCGAGATCGACGCGCTGCGCGGAGCCGCGGCCGGGAAGCTGTCGATCGGCGTCACGCCGTGGGTCGCGCTGACCTTTCTGCCGCCCGCCGTGCGGCGTTTTCGCGAACGGATGCCGGACGTGCAACTGGAATTTTTCGAAGGCCTGCTCGCGGTCGTGCAGCCGCGTCTGCGCGACGGCAGCCTCGATTTTTCGATCGGCCGGCCGCCGCCCGCGTCGCCGCAGTCGGAGTTTCAGAACGCGCCGCTCTTTTCGACGCATGCGGCGGTGGTCGCGCGGCGCGATCATCCGAAGGCCGGTTGCCGCACGCTGCTCGACCTTCAAGACGAGGAATGGATCCTCAACTGGGACCCGGCGAGCCGCGAGTCGATGTCGAACAACCTGTTCGTCAAGCGCGGCATGCGGGTGCCGCACACGATCGTGCTCGCGCATTCGCTGTCGATCGTGCTGGGCCTGCTCGCGCACACGGACATGGTCAGCATCTTTCCGTGGCCGCTCGTCGAGGCGATACGCGCGAAGGAAAACCTGTGGGCGCTGCCGCTACGCGAAACGCTCGACGAAACCATCATCAGCATCACGTCGCGGCGCGGCGCGCCCACGAGCCCGGCGGCCGCCTGCTTTCTCGACTGCCTGCGCGAGACGATCGACGCAGGCGCGCGCTCGCCGGACCCCGAGCAGCGCCGGCTGTTTCATTCGATCGAGCTGATGCTGTAGCGGTTGGCGCGCCGCCGCGTGGTCAATCGAGAAACTCGCCCGCCCGCTTTCTGAGCATCGCGCTGAAATCGTCGAGCCAGCCGATCGACAGCCGCCAGCTCTGCCAGTACAGATCGACGTCGATATGCTTGCCCGGCGCGACCTCGACCAGTTCGCCGCGCTGCAGATGCCCGGCGACCATCCGCTCCGGGCACATACCCCAGCCGAGGCTCATCACGCACGCGCGCATAAAGCCGGCGACGTGCGGAATCCAATGCAGCGGCGGATCGATCTCCGCGCGCGTGATGCGCCGCATGAAGCGCTTTTGCAGCTGATCCTTCGGATTGAAGTCGACGCACGGCGTGCGCCGCAGGCTGTCGCGCGTGACGCCGTCCGCGAAATAGCGCGCGAAAAACGCCGGCGAGCATACCGCGAGGTATCGCATGCGGCCCAGACGCGTCGAGCGGCAACCCTGCACCGGTTCGGCCTGCGTCGTGATCGCGCCCTGCACACTGCCGTCGCGGATGCGCTGCGCGGTGTAGTCCTGGTCGTCGATCACGAGGTCGAGCAGCATCTCACGTTCGACGCAGAATGGCGCGACCGCGTCGATGAACCAGGTGCCGACGCTGTCGTCGTTGACGGCGACGCGCAGAGCCGGCCACTGCTCGACGAGCGCGCCGGGCAGTGTCGGCAGGCGGCCGTTCAGCTCCGCTTCGAGCAGTTGCACGCGCTCGGTGTGGCGGCACAGCAGCGCGCCCGAGGTGGTCGCGACGCACGGCTGACCGCGCTTTACGAGCACGCTGCCGACGCGCTCCTCGAGCAGCTTGACGCGCTGCGACACCGCGGACGGCGTGATATTGAGCTCGCTCGCGGCACGGTCGAACGAGCCGTGACGGACCACGGCGGCCAGCGCGTCGAGCAAGGCGTAGTCGAGCATTAGCGCTCCTTAATCTGCATTAAATAAATTAGGTTCTCTTATGCGACCCGATCACGCAGACTAGCGCCTCTGGCATTTCACGTCTATCCCCACTGCTTTCATTTTTCGGACCATTTATGAACTGGCTGTCTTTCTCCCACGGCGCGGCGCTGTGCGCATCGCTGATCGTGACGATCGGCGCGCAGAATGCGTTCGTGCTGCGGCAGGGCATCATGCGCTCGCACGTCGGCAAGATCGTGCTGTTGTGCACGCTGTCGGATTTCACTCTGATCGGCGCGGGTGTCGGCGGCGCCGCCGTGCTGATGAAGCGCTACCCGCGCTTCGTGCACGTGATGCTCTACGTCGGTCTCGCGTATCTCGTGTGGTTCGGCATCAGCGCGTTGCGCCGCGCGATGCGGCCGGAACAGGGCGGGCTCGATGGCTCGAACGGCACGGCCGCCGATCAAGCGCCGCCCGCGCAACGCGCGCTGTCGATCGTGATGATGACACTCGCGTTGACGTGGCTCAATCCGCACGTCTATCTGGACACGTTCCTGTTGATCGGCACGGCCGGCGCGCGCGAGCCGGAAGGCGCGCAGGCCGCCTTCGCGCTCGGCGCGATGACGGTCAGTGCGGTCTGGTTCGTCGCACTCGGTTACGGTGCGCGCATGCTCGCGCCGCTGTTTCGCCGCGCGACCGCGTGGCGTGTGCTGGATGGCGCGATCGGCAGCATGGTGTTGCTGCTGGCGGCCACGCAACTGCATTGAGCGTTCGACGCAGGCCTTATTTCACGCCCGATTCTTGCGGCGCACGTTGCGCGGCAAGCGCATCGGGTTCGGCGTCGTCGCGCGGCACGAGATTCATCAGCCGCGCGAGCACCGGCCACTTCAGCAGCGACTGCTCGTAAGCCTCCTTCGCCTGGGCATCGAAATAGCTGCCCGCCTCCACCTCCGGCAGACGCAACGCGAGGCCGCTGATATCGTCGACGGGCCAGCCGCCGTGCGTAGTGTTTTTCGGCGTATTGCGCGCGTTCGTCATTTGCCGTCCACCCACACGCCGTCCGGCGTCTTTACCACGTAGCCGGAGGCGGTCTTCATCGTCACCGTCCCTTCGTTTTCGCCGACCATCTGCGTTTGCGGCAGATTCGTCGCGTACTGCGACAGGCTCACGCCCGGCTTGAACGGGCTGTTCGACACGAGATTCGATAGCAGCTGCGCGAGCGCCAGGAAGCTCGATGGATCGTCGATCACCGTGGTCGACCCATGACTGCCCTGGAAGCCGACCACCCGCACGCCGACCGGCCCATGCACGATGCGCGGCGTCGGAATCTCGCGCAGGCCCGCGACCTGGTTCGTGTCGCCGCGCAGCGCCGCGCCGTGCTCGGGCACGAACACGATCACCGCGCGCCGCCCCGACGACGCGATCAGATCGGCGAAGCGGTCGAAGTCGCTCATCAGCTTGTTCACGCGCAGCGGATACGAATCGATACTCGTCAGGCTGCTGTTCGGCAGCCGGTTGCCGTCGTGCAGACTGATCGTGTTGTAGTACAGCGCGACCGGCCCCGCGATGCTCGCGCGCTGCGCGTACCACGCGGCGAGCGTCTCGTAGTCGTCGCGAATCGGCGAGCCGTCGAACGCATGCATCGCGACCGGCACGCTCGTGTTGGGAATCAGCGGTACGTTCGGCACGCCGGCGTTGTCGTGGATCAGTTCCAGGAAGTTGTCGAAGTGGCCGTCGTGGTTCAGCATCGTCTGCGGCGTGTAGCCGGCCTGCGCGAGATCGGCGAGCAGGTAGCACTGCTGCGGCGCGTTCTTGTACAGGTCCGCGTGCGCCTGCTGGCCGCAGCTTGCGCGCAGCACGCGAATCGCGGCCGGCCCGCTATAGCTCGCCGCGGTGCTGAAGTTCGTGAACAGATAGTCGAAGCGGGACAGCAGCGGATGATTGCGCGCCTTCGCGACATCGAGATCGTCCCACGACAGCGAGCAGATGTGCAGCACGATCACGTCGAACTGCGCGTTCGGATCGGCGGCCAGATGGCCGAAGCTCACCTGCCGTTGCGACTCCTGCGTGCGGAACGCGGCGAGTGCGGCGTTATGGTCGAGCGGCTGCGCGGCGAGCGGGTTGTTCGCTCCATTCGCGCCGGCATTCGCCGCTGCGTTCGCAGACGCTCCGCGCAATTGCGCGAGCACCACCCCGCCCTCGTGCCACAGCGGAATCGCGACCAGCGCGATCAGCACGAAGGTGGCGACGCGCACCCAGCGATTCACGATCAGATAGCCGACGAGCGCACCCAGCGCGGCGAGCAGCAGCATCGGCGGCAAGAAGCGCTGCGCCAGTTCGAGCCAGTAGCCGTAGCTGAAAGTGGTCAGATTGCCGAACTCCTCGGTCAGACGAGAGAACGGCGGCACGTTCGCCTCGTGGTACACCAGCGGCACGCCGAGCGCGAGGCCGGCGAGGTTGCGTACGATGCGCAGCGCGCGCCGGCGCAGCGTCGAAGTAACGACGAGCGCGAGCGCGAAGCCGAGATTCGCGAGCCACAGCGGCTGCAGATGGCCGCCCGCGAACAGGTACAGCTTGAGGATGAAGTACAGGTTCCACAAAGTCATCGACAGGTTCTCTCATTGGCCTGCGCGCGGCACGATGCGCGCAGGCTGTATCAATAGCGGGTGCGGTCGAGCGCGAGCAGCGTCTCGCAGGCACGCGCGAGCCCGCCCCACAGTCGCGAATAGCCTTCGACGCCCATCGCGAGCACTTCCTTCAAACCGCGCAGCGGCGCGTCCTCGCTGGTTTGCTCATGCCAGTCGAGCCACGCGTCGGCGCGGCCGAACGTGCATTGCACGAGCTGCCGTTGCTGTTCGAGCGTGAGGCCGTCGAAGCGCACGCCGAGGTGCCGGCCAACGCAGCGGCTCACGTACACCGGAAAATGGAACTGGCGATCGCCGCGGCTCAGGCACACGCCGAGGCTGTCGCCAGGCGCGAGATTCAAGCCCGGCTCGACGTCGAGACCGAGGCCGCCGGTCGAGTAGTCGCTGGTCGTGCAGGCGAGCGTCGAGCCGTCCGCGAGCAGCAGCGTCGCCGCCGCGCGCATCGCGATGCGATGCGTGACGCGCACCTGCTTCGCCTCGCGCGCGACGCTCGAGGCCGCGCCGAGCATCACGAGGTTGTAGAGCGTCCAGAACACGTTCATCAGGATCGTCGCCGTTTCGCCGCTCTGCCCGAACATCAGTCGGTACACACCGGCCGCGAGTGCGCCACTGTTCAGCGCGAGCAGCACCAGGTACGGCTTCGACGTCGACCAGTCGAAGTAGCCCTCGCCGATGCGCCCGCCCTTGTCGGTCACGTTGAACTTGCCGTGCTTCGGGCTGAAGAACGCGATCGTGGTCGGCAGCACGATGTACCACGCGAGCACCGACTCGTAGACTTCGGCCCAGAACGAGTGACGGTACTTGCCCTGCATGCGCGAATTCGCGAGATTCGCGAGCACGATGTACGGCAGCACGAATCCGGCGATCGTCGTCGCCGATGCGTTGATGAAGTACATCTGGAAGAACAGGTAGGCCATCGGCATCGTCAGGAACACGAGCCGCGGCACGCCGTAGAAGAAGTGCAGCATCGCGTTGCCGTAGCAGAGCCGCTGGAAAAAGCCCAGCCCGCGGCCGATGAACGGATTGTCGATGCGAAAGATCTGCGCCATGCCGCGCGCCCAGCGCGTGCGCTGCTGGATATGGCCCGCGAGGCTTTCGGTCGCGAGACCGGCGGCCTGCACGGTCGGCAGATAGGCGGTCGTGTAGCCGCGCCGGTGCAGCTTCAGCGCGGTGTGCGCGTCTTCGGTGACGGTCTCTACCGCGATGCCGCCCACTTCTTCGAGCGCATCGCGCTTGAGGATCGCGCACGAGCCGCAGAAGAACGACGCATTCCACAGATCGTTGCCCGACTGCACGAGCCCGTAGAACAGATTGCCCTCGTTCGGCACACGGCGGAACGTGCCGAGGTTGCGCTCGAACGGGTCCGGCGAAAAGAAGTGATGCGGCGTCTGCACCATCGCGCAGCGCGCGTCGCGCAGGAACGTGCCCATCGTCGTTTGCAGGAACGAGCGCGTCGGCACGTGATCGCAATCGAAGATCGCGACGTACTCGCCCTGCGTGCGGGCGAGCGCGCTATTGATGTTGCCGGCTTTCGCGTGACGGTTGTCGTCGCGCGTCAGATAGCCGATGCCGCAGGCCTGCGCGAAGGCTCTGAATTCTTCGCGGCGGCCGTCGTCGAGCAGATAGACGCGCAGCTTGTCGGCGGGCCAGTCGATGCCTTGCGCGGCGAACACGGTGGGCCGCACGACGGCCAGGGGTTCGTTGTAGGTCGGAATATAGATGTCGACCGTCGGCCAGCTCGACGTATCGGTGGGCAGCTTCGCGACCGCGCGCTTCAACGGCCACGCGGTCTGCACGAAACCGAGCAGCAGAATCACCCATGTATACGCTTCCGCGCCGAACAGCAGATAGCCCAGAATCGCCTCCCCCGGCGTCTGGAACGACAGTGTCTGGGTGACGCGCCACCACACGTAGCGCACCATCGCGAGAATCGCGAGCGTAGTCAGGATCAGCACCGGCATGCGGCCCGGAAAGCGTCTGACGATCAGCGCGATGATCACGAGCACGGCGAAGAATTCGAACTGACCGTCGGACTGCAACGGCGACGTGCCGATCAAGGCCCACGAACCCACACCCGCGACCACCATCAACGGCAGCAGCCAGCGAATATGACCGACGCGCTGCGTCGCGTCTTCGAGGTGCGTGCCCCAGCGCTGCCACGGCAAGCTCGCCAGCAGCGCGTCGACGCGCTCGCGTGCGCGTCGCCCGAGCAACCACAGCGGCACGAGCCAACGGTCGATCCACGCGGCCAGCGCCCGCACTGTCGCCGCAGCACTGCTCGACGACGAGCGCGGCGCGCGCACGAGCGCGCGCCACAGCCATGCGCGCAGTCGATGCGGTTCGAGCACGCCCCATTGCAGCGCGAAATGCAGCACGATCGCGCGAATCCAGCGGCGCGCGTAATCGGGCTTGCCCGGCGCGGGCGGCTGGAAGAACAGCCGCACGAACCAGTCGAGCGGCGTGCGAGTCGCGGGCACGCCGAGGCCGCGCGCAAGCCAGTCGAGCGCAAGCGTGCGCAACGAACGCGTTTCCCGTTCGCTCATGAGCCGCCGTCCCGCCGATCGAGCGGCGCCGTGGCCTCGATGAGCCACGTGTCGAGCCAATTCGCGAGCCCCTGCAGATCGTGCGACGCCTGCGAATGCGGGGCGTCGTCGAACAGCCAGGTGCCGCGCGCGAACGACTCGGGCAGCGCGACATCGAGATGCACGCGCTGCGCGAGCGGCAGCTTTTCGCCGAGCGCCGCGCCGAGCATCGCCAGCACGTCGCGCTGCATGTCGCGCGCGGGGTTCAGCCGGTTCACGATGATGCGCAGCTGCGCGCTCGCATCGCGCAGCGCTCCGAGCCGCGCGACCAGCGTCGCGCAGGCGGTCGGTTCGGGCGGCGTCACGCACAGCGCGAGGTCCGCGCAACGCAGCGCGTGCTCGGCCTGCTGCGACGGATAGCGCGCGGTATCGATCAGCACGACGCCATCGCGCGGCAAATCGAGCTCGGCGAGCGCGTCGGCGAGCCAGCGCGGATCGGCGGCGAGGCGTGCGTCGCACTGCGTGCTTTGCGCGGCGGACACCGCGCCGTACGGCACGAACAGCACGCCGTCCGCGTTGCGCCACGTGGATGCATGCCATGCGGTGTCCGCATCGAGCAGCGCCTGCGACAGACCGGTCGCCGCGAGAGCGTCGATGCCGAGCTGCGCGCCGAGCATGTTCTGCGGATCGAAGTCGAGCGCGACGACCTGGCGGCCGCGGCGCGCGAGCAATACCGCGAGCACGGCGGTCAAGGTGGTGCGGCCGGTGCCGCCTGCCGTGGAGACGACGGCGATCGTTTTCATCGCGCCACCTCGTCGTGCGTCGTATCGAGTGCGGGCAACAGACGCGCGCGCAGCGCGACCGGCTCGATCTCGCACGGCACCGCGTCGCGCGGATCGAAGCCGCGCATGACCGTGAGAGCGCGCCGTGCGCCGACGCGCTGCCAGACGATCCACACCGGCAGCGCGACGACCATGCCGGCGACGAAACACATCAGAACCAGTTCGATCATTCGATGCTCCTCGCGCGCACCGGCATCGCGCTGGGTTCCGCGCGACGGCGCGGCGGCGTGGGTTGGGCCGGGCGGCGCTCAGTAGCGAGCGGCTCCGCTTCGGTCGATTCGGCAGGCCGGGTTCGCGCAGACGTTGGCGCGGCCGCGCTCGTCGGCACCTCGGTGTCGGCTTCCAGCTCGGCACGCGCATTAACCAACGCCTCTTCCACCCGCGCCAGTTGCACAGCGGCCACGTGCGCGGCTTCGTCCTGCGTTGCGGCGAGCGATGAGCGCGACGGCGCGCCATCACGCATGGACGCCGCGAACATATCGCTGTAATCGGCGATCCGATTGCGCCGGTTGGCCGCGTCCAGCGCGTCGAGTTCGGCGCCGATGCTCTGCTCCGCCAAATGCACGAGCGTATCGACGCCCGACGTATCCGCGAGCTGTTCGACCGGCACATCGATGATCCGCGCCAGCGCGGCGTCCGCATCGGCGAGCCGGCAGGCGAACAGGAACACATACAGATGCGACGCATCGACGGTCAGCACGTCGCCCGCGCGGCGCGGCACGCAGTGCTTCAGCACGTCGACGTGCGCGCATTGCGGCAGCAACGTCAGCTTCACGAGCACATGCGGCAACTGCAGCACGCCGCTGCGTGCGAGCACGAGGCGCACGCGCTCGCAGAACGCGCCGGCCGGCAGATAGCCGCGCACGTCGTCGCTCAACGCGGCGCTCAATGCGCTGCGATAGTCGGCGGCGACCGGCCGCGTATGGAGCTGCCCCTGCAACGACTGCAGCAGCGACTGCATGCGGGAGAACGGCAGATCGCGGCCGAGCACGAGGTTCGCGCCGAGCGTCAGCACCAGCAGCTCGTATTGATGGCGCAGCACTTCGCCCCGCTCGACGACGACGATCTTCAGCGCGCGCCCGGCCTGGCGGCGCAGCGCATGAACCGTCGCGCACAACGCGTCGAGTTGCGCGCCGCCCGCGTAATCGAGCACCACGGTCGCGGCCTGCGCATGCGCGCACGCGCTCAGCACCGCAGCCTGATCGGCGCACACTTCCCAATGCGGCGGCAGCCACGCCTCGTGACCGCGCACCACCGCGCGGCTCACGACGACACGCTGTTCGTCGCGCGCGAGCAGACGTTCGCCGCGCGCAACATTGCCGTCCGGCGCATCGGGCGCGACGCTGAGGTGGCCGCTATCGGTAAAGCGCAGAGAGCGGACTTCGCCCGTCACCAGCGTACGATCCGCGCGCCAGAAGTCGGCATGCCACAGCAGCTCGCCGTGCGTGCGCTCCATTCGTGCGACGCCCGCGCATGCCGCATGGAACGCGTTGCGGCGTGATGCATCGATGACGCCGTCCGGCGCGCCGCGTGTATCGAGTGAATCGTCTTCGCCATTTCCATCGACGCCGAGCAGCAGCACCAGCGTGATACGCCGTGCCGCGCACCAGTTCGCGAGCATGCGGCCTTCGCGCGCGAGCGCGGCGGCGTCGTGCCAGTTGAACCAGCGCTCGGCGCCTTCGATGAAATACAGCGCGCCTGCACGAAAACCGAAGCGCTTCAGCGCGCGCAGACCGCCGAACAGTTTGCCGTGCGTCGCGGCGCTGCCGGCTTGCTGCTCCGACTCTTGTGCGCGATCGACGCCGGGCATCGCCAGCACGTTCAGATTGCGCGGCCAGCCTGCGGCCGGCGCGTCGGCGCTAAAGCCCAATTCGCGCAAACGCTGGGCAACCGCCGCGCGCTCACGCGCGAGCACGACCGTCACGTCGCGGGTGAGCGCGGTGCGCGCGCTTTCCCAGATCAGCGTGTCGACGCCCGGCGCCCGCGGCGCCGCATAGATCGCATACAGCTTGCCCGCTTCGAGCGCGGCCCATGCGTCGGGCAAGGCCTCGATCGCGAGACGGCCGACCTGCTGTGCGCGACGCTGCGCTCCGGTGCCGCCGAACATGCGCAGCCAGCGTCGCATGAAAGCGCGCACGGGAGTGTGGGTTGGATTCGAAACGGTGTTCACGTCTGCTGTCCCAGGTCTCGTTGCATCGCCGTTCAATAGCTCGAATAAAGCCGTACCGGCTGCGGCGACAGACGGTTGTCCTGCCTGCGCGCATCGAACGTGTAGCGCAGATACACGAGCGCGGCGCTCGGCGCGTAGTCGTGCGAGCGATCGATGCTCAACTGCGCGCCCAACACCAGATGCGGATCGGCGCGGTACTCGACGACGCCCGCGAGCCCATACGAAAACGCGACGCCGCGTGTCGAGCTGGCCGCATTGACGAGACTGTCGAGCCCCGGCGCCGCGCCGAGCCCGGCGGGCAGACCGTTCGGGTAGTACGGCGAACTCCGCTCGTACGAGTTCGACACGCCGACGGTCGCGCTAAGATCCCACTTCAGCGCGCCATGCCGCCCCAGCCATTCGAGCGGCACGCCGAGCGACAGATAGCGCTGCGGACTGTAGTAACCGCCCTGCCCGAACGAATAGAAGCGCAGGTTGTTCGTGTAGTGCCACGCGTTGCCGACGAGGCCCGCGCTCACCAGTGAGTTCGCGCGCCGATAGACCGGCATCGTGAAACCGGTGCGCAGTGTGAATTCCTGATTGCTCGCGACGTTGCGCCCGGTCAGCTCGCCCGCGCCGAGATCGGCGAACAGGTTCGCCGCGCCGAGATCGAACGACGCATGCAGGTCGATGCCATCGCGGCGCACGCCGCCCCACACCGTGCCGGTGACCGGATCGTGCATGCCGGCATACGACAACTGGCTACCGGTTTCCGGACGGCGCGAGCCGCTGACCGACAAGCTCGCCGGTCCCGCGTCGAACCGATAGCGCACGCCGCCGACGAGATACGACACGGGGAAACCGAGCGGCGTCGTGCCGAAGTCGAAGCGCCACGCGTCGGACGTGTAGCCGGCGCCGAGCGCGACGCCGGTGGCCGACTGATGCAGATACGGCAAGCCCGCGGCCAGCGTGGCGAGTTGCTGCGGCGACAGGCCGAGCGACGTGCCGAGCTTGTCGGCCGCGCCGAAGCTGCCGAAGGTATCGCGCGTGAACGCGTTGGCGTCGCTGACATCCAGCGTGCCCGCGTCGAGATGCACGGTATCGATGTGCGCGAAGAAATGGCCGTCATAGCGATACGGGATCTGCACGTACACCGGCACCTGCCACGCGCGCAGCTGCGAGATGCCCGCGTCGCCGGACTTATACGCGGGCAGCCAGCCGGTCTCGATCGACGGATTGCGGCGCTGTTCGAGATCGTCGAGCGCGGCGCGCGCGGGCGTGCCATCGGGGCCCGCGCGCACGCCCGCCGAGCGTTCCTGCGCGAGCGACAAACGGTACAGCGAAGCGGCATCCTCGTACTGCCCGAGGTCTTCGGCGATGCGCCCGCTTTGCACCGTCACGTCCGGCCGCGTCGGATACGCGACGCGCAGCGCCGTCGTGATCTGCTGCGCGTCGCGCGCTTCGTTCAACGCGGCGAGCCGGCGCGCGGCCGAGAGCCGCGTGTCGACGTCGTCGGGCGCGGCGCCGTCGAGCACGTCGTGCACGACGCGCAGCGCGGCGCCGCGCTGGCCGCTCTGCTCCAGCACGCGGGCCAGCGCGAGCTGCGCTTGCGCATCGTTGGGCTGTGCGGCGAGCAGTGGCGCCAACGTCGCCCGCGCCGCCGCGTAGTGGCCCTGCACGCGCTGCAGGTCGGCGAGTTCGAGCGTGTAGCGATTGTCGCGCCGACCGGCGGGGCTGACCGCCGCGAGTCGCTGCTGGGCCGCTTCGTAATCCCGCTGATCGATCGCTTCGTCGGTTTGACGTAAGGCCGCACGCAGCGCCTGATCCTCGAGGCGCGCGTGTTGCGCGGCGTCCAGCTTCAGCCGCGGATCGTCACGCAACTGCTGTAGCCAAGCGGACAGTTCCGCGTCGCGTCGCGCGCTGCCGAGCAGATCGCCGTAACGCAGTCGCACGTCCGCGTCCGCCTCGCCCGGATGCGCGTCGATCCAGTCGCGCAGCACTGCGAGACCGCGCCCGGCGTCGCCCGCGTCGATCCACTGCGCGCCGACCGACGCGAGCAGATTCGGATCGTCCCCGGCCAACGCGCGTGCCTCGTCGAGCAGGCGGAGCGCGCTTGCGCGATCGTCGCGTGCAAATGCGGCGCGCGCGTCGGCGAGCCTTCGTTGCGTTTGCAGATTGCGATCGAGCGCGCGCATGCCCTCGGTGCGCTCCTGCTCCGGGATCAGCGCGAGCGCCGCTTGCGCGCCGCTCAGGTCGTCGAGCGAATTGCGGTAAAGCGCGTTTGCATAGCGCATCTCGGCCGATGACGCGAGCGCGAGACCCTCGTCCATCACGTTGCGGCCGAGTTGCGGGAGGCCGAGATCGCGGTACAGACGCGCGAGCGCGAAACGCGTCCACGCTGCGTCGGGCTCGCTGCGCAAGGCGGCTTCATAGCGTTGCGCAGCGGGACCGCGCTCGCCGTCGGCGAGCAACTGGTCCGCCTGTTTGGCAAGCAGATCGGCACGCAGACGAGCAAGGCTTGCGCGATCGTCCGCGGCTGTGAAGCGGCTTTGCAACGCGTCGATCAACGGCTCGACCTGCGCCGCGCGGCCGGTGTTTTCGAAAAGTGTTTGGGTGCTGCGCAGCGCTGCCACGCTCGGCGTCTGCCCGCTCAGCATGTCGCGCAGCAGCGGCTCGGCCGCGCGCCAGTCGTGCTGCGCGAGCAGCGCGTCGGCGAGCATCAGCTTCGCGTCCGGGTTGTCCGGCTCCATCGCGAGCGCCGCGCGCGCCGCCCGCTCCGCATCCTGCGCGTGGCCCGCCGCGGCGGCCGTGCGGCCTTGCGCGAGCGTGCCCCAGAATTGCGCGGTGCGCGCGAGGCTTTGCCATTTCGTCCGGTTGTCGGGCGCGAGCGCGGCCGCGCGCAGAAACAGCGTGCGCGCTTCGTCGTGCCGCCCGGCCCGCATGCGCGCGATGCCGAGACCGCCGACCGCATCGGCATCGTCGGGACGCGCGCTCGCCGCGCGCGCGAGCAGCGGCTCGGCGGCCGTGAGATCGTTGCGCGCGAGCGCTTGCAGACCGCGCTGCTGCGCGATGTAGTCAGGGTTGCGTTCGAGTTGCCGTTGCGCGTCGAGGCGCGCTTCGAGCGTCGCGACCCGCTCGCGGAATTCGGTGTCGTCCGGCACGAGTTGCAGATACGCTCGCAATGCCGGCAGATAGTCTAGGTCCGCCCCCGCCGATTGCAGCACGTGACGCCACGTGTCGAGCGAGGCCGTGCGATCGGAGTCGGGCCGCGTCGCCAGATTCCACGCGATGCGGTTGGCTTCCGCGCGCGTCTCGCCGCGCGTGTTCAGCAGATTCGCGAGCACGAGCGCCGCGTCGACGTCGGACGGATCGGCGGCGATCCGCCGATGCAGCGCGACCAGCGCTTGCTCGCGCCCCTCGGGCGTGCCCGCGAGAATCTGGTAGTACTCGGCGCCGAGCGAGCCGGACGGCGCACCGTGCGGAAACAACAGCTGCAAGCGCCGCGCCGCTTCGGCGGACTGGCCGCTACGCGCGAGCAGACGCACGGTCGCGAATTCCTCGCGGCCGTTGGTGGCGACGCGGAATTCGTCGTCGAGCAGGTGGATCACGGCGCTGCCTGGCGCTTCGGCACGCAAGCGTGCGAGCGTCGCCTGCGCGGCTTGCGCTTTCCCGAGACGCAATTCGATGCGCACCTGCTCGGCGAGCAAGGTCGGATCGCCGGGCGCGGCGAGCAGTGCCTTGTTGACCGCCTGCAACGCGAGGTCGTCGCGATGTTTGGTCGACCACATGCGCGCGGTCGCGAGCAGGCGTTGCGCGGCGGGGTCTCGTGGCGGCGCTATGGTTGGCGAAGCAGCGGGCGCCGCCGGTGTACCGATGGCGGCCGGGCGCGCGGCCGTCGTGCGCATCGCTTCTGCTTGCCTCGCGTTGCCGTATGCGTGACCCGTCATCGCCGCGGCGCATGCGCACGCGAGCACGCCGAAGCGCGCCGCGCGTGTTACTGCGGCGCGGCGCGGCACGACGTGCTCCAGTGCGGATCGAGGGTGCCGTCGGCGGCGAAACGATAGCGGCCTTCGCGCCAGCCGAGCGCGAACAGGCTCAGCACGCTCGTGTAATAGCCGGCGGCCGTCTCGCGATCGAGCGCGGCGGCGCGTGCGATCTGCGCATCGGCGAGCGCGGGCTGGCCGCGCGCATCGAGAAACGGCACGGCCGCCGCCGAAAAACCGGCGTTGCCCATGTTGATGCCGGCACGGCCGTTGGTCGCGTCGACTGTCTCGGGCGGCGCGCCGTGCGCGGCGATGAAGTTCGCGAACGGCGCGAAGCGCGCGAGCAGCGCCGGCGCGAGCGGATCGCGCCGGTCGAGCATGCCGGCCCACAGGTACACGCGAATCGCGTTGTACGCGCTCTCGGCGTGGGTCTCGGCGTCGGGTGCGAAGCCGCGGTTCGCGCGATACAACGCCCAATCCGGCGAGAAGCCCTGCGGCGCGGTATCGATCAGGATGCGGCTCGTGCTCGCGAGCAAACGCGGCCAGCGCGGATCGTCGGGCAGCCGCGTAGCTAGGCCGCGCAGCACCTGCGGCGGCATGTAGCTCGGATTGACCCGCCACACGTCGGCCTCCGGATGAAAGCCGGCCGGCCCCGGCAGCAAGGTCAAGCCGAGCCCCGGCGCGTTGGCCGTTTCCTCGTCGAGCACGCGGCGGGCGAGCACCGCGCCGCGCGCCGTGTAGCTGCGCTCGCGCCACGCGTCGCCCGCTTCGAGCAGCGCATAGGCGATCCACAAGTCGGCATCCGACGATGCATTCGCGTCGAGCACGGCCCAGTTGCCGTCGGACGAGCGGCCCCACAGCCACGCCGGCAGACGCGCGGTCAGGTCGCCTTGGGAAAGATGCTGCTCGGTCCAGCGCAGGATCGTGTCGAAGGCCGCGCGGTCGTTCGCGACCAGCGCGAAAAACAGTGCGTACGATTGCCCCTCCGACACCGTGCGCTCGTCGGACGAACCAACGTCGATCACGCGGCCATCGGCGGACAGGAAATCGCGCTTGAATTGCTGCCAGCGCGGCCAGGGCGCGGCGGCGCAAGCGGTGAGGTCGGCGCGGCCCGGCTGCGGCGCTTGCGTGGCAAACGCGTTGTGGCTGCTCGCGAGCGTCAGCATCGTGGCCAGCACCGTTGCCGGAACGCCCGCCGTTGTTCGCACGAGTCTGCGCGCGAACCTCGCGCGCAGGCCCGCGCCACTTTCAACGCCCACCCGATCGCGCACTGCCCGCCACAGCGCTCTGCCCTTCGACTGACTCATCGATCACACTCCCCGGCGCCGCGCGGCCAGTTCCTGCAATGCGGTGAACGCGCCGATCGCGAGCAGCAAGCCGGCGAGCGCGCCGAGCACGCCGAGCAGCACCGGATGCTGGATCGCCTTGCTCCACAGCCGCGCATACCAGGGTACATAGCCGACCAGATAGGTGTCGCCGACGCGCATGCTGTCCACCTTGCCATCGCGCAGCAAAGCGACGTCGCCCTGCAATTGCGCGACGCGGTCCGGCTTTTCGAGCATGTCGAGCAGTTGCGGCAACTGCTGCTGATCGGTGGCGCTCAGTGCGACGACGCTGCGTCCATGGCTGCCCGGCAATTCGAAGCCCATCAGCGCGGCCAGCGGTCCGTCGCGTTCGATGCGCGCGCCGCCGTCCGGCCGACGCGTGTCGCTGTGCGGGGCGCCGTCGCGCCGGGCGGCGCTGTGCCACTGCTCGTCGACCGCGAACGAGGCCCGCGCGAGTGGGCTCGACGCAGCGGCGCCCGACGCAGTGAGGCCTGAGGCAGCGGCGTCGCCCGACTGGGCGCCGATCGTCAGCGGTAACGCATGCGGCCAGCGCGTGAGCCACGGCGCCGAGCCGTTGCCGCCGATCACGAGCAGGTCCTTGCCGTTCAGCTGCGCGAGCTCGGGCGGCCGCGCGACCTGCACGCGCAGCGCGGGATAGCCGGTCCATTGCCCCATGTGGCCGAGCATCGTCAGCAGGCTTTCGAGTTCCTGCGGCGCCGGATGCTCGGGAATCACGACGGCCGTTTGCGACAGGTCCGCGTAGCGCGTGAACGGAAAGCCGCTGTTCGCGAAGAACGCAAGGTTCGGCATCCGTGCGTAGTGAACGAAGTCCGAGAAGTCGATCGTCGAGTCGGGATCGACCGCGGCCTGCACCGGGTTCGTCGCGACGCCCTGGCAAAGCCCGGTCTTCTGCGAATCGAGATTGAAGCGCAGCTGCAACTGGTTCGAGCTGCCGACGCGGAATGCCGGAATATCGAGCGCGCTCGTCGCACGGTTGGCGTTGTTCGACAGCACCGGCAGTTGCAGGCGACCCTGCGCGTCATCGGCGGTCGCGAGCGCGAGCCGGTACGACTTGACCAGCTGATCGTTGATCTGCACCGCGAGCGCCGAGTTGTTCTGCACGGTCGGCGCCGTGTAGCGGTACTTCAGATTCAGCGGCACGCCCGCGCCGTTCCACGAGTACAAATCCGCGGGCACGCGCAGGTTCAGGCGGATCGCGTCGGGCGTGCTGCCGCGCACCTGCAGTTGCGACGGATCGTCGATCAGTTCCTTGAACGAGACCGGCCGGTCGACCGGCACCCAGCGCGGCGCGTCGTACGGCTTCCTCGGCGCGCCGGCGGCGAGCTGCGTGATGCGCACCGCGGGACCCGCGAGCGCGGTCGTGCCGAGCACCAGAGCGGTGCTCGCTTCATCGACTTCGGCGGCGCTGCGGCCGGTCACGATCAGCAGCTTGCGGTTCTGCGCGACGGGATTGTCGGCGACGATCAGCATCGGGCCGTTGATCGGCGGCAGCGTGAGGCCGGCGGGCAACTGCTCGCTGCGCGCGACGACGACCGCGTGCGAGTCCGTGGGCAGCGCCGACAGCGCCGGAAAACGTGCCTGCCGGTAATCGGCCTGCGCGCCGAACCATGAAGCGAGTACGCCCGCGCTGCGCAAAGTCGCGTTGTCGACGGCGGCCGGCAGCACGAACGGCAGACGCAGCCGGTTCGCGTCACGGTGATCGAAGAATGGCGCGGGCAGCAGCGCGAGATCGTCGGGCAAGCGGATCGGCGCGGTATCGACGATGAATTCGCTCGACGGACTGACGTCGGCCCACAGCGCCGAGTTCTCGGGGTCTTCGCAATGCTCGAGCGTGTAATGCGCGATCAGGCGCAGACCGATCTGGTTGTAGTCGGTCAGAAACCGCGGATCGAGCGGGATGTCCTGGGTGACGAGCTTGCCGGCGTGCTCGCGATCGAACGGCACGGTCGCGACCACTTCGTTGTTGACCGACACCTTCAGATGCGACATCGCGAACACCAGCGCCGGCGAATACGTGTAGCGCAAGCGCAGGCGCGCTGCCGTGACCACGCGATCGAGCCGCACGCCGAGATTGACGGTGCGTGCGTCTTCGACACCGCGCAGCGTCAGCGGCTGATATGCGCCCAGGGTCGCGAATGAAACGCGCGATGTGCTGGAGCCTGATGCGGGCGGTGGGACGCTGGCGTCATTGTCGAGGTAGTTGGCGCTGGGATTGGCCTTGGCGGCACTCACGCTGGCGACAGCGAGCGCGGCCGGCGGATTCGCCGCGGCGGCGACGACCGGTACCGAGGGCGCGGCGCCCGACGCGACGGCATACAACGCGCCGACAACGGCGGTCAGCGCAACGCACAACGACACAACTGGTTTCATGAACAGCTCAGCTTGTTGGACATCGACCGTGCGCGCCCGAGCGCGCCGCTTGCGGTACGAATCCGGTCTGCCGCGCGAACGCGCGAAGTGGGAAAACGGACTGCCGGGCGCGCGCCTTAGCGGAGACAGGCGGCGCACCATTCCTCGTATACGGAAAATCCGGCGAAACCTTGAGCGGGACGAGCAACGGGGGTGACCAACATTTGAGATTTGAGCGCAATCGGCAGCAGCCCTAACCGGTTATGCGTTGTGTTCATTCTCCGAAGCCGGTCGGTCAGGCGGGAAGGTGCCAAGTGCCTGCCGCTGTTGGGCGGCGCAAAGATATCACAATTTGCCTCTTCATTGACATCTTGTAACATTCACGGTCATTTGCTGCACATCAAAAGTCATCTCGAAACATGCGTGATCCTGCCGACTCCCCCGCTCACTCGACCATCGCGCCGCCCGCGAAACGCAGCGGTCCGCTGCGCGGCTTGTTCGCGTTGCGGCATTCGTACGCTGGCATCGTCGCGACATTGCGCGCGGAAAGCGCGTTTCGTCAGGAAGCCGCGCTCGCGGCGATCCTCGTGCCCGCCGCGTTCCTGATGCCGGTCGATGCCATCTCGCGCGTGCTGCTGATCGGATCGGTGCTGCTCGTGCTGCTGGTGGAGCTATTGAATTCGGCGGTCGAGGCCGCGATCGACCGGATCTCGTTCGAGCGGCATGAATTGTCAAAACGCGCGAAGGACTGCGGCAGCGCGGCCGTGACCGTTGCGCTGCTGATGTGTGTGCTGACGTGGGGCGTGTTGTGCGGGCCGCTGGCGTATCACTGGCTGCGTGCGTGAGGCTCGACGCGTTCTATGCAGTCCGCAGCATGGTTGGCACGTTGCGCGCCCAGTAAGGCGCAATGCAAACGTTAGCGCGGGCTCAACGACAATTTCGCGTGCCGCGAAACATTCCTGACGCAAACGTTGGCGGCATCCAGCGATGGCACAACGATTGCTGAATTCCGCTCGCCGGCATCTGAGCCGTGAAGCCGCGTGACGTACGCAACGGGGCGCCGTTCAAACGTCATTTCAACAATCCACCGGTGGAGGCACCATGCTTCGATACGCTGTGATTTTCTTCATCATCGCCATCATCGCCGCAGTGTTCGGCTTTGGAGGCATTGCCGCGGGCGCAACCGAAATCGCCAAGGTGTTGTTCTTCATCTTCCTGGTGATCTTCCTCGTCACCCTGCTGATGGGCGTGATCCGACGCTGACGGCTGCATACAGCGTTCGGTGAATTCACGCCTCGCCCGATGCGAACCGGCGACGCTGCGTTGGTGCCGCGTTCAGGATTGCACCGCTGCCGTCGCCGTTGCCGCCGTTGCAATACTTGCCGCAGCATATTGCAATAGTTGCCGACGCATCGGGCGCTTCGACCCACTTCTATTCCGCTGCTTTTAATCTGTATGCCGCGGCGTGTGCGGCATCGCTTCAGGCCGCGTGCGCGATCCGCGGCGTCGCATGCAGACGCGGCGACCAGTTCGCGAGCGTGCGCATCGCAACCGGCGGCTTGCTCAGAATCGCGCTGTCGTAGCGCTTGTCCGCGAAGCGCATGAAATCGACGATGCGAAACCCCTGCCCGCGATAGAACGCGATCTGCCGAGTGGCCGGTTGCGGGGTATCGAGTGCGAGTTGCGCATAGCCGCGTGTTGCGGCCCAGCGTTCGGCGAACGCGATCAGCAACGTGCCGATGCCGCGCGCCGCGCGCCACGCGGGATCGACCGCGAACTGTCGCAAGCTCGCGACATCACCGTGCCGGTATAGCTCGCATGATGCTTCGCCATCCGAAGCATAGAGCGTCATCGTGCCGACGATGTGTCCGTCGCATACCGCGACATGGCAATCGCCGCGCAGCACGCGCTCGCGCGTCGTCTCGATGGTCTGATCCACGCACGTGCAATTGAGCCCCTGCGCGCCGAGCGGCGCGAACACGCGATGCAGCAGCGCCGTCAACGCCGCGAACGAATCACGCGATGCGTCGAAGCGTCTGAGTTCGACGTGGACGGCGCCACGACATATCTAGCGGACCGGAACGGATTGCGGATGGCTTGCGCGACGCTTCACGTTGAGCACCTCGTACTGATTCGATGGCCGAAGTGTAGGGTTGGCGCGTGAGCGTCTCAAGAAAAAATGTCGTAAAAACTCTGGCCGGTCACCCGTCGCTCACGAGATGTTTTCGGCTTCGTACAGACGGCGACCCGCCGCATCCTTGCTGCCGAGAATCGGTTGAAAGTCGATCGGCCAGTCGATGCCGATGTCGGGATCGGACCACAGCAGGCAGCGTTCGAGCTCGGGAAACCAATACTCGGTGGTCTTCCACACGCATTCGGCGACCTCGGACAGCACGACGAAGCCGTGCGCGAAACCGGGCGGCACCCAGATCTGCCGCTGGTTCTCCTCGTTCAGATACTCGCCGCTCCATTTGCCGAAGTTCGGGGAGTTCAGGCGCACGTCGACTGCGACGTCGAAGATCTCGCCGCGCACGACGCGCAGCAGCCGTCCCTGCGGACGCTGCACCTGGTAGTGCAAGCCGCGCAGCACGCCATGCACGGCGCGCAGATGGCGGTCTTGCACGAAGTTGAAACCTTGCGCGACGTCGTCCGAAAATTCGTCCGCGCTGAAACTCTCGAAGCAGAAGCCGTACTCGTCGATGAACACTTCCGGCTCGATGAGTTTCACCTCCGGCAATGCCGTCGCCATGACCCTGTTGCCCATCGCCACTGTGCTCGTAAAAAGGCTGGCCAGCGAAGATACGGCCGCTCTCGCGACCGCGTCCAACAGCCGAGGCGCGCCCGCGGCGCGGGCGCGCTATCGCATGCTATAGATACATGCTACGCCTCAGTGGCCGCCCGGCTTCGGGCACGATATTCGGTTGGCGACAAAGCCATGCGCTTGCGGAAGATTTTCGCGAGACGATCACCGTTGCCGGTGCCGCTGCGACGCGCGATCTTGTCGACCGGCAATTCGGTCTCGGTCAGGAAGTTGCACGCGATGCGCAGCCGCACCTGCAGCAGGTAGTCAGACGGCGTGACTTGCATCTCGTGCTTGAAACGGCGCAGGAAATTGCGCTCGCTCATGGCGGCGACCTGCGCGGCATCGGCGACCGACACCGGACGGTCGCAGTTCGCCTCCATCCAGCGCGCGGCCGCGCGAATCTTTTCGGCGACGCTCAGCGTGCCGCCCTCGGCCGGCAGCGGTACCCACGTCGAGGCCATGCCGGGCATCACGCGATCGGCGACGCTGCGTGCGAGCTCCGCGCCCAGGTCGCGCTTGATGAACATCAGCGCGCTGCGCGCGCAGTCGTGACGGTCGTTGGCCGCGCTGAACGCGCCTTCGCTCGCGCTCGCGCCGGGATAGCGGCTCATCAGGCCATCATGCTCGGTCGGGCCGGCCGCTTCGAGCACGAGGCGTCCCTCGCCGATCGTTTCGATCGCGCGGGTGCGCGATTGCACGGCGCGCAGCCAGTTCAGCAGGCGTTCGTCGCGGGCGGCCACGTGGGCGCCGTAGCCGCCCGCGATGAACAGCACGTCGAAACCGCCGCCAAAGCGCGTGTCGATGCGATCAGTCCAGATGCGCGCCGACGACGAGCTGGCGACATTGCCGCCTTCCGTCGACAGGAACTGCACCTCGTAGGGCGGATCTTCGCCCGCTCGCGTGCCCGCGAACTCATTGGCGGTCTGGAACATTTCCACGACGGTACCGGGGCCGAGCAGCCAGAAGCCGTCGAACAGCAGAATGCCGATTCGCCGCGCTGCAGTACGGACGTTCAACGCAGGCGTGTGAAGCCACGTAATTCTCGTTGTATCAAGGTGCATGTGCGGCATGATCTTTCCCCAAACGGGCTACGTTGTGGACCCCGATTTGCCCCGTCATCAGACGGAACGGGAGAATGCGTTATTACGGCGGGAAAACGGACTAACGCCGGATAAAGGATTAAGCGTGATGTTAGCGGAATGGATCGCTATAGTAAATTTGAAAAGCAGATTTCATCACGGCGATCAATGTCTGAGGAAAAGCCGTTATTGAGAGATTGATATGAGCGCCCGACAGGCCCGGCAACTATGCAAGGCTGAGCGCAGAGCGTGGGGATATCTTACCGCAAAGCCTTGGTGGACGGCACTCTCGCCCGCTCGGGCAAAGTTGCCGATAATGCGAAGCATAGTGATTCCACCTTACCGAGTACGTTTCTTGCCGGTGCAAAAATGTTTCAATTGTGAACTGCTTATCGACCCGATTATGTCCGCGCAATTCGGTAGTTTATTCGCAAAGCGTAAAGTTATTCCCCGCGGCATTAGGCATTACCGTGGCATTCCTGATAGGCCGGAAATTAATATCCAAATGCTGATTTATCGGGGGTTCTAAAAACGTTTCTATTTTGAAACATCGCGGAGCGCTTTCGTATGAATGAAGCTCGCGTATGCCGCCGGTTCGGGGAGGCTGTGATACCTGGATGCAGCGCAGCAATCATGTGTGGCGCACATGCCACAAAGCGCCGGCCGTAGCAACCGGCGAAGTTGCAACGGCACGTCTGATGGGCGCGCCCGAAATGCGAGCAAACAGTGGGTTGGGATAGCGGCGGCGCGCAACGGCCGCGCCGCCGCTAGTCAGCTTGCCTCAGCCATTCGTTCCTTCGCCGGCCAGCGTTGCCGTTGCGGCCGTGCGCGCGAGCACCGGCCGCAAAGCCGCGCCCGTGTGACTCGCGGCCACGCGCGACAGGCTTTCCGGATCGGTTGCCGCAACGATCGTACCGCCGCCCACGCCGCCCTCCGGACCGAGATCGATGATCCAGTCCGCCTCGGCGATCACGTCGAGATCGTGCTCGATGACGACCACGCTATGCCCGCCATCCACGAGCCGATGCAGCACGCGGATCAGCTTCGCGACGTCCGCCATGTGCAGGCCGACCGTCGGCTCGTCGAGCACATATAGCGTGTGCGGCGGCTTCTGGCCGCGCCGAGTGAGGTCGTCGCGCACCTTGCTCAGCTCGGTGACGAGCTTGATGCGCTGCGCCTCGCCGCCCGACAGCGTCGGCGATGGCTGGCCGAGCGTCAGATAGCCGAGCCCGACATCTTTCATCAGTTGCAGCGGATGCCCGATGTTCGTGATCGACGCGAAGAACTCGACCGCTTCGTCGATTTCCATCGTCAGCACGTCGCCGATGTTCTTGCCGCGCCACGTGACCGCGAGCGTCTCCGGATTGAAGCGCTGACCGTGGCAAACGTCGCATGGCACTTTCACGTCGGGCAGGAAGCTCATGCCGATCGTGCGTACGCCTTGGCCCTCGCATGCGGGGCAGCGGCCCTCGCCGGTATTGAACGAGAAACGCGACGCCGTATAGCCGCGCGCACGTGCCTCCAGCGTGCCCGCGAACAGCTTGCGGATCGCATCCCACACGCCGATGTAGGTGGCGGGACACGAACGCGGCGTCTTGCCGATCGGCGTCTGATCGACTTCGAGCACGCGGTCGATGTTTTCCCAGCCGGTGACCGAATCGCAGCCCTGCCACGTGTGCGTGACGTTCAGCGGCGCACGCGGCGCCGAACGCGCGAGCACGCTCGAGCGCCGGTTCGCGGCCGGTTTCTCTTCGGCGGCCGCCCGCGCACGCCGCGTGGCCGGCGACGACAGCACCGAGCGCCCGACCGCATCGAGCAGATTGGTCATCAGCACGTCGCGCGCGAGCGTCGACTTGCCCGAGCCGCTGACGCCCGTCACCGCGACGAGCCGCGCGAGCGGAATGCCGACCGTCACGTCACGCAGGTTGTGCAGCTTGCCGCCATGCACGGTCAGCCAGTTCTCGGGAACGGCAGCCGCACGCTTGCCCGGCGCGACGACCTCGCGACGCGGCTGCAGCGGATGCACGATCGGCTGCGCGAGAAAGCGCCCGGTCAGCGAATCGGCCTGCGCCGACAGGTCGGCGACGCTGCCCTGCGCGATCAGCGTACCGCCGCGTTTGCCTGCGCCAGGCCCGATATCGATGATGTGATCGGCGCGCCGGATCGTGTCCTCATCATGCTCGACGACGACTAGCGTATTGCCCTTGTCGCCGAGCTTGCGCAGCGCGTTCAGCAGGATCTGGTTGTCGCGCGGATGCAGACCGATGGTCGGCTCGTCGAGCACATAGCACACACCTTGCAGATTGCTGCCGAGCTGCGCGGCGAGCCGGATGCGCTGCGCTTCGCCGCCCGACAAACTCGGCGCCGCGCGATCGAGGCTCAGATAGCCGAGCCCGACTTCTTCGAGGAACTGCAGCCGGCTGCCGATTTCACTGACCACGTCGCGTGCGATTTCGGCATCGCGGCCTGTCATCTGCAGCGTATCGATCCATGCGCGCGTGTCGGACACGGTCCATTGCGCGACATCGACGATCGCCTGCGAGTCGAACGTGACGGCACGCGCGACCGGATTCAGACGTGTGCCCGCGCAATCCGGACACGGCTCGTCGACGAGCCCTTCCGGTTCCTGCTCTTCCGACGGCAAGCTCTGTTCGCGGCCGCGATTGTCATCGACGACGATCGTGTCGTCGTACGCGGCGCGCTGCTCGCGCGTCAGCGACAGCCCCGTGCCGACGCAGCTCGTGCACCAGCCATGCTTGCTGTTGTACGAGAACATGCGCGGATCGAGCTCGGGATAGCTGGTGCCGCACACCGGACACGCGCGCTTCGTCGACAGCACCTTCACGTCGCCGAGCTTCGCGGTGGACTTGCCGCCGTTGATCGCGTCGTGCAAGCCGTCGAGCGGCGCGAGCAAATGCATGATGCCTTTGCCGATGTCGAGCGTCTGATCGAGCGCTTCGCGCAGTTCGGCTTCATGATCGGCCGAGATGACGAGGTCGGCGACCGGCAGTTCGATCGTGTGCTCGCGGAAGCGGTCGAGCTTCGGCCAGGGATCGACCGGCACGAACTCGCCGTCCACCCGCAGATGCGTATTGCCGCGCGCTTTCGCCCATTTCGCGAGGTCGGTATAGACGCCCTTGCGGTTCACGACGAGCGGCGCGAGGAAGCCGACATGCTGGCCCTTGTGATCGCGCAGCAACTGCGCGGCAATCGATTCGGCGCTTTGCGACGTGACCGGCGTGCCGTCGTGAATGCAATGCTGCAAGCCGAGCTTCACGTACAGCAGACGCAGGAAGTGCCACACCTCCGAGGTCGTCGCGACGGTACTCTTGCGGCCGCCGCGCGACAGCCGCTGCTCGATCGCGACGGTAGGCGGAATGCCGTACACCGCGTCGACTTCGGGTCGCCCGGCCGGCTGCACGATCGAGCGCGCGTACGCATTCAATGATTCGAGGTAGCGCCGCTGACCTTCGTGGAACAGGATGTCGAACGCGAGCGTCGATTTGCCCGAGCCCGACACGCCGGTGATCACGTTGAACTTGCCGTGCGGAATGTCGACGTCGAGCGCCTTCAGGTTGTGCTCGCGCGCGTTGACGATGCGCACGACGTCCTCGCCTTCGATCGCGCGACGCGCGCGGGCTGCGCTCAGTGCCTTCTGCAGCGGGATGCCTGGCGGCTCCGCTTCGGCTGCGAGGCCCATCGCGCGGTCGTATTGCAGCAACGCCTCGCCGGTATGCGACTCGGCACACGCTTTCACTTCGTCCGGCGCGCCCGCGCACAACACGCGGCCACCGCCGTCGCCGCCTTCGGGACCGAGGTCGATGATCCAGTCGGCCGCGCGGATCACGTCGAGGTTGTGCTCGATCACGATCAGCGAGTGACCGCTCGCGAGCAGCTTGCCGAACGCCTGCATCAGCTTGGCGATGTCGTCGAAATGCAGGCCCGTGGTCGGTTCGTCGAACATGAACAGACGCTTCGCGACTACCTGCTTCGCGCCACGCGTGGTACGCGCTTGCGCCGATTCCGCGAGAAAACCCGCGAGCTTGAGCCGCTGCGCCTCGCCACCCGACAGCGTCGGCACCGGCTGCCCGAGCTTCACGTATTCGAGTCCGACGTCGACGATCGGCTGGAGAACGCGCAATACTTCGGCGTCCGTGGCGAAGTACGCGGCAGCCTCGCTGACGGTCAGCTCGAGCACGTCGGCGATACTCAACGCGCGCGCGGGCTCGCCTCGCTCGATCTTCACCTCGAGGATTTCCGCGCGATAACGACGCCCGTCGCAATCGGGGCAGCGCAGATACACGTCGGAGAGGAACTGCATTTCGATGTGCTCGAAGCCCGAGCCGCCGCAAGTCGGGCAGCGGCCGTCGCCCGAGTTGAAGCTGAACATGCCGGGGCCGTAGCCGCGCTGCTGCGCGAGCGGCGCCTTCGCGAACAGCTTGCGGATTTCGTCGAACGCGCCGACGTAGCTGGCCGGATTCGAGCGCGCGGTCTTGCCGATCGGCGACTGGTCGACGAACACGACGTCGGTGACCTGGTCGGCGCCCTTAAGCGACTTGAACGCACCCGGCGCTTCGGTGGCAAGGCCGAAGTGGCGCGCCATCGCCGGATACAGCACGTCTTGCAGCAGCGTCGATTTGCCGGAACCCGACACGCCGGTCACGCAGACGAGCCGCTGCAACGGAATTTCCACCGTGACGTCGCGCAGATTGTGCTCGCTCGCGCCTTCGAGCACGATGCGCGGCGTGCTCGCATCGACCGCGCGACGCGACCAGTGCGCGGCATCCGCGACATGGCGCCGGCCGCCGAGATATTCACCGGTCAGCGTGCCGGTCGAGCGGATCGCATCGGGCGCGCCGTCGAATATGATCGAACCGCCGCGCTCGCCTGGCCCTGGACCCATGTCGATGAGCCGGTCCGCCGCGAGCATCACTGACGGATCATGCTCGACCACGACCAGCGTATTACCCGCGTCGCGCAGCCGGTGCATCGCCTCGACGATGCGGTTCAGGTCGCGCGGATGCAGGCCGATGCTCGGCTCATCGAGCACGAACAGCGTTTTGGTCAGCGACGTGCCGAGCGCGGTGGTCAGGTTGATGCGCTGCACCTCGCCACCCGACAGCGTGCGGCTTTGCCGATCGAGCGTCAGATAGCCGAGGCCGACGTCGCAGAGATATTTGAGGCGCGTGCGCACCTCGGCGAGCAGCAGCTTCAGCGCGTCGTCGAGCAACGCGCTCGGCAGCGTGATGTCGTCGAAGAAGCGGCGGATGCGCTCGATCGGCATCAGCATCAGATCGTGCACGGTAAGACCGGGCAACGCTTCGAGCTGCGCGCGCGACCACTGCACGCCGCGCGGCATGAAGCGGTGCTCGGGCGCGAGCACGTCGTTCGCGTTCGCGTTGCTGCCGAGACGCCACAGCAGCGATTCGGTTTTCAGACGCGCGCCGCCGCAGGTTTCGCATGGCGTATAGCTGCGGTACTTCGACAGCAGCACGCGGATATGCATCTTGTACGCCTTCGATTCGAGATAGTCGAAGAAGCGTTTGACGCCGTACCAATGCGTCTGCCACTTGCCGTTCCAGTCCGGCGAGCCGTTGATGACCCAGTTGCGTTCGCGCTCGCTGAGCTCGCCCCACGGCGTGTCGCGACGGATGTCGGCTTTCGCCGCGTAGCGCATCAGGTCGTCCTGGCATTCCTTCCACGCGGGCGTCTGCATCGGCTTGACCGCGCCTTCGCGCAGCGTCTTGCGCGCATCTGGAATTACCAGACCGAGGTCGACGCCGATCACGCGGCCGAAGCCGCGGCAGGCATCGCACGCGCCATAGGCCGAGTTGAACGAGAACAGCGCGGGCTGCGGATCGGCATAGCGCAGATCGCTTTCGGGGCTGTGCAGGCCGGTGGAAAAACGCCAGATGCGCGGCTCGGCGGCTGCGGTCTGCGGTTCGTCCGAGGTGGCCGGCAGGACGTAGATATTCACCCGGCCGCCGCCGCGCTTCAGCGATGCCTCGATCGCCTCGATCGCGCGCGCTTTATCGACCGAACGCAGCCGGAAGCGGTCGGCGACGACGTCGAGCAGCTTGCGCTTGCCGGTCGGTGAATCGACTTCGCGCTGCGCCTGAACACGCGTATAGCCACTCGCCGACAGCCACTGCTCGACCTCCTGCTCGGAAGCCGATTCCGGCAGCTCGACCGGGAACGTGACGACGAGCCGCGGCTCCTCCTGCGCGGTGCGTTCGAGCAGTTCCGCGTAGATCGTCTCCGGCGTGTCGTGCCGCACCGGATGCGCGGTCTGGCGGTCGAACAGTTCGGCCGCACGCGCGTACAGCAGCTTCAGATGGTCGTTGAGCTCGGTCATCGTGCCGACCGTGGAGCGCGAGCTGCGCACCGGGTTGGTCTGGTCGATCGCGATGGCGGGCGGTACGCCGTCGACGCGGTCGACCTGCGGCCGATCCATCCGGTCGAGGAACTGGCGCGCGTAGGCACTGAAGGTTTCGACGTAGCGGCGCTGGCCTTCCGCATACAGCGTGTCGAACACGAGGCTCGACTTGCCCGAGCCTGACGGCCCGGTGACGACCGTCATTTCGCCGGTGCGCACGTCGAGGTCGACGTTTTTCAGGTTGTGCTGGCGGGCGCCGCGAATGCGGATCGTGCCCTGGGTCTTGTTGCTGCTCGGCTTGCCGGCTTGGGGAGTATCGGCGAGGGTGTCAGGGGTTGCGTCGTTGGAGGACAATTTTTCCGACCGTCTGAAGGAGTGGTTCACCTCTCACGGCCGGCTCTCGCGACCGCGCAAGTTCGGTGCAGCCGGCAAGGCACGAGGAGCGCCCGGAAGCCTGGCTGTAGGGGGATACTATACTGTATGTTTATACAGTTTTCCATGACAGGCGCAGGTGCGTCTGAAGTCTGGATCGACGGGGCTGCGCAGAACGCTGCGCGGCGGTCACGACGTCTGACTAGCCGGCCGCGCTTTGCACCTGCGAAGGCCGGGCCGCATCCGGCGTCGCGCAACCCGCCTGCGTCCCGCGCGCGGCGCTGTCGCCGAGCGCATACGCTACGCAACGCCTCGCCAGCACGTCGGTCGGATCGACGAGCCGCACCACCCGCCCGCCCGGGCTCGCGAGCACCGGCTCGCGCAACAGCAACGGCAGTTCGGTGCATGCGAGCACGATGACCTGCACGCCCTGCGCGACCAGATCGTCGACGGCCGCCGCGAGGTCGTCGCAGCATTCGCCCGATGTATGCCCAGCCTTCGCGCCGCGCGGCCCGTAGATCGCGTTCATCAGACGCGCCTGCGCGGCCGCGGACGGTGCGATCTGCGCCAGGCCGCGCGCGTCGAGCACCTGTTCGTAGACGCGGCTCGCGAGCGTGCCCGAGGTCGCCAGCACGCCCACCTCGCGCAGGCCCGGAAAGGTCTCCCGCAGATAATCGGCGGTACAGGTCAGCATATTGACGATCGGCACGCGCAGCGCCGGCTGAAGCCGCTCGACGAACGCATGCGCGGTATTGCATGGAATCGCGATCAGGTCCGCGCCGCCCTCCTCGAGCGTCTTGCAGGCGGCGTACAGCGCGAGCGTCGGGTCGTCGCCGCGACCGAGCAGCGCCGCGGTGCGGTCCGGGATCTGCGGATTCTGCTCGACCATGATCCGGATATGGTCCTGATCGCGCGCGGCTGGCGTATTGCGCACGACCTTGCCCATGAAATCGACGGTCGCGGCCGGCCCGATGCCGCCGACCACGCCGAGGCGAAACGCCCGCTGCGGCTGCGTGTACTGCGCGGCCGCGACGTAGCGCGCGTACACCTCGTTCGAATCGACGAGCGGCACCTCGATGCGCCCGAGCGCGCGCAGCACGAGGCCGATTTCCACGAGCCCCGGCACGATCACGTCGACGCCCTGTGCGACCAGGTCGGCGCACGCCGTGCGCAGCAACTCGACGGGCCGGCCGTGCAGGCGGCCAGCGCGGATACCCTCGGTGCCGAAGACGGCGCTCGTCACGCAGTCGAAATCAGTATCGTTGCGCGGATAGCACACGTCGAACTGGCCGGCTTCAAAGTAGCGCTCGAACAGCCCGTTCGCGCGAATCGCGGCCGACGTCAGGACGCCGATGCGCCGGGCGCCGTCGCGCCGGGCGCCGTCGCGCCGGGCGCCGCCGCGCCGGGCCGACGGATAGGTACACCGCACGTGCTCGGACAGCGCCGTCATGATGTTGGCGACCGGCACGGTGACGTTGGTGGTGAGTTCATCGATGAACGTGTGGCTCAGGAAACATGGCAGCACGATCGCGTCCACACCGCGCTTTTCAAACGCGCGCATCGTGTCGAGCACATGGATCTTGAACCGCGCGTCCGTCGCATCGGGTGCGGCGGGCCCGGGCCACGAGCGCGGTTCGAGAATCAGATCGAAGGGGCGCGCGGCACCCGGCCGGCGCGACGCCGTGCTGATCCGGCCGAGGATGTCGGCGCTGGCGAACTGCGCCGCGCCAGTCGCCACACCCAGCGAACGAAAACGCTTCATGATCAGATCCCCCGGTCGTTCTGTGCGTCCACCCTCGATCACGGGTGGCTTTCTGCGCGCTTGAGAATGACACTATGCGACACGCAGATGTCCAGGGGTTAACCATGCAAAAGCCATTACCTTGCGTGCGCGCTTCTTCAACTCACCGGCTCGAAAATCTCCCGCAGCCACTGCGCGAACACCCGCACCCGCGACGACAACTGCCGGTTCTGCGGATACAGCACCGACACCGGCATCGGCGGCGGCGGATAGTCCGCCAGAATGACGCGCAACCGTCCGGCCGTCAGTTCGTCATCGACGCGGTAGCGCGGTACCTGCACGATGCCGAGCCCGGCGATCGCCGCGCCCGCGTACAGTTCGGCGCCGCTGACCGACACCGCCGACGGCAGCACGAGTGCGGTATCACGCCCGTCGATGCGGAATTCGAGCGGCAGCGGCTTGCCGGTCGCGCTCGACACGTAGTTGACCGCGCGATGCGTCGACAGCGCGCCGGGATCGGCCGGCTCGCCATACGTGGCCAGATACGCGGGACTCGCGACCGTTACCTGCTGCAGTTGCGCGACGCGCCGCCCGACCATTGACGAATCCTGCAGCACGCCCGCGCGCAGCACGCAATCGATGCCCTCGCGCACGAGGTCGACGAGCCGGTCGTCCTCGCCGATCATCAGCTCGATGTCGGGAAAGCGTTCCAGAAACGCGGGCAGCGCCGGCACCACGAAGTGCCGCGCGAGCGTGCCCTGCACGTTCACGCGTAACAGCCCCTTCGGCGCGACATTGGAGAACGCCCCCTCGGCCTCCTCCATGTCGGCGATCAGGCGCACGCAGCGCTGATAGTGCGCGTCGCCGTCGGGCGTGAGCCGTACCGTGCGCGTCGTGCGTTCGAGCAGCCGCGCGCCGAGCCGCTGCTCGAGACGCTTCATCAGGTTGGTGACGGTCGCGCGCGGGATTTGCAGATCGTCGGCGGCGCGCGTGAAGCTCTGGCGCTCGGCGATACGCACGAACACCCGCATTTCCTCGAAACGGTCCATATCGGCGGATTATTAAAGCGAATGGAATGATGATCGCGAGTCTAACCGGATTATCTCGGAGAGGAAAGCGCTCATCATTCACGTCATCGATCCACCACCTTCTGTGAGGAAACGAATCATGAGCACGAACCAACAACTGAAAGTCGCCATCGTCACCGGCGCATCGCGCGGCATCGGCACGGCAATCGCACAGCGACTCGCGAAGGACGGCTTCGCGGTCGCCGTCAACTACGCATCGAGCGCGGGCGAAGCCGACGCGCTCGTCGGCGCGATCCGCGAAGCCGGCGGCAAGGCGGTCGCGGTGCAAGCGGACGTGTCGAAGCCCGACGACGTGCGTCGCATGTTCGAGATCACCGAACGCGAGCTGGGCAAGGTCGACGTGCTCGTCAACAACGCGGGCGTGATGAAGCCGACGCCGCTCGCCGACACGTCGGACGCGCTGTACGACCAGACCTTCGACATCAACGTGCGCGGCACCTTCAACACGCTGCGCGAAGCGGCCACGCGCCTGAACGACGGCGGACGCATCGTCAATTTCTCGACCAGCGTGCTCGCGCTGAACCTGCCCGGCTACGGCATCTACACGGCGACCAAGGCGGCCGTCGAAGCGTTCACGCGGGTGTTCGCGAAGGAACTGCGCGGGCGCAATATCACGGTGAATGCGGTCGCGCCGGGACCGATCGCGACCGCGCTGTTCCTCGAAGGCAAGAGCGACGAGCAGATCGAAACCTTCGCGAAGATGCCGCCGCTGCAACGCCTCGGCGAGCCGGAAGACGTGGCGGGCGTGGTCGCGTTTCTGGTCGGCCCGGATGCGAGCTGGGTCAATGGGCAGACGTTGCGGGCCAATGGCGGTTTGGCTTGATCAGATGCGCGGGTCCAGCGTGCTGCCGCGCTGGACCGTCGCGTTGCGCGCGGCACGGCGCCTGAAACGTGATCGATCCGCCGCTCAAACCGCCTTCGGATTGCGTTCCGCGAAGCCTTCCTGATGCCAATACGGATACGCGGGGCGCACCGCGCTTGCCGCGTCGAGCTTCGCGACCTGATCGGGCGTCAGATTCCAGCCGACCGCGCCGAGGTTCTGCCGCAGTTGTTCCTCGTTGCGCGCGCCGATCAGCAGCGTCGCGACGGTCGGCCGTTGCAGCAGCCAGTTCAGCGCGATCTGCGGCACCGTCTTGCCGGTTTCGGCGACGACTTCGTCGAGCGCGTCGAGCACGCGGAACAGATACTCTTCCGGCACCGGCGGGCCCATGTCGGCGGTCTTGTGCAGACGGCTCGTCTCGGGCAGCGGCTGGCCGCGCTTGAGTTTGCCGGTCAGACGCCCCCAGCCGAGTGGACTCCACACGACCGCACCCACGCCCTGGTCGACGCCGAGCGGCATCAGTTCCCACTCGTAGTCGCGCCCGACCAGCGAGTAGTAAGTCTGATTCGCGACGTAGCGCGGATAGCCGTAGCGGTCGGCGATATCGAGCGACTTCATCAGATGCCAGCCGGAGAAATTCGACACGCCGACATAGCGGATCTTGCCCGCGCGCACGAGATCGTCGAGCGTGGATAGCACTTCGGGAATCGGCGTTTTCGCGTCGAAGCCGTGCAGCTGGAACAGGTCGATGTAGTCGGTTTGCAGACGCTTGAGCGCCGCATCGACCGCGTTGATCAGATGGAAGCGGGACGAGCCGACGCCGTTCGGATCGCCGTTGAAACGGAAGGTCGCCTTGGTCGACAGGATCGCCTTGTCGCGCTTGCCTTTCAGCGCCTCCCCGAGCACCGACTCGGATGCGCCCTTCGAATAGATGTCCGCGGTGTCGAACATCGTGACGCCCGCGTCGAAGCAGATGTCGATCAGACGCCGCGCTTCGGCGACGTCGGTCGCGCCCCACGCCTCGAAAAACTCACCCTTGCCACCGAACGTACCGGTGCCGAAACTCAGCACCGGCACCTTGAAACCCGATGCACCCAGATGTCTGTATTCCATTGCAGAATCTCCGTGGCATTGCCCTCGATGAACGGAGATTCAGTCTACGCGTGTCGGCGAAAACCCGTCATGAAGGCGACGCGCTCAGATCGGCGAGTGCACCGCGCACGGCGTCGATCACGCTGTCCCAAGCGCCGAGCTGCGGTTGACGGAACAGACGCGCGGACGGATACCACGGCGTGTCGCTGCGTTCCAGCAGCCAGCGCCAGCAGGTGTCGAAGCGGTTCAGAATCCAGACCGGTTTGCCGAGCGCGCCGGCCAGATGCGCGGTGGACGTGTCGACCGAAATCACCAGATCGAGACCGGCGACGAGCGCGGCGGTATCGGCGAAATCGTGCAGCAACTCCGTGTAATCGGCGACGCGTTCAGCGTATGCGCTTGCGGCGAGTTGCGCTCCGGCCGCGCCCTTCTGCACGCTGAAGAAGCGTACGTTCGGCACGTCGAGCAGCGGCGCGAGTTGCTCGAACGCGAGCGAGCGACGCGCATCGATCTTGCGCAGCTCCGCGACATGCGCGCGGTTCTCGCCGGCCCACACGAGGCCGACTTTCAGCGGTTGGATTGCGTTGCCATCCGCGTTGGTGTTGCCATTGGATTCGATACGCTCGCGCCATTCGCTCGCGGCCGCTGGCTGTGCAAAGAGATAAGGCGTGGCCGCCGGAATGCTCGCTTCGTCCGTGCTGAATGCACGCGGCAAGCTCAGCAGCGGGCAATGACAATCGAACGGCGGCAATGGCTGCCCCGCTTCGATCAACTGATCGACACCGTCGAGCGTCGACAGCAGCCGCATCAACGGACCCGGCACTTCGAGCACGACCTTCGCGCCGAGCTTCGCAACGAGTGGCGCATAGCGGCAGAATTGCAGCGTGTCGCCGAGGCCCTGCTCCGCATGCAGCAGGATGGTTTTGCCGTCGAGCGGAAAATCGCCGAGCCACAGCGGCTGCGCGAACGCGCGCCGGCCGGCCTTGATGCGGCTACGCTCCCAACGCCATTCGTATTCGCGCCAGCCGCTCTCGAAGCGGCCCATTTGCAGTAGACACAGCGCCTGGTTCCAGTGCGTTTCGACCGACGCCGGATTCAACGCCAGCGCGCGCTGATAGCTCGACAACGCCTGTTCGCGCTGATTCAGATCGATTTGCGCGAGACCGAGGTTGTTCCATGCATCGACGAAACCAGGCGCGAGTTCCAGCGCGCGCTGGTAACAGCGCTGTGCTTCGTGCGGCTGGTTCAGATCGCCGAGCACGTTGCCGCGATTACTCCACGCATCCGCATAGTCAGGCTGCAATGCGAGCGCCTGGTCGCAGCTATCGAGTGCATCGGCATAGCGGCCAAGATCGCGCAGCACGCACGCGCGGTTGTTCCAGGCCGGCGCGAACTCGGGCACCAGAGAAAGCGCGCGCTCGTAGCTCGCGAGCGCTTCGAGCGGACGGTGCAGCGACGCCAATGCGTTACCGCGATTGTTCAAGGCATCGGCGAATTTCGGTTGCATCACGAGCGCCCGCTCGGCGCACGCAAGCGCTTCGTCATGACGCTGCAACGCGTTCAGCGCATAGGCGAGATTCGAATGCACGGCCGGCTGTCTCGCGTTGAGCGCGAGCGCCTTCTTCAGCAGCTCGACGCCTTCCTGCAAGCGACCCGTTTGCAGCGCGAGTTCGCCGAGCCAGCGCAACGCGTCGCCATGCTTCGGCTTCAATTCGAGAATCTCGCGATACATCTCCTCTGCTTCGACGAGCGCGCCGTTCTGTTGCAGCGCGACGGCTTGTCGAAGCAGATGGTCCAACTGTTGCGGCAGACTGGCTTGCTTGCTCATGCGGTACCTGAAATCGAAGGCGCGAAGAATCGTCGGGTAAAGCGCACGATTATCGCCGAAAAGCCTGTATTCGAAGTACCGCCGCTGCCGCGTAGCGACGTGACGCCGCTTATTGCGCGGCCACGGTCAGATGCTTGCGCTTCGCGAGTTCCTGCGCCATCGCGTAGTGCTGCTGGATCGTCGGTAGCGCCTGCTTCGCCGCGGCCTTCAACTTCTCGTCGCGACCCGATGCGATTTCCGCCTGGAACGCGGACAACGCCTTCTGCTCACCCGCGAGCGCGACCTGCTCGATATACCTCTTGTCGAACTCGGCGCCGCGCAGATTGTTGATGCTCG
This sequence comes from Paraburkholderia atlantica, assembly GCF_000092885.1. Taxonomy (NCBI): domain Bacteria; kingdom Pseudomonadati; phylum Pseudomonadota; class Betaproteobacteria; order Burkholderiales; family Burkholderiaceae; genus Paraburkholderia; species Paraburkholderia atlantica. Next base: position 1,157,682 of record NC_014117.1, on the reverse strand, counting down.
CGAGCACGGCCTCGTCGGGATCGTTCTTCGGCACGTCGACACCGCGCGGACTCGCCGCGCGCAATGCGTCGGTAATCTTTGCGTCGTCATCCGAAACGCGCTCGGCGAACGCCTTCACGTCGCGGTCGGCCGAACGCGCGGTGGCGATACGCGCGGCATCGCGCTGCGTCGCGACGGCTTTGGTGCCGTCCGCGATGAAGGTCTGATCGGCCGCATGCAGGCGGACTGCGTCCGCGGGCGCGGCGTTCTGCGCGCTGGCCACCGAGGCGGCCGTCAGAAGACCGCCGAAGCAGGCAGCGGCGGCGATGCGGGCCAGAGAGACGGAAGGGACGGAAGGCAGGCGGATCATACGTTCTCCTTGAAGTGAAAGCATCTGAAAGCAAAACGAAGGACACGTGTGCGCCGCGAACAAAGCGTGCGATGCAAAACGCTGGGGACTGCTTGCGAGCCCAGCGCGGCGCCACGCTTTTATTGCTGCCGATTCTAGAAGCCATGCCGTCGGGTAGGTGAAACGGTGCTGTCGCTTCTGTAACCTTAGGTAACCCTCATATGAATGTGCACACGTTCGCCGTATTCGCATGAATCACGCGCGCCGCTCGACACGGCGACGCAGTGCTGAATTTTTCGCCATCGACGCCGATAACCAGAGACAGGCACCGCTTAGCACCGCTCAGCGCCGCAATTCTGGAGAACGATTCCGATGGCAGACGACCACCGTGCCAATACCGAACGCCACACCGAACGCAGCAACCTGACGAGCTCCAACAAGTTCGAGCTGCTGCTGTACCGCCTCGGCCACGTGCCGGGCAGCGACGCGCATGAGCTGTATGGGATCAACGTGTTCAAGGTGCGCGAAATCTCGACAATGCCGACCATCACGCCGATCGCCGGATCGTCGCCGTACGTAATGGGCGCGGTCGACATTCGCGGGCAGATCATCCCCGTGATCGACCTGCCGCGGCTGATGGGCTGCGAGCCGACGCGCGGCCTGAACATTCTGTTGGTCACCGAATTCGCGCGTTCGACGCAGGCCTTTGCGGTCGAAGAAGTCGACGAGATCGTGCGGCTCGAATGGAACCAGGTGCTGTCGGCCGATGGCTCGGCGGGCGGCAAGCTCGTCACCAGCATCGCGCGCATCGACGGCAATACCGGCGACTCGCGGCTCGCCCAGGTGATAGACGTCGAGCAGGTGTTGCGCGACGTGTTCCCGTCGCAGCATCCGAGCGTCGATCCGGCCTCGGTCGGTGAAGCGCTCGGCATCCGCCCCGGCGCGAAGATCCTCGCCACCGACGACTCCGGCTTCGCGCGCAAACTGATCGAGCAGGCGCTCACCGCGATCGGCGCCGACTACATCATGACGAAGACCGGCGAGGAAGCGTGGCAAACGCTGCAGCAGGTCGCACGCGAAGCGCAGCAAAAAGGCGGGCGCGCGAAAGACACCATCGCGCTGGTCTTGACGGACCTGGAGATGCCGGAGATGGACGGCTTCATGCTGACGCGCAAGATCAAGGCCGACGCACGCACGCGCGATATTCCGGTGCTCATCCACTCGTCGCTGACGGGCGCGGCGAACGAGGCGCATGTGAAGAACGCGGGCGCGAACGGCTATGTCGCGAAGTTTGCGGCGAGCGAGCTCGCCGATGCGATCCGTCAAGCGCTGGGCTTCACGCCGGAGAAAACGGCGGCGGCTTGAGCCCTCGCGTGTCGAGCGACGAAGCGGTTCGCCGCGCTCAACGATGCGTGGCAAGCTCGATCGAGAAGTCCATCCGGCCGATCTCGACGCCCATCGTGTTGAGCCGCTTCGGTGCATGAAAGCCGTCGAGCGTCGCGCGTTGTTCAGGCGTGCCGATATCGAGCACCGCGAGCAACTCGGCAGTGACCGCGTAGAGCGCGGCGGCATTGCCGTCCTCGATCTTCAGCGCGATGCCTAGCGCGCCCTTCGCACCCAGCCGAGCAGTTTGCCGCGACGCGCGCACGCCGATCGCATAGCTGCCGTCCGCACCAACTTTGCCGACCAGCGCGCCATCGAAAGCCTGCATCAGCAGCGTGCAGAAGCGCCCTTCCCCGCCGACCAGTTCCGGGTACGACGTCATCGCGCGATAGATGCGCGCGAGCGCGGCCGTGCGCGGCGTCGTCGCGGCAGCTTCGGCTTCCTGTTGATCCTGCGCCGCCGCGAGCTTCGCGAACAGACGCGCGAGCCGGTCAAGCGGAAACGCCGGGGTTGGCAGATTGCAGCCGTCGATCGCCCATTGCACGCCGTCGTCCGGCAGATCGCACACGCTCGCGACCGTCTGCTTCACGCGCACCTGCAACGGGTGCCCGGGCAGTTCATAGCCGGCGAGCGCCGCGCCGATCGACCGCGCGCCGGCCAGCATGCCCGCGTGCTTGCCCGAACAGTTGCTGCACACGCCGGTGGGCGTAAAGCCACGCCGAATCCAGTCGACGTGCACCGCGTCCGACAACGGCGGATGACCGCCGCAACGCAAATCGGCCTCGCTCGCCTGCGCTTTCGCGAGCATCGCGCGCGTGCGTTCGATATGACGCGGCTCGCTGCTGTGCGATGCGCACATCAGCGCGAGATCGGCTTCGTCGAAACCACAACGCTCGAGCGCGCCGGTTTCGAGCACCGCGAGCGCCTGGGCCGGCTTCGCCGCGGAACGCGCGAGCGTCATGCGCGCGGCGTCGCCGAACGAATACAGCAGACGGCCGTCCGCATCGACGACCACGACATGCGCCAGATGCGTGTTCTCGATGGATTCGCCGCGATAGATCGTCGCCGCGACCGGCGCGGCAGCATGCAGTTCAGATTGGCTCATCGGTATCGTCTCCGCGTCGTTAAATTGATCGGGCGATGGCGCCCAAGGGCTGGCAATCGATCAGGCGCTCGCCGCGAGCGCCTCTTCGCGCTCGAGCGTGCGCGTGTGCCGCAGTTCGGGAAAGAACCGCATCCACAACAGCGCGATGGCGATCGTCGCGACGCCGCCGACCAGCACCGCCGGCTGCGCGCCCCACCATCCGGCAGTCAGGCCCGATTCGAACTCGCCCAATTGATTCGACGTCCCGATGAACAGCGAATTGACCGCGCTGACGCGGCCGAGCATTTCATCGGGCGTGCGCAGTTGCACGAGCGACAGCCGCACCACCACGCTGATCGTGTCCGACGCGCCGAGCACCATCAGCGCGAGCAGCGACACGAGGAAGTGATGCGACATCCCGAACACGATCGTCGCGATGCCGAACGCGATCACGCCGCCGAACATCGCCGCGCCGGGCCGGTTGCGCAATGGAAAATGCGCGAGCCAGATCGTGCCCGCGAGCGCGCCGATCGCCGTGCCCGAGCGCAACAGGCCGAGACCGATCGGGCCCGCGTGCAGCACGTCGCGCGCGAAGATCGGCAGCAACGCGGTCGCGCCGCCGAACAGCACCGCGAACAGATCGAGCGACAGCGCCCCGAGAATCACCGGCTCGCGACGAATGAACGCGATACCCGAGAAAATCGATTCGAGCGTCACGGGCGCGCGGCTCGCCGGCTTCACTTGCAGCGGAATGCTCCACACCGACGCCGCCGCGGCCGCGAACGACAGCGTGCACGCGAGGTACGCAGCACCGGGACCGATGCCGTATAGCAGACCACCGAGCGCGGGCCCGGCGATCTGCGCGGTCTGATTGGCGGACGTGGACCATGCGGTCGCCTTCGGCAGATAGCCGCGCGGCACGACGGCCGGCAGCAGCGACGACACGGCCGGCGATTCAAACGCGCGTGACGCGCCAACGCAGGCAGCCAGCACGTAGATCACCGGCGCGCTGATCCAGCCGCTGAAGGTGCCGATCGCGAACAGCAATGCAGCAACGCTTTCAAGGCTCTGACAGACGGCGGCGATGCGGCGGCGATCGTAACGATCGGCGACATGGCCGACGACGAGCGTCAGCAGGAACATCGGCAGAAACTGCGCGAGACCGACGAGGCCAAGCGCGAACGCGCTATGCGTGAGCGCGTAGATATGCCAGCCCATCGCGACGGCAAGCATCTGGAACGACAGCGACGACAGGATGCGGGTGCACCAGAAACGCTGGAACGGCGGGTGTTTCGGCAGGCTGAAATGCGGGGAATCGGCGGGATCGGTGGAAGCTGGGGGCATCAGTTGTTGCTCGTGACGAGGCGCATCGGGGCGTGGATCGGGCGGGCGCTAGTTTAGAGCAAGATCGGGGGGGGTGCAGGAAGGCGGCTGGCACGGGCGGCGTGATGGGGGGCGTTTCTGTACTCACGTCGAAAGACTTGGCGCAATGACCTGACAGCATGATCGGAGATCGGTTGGTTCACGGCCCGTTCGACTGCATATATCGATGCCTCGTGCATCGATGCGAGAAGCCGACCCGGTTGCGGCTATGATTGTGTGCGTTGGGCGGCCGCCCGTCCGGTGGAATTCTCGTTCACTCTACCGGCCAGCATCACCGCCTGACACTCGAACTCCCGGAGGGCATCGAATGGTACTGGCGTGGCTCGTCCTACTTCCATTCATGGCCGCGGCGCTGATTGCGCTCACGAGGCGGCGCGCCGCCGCGCTCAGCACCTGGATCGCGTTCGCGACGGCGCTGTTCGGCTGCGGGCTGCTACTGAGCGAACGGGTAGGCATGGCCGACCACGACGTGCTGCAGTGGCGCCGTCAGTGGGTGCCCGACATCGGCCTCGCGCTGTCGCTGCGACTCGACGGCCTGTCGTTCATGTTCGCGTTGCTCGTACTCGCGATCGGCCTGCTGATCTTCATCTACGCTAGCTACTACCTCGCCGGCAGCGATGCGTTGCCGCGTCTGTACCTGCAGCTTCTGCTCTTCATGGGCGCGATGCTCGGAATCGTGCTGTCGAACAACCTGCTACTGCTCGTCATCTTCTGGGAACTGACGAGCCTCGTCTCGTTTCTGCTGATCGGATTCTGGCCTTCGCGGCCCGACGCGAGGCGCGGCGCGCGCATGGCGCTCACCATCACCGGCGCGGGCGGGCTCGCGCTGCTTGCGGCGGTGCTGCTGCTCGGCCACGTATGCGGCAGCTACGAGCTGAACGACGTGCTCGCCCAGCTAGACAAGGTGCAGCACGATCCGCTCTATCCGGCGATTCTGCTGCTCACGCTGTTCGCGGCGTTCACCAAGTCGGCGCAATTTCCTTTCCACTTCTGGCTGCCGCACGCGATGTCGGCGCCCACGCCCGTGTCGGCCTATCTGCATTCGGCGACGATGGTGAAGGCCGGCGTGTTCCTGCTCGCGCGTCTCTATCCGGTCTTCGAAGGCACCCCCCTGTGGGCGTACACGGCGACGGTGGCCGGGCTCGTCACGCTCGTCGGCGGCGCGGGGATGGCGTTGATCCAGCGCGATCTGAAGGGCCTGCTCGCCTATTCGACCATCAGCCATCTCGGCCTGATCGTGCTGCTGTTCGGTCTCGACACGCAGCTGTCGACCGTCGCCGCGCTTTTTCACACGGTCAACCACGCGGTGTTCAAGGCGTCGCTCTTCATGGCGGCGGGCATCGTCGATCACGAAACCGGCACGCGCGATCTGGGCCGCCTGCGCGGCCTGCGCAGGTACATGCCGCATACGGCCTTGCTCGCGAGCGTGGCGTCGCTGTCGATGGCCGGCGTGCCGCTGCTCAACGGCTTTCTGTCGAAGGAAATGTTCTTCGGCGAAACGCTCGCGCAAAGCATGTTCGGGTCGCTGAACCTCGCCGTGCCGGTCATCGCGATCGCGGCGGCGGCGCTCTCGGTGGCGTACTCGCTGCGTTTCGTCTGGGGCGTGTTCTTCGACGGCGAAACGCCGCGCGACCTGCCGCACTATCCGCCGCACGAGGCGCCGCGCTTCATGAGGCTGCCGGTCGAGATTCTGGTGGCGCTGTGCCTGCTGATCGGCCTGTTCCCGCAGCAAAGCATCGGCAGGCTGCTCGAGTCGGCCGCGTGGGTCACGCTCGGCGGCAAGCTGCCCGACTACAGCCTGAGCCTGTGGCACGGCGTCAACACGCCACTCGTGATGAGCGTGGTGTCGTTCGCGGCGGGCGCGGCGCTCTTTTTCCTGCGCCGCAATACGTTCCGCCACCGTCGCACGGCGCTCACCGAGTTGAACGCGAGCGAGATCTTCGACCACTTCGTGCAGCGTCTCGAACAGAGCGCCGGCGTGATCGTGCGCGTGTTCGAGACGCGCTCGCTGCCGGCCTATCTCGCATGGCTGATCGCGGCGATGCTGATCGTGCCGGGCGTGCCGCTCGTCGCGCTCGACACGTGGAGCGGCAGCCACACGCGCCTGCCGCCCGATCCGTTCACGCTTGGCGGCCTCGTGCTGATGGCATTGCTCGCCGTCGGCGTGGTGCTGGTGCGAGCGCGCACGCTTTACGCGCTGGTGATGCTGAGCACCTGCGGCCTGCTCGTGTCGCTCGCCTTCGTGCGCTTCTCCGCGCCCGATCTCGCGCTCACGCAGATCTCCGTCGAAGTGGTCACGATCCTGCTGCTCGTACTGGCCGTCTATTTCCTGCCCGCGCTGCAACGTGTCGTCGAGCCGCTCCCCGTCCGGCTGCGCAACGGTGTGCTCGCGCTCGCGGGCGGCGCACTGCTCGGCGCCGTGGCGTACAGGGTCATGACGAGCGCACCGCTGCCGGGCATCGCACCGTACTTCCTCGCCAACGCGCTGCCCGGCAGCGGCGGCCACAACGTCGTCAACGTGATCCTCGTGGATTTCCGCGGCTTCGATACGATGGTCGAAATCAGCGTGCTCGTGGTCGCTGGGCTCGCCGTCAAGGCGCTCCTGCGCGGGCTGCGCCTGAAGTCGCCCGAGGCGGGGCCGGACGGCCGGCCGTGGTCGTCGCAGTCGCATCCGCTGATGCTGGCGATCCTCGCGCGGCTGATGCTGCCGCTCACCGTGCTCGTCGCCGTGTTCGTGTTCCTGCGCGGCCACAACCTGCCCGGGGGCGGCTTCATCGCTTCGCTGATCATCTCGATCGCGCTGTTGCTGCAGTACGTCGCGAGCGGGGTGCTGTGGACCGAGTCGCGCATTCACCTCAACTACCGCGCGCTCGCGGGCCTCGGCATTCTGATCGCGGCGGCCACGGGGCTCGGCAGCCTCGCGTTCGGCCAGCCGTTTTTGACCAGTGCGTTCGGGCATCTGCACGTGCCGCTGATCGGCGAAATCGAACTGTCCACGGCGATGCTGTTCGATCTCGGCGTGATGGGCGCGGTAGTCGGCACGACGCTCACGATCGTCTCGCACCTCGGCGTGCGCGACAAGGACATGCAGTCCGTGGAGAAAAGCTGATGGAAGCCGCCTTTGCCATCGCGATCGGCGTGCTTTGCGCGTGCGGCATCTACCTGCTGCTGTGCGCGCGCGTGTTGCCGGTGATTCTCGGCATCACGCTGTTCTCCTATGCGATCAACCTGTTCCTGCTCGGCATGGGCCGGCTCACGATCGGCAAGCCAGCGGTGATCACGGCGGGGGCGCAATACGTCGATCCGGTGCCGCAGGCGCTCGTGCTGACGGCCATCGTGATCGGCTTCGCGATGACGGCCTTCACCGTGGTGCTCGCGCTGCGCTCGTTTGCGAGCACCGGCAACGATCACGTCAATGGCGAGGAGACGCTCGGCGAATGAACCACGTCCTCCTGCTCCCGATCCTGATTCCGCTCTTTTCCGCAGGCGTCATCGTCGCGCTGCCGCTGCGCGCGAAGCGCCTGCAGCGCGCGCTGAACGCGCTCGCCATCATCGCGCTGCTGCCCGTCGCGTGCCTTTTGATGGCGCGCGCCGCGCAAGGCGAGATCGCCAGCTACGCGCTCGGCGCATGGCCCGCGCCGTTCGGCATCGTGCTGGAACTCGACCGGCTCGGCGCGCTGATGCTGGTGCTCACCGCGGTGCTCGCGGTCTGCTGCCTGCTCGGCACCTCGAGCGAGGACGCGAGGCGCGGCCGCTATTTCCGCGCGTTGTTCCAGTTCGAGCTGATGGGCCTGAACGGCGCCTTCCTCGCAGGCGATCTCTTCAACCTGTTCGTGTTCTTCGAATTGCTGCTGATCGCGTCGTACGCGCTGCTGCTGCACGGTGGCGGCGCGCGACGGGTGCGCAACGGACTGCACTATCTGTTGCTGAACCTCGTCGGCTCGTCGTTCTTTCTGGTCGCGATCGGCGTGCTCTACGGCGTCACGGGCACGCTGAACATGGTCGACATGGGCGAACGTCTGGCGCGTCTCGGTCCCGAGACGCTGCCGCTCGCGCAGTTCGCGGGCGCGACGCTGATGCTGGTGTTCGGCCTCAAGGCCGCCGTGTTTCCGATGTCGTTCTGGTTGCCGCAAGCCTACCGCAGCGCCATCGGCCCGGTGGCCGCGCTGTTCGCGATCATGACCAAGGTCGGCATCTACGCGATGCTGCGCTGCGATGCGCTCGTGTTCGGCGCGGCCGGCGGCGTGCTCGATGCGTTCATGCATCAGTGGGCATGGTGGCTCGCGATCGCGACGATCGTGTTCGGCGCGCTGGGCGCGCTGGCGGTGTCGAGTCTCAAGACCACGACGGGCTATCTCGTGCTGGTTTCGGTGGGGCTGCTGATCGCGGCGATCGCGCAACAGACGCCGCTTGCATGGAGCGCACTGCTCTACTACCTGATCAGCACCACGCTCTGCACAGGCGCGCTGTTCCTGCTCGCCGACACGCTCGAACCCGAGCCAGCCCCGGGACCGCGCGCCGCCCATGCCGCCCAAGCCGCTGTTTCCGCCGACGCCAATGCGGATGCCAACGCGATCGAACCCGGCTCGCTCGAAGCGCTAGACGACGCGGCCGCCCTGGCCTTCTCGCCCGACCCCGACGGCGAGGCGCTGGCGACGCTGGCGCGCGTACAGCCGCCGCAGGTCGAGACGGCCGGCGCGCTCGCCGTGCTAGCCGCGCAACCGGCTCACGCCGAAGCCGAAGCTCCGGTCGACGCAGCCCCGCGCACGCGTGCACCGTGGCCATCGAACCTTGCGGCGCTGCTCTATCTGATCGCCGCGGTGGGTGCCGCGGGCCTGCCGCCGCTGTCTGGCTTCCTCGGCAAGGCGATGGTGCTGGCCGCCACCCCGGCTGGCGCGGCAGGCGTGCTGTGGCCGGCTGTACTGTTGTCGAGCCTGCTGTCGATCGTCGCGCTGAGCCGCACGGGCACGCGCCTGCTGTGGGCCGCGCCGGCCGCGCGCGCCGCCGCCGGCGAGGAGGAGCGCGCGCCGCGCGGCAGCAACGCGAAGCTCGCCGCCTGCGCGGCCCTGCTCGGCTGCATCGTGGCCATCACGCTCGGCGCGGGGGCGGTGCGGCACTACCTGACCAATACCGCTGCGCAGCTATTCGATCGCGCCGCCTATGTGCACGCGATCCTGCCCGCGCCGCGATCTTCGCCACCAGCGGCCGCCGCGCCCACGGCCGACGCTCAGGGAAACTGATGATGCTGAAAAGGCTCTTCCCCCACCCGTGGCTCACCGTATTGCTGATCATCTGCTGGGTGCTGCTGATGAACGACGTCTCGCCGGGCAATCTGCTGCTCGGCGCCGTGCTCGGCGGCGTGATCTCCTTTCGCGTCGCCGAAGGCTTGTGGCTGCGGCCTATGCGCTTCGGCCGGCCATGGCTGCTCGTGCGTCTCGCCTGGCATGTGCTGGTCGACATCATCGTGGCCAACATCGAGGTCGCGCTGCTCGTGCTCGGCCCGACGAAACGGCTGCGCCCGGCTTTCATCGAAGTGCCTCTCGACAGCACCCACGAGATCGCGCTCACGGTGCTCATCAGCGTGGTCTCGCTGAGCCCCGGCACGCTGTGCGCCGAACTCAGCGACGACCGTACGCGCCTCACCGTGCACGTGCTCGACCTCGACGACGAAGCGGCTCTCGTCGCGCTGGTCAAATCCCGTTATGAAGCCCCTTTGATGGAGATCTTCGCATGCTAGCCATCGTGATTCCGATCTCGCTCGCGATCCTCGGCATCGCGTTTCTGCTCACGCTGTGGCGCCTTGTGCGCGGTCCGTCGCTGCCCGATCGCATCGTCGCGCTCGACACGCTGAACATCAATGCGATCGCGTTGATCGTCGTGTACGGCATCAGCCTGCGCTCGACGGTTCTCTTCGAGGTGGCGCTGCTGATTGCCGTAATGGGTTTCGTGGGTACCGTCGCGCTCACGAAGTACCTGCAGCGCGGCGACATCATCGAACTCAACTAGCGTGAGGTATGCCGATGGAAACCTTTGTCGAAGCGATCGTTTGTTTGCTGCTGCTCGTCGGCAGTCTGTTTACGCTGATCGGAGCGGTCGGGCTCGCGCGACTGCCTGATTTCTTCATGCGACTGCACGGTCCGACCAAGTCGACCACGCTCGGTGTGGGCGGCATCGTGCTCGCGTCGGTGGTGTATTTCAGCGCGCATAACAACTTCGCGAGCCTGCATGAGTTGCTGATTCCGGCGTTCCTGTTTCTTACCGCGCCGATCAGTGCGCATATGCTGGCCAAGGCTGGGACCCAGCAGGGGGTGCCGCTGTGGCGGGCGACGCGGGGGCGGCCGCCTGCTACGGGGGCGAGTGCGACCCGGGGGGATACGGGAGAGTTGCGGCAGCGGGATGAAGGGTGAGCCGTGAGGCTTGCCGAGCGTCGCGTCGTACTTGACGTTGATGCGCAAGCTGCATGTCGTCAAGCATCGGCAAACGCATGTGTTTGACTCGATGATCGCGCCACGCGATAAGCGTTGGGCGACCTGGCGGTGGACGAGGTGATGCCAGCCAAGCAGAGTGTCCTCGCGAGCTTCAGCTTGCGATACAAGAAGTCGATAATCGTTGCTTCTTTGGTAATGGGGCGCTTTTGTGTAGTTTTTGCAGAAAAGTGCCACTGCAACTGGAATCCTTTGTAAATCGATGCTGAGCTCGTCCTGGACGCATACCCGAATGGTCCCCCGAAAGGGAGGGATTCCAGATCCCCCCAATCTCGCTACGATGGTTACGACCGGGGAGGTGTCATGGACAATCTGTTTTTTCGCCGCGTTTTGCTGGTCGAAGACGAGGGGCTAACGCGCTCGGCGATGAAAAGCCTGATCCTCAGTTCGGAACCGACGCTCGATATCGATGAAGCCGGCAGCTACGACGAAGCCGTCGAACGGTTGCAGCGCGACTCCTATGACCTGATCTTTCTCGACTATCAGCTAGGGCGCGAGCACACCGGGCTCGAGTTGTTGCATTGGGTACAGCAGCAGGAACTGTCGTTACACGTCGTCATGCTCTCCGCGCGCGACGATCGCGAAACGGTGCTCGACTGCATCAAGAATGGCGCGGGTGGCTTCATTTCGAAAGCCAGCGAAGAAGGCGGCGCGGTATTTCGCGAGGCCCTACAAACAATTTTGAACGGACGCGTGTACCTGCCCAATAGCGTGCTCGGCAAAGGCGGACACACACCACAAGCGCCGGCGCCCAGCAAAGGCATTCCGATCGACTCGCTGAATCTGCCGCCGCGACTCGCGCAGACCTTGCGCTACGTGCTGCATGGACTATCGAACAAGGCGATCGCGCGAAAAATGAGCATCACGGAAAACACCGCGAAAGAGTACATCAGCGATCTGTTGAGCCGCTTCAACGTATCGCGACGTACTTTCCTGATCGTCGAGATGGCGCGCCGCGGCATCGAGATTCCCACCCCCGCGCAAGCATCGGCAACCTGAGGTGCTGGTATACGCAAGCGCTGTGCGCAACTGCTAAACGACACTGCGTTGACGGCTTGCCAGTTCGACCATGCGCGCCGCCAACGTATCGGCGGAAAGCGGCTTGCTGAGTATGCAACGCTCCGGTAAAACGCCATCCGCATTGATGCCCGCCTCGCCGGTGATAACGAGACACGGCACCGGCCGCGGCAATTGCGCCGCGATCAAATGGACCACGTCGTGCGCCGTGTGCCGCTCGGGCAGCCGATAGTCGGTAATCACAAGATCGGGCAAGCGTTCGATCGTATGCGCTAAGGTCTCCAGTTCAGCGAGTGAATTCGCGGAATCGAACAACACGCCCCACTGCACGAACAACGCCTCGGTCGACGCGCGCACCAGCCTGTCGTCTTCGACCAGCAGGACATACAGGCCGCGCAACGAAGCCCGCGAAGGCGCGACGTCGGTAATCGGCACGGCCACTTCAGCGCCGACTTGCGCAACCGGCAAACGAATTGAAAAGCGCGAGCCTTTCCCCTCGATCGACTTGAACTCCATCCGGTGACCTTCCATCAGCGACACCGCGGCATTGACGATCGATAGCCCGAGGCCCAAGCCTTTTTCCCGATCGCGTTCGGGATTGCTGATCTGCACGAAGGGTTGGAAAATCGCGTCCCAATGCTTCGACGCGATACCGATGCCGTTATCGACGACATCGACGCGCACGTAATTCTGCATGCGCACGATCGCGACGATGACGGCGCAACGTCCGGCCTTCGCGCGATCCGCGTACTTGATGCCGTTTGAAACGAGATTGCTCAGCACGCGCGGAATCCAGTCGGCGTCGGTCCTGACCATCGCGCAGTGGCGGCCGCCGCGCGAGTAGCGCAGTTTCACGTCGAGACTCGCCGCGAACGGCGCCAGTTGCTCGACGACATCCTGTGCGACGCGGTCCAGATCGACCCCTGAATAGCTCGGTTTGACGTGGCCCGACTCGAGCTTCGACAGATCGAGCACGGCATTGAAGAGCCGCGCGCTCAGCGCCGAAGCCTTGCGTGCATCGCCTATGAGTGCGGTAGAAGTCTCGATATCGCGCTTCGCGAGCGCCTCGTCGGCAGCCGCGAGGAACATGTTCAGCGCGTGCATCGGCTGCCGCAGATCATGCGCCGCCGCCGCGAGAAAGCGCGATTTGGCGCGGCTCGCCTGCTCGGCTGCCTCTTTCTGCTGCTCGCGCAACGCCATCAGCGCATCCGAGCGCGTCTGCTGCTCGCGGCGCGCCTGCTCCAGATCCTGATGCTTGCGCCCGAGCTCCGCGTTGGCTCCCTGCAGCGCGTCATTGCTGTGCGCGAGCGCCTGCACTGCGAGGTAGCGATCGCGCACGTGCCGCTCCGCATTTACGTTCACGCTATGTCCGATCACCACGACGTTTGCGAGGTAGAACATGCCCGCCCAGAAGAGGTCCGGGTCGATTCCCTGCGACACGAGTTGGGCCAGCAGGATCGCGCCGGTTGCGCCGAGCGTCAGCAGTAACGTCGCCTTCGCGCGCAAACGCAGAAAACCGAATTGATAGAACAGGATCAGGTAGAAGCCGACAAAGAAATGGGTGTAGTTGAAAGGCCGTGGCGCGAGGAAAGTCTGCACCGTCAGGCAGACGAACATGATCGCCATCCCGGACAGCATGACTCGATGCGCAGTTTCATCGCGCACGAACGTCGGCCGGAACGACAGCACGATCGCAGCCGTTGCGGCGAGCGTGCCGGCGACGCGGAAAAAGAAGATCTCGGCGAAATACGGCCGGAATGCCTCGCTGTGACGCGCAAGACTGATCTCCCACCAGCCGAAGCACATCCACACGAGCGTGCCGAGAATGATCGCCGCACGGCGGAAATCGGCGAAACCGCGCCCATATTCGATGGTGAACTGGCGCTCGACCTCGGGATCGGCAAAACGCGCGGGCCAGCACAGCGTTTCGACGAGCCGCGCGATGAATGTCGCGAGCGCGGGCTGCTGTTGCAGGCGTTTCCAGGCAGAAGCCTGCGGCAAGCTGAACAGGTTCATCGTCGTTGGTCGCGATCGGCGCTGGCCGGGCGCGTTGAAGGTAGCTCAATCATTCTAGGACGCGCCTTCCCTCCGAACAATCGGCGCAGCGGCAACCGCCCTAGCAGCGCAAGTCTTGGACGATCAAGTCCGCGGCTTTTTTCACTGAACATGTAAATCGCCGACGCGAGGACATAGCCGGGAATGCGCGGAAATGCCGAGGCATGCACCCGCAATCCCTCGGTTTTCCTCATACGGAAGCGGCTGTCGGGTACGGCCAGGAGTGAGCGGTCTTTGCATCGATGCTTCGCGCTGATCGCTCATTCGGCAAGCAATCTCTGCGTGCTCGGCCTGCAATTGATACGGCTCCGCTTGGGGGGAGACGGTCCCTCCGGAGTGCGGGTTTTGCTCGACGACGGTTCGGCCGATAGTGAAGCTCATCGAGAGACGGCCGCTCCTCGACCGAACGTACCGTTTGACACCCCTCAACAGCACGAATGGACGACCCTTACAGCGCGGCCAGCAAGGAGGTACTTAACATGAAAAGCCCTCGTATCACACGCGCGGTGTTCGCCTTCGCAGCACTCATGACGCTCGAAGCGGCGTGCAGCATAGGTTTGGCTGCCACACCTGTAGCGGGTGTCGTCGGGGCGGGTGCGGATGCATCGGTGACGGCGAACATGGACTCCCATGGCGCCCATCCAGCGGACATCAACGAAGGCCCGCTTACCCTCACTCTGCTGACACCATCAGGCGGAACGTCGCGGCTCACTTACATCCATGAAGACGGTTGGCGGCTTGAGGACCGCGCCGTGCCATTGAAACAGGACGAAGCGCGAATCACCCCCGCGTCGACGGAGCGACAACAGGAGGCGGCAAGATCAGAGCGGCCCATAACCGTTTTCATCGACGGTCCAACGGGCTTCACGTATGTTTGGGTGGCCGATCAGGGATGGAAGTTCGTCGGCCGGTTGTCCGACCGGAATCGATGATCGATTGCATGTGTCGAGTGGGGATACCTCGATCGCCGTCAGTTCACAGCAGAGATCCGACTGGGTCGAAATAAACCACGAACCGGCTGTGTCGAGGAGTGGAGATCGTTGAATGCGTTGCCTTTCAGTCGACCGCAAATCGGGCAGCGTGCTCGCACGTAAGGCGCGGCAAAACCGAGGGGGAAGCGAAGTTATCGACGGAACCGAAGCGGGTGCGGCTGCTGCACTGAGCAATCAATGGTGCATGGTGTGTCGGGTGGCGGAGAGAGGGGGATTCGAACCCCCGATAGGCTATTAACCTATACACGCTTTCCAGGCGTGCGACTTAAACCGCTCATCCATCTCTCCGGCGGGGAGCCGAATTATAGCAAACTTCGCGCCCTGCGCCACACCCCCGCCCAAGCCGCGCGAAAACTGCCTACGGATGCCGGATATAGTCGACCAGCGCGATCGTATAAGCGTCCGCCTTTCGATCGATCAAACTCACCCCGATCGCCACGAGAAACCCCGCCGGCACGCCGAACACGCCCGAGCTGATCGGCTCGATGCCGAACCAGCGCGCGCCCGTGAAACCCGTCATCTGCGTGAAGAACGGATACGTCGAGACGATGTAGTAGATGCACACGACGAGCCCCGCGACCATCCCCGCCACCGCGCCGAGACGCGTCGTGCGTTTCCAGAACACGCCGAGCACGAGCGCCGGAAACAGACTCGACGCCGCCAGCGAAAACGCCGCCCCGACCAGAAACAGAATATTCCCCGTATTCAGCGACGCCACGTACGACGCGAACAGCGCGACACCCAGCAGCAGAATCTTCGAGATCGTCACGCGCCGCTGGCTCGACGCGTTCGGATCGACCATGTGGTAGTACACATCGTGCGACAACGCATTAGCGATCGTCAGCAGCAGACCGTCCGCGGTCGATAGCGCCGCCGCCAGCGCCCCCGCCGCGATCAAGCCCGACATCACATACGGCAGCCCCGCGATCTCGGGCGCCGCGAGCACGACCATATCGGGCTGCATCTGGATCTCGCTCCAGCGCACGATGCCGTCGCCGTTCGTATCGGCAAGGCTGATCAGGCTCGGTTCGACCTTGCGCCATTGCATCAGCCACTGCGGCAGGTCGGCAAAATGATGGCCGACCAGATTCGACAGGATCTCGTACTTGATCAGCACCGCGAGCACCGGCACCGTCAGATAGAACAGCGCGACGAAAAAGAGCGTCCACCCCACCGAGCGGCGCGCCGACGCCACCGACGTCGTCGTGTTATAGCGCGTCAGGATATGCGGCAGGCTCGCCGTGCCAAGCGACAGACACAGCAGCAGCGACAAAAAGTTTCGCGCATGCGTACTCCGGTCTTCATCGCCGACAGCAGGAAATGGTTCCTGCATCGGCACCGGGGCGGTCGCCCGCATCAGCATATCGTCGCGCTTCTGGCTCCAGACGATCTGCGCGGCAGCGGCATCGCGCGGAAACTGTTCGAGCGCGCGCTCGCGCTCCTTGATCTCGCGCAACGGACCGTTATGGCGCCGCAGGTCGCCGACCTCCTGCGTGAGTCGCTGCTTCTCGTCGATGAACGATTGCGGCAGCGTATCGAGCCGCATCTGCATCAGCGCGGCACGGCGTCGATAGTCGTCGCGCACGCGCTCCTCGAGCGGCGCGTCGCGCACCTGTTTCTCGAGCGCTTCCATGCGCTCCATCAGGCGCCCATAGCTGAATTGCGGTACCCAGCCGAGGCCGTCCTTGTGCGCGATCATCGACACCGGTATCAGCATCGCGAGGATCAGGATGATGTACTGCGCAACCTGGGTCCACGTCACGGCGCGCATGCCGCCCAGAAACGAGCACACCAGAATGCCCGCGAGCCCGCAGAAAATCCCGACCGCGAAATCGACGCCGATAAAGCGCGTCGCGATCAGCCCGACGCCCTGGATCTGTGCGACCAGATACACGAACGAGCACAGGATCGCGGCGAGCGCCGCGAGGCCGCGCACCGCGTTGCTCGAATAGCGCGTGCCGAGAAAGTCGGGAATCGTGTAGCGCGCGAGCTTGCGCACATATGGCGCGAGCAGGAACGCAACGAGACAATAGCCGCCGGTCCAGCCCATCAGGTACGCGAGGCCATCGTAGCCGGTCGCGTAGATCGAGCCCGCCAGGCCGATGAACGACGCGGCCGAAAGCCAGTCGGCCGCCGTCGCCATGCCGTTGAACGCCGACGGCACGCGCCGCCCCGCCACGTAGTATTCGACCAGATCGGACGTGCGCGACAGCACGCCGATCACCGCATACACCGCGATCGGCACGAACAGGAACACATAGCCGATCCACACACCGGGACCGGTGCTGCGCTCGATGCGCCACATCACATAGACGAACAGCAGAAAGCCGAGCGTATAGAGTGCGTACGAGCGGATCAACCGATGCGTGAGTTTCATCGGCTCAGCGTCCGCGCGCGGCCGGCGCGTCCGTGTCCACGTTGACATCATCGTTCGCGTCGCGGGTGGAATCCGCGGCGGGACCGCTTGCGGCATCGCGCTGCGAATCCGCTTCGAACGCGCGCTGCAACTGACGATCGGCGCGCTGCATCAGCACGATATAGACGACGATCAACGCGAGGTAGATCAGGATCGCGCCCTGCGCGCCAAAGTAGAACGGCAGGCTGAAGCCGCCGACGCGCAACCGCGCGAGCGTGGGCGCCAGCAATGGCACGACGAAGGAGACGAAGAAGCCAAGCGTCATCAGCACCGCGATCAGCGCGAGGTTGAAACGCCAGTACTTGCGATGCGCGAGCGCCATCGCCACCGAGACCGGTGGCGGTTCGGGCGGGGGGTTCAACGTAGCATGGGAGGATAGGTGCGGCGCGGCCATGCGCCTATGTATCAAAAAGGCAACGGCGAAGCAATTAGGATTGTCCGCGCAACGCCGCGATGCAGGCCGCCCGCTCGAATCTCGGCTCCGCGCGGCACGCCCGCAAGTGTGTCGATCGACACACCGCCGCGGGCCGCGCAGACCCGGTTACAACGCTTTAAATCGACTCGCCGAGCTGGTCGAGAATCGCCGGGTTCTCCAGCGTCGACACGTCCTGCGTGATCTCCTCTCCCTTCGCGAGCGAGCGCAACAGACGACGCATGATCTTGCCCGAACGCGTCTTCGGCAGGTTCTCGCCGAAGCGGATGTCCTTCGGTTTCGCGATAGGACCGATCTCCTTGCCGACCCAGTTGCGCAGTTCGTTCGCGAGCTTGACGGCCTCTTCGCCTTGCGGACGCGCACGCTTGAGCACGACGAACGCGCATACCGCCTCGCCGGTCGTCGCATCGGGGCGGCCCACCACGGCAGCTTCCGCGACGAGCGGATTGGCGACCAGCGCCGACTCGATCTCCATCGTGCCGAGTCGATGGCCCGACACGTTCAGCACGTCGTCGATGCGGCCCATGATCGTGAAGTAGCCGGTTTCCTTATCTCGCACCGCGCCGTCGCCGGCGAGATAAAGCTTGCCGCCGAGCTCCTCGGGGAAGTAGCTCTTCTTGTAGCGGTCCGGATCGCCCCACACGTTGCGCAGCATCGCCGGCCACGGACGCTTGACCACCAGAATGCCGCCCTGCCCGTTCGGCACGTCCTGGCCCGTTTCGTCGACGACCGCGGCCATGATGCCCGGCACAGGCAGCGTGCAAGAACCCGGCACGAGCGGCGTCGCGCCCGGCATCGGCGCAATCATGTGGCCGCCGGTCTCGGTCTGCCACCATGTATCGACGATCGGACAACGGCCGCCGCCGACGTTCTCGTAGTACCACACCCACGCTTCCGGATTGATCGGTTCGCCGACCGTGCCGATGATGCGCAGCGTCGACAGGTCGTAGCTCTTCGGATGCACTTTCGCGTCGGCCTCGGAGGCCTTGATCAGCGAGCGGATCGCAGTCGGTGCCGTATAGAACAACGTGACCTTGTGCTTCGCGATCATCTGCCAGAAGCGCCCGGCGTCCGGATAGGTCGGTACGCCTTCGAACACGACCTGGGTGCCGCCGAGCGTCAGCGGTCCGTACGTGATGTAGCTATGGCCGGTGATCCAGCCGATGTCGGCGGTACACCAGAACACGTCGGACGGGCGCCAGTCGAAGGTCCACTTCAGCGTTTGCGCGGCCCACAGCAGATAGCCGCCGGTGCTGTGCTGCACGCCCTTCGGCTTGCCGGTCGAGCCCGACGTATAAAGGATGAAGAGCGGATGCTCGGCGTCGACCCATTCGGGCGCGCACTGGTCCGACTCGCCCTGCGTGAGTTCGTGCATCCACAGGTCGCGCGCCGCGTCCCACGCGACCTTGCCGCCGGTGCGCTGGTACACGATCACGCTCTTGACCTTTTCGCAGCCGCCGAGCGCGAGCGCTTCGTCGGCGATGTTCTTCAGCGGCAAGGCCTTGCCGCCGCGCATCTGCTCGTCGGACGTGATCAGCGCGACCGCGCCGACGTCGACGAGCCGCTCGTTGAGCGACTTCGACGAGAAGCCGCCGAACACGACCGAGTGCGTCGCGCCGATGCGCGCGCACGCCTGCATCGCGACGATGGCCTCGATCGACATCGGCATATAGATGACGACCGGGTCGCCCTTCTTCACGCCGCGCTTTTTCAGCGCATTCGCGAAGCGCGATACACGTTGCAGCAGATCCTGATAGGTGACGTTGGTGACGGTGCCGTCGTCGGCTTCGAACACGATCGCGACGCGCCCGCCGTTGCCGGCCTCGACGTGACGGTCGATGCTGTTATACGACGCGTTCAGCTGGCCGTCTTCGAACCACGTGTAGAACGGCGCCTTCGACTCGTCGAGCACCTTCGTGAATGGCTTGTGCCAACTTAGCGTCTCCTTCGCAAGACGCCCCCAAAAGCCTTCGTAGTCGCGCTCCGCTTCGGCGGCGAGCGCCCGGTACGCGTCCATGCCGGAGATAGTGGCACCCTTCGCCGTGTCAGCGGAGGGCGGAAAAACGCGGCGTTCCTGAAGAACCGATTCAATCGCAGACATCGACAACCCCTTGGTGAAGATGAAAAACGTAAAACCTGTACCGGCGCGCGTCGCGCGCGCCTTATCCTGTTCGAGCCGCCACGAGCGGCGCTGTCTCCCACCTCGCAATGCCGTCAAACGCGTGTGCGTGCGGCATCGCAACATCCGTGCATGCGGGCGCCCTGCTCGCCCCCTAACCCGCGTCAAGGTTCAACCTTAAGCGCCGCAACTTACCGGCCACTTACGCGCATCGTGTTGATCTACAAGCGAAAACCCTTAGATCGGGCGAGCCATCGAGGCGCTTGCGCGTTGATCAGACGAGATCCGCGCGGAAAAGATCGCCCGTTCTATCGAGCGTGCCATGTTCAGCCGCAGCACACCGCATGCCGTTAATGCGAACTCGATGCACCGCCAGGTCGCCCGCTTTCGCACACTTACGCTCTCTGGCACGGCCTCTTACAATGCTAACTGAACTAGCCGTCCGGATTCCAGCTTGAATCGCTACGCCCTGCTTCTGATTACCTCGATGCTGCTGGTCGGCAGCAATGTCGGAATCGGTAAATCGATCGTCGCCTTCGTCCCCGTCCCGTTGTTCGCGCTGCTGCGTTTCGTGATCGCGATGGCCGTGCTATGGCCGCTCCTGCGCGCGACCAAACTGCGCCGCGTCAAACGCGACGAATGGATCAACCTGTTTTTGCAAGCGTTTTTCGGCACCTTCGGCTTCACGCTGCTGATGCTCAACGGCGTCGCGCGCACCAGCGCGGTCGCGGCCGGTGTGATTACGAGCACGATTCCGGCGGTCGTCGCGCTGCTGTCGTGGCTGATCCTCAAGGAGCGGCCGGATGGCCGCGCGCTCGCGTCGATCGTGCTGGCGATCGTCGGCGTCGTCGTCATCAATGTCGCGCACGTCGAGGCGGGCGAGGCTGCGACGGCCAGCACCGGTTCGCTCGCGGGCAACTTCATGGTGCTCGGCGCCGTGTGCTGCGAATCGCTGTACATCATCCTGTCGCGCCGCCTCACGCAGACGCTCGCGCCGATCGACATCTGCACGTACACGCATCTGTTCGGCCTGTTGCTGATGCTGCCGCTCGGCGCCGGCGCGCTCGCGCATTTCGACTATCGCGCGGTGCCATCGAGCGTCTGGATGCTGGTTCTTTGGTACGGGCTGTCGGCCAGCATCTTCTCGTTCTGGCTGTGGATGAAAGGCATCCGTCACGTGCCCGGCAGTCTCGCCGGCGTGTTCAGCGCGGTGCTGCCGGTCGCCGCGGCGCTCTACGGCATCGTGTTCCTCGGCGAGCGGCCCACGCTCCCGCACGGCATCGCGCTTGCCTGCGTGGTCGCCGGTATCGGCCTCGCGAGCCTGAAGGCGCGCAGCGTGCCGCCGGTCGCATCGTAATTCCGGTGTGGCAGGCTCGCTGCCCGCCGCAGAGCAGCAGATCCGACCGACGCTGTACAATACGGCGCCCGACGCGAGTCCCGCGATCCTTCGATGGCCGCCCCCGCACTGCCGTCGGCGCGTGGCCCGTGTTCCGTCACCCCCGCTTCATCTGACCGTTGCCTATGTCCGCTCCGCGACCCGCCTCCGCCCGTCCGCGCCGCCCTATGCGCGCGCTGCCCCACCTGGTATTCATGAGCCGTTGGCTGCAGGTTCCGCTATATCTCGGACTGATCGTCGCGCAGGCAGTCTACGTCGTGCTATTCCTGAAGGAAGTCTGGCATCTCGTCTCGGACGCGATGAAGCTCGACGAAACCAGCATCATGCTCGTCGTGCTGGGTCTGATCGACGTGGTGATGATCTCCAACCTGCTGATCATGGTGATCATCGGCGGGTATGAAACGTTCGTGTCGCGCCTCGGCCTCGACGGTCATCCCGACGAACCGGAATGGCTCGATCACGTGAATGCCGGCGTGCTGAAAGTGAAGCTGTCGATGGCGCTGATCAGCATCTCGTCGATCCATCTGCTGAAGACCTTCATCAGCCCCGACCAGAACACGACGCACACGATCATGTGGCAGGTGATCATCCACGTCACGTTCCTCGTTTCCGCGCTCGTGATGGCGTTCGTCGACCGCCTTACCACGCACACGCATCCCAAACATTTCGAAGAGCCCGCGGCATTGCACGCCGTGGGCGGCATCAAGGTTTCCACTCCCCTGAAGGCGCAAGACTGACCGCACCGCGCTGCGATCCGACAACAAGCGCCTCCCCACTGAGCTAGCCATGACCGTCATCAAACAGGAAGACCTGATCCAGAGCATCGCTGATTCGCTGCAGTACATCAGCTACTACCATCCGCTCGACTACATCGAAGCGCTCGGCCGCGCGTACGAGCTCGAACAGAGCCCGGCCGCGAAGGACGCAATCGCGCAGATCCTGACCAACAGCCGCATGTGCGCCGAAGGCAAGCGCCCGATCTGCCAGGACACCGGCATCGTCACGGTGTTCGTTAAGGTCGGCATGGACGTGCGCTGGGACGGCGCCACGATGAGCGTCACCGACATGATCAACGAAGGCGTGCGCCGCGGTTACCTGAACCCGGACAACGTGCTGCGCGCATCGATCGTGAGCCCGCCTGAAGGCGCGCGCAAGAACACCAAGGACAACACGCCGGCCGTGATCCACTACGAGATCGTGCCGGGTAACACCGTCGACGTGCAGGTCGCGGCCAAGGGCGGCGGCTCGGAGAACAAGTCGAAGTTCGCGATGCTGAACCCGTCGGACTCGATCGTCGACTGGATTCTGAAGACCGTGCCGACGATGGGCGCCGGCTGGTGCCCGCCGGGCATGCTCGGCATCGGCATCGGCGGCACCGCTGAAAAAGCGATGGTGATGGCGAAGGAATCGCTGATGGACCCGATCGACATTCAGGACGTGATCGCACGCGGCCCCAAGGACTGGATCGAAGAGCTGCGCGTCGAGTTGCACGAGAAGGTCAACGCGCTCGGTATCGGCGCGCAGGGCCTCGGTGGTCTGTCCACTGTGCTCGACGTGAAGATCATGGCCGCGCCGACGCACGCCGCGTCCAAGCCGATCGCGATCATCCCGAACTGCGCGGCGACCCGCCACGCGCACTTCACGCTCGACGGTTCGGGCGTCGCCAAGCTCGAAGCGCCGTCGCTCGACGCATGGCCGAAGGTGCACTGGGAACCGAACACGGAAACCAGCAAGCGCGTCGACCTGAACACGCTGACGCCGGAAGAAGTGGCCGGCTGGAAGCCGGGCCAGACGCTGCTGCTGTCGGGCAAGATGTTGACGGGCCGCGACGCCGCGCACAAGCGCATCGCCGACATGCTCGCGAAGGGCGAGAAGCTGCCGGTCGACTTCACCAACCGCGTGATCTACTACGTCGGCCCGGTCGATCCGGTGCGCGACGAAGCGGTCGGCCCGGCGGGCCCGACCACCGCGACGCGGATGGACAAGTTCACCGAGACGATGCTCGCGCAAACGGGCCTCATTTCGATGATCGGCAAGGCCGAGCGCGGCCCGGTCGCGATCGAGGCGATCAAGAAGCACAAGGCCGCGTATCTGATGGCTGTCGGCGGCGCCGCGTACCTCGTGTCGAAGGCGATCCGCAGCGCGAAGGTGCTCGCGTTCGAAGACCTCGGCATGGAAGCGATCTACGAGTTCGACGTGCAGGATATGCCGGTCACGGTCGCCGTCGATTCGAACGGCACCTCCGTGCACCAGACCGGCCCGAAGGAATGGCAGGCCAAGATCGGCAAGATTCCGGTCGCCACGGCTTGATGAGTCGCAATCAGCGCCACTCAGATCAGTCGAAAAAGCCGGGGCCGCTGTCCCGGCTTTTTTTTTTGCCGCGCATCGTGCATACGCGAGGCGCCGTCTGTTCGAGGCCGCGAACGGCGCCAAAAGTTGTGTCGGATTCTTGGCTTTTTTGGGCATGGCGTTTATTGTTGTTGGAAATTCAAGGTCTCCGAAAAAGGAAATAACATGCAAGGCGACAAGAAGGTCATCGAATATCTGAACGCGCAGCTGAAGAACGAGCTGACCGCGATCAACCAGTACTTCCTGCATGCGCGGATGTACGGCCACTGGGGCCTCGATAAGCTCGGCAAGCACGAGTACGACGAGTCGATCGGCGAAATGAAGCACGCCGACATGCTGATCGAACGGATCTTCATGCTCGACGGTCTGCCGAATCTGCAGGACCTGCACAAGCTGCTGATCGGTGAGGAAACCAAAGAGATCCTCGAATGCGATCTGAAGCTCGAACAGGTTTCGCAAAGCACCTGCAAGGAGGCGATTGCCTACTGCGAATCGGTGCGCGATTTCATCTCGCGCGAAATCTTCACGAAGATTCTCGACGACACCGAAGAGCACATCGACTGGCTCGAAACCCAGCTCGATCTGATCGATAAGGTCGGTATCCAGAACTACCAGCAAAGCGCGATGGGCTCGGTCGAGTCGTGATCGAGGCACGTTGAAGCATCCCGCGCGGTTGCGGCCCGATACCTGCCCGGCAGGCATTCGCGCCGGACCGCACCGCGTGGGCGATATACTTGCGCGCTTGCTGGCTCTTCGCCCTTGGTTCCGCCTGTTTCTTCGACCGCCACGTCACGCTCGTTTCCTTCGTCTATGCCCGTTCCCGCGCCGTCCCCGACTGTCCGCAGTGTTGCCGCTGGTGCCGCGTCGCTGGCGCCGATCGGAATTTTCGATTCGGGGCTCGGCGGACTGTCGGTGCTGCGTGCGGTGCGCGCGCAACTGCCTGACGAGGCGCTGCTGTATGTCGCGGATTCGCTGTACGCGCCCTATGGCGAGCGCGACGATGACTTCATCACCGACCGCACGCTAGCCATCGGCGAATGGCTCGCCGCACGAGGCGCGAAGGCGCTCGTGGTCGCGTGCAATACGGCGACCGCGCAGTCGATCGCGCTGGTGCGCGAAAAGCTGCCGATTCCGCTGGTCGGCGTCGAACCGGGCGTCAAGCCCGCGGCACTGCAATCGAAAAGCCGCGTCGCCGGCGTGCTGGCGACCCAGGCGACGTTGCGCAGCGCCCGCTTCCAGGGGCTGCTCGAACGCTACGCCGCCGATTGCCGCTTTCTGTGCCAGCCCGGTCACGGGCTCGTGCAGGCGGTCGAGCGCTGCGACGTCGGCTCCGCCGAGCTACGCGCGCTGCTGCGCAGCTACCTGCAACCAATGCTCGACGCTGGCGCCGACACGCTGGTGCTCGGCTGCACCCATTACCCGTTTCTCGACGCGGCGATCCGAGACATCGTCGGCGAGCGGCTCGCACTGATCGACACGAGCGTGGCGATCGCGCGTCAGCTCGAACGCGTGCTCGAGCAACACGGCCTGCGCGCCGCCACGCCAGCCGCAAGCACGCCGCTGCCGCGCTTCTACTCCACCGACGACGGCATCCATCAGCAGCAACTGGCTGCCACACTGCTGCAGATCGAGGCTGCGGTCGAGCAGGTGTCGATACCGTCCCGCCGCACTGCCGCATCGGATTCCCGCGCCGCCTAGAGCCGGCATCCGGCACGCGCGTCGCCCTGTCTGCCGACAAAATCCATTCTAAGCGGCTGGTTTTGTTACAAAAAATCGCACAGGACGCTTGCCAAACGAACCAAACAAAATGATAATAATTCGCATTAACGTTAGCTATGACGCCTGCCATGATCGTCTGTGTCTGCAAATCCGTTTCCGACCGCACAATCCGCTCCTCGATTGCGGACGGCATCGACTCGTTCGACGAGTTGCAGTTTGAACTCGGCGTCGCCTCGTGCTGCGGCAAATGCGAGGAATCCGTGCGCGACGTGATGCTGCAAAGCGGCGTATGCGCGAGCCGTTGTGGCGTAGTCGAGCGTCATCAACAGGTGCAGAGCGTCGCCGAAGTCATGCAAG
This sequence comes from Paraburkholderia atlantica, assembly GCF_000092885.1. NCBI lineage: Bacteria > Pseudomonadati > Pseudomonadota > Betaproteobacteria > Burkholderiales > Burkholderiaceae > Paraburkholderia > Paraburkholderia atlantica. The sequence continues at coordinate 1,132,166 of NC_014117.1, read as the reverse complement.
TCACGTTCTACGAGCGCAAGGCAGCCTGAATTAGCTAGCGGGGCGCGGTGCAAGCCGTGTCGGTGTTTCCCAAGCCCCTATGCTTCATGCACGTTTAATGTAACGCTTAATGCGACATTGAAAGTGCCGCATGTCTGCAACAAAACCGCAGTACAGTCCGCCGTACCGCGTTATCCCACTGCCGTCAGCAAGCCAGTATTCGTACCAGCCAGCTACCCCTTCTCCCTTCGAAAGGAGCTCGAGATGGAATTGCTGATTGGTTTCGTGACTACTTTGTTCATTTCGCTGCTGATTTTCCGAACATGACGATGTCCTGTCCGACGCGCCGCCCGAACGGTGTGCTGCCACACTGACCATGCAGGCTCCGCACCCCGTTACCGCAGGCGCCCCGCTGGCGTCGTCCACCCGACCAAATTCCCGCGCGCTGACGGCCACCGCCGTGGTCGCCGTGGTTCACGTCGCGCTGCTCGCCATGATCATGACGCTGCGTCACGAGCCTGTGCAGGTCGCGCTCGAATCGCGCGTGATGACCGCCGAACTGCTGCCGCCCGCACCGGTCGCCGCGCCGGTCGCGCTGCAATCGCTCGCTCCGCCGCCGCCCCAGCCGACGCCGCCCGTCCATACGAAGCCGAAAGTCCAGCCGAAACCGGCTCCGACGCCCAAGCCGACTCCCACTCCGACTCCGTTGCAGCAAGCCGATGCGCCGTCGCCGACGCCAGTCGCCGCGCCAGATCCGACACCGCCCGCGCCCACCGCGCCGGCGACGCCGCCCGCCGCGGCAGCACCCGCGATCGGCAAGCCGACGATGGAGGTCAGCGCGCCGAAAAACGTGTCGCACGTCGAGTGCAATATCGCGCAGCCGGATTACCCGACGCTGTCAAAGCGCCGTCACGAGACCGGCACCGCGTCCGTGCGGTTCGTCATCGGCCTGAGCGGCAAGCTCGAAAACATCGAACTGGCGAAGAGCAGCGGCTTTAGCCGGCTCGACGACGCCGCCGTCGCGGCCGTGCACGCCAGCGCCTGCAAGCCTTACCTCGAGAACGGCCAACCGATTCGGGCCGCTTTTACCCAGCCTTTCAACTTCAATCTGACCGACTGAAGCAAGCTTTCAAAAACAAGGAATCGCGATGCAAAACTATGGATTGGCGCACGTGTGGGCGCAAGGGGATTTCGTGACGCGCGGTATCGCGCTCGCGCTGTTGATAATGTCGGTGATGTCGTGGAGCGTGATCGTCGTCAAAGGGTGGAATGTGGTGCGCCTGAAGCGCCTGACGAAGAACGCCGAGCAGGCGTTCTGGCATTCGGACGACCTCGCAGACGGCGTGAAAAAGCTCGGCGGCGGCGCCTCGACGCCGCATGACAACCCGTTCCTCGCACTCGCGCTGTCGGGCCAGGAAGCGGCTGACCATCACCACCAGACGCAGCCGCATCTGCATGACCGCATGGACGTGTCGGACTGGATCACGCGCTGCCTGAAGGACACGATGGACGAAAGCGTCGCGCGCATGCAGAGCGGTCTCGCGATTCTCGCGTCGATCGGCAGCACCGCGCCGTTCGTCGGCCTGTTCGGCACCGTGTGGGGCATCTATCACGCGCTGCTCGCGATCGGCGCGAGCGGCCAGTCGTCGATCGATCAGGTCGCCGGTCCGGTCGGCGAAGCGCTGATCATGACCGCGTTCGGTCTGTTCGTCGCGATTCCGGCGGTGCTCGGCTACAACGCGCTGACGCGCGCCAACAAGGCGATCGTCGCGAAGCTGAGCCGCTTCGCGCACGGCCTGCATGCGTTCTTCGTAACCGGTGCGCGTCTGTCGTCGACCAAACGCGGCGACGGCCTGCGTCTCGCGACCCGCGCCAACTGATCGACGAGGCATTCCGATGGCAATGAGCCCTTTCGCCGGAGACGATGACGACGGCCTGATGAACGAGATCAACATGACGCCGCTCGTCGACGTGATGCTGGTTCTGCTGATCGTCTTCATGGTGACGATTCCGGTGATCCGTCACGCGGTAAAGATCGACCTGCCGCACGCAAGCAGTCAGAAGGAAGACACGAAGCCCGCGCAGGTGACGGTGTCGATCGACGCGGACGGCAACGTGCTGTGGGACAGCACCAAGGTCGACGAGGCGGCGCTCGCCGCGAAGATCGCCGCGGCCGCGCAGGCAAGCCCGCAGCCGGAACTGCATCTCGATGCGGACCGCAAGGTGCCGTACGAGAAGGTCGCTCAGGTGATGTCCGCCGCGCAGGCCGGCGGACTGACGAAGATTGGTTTCGTCACGCAGCCCAAAGCGAAGTAACGGGTAGCGTGGCACGCGAAGCAGTACGCTCGTCCACGCGAAATACCCGTTGAAAGACGGCCAGAAAGTAAAAGGCCTTCATCGTCGGATGAAGGCCTTTTTTGTGCGCGCTCGGCGCCTTCGGGCGGCGGGATCATTTGCCATCGGCCGAAGACTGATAGCTTTTATCACCGCATGCGAGGGCCGTGGTCGACACGGACAACGCGGTCAGCCCTATCAGGCCCGCTATGATAGCGGCCATGAGTTTTCGCATAGGAGACTCCTTAGCGAAAGGGATTTCACTATATGCCTGTGCGCGCGCGCATTCAAGCAAACGGCCATTGAAAGTAACCATAACAGGCCACGCTTAAATGCTAAAAGCGATTTGCGAAGCGCGATACAGGCTCGCGGCGCACCGTGCGACTCCTGTGTTTCCTCAAGCGGCTTATCAAACCACCGTCGACGCAACGGGAGCCGCCGCCGCAACCGATGCCTGCGCGATCGTTTTGTTGCCGTGCGCAGGACACTCGCCCATGATGTGCTTACCTTCATCCGGATCGAGCATCTCGACCAGATAATCGACGAACGCGCGCACGGCCGGCACCATCCCCTGACGCGATACGAACACCGCGTACAACTGCGGCGTCGGAAAACTCCAGCCCGGCATCACGGGTGACAACAGCCCTGCCCTCAACGCGGCGCCATACATCATCTCAGGCAACGCGGCGATGCCGACGCCGGCCAGCACCGCCTCGCGGATCGTCATCAGATCCGCGGTCACGAGGCGCGGCTCGTGCTCGTGAGCATGGCGTGTGCCGTCGGGCGAGATCAGGTTGTACACGTGGCGGCCGTCGCTCGTCGGCACGTCGAGTGTTTCGAAGCGGTTCAGGTCGGCCGGCGTGAGCGGCGGCGCATTCTGCTGCAGCAGACTCGGCGCGCCGACCAGCATCTGCTCTGTGCGCCACAGCGGCCGCACGACGATGTTCGCGTTTTCCGGCGGATCGGAACGCACACGCAACGCGACGTCGATCGAATCCTCGAACAGATCGACCACGCGATTGGTCACGCGCATCACGACGCGCACCTCCGGATAGCGGTGCATGAATTCCGGCAGGATCGTCGACAGAATCGTCTGCGAGATCGTGACCGGAACGCTGACGCGCACCGTGCCGCGCGGCGACGAGCGCAATTGCTGCACGACATTGACCGCCGCCTGCGCTTCGCTGAGCATCGCCTGACAATGCTGGTAGAACAGCTGCCCCGCTTCAGTCAGCGCGAGCTTGCGAGTGGAACGCTGCAACAGCCGCACGCCGAGTGACGCCTCCAGCTCCGTGAGCCGGCGCGACAGGCGCGACTTCGAGATGCCCAAGACCCGCTCGGCGGCCGAAAATCCGCCATGTTCGACGACCTGCGAAAAGTACATCAGGTCGTTCAGGTTGTGTGAATCGATCTTCATCTCATCGTTCCATGAACAGAACAATCCATTGCTGGGAGGCGGCTGGCACCGCGAAAAACGGTCCCTATAATAGCTCCATGTTTCAGAAATAACGCTATTCCCCATTTTTCGAGGTGATATTGATGACTACGTCACGCACGATCGAACGCACGTTTCCGTCGGTTCGCACGGTGGAAGGCGGCGGATTCATCGTTCATCGGCCGTTTCCGACGCGTCTCTTGATGGACTTCGATCCATTCCTGCTGCTCGACGAAATGGGGCCGATCGACTATGCGCCGGGCGAGGCCATCGGCGCGCCCGATCATCCGCATCGCGGCTTCGAGACGGTCACGTATGTGCTCGAAGGCCAGTTCGGCCACAAGGACTCGGCGGGCCATTCGGGCACGCTGCACGCCGGCGACGTCCAGTGGATGACCGCGGGCGCGGGCGTCGTGCATAGCGAAATGCCGGACCCGGAATTCACGCGCACCGGCGGCCGCGTGCACGGCCTGCAGTTGTGGGTGAACTTGCCGCGTCGCGACAAGATGATCGCACCGCGCTATCAGGAGATCCCGTCGACACGCATTCCGGTCGCGACGTCCGAAGACGGCCAGGTGCGCGTCAAGGTCATCGCGGGCGAAGCGCTCGGCGTCAAGGCCGCGATCGAGACGCGTACGCCGATCCTGTATCAGCATTTCTCGCTGCAGCCGGGCGCGACGATCCGCCAGCCGGTGCCGACCGACTATCGCGCGTTCGCGTATGGGCTGTCCGGCAAGGGCGTGTATGGCGAAGGCGACGCGCGCGCCGACATCGACGCGCGCACGATGGTCGTGTTCGCCAACGACGGCGACACGGTGACCATCACTGCCGGCGACGAACCGCTCGAAGTGCTGCTGCTCGGCGGCGTGCCGCTGAAGGAGCCGGTGGTGCGCTATGGCCCGTTCGTGATGAATACCGAGGACGAGATCCGTCAGGCGGTGGTCGACTATCAGGCCGGGCGGATGGGCGCGATCACGCATTGACCGGCTAACGCGCGCCGCCAGATCGCCCCTCTCGGGGCGCGAACACCGGTAAATTCGGTCACAATATCGGCTCATGTCGCGCGAGCCGCGTTGCTTGCAACGGTCCGAGCCGCGCGACCCAATATGATCGCTATCACAGGAGCGCGCATGGCAGAACCCACCGTCACCGCCCACATCGGTTCGACGAATTTCCAGGTCGTGTTCGACGACGGCAAGCACACATGGATTGCCGACGAACCCGAATCGCTAGGCGGCGGCGACCGCGGCCCGACACCGGTCTCGCTGCTGCTGTCGAGCCTCGGCGCGTGCACGTCGATCACGCTGAAGATGTATGCGCAGCGCAAAGGCTGGCCGCTCGCGGGCGTACGGGTCAAACTGTCGATGGAAACCGGCAACGCGGGCTCTACGATCGACCGTCAGATCATGCTCGATGGCGAACTGTCCGACGAGCAGCGGGAACGGCTTTTGCAAATTGCCAATGCATGCCCGGTGCACAAAATCCTCACGCACACGATTTCGATCCGCTCCGCGCTCGCCGTCGCTTAACAGGCGCACCAGACGATGCATAGGACGGTCGGACGTCGCCCGTTCGGGCCACGGGCATTGCAATATTTTCATAGGACGCAGTCGACTTGAATTTCGAACATCTCATTCAGATCAACGATCCGTTGAATCCCCTCGTCGAATCGATGACTCGCGAGCAGCTGTGGGAAGGCCTTGTGCTGCGCGCCGAGCAGCCGCAACTGTTCGTGATGGGCCTCGACAGCTGCACGATCCTGTCGCGCGACGGCAACGTGCTCGAGCGTGAGTTGCACTACGGCCAGGCCACCGTGCGCGATCGCGTCACGCTGCAGGAAAGCGACAGCGTGCGCTACGACATCCTGCCGACCGCGGAACACGTCGGCGGCTCATTGACGATGACGATCGAGCAACCCGATGAGCTGCAGCTGTTCCTGCGCTTCGAGTACGCGACCACGCTGCCCGTCTCGACGACCGATCAGGACGCCGTGCGGACGCAGGAGATCGTCAAGTCCGCGTATCGCGAGAACGATATCGATACGGTGCGGCTGATCCGCCAGTACGTCGCGACCAGACAGGAACCGGGACCGTTGCACTGAGAAACTGCGCGGGCGCGCTGCCCGCGCCGTCGCGGGGCCATGTCCAGGATGGCCCCCAAGGTCGTCGTCTAGCCACACATTTCATTCAGCTATCAGAAGTCGAATCCGATCAATTTCTCGGCCTTGTAAATAGGAATAGTTATCATTTAGAATCCTCCCATCGAATCGACGAACAAGCTAGAACGAATGACCGATATGACTCGCTCCACCACGCTGAGCCTGCGCCGCTCAGCGGCCGCGCTAGCCAGCCGGCCGAAGCCGTCGACGACGACCGCGCCTGCAGCGAAGCCCACCGCCGAACGCACCGCCGGCCAGAGCGCGACTGCGGAACGGGTGGTGCGCAGCGACGCGCTGCTGCAAGGCCATAGTCACATCAGCATCGTGCACAACGGCGAGACGTACCAGCTACGAGCGACGCGCCTCGGCAAGCTGATCCTGACGAAGTAGCAACGCAACACGAACGAAGTAAGTACCGGGTATTGTGGGGACCACCTCCGCGAGAGGTGTTAGGCATTAGCCAGCCACGACGGCTTGCACGCGAGAACTAGACCCCTTCGTGCAGACACCAAGCCAGCCGTCGCAGCAAGCCAGGCCGTTTTTTTTGGTTCTCACTCGAAAGCGGATGCGCACAACGGCGCACAACGCTGAAGATGAAAAAGAAAAAGCCGTGGGATGTCACCATCCCACGGCTTTTTCTTTGCGCTTGCGCCCGCGTTCGCACCGAACACAGGCCAAAGACTTACTTCGACGCCCAGCCCCAGAACATCAGCCACCACGCGCTATTGACGACCGCCAGCGCCGCGACGAACCACAGCATCGCCAGCGCACGCGGCACGAAGCGCTCGCTATAGCGACGCGTGACGAGCCACGCGAGCCATGCACTCCATGCGCTGGCAATCACGAGAATCGCGATGCGCAGATCCGACGCCCACCACAGCGACACGTGCTCGGCGCGCAGCAGTGACAGCGTCGTCGCCGACAAACCGAGGAATACGCCCGCGCCTGCGATCGGAATCAGCCCCTGCGTCAAATGATGCAACCGCGTTGCGTTGAAGCGCCCGAGCATGCGCGTCGCGCCCGTCAGCAACAGCAGCAGCGCGGTACCGTAGACGAGCGCCGTCGCGAGGATGTAGCCGATCAGCAGCGAGCCGTCGAGCCACGAGAACACGTCGTTCTGATCAGGGTAATGCGTGAACAGGAACCACGGCGCGTTGGTGTCGAGCGGCCACGTGATGTCGTGATCGACGAGCCAGGTCGCCGCGAACATCTTCAGGTCGATGAACCAGCGCGACGCGGTCCAGTGGAACGCACCGATCGCGATGCCGAGCAGGCCATACAGGATCAGCGCGGTGTCCCACGGATTCGCCTTTTTGTCGCCCAACTGCACGACTTCCGTCGAAGGCTTGCGCCACGTCAACGCGATCGCATCACGGTGTCCGCTGCAGCGGCCGCACATATGGCAGTCGGCCGCGCCCTTCATGTTGCGCAACGGCACGAGCGGCGCGCAGTTGATCGGAATCACCCGGTGCCCGTGCTCGCCGTTCGTGTACGAACGGCGCCACGCGTCCTCGTCGACCTTGTAGTGAAACGGCGCGAGGCGCGCCAGAAGCGAAAAAACCCCGTTGACGGGGCACAGGTATTTGCACCAGATGCGCTTCTCGCGACCGTACAGCAGACCTATCACGATCGCCGCGAAAGTCGAGCCGCCGAGCACCAGCAATACCGCTTTCGGATACTGGTAGACGCTCACCATCTGACCGTAGATCGTCGTGATGCCGAATGCGACGAAGGGCCATCCGCCCCAGCGCATCCAGTGCGGAATCGCGCGGCCGCGCCCGAACTTGCTCGCGAACTCGGCGAGCGCGCCCTCCGGGCACAGCACGCCGCACCAGACGCGGCCGAGCATCACCATCGACAGCAGCACGAACGGCCACCAGATGCCCCAGAACACGAACTGCGCGGCGAGTGTCAGGTTGCTCCATAGATGCGCGGTATCGTCCGGCAGCGGCATCAGCGCGGGCGCGATGATCAGGAACGCGTACACCGCGACCACGACCCATTGGATGCCACGAATCACCGCGCCATGGCGCTGCATCCACTGGCCGACCGCCGCGAGGCGGCCAGGCCGCGAAGCCATCACGGCGCTCATGCCGCGCGCCCTGCTGTTTGTCGCGCGGGCTTGCGAGTAGCGCGGCGCACCAGCAGATAAACGACCGCCCAGTACACGGCATAGGCAAGCAGATTCATCAGTGCAGGATGCGCGCGGTAGCCGGTCAGCGTCGCGACGAGCGAGCCGAAGGTGCTCGAATCATCGAGGATCGCCGACGAATTCCACAGCTGGTCGACGAGCGTCGGCAGGATTTCCTTGTCGATCAGCTTGTCGATGCCGGTCTGGAACAGCCCCGCACCGAGGAACAGCAGCATGATTTCGGTGACGCGGAAAAAGAGCCGCCACGAGATGATCTTGCCGCCGAGCTGCAACACGTAGAAGGTCAGGAACGCGAGCGCAAGACCGATCGCGACAGCGAGCATCTGGCTGCCGTCGACATGACCCGACTGGCCAAAGCCCAAGCCGTACAGGAAGATCACCGTTTCGCTGCCTTCGCGCGCGATCGCCAGTGCGACCAGCAGCGCGACGCCCCACCAGTTCGAATCGCGCTTGCTCTTTTGCAGCGACTGTTCCATGTCGCGCTTCAGCGTGCGGCCGTGCTGCTTCATCCACAGCACCATCTGCACGATCAGCACGCAGGCGATGAGCACCATCGCCGTCTGGAAGTAATCCTGCGCGTCACCGGCGAGCACCTCGGTGAAGCCGACCAGCGCCGCGCCGAGCGCGACCGCCGCGATCACGCCGGCCGCCAGGCCGCCCCACAGGTACGGCAGGCCGCGGCGCGCGTCGTCGTCGCCATTTTTCAACCACGCGTACAGGATGCCGACGACCAGCAGCGCCTCGACACTTTCCCGCCACACGATGAACAGAATCTGACCCATTCAAGCTCTCCCTTCGATCCTTCTACTGCCCACTTCACTTCGCGACGATCACGCCCTGCGCCTGCTGATGAAAGTCGTCGAAAAACTTGTATTCGCCCGGCTCCAGCGGAGCGATCACGACGAACGAATCGGCGCCCGGCGCCAGCACCTTCTCTTTACGCAACTGCACGCTTTCGAATTCGGCCGCGCCCTTGCCGGTGTTACGCACTTCGATCTTGATACGCTGCCCCGCGGGCACTTCGATGCGGGCCGGGTTCAGCTTGCCGTCGTTCATTTCGAGCTTGAAGGTCGGCAGATCGGCTGCGTGAGCCGTGGCCGCCAGGCAAAACGTGGCGGCAAGCATCGTGATCTTTCGGTTGATTCCCATTGCCCTTTCCGGAAAACGCGACGCGCCGACGCCGGGTATCACACCGACCGTCCGCGCGCCGTCTGCTGCATTAACTGATACGTTGAGCGACCGCGTTGGCGCCGCACGCCGATCAATAACCGCCCTTCTTGCCGATGCCAGCGAAGGTGAAGTCATATTCGAGCGTGATTGGCTTGAACCACGGACCGACGCCAGTTTCCTTGTCGACGTGGCGGCCGAACGCCATGTGGCCCGTCTGCATCGGCGGTTCGACGATCAGCTTCAGGTGATACTTGCCCGGGCCTTGCAGTTTGACGTTGTCGCCGTAGTGCGGACCGTCGTTCGCGACCATCGCCATCAGGTCGCCCTTCAATGGCTGGTTCGAGCCGGCCTTCGTCAGTTCGTAGCGCACCTGCAGATAAGGCATCCAGTCGCCTTCGGCGAAACCCGTCGGATTGTTCTTGACCGCGTGAATGTCGGACTCGAGATGGATGTCCGAATCCGACGCCTTGCGCATCATGCCTTCGGGCTCCATCGTGATCGGCTGCAGGTAGACCACACCGATTTCCATGCCACCCTGAATCTGCTGCTTGCCGATCGGATATTCGGCGGCCGAGGCCGACAGCGCCGCGACCACGGCTACCGCTGCCGCGCCACCGCGCACAAAGGAAGAAATCCGCATTGATGCTCCTTGTTTTTATCAGACTGGAATCGATCTCATTGAAATACGGCGGTCGCAAGACAGATGTAAATTTAAATGCGAACCATTCTCAATATTGGTTGAGTTTATCATCGATCGCTGGTGAGAACAAACCTGTTAGTGCGCTTGGCCTCATGCCAGCATGGTCTTAAGGTTCGCTTAAGAAAAATCTTTGTGTGGCTGGGAAGCAGGGATGGAATTCGTCACCGTCAAAGTGACCATTTCGACGGCTCCCGCGGGAGCTTAAGTGCCGGCCAATGCGAACAGGCGCGGCGAATGGCCGCGCCCTTTCATGGTGGACAAAGGCGATGGAACGAAACGTCGATTAGTCGACGCCCGCCACGTGATCGCCGACGTTCGCGCCGAACACGCGCTGACGTAGCAGCGCCAGCTGGTCGCGAGTCTGCGCGGCCTTCTCGAACTCGAGATTCTTCGCGTGCTCCATCATCTGCTTTTCGAGGCGCTTGATTTCCTTGGCGAGTTGCTTCTCGGACATGTCCTCGAATTTCGCGCGGGTCTGCTGCTCCTTCAACTCGGCGCGCGCTTCGTCGACGTTGTACACGCCGTCGATGATGTCGCGAATCCGTTTCACGACGCCACGCGGCGTGATGCCGTGCGCGGCGTTAAACGCGATCTGCTTCGCGCGGCGCCGCTCGGTTTCGTCGATCGCGCGGCGCATCGAGTCGGTGATGTTGTCCGCATACAGGATCGCCTTGCCGTTCACGTTACGCGCCGCCCGGCCGATGGTCTGGATCAGCGAACGCTCGGCGCGCAGGAAGCCTTCCTTGTCCGCGTCGAGAATCGCGACCAGCGACACCTCGGGAATATCGAGACCCTCGCGCAGCAGGTTGATACCGACCAGCACGTCGAACGCGCCGAGACGCAGATCGCGGATGATTTCGACGCGCTCGACCGTGTCGATGTCGCTGTGCAGATAGCGCACCTTGATGCCATGGTCGGCCAGAAACTCGGTGAGCTGCTCGGCCATCCGCTTGGTCAGCGTCGTGACCAGCACGCGGTCGCCGGCCTTGATGCGCTCGTTGATCTCGCCGAGCACGTCGTCGACCTGGCTGCGGGCCGGCCGCACCTCGATCTCGGGGTCGACGAGGCCGGTCGGGCGCACCAGCTGTTCGGCAACCTGCCCCGACGTCTTCTTTTCGTAATCGGCGGGCGTCGCCGACACGAACACAACCTGGCGCATCTTGCGCTCGAACTCGTTGAACTTGAGCGGCCGGTTGTCGAGCGCCGACGGCAGCCGGAAGCCGTAGTCGACGAGATTTTCCTTGCGCGCACGGTCGCCGTTGTACATGCCGTTCAGCTGGCCGATCAACACGTGCGATTCGTCGAGCATCATGATCGCGTCGGGCGGCAGGTAATCGACGAGCGTCGGCGGCGGCTCGCCCGGCGCCGCGCCAGAGAAGTGCCGCGAATAGTTCTCGATGCCCTTGCAGAATCCGAGCTCCTGCAGCATTTCAAGGTCGAAGCGGGTACGCTGCTCGAGCCGCTGCGCCTCGACGAGCTTGCCTTCGCTATAGAAGAACTCGAGCCGGTCGCGCAGTTCGGCCTTGATCGTTTCGACCGCGCGCAGCACGGTGTCGCGCGGCGTCACGTAGTGCGACGACGGATACACCGTAAAGCGCGGAATTTTCTGCCGCACGCGGCCGGTGAGCGGATCGAACAGCTGCAGCGTTTCGACTTCGTCGTCGAACAGCTCGACGCGCACCGCCATCTCGGCGTGCTCGGCCGGGAAGATATCGATCGTGTCGCCGCGCACACGGAACGAGCCGCGCTGGAAGTCGGCTTCGTTGCGGCTGTACTGCATCGCGATCAGCCGCGCGATGACGTCGCGCTGGCCGAGCCGGTCGCCGGTGCGCAGCGTCAGGATCATCTGGTGGTATTCGGACGGATTGCCGATACCGTAAATCGCCGACACCGTCGCGACGATCACGACGTCGCGCCGCTCCATCAGGCTCTTGGTCGCCGACAGCCGCATCTGCTCGATATGCTCGTTGATCGACGAGTCTTTCTCGATGAACAGATCGCGCTGAGGCACATACGCTTCCGGCTGGTAGTAGTCGTAGTACGAGACGAAGTACTCGACCGCGTTGCGTGGAAAGAACTCGCGGAACTCCGAGTACAGCTGCGCGGCGAGCGTCTTGTTCGGCGCGAAAACGATCGCCGGGCGGCCGAGCCGCGCGATCGTGTTGGCCATCGTGAAGGTCTTGCCGGAGCCGGTCACGCCGAGCAGCGTCTGGAACGCGAGACCATCGCCGACGCCCTCGACGAGCGTCTCGATGGCCGTGGGCTGGTCGCCGGCGGGCGGATACGGCTGGTAGAGCTTGAACGGCGAACCTTCGAACGTGATGAATTTGGATTCGTCGAGCGTATCGTCGGCTTCAGTCAGATGGTGTTCGGACATGAGGGGCGGCACCGGGCCTTGAGCAAAGAATCATTCTAACGGGTTGCTGAAAGCGAAGATCGAGCGGGGTTACGTAGGGCTGCACTGGGGCGTGCAGGCGACTATCTGTTATGGCCCCTTGCGGACGTACGCGCGGCGAAGGACAGCGCACCTCGGCACGCGCGCGCGGTCCACCGCGCGCCGTCCGCTCGAATTCCATACTGCCACATGGCCCCCCAGTGCCTGTTTTTCAAGCAAATAATTGCCTTTTGGCCATCCGGTCGTCCGAAAAAAGCGCCCAGATTCGTTACAATGCGAAGTTGCGCTCGCTCGCCGCTGTCCATAGGCCGTCCCTGATTTTCGCGTTTCGTCGAACTCACGCCGCACGCCCGAAATGCCGCCGACGCTCCATATGAGGCCTCCCGCGCGCGAAGCCGCCCTCTTTTTACTACTGCTGCCCACCCATCATGTCTCTGTTCTCCGCCGTCGAACTAGCTCCCCGCGACCCGATTCTGGGCCTGAACGAAGCTTTCAACGCCGATACGCGCGCCACCAAGGTCAACCTCGGGGTTGGCGTGTACTTCAATGAAGAAGGCAAGATCCCGCTGCTGCGCGCCGTGCGCGAGGCGGAAAAGGCCCGCGTCGATGCCGCGCTGCCGCGTGGCTATCTGCCGATCGAAGGTATCGCCGCTTACGATGCCGCCGTGCAAAAGCTGCTGCTCGGCAACGACTCGCCGCTGATCGCGGCCGGCCGCGTCGTCACGGCGCAGGCGCTGGGCGGCACGGGCGCGCTGAAGATCGGCGCGGACTTCCTGAAGCGCGTGAACCCGAACAGCAAGGTCGCGATCAGCGACCCGAGCTGGGAAAACCATCGCGCGCTGTTCGAAGGCGCGGGCTTCGTCGTCGAATCGTATCCGTACTATGACGCGCAGACGCACGGCGTGAACTTCGACGCCATGCTGAACGCGCTGAACAGCTATGCGGCGGGCACGATCGTCGTGCTGCACGCGTGCTGCCACAACCCGACCGGCGTCGACCTGAGCGTCGAACAGTGGAAGCAGGTCGTCGAGGTCGTCAAGGCGCGCAACCTCGTGCCGTTCCTCGATATCGCCTACCAGGGCTTCGGCGACAACATCGAAGCGGACGCGGCAGCCGTGCGTCTGTTCGCGGCGCAGGAACTGAACGTGTTCGTGTCGTCGTCGTTCTCGAAGTCGTTCTCGCTGTACGGCGAGCGTGTCGGCGCACTGTCGATCATCACCTCGAGCAAGGAAGAAGCGGCGCGCGTGCTGTCGCAACTGAAGCGCGTGATCCGCACCAACTACTCGAACCCGCCGACGCACGGCGGCTCGGTGGTCGCGGCCGTGCTCGCGTCGCCGGAACTGCGCGCGACGTGGGAAAGCGAACTGGGCGAAATGCGCGACCGTATCCGCGCAATGCGTAACGGTCTCGTCGAACGCCTGAAGGCGAGCGGTGTCGATCGTGACTTCAGCTTCGTGAACGCACAGCGCGGCATGTTCTCGTACTCGGGTCTGACGGCACCGCAAGTGGATCGTCTGCGCGAAGAGTTCGGCATCTATGCGGTCAGCACCGGCCGTATCTGCGTGGCTGCGCTGAATACGCGCAATCTCGACGTCGTCGCCAACGCGATTGCTCACGTGCTGAAGTAAGGCGATTCACGGCGCGGAGGTTTGCCGCGCCAGTGCAGCAGGTTCACCGCTGCAACTGTCTATCGAAACGGCGCTCTTTTATGAAAAGGGCGCCGTTTTTTCATGCCTGCCTGCCTGTTCGTAGGACGTTGCCGGCGTCGCGTCGGGTCTGTCTGCGCAGAAATCAGCGCGAGTCCCGATGAATATCGTGCGTGACGAAGCCGGCATCGTTCTGCGGCATATCGAGCCAGTCGGGCTGCTCGAGGGAACGGACAATATCTTCGAGACCGCTTCGCCAATGCTCGCGCATCGTCGACAGACCGAATTGGAAGTCCTTGTAATGTCCTTCGTATTCCTTGTGCCGGTAGATCAGGTGAATCACGTTGTAGCGCTTCGAGCACGACAGGTCTTGGGCCAGCTTGCACCACGGATCGTCGCGTTGCTCTTCGGGCACACGGTCCAGCACCTCGCGCAGTACGTGGCGGAAACGCTGCGAGCGCTGCAGCATGTCGGTCACGAGACGCGTACGGCTCGAATACTGGATGTCTTTCATGCGCCCCTGCACGTCCGTGATGTTGTCCGGCACCGGCCCGATCGCGCTCCATAAATCGACCTGAAAGGCGAGCGTATCGCGACGCGGCGTGGTCTGGAGCACCTCGTAGAGCGGCGTGTTCGACATCAGGCCGCCGTCCCAGTAGAACTGTCCGTCTATCTCGACAGCCGCGAAGCCCGGCGGCAACGCGCCCGACGCTATGAAATGCTCGGGCCTGAGCGTGGTGTGCGTATTGTCGAAGTACGCAAAATTGCCCGTGCCGCAATTCACCGCGCCCACCGACACGCGTATTTCCCCGGAATTGATCCGGTCGAAATCACACAGCGACTCGAGCGTGGCCTTCAGCGGCGTGGTGTCGTAGTAGCTCGCCAATTGCGGCGGACCGGACACCGTGGGCAACGGCGGCGGAAAACGCGGCACGAAAAAGCCCTTTTGCCCTTCGACGATCGCGCTCATTGCCTGTGCTGCCGTAAATGCCTTGCGCACCGCTTCGCTCGAATTGAACAGCGCGTGTTCGACCGGAGCGGGCAACGGCGGTCCGAACGCCGGCTGGCAGATCGTCTCCCAGAACTGCAGCAGACGCTCGACGCGTCGTTCCGGCGGATTGCCCGCAATGATCGCGGTATTCAGCGCACCGATCGAAATTCCGGCGATCCAGTTCGGTTCGATGCCGGCTTCGTAAAGTCCCTGAAAGACGCCGGCCTGATAGGCGCCGAGCGCGCCACCGCCTTGCAGCATCAGCGCGACGGTTTCGTAGTTGGGCAACCGGAGGTGCCGGCGCGAGCGGGCGGCAACCGCCGGACCCGCGCCCTCCCCGTCGCCGGACACGCCCACGCGCGCCCGCTTCAGATTGCGTTGCGCCATGGGCCGCCCCTTAGTGCATGTACCAGCCGTGGCTCACGACGAACGACTGGCCAGTCAGCGCCGCGCTCGGGAAGGTCGACAGGAACAGCACGGTCTGCGCGACGTCTTCGACCGTCGTGAAGATACCGTCGACGGTACCGCCCAGCATCACGCGCTTGATCACTTCTTCTTCGCTGATGCCGAACTCCTTCGCCTGCTCGGGAATCTGCTTGTCGACGAGCGGCGTGCGCACGAAGCCCGGACACACGACGTGCGAACGCACGTTGTGCGCAGCCCCCTCCTTGGCGAGCACGCGCGACAGACCCAGCAGAGCATGCTTCGCGGTCACGTACGCCGACTTCAGCGGCGAGGCGAGATGCGAGTGGACCGAGCCCATGTAGATCACGACACCGCCCCGGTTGTCCTTGTACATGTGCTTGAGCGCGGCCTTGGTGGTCAGGAACGCACCGTCCACGTGAATGGCCTGCATCTTCTTCCAGTCCGAGAACGAATAGTTTTCGATCGGATTGACGATCTGGATGCCGGCGTTGGAAACGAGAATGTCGATCGAGCCGAATTCCTCGGCGACCTTGTCGATACCCTGGTTGACGGCGTCTTCGCTCGTCACGTCCATTGCCACGCCGATTGCCTTACCGCCGCCCTTTCTGATTTCTTCAGCAACGGCGTTCGCGCCGTCCTGGTTCAGGTCGGCGATCGCGACGGCCGCACCCGCGGCTGACAGAGTCAACGCGATCTGTTTGCCGATGCCGCTCGCGGCGCCAGTGACGACGGCGACCTTGCCGTTCAGATTCGAGTTCAGAGACGACATCCAGAACCTCCATGCAGTTGATGAGCAATGAGACCACGAAGCCGCGCGCCGCGAGAAGTCGGCCAAACGGTATAGACCGTTCGGCGGATGCAGCGCAGCGGCCGACTTTGCTATTGTGCATGAACCCTGTGAACGGCATAGGTAAAACGCACGCCGAACCGGATCTATTTAAACTGGACGCTTTCCGGCTGAATCCGGGCTCCATTCCCGTGGCATCACCAACCAGGAGACATGCATGAATTATCGACGTCTGGGCCGCTCCGGCCTGCAAGTGAGCGAGTTGTCGATCGGCTCATGGGTCACGTACGGCAACCAGGTGGATCACCGCGCCGCGCGCGAATCGCTTGCCGCGGCGCGCGACGCGGGCGTCAATTTCTTCGACAACGCCGAAGTCTATGCGGGCGGCAAATCCGAGGAAATCATGGGCCATGCGTTGAAGGAGCTCGCGTGGCCGCGCGTGAGCTACGTCGTGTCGACGAAATTTTTCTGGGGACTCAACGAAGCGCCGAATCAGTACCACACGCTGAACCGCAAGTACCTGATGAACGCGATCGACGGGTCGTTGAAGCGCCTGCAACTCGATTACGTCGATCTCGTGTTCTGTCATCGTCCCGACCCGAACACGCCGGTCGAGGAAACGGTCTGGGCAATGAGCGACATGATCACGCGCGGCAAGGCGCTGTACTGGGGCACCTCGGAATGGAGCGCCGACGAGATTCGCGCCGCATATGAAATCGCCGAGCGGCATCATCTGCACAAGCCGGTCATGGAGCAGCCGCAATACAACCTGTTTCACCGCAAACGCGTCGAGCAGGAATACAAGCGGCTCTACGAGGACATCGGCCTCGGCCTGACCACGTGGAGTCCGCTCGCATCGGGTCTGCTCACCGGCAAATACCGTGACGGCGTGCCGGCCGACAGTCGCGCGCAGTTGCAGGGCTATGACTGGCTGCGTCAGCAGCTCACCGACCCGACACGGAACAACGTGGTCGGCCAGCTCGGCGCGGTCGCCGACGAACTCGACTGCACAGTGGGTCAGCTCGCGATCGCGTGGATTCTGAAGAATCCGAATGTCAGCACGGTGATCACGGGCGCCTCGCGGGTCGAACAGATCGGCGAAAATATGCAGTCCACCGAGCTGGCGGCGCGCATCACGCCGGAGATCAAGCAGCGAATCGAGGAGATCATCGGCGACGCGCACGAGTAATCGCCCCGCAGCGCCACGCACTGAGTGGCCAACCGGGCACGCGCGGTCGCGTACAATACGCGACCGCGCGTCGCCGACTCCTTTGGGCCGGCCTGCGCTCTCTCAGCGTCCTCTCATCATGCTCAGCTACCGCCACGCCTTTCATGCCGGCAATCACGCCGACGTTCTGAAACACGCCGTCGTGTTGCAGCTCCTGCGCTACCTTGGCCAGAAGGACAAGGCCTACTGGTATATCGACACGCACGCGGGCGCCGGCGTCTACTCGCTGAAGGAAGGCTACGCGACGAAGACCGGCGAGTTCGAGACGGGTATTGCAAAACTGTGGGGCCGCAACGACCTGCCGCCGTTGTTCGCCGACTACGTCGACGAAGTCAGCGCGCTCAATGCCGACGGCCAGTTGCATTTCTATCCGGGCTCGCCGTATCTCGCGTGGCGACAGTTGCGCGCGCAGGATCGGATGCGGCTATTCGAATTGCACAGCACCGAAATCGACGTGCTGCGCCACAATTTTCGCGACGCGGGTCGCCGCGCGATGCTGTACGCGGGCGACGGCTTCGACGGCATTCTCGCGCTGTTGCCGCCGGCGCCGCGTCGCGCGCTGATCCTGCTCGACCCGTCGTATGAAGACAAGCGCGATTACGGGCGCACGCTGCGCTGTGTCGAAGAAAGTCTGAAGCGGTTTCCGACCGGCACGTATGCGGTGTGGTATCCGCAAGTCAAGCGCCCCGAGTCGCAGCGTTTTCCCGACCAGCTCAAGCAGTTGCAGAAGGACAACTGGCTGCACGTCAGCCTGACCGTCAGCAATCCACCGGAAGACGGCTATGGGCTCTTCGGTAGCGGCATGTTCGTCCTGAACCCGCCGTATACGCTCGCGAAGATGCTGAACGATCAGATGCCATGGCTCGTCAAGACGCTCGGCGAGGACAAGGCTGCGACGTTCAAGGTCGAATATCGCGGCAATTGAACGCGATGAGCGGCGCGTGAGCGGATTGCGCGTGCGGTCTGCAGTTGCCTGCCCGCGCAACCTGGTCTGCACCCAGGCTCACTTCAACTGCGCGGCCGCCTTGCTCGCGAACTGGTTCGTATAGGTCGCACTCAAATCGATCCTTTTCGGATCGAGCCGGCTGTCGAACGACGACAACGCGCGCAGCGCCGTCGCCGGCCCATCCGCGGGCATCAGTCCGTCCGGCGAATACGCATCGCGCACGTTGTGAAAGGCGTCGAGATAAAGCGTCGGGTCGCCCAACAGGTAGGCTGGCGGCACCATCTTCAACAGATCCGCATCGCTCGCGGTCTGCAGCCAATGATTGGCGCGCACGATCGCGTTGGTCAGCGCCTGCGTCGTCTTCGGATTTTTCTGGATAAAGCTTTCGGGCGCGTAAAGCGTCGCCGCGGGCATCGTGCCGCCGAAAACCTCCTGCGTGCCTTTCACCGTGCGCGTATCCACCAGCACCTTGATCGCGCCGCTACGCGTGAGCTTGGTCATCATCGGATCGACATTGGATAGTGCGTCGATCTGCCCACTGCCCACCGCGGCCAGCACCGTCGCCCCACTGCCGACGCCGATCGCCGAAATGTCGCTGCGCTGCACGCCGGCCTTGCGCAACGCAACGGTGAGCACGAGATCGGTCGACGAACCCGGTGCGCTCACGCCGACCTTCGCGCCCTTGAAGTCCGCGAGCGACTTGATCTGGTCGGCCTTCGACTGCACCACGCCGATCACGATCTGCGGGGCGCGGCCCATCAACACGAACGCCCGATAGTGCTGTCCCTTCGCCTGCATGAACAGCGTGTGCTCGAATGCGCCCGCGCCCACTTCGGCGCTGCCGCCCACCACCGCTTCTAGCGCCTTCGAGCCGCCCGCGAAATCTTCGAGCGTGACATTCAGGCCTTCGTCCTTGAAGTAGCCGAGTTGCCGCGCGGCGAGGACCGGGAGGTAGTAGAGACCTGGTAAGCCGCCGACGGCCATCGTCAGTGTCGGCATTTCCGGCGCGTCCTTCGCGAATCCGGCGCTGGGCAGCGTAGCCAGTGTGAGCAGCATCACGCAGGCGCGGGTCGCACGCTGCATCCAGTGATTGGGCATGGTGACGTCTCCTGTGTTTTCCGTTCGAAGCGGTGACGCAGGCGCGCACGCCGGGACCGAAGCTCAGGGCGACGAGGCGTCGCAACGATTGTCGTCGGACGGTTTCACCGACGCCATGCGCCCAAACCCGAATGGAGTTGCTAGGTCCGAGCAAAGCTGGCGTAGGGAGAGAAGCGAGACCGGCGATCTTTCGCGCCGTCACTGCCTATTGCGGAAACGGCACCGGTCGAGGCATCGGCCGCGGCGGCACGCCACCGCCCGCCGGCAACTGAATATACGGTGCGACGACGAACGGCGGCGACGATTCTGCAGGCAGTTCGGCCGGTGCCGCGATCGACGGCGCGGCGACGATCGGCTCCGGCGCGGGCGGCGAGCTCAGCAGTACGGTACCGCTCTGGCCATTATTGATGCCGCCAAGCGTATCGAGAATCACTGGAGGACGCTCGTAATCGGATACCGCATATGCGTCCGACGCAGCGCAGAGGGTGGCGAGCGTCGCCGCGGCGGCCGCGGCCATCAAGAATCGGAAAGTTTGCAGCGAACGGACGGAGGACATGGGCAGCCCGATTGGTTATGAATGCCGTCTTGCGCGAAAAACGCCCTACATTACCGCGGCCCGCGTTACGAAGCTAGTCGATATTCGCCATGAGAAGCCTTCTTGCGACGATCACTCGAAAAACGCCGAAGGCACCCGGGTTTCGGTGTTCAGATGCGACAAAGCCCCGCTTTGACGGGGCTCGACATTGGTACTGCAATGGCCACGCAAAAGGCGCCGCCAAGGTCAAACTCAAAGCGGAAACTCAGCGCGAATAGCCGTTGGTTTCCAGCGAACGAATGCGCTGTTCGAGCTGGACGATATCGGACGAAGATGCGAGGTATGCCTCACGACGGCTACGTTCCGCGGTTTCGAACCAGGTGCTCAGCTTCTCAAGAATGAATGCAAACATGATGTTCTCCAAGGATCAGACCGAATCCCCGGTGATTTGACATCAGGGATTTCCCGTAAAAGGGTTAACCCGTATTATAGCCATAGGGTGCAACCTGAACAGTGAAATGCCCGCATGACGTGCATTCCATTCTGGAATGAAGCACTGCATAGGTGCATTTCAGGCGCTGATTTCATTGAGATTCATCGGGTACGCTCGGCGCGCAGGTCATTGCGCCAATTTCCACGCACACTTTCGGTGCGCAACTCGCTTGGCTTGAGCCGCGGCAGACCCGGTTGCGCCTTTTTCCCCCGATCCACCGGCTAAAGCGGATGGCAACCTTGTCCCGAAACAAGATCGGTGTCCGCTAATCGCTCGATGATCGGACAATCTGGCCGGTCATCGCCGTGACAATGGTCGGCCAGATGCGCGAGAGTGTCGCGCATGTCCGTCAACTCGGTGATGCGGCGATCGAGTTCGGCGACATGTTCGAGTGCGATTCGCTTTACTTCGGCGCTTGCACGCGAGCGGTCGTTCCATAGGGCAAGCAGTCGCCGGATATCCTCGACGAGAAATCCGAGTCGACGGGCCTGGCGGATAAAGCGAAGAGAATGCACTTCCTGGGGGCCATACACGCGGTAGCCAGCACTGGTGCGCCCCTTTGCGGTCAATAGGCCGACGCTTTCGTAGTAGCGGATCATTTTCGCCGTGACGCCCGACGCGCGGGCCGCTTCGCCAATGTTCATGACTGTTTTCCCAAGATTGCGGATGAACTCGAACCGATCCTACACCTTCCCATGGTGGGAAGGTCAGCTACCCAAACACGAAACGGCAGGCATAATTCGGCTATCCGCGATCTGATTCCCTCGAGGTCCTGCAATGACAATCGAACTCCATGTAGAAGGCATGAGTTGCCAGCACTGTGTTACCGCCGTCACGAACGCGATCCGCGAGCACGACGCGGCCGCGCAGGTTCAGGTGGATCTCGCGAGCGGCCGCGTGCTCGTGGAGTCGGCACAACCGATCGAGGCACTGAAGGCCGCGATTGACGAAGCCGGATACACCGTCACGTCTCTGCGCTGAGGGTGCCCGGCATGTTCAAGGTCGCCGTAATCGGTGGTTCCGGGCTGCTCGGCCGCGCGCTCATCGACGAACTCGCGGGCCAAGTCGATTGGCACATCGTCTCCACAGCATTTAGTCGGCCGTCTCCGCAAATGGTCCGATTGGATGTTCGCGATAGCCTGGCGGTCGAGCGTTTCATCGACCACGTGGTCCCGGATGCCGTCGTGATCGCCGCGGCGGAGCGCCGACCCGATGTATGCGAACGCGATCCGGCACATGCTCGTGCGTTGAACGTCGATGCCGTGCAAATGATCGCCAGCGCGGCAAATCGACACGGCGCGTGGACGCTGTCGATCTCGACCGACTACGTGTTTGACGGCAAGCACCCGCCCTATCGTCACGACAGTACACCAGCGCCATTGAACGCGTACGGACAGAGCAAGCTCGAAGGCGAACGAGCGCTAATCGAAACGGCCGAGCGCGGATGCGTGCTGCGTCTGCCGTTGTTGTATGGGCCGATTGCGAATTGGTCGGAGTCGGCCGTGACTAGCCTCGTGCCGGCGATCGCGGCGTCGGCCGCGCCGGACACCCAAGCTGCCAAGATGGACGCTTGGGCGATCCGCTATCCTACGTTCACGCCCGATGTCGCGGTCGTGATCCGACAGATGCTCGAACGACACGCGCGCGGCGAAACCATCTCCGGCATCGTGCAATGGTCGGGCGACGAACCGATGAACAAGTACGAGATCGCCGTGCGCGTGGCAGAAGCATTGCAACTCGACGCGCATTTGATGCCGCAGCACACACCCACCGACGCGACGCCGCGCCCGCACAACTGTCATCTGGCATCGAGCCGTCTGGAGGCACTTGGCCTCGGCCGACGCACACCTTTCGATACGGCGATCAGGCGGGTACTAGCCGCGTTTCCATGGCGGGGAATGACGACTTCCGCTTGATTCCGCCGCTTGGTAAGCGAATCCAGCGTGCCGTCTCGACGGTCTGATAAGAAGTTGCAAGAGTAGTCCCCACCACATGGAGTAGCGCAGACCCGGCGGATTGATATGACTTTCCGTGTCAATCGCGATGGGTTCTCGGTTTTGGTTCATCTGAATTTCCTGAGGGCGACGTAGCAGTACGTCTCGACGGTGGGTCACACTGATATCCGCGGGTTGGTTACCGCATTACTGTGGTCCGCCCTATGAGCCTGCCGCTGCCTCAAGTCGCAAATCGCATTAGATGTGTTGCATAATCCGCTCGCGGGTTACTCGGGTGCCGGGCTACGCCGTCTTCAGGAAACTCTCAGTGTCCTCGTTAAGATGATGGAGTGTCAGACCGGCCTGGCATCTTTCGGTATGGCGAGGGACATCGCCAGTCTGCTGATGTCCCAGATGAACCCTGAGAGTTCTCGCGCAACGGCAACCACACTGGTGTTCACATTCTTGCAGCGCATTGCCTGCAGGCCCAGTACCGCCGGATAACGGATCTGGAGGTTTGTAGCGTGTCGGCGCAACACCGCTCGCCGTGGCGTGCGCGAGCGCGCGTTCCTTGAGTTGCATGTCGGCGTGCAAGTAGATCTGAGTCGTCTCGGAGGACTCGTGACCGAGCCAGAGCGCGATTACGGACAGGTCTACGCCGTGATGCAACAGGCTCATAGCGGCCCCGTGTCGAAGCGTGTGGGGAGTTACTGACTTGTCCTTCAGCGAGGGGCACGAGTGGCACGCGATTGCGACGTTGCGCGACACAAGCCGCTGAAGTGCGTCGGCGCTAAGACGGCCACCGCGCGAACTGGGGAAGACCGGATCGTCGGGTTCGCCAGGTTGATAGCGTAGCCATGCTTTCATCACCGCGACGACGTCCGGTCGAAGCGGAGTGCATCGCATCTTTCTGCCTTTGCCGAGGCAACGGACGTGGGCGCCTGTACCGAGCACCACATCCTGACGCCTGATAGAGGTCAATTCGCTATTCCGCAGACCCATTTGAACCGCTACAAGAAGCAGCGCTCGGTCGCGATTGCCGATCCATGTTCGTACATCAGGTGCCGCTACTAGCGCTGCGGCCTCTTTCTCGGTTAGAAACTCGACGGGACCATGTTCACAACGTTTGGACGGAATTGCAAGGATACGCTGACACTGCAGAAACAACGCAGGCTCGCTGATCGCGACGAACCGGAAGAAGGCATGCACGGCGGCAAGGCGCGTGTTGCGTGTCCGCACCGAATTGCCTCTGCCGTGTTCGAGGTGGTAGGAATTCCTCGATCAACGACATGTCGAAGTCCTCGATTCGCAGCTTTGACGGCGTGCGCCTGATGCGCTTAGTGGCAAACGCTAGAAGCAGCCGGAACGTGTCACGGTAACTTGCCACCGTATGCGAACTCAGACCTTGCTGATCGAGCAGACGCTGGCTAAAAAAACGCTGAACGAGGGATGGGAGACTGGCGGCGCTCACGGCTGTTCTCCTGGACAGTTCTTGTCGAGATAGGCTGCCGCGAGTTCGAGCAACTCAGGAACCGCTTCGATGTACCAGTACGTAAGACCGACGTTGACATGCCCGAGGTAGGCGGCAAGTTTCGGCAATTCCCGACTTACGTCGCGACAGGCACGATACCACTCGACCAGCCGTCCAGTCGCGAAGCTATGCCGGAAGTCTTGGAGGCGTGGGCCGTAACCATCGCGCCCATCCTCTGTCGCCGATCGCAGACCAACAGCGCGCGACATTCTGACGAACATACTTCGTGCGGTGCCGGCATTCAATCGCTTGCCACGCTCACTAACCAGAAACGCCTCGCTCAATCGTAAAGGACAGAGTTGATCGCGTTTCTGGACGTGGTGTTCGAGTGCCACCCGGGTCGACTCTGCCACAGGAACACGCCGCGATTTGCCGAGCTTGGATTCCCGGATGGAGAGTATCCCGCTGACGAGGTCAACGTCCGACCGGTCGAGCCGAAACGCTTCGCCTGGCCTGAGGCCCGTCGCTACAAGAAGCCCTATGAGCGTCGAATACGTCAGTGCTCGCATGCCGGTTCGGGATCGCAGTTGAGCTGCTCGGGTCATAAGCAGATCAATTTCCTGCTCGGTGTAAATGTGCTGGGCATTGCGCCGTCTGCGGGCACTCAGGAGCCCTGCCGGAGGAATCTGTTTTCGACCGTCAATGACGTTCATCCATCTGGCGAATCCTCTCACTTGAGAGAGGCGCCTCCCCCAAGTGGCGCGTTCGACGAGTGTGGACGTCATCGCCCAGCGCAGAGCCAGATCGGTAGTAATGAACTCAGCACCTCCATGTTCCAGAAGATCAACGAAATGGCCGAGTGCCAATGCAGGTTCGTAGAATGACGCCCCGAGAGCGCCGCGGACCGCCACGTACCGAGCGAGAGAATCGCGGATCGCAGTCATATTGGACCTCCAGCCGTGTGCCACGAGCGCGCGACCTCGCGCAGGTCCTCAAACGCGACCTTTGCATAGATCGCGGTACTGTCCGGTGAGCGGTGCCGCAAGACCTCGGCTATCTCCGCGATCGAGGCCCCGTGGCGAATCATCGTCGTCGCCAGACCGTGACGGAACAGATGTGCGGCGCCCCGGCACGCGGGGCGGAAACCGGCACGTGCGAAGGCCTGACAAACAATCTTGCCAATCGCCGCCGGCCCCGCCAAACCAACCCGAGGTGCCAATCTGCGAAGGAAGACGCGCCGCGATGCACTCGCTCCGCGACCATTGCGGAGAATATGTTGCGATTGCTTCTCCGACCTCCGATGGCAGCGGGACGTGCTCGACTATCTGCCCCTTGCCATGAACGACGAGTTCCCCCGAGCGCCAGTGAATGTCGTCGAGCTCGATTGCGACGATTTCTCCGGCACGTAAGCCGAGCCGCGCCAACAACAGCAGGATTGCATAGTCACGGCGCCCAGTCGGAGTCGACCGGTCTGCAGATGCAATGAGAGCTTCTTGCTGCTCAGGCGTGAGGAACGTCGGCACAGTCGACTGTCGCCACTTACGAACCGAGGGCACTGACTCATACAGGTCTCGGGCCGTGTCGCCACGCAGAAAGAGGAAATGGCAGAACGAGCGGAGCGCAACTGCCATCAGCCGCGTGTACTTTGCCGATCGGCCTTTGCTGCGGGCAAGAAGATGATTCCGGATCGTTACCGCGTCAAATGCATCTGGCAATAAACTTCCGTCGCCGGCGAGTGGCAGTCGAGAAAGTCGCGAATGAACGGGCCATAGACGAGCAGAGAGTTCTTCGCGAGTCCGCGATCCTGCCTCAGATAGTCCAGGTATCGGCGATAAATGTGCGCGATTGCGGATTGGCGGCCCGACGTCGGCGGGCACACAACGGCTTCGGCACGCAGATAGGCGAGAAACTGCCGCAATGTGGGTCGCGCACGCTGGACGCGGTCTCGTGATGCGTCAATCATGCGCTTCATAAAACGAGCCGTGACAGACTCATCGAGATCCAATCAGGTCGATGTGCCTGTTCTTCATCCACCCAGAGAACGCACACAGGACTCTTCGTTTCTTGCGAAGTGATACCTCGGAATAGTGTGCCGTCCGTAGACGATCAAGAAATGCATCGATGTGATGGGCCGGCAGCCCGCCGGATTCGCTGACTGAGCGTGCCGCATTCATCTGATCTCTCCTGGCCAGCGCGATAGCCAGCGTGAGAAATCATACGTTTATGCCGACACTGCGATCACGAAAGGCCATATCCACCGCCACGCGCATGCACGACGCGGCATAATCGGGGAGTCGGCATAACTTTGCTCATGCCGCTAGCGGCATGACAGTCGTTGTTATCGATGGGCACATTCCCGTCGTCAAGATAGCGCGTGAGCGCTTCCCTGCGCTTGAGGCTGTAGCCCAGGGCTTTGGCAATGGCGGAGCCTTCGGACACGAGTTTGCGTTGCGCAGCCAGCCATTCATGGCTCTGTTGAGATTTGAGTGGGTTATGCCGCATGCGGGTTGATCGAAGTGAAGTCGAGCTTGCCGGCGATCAGAAACAGCACGGTACGCATGGTCGTGAGGTTGGCGTAACCGCGCGCGCGTCGCGTAGCGGCCTGAAACAGGCCGTTGAGAGCTCCCAGAAAGCCGTTGGTCTGGCGCGTCTGGGTCCAGGCGACGATGCCGTCGAAGTGCTTGCGGATCATGCGTGCAACCTCTTTCATGGGTTCGACTTTGGAGCGCATCTCGTTGGTGCACCACTGCTCAAGCATCGCGGAGACGACGTTGATCTGTTTGCGATCGAGGATGTCTCGCAATTGCTCGCGATAGAGCCAGGCCCGGGCGGTGCGCCTGGTCGTGACGTTGGCAACGAGCGCGTCCAGGTCGGCACGCTGCCCCACGTTCAACCGGTCGCGGTCCTTGAGCAGTGCCCAGCGCAGGCCGTTGAGGTCAGGGTCGGTCTTCTGTTCGAGCCGCCGCGTCTTGTCCAGAGCAAACGATGCCTGAGCGACAACGTGGAATTTGTCGAAGGTGATGCGGGCGTTGGGCAGGTGCCTGCTGACGCCCTTGATGAAGGCAGGCGACATGTCGATGCTGACCGAGGTGATTTGCCCGGGCGTGGCGTTGTGCGCTTGCAGATGGGCGGCGAACTGCTCGATGGTGGCAGCATCGCGGCCTTCGGTAACGAACACGATCTTGCGTTGTTTGGCGTCGGCCACGAGCGTCAGATAGTTGTGACCGCGCTTATAGTAAGTTTCGTCGACGGCAGCGCTCGTCAGGTCGGACACATCAATCTCGGCCAACGCCAGTTCGACGTAGCGCTTGCAGATCGCGTGTCCGCGGTACCACGACTCGCCGACGGCACGCGCCACTGCAGCAAAGGGCATCTGCTGCGCGAGCGTAAGTACCATCGCCTCGAAAAGCAGCGTGAAGCCACTGAGCTTGCCGGTGGCGGTAGCGCTTGACGACAGTATCATGCACGGGATGCGCGCCAGCCACTTCCGGATACGGAAAGCGAGTCCCGGCAGTAAAATCGATCTGAATCGTCAGCCGTTTGGCCGCCGCGTCGAAATCAACGCCGCTCCCGAACCACGGATCGCTCACACCCAATGCGGCTTCGAACAACTGGCTATGCATGACTTCCCTTCGTCTTTTGCACAAAAAACCGGACGATACCACCCACTCGGAATTCAACAGGGGCCCATTCATAGAACGCATCACAGACTGGCCTGGCCCGGCTTTGCCGGAGCCGGCGCCGCTCCTCGGCCCCCAGTTCCCGAGCATCACGCTCAATGTCGTACAGCGCTGCGAAGAACGGCAGCGCCTGCCCGGCGACCTGACTGCTGTGGTTGGCATGCAGATCGAAGAACTTGCGCCGCGCGTGAGCCGCGCATCCGACCTCGGTGACTCCCTGCTGGAATGAGGCCTTGTACCCGCCGTAGTCGTCGCACACCAGCTTGCCGTGCCAGTTCTCCAGGAACGTGCGTGCATGCTCGCCGGCGCGACTGTCGGCGAAGTCGTAGACAACGGCGCGCAGGTCACTGAACTGCGTGGGCGTATACGCCCGGAGATACGCACGGTGAGTCTTGCCCTTGCCGGGGCTGAGCATTTGCACCGGTGTCTCATCCGCATGCAGCACATCGCGCTGCAGGATCTCCTGATGCAGTGCGTCGACCAGCGGCTGCAACTGCACACCGCATGTGCCTACCCACGCACCCAGCGTCGAGCGCGGTATCGCCAGGCCCGCCCGCGCAAAGATCTGTTCCTGGCGATAAAGGGGAAGGTGGTCCGCATACTTGCTGACCAGCACTGATGCAAGCAGGCCGGTCGTCGGAATGCCCTGGTCGATCACGTGTGCAGGCATCGGTGCCTGAATCAACGTTTCGCAGTGGCGACATACCCACTTGCCGCGGATGTATCGCTCAACCGTCAACATCCAGCTTCTCGCTGATGTCCTCGCCGATGCGCACGCGTTCGCAGCCGCACTGGCACATCGTGCTGTGCGGCTCGTGATGGATGTCGACGCGCGGTAGCCGCGGTGGCAACGGTGCGCGTTTGGGCTGCTCGCGTTGCCGTTCGGGCGTGGTGGGTTCGAGCTGCTCGAGTTCCATCTCGACGGCGGCCAGGTCCCCATCAATCGCCTCGTCGAGCAGGCTCATCTGCTCGGTGTTGAGCTGTTCGCTGCGTCGGCCGAACTGCTGGCGCTTGAGAATCGAGATCTCGTGAGTGAGCTGCTCGATGCGGGTCTGCCGGAAGTGGAGTTCGCGGTCCCGTTCGCTGACCTCTCGCTCCCTGTTGCTCAGCTCCAGATCCTTTGCCTGCACCTCGGCCATCAGTTGCGCCGCCAGGGCGCGCAACTGCTCAGCATCGAGGGCAGCGAGGTCGGAGGGCAGGTTCATGCGGGCCAGTCAGAGAACCCCACACACCGTGGAAGCGAAACTGTTTACGTCCCTCAGGACCCTGTCCCAGACGATGCGGATCACGCCGTCCTAGCCGATGCGCTGCCACGGCAGGCCCAGCACCAGGCCAGCCAGCTGCTTATGCGTCAGTGCATGCTGCTTCGGCTCGCTGCCCATGTGCGGCCAGACGAATTGCCCCTGATTCAGCCGCCGTGCTGCCAGCCAGATGCCGATGCCGTCATGCACCAGCACCTTCACGCGGTTGGCACGGCGGTTGGTGAACAGGTAGGCATGGTGCGGATGCGCGGCGCCGACTACCTTGACTACCCGCGCCAGTACAGTGTCGAAGCCGGCGCGCATGTCCAGCGGATCGACAGCCAGCCACACCTCGTCGACACGGATCACCACAACCACCCACGAAGCCACGCGACGCACTGCGCTGCTTCCGTTGCTGGCCAGCTTACCGTGACCGTCTGATCGCCACGGCGCACTTCGACACGATCTCTGTCGAACGCGTCTCGCGCGTCTCAAGTGCAACCGGAACAAATCCCGGCAAGGACGCTGCATGCGTATGCGCCGGACGGCCCGGCAGTCTAGGGGGAAGTCTGCCTTCGGCCTGATCGATCCAGCGTCGCAGCAGGTTCGCATTGAGCTCGTGTTCCAGCGCGACCGCCGTGACCGAGACTTCCGTTCCCTGGCACGCTGCCACAACCTGCGCTTTAACTCTTCGCTGTAACGTCGCCGGCGTCGACGTGTCGGCAGCGTTTCTTCTTCGATAGTGTTCACGTGTCCGCTTATTCGTTAAACCGTTAAGTGGACACGCTACTGCCAAGAGCTTTAGCGCAATTCAAGGTGGGGTGCCCGGGCGCTTACCGATGACGGCCGCGTAAACGCAAAAACCCCACCGCTGGGGGTGGGGTTTCTGGCTTTGGGGGAGCCTGACGATTACCTACTTTCACACGGGCAATCCGCACTATCATCGGCGTGGAGTCGTTTCACGGTCCTGTTCGGGATGGGAAGGGGTGGGACCGACTCGCTATGGTCATCAGGCATGACGGGTTGCTGCGTCGCTCTCAGGTTGGGGTCAACCCGGCGCCACAGCCAATCGGGAAGAAGCGTAAAGGATTCGTGTGTGGGGTTGTGTTGTTTCTGGCACAACACCGATCTCAACCGGCATGTCTTCATCCCCTTCGGGGATCGGACACCCGTAAGCGCTGAAGCGCTGACGGTTGTCGAGACACACCTGTTATAGGATCAAGCCTTACGGGCAATTAGTATCAGTTAGCTCAGTACATTACTGTACGTGCACACCTGACCTATCAACGTCCTGGTCTTGAACGACCCTTCAAGGGGCTCGAAGCCCCGGGGATATCTCATCTTAAGGCGAGTTTCCCGCTTAGATGCTTTCAGCGGTTATCTCTTCCGAACATAGCTACCCGGCGATGCCACTGGCGTGACAACCGGTACACCAGAGGTTCGTCCACTCCGGTCCTCTCGTACTAGGAGCAGCCCCCTTCAAATATCCAGCGCCCACGGCAGATAGGGACCAAACTGTCTCACGACGTTTTAAACCCAGCTCACGTACCTCTTTAAATGGCGAACAGCCATACCCTTGGGACCGGCTACAGCCCCAGGATGAGATGAGCCGACATCGAGGTGCCAAACACCGCCGTCGATATGAACTCTTGGGCGGTATCAGCCTGTTATCCCCAGAGTACCTTTTATCCGTTGAGCGATGGCCCTTCCATACAGAACCACCGGATCACTATGACCTGCTTTCGCACCTGTTCGACTTGTCAGTCTCACAGTCAAGCACGCTTATGCCATTGCACTATCAGCACGATTTCCGACCGTACCTAGCGTACCTTCGTACTCCTCCGTTACACTTTGGGAGGAGACCGCCCCAGTCAAACTGCCTACCATGCACTGTCCCCGATCCGGATTACGGACCAAGGTTAGAACCTCAAACAGATCAGGGTGGTATTTCAAGGACGGCTCCACGCAAACTGGCGTTCACGCTTCATAGCCTCCCACCTATCCTACACAGACCGGTTCAAAGTCCAATGCAAAGCTACAGTAAAGGTTCATGGGGTCTTTCCGTCTAGCCGCGGGGAGATTGCATCATCACAAACACTTCAACTTCGCTGAGTCTCGGGAGGAGACAGTGTGGCCATCGTTACGCCATTCGTGCAGGTCGGAACTTACCCGACAAGGAATTTCGCTACCTTAGGACCGTTATAGTTACGGCCGCCGTTTACCGGGACTTCAATCAGGAGCTTGCACCCCATCATTTAATCTTCCGGCACCGGGCAGGCGTCACACCCTATACGTCCACTTTCGTGTTTGCAGAGTGCTGTGTTTTTATTAAACAGTCGCAGCCACCAGTTTATTGCAACCCTTTCACCCTTCTGGCGCAGGCCAGTCAAGCTACCAGGGCGTACCTTATCCCGAAGTTACGGTACCAATTTGCCGAGTTCCTTCTCCCGAGTTCTCTCAAGCGCCTTAGAATACTCATCTCGCCCACCTGTGTCGGTTTGCGGTACGGTCACTGTGAAACTGAAGCTTAGAGGCTTTTCCTGGAACCCCTTCCAGTTGCTTCGCTTCCGAAGAAGCTCGCGCCACACCCTTGAGTCCTGTGCCCGGATTTGCCAGGGCACCCTCTCCAATGCAGCGACCGGGACTTCCAACACCCGGACAACCTTCCGCGATCCGTCCCCCCATCGCATTTCACAATGGTGCAGAAATATTAATCTGCTTCCCATCAGCTACGCATTTCTGCCTCGCCTTAGGGGCCGACTCACCCTACGCCGATGAACGTTGCGTAGGAAACCTTGGGCTTACGGCGAGGGGGCCTTTCACCCCCTTTATCGCTACTCATGTCAGCATTCGCACTTCCGATACCTCCAGCACACTTTCCAGTGCACCTTCGCAGGCTTACGGAACGCTCTCCTACCATGCACATTAATGTGCATCCGCAGCTTCGGTATATGGCTTAGCCCCGTTACATCTTCCGCGCAGGACGACTCGATCAGTGAGCTATTACGCTTTCTTTAAAGGGTGGCTGCTTCTAAGCCAACCTCCTGACTGTTTTAGCCTTCCCACTTCGTTTCCCACTTAGCCATATTTGGGGACCTTAGCTGGCGGTCTGGGTTGTTTCCCTCTTGACACCGGACGTTAGCACCCGATGTCTGTCTCCCGTGATTGCACTCTTCGGTATTCGGAGTTTGCTATGGCGAAGTAATCCGCAATGGACCCCACAACCATGACAGTGCTCTACCCCCGAAGGTGATACACGAGGCACTACCTAAATAGTTTTCGGAGAGAACCAGCTATTTCCAGGTTTGTTTAGCCTTTCACCCCTATCCACAGCTCATCCCCTAACTTTTCAACGTTAGTGGGTTCGGTCCTCCAGCACGTGTTACCGTGCCTTCAACCTGGCCATGGATAGATCACCTGGTTTCGGGTCTACACCCAGCGACTGGACGCCCTGTTCGGACTCGCTTTCGCTACGCCTGCCCTAATCGGTTAAGCTCGCCACTGAATGTAAGTCGCTGACCCATTATACAAAAGGTACGCCGTCACCCCTTACGAGGCTCCGACTGTTTGTATGCATGCGGTTTCAGGATCTGTTTCACTCCCCTCCCGGGGTTCTTTTCGCCTTTCCCTCACGGTACTGGTTCACTATCGGTCGATCACGAGTATTTAGCCTTGGAGGATGGTCCCCCCATCTTCAGACAGGATTTCACGTGTCCCGCCCTACTTGTCGTACACCCAGTTCTTTCCCGCTGTTTTCGTCTACAGGGCTATCACCTGCTATGGCCGCACTTTCCAGAGCGTTCGACTAACAATGAGAATAAAGAGTACAGGCTGATCCCATTTCGCTCGCCACTACTTTGGGAATCTCGGTTGATTTCTTTTCCTGCGGTTACTTAGATGTTTCAGTTCACCGCGTTCGCTTCACATGACCTATGGATTCAGTCATGGATACTCCATTAGGAGTGGGTTTCCCCATTCGGACATCTCCGGATCAAAGCTCGTTTGCCAGCTCCCCGGAGCTTTTCGCAGGCTACCGCGTCCTTCATCGCCTGTGATCGCCAAGGCATCCACCACATGCACTTGTTCGCTTGACCCTATAACGGGTGTGTCTCAATGATTGCTCACCGCAGATCACATGCCGCTACAGGTTGAGTATTCGTGTTGCGCCGTATTCCAAAGGCAATCTCTCGATTCCCTTAAAATACATCGATACAATCACAACCCTGATTCACCTACTCACGCACCCATCTCCAGGTACGCTTTCGTGAATCTCTTTACTACTTCTTCCTGATTGTTAAAGAACGACAGCCGATATCACGATTTGATCGTGTACCGCTCTGACTGGCTCAATCGCCAATGCGCAACGCTCTGCCTTCATGCAGAACCCTGCGCATTGAGGATTGGTGGAGGATGACGGGATCGAACCGACGACCCCCTGCTTGCAAAGCAGGTGCTCTCCCAGCTGAGCTAATCCCCCAGTCTCACACAACACACACTCCAGAGGTTTCACCCGACCAGCTCACCAGACAAGACAGTGGCGGGTCTGGATGGATTCGAACCATCGACCCCCGCCTTATCAAGACGGTGCTCTAACCGACTGAGCTACAGACCCCTGAGTCTGTCTGCGTTGCTTCTACCAAACTACAGCCGATAAGCGTGAGCACTTGAGTGCAAGGAATGCATAGCTCTGGAAAGGAGGTGATCCAGCCGCACCTTCCGATACGGCTACCTTGTTACGACTTCACCCCAGTCATGAATCCTACCGTGGTGACCGTCCTCCTTGCGGTTAGACTAGCCACTTCTGGTAAAACCCACTCCCATGGTGTGACGGGCGGTGTGTACAAGACCCGGGAACGTATTCACCGCGGCATGCTGATCCGCGATTACTAGCGATTCCAGCTTCACGCACTCGAGTTGCAGAGTGCGATCCGGACTACGATCGGTTTTCTGGGATTGGCTCCACCTCGCGGCTTGGCAACCCTCTGTTCCGACCATTGTATGACGTGTGAAGCCCTACCCATAAGGGCCATGAGGACTTGACGTCATCCCCACCTTCCTCCGGTTTGTCACCGGCAGTCTCCCTGGAGTGCTCTTGCGTAGCAACTAGGGACAAGGGTTGCGCTCGTTGCGGGACTTAACCCAACATCTCACGACACGAGCTGACGACAGCCATGCAGCACCTGTGTGATGGCTCCCTTTCGGGCACTCCCAGCTCTCACCAGGATTCCATCCATGTCAAGGGTAGGTAAGGTTTTTTCGCGTTGCATCGAATTAATCCACATCATCCACCGCTTGTGCGGGTCCCCGTCAATTCCTTTGAGTTTTAATCTTGCGACCGTACTCCCCAGGCGGTCAACTTCACGCGTTAGCTACGTTACCAAGCCAATGAAGGCCCGACAACCAGTTGACATCGTTTAGGGCGTGGACTACCAGGGTATCTAATCCTGTTTGCTCCCCACGCTTTCGTGCATGAGCGTCAGTATTGGCCCAGGGGGCTGCCTTCGCCATCGGTGTTCCTCCACATCTCTACGCATTTCACTGCTACACGTGGAATTCCACCCCCCTCTGCCATACTCCAGCGCTGCAGTCACCAATGCAGTTCCCAGGTTAAGCCCGGGGATTTCACATCGGTCTTACAGCACCGCCTGCGCACGCTTTACGCCCAGTAATTCCGATTAACGCTCGCACCCTACGTATTACCGCGGCTGCTGGCACGTAGTTAGCCGGTGCTTATTCTTCCGGTACCGTCATCCCCCCGGGGTATTAACCCAGAGGTTTTCTTTCCGGACAAAAGTGCTTTACAACCCGAAGGCCTTCTTCACACACGCGGCATTGCTGGATCAGGCTTGCGCCCATTGTCCAAAATTCCCCACTGCTGCCTCCCGTAGGAGTCTGGGCCGTGTCTCAGTCCCAGTGTGGCTGGTCGTCCTCTCAGACCAGCTACAGATCGTCGGCTTGGTAGGCCTTTACCCCACCAACTACCTAATCTGCCATCGGCCGCCCCTTGAGCGCGAGGTCCCGAAAGATCCCCCGCTTTCCTCCACAGAGCGTATGCGGTATTAATCCGGCTTTCGCCGGGCTATCCCCCACTCCAGGACACGTTCCGATGTATTACTCACCCGTTCGCCACTCGCCACCAGACCGAAGTCCGTGCTGCCGTTCGACTTGCATGTGTAAGGCATGCCGCCAGCGTTCAATCTGAGCCAGGATCAAACTCTTCAGTTCAAACCTGTTACTGTTTTCGGTTCAGTTACGAACCGGTCGCTCACTCAACGTACTGACGATGATTGATCCGTCTTTCGACAGACAAACCTTCCTCTAATACTGTGTGAGGCTTCTGATACTTTTGCCTTGCGGCAGACTCCGGAGAATCCGCCGCCGCATTCCGCATCAAGCGCCCACACTTATCGGCTGTTAGTTTTTAAAGATCGATCCGCCCAACCCGCTGCGCCTGAACCACCACCACCCGGCACCGCTTCGTTTGCGTCGCTGCGTCTGCAGCAGAGAAGCGAGATTATGGAGAACTTCCGCCGGATCGTCAACAGGTTTTTTATCACTCGCTTAACCTGCCCACGCCGCCGGAGCCCTCGCCAGCAAAGGCTTCCCGCTTCCCCGCGCCCCGGCGTCCGGAGCACGAAAGAGCGGAATTCTAGTCGCCGCGGCCAGAACTTGCAAGTGAAATCCTGGGGTTTCCCTTAGGCGGGTTTTCCTTAAGGGGTCTTTCCCACACGGCCCGGATCTTCTATCGCTGGTGCTTTCGCTTCTAGCGCCTGCGTCTGCGCGGCGGATGCGCCGATCGTCCAATCATGCAGCACGGTATGAGCTACCGCCAGCAACGTTGGGCCGATGAAAACACCAAGAAAACCAAACGCAAACGCGCCGCCGAGAATGCCAAGCATGACTAGAATCAACGGCATGTCGCTGTTCTTGCCAATCAGGATGGGCTTGATGACGTTGTCCGCCATGCCTACTACCAGCAGGCCCCACACCACCAGAAAAATCGCCCATCCAGTCGACCCACCCTGATACAACCAGATCGCAGCCGGCAACCAGACTACGACCGGACCGCCCGGTACCACCGACAGAAAAAACGTCACGAGCCCTAGCAACGCCGGCGCCGGTACACCGGCCACCCAGAAACCGAATCCCGCGAGAACCCCCTGCACGAGGGCCGTACCAAGAATCCCGTAGACCACGCCCTTCACCGTGCTGCCCGCCAGCGCCAGAAGATACTCTGCACGCTCACCAGCGACTCGACGCATGCCGGCGTTCAGCCAGGCGGCCGCACCCTCGCCACCGGTATAAAAGAAAAAGGCCAGCACAATGCTCAACGCGAGCAGCCCCAGCCCATGCGTCACCGCAAGCGCCGCCGCCAGAATCCATTTGCCAGCCGGCGCGGCGAGCGTGCGCAACTGCGCAATCAGCTCAGAATTGCTGCTGGTCAAGCGCTCCCAAAAGGCCTCGATGCTCGAACCGACCAGCGGGATCCGCTGCACCCACGGCGGCAGATCCGGCAACCCCGACTCGAAAAGTCTTTGCACCAGCGCGACGATCTCGTGTACATGCGCGCCGAACGCAAAACCCGCATAGACGAACGGCCCGAGCACCACGACCAGAATGATCAGCACGATCATGGTCGCGGCCAGCTTGCGGCGGCCGCCAACGACGCCAGTGAGCCGCCGGTACAGGCCCCAGGAACTGTAGCTGAGGATGGCGCCCCACAGCAGCGCAGTCGTAAATGGCGCCAGCACCAGCAACGACCCACCCACGAGCACAATCAATGCAAATACCGCTGCAAGTCGCTCGATTAGTTGGTCCGATTTCACGATGGATCTCCCCTATTGCGCCAGACGTGGCGATCAAATGACACACGCCCGTCAGGCGCCCGCTGAACGCCGTCAGTATAGAAGCGAGTCGGGCGTCTGGGGTGTCTTATCCGATCCGGCCCAGGCGTTACGAGTCGCGTGCGACCATGTCGGTGGCGAACGCATTTTTTGGGATGAAAGAGCTTGAATCTGCCCCAAGATTGCCGAGCAAGCCATATAGCTGCCTGGAAAAGACTAGAATATAAGGTTCCGTGCCCCCAATTTTTCTGGATTTATGCGCTCGCGAATCGCCAAACGTCTCCCTCCCGACGCCGACAAGCTCGTCGGTCTCTCGCTCGCGCTTTTCGCGTCGGGCAGCCGTACTGAAGATCGCTTCTGGGAAGCAAAGCTCGACGCGCTGCTGGCCAAAATCGTGCGTAATGCCAACCAGACCACGCTGGACGCAGCGCTCGACCATCTGCAGCAAAACCATCCGGATGCATACGGCGCGCTGGCCGACATGGCTGAAACGCATAGCGAATCGTTCGTCATCGAACACGAAGGCGTGTCTTACGAAGCGCTGCTGATCGCCGCTCCCGTGCTCGCCTGGACCCGCTACGTGATTCCGTCCGGCCCGCTCAAGTCCGACGCCGCCGACGCTTTGCGCGCACACCTGCAAGCGCATGTGCTCGCCGCGAACACGCGAGTGGCAATGGCTCCGTTCCTGTACAGCATCGACCAGCTGCCGCGCCATCACGTCGAAACGTGGCGCATCGCCCAGCAACTTGCGCAAGCCGCGGTCAGCGGCGGCAACGCGAAGCTCAATTTCGGCGAACTGCCGGAGACGTCGCCGATTCTGGCGGACCCGCGCTTTCTGCTTGCGGTAGTCGCCGCGCCCGTCGGCGAAGCGACGTTCCGCTGGCAGGAAGAAGAGCACGGTACGCGCATCGAGCGCGGCCAATGTCTCGAGCAATGGGCCACGCAAGGCGGCGCGAACCTGTCGGTCGTGCTGCCGGGCTGCGAATTCGAATGTCTGCTGCCGGATGCGTACTACTCGGCCTGCCGCGACGCCGACGAAAGTGTGCGTCCGCACACCGTGCGTACCGCCGTGCGTTATCTTTTTGACACGATTGGCGCGGCGCCGCAGGACCTGCGCGCGGTGGTCGCCGGTTTCGGTGAACGGCGCATCGACGAATACCGCGTCGGCTTCACGCGCAAGGGCAGCAACGACGTGATCTACGGTGTGGTGTGGCCGCTCTACGGCCGCGAAAACGGCGAGGCGGGCATCGACGAGGAGCCGGAGGAAGTCACCGGCTCGGACGAGCCGCTCGAAGAAATCGTCGCGCTGCTGAAGGAAACCGGCATCACGGATGTACGCCGCCACGCGGGCCGGTTCGAGCCGGAATATTGCGACGACTGCGGCGTGCCGCTGTATGCGGACCCGCTCGGCGAAATCGTCCACGCGGAAATGCCCGAGGATGCCGAGCCTGCGCAACCGCATTTCCACTAATCCCGACGTCGATATCCACGCCTTATCGCGAAAAAGCCCCGTATAGACGGGGCTTTTTTCGTTGAATGTCCGCTTTTCTTATGCCTTTTGGACAGCCGTCAAAACGGAGGGAATTTGTCATCATAGGCACGGTGACGCATCGCCGTGATCGAGTCAGCTTCATGAGTCCGACAGATGCGTCGCGCCATTTCGCCCGAAACATCTGGAGACATGCATGCGCTTCGCGATTCTCAATTCAAACGCAGAACGACGTGATGGACTCAAAGCCTTGCTGCGGCAGATCGACCGGCTGGCGCGCTTCACCGAGGCCGATGAATGGCGTCTGCTCGAACGTCCGTTCAAGCGTTATCGGCCGGATCTCGTCGTGATCGACTGGGAGAACTGGATGTCGGTTGCACAAGTTCGCGCGCTGCTCAGTCACTTTCCCGACCTGCGCATCAGCGTGCTCACCGACGGGACCTTGCCCGCGCTCGTGCGTGCGCTGATGGACGAGGGTGTGCTCGGCGTCGTTCCACGCGACACCGATCCCTGCCTGATCGTGCGCGCATTGGAAATGGTGCTGCTCGGCGGTCACTACGTGCCGCCCGGTGCGCTGGCGATCGATCCGCCGCTGCCAACCGATACCGCGATCCGCACGTTCGATGAAGAAAGTCCGCCGCCCCGCCGCAACAAACTCTCGAGCGGGCTGTCGCCGCGACAAGAGCAGATCATGCGCTGCGTGCACATGGGTAGCACCAACAAGATGATCGCACGCACGCTCGGCATTAGCGAAGGCACGGTCAAGATTCACCTGACGAGCATATTCCAGCAACTCGGCGCGCCCAATCGCGCCGCCGCAGTCGCGCTTTACAACGGCTGGCTCACCAATCATTTGCAAGTGCTGCGCAACAACGGCGAGCACAGCGCGCGGCCGGTCATCCGCGGACAGCCTGGCCCGGTTCCGCTCCGGCGGCGCCAACGCGCGCGGTTCCAGTATCCGTTGCCCGGCAACGACACCAGCAGCGCGCTGCCGATGGCCGCGGAGCCCGCCACGTCGTACGGTGAAACCCCAAACGGCAGGCCGGCGCGGAAGTCGATCAGGCCGGACTCCGCATGACGCGGGTCGCGCCGCGCGTATGGGTTGGAACATCCGCATGCCCGCAGTGGCATGCGCGCAGCGTTGAGGGTGGGCTGGCATGGAATCCGCTCACACCTTTTGTCGTCCAACGAGTAATATGAGACACATGGGTTTCCTCTACACACCGCTTCCGTTCTGGGTCGCTGTCGGTGGCTGGACTGCCACTGCGATGGTGATCGCGCTCGCGTTGTGGAAAAATCCTTTCAAAAGACTTCAGGACGGCACGCTCCAGCATGTCTGGCTCGCGATAATCGTCGCAGTGTCGGTGCTGTGGGCGAGCAACGCCTGGCTCGACGACGGTACCGTGATGCATCTTCTCGGCGCCACGCTCGTCGTCACGCTATTCGACTGGGGGCTCGCCGTGATCGCGATGGCGGTGGTCACGGGTCTCGCCGCCGTTGTCTTCGATGCGCCGTGGCAGGGCATCGCGCTGACGTTCCTCGTCTACGGCGCCCTGCCCGTCGCCGTGTCGACCTTGCTCCAGCGCATCTGCACCGCGTGGCTGCCGCGCAACCTTTTCATGTTCATCTTCGGCCAGGGCTTCGTTTCGCCCGCCATCGCCGTGTCGTTCACCGCCGCGGCAGCGCTCGGCATTCATATCGCGGTGTCCGGCGGTTCGATGACCGTGGTGCCGGTCGGCTACGCGCTCAGCGTGCTGCTGCTCGCCACCGGCGAAGCATGGTTCACCGGCATGGCGACCGCGCTGATCGCGGTCTACCGTCCTGCGTGGGTAACCACCTACGATGTCCGGCGCTATCGCCTGGGCGGCCCGCGCACCTGAGAATGCCCGCTTTGGCGTGGCGTGCGGCGGATCTGTGATAATCAGCGCCTCGCCGCCGCAGACTTTCCGGGCGCGCCAATCAGGACCGGACAGAATATTTGCAGCAACATTGAACTCAACCCTTGCGCGGGGCATCTTATTTGCCTCATCTCCCATTTGCGTCTAAAGAACTAGATGGATCGCACCAATGTACCGAGCCGGTTGCTGCGGGTGATCGGCCGGTTGGCGGCCTGCGCAGCGAGTCTCTCGCTCATCTGCGCGGCTCCCGCATTCGCTGATCAGCTCGAACAGCACAACGACCTCGTCAAAAGATTTATCACCGAAATGCACGCAGATCCGCTCGTCGCGGACTGCGCCGCGCATGGCGACTTCGTCGCGAGCACGTCGACCGCGTTCGACCACGTCGAATTTCCGTCCAGTTCGTTCGACAGCGCGCACTCGTCCGTCACGCCGTGGAACGACTCATTCGACGAAGGCAAGCAGCGCGTCAAGGTGGACAGCATCGTCACCGTCGAAGGTGTCGGCGTGCGTCAGAACAACTCGGGAGAGCCGGCCGATCTGAAATTCCGCTGCGGGTACGTCGGCTCGCAAATGCTCGCGTTCAGCTGGAACGACCCGGTGCCGCCGAACCGCGCGCGCAGCGAGGGATCGGGCAAGCACAAAAGCGGCAAAGGCAAGCACGCGGTCGGCGGCAAAACGCCGAAGAAGTCGTCGAAGTCAGGCTCGGGTCAATCCTCGCGCACGACGTCGAGCAAATCGGCAAACAAGAGCTCGAAGAAGAAGAGCTAACCGCATCTGGCGCTGATCGGCGCGCGCCACCGTCCGATCAGTCGCCCCAATGAAAAACGAGGCACGCACTTTTCCGTGCGTGCCTCGTTTTTCATGTCCAACCGTCCGCTTGTTCAGGCGAACGTCTCCACGTGACGCAGAATCGCCTGCAACATCGCGGCGCCAAGCGACGCGCTGCGCTCACCGTTCCAGCCCACCCGCTCGTCGGGCAGATTCGCGTTGTCCTTGAACGGCATTTCCAACGTTAACGACAGACAGCCGAATTCGTTGCCGATGTACTTCGACGCAAGTTTCAACGCATCCTCGCGATACTTGCTCGCCGCATAGCCATACTTGTCCTGAAAATCCGGACTCGCGTGCCTGAACGCCTCGATGAACGCCTTCTGCTCGCGCCCCTGCCGCTCGGTAAAGCCCGGCAGCATTTCGGAGCCCGCGACGAACACATAGGGCAACGCCTCGTCGCCATGAATATCGAAGAACAGGTCGCAGCCCGTCGCGTGAATCGCTTCGCGCACCACCAGCACCTCGGGACTGCGCGCGGCGTCCGGCTCCATCCATTCGCGATTCAGGTTCGCGCCGGCCGCATTGGTGCGCAGATTGCCGCGCACGCTGCCGTCCGGATTCATGTTCGGCACGATGTGAAACACCGCGTGATCGTACAGCTTGCGCGCGACCGGGTCGCCCGCCCAGTCTCCCCAGCCCACGAGGCGCTTCACGAGGCCTTCGATGAACCATTCGGCCATCGTCTCGCCCGGATGCTGGCGGGCGATCAGCCAGATGTTCTTTTTGGGCGCGGCGTTGGCGGCATCGCCCGCGGGCGGCGTGCCGAGCGTGAGCAGCGAAATCGGCCGCCCTTCGACCGTCTTGCCGAGCTCGGTCAGCGACGCGTGCGGCATCTGCTGCACGGCGCCGAGAAACTCGGCATGTCGCTCCTCGCTGTACGGTTCGAAGTACGCGTAGTAGATGCTGTCGAAATCGGGCGTATGGTCGATCGTCAGCACGCGGCCGTCGTACGAGGTCGGCACGCGAAACCAGTTCACGCGGTCATAGCTCGCGACCGCCCGATAGTCGCGCCAGCCCTCCGCGAACGCACACGCGGCGGCGTTCTCGAAGCTCATCACGCAGCGCTCGCCCGCCGCGCCCGACAGGCGGAAATAGAACCACTGCGCGAACTCCGCGTGGCTGTCCGGACGCACGCGCAGGCGAATATTGCTGGCGTCTTCGCAGGACAGCACATCAATCGCGCCTGCGTCGAAATTGCTCGTAATCGATAACGTCATCAGAGTCTTCCTGCCTGAATGCTGCTTTTTTAGCGCAGCGGCATGCTTATTCCGCAACGCGGCGGCGAAATACGAAAGTGGAGTCGTTCGAAGCTTCGGCGCTGAACGCGTAGCCTTCGGTATCGAAGTCCTTCAGCTGCTCGGGACGATCGAGGCGGTTTTCCACCGCGAAGCGCGCCATCAAGCCGCGCGCGCGTTTTGCATGGAAGCTGATGATCTTGTAGCGGCCGCCCTTCCAGTCTTCGAACATCGGCGTGACGACCGGCGCGTCGAGCAGCTTCGGCTTGACCGACTTGAAGTATTCGCCCGAAGCGCAATTGACCAGCACGCGCGAGGCAGCCGCATTCTTCTTCAACTGCGCGTTCAACGCGTGCGTGATCCGCTCGCCCCAGAACGCGTACAGATCCTTGCCGCGCGGATTGACGAAGCGCGTGCCCATTTCGAGCCGGTACGGCTGCAGCAGATCGAGCGGACGCAGCAGGCCATAGAGACCCGACAGCACGCGCACGTGATTCTGCGCATAGTCGAGATCGGCCGACGACAGAGTCTTCGCATCGAAACCTTCGTACACGTCGCCGTTGAAAGCGAGCACCGCCTGCTTGGCGTTGTGCGTGTCGAATTGCGGCGACCAGTCTGCGTAACGCTGGAAATTGAGGTGCGCGAGCTGATCGGAAATGCTCATCAGCGAAGCGATCTGTTGCGGCGACAAACGGCGCAGGCCGCTGATCAGTTCGGCGGCGTCGTCGACGAAATCGGGGATCGTGTGCTTTTTGACGTGCGGCGGGGTGTCGTAGTCGAGCGATTTCGCCGGCGACAGAACGATTATCATAGAGGCTTGCAGGCACGCCGTGCCTGGTGGTCAAAGACGAAAGCCCGATTGTAACGAATGCCCGGTTCCCCCGCCTCAAGCGGCGCGTTGCGCGTCGTACTCGATTCCAATGTGTGGATCGATATTCTCGTATTCGACGACCCGCACACGCGGCCGATCGCCGCCGCGCTCGGAAGCGGCGCGCTCACCGCGCTAATCGACGCGCGCTGCCTCGCCGAGCTCGCCTACGTGCTCGACTATCCACAATTCGCGCACCGCAACGTCGACAAAGCCGCTGCGCTCGCCGTCGTTGCGCGGCTGGCGCAATTGGTCGAGCCACCTGAGCCGACCGAGCCCACCGACAACACCCGGCCGCTGCCCCAATGCAAGGATCGCGACGACCAGAAGTTTCTCGAGCTCGCGCATGCGGCACGGGCCGACTGGCTCGTGTCGAAAGATCGTGCGGTGTTGAAACTCGCGAAACGCATCGCGCGCGATTTCGGCTTCAGAATCGCGCAACCGGCACCGTTCGCCGCGGAAGCCGGCATCGTGCAGAATGCTGGGGGCGAGCCCGTCAGCGCATGAATCCGGCTGTCCGTAGGTGACACGCGCGGCGCGCACAGCCTGTCGCGATTCCCTACAATCAGGCTTCGCCCTTCGCAACGACTGTTCGAGAATTCGGACAAACCAGGCCAACCTTATCGCCCCGCTACCCACGACGCCATGAACGCACCGCACGACACGCCCACGAGCCCCACGTTTCCATCTCGCCTGCCGAACGTCGGCACGACGATTTTCACCGTGATGAGCGCGCTCGCCGCGGAAAAAGGCGCGGTGAACCTGGGTCAGGGCTTTCCCGACTTCGCCTGCGATCCGCGCATCGTCGACGCGGTCGCGAACGCGATGCGCGACGGCCACAACCAGTATCCGCCGATGGCCGGCGTGCTGCCGCTGCGTCAGGCGATTTCGGACAAGATCGCGAATCTGTACGGCCGCCGCTACGACGCCAATAGCGAAATCA
This sequence comes from Paraburkholderia atlantica, assembly GCF_000092885.1. NCBI lineage: Bacteria > Pseudomonadati > Pseudomonadota > Betaproteobacteria > Burkholderiales > Burkholderiaceae > Paraburkholderia > Paraburkholderia atlantica. The sequence goes on along the minus strand of NC_014117.1, from coordinate 1,088,256 downwards.
CCGTGACCGCGGGCGCCACGCAGGCGTTGCTGACCGCGATCCTCTGCACGGTCCACGCGGGCGACGAAGTGATCGTGATCGAACCGACCTACGACAGCTATCTGCCGTCGATCGAACTGGCGGGCGGCAAGCCGGTCTTCGTCACGCTCGACGCACCCGACTACGCAATCCCGTTCGACAAGCTCGCCGCCGCGATTACGCCGAAGACGCGGCTCATCATGATCAACACGCCGCACAATCCGACCGGCACGGTATGGCGCGAACAGGACATGCGCAAGCTCGAGGAGATCGTGCGCGGCACCAACGTGCTGATCCTGTCCGACGAGGTGTACGAGCACATGGTCTACGACGGCGCGCCGCATGAAAGCGTCGCGCGCTATCCGGAGCTCGCGCAGCGCAGCTTCGTCGTGTCGAGCTTCGGCAAGACCTACCACGTGACCGGCTGGAAAGTCGGCTATGTGGCCGCACCCGCCGCGCTGACCGCAGAGTTCCGCAAGGTGCACCAGTTCAACGTGTTCACCGTCAACACGCCGATGCAGATCGGCCTCGCCGATTACATGTTGGACCCGGCGCCGTATCTGGAGCTACCGGCGTTCTATCAGCGCAAGCGCGACTTCTTCCGCGCGGGCCTCGCGAATTCGCGCTTCAGGTTACTGCCGTGCACGGGCACGTATTTTCAATGCGTCGACTATTCGGCAATCAGCAACCTGCCTGAGGCGGAATTCGCGCAATGGCTGACCGGCGAGATCGGCGTCGCGGCAATTCCGGTCTCGGCGTTCTATCACGAGGCGCATGAGTCGGGCGTGGTGCGCTTCTGCTTCGCCAAGCAGGAAGGCACACTCGCTACCGCGCTCGAACGGCTCGCGCGGCTCTAGGATGCCTTGCGCGATGCCACGAACGAACCTACGTTCCTTGCCATCGCGCTTTGCGGCATGGGTTTGCCCTTCACACCCATGCGCGCTTCACCGCACTGCCGTCATCCCCTCAGGACGCACGCGACGCCGCGACATAGGCCTTGCGATCCTCGGTCACGCGCTGCGCAGCCGGCCGCGCGTTGATCGTCTTCACGTAGCTCTTCCAGTCGATCCCCGCTTCGAGCAGAAAATCGCGGCCGTAAATGGTCTGCGTCGCCATACCGACGAGCGGCAGGTTCACGTAGCCGGCGGTATCCGCGACGCTGAAGTTCTCGCCGCACAGGTACGGCGCCAACTTCGCGATCCGCTTGAAGCCGGCGATGTGGTGCGTGAGCAGCTTTTCGACGCGCCCTTTCGTCGCGTCGCTGACCGTGCCGCCGAAAAACGCTTCCTTGTACAGATTGCGCACCGTCAGCTCGAGATGCACATCGACGAAGAAGATCATTTCGCGTTCCTTGGCGGCCTGCCACGAATCGGCGGAGAAGATCCGCTTGTCGGGAAAACGCGCGGCCAGATATTCGACGATGCACTGCGACTCGCACAGGTCGCCGTGCTCGGTCTGCAGGTATGGCACCTTGCCGAGCGGCGAATGCTCGAGCAGCGCTTCGTCCTGACTCGGCTTCACGAGATGCTCCTCGAAGTCGATGCCGTGTTCGAGCAGCACGAACTTGACCTTGTTGTAGTAGTTGGAAAGGGCAAAACCGCACAGCTTGATCATCGGGTGTCTCCTTGTGTCATGGTGTGTGAGACCGCGCGTCGAGGTTGAAGCAGCGGCTTTCCATCGAATCATCCAAGAAACTGCACGAGCGTGCTATTCTAAAATTACCATGGAGTCGGGCATCTCAATGAACTCTCGCAATTTCAGCATCGAGACCATCGGCATCGTCGGCACTGGCGCGATGGGCCGAGGGATCGCGCAGATCGCGGCGCTCGCTGGCCTGCGTGTGCGGCTCTACGACACCAACGCGGCCGCCGTGGGCGCCGCGCGCGACTATCTCGCGGAGACTTTCGCCAAATTGACGGCCAAAGGCAAGCTCGAGCAATCGCGCTCGCTCGCCGCGCTCGCGAACGTCAGCGGCGTGCAGGCAGTGAGCGAACTGGTCGGCTGCGATCTGATCGTCGAGGCGATCGTCGAAAAGCTCGACGCGAAGCAGGCGCTGTTTCGTGAGCTCGAAACCGTGGTCAGCGGCCGCTGCATCCTCGCGTCGAACACGTCGTCGCTGTCCATCACCGCGATTGCCGCGGGCTGCACCGATCCGTCGCGCGTGGTCGGCTATCACTTCTTCAATCCGGTGCCGCTGATGAAGGTCGTCGAAGTGATCGACGGCCTGCGCAGCGCCCCCGAGGCCGGCGACGCGCTAATGGATCTCGCGCGCCGCATGGGTCACACGCCGGTGCGCGCGAAGGACATGCCCGGCTTCATCGTCAATCACGCGGGCCGCGGCATGAATACCGAGGGCTTGCGCGTGGCGAGCGAAGGTGTCGCGAGCTTTGCGGACATCGACCGCATCATGCGCGAGCAGGCCGGCTTTCGCCTCGGGCCGTTCGAGCTGCTGGACCTGACCGCGCTCGATGTGTCGCATCCGGTGATGGAGTCGATCTATCACCAGTTCTACGAGGAACCGCGCTATACGCCGTCGCCGATTACGGGCACGCGGCTGTCGGGCGGACTGCTCGGCCGCAAGAGCGGCGAAGGTTTTTACCGCTACGTGGACGGCAAGCAGCAGGTTCCCGCCGAAGCGCCCGCGCCGACCACGCTGCCGCAAAGCGTGTGGGTCAGCCAACGCTATCGCGACGCGTATCAGGCAGTCGTGCAACTGGTCCGCAAAGCGGGCGTGAAGCTCGACGAAGGCGCGAGGCCCGCCGCCGGTTCACTGATCGTCGTCACGCCGTTCGGCCACGACGCGACCACCGCCGCGGTCGACGAAGCGCTCGACGCGAGCCGCGTCGTCGCCGTCGACGGACTGTTCCCGCTCGTCGGCGCGCAACGCCGCACGCTGATGACCACGCCGGCCACGACACGCGCCGCGCGCGATAGCGCGCATGCGCTGTTCGCCGCCGACGGCATCCCCGTGACCGTGATCCGCGATTCGACCGGCTTCGTCGCGCAGCGGGTGGTCGCGACGATCGTCAATATCGGCTGCGAGATTGCGCAAAAGCAGATCGCGACGCCGCAGGACATCGACCTCGCCGTGATGCTCGGTCTCGGCTATCCGCGCGGACCGCTCGCGCTCGGCGATGCGCTCGGCGCCCCCACCATTCTCACGATCCTGCGCAACATGCACAGCGTGCTCGGCGAGCCGCGCTATCGGCCGTCGCCGTGGCTCGCAAGACGCGCGCAACTCGGCCTCTCGCTCACCCAGCGAGACGCCGCCGACATTCAAACGGAGACCCCATCATGAGCGCCGCCCTGCTCGCTTCACGCCCCGCCAGCAGCGAATCCACGCTGGTCCTCACGCTCTCGAATCCCGGTGCGCGCAACGCGCTGCATCCCGATATGTACGCGGCGGGCATCGAGGCATTCGATACCGTCGAGCGCGATCCGTCGATTCGTGCCGTCGTGATCACCGGCGCCGACGACTTCTTCTGCGCGGGCGGCAACCTGAACCGGCTGCTTGAAAATCGCGCGAAAGACCCGTCCGTGCAGGCCGATAGCATCGACATGCTCGCTCAATGGATTTCGGCGCTGCGGCTGTCGTCGAAGCCGGTCATTGCCGCGGTCGAAGGCGCTGCGGCCGGCGCAGGATTTTCGCTCGCGCTCGCCTGCGATCTGATCGTCGCCGCGGACAACGCAAAGTTCGCGATGTCGTACGCGCGCGTCGGCTTGACGCCCGACGGCGGCGGCTCGTGGTTCCTCGCGCAATCACTGCCGCGTCAGCTGGCCACCGAGGTACTGATCGAAGCCAAACCGATCGGCGCCACGCGTCTGCACGAACTCGGCGTGGTCAATCGGCTCACCAAGGCCGGCGCCGCGCTCGATAACGCGCTCGCGTGGGCCGACGAGATCGGCGCGATCTCACCCAATTCGGTCGCGCGCATCAAAGGGTTGATCGCCGCGGCCGGCACGCAGCCGCTCGCGGATCATCTGGTCGCCGAGCGCGATAACTTCGTCGCGTCGCTGCATCATCGCGACGGTCTCGAAGGCATCAGCGCGTTCCTCGAAAAGCGCGCACCGATCTATAAATAAGCGACGAGAGAGCCGTCCGACATGCCCGACTACCAACTACCGAAACGGCGCCGTATCTTCCTGATGCGTCACGGCGACGTCACCTACTTCGACGACTCCGGCCGCGCAATCGATCCCGAATCCGTGCCGCTGAACGCGAACGGCCGCGAGCAGGCGAGCGCGGCGGGCCGTGTGTTCGCCGAGCAGCAGGTGCGCTTCGACCGCGTGATCGTCAGCGGCTTGCCGCGCACGATCGAAACCGCGCGGCGCGTGCTCGTCGAAACGGGTCAGCAGATCGAACCGGAGATCGAGCCCGCATTGCAGGAGATTCGCGGCGGGCGGCTCGGCAGCATTCCGCCGAGCGATATCGAGGCGGCGTTTCTCGGTGTGTTCGACGGCATCGTGCCGGAGAGCATGCGCTTTCTCGACGGCGAAACGATCGGCGAACTGTTCGATCGCGTACTGCCGGCCGTCGCGGCGCTGCGCGAAGACACGTCGTGGGACACCGTGCTGCTGGTGCTGCACGGCGGCGTCAATCGCGCGATCCTGTCGCACGCGCTGACGGCGGGCGGCCGCACGTTCTTCGGTCATCTGTCACAGGCGACCGGCTGCATCAATGCGCTCGACGTCGGCGCCGCGCCGCGCGACTGGGTGCTGCGCATGCTCAACTATTCACCGCCGTCGCCGCTGCATCGCGACGTTCGCAACACCACGATGGAAATCCTCTACGCACAATTCATCCGATTCCAGCGTAGCTGACACCGAACTGGAGGAGACACATGGCGCAAGCCACGCAGACCGGCGAACCCGCAGGCAAACAGGACTACTCGGCTTTCGAGGGCACCCGCCCGGTCAACGAGCGGCAACGCTTCGACACCGATGCGCTCGCCGCGTGGCTGGCTAGCCATGTCGACGGCTTCGCGGGACCGCTGACGCTCGAGCAATTCGCGGGCGGGCAATCCAATCCCACGTTCAAGCTGATCACGCCGTCACGCTCGTACGTGATGCGCGCAAAGCCCGGACCCGCGGCGAAGCTGCTGCCGTCCGCGCACGCGATCGAACGCGAATATCGCGTAATGCATGCGCTCGCCGACACCGACGTGCCGGTCGCACGGATGCTCGCGCTCTGCGAGGACGAAAGCGCGATCGGACGCGCGTTCTACGTAATGGAGTTCGTCGAAGGCCGCGTGCTGTGGGATCAATCGCTGCCCGGCATGACGCCCGCCGAGCGCGCGGCGATCTACGACGAAATGAATCGCGTGATCGCGGCGTTGCACAGCGTCGACGTCACCGCCGCCGGCCTCGCCGACTACGGCAAGCCAGGCAATTACTTCGTCCGCCAGATCGGCCGCTGGAGCAAGCAGTATCTGGCGTCCGAGACCGAACCGATCGACGCGATGCATCGGCTGATCGAATGGCTGCCGCAGCATATGCCGGCCGACACGAACGAGCGCGTGTCGGTCGTGCACGGCGACTACCGGCTCGACAACCTGATCTTCGATCGCAACGAGCCGCGCGTGCTCGCGGTGCTCGACTGGGAACTGTCGACGCTCGGCGATCCGCTCGCCGACTTCGCGTATCACTGCATGGCGTGGCATGTGGACCCGGCGCAGTTCCGCGGCATCGCGGGGCTCGATTGGGCCGCGCTCGGCATTCCCGATGAGGCGCGGTACGTCGAGCGTTATTGCCAACGCACCGGCTTCGAGATTCGTGGCGACTGGAACTTCTATCTGGCCTACAACATGTTCCGTATCGCCGCCATCCTGCAAGGAATCATGAAGCGCGCCGTCGACGGTACCGCGTCCAGCGCGCAAGCGCTCGACGCCGGCCGGCGCGCGAGGCCGATGGCCGAACTGGCCTGGCATTACGCGCAGAAGGTTCTCTAGACACGAGGGCTCGCCCCGCTCTCCATCATTCGCAGTCCGTTACCCGCGAGGTCCCAGATGAATTTCGATTACACCCCGAAGGTCCAGGCGTTGCGCGAAAAACTGCTCGCCTTTTTCGACGAGCACATTTATCCGAACGAGCAGGCGTTCTATGTGGAGATCGCGCGCAATCGCCAGAACGGCAATGCATGGGTGCCCACCGAACTGATCGAGCAATTGAAGCAGAAGGCGCGCGATGCCGGCCTGTGGAATCTGTTCCTGCCGCAATCGGAGCGCGGCGCCGGCCTGACGAATCTTGAATACGCGCCGCTGTGCGAGATCATGGGCCGCGTGCCCTGGGCGCCCGAGGTATTCAACTGCAACGCGCCGGACACCGGCAACATGGAGACGATCGAGCGCTACGGCAGCGAAGACAACAAGCGCGAGTGGCTCGAACCGCTGCTGCAAGGTCAGATCCGTTCGGCGTTTCTGATGACGGAGCCGGAGGTCGCGTCGTCGGATGCGACGAACATCCAGACTAGCATCGTGCGCGATGGCGACCATTATGTGATCAATGGCCATAAGTGGTGGTCGTCGGGTGCGGGCGACCCGCGCTGCGCGATCTATATCGTGATGGGCAAGACCGATCCCGACGCGCCGCGTCACCAGCAGCAGTCGATGATCCTCGTGCCCGCCGACGCAGCAGGCATCACCGTGCATCGTCCGCTCACGGTGTTCGGTTACGACGACGCGCCGCACGGCCACATGGAGATCACGCTCGACAACGTGCGCGTGCCCGCCACCAACCTGCTGCTCGGCGAAGGCCGCGGCTTCGAAATCGCGCAAGGCCGTCTCGGCCCGGGGCGCATCCATCACTGCATGCGCCTGATCGGTCTCGCCGAACGCGCGCTCGAACTGATGGCGAAGCGCTCGCTGCAACGTGTCGCGTTCGGCAAGCCGGTTGCGTTGCAAGGCGTCACGCAGGAGCGTCTCGCCGAAGCGCGCTGCATGATCGAGCAGGCGCGTCTGCTTACGTTGAAGACCGCATACATGATGGACACCGTCGGCAACAAGGGCGCGCGCGGCGAGATCGCGATGATCAAGGTGGTCGCGCCGAACATGGCGTGTCAGGTGATCGACTGGGCGATTCAGGCGCACGGCGGCGGCGGTGTCAGTGACGATTTCCCGCTCGCGTATGCATATGCGTCGGCGCGCACACTGCGTTTCGCCGACGGCCCCGACGAAGTGCACCGCAACGCGATCGCCAAACTCGAACTCGCGCGTCATATGGATGCGGGCGCGGCGGGCCGCGTGGAGATGCCGGTCACGCGCGTTTGAGCGCTTCGGCCCAAAGTGGGTGCGGCCGTTGAGGTCACTGCAAGCAGCATCGCGCGATCTATGCTCTAATTTTCGACAACGGCGGCGCCATCTTTGCGGCGCCGCTTTGACGAACAAGGAGCCAGGATGATCGATGTCTATAGCTGGGCGACCCCGAACGGCCACAAGATTCATATCATGCTGGAAGAGACGGGCCTACCCTACAACGTGCATGCCGTGAACATCGGTGCCGGTGACCAGTTCAAGCCCGAATTTCTTGCCATCAGTCCCAACAACAAGATTCCCGCGCTGGTCGATTCCGAAGGTCCGAAAGGCGCCGACGGACGGCCGTTCGCGCTATTCGAATCGGGTGCAATTCTGATTTATCTCGCCGAGAAAACCGGCAAGTTTCTTCCGGCCGACCCGGCCGCGCGCTACGCGGCACTGCAATGGCTGATGTTCCAGATGGGCGGCCTCGGTCCGATGCTCGGCCAAACGCATCACTTCCGCGTGTATGCACCCGAGCAGATCGAATATGCGGTCAACCGCTACACCAACGAGGCACGACGCCTGTACGGCGTGATGGACACGCAACTCGGCAAGACGCGTTACCTCGCGGGCAACGACTATACGATCGCGGACATCGCCGCGTTTCCGTGGACCCGTTCGTGGAAAAATCAGGGCGTCGACCTCGATACGTTGCCGAACGTGAAGCGCTGGCATGAAGAGATCGCCGCGCGGCCGGCGGTGGTGCGCGGCGTCGACGTGCTCGCATCCGCGCGCGCGCCGCTGATGGACGACAAGGCGAAAGAAATTCTGTTTGGCGCGACGCAGTACGCGAAACACTAGTTGCGGGCTGTCTCGCTGACGCGGCTCGACACAAACAGAAAGCGCGAGCGGCATCCCTGCCGGCTCGCGCTTGTTCATTTCCTCCGCGAAGTGCAAACGCTAGAAGTAATGCCGCGTGATGAACTCCGCGACGCACACCGGTCGTTCGCCGCCCTGACACTCCAGCGTGACGTTCCACGCGACTTGCACGCCGTTGTTGTCTACGTCGGTCACCGACTCGACGACGAACTTCCCGCGCAGCGACGACCCCACGAGCACCGGCGACACGAAACGCACACGGTTCAAGCCGTAGTTGACGCCCATACGCTGCTCGATCTTCACCGTTGCGCCGAGCAAAGCCGGAATCAGCGACAGCGTCAGAAACCCATGCGCGATCGGCCCGCCAAACGGCGATTCCCGTTTGGCCCGCTCGGGATCGATGTGAATCCACTGATGATCGCCGGTCGCCTCGGCGAAACGGTCGACCCTGTCCTGATCGACGCTCAGCCATTCGCTGACCAGCGGCTCCGCGCCGATGAGCGCGCGCAAAGCGTCCGCATTATCGAAAGCGGCGATCGTCGCCGCACCCGCCGTCATCCCGCCGCTCGCGGATTGCGCAGACCGAACATGCCGTTCGAGCGCACTGTGATCACCGTGTCGCCGTGCTGATTGATGCCCTCCCAGCGCGTCGACACGATGCCGCGATCGGGCTTGCTCTGCGACACCCGCTTATCGACGATGACGTTGATCATCGTGATCGTGTCGCCGACTCGCACCGGCTTCAGCCAGCGGACTTCGTCGATGCCGGGTGAACCCATCGACGTCGAATCCGCCAGCACCTTGCGCACGAGCATGCCCATCATCACCGAGCAGGTGTGCCAGCCGCTCGCGACGAGGCCGCGGAACGGCGATTCGGCCGCGGCGGCTTCGTCGAGATGAAACGGCTGCGGATCGAACTTCTGCGCGAAGTCGACAATTTCCTCGCGGGTGAAAGTGTGCTTGCCGATTTCGTGGCTCGTACCCACTTCCATGTCTTCGAAACTGATTTTCATCGTGCACCTCCTTTGTTCGGTGGAACGGCCCGATCAGACTTCGGCGACCGCAAATCCGGGTAGTGAGGCAAATCGCGCGAGATGATGATCGACGTCGCCGAGCGTGGTCTCGATGATCGCGAGGCGTTTGAACAGATGCGCGGCCGCCACTTCATTCGTGACGCCCATGCCGCCGTGCAACTGCACCGCCTGTTGACCGACGAAACGGGCGGCCTGGCCGACCCGAACCTTGGCCGCGGAGATCGCGCGGCGGCGCTCGATCGCGTCTTCAGTTGCGTAGCGCATCGCCGCCAGATACGTGATCGAACGCGCCTGCTCCGCGTGGATCAGCATCTCGACCATGCGATGCTGTAGCGCCTGGAAACGCGCGATCGGCTGGCCGAACTGCCGGCGCGTTTTCGTGTACTCGACGGTGGCGTGATTGAGCGCGTCGAGCGCGCCGATCGCCTCCGCGCACAGCAGCAGCGTGCCGTAGTCGGCGATCTGCTCGAGCGTTGCCGCCCCCGCATGTTCGCCGGCGAGCCGGCGCGCGGGCGTGCCGTTGAATTCGAGCGTTGCGGCGCGTTGACCATCGATCGTGCGGTATTCGGTGAGCGTGACACCGGCCGCGTCGCGCGCAACGACAAAGAGTGCGATCTCGCCATCGAGGCGCGCCGGCACGATCCAGTGGTCCGCCTGCGCGCCGTGCAGCACGACAGATTTTGTGCCGCTCAGCGTGTGCTGCGCACCCTGCCCGCTCGCGATCGTCGCGACGTCGAACAGATCGTAGCGGGCATGCGGCTCATGAAACGCCACGGCCAGCTTGCCTTCGCCCTGGGCCGCCCGTTCGAGCAGGACGGCATCTTCGCCGTCGCCGGTGCCGGCGAGCCGCAACGCTTCGATGCCGACCGCGGTCGCCCAATACGGCTCGACGACGAGCGCGCGACCGAGCTCCTGCATGACCACGAGCATGTCGATCGGGCCGCCGTTGAAGCCGCCCTGCGCTTCCGGCACCGGCAACGCGGTCAGCCCCAACTCGGTGAACGCAGCCCAGTGCGCAGCCGATACGCCGGCCTCCGAGCGCACGATCGCCTGGCGCGCTTCGAAGCCGTAGCTCTTCTCGAGATAGCGTCGCAGCGCATCGGCAAATTGCTGCTGTTCGTCGTTGAAAGTGAAGTCCATGCGCCGCTCCTCAAAGTCCGAGAATCATCTGCGCGATGATGTTCTTTTGAATTTCGTTCGAGCCGCCATAAATCGACGTCTTGCGGAAGTTGAAGTAGTACGCGGCAAGCGGCGCGGCATCGTCGTCGCCGGCAAGACTGTGCTCGCGTTCGCCTTCGAGGAACGGTACGTCGAACGGTGCGGCCAGCGGACCGATCGCTTCGAACATCAGTTCGGTGAGCCCCTGTTGCACTTCCGTGCCCTTGATCTTCAGCATCGACGCTTCCGGGCCCGGGCCGCGACCGCCCGCCTCGTTGGCCACCACGCGCTGTACGGTGACTTCGAGCGCCATTAACTCGATTTCGAGACTCGCGACCTTTGCCGCAAATACCGGGTCGTGCAGCAGCGGCTTGCCGTTCTTTTTCTGATTCAGCGCGACACGCTTGAGAAACACCAGTTCACGCTTCGATGCACCGACTCGCGCGATGCCGGTTCGCTCGTGCCCGAGCAGATATTTCGCATAAGTCCAGCCGCGATTTTCTTCGCCGACCAGATTGTCGACCGGCACTTTGACGTCCTCGAAGAACACTTCATTGACTTCGTGATCTTCGTCGAGCGTGATGATGGGCCGCACCGTGATGCCCGGCGTTTTCATGTCGATCAGAAGGAACGAGATGCCCTCCTGCTTTTTGGCGCCGCTGTCGGTACGCACGAGGCAGAACATCATGTCGGCGTGCTGGCCGAGTGTGGTCCAGGTCTTCTGACCATTGACCACGTAATGATCACCGACGCGCTCAGCGCGGGTGCGCAGCGACGCCAGGTCGGAACCCGATCCCGGCTCCGAATAGCCCTGACACCACCAGTCAGTGCCGTCGAGAATACGCGGCAGATAGCGGCGCTTCTGCGCCTCGTCACCGTATTTCATCAGCACTGGCGCAACCATCGACACGCCGAAAGGCAGCACGGTAGGTGCGCCAATACGCGCGCACTCTTCTTCCCAGATATGTCGTTGCGTCGCGTCCCAGCCGGGGCCGCCATATTCGCGCGGCCACGCGACCGCCGACCAGCCTCGCGTGCCGAGCAGCCTGTGCCAGCTTGCGAAGTCTTCGCGGGAAAGACGTTTGTGATTGAGAACCTTGCTGCTCAGCTCGCGAGGTAGATTCGCTTCGAGCCAGGCGCGGATGTCGGCGCGGAACGCGTCTTCAGCGGGGGAATAGTCCAGATTCATGCGTAGTGTCTCCTGGCCGCCACCACCCAGCCGCCTGGAGCCACTGCGCTACTGCAGTGGTTCCTTCAGCGCAGCCGGAACCGGTAGCGGCATCACTTCGATGCCTTCCTCGACCAAGGCACGCGCATCCTCCGGTGTCGTGACACCGCGAATACTGCGCGCGGGCGCTTCGTTGTAGTGAATGCGCCGCGCTTCCTCGGCGAAGCGGTCGCCCACGTTCTCGGTCTTCTCCAGTACCTCGCGCAGCGCCCGAATCATGTGCGCCTGCATTTGCTCCATGCCCGCCGGCGCTTTCGAGTCGGTCGCGCCCGACAGATTCAAACGCGGTGCCGACGGCAAACGGCTCACCTCGTGCGCACCGCAGATCGGACACTCGACGAGCTTGCGGGACTGCTGCGACTCGAAGTCATCAGCCGAAGCGAACCAGCCTTCGAACCGATGGCCATGCGGACACTGTAAATCGAGGACCTTCATGTGGAATCAGGGCTTGCGTGCCAGTTTAGCGCAAAATGGAAATTTGTGAACGATCGTTCGTAAAACTTTAAGGCCGACGCGCAGCCGCCAGCTGCCGCAAGGGAATATCACGCGGGTGCGCGATTTTAACGCTTTACAGCATGCGCTGCCGAAGGCGGCCCGAGCGGTTAACGGTGCCGCATTCGCTCGGTTCTCCAGCCCGCTTGTGGCGCCCCGTCACGCCACGAGGTTGCCGAGTCGACGGCTCACACGCGGTTCGATCTGACGGGCCTCCTTCGTCAGATTGATCTGCTTCGCCAGTTTTGCGACGTCCGCCACACCGATCTCAATCTCGTACCCGCCGCGCGCGGTCAGCCATTCGAGCACATCCGTCAGATGCCATACCGACGCACTGCCTTCGTGGACCGGCGGCGGGAAGTCGATGGCGTTGTTCAGCATCAGCTTGCGCATGTTTTGCCGCGACACGCCCGCCATTTCGGCCACGTCGGTCAGCCCCACAAAGTCAGGTCCTGCCTCGGCCAGCTGCGCGGACGGCACTGCGCGCTTTACGTCCTTGAGCGCGCTGGTGAGAGCCTCGAATGCGCTCGCGCCTTCACGGGTGAAAATCAGCGCGAGGCGGCCTGGTTGCCCGACGCCAATCGTGGCGTCGTCGCACCCCGCTTCGCCCAACCGCTCGACAATTGCGTCTGCATCGCAATCTTCCGCGGAAAGGCGGTACTTCAACGTGAACACATATTCCATACGTTACTCCTGTCTTTATTGAGCCCAGGTTATTGCGATTCCGGTTTGCTACCTACGAAGCCACTAGCGCCGTGCCGCGCAGTTGCCGACGATGCGCCGCAAGTGTCTGGCGTGATTGCCGGGATTTTTCGGCGTACTCCAGACGCTCGATATACAGAACTCTCCGCAACGACATTCGGCGTCTTGGTACGGGCAATAGATTTTTCCCCACGCATGACCTCTTCCGCCGTCCTGAACGCGCCAGCCGTGCTGCTCCGCGTATGCCAATGCGGCCTCGATCTCCTTCTTCGTGTGCCTTCGTCGAACCATCGACACCTCCAATGTAGTCGCTCAATCTTGAGTTGTCAATTGACAACCTTGGATTGAGGTGAAATCAGATCACTCCGATGACTAGCGTCGGTTACCCAAAACAAAAATCGACGACGGACTCGGTGACCGGAGGGTTCATACTAGCCGGCCGCCGGGGCCACGACGAGCCAGCTAGACGGCATAGGAGGCGGCCTATTGTTCAGCCAGAAAGAAACCGCGCAGCCAATGACAAAGCCCCTGCCGGTCATCGACCAACAGGGGCTTCGTTAAACCGCAACGCGGATCAGCTATCGGGAAGACGCGAGCTTATACCGTCTCGGGCGCCTCAGTCGGCCACGTACCCGACAGCACTTTCTCGAGCCAGAAGGTACCGATGATCGTCTTCACATCCGTGATCTTGCCAGTGCGCACCCACTCGGACACTTGCTCCACGGTCGCGGTGAACAGTTCGAGAAACTCGCCTTCGTCCAGTTTGCGCTCGCCAGCGGTCAAGCCCCGCGCGAGATAGATATCGATGAATTCGGTCGAGTAGGAAATGATCGGGTGAATCCGTGTCAGGTACACGTACTCGCGCGCGGTATAGCCAGTTTCCTCGCGCAGTTCCCGCACCGCGCACGCCAGCGCGCCCTCGTTCGGGTCGAGCTTGCCGGCCGGATATTCGACCATCACCTTGCCCATCGGATAGCGATACTGACTTTCCAGCAGCACGCGACCGTCGTCGAACAAGGGAATCACCATGACGGCGCCCGGATGCTGAACGTATTCGCGCGTCGCGTGTTTGCCGTCCGGCAGTCGGACCGTATCGTACTTGACCGTCATGAACGGTCCTTGATGGACCGTTTTGCTGTCGATACAAGTCTCGGTTAGCGCGGCGTCGTGATTGGGAAGTTCAGCCATGTGCGGACCTCAGAACAGCCAGGCGCGCGACGGCGGGACGCCGTCAGCGGCGTTTGACGAGATATTGGAAGGTAAAGCCGGGAAACGCGAACACGACGAACAGCGCGAACGTGATCGCGTAGAACTGCCAGCCCTGCTCGAAGCGATTTCCCGCGCGCGCTTCGAGCAGAAAACCCAGCGTTCCGACCACGAAATACAGCACGATCAATTCGGCAATCCGGAGCCAGGCGCTTTTTTTCGCCGCTTTCAACGGCACCGCGGCGAAGAGTCGCTGATTCAGGAACGGCAGGTTGGCGCCGACTAGCGCCAACAGCACGATAAACCAGCCCGCAGCTGACATTAGAGCAGCAGCGTGTGCTGAATAGCCTGCAGGCAGGCGCGCAGCAGCGGATCAGGCACGATACCGAGCACCAGCACGGCAACGCCGTTCAACGCGAGCAACGCACGCGTGCTCGTGTCCGCCACGATCACCGACTTGTCTTGCGGTTCGTCGAAGTACATCAGCTTGACGATACGCAGGTAGTAGAACGCGCCGAACAGCGACGTGATCACGGCAAGCACGGTGAGCCAGGTCAGGCCGGCATTCATCGTCGCTTGCAGCACGGCGAGCTTCGCGTAGAAGCCGACTGCCGGCGGAATACCCGCGAGCGAGAACATCATGATCATCATCACGAACGCGAAGACCGCGCTGCGCTGATTCAGGCCCTTGAAGTCCTCCAGCGTGTCCGCTTCGAAGTCGCGGCGCGCGAGCAGCATGATGACGCCGAAGGTGCCGAGCGTCGTGATCAGGTAGACGATGCTGTAGAACATCGCCGAGCCGTACGCGCTCGCGGCGCCCGTGGTCTTCTGATCGACCACGCCGGCAAGCAGGCCCAGCAGCACGAAGCCCATATTCGAGATCGCCGAATACGCGAGCATCCGCTTGACGTTGCGCTGCACGATACCGGTGATGTTGCCGACGATCAGCGACAGCGCCGCCAGAATCACCAGCATCTGTTGCCATTCGACCGCGAGCGGCAGCAAGCCCATCACGAGGAAACGCAGACCCCACGCGAACGCCGCGACCTTCGGACCGCCACCGACGATGAGCGTCATCGCCGTCGGTGCGCCCTGGTACACGTCAGGCACCCACATATGGAACGGCACCGCGCCCATCTTGAACGCCACGCCCGCCACGATGAAGATCACGCCGAACAGCAGCACGGTCGGATCGTAGTGGCTCGTGTTAATCGCCTTGAACACTTCGTTCAGGTCCAGCGAGCCGGTCGCGCCGTACAGCATCGAAACGCCGTACAGCAGGAAACCGGAAGCCAGCGCGCCGAGCACGTAGTACTTCATCGCTGCTTCGTTCGACGACGCAACTTCGCGGCGCAGCGCGATCACCGCGTACAGCGACAACGACATCAGTTCGAGACCGAGATAAAGCGTCAGGAAGTTGTTGCCCGAGATCATCACGATCTGGCCGAGCAGCGAGAACATGCCGAGCAGGAAGAAGTCGCCGCGGAACAGGCTACGGTCTTCGAGATAGCGACGCGAATAAACGATCGTCACCGCATAGCCGAGCGACACCACCGCCTTCATCACGTTGGCGAACGGATCGACCACGTACATGTGATCGAAGAAGTAATGCACTTGCGGGTCGAACGCATTGATCGCGAACCAGATCCCGGCGACGAGCGTCGAGAAGAACGCGATGAAATACGTGGTACGGCGACCCTCTGGGCCGACGAACGTGTCGTTGAGCCACGCGATGACAATGGCGAACATCACCAGTGCGTCAGGCAACAGAGCAGTCATAGGGGCGTTTTGCATGGTCTTAAGTTCCTCCGCTCGTCGTTACTGAGGCAACGGCAGCTTCGATTGCGCAACGTGGGAGAGGAGGTTATCCACGGATACGTGCATCACATCGGTAAAGGGCTTCGGATACAGGCCCATGAACAGCGTCAGTGCGGCGAGCACTGCCAGCATGAAAAATTCGCGACGGTCGATGTCGACCAGGCTCTTCACGTGGTCGTTCGCGACCGCGCCGAAGTAGACACGCTTGTACATCCACAGTGTGTAGGCCGCGCCGAGAATCAGCGTGACAGCCGCGCCGCTCGCGATCCAGAAGTTGTACTGGACGGAAGCCAGAATCACCATGAATTCGCCGACGAAACCGGACGTGCCCGGCAAGCCGCAATTCGCCATCGCGAACAGCATTACGAACGCCGCGAACTTCGGCATCACGTTGACGACACCGCCGTAATCAGCGATCTGACGCGAGTGCATGCGGTCGTACAGCACGCCGATGCATAGGAACATTGCGCCCGACACGAAGCCGTGCGAGATCATCTGCACGATCGCGCCTTCCGCGCCCAGCTGATTGAAGATAAAGAAGCCGAGCGTGACAAAGCCCATGTGCGCGATCGACGAATACGCGACCAGCTTCTTCATGTCAGCCTGCACCATCGCAACGAGACCGATATAGATCACGGCGATCAGCGACAGCGTGATGATGACCGGTGCGAGGAAATGGCTCGCATCAGGCGTGATCGGCAGCGAGAAGCGCAGGAAACCATACGCACCGAGCTTCAGCATGATCGCGGCCAGCACGACCGAACCGCCGGTAGGCGCTTCCACGTGTGCGTCCGGCAACCACGTGTGCACCGGCCACATCGGCACCTTCACCGCGAAGGCCAGGAAGAACGCGATAAACAGCAGCACCTGCGGCGTCATCGCGATCTGCGCGTGCTGCCACGTGGCGATGTCGAACGAGCCGGTCTCGTTGTACAGATAGATCAGCGCAACCAGCATCAGCAGCGAGCCCGCCAGCGTGTACAGGAAGAACTTGAACGCCGCGTACACACGGTTCGCCCCGCCCCACACACCGATGATGATGTACATCGGAATCAGCGTCGCTTCGAAGAACACGTAGAACAGCATGCCGTCGGCCGCGCTGAACACGCCGACCATGATGCCCGACAGGATCAGGAAGGCCGCGAGGTACTGGCCGACGTTCTTCGTGATCACTTCCCACCCTGCGATCACGACGATCACCGTGATCAACGCGGTCAACGAGACGAACCACATCGAAATGCCGTCCACGCCGAGGTGATACATGATGTGGAAGCGCTGGATCCAGTTCGCCTGCTCGACGAACTGCAGGTCGGCGGTGCTCGAATCGAAGCTGGTGATCAGCGGCAGCGTGACGAGAAAGCTCAGGACCGAGCCGATCAACGAGATCCAGCGCGCGGGAGCGGGGTTCTCGTCGTTGCCGATCGCGAGGACCAGCAGGCCGAAGAAGATCGGCAACCAGATCGCGATGCTAAGAATCGGATAAGCGTGCATGAGTGTCCCTCGCCTTATTTGCCGCCGAGCGTTACAAACAGGGTCAGGAGCCCCAGCATGCCGATGATCATGGCGAACGCGTAGTGGTAGATGTAGCCGGATTGGAGGAAGCGGATCACGCTAGCGAACCAGCCGATAAAGCGTGCGCTGCCGTTGACGATGCCGTCGATCACGACCACGTCGCCTTCCTTCCACAAACCCCGGCCAATGGCCACCGCACCCCGCGCAAACACGACTTCGTTGATCTTGTCCATGTAGTACTTGTTATCGAGCAACGTGTAGATCGGGCCGAATGCGCGCTTGATGACAGCGGGCAGATCCGGACGGACCAGATACAGGAACCATGCGACGACCACGCCAGCGAGCGCGAGCCAAACCGGCAGACCCGACACCGAGTGCAGGCCCATCGACGCCCAGCCCTGGAACTCTTCGGCCATCTCACGCAGCGCCGGATGGTTCTCGCTGATGTAGATCACCTTGTCGAACGCGACGCCGTGCTGGAAGAAGTCGCCGAACAGCATCGGACCGACACCGATCGCGCCGATCACGATCGACGGAATCGCCAGCAGCACGAGCGGCACCCACACGACCCACGGCGTTTCGTGCGGCTCGTGAGCGTGGTCGTCGTGACCATGACCATGGTCGTCGTGGCCGTGCGCGCCATGTGCATGCGACGCGGCTTCTGCGCCCATCGGCGATTCCGGGTGCTTCGGATTGCGGAAACGCTCCTCGCCGTGGAACACCATGAAATACATACGGAACGAATACAACGCGGTCACGAACACGCTTGCGACCACCGCGAAGTACGCGAAACCCGAGCCCGGCAGATGCGACAGCTTCACCGCATCGATGATCGAGTCTTTCGAGTAGAAGCCCGAGAAGAACGGCGTGCCGATCAGCGCGAGCGAACCGATCAGCGACGTGATCCACGTGATCGGCATGTACTTGCGCAGACCGCCCATGTTGCGCATGTCCTGATCGTGATGCATGCCGATGATCACCGAACCCGCGCCGAGGAACAGCAGCGCCTTGAAGAACGCGTGCGTCATCAGGTGGAACACGGCAACCGAGTACGCCGACGCGCCGAGCGCGACCGTCATGTAGCCGAGTTGCGACAGCGTGGAATAAGCGACCACCCGCTTGATGTCGTTCTGGACGATGCCGAGGAAACCCATGAACAGCGCGGTAATCGCACCGATGACCATGACGAACGACAACGCCGTATCCGACAGTTCGAACAGCGGCGACATGCGCGTGACCATGAAGATACCGGCCGTCACCATGGTCGCCGCGTGAATCAGTGCGGAGATCGGCGTCGGGCCTTCCATCGAGTCCGGCAGCCACACGTGCAGCGGGAACTGCGCCGACTTACCCATCGCGCCGATGAAAAGGCAAATGCAGGCCACCGTCAGCAGGCCCCAGTCGGTACCTGGGAAGTTCAGCGCCGCGAGTTCCGTACGCTTTGCGAAGACTTCGCCGTAGTTCATCGAACCGGCGAACGCGAACAGCAGACCGATGCCGAGCAGGAAACCGAAGTCGCCGACGCGGTTCACGATGAACGCCTTCATGTTCGCGTAGATCGCGCTTTCACGCTTGAAGTAGAAGCCGATCAGCAGGTACGAAACGAGACCCACCGCTTCCCAGCCGAAGAACAGCTGCAGGAAGTTGTTGCTCATCACGAGCATCAACATCGAGAACGTGAACAGCGAGATGTATGAGAAGAAGCGCTGGTAGCCGTCGTCGTCGGCCATGTAGCCGATCGTGTAGATGTGCACCATCAGCGACACGAAGTTGACCACGACGATCATCATCGCGGTCAGCGAGTCGACCAGGAAACCGACTTCCAGCTGTGTCTTGCCGATCGACATCCATTGATAAACGGTCGCGTTGAAGCTCGCGCCGTCCATCACCTGCAAGAAGACCATGACCGACAGGATGAACGAAATCGCGACGCCGAGGATCGTGACCGAATGCGCACCCGCCCGTCCTATCGCCTTGCCGAACAGCCCTGCAACCAGGGAACCGGCGAGCGGTGCCAGCGGAATTGCCAACAGCAGGTTTTCATTGAGTATCGTGGACATAACCGCTTTTCCTGAAATTAACCTTTGAGCTGATCGAGATCCTCGACATTGATCGTGTCGAGACTACGGAACAGGGTCACCAGAATTGCGAGACCGATCGCCGCTTCGGCTGCCGCAACCGTCAGCACGAAGAAAACGAAAATCTGGCCGTGCACGTCGCCCAGGTAGTGCGAGAACGCGACGAAATTGGTATTCACCGCGAGCAGCATCAGTTCGATCGCCATCAGGATGATGATGACGTTGCGACGGTTCAGGAAAATGCCGACGATGCTGATCGCAAACAGGATCGCGCCGAGGACAAGGTAATGAGCAAGGGTCAACATGATTTCTATCTCCTGTCCGCTCAGCTGTTCTTGGCTGCTGCCGAGTCGGCTGCTGCTGCGGCTGCCGCGGCAGCCGCTTGTTCCGCCGCGATGGTCGCCGCGGTTTTCTCCGACGGCATCTTCACGACGCGCACGCGGTCCTGGGCACGCACCTTGACCTGCGCGCTGACGTTCTGACGCTTGCTGTCCTTCTTGTGGCTCGTGGTGAGCGCGATCGCCGCGATGATGGCGACCAGCAGAATCAGGCCCGCGATTTCGAACGCGAAGATGTAGTTGGTGTAAATGACCTTGCCGATCAGGCGCGTGTTCGACCAGTCGCCCATCCCGGCGGCGGCCGAGGCCGTGTCGTGCAGCGCGGTGGCGGTCGCGCCGTAGCCATGCCACAGGATCAGCGCGGTTTCGATCACGATGATCGCGCCCACCGCCGATGCCATCGGCACGAAGCGTTTGAAGTCCTTGCGCAGCACGTCGAGATTGATGTCCAGCATCATCACGACGAACAGGAACAGCACCATCACCGCGCCGACGTAGACCAGCACCAGCAGGATCGCAAGGAACTCGGCCTCGAGCAGCATCCAGATCGCGGCTGCGTTGAAGAACGCCAGCACCAGAAACAGTGCGCACGCCACCGGGTTGCGCGAGGTGATCACCTTCAGCCCTGAAACCACGAGGAGCAGCGCGAAGATGTAGAACAGTACGGTCGTGAATTCCATGATTACCGGTTCATCGTTAGGCCATCGTCAGGCATTGTTCTTTGGCACGCGTGATTGGCAAAAGCGGACCAAACCGTCAGTGCCGCCACACAGGTGCGCCGTGCCGCGGCGTTCAGGCCGCGGCGGTCGGCCCGACAGCAGGCCGTGTTACTGCGTTTACTGCCGCATTTACTGCATCAGCGGGAAAGCGCTTCAACGATACGGTGCGTCGGCCGCCTTGTTGGCGGCGATTTGTGCTTCGTAGCGGTCGCCGACGGCCAGCAGCATTTCCTTCGTGAAGTACAGGTCGCCGCGTTTCTCGCCGTGATACTCGAGAATGTGCGTCTCGACGATCGAGTCGACTGGGCAGCTCTCTTCGCAGAAACCGCAGAAGATGCACTTGGTCAGGTCGATGTCGTAGCGCGTCGTGCGGCGCGTGTTGTCCGCGCGCGTTTCCGATTCGATCGTGATCGCGAGCGCCGGGCACACTGCTTCGCACAGCTTGCAGGCGATGCAGCGCTCTTCGCCGTTTTCATAGCGGCGCAGCGCATGCAGACCGCGGAAACGCGGCGAGATCGGGGTCTTTTCTTCGGGGAACTGTACGGTGACCTTGCGCTGGAACGTGTAGCGTCCGGTCAGCGCGAGGCCTTTCAGCAGTTCCGTGAGGAAGAAAGTCTTGAAGAAGTTTTGGATTGCGGTCATAGGTTCGTCCGCCCTTTATTTCCAGATGTTCAACGGCGACATGATCCAGAAGCCGACCACCACGAGCCACACCACGCAAACGGGAATGAAGACCTTCCAGCCGAGACGCATGATCTGGTCATAGCGATAGCGCGGGAACGTGGCACGCGCCCAGATGAACACCGACAACAGGAAGAAAACCTTGGCGACGAGCCAGACGATGCCCGGGATGAACGACAGGAACCCGAACGGTGCGCTCCAGCCGCCGAGGAACAGTGTTGCAGCCAACGCCGAGATCACGATCATGTTGATGTACTCGGCGAGGAAGAACAGCGCGAACGCCATACCCGAGTAATCGATCATGTGGCCCGCGACGATTTCCGATTCGCCTTCCACCACGTCGAACGGGTGACGGTTCGTTTCGGCGATGCCCGAGATGAAGTACACGACGAACATCGGCAGCAGCGGCAGCCAGTTCCACGACAGGAAATTCAGGCCGTGCGAGGCGAAGAAGCCCTGCTCCTGCGAGCCGACGATGCCCGACAGGTTCAGCGTACCGGCCGTCATCAGCACGACCACCAGCGCGAAGCCCATCGAGATTTCGTACGAGACCATCTGCGCGGCGGCGCGCATCGCACCGAGGAACGCGTATTTCGAGTTCGACGCCCAGCCGGCCAGAATCACGCCGTACACGCCGATCGACGAAATCGCCATCGCGTACAGCAGGCCCGCGTTAATGTCGCCGAGCACCGCGCCTGCCTGGAACGGAATCACCGCCCACACCGCGAACGCCGGCACCACCACCATGATCGGCGCGATGACATAAATCCAGCGGCTCGCCTGGGCGGGCTGGATCACTTCCTTGAGCAGCAGTTTCAGGACGTCGGCGATTGGCTGCAAAAGGCCGCCGGGGCCGACGCGGTTAGGACCGAGACGCACGTGCATCCAGCCGATCAGCTTGCGCTCCCAGAGGATCAGGTAAGCGACGCACAGCAGGATCACGACGGCCACCACCAGGATGCGCACGAGCGCCCACACCGTGGGCCATGCCACACCGAGAAGCTGGGCGCCGCCCGAGTTGATCGTATCGAACAAGCTCATTTACGCCTTCTCCACCACCAGTTCACCGAACAGGCTGCCCAGCGCTGCGCCGGCAGGCGTAGCCGCCGATACGCGGACGACCGTCTCCGCAAGATTCGCGTCGCGCACGGCCGGCAACTGCACCGCTTGCTCGCCCTGACGAACGCGCACCGCGTCGCCCTCTTTCAAACCCAGTTTATCGAACAGCGCAGCCGGCAGACCGACCGAATTCGCCGTACGGGCCGCCGCGGTCAGATGCAGCGACTCCGCGCGACGCACCAGCGCGTCGGCATGATAGATCGGCACGTTCGCGAGACGCTCGAACTTGCCTTCCGCCGCCTTCACGGCCTTGCCGCGCGTCGGCGCGACGCCGGTACGGTTCGACAGACGCGAACTGAGTTCGCCGTCGCCGAGCGCAGCCGTGCGCACTTCTTCAACCGTGTCGTATTCGAAGCCCGGCGCGCCGAGCAAGCTGCCCAGCACGCGCAATACCTTCCACGCCGGACGCGTGTCGCCGAGCGGACGCACGACACCGTTGAAAGCCTGCACCGTGCCTTCCGCGTTGACGAACGAACCGCCTGTTTCGGTGAACGGTGCAATCGGCAGCAACACGTCGGCGTAGTCTGCGCCGGCTTGGAACGGCGACATCACGACGACCATTTCGGCCTGCTTCAGCGCGGCAAGCGCCTGCGCCGGATTGGCCGTGTCG
Source organism: Paraburkholderia atlantica (assembly GCF_000092885.1). NCBI lineage: Bacteria > Pseudomonadati > Pseudomonadota > Betaproteobacteria > Burkholderiales > Burkholderiaceae > Paraburkholderia > Paraburkholderia atlantica. The sequence goes on along the minus strand of NC_014117.1, from coordinate 1,065,432 downwards.
AATTCGGGTTCGAGGTTCAACAGCAGATAGCCCTTGCGTGGCTGCTCGAACACTTCGCGTGCATTCAGACCGCCTTCGCCCGGCAGCGCGTTCACGAGGTGCGCGCCGACCGTGTTGGCCGCTTCGGTCAGGAAACCGAGCGTAGCGCCGGTTGCGTCGGCAATCCATTGCGCCGCGGCATGAATCGCCGCGAAGTCCGGGTGACGGACCGCTTCGTTGCCGAGCAGCACGACGCGCAGTGCGCCGTTGGTCAGCGATTTCGCGATCTGCTTGTGTGAGTCCGACGGCTGCGTGCCGGCGAATGCTTCCGGTAGCGCGACGCCCTTCGCTTCGCCCACCGCGCCGGCGATTCCCGCGAGTGCGTCGAGCCATGCCGACGGTGCCGCGACCACACGATGCGCCTGCGGGATCATCGCGTCGTCGTTGGTGGCCTGGATCAGCGTGAGCGCCGAGCCGCCGCGTGCGACCTGGCGCAGACGCGCCGCGAACAGCGGATGATCACGGCGCAGATCCGAGCCGATCACGAGCGCCGCGTCGACGTTCGACAGATCTGCGATCGTGCCGCCGAGCCACGGCGCGCCGGTAACGGGCGCCGAAAAATCCGACTGACGCAGACGGAAGTCGATGTTCGGCGTGCCGACCGCTTGCGCAATCTGCTTCAGCAGGAACAGTTCTTCGACCGTGCTGTGCGCGCTCGACAGCGCCGCAAGCGCGTTCGCGCCGTGGTCGCCCGCGATGCCCTTAAGACCCTTGACCACGTAATCGAGCGCGGTCTGCCAGTCGGTTTCGACCCACTGGCCGCCCTGCTTGAGCATCGGTTTGGTAAGACGCTCGGGGCTGTTGAGGCCTTCGTACGAGAAGCGGTCCTTGTCCGAAATCCAGCACTCGTTGATCGCTTCGTTTTCGAACGGCAGAACGCGCATCACGCGATTGTTCTTCACCTGCACGATGAGGTTCGCGCCGACGGAATCATGCGGGCTCACCGACTTGCGGCGTGACAGCTCCCATGTACGGGCGCTGTAGCGGAACGGCTTGCTGGTGAGCGCGCCGACCGGGCACAGGTCGATCATGTTGCCCGACAGTTCGGAGTCGACCGTCTTGCCGACAAACGACGTGATTTCCGAATGCTCGCCGCGGCCCAGCATCCCGAGTTCCATCACACCGGCGATTTCCTGGCCGAAACGAACACAACGCGTGCAGTGAATGCAGCGCGACATCTCTTCCATCGAGATCAGCGGGCCCACGTTCTTGTGGAACACCACGCGCTTTTCTTCGCTATAGCGCGACGACGACTTGCCGTAACCGACAGCCAGATCCTGCAGTTGGCATTCGCCGCCCTGGTCGCAGATCGGGCAGTCGAGCGGATGGTTGATCAGCAGGAATTCCATCACAGCTTGTTGGCCCTTCACCGCCTTGTCCGACTTGGTGCGCACGATCATGCCGGCCGACACAGGGGTCGCGCACGCAGGCACGGCCTTCGGCATCTTCTCGACATCGACCAGACACATCCGGCAATTGGCCGCAATCGACAGCTTCTTGTGATAGCAGAAGTGAGGAATGTAGGTGTCGACCTTATGTGCAGCCTGGATCACCATGCTGCCTTCAGGCACCTCGACTTTCTTGCCGTCTATTTCCAGTTCAACCATGATGGTCAATCTTCCTTAACCTGTTACCGCTCAATCGTTCGCCTGTTCATCGCCCGCTTCGGGCGATGAATCCTGCGGTTGAGGTGTTCGTCTGGTAGTTATTCGTCAGCCAAATCTGTCGGCGCGGCTCAGGCTGCCACTGTTTCGCGCGCCGCCGTGCCTGCATGGCCGCCGACGAGGCAATGCTTGTGGGCGACGTGATATTCGAATTCGTCCCAGTAGTGCTTGAGCATGCCCCGAACCGGCATGGCTGCCGCGTCGCCGAGCGCGCAGATGGTGCGGCCCATGATGTTTTCCGCGACCGAGTTCAGCAGATCCAGATCTTCCTGGCGGCCGAGACCATGTTCGATACGATGCACGACGCGATACAGCCAGCCCGTGCCTTCACGGCAAGGCGTGCATTGACCGCACGACTCTTCGTAATAGAAGTACGACAGGCGCAGCAACGAGCGCACCATGCAGCGCGTCTCGTCCATCACGATCACCGCGCCCGAGCCGAGCATCGAGCCGGCCTTCGCGATCGAGTCGTAATCCATGTCTGTCTGCATCATCATGTCGCCCGGAATCACCGGCGCCGATGAACCGCCAGGAATCACGGCCTTGATCTTCTTGCCGCCGCGCATGCCGCCGGCGAGTTCCATCAGCGTGGCGAACGGCGTGCCGAGCGGAATTTCGTAATTGCCCGGACGCTCGACGTCGCCCGACACCGAGAAAATCTTCGTACCGCCGTTGTTCGGCTTACCGATTTCGAGGTAGTTCTGCGGGCCGATGGCGAGCAGGAACGGCACCGCCGCGAACGTTTCGGTGTTGTTGATCGTGGTGGGCTTGCCGTACACGCCGAAGCTCGCCGGGAACGGCGGTTTGAAGCGCGGCTGACCCTTCTTGCCCTCGATCGATTCGAGCAGCGCGGTTTCCTCGCCGCAGATATACGCGCCGTAACCGTGGTGCGCATGCAGCTGGAAAGAGAAGCCCGAGCCCATGATGTTGTCGCCGAGGAACCCGGCGCGGCGAGCTTCTTCCAACGCTTCTTCGAAGCGCTTATAGACTTCCCAGATTTCGCCGTGAATATAGTTGTAGCCGACCGTGATGCCCATCGCGTACGCGCCGATCGCCATACCTTCGATCAACGAATGCGGATTGAAACGCAGAATGTCGCGGTCCTTGAACGTACCCGGCTCGCCCTCGTCCGAATTACAAACGAGGTACTTCTGGCCCGGGAACTGACGCGGCATGAAGCTCCACTTCAGACCGGTAGGGAAACCCGCACCGCCGCGGCCGCGCAGACCCGACGCCTTGACGTCGGCGATCACCTGCTCGGGCGCGATCTTTTCTTCCAGGATGCGGCGCAACTGGGCGTAACCGCCGCGCGCCACGTAGTCTTCGAGATGCCAGTTGTCGCCGTTCAGGCCGGCGAGAATCAGCGGTTTGATGTGACGATCGTGTAAAGCCGTCATTTCGAAAGTTCCTCGAGCAGCTGGTCGATCTTCTCGCGGCTCATGAAGCTGCACATGCGTTGGTTGTTCACCAGCATCACCGGCGCGTCGCCGCACGAACCCATGCACTCACCCTCTTTGAGCGTGAATTTGCCATCGGGCGTGGTTTCGCCGAAGTCGATGCCGAGCTTCTGCTTCAGGTATTCAGCGGCGCTTTCGGAACCGCCGTCCGGGCCGAGCTGGCACGGCAGGTTCGTGCAGAGCGTGATCTTGAACTTACCGACCGGCGAGGTCTCATACATCGTGTAGAAGGTTGCTACCTCCTGCACGGCGATTGCCGGCATGCCGAGATAATCCGCGACGAACTGCATGAGTTCGGGCGACAGCCAGCCATGCTCGGTTTGAGCAGTGGCCAACGCCGACATCACGGCGGACTGTTTCTGATCGGCGGGGTATTTTGCGACCGCACGATCGATTTCTTTCAGGCCTTCAGCTGAGATCATTTTCAGACACGACTCTTTCAATTCCTACCGAACGAAAACCTGTCGCTCACGTGAGACTGCGACAGACCCGGCGTTCCTTTGCTTGACGCGCGTGGCGGTGCGACCACTGCGGACGCGCGTCGATGAATACGTCCTAGCGATCCACTTCGCCGAACACGATGTCCTGCGTGCCGATGATCGTCACGGCGTCGGCGATCATGTGACCGCGCGCCATTTCGTCGAGCGAAGACAGATGTGCATAGCCCGGCGCACGTATCTTCAGGCGATACGGCTTGTTGGCGCCGTCCGAGATCAGATAGATGCCGAACTCGCCCTTCGGATGTTCGACTGCGGCGTACGCCTCGCCTTCCGGCACATGGAAGCCTTCGGTGAACAGCTTGAAGTGATGGATCAGATCTTCCATGTTCGACTTCATGCCGACGCGCGACGGCGGCGCAACCTTGTGATTGTCCGTCATCACGGGGCCCGGATTTTTGCGCAGCCACTCAATGCACTGTTTCGCGATCCGGCACGATTGACGCATCTCTTCGACGCGTACCAGATAGCGGTCGTAGCAATCGCCATTCACGCCGACCGGAATGTCGAAGTCGAGCTTGTCATAGACTTCGTACGGCTGCTTCTTGCGCAGGTCCCACTCGACGCCCGAGCCGCGCAGCATCGCACCGGTCATGCCGAGCTGCAGCGCGCGCTCCGGGCTGACTACGCCGATGCCGACCAGACGCTGCTTCCAGATCCGGTTGTCGGTGAGCAGCGTTTCGTATTCATCGACGCACTTGGGGAAGCGGGTAAAAAAGTCGTCGATGAAGTCGAGCAGCGAACCCTGACGGTTCTCGTTCATCTTCGACAACGCCTTCGCATTGCGGATCTTCGACGCCTTGTATTGCGGCATTGCGTCAGGCAGATCGCGGTAGACGCCACCCGGACGGTAGTAGGCCGCGTGCATCCGCGCGCCGGACACCGCTTCGTACACGTCCATCAGGTCTTCGCGCTCGCGGAACGCATACAGGAACACCGCCATCGCACCGACGTCGAGCGCGTGCGCGCCGATCCACATCAGGTGATTCAACACGCGCGTCACTTCGTCGAAGAGTACGCGAATGTATTGCGCGCGCAGCGGCACGTCGATGCCGAGCAACTTCTCGATGGCGAGCACGTAGCCGTGCTCGTTGGCCATCATCGACACGTAGTCGAGACGGTCCATGTACGGCACCGACTGGATAAACGTCTTGCTTTCGGCGAGCTTTTCAGTCGCGCGATGCAGAAGACCGATGTGCGGATCGGCGCGCTGGATCACTTCGCCGTCGAGTTCGAGCACGAGACGCAACACACCGTGCGCTGCCGGGTGCTGCGGACCGAAGTTGAGCGTGTAGTTCTTGATCTCTGCCATGACGTTCTCTTAGTGTTTCAGACCGCCATAGCGATCCTCGCGGATCACGCGCGGCGTGATTTCCCGCGGCTCGATCGTCACCGGCTGATAGACGACGCGCTTCTCTTCCGGGTCGTAACGCATCTCGACGTAGCCGGAGACAGGGAAATCCTTGCGGAACGGATGACCGATAAAACCGTAGTCGGTCAAAATGCGGCGCAGGTCCGGATGACCTTCGAAGACGATGCCGTACAGGTCGAACGCTTCGCGCTCGTACCAGTTGACCGAATTCCAGATATCGACGACGGACGGCAGGATCGGCATGTCGTCGTCCGGCGCGAATACGCGCAAACGCAGACGCCAGTTGTTCTGCACCGACAGCAGATGCAGAACTGCTGCAAAACGCGGGCCGTCGTAAGCGCCTTCGGCATAGGTCTGGTAATCGACGCCGCACAGGTCGACACACTGCTCAAAACCGAGCGAGCGGTCGTCGCGCAAGCGCTTTGCCACGTTGAGGTAGTCGCCAGCCTTGACGACGATCGTCAATTCACCGACCGACTCGGTCACGCTCACCAGGAGGCCGCCAAAGGCCGCCTCGAGGTTCGCTTTCAGGGTCTCGAGTTTGCTTGCCATATTGTGGGGAGGCGTGAGCCTTATTGACGGGCGATGGTGTTGGTGCGGCGAATCTTGGCTTGCAGCTGGATCACGCCGTACACCAGCGCCTCCGCTGTGGGCGGGCAACCCGGCACGTACACGTCGACCGGAACGATCCGGTCGCAGCCGCGCACCACCGAGTACGAGTAGTGGTAATAGCCGCCGCCGTTCGCACACGAGCCCATCGAGATCACCCAGCGCGGCTCTGCCATCTGGTCGTAGACCTTGCGCAGAGCGGGCGCCATCTTGTTGCACAGCGTGCCGGCGACGATCATCACGTCCGACTGACGCGGACTCGGACGGAACACCACACCGAAACGGTCGAGGTCATAACGGGCGGCGCCCGCATGCATCATCTCGACCGCGCAGCACGCGAGACCGAACGTCATCGGCCACAGCGAGCCGGTGCGCGTCCAGTTGATCAGTTTGTCTGCCGTAGTGGTGACAAACCCTTCTTTCAAGACCCCTTCGATACTCATTTGCTTTCCACTCCAGACGGGGCGGCGAGCCTGGCCACCCACGCAAACCGGCGATTAATCCATCATTCCCAGTCGAGGCCGCCCTTCTTCCAGATGTAGGCAAAACCAAGAAGGAACTCGAGCAGGAAAATCATCATTGCCGTGAACCCAGCCCAGCCGATGTCACGCAATGCCACGCCCCACGGGAACAGGAACGCGGTTTCAAGGTCGAAAATGATGAAGAGAATGGCGACGAGGTAGTAGCGCACGTCGAACTTCATGCGCGCATCTTCGAATGCTTCGAAGCCGCACTCGTACGGTGCGTTTTTTTCGGTGTCGGGTTTGTTGGGACCGAGGAGCTTGCCGATACTGACCAGTGCTACGCCTAAACCGGTGCCCACAATGAGGAACAACAAAACGGGGAAATAGGCTGCGAGGTTCAAGACAATCCTCAATCGGTTGGTTCTGAGTGCCGTCAGGAGCATAGCACCCCTAACGCGAAATCACTTCCTCAACGCGCATGACGCAAGCTCTCCCGCCATACGCCAGAAGTGAAAATGCCAGCCGAAGCGAAGCAAACGGCTGGCATTTAGATAACATTTGGTGCCGACGGCGAGACTCGAACTCGCACAGCTTTCGCCACTACCCCCTCAAGATAGCGTGTCTACCAATTTCACCACGTCGGCACTATATGCAATCCGGGAAAACAACTTGTAAAACCCGCGAATCGCTTCAAGACTTGAATTGTAACTTGTTTAAACAGATTGTTCAACGCACAAGAGCACGCCTACCGAAAATTTATTTCGGCACGCCCGTCGCCGGAACCGACGCAGGCGAAGCCGGCGCTGCGGGCGATGCCGCCACCGGAGCCAAGCCCGCCGCCGGCGCAGAAGCAGGCGAAGCCGCGATCGGCGCAGTAGCCGCCGCGCCCAGCACGCCTGCCGACGGCTTCACGTGATACGCGCCAAGGTAAGTGAGTGCCAAGGTCGTGGCAAAAAACAGCGCCGCGAGCACCGCGGTGGTACGCGACAGGAAGTTCGCCGAACCCGTCGCACCGAACAGGCTACCCGACGCGCCACTGCCGAAAGCCGCACCCATGTCGGCGCCTTTGCCGTGCTGCAGCAAGACGAGTCCGATGACCCCGAGCGCCGACAACAACTGAACGACGATAATCAATGTTTTCAAATACAGCATTACACTCACCTGAGTCTTTATTTAACCGCGCCGCACACTGTGTGCTGCGCGAAATAGCGTCACCCTCGCCGAGACGCCCTGCTTAATCCGCCACAGTGGTCGCAGCGGCCGCCTTGCAAATCGCCAGGAAATCCTGATCTTTCAACGACGCGCCACCGATCAGGCCGCCATCGATATCGTTCTGACGGAATAGCTCTTCCGCGTTGTCCGGCTTCACGCTGCCGCCGTACAGCAACGGCACGTCCGCCGCACCCTTCGCCGCGAGACGTGCGCGTAGAAACGCATGCACGGCCTGCGCTTGCGCCGCCGATGCGCTCTTGCCGGTACCAATTGCCCATACCGGCTCATACGCGACGACGAGGCGAGCCGCTTCCTGAGCCGACAGCTTCGCGAGTACTTCGTCGAGCTGACCGCCGACGACCTGCTCGGTCGAACCAGCTTCGCGTTCTTCGAGCGTTTCGCCGACGCACACGATCGGCGTCAAACCCGCATCGAGCACACGCTGCGCTTTCACCGCAACCAGCTCGGCGCTTTCGCGGTGATACGCGCGGCGCTCCGAGTGCCCGACGATCGCAAACGTGGCACCGAAGTCCGTCACCATCGGCGCAGCCACTTCGCCGGTATAGGCGCCATGCGTGAACGCGGACACGTCCTGCACGCCCCACACGACCGAGGTGCCTTCGAGCAGCGACTGCGTTTGCGCGAGATAGAGGCTCGGCACGCAGACACCAACGCGCACATCCGCCGGCAATTCATTGGCGCCCTGCACCACTGCCTGCAACAACGCGGCGTTCGCGGCGAGCCGCCCATGCATCTTCCAGTTACCGACTACCAGTTTGGCTCGTTGTTGATTCGACATCGTCTCGTATTGTCCTGTCTTGCCAGTCCGGCCTGCTCCGCCGGCGGACTTCGCTCGCGCTTCGCTGCAGCCTGCCCCTGCACTCGCGGCCCGCCCGTTGGATTGATCCGGCGCGCGCAAAACGCGCAATTTTACTGCGTGGGGTGGATCGGGTCAAACCGATGGTGTCAAGCCTCCTGACCCCACGTCAACACGATCTTGCCGACGTGGGTGCTGCTTTCCATCAGCGTATGCGCGTCGCCAGCCTGCGCAGCCGGAAACACGCGATGCACGACCGGCTTGATGCGCCCCGCTTCGAGATGCGGCCACACGCGCTCCTTCAATTGCGCGGCGATCTGTGCCTTGAACTCGATCGGCCGCGGCCGGAGGGTCGAACCAGTAACCGTCAGACGGCGACGCAGCACTTCGTTCAGGTTCAGCTCCGCCTTCGCGCCGCCAAGCAGCGCAATCAGCACGATGCGACCACCATCGGCGAGCGCCGACAGTTCGCGTGGCACGTAGCTGCCCGCCACCATGTCGAGGATCACGTCGACGCCACGATCGTTAGTCAGTGACTTGATGACTTCGACGAAATCTTCAGTCTTGTAGTTGATCGCCCGTTCGGCGCCGAGCGCTTCGCACGCGCGGCACTTTTCGTCCGAGCCCGCGGTGGCGAACACACGGAAGCCGAGCGCGTGCGCAATCTGGATCGCCGTCACTCCGATGCCGCTCGATCCGCCCTGCACGAGCAGCGTTTCATTCGCGCCGCCCTCGCCCTGGCCGAGCTGCGCGCGATTGAACACGTTGCTCCACACCGTGAAAAAAGTCTCGGGCAGCGAAGCCGCTTCGACATCCGACAATCCCGCCGGCACAGGCAGGCATTGCAGGAGCGGCGCCGCCGCATACTCCGCATAGCCGCCGCCCGCGAGCAGCGCGCAAACGCGGTCTCCAATCTTCAGACCGAACGGGTTGTTCTTCGCGTCGATCGTGCCGCCCACGATCTCGCCCGACACCTCCAGGCCCGGCAGATCCGACGCTCCCGGCGGCGGCGCATAGCCGCCCTTGCGCTGAAACACGTCCGGACGATTGATGCCGGATGCCGCCACCTTGATCAGCACCTCGCCAGCCTTGAGCTGCGGCGTCGGTCGCTCCGCCAGCTTGAGAACTTCCGGGGCACCGAATTCAGTGATTTCGATCGCTTTCATCTGCGTCAACTCCAAGATTGGATTGCGTTGCCCACCCGTTGCCGCCGTCGGCCGTGGCGCCGCGCTGCGATTCGAATACGCAACGCAATCCATCCTGCATGAAAAACGGCCGGCGTGCATCACACGGCCGGCCGTTTGTCCGTTACCGCCTTACTGCGGCGTCGGTTCGCCTTGCGGCGCGTCGTTCAGCAATGCCTTGGCCGACAGACGCACACGACCCTTCTCGTCCGTCTGGATGACCTTGACCTTCACCTGCTGGCCATCCTTCAGATAGTCGTTGATGTCCTTGATGCGCTCGTTCGCGATCTCGGAGATATGCAGCAGACCGTCCTTACCCGGCAGGATGTTCACGATCGCGCCGAAGTCGAGCAGCTTGAGCACGGTGCCTTCGTACACCTGGCCCACTTCGACCTCCATCGTGATCGCTTCGATACGACGCTTCGCTTCGGCCATGCCTTCGCTGTTCGTGCTCGCGATCGTGACGACGCCGTCGTCCGAGATGTCGATCGTCGTGCCGGTTTCTTCGGTCAGCGCGCGGATCACCGAGCCGCCCTTGCCGATCACGTCGCGGATCTTTTCCGGGTTGATCTTGATTGTGATCATGCGCGGTGCGAACTCCGACAGCTGCGTGTTCGCGCCCGACACCGCCGAGGTCATCTTGCCGAGGATGTGCATGCGGCCTTCCTTCGCCTGCGCGAGCGCGACCTGCATGATTTCCTTCGTGATGCCCTGGATCTTGATGTCCATCTGCAGCGCGGTTACGCCTTGTTCCGTCCCCGCGACCTTGAAGTCCATGTCGCCGAGGTGATCTTCGTCGCCGAGGATGTCGGTCAGCACCGCGAAGCGGTTGCCTTCGAGAATCAGGCCCATCGCGATCCCGGCGACGTGTGCCTTCATCGGCACGCCGGCGTCCATCAGCGCGAGGCAGCCGCCGCACACAGAAGCCATCGACGACGAACCGTTCGACTCGGTGATTTCCGACACGACGCGGATCGAGTAGCCGAATTCGTCGGCGCTCGGCAGGCACGCGACGAGCGCGCGCTTCGCGAGACGGCCGTGACCGATTTCACGGCGCTTCGGCGAACCGACGCGGCCCGTTTCGCCGGTCGCGAACGGAGGCATGTTGTAGTGAAGCATGAAGCGCTCACGGTACTCGCCTTCGAGCGCGTCGATGCTCTGCTCGTCGCCCTTCGTGCCGAGCGTCGCAACCACCAGCGCCTGCGTCTCGCCGCGTGTGAACAGCGCCGAGCCGTGGGTACGCGGCAGCACGCCGGTGCGGATTTCGATCGGGCGCACGGTGCGAGTGTCGCGGCCGTCGATACGCGGCTCGCCATTCAGGATCTGGGTACGGACGATCTTCGCTTCGATGTCGAACAGCACGTTGCCGACCGACGCCTTGTCCGCCGCCACGGTACCGGCTGCCGCCGCTTCTTCTTCGAGCTTCGCCGAGGTCGCTGCGTAGACTTCCTTCAGCTTGGTCGAGCGAGCCTGCTTGTCGCGGATCTGGTAAGCGGCGAGCAGATCGGCTTGGGCGAGTTCGCCCACGCGCGCGATCAGCGCTTCGTTCTTCGCGGCCGGCTGCCAGTCCCACTCGGGCTTGCCGCCTTCGCGGACCAGTTCGTGGATCGCGTCGATCGCGGTCTGCATCTGCTCATGACCGAACACGACGGCGCCGAGCATCACTTCTTCGCTCAACTGCTGCGCTTCCGATTCGACCATCAGCACCGCGCGTTCCGTGCCGGCGACGACGAGGTCGAGCGCCGATTCCTTCATCTGCGGACGCGTCGGGTTCAGCACGTATTCGTTGTTGATGTAGGCCACGCGTGCCGCGCCGACCGGACCGTTGAACGGCAGACCGGACACGGCGAGCGCCGCCGACGCGCCGATCAGCGCAGGGATGTCGGCGGGGATTTCCGGATTCAGCGACAGCACGTGAATCACGACCTGCACTTCGTTGTAGAAGCCTTCAGGGAAGAGCGGACGCAGCGGACGGTCGATCAGGCGCGAGATCAGCGTCTCGCCTTCCGACGGACGGCCTTCGCGGCGGAAGAAGCCACCCGGGATCTTGCCGGCGGCGTAGGTCTTTTCGATGTAATCGACGGTGAGGGGGAAGAAGTCCTGACCCGGCTTCGCGGTCTTCGCGCCGACGACGGTGGCGAGCACCACGGTGTCTTCGACGTCGACGATCACCGCGCCGCTAGCCTGGCGAGCGATTTCACCGGTTTCGAGGCGAACGGTGTGCTGCCCCCACTTAAACTCTTTGACGATCTTGTTGAACATAGTCATTGCTTTTCCTCATCGTAATGCCGCGCGGACCGGAAGCGGCGCGGCAACGCCGGGGCCGGCGCCGCATGGGAAGAGTCGTGCTATGCCATTCCAGAGAGCCACGTGCTGCGAGCGCGCGCGAACCGCTGGAATGACACAAAACTCTGCCCTGAAGCCCGGCCTTGTTTCCTGTTACTGCTTCTTCTACTGCTGCTCTGCTACTGCTACTACGCTTGCCTGTGGACGCCGCGCGAACCGGCATACGCCGCGGACCACAGGCAGTGCGCGTTACACGAAGCGCGCCGCGCAAAAACAAAATGCCTGTATCAGCGAAACTGACACAGGCATCTTGCTGAACGACTGGCCGATTACTTACGCAGACCCAGCTTCTCGATCAGGCTGCGGTAACGATCCGCGTCCTTACCCTTCAGGTAGTCGAGCAGCTTGCGACGGCGACTCACCATGCGCAGCAGACCGCGGCGGCTGTGGTGGTCCTTCGTGTGCTCCTTGAAGTGGGAGGTCAGTTCGTTGATACGGGTCGTGAGCAGCGCGACCTGAACTTCGGGGGAGCCGGTGTCGTTGGCTGCGCGTGCGAATTGCGCGACGACTTCGGACTTCTTGCTTGCTTCAACTGCGGACATGTCAATTTCCTTGATAACTGGACAGGCGGTCACGGAAGAAAGGCCGTGCCGTGGGATACCCGTTTCACAATTTACTGAGCCCCGTTCGTGGCTGAATTAACTGAATGAGAACCCAGCCCAACAACGGGACGCGTATTGTAGCACAGCCGACTTCTGCCGCGAACCCCGCGCTAGCAAGGCGGATCGAGCGTCGCTCAGGGACGCCGCATCCGACAGGCCGTCGGCAAGATCGTGCCCTCGGCTGGTATCGCCAGCACCGTGCGAAAGCCGTAGCCCGAGCCTTCGTTATCGAAATGCACGCCGGGCGTGCCGGCTTTGTCCATCTGCATTACGTAAAGGGGCTGGATCAGCTGGTGGTCATCGGTGCGCATCCACGCAGCATGAAAACCGTTGTCGAAACGGATGCCCTCAAGCGCTCTCGCGACCGCCGTCGGATCGGCGCTGCCGGCGCGGTGCATGGCGGCGGCGAGTGTGTCGATCAGCAGTGGCATACGCAGCACCGGATAGTCGTCCTGCGCGGCAGGATAGCGCGCGCGGAACGCCGCGTACCAAGCATCGGAGGCCGCGCCGCCGACGTTCGGATGCCACTCGGCCACCGCGATCACGTGACCCACGCCCGCGTCACCGAGGGCAGCCGGCGCGCCGAGGCTGTTGCCGTAGAACGTGTAGAACTTCGTGTCGAGGCCCTGCTCGCGCGCCGCCTTCACGAGCAACGTCAGGTCGTTGCCCCAGTTGCCGGTGATCACTGCGTCCGCGCCGCTCGAACGGATCTTCGCGATGTACGGCGCAAAGTCCTTCACGCGGCCGATCGGGTGAAATTCGTCGCCGACCACCGCGATGTCGGGGCGCTTCGCCGCGAGCGTCGAGCGCGCGAGGCTGCTCACGTCGTGGCCGAAGCTGTAATCCTGGTTCAGCAGGTAGACCTTTTTCACCGTCTTATCGCGCTCGATCACCTCAGCGAGCGCGGCCATCCGCATGCCCGCGTGCGCGTCGAAGCGAAAGTGCCAGAAGCTGCAGGTAGCGTTGGTGAGCGCGGGGTCGTCTGCCGAGTAGTTCAGGAACAGTTCGCGGTTGTTTGGCTCGCGGCTGTTCTGTTTGTCGATCGCGCCGACGAGCGCCGCGGCGACCGCTGAGCTGTTGCCCTGCAGGATGTAGCCGATATGGCGATCCGCGGCTGCGCGCAATTGCGTCAGCGCTTCCTCCGTGCTGCCTTTGCTGTCGAGCACGACGAGTTCGAACGGATGGGCGCCGTCCGCAAGCTTCACGCCGCCGTGCGCGTTGACCTGCTCGACACCGAAGCGCAGATTGCGCTCGACCGCCGCGCCCGCGTTCGCGAACGGGCCGGACATGCCTTCGATCAGCGCGAACCTGATCGGGATGCCCGTGGGTTTGCCGGTCGGATTCGCCCCTGAACTCGCCGCCTCAGTCACGCCAACTGCCACCACCGCCATTGAAATCGCCGTCAGCGCAACCGCCGCCGCTCGTTGCCAGATCCCCGTCATGGTCGTCCTGCCTGAATCTTCGAAGCGCGGATCATAGGACGGCGCACACGGAATAGGCAAGCCGACGCATCCGTTCCCCGAGGAGGCGACGCACGTTCAGGCAGCGCCGTTCATTCACCGCCGCGCGTGTCAAAATGTGCGTCTCGATGATAAGAACCGCTATTCAAACGCCATCGGAGGAATACATGTCGAACCGCCACCACCGCACGGCGGCCCCTATCACCGTCCCGGCCGGCGCGAGTCTGCGTCGCGCCGCTTTCGTTTGCCTGAGCGTGCTCGCGCTCGCCGGCTGCGCCCAGCCGTGGCAGCAGTATCAACAGGGAGCGGACGCATCGACGGTGATCGCGCGGCTGGGTCCGCCGCGCGAGACCTATGATCTACCCGACGGCGGCAAGCGCCTGATGTGGCCGACCCAACCGATGGGCGAAACCACCACCGCCGCCGACATCGACGCGGCCGGCAAGATCGTCAACATGCGCCAGGTGTTGCAACCCAACGAGTTCTACCGCGCAGAGATCGGCAAATGGACGCGCAGCGACGTGCTGGTGAATTTCGGCCGTCCGGTCGAAACGTCGTACTTCCCGATGATGAGGCGCGAAGTCTGGACCTATCGGTATCTCGAGGACAACGTCTGGTACATGCTGTACAGCTTCTACTTCGACGACCAGGGCATCTTGCGCCTCACGCAGAAGACCCCCGATCCGCTACACGAGCCCGACCGCCGCAGCCTGTTCTGAGTGTGCTGAGCGCCATCTTCAAGAGAAGAAACTAATCTCAAAAAAGCCGCCTTGGATAGGCGGCTTTTTTATTCCACTAGCATAAAGAAGGATTTTATCCTGCTTGCGTCAACCATTGCGCGAAAGAAAGGTTATTGTAAACACCGTTCGGGCACCGGCTCGCGAGCGACCGCATAGCCGCGGGTTCGGTCCGGTGCCAGGTCAATTGCCTCTGTTAGGAGTTGCTACGATGAACCGACCCAAACACCTGCTGGTCGCCAACGTCGCGTGGGCCCATGAAACCGCGACGCGCAATCCGGCATTCTTTCGCGACCTCATGCGCGGACAAAATCCGCACATTCTGTGGATCGGCTGCGCGGATAGCCGCGTGCCCGCCGAAACGATCACGCATTGCGAGCCCGGCGATCTGTTCGTCCATCGCAACATCGCCAACCTGTTCGATCCCGACGACGACAACGTCGCGAGCGTCCTCGAATACGCAGTGCGAGTGCTCAAGGTCGGCCATGTGATCGTTTGCGGCCACTATGGCTGCGGCGGCGTGCGCGCCGCGCTGCTGCCGCCCGACCCCGCGCTGCCCCATGTGAACCGGCGTATCGCGCCGCTCTGCGCGCTCGCGAAAACGCATCGCCCGGAACTGAGCGGCGCGGCGACCGAATCGGATCGCGTCAACCGCCTCGCCGAGCTGAACGTGCTCGAACAGGTGCGGCAGCTACGGGCGAGCCCGATCGTGCATGAGGCGGATCCGGCGCCGCTCGTGCACGGCTGGATCTTTGCGCTCGACGACGGGCGCATCAAGGTGCTCACCTCCGGCTATAGCGCCGACGACGCGATGACCTGCACGACCGCCGCGCACAGCGCGGCCTAACGAAGCGCGTAGCGCGCCCCATTCGAACCGCGGACGGAGTCGACAGCGGAATCGTCATCGAGTCACACCCTGTTCGTCGCCCGCCGCCCCATCTCTCGCTTCTGGACTCCATGGATACTGAAACCTGCCTCTCCGCGCTTCAGCGTGACGTGCTCGCTGGAACGGCCGTTTTTCTCGTGGCCCTGCCGCTTTGTCTCGGCATTGCTCACGCGTCGGGCGTCGACCCGTTTGCCGGGCTGGTGTCCGGCATCATTGGCGGGCTCGTGGTTGCCGCGCTGAGCGGCTCGCGTCTGAGCGTGAGCGGTCCGGCCGCGGGCCTCGTCGTGATCGTCGTCGACGGCATCGCGCGGCTTGGCGGCTTTTCCGCTTTTCTGCTGGCCGTGCTGCTGTCGGGCGTCATCCAGTTCGGCTTCGGCATGCTCAAGGCCGGCCGGTTCGCCGCCTACGTGCCGTCGCCGGTGATCAAGGGGATGCTCGCGGCCATCGGCCTGCTGTTGATCCTCAAGCAGTTTCCCGTTGCGCTGGGGCTGTCCGGCACCGCTCACTCCGCCCACTCGGCCGCGGCGGTCACAACGCCGCTCGGCCCAATCTCGCCGACTGTCGTGCTGATCACGCTGCTGTCGCTCGCGATCCTCGCCGGCTGGGAAACCCGCGCGCTGCGCCGCTTCGCTATCGTGCGCATCATGCCGGCACCGCTCGCGGTGGTGCTGCTCGGCATCGGCGCGACGCTCGCGCTCGATCTCGTCGCCCCATCGCTGGCACCGCCCGCCGAACGGCGGGTCGCGCTACCGTCGCTCGAATCGTTCGCGGCACTGCAGGCCGTGCTTGCGTCGGCAGACTTCGGACCACGGTTCGCCCAGCTCTTCAATCCCGACATATGGCGCGTTGCCATGACGATCGCCATCCTCGCAAGTCTCGAAACGCTACTGAGCCTCGAAGCGGTCGAACAGATCGATCCGGAACGCCGCCGCGCACCGCCCGATCGCGAATTGAAGGCGCAGGGCGTGGGCAATCTGATTGCGGGTGCGATCGGCGGGCTGCCGATCACCGCGGTGATCGTGCGTAGCTCCGCGAACGTGCATGCCGGCGCAAAAAGCCGGCTCTCGGCGATCGTTCATGGCGTGTTGCTTCTCGTCAGCGTGTTCGCGCTCACGAGCGTGATCAATCTGATCCCCCTCGCCTGCCTTGCCGCGATCCTGATCTTCACCGGCTTCAAACTCGCCAAGCCATCGTTGTTCGCCGGGCTCGCGCGACAGGGATTCGCGCCGTTTGCACCGTTTATCGTCACGGTCGTCGGTGTGCTCGTCACCGATCTGCTGATCGGTATCGTGCTCGGCATTCTGTGCAGCATGCTGTTCGCGCTATACGCAAACCTTCGCGGCCCGATCGTGCTCGCGCAGCATGGCGATCACTACCTGCTGTCGTTTCGCAAGGACGTGTCGTTTCTCGGCAAGGTGCCGCTCAAGCACTATCTGCAGCAAATTCCGGATGGCGCCACCGTCATCGTCGACACGACACGCGCCGATTTCGTCGATCACGATGTGCGCGAACTGCTGGACGCATTCGTCGCGGATGCGCCCCGCCGCGGGATCACCGTCGACGTCAGATATCAGGTCCGCGAGCAGGCGCGCGCAACGAGCGGCTGGTCGCTGCGGCGCACGACGGCGGAGTAGTCCCCGCGTCTCGGGTGATCGCGCCCGTGCGATGACTGCGAAAAAAGCCCCGCATGCCAGGCAACGCGGGGCTTCTGCTTCGATTCACGTCGAGATTGCGCGCTACCGGCACGCCATGTTCGCGTTACTCCGAGCGCTGCGGATTCAACTTGTCCGCATTCGAATAGAGTTTGTTGAGCGCCGAGAAATACGCCTTCGCGGACGCCGCGACGATATCCGGATCGGTGCCGGTGCCGTTGACGATGCGTCCGCTCTTCGACAACCGCACGGTCACTTCACCCTGCGCCTGCGTGCCGGTCGTGATCGCGTTGACCGAGTACAGCAGCAGTTCGGAGCCGCTGCCCACTTCCGTTTCGATCGCGTTCAGCGTGGCGTCGACCGGGCCGTTGCCGCGCGCTTCGCCGGTGATCTCTTTACCCTCTACCGAGAACACCACCTTCGCGTGCGGCTGCTCGCCGGTTTCCGAATGCTGCGACATCGACAGGAATTTGTAGTGCTCCTTCTCGTGCGCTTCGGCCGATTCTTCGTTGACGATCGCGATGATGTCTTCGTCGAAAATCTCCGCCTTGCGATCAGCGAGTTCCTTGAAGCGGGCGAACGCGGTGTTCAGTTCGGCTTCGCTGTCGAGTGCGATGCCGAGCTCCTGCAGACGCTGTTTGAACGCATTGCGGCCCGACAGCTTGCCGAGCACGATCTTGTTCGCGGTCCAACCCACGTCTTCCGCACGCATGATTTCGTAGGTGTCGCGCGCCTTCAGCACGCCATCCTGATGGATGCCCGACGCATGCGCGAATGCGTTCGCGCCGACCACGGCCTTGTTCGGCTGCACCACGAAGCCGGTGATCTGCGACACGAGCTTGGAGGCCGGTACGATCTGCGTGGTATCGAGGCCAACGTCGAGTCCGAAGTAATCCTTGCGGGTCTTCACCGCCATCACGATTTCTTCGAGCGACGTATTGCCCGCGCGCTCGCCGAGACCGTTGATCGTGCATTCGACCTGGCGCGCGCCGCCAATCTGCACGCCGGCGAGCGAATTCGCGACCGCCATGCCGAGGTCGTTGTGGCAATGCACGGAGAACACCGCCTTATGCGAGTTCGGAATGCGCTCGCGCAGCGTCTTCACGAGCTGGCCATAGAGCTCCGGCACACCGTAGCCGACCGTGTCCGCGATGTTGATCGTGGTCGCGCCTTCGGCGATCACCGCTTCGAGCACGCGGCACAGGAAATCCATATCCGAGCGGCTGCCATCCTCCGGCGAGAATTCGACGTCGTCGGTGAACTTGCGCGCGAACCGCACCGCGAGCTTGGCCTGCTCGAATACCTGCTCGGGCGTCATCCGCAGCTTCTTTTCCATGTGCAGCGGCGACGTCGCGATGAACGTGTGGATGCGGAAGTGATCGGCCGGTTTTAACGCATCCGCAGCCTTCTGAATGTCCTTGTCGTTCGCGCGCGCAAGCGAGCAGATCGTGCTGTCCTTCACCAGGCCGGCGATCGTATGGATCGCGTCGAAGTCGCCGTTCGAGCTGGCCGCGAAGCCCGCTTCGATCACGTCGACTTTCATCCGCTCCAGTTGCTTGGCGATGCGGATCTTCTCTTCCTTCGTCATCGACGCGCCGGGCGATTGCTCGCCGTCACGCAGCGTGGTGTCGAAAATGATCAGTTTGTCGGACATGTCGGGCCTCCTCGGGAGTCGTTCAGATGTGGGACTTGGTTTTGGAATAGGACGATGGGCGCCGCCGCCGGCAAGGTAGGCCGATCGCGATGATCGCGGCCGATGCGGGCGGAACGCAAATGCGCATAAGGGCGTGAAAGAAGCATGATGACGCGGCGCAGCGAGCGGTGTCGCCGACCCGGCAAAATCGGCCACGCCAACGCACTGATCCGACGACTATAGCGGCATTCCAGCCACCGCGCAATGCGCGCCGAGGCGGCTGCGGCGCGGTTCGAAGCGGGCTCGTCACGGCATCAGCCAACGAAAAACGGCAGCGCTCAGGCTGCCGTTTTTCGTCTGTCGCTGCAACGCAGCGAAGTTCAACTCGTCACCGGTCGTGCGACATCGAACGCGCCGGATTGGCCCGGCCGCGTATCGCCTGGTACGCCCAGAACACGTAGCCCGACAGACCATACAGCACGAACAGACCGAACAGCATCAGCGGCGGGTCGGACGACACGAGCACGAACGCGACCACCACCAGCAGGATCACGCCGAACGGCACGCGATGCCGCACGTCGAGCGCCTTGCCGCTATAGAACGGTGCGTTCGACACCATCGTCACGCCCGCATAGATGGTCAGTACGAAGGCGACCCACGGCAGCCAGACGAGCTTCAGCGGCACGCGGTTGTCGGTGGCGAGCCACACGAAACCCGCGATCAGCGCCGCCGCGGCCGGGCTCGGCATGCCCTGGAAAAAACGCTTGTCGACCACGCCGATGTTCGTATTGAAGCGCGCGAGCCGCAGCGCCGCGCCCGAGCAATAGACGAACGCCGCGAGCCAGCCCCACCGGCCGAGGTCTTTCAGTATCCACTCGTACATCACGAGCGCGGGCGCAACACCGAACGACACCATGTCCGACAGGCTGTCGAACTGCTCGCCGAACGCGCTTTGCGTATGCGTCATGCGCGCGACGCGGCCGTCCATGCCATCGAGCACCATCGCGACGAAGATCGCGATCGCCGCGATCTCGAAGCGCACGTTCATCGCCTGCACGACGGCGAAGAAACCGCAGAACAGCGCGGCCGTGGTGAAGGCGTTCGGCAGCAGGTAGATGCCGCGTTTTCTGAGGAACTGCTGACGCTGCGCGCGCCGGCTGTCGGCGGCCGGCGATTCCGTGACCACCGGTTTGTTGCGGCGAAATGGACGCGGCAGCGGTCCGCTGCTGCGAGGTCGACGCGGTTTGAATGCGGCCATTCGGACAACCTCCTGTATGCCGCTTTACAGCTCGGCGAGGATCGTGGACGACGCCGACACCTTCTCGCCGATCGATACGCGCGGACGGCTGCCCACCGGCAGATACACGTCGACGCGCGAACCGAAGCGGATGAATCCGTAACGCTGGCCGCGGGTCAGCGGCTCGCCGGCACGGACATAGCAAAGAATGCGTCGTGCGATCAACCCGGCGATCTGCACCGAGGTGACCGTCTGGCCGCCGGCCATTTCGATCACGATCGCGTTGCGTTCGTTTTCGAGCGAGGCTTTATCGACCGCGGCGTTCAGATACGCGCCAGGAAAGTATTCGACCTTCGAGATCGCGCCGTCGACCGGCGAGCGTTGCGAGTGCACGTTGAACACGTTCATGAAGACGCTGATCTTCAGCGCTTCGCGATTCGCATAAGGGTCATGGGCGGTTTCTACCGCGACGATGCGACCGTCGGCGGGACACAGCACCGCGTTGGCCTGCGTCGGAATCGGACGCGCCGGGTCGCGGAAGAACTGCACGACGAAGATCAGGATCAGCCAGAAGAGCCACGCAAAGCCGAACCCCGCGAAGGCGTGAACCAGTAGTGCAACGACGGCCGCGATGGCGATGAATGGCCAGCCTTCTCGCGCGATGATCGGATGAGGGTAATTCATGGATGGCTTCTGTGTTTTTGTAAAACCGTAGGATAGCAAAAGCCGCCCAGGGTTCAGCACCCTTGGACGGCTTTTTGACTGGTCCGGCCGCCGCGCCCAAGCGCCGCGCCGGACCTCGTTACGTCGAGACGCTTAGTTCTTCGACTGGTCGACGAGCTTGTTCTTCGCGATCCACGGCATCATCGCGCGCAGCTTCGAGCCGACCTGCTCGATCTGGTGCTCGGCCGTCAGACGGCGACGCGATTGCAGCGTCGGTGCGCCAGCCTTGTTTTCGATGATGAAGCTCTTCGCGTACTCGCCAGTCTGGATGTCGGTCAGCACGGCCTTCATCGCCTTCTTCGTTTCAGCGGTCACGATGCGCGGACCCGTCACGTACTCGCCGTACTCGGCGTTGTTCGAGATCGAGTAGTTCATGTTCGCGATGCCGCCTTCATAGATCAGGTCGACGATCAGCTTCAGTTCGTGCAGGCACTCGAAGTACGCCATTTCCGGCGCGTAACCCGCTTCGACCAGCGTTTCGAAGCCAGCCTTGATCAGGTCGACGGTACCGCCGCACAGCACAGCCTGCTCGCCGAACAGGTCGGTTTCGGTTTCTTCGCGGAAGTTCGTCTCGATGATGCCGGCACGGCCGCCACCGTTAGCCGCTGCGTACGACAAAGCGATGTCGCGCGCCGCGCCCGACTTGTCTTGCGCAACCGCGATCAGGTGCGGCACGCCGCCACCTTGCGAATAGGTGCCGCGAACCGTGTGGCCCGGTGCCTTCGGCGCGATCATGATCACGTCGAGGTCGGCACGCGGGATCACCTGGCCGTAGTGCACGTTGAAGCCGTGCGCGAATGCGAGTGCTGCGCCCTGCTTGATGTTCGCGTGAACTTCCTTCGCGTACACGTCGGCGATCTGCTCGTCCGGCAGCAGCATCATCACGACGTCCGCGCCCTTCACCGCTTCCGCGACTTCCTTGACTTGCAGGCCGGCGTTTTCAGCCTTGCTCCACGATGCGCCGCCCTTACGCAGACCGACCGTGATGTTCACGCCGCTTTCCTTCAGGTTCAGCGCGTGCGCATGGCCTTGCGAGCCATAGCCGATGATGGTGACCTGCTTGCCCTTGATGAGGGAGAGATCGGCGTCCTTGTCGTAGAAAACTTTCATGTCGGTTCCTTGGCTAGATTCGATGATTCAGAGAAATTCAGTTACTGCGAATGTTGTTATTACAGACGGCGGTGCCGCGTTGCCCGGCCTTTCGATCGGGACGTCAGACCTTCAGAATGCGCTCGCCGCGACCGATGCCCGAGCTGCCCGTGCGGACCGTCTCGAGAATCGCCGTGGAGTCGAGCCCCTCGATGAAGGCGTCGAGCTTGTCGCTCGCCCCCGTCAGTTCGATCGTGTAGGTCTTTTCGGTGACGTCGATGATGCGGCCGCGGAAAATGTCCGACATCCGCTTCATCTCCTCACGTTCCTTGCCGACCGCCCTCACCTTGATCAGCATCAGCTCGCGTTCGATGTGGGCGCCCTCGGTAAGGTCGACCACTTTCACCACCTCGATCAGGCGGTTCAGATGCTTCGTGATCTGTTCGATCACGTCGTCGGAGCCAACGGAGACGATGGTCATGCGCGACAGCGAACGATCTTCGGTCGGAGCCACCGTCAAGGTTTCAATGTTGTAGCCGCGTGCCGAGAACAGACCCACCACGCGCGACAATGCGCCCGGTTCGTTTTCCAGCAGGACGGAAATGATGTGTCTCATGTTTCGCTTCTTCCAGATGTAGTGTCGATGTCTGCGAGCGGAGCGGCGCCGCTTCGTCTGCTTTCGCCTTTTGTGAAGGCGCGCATCACGAAGCCGGCGCTGGATTTAACCAAACGTCCCGTCGTTAAAGATCTTCCGAACCCATGAGCATCTCGGTGATGCCCTTGCCGGCCTGAACCATCGGCCAGACGTTTTCGGTCGGGTCGGTCTGGAAGTCGAGAAACACCGTGCGATCCTTCAGGCGCAACGCTTCTTTCAGCGCCGGTTCCACATCGGCCGTGCGCTCGATGCGCATGCCCACGTGACCATACGCTTCGGCGAGCTTCACGAAGTCCGGCAGCGCATCCATATACGAATGCGAATAGCGCTTGCTATATTCGATCTGCTGCCACTGGCGCACCATGCCCAGATAGCGGTTATTCAGCGAAATAATCTTGATCGGCAGGTCGTACTGCTTGCAGGTCGACAGCTCCTGAATGCACATCTGGATCGAGCCTTCGCCCGTGATGCACAGCACGTCGTCGTCCGGATGGGCCATTTTCACGCCCATCGCGGCCGGCAAGCCGAAGCCCATCGTGCCGAGGCCACCGGAGTTGATCCAGTGACGCGGCTTGTTGAACTTGTAGAACTGCGCGGCCCACATCTGGTGCTGGCCGACGTCGGAGCACACGAACGCGTTGCCGTCGGTCAGTTCCCAAGCCTTTTCGACCACGTACTGCGGCTTGATGATGTCGCTCTTGCGGTCGAACTTCAGGCAGTCTTTCGCGCGCCAGCCTTCGATGTCCTTCCACCAGTCGGCGAGCGCCGCGGTGTCGGGGCCATGCTCGGCCGTCTGCAACTGCTCGATCAGTTCCTTCAACACTTCCTTCACGTCGCCGACGATCGGAATGTCGACCTTGACGCGCTTGGAAATGGAAGAAGGATCGATGTCGATATGGATGATCTTGCGCGGCCGCGATGCGAAGTGATTCGGATCGCCGATCACGCGGTCGTCGAAGCGCGCGCCGATGGCTATCAGCACGTCGCAGTGCTGCATCGCCATGTTGGCTTCGTACGTACCGTGCATGCCGAGCATGCCGAGGAATTTTTTGTCGCTCGAGCGGTAGCCGCCCAGGCCCATCAGCGTATTGGTGACCGGATAGCCGAGCAGATCGGCAAACTGGTTCAGCTCACGCGACGCATCCGCGAGCACGATGCCGCCGCCGGTGTAGATATACGGACGCTTCGCCGACAACAGCAGCGACACCGCCTTGCGGATCTGACCGGAGTGGCCCTTCGTGACCGGATTGTATGAGCGCAGCGACACGCTCTTGATCGGCTCGTATTGGCACGGCGCCTTCGACACGTCCTTCGGAATGTCGATCAGCACCGGGCCCGGACGGCCGGTACGGGCGATGTAGAAAGCTTTCTTGACGGTGGCGGCGAGATCGCGCACGTCCTTCACGAGGAAGTTGTGCTTAACGCAGGGGCGCGTAATACCGACCGTGTCGCACTCCTGGAATGCGTCCTGACCGATCGCGGCAGTCGGCACCTGGCCGCTGATCACGACCATCGGGATCGAATCCATATAGGCGGTGGCGATGCCGGTCACCGCATTGGTGACGCCTGGGCCGGAGGTCACGAGACACACGCCGACCTTACCGGTGGAACGCGCGTAGGCGTCGGCAGCATGGACGGCCGCCTGCTCGTGACGCACGAGCACGTGCTGGAATTTGTCCTGCTTGTACAGCTCGTCGTAAATGTAGAGTACCGAGCCGCCGGGATAGCCCCAGATGAATTCGACGTCTTCGTCGGCCAGTGCCTTCATGAGCACGGTGGCGCCGATAGAGTCTGCTTCGTGAGGGGGGGTCGTATCCGACGTGGAGAATTCCGCGCTGGGCATATTCATTGATTCACCTTTCGAATTTTCGGCAAAAAATTGATCGGGTGCTCTCTGCCGGGCTTGTGGCTCGGGTTCAAGCGGCGCGTCCAGTTGACAGGCGGGCTTCTTGGGCCACACCTCAATTGAGACAACTCACTTATGTTGCGAACCAGCGACGATAGCTGTAGACGCGCTCGCGGTCAAGAAAATATTGCCATTAGCACGCGCGTAGGAGCGCGCGATCGGACGGAATGTCGATTGTTATGCAAATGCAAGGTTCGGCAGGTTTCACCCCGATCTGAGCAAAAATTTGTTAGCATCCGCGGGTTTTACGACATTTTTCGACCGATTACGCGCACGCTTGCTGCGCCGACCCCACACGGATGGCATCAGACAAGGAACTCGCCGATTTTCTGGCGGGCGTCGAAAGGCGCGCGTTCAAGCAGACGGTCTACGCCGTGCGGGACGACGATGCGTCCCTCGACATCGTGCAGGACGCGATGATCAAGCTCGCCGAGAAATACGGCGACCGCCCGGCGGCCGAGCTACCACTGCTGTTTCAGCGTATTCTGCAGAATGCGACACACGACTATTTCCGTCGTGCCAAAGTACGCAACACTTGGGTTAGTTTGTTCTCGTCGCTCGGCAATTCCGACGACGACGAATTCGATCCGCTGGAAACCTTCGAGGCCGAGGCGGGTTCGGCTGGCGCCGAAAGCAACGAGCAGAAGCTCGAGCGCGAGCAGGTCCTGCAGTTGATCGACGATGAGATCCAGAAATTACCGGCACGTCAACGGGAGGCGTTTCTCATGCGTTATTGGGAGGATATGGATGTCGCCGAGACTGCCGCCGCAATGGGCTGCTCCGAAGGCAGTGTGAAAACGCACTGCTCCCGGGCCACCCACACGCTGGCGCAAGCGCTCAAGGCGAAAGGAATCACGCTATGAGCTCCCTCGAAAACACAGAACTCGAGTTTGCGCGTCAACTGCGCCGCGCGCTCGACGAAAACACCACCAGCCTCCCGCCCGCCACCGTCGACCGGCTCGCCGCCGCGCGGCGCGCCGCGTTGGCGCGCAAAAAGCCCGAAGCCGTCAGCGCGCCGGTGTTCGTGCCTGCGTTCGCCGGCATGCCGGCCGGGCTGCCGCAGCGAAGCTTCGAGCCGCGCCGCCGCTGGTCGCTGCGCCGCTTCGCGCTCGCGTGGCCGCTCGCCGCGCTGGTGGTGAGCCTGATCGGCATCGCGTACTGGGAAGACCACCAGCGCACCGCCGAACTCGCCGATATCGATGCCGCCATGCTTAGCGACGACCTGCCGCTCAATGCCTATCTCGACCACGGCTTCAACGCGTATCTTTCACGCGCCCACTGAGCGGGAGATTCCTCGGGTGAGTTACAAACGCGGCCTGGCCGTTGTTTTCGGATGCACGATCGCGGCTCTGGTGTCGTTCGTCGCGACCTATCCGCGCTTTCATCCGAGCCCGTCCCCGGCGGGGCACCCGTCGCCCGGCGTCAACGTCGCCGCGTCCGCGCCCGCCCCCGCACTTTCCGTCGACTTGCCCGGCCTGCCGGGCAGCAACAGCCCGCTCGCGTGGTCACGTCTGAGCGCCGCTGAGCGCGTCGCGCTCGCGCCCTTCGCATCGCAGTGGGATTCGTTTAGCGATGAGCGTAAGCGGAAGTGGATCAAGATCGCGTCGCGATACGCAAAGATGTCACCGGATGCGCAAAAGCGTCTGCATGAGCGCATGAGCGAATGGGTGCGCATGACGCCCGATCAGCGCCGCGTCGCGCGCGAGAATTACCAGGTTTCGAAGGAATTGCCGCGCGAAGCGCGCCAGAACGCGTGGAAGGCGTACCAACAACTGCCCGAAGAAGCGAAGGAGCGGCTCGCCGCCAGTGAGCGCAAGCGTCGCCCCAGCATCGTCAGCGCGCCGCCGTCGGCTCGCAACGAGATCAAGGGCATCGACCGGTTCGTGAACGCGCGCGAGCACGGCTCGGGCGCCAGCGCTGCCGCGGCGGCGAGCGCCGCGCCGGCCGCCTCCGTACCGGCTGGGGCATCGCTGCCGGCCACGCCCGCGATTCCGGCGGCGGGCAGCTTCGTGCCGGCGACGCCGGTGCCGGTGTCGCCGGCCGAAGCGCCGGCGATCTTCCACGGCTCCTGATTCCAATCCCGAGCCCCTTACGTGTCCCAGCCGCTCGTCACTCCCGCCCTGCCCGCCGCCGCGCCCGGCGGCACGGCGCCCACCGTCCGGCGACGGCTGGCGGCGCTGCTCTACGAAGCGGTCATTCTGTTCGGCGTCGTGTTTTTCGCCGGCTATCTGTTCAGCACGCTCACGCAGCAGCGCAACGGGCTCGCGCATCACAACCTGCTCGCCGGCTGGATTGGCCTCGTGGTTGGCGTGTACTTCGTCTGGTTCTGGACGCATGGTGGCCAGACGCTGCCGATGAAAACCTGGCGGTTACGGGTTGTTGGCGCTGATGGCGCGCCGGTTTCCATTGGACGGGCGATTGGGCGGTATTTGCTCGCCTGGTTGTGGTTCTTGCCGCCGTTGGCGGCGCATCCGCTTCTTGGGTTGCGGGTGCCGCAGACGCTTGTTGTTGCGGGCGTCTGGTTCGTGGTGTGGGCCGCGAGCGGGCGGTTTGGTCCGCAGCGGCAGTTTTTGCATGATCGGCTCGCGGGGACGCGGGTGGTCCAGGTTGTGCGCTAGCGCGCGTGCTGAATGGGTTGCCCCCTTGGACGGGGTGAGGCCTTTTCTGTCGTTGTTCTCGCCTTGTTGGCCTTTCCTTGCCTTCTTATCGGTCTATTGGCGTTGCCCCTGTGCGGGGCGGCACCTACTTTCTTTGCTGCTGTGTATGGACCGGACACATGGGTAACAGGTGTGCGGGGACATGGGTAACACTTTGGGCGAGTGAATCGCCCGGAGCCGGTCATGCCCTGGAACCCGAGAGAGACCATGAACCTGCGTCTGGAATTCGTTTGTCTGGCCTTGCAGGAAGGCGCCAACCGGCGTGAGCTGTGCCGGCGCTTCGGCATCAGTGCGAAGACGGGCTACAAGTGGCTGTCACGTCATGCGCAGGACTCGACAGCCATGGCTCTGGCCGATCGCTCCCGTCGGCCGCGGCAGACTCCGGCCCGCACGGCGCCGTGCGTCGAGCAGCAGGTAGTGCAACTGCGTCAGGCCCATCCTGCATGGGGCGGGCGCAAGATCAGCCGGCGCCTGAGTGATCTGGGACATACGGATGTGCCTGCTCCCAGCACGGTGACGGACATCCTGCATCGCCACGGGCTGATCGATGCCGCCGCCTCTGCGGCGGCCACGCCGTGGCAGCGTTTCGAGCACGAGCAGCCCAACGATCTCTGGCAGATGGATTTCAAGGGCTGGTTCGACCTGCAGGACGGACGGCATTGTTCGCCATTGACGATGCTGGACGATCATTCGCGCTACAACGTCACGCTCGATGCCTGCATCGGCACCGATACACGGACCGTGCAACATCACCTGGAACGCACGTTCCGCCGCTACGGGCTGCCGCTGCGCATCAACGCGGACAACGGTTCACCGTGGGGCAGCCCCAGCCAGGCGGGCCAGTTGACCGAACTGGCGATCTGGCTCATCCGGCTGGGCATAGCCTGTCTCACAGTCGCGTCGCCCATCCGCAGACCAACGGCAAGGAGGAACGGTTTCACCGCACACTGAAGGCCGAGGTGATCGCCGGGCACCACTTCAAGGACCTGCCCAGCGCCCAGCGGGCGTTCGATGCATGGCGCTCGGTCTACAACCATCAGCGCCCGCATCAGGCGCTGGACATGGCGACGCCAGTCACGCGCTATCGGCCGAGTCCGCGCGCCTACCCCGAGATTCTGCCGCCGATCGAATATGGTGAGAACGATATCGTGCAACGCGTGGGCTGGAACGGTGAACTACGCTTCAGGAAGCGGCGCTTCAAGGTATCGAGCGCCTTGCACAATCTGCCCGTTGCGATTCGCGAACGCGTGGGCGAAGAGAACTGTTATGACCTGTTTTTTGCGCATCACCGGTTTGGAACCATCAACCTGAACCAGCAGCGATGAGCGGATCATGTGTTACCCATGTCCCCGCACACCTGTTACCCATGTGTCCGGTCCATACACAGCAGCAAAGAAAGTAGGTGCCGCCCCGCACAGGGGCAACGCCAATAGACCGAAAAGGCAACAAGGAAAGACCAAGAAAGCCAGAACAACACTAAAAACCGCCCCGCCAGGGGCCCCCACCGTAATAAGAACTTCTCGTGACTGTCACGGCAGAGTCACTCGCGCCAGGCTCAATACGGGCACCGCCACTCGACGCGTGAGCCATGGACCCCAATACGTCCGCGACTTCCCTGTTTCGTCAAACCGGACCGAGCGTCGACCCCGTCACGTTCCGGCCCGCCCCGGGTTCTACTCATCACGGCCTGCCGCTGCCGGCGACGCCATCACTCGATGCCCACGCCGATCATCCCGATGACGGTCACGACGATCCGCATCGCTATCGCACGATCTGGCTGTCGGATATCCATCTCGGCTCGAGCGGCTGCCAGGCGGGTTATCTGCTCGACTTCCTGCGCCACAACGAATCGGAGTACCTGTACCTCGTCGGCGACATCATCGACGGCTGGCAGTTGAAGAAAGGCTGGTACTGGCCGCAGGCGCACAACGACGTCGTGCAGAAAGTGCTGCGCAAAGCGCGCAAAGGCACCCAGGTCATCTACGTGCCCGGCAACCACGACGAAGCCGCGCGCCAGTTCTGCGACCTCGCGTTCGGCGACATCCACGTGCGCGGCGAAGCGTTCCACACCACGCTCGCCGGCAAACGGCTGTGGATCGTGCACGGCGATCTGTTCGACGGCGTGATCCAGCATGCGAAATGGCTCGCCTATCTCGGCGACACGCTGTACACGATGATCCTGGTGCTGAACCGCTGGTTCAACCGCATTCGCAGCAAGCTCGGCTTCCCGTACTGGTCGCTGTCGCAATACCTGAAGCATCAGGTCAAGAACGCGGTCAATTTCATCTCGTCGTTCGAAACCGTGATGACCGACGAAGCGCGTCGCCGCGGCTGCGACGGTGTCGTCTGCGGGCACATCCACAAGGCCGAGATGCGCGAGATCGACGGCGTGCTCTATTGCAACGACGGCGATTGGGTCGAGAGTCTGTCGGCGCTCGTCGAGACCTATGAAGGCGAACTCAAGGTGATCTTCTGGACCGCGCTGCGCGCCCCTCAGGCGCGCGCGCAGAAAGCCCGCGCCACTGCCTGAGCACTTCCACTGTCCACTTCCACAGGGCCCGCAGCGATGAACAACGCGATGAAGATCATGATCGTCACCGACGCATGGGAGCCGCAGGTCAACGGCGTCGTGCGCACGCTGAAGAACACCCGGCGCGAACTTGGCGCGTTCGGCCATCAGGTCGATCTACTGACACCGCTCGAATTCCGCACCATTCCGTGCCCGACTTATCCGGAGATACGCCTGTCGCTGCTGCCGCGCCGCCGGCTGCGCGAGCGCATCGACCGTTTCGCGCCCGATGCGTTGCACATCGCGACCGAAGGTCCGCTCGGCATGGCCGCGCGCGCGTATGCGCTGCAGCACAAGCTGCCGTTCACGACCGCGTATCACACGCGCTTTCCCGAGTACGTGCAGGCCCGCTTTCGCATCCCGCTCTCGGCGACCTACAAGTTTCTGCACTGGTTCCACAAGCCGTCGCTCGCGGTGATGGCGCCGACGCCCGTCGTCAAACACGACCTGGAAAAGTTCGGCTTCACCAACGTCGTGCTGTGGACGCGCGGCGTCGATCTCGAGATCTTCCGTCCGATGGACTCGAAGGTGCTCAATACCGCGCGGCCGATCTTCCTGTACGTGGGACGCGTGGCGGTCGAGAAAAACGTCGAGGCATTCTTGCAACTCGATCTGCCCGGCTCGAAGTGGGTCGCGGGCGAAGGTCCGGCGCTCGCCGAGTTGAAGTCGCGCTATCCGCAGGTCAACTATCTGGGCGTGCTGTCGCAGGCCGAACTCGCGAAGGTCTACACGGCCGCCGACGTCTTCGTGTTTCCGAGCCGCACCGACACGTTCGGGCTCGTGCTGCTCGAAGCGCTCGCATGCGGCACGCCGGTCGCCGCCTATCCGGTCACGGGCCCGATCGACGTGCTCGGCGACGGCGGCGCCGGTGCGATGCACGAGGATCTGCGCGAAGCCTGTCTGGAGGCACTGAAGATCGATCGAGCCCATGCGCGCGCATGGGCCGAACGCTTCTCGTGGGCAGCGGCGTCCGCACAATTCGCCGCGCATTTGAAGCCACTGCGCGGCACGGCGTATCGTGAGGAAAGCGCCGCTGCGTGATGCGGCGCGCGGAGCTATCCATGCGAAGCAGTCGATCCAGCGCCGAAGGCCCGTCGAACGGCGCACTGCGCGCGGTCGAGTCCAGCCGCGACACCGCAAGCATCGAACCGTTCGACGATGTCCGCGAGCCTGGTGTCGCCGGGCATGCGGATAGCGTGCATCGGGTGAACGGCGCGAGAATTAAGAGCGGCAGCGCCAACGTCTCGGGCGGCGTACAACACGACGCCAGCCACGACACAACTCGCGACTCCTCAAGCCACGACGCCCTCAACGAACCGCTCAGCCCCGACGACCCGCTCGCCCCGCTGCCCTTCAACCCCTACAAGGGCAACCGCGGCCTTACGCGCGCATGGCATGCGATGAAAAACTCGCTGGCCGGTTTTCGCGTCGCGATTCGCGAGGAAAGTGCGTTCCGTCAGGAACTCACGCTGGCCGCGATCCTGATTCCGTGCGGTCTCGTAGTGCCCGTCGATCCCGTGTCGCGCGTGCTGCTGCTCGGCTCGGTGCTGCTCGTGCTGATCGTCGAGCTGCTCAATTCGAGCGTCGAAGCGGCAATCGACCGGATCTCGCTCGAACGTCACGAGTTGTCGCGCCGCGCGAAGGATCTTGGCAGCGCCGCCGTGATGGTCGCGCTCGGCATGTGTGTGATGACGTGGGTGGTGATCGTCGGGCCGCTGGTCGTCGGCTGGGTTCGCGCGTGGCTTTGAGTCTCGACGCGGGTTGCAGCGCACGCCTTGCCACGTTCAACAAGACGAATATCCGCGCAGGCGGTTGGGTATTGGAACGCTCGGTTTATAATCGTTTAACGATCTGACAGGAAAGTGCTCGCGCAAACGTATCCGCGCCTCGTTTCATCCTGCCCTTTCGGGGGGTCCGCCGCGTGTCGGCGGGTTCGGAAGAGCTCAATATACCAACCGCATCCGGGTGGAACACGCAGCGGCGGCACGCCGCCACGCGCCCAGCCCGGCATAACCAGGGCCGGACGACATGGAAGCCAAACCTCCCCGCCGCACGCGCGAACGGATTCTCGAACTGTCGTTGAAGCTGTTCAACGAAATCGGCGAGCCGAACGTCACGACGACGACGATCGCCGAGGAAATGGAGATCAGCCCAGGCAACCTGTACTACCACTTCCGCAACAAAGACGACATCATCAACAGCATCTTCAGCCAGTTCGAGCAGGAGATCGAGAAGCGTCTGCGTTTCCCCGACGACCATCGCGCGACCATCGACGAAATGTGGTCGTATCTGCAGTACATGGTCGATTTCACGTGGCGCTACCGCTTCCTGTATCGCGACCTGAACGACCTGCTCGCGCGCAACCGCACCCTCGAGACGCACTTCAAGCAGATCATCAGCCACAAGGTGCGCTTCGCGAGCCAGTTCTGCGAACAGCTCGTCGCCGACGGCGAAATGGTCGCGACGCCGCAGGAAATGCAGGTGATCGCGACCAACGTCGGCGTGATCGGCACGTACTGGCTGTCATATCAGTTCGTGATGAATCCGCGCAAATACAACGAGCAGGAAGCGATCCGCGAGGAACTGCATCAGGTCAGTGTGCAGATCGTCTCGCTGATGGCGCCCTACCTGCGCGGCCGCTCGCGGCAGCTGTTCGACGACCTCGTATCGGGCACGTTGCCCAAGCGCGAGTTCTACGACTACTTGCCGCCGCGTGAGGGCGCCGCGCCTCGCAACGAATCGAAGGAAAGTTGAGTATGAAGTCGGTGTGTGTCTATTGCGGCTCCTCTATGGGAGCCAACCCGTTGTATGCGCAGGCGGCGCGCGCATTCGGGCGCGCCCTCGTCGAGGCCGATCTCGCGCTCGTATTCGGCGGCGGCAAAGTGGGACTGATGGGCGTGATCGCCGATACCGTGATGGCCGAAGGCGGCCGCGCGATCGGCGTGATTCCCGAGCTGCTCGTCAGCAAGGAAGTGGGTCATAACGGCCTGACCGAGCTGCACGTGGTGCCCGATATGCATCATCGCAAGAAGATGATGGCCGAGCTGTCCGATGCGTTCGTCGCGATGCCGGGCGGCGCGGGCACGCTCGAGGAGCTGTTCGAGGTCTTCACGTGGGCGCAGCTCGGCTATCACGGCAAGCCGGTCGCGCTGCTGAACACCGGCAGCTTCTACGAGCCGCTGATCGGCCTGCTCCAGCACACGGTCGACGAAGGCTTCCTGCGCAAGACCTATCTCGACATGCTGCAGATCGACGCCGATCCGCTCGCGTTGATCGGCAAGCTGCAACGTTACGCGCCGCCCGCGCGCGACAAATGGGCGGCGGTGCAAAGCGACGCGATCTGAATCACGGTCCACCGAACTCGAACTCGAGCGCGGACAGCCGCGCACGCATCACCCAAACGACGAGGTTGCGATGACGAAAGCTGTTTTGATCACCGGCGGCAGCCGCGGCATTGGCCGAGCCACCGCGCGGCTGCTTGGCGCGCGCGGCTGGTGCGTCGGCGTGAACTACGTGCGTGACCTCGCCGCCGCGCAGCAGACGGTCGCCGAGGTCGAACAAGCGGGCGGCCGCGCGCTGCCGATCGCCGGCGATGTCGCGAACGAAGCGGACGTGACCGGCATGTTCGATACGCTGCAGCAATCCTTCGGCCGTATCGACGCGCTCGTCAACAACGCCGGCATCGTCGCGCCGTCGAGCCAACTCGCCGACATGGACTTCGCGCGTCTGAAACGCGTGTTCGATGTCAACGTGCTCGGCGCCTATCTGTGCGCGCGCGAAGCGGCGCGGCGCATGTCGACCCAGCGCGGCGGATCGGGCGGCGCGATCGTCAATGTTTCATCGGCGGCGGCGCGGCTCGGTTCGCCAAACGAATACGTCGACTACGCGGGGGCGAAAGGCGCAATCGACACGATGACGCTCGGCCTCGCGAAAGAACTCGGCCCGCAGGGCGTGCGCGTGAACGCGGTGCGTCCGGGTCTGATCGACACCGAGATCCACGCGAGCGGCGGCAAGCCCGAACGCGCCGCACAACTGGGCGTGACCACGCCGCTCGGCCGCCCGGGCCGCGCCGACGAAGTCGCCGAAGCCATCGTATGGCTGCTCAGCGACGCGTCTTCATATGTGACGGGCGCGCTGTTCGACGTCGCCGGCGGTCGTTGAGCGAACGTCGCGTGCAGCGCGACACGCAAGCCTTAAGCGCATAGTGCGGTCCCCTACGGCCGCGCCTTTTTCAGCGCTCCACCCCTCCTCTCGTTCCACGAATCGCCATCGATTTTTCGAGGAACCGACATAGCCGCGCATTGAATGCGCGCGCCTCTGCGCACCTGTAATCTTCCGTAATAATGCGGCGCTACAATCGACCGGATCGAATGCATTCGCAGGCGATGTAAGCAAAACATAAGTACGAGACCAACGCCGTCACGTACGTTGACAGAGACTTTCATGCAAGACGAGCAGTCCACGCGCTGGCGCGCGCACAATGCCAGCGCGACGGCCGCGACCTCGGCCGCTCCAGCAGGCAGTGCGCAAGAGGCCGCGCTTAGCGCCAGCACCGCCCACCCATCGGGCTCAGCCGTTTCCGCCGACCGCGCGACGCGCGGCCTTCAGCGTTGGCGCGCGCTCGCGGCGATCCGTCCGCTGCTGTGGTTCGTCGCGCTGGCGATCCTGTGCGCGTGGCTCGTCCCCGGCATTCTCGGCCACGAACCGTGGAAGCAGGACGAAACCTACACATTCGGCATCGTCCAGCACATGCTCGATACCGGCGATCTCGTCGTGCCGACCAATGCCGGCCAGCCCTTTGTCGAAAAGCCGCCGATCTACGACTGGGTCGCCACCGGCCTCGCGTGGATGTTCGGCCGCTATCTGCCGTTGCACGATGCGGCGCGGCTCGCGAGCGCGCTATTCGCGGGCCTGACGGTGTACTACACCGCGCGCGTCGCGCGTCGCGCGGTCGCGGCATCGAGCTGGTTCGACCTGCGCGTGATCGGCACGCTCGCGCTGTTCGGCGGCACGCTCGTCGTCGTCAAGCACGTGCACGACATGATGACCGACGTCGCGCTGATGGCCGGCGCCGCGCTCGGCTTTTGCGGACTGTTCGAACTCGTGCTCGTGCATCTGCGTGACGATCAGAGCGCGGCCTCATATTTCCCGATGCATGCTCGGGCCACCCAGCAGATCGAACCGCTCGATGCCCGCGCGCGGCGTCACGCGATCCTCAGCGGCGCGACGATGTTCGGCGCGGGCGTCGGCGTGTCGCTGCTCGCCAAGGGGCTATTCGTGCCGCTCGTGTTCGGCGCCACCACCTGCGCGGCGCTGCTGCTCTATCCCGCATGCCGCAGCCGCGGCTTCGCGGGCGCGCTGAGCCTCGCCGCGCTCGTCTGCGCGCCGTTCGCGCTGATCTGGCCAATCTGCTTCTACCTGCGCTCCGAGGCACTCTTCAAGGTGTGGCTGTGGGATAACAACGTCGGGCGCTTCTTCGGTTTTTCAGTCGCCGAGCTCGGCTCCGAAAACGAGAGTCACCTGTTCGTGCTGCGCACCGTGCTGAGCGTCGGCTTTCCGGTCGTGCCGCTGGCGCTGGCCGCGCTCGCCGGTGGCGCGTGGCGGCGCTGGCGCGATCCGCGCGTGGCGTTGCCGCTGCTGTTCGCGGGCATCGGTTTCGCGGTACTGCAAAGCTCGGCGACGGTCCGCGAGCTCTACATCCTGCCGTTCATCGCGCCGCTCGCGCTGGTCGCGATGCAGGGCATCGAGCGCTTGCCCGCGCGCCTGCATACCGGCTGGGATATGACGAGCCGCGTGCTGTTCGGCAGCGCGGCCGCGCTGGTGTGGATCGTCTGGTCGACGATGACGACTCCCGCGAGCACGCATACGTCGCTGCATCTGCTCGGCCGCTGGCTGCCGCTCGACTGGGTGCTGCCGATTTCGCCCGCGCTGATCATCGGCGCGCTGGCGCTGACGATCGGCTGGCTGTGGCTGCTGCCGTCATTCAAGTACGCGGGCAAATGGCGCGGCGCGCTCAGCTGGTGTGCTGGCGCGATGCTCGTTTGGGGGCTCGTCAGCACGCTGCTGCTGCCGTGGCTCGACTACGCGAAAAGCTACCGCTCGGTGTTCCGGGACCTCGGCGCGAAGATGGATATCGAATGGAACGACGGCGACTGCATGGCAAGCTCCGGGCTCGGCGAATCCGAAGCGCCGATGCTCTTCTACTACACGGGCATCGTGCATCAGCCGAGCGAAGATCCTCGCACGACGGCCTGCACGTGGCTGATCGAGGAAAGCCGCCGCGACAACGCGCGGCCGCCGGCCGGCGAATGGAGGCTGTTCTGGTCCGGCGCACGGCCAGGCGATTCGGATGAGCTATTGCGCGTATTCGTGCGCACGCCGGTGGCGGGCAAGATACGCGGCGACGAGTAAAGCCGTGCAATACATTGCGCCGGCCGAGTGCTTCGCGTGCGCGTCCGTGCTGATTCAGAACCTCGAACCGGGCTCGCGCAGAAACGCGATCTCGTCGTCTCTCGATTCACGTCCGAGCAACACGTTGCGATGTGGAAAGCGGCCAAATCGCTCGATCACTTTCGCGTGGCGCAGCGCGTATTGATAGTAGCCTTCACCGCCCTGCTCCTGCGCAAGCTGTTTGAAGAGGCGCAGCGACTCCTGCTGGCTCGCGAGCGTTTCATCGTGCTCGAACGGCAAATACGCGAACGCGCGATGCTGCACGCTTGGCAACAGCCGATCGGCGCCGCTCGCGACCATCCGTTGCGCGGTTTGCAGCGCCTTGCTGTCGGTCGCAAAGGCGCGCGGCGTCCCACGATGGCAGTTGCGCGAAAACTGGTCCAGCACGATCACGAGCGCCAACGCGCCCAACGGCGTGGCCTGCCATGCGTCGAGCTCACCCGCGTTCGCCGCATCGATCAGGTTGCCGAAACGGTCGCGCAGCATCGCATCGACGGCGTCATTGCGCTTGAACCACAGCTTGCGCTCGGTGCCGTGCTCCGGCGTGCCCGGTGCGCCGAACCAGCAGTCGAGAACGTCGCGCGCCCGCGGCTCGAGCGCCGCATAGTCGGCTTCGAACGAGTACGATGCCGAGGCGGCGTGCGGCAGCGTGTCAGCCATTGCGGTTGCGCATCCAGTCGGCGGTTTCGAAGAACGAACCGAGCAGGCGCTCGCGCAGCGGCTCCGGCAAGCCGATATCCTCCATCGCCCACGCCATGCACCTCAACCACTGGTCGCGCTCGCTCGACGCGATCGCAAACGGCAAATGCCGCGCGCGTAGACGGGGATGCCCAAAGCGGCTGATGTAATGATCGGGACCGCCTAGCCACCCGCACAAGAACCAGAACAGCTTGTCGCGCGAGCCGTCGAGCGATGCCGGATGCAGCGCGCGAATCCCGGCGAAATCCGCCTCGAGATCCATCAGGTCGTAAAACCGGTCGACCAGTTCGCGCACACGCGCCTCGCCGCCCACCAGTTCGAAGGCGGTCGGCTTGTCCGAGGACACTTCGTCATTCAAATCGCTCATACCCTGCTCAACAGCAAATAAACATCACAAAGAAAACTCACGCATCACGCAGCGATTGCAGCGCGGGCCGCGCCAACACATGCCGCAGACTCAGCCACCCGCCGACGCCGGCACACGCAATGCCGGCGCCAATGCCCGCCGGCAGCAACCACGGATCGAAATCCAGATAAAACTCGAACACATGCGTGGCCAGCATCGAGCCGATGATCTGCGCGCCGAGCGCCGCCATCAGGCCGGCCAGCGCACCGACCGCGACGAATTCGGCCACCTGCACCGCCCGCACCTGACGATGCGATGCGCCCAGCGCGCGCAGCAGCGCGGATTCTCGCATACGCTCATCGCGCGTGCCCGCAAGCGCCGCGTACAGCACCAGCACGCCGGCCGCGAGCGTGAACGCGAACAGGAACTGCACCGCGCCGATCACCTGCTGCAACACGCGCTGCACCTGCGCGAGGATCGGGCCGGTATCGATCGCGGTCAGATTGGGATACTCGGCGATCAGGCCGTCGATCGTCGACTGTTTATCCGCGGGCAGATGGAAGCTCGTGATGAACGTCGCCGGGAAGTCCTGCAACGCGGCGGGCGGCATCAGCACGAAGAAGTTGACCTTGAACGACCCCCAGTCGAGCTTGCGCACGCTCGTCACCGGCGCCTCGATGGTCAGTCCCGTCACGTCGAAGCGCAGCACGTCGCCGGGCTTCACGTTGATCAGCTTCGCGAGACCCTGCTCGATCGAAATCTGCGGCTTCGTCGTATCGCCGAACCAGCTGCCGGCGGCGATCCGGTTATCGTCGGGCAGTTGCGTCGTGTACGACAGGTTGAATTCGCGGTCCACCAGACGCCGCGCGTCCGCGCCCTTGAACGAGTCCGGGTTGACTGCCTGGCCGTTGATCGCGACGAGCCGCCCGCGCACCATCGGCGACAACTCCACGCCGGCGATGCCGTGCGCGTCCAGATACTGCGTGACCGCGTCGCGCTGATCGGGCTGGATGTCGATGATGAACTCGTTGGGTGCATCGGGCGGCGTCGATTTGCGCCAACCCTGCACGAGATCGTTGCGCGTCATCGCGATCAGCAGCAGGCACATCAGGCCGATGCCGAGCGCGGTGATCTGCAGCGCGCTAGTGCTGCTGCGCCGCTCCAGCGACGCGAGCGCATAGCGCCAGCCGATGCCCGCATTGACCCGCTCGCTGCGCACCACGCGCGCCGCGCCCCACAATGCAAGCCGCGCGATGCCGGCGAACACCAGCAGCCCGCCCGCGAATCCACCCGCGACGATGCCGCCGAGCTTCAATTCGCCGGCGGCGAGAATCAGCAGCCCCGCGAACAGCACGATGCCGAACGCGTAGGCGGCCCACGCGGTGCGGCCCTCGTCGCCCCATTCACGTCGCAGCACGCGCACCGGCGGCACGCGTGTGAGCGGCAATAGCGGCGGCAGCGCGAAACCGAGCAGCAGCACAAGGCCGGCCGCGATTCCTTCGAGCGCGGGCCACAGCGTCGGCTGCGGCAACACCACGTCGATCAGGCCGCCGAGCCACGTCAGCAGCGCGAGATGCCCCAGAAAACCGAGCGCCACGCCGAGCACCCCGCCGACCATGCCGAGCCCGACGAACTCGAGCGTGAATAACGCGCGCAGCGCGGACTGGCTCACGCCCAGACAGCGCATCGCCGCGCAGCCGTCGAGATGCCGGCGCATGAAGCGGTGCGCGGCCATCGCGATCGCGACCGCCGCGAGCAGCGCGGTCAACAGCGACACGAGCGTCAGGAAATGGCCCGCGCGATCGAGCGTCTGACGTACCTGCGGCTGGCCGTCCTGCAGCGACTCGAGCGCGACGCCGCGCATCTTGCCGGCGTCGACGTGGTCATGCGCGAACTGCGCGAAGCGCGCGACCGCATCGTCGGACCCGGCGACCAGCAACCGGTACGTGACGCGGCTGCCGTACGTGATCAGCCCGGTCGACTGCACTTCGTCGGCGCGCAGCATCAGGCGCGGCGAAAAGTTGACGAACGAGAAGCCGCGATCGAGCTCGCGCGTGATCAGCGCGCCGACCGTGAAGTTGCGATTGCCGACCTTCACCGCATCGCCGATCTTCAGCTTCAGCGCGTCGAGCAGCTCCTGGTCGACCCACACGGTGCCCCGCGCCGGAATCGACGTCGCCGGGTGATCGGCCGCACCCGGCGCCGCCGCGATGCGCAACGCGCCGCGCAACGGATAGCCCGTCGACACCGCCTTGACGGCGGCGAGCCGCGACGCCGGCAACGCGCCGGTCGAATTGATCATGCTGGGAAAGATCGCCGTGGTGGCGGTTCGCAGACCGAGCGCGTGCGCCTCGGCGGCGAATTGCGGGTCGACCGGATGATCCGCGCGCACGATGAAGTCGGCGGCGATCATGCGTCGCGCATCGCGCTCGAGCCCCTGATGCAGCCGGTCGCCCAGAAACCCGACGCTCGACAACGCCGCGACCGCCAGCACGAGCGCGAGCAGCAACATCGTCAGTTCGCCCGCGCGCCAGTCGCGCGCCGTCATCCGCATGGCCTGGCGCAACAGATCGATGCCGCCGAGCCGGCGCGCCGGTCTGGTGTCGGCGCGCGTTCTTGAACCCGCCTTAGATCCTGGTAGTGCTTCGCTCAATCGTGCCTGCTCCTCGCCAATCGCGACACCATGTGGGTGGCCATGCCGCGAAAACCGCCCTGCACGCCACGCCACAATCGCGGCAATGCCCACGCCGCGAGTAGCAGAAAGCCTACCATCAAGAC
Source organism: Paraburkholderia atlantica (assembly GCF_000092885.1). Lineage (NCBI taxonomy): Bacteria > Pseudomonadati > Pseudomonadota > Betaproteobacteria > Burkholderiales > Burkholderiaceae > Paraburkholderia > Paraburkholderia atlantica. The sequence goes on along the minus strand of NC_014117.1, from coordinate 1,025,692 downwards.
CAGAAACGCGAGTGGCACGAATAGCGCCAGCAGTACCCCGCCGACCGCGAGACCGTCCTCGGCGGTCGACGTGACGACGTTCGACACCGGCTCCGGCGACAGATTGATCAGCGCGCGGGTGCCCGCCTTCGCGAGATGCGCAGTGCCGGCGAGCGTGCCGCCCGCGAGCGCGGCGACGGTCAGCAGCGTCGGATCGGCGTGGCCTAGCGCGCCGGCGGCCAGCACGGCGCCGGCCGGAATACGGATGAAGGTGTGGAGCGCGTCCCACAGCGAATCGAACGCGGGGATCTTGTCGGCGAGGAATTCGGCCAGCGTCAGCACGGCTGCCGCGCCGATCACCCATGGCGATGACAGCGCGGACAACGTGTTCGGCAAGTGGATCAGGCCAAGACGTTCGAACACGCCGGCCAAAAGGACCGTTAGATAGAGGCGCAAACCGCTGCCCCATGAAAGGCCCGCTGCAAGCGAAAGTGATTCAAGCATGGCCGCCTCCACGCGCTTTGTGCTTGCCTGACGCCGCGGCGGGAAACCAGCGGGGGATTCCGCGCCGAAGCCGTCAGGCTTGCCAAGCCGGCCGCGCCAGCCAGGCCGCGGGCAATCTCAACGTCGTTGCTGTCTCATTATAGCTACGATGATTCGCAGAACGTAGAGCGGCGAGGCCGCGCTGTGGCTTGCAGGCCATGGCGGCCGCGCGCCGGGCGGACGTGGCCGAAGAGTCAGTGCCCCGACGACAGCTTCAGGCCGACGAGGCCGATCACGATCAGCGACGCACTGGCGACGCGCGCGACCGTCAACGCCTCGCCCATCATCACTACGCCGAAGACGAACGCGCCGACCGCGCCAATCCCTGTCCACACCGCATAGGCCGTGCCGAGCGGCAACTGCCGCATCGCGAGCGCGAGCAGCGCGAAGCTGCCGAGCGCGGTCACGACCGTGAAGACCGACGGCCAGAAGCGGGTGAAACTTTCGGAAGTTTTGAGACCGGCCGCCCACGCGACTTCGAGCAGACCGGCGATCAACAGTAGAAACCAGGACATCGAAACAGCTCCATAAAAAATGGGGCCGTCCCCGATGATTGATAGAAGCGTAAGGTCGTCCTTACGTCGGCGAATTATAACGGAGCGGCATCGCGGACCAACTCACGCCGCGCCCACCAGCCGATACCCGACGCCCGTCTCCGTGACGATATGCTCCGGCTGCGCCGGATCGCGCTCGAGCTTGCCGCGCAGGTGTGCCATGTAGATGCGCAAATAGTGGTGACTCTCGACATGCGACGGCCCCCACACGTCGCGCAGCAACTGCCGGTGCGTGAGCACGCGGCCGGCGTGGCGCACGAGCGTCGCGAGCAGCCGGTATTCGATCGGCGTCAGATGGATCGCGGCGCCGTCGCGCGTGACCTGGCGCAACGCGAGGTCGACGGTGACCGCGCCGAAGCGCACCTGCGGCGATTCGTTCGCGCCGCCGTGATTGCGCCGCCGCAGATGCGCGCGAATCCGCGCGAGCAACTCGGACACGCCGAACGGCTTGGTCAGGTAGTCGTCGGCGCCGGCGTCGAGCGCGGCGACCTTTTCGCTTTCCTGGGTGCGCGCCGACAGCACGATCACCGGCAGCTCGCTCCAGCCGCGCAGCTCGCGGATCACGTCGAGGCCGTCGGTGTCGGGCAGGCCCAGATCGACGATCACCAGATCGGGCTTGCGCGTCGCCGCTTCGACGAGCCCTTGCTTGCCGGTCTCGGCGTCGTACACGGCGATTCCCTCGCCTTCGAGCGCCGTGCGCACGAAGCGGCGAATCTGCTTTTCGTCTTCGATCAGAACGACGGTAATGCTCAGGTCACTCATGGGCGGGTCGGGTGAGCGGGTTGAGGTCGGCGGCGGTGTCGGCGGGGGTGTCTTCGTCTTCGAGCGTATCGAACGTCTCGGGGGCCTCGGGCGGCGTCTTGACCGGCAGCGTGAACCAGAAGCGCGCGCCCTCGACATGACCATCCGCGGCGATCCGGTTGAGCGCGCCGATTGTACCGCCGTGCGCCTCGACGATCGCGCGGCAGATCGCGAGCCCAAGGCCGATTCCCGGTTTCGCCGATTCCTTCTCGCCGCGCGTGAACTTCTCGAACACGCGCGCTTCCATGCCGGCGGGCAGGCCGGCGCCGTTGTCGTCGATCGTCACGCGCACGAACGGCACGCCGCCCGCGTCGATCTGCTGCGCGCCGATCGCGAGCGGCGTGCCCGACGCCGTGTATTTGGCCGCGTTCTCGAACAGGTTCGAGAACAGCCGCTCCATCAATACCGCGTCGAGATGCAGCAGCGGCAGATCGGCGGGCAGCGTGACCTGCACCGGATGATCGGCGAGCACGCGCCTGCACGCGCGCAGCGCGGCGCCGACGGTCTCTTCGAGCAGCGTCCATTGCTGGTTCAGCTGCAGGCTACCGGCCTGCAGGCGCGCCATGTCGAGCAGGTTAGTGACGATGCCGGTCATGCGCAGCGCTTCTTCGTGGATTGCCTCGACGAGTTCGTCGTTACGATGCGCGGCGGATTGCGGATCGGTCGGCCCCTGGCCTCCCCTCCCCTGCGCGAGCATCGACGAAAACCCAACGATCGTCGTCAACGGCGTACGCAGATCATGCGAAATCGCCGACAGCAGCGAATTGCGAAGTCGTTCCGACTCCATGTTGACGAGCGCATCGCGCGCGATGTCGACGTAATGCACGCGTTCGAGCGCGAGCGCGATCTGCGCGGCGAACGCATCGAGCATGCGCCGCTGTTCCGGCACGGTCAGCTCGCGCTCGTCACGCACGACGACCGCGAGCACGCCGCGCGTACGCATCGGCGCCTTCAGCGGCAGATACAGCGCCGCGGCGGCCGGCAGCGTGTCGGTGCCGTGGCCGGCCGGCTTCTGCTGATCGTAGACCCACTGGCCGACGTCGAGGTCGAGCGCGTCGCCTTCGAGCGTGATCGCCGGGTCGGGGTCCTCGATTTTCTGTTTGACCTGATCGGCGCTGTCCGGCAGCAGGATCGCGACTCGCGCGCCGAACACTTCGCTCAAGTGCCGGGTGCCGATGCCGACGATCTGCTCGGTCGCGAGCGCCGCGGCGAGCTCGCGCGCCATCTCGTACATCGCGCCGGTGCGCTGCTCGCGGTGTCGCGCGACGCTCGCCTCGCGGCGCAGGCTCGACGTCAGATGGCTGATCACGAGGGATGTCAGCAGCATGCCGAAGAAGGTCAGCAGGTACTGGGTATCGGACACCGACAACGACATGCGCGGCGGCACGAAGAAAAAATCGAACGCGGCGACGCTCGCGAACGAAAGCACAACACCCGGCCCGCGCCCGAGCTTCACCGCGGTGAAGATCACGCCGAGCAGATACAGCATCACCAGGTTGGTCAGATCGATGCGGTCGATCAACTGGCTCGACAGCATCGTGATCGCCGCGCCGATCGCAAGCGCGAACGCATACGCGCGCGGCGGCGAGCGACGCTCGCGCGCCGCGCTCAACGCCTCGCGCCACGCGTTCGCGGTCGTGTTCAACAGCCGCCGTTGCTCGCCGCTGTCGCGCTCCGACGTCACGCGAATCAGCGTGAGATCGAGATCGCCGCTCTTCTCGGCGATCCGCTCGCCAAGCGGCCGGCGCAGCCAGCGGCTGATGCCCGCGCGCGACGAGGCGCCCGCCACCAGCTTCGATACGTTGCGCGCCTGCGCGTAACCGATCAGCGCGTCGAGCGCATCGGTGGCGGCGAGCGTCGCGGTTTCGGCGCCCAGTTCGGCGGCGAGCTTAAGCGCGTTCAGCGTGCGTGCGCGGCGCGCGTCGGGCAGGCGCTGCAACGCGGGTGTTTCGACATACACCGCGAGCCAGTCGGCCCTCAGGCTCGCGGCGAGGCGCGCCGCCGAACGCACCAGCGCCGGCGCTTCGGGACCAGGACCCACGCACACCAGCAGCCGCTCGCGCGCCTGCCAGATGCGCTGGATCGAACGATCGGCGCGGTATTCGCGCATCTGCGCGTCGACGCGATCGGCGGTGCGGCGCAGCGCGAGTTCGCGCAGCGCGATCAGGTTGCCCTTGCGAAAGAAGTTGCGCACCGCGCGCACGGCCTGCTGCGCCATATACACCTTGCCGTCGCGCATGCGGTCGAGCAGTTCCTCGGCCGGCAGATCGACGAGCGTGACTTCGTCGGCATGATCGAACACGCGATCGGGCACGGTCTCCCACACGCGGATGCCGGTGATCTGGCCGACCACGTCGTTCAGGCTCTCCAGGTGCTGCACGTTGACGGTCGTATACACGTCGATGCCGGCGTCGAGCAGTTCGTAGACGTCCTGCCAGCGCTTCAGATGGCGCGCGCCCTGCACGTTCGAATGCGCGAGTTCGTCGACGAGGATCAGCTGCGGCTTGCGCGCGAGCGCGGCGTCGAGATCGAACTCGCCGAGCTTGCGGCCGCGATACTCGATGTGCGCGAGCGGCAGCACGTCGAGCCCCGCGAGCAACGCGGCGGTTTCGCTGCGCCCATGCGTTTCGGCGATGCCGACCAGCACGTCGGCACCCTCTTCGTTGCGGCGGCGCGCGGCCTGCAGCATCGCATAGGTCTTGCCGACACCTGCCGACGCGCCGAAGAAGATTTTCAGCCTGCCGCGCAGGCGTTTTTCTTCGTCGCGCTGCAGTTTCTCGAGCAGTTCGTCAGGATCGGGGCGGTTCATGCTCAGTGATGTCATAGTCGTGCGAGCGGCGGTGTCTGCATGGTGGCACGGCCCGCGCCGGCCCGCAAATGGCGCAGCGGCGCCACGCGGACGCCGCTGTCTTATCGATGAACCGCAATGGGCTGATGCGTTGTCGTTGCGTTCCGTGTCAACCGCGGGTCATTTCATCGAGCGCCAGGTTGAGCTTCAGCACGTTCACGCGCGGCTCGCCGAGCACGCCGAACTGGCGACCCGTCGTGTAGCGCTCGACGAGTGCCTGCACGTCGTTCGGCGCAAGGTGACGCGCCTGCGCGACCCGCTCGATCTGGTACGCGGCCGCGGCCGGACTGATCTCCGGATCGAGCCCGCTGCCCGACGACGTGACCAGATCGACCGGCACCGGCTTCGACATGTCGGTGCCCGCCTCCTTCAGTGCGGCGAGACGGCCCTTGATCTCGTCGAGCAGCGCCGGGTTGTTCGGCCCGAGGTTCGAGCCGCCCGAGGCCTGCGGGTTATACGGCATCGGGTTCGTCGCCGACAGCCGGCCCCAGAAGTACTGGGGCGCGTCGAACTGCTGGCCGATCAGCTGCGAGCCGAGCACCTTGCCGTTCCGCTCGATCAGGCTGCCGTTGGCCTTTTCGTGGAACGCCGCCTGGCCGAACGCGGTCATCACCGCGGGATAAGCGAGTCCGGTGACCGCGGTCAGCACCACGAAGATCACGATCAGCGGACGAAACAGATTTTTCATGATGGGTCTCTTTCCCTTTTCATCAAGGCTGGTTATTGCGTAGCGACGCGTTGTGCACTCAAACCCAGCCGAACCCGGCAAGCACCATATCGATCAGCTTGATGCCGATGAACGGCACGATGATCCCGCCAAGGCCATAGATCAGCAGATTGCGGCGCAGCAGGATCGCCGCCCCGAGCGCGCGATAGCGCACGCCCTTCAGCGCGAGCGGAATCAGCAGCACGATGATCAGCGCGTTGAAGATCACCGCCGACATGATCGCCGAGGTCGGTGTCGCCAGATGCATCACGTTCAGCGCATTCAACGCCGGATACGTCGATGCGAACGCGGCCGGAATGATCGCGAAGTACTTGGCGACGTCGTTGGAAATGGAGAACGTGGTCAGCGAACCGCGCGTCATCAGCATCTGTTTGCCGATCTCGACGATCTCGATCAGCTTGGTCGGATTCGAATCGAGGTCGACCATGTTGCCGGCCTCTTTCGCCGCCTGCGTGCCGGTGTTCATCGCGACCGCGACGTCGGCCTGCGCGAGCGCGGGCGCGTCGTTGGTGCCGTCGCCGGTCATCGCGACCAGACGTCCTTCGGCCTGGTGCGCGCGGATCGTCGCGAGCTTCGTTTCGGGTGTCGCTTCGGCGAGAAAGTCGTCGACGCCCGCTTCGGCCGCGATCGCGGCGGCGGTCAGACGGTTGTCGCCCGTCACCATCACGGTCTTGATGCCCATCTTGCGCAACTCGGCGAAGCGCTCCTTGATGCCGCCCTTCACGACGTCCTTCAGCTCGATCACGCCGAGCACGCGCGCGCCCTGCTCGCCCTTCTCGGCGACCACGAGCGGCGTGCTGCCGCGTCGCGCGACCTCGGCGACCGCATTGCTGACTTCGTTCGGGAAACGGCCGCCGTTCGCTTCGACGTAGTGCTTGACCGCATCGGCCGCGCCCTTGCGGATTTCACGGCCGTGCGTTCCGGCGGGCGTCCCTTGCGGCGACAGATCGACGCCGCTCATGCGGGTCTGCGCGGTGAACGCGAGAAACACCGGATGCAGCGAGGCCATGTCGCGCTGACGGATATTGAAGCGCTGCTTCGCGAGCACGACGATGCTGCGGCCTTCCGGCGTTTCATCAGCCAGCGACGACAACTGCGCGGCATCGGCGAGCGCCTCTTCGCTCAGACCCGGCGCGGGCAGGAACTGCGACGCCTGGCGGTTGCCGAGCGTGATCGTGCCGGTCTTGTCGAGCAGCAGCACGTCGACATCGCCGGCCGCTTCGACCGCGCGACCCGAGGTCGCGATCACGTTCGCCTGCATCATGCGGCTCATGCCGGCCACGCCGATCGCCGACAACAGGCCGCCGATCGTCGTCGGGATCAGACACACGAGCAGCGCGACGAGCGCGGTGATCGTCACCACGTGGCCCGCCGAATTTGCCAGGTGAGCGGCTTCGACCGAGAAGATCGAGAACGGCAGCAGCGTCGCGGTGGCGAGCAGCATCACGATCGTCAGCGCGACGAGCAGGATGGTCAGCGCGATTTCGTTCGGCGTCTTCTGACGCTTCGCGCCTTCGACCATCGCGATCATGCGGTCGAGGAACGCCTCGCCCGGGTTCGCCGTGACGCGCACGACGATCCAGTCCGACAGCACGCGCGTGCCTCCCGTCACCGATGAAAAGTCGCCGCCCGACTCGCGGATCACTGGCGCCGATTCGCCGGTGATCGCCGATTCGTCGACCGATGCGACGCCGTCGATCACTTCGCCGTCGGCCGGAATCACGTCGCCAGTTTCGACCAGCACGACGTCGCCTTTACGCAGATCGGTCGCGGTCGTGATGCGTATCGGCGACTTCGGATGCGGCTCGTTGAGCTTCTTGGCCATCACGTCTTTCTTCGCGCTGCGCAGCGACGCGGCCTGCGCTTTCGAGCGGCCTTCGGCTAGCGCCTCCGCGAAGTTCGCGAACAGCACCGTGAACCACAGCCACAGCGTGACCGCGAGAATGAAGCCCGCGGGCGCCTCGGCCTGACCGCCGAGCGCGGCGATCCACAGAATGGTCGTCAGAATGCTGCCGACGTACACGCAGAACATCACCGGGTTGCGAAACTGCGTGCGCGGCGTGAGCTTTTTAAAGGAGTCCACGATCGCCGGGCGCATCAGCGCCGGGTCGAACATGGACCGCGTAGCGTTATGTTCAGTCATTGAATCCTCGAATATCCTTGTGCGCTTGCAAGCTTGCGCGTGCAAGCGCCTGTTCGGCCGTTGGGCGTCATTGATCGCGGCCCCGCGTCACTTCACGCCGATCATCATCAATTGCTCGACACCGGGACCGAGCGCGAGCGCCGGCACATAGGTCAGCGCGCCGACCAGCAGCACCGTGCCGAGCAGCAGCACGACGAACAGCGGGCCGTGCGTCGGCAGCGTGCCGCCGGTGACGCCGATGCGCTTCTTCGCGGCGAGCGAGCCAGCGATCGCGAGCACCGGCACGATGGTGCCGAAGCGGCCGAACCACATTGCGATCGCGGTGAGCCAGTTGTAGAACGGCGTACTCACCGTGAGGCCCGCGAACGCGCTGCCGTTGTTGTTCGCGGCCGAGCTGAACGCGTAGAGAATTTCGGAGAAGCCGTGCGGGCCGGGGTTCAGGATGCCCGCCTTGCCCGCATCGGTGAGCACCGCAATCGAGGTGCCCACCAGCACCAGCAGCGGCGTGAGCAGCACGACGATCGACACCATCTTCATCTCGTACGCCTCGATCTTCTTGCCGACGTACTCGGGCGTGCGGCCGATCATCAGCCCCGCGACGAACACCGCGAGCAGCGCGAACACGAGCATCCCGTACAGCCCGGAACCGACGCCGCCGAAGATCACTTCACCGAGCTGCATCAGCAGCATCGGGTACAGCCCGCCGATCGGCGTCAACGAATCGTGCGTATTGGCGACCGCACCGCACGAAGCGGCCGTCGTCGCGACCGTGAAGATGCCCGACTGCGCGATACCGAAGCGCGTTTCCTTGCCCTCCGCGTTGCCGCCGGCCTGCAGCGCGTTCGCCGACTGATCGACGTTGAGCGCCGCGAACGCGGGATTGCCGCTTTGCTCAGCGCTGATCTCGCCGAACACGCACACGCCGAACGCGATCGTCATTGCCGCGAGCACGGCCACGCCCTGCCGGCGATCGCCGATCACGCGGCCGAACACGAGCGCGAGCGCCGCCGGGATGATCAGCATCGAGAAGATCTGCAGGAAGTTCGAGACCGGAGTCGGGTTTTCGTACGGATGCGCGGAGTTGCCGTTGAAGAAGCCGCCGCCGTTGGTGCCGAGCATCTTGATCGATTCCTGCGACGCGACCGGGCCCATCGCGATGGTCTGCGACTTCACGGGCGTGTCGACCGTCACCGGATTGCCCTTCGCGTCCTTGACCGGATTGCCTTGCGCGTCGAGCTTCGGCGCGGCATAGGTGGTGGTCTGCAGCGTCGGCACTTCCTGATACGCCTTGAAGTTCTGGATCACGCCCTGGCTCATCAGCAGTGCCGCGACGATCGCCGCCATCGGCAGCAGCACGTACATCGTCACGCGCGTGATATCGACCCAGAAGTTGCCGATCGTCTGCGCGGTATGACGCGCGAAGCCGCGAATCAGCGCCATCACGACGACGATGCCGGTCGCCGCCGACAGGAAGTTCTGCACGGTCAGGCCGAGCATCTGCGTCAGATAGCTGACCGTTTGCTCGGGCGTGTAGTCCTGCCAGTTGGTGTTCGCCACGAAGCTGACCGCGGTGTTGAACGCACCGTCGACCGACATCGCGCCGAACTGCTGCGGATTGCCGGGCAGCCACCCTTGCACGCGCAGCAGCACGTACAGGAACACCACGCCGAGCACGTTGAACGCGACCGTGGCGATCGCGTAGTGCTTCCAGCCCATTTCCGCCGCAGGATCGACGCCCGCGATACGGTAAAGCAGCCGTTCGAGCGGCGCGCCGAAGCGCACCACCCGTGAACTGCCGTCCATCACGGCGCCCAGATAGCTCGCCACCGGCACCGCGGCGGCCAGTAGCACGACGATAAAAAGACTCGCCTGCAGGACATCATTCGTGGTCATTCAATGTCCTCCGCGCGCAGCAGCGCATACACGAGATAAACGAACAGCAGCGCGGTGGACGCGCCGGCCAGCCACAGCATCCAGGTCATTAGCGTGCTCCCGGTCCGCGACGCAACTGCATCAGCTTCTCGCAGCCGCCAATCAGCCCAAAGGTCAGCACGGCAAACAGCGCCAAGCCACCGACATACAGCACATCCATTCTTGTTCCCCATTTACGGATTTTGGATAGATGGAACGGTATGCCGATCCGCCTAAAGGTCGGGTCAAAGATTGCGGGGTGCGCGTAAAAATCGCGTAAACGGAAAAGGCCGTTTCATCTCGCGATGAAACGGCCTTCGTAGGGGTCGGGTAGCGCGGCCGGAGCCCGCGAAGTTTTTTACGGCAGCAGGATCGTCGACCCCGTCGTGCGGCGCCCTTCGAGGTCCGCATGCGCCTGGCCGACGTCCGGCAGCGCATAGCGCTGATTGATGCTCGTCTTGACCTTGCCCGAGCTCAGCACGTCGAACAGTTCGGCCGACATCGCCTCGTAATCGGCGCGTTTGGCGATATAGGTGAAGAGCGTCGGTCGCGTAAAGAACAGCGAGCCGCGTCCCGCGAATTCCGACGAATCGATCGGCGGCAGCGGACCCGACGCGTTGCCGAAGCTCACGAACAGGCCGAGCGGCGCGAGGCAGTCGAGCGACTTTTCGAAGGTGTCCTTGCCGATCGAATCGTAGACGACCGGCACGCCCGCGCCGTTGGTGATCTCGCGTACGCGCTTCGTGAAGTTCTCGCGCGTATAGACGATCGCGTGATCGCAGCCGTGCGCTTTCGCGATCTCGGCTTTCTCGTCGGAACCGACCGTGCCGATCACCGTCGCGCCGAGCGCCTTCGCCCACTGGCACACGAGCAGGCCGACGCCGCCCGCCGCGGCCTGAATCAGGATCGTGTCGCCGGCCTTTACCCGATACGTGCGGCGCAGCAGATACTGCGCGGTCAAGCCTTGCAGCATCACCGACGCGGCCTGCTCGTTGCTGATCGCATCGGGCAGCTTGACGACCTGCGCGGCGGGCAGCACGCGCTCCTGCGCATACGCGCCGGGGGGCCGCGCGACATACGCGACGCGATCGCCGACCTTCAGACCGGTCACGCCCGAGCCGAGCGCGCTGACCTCGCCGGCCGCCTCCATGCCGAGCCCGCCCGGCAGCGGCAGCGGATACAGACCGGTGCGGAAGTACACGTCGATATAGTTGAGACCGACCGCCGTCTGGCGGATGCGGATCTCGCCCGCGCCGGGCTCGCCCACCTCGACGTCCACCCATTTCATTACTTCGGGGCCGCCGGTTTTGTCGAATCGGATTGCCTTGGCCATCATGTCTCCTTGATCTGTACGGATGTAGGTGCGGCCACGCGCGCGCTCACGCCTCGCCGGACAGGCGCAGCGTCAGCACGTCGAGCACCATGCGCGCGGTCGAGATGTTCGTCGCGCACGGAATGTTGTGCACGTCGCACGCGCGCACCAGCGCGTTGATGTCCGGCTCGTGCGGCTGCGGCGTCATCGGGTCGCGCAGGAAAATCACCATGTCGACGCGCCCCTCGGCGAGCTGCGCGCCGATCTGCAGGTCGCCGCCGTGCGGGCCCGACAACATGCGCTCGACCGTGAGGCCGTGCGCGTCGCTGATGCGTCCGCCGGTCGTGCCGGTCGCCACGATCTCGCAGCGCGCGAGCGTGTCGACGTATTCGCCGGCCAGTTTGACGATGTCGTCCTTCTTGTGATCGTGCGCGATCAGCGCAATGCGGGTGCTCATGACGTAAGACTCCTCAAACCGTTGTGAATATCGTTGTTGTGATGTGGCGGTTCAGTACGTGCCCGGATAAGCGCCGCCGTCGATCAGCCAATTCTGCCCGGTGATGTAGCCAGCATGCGTGCTGCACAGGAACGCGCACGCGCGGCCGAATTCTTCGCGATTGCCGAAGCGCCCGGCGGGGATCGTCTGCATGCGCTGCTTGCGCGCTTCGTCGATGGAAATGTTGTGCGTCTTCGCCTGCGCCTCGAACGTGACCGCGATGCGGTCGGTATCGAACAGACCCGGCAGCAGGTTGTTGATCGTCACGCCGGTCGGCGCGACCTTGCGCGCGAGACCCGCGACGAAACCGGTCAGGCCAGAGCGCGCGCCGTTCGACAGACCGAGCACGTCGATCGGCGCCTTCACCGCCGAGCTCGTGATGTTGACGATGCGCCCGAAGCCGCGCGCGCTCATCGTGTCGATGGTCTGACGGATCAGCTCGATCGGCGTCAGCATGTTGGCTTCGAGCGCGCGGATCCAGTCGTCGTGCGTGAAGTCGCGGAAATCACCCGGCGGCGGCCCGCCCGCGTTGTTGACGAGGATGTCCGGCTGCGGGCAGGCGGCGAGCGCGGCGGCGCGTCCTTCGGGGGTGGTGATGTCGCATGCGACGGTCTTCACCTCGACGCCGCTCTGCTTGCGGATCGCCTCGGCGGTCGCTTCGAGCGTTTCGGCGGTGCGCGCGACGATCGTCAGGTTGACGCCCTCGGCGGCGAGCGCTTCCGCGCAGCCGCGTCCCAGACCCTTGCTCGCCGCGCAAACCAGCGCGGTACGTCCTGCGATTCCCAAATCCATGTGTATGCCCTCGTGGCGAAGTTTCCCCAGATTCTAGAAGAATCGGTGCCGGACTGTGCCGCGCGGCTGCAATCGCAGGTATCGCCGGGCGGTACTCTTTCGGTAAACTTGCGCGGTGGCGCACATTTCCACTGTTCGTCCGAGCTTCGGGCGCGGACGGACGCAACGGATGAGCGCGCCGAACCGATCCACCTTGCCGCCGCGCGCGAGCCCGCCATGACCCAGGACAGCCGTTTCCCCAATCTTTTCATCCTCGATCACCCGCTGATCCAGCACAAGCTATCGCACATGCGCGACCGGGACACGTCGACGCGCACGTTCCGCGAGTTGCTGCGCGAAATCACGCTGCTGATGGGCTACGAAATCACCCGCAACCTGCCGATGACCACGCGCCGCATCACCACGCCGCTCGTCGAGATCGACGCGCCGGTGATCGCCGGCAAGAAGCTCGCGATCGTGCCGGTGCTGCGCGCGGGCGTCGGCATGTCGGACGGCCTGCTCGAGCTGGTGCCGTCGGCGCGCGTCGGCCACATCGGCGTGTATCGCGCGGAGGATCATCGGCCGGTCGAATACCTGGTGCGGCTGCCGGATCTCGAAGACCGCGTGTTCATCCTCTGCGATCCGATGGTCGCGACCGGCTACTCGGCCGTGCACGCGGTCGATGTGCTCAAGCGCCGCAACGTGGCCGCCGAGAACATCCTGTTCCTCGCGCTCGTCGCCGCGCCCGAGGGCGTGCAGGTGTTCCAGGACGCGCACCCGGACGTCAAGCTGTTCGTCGCGTCGCTCGATTCGCATTTGAACGAGCATGCGTACATCGTGCCGGGCCTCGGCGACGCGGGCGACCGCTTGTTCGGTACGAAGAACTGATACGCAGGCGCCGGCGGGGTGGCTCGGCAGTGTCCCTGCCCTGAAGCGGCCCCGCTTTCGACGGCATCCGGCGGTCCCGGCGACACATCGGCGCCGCCTCCGGTCGTTTTCGCTTCGATTTCGTTGCATTCGCGGCCGGTTTCGCGCCGCGGCCCCGCTGCCGCACCGTCGCGGCGTGATAAAATTCGAATCCGCTCGACGAGCGGCTCGACCCGCAAGATCACTCGCACCACCGTCTGCAATTTCGACCGGCGCCCCGCGCCTTCGCATCAGGTCATGCGGCGCCTGGCCGCGCAAGCTGCCCCGCTCCCATCGCGCTGCCGCCCTGCGGCCCCGCTTGGGCCGCGGCTCATGTATGAACCGGCTCGAACGCCTACCGGCGGGCAGCGTGGAACGACGCGCGGGAACGGCCAGGCTTGGATCGGCGGCAGGAGTGGCCGCGCCGACGGGCGAACATGAGCAACGAGCACGAGCGGCCGGCAGCCTTTCACCTGACGGTTTGGGATCGGGACACGACACGCGAGGCGCAACCCGCGAGGCGCCCGACATCGCAACGACAATTGCACTATGCGTGCGCCCCGCTGGCGCGCGCGACGGAGAAAAGTATGGCGGGTCATTCGAAATGGGCCAACATCAAGCATAAGAAAGCAGCGGCCGATGCCAAGCGTGGCAAGGTCTGGACGCGGCTCATCAAGGAAATCCAGGTTGCGGCGCGTCTGGGCGGCGGCGAAATCGACTCGAACCCGCGTCTGCGGCTCGCGGTCGACAAGGCGTACGACGCCAACATGCCGAAAGACAACATCAACCGCGCGATCCAGCGTGGTGTCGGCGGCGCGGACGGCGCGAACTACGAGGAAATCCGCTACGAAGGCTACGGCATCGGCGGCGCGGCGGTGATCGTCGACACGATGACCGACAACCGCACCCGCACGGTCGCGGAAGTGCGTCACGCGTTCTCGAAGAACGGCGGCAACATGGGCACGGACGGCTCGGTGTCGTTCATGTTCGATCACGTCGGCCAGTTCCTGTTCGCGCCCGGCACCGCCGAAGACGCGCTGATGGAAGCCGCTCTCGAAGCGGGCGCGGACGACGTCGTGACGAACGAGGACGGCAGTATCGAAGTGCTGTGCCCGCCGAACGATTTTTCGAAGGTGAAGACAGCGCTCGAAACGGCGGGCTTCAAGGCCGAACTGGCGGAAGTCACGATGAAGCCGCAGACCGAAGTCGAATTCACCGGCGACGACGCCGTGAAAATGCAGAAGCTGCTCGACGCGCTGGAAAATCTGGACGACGTGCAGGAAGTCTATACAAACGCGTCGATCGCCGGCGAGTGATGGCGCGCCGGGCTTTCGCATCGTTTGTCCTTGCTGTTGATGGTTTATTGCACGGCCGAGCACAGCGCTCGGCCGTTTATGGTTTTTAAGTCTCGGGGATTCACATGAAGTTACTCGTCGTCGGTTCCGGCGGTCGCGAACATGCGCTGGCATGGAAGCTCGCGCAATCGCCGCGGGTCCAGCTCGTCTACGTCGCGCCCGGCAACGGCGGCACCGCTCAGGATGAGCGCCTGCTCAACGTCGACATCACCGAGCCGGCCGCGCTCGCTGATTTCGTCGAAAAAGAACAGATCGCGTTCACGCTGGTCGGGCCGGAAGCGCCGCTCGCGGCGGGCATCGTCAACCTGTTCCGCTCGCGCGGTCTGAAGATCTTCGGACCGACTAAAGAAGCCGCTCAGCTCGAAAGCTCGAAAGATTTCGCCAAGGCGTTCATGAAGCGTCACGGCATCCCGACCGCCGAGTACGAAACCTTCGCCGACGTCGCCGCCGCGCACGCCTATCTGGACGCCAAGGGCGCGCCGATCGTGATCAAGGCCGACGGCCTAGCCGCCGGCAAGGGCGTGGTGGTCGCGCAAACGCTGGAAGAAGCGCACGCCGCGGTCGACATGATGCTGTCGGACAACAAGCTCGGCGACGCCGGCGCGCGCGTCGTGATCGAGGAGTTCCTCGCCGGCGAGGAAGCGAGCTTCATCGTGATGGTCGACGGCAAGCACGTGCTCGCGCTTGCGTCGAGCCAGGATCACAAGCGTCTGCTCGACGGCGACCAGGGCCCGAACACGGGCGGCATGGGCGCCTATTCGCCCGCGCCGATCGTCACGCCGCAGCTGCATGCGCGCGTGATGCGCGAAATCATCCTGCCGACGGTGCGCGGCATGGAGAAGGAAGGCATCCGCTACACCGGCTTCCTGTACGCGGGCCTGATGATCGACGCGCAAGGCAACCCGAAGACGCTCGAATTCAACTGCCGGATGGGCGACCCTGAAACGCAGCCAATCATGGCGCGTCTGAAGGGCGACTACTCGAAAGTGGTCGAACACGCGATCGCCGGCACGCTCGACACCGTCGAGCTCGAATGGGACCGCCGCACCGCGCTCGGCGTCGTGCTCGCCGCGCACAACTATCCGGACACGCCGAGGAAGGGCGACCGCATCAACGGCATTCCCGCCGAAACCGCGGATTCCGTCACGTTCCACGCCGGCACCACGCTGACGGACGGCAAGCTGACCACCTCGGGCGGGCGGGTGCTGTGCGTCGTCGGTCTGGCGGATTCGGTGCGCACCGCGCAGGCGGCCGCCTATCACACGATCAACCAGATCGCGTTCGACGGCATGCAGTACCGCCGCGACATTGGCTATCGCGCGCTCAATCGCAAGCACGACGGCAAATAAGCGGTGCCGCCGGGCGCCGTGCGAGCGGCGCCCACGCGCGACAGCGCGCCGCGGGCGCGCGACACGACGCGCGCTACACTGCATTTTTCGCGCTCGTCGCGACACGGGCACGGAGCCCGCGGACCGACTGAAGCGGCAAGCCGCCTCGCCCATCGGTCCCCGGCGTCCGCGCAATCCGAACGTGCGGCCCGAGCGTCCGGGCAGCCAACCCGGCGCGAACGCGACCTTCGCCCTCTTTCGAAGAACCCGCGGCATCACGAGCGTGCCGCCCTCAGAACCTGCATTCATGAGCAATTCGAGCTACGACGCACAAGCCGTGCGCAGCTGGCTGCAAGGCCTGCAATCGCATATCGCCGACACGCTGGGCGCCTTCGACGGCACCGCATTCGCGACCGACGCCTGGCAGCGCGGGCCCGGCGAGAAGCTGCGCGGCGGCGGCGTCACGCGGATTCTCGAAGGCGGCCAGTTCTTCGAGCGCGCCGGCATCGGCTTCTCGGACGTCGCCGGCGACGCGCTGCCGGGTTCGGCGAGCGCCGCGCGGCCGCAACTGGCCGGGCGCGGTTTCGAGGCGATGGGCGTGTCGCTCGTGCTGCATCCGCACAACCCGCACTGCCCGACTGTGCACATGAACGTGCGCCTGCTCATTGCGACCAGGGAAGGCGAAGAGCCGGTGTTCTGGTTCGGCGGCGGCATGGATCTTACGCCCTACTACGGCTACGAAGAGGACGCGCGGCATTTCCATCAGGTGTGCCACGACGCGCTCGCGCCGTATGGCGCGGACCTGTACCCGAGCTTCAAGCGCTGGTGCGACGAATATTTCTTCCTGAAGCACCGCAACGAGGCGCGCGGCATCGGCGGGATTTTCTTCGACGATTTCTCGGCGCCGGGCTTCGCGCAATCGTTCGCGATGCTCAAAAGCGTCGGCGAAGGCTTTCTCAAGGCGTACCTGCCGATCATCGAGCGGCGCCGCAACACCCCGTACGGCGAAGCCGAACGCGCGTTCCAGGCCTACCGGCGCGGCCGCTACGTCGAGTTCAATCTGGTCTTCGACCGTGGCACACTATTTGGGCTGCAGAGCGGCGGACGCACCGAATCGATCCTGATGTCGATGCCGCCCGTGGTGAACTGGCGCTACAACTGGCACCCCGAGCCGGGCACGCCGGAAGCTCGCTTGTACAGCGATTTCCTCGTGCCGCGCGAGTGGGTGTGACGCGCCACCCGTGTCGCTTACGGTCACGACAAAGGATCCTCACCTGAAGCCGAACGCTCACCCTGTCGCCCTGCCCCGCCGAATCGGTCTTCTGGGCGGCACTTTCGATCCGATCCACGACGGCCACCTCGCGCTCGCGCGGCGGTTCGCCGACGTGCTGCGGCTGACCGAACTGGTGCTGCTGCCGGCCGGCCAGCCCTGGCAGAAAGCCGACGTATCGCCCGCCGAACATCGGCTCGCGATGACGCGCGCGGCGGCCGCGTCGCTCGCGATCCCCGGCGTGACGGTGTGCGTCGCGACCGACGAAATCGAGCACGAAGGCGCGACCTACACGGTCGATACGCTGCAACGCTGGCGCGAGCGCGAAGGCGACGACGCCTCGATCACACTGCTGATCGGCGCGGATCAACTGGTGCATCTCGACACGTGGCGCGACTGGCGGCGCCTGTTCGAGCTCGCGCACATCGGCGCGGCCACGCGGCCCGGCTTCGACCTCGCGTCGGTCGCCCCCGCGGTGGCCAGGGAAATCGCCGCGCGCCGCGCCAAAGCCGAGGTGCTGCAGGCCACGCGCTGCGGCCATCTGCTGATCGACACGACGCTCGCGTTCAACGTTTCCGCCACCGACATTCGCGCGCATCTGCGCGAGCAGGTCGACCAGCGGCTGGCCCACGCGGGTACGAGTGACGCAACCCAAAATCAGGCCACGAGTCACGTCCCCGCCGCGGTGTGGGACTATATTCTTCAACATCATCTGTACCACCGGTAACTCCATGGATATTCGCAAACTGCAGCGCGTAATCGTCGACGCTCTTGAAGACGTCAAGGCGCAAGACATCAAAGTGTTCAACACCAGCCACCTGACCTCGCTGTTCGATCGCGTGATCGTCGCGAGCGGCACGTCGAACCGGCAAACCAAAGCGCTCGCCTCCAGCGTGCGCGAAGGCGTGAAGGAAGCCGGCGGCGAGATCGTCAGCACCGAGGGCGAGGACATCGGCGAATGGGTGCTGGTCGATTGCGGCGACGCGATCGTCCA
This sequence comes from Paraburkholderia atlantica, assembly GCF_000092885.1. Lineage (NCBI taxonomy): Bacteria > Pseudomonadati > Pseudomonadota > Betaproteobacteria > Burkholderiales > Burkholderiaceae > Paraburkholderia > Paraburkholderia atlantica. Next base: position 1,007,754 of record NC_014117.1, on the reverse strand, counting down.
CATCCTGCAGCCGGCGCTGCGCCAGTACTACAACCTCGAGGAAATCTGGGGCGACAAGCCGGTGCGTATCAAGCTGTCGACGCCGAGTCCGTTCGGCGGCGCGCGCGCAAGCGAGCCCGACGACGAGGAAGACGAGGAAGCGCCGGCCGCGAAGCCCGCGCGCAAGACCACCGCGCGCCGCAAGTAAGCGGGGCGGGTCAGGCGCACCGCTACTTCCTTCGCAATGAAACTGCATATCCTCGCCGTCGGCCACAAGATGCCGGACTGGATCGCGACCGGCTTCGACGAATACGCGAAGCGCATGCCGCCCGAGCTGCGCATAGAGCTGCGCGAGATCAAACCGGAGCAGCGCTCGTCGGGCCGTTCGGCCGAAAGCGTGATGGCCGCCGAGCGGCAGAAGATCGAAGCCGCGTTGCCGAAGAACGCACGCATCGTTGCGCTCGACGAACGTGGCAAGGACTGGACCACGATGCAACTCGCGGGCGCGTTGCCGGGCTGGCAGCAGGACGGTCGCGACGTGGCCTTTCTGATCGGCGGCGCGGACGGTCTCGATCCCGAGCTGAAGGTACGCGCCGATATGATGCTGCGCGTGTCGAGCCTCACGCTGCCGCACGCGATGGTGCGCGTGCTGCTGGCCGAACAGCTGTACCGTGCGTGGACCATCACGCAAAATCACCCGTATCATCGCGCGTGAGTGCTCGAGCCAGTGCGGCGGCGTCTGGCGATCGATCGTTGTCGATGACAGGCCGCGGGTGCTCCGCTCCCTACGCTTAAGCGTATTGCAACCACTTCATGCGATGATGCGCCCGACGCGCGGTGCATCGTTGCCGTGAATGGATGCCGCGCGTCGATCGCGTCGCCGAATCAAACGGGCCCAGCCCACTCTTCCACGCCCACCCGCGCTCACCGCCTCCACGCCATCCGTTTCCCGCTCCATCGAGACCCGTTCATGCCCACGCCCACCGCTTCGCTGCATCCGTTCGTCTACCTCGCCTCGCAAAGCCCGCGCCGCCAGGAGCTGTTGCAACAGCTCGGCGTGCGGTTCGAATTGCTGCTGCCGCGCCCCGATGAAGACGCCGAAGCGCTCGAAGCCGAACGGCCCGGCGAACACGCGCGCGACTATGTGCGGCGCGTATGCATCGCGAAAGCGCATGCGGCGCGCGCGCGCCTCGTGGCCGCTGGTCACGCGGTGCGGCCGATCCTCGTCGCCGACACCACCGTCACGATCGACGACGCGATTCTCGGCAAGCCCATCGACGCCGACGATGCGGTCGCGATGCTCACACGCCTCGCGGGCCGCACGCACGAAGTGCTGACCGCGCTCGCCGTGATCGATGCCGACGGCACGCTGCTGCCCGCGGCGTTGTCGGTGTCGAAGGTGCGTTTTGCTGCAGTGCACGCAGACGCGTTGCGTCGCTACGCGGCGAGCGGCGAGCCGCTCGGCAAGGCGGGTGCGTATGGCGTGCAGGGACGCGCGGCGGAGTTTATCGAGCATATAGACGGGTCCTATTCGGGTATCATGGGTTTGCCGCTTTTTGAAACCGCTGCCCTCCTGCGTGCAGCGCGCATCGACTTCTAGAACAACACCATGAATGAAGAAATCCTGATCAATGTCACGCCGCAGGAAACGCGCGTCGCGCTCGTTCAACAGGGCGCCGTCCAGGAACTTCATGTCGAACGAACGCTGTCGCGCGGGCGCGTCGGCAATGTCTATCTCGGCAAGGTCGTGCGCGTGCTGCCGGGCATGCAATCGGCGTTCATCGACATCGGCCTCGAACGCGCGGCCTTCCTTCACGTTGCCGACATCTGGCATCCGCGTATTGCCGGCGAAGCGCAACACCAGGCACCGCATCAGCCGATCGAAAAGATCGTCTTCGAAGGTCAGACGCTGATGGTGCAGGTCGTCAAGGACCCGATCGGCACGAAGGGCGCGCGGCTGTCCACGCAAGTGAGCATCGCCGGGCGCACGCTCGTTTATCTGCCGCAGGAACCGCACATCGGCATTTCGCAGAAGATCGAAAGCGAGGCCGAACGCGAGGCCGTGCGCGCGCGCCTGACCGCCGTGCTGCCCGCCGACGAGAAAGGCGGCTACATCGTGCGCACGATCGCCGAAGATGCGACGAGCGAAGAACTTGCCGCCGACGTCGCGTATCTGCGCAAGACGTGGGCGACGATTCTTTCGCAGGCGCAGCGCATGCCGCCGACCAGCCTGCTCTACCAGGATTTGAATCTCGCGCAGCGCGTGCTGCGCGATTTCGTCAATGATGAAACGTCACGCATCCAGGTCGATTCGCGCGAGACGCATCAGATGCTCGCCGATTTCGCGGCCGAGTTCACGCCGGCGGTATCGTCGAAGCTGCATCACTACACCGGCGAGCGGCCGCTGTTCGACCTGTACAACATCGAGGCCGAGATTCAGCGCGCGCTGTCGCGTCGCGTGGACCTGAAGTCGGGCGGCTACCTCGTGATCGACCAGACCGAGGCGATGACGACGATCGATGTGAACACCGGCGGTTACGTCGGCGCGCGCAACTTCGACGACACGATCTTCAAGACCAACCTCGAGGCCGCGCATACGATCGCGCGGCAACTGCGGCTGCGCAACCTGGGCGGCGTGATCATCATCGATTTCATCGATATGGAGAACGCCGAGCATCGTGACCAGGTGCTAGGGGAACTGAAGAAAGCGTTGTCGCGCGATCGCACGCGGGTGACCGTCAATGGCTTTTCGCAACTCGGGCTCGTCGAGATGACGCGCAAGCGTACGCGTGAGTCGCTCGCGCATGTGCTGTGCGAACCGTGCCCGGTTTGCCAGGGCAAGGGGCAAGTGAAGACTGCGCGCACCGTGTGCTATGACGTGTTGCGCGAGATTCTGCGCGAATCACGACAGTTCAATCCGCGCGAGTTTCGCGTGGTCGCTTCGCAGCAGGTGATCGATCTGTTTCTCGAGGAAGAGTCGCAGCATCTGGCGATGCTGATCGATTTCATCGGCAAGCCGGTGTCGTTGCAGGTGGAGTCGAATTTGAGCCAGGAGCAGTACGATATTGTGCTGATGTAGGTATTGCCCCGGATCGGGCCGGATCATTAATACCGCGTAGAGCATCAATCGCGACCGGGCCGCCCATTGCGTCGGGCGGCTCGTCATTGTCACCACCGCCGGAGAGGAAATCGAAAGGTGGTCTGGGCGCAACGCCTGGATCACCTTTTTTGATTTTGTTGTCGTTTCGATGGTCATTCGCATCGAGGTGGGCATGGTCGGCGTGCGCGCGATGCACCCGATTCAGATTCTCGTCTTTAGCGAAAGTGATTCGCAAAGCACGGCCATTTCAGCACCACACGACGGCTCCAGAACAAATAACAGGCAAGCTCCAGCCCTCAGTTTCTGGACGTACTCATCGCCCTTCTGCTCGCTGAGCGTGGCCCCCTTCGAGTCGTCGCGACTATCGATCCACTGGATCCACGTCCGAACCTCCCCGAGTGAAAACGCGTACCGCGGCGAGATCAAAAGCCTCGACACGACATTCTGCCCGGCGAAATCAATCATGCGTTGCCCGATCACGCCAGCAAATCTTAGCTCTTCGACTTCACCGCCAACCCGGCGAAAGCGAAGCTCCAAGGCACGCGCCGCGGGATCGTGGTCAATCCCAATTAGCTCCGCATCGTGAAAGCTTGGAAAGTCCACAACGTTTCGAATATCGGTGTATGTGCCCGTGTCCATATAAGCTCCGATAAAACTCACGGCAACAGGAAAAAGGCAGGCCTGGGCCTCGTACTCCGCGATCCCAATTGTGCGCGTGAGGGATGCCCTGACCATGGTCATGGTCAAAATCAAAATCGACAACCGCCTTACCATCGTCCCCGTACAGACGCATCTGCCCGCTGCCCGCATTCGTGTACCACGTGCCCGGCTCGCCATTGTTTGGAGTCTTGGCGATCTCGAAGGAAACGCCCGCCGGCATATCCGGCTGATAGTCGAACGCCTGCGCATTGCCAAGCGGCGTTGGTACCGGCGTAACAATGGTTCCAACGGGCAACATGTCGCCCGGGCGGGCGAACCAGATCGAGAGGCCATCGTCAGCCGCCAGTCTCGGCAATTTCGGCCGCTGTAGCGAGTAGCAGAAAGCTGGAGACAGCGCGATAGAACCGAAAGAATCGATGACATTCTTGTTTGCTGGTCGACCACCCGGAACCAATAAAGCATCGCCATGCGCGCGTCGAAGCGCCCTGGAGTCCAGATAGATTCGGCATGAGCCGGCCAGCCGCTTATGGACGAAGACCTTGGCGATTGAGTGAGGAAATGCCTGTTGCAACGAGTGGAACGTATAAACTCAGCGCAACTTCCAGAGGGAGACATCTGATGCAGCTTCTCGATCACGTATCGATCGGCGTTCCCGACATCGACGCAGCCCGCCCTTTCTACGACGCCATCATGACAGCCCTCGGCGCGAGCAAAGTCTTCGACCGCCCCACCGCCTTAGGCTACGGCGAGCGTTGCACGATCGACGACACCTCATCGACCTATCTGGCCGTGTATCTCGATCCAAATGAAATAACGGATAGCAAACGTCACTGGTGCTTCAAAGCGCCGTCCCGCGCGCACGTCGATGCATTCTTCAAAGCGGGACTATCGAGTGGCGGCAAATCCGACGGCCAACCTGGCTCGAGGCCCCACTATCACCCCGGCTACTACGCGGCATTTCTGATCGACCCGGCCGGCAATCGCATCGAGGCCGTATGCCATACCGCGGAACCCGAACCTCTCCAGGCCTAAGCCGCCACCTCACACCCCGCCTGCTCCAACACGGCCTGCGCCCGGTCATGCAGATTGGAGTCGACCCTGTAACTCCGGACACAGCGTCACACTAAGGTTGCTGAATCATCGAGCGCCGAAACTCGCGAGGCGAGTGATATTTCAGTGCGCTATGGGGATGCTTCTCGTTGTAATGCCCGATCGCCGCATCCACGTCCTTGCGCTGCGCGAGTTCAACGTCGACCTCGATGCGCTGCGTGCCGCAGCAACTGTAGTTGATCACCGGATTGCTCCAGATCTGGCTATTCGGCACGAACACGATGTTGCCGTCGCCGCGTTCGATCCGCGTCGTGAACAGCTCCACCTCGTGCACGATGCCAGCCGCCGCGCCGCTGCCCTCGATCACGTCGCCGACGCGAAACGGTCGCAGCAACAACAGCATCATGCCGGCCGCGATGTTCTGCAGCGTACCTTGCAGCGCGAGGCCGATCGCGAGTCCAGCCGCGCCGAGCACGGCCAATACGCTCGCAGTCGCGATCCCGACTTCACCGAGCGCCGCGATGAAGGCGAGCACGCGCACGGCCCACGTGCCCATTGCGGCGAGCATCGGCGGGAGGGTCGGGTCCGCATGCGTGCGTTCGAGCGCCTTCGCGAACATCGCGCCGACGCGGTTCGACAACCACCAGCCGACCACGAGGATCAGCACGGCAATCGCGATATGAACGACGTCGTGCGTCAGTGTGACCAGCAGTGACGGCTGAAGATGAAAGAATCGGTAGAGGGAGTCGTTCATCGTCGGCTTGATTCGCTTGATCGATACCGAGCAGAGCAAGCACGACGCGTTCCTGTCCATCCGTCGCAAGATGCGGTACGCGACTTGCAGACCGCACGTCGATCTCGACGGCATCACGGAAATGCGCTCGATCGTCTCAAAGATTGAGATGCACTTGCTGCACCTCAGTGCTGCGCGCCGCGCTCGGCGCGATTCGCGAACTACACGCCGCGCGGCAGCGCTGCTTCGATGAACACCGCGCACAACGCTTCCATGCCCTTCGCGTCGTCCTCGTCGAAGCGCGCGACGACGGGGCTATCGACATCCCACACGCCGATCAGCGTATCGTCGGGCGCGACCAGCGGCACGACGATTTCCGACTGAGACGCCGAATCGCAGGCGATATGACCGGGAAACTCGTGCACGTCGCGCACGACCTGGGTCTGACGGGTTTGCGCGGCCGTACCGCAGACGCCCTTGCCGAGTGCAATGCGCACGCACGCGGGCTTGCCCTGGAACGGGCCGACCACCAGTTCGCGGCCGTCATGAAAGTAAAAGCCGGCCCAGTTCAGATCGCTCAACGAATGAAAGACGAACGACGAGAAATTCGCGGCGTTGGCGATCCAGTCCGTTTCGCCGGCCAGGAGCGCGCGCGCCTGCGCAACCAGTTCTTCATATTGCGCGGCTTTCGGCAGATGCGAGGTGGAGGAAACTTCGAACATGATAGTGTCCGTGAGCAGAGCGGGATGATAAACGGCAAAGTTTAAAGCAAGCGCAATCCCCGCGCGCGGATGTCGACTACGGTGACGCGCGCCGCTCGTCTACGGTCGCGCCCCTTCCATTCTCAATTTGCCCTTTTTAGTTTCTATCTTAATATTATAAATAACTCATTTCGCATTATTTTAACTCGAACTGATTTTCGCGAGTTCTATTTTGTTATATTAACCACTCCGTTCGATCTGCTTTTTAAGATACTCGATGCCAAACGCAAATTCAGATAAATCCATGAATGAAGCAGGCTATAGCGCCCTTCGTATAAATGAAGGCGTCGTTATGCGCTACTACAACGATGCACCAAAGAATCGTAATTGCACCTGGGGCATCGGCATATTAGCCCACTTCGGTCCGTGTACGGCGGAAGATGTGATGATTACCCCGCGCGATCGCAATGGCCGAAAGATCGGTCCTGCGAAGAGAAGCCGGGGACTAACGAGCCGCCGCCAACGAGAATCCGCGCCCTTCCGGCAGTCCGCACAATGACAGGCCACAAGTTTTTTGCATATGTAGCTCTCACACTGACCGCGTCGGCGAGCGTGTGCGCGGCACAAACGCCACACGCGACGATTAATGATTTCGTCGGCAATTGGGTCGTGACCGATGTCATTGACTACGCCGATATTTCTGGTGGCATCCCCGAAGCAAAACGGCTTCTCGGCATGACGATGACAATTACGCCGCAATCCATGAGCTTCGACAGTGAAACCTGCAAGCCAAACACAGGCTTTACCGTCAAACGAATCGACACGCTTTCGGCGTTGAAGTATCAGTTCGGCCTTCGCATGAATGAAACCGGATTGCCCGCTACAACCGTTGTCGTAGATAGCGACAATTGTTTTGCGGTTTTCCGGATGGACGCTAACAGGATCGTTTTCGGATGGGACGGCATCATCGTTCGCGCGCTGCGGGATCAGTGAGAGCTCGCTGAGTACCCGTCCCAGAGCCTTGGGCCTGCTACTGATCGACCCCAATGATCACGCTCGACGCCTTGAAAATCGCCGTTGCCGGCTTGCCGCTCGCGAGACCAAGACGCTCGACACTGTCGTTCGTGATGATCGCCGCGATCTGTGCGCCGCCTGCACTGATCGTCACTTCCGAATTGACCGCGCCCTTGGTCACGGCCGCGACGGTCCCTTCGATGCAGTTGCGCGCCGACACCTGGTGCTTCGCGACATCGACCATCACGATCACCGACGATGCCTTCACGAGTGCAAACGCCTGCTTGCCAGCCGCGAGCCCGAGCGATTTCGCGCTGCCGTGCGTAATGATCGCGACGATCTCGAGACCGTTCGACGTGCGCAGCGTGACTTCGTCGTTGACGGCACCGTGCCTGACATCGGTGATTTCGCCGCTGAACTGATTGCGTGCGCTGGTTTTCATAGCGTGCTCCCTGTCGATTGAAGCGCGTGGCAACGCGCCGGTGGACGGACAAAGCGAGTGTAGCGGATGCCTCGCGCGCCGCCACGGAACATCCGATGCGCCGCGGATATCGCCTACACCGTATCATCGTGGCCTTGCACCTCATACGCCGAATCTTTATGTCAGTCGCCGTTCTCTCCCGTCGTGCCTGCCGCACCGCCATGCTATGCGCCGTCGTCACGACGCTCGTCGCGTGCGGCACGCCAACGCCGCCGCATGGCACGCACGCGTTCGCCGACAACGTCACGCTGTTTCCGCTCGCCCATTACGACCAGAACGTCGATCACTGGCTCGATCCGAACAGCCCCGACTACGACCGGCCGTTTCTCAGCGCGGCCGAGCAGCGCGCGCATTTCGACGCGCTGTTCGCGCGCTACTTCGGCACCGGCGAGAATGCGCCGTCGCCATGGAATCCAACGTGGATCACGACGCGCGTGTTTCGCGAACAGGGAGAGGACATTGCCGCACTGCAACAGCGGCGCATCGAAAAGTTCGACAATACCGGCAAACATGGCAGCGTCATCGGTTACGGCGAAAACTTCCGGCCGCACGACAAGGCGTGGATCGACGCGATCGCGCGCAACACCGACGTCGCGCAGTTCACGCAAGCGCCGGGGTATCGGCCCGAGCGGCGCGCGATCGCGACCGGCAACCTGATGGTGCGCGAGCTGCCGACCACCGATCCGTCGTTCTACGACCGTCACCTGGCCGGCGAAGGCTATCCGTTCGACAACCTGCAGATTTCAGCGGTGCGGCCGGGTACGCCGCTCTATGTGCTCGGCAGCAGCGTCGACAGTGCATGGCATTACGTGCAGACGCCTGACGTGCAGGGCTGGGTGCGCAGCGACGGCGTCGCGTTTGCCGACGATCGTTTCATCGATCGATGGCGCGCGGCGGCCGGCAACTCGCTGGGGGCGGTGATCGTCGCGTCGGCGGCGGTCAGCGACAGCCGCGGCGTATTCCGCTTCAACGCACCGGCCGGGACGATGCTGCCGCTGGTGACGGGTGCCTCGGCATCGCCAGCGGCGACCACCGCCAACGCAGCCACGCTCCGGTTCCTCGTTCCCGCACGCGACGTCGATGGTGGCGCGCTGATCCGCACCGCGTCGCTCGACGCCATGCAGATCACGCCGATGCCGCTCACCGCGACGCCACGCCATCTCGCGATGCTATTGAAGGCGCTGATCGGCCGGCCGTACGGCTGGGGCAATAGCGGCCTCTACAACGACTGTTCGTCGGAACTGCAAAGCATCTTCGCCGCGTTCGGCGTATGGCTGCCGCGCCATTCGTCGACACAGATGAGCGCCGGCCGCATGATCGATCTGTCGGACTCGACGCCTGCCGAGCGGCTCGACTATCTGGCGCGGCATGGGGTGCCGCTGCGCACGCTGATCTACATCGGCGGCCACGTGATGCTGTACCTCGGCAACACGACGCGCAACGGCGCCACGGTCCCCGTCGTCTATCAGGACGTGTGGGGCCTGCGTCCGGCCGACAACAGCCGGCGCGCGGTGATCGGCGGCTCGGTGATCCTGCCGCTCGACGAGCGCATCCCCGAAGATGCGACGCTTCAGTCGCTCGCCGCGACGCGCACGTTCCAGATCAGCATCCTCGGCGCACCGGGCGGCAGCGCGGCGCCGTCGTCCGCGCCGCCAGCGGACGAGGACAATCCGGCGGGGTGAATGGCGAGGGCGACTCACCCTCGCAAGGGCCCAAAATATTTTTCTCGGGGTGTCGATCCAGCGGTCACAAACTCGTCGTAACGTTGAAGACCCAGCTCACGCAGCCGGTCTTTCCACTGAGGAACCGTTACTTCAAGGAGTCACCGTCATGTCCAGCGCCGCAGTCAAACCGATCCCGGAAGGGATGCACTCGCTCACGCCGTACCTGATCTGCAAGAACGCCGCCGAAGCGATCGCGTTCTACACGAAAGCCTTCAACGCCGTCGAACAGGTCCGTCTGCCGGGCCCCGACGGCAAGGTGATGCACGCGACCCTGAAAATCGGCGACTCGATGCTGATGCTGACCGACGAATGGCCCGAGCACCAAACCTTCGGCCCGAATACGCTGAAGGGCACGCCGGTCACCATTCACCACTACGTACCGGACGTCGACGCCAGTTTCAAACAGGCGGTCGACGCAGGCGCGACCGTCACGATGCCCGTCACCGATATGTTCTGGGGCGACCGCTACGGCCAGGTGAAGGACCCGTTCGGCCACAGCTGGTCGCTCGCGACGCACAAGCGCGACCTGAGCACCGACGAAATCCAGAAGGCGATGGCCGCGATGGATTGTTCGTCCCAAGAGAAGAAGTGACCTGAAGGTGGGCGTCGGGCGAACTCACGCCCGGCCCCGCCGACACACGTCCCGAAGGAGCAACGTCATGCAGAAAATCGCGCCGTGCCTGTGGTTCGACGGCAATGCGGAAGAAGCCGCGGCGTTCTACACGTCGGTGTTTTCGGCTTCGCGAATCGCCACTACGCTGCACTCCACGGACGCCGGCCCCGGACCGGCGGGCGAGGTTGTCGCCATCACCTTCGAAATCGAAGGCCAGGAGTTCATGGTGCTCAACGGTGGCCCGCAATATAAATTCACGCCGGCCATCTCGCTGATGGTTCACTGCGAGTCGCAGGAAGAACTCGACCGCTACTGGTCGAAGCTGCTCGACGGCGGCGAGCCGGTGGCCTGCGGCTGGCTGCGGGACCGCTTCGGCGTGTCGTGGCAGATCACGCCGAACGTGCTGCTGCAGATGCTGCGCGACCCGGATCGCGCAAAGGCAAGCCGCGTGATGGCGCAGATGATGAAGATGGTCAAGCTCGATATCGCGACGCTAGAACAGGCGTATCGCGGCGAGTAACACGGTGTCAGGCGCGGGGCGCCGCGCCTCGCCTCGCGCGATCTTTTGATAGGATCGGTCTCGACCCAACTCGGCGAGACAATCACGGTGCGCGTCAACCATCAGGCGTTCTTCTGCTCGCTGTTCATCGCGCGTCTCGCCGATCAGATCCTGCTCTTTCTGGTGCCGCTCGTCGTGTATCAAACGACGCGCCAGGTCTCGTGGTCGGGCCTCGCGTTCTTCATCGAAACGCTGCCGCGCTACCTCGTGTTCCCATTCTTTGGCGCGCTCTGCGACCGCTTCCCGCCGCTGCGTCTGATGCGGCTGAGCCAGGCGGCGCGCGCGCTCGCATGCTTCGGCGGTATCGCCGCATATGCGTTGTTCGGCGGCATCGGCTGGCTGATCGCGCTGTCGGCCGCGTGCGGGGTAATGACGAGCCAGGGGCTCGTCGCGCGCGAGGTGATGCTGCCGCAGATCTTCAGCACGCAGCAGATTCAGAAGGTGCTCGCGTACTCGCAACTGGCCGATCAGCTCGGCTTCGTGCTCGGACCGATGCTTGCCGCGCTCCTGCTCGGTGTGTGGCGTTGGGAATCGGTGGTCGCCGCGACCGGCGCGTTGTTTCTGTGCGCCGACGCGGCGCTGTTCGTCTGGCAGCGACTCAGCGGTTTTTGCGCGCCCTCGTCCGGGTCCGCTCAATCGCTCGCGCGCGCCGCTCACTGGAGCACGCCGCTGCGCATCGCGCTCAAGCACGTGTGGGCGCTGCCGGGCCTGAAGAAGGTCATCATGCTCGCGGCCGCGGAGAACCTCGTCATCGGCGTCACGCTCGCGACATCGGCGGCGATGGTGACGGGCTTGCATGCGCAATCCAACCGCTACTACGCAGCTTTGCAAACGGCCGGCGCGATCGCCACGGTGCTGGTGCTGCTGACGGTGGCGCGCGCCGGTTGGCCCGCGCGCGCGCTCGGTCTCGTCGCGTTCGTAACGATCTGCGTGGGTGGCGTGATCGCGGGCGCGAGCGCGTCGCCGTGGGGCTATGCGCTCGGCTTTCTGCTGATCGTCGGCTTCGACAAGATGTTCAACGTCTACATTCGCAGCGCCCGTTTGCAGATCATTCCGCCCGAGGACTACGGCAAGACGATCGGCGTCGCGATTTTGCTGAACAATCTGACGCAGCCGCTCGCCGGCCTGCTGGTCGGCGTGTTCTCCGCCCGTACGCAAACGGGCCCACTGATCGTCGCGCTGTCGCTGACGATGGGCGGCATTGGCGCCGCGGTATCGATCGGCTCGGCGCTGCTGCGCCGCAAGCGCGCGTGGGCGCTCGAAGACTGACAGCGCTTCGACGGCGGGACGACACGCGCAAAGTTACCCACAGTTTTTGTTGGCAAATCTGTGCATAACTTCCCTGAAAAAGCCGCAAGCCTTTGATACGGCTGTCATTTTTTCCTCTGCATCGAAGGTGCGGCAGCGCACGGAGTTTTACCTGGGTTCATGCTCGAACGGAAAGTCATGATGCACGACAGGTTCAAACGCAACCGGGAACTCGCCTGCACCCATGCCGGCGATGCATGTCGACGGGACGGCGACGCGCGTTGAAGCGACTGTCGTGGCTCGCCATCGCCGCGCCCGCGGGCTGGCTCACGAGCCGCCTGCCGTGGCGCACATGGACCGCCGACTTCCGCACCGCGACCGGCGAACTGCACGACGCATTGCTTGAGGACGGCACACAAATCACGCTGGGCAGCGCGAGCGCGATCGACGCCGCGTTCGAAGCGAACGTTCGACGCGGTCATCTGCTGGAAGGGGAAACCATGGGGCGGCCCCTGAGCGATGTCCGCGGCACAGTAGGCACGCGAGCAACTCATCCGCCTTTACTCGTGCAAACGGCCGAAGGCGTCGTCGAGGCGCGTGGCACGCAGTTCGGCGTGCAGCAACGGGATGGTTTCACGCGCGACGGCATCGCGGCACCGCACACGCTCGACCCACGCGAGGCGATGTGGACGCGTGGCCTGCTCGATGCAAACGACATGCGTATCGCGGACCTCGTCGACGAACTCGCGCGCTATCACGCCGGCGTGTTGCGCTGTGCCGCGGACGTCGCCGATCTGCGCGTGTCGGGCATTTATCAGCTCACCGATACCGACGCGACGCTCGCGCTGCTGCAGCGGACCTACCCGATCCGTCTGCGTTCGATCACCCCTTACTGGACCCTCGTCGAAGCGATCGACAGCGCGAGAATCTGACGCTCAAGCCGCCACGGCCTGCGGCAACGCGAACCCTTGCTCGCCCTGCTCGCCGCCCAGCGCATCGATCAGATCGCGCAGCATGCGGTCGAGTTCGGCCGTCATCAGCGCGACGTCGGAATCGAAGCGTTCGTCGTCGTTCTGCGCGGTCGGGTCGCTCGCTTCCTTGAGCACGTCGAGCGGCGCGATGCGCTTGATCGTCAGCGACGGCGTCAGCACGAACGACACGCGATCGTTCCACGTCATCGCAAGCCGCATGCATTGCTTGCCCGCCTCGATGTGACGGCGCATATCTTCGGCGTCCAGCGCGTGTCCGACATAGCGCACCGTCGCGTTGCCCTCGGCGGGCGAACGCAGCTCGGTGTCCTGATCGAGCGTGAAACCGGCCGGCGCGTCGCCGTCGAGCAGCCAGCCGGTCATTGCCGCGACCGGCGACTGCGCGACGCGCACCGTCATCAACGGCAACTGGTCGATCGACTTGACGAGCAGACCGCGCACATCGTCGGCGACCGCCTGCGACGCCGCGTCGATCACGAGCCAGCCGTTCGTGCAATCGATCCACACGCGCGTATCGCGGCGGATGCTGAACGCGCGCGGCCGCAACTCGTCGGTGACCTGCTCCTTCAGGTCACGCATCTGTTTGCGGCCCGGCTTGAAGCCCTGCTGTTCCTCGAGCTCGGCCGCGCGCTCGCGCGTGATCTGGGTGACCACCGACGCGGGCAGCAGCTTTTTCTCGGCACGAAACGTCAGCAGCATCTGACCGTTCATGGCGTAGACGAGCGAGTCGCCGTCGCGCGGCGGCGCCCAGCCTTGGGCCTGCATCTCGACGCTCTGGCCGGGCGCGAACGCATACGGCGCGAGCCACTTCTGCATCTGTTCAGGGGTAACGGACCACGGAGCGGGCAGACGGTGCAGCTGAAGGTTTTTGAACCACATGAGCGAAGTCGGATTTTGGCAAAGCGCAGCATTTTATCCGACGAGAACCAGCCGGGGCGTTCTGGCCGACGCGATCATTGACAAAGCTATTTTCAAAAATAAAGCGAAAATCCTTCCAGCTACAGGCCAATTATCAAACGCCATCGATGTCAGCAGAATGCGCTTCATCAACTGACTTCGGAGGAGCGCAACATGAGCAACACAACCCATCTTGTTCGTCAGACTGTCGTCGCTGTCAGCCTGGCTGGGGCGCTCGGCGCACACGCCGCGGATTCCGCGCCAAGCGCGAACGACGCCACGCTGCCCACGCCGCACCATCTCGCACTCGACCGTAGCTCCCCGCAAAGCGCCGCGGTCGTGCTCGCCGCGCGCCGCTACGCTGGTTTCTGGAACACCGGTGACGAAGCGTACGCGCGGCTCGCGCTGTCGCCCGAGTTCATCGACCGGACGCTGCCGGACGGCCGCCCGCAAGGCCCGAGCGGTCCGCTGCGGGCGTCGAAGGGATTTCGCGCGGCCGTGCCCGACCTGCACGCGGACATCGACGATCTCGTCGTGGCCGGCGACCGCGCGTCGGTGCATTTGCACTTTCGTGGCCACTTCACGGGCGAGTTTCAGAACCGGAAGGGCAACGGCCAGACCGTCGATTTCCAGGCGTTCGATCTGTATCGCGTGCAGGATGGCCGGATCGTCGAAAACTGGCACCTCGAGGACAATCTGACGGTGCTGAAGCAGCTCGGCGCGATCCAACCGTAGGCGCAGCCGTCATGGTTTTGCCGTAGCCGCGTGTCCGCGCGTTTTGGCGGCAAATCACCTAGACTTTTGGACAGGACAGACCCAGACGGAGGCGGTCATGGCCGACCAAACCGCAAGTTGGCAGACAGTGCAATACGAGGGCTTCGAGATACACGTATCGCCTGTTCCGAAGGACCCGCCCGACCCGGCGCATGCCGCCGACGCGGCCGCGCAAAACAGCCGCTACACGTATCTGGGCTACGTCTGCCATCCGGGCGCCAATCCTCAGCTTCCGGGCCATGCGGTGCCATTTCACGCGGATGGCGAGGAGAGCTTCGCGAGCGTCGACGACGCGCTCTACGAAGCGGTGCACGTGGGACGCAGCATCGTCGACGGCACGCATCCGGACTTGACGGTGCTGCCGCTCGTGACGGGCGGCGTTTGATACCCGCAGCGCGTCGAGCAGCCGTTTTCGGCTCGACGCCGGTCAGCCCAACGCGCGCTTGATGCGCGACTTCAGCAGCGCACGACGCAGCCGGCCGCTGCGCTCCGGCTCGCTGACCGCGAGCGCGCCATCGATGGCAGTGCCGCGGCGCAGGTAATAACGGTCGAACGTCGCCTGCGTCATCCCCCACTTGTTGAGGAACTGGCGGCGCCCGTCGTTCTTCACGATCTTGCCGGTGCTCTTCTGCTGGAAGTGATAGACGAGACTGTCGCCGACGCCGACGAACACGCGGCAGCCCGCGTCCCACAGCTTCATCGAGAAATCGTTGTCGCTGCTCATGCCGGGGCTCAGCTCGCTGCTGTAGCCGCCCACCTTGAACCACCAGTCGCGATGCACGAGCGTCGGCGGCCACGTCGCGCCGCGCCAGTCGGCACGCACGAGGCTGGGCGCGGCAGCGACCAGTTCGTCGACGCGAAACACCTGCGCATCGCGTCCGAAGTCGCGCACGACCACGCACGGATTGCCCGAATCGACCGGCTCGATCATCGTGCCCGACAGCATGAACAGCCCGTCGGCCGGCATCTGCGCGAGACGCTTGACGAGCGCTTCATCCCAGCCGGGACAGCAGTACATGTCGTCGTTCATGTAGACGATGTAGTCCTGCGTCGCGCGCGCCGCCGCGATATTGACCGCGTGGCAGATGCCGATATTGCCGGGCGACGCCGTGTGCTCGATGCCCTCGTCGCGCACCCACGCGAGCGTGCCGTCCGAGCCGTCGTTGACGTGCACGATGATCTGGTGCGGATACGTCGAATGACGGCGCAGGCTTTTGATCACGAGGCGCAGATAAGGCAGGTTGTTCCAGGTCGGGATGATGATTGAGAACATCGAGTCGGTCCGTTGAGCTGGGCGCGGGGCGCGGCATGCGCCGCGCCCCGGCCATGAATGTCGCGCGATTGTACCGCCCCCCGCCTGAGCGCACGACAGGCGCCGCCCCGCCGCCACGCCGCATACCGCGGGCCGACGGAACCTTACCGCGTGCGGCAGCAAGCATTTCGCAAGGAAGCGCATGGTTATAATCCGGATCGCTCTGCCGTCTTGAAAACCTCAAATGGTCCGGCGTCCCCTGCAATTTCACCACCGGAACGGTAGTGTGCTCATCGATAACTTAGACCTATGATTTTTGCTTCCAGTCTGGTCTGGCTCACGTCGGCTCTGCTGTTTCTCGCGCCCGCGGTCAATCTGATGTGGCGCGGCGGCACCGGCTACTGCTTTTTCGCACTCGTCGCGCTCGCGCTCGGCGCAGCCATCGTCAACCGGCGCATGCCGGGCTATTTCTCCGCGTTGCGAACCTATCGCTGGTACACGATCGGCATGCTCGCGTTCGTCGTCGGGATCGGCGCGCAGCAGCTGGCGCTCGGCTACTGGCTGCCACGCGAATTCGACTCGGTCGCCCGCTTCGTGTTCGCGCTGCTGGTGTTCCTGCTGCTGCGCCAATTGCCGTCGCGCAATCTGCGCATGATCGGCTGGGGCTGCGCCGCCGGCGCGCTCGCGGTCGGCGCATGGGCGATCCTGAATCCGCCGCCCGGCGGCTGGACCGACGCGAACCGGCTGAACAACTCGTACACGAACGCGATTCCGTTCGGCGATACCGCGCTGCTGCTCGCGTTCCTGTCCGTGTTCACGCTCGGCTGGGACAATCCGCGCGACTGGCGCGTGCTCGTGCCGCGCGTGCTCGCGCTGGTGTCGGGCGGCTATGCGTCGTTTCTGTCGGGCACGCGCGGCGGCTGGCTCGCGGTGCCTGTGTTCGTTGTGCTGCTCGGTATGCAGTACCACTGGTTCACGCGGAAAAAGCGCCTGCTGGTCGCGACGCTCGTGATCGTGATCGGCGCGGGCGGAGTGTTGTCGACCGAACGGGTTCAGAAGCGCTTCGCCGAAGTGCCGAACGATGTATCGATGATGCAAAAGGGCGAAGACTTCACGGCCACCGGTCTGCGCCTGCAACTGTGGAACGCGTCGCGGATAATCGTCGAGCGGCATCCGGTGTGGGGCGTCGGCAAGGGCCATCTGGTCAACGAGCTCGGCGCGATGGCCAAGCGCGGCGAGGTGAAGGCCGAGATCGTCAACGAACGCGCGCATAGCGACTTCTTCTCGACGCTCGCCGAGATGGGCGCGGTCGGCGTGATCTGTCTGCTGCTGTTCTACTACGGCATGACGGTGTATTTCTGGCGACACCGGCATGCGAGCGACCCGGCGATTCGCGCCGCGTCGTATTCGGGTCTCGCGGTCGCGTCGAGCACGGTGATCTTCGGGCTCACGATCGACGTGCTGGTGCCGGTCATGGTGACGGTACTGCTCGCGCTGCTGGTCGCGACGCTGCTGGCGATGATCGATGCACGCAAGCGCGAGTTGCGAAGCGAAACGCGGGCCGACCCGACGCCCGCCGCAGTCGTGCGCGAAACGCAGCCGCGCGACTGATTTTGATTCGACGAGAAGCGGCGGCCCGAGCACGGAGCGCCGCCCTCATCCTCGCGTGAACACCTCGTAAAGCGCCGCGACGTGTGCGTCGACGCTCGGGTCGTACACGAGGCTGTCGCGCGGCGCCGCGATGCGCGCAGCGCCGCTCTTCACGCGCTCGACCGCCTGCCCGATCGCGCGCTCGAAACTGCCCTCGGACTGCCGCGAAAACCCGATCTTCGCGGCGCCGGTCACGGTCTCCGCCGAGCCGACGTTGTCGGCGATCACGAGCGGCGTGCCGCACATCACCGACTCGACACCGACGAGCCCGAACGGCTCGTACGCCGACGCAACGACCGTGAAATCGGCGGCCGCGAACAACTTCTCGATCTCTTTGCTGTAACCCGCGTAACGAATCGTGTCGCCGGTTTTCGGCACCGGGCGGCCCGCGACGACGAGGCAGACCGGCAGCGTCGTGCGCGAGAAAAACGCTTCGAGCAACGGATAGCCCTTGCGCTCGTGACTCGTCGACGAGAACGCGAACATCACGCGATCGTCGGGCACCCCGAGCTGGCGGCGCACGGCCGCGCGCGCGGCGGCGTCGAGCGGCTTGAAGCGTGCGGTATCGACGGGCGGATAGAGCACGTCGATGCGCTCGGCCGCGACGTCATAGAAACGCTGCAACTCGCGGCTCATCAATTGCGAATGCGCGACGATCGCGCGCGCCCGCGTATAGACGCGCCGCTCAAGCTCGATCTGCCATTCGTCGCTGCGGCGCGCGGTGCGGCCCGCGGCTTCGAGCGAACCCGGATGCGTGCCGCCGCACAACGCGACGTCGGCATGCGTCGAGTGATTGATCGAGAACACGCACGCCGGACGATGCCGCTTCAAACGCTGCTTCAGACGCCAGTCGAACGCGAGGTTGCGCAGCTTGCGCGGCGCCCAGCGCACGTTGAGCGGCTGCGCATCGATCCACGCGGCCTCGGGGAGCGCCTGGTCGATCTCGCGCGCGAATAGCGTCGGGCGCAGACCGAGCCGATGCAGGCCGGCGATCACGTCGCGCGTGTAGCGCTCGGCGCCGCCGCTGTTCTTCAGTGCCTGGGCGGTCAGTGCGATGTCGGTGAGGGGCCGGCGGTTCGGGTCGAGGGTCGGCTCTGACAAGGATCGGTCTCGGTGAGGCGCACGCGCGGGCGAGGCCGTGGGTGCGCAGTTTCGGGGCAGCGGCAATTGTAAAGGATGGGTTTCGCCGCGTTCAGCTCGCGGGGTTCGGGATTGCCGTGTGCGTCGCGCGGCGTGGCCGTCAGCGGCTAGAATCTAGGCCAATCGCCTTCGCCCCGACTCCATGACCGATAGCCTGCCGCACCTCGCAACCCCTGCAACGGCCGACACCACCCGCCCTCTCGTCTCGATGCTCGTGATCGCCTACAACCAGGCAGAGCAGATCGGCGACGCTGTGCGCAGCGCGCTCGCGCAAACCTACGAACCGCTCGAAATCATCGTTTCCGACGACGCGTCCACCGACGCCACCTACGCCGCAATCGAGGCGGCGCTCGCCGGCTACAGCGGGCCGCATCGCGTGATCGCGCGGCGCAATACCGCGAACCAGGGCATCAGCGCGCACCTGTCGCAACTCGCGCAGCTCGCACAGGGAGAGTTGCTGTTCGTCGCCGCCGGCGACGACATGTCGGCGCCCGAGCGCTGCGAGCGCGTCGTCGACTGCTGGCTCGCGCACGGGCGCCGCCCCGACCTGATCGCGACGGATCTCGCCGACATGGACGAATCGGGTCACGTGCACGAGCGCGTGAGCCCGACCGAACTCGACCGCTATCACAGCTTCGACGACTGGCTCGTCGAGCGTCCGTGGCTGATCGGCGCCGCGCATACGTGGTCGCGACGCCTGATCGAGCGCTTCGGACCGATGCTGCCGGGCGCGGCGGCCGAGGATCAGATCATGGTGCTGCGCGCGATCCTGTCGGGCGGCGCGATCAGTCTGCGCGAGCCGCTGGTGCGCTACCGGCGCGGCGGGCTGTCGCGCAAGCGCCGCTACCAGTCCGTCGACGAACTGGTCGCGCGGATGCGGCAGAGCAATCGCTACGGACTCGCGGAACTCGCGCAATTGCAACGCGACGCTCAGATCGCCGGTGTCGGCGAACGCATGCGTGCAGCGATGGCGCCGAAGCTCGCGCGCGAGCAGTTCATTCACGCGATGTTCGAAGCGCGCACCCTCGGCGAACGCATCGGCCTCGTGACGCGCAGCGCCGGCGTGAAGCTCGGGCTGCGGATTCGGATGTTCCTGTATGCGAGTTGCCCCGTGGTCTATGCACCGGGCATCTGGCTCAAGCGAGTCGTGCGGAGCACCAAGGCCTGAGAACGACGGTATGGTCTGACAGCGCTTTGCGACTCGACGGGAGGCGGCTCACGAAAGTCGGCGCGACTCGCCCCGCCGCTGCCGGAAGCGTCGAGTGAGACTCGGCCGTCGCACCTCGACGCCGAAGCTCAGCACACTCGCGCGCAAGCGCCGCAGCATCTTCACCGAGCGCACGAAGGTCTCGCCGGTGTGACTGATCATCACGAACTCGAACGCGCCGCGCCAGCTCGCGACACCACGCGAAAACGCATACATGTCATGGCGCGCATCGACGGGCAGCTCGGCGCCGAAGCGGCGCGCGAACACCCGCACCTGATCCGCGATGGCCTCGATCTGCCGCCGCCGGCTCGCGCCGCGCCGCCGTGCCGCCTCGGCGCCGCATTCATCACGCACCGCGCGCTCGTTGGTCGCGCTCGCGCCGACCGCGTTGCCGTCATGCTGCCGATACTTCAGATGCGGCGCCGCGACGTGGCGAATCTGGCCGAACGACGCGACCACCATCGCGAGCCACCAGTCGTGCATCACGATGCCGGGCGGGAACGGCAGCGCGCGTTCGAGCGCCGCGCGATTGACAAGCATCGCGCAGCCGGGCACATGGTTGCTCAGCAGAAAATCGCGCAAGCGCGTCGCGCAGCGCGACTTCGCGGTGATATCGAACAGCGAGCGCGACAGACGGCACAGCGTCGAGTCGACTAGCTCGATGTCGCAGAACGCGAGCGCCGGCGTGGCGGCGCCGTCGCCCGCGCTTTCCGCGCGCCGCACCTCCCGCATCAGATTGGCGACTTTCTCGGGCGCCCAGACGTCGTCCTGGTCGGCAAGCGCGATGTAGTCGCCGCGGCAGCCGGCGAGCGCGCGCTCGAAATTGCCGACGATGCCGGCCCGCGTGCCATCGCCGACGAGCCGCACCGGCACGCGTCCCGTATAGGATGCGAGCAGTTCGCGGGTGCCGTCGCGGGAGGCGTCATCGGATACCACGACTTCGAGATGCGGCCAGCTCTGCGCTTCGAGCGAAGCCAGCAGCTCGGGCAGATAGGTGCGGCCGTTGTACGTCGCGAGCGCGATGGAGACGAGCGGCTTGCTCGGATCGTCGTCAAACATGGGCAGTCGATTTCCGCCAGGCGGACCGTGATTGCCCGCCAGCATGCGATTAGCGCCGAAAAAGCGCAATAAATTGAGACTTAAACGCAACACCGGCCCAGACAATGGGCCGGATCGGCGAATCAGCGGTTGGGTGCCGCAATGTGCCGGATCAAACCGGGCTTTGCTGGAACTGGATGCGATGCAGATGCGCGTACAAGCCGTCCTGCTCGAGCAGCTCGCGATGGCTGCCACGCTCGACGATCCGCCCCGCTTCCATCACGAGGATGCGGTCGGCGCGCTCGATGGTCGACAGCCGGTGCGCGATCACGAGCGTCGTGCGGCCCTTCATCAGCGTTTCGAGCGCCGCCTGCACGTGGCGCTCGGACTCGGAATCGAGCGCCGACGTCGCTTCGTCGAGAATCAGGATCGGCGCGTCCTTGTAGATCGCGCGCGCGATCGCGAGACGCTGGCGCTGGCCGCCGGAAAGCATCATGCCGTTGTCGCCGACGAGCGTCTCGATGCCCTGCGGCATCGCCTGCACGGTGTCCCACAGGTTCGCCGCCCGCAGCGCCGCCTTGACCTTCTCCGCATCGACCTCCTGGCCGTACGCGACGTTGTGCGCGATGGTGTCGTTGAACAGCACGACGTCCTGGCTCACCATCGCGATCTGGCTGCGCAGCCCATGCAGGTCGTACTCGGGCAGCGCGACGCCGTCGACCAGAATCGCGCCGCCGGTAGGATCGAAGAAACGCGGCAGCAGGTTCACGAGCGTGGTTTTGCCGCTGCCCGACGGACCCGCAAGCGCGACCATCTCGCCAGGGGCGACCTTGAACGACACCTGATCGAGCGTGTGACGGTTGTGCGTCGAGCTGGTGCCGTAGGTGAACGACACGTCGCGGAACTCGACCTCGCCGCGCGCGCGCGCGAGTGGCTTGCCGCCGCCTTTCGGCTCCGCCGGCTCGTCGATCAGACCGAAGATCAGCTCGGCCGCCGTCATGCCGCGCTGCAACGGCTGGTTCACGTCCATCAGATGTTTGAGCGGCGAGATGATCAGCAGCATCGACGTGACGAACGCGACGAAGCCGCCAACCGTCGTCTGATCCGACGACGACTGCACCACCGCGATCGTGATCACGACCGCGAGCGCGATCGACGCGAGGAACTGCGTCAACGGCTGCGCGAGGCCGCCGGATACCGTCATGCGCATCGCGTAGCCGCGCAGGCGCCGGCTCATCGAGTTGAAGCGGTCCATCTCGTACTGCTCGCCGTTATGCACCTTGACGACCTTGTAGCCGCCCACCGTCTCTTCGACGATGTACGACAGCTCGTTCGTGAGCAACTGATGCTCGCGGTTCAGGCGCCGCAGCCGGCGATTGATCTTGCCGACCAGCCAGCCGATGCCCGGCAGCAGTACCGCGACGATCAACGTCAGGCGCCAGTTCAGATAGAACAGATAGCCGAGCAGGAAGATCACCGTCAGCGAGTCGCGCACGAGCGTAACCATCACGCTCAGCAGCACGTTCAGAATCTGGTTGACCTCGAAGACGATCGCGTTGATCACCGTGCTCGCGGTTTCGCGCTGGAAGAACGCGACGCTCGTGTGGATCATGCGGTCGAACATCTTCAGACGCAGTTCCAGCAGGATCTTGTTCGACACGTACGCGAGCAGATAGCCGGATGCGTACTGCGACACGCCGCGAATCAGCGCGAGGCCGATCACCGCGATCGGTACGAGCCACTTGGTCTTGTCGACCGCGTGCGAGCCGAAGCCCTTGTCGAGCAGTGGCTTGAGCAGTGCGGGAATGGCGGCGTCGGTGCCGGCGCTCACCGCCATCGCGACGATCGCGCCGAGCACGACCCACAGTAGCGGCTTGATGAATGGCCACAGGCGCCGCAGGACGACGGCCGGCGACGACGCATCGCCTGAACCCATGGGTTTGCTTAACGTTGGCTTCGCGCTCAAGGAATCCTCTGGAAATGCGGAACGGCGAGCACGCGGCGCAGGGTTGGGCGGCCGCGTGAAATATCAAAAAAGAGCATTGTAATCGGTTGCAGATGACGGCCGGCGCTCGGCGCGCGACGGCATGCGCGCAGCACCTTGGCGGATCGGCGCAGTGGTGTAAGGCCGGATGCGATGTGTATACTCGCTGCTCGATTGCCGGGTCGCGGGGCCCGCTCCGTCACTTCGTCCTCCACGCAACTCAGGTATGCAAGAAACCACTCTCGGCGTTGCCATCATCACCCGGAACGCGGCGGCGCGGCTCGCCGAATGCCTGCAAGCCGTGGCCTTCGCCGACCAGATCGTCGTGATCGACGGCGGCAGCACCGACGGCACCGCCGACATCGCCCGCGCGCACGGCGCACGCGTGATCGAACAAACGGACTGGCCGGGCTTCGGCCCGCAAAAGAATCGTGCGGTCGAGGCACTGACCACCAGCTGGGTCCTGTCGCTCGACGCCGACGAAATCGTCACGCCGGAACTTGCTGCATCGATCCGCGCGGCGCTCGCCGCGCCCACCGCCGACGTCTATGCGGTGGACCGTCTGTCGAGCTTCTGCGGCCAATGGGTCCATCACAGCGGCTGGTATCCGGACTGGATTCCGCGCCTTTTCAAACGCGGCACCGCGCGCTTCTCCGACGATCTCGTGCACGAGCGCCTCGTGTTCGATACGCCCGCGCAACGCCTGACCGGCAAGCTGATGCACTACTCGTACGAGGACTACGAGGGCGTGCTGCGCAAGCTCGACGCGTATTCGACGGCCGGCGCACGGCAGCGTTACGAGGCCGGGCAGAAAGGCAGCATTCGTCTTGCGATCGGGCGCGGGCTGTGGGCGTTCGTACGGACTTATCTGCTGCGACGCGGTTTTTTGGACGGCCGCACCGGGCTGATGATCGCGCTGTTCAATGCGGAGACGGTGTACTACCGGTTTCTGAAGCTGGCGCGGCTGGAAAAAACGGGCGGGCGATAAGCCGAGCTCGGATTAGCCGGTACCCACGGCACCGGCCGACCCACACCGCGGACCTCGCTCAATACACGATCTCGATCGAGCTTCCCGCAAACTCGCCGCGCAGCGCGGCGAGCAGTTCGTCGGTCGGCTTCACGCGCCACGCGTCGCCCAGACGCATTTCGCCTTGCGCATGCTCGCTGCGATACACCACCTGCACCGCAAGCCCGTTCGGAATCTGCACCGCCTGACGCTGACGGCCGCCGTCGCCGCCGAAGCCGCCACGGCCGCCGCCATTGCCGCCGCCGTTGCCGCCGCCGTTGCCACGTGTGACGGCCGCCGGCGCGGTTGCCGCGGCCGGCTCGTCCTTGCCGGCGGTGTGCGCTTCAAGCACCCGGCGCAATGCCTGCGCGTCCGCGTTGCCGTTCATCTGCACCTTCAGCGAGTCCGCGTAGCGGCAACGCGCGCGGCCGAGATCCATCACCGTTTCGACAGTGAAGCGGATGCCGCCCGTGAACGCGTCGTTACGCGCCTGGCCCTGCACGACCAGCAGTTCGTCTTCCTTGAACAGCTGCTTGTGCTCTTCGAAGACCTCGTTGAACACCGTCACTTCGCACTGGCCGGTGCCGTCGTCGAGCAGCGCGATCAGCATCTTGCCGCGCTGGGTCATCTGCGTGCGCAGCGACACGATCACGCCCGCGACCAGCTTGTCGCGCCCTTCCTTCAGCTCGCCGATCTTCTGACGCACGAAGCGGCGCACTTCGTCCTTGTACGCATCGAACAGATGGCCCGACAGGTAGAAACCGAGCGCGGCCTTTTCTTCCTGCAGCTTGCGCTTTTCCGGCCACTCGGGTTCGTCGACGAGTTCGTGGCCTTGCGACGGCGCGTCGCCCATGTCGAACAGACCCGCCTGCAGCGCATTGGCCGCCGCCTGCTCGGCCGCTTCCATCGCCAGCGACACCGAAGCGATCAGCTGCGCGCGGTTCGCATGCAATGTGTCGAACGCGCCGGCGCGAATCAGCGCCTCGATCGTGCGTCGATTGACGATGCGCCGATCGACGCGATTGCAGAAATCGAAGATATCGATGAAGCGGCCGTCCTCGCGCGCGCGCAGGATTTCTTCGATCGCGTTCTGGCCGCTGCCCTTGATTGCGCCGAGACCATAGCGGATCGTGCGCGAGCGCTTGCCATCGGCTTCGGCGACCGGCTCGAACCGATAGGCGGACAGGTTCACGTCCGGCGGCAGCACGGCCATCTTGTTCGCGAGACAGTCTTCGAACAGGATCTTGACCTTGTCCGTGTCGTCCATCGCGAGCGACATGTTGGCCGCCATGAATTCGGCCGGATGGTGCGCCTTTAGCCACGCGGTGTAGTACGCGAGCAGCGCGTAGGCAGCCGCGTGCGACTTGTTAAAGCCGTAGCCCGCGAATTTCTCCATCAGGTCGAAGATTTCGTCGGACTTCTCGCGCGTGAGGCCGTTCCTGGCCGCGCCTTCCGCGAAAATCTCGCGGTGCTGGGCCATCTCCTCGGGTTTTTTCTTACCCATCGCGCGACGCAGCAGGTCGGCGCCGCCCAGCGAGTAGCCGCCGATGATCTGCGCCATCTGCATCACCTGCTCCTGGTAGACCATGATGCCGTAGGTCTCTTTCAGAACAGGTTCGACGCGCGGGTCCGGGTACTCGACCACTTCGCGGCCGTGCTTACGCGCGCAAAAGCTCGGAATCAGGTCCATCGGACCCGGGCGATACAACGCGACGAGCGCGATGATGTCCTCGAAGCGGTCGGGCTGCGCGTCCTTCAGCATGCCCTGCATGCCGCGGCTTTCCAGCTGGAACACGGCGACCGTATTCGCTTTCTTCAGGATCGAGAACGACGCGGGGTCGTCGAGCGGCACCTGGCCTAGCGACCAGTCCTGCTTCGACGGATCGAGGCGGCGGATATAGCGCTCGGCCCAATCGAGAATGGTCAGCGTGGTCAGGCCCAGAAAGTCGAACTTCACGAGGCCGACCGCTTCGACGTCGTCCTTGTCGTACTGGCTGACGACGCCGCTGTCGTCGCCCTGCGTATAGAGCGGGCAGAAATCGGTCAGTTTGCCGGGCGCGATCAGCACGCCGCCCGCATGCATACCGACGTTACGCGTCAGGCCCTCCACGCGCTGCGCGAGTTCGAGCAGCTGATGCACTTCGTCTTCGTTGTCGAAGCGCTCCTGCAACAGCGGCTCTTCCTTCATCGCGTCGGCGATCGTCACGTGCTTGCCCGGCTTGAACGGGATCAGCTTCGCGACGCCGTCCGTGAACATGTAGCCGAGATCGAGCACGCGGCCGATGTCGCGCACCGCCGCCTTCGCCGCCATCGTGCCGAACGTCGCGATCTGCGACACCGCGTTCGCGCCGTACTTCTCCTTCACGTACTGGATCACGCGATCGCGGCCGTGCTGGCAGAAGTCGATATCGAAGTCGGGCATCGACACCCGCTCCGGATTCAGGAAACGCTCGAACAGCAGGTTGTAGCGCAGCGGATCGAGATCGGTCACGCCGAGCGCGTAGGCGACTAGCGAACCGGCGCCCGAACCCCGGCCAGGGCCAACCGGCACGCCGTTGTTCTTTGCCCAGTTGATGAAGTCCGCAACGATCAGGAAGTAGCCCGGAAAGCCCATCTTGATGATCGTGCCGCACTCGAATTCGAGGCGCTGGTAGTACGTCGGGCGTTGCGCGTCGCGCTCGGCCTCGTCCGGATACAGCTGTTCGAGCCGCTTTTCGAGGCCCTCTTTCGACAGCTGCACCAGGTAGTCGTCGAGCGACATGCCGTCGGGCGTCGGAAAGAGCGGCAGCTTCGGCTTGCCGAGTTCGAGCGTCAGATTGCAGCGCTTGGCGATCTGTACCGTGTTCGCGAGCGCGGACGGAATGTCCGCGAACAGCGTGGCCATTTCCTGTTGCGTGCGGAAATACTGCTCGGACGTGAAGCGCTTCTGGCGACGCGGATTCGCGAGAATATCGCCTTCGGAAATACACACGCGCGCTTCGTGCGCGGTGAAGTCGTCCGGCGTCATGAACTGCATCGGGTGCGTCGCGACGACCGGCAGTTTCAGCGATGCAGCGAGCGCGACCGCCTGCTGCACGTACTGCTCGCCGCCAGGCTGACCGTAGCGCTGCAGCTCGATATAAAAGCCGCCCGGAAACACCTTCGCCCAATGCCGTGCATTGCGCTTCGCCGCCTCTTCATTGCCCGCCGCCAACGCGAGACCGATGTCGCCCTGCTGCGCGCCCGACAGCGCGAGCAGCCCTTCGCCCAAACCGGTTTCGAGCCAGCCGGCTTCGATTTCCGCGCGGCCGCGATACTGATTCGTCAGCGAGGCCTTGCTGAGCAATTCGCAGAGGTTCAGGTAACCGCGGCGGTCCTTGACCAGCAGCAGCAGACGGGAAGGCTTGTCGCGGTCGTCCGGATTGGTGATCCAGACGTCGCAGCCGGCAATGGGTTTGACCCCTTTGCCACGCGCTTCCTTGTAGAAACGGACGAGGCCGAACGCGTTGCCGAGGTCGGTGAGCGCGAGCGCGCCCTGACCGTCTTTGGCCGCCGCCGCGACGATGTCGTCGAGACGCACGATGCCGTCGGCAATCGAGAATTCGGAGTGAACGCGGAGATGGACGAAGCGGGGATCTGACATGG
Organism: Paraburkholderia atlantica; assembly: GCF_000092885.1. Lineage (NCBI taxonomy): Bacteria > Pseudomonadati > Pseudomonadota > Betaproteobacteria > Burkholderiales > Burkholderiaceae > Paraburkholderia > Paraburkholderia atlantica. Next base: position 980,331 of record NC_014117.1, on the reverse strand, counting down.
GCGACATTGTAACCCCACCCTTCCGCAGATTTCAGGTCAAAACGGCGCGTTGGCCATCCGGCCAGGACGAGCTCGGCGAGAACCTTGTTTGCGCTAGCGCAACCCGTTAGCCATTCGGCCAGCTCGGGGAAAATCCCGGGTTGAGGGATAATAGAGGTTTCGCCTGTTTCGGCCTGGCCATTTAACTGGCAGATGCGCGGCAAACGCGCGCAAAACCGTGCGCCAAACCCCGGGTCTTATTCGGGGCGCAACAGCGGCGGCACGACCCGCCGCCCCCTCGCCACGCCGGCCACCTTTACCGCAGAACACACATGAGTATCGTCAATCTCGCCGCGTATCAATTCGCGACCATCGAAGACACCGCCGCCTGGCGCCCGTTCGTCACCGAACGCTGCAATGCGCTCGGTCTGCGCGGCACCATCCTGCTCGCGCCGGAAGGCATCAACCTGTTCATCGCCGGCACCCGCGAGAACACCGACGCGTTCATCGACTACATCCGCCACGACGCGCTGTTCGAAGGCAAGTTCGCGAATCTGCAGTTCAAGGAAAGCCTGTCGGACAAGCAGCCGTTCACGCGCATGCTGGTCAAGCTCAAGCGCGAAATCATCACGATGAAAAAGCCGGCGATCCGCCCTGAGCTGGGCCGCGCACCGTTCGTCGACGCGCCCACGCTGAAGACCTGGCTCGACCGCGGTCACGATGACGAAGGCCGTCCGGTCGTGATGCTCGACACGCGCAACGCGTTCGAAGTCGACGTCGGCACGTTCGACAACGCGCTCGACTATCGGATCACGAAGTTCAGCGAATTTCCCGAGGTGATCGAGAACAACCGCGCCGACCTCGAAGGCAAGACGGTCGTGTCGTTCTGCACGGGCGGCATCCGCTGCGAGAAGGCCGCGATCCATATGAAGGACGTCGGCATCGAGAACGTGTACCAGCTCGAAGGCGGCATCCTCAAATACTTCGAGGAAGTGGGCGGCGCGCACTATCACGGCGACTGCTTCGTGTTCGACTATCGCACCGCGCTGAATCCGCAACTCGAACCGACCGCGACCGCGCAATGCTTCGGCTGCCGCGCGGTGGTCACCCCCGAGCAACAGCAATCGCCGATGTACGTCGCGGGCAAGACCTGCCCTGCGTGCCATCCGGACGGCAAGGCCGCGTGCGCCGCGTAAGGACAGCCGAGGTGCCCCGCGCCGCGGGCGCCTCACCTGTCGTGCCCACACCATGACCTATCGCGGACGCTTCGCACCGTCGCCAACCGGCCCGCTGCATTTCGGCTCGCTGGTCAGCGCGCTCGCGAGTTGGCTCGACGCGCGCGCGCAGCGCGGCGCGTGGCTCGTGCGCGTCGAAGATATCGACGGACCGCGCACGGTGCCCGGTGCCGCCGAGGACATCCTCGCGACACTCGAACGCTTCGGCATGCGTGCTGACGAAACGCCGGTCTGGCAAAGCCAGCGCATCGCGCACTATCAGCAGGCGTTGGAGCGGTTGAAATCGACCGGTCTCGTCTATCCCTGCGGCTGCACGCGCAAGGAAATCGCCGATTCTCTATTGCACGCGCACGCGCGCAACACGACGCTCGCCTACCCCGGCACCTGCCGCACCGGTCTGCACGGCAAGCCCGCGCGCGCGTGGCGCCTGCGCGTGCCCGACGGCGAGCCCGCCGTGATCACGTTCGACGACCGCTGGCAGGGTCCGCAGACGCAAAACCTCGCGACCGAGGTCGGCGATTTCGTGCTGCGCCGCGCGGACGATCAATGGGCGTATCAGCTGGCGGTGGTAGTGGACGATGCGGACGCGGGCATCACGCACATCGTGCGCGGCGCGGATCTGATGGACTCGACGGCGCGGCAGATTTATCTGCAGCGTTGCCTGGGCGTGGCGACGCCCGAATATCTGCATGTGCCGGTCGTCACCAACGAGCACGGCGAGAAGCTGAGCAAACAGACCGGCGCGACCGCGCTCGATAGCGACAAGCCGCTCGAAGCGTTAATCGCGGCGGCACGGCATCTGGGACTGGAACTGGGAAACGGGGTGCCTGCAACGCTGGAGCAGTTCTATAGCGCCGCAACCGCGGCCTGGGCAGAACGGATGAACATTCGCGTATCGAGATGATGCGCATGCGCGGAGCCTGCTGCGCTTTTCGAGACATCGAACCGCACGGCCCCACCGCTTTTCAGCTCGAGGCGTTGCACCCCGAGCTCTGAACCCAACAGCCCGCCTTACGAAGACGAAGGCGTCTTCCTCGGCATGCCGAAGCCACCGAGCAACGCAGCCAGTTGCCGCTTCGGCGCCGTCTTTTGCGGCGCAGCCGTCTCCTCGACCTTGCGCACCGATGCCGGCGACGGCTCGTACGGCTTCAGGAAGAAATCGTCGATCGGCTGCGCGCGATGATGATGCGGACGGTCATACGAACCCGACGCCCCGCCGCTGCGACGGCGACTGCGCTCGTCGCGCGATTCGCTGCGCTCACGGCGCAGCGAACGATCATCGTGATGATGGCGCACCGGCGCCTCGACGGTCAGGCGCTGCAAGTCGAGCGGACGCTTGATCAGCTTCTCGATGTCGGCCAGTTGCTTGCGCTCGTTCGGGCTGCACAGCGACAGCGCGTCGCCCGATGCGCCCGCGCGGCCGGTACGGCCGATCCGGTGCACGTAGTCTTCGGCGTTGAACGGCAGGTCGAAGTTGATCACCGCCGGCAGTTCGGCGATATCGAGACCGCGCGCGGCGACATCGGTCGCGACCAGCGCCTCGACTTCGCCGCGCTTGAACGCGTCGAGCGCCTGCATGCGCTCGCTTTGCGAGCGGTCGCCGTGAATCGCGGTCGCGACCACGCCGTCGCGTTCGAGGCTGCGCGCGAGCCGGCTCGCGCCGATCTTGCTGTTGCAGAACACGATCACCTGCTTCAGGCCGCGCTCGCGGATCAGTTGCACGACCGCGCCGGTCTTGTCGCCCTCGGCGACTTCGTAGACGACCTGCGTGACATTGGTCGCGGTCGAGTTGCTGCGCGCGACTTCGATGGTCTGCGGGTTGCGCAGATAGGTCGCGGCGAGCTTCTTGATTTCGCCTGAGAAAGTTGCGGAGAACAGCAGCGTCTGGCGCTCTTTCGGCAGCAGGTTCAGGATGCGCTGCAGGTCGGGCAGAAAGCCCATGTCGAGCATGCGGTCGGCTTCGTCGAGCACGAGCATCTGCACCTGGCCCAGGTTCGCGGTTTTCTGCTGCACGTGATCGAGCAGACGGCCCGGCGTCGCGATCAGGATTTCGACGCCGCGGCGCAGCTGGTCCGACTGCGGATTCATATCGACGCCGCCGAACACGACAGCGCTGCGCAGCGCCGTGTGCTTCGCGTAGGCCTGCACGTTCGCGGCGACCTGGTCGGCGAGCTCGCGGGTCGGCGTGAGGATCAGCGCACGCACTGGATGGCGTGCCGGCGATGCGCTCGTATTGGCTTGCGGCAGCAGACGTTGGATGATCGGCAGCGAGAAGCTCGCAGTCTTGCCGGTACCGGTCTGCGCGGCGCCCATCACGTCACGGCCCGCCAGCACGACCGGGATCGCCTTCGCCTGGATCGGCGTGGGCGATGTGTAGCCCGATTCCTTGATGGCCTTCAGGATGTCGGGCGCGAGGCCGAATTGATCAAAAGTCTCGGTGCTGGGCGTGACGGCTGTGTCGGACATGGTGGCTTTCGCTAAAAAGGCGCGTGGCGCGGATGCGCGCGGCAGCGGTCGGGGCCGCGGAGGGCATCAGGATGAAGGCGGAGCCACGTCGTTCCGCGCGAGACCCGTCTGAGTTCGGTTAATGCGGCCGGCTCCGGTTGGCGGAAACACCCGCCGAAAGCCCAGTATTGTAGCACTTCAGCAAAAACGCTCGCGACGGCCGGCTGGCCGGCGGCTCGCGGCCGTTGCTTCGGTCCCGGCGTAGTGCGCAGAGACGACAGTGGCATGACAGCCGGGCGCCTGGGCGGTGCGCGGCGTTCGTCGGCCACCGCGCGCGCCGCCCAACGTCAAATCGCCCCGCTCACCACGTCTCGCGCATCACCATCAGCCGCAGCTCGGTCATATCCTCGATCGCGTAGCGCACGCCCTCGCGTCCGAGCCCCGAATCCTTGACGCCGCCATACGGCATGTTGTCGACGCGAAACGACGGCACGTCGTTGATCACGACGCCGCCCACTTCGAGCGCATCCCACGCGCGATGCGCATGCGCGAGCGAATCGGTGAACACGCCGGCCTGCAGGCCGAAGTCGCTGTCGTTGACCTGAGCGAGCGCCGCTTCGAAATCGTTGAAGCGCTCGAGGATCGCAACCGGCCCGAACGCCTCCTTGCGATACAGATCGGTGTCGCGCTTCACGCCTTCGAGCAGCGTCGCCTCGAACATCGCGCCGTCGACTTTGCCGCCCGCGACGATTTGCGCGCCCGCCTGCACGGCTCCCTCCATCCAGCCGGCGAGCCGCTTCGCCTCCGATTCCGAGATCATCGGCCCGACGAAGGTCTTCTCGTGCTTCGGATCGCCCATCACCAGCGACTTCGTCTTCGCGATCAGCTTCTCGCGCAGCGCGTCGTAGACGCTCGCATGCGCGAGAATCCGCTGCACGCCGATGCAGCTCTGCCCCGACTGATAGAACGCGCCGAATGCGAGCCGCTCGACCACGTAGTCGAGCTTGCCGCCCTGATCGCCGTCGACGATCGCCGCGGCGTTGCCGCCCAGCTCGAGAATCACCTTCTTCTTGCCGGCTTTGCGCTTCAGCTCCCAGCCGACCGCCGGCGACCCGGTGAACGACAGCAGCTTGAAGCGCTCGTCGGTCGTAAACAGGTCGGCGCCGTCGCGGTGCGCGGGCAAAATCGAGAACGCGCCCTTCGGCAGATCGGTTTCAGCGAGAATTTCGCCCATGATCAGCGCACCGACCGGCGTGCGGCTCGCCGGCTTCAGCACGAACGGCACGCCCGCCGCGATCGCCGGCGCGACCTTGTGCGCGGTCAGGTTCAACGGAAAATTGAACGGCGAGATGAACGAGCACGGCCCGATCGGCACGCGCTTCACGTAGGCGTGGTAACCGTTCGCGCGCGGCGAAATCTGCAGGTTGATGATCTCGCCGTCGATCCGCACACTCTCTTCCGCAGCGACCTTGAACGTGTCGATCAGGCGCGTGACTTCGCCCTTCGAATCGTTGATCGGCTTGCCCGCCTCGATGCACAGCGCAAGCGCCAGTTCGTCGTAGCGCTCGCGAAAGCGCTTCACGCAGTGTTCGAGCACGGCCTGGCGCTTGAACGGTGGATAGGCGCGCATCGCGGGCATCGCATCGACCGCAAGGCCGATCGCCTTGTCGATCGCGGCCGCGTCGGCCATCGCGACGCGGGTGGCGACTTCGCCGCTGAATTTGTCGGTGACTTCGAGATCGGTGTTGGCGGCGACCGGCTCGTTCGCGAGGTAGTAAGGATAGGTTTTCTGCAACATGTCGCGCTCTCCTTTAAGCGATTCACGGCGTCGATGCACAGAGACTCAAAGCCGCGCGGACAACCGCTTGATCTCGCGGTTGAGCACGCGCTCGTTGTCCGAATAGTCGATCGGCACGTCGATCACGTGCACGCCGGGCGTCACGAAGCACTCGCGCAACAGCGGCGCGAACTGTTCGGCGGCCTCGACCCGATGCCCCTGCGCGCCATAGCTCTGCGCATAGGCGACGAAATCCGGGTTCGCAAGCGTCATGCCGTAGTCCGGGAAGTTCATGTTTTCCTGCTTCCAGCGGATCATGCCGAACGCGTCGTCGCGCAGGATCAGGATCACCAGATCGAGCTTCAGGCGCACCGCCGTTTCGAGCTCCTGCGAGTTCATCATGAAGCCGCCGTCGCCGCACACGGCGATCACCTTGCGCTCCGGATGCACGATCTTGCTCGCGATCGCCGACGGCAGCCCCGCGCCCATCGACGCCAATGCGTTGTCGAGCAGCAGCGAATTCGGTTCGTGCGCGCGGTAGTAGCGCGCGAACCAGATCTTGTACATGCCGTTGTCCAGACACACGATGCCGTCGACCGGCGTGGCCTCGTATACGTCGTTGACGATCCGCACCGGATACATCGGAAAGCGGTCGTCGTGCTGGCCCTTGACCAGATGCGCCTCGAAGTGCTCCTTGATCTCCTTGAAGCGCGTGAAGTCCCAATGCTCCTGACGCGTCTTCAGGCTCTCCTTCAGCTGCCACACCGCATTCGCGATATCGCCGACCACTTCGATCTGCGGGAAGTACACCGGATCGACTTCAGCGCCGAGGAAGTTCACGTGGATCACCGTCTTTTCGCCCGCCTCGCCGCTGCGCATGAAAAACGGCGGCTTTTCGATCACGTCGTGACCGACGTTGATGATGCAGTCCGCGTGCTCGATCGCGCGATGCACGAAGTCGCCGTCGGAGAGCGTCGCGTTGCCGAGCCACATCGGATGCGATTCGTCGATCACACCCTTGCCCATCTGCGTCGTGAAAAACGGAATGCCGATCTGGTCGACGAATTCGCGCAGCATCTTCGTCGTGGTCTTGCGGTTGCCGCCCGCGCCGATCATCAAGAGCGGATGCTTCGCGGCGGTGATCGCCTCGACCGCGCGCGCGACCCCTTTCTCTTCGGCGACCGGGCGGCGGCTGTAGCTCTTCGGAATCGGCTTGCCGTCGCCCTCCTCGTGCGCAACGTCCTCGGGCAATTCGAGGTGCGTGGCGCCCGGGCGCTCCTCCTCGGCGCGGCGCACGGCCTCGCGCACCGCCGCCGGAATATTGCCGATCGACACGATCTGGCGCGTGTACTTGGTGAGCGGCTCCATCATCCGCACCACGTCGACGATCTGGAAATGGCCCTGCTTGCTCGACTTGATCGGCTTCTGGCCCGTGACCATCAGCATCGGCATGCCGCCCAGTTGGGCGTAAGCGGCCGCGGTCACGAAGTTGGTCGCGCCGGGGCCGAGCGTCGCCAGACATACTCCCGTGCGGCCGGTGAGCCGGCCGTAGGTGGCGGCCATGAAGCCGGCCGCCTGCTCGTGGCGCGTGAGGATCAGACGGATTTTCGAGCGGCGCAGCGACTCGAGCAGATCGAGATTTTCTTCACCGGGGATGCCGAACACATACTCGACACCTTCGGCTTCCAGCGATTTGACGAACAGGTCCGATGCTTTCATTGAGGGTCTCGCTTGATGACTCGGGGGACGGACAATCGAAGACGACAACGACGGCTGCGCGCGAAACACCGGATCGCGCGCGCGGCATGGCAAACGGCATGGCGAACGCCATGCTGGACAGCTTACTACTCGAATGGAAACGATGTGCGCGAGGGGCAGCAAGCCGGGCGCAAGAAGAAGCAGGCGGCGGCAGATGATGAAGCCGCCGCATGAGGCGTGCGCCGTTCAATGAATCAGCGAATCACCGTTACGCAGTCGGAGAGAATCGGCGGCGCGTTCTCGCCGCTCGTCAAGTCATATAGATTGGCGCGCGGACCCTTGGTCCACCACGTATAGCTGCCGGCCTGGTACTTCACGCCGGACGCCGAGACAGTGTTGACGAACAGCATCGACGTGCCTTTCACCGGCAGCACGGCGAAGCTCTGGCCGTTCGACGCGTTCCAGTAAGTGACCTGCAGGATCTTGCCGGTCGCGCACGTGTATTTGCGCGTCTGGTGGTTTTTGCCTTCGATGTTCTTGAACTGCAACGGCGCGGCCGATGCGCCGCCGGAAGATGCCGCCAGCCAGGCCACCATCGATGCTGCCACCGTGAGAAATGCGACACGCCGTGTCTTCATCGAACACCTCGATTGTTGCGGGGGTCAGGCAGGGAAGGCATACCGGCCGCCACGCCGGTCACAGACGGGTTACGGGCAGCTCATGGGCAACTCGCGGACAGCTAACGACGTTTCAAGGATCGATCACGTCGGCGCACGCATCGGTCGGCGCGGCGGCGACGTGCCCGACCACCGGCACGATCTTTAGTCCCGCCGAAGCGACCCGGCAAGGCGCCGCCGCGAGCCCGCAGCCGCTGATACCGGCACACAGCGCGAACGCCACGCCGAGTGCGCCGACCAGGCGAAGCGCGCCGCGCCAAGGATTGCTACGCGATTCAAGCGCCATACGATCCTCTACTCCGATCTTTTTGCCGCGATAAGCCAGCATCGAATCCGGCGTACGCCGCGCGTCGCCGTCTGCCCGTTACTTCGCCGACACCGGCCGAACCGCCGCCGCAGCCTGCTTCGCACGCGAGCGCGCTTCGTCGATATTCTCGCCGGTCGCAAGGGCGACGCCCATGCGGCGTTTGACGAAGCTCTCCGGCTTACCGAACAGGCGCAGGTCCGAGTTGGGCACCGCGAGTGCCGCCGCGACGCCTTCGAACGCGATGCCGGTCTCGTCGCGCCCACCGTAGATCACCGCCGACGCGCCCGGCGCACGCAACGACGTATCGACCGGCAGGCCGAGGATCGCGCGCGCATGCAGTTCGAACTCCGAGAAGCGCTGCGAGCACAGCGTGACGAGCCCCGTGTCGTGCGGACGCGGGCTGACTTCCGAAAACCATACGTCGTCGCCGCGCACGAAAAGTTCCACGCCGAAGAGGCCGCGGCCGCCGAGCGCCGCCGTCACCTTGTGCGCGATCTCGCGCGAGCGCTCGAGTGCGAGCGGGCTCATCGGCTGCGGCTGCCACGATTCGACATAGTCGCCCGCCACCTGCACGTGGCCGATCGGGTCGCAGAAATACGTGCTGACCGCGCCGTTCGCCGGGTCGATCGCGCGCACGGTGAGCTGCGTGATTTCATATTCGAAGTCGATGAAACCCTCGACGATCACGCGCCCGAAATTCACGCGGCCGCCCGCCATCGCGTACTGCCAGGCGGGTTCGATGTCGGCGTCGCGGCGCAATACCGACTGCCCCTTGCCCGAGGACGACATCACCGGCTTCACGACGCACGGATAGCCGACCTTCGCGATGCCCGCGCGCAGCTCGTCGAGCGAATCGGCGAACGCGTACGGCGAGGTCGCGAGGCCGAGCTCTTCCGCAGCGAGGCGGCGGATGCCTTCGCGGTTCATCGTCAGCTGGGTGGCGCGCGCGGTCGGAATCACTTCGGCGAGCGCCTCGGTTTCGATCGCGGCGAGCTCGTCGGTGGCAATCGCCTCGATTTCGGGGACGATCAGATGCGGGCGCTCCTGCTCGACCAGCGCGCGCAGCGCGGCGCGGTCGGTCATGTCGATCACGTGCGCGCGATGCGCGACCTGATGGCCCGGCGCGTTCGGGTAACGGTCGACGGCGATCACTTCGACGCCCAGCCGTTGCAGCGCGATGATCACTTCCTTGCCGAGCTCGCCGGCGCCGAGCAGCATCACGCGCGTCGCGGATTCAGAAAGGGGGGTGCCGATCCGTTGGCCGATCTGCATGGGAACTCCAGATAAAAGTCGGGATGAGGGTGGGATTGGATAGACCGCGATGTTAACATGCGGACCCCTTGCCGCGCGGCGCTCGGGGTGCTCTCAGGATGCGCTTATGAGGCCGTCGCGGTCGGGCGCAAGCGTATCGCCGCGTCGACGTTCGCAGCCGCGAGCGCGTCACCGCTAGCATCGCTCGCGCACGACAAGCTTAGTACGTTACCCTTACGCCTTCGCCAGTTTGAACAGGAACGACGCCATGCTCATCCGCTCCCGCCCGCGACGTCTTGCGCGCATCACTCCGTGCCTGCGCACGGCCGTCGCCGCGTTGAGCATCACCGCGCTTCTCGGTGCCTGCGCGATCCCGAAGCATCCGGATGCATCGGCGCCGCCACCCGATCCGTTCAATCCCGCCGCCGTGCAACTACTCGACGACACCAGCTGGGTGCTGAACTCGTGGAAGAACGCCGACGGCACGGCGCGCGCGGTGCCGGCGAACGATCAGGGCCCGCTCACGCTCACGTTGTCGACCGAAGGCGGCCGACGCCATGCGAGCGGCTTTTCGGGCTGCAACCGCTTCATGGGTTCGTACATGCTGAAGGACGGCAAGCTGAGCTTCGGCACCCTCGCCGGCACGCGCAAGGCGTGCGTGTCGCCGGCCGGCGACATCGAAAAGCCGTTCCTCGAAGCGCTCGAGCGCATCGCTCGCACCGGCGTGCAGATGCGAGCACCGCAGCAGATGCAGCTGATCCTCGACAACGGCGACACGCTGATGTTCGATCGCAGCGACAAGTGATGCGAGTTTGCGCCGCGTTCGGGACTCGCGCCGGCCTTCGAAGCCGCACGCTGCGCCGTTTAAACTCGACGGATCGCGCTTCTCGCGCGCTCCGTCATTCGTAGATCTCTGGTATGCACACGGTAGTTTTCGGCTGGTTCGGCGGGTCGGCCGTCTGGTTCATTCCTCTTTTGTGGCGCCTCGTGAAGTCGGTGCTGCCGGGCGGCGCGGGTCTGCGCGGCCCCGGCACGATCCGGCTGTGGCTCGGCTTCGTCTGCGTGCTGATCGCGAGCTGCACGCTCGAGGGCTCGCTAATCGGCATCGCCGGCGTCAATGGGTTCGGTCATGCGCTCGCCGCGGGGCTTGGGCATTTACTCGGCCATATCGGCACGCCGCTCGCGGCGCTCGCGCTGCTGTTGATCAGCCTGCCGTGGCTGATCGACTTTCGCTGGAGCGAGGTCGCCGCGTGGGCCGACGGCGCGTTCGGCCTCGGTCTGTCGCGCGGACTCGCGAAGCGCGACGAAGATGCGCGCCGCCACCGCTCCGTCGACGACGGCGCGCCGTCGCATGTTTCGCCCGCAACCAACACGATGGCGCCGCGCAATAGCAGGGGTCGCTACGCGCGGCCGACCGTGTGGCGTCCGCCCGCGAGCGGGCGCGGCGCGGGCGCCGCCGCTGCGGCTGGCATCGCGGGTAGCAAGGAGGCTGCCGCCCGTGGCGCCGGCGCAAGCTGGCGCGCCGATGCGGCCGCTAGCGCGGCGCGTGCGCCGGTCAAGCAGATCGAGCCGGTGTTGCGCACAGGGTCGAGCGCGTCGCCGCGTCCGGCAGCGTCGATCGCAACGCAGGCGCCGCAGGTAGACAAAGGCGCGGACATGTCCGCCGCACCATTCGTGCCGACCGAGCCGGTCGCGCCGGCCGGCTGGCTACGCACGACGGAGCCGCGTGCGGCAACGGCGGCGGCGGGATCGCCAGGTGCGTCGCCCGCAGCGGGCATGCCGGTGCGTGATGGCGCTGCGCAGGCCGGCCGGCGCTCGGTCGGCGAACAGCGCGTGGCCGCGCCGTTCGGTTCCAGCGCCGCATTGGCCGCGACGGCCGCCAATGCGTCCGGCGTGTCGGCGCGAGCGGCACAGGCAATGGCGGGCCGGTCCGCAGCGTCCGGTGCTGGGGTCGGCATGACGGCGGGATCGATCAATGCCGCGGGCCGCGGCGGCCGTGCGTCGTCGCTGCCACGTCCGACCGATGGCAGCGCGCCGCTCAATCGCGGCGCGACCGCGCGTCAACCGTTCCCGGCCGCTCAGCGCGCCAACGGCGTCACATTGCCGTCAACAGCGCGCCGGGCTACACCGGACTTCACGCGGACGATGGCGAACGCGTCGACGGTCGAGCCGCCGGCGAGCGTCGAGGAAACGCTGCGCAGCATCGCGGAAAACGCCGCGCGCTGGACCGACATGGCCGGCGTGAGCCTCGCGCGCAGCCGTGGCGCCGATAGCGCGAAGATTGGCGATGTGGAACGTACGTCGACAACGTTCGATGTGCCGCCGACGCAGCGGGACGTGCTGCCTGTCGAAAAGGGCGAGACGGTGTTGCCAGCGCAGTCGCAGCAAGAAGCCGCACCGGTCGAGTTGCCGGCTGAGCATGCTGTTACCGAGTCCGACACGTCAGTCGAGGGCGGCAACGAAGCGGTTGCGCAATGGCCGACCGAACCGCCGGTCATTCATCCGCCGCTCACGGCTGCGCCACAGACGACGACCGCGATCGAGCCGGTGGCCGACGTGGCGGCTGCGGTTGTCGAAGCCGCGATTATGGAGCCACTCTCTGTCGCAGAGACGCCGCATGTTCCCGTGTCTACGGCCCCTGTCACCGGCACGCCCGCGGCTGTCGAGCCGTCGGCATCCCTTGCGGCTGAGCCTGCCGTCGCGGAATCTGCTGTAAGCGCGCCGCAACCCGAGCCTGCGATGGCGACGCCGTTCCAGCGCTTTGCAGCCAGCTTGCAGGACGACGCCAAGCACGAGGACGACCCGGCGATCGAAGACGATTCGCCGCACACGGGGACAAGCACTAGCGTCCCGGCATCGGAAGGGGAAGAATCCGCACGAACCGTCGAACCTGCTTCCGTCGCCTCCTCCACGCCGCTGCCAGCGCCGGCGCCCGTCGTCGAAATCGTCATCGACAAAACGCTCGTGCCTTGGGAGAGCAAGCTCGGCCCGGCCTCGGCTCAACGCGTGGTTGCACCGGCGGACCCGTCGCAAACGGAGGCCGCACCACCGAGCGCAAGCGTGCCGCCGTGGTCCGGCGCGCCCGCATCAGAGTTCGCGAGCGAAAGCGCGCGGCCAGGTGAGCCCGCAACGCCGCCAACGCACCCGACGTCGCACGCCCCTGCCCTGCCGGCTGGGACTGAGCCCGCCAACGAGCCGACGAACGACTCGCCGTCGTCGACCTCGACGAGTGCGCCGAACCCCGCTACGCTGGCGACCGCACCAGCCGTCGTCTCGAATGTGGTCCGTTTCCCGGGCCTCGCCGCGCCGGCGACCAGCCTCCAGCCTTCGATCGGCGCAAACGCGACGCCTGCCACGAACACACCGGCAGCCGAACCGTCACCCACTCTGTCGCCCGCTCCCGCACCCACACCGCAACCGCAGGCCCAACCCGCCAGCGAGCCCGCCGCCCGCGCGCCGCTGCGCGGCCACGCGCCGGTCAACGGCTTCGAGTTCCATGCGCCGGCCGCATCGATGGTCGAACTGCCGACGCTCGATCTGCTCGCCCCCGCCGACGCCGACATCGAACCGATCCCGGACGAAAAGCTCCGCGAAACCGGCCAGCTGATCGAGCAGCGCCTGCAGGAATTCAAGGTGCCGGTGACGGTGGTCGGCGCATCGGCGGGGCCGGTCATCACGCGTTTCGAAGTGGAGCCGGCGCTCGGTGTGCGCGGCAGCCAGATCGTCGGTCTGATGAAGGACCTGTCGCGCGGTCTCGGTCTCACGTCGATCCGCGTGGTCGAGACGATTCCGGGCAAGACCTGCATGGGCCTCGAACTGCCGAACGCGAAGCGTCAAACGATCCGCCTGTCGGAAATTCTCGAAGCAAGCGTCTACCAGAATTCGCACTCGCAACTGACGCTCGCGATGGGCAAGGACATCACCGGCCATCCGGTCGTCGCCGATCTCGCGAAGGCGCCGCATATGCTGGTGGCCGGCACGACCGGTTCGGGCAAGTCCGTTGCGATCAACGCGATGATCTGCTCGCTGCTGTTCAAAGCGACGCCCGAGGAAGTGCGCCTGATCATGATCGACCCGAAGATGCTCGAGCTTTCGGTCTACGAAGGCATTCCGCATCTGCTCGCGCCGGTCGTCACCGACATGAAGCTCGCGGCCAACGCGCTGAACTGGTGCGTCGGCGAAATGGAGAAGCGCTACCGGCTGATGTCGGCGGTCGGCGTGCGCAATCTCGCCGGCTTCAACCAGAAGATCCGCGACACCGAGGCGAAGGGCAAGAAGCTCGGCAACCCGTTCTCGCTGACGCCCGATGCGCCCGAGCCGCTCGCGCCGCTGCCGCTGATCGTCGTCGTCATCGACGAGCTCGCCGACCTGATGATGGTCGCCGGCAAGAAGATCGAGGAACTGATCGCGCGGCTCGCGCAGAAGGCGCGCGCGGCCGGCATTCACCTGATCCTCGCGACGCAGCGGCCGTCCGTCGACGTGATCACCGGCCTCATCAAGGCGAACATTCCGACGCGCGTCGCGTTCCAGGTGTCGTCGAAAATCGACTCGCGCACGATTCTCGACCAGATGGGCGCCGAGTCGCTGCTCGGCCAGGGCGACATGCTGTTCCTGCCGCCGGGCACCGGCTATCCGCAGCGCGTGCACGGCGCGTTCGTCGCCGACGAGGAAGTGCATGCGATCGTCGAGTATCTGAAGCAGTTCGGCGAGCCGCAATACGAGGAAGGCATTCTCGACGGCCCGGCCACCGATGGCGGCGCGGCCCAGGACCTGTTCGGCGAAGCGCCGGATGCGGAAGCCGATCCGCTGTACGACGAAGCGGTGGCGTTCGTCGTGCGCACGCGGCGTGCGTCGATCTCGTCGGTGCAGCGGCAATTGCGCATCGGCTATAACCGTGCGGCGCGGCTCGTCGAGCAGATGGAGACGGCCGGGCTCGTGTCGGCGATGAGCATCAACGGCAGCCGCGAAGTGCTGGCGCCGGGACCGGCGGAATGAGCGGCCGGTGAATAGCCAGGCCGGGTCGGCAATGACACGGTGAAAAAATGGACAGCCTCACGATGTGAGCTGTCCGTTTTTATTTATCCGCGCGCACCGTGCATCATGACGGCGACACCAGCTTGAAATCGACCGGCGAACCGAGCTCGAAATGCTGCTTCGGATTCGGCTCGAGCAGCCCCGTCTGCTGATCGCGCTTGAACACGTAGACGGTGTCGCTCAACTGATTGCCAACGATCAGCCAGTTGCCGGTCGGATCGATGGTGAACTCGCGCGGCGATTTGCCGAGGCTCGACTGCCGGCCGATCTGCTTCAGATGCCCATTGGCGGGATCGACCGAGAAGATCACGATCTCGTTCGCGTCGCCGCGATTGGACGCATACACGAAGCGTCCGTCCGGCGACAGATGGATCGCCGCCGCGGCCACCTGCCCCTTGAAGCCGGGCTCGCTCAAAGGCAACGTCTGCACGAGCTTCAGTCTGCCGTCGTGGTAGTCGAACGTGCTGACGCTCGCCGCGAGTTCGCTCGTCAGATACGCGTGCCTGCCGTCGGCGCTGAAAATCAGATGGCGTGGACCCGTGCCGGCCTTCTGCTGCGCGTAGCCCCAGTCCGTCACGACGAATGGGCCCGCGCCGGTGCTGCTCTGCGGCGCGTAACGGTATGAGTACAGCTTGTCGGCGCCGAGATCCTGCGCGAACAGATAGTGGCCGTCAGGCGAGAACACGGTCGAATGCACGTGCGAGTTGTCCTGCCGCCCTTTCACCGGGCCGCCGCCCTCGTGATGCACGGTCTGCACCGCGGCGCCCACCTGGCCGTTCGTCTGCAGCGGAAACACCGCGAAGCTGCCTCCCGGGTCGGGCGCGACCGAATAGTTCGCGGTCAGCAGATACTTGCCGTCCGGTGAGATGCTCAGATAACACGGATCATTGCCTTCCGACGACACCTTGTTCAGAAACGTCAGCTGGCCGCGCGCGGCATCGAAGCCGAACGCGCTGATGTTGCCGCGCTGCGTGGCCGGGCCGTTGTCGCCTGGCAGTTCGTTGACCGAATAGACGAAGCGGCGGTCGCGGCTCACGACCAGAAACGACGGATTGACCGTCTGTGCGACCGACACCTGGGTCGCCGCGCCGGTCTTCGTATCGAAGCGAAACACGTAGATGCCCTCGCTCTTGCCGCTGGTGTAAGTGCCGACCAGCATCGTATAGACGCCGTCCGCGGGAACCGGGCCAGAATCTTGCGCATACGCGTGCGAAGCAAGCATCGAAACCATGAGCACGAAACCTTTTATTATCGAACCGGCGACGCGGTCCGCGCCCCGCGGACCGGAACCCTGGACGGCAACACTGGCAAGAGCAGAAGTAAAAGCGGAAGTCGGAACTGGGCGCGCGGCAACTCGCCCGGCGGCACGGCGACGGTGAAGCATGAGACCTCCTCGACATCGATTGTCTGTACGGGCTCGCGAACGAGCCCGGGTACGAGCGGTTGTAACGGTGTCTGGTCTGCCGCGCCGCGAAGCGAGCGTCGTTCCGCGTTGTTGTTGTCGAAGTGAGTATAAGAGCGTTAGGTCGGATCATGCAGTGAATCCACCGCTGACGCGCGGGCTGCGCCAGCGGCTTTGGTCCCGCGCGCCGGGGCGTTTTTTCGAGCGTTTTCTCAATCGCGCATCACGCGTATCAACCACGGAGTCTCCATGAACGTCACTCTCAGCCTGGGCCCGCTCGTTTCGCTGATCGCCGGCATCCTGATCCTGATCATGCCGCGCCTGTTGAACTACATCGTCGCGCTTTACCTGATCATCATCGGCATCATCGGGATCTTCGGCGTGGGCTCGTCGCATCTGTGAGCGACAGGCGACGTGATACCGGGCGCGAGTTTGCGCCCGGTATCGAGATGGATTTGCGCGAAGGGAAGCTTCGCGCGGTGCCAGCGGCACTCGCCGCGCCACGCGAACAATCGACGTGACGTGGCGCGACGCAGCGCGAAGATGCGGATACGGAATGCGAAGGCGCGTAGACGCAAGCGACCCGTGCTACGAAAGCTCCTCGCGACCGCTCAGCCGTTCGCCAGCTGTTCGAGCCGCAAACGCCCCTGCAACGACAGCGCGCCGACCGCATAATGATCGGCATTCTGCTGATAGCGCCGGAAGCAGGCCCGCTCGACCAGGAAGGACGCTGCAGCCAACATGCCATTGCGGCTCAGGCCGAGCCGGCCGTGATCGAGTGGCAGCATGGAGTCGCCGGCAAGCTGGCTGGCGGCCGAGAGAATCGTGATGCAATCGGATTTCGAAGGGTTCAGCATGGCTTTCGTCCTCGGAAACGGCGTCTGCATGCGCCATGAGCAAGGCCGATTCGCAGTCCGGCAGGTCACCGGACATCGGCATGAACTTTGATTTTATGCATGGATTTGACAATTTTCCAACCCGCGTTTTGCCGCACTATGCGGTGAACCAAACACTGCCGATCGCGGTCCGGTAATTAACACCCACTCGAAGCGCGGCTGCTGTCGCCGTCCGTAATAACGACTCGTTTTTCGACACGCTTTCCATGCCTTCACACCTCGAAGACTACGCACTCATCGGCGACGGCCATACTGCTGCGCTCATCTCCCGCGAGGGTTCCGTCGACTGGCTCTGCTGGCCGCGCTTCGACTCGGGCGCCTGCTTCGCCGCGCTGCTCGGCACGCCCGACAACGGCCGCTGGCAGATCGCCCCCGCCACCCAGGGCGAACACGGCGCGCCGACCATCACGCGGCGCTATCGGGGCGAAACGCTGATCCTCGAAACCGACTTCGAAACACCCGACGGCGCCGTCACACTGATCGATTTCATGCCGCCCGGCAACGGCTGGTCGGAGCTGATCCGCATCGTCGTCGGCAAGCGCGGCACAGTGCGCATGAAGATGGAACTCGTGCTGCGCTTCGACTACGGCTTCTCGATCCCATGGGTCGACAAACTCAAGCATGACAGCGGCATCAAGGCGATCGTCGGCCCCGACAACGCCGTGCTGCGCACGCCGGTCGAACTGCACGGCGAAGATATGAAGACCGTCGCGGAATTCACGGTGACCGAGGGCGAGCGGGTGCCGTTCTCGCTCGCCTACGCGGCGTCGCATCTGCGCATTCCGCCCGCGCGCGACCCGCACACGTCGCTCGCGCGCACCGAGAACCACTGGCTCGAATGGGCGGCGCGCGGCACCGTCGAAGGACGCTGGGCCGAGCCGATCCGCCGTTCGCTGATCACACTGCGCGCGCTCGCCTACGAGCCGACCGGCGGCATCGTCGCGGCGCCCACCACGTCGCTGCCCGAGAAGCTCGGCGGCACGCGCAACTGGGACTATCGCTACTGCTGGCTGCGCGACGCGACCATCACGCTGCTCGCGATGATGCGCGGCGGCTACTACGACGAAGCGCGCGCCTGGCGCAGCTGGCTCGGCCGCGTGATGGCGGGTGCGCCGGACCAGTTGCAGATCATGTACGGCATCGGCGGCGAGCGACGCCTGCCCGAATCCGAAATCGACTGGCTGCCCGGCTATGAAGGCGCGAAACCGGTGCGCATCGGCAACAACGCGGTCGGGCAGCTTCAGCTCGACGTCTACGGCGAAGTGATGAACGCGCTGCATCTCGCGCGCGTGGGCGGCCTGCAGGCGGACGTTACCGCGTGGAGCGTGCAGCGCGCGATGCTCGAGCATCTGACCAAGATCTGGCGCGAACCCGACGAAGGCATCTGGGAGACCCGTGGTGGCCGCGAGCATTTCACGTTTTCGAAGGTGATGGCGTGGGTCGCGTTCGACCGCGCGATCCGCTCGGCGGAAATGTTCAAGCTCGACGGCCCGCTCGACCAATGGCGCGCGACGCGCGACACGATCCACGCCGAGGTCTGCGAGAAGGCGTGGAATCCGAAGCTGAACGCGTTCTCGCAGTACTACGGCAGCGACCAGCTCGACGCGAGCGTGCTGCTGATGCCTCTGGTCGCCTTCCTGCCGCCGCAGGACCCACGCATCAAGGGTACCGTCGAGGCAATCGAGCGGGATCTGATGCACGGCGGCTTCGTGCTGCGCTACCGCACCAACGAATACGATGATGGCTTGCCGCCCGGAGAGGGCACCTTTCTTGCGTGTTCGTTCTGGATGGTGGATAACCTCGCGCTGCAGGGGCGCGTGCCGGAAGCGATCGAAATGTACGAGCGGCTGCTCGCGCTGTGCAACGACGTCGGCCTGCTGTCCGAGGAGTACGATCCAGCCGAAAAACGTCTGGTCGGCAATTTTCCGCAGGCGTTCTCACACGTGGCGCTCGTGCACACCGGCCTGAACCTGATGAAGCACGAGCAGGAGATGGCGCAGGCAACCGGCCATCCGGCGCATAACGGCATGCGCTCGATGGAGCTTGAGGGTCAGGCAAGCCCTGATAGCGGCGGGGCAGCATCGCCACTAGCATGACGCCGTGACAGTTTGCGTACACTGAATGCGAAAATTGTTGCATTGCACAAGATTGCTTTGTTCGATATTATCGATCCGACTGTCGGCCAACAACAATGTGCCCACAACCAGAATGGCCCGCCGCAACGCTTCACGCGTGTTTGCGAAGCCCAATGCGAACCGCTTAAAACGGAGCAAACATGCTCTATCAACTGCACGAATTCAGCCGGGCGATGTTGAGCCCCCTTACCGCCTGGGCCCAGGCCGCATCGAAATCATTTGCGAACCCGGCCAGTCCCTTAGCCTATGTGCCGGGCGCCACGCGCCTGTCCGCCGGCTACGAACTGCTTTACCGGCTCGGCAAGGATTACGAAAAACCCGAGTTCAACATTCATCAGATTGTTAAGGACGGACATAACATTCCGATCGTCGAGCAGACGATCATCGAGAAGCCATTCTGCCGTCTGATGCGCTTCAAGCGTTTCGCGGACGACAGTGAAGCAGTCAGCCAATTGAAAGACGAGCCGGTCGTGCTGGTTTGCGCACCGTTGTCAGGACACCACGCCACGCTGCTTCGCGATACCGTGCGCACGTTGCTGCAAGACCACAAGGTCTACATCACCGACTGGATCGACGCGCGCATGGTGCCGCTCGAGGCCGGCTGGTTCGGTCTGAACGATTACATCGCGTATATCCAGGAATTCATTCGCCATATCGGGGCGAAGAATCTGCACGTGATTTCGGTGTGCCAGCCGACCGTGCCGGTGCTCGCCGCCATTTCGCTGATGGCGAGCCGCGGCGAGGACACGCCGCGCACAATGACGATGATGGGCGGCCCGATCGACGCTCGGAAGAGCCCGACCGCGGTCAATTCGCTTGCCACGCAGCACTCGTACGAATGGTTCGAGAACAACGTGATCTTCACCGTGCCGCCGAACTATCCGGGCACGGGCCGCAAGGTCTATCCCGGCTTCCTGCAGCACACTGGCTTCGTCGCGATGAATCCGGAGCGTCATGCGGCATCGCACTGGGATTTCTACCAGAGCCTGCTGCGCGGCGACGAAGACGACGCCGAAGCGCACCGCCGCTTCTACGACGAGTACAACGCGGTGCTCGACATGGATGCCGACTATTACCTCGACACGATCCGCGTCGTGTTCCAGGAATTCCGTCTCGCCGAGGGCACGTGGGTCGTCAACGGCGAGCGGGTGCGGCCGCAGGACATCACGACGACCGCGCTGTTTACGATTGAAGGCGAACTCGACGACATTTCAGGCGACGGCCAGACCTACGCGGCGCACGACCTGTGCAGCGGCATAGCGGAGAAGAACAAGCGTCACTTCACCGCGGAGAAATGCGGCCACTACGGCATTTTCTCGGGCCGCCGCTGGCGCACGATCATTTATCCGCAATTGCGCGACTTCATCCTCGAGCACAACAAGACAGCAAAACCGGCGAAAGAAAAAGTCGAAGCCTGAGCATTAAACTTGCAATAGCATATAAAAAGCCAACGGCCTCCTTCGAGGCCGTTGGCTTTTTTATCGCGCTTCATTCGTGATACTGATGTTTGGCCGCGGCAATCATCACCGCGGTACTCCCCGTTACTTTCTCAACAGATACGCGAGCAGCAGTTCGGTATTCATCTGAATCACCTCGCTGCGTTCGGCGGCGCTGCTGAAATCGCGGCCGAGCGTCGCTTCGAGCGTGAAGCGGTTCGACACGATGTAGTAGCCCATGCCCGAAAGCGTCACGTAAAAGCGCAGCGGGTCGATGTTCGTGCGAAACAACCCCGCGCGCTGCCCGCGCTCGAGAATGCCGCCGAGCGTGGCGACGATCGGCGAGATCATTTCGCGTATGCGCGTCGATTTCTGCATATAGCGTGCTTCATGCAGATTCTCGTTGTTGATGAGTCTCAATAACTCAGGATGATCGCGGTAGTAGTCCCACACGAAATGTGCGAGACGCGTAACCGCCTCGACGGGCGCGATTCCGTTGAGTTCGAGCGTGCGTTCCGCTTCATTGAGCGCGCTGAACGCGTGCTCGAGTACAGCGGTGAATAGCTGCTCCTTGCTACCGAAGTAGTAATAGAGCATTCGTTCATTGGTTTCGGCGCGGCGAGCGATCTGATCGACTCGTGCGCCGAACAGTCCTCCATTTGCAAACTCTTCCGCCGCCGCAAGCAAAATGCGGCGCCTCGTGCCTTCAGGATCTCTTTTGATTTTCGGCTGATTCATGGTGGCATCGTCTTCGTGAGCCGCGTTATCCGGATCGCGCCGCCGGCCTCTCCTCGAGCCTTTTTGTTGGCGGCGTTTAGCGGGCGCGTCGTGGTTGGGAAACACACCCTTTTCTGCGGTCTTTCGAATGAAGCGCTTCGATTATGGCACATGGATTGCGAATGGCAATCCGGGAAATCGGCGATAATGTGCTATTTAGTTCAGGTCGTGCGATCGCACGGCAAACCCCCGCGCCGTAACCGTGACAGACGTCAAAACACTCGCGGATCGCATCGAAGATCTGCTGCCCCAAACGCAATGCACGAAGTGCGGTTATCCCGCATGCCGTCCATATGCCGAAGCCGTCGCCAGCGGCGAGGCGAACTATAACCAGTGCCCGCCCGGCGGTGCCGAGGGCATCGCGCGCCTCGCCGCGCTACTCGGCAAACCGGTGATTCCGCTCAATTCCGCCAATGGCGTCGAACGTCCGCGCCCCTTGGCGGTTATCGACGAACAGGTGTGCATCGGCTGCACGCTGTGCATGCAGGCATGTCCGGTCGACGCGATAGTTGGCGCACCGAAACAGATGCACACCGTGATCGCCGAACTCTGTACCGGCTGCGACCTGTGCGTGCCGCCCTGCCCGGTCGACTGCATCGCGATGCTGCCCGTGACCGGCGAGGCCACCGGCTGGGATGCATGGAGCCAGAGCGAGGCAGACGCGGCGCGAGCGCGTCACAACCGCCACGACAGCCGTCTCGCGCGCGAGCGCGACGCCGCCGAAGCGCGTGCTGCGGCGCGGCGAGCCGCGAGTACGAGCGGGCCGGTGGCGGCGGCGTCCGGCGCGGTTGGCGCCAGCGGCGCGACAGCGCCGTCCGAGGCCCCCACCGCCCCGATCGCGGACGACGCCGAAGCGAAGAAACGCGCGATCATCCAGGCCGCGCTCGAACGCGCGCGCAAGAAGAAGGAAGAGCTGGCCGCGAAAGGCCAGGGACCGCTGAACACCGAGAACGTCAGCGCCGACGTGCAGGCGCAGATCGACGCCGCCGAAGCGCGCCGCCGCCGTCTTGGTCTTGCCAGCGGCGAAGACTCACGCGGCTCGCAGCCGTCGTCCAACGAGTCCGGCGAGTCGGAGCCGCCGTCGAACGTGCCGCCGACCGCGCGTTGACCACCCTCGCGCACCCTTCCCCACCCACACGGACCCGCTCCGCATGAACGCGAACAAACGCCGCGCGATCTACGAAACGCTCCAGAGCCTGAATCCGCATCCAACCACCGAGCTCGAGTACACGACGCCGTTCGAACTGCTGATCGCGGTGCTGCTGTCGGCGCAAGCGACCGACGTGTCGGTCAACAAGGCGATGCGCCGGATGTTCCCGGTCGCGAACACACCGCAAAAGGTGTTCGACCTGGGCGAGGAAGGTGTCGCGAGCTATATCAAGACGATCGGCCTGTATCGCACGAAGGCGAAGAACGTGATCGCGACCTGTCGCATTCTGCTCGACCAGTACGGCGGCGAAGTGCCCGAGGATCGCGCGGCGCTCGAAGGGCTGCCGGGTGTCGGCCGCAAAACGGCCAACGTGATCCTGAACACCGCGTTCGGCCATTCGACCATCGCGGTCGACACGCACATCTTCCGCGTCGCCAACCGCACCGGCCTCGCGCCCGGCAAGGACGTGCGCGCGGTCGAAGCAGCGCTCGAAAAATTCACGCCCGCTGAATTCAAGAAGGACGCGCACCACTGGCTGATCCTGCATGGACGCTACGTGTGCAAGGCGCGCCGCCCGGAATGTTGGCATTGCGTGATCGAGCCGCTGTGCGAGTTCCGGCCGAAGACCCCGCCGCCCGATCTGTAAGGGCGGCCCAGCCCGAAACTCCGGACCGCGCAGCGCGCCTGCAGCCCGAACGGCCGCCGCGTAAAATGATGCTTTACATGCAGTGCGCACTGCGTACACACGCTGTCGCGCGCCACGCACGCCCCACTCCCACGCATCCACCGGTCCCACGATGTTCAATCCCAGCCGCGACGAAGTTCGCCTCTTTTTCACCGACACCTGGCGCAAACAGCGCCAAGGCGAGATTCTGACGCCGCTCGAGGCGATCGCCGCCGACTGGATCGTCGAGCATCCGGAATATCACGCCGACCTCGCCGACGCCCCCGCCGCCCAGGCGCAAGACTATTCGCCGGAACGCGGCCAGACCAATCCGTTCCTGCACCTGTCGATGCATCTGGCGATCTCCGAACAGTTGTCGATCGATCAGCCGCCGGGCATTCGCGCCGCGCACGAACGGCTCGCCGCGCGCCTCGGCTCGACGCACGAGGCGCAGCACGCGATTATGGACTGCCTCGGCGAAACCATCTGGGAAGCGCAGCGCACCGGCACACCGCCGGACACGGACGCATATCTGCAGCGTATCGAACGGCGCGCGACGCGCGACTGACAAAACCGGGCGCGACGCCCCGAAAGCAAAACACCCCGCCGAGGCGGGGTGTTTTGCTTTTGAAGCCGCGGCGCGAAACCCGCGCCCTACGCTTACTTCTTCTGCACGAGGTCGCCTTCCAGCGATTCGACGTAAGCAGCGATGTCCTTCATATCGCCTAGCGACAGGCTCTGCACCTGTGCCTGCATGATCGCGTTGTTGCGGCCGAGGTGCGGATTGCCGGTGCCCATCTGGTACTGACGCAGCGCCCAGTACACGTAGTCGGAGTGCTGACCGGCCAGCTTCGGATACTCCGGGCTCACCGGCTTGTTCAGGCCGGGACCGTGGCAGGCCGCGCAGTTATGACTGTCGGCGAGCACCTTGCCGTTGCCCGCGTCAGCCGCGTGAGCGATGTTCGCCACGGCCAGACCGATTACCGCCGCCGCGCCGACCGTCTTGAATACCGTGTGGAGTGCCTGTTGGGGCTTGATCATGAAATCTCCTATCCCGCGAATTGGATGTACTGGTGACCGACGCCGATCACTTGTCGGGATTGTTTTTCGAAGCGGCAGTTTGCGCTGCGTAGTAGGCGGCGATGTCGGCAATGTCCTGATCCGACAGCGACGTCGCGATCGCGTGCATCGTGTCGAAATGGCGGTCGCCCTTCTTGTAGGCGCGCAGCGCGATCTCGAGGTAGGCCTGATTTTGCCCACCGAGCTTCGGCACGCGGAAAACCTCTGGATAAGCCGTGCGGTATTCAGGGATGCCGTGGCAGCCGATACACATCGCGACCTTGTCCTGGCCCGCCTTGGCGTTGCCTACGACATCCGCTGCCTGCGCACTGACCGCGTACCCCGCGAGCACTGACAGCGCTGCGATCACGACGTGTTTGCCGACGAATTTATTCATAGATGTAACCTGGCTTGAGGGGAAACGGGTGCCCACAAAGGCAGCGGTCCGGCCGTTCTTCTTATAGGGTGGCCACGCAGGCCAAAAAAATCGGGCCCATTGTACCGCGACGCCGCGCCGAACGTCCACAACACGCGGGAGCCGCGCAACGCCCGTCTGGACGGGCCGCGCGCGGTGCTCGCAGCGGCTTCGCGATGACGCCACGGCGGGCACCGCAGCGGCTGCGTCGCGTCTTCCCGGCGCGGCTGACACCATACGTGAGCCGGTTTCAGGCCAACAGGCCTTCTGACTTATACTGGGTTTTTTCCCGAACCAGAGCATCTCGCCATGCGTTTCGAAGGCTCATCGCAGTACGTCGCCACCGACGACCTCAAGCTCGCGGTCAATGCCGCGATGACGCTCAAGCGTCCGCTCCTGATCAAGGGCGAACCCGGCACCGGCAAGACCATGCTCGCCGAGGAAGTCGCCGCCGCGCTCGGCATGCCGCTCTTGCAATGGCACATCAAGTCGACCACCAAGGCCCAGCAGGGGCTATACGAATACGACGCGGTGTCGCGTCTGCGCGATTCGCAGCTCGGCGACGAGCGCGTGAAGGACATCCGCAACTACATCGTCAAGGGCGTGCTGTGGCAGGCGTTCGAATCGGACGAGCAGAGCGTGCTGCTGATCGACGAGATCGACAAGGCCGACATCGAATTCCCGAACGACCTGCTGCGCGAACTCGACCGGATGGAGTTCTACGTGTACGAGACGCGCGAACTGGTGCGCGCGAAGCATCGCCCGCTCGTGATCATCACGTCGAACAACGAGAAGGAATTGCCCGACGCGTTCCTGCGCCGCTGCTTCTTCCACTACATCAAGTTTCCCGATGCGACGACGATGCAGCAGATCGTCGACGTGCACTACCCCGGCATCAAGAAGGACCTGCTCGCCGCCGCGCTGCAGAGCTTCTTCGAGCTGCGCAACGTCGCGGGGCTGAAGAAGAAGCCGTCCACGTCGGAACTGCTCGACTGGCTCAAGCTGCTGCTCGCCGAAGACATTCCGCCCGAGGCGCTGCGCTCGGCCGACCACAAGCAGGTCGTGCCGCCGCTGCACGGCGCGCTGCTGAAGAACGAACAGGACGTGAGCCTGTTCGAGCGGCTGCTGTTCATGAACCGCAATAACCGTTGAGCGTGCACCGCGCCGCAGGACATCCAGCATGCTGATCGACTTCTTCTACTCGCTGCGCGCCGCCAAACTGCCGGTCTCGGTGAAGGAATACCTGACGCTGCTCGAAGCGCTGAAGGCCAACGTGATCGCGCCGTCGCTCGACGAGTTCTACTACCTTTCGCGCATCACGCTCGTGAAAGACGAGCAGTACTTCGACAAGTTCGACCAGGCGTTCGGCGCTTTTTTCAACGGTGTCGCGGCGAGCTCGGAGCTCGCGTTCGACATTCCGCTCGACTGGCTGAAGAAGAAACTGCAACGCGACCTGTCGCCCGAGGAAAAGGCGCAGATCGAGGCGCTGGGCGGCATCGACAAGCTGATGGAGCGTCTGAAGGAATTGTTCGACGAGCAGAAGGAGCGTCACGAGGGCGGCAACAAATGGATCGGCACGGGGGGCACGTCGCCGTTCGGCAACGGCGGCTATAACCCAGAGGGCGTGCGCATCGGCGGCGACGCGGCCGGCAATCGCACGGCCGTCAAGGTCTGGGAGGCGCGCGCGTACCGCGACTACGACGACCAGGTCGAGATCGGCACGCGCAACATCAAGGTCGCGCTGCGGCGCTTGCGCCGCTTCGCCCGCGAGGGCGCCGCGGAAGAACTCGACCTGCCCGACACGATCCGCAGCACTGCCGCGAACGCCGGCTGGCTCGATCTGAAGATGGTGCCCGAGCGGCACAACAACGTGAAGGTGCTGATGCTGCTCGACGTCGGCGGCTCGATGGACGATCACGTGAAGCGCACCGAGGAGCTGTTCTCCGCCGCGAAGGCCGAGTTCAAGCACCTCGAGTTCTACTACTTCCACAACTGCGTGTACGACTTCCTGTGGAAGAACAACCGCCGTCGCCACGCCGAGCGCACGCCGACATGGGACGTACTGCACAAGTTCACGCCCGACTACAAGCTGATCTTCGTCGGCGACGCGACGATGAGCCCGTACGAAGTGTTGCAGCCGGGCGGCTCCGTCGAGTACAACAACGCCGAGGCCGGCGCCGTATGGTTGCGCCGGCTCGCCGATCACTTCCCGCACTTCGCGTGGCTGAACCCCGAACCGGAAGCGCTGTGGCCGTACCGGCAGTCGGTCAGCGCGATCCGCGAAGTGCTGGGCCACCGCATGTATCCGCTGACGCTCGCGGGCCTGGAGACGGCCATGCGGGTGCTGAGCAAGTAACGCCCGTCGTTTCAGAACCCACGTCCCGACGCTTCAACTTCCACAACAACAAAGCCTTCGCATGAGTTCGTCCCCGTCGCCCCAGTTGTCCCCCGCCGCCGCGTCGCGGAGGCGCTTCAATCCGCTCGCCGATACGTCGCTGTCGACGATCGTCGCGGGCTTCGTCGCGGCGATGACCGGCTACACGAGCTCGCTCGTGCTGATGTTCCAGGCGGGCCAGGCCGCGCATCTGAGCGACGCGCAGATTTCGTCGTGGATCTGCGCGCTGTCGATCGGCATGGGCCTGTGCACGATCGGCCTGTCGCTGCGCTATCGCGCGCCGATCGTGATCGCGTGGTCGACGCCGGGCGCGGCGCTACTGGTGTCGTCGCTGCCGCATGTCGAGTATGCGCAGGCGATCGGCGCGTTCATCTTCTGCGCTGCGCTGCTGACGTTGGTTGGCGTCACCGGCTGGTTCGACGCGCTGATGAAGCGGATTCCGTCCGGCCTCGCGGCGGCGCTGCTCGCGGGCATCCTGTTCGAGATCGGCATCGAAATTTTTCGTGCCGCGCAGTACCAGACCG
Organism: Paraburkholderia atlantica; assembly: GCF_000092885.1. Taxonomy (NCBI): domain Bacteria; kingdom Pseudomonadati; phylum Pseudomonadota; class Betaproteobacteria; order Burkholderiales; family Burkholderiaceae; genus Paraburkholderia; species Paraburkholderia atlantica. The sequence continues at coordinate 953,075 of NC_014117.1, read as the reverse complement.
CGCTCGTGCTGACGATGTTCTTCGCGTATCTGATCGTCAAACGGTTCGTGCCGCGTTACGCGATTCCGACCACGCTGGTGGTCGGCACGGCAGCCGCCGGCGGCCTCGGGCTGCTCGATTTCAGCCACTTTCACGTCGCGCTAGCGCATCCGGTGCTGACGATGCCGTCGTTTTCGGTGGCGGCGTGCGTGAGCATCGGCATTCCGCTGTTCGTGGTCGCGATGGCCTCGCAGAACGTGCCGGGCATCGCGGTGCTGCGCGCCGACGGCTATACGACCCCGTCCGCGCCGCTGATCGCGACGACCGGCGTCGCGTCGCTACTGCTCGCGCCGTTCGGCTCGCACGGCATCAATCTTGCGGCGATCACGGCGGCGATCTGCACCGGCCCCGAAGCGCACGAAAACCCCGCGCGGCGCTACACGGCGGCCGTATGGGGCGGCATTTTCTATCTGCTCGCGGGGGTGTTCGGCGCGACGATCGCCGCGCTGTTCGCGGCGTTTCCGAAGGAGCTGGTCGTCTCCGTCGCGGCGCTCGCGCTGTTCGGCTCGATCATGAGCGGGCTCGCCAACGCAATGCAGGATACGCGGCAGCGCGAGGCGGCGCTCGTCACGTTCATGGTGACCGCCTCGGGGCTCACGCTGCTGTCGATCGGCTCGGCGTTTTGGGGGCTCGTCGCCGGTGTGATCACGCAAGTCGTGCTGAACGCGCGCCGCGTGTGAACGGATCGCCACGCCCGGCTGTCGCTACCCGGTGATCATGCCGTCCTCGGCGATCCGCCATAGAATAGATGTATCCGGCAGCGTTTCCCCGCGCCATCGCGGGATGCGCTGCGGCTTGACCCGCGGCCACCGGCACCGGCTGATCGCTCTGTTTTATCCAGCCGGCGCGGCGGCGTCCTCACTTCTCCTGAACCACGGCGCACACGCGCCCTGAAGGCCCGAACATGACAACCGCACTCGACCAACTCAAGCAATACACCACCGTGGTGGCCGACACTGGCGACTTCCAGCAGCTCGCGCAGTACAAGCCGCGCGACGCGACCACCAATCCGTCGCTGATTCTGAAGGCCGTGCAGAAAGACGACTACCGGCCGCTGCTCGAAAAGACCGTGAAGGCGCATGCGTCGAAGCCGGTCGGTGCGATCATCGACCAGTTGCTGATCGCGTTCGGCACCGAAATCCTGAAGATCATCCCCGGGCGGGTGTCGACCGAAGTCGACGCGCGCCTGTCGTTCGACGTCGAAGGCTCGATCAAGAAAGCCCATGAGCTGATCGCGCTGTACAAGGAGCACGGCGTCGAACGCGACCGCGTGCTGATCAAGCTCGCGTCGACGTGGGAAGGCGTTCGCGCGGCCGAGGTGCTGCAGAAGGAAGGCATCAGCTGCAACATGACGCTGCTGTTCTCGCTCGCGCAGGCGGCGGCCTGCGCGGAAGCCGGCGCACAGCTGATCTCGCCGTTCGTCGGCCGCATCTACGACTGGTACAAGAAGAGCGCCGGCAGCGCGTGGGACGAAGCGAAAGACGGCGGCGCCAACGATCCTGGCGTCAAATCGGTGCGCCGCATCTACGCGTACTACAAGAAGTTCGGCTACAAGACCGAGGTGATGGGCGCGAGCTTCCGCACGACCTCGCAGATTCTGGAACTGGCCGGCTGCGATCTGCTGACGATCAGCCCCGACCTGCTGCAGAAGCTGCACGACAGCACCGACAAGATCGAGCGCAAGCTGTCGCCGGAGGCATCGAACGACGCGGACATCGAGCGAGTGCCGGTCGACGAAAAGTCGTTCCGCTTCCTCGTCAACGACGACGCAATGGCGACCGAGAAGCTCGCCGAAGGCATCCGCACGTTCGCGGCAGACGCAATCAAGCTGGAAAAGCTGATCGAAACGCTGCGCTGAGATGCCGGAGGCGGCGGACGTGGCTGGCTGATTGAAGCTTCCGATCGCCGCGCCGCGCGCATGCCATCCATGACAAGCGGCGCTGAACCTCACGGTTCAGCGCCGCTCCCCGTTTACGCTGCGACTACAATCGACAGCACGCCCCTCCCCCGCCTGTGCTGGCGAGGAACGACGGCGCCCGCCCAACGCCTGACCAAGGAGACGATCATGTACGTTCAGCCCTACGTGTTCTTCAACGGCCGTTGCCAGGAAGCGCTCGACTACTACACCGACAAACTCGGCGCCCAGGTGACCTTCAAGATGCTGTTCAAGGACGCGCCACCCGACGCGCAAAATCCGCCGCGCCCCGAACTCGCCGACAAGATCATGCACGCGAACGTGCAGCTGGGCTCGAGCACGTGGATGGCTTCCGACGGCAACTGCGATCCGGCGGCCGGCCCGTTCAATGGCTTCAGCCTGTCGCTGACCGTCGAAGACGGCGCGTCGGCGGAAAAATGCTTCAACGCGCTCGCCGATGGCGGCCAGGTCGTGATGCCGTTCCAGCAAACGTTCTGGAGCAAGGGCTTCGGAATGGTGGTGGACCGCTTCGGCCTGATGTGGATGGTCACGCTGCCGCCGCAGGTTTGAGGCTCAGGGGCCGGAGCCTTTGGGTTCGACCGCTCGCCCCCTACCCGCCACGCGTCGCCCGCTCGTGCCGCTCGATCTTCCAGTTCGGTTCGGTCTCCAGCAGCAGCGCGCGCAGCCGGTCCACCTGCTCCGCGAGCCGCTGACCGAGCCAGTACGGCCCTTGCCAGTCGGGCGGCAACGCGGTGGCTATGTCGCCCCGCCCCTTCGCGAGCGGCGCCGCCGCCGGAATGCCCAGGCGCGACGGACGGCCAAACCGCAGTCCGCGCGCGGTGGACAACAGGATCGCGCGCACGGCGCGCATCTCGGCGCCGCAATACGCTGCATAGGCGCTGCGCGCGGCCGCGGCAGCGTTCATCAGCGGCCCGGTGGCCAGCAGTTCGAGCGAACTGAGCAGCGAGCGATGCAGCCTCTGGATCTCCTCGAGCCGCGATTGCGGCACGTTGATTTCCTTTGCAACCGACGGCATCAGCGAACGCAGTTGCACGAGCCGCTTGTTGATCTGCAGGAAGCGCTCGACCTGCTCCTCCTCGGTGATCGTCTCGCCATCGAGCAGCCGCGCGTAGATGCCCGCGCATTCGCGCAGATTGGCGGCGAGCCCGTAGCGCCATGAATACGTCGCGTGCAGCGGAAACGCGAACGAAAACGCCAGCGCGATCACGATGCCGATCAGCACGTTCAGCGTGCGCCACAGGCCGACGTCGATCAGATTATCGCCGTGGCCCGCGACGATGCACATCGTGATCGCGGTCAGGAGCCCGATATAGCCGGACGAGCCGATCGCGAACCACGCGCAGACCGACGCGATGATCGCCTCCAGCACGTAGGTGAGTGGCAGCGAGCCGATGATGTTCTGCTGCACGATCAGCAACAGGCCGATCGACGCGCCGAGCAGCGTGCCGGCCGCGCGCTCGGCCGCTTTCTTGCGGATGTTGCCGTGATGCTGCAAACCGCCGATCACCACCAGCAGCGTCACCGACGACCAGATGCCGTGCGGAACATCGATGCCGGTCGTCGCCAGAATCGACACCAGCATCGCGAGGCCCACGCGCAGACTATGCAGCACTTTCGCGTGGCGGTAGCGGTAATACGGCGACGTGACCGCGCGCACCATCCGGCTCAGCGCCGCGCGGCGCGGGATCACGGGGGGAGTATCGGCAGCAGCCATGGCGGCGCGCGGCGAACGCGTGAAAGGACGGTTCCGCTATCCTGCCCTGGAGTGCCCCGCAAACACAAACGCCCGCCAACTTGCGTCGGCGGGCGTTGCGTGTGTCAAAACCTGAAGTTGCAGCCGGAATCAGCCTTCGACGATGTCCAGGTAGTCTTCCGGACGGGTGCGGTCCTCGGCGCGCTGCATGCCCACCGCCCGCACGATCAGACTCACGACGACCGACACCACGAGGTTCACGATCAGCGACCACACCGCCGCATAGCCCGGAATCGCCATGCCGAACAGATGGATCGTGAAAATCGAGCTCGCGAGGTTCAACGAAATGGCCATCCACGTGCCGGTCGCGATACCTGCCGCCCAGCCGAGCAGCAGCCCCCGATAGTCGAGCACACGCGTGTAGAGACCGAGCACGATGGCCGGCAGCGTCTGGATGATCCAGATCCCGCCGAGCAGCTGCAGCTGGATCGCGTAGGTCAGCGGCAGACCGAGAATGAACGCGACAGCGCCGACCTTGACGATCAGCGACACCAGCTTCGCGACGTTGGTCTCCTGGTCATGCGTCATGTTGCGGTTGATGAACTCCTTGTGCACGTTGCGCGTGTACAGGTTCGCCGCCGCGATCGACATGATGGCCGCCGGCACCAGCGCGCCGATACCGATCGCCGCGAACGCGACGCCGACGAACCACGACGGGAAGAAGTGCAGGAACAGCGCCGGCACCGCGAAGTTCGGGCCGAAGGCCTTGAAGTACGGCGCGAACTCGGGCATGTCCTTCACGCCGGCCGCGAGCGCCATGAAGCCTAGCAGCGCGAGCAGGCCGAGCACCAGCGAATACGCCGGCAGCAACGCCATGTTGCGGCGGATCGTGTTGCCCGACTTCGACGACAGCACCGCGGTGATCGAGTGCGGATACAGGAACAGCGCGAGCGCCGAACCCACCGCGAGCGTCGCGTACGCGCTATAGCCGTTCAGGCTCGACACGTCCGGCGACTTCAGCAGCAGCTTGGCCGGCGGCACCGCGCCGAAGATATGGCCGAAGCCGCCCAGCTGCGGCGGGATCACGATGATCGCGGCGAAGATCGTCACGTAGATCAGGATGTCCTTGACGACCGCGATCATCGCCGGCGCGCGCAGGCCCGACGTGTACGTGTAGGCCGCGAGGATCGCGAACGCGATGATCAGCGGCAGATCGCCGACGAAGCCGGTGGTGTCGAAACCGAGCGCGCCGATCACCACTTCGATACCGACCAGTTGCAGCGCGATGTACGGCATCGTCGCGACGATGCCGGTCACGGCGACCGCGAGCGCCAGCATGCGGCTACCGTAGCGCGCCGACACGAAGTCCGCCGACGTCACGTAGCCGTGGCGTTTGGCGATGCTCCACAGTTTCGGGAACACGACGAACGCGAACGGATAGATCAGGATCGTGTACGGCAGCGCGAAGAAGCCGGTTGCGCCCGCGCCGAACACGAGCGCCGGCACCGCGATGAAGGTATAGGCGGTGTACAGGTCGCCGCCGAGCAGGAACCACGTGACGATCGTGCCGAAGCGCCGGCCGCCGAGACCCCACTCTTCGAGATGCGCGAGATCGCCGCGCCGCCAGTGGGCCGCGACGAAACCGAGAATCGTGACACCGATGAAAAACAGAACGAAGACGAAAGTTGCAATGGGATTCATCGTTGTGCGCCCCCGTTCGGGCGACCCGTATAGCGGGACTTGGTCTTCAAATAGACGAACGCGGTAATGACCGCGCTGATCAGCACCCACAGCAGCTGATACCAGTAGAAGAACGGGAAATCGAATAGCTGCGGCTCGATCCGGTTGTAGGACGGCACCCAGATCATCGCGATCCACGGTAGCAGCAATAGCCAGAGCCAATGCTTGCTGGCTTTCTTCACGTCGGCGTCGTGAGCCATGACGTCTCCTGTTTTTTCCTATTTTGAATTTATCTGCCCGTGGTCGACGGGAGGAGGAACTCAGCGGGTGGTCGTCCCGCGGTCCGCCACGGGCTCCCCGAAAGCCTCGAAAGAGTATAGGAGTGGCGAACGCCCGGTCAAGCCGGGGCGACCCCGAGGCACATCGGCGTCCAACGATGCAGACTGGATGACGCTGCAGCATCGACGTGAAAAAAATACCGGAAGCAAAACGGCCGTGCCGACTGATACGCCGGCACGGCCGCCTGGTTCTCCGCTCACTGACCGGAATTCATCACTCAGATCGCAAACGATTCGCCCGTCTGCCCCGTCGATTCGCGCAGGCCCTTGATCCACTTGCGCGCCGGCAAGCCGAGCTCGGCTTCGATCAGCTTCGCGCGCGCGTCGAGCGCGGTGAACGGCACGTCCAGCGCGGGGCCCGAGAACGCGATCGCAATGCGGTTGCCGTCGTGCACCTCGGGCAGCGCGACGACGCGGCCGTCGAAGGCTTCGTTCAGACGCTTCATATTGCGCACGAAGCTCGGATGATCGCCGAACAGATTCACCGTGACGATGCCCGCGTCGGTCAGACATGCGCGTGCCGCGCGGTAAAAGCCGACGCTGTCGAGCACGGGGCCGCGCGCGGTCGCGTCGTAGACGTCGATCTGCAGCGCGCCGATGGTGCCGTGGTTCGCGCTGTCGTTGACGAAGTCCCACGCGTCAGTTTCGTGCACGGTCAGGCGCGCATCGTCGGGCGGCAGTTCGAACATCGTGCGCGCGGCCACGACGACCGCCGGATTCAGCTCGACGGCCTCGACCTGCGCGCTCTTCAGGAAGCGGTGCGCGAACTTGGTCAGCGCCGCCGCGCCGAGCCCGAGCTGCACGATGCGCTTCGGCGTTTCGAGAAACAGCAGCCAGGCCATCATCTGCTGCGCGTATTCGAGTTCGATGTGATCGGGCTTGCGCAGGCGCATCGCGCCTTGCACCCATTCCGTGCCGAAATGCAGGTAGCGCACGCCGCTCTCTTCGGAGAACGTCACCGGTGCGAAGCGCGGCTTGCGCGGCGCTTCGATTTGCGGCGCGTCGTGAAGCTCGTGGTCGACGGCGCGGTTCGCGTTGCGCGCGGTTTTTGGCGCCTGTCTGGGCGCGATTTTCTGCTTGCCGCCGATGGCTTCGGCGTCCCGGTTACGGAAAGCGCGCGCCTCGGCCGAAGCGCGCTTGATCAGTTTCGTCATGTGTGGATTTCGCGCCGCGGGCGCATGATTTTTGGTCGACCGAGAGCATAGCATTCGCGGCGCGCACGATTACGCCGAGCCGCCCGCCGGCGGCCCGTGTGCACATCACCTCACTTCAGACCCAGCACGTCACTCGACGCGCACCGCCTTGAGCGCCTCGTTGAACGTACGGCTCGGCCGCATCACCTCTTCGAGCTTGTTGAAGTCCGGCTTGTAATAGCCGCCGATGTCCGCCGGCGCGCCCTGCACCGACGCGAGTTCCGCCACGATCACCTGCTCGTTGGCGGTCAGCTGCGTCGCGAGCGGCGCGAATTGCGCGGCGAGCGCGGCATCGTCCGTTTGCGCGGCCAGCTCCTGCGCCCAGTACATCGCCAGATAGAACTGGCTGCCGCGATTGTCGAGCTCGCCCGTCTTCGGGCTCGGGCTGCGGTTGTTGTCGAGCAGCTTGCCGGTTGCGGTGTCGAGCGTCTTCGCGAGGATCTTCGCCCGGTTGTTGCCGGTCTTGATGCCCAGTTCCTCGAGCGACACCGCGAGCGCGAGGAATTCGCCGAGCGAGTCCCAGCGCAGATGGTTTTCTTCGACGAGCTGCTTCACGTGCTTCGGCGCCGAACCGCCCGCGCCGGTCTCGTACATGCCGCCGCCCGCCATCAACGGCACGATCGACAACATCTTCGCGCTCGTGCCCAGCTCCATGATCGGGAACAGGTCGGTCAGATAATCGCGCAGGATGTTGCCGGTGACCGAGATCGTATCGAGCCCGCGCACGACGCGCTCGAGCGTGTAACGCATCGCGCGCACCTGCGACATGATCTGAATGTCGAGGCCGGTGGTGTCGTAGTCCTTCAGGTAGGCCTCGACCTTCTTGATCAGCTCCGCTTCGTGCGGACGATACGGGTCGAGCCAGAACACCGCGGGCGTGCGCGAATTGCGCACGCGTGTGACCGCGAGCTTGACCCAATCGCGAATCGCCGCGTCCTTCACCTCGCACATGCGCCAGATGTCGCCCTGCTCGACGTTCTGCGTGAGCAGCACTTCACCGCTCGCGAGATCGACGATGCGCGCTTCGCCGTCTTCCGGCACTTCGAAAGTCTTGTCGTGCGAGCCGTATTCTTCCGCCTTCTGCGCCATCAGGCCGACGTTCGGCACGGTGCCCATCGTGACCGGATCGAACGCGCCGTTGGTCTTGCAGAAGTTGATGATCTCCTGGTAGATGCGCGCGAACGTGCTCTCCGGGATCACCGCCTTGGTGTCTTTCGGACGACCGTCGGCGCCCCACATCTTGCCGCCGGCGCGAATCATCGCCGGCATCGACGCATCGACGATCACGTCGTTCGGCGCGTGCAGGTTCGAGATGCCCTTCGCCGAATCGACCATCGCCAGTTCCGGACGATGCTCGTGGCACGCGTGCAGGTCGCGGATCACTTCCTCGCGCTGCGATTCCGGCAACGCCTCGATCTTCTCGTACAGATTGACGAGGCCGTTGTTGACATTCACGCCGAGTTCTTCGAACAGCTTGCCGTGCTTCGCGAACGCGTCCTTGTAGAACACCTTCACCGCGTGGCCGAAGACGATCGGGTGCGAGATCTTCATCATCGTCGCCTTCACGTGCAGCGACAGCATCATGCCGGTCTTGCGCGCGTCTTCCATCTGGTCTTCGTAGAACGCGAGCAGCGCCTTTTTGCTCATGAACATGCTGTCGATGATCTCGCCGTCCTCTAGCGCGACCTTTGGCTTCAGCACGATCGTCTTGCCGTTCTTCGTGACGAGTTCCATCTTGACGTCGCGCGCGCGATCGAGCGTCATCGACTTTTCGCCGTGATAGAAGTCGCCATGTCGCATGGTGGCGACGTGCGTGCGCGACGCCATGCTCCATTCGGTCATGCTGTGCGGATGCTTGCGCGCGTAATTCTTCACCGCGGCCGGCGCGCGGCGGTCCGAGTTGCCTTCGCGCAGCACCGGGTTCACCGCGCTGCCGAGACACTTCGAGTAGCGCTGGCGGATCGCCTTCTCTGCGTCGGTCTTCGGATCTTCCGGATAGTCGGGCACCTTGTAGCCCTTCGCCTGTAGCTCCTTGATCGCGCTCGTCAGTTGCGGCACCGATGCGCTGATGTTGGGCAGCTTGATGATGTTGGTGTCGGGCAACGAGGTCAGGCGACCGAGTTCAGCCAGGTTGTCGGGCACCCGCTGCGCTTCGGTCAGAAACTCGGGGAACTCACCGAGGATGCGGCCCGCGACCGAGATGTCGCTGGTCTCGACCTCGATGCCGGCCGGCCTCGTGAAGGTCCGGATGATCGGCAGGAACGCGGCGGTTGCGAGCAGCGGGGCCTCGTCGGTGAGGGTGTAGATGATGGTCGGTTGCTGGGTCGTCATTGCTAGGCTCTGGGCGGGCGGTTGAGAGGCATCTCGCGCGTGATACCCGCAGGATGCGCAAACGTCGATCAGGAAAACGACAACACGAGGACACAAACGCTGTGCGCGGCGGACGGCGACGCGGTAACCCGGAACGCCAAAGCGGAATGATTAAGCGAACACGGCGGACTGCGTCGCGCAGCGGGTCGCACCTTTGGATTCTGCCTCATTTTTGGGCTGGCGGAAAAGCGGCCGAACCGGCGCGCACGAACGTGCGATTCGTCAGCCAGACTGTCACCCCGTGCGTCGCACCTCCACATCGATACAATGAGCTGATACGGGAAATCCCGCAGATCTGCCAAGCGAAGCCGGAGAGCGTCATGGACGGCAATACCAGCAAAGCCCAATCCGACTGGATTTTCCGTTCGGAATCCAGCGGCGGAGTCGAACGCATCGAAGCCTTTTTCCACGGCAACGCGTACTCCTTGCATCGGCACGACACCTACGCGATCGGCGTGACCCTCGCCGGCGTTCAGTGCTTTCACTACCGGCGCGGATTGCGCACCAGCCTGCCCGGACAGACGATGGTCCTGCATCCCGACGAAGCGCACGACGGTCAGGCCGGCACCCAGGAGGGATTCCGTTATCAGATGATTTACGTGCACCCGGCCGCCATCCAGGAGGTCCTCGGAGGGCGGCCGCTGCCATTCGTCGAAGGCGGCGTCACGAACGATCCACGGCTGCTCGAGGCGACGAAGACAGCGCTGCGCCAGATGCGCGGCGACCCGGAGCCGCTCGAGCGCGACGACGCGCTCGCCGGCCTCGCGCTCGCGCTGGATAGCGTGTCGGGCGCCAGAGCGGCGCGCAGGTCCGCGGATTTCGCGGCAGCGCAGCGCGCACGGGAATATCTGCACGCATCGAGCACCCGCGTCGTCTCGCTGGATGAACTTGCCGCCGTCAGTGGACAGGACCGCTGGAGCCTGTCGCGCGATTTCCGAACCTTTTACGGCACCAGCCCCTATCACTACCTGGTCATGCGCCGACTCGAAGCGGCGCGCGCGATGATGCTGCGCGGCTTTTCCCTGGTGGACGCGGCGGCGGCCGCCGGCTTCGCCGACCAGAGCCACATGACCCGACATTTTCGCCACGCATACGGGATCCCGCCCGCCCGTTGGCTCGCGATGACGCGCGATCGGCGCGTCGGCTAGCGCACGCTTGCACAATCGTTCAAGACACCCGCCGGCGGCGGGCCTAAGCTCTGTTCCAGGTATCACCCGAATGGAGCCACCATGCACAGCGATTCCCAGCCGACACCGGAGCAGCGCGGCCAATACAAGACGATCAATCTGCTCGACAAGATCCGTCAGATCGACGACCACTGGCAGCCGCGCGTCGTTGCCGAAATGAACGATTATCAGCTCAAGGTCGTAAAGATAGAGGGCGATTTCGTCTGGCACCGGCACGCCGACACCGACGAGACCTTCATCGTCCTCGAAGGCCGCTTGCGCATCGACTTCCGCGACCGCTCGATCGAACTGCTCGCCGGAGAAATGGCGGTGGTTCCGAAGGGAGTCGAGCACAAGCCGTATGCCGGCTCCGAAGTGAAGCTGCTGCTGATCGAACCGCGTGGCGTCGTCAATACCGGCGATACGACCAACGAAAGAACGGCCGAAAACGACGTATGGATTTGAGAAGCGCCATGCAAACTCCGCTGCCGATCGTTCGCGAAGCCGTTTTCCCCGCCGATACGCGCAAGCTCGTCGCCGTGATCCGCGAGTATGTCCAGTGGCTGGATCTGGATCTCTCGTATCGTGGATTCGATGCCGAAATGGACGCGTTCGAAGCGGTCTACACGTTGCCATCCGGGATGTTCTTCGTCGCCGATGCGGGCGGCGAACTCGCCGGTTGCGCGGGGCTGCTGCGCCATAGTGATACGACCGCCGAAATCAAGCGGCTCTTCGTTCGCGACGCATTCAGAGGGATGCGTCTGGGCGAAACGCTGGTGACGTCGGTGGTCGGAAAAGCCAAATCGTTGGGCTTCTCGAAACTGGTCCTCGACTCGGTGCCGAAAACCGCCTTCGCACAACGCATCTATGAGCGATTGGGGTTCGTCGAAACGGCGCCGTACTACGCAAATCCGGTCGAGGGCACGCGGTTTCTGGCGCTCGAGCTTTGATGACGAATGCGCCGAGCTCAGCAGACGATTTCGCGCCAAACCGCCAGCTTCTGATCGAAAGAGAGCGTGGCATGCGCCGGACTCGACGACGGCAACACGAGGGTTCGATAACCTGCCGCACCGATCACCGGCGCGAAGCGCCCCGCCGTTTTCCCATTGAAGCAAACCTTGTTCAGCATCGGCGCGTGCTCGCGCAACGACTCGAAGTCGTTCGGCTGCGCATGGCGGATCGCTGAGTCGAGACTTCCCTGACGGTGACATGCATCGAGCACATCCCAGATGCCGATTCGATGCGCGAGCACGCGTGCGAGGCGCTCTTCGTAGGGCAACTCGTGCAGCGCGGGTTCGCCGAGCACCGCGCCGAGCAGGCGCCAGAACTGATTGCGCGGATGCGCGTAATACTGCGCCGCGGCCAGTGACGCTTCGCCGGGAAAACTGCCGAGTATCAGCGTATGCGTGTCGGCCGCGACGACCGGCGGAAAGCCGCGCAACATCAGCGGCTCCGATCGTCCGACGCGCGCGGCGCGGCATGCGCGCGCGACGCGGTGTGATCGAGCGGACGGCCGTGGTCGCGTATGCGCTCGTGCGCGACGTGCGCGCCTGACGTCGGCTCGGTCGCGGCGCTCGAGCGCCCCGTTTCGTCCAGCCGCGCCAGATGCTCCCACAGTGCCGGCAACATGCATTCGGTCACCATCAACGGCGCGCCGTGCCGCTCGAACACCGAGCGTCGCGCGACCAGCGCATGCGGCGCACCCGCGGCGCCTCCCCCGATCTCACGCGCGGCCAGCCGATACAACGGATGCCGCGCCCCCACCCTGCGGCTCACCAGCGACGAACGCGCGACGCTGCTATCGCTATACAGCAACTCCGCGAGCGGCCGCGTGCGCAGCCGGCGCGTCGCCTGCCAGATGCCGACGCTCGCCGCGCGCGGCGTCACGCTATGCGCGGCGACGAACGGCACGCCGTCGACCGACAGCACCACTTCGCGTACCCACACGGGCGCGCGTGGCGCGAGTCCGAGCGCGGCGGCTTCGTCGGGCCACGGCAGCGCGACCGCTTCGCGCGTCACGCGCACCGCGACCGCGCCGAGCGCGCGCAAATGCGCGGTCAGTGAACCGCCGCGGGTCAGCCAGTCTTTCTGGGCAGCGCTGAAAGTGGGTAACGGCGCGACGCGCCAGTGGATGTCGGCGGGATCGAAACGGATAGGCATGGTGTCGGATTATAGCGGCGCGCTCCGACGGCAATTTTTCGGGGCAACGCTTGCGCTGATCGCGCGCGCCGCGCCTGGCAAGAAGCCGGCGCAAACCGAAGGGCAAAAAAAAATGCGCTGCCGAAGCAGCGCATTGCCGAACCACAGAGCGTCAATCCGATGACAACGCCATCAACGCTCCCAGTTCACCTTCACTAAAACTCAACCCACGCGCGACAGCAGCAACGCATTGGTCCGCTTCACGAAGCTCGCCGGATCTTCCAGCGCGCCGCCTTCGGCGAGCAGTGCCTGATCGAACAGCAGATGGCACCAGTCGTCGAAATTCGCGCTATCGGCATGCAGACCTTTGACCAGCGCGTGCTCCGGGTTCACTTCGAGAATCGGATGGAATTCCGGCGCCTGCTGGCCCGCGGCCTTCAGCATGCGCTGCAGGTAGCCGCTCATTTCGCCGTCGTCCGCGACGAGGCACGACGGCGAGTCGGTCAGGCGGAACGTCAGTCGCACGTCCTTCGCCTTGTCCTTCAGCGCTTCCTTCATCTTCTCGACGAGCGGCTTGAACTCTTCGCCAATTTTCTCCTGCGCCTGCTTTTCCTCGTCGTTCAGCGCGCCGAGATCGAGGTCGCCGCGCGCGACGCTTTGCAGCGGCTTACCGTCGAATTCGTTGAGGAACGACAGCATCCATTCATCGACGCGATCGGTCAGCAGCAGCACTTCGACGCCCTTCTTGCGGAACACTTCGAGATGCGGGCTGTTCGACGCGGCCTGCCAGGTGTCGGCGGTCACGTAGTAGATCTTCGTCTGCTCGGGCTTCATGCGAGCGACGTAGTCGGCCAGCGACACGGTCTGCTCGGCCGTGCCCGTATGCGTCGTCGCGAAACGCACGAGCTTCGCGACGCGCTCGCGATTGGCGAAGTCCTCGCCGATGCCTTCCTTCAGCACCTGGCCGAATTCCTTCCAGAAGCTGGCGTACTTTTCCTTGTCGGCGGCTTCATCCGAATTCGCCAGTTCTTCCAGCATCGACAGCGCGCGCTTCGTCACGCCTTCGCGGATCGCCTTCACGTCGCGGCTTTCCTGCAGGATTTCGCGCGACACGTTGAGCGGCAGATCGGCCGAATCGACCACACCCTTCACGAAACGCAGATACGTGGGCAGCAGTTGCTCGGCGTCATCCATGATGAACACGCGCTTCACGTACAGCTTCAGCCCGCCGCGCTGCTCGCGGTTCCACAGATCGAACGGTGCGTGCGCCGGCACGTACAGCAGTTGCGTGTATTCGCTGCGGCCTTCGACGCGGTTATGCGTCCACGTCAGCGGGTCCTGGTGGTCGTGCGAGATGTGCTGGTAGAACTGCTTGTACTGATCGTCGGTGATGTCGTTCTTCGAACGGGTCCACAGCGCGCTCGCCTGGTTGACGGTCTCGTCCTCGTCCTTCGTGACCATCTCGCTCTTTTCCGCGTCCCACTCTTCCTTCTGCATCAGGATCGGCAGCGCGACGTGGTCCGAGTACTTCTGGATGATCGACTTCAAGCGATACGACGACAGCAGCTCGTCCTCGTCGGCACGCAGATGCAGCGTGATGGTCGTGCCGCGCGCGGCGCGCTCGATCGTCTCGACCGCGAAATCGCCCTCGCCCGCGCTGACCCAACGCACGCCTTCCGAGGCCGGCAAACCGGCGCGGCGCGTCTCGACGGTGATCTTGTCGGCAACGATGAAGCCCGAGTAGAAGCCCACGCCGAACTGGCCGATCAGCGCCGCGTCCTTCTGCTGATCGCCCGACAGCTTGCCGAAGAACTCCTTGGTGCCCGAACGCGCGATCGTGCCGAGATGCGCGATCGTTTCGTCGCGGCTCATGCCGATGCCGTTGTCGTCGATCGTGACGGTGCGCGCGGCCTTGTCGTACGACACGCGAATCCGCAGGTTCGGATCGTTCTCGTACAGCGCGCTGTTTTCGATCGCCTCGAAGCGCAGCTTGTCGGCCGCGTCGGACGCGTTCGAGATCAGCTCGCGCAAAAAGATTTCCTTGTTGCTGTACAGCGAATGGATCATCAGTTGCAGAAGCTGCTTCACTTCTGCCTGAAAGCTCATGGTTTCTTGTGCCATGGTCGGACTTCCTCTCTGTTGCGAATGGGGATAGGTGGCGGCCGAAGCGGATTCAAACCCCGGTTCGGCCCTGCCGTGCCGGATCGCCGGACCGCCGGATCGTCCGCGCAAATGGGGACGCTCCGGCACTGTTTCAAGAGGCGCGGCGCGCGACGCCGTCGAGATATCGGCTCAGGAACGCCGGTAATTCAGGGTCGCCGCAATTGGCGATATTGAAGCGCATCCACGTGCTCGGCGACTGCTGCGGCGAGAACAGACCGCCCGGTGTCAGCAGAAAGCCAGCTTCGTGCCCGGCCGCGGCGAGCGCGCCCGCGTCGACGCCGGTGTCGGCCCACAGGAACATGCCGGCCGTCGGCGTCAGGAACAGCTTCATGCCGGCCTTCTCGATCATCCGCACGGCCTTCTCGCGCACACCGTCGAGCCGCGCGCGGATGCGCTCGACGTGCCGCCGGTAGTGGCCCTCGGTCAGGATCTTGTAGATCACGCGCTCGTTGAGTTCGGGGCTCGTCATGCCGACCAGCATCTTCTGATTGCTGACCACCATCGCGACTTCCGGCGCGCACGCGATGAAACCGACGCGCAGATTCGGCGCGAGCGTCTTCGAAAAGCTGCCGAGGTAGATCACGCGCTTCAACTGGTCGAGGCTCGCGAGCCGCGTGCCTGGGTAGCCGGGCGGGCACAGGTCGCCGTAGATATCGTCCTCGACGACGATGAAGTCGTATGCCTCGGCGAGCCGCAGGATGCGGAACGCCTGCGCGGCGCTCAGCGAGGTGCCGGTCGGGTTTTGCAGCACCGAGTTGATCACCAGCATTTTGGGGCGCCATTCCTGGACCAGGGCTTCGAGCGCGTCGAGATCGGGACCGTCAGGCGTGTACGGCATGCCGACCAACCGCGCGCCCTGCGACGCGAAGCAGCCGAACATCTGGAACCACGCCGGATCGCCGACGATTACCGCGTCGCCCGGCTTCACGTAGATGCGCGAAATCAGGTCGATCGCCTGGGTGATGCCGGAGACCATCACGATCTGCTCGGGCGACGCGCCGATCTCCAGCTCCTCGAGACGCGTCTGCAACTGCTGGCGCAGCGGCAGGAAGCCTTGCGCGGTGCCGATGCCGAGCATCTGCATGCCGCTTTGCCGGCCGAGCGTGCGCAGCGCGTTGGTGATCAGGTCGCCGTCGAGCCAGCGGGCCGGCAGATAGCCGAGCCCCGGACTGCGCTCGGGCCGCGCGCCCGTGTGCAGCATGTTACGCAGCAGCCAGACGACGTCGATATTGGCCGGCGCGGGCAGTGTCTCGGCGCGGGCGTGCAGTTCGGAGACGGTCGCAGCGCCGCCCTGGCGCTCGCGCACATAGAAGCCGGAGCCGCGCCGCGACTCCAGGAAACCCTGCGCGACGAGCCGCTCGTACGCTTCGACCACCGTGAAGCGCGACACGCCCTTGTCGAGCGCGAGCTTGCGGATCGACGGCATGCGCATGCCGGGGCGGAACACGCGCTCCTCGATGCGGCGCCGCGCCCACTGGACGAGCTGTTCGACCAGCGTCAGCGACGCGGTATCGTGCGGGGCGGGAATCTGGGCAAGCGGGACGGACATGACGGGCTCCAACTGTACCGAACAGTATCGAGTCGATTGTACCGTTACTGTGCAGGTCACGGCCGTTACATTTGATTCCAGCGAAGGATGGTCACGGCATACAAAACCATCCGCATGGCCCGCCGATCCGGCAAACGGTTATGCTTACGGCCCCGGCAGCGCAGCCTTCAAGCGTGGCGCGCAACTGGCCCCTGCGCAGAACAGCGTTTTCCGTCGATCCGCCATGACAGCCCCATCGCTCATCAGTCTCGATCATCTCGTCGTCTCCGCGCGCACGCTGGACGAAGGCGTCCAGTACGTCGCCGATACGCTCGGCGTCGCGCCGGCCGGCGGCGGCGCGCATCCGCTGATGCGGACCCACAATCGCCTGCTCGGCCTGTGGGGCGGCGTCTACCTGGAAGTGATCGCGATCGATCCGCGCGCCGTCGCCAACGCAACCGATGGCACCGAGCCGCGCCCGCGCCTGTTCGCGCTCGACGACCCGGCGACGCAGGCGCGACTGGAGAGCGGGCCGTATCTGTCGCATTGGGTCGCGCGCGTCGAGCGGCCGAAGCATCTCGCGACGTGGCAGGCCCAGTATCCACAGCGCATCGCGCCGGTCGTGCCGATGACGCGCGGCGAGTTCACGTGGGGCCTGACGGTGCCCGACGACGGATCGTTCCCCGCCTGGCAAGGCGCCGGCGACGGCGTGCTGCCTTCGCTGATCCAGTGGGACTCGACGCGGCATCCGTCGCAGTCGCTGGCGCCCACGAACCTCGCGCTGAAAGCGTTGAGAGCCGCGCATCCGCAGCCAGAGCTGATTGGCGAGCAACTGCGCTGGCTCGGTGCTGCGCACCTGCTCGACGTCCAGCCGGCCGATGGCGCCGCGGCGCTCGTCGCCGAATTTGAAACACCCGAGGGTCCGCGAACCCTCGGATAAGCAGCGCGTGATCGGGGCAACCGCCGTGGCCATCCCGGTGGCATCCCCAGCGGCAACGGTTGCCGAGTCGCGCGATAATTGAAGTTTTGACCGGTTCCAGAAATACCAGCAGAGGAGATCATGGACCAAAGCGACCTGAAAGCCCCGACGTGGCAATTGTCCGAACGCGCGCGCAAGCTCACCAGCTCCGCGATTCGCGAGATCCTGAAGGTCACGGAACGGCCCGAAGTCATCTCCTTCGCCGGCGGCCTGCCGTCGCCGGCCACCTTCCCGGCCGAGCGCATGCGCGAGGCATCCGACCGCATACTGCGCGACACGCCCGCCGCGGCGCTGCAGTACAGCGCGACCGAAGGCTATCTGCCGCTGCGCGAATGGGTCGCGCAACGCTACTCGATCAACGGCGCGCAGATCCGTCCGTCGCAGGTGCTGATCACCACCGGCTCGCAACAGGCGCTCGACCTGCTCGGCAAGGTGCTGGTCTGTGTCGATAGCCCGGTGCTGGTCGAAACGCCGACCTATCTCGGCGCGCTGCAATCGTTCTCGATGTACGAGCCGCACTACGTGCAGGTGCCGACCGACGACCACGGCCTGATCCCGGAAGGCCTGGAGCCGGAACTGACCAAAGGCGCGCGTCTGCTGTACACGCAGCCGAATTTCCAGAATCCGACCGGCCGCCGTCTGCCGGTCGAGCGCCGCCGCGCGCTCGCCGAATTCGCGAAGAAAGCGCCGTTCCCGGTGATCGAGGACGACCCCTACGGCGCGCTCGACTACGCGGGCGAACCGCTGCCCACGATGCTGTCGATGGCGCCGGATCACATCGTCTATCTGGGCTCGTTTTCGAAGGTGCTCGCGCCGGGTCTGCGCGTCGGCTTCATCATCGCGCCCGAGGAGCTGATCTTCAAACTCGTGCAGGCCAAGCAGGCCACCGACCTGCACACGCCGAGCTTCACGCAGCGCATCGTGCACGAAGTGGTCAAGGACGGCTTCCTCGACACGCACGTGCCCACGATCCGCGAGCTGTATCGCAACCAGTGCGACGCGATGCTCACCGCGCTGGAACGCTATATGCCCGAGGGCGTCAGCTGGAACCGTCCGGAAGGCGGCATGTTCATCTGGGTCAAGCTGCCGGCGGGCATCGACACGATGAAGCTGCTCGAGGAAGCGGTCGCGCAGAACGTCGCGTTCGTGCCGGGCGCTCCGTTCTTTGCGAGCGAGGCGCAGCACAACACGCTGCGTCTGTCGTTCGTCACCGTGCCACCCGCTAAAATCGACGAAGGCGTGGCGCGTCTCGGCGCACTCGTGCGCGCGAAAATCTAAACGGCGTTAGCCGCACTGCCCCCGGGGCGAAGTTCGCACGCGCGTTGCGTGCGGACTTCGCCCAGCCTGCATTCATGCAATCTCACCGAAACGAGGACACGACATGGCTCAATCGAATGTGTACGACAAGCTCAAGGAACTCGGCATCGAACTGCCGGCAGCGGGTGCGCCGGCAGCGGCCTATGTGATGAGCGCGCAAAGCGGCAACACGGTGTACCTGTCGGGTCACATCGCGAAGAAGGACGGCAAGGTTTGGGTCGGCAAGCTCGGCGCGACGCTCGGCACCGACGAAGGCAAGGCCGCCGCGCGCTCGATCGCGATCGATCTGCTCGCCACGTTGCATGCGCACGTCGGCGACCTGAACCGCGTCACGCGCATCGTCAAGCTGATGAGCCTCGTGAACTCGACGCTCGAGTTCACCGAGCAGCATGTGGTCACCAACGGCGCGTCCGAGCTGATCGCCGACGTGTTCGGCGAGCGCGGCAAGCACGCACGCTCGGCGTTCGGCGTTGCGCAGATTCCGCTGGGCGCGTGCGTCGAGATCGAGCTGATCGCCGAGGTCGAATAAGCATCGAAGCGATATGCCGATGCAGGCGATGCCGCGTGAGATTCGCAAATAATTCACGCCGCATCGCGATGCGAACGCGCTGTCTGGTGTAACGCACCGGCGGCGCGTTTTTGTTTTATGGCGACGGTGGATCGCCGCCGCGCAGGAGGATAGAATTCAACGTCCATTGCGCCGGGGCCTGTCGATGTCCGCTCACACCGTTCGCTTCAAACAGGTCGACGTGTTCACGTCGACACCGTTCAAGGGCAATCCGCTTGCCGTCGTGTTCGATGCCGACACGCTCGATACCACGCAGATGCAGACCATCGCGCGCTGGACCAATCTGTCCGAAACCACCTTTCTGCTGAAGCCGACCGATGCCGCCGCCGACTATCGCGTGCGCATCTTCACGCCGGGCGGCGAGTTGCCGTTCGCCGGTCATCCGACGCTTGGCACCGCGCATGCTTTGCGCGAAAGCGGCTACCGGCCGAAGCAGGCCGGCAAGCTGATTCAGCAATGCGGCGTAGGTCTGGTCGAACTCGAAGCGCTCGATGGCGGCGACACTACGCACGGCGCATGGGCGTTCGCCGCGCCGCCCGCGCGCGTGACGCCGCTCGCCGAGAATCGTTACGAGGCGCTGTCTACGGCTTTACGTAGTCAGGCGATCGACTTCAGCGCGCCGCCATGCGCGGTGGATAACGGCGCGCCGTGGCTCGTCGTGCGGGTCGAGTCGGCACGCGCCTGCCTCGCGCTCGAACCCGATGCGGCGGCGCTCGCCGAACTCGTGCATTCGGTCGACACGCACGGCGTCGCCGTGTACGGGCCGCACGACGCCGACGGCCCAGCGACGTTCGAAGTCCGTTGCCTGATGGCAGGCGGCGGCTTCGGCACCGGCGAAGACCCAGTGACCGGCAGCGCCAACGCCGCGCTCGCGGGTCTGCTGAGCCTGCAGCAACGTCGTCCCGGCACACGCTACACGGCGCGTCAGGGCACCGTGCTCGGGCGCGCAGGCGACGTGTCGGTCCACTATGACGATGCACGCGGCAAGATCTGGATCGGCGGGCCTTCGGTGACGATCATCGAAGGCACGTGCCGGCTTGCGTGAGCGGGCCGCGGCCTCGCGTGCAAAGCACCGCGACATGCCGCATGTCGCCGCTTCACACCACAAAAAGCCGCAGCACTATGGCGTCGCCATACCTGGTTGTCCGAATTCATGGCGAATGGATGGCAAAACCCTTGCCAGAGACCGCGCACTGCGCCGCCCCATCCCCGATGAAATACTCGAAGAATCAATGATCGATCGCGACCTGGAGACCGGCCATGGAGGGCTCATGAACGGCGGGGCCGAGGCGCCCGCCGCGCCCGCGTATACCCCATGCCCGGACCCTTCCTTAATCCAGTGGCATTCAGTAATATCGAACGGTATATAGCGGTCGTATCCGATGACCTGTGGACGGTCAGGCGCGGCGCCACGCCCTCTCCTCCTGCGCAGCAGCTTTGGCACCTTGGCCACCATGCAGCCTTCCATTTATTTCGCGCAGTCGATGCCCGTGCGTTTGCAAGCGATCCATCCCCAGCCAAGGGCCGCGCGATGACTCAGTCCCGCTTCTCCGATTCGCGCGAAGCCAGGCCGCGACGCGATCCGATGATCACGCGGCGGCGCGCATTGCTCGTTATTCCAGCACTCGGCGTACTCGTATTGATCCTGCTGTGGACCGTGATCTTCGCGCGGCTATCGGTCGAGAAAGACGCGACGTATCGCGAAGCGATGGCGTCTTCCGCCATTCTTTCCTCTGCGCTCGAGCAGCACACCGTCAAGGCGATTCACCAGGTCGATCAGATCACGCGCTTCGTCAAGTACGAGTTCGAAAAGACGCCTAATCATTTCGATCTCGCGAGCACGGTCGAAAAAGGCGTCGTGCAAAGCGAAACGCTCGTGCAGGTGTCGCTGATCGACGAGCACGGCAGACTGATCGCCAATACGGCGGAACTCAATCCCGCTCACATCGACCTGTCCGATCGCGAGCACTTCAAGGTCCACGAGCACGAGAACGACGACCAGCTATACATCAGCAAGCCGGTGCTCGGCCGCATCTCGGGTCACTGGACGCTGCAGATGACGCGGCGCCTGAATCATCCTGACGGCTCGTTCGCGGGCGTCGTCGTGGTGTCCGAAGATCCGAGCTACTTCACCTCGGACTTCTACAACAACGCGGCGATCGGCCGCGAAGGCGTGATCGCGGTGATCTCCGACAACGGCACCGTGCTCGCGCGTCGTACCGGCAACGCCAACAAAACCAGCAGCACGTTCACCGCGAGCGGCACGTATCCGACCTCGGAGCACGTGTCGGGCACCTACGTCGATTCGATCGACAACGTCACACGCATCGTGTCGTATCGGCACATCGACGGCTATCCGCTCGGCGTGCTCGTCGGTCTTTCGCAGGGCGAAGAATTCGCCGACTACAACCACACGCGCAACGTCTATCTGTTGATGGCGGGCTTCATCTCGCTCGCGATGCTCAGCTTCTTCGGCGTCGCGACCGGCCTGATCGGCAAGCTGCTCGGCCGCGAGCGCGAGATGACGCACCTCGTCGAATACGACCTGTTGACCGGGCTGCACAATCGCTACGCGACGCTGCAGGCGCTGCGCCACGACGTCGCGCAGCCGTTCAATCTCGGCCGCCTCGCGATTCTTTTTATCGACCTCGACAACTTCAAGACCGTCAACGACACGCTCGGCCACAACGCCGGCGACATCGTGCTGCAGATGACGGCCTCGCGCCTCGCGACCGCGGTCGGCGACGAAGGCACGCTGAGCCGCATCGGCGGCGACGAGTTCGTCGTCGTGATCAAGGGCGACGATGTGGAGAAGCGCGCGGTCGCGCTCGCCGAAGCTGCCAGCGAAGCGTTCTCGAAGCCGTTCGACGTGCGCGGCAGTTCGTTCGTGCTGCATGCGAGCATCGGCATCGCACTGTACTCGGTCGCCAACGAAAGCGAGATCGACCTGCTGAAGAAAGCCGACCTCGCGATGTACAGCGCGAAGGACGCCGGCAAGAACTGCTACCAGTTCTATTCGCCGCATCTGTCGCATCGCGCGGACCACCTGATGAAGTGGGAACAGCAGCTGCGGGTCGCGCTGGCCCAAGGGCAACTGTTCCTCGCCTACCAGCCGAAGATCGATCTGGCGCGTCGCTGCATCACCGGCTTCGAAGCGCTCGTGCGCTGGAACCATCCGCAGCATGGGCTGATCCCTGCCAACGAGTTCATCCCCGTTGCCGAGTCGACCGGCTTGATCGTGCCGATCGGCGACTTCGTGATCGAGACCGCATGCCGTCAGCTCGCGCAATGGCAGCAGCAGGGCTACGACACGCTGTCGCTCGCGGTGAACATATCGGCGGTGCAGTTCTGGCGCGGCGACCTGTACGAAACGATCTCGCGTGCGATCGAGGAAACCGGCATCTCAGCGCGCCGCCTCGAACTCGAAATCACCGAAACGACGATGATGGAATTTCCGGAAGTCGTCTCCGAAAAAATCTTCGCGTTGAAGCGTCTCGGCGTACGCATCGCGCTCGACGATTTCGGCACCGGCTACTCATCGCTGTCCTATCTGAACCGCTTCGCCGTCGACACGCTGAAGGTGGACCGCTCGTTCGTGCAGGCGATCCCGGGCGACCGCAGCGTCTGCGTGATGGTCACCGCGATCGTCAACCTCGCGCGCTCGCTCGGGCTCACGGTGGTGGTCGAAGGCACGGAGACCGAAGAGCAGATTGCCTGGCTGGCCGCGCTCGGCCATATCGAGGCGCAGGGCTTCCTGTTCTCGCGCCCGGTGCCGGTCGAGGCGATTCCGGCGCTGCTCGAGCGCTTCGGGGTATGCGGCATGAACAACACCAGCGGCCGCCGCGTCGCGCACGAAGCCGACAGCGCAAGCAGCGTATCCAGCACCAACAATTAAAGGACGGGCGCCCGCGCCGCGGGCCCCCGCAGCGCCGATGCCGACCATCACGAACGAGGAGGCTGCCCGCCGCGGGCGACGAGAACCGCTATGGACGCTGTTCCGGGTCGTGTGCGGCTTGTCGGCGCTGTCGTGGGGCGGCCTCGCGTTGATGGCGCAGCTCGAACACCACTACGTGGAACGCGAGGGGCGGCTCTCGCGCGTGGCGTTCTCGGATCTGATCGCGCTCGCGTGGATGGTGCCGGGACCCGTCGGCTGCAACGTCGCCGTGCAGCTCGGGCACGCATTGCGCGGACGCGCGGGCGCATGGGTTGCCGGTGTGGCGAGCGTGCTGCCCTTCTTCACACTGATGACGCTGTTCGCGATCTTCTACCGCACGCCCGTCGTGCACACGATCGCGTCGCAGACATTGCTGCATCACTTCAGCGTCGTGCTTGCGACACTGATCGCGGTGACCTGGTACAAGCAGACGCGCGCGCTCGTGCGCGGCAAGCTTGAATGGGTGGCGGCGCTGCTCGCCAGCATTGCGCTGCTGTACGCGCACAGCGCCGCGGCGTATGTGGTGATGTTGGGCGCGGCTTTCGGCACCGGCTGGTTCGCGAGTCCGGAGCGCGATTCGCGGCTGGCCGTGTCGCTCCGGCGCGGCGACTATCGCCTGCTGGCCGTGCTCGGCGTGCTGCTCGTGCTGTTCGCGCTGCCGCTGCCGCACCGCTATGACCTCGCGCTGCTGTGGCCGCGCCTCGCGGGCGCCGGCATGACGCTGTTCGGCGGCGGCTTCTCGGCGTTGCCGGTGCTGAAGACGCTGTTCGTCACGCCGGCGGTCGGCGTATCCGATAACGACTTCACGCTCGCGTTCACGCTGTCGCCGTTGTCTCCCGGTCCGCTGCTGAACGTAGTGCCGTTCTTCGGCTATCTCGTCGATGGCTGGCTCGGCGCGCTGATCGCGACGCTCGCGCTATTCGTGCCGTCGGGCTGCCTCGTCGTGCTCGCGCAGCGGCATCTTCATCAGTTGAAGGTGAACCCGCGCTTCGAGCACGGCATGAGGATTCTGCGCGCGGTCACGACCGCCTTTCTCGCGGTCGCGGTACTGCGCATTGCCGCGCATGTACCGCTGGAACCGATCTATCTGTTGACCGCGACGTTCTCCGCAATGTGCTTCGCGAAGCTGAAGGTACCGGTGTACGCCGTGTACGCAATGGTGGCGGTGGCGTGCGGTTTATGGCTCGCGTACGGCGTCACGACGTGACGCGTCGCGGGCCGCACGACGCCTGTTGCGCCGTTGGCGATCGGCGGATGATCAGAACCCGCGCGACAGCACCGCGACGCCGATCGTCACGACACCCAGCACGAGATTGATCAGCACGAGACGGCGGACCGTACCGACCGCCCGCGCGCCATCGGGCCACTTCTGCGCCTGCACGGCGCGGCGAATGCGCGGATACACGGCGAAGCGGATATGCCCGAAGATCAGCATCATCACGATGCCGAGACCGGCCATCGCATGCAGCGGCCAGGTAGCATGACCGCCGCCGAATTGCATTAGCAGAAATCCGCCGCTGATCAGGATCACGAGCACCGACACCCCGACCCAGTTGAAGAAGCGGCCGAACACCGACTCCCACAGCGGCAAGCGCAGTTGCGGCGACAGATCGCCGAGCGCCGGGCGTAGACAGAAATGCGCGAACACCATACCGCCGACCCACACCGCGACCCCGAGCAGATGCAGAAAAAGCGCGACTTCGATAGCCTTGTTCATGTAGTTTTCCTCTCCCGACGACGACGCCACACCGTTTGGACACTTGATCCTGCTCAGCAGCAACTGAGCGCGTTCGACCATACGTGATGCGGGCAGTTCCGGGTATCGACGTCTATTGCATCGTATTTTGTCGTGGTGATCGCGGCACCATCATCCGGCCGCGACGCCGCCGCGCCCCGTTTGCTTCCACACCCTTCGCGCGACGGACTTTTTTGCGACAGACCGCGAGCGCCCCGCATGCTAGCAGGCGCCCGTGGCTTTACAGCGTCAAATTTCGTTAAATCGACACCACTAAGCCGGCAGCACCGGACGCATGCCGTCGAGCTTCATCTTACTGTCGGGTGTGCGTCCCTTTCGCGCGCGTTTGCCGACATGCGCCGCAAGCTCGGCGCCGGCCAGTTTCTCCTCGTCGACGCGTCCGCCGCGGCGTGTGCCGATCAGCATCACGCCGGCCTTGTTGATCGCGAGCGCCTGCACCAGCGTTTCCTTGTCGTCGAGCGCCATCAGCGTGACGCCACGGCCGCCGCCCGACAGCGTCTTCATCTCATCGAGGCCGAACACTAGCAGACGTCCGCCCGACGACAGACACGCGACTTGCGCCGCATCCGGCAGCATCGGCATCGGTGCGAGCGGTGCGGCACCGGCGTCGATCGTCATGAACGACTTGCCGGCCTTCACGCGGCTCACCATGTCGCCGACCTTCGCGATGAAGCCGAAGCCGTTGCTCGACGCGAGCAGCAGCGCCTGATCCGCCGACGCCGCGTAGTAATGCATCAGATGGCTGCCCGATTCGAGTTCGATCAGCGATGTGACCGGCACGCCGTCGCCACGTCCGCCCGGCAATTGAGCCACCGCGACCGAATAGACGCGCCCGTTGCTGCCCCACGCGATCAGCGTGTCCGGGGTGCGGCACTGGAACGCCGCATAGAGACCGTCGCCGGCCTTGAAGGTGAAGCCCGCGGTATCGAGCCCGTGGCCCTTCAGCGCGCGCACCCAGCCCTTCTGCGACACCACGACCGTGACCGGTTCGTCGACCACGCGCGCTTCGAACGTAGCGCGCTTTTCCTGCTGGATCAGCGTGCGGCGCTCGTCGCCGTACTGCTTCGCGTCGGCTTCGATTTCCTTGATCAACTGGCGCTTCATCGCCGGTTCGCTGCCGAGCAGCTCTTCGAGCTTGGCCTTCTCTTCGCGCAGCTCGGCCAGTTCCTTCTCGATCTTGATCTTTTCGAGACGCGCCAACTGACGCAGCCGGATTTCGAGGATGTCCTCGGCCTGGCGATCCGTGAGGCCGAACGCGGCCATCAGCGCGACCTTCGGCTCGTCCGATTCGCGAATGATGCGGATGACTTCGTCGATATTCAGGAAGACGATCATCCGGCCTTCGAGAATATGGATGCGGTCGTCGACCTTCGACAGACGATGCCGCGTGCGGCGCGTGACCGTCGCGAAACGGAACGCGATCCACTCGTGCAGGATTTCGCTCAAGCCCTTCTGACGCGGCCGGCCATCGCCGCCGACCATCACCATGTTCAGCGGCGCGTTCGATTCGAGGCTCGTATGCGCGAGCAGCGTGTTGACGAACTCTGTCTGATCGATGCGGCTCGACTTCGGCTCGAACACGAGACGCACTGGCGCGTCCTTGCCCGATTCGTCGCGCACCGCGTCGACGAGCCCGAGCAGCGTTTGCTTTGTCTGCAACTGCTCGGGCGTCAGCGTCTTCTTGCCGAGCTTGATCTTCGGGTTGGTCTGTTCTTCGATTTCCTCGAGTACCTTCTGCGCGGCCGTGTTCGGCGGCAGTTCAGTGATCACGAGTTGCCACTGGCCGCGCGCCAGATCTTCTATCTTCCAGCGCGCACGCACCTTCAGGCTGCCGCGGCCGGTTTCGTACGCAGCGGCGATTTCCGCCTCGCTCGAAATGATCTGGCCACCGCCAGGGAAGTCCGGACCCGGCACATGCTGCATCAGCTCCGCGTGCGACAGCTTCGGATGGCGGATCAGCGCGACCGCTGCGCTTGCGACTTCGCGCAGGTTGTGCGACGGAATTTCCGTCGCGAGACCGACCGCGATGCCCGATGCGCCATTGAGCAGCACGAACGGCAGACGCGCCGGCAACACCTTCGGCTCGTCGAACGAGCCGTCGTAGTTCGGCATGAAGTCGACCGTGCCCTGGTCAATTTCGGCGAGCAGCAGCTTCGCGATCGGCGTCAGACGCGCTTCGGTGTATCGCATCGCCGCCGCGCCATCGCCGTCGCGCGAGCCGAAATTGCCCTGACCGTCGATCAGCGGATAGCGCATCGAGAAGTCCTGCGCGAGACGCACGAGTGCGTCGTATGCGGATTGGTCGCCGTGCGGGTGATACTTACCGAGCACGTCGCCGACCACGCGCGCCGATTTCACCGGCTTCGCGTTGTCGCTGAGGCCCATCTCGTTCATCGCGAACTGGATGCGGCGCTGCACCGGCTTCTGGCCGTCGCAAACGTCCGGCAGCGCGCGGCCCTTGACCACGCTGACCGCATACTCGAGGTACGCGCGCTCCGCGTAGTTGCCGAGGGTCAGCACGTCGCCGTCCGCCGGCGGCTCGTTGAAAAGGTCGAGAGTGTTATCGTCGTCCATCTAGATTCCGTGTCCGTGTTTGGCTTGAAGTGTCGTATGCGGCGGTGGAGCGCCTGGCGCTCAGATGTCCGCTTCCACTTCGTTGCCCTTCTCTTCGAGCCAGCTGCGGCGCGACGCCGCTTCGCCCTTGCCCATCAGCATCGTCATGCGCGCGACGGTCGCGTCGTAGTCGAGTTTGCCGAGCGCGACCGGTTGCAGGCGGCGCGTGTCGGGATTCATCGTCGTGTCCCACAGCTGCTCGGCGCTCATTTCACCGAGACCCTTGAAGCGGCTGATCGACCACTGGTTGTCGCGCACGCCGTCCTTGCGCAGCTTGTCGAGAATCGCCTCGAGTTCGCCTTCGTCGAGCGCATAGAGCTTCTGCGCGGGCTTCTTGCCGCGCGCGGGCGCATCGACGCGAAACAGCGGCGGACGCGCGACGCACACATGGCCGCGCTCGATCAGCTGCGGGAAATGCTTGAAGAACAGCGTGAGCAGCAGCACCTGGATGTGCGAGCCGTCGACGTCCGCATCCGACAGAATGCAGATCTTGCCGTAGCGCAGATTCGACAGATCGACCTTGTCGTCCGGGTTATGCGGATCGACGCCGATCGCCACCGAAATGTCGTGCACCTCGTTGTTCGCGAACAGGCGATCGCGCTCGGTTTCCCACGTGTTCAACACCTTGCCGCGCAACGGCAGGATCGCCTGATATTCCTTGTCGCGCCCCATCTTCGCGGAGCCGCCCGCCGAGTCGCCCTCGACGAGGAACAACTCGTTGCGGCCGATTTCCGTCGATTCGCAATCGGTCAGTTTGCCGGGCAGCACCGCGACACCCGAGCTCTTGCGCTTCTCGACCTTCTGGCCCGCGCGCGTGCGCGCCTGGGCCTGCTTGATCACGAGGTCCGCGAGTTTCTTGCCGTGCTCGACGTGCTGGTTCAGCCACAGTTCGAGCGCCGGCCGCGCGAACGACGACACGAGCTTCACTGCATCGCGGCTGTTCAGGCGCTCCTTGATCTGCCCTTGAAACTGCGGGTCCAGAACCTTCGCCGACAGCACGAACGACACCCGCGCGAACACGTCTTCGGCGAGCAGCTTCACGCCCTTCGGCTGCAAGTTATGCAACTCGACGAAGCTCTTGACCGCCTGATAAAGACCGTCGCGCAGACCCGACTCATGCGTGCCGCCCGCGGGCGTCGGAATCAGGTTCACGTACGACTCGCGCGTGAGCGGCCCTTCCTCGCTCCACGCGACGACCCACGCCGCGCCCTCGCCTTCGGCGAACGTCTCTTCGCTCGAACGCGAGCTTTCCGCGTAGCGCTCGCCCTCGAACAGCGGGATCAGCAGATCGCTGCCGTTCATGCCTTCGAGCAGATAGCCGCGCAGGCCGTCTTCGTATTTCCAGCTTTGCTGCTCGCCGGTCTTTTCGTTGACGAGCGTGACTTCGACGCCCGGCAGCAGCACCGCTTTCGAGCGCAACAGACGCTGCAACTCACCGAGCGGCAGGTTCGGCGAATCGAAGTACTTCGGATCGGCCCACGCGGTCACGCGCGTGCCGGATTTCTTGTCGGCCTTGGTGGCGGCGCGCACCTGGAGCGGCTTCGCGACGTCGCCGTGCGCGAAGCTCAGTTCGGCCACCTTGCCGTCGCGCCACACGGTGACGTCGAGCCGCGTAGACAGCGCGTTCGTGACCGACACGCCGACGCCGTGCAGACCGCCCGAGAACGTGTAAGCGCCGCCGGCGGCCTTGTCGAATTTGCCGCCCGCGTGCAGGCGCGTGAAAACGATTTCGACGACCGGTACGCCCTCATCGGGGTGCAGGCCGAACGGAATGCCGCGGCCGTCGTCGTCGACCGACACCGAATGGTCCGCGTGCAGCGTGACCGTGATTTGCCGGCCGTAGCCGCCGAGGGCTTCGTCCGATGCGTTGTCGATGACTTCCTGAATGATGTGCAGCGGATTCTCGGTGCGGGTGTACATGCCTGGTCGTTGCTTGACCGGCTCCAGACCCTTCAACACCTTGATCGACGCTTCGCTATACGCGGCGTTTGGCTTTTTCGTAGACATGATTGACTCGGTGCGTCGGTTCATCGTTGTCCACAGGTCCTGTGGACAGGGCCGTGGACAATGCGTTGAGTTTTCAAAAAAAGCGAAACGAAACAACAGGGTTAGGCGGGGTGCCCGCAGTGCGGGCAAGCTGTTTTGTTGCGCGGCTTCCGTTGGCGTGCTCGAAGGCCGGACATCGACTCACAGCCCGCCGGGGAAGCCTGTTCGCGGGGTATTGTACTGATTTCGACCACGGCGGCAATTGACGTCGCGCTGAATTGGCCGACTGGATAAGGCGCGGCGGGCACTGGCGGACATGCGCCGGAGGAGGAACGTCTCGCGGGACGGCGGCGCAATGGGTAGCGGCGGGTAGCGGCGGAACTGCACGGACGTGCGCCCGCTGAATATTTAATGCATGCGCGGCGGCGTTCTCTCTGTTGTTTTTGTGCCGCCCGCGCATGCTGCATCAGGTCATGCGTGAGGGGGCGCGCCATGCGGCGCGCGCACCACGTTGTATCACTTGACGCGGTTTTCCAGTTCGTCCCAACGCTCGAGCGCGATCATCAACTCTTCGTCGATCTCGGCATAGCGCTCGGTCAGACGCGCGCCTTCGCGTGCATCCTTCGCGAACACCGAGCCGTCTTCGAGCTGCGCGCCGATCGCCTTCTGTTCGGCTTCGAGGTCGGCAATCATTTTCGGCAGCGCCTCCAGTTCGCGCTGCTCCTTGAACGACAGCTTCGCGCTGCGCTGAGCATTGCGGCCCGTGGCGCTTTCCTTCGTCGCCGCTTCTTTCGGCGCTTCCTTGCTCGACTCTTTCTGTGCTTCGAGCGCGAGTTGCTCCGAGCGATCGCGCTGCGTCTGCCAGTCCGTGAATCCGCCGACGTATTCGCGCCACTTGCCGCCGCCTTCCGATGCGATCACCGACGTCACCACGTTATCGAGAAACGCGCGGTCGTGGCTGACGAGCAGCACCGTGCCGTCGTAATCGATCAGCAGTTCTTCGAGCAGTTCGAGCGTCGGAATGTCGAGGTCGTTGGTCGGTTCGTCGAGCACCAGCACGTTGGCCGGACGCGCGAACAGACGCGCAAGCAACAGCCGGTTGCGCTCGCCGCCCGACAGCGACTTGACCGGCGAACGCGCGCGCTCCGGCGCGAACAGGAAGTCGCCGAGGTAGCTCATCACGTGCTTCTTCTGGCCGTTGATTTCGACCCACTCGCTGCCGGGGCTGATCGTGTCCGCGAGACTCTTTTCCAGATCGAGCGCCGCGCGCATCTGGTCGAAATAGGCGACCTGCAGATTGGTGCCGACGCGCACATTGCCTTCATCTGGCGCGAGTTCGCCGAGGATCAGCTTCAGCAGCGTGGTCTTGCCCGCCCCGTTCGGACCGACGAAGCCGATCTTGTCGCCGCGCATTACCGTGGCCGTGAAGCGGTCCACCACCGTGCGCTCGCCGTAGCGCTTCGTCACGTCCGTCAGTTCCGCGACTATCTTGCCGGACTTCTCGCCCTGACCGACGTCGAGCTTCACGTTGCCCTGCACGTTGCGGCGTTCGGCGCGCTCATTGCGCATCTGCACGAGCCGCGCGATGCGCCCGACGCTGCGCGTGCGGCGCGCCTCGACGCCTTTCCTGATCCACACTTCTTCCTGCGCGAGCAGCTTGTCGAACTTCTCGTTCTCGATACGCTCGACTTCGAGCTGCTGCGCTTTGCGCGTCTGGTACGCGGAGAAATTGCCCGGATACGACAGCAGCCGCCCGCGATCGAGCTCGACGATGCGCGTCGCGACGCGGTCGAGAAACGCGCGATCGTGCGTGATGAACAGCAGCCCCGCGCGCAGCGACACCAGCAGATCTTCGAGCCAACGGATGCCGTCGAAGTCGAGATGGTTGGTCGGCTCGTCGAGCAGCAGCACGTCGGGCTGCACGACGAGCGCGCGCGCGAGCGCCACGCGCTTCTGCATGCCGCCCGACAGCGAGCCGACGCGCTCTTCGCCGTTCAGGCCGATCTGCTGCAGCGTGGTCGCGACGCGGGTGCTCCAGTTCCAGGCGTCGGCGGCATCCAGCGACGATTGCAGCGTGTTCATGCGCGCGAGCAACTCGTCGTGTTCGGCGCCTTCAGGCGTATCGGCGAGCTGATGCGCGACCGCGTCGTATTCGTCGAGCAGCGCGCGCGCCTCGGTGAGACCGGCGGCGACCGCTTCGAACACGGTGTCGTCGGCGTTGAACTCGGGCTCTTGCGGCACGTAGACCGTGCTCAGGTGCTGTTGACGCGAGACGAGGCCGTCGTCGGGTTTGGCCAGATCAGCGACGATCTTCAACAGCGACGACTTGCCCGCGCCGTTGCGCCCGATCAGCCCGACGCGCTCGCCCGCTTCGAGCGAGAAATCCGCGTGATCGAGCAACGCGACGTGACCGAACGCGAGCTGGGCTCCGGTAATGGTGTAAAGCGACATGGGAATGGGAGAAGACAGCGATGAGTCGGAACCGCTCATTGTACCGGGCGCGCGGCCGGTCGCAGGGATGCCGGGCGGCAGAGGCGTGCAAGGCAGCGTGCAACGCGATCGGTGCGGGCCGGCGACACCCGCGCGCCCGCCCGGCCTTTCGAACGACGGCTTATTTCACATGCACCGTGATCGTTTTGCTCATCTGCGGCCCATACGAGCGATGCGCGCCGTCGCCGAATTGCAGCGTCAGCGTGTGGTCGCCCGGCGGCAGCGTCAGATCGGTTTCGGTCTGGCCTTTGCCGAAGTGCAACGACTTGTCGGTCGCCGCGATGACCTCGCCTTTCGGCAGCGGCTTGCCGTCGACCAGCAGATGATGATGCCCGGTGCCCTCCGTCATCGTGCCCGCGGGGGCAATCTTCATGCCGTCGAGGCCGAACACGACGTGCACCGGATTGGTGACGGTCGCGCCGTCCGCCGGTTGCACGAAGGTCACGCCCTCCGCCTGCGCCACGCCCGACAAGGTGAGCAGTCCTGCCGCCACGATGCCGATCAACCGTCTGTTTTTAAACATCGTTTTCTCCTTTGGAAACGAAATCCGGCCATCCGGCGCCGCCAGCGGCCTGTTCTGGGACCGATCGTCGCAATCCATGCCGGGCGGGCGCCATATCTGTCGAATCAAACAGCTTGCAGATCAAAGCGTACACGCCTCATGTGACGAGGCTGGTCGCCGCGGGCCCGGGCACGACGTAGAGCCGTTGCCACCGCGCCGCACTGGTCGTCTGCGGCTGGGTTGACTAATTCCGGTAATATTGCGGGTCGCCGCGCCGCCCCATAAAGGGGCAGAGCAAGCCGGCCATTGCATTGAACGAGAGAGTGTGTCGTGAGCGAAGTAATCGAAGTGACAGAATACAAGAGCTGGGTCTGCCTGATTTGCGGCTGGATCTACAACGAGGAAGATGGCCTGCCCGAAGAAGGCATCGCGCCGGGCACGCGCTTCGCCGACATCCCGGAAGACTGGCGCTGCCCGCTGTGCGACGTGGGCAAGGCGGAGTTCGCGGTGGTGGAGTTCTAAGGTTGGGATGACGTCGGGCGATGGGCGCGGTTGCGTGCGCTTCGCCAGATGGTCAGGGTGGTTTGCACGGCCCGGCAGGCGATGTCTGCGGGGCCGTTTGTTTTTCCGGGGGTTTTGGTGCGCACGGGCGCTGCTGGCTTGGCTCTCCTTTTGCCCGCGCCGGTTTGATATACTCTGCGCTCGCCGGTCAGTATGGACTCACCCAGTCCTCGCCGATCTGTCCGGCCCGGTCCTCTCCCTGTAGTTCAATGGATAGAACAAGTGCCTCCTAAGCGCTAGATACAGGTTCGATTCCTGTCAGGGGGACCAAGCAGAGCCAAACCGGCTCACAGATTCGCTCATAAAAGCCCCGTATGCGTTGCGCTGCGGGGCTTTTTGCTGTTCATCTGCTTTCGACGCGGAATTAGTTCGATCCCTACACATCACGCGATCCACCCGCTCGGCCACAGCAACAAACCAGCACTGCCCTGAAATCCCGGATCGCTATAATCTGCGAGCCGATTTCGAAACGTTTCCGAGGACCGACATGGATCAAACGCTTGAATGCGTTACCGCGTTGAATTTCTGCGAGCAGGCCTATCTCGCCGCAAATCCGGACGTCGCTGAGGCCGTCAGACTCGGCGCATTACGATCGGGAAGATCGCATTTCGAAGTATTCGGCGTTTCCGAAAGTCATCGCAGGCAAGATGCACAGGTGGCCGCTCAATCCAGGCAGGCACGCAGAAAAAGAATAGAGTCGGTCCTTCGCACTGATATGCCCTTTAGCGACGACGGGAAGTTTTTCGATTTCTTGTCGCCCGATCTGCGCTCCCAGTTCGACATCTACGACTCGGAACTGGCTGGAAGCAATCTGTACGATCAGGATGCGCTGAATATGATCGAGCGCCATCCGTCGGGGATCATTCTGGATTGCGGGGCCGGCAGCCGTCCCGCGATCTACGAAAACGTGATCAATTTCGACATCACGAACTATCCCTCCACCGATGTGCGAGGTGTCGGCGAAGCTCTGCCATTCAAAGATGCATCGTTCGATGGCCTTCTGTCGTTGAATGTCCTCGAACATGTGAAGGACCCATTCACCGCCGCCAAAGAAATTCTTCGCGTGTTGAAGCCGGGAGGCGATCTGGTCGTCGTGGTTCCGCTCACTCAACCCACTCACGGCTACCCGCATCACTACTACAACATGACTGCCGAGGGGATTCTCAATCTCTTCGGATCCGAGATCAAAGCCGAACGCGTATACGTGCCGGAATCGACAACGGCCATCTGGTCGATTTACTGGATCATGAGCGAGTGGGCCGAAGGTCTCGACGAGCATGCCCTGAAGGAATTCAAGGCGCTCACGGTCGAGGAAATTCTGCAGGGACCGCCGACGCTACTGAATCGATCGTTCGTGAAACAGCTGAGCGCAAAAAAGAATCTCGCCATTGCGAGTTCGACGACGGTGATCGCGAAACGCGTCTGAGGTGACCCCAGTCGGACGGCTCCGTTATTTTTGCATCGGCCGACGGAGACTTTGCTCGTATACCGACGGATCGACGACGTTCATCTGATCCTTTGGGCGCTCACCGAATACTCGCTCGAAGTCGTCGGCACCCAGAATGTCGGCAGCGTCGTGGAGAAAAGACGAATAGGCCTGATTCAGCTCCGAGGCCGACGGAGCATCGCTACCCTGCGGGGCGTATTGCAAACGCTCGACCCGCACCATAAACGCGCGGCGGTGATTCATCAACGACTTGATCTTCGCTTGCGCGTCGGGACCCTTCAAGGTCGCCTGAAGATGCTCCTGAAAATCGTCGACCTCGGATTCCTGATGTCCTGGCTTCATGGCGTCACTCCCGCTTGGTGTCGAGCACTGAATCTTTTTGCTCGCCCATCCAGCATGCTGCTTGCCGTATGTTCCGAAGATCGCGATGCTCAACCAGTAGCCCCTGGATGTGCGGACCGTAGCAGGAGTCGCTCCAGCGCTGCCGGTCGCCCAAAGAATCTGGTTCGACAGCTGATGGCATACACCATCGCGACCATAGCTGAATATCGTTCCACGAGCGGCCGGATCGATGTTCGAGTCCACATCGGGCTTACATAGACAACTAGCATAAAGCAGATTTGCCGCGCCGGAAGCCAGAAAACCATCCGCACTGACCGGCGTCCCGCCTCGGGCGTGGAAGCTGCCCCAGCTGTACCAGTAGTGCTCGCCAGCGAGCAGAACGTCCGCCAGCGCCGGGTAAATCGTCACGCGGCTGTCGTAAGTCGTGACCCATGTGTGATCGACCACGGAACCCTGGAAATACGCCGGAACGGACCATGCGAACAATGTAACCGCGCTCATTGCTTCACCTTTTTGTCCGGTCGCGTCACAGCGCCGCCGCGCGAAACTCGCCCAAAATCCCGGCAAGGACTTCACTTACCTAAAAAGGGTTATACGCGCTGAGCGGCATTATTTTCAAGGACACGAAAATCCGTCGAGGCCCCGCTTACCGCATCAGGCCGGCCGCTGCGGAATATTCAGGCCGCGCGCCACCGCCGGACGCTCGACGAACGCAGCAAGCACGCGCCGCACGTTCGGGAAGTCCTGAATGCCGACCAGCTCGCCTGCCTCGTAGAAGCCGACCAGATTGCGCACCCACGGGAAGATCGCGATATCGGCGATCGAATACTGATCGCCCATCACCCAGGCGCGTCCTTCGAGGCGCTGCTCCAGCACGCCGAGCAGCCGCTTCGATTCTGCGATGTAGCGATCGCGCGGACGCTTGTCCTCATATTCCCTGCCGGCGAATTTGTGGAAGAAGCCGACCTGGCCGAACATCGGACCGATGCCGCCCATCTGGAACATCACCCACTGGATCGTCTCGTAGCGCCCAGCGGCGTCTTTCGGGATCAGCTGGCCGCTTTTGTCGGCCAGGTAAATCAGGATCGCGCCCGATTCGAACAGCGGCAGCGGTTTGCCGTCGGGACCGTTCGGATCGAGGATCGCCGGAATCTTGTTGTTCGGGTTCAGCGACAGAAACGCCGGCGTCATTTGATCGTTGGTATCGAAACGCACCAGATGCGGCTCGTACGGCAAGCCGGTTTCCTCGAGCATGATCGAGATTTTTACGCCATTGGGCGTCGGCAGCGAATAGAGCTGAATCCGGTCCGGATGCTCGGCCGGCCATTTGTTCGTGATCGCGAAAGCGGATAAATCGGTCATGGGTTCGGGTCGCCATAGGGACGGAAATTGCAAGACCGCCCAATATAAACCGACTCGCCACAACGCGTGCGAGGCCGCGCGAAGACCTTACAGACGCCGTGGCAACAGCGCCGTTCGCGATCGGCGGATCACCACAAGTCCTTCGTCGCCGTGCCCGCGCGCAAATTGAAGCCCTCTCGCCACAGCGTCGCGCCGACCGTCAGCAGCAGCGTCTTCTCGGTGCCGTCGAGCAGTTCCCACGCGGCCGCAAGCCACGTCGCGAAGCTCGCACAAGTCGCTTCGAGATCGGGCGGCGCCTTGCCTTCCAGGTACTGCCGTTCGAACATCGAAAGTATCTTTTCGGGTGTCATTGGCGCGACCTCCTGGTGGGATTGCGCCAAGTCTAAAGGGCTCGCGGCGCGTGCGGAATGCCCATCATCGTGATCACGGGTTACTCCCAGGCCGGCCGCCGCGCAAGCGTCAGCCGCGACCCAAACAGTGAAATCGGACTGGCGCGCCCCGATCTGCGCCGTCCGAAAAACAAAGGCGCCGCGACAGTCGCGACGCCTCGCCGTTAGGGCAACCTACGCCGAACGGGGTCAGTGATGACCGCGCTTTGCATTGTCCTTGGCGTCCTCCTTCGCATCGCCATAGGCCTTCTGCACCTTGCCGGCGCCCTGCTGCACATCGCCCTTGAGTTCCTTCGCGGGGTCGTTCGTGGCCTTGCCGACGGCCTCGTTGACCTTGCCCTTGACCTGCTCGCCAACGCCCTTCACTTGATCCTTGTTCATCTTCGGCTCCCATATGCGTAGTCGACAGAGATGCCGGCGCGGTATTCCGCCGGTATGTGGGACTCAGCAACGGCTGTTCCCGGGGCCGTTCCGCGCGCGGCGCGGCGCCATCGACGAACGCCGATGCGCGATCGCGCAAATTTTTTATCGAATAAGGCCTAAAGTCTCGCCGCGGACCGCCGTAAATGCGTTGAGGGAGGAGTCATGGACCATACGGACACTACGATTTCGGGATCATCGCAAGCTGCGTTGATCGACCACGACATCGCGCACATTGCACGCGTGATGCACGTATCGCTGCGTGGCGATTTCGGGGGTCCGATCCTGCCAGCCACCTATTGGCGCAAACGGTTGACCGCGCTGGTCGACAGCGGCCAGCTTTCTCCCGCCCAATTGGACAAGGTCGAAAGCCTGCTTCTGCAACTCGATCGGCTCGCCTCGACGCCGCTGCCCGAGTGGGAACGCTTCGCGCCCGCGCCGACCTCACGGTTCGAACCGGCTGAGCCGGCGAAGAAAGCGAAGTCGGCCTGATCTCGTCACGCCGCAGCCCCCTCACCGCTTCCGCACCCGCCGCTGACAAACGCAGCGGCGCGACTTATCGCGAAAAAATCCTGTTCGATCGGCGCTAAAAATAGGGAAAGGGGACGACCTTAGGTCATAATGTCCGCAAAAATTCCCAGCCAGGACGCCACGTGACCCTCGTCGCCCCGTTCGACCTGCTCAAGCAGGCGCGCGCCCGTTTCACCCAACGCGAAATCGCAGCCCATGTCGGCAAGGACATCAAGACGGTGCGTCGCTGGGAAAAAGGTGAAACGCCTTGTCCCGCGATGCTCGAGCCCGCGTT
Source organism: Paraburkholderia atlantica (assembly GCF_000092885.1). NCBI lineage: Bacteria > Pseudomonadati > Pseudomonadota > Betaproteobacteria > Burkholderiales > Burkholderiaceae > Paraburkholderia > Paraburkholderia atlantica. The sequence continues at coordinate 915,359 of NC_014117.1, read as the reverse complement.
GCGCGATCTGCTGCGGCAAGGCGCGCGTGAGGCGCGACACGCGGGCGACGCGGCGCGCTTTCGCTTCATCGATCTGTTCGCGGGCATCGGCGGCATTCGCATGGGCTTCGAGGCGCACGGCGGCGAATGCGTGTTCACCAGCGAGTGGAACGATTTCTCGACGCGGACTTATCGCGAGAACTACGGCGGCAACGCCGCGAGCGGCAGCGCGCACGCGCTGATCGGCGACATCGTCGCGTTTCCCGCCGAGGACGTGCCGAGCCACGACGTGCTGCTCGGCGGCTTTCCGTGCCAGCCGTTTTCGATCGCCGGCGTCAGCAAGAAAAACGCGCTTGGCCGGCCGCACGGTTTCGAATGCACGACCCAGGGCACGCTGTTTTTCGACGTCGCGCGCATCATCGCCGCGAAGCGCCCCGCCGCGTTTCTGCTCGAAAACGTGAAAAACCTGCTGTCGCACGACAAGGGCCGCACCTTCGACGTGATCCTGCAAACGCTGCGCGACGAGCTCGGCTACGAGGTGCATTACCGCGTGATCGATGGTCAGCATTTCACGCCGCAGCATCGCGAGCGCATCATCATCGTCGGCTTTCGCGGCAAGACCGCGTTCACGTGGGACGACCTGCGCCTGCCCGACGAGGGTCCGCGGCTCGGCGCGATCCTGCACCGCACGGACGGCACGGAACCGGTGCTGCCGTGGGACCACGACCGCTTCTTCGATCACGCCACGCGCCGCGTGCAGCCGAAGTACACGCTCACCCCGAAGCTGTGGGCGTATTTGCAGAACTACGCGGCCAAGCATCGCGCGGCGGGCAATGGTTTCGGTTTCGGCATGGCATACCCGGATAGCGTGACGCGCACGCTGTCCGCGCGCTATCACAAGGACGGCTCCGAAATTCTCGTCTATCAGGGCGAGGCGCTGCGCCCGCGTCGTCTGACGCCGCGCGAATGCGCGCGGCTGATGGGCTTTCCCGACACCTTCAGGATTCCGGTCAGCGATACGCAGGCCTACCGGCAGTTCGGCAACAGCGTCGTGATGCCGGTGATGCGCGAAGTGGCGCGTATCATGCTGCCGCATGTGCAAACCCTGCTCGCCCACCCGACCCGCGATGCGTCGAAACACTCCCTGCCGCTCTACGCGTGAGCGGCCGCGCGACCCGTTGTCCCGCTGACGATGGTCGATATCGTCGATAGCGCGACGCGCAGCCGGATGATGTCCGGCATTCGCGGCCGCAACACCAAGCCGGAGGTGCTGATCCGCAGCCTGCTGCATCGGCAAGGCCTGCGTTTCAGGCTCGACGCGCGCGATCTACCCGGCCGCCCCGACATCGTGCTGCCGCGTTATCGCGCGGTGGTGCTCGTGCATGGCTGCTTCTGGCATGGCCACGACTGTCATTTGTTCAAATGGCCGCAGACACGGCCCGACTTCTGGCGCGACAAGATCGGCCGCAATCGCAGCAACGACGACAAGGCGCGCGCCGCGCTGCTCGCGAGCGGCTGGCGCGTCGCGATCGTCTGGGAATGCGCTTTGCGGGGTGCGAATCGCGATATCGCGGGCGTGATCGAACGGCTCGTCGCGTGGATCAGAAGCGACGCGCCGGAGTTCGAGGAACGCGGCTGAAACCACGCGCGAGCTGCCCTGCTCGCGCGAGTCTCGCGGTCGCTGGTGCTACACTCGAAAAGCACACCCGGCATGCTTTCGAGATGCCTTCGAGGCACGCTTCGGCGGCGATTTCCGGCTGCTTTCCCGACGCTTTCACGGCACGTCCTCACGCGCTCCGGCATGCCACGAGATGCGCCTCGCCCGCCGCGACATCGCGCACTGCGACGATCCCAGAAGCAATCAACAAGGGAGGCACATCATGGCTGACTTCCGTCTCTGGTCCGACGACTTTCCCAACAACGGCTTCATGCCGAGAGACCACGAATACAACGACAAGGCGTTCGGCGGCGACGGCGAAAACATCTCGCCGTCACTGCAATGGGAAGCGCCGCCCGCGGACACGCAAAGCTTCGCGCTCACCGTTCACGATCCCGACGCGCCGACCGGCAGCGGCTTCTGGCATTGGGTCGTCGTCAACATCCCGGCCGACGCGCGCTCGCTGCCGCGCAACGCCGGCAAGGCCGACGGCTCGCTGCTGCCGCAGGGCGCGATACAGTTGCGCAACGACTACGGGACGGTCGGCTTCGGCGGTGCCGCGCCGCCGCGCGGCGATCGCACGCATCGCTTCATTTTCCGGCTGCATGCGCTGAAGGTGCCGCATCTGCCGGTCAGCGCGGAAACCACCAACGCGGTCGCGCGCTTCATGACGCATCTGAACGAAATCGACTCGACGACCCACACCGGCCTTTACGAACTCAAATGACGCGAGCGCGGCGCCGGCGTCCCGGCAGCGCTGGCGCCGCGCCGACCGATATGCCAGCGGCGGCCAGCGCGTAGCCGCGCACAGGCGCGGCTACATCTCCGACAAATCGAATAATCGATGCACGCACCCTCCCCGCGCACGGATGGCCCGACGCCTTCCACTCCCCGCTTCGAAGGCAAGGAACTGGGCCTGCCGGTTCCCCAACGCTACTGGGCGATGCTGGTCATCGCGCTGTCGCTGACGCTCGCGGTGCTCGACAGCGCAATCGCCAACGTCGCGCTGCCGACGATCGCGCGCAACCTCAATGCGAGCGCCGCCGCGTCGATCTGGGTCGTCAACGCGTATCAGCTCGCGATCACGATCTCGCTGCTGCCGATGGCGTCGCTCGGCGACCGCATCGGCTACAGGCGCATTTATCTGTCGGGGCTGATCCTGTTCACGGTTGCGTCGCTCGGCTGCGCGCTGTCGAACTCGCTTGCGACGCTCGCGCTCGCGCGCGTGGTCCAGGGCTTCGGGGCGGCCGGCATCATGAGCGTGAACACCGCGATCGTGCGCATGATCTATCCGCCGGCGCAGCTGGGGCGCGGCGTCTCGATCAATGCGATGGTGGTGGCGGTGTCGTCGGCGGTCGGGCCGACGGTCGCGTCAGGGGTGCTCGCGATCGCCACGTGGCCGTGGCTGTTCGCGATCAACGTGCCGATCGGGATCGCTGCGATCGTCGGCGGCTTCAAGGCGCTGCCGATGAACCCCGGCCACGAATCGCCGTATGACTATTTGAGCGCGGTAATGAACGCGTTCGTGTTCGGCCTGCTGATTTTCGCGGTCGATGGCCTGGGCCACGGTCAGCGCTTGGGCTACGTGACGCTCGAAGCGCTCGGCGCACTGGTGGTCGGCTACTTCTTCGTGCGCCGGCAACTGACGCGGCCCGCCCCGCTGCTGCCGATCGACCTGCTGCGTATTCCGGTGTTCGCGCTGTCGATCGGCACGTCGGTCTGCTCGTTCTGCGCGCAGATGCTCGCGTTCGTGTCGCTGCCGTTCCTGCTGCAGGAAACGCTCGGCATGTCGCAGGTCGAAACCGGTCTTTTGATGACGCCGTGGCCCGCGATCATCATCATCGCCGCGCCGATCGCGGGCGTGCTGTCGGACAGGATATCGTCCGGCTGGCTCGGCGGCGTCGGGCTCGCCGCGATGACGGTCGGCCTGCTGCTGCTCGCGACGCTCGGACCTCACCCCGACGCGCTGCAGATTTCGTGGCGCATGGCGCTGTGCGGCGCGGGCTTCGGCATCTTCCAGTCGCCGAACAATCGCACGATACTGTCGTCCGCGCCGCGCGAACGCAGCGGCGGCGCGAGCGGCATGCTCGGCACCGCGCGCCTGACCGGGCAAACGCTCGGCGCGGCGCTGGTCGCACTGATCTTCGGCGTCGCGCCGCAAAGCGGGACGGTCGTCGCGCTGTATGTGGCCGCGGGGTTTTCGGCGGTCGCGGCGGTCGTCAGCACGATGCGGGTCATGCAGAAGGTGACGCAGCCGGCTTGAGGGTTGTGGCGGGATCGTGGCCGTGCGACCTGCAACGCATCCACGAAAAAAGGGCATGCATCGCACGACGCGATGCACGCCCTTTTTGCTTCGATCTTCGTTGTCACTTCATTCACGACGTGACCGGCTCACGCGTCGCCCGCCCGCGCGGGCCGCGACTATCCGCTCAGGACGATGCCGTCACGTCAGCGAGCTTTACCGCTTTGGCCGTCACCGAAGAAGCGGTCGCGACATGGCGCAGATCGTCGAGGAAGGTATCGCGCCAAACCGACAGATTGTTCTCGCGCATCGGCTCCATCATGTCCGCATGACGCGCCTGACGCTCGGCGAGCGGCATCGACAACGCGCGTTCGAGTGCTTCGGCCATCTGCGACAGATCGAACGGATTGACGACGAGCGCGCCCGGCAACTGCTCGGCCGCACCCGCGAATTGCGATAGCACGAGCACGCCCGGATCGGCCGGGTCCTGCGACGCGACGTACTCCTTGGCCACCAGATTCATCCCGTCGCGCAGCGGCGTCACGTAGCCGACCTGCGACTGGCGGAATAGCGCCATCAGCAGATTGCGTTCGTATTTGCGGTTCAGATACTGGATCGGCGTCCAGTCGAGCTGCGCGAACCGGCCGTTGATGCGGCCCGCTTCGCCTTCGAGCGTTTGCCGGATGCGCTGATAGGTCTGCACGTCGGCGCGGGTCGGCGGCGCGATCTGCACCAGCGACACACGGCCATGCCAGCCGGGCGCGTTCTGCAACAGCCGCTCGAATGCCTGGAAGCGTTCGACCAGCCCCTTCGAATAATCAAGCCGGTCGACGCTCATGATCAGCTTGCGCCCGCGCATGCCGTCGCGCAGGCTGCGCACCGCCTTACGGTCGGTGAACTGCTCGGCGGCTTTGGCGATCGCATCGGGATAGATGCCGATCGGGTACGCGCCGACCTTCAGGAAGCGGTTGTACGCGTGCACCATGCCGTCTTCGCTCGACGTGCCGTGGTGGCCGCGCTCGATATAGTCGACGAACGACTGGCGATCCGCCTCGGTTTGAAAACCGATCACGTCGTAGCTGCACATCGCCTTGACGATCTCCTCGTGCGGCGGAATCGTGCGCAGCACCTCGGGCACCGGAAACGGAATGTGCAGGAAGAAGCCGATCGGGTTCTTCACGCCGAGATCGCGCAGGTAACGCGCGAACGGCAGCAGATGGTAGTCGTGAACCCAGATGATGTCGCTGGGCTTGAGCAGTTCCTTCAACTGCTTCGCCAGCGTCGCGTTGACGCGCTGGTAGCCCGCATAGTCCTCGCGGTCGTAGCGGGACAGGTCGTTGCGATAGTGAAAGGTCGGCCACAACGTGGTGTTCGAAAAACCGCGGTAGTACTCGTCGTAATCGCGCTTGGTGAGGCCCACCGTCGCGTAGGTGACGTTGCCCTGCTTCTCGATCACGGGCGCGGATGGCTCGCTGACCGTTTCGCCGCTCCAGCCGAACCAGACGCCGCCGGTTTCCTTCAGCGCGTCCAGCACGCCGATCGCGAGCCCGCCCGCTGCCGGACGCGCTTCCTGAATCGGTGCGACACGATTCGATACCACGATCAATCTGCTCATTAGTGCTCCATTGTTTCGTTGTATGCGGAATTGCGCCAAAACGGTGCATGCAAGCAACGTGCCGATATTTGAGATATCGGAAATAAAGTTGTATGAAAATGTGACAAACGAGCGAATCCCCGCAATCCCCACGAATTGCGAAGAAAATTTTTCTGTTCAACCGGACCAAAGCGGCGGTCTTTCTTACCGGCATCGCTGCCGCTGGAACACCCCGCGCGGCTACTGCGCTGCGTCAGGCGTCCTGCTCCGAGCCCAGATCGCGCTGGTATTCGAGGCCTTCCTGACGCACCCCGCCCTGGTTGTGCTCGCCGTCCGGCGGCGTATGGGGGGCGATCCGGTTCTGCGCCGCCGGGTCCGGCGACTCAGCCGGCTCAGTCTTGACATCGGCCGGCCGTGGCCCGCGCTTGGAATGCCGCGCGGAACGACGCAATGCGGGGTGTCTCATGATCGTGCCTCCGGAGAAGCCTGCCGCTTGTTGCGGCATCCCTACAGTCTAGGGGGCGAAACCGTAAATTGCCGGTAAAAGATGCGCCGGCTTTGTAACAAGTACAGCAATGCACTGCACCGAAGCGGGGCAACGATCCGCTGCAGCGCGGGTTCGGTTGCATCCGGCGCGCGATAGTACATCAGCATCGAGGGGTCGCATCAGCATTGCAGCGGACGCTCTCGTCGGTCGGCGGCCTGGGGCGTCTGCGTCGGCTGCGGCGGCGGATCGCCGATCGGCGGCGTGACCGGTTCCACGGGCTCGATCGGATCGGGTGTCGGGCCGGGGATCGTGTCGGGTTCGGCCGGGTCCGGCGGCGCGGCGGGCGGCTCGACCGGTTCGGGCCGGTGAGCGTGCAACGGCCCGGACGGCGGGGAAACGGCAGCGTAATGCGGCAGGTGCGGCGGCAGGTGCGGCATGTCGGTGACCTCGTTTTGCGTTCCACCGGAAGCGCAGCAAGGCCTGTGCCGTCAGGGTGCCCGCCCGGAGCCCGGGCGGGCGATTGCCGATGATGCGGACGACGTGGGAACGAGCGCGGATCAGGCGTCCGCGCCGCCGAGCGCGCGTGATTCGTCGGAGGGGTCGCCGTCCTCGCGCGCATCGTTGCCGTACTCGACGAGCCGGTTGTACAGCGTCTTCAGGCTGATGCCGAGAATTTCCGCGGCGCGCGTCTTCACGCCGCCGCATTGCTCGAGCGTCGCCAGAATCAGCTGACGGTCGGCTTCCGCGAGCGAGGTGCCGAACGGGATCGTGATCGCGGTGCCGGTCGCGGGCTTCGATAGCGTGATCTGCAACGGCACGGTCGCCGTGGTATCCGAATCCGCGCTCGACATGATGTGCGCGCGCTGCACGTAGTTCTTCAGCTCGCGCACATTGCCCGGCCACGGATACGACAGCAGCATTTCCTTCACCGCGACCGGGAAATGCTTCTTCGTGCCGTGACGCTCGTTGAGCTCATCTAGGAACGATTGCGCAAGCAGTTCGACGTCCTTGCCGCGATCGCGCAGCGGCGGCAGGCTGATCGGAAACACGTTCAGCCGGTGGTAAAGGTCGAGCCGCAGCTTGCCCTCGAGCACCGCCTGCTCGGGATCGCGATTGGTGGCCGCGATCAGACGCACATCGGTTTCGATTTCCTTGGTCGTGCCGACACGCATGAACATGCCGGTCTCGAGCACGCGCAGCAACTTCACCTGCAGCTCGATCGGCATCTCGGTGATTTCGTCGAGGAACAGCGTGCCGCCGTTCGCGCGCTCGAAATAGCCCTTGTGCTGCCGATCCGCGCCGGTGAACGAACCGCGCTCGTGGCCGAACATTTCCGACTCGATCAGATTCGGCGAAATCGCGCCACAGTTGACCGCGAGAAACGCGTGCTTGCGACGCAGGCTCAGCTCGTGCAGCGTCTGCGCGGCGACTTCCTTGCCGGTGCCCGATTCGCCGACCAGCATCACCGAGGCCGCCGTCGGCGCGACCCGGCTGATCTGATCGTAGACCTCCTGCATCGCCGGCGAATTGCCGAGCATCAGACCGAAGCGGCCCATGCGGCGCAACTCGCCGCGCAGCGTGCCGATTTCGGCTTTCAGGTCGCCGGGGCGCGGCAGGCGTGACAGGATCGCCTTCACGCGCTGCATGTTGATCGGTTTCACGAGGTAGTCGGCCGCGCCCATTTTCAGGGCGCTGACCGCCGACTCGACCGTTGCGTGACCCGTGATCACGATCACTTCGACGCCGGAGCGCGGATCGAGATCTTCGAACAGATCGACCCCGCTGCCATCGGGCAGCTTCAGGTCGGTGAATACGACGTCCGGCATCTGCCGGATCAGTTGAATACGCGCTTCGCGCAGATCGCCCGCGGTGGCGGTGGTCAGCCCGTCTTCCCCAATGATGGCGGAAAGCGCCTCGCGGGTACCTGCGTCGTCATCGACAATCAGTACATGTGGCATCGCGTTTGGAAAGCCTGCAAGCGTGGGTCAGAAAATATGCGGAACATCGCCATGGGCATGCCGCTCGTTCGGGTCGTCTGCATGACGCGGATTCGACGTGAGTCCCGCTTCGCCGACCATTTGATGAAAAATTGCAACAATAACGGTGGAATTCCGGCCGACTAATGCGTCATTGTTGTCTATTTGCCTATTATACGGGTTTATAGAATCCATTTAACAATCCCTTCCAGGCGCCGACCGCCGATCTGGCTGCATCGCCGCCCTCGCTGGGCTTCGAGCGCCGCGCGTTAGCCACGCGGAAATGGCCATGCGCGGTGTTCGCCGGCAACCTGCCCTGAGCCGTTGGTGCTTTGAGAGGCGGGCGCTAGCTCGCTCGACAAAGTTGCCGGCGCCGCCACCGCGCCGCCCTCGTTTTCCCAGCGGCTCAACTCGCGGGCCGGGGAAATCTGGCCCGTGCGTTTGTGTTGCACGTAGCGAACCGCGAGAAAGCCGCCGAGTGCCATCAATGCGCTAAAAAGACCAATCGTGGGACGTGTCATCATGAACTCCTTGGATCGTGATGCAGATGAGTGCAGGTCGTGCCAGACGTGCGCCGCGCCTTTCAGCGAGCCGATGCGAGCGTCGCTCGCCGCGCCGCCTCTAACGTGCGACCAGCACGCCCAGCAGAAAACCGGTGCCCGCCGCGAGCGCGAGCGCGCGCCACGGGTTATTGCGCACATAGTGCTCGGTGCTGACCGCCGCCTCGCGATACCGGCGATGCATGTTGCGTTGCGCATCGCCGAGCGCCGATTGCAGCGTTTCCACATGCGTGCCGAGCCGGTCGCGCAAGGCGTCCACGCCTTCGCCCGGCACGTTGGCGGCGAGCCGCAGCATTTCCTCCGAGTCCCTCAGCAGCACCCGGAGATCCTCGACGATCTTCTGTCCGCCGAGTGCAAGTTGTTGCGTGGTGTCGGTCATCGTTCACTCCTCGTCTGATTCGGCGTTCCTGGCCCCGCGATGCGGGTTGCCGGGTTGCCGCCCTGCGCTCGCCAGCGCCGCCGCGACGTAGCCGTCAAAAGCTCGCACGACTCGGTCAAACGGTCAATGATGCAATGCATGTGCCCGGTATATTTACCGCTTCAGCGCGCTGACAAAGGCCAATTTCGAGCACTTTAGACCGATTGCGCGCATGGCTGCCGCAGCCGCTGCCAGTTCGATTGCCGGAATCCGTGTCGAAGTGGTTAAATCGTCTTTTATGAGATAGTGGCTGTACGGTCTATCGCATTCAAGGCCTGCGCGCCGCATTACGAACTTCATTTGCACAGGACTCCCCCTTTTATGGCGTCAATCGATCTGGACTCGCCCACCGTGTCCGCCGGCGGCAATGCTTCGCCACAATCGAAGCAGCGCGTCGGGGATGCCGTCGCGGGACTGAAATCGTACGGGCTGCTGTACGGCTCGTCGCCGGTGATGCTCGATCTGTACGAGCAGATCGAACGCGTCGCCGATACCGACGCGACCGCGCTGATCATCGGCGAATCGGGCACCGGCAAGGAGCTGATCGCCCGCACCATCCACGAGCGCAGCGGCCGCAAGGACGGCGCGTTCGTCGCCGTAAACTGCGGCGCGATTCCCGATGAGCTGATCGAAGCCGAACTGTTCGGCCACGAAAAAGGCAGCTTCACCGGCGCGGTCCAAGGCCGCATCGGCTACTTCGAACATGCGAACGGCGGCACGCTGTTTCTCGACGAAATCACCGAAATGGCGCCGGTGCGCCAGGTCAAGCTGCTGCGCGCGCTTGAAACCGGCACGTTCTATCGGGTCGGCGGCAACGAGCTGATCAGCGGCAACGTGCGCGTGATCGCCGCGACCAATCGCGATCCCGCGGTGGCCGTCAAGGAAAACGGCTTGCGCGAGGATCTGATGTACCGGCTCGCGGTGTTTCCGCTGCGCGCGCCGCCGCTGCGCGAGCGCGAAAACGATCGCGAGCTGCTCGCGCAATACTTCCTCGCGCAATTGAACCAGCAGGAAGCGACCAACAAGAGCTTCAGCAAGCGCTCGATCGAAACGCTGCGGTCATGGTCGTGGCCGGGCAACGTGCGCGAGTTGAAGAACGCGGTGTATCGCGCGTTCATTCTCGCGGAGAAGACCGTCGAATTGCCACATCCGCATCTTGCGTCGCGAGTCAAGAAAGCGGTCACGCAAGGCGACGCGATGAGCGTGTGGATCGGCACGCCGCTCGCCGACGCGCAAAAGCAGATCATTCTCGGCACCCTCAAGTACTGCGGCGGCGACAAGCGGCGCGCGGCCAAAGCGCTCGGCGTGAGCCTCAAGACGCTGTACAACCGGCTGAGCGCGTACGGCGACGAAAGCGGCGAAGACGAATCCGACTCATAGGCACGCTGCAACGTAGGCCGTTCGCCGATGGCGGCGGCCCGCTGTTGCGCTATTCGTCGTGATCCTTTCGCCGCGCGTTTCGCCGCACCGAATTCACCCCCGCCAGCTCTCACATCGATGGCGAATCTGCCTGGCGTCCCGAACACCTGGCAGAGCCAGGCAAGCCCTCCGCCCTTGCAACAGAAAACATCGCGGCGCACGGTGTTTTGCAATTGCTTGCATTTTTTCGCTGCCAATTACAAAACGCATCCTGCACAATGCGGCAGCGTAGTAAACGACGTGTCCTTCGTTACACGCGCGACGCGTGAACGCAGGCACCTGTACGGGCAGGGACGGGAGAAATGCAAAAGAACATGGTGTGGGCCGACAACGCGAAGTCCGTTGTCGCAGGCAAACGCCCCCACGTAATAGCGCTGCTTGCGCTGGCGCTGGCGGTGTCGTCGGCATTGAGCGGGTGTAGTTCGTTGTACTCGGAAGGCGCAGTCGCGGGCGCCGGCATCGCGGGTGCCGCGGTCGCGGGCAAGGTCACCAGCAACGCGGCGGTCGCGACCGGTATCGGTCTTGGCGCGGTCGCCGCGGCGCGCGCCGGCGTGCAGTATTCGGAGCGTGTGGTCCACACGAATACGCAGAACAGCATTGCGCAAGCGGCCGGTCCGCTCGAGGTCGGCGCTGTCGCCCCCTGGAGCATCACCCACTCTTTCCCGATCGAAGACGACGAACACGGCCGCGTGACCGTCAGCCGCCTGATCAGCACCGGCGCGCTCGATTGCAAGGAAATCGTCTTTTCCGTCGATCAGAACGCAACCCGCGACAAGCCCGCGAACAGCGCGTTCTATATCGCATCGGTCTGCCGCGACGGTAAGGACTGGCGTTGGGCATCGGCCGAACCCGCCACCGAGCGCTGGGGTGCGCTGCAATGAGATTGCGTTCGCTTGGCGTTCCGATGGGTGATCGCGTGCGGCTCGTCGCGGCCGGCGCGCTATGCGTTGGCGCGAGCCTGCTGGCGAGCGGCTGCGCGTCGATCGGCGCCGCGAGCGGCGCGGCGGCGGGTGTCGCTTCGGGCATCGTGACCAGCAATCCGGCCATCGCGCTCGGCGTCGGCGTGGCCGTGCAGGCCGCCACCGACGAAGCGGTCGCGCGCTACATGCGCAGCATGCACAAGGATCAGCAGGATCTGATGGCGGCGCTGGTCGGCACGATGCCGGTCGGCGAAACGAAACCCTGGTCGGTCAAACACACGTTGCCGATCGAAAACGGTCACGGCCAGGTGCGCGTGACGCGCGCGGTCAACTCGGCGCTCGCGCTGTGCAAAGACTTCGTGTTCTCGGTGCAGGACGGCGACGGCCCGGACGCGCCCGAGAGGTGGTTCACGGCGAGCGCGTGCCAGCAGGACAACGGTTGGAAGTGGGCGACGGCCGAACCGGCGGTCGCACGCTGGGGCAACCTGCAATAAAAAAGCGGCGAGGCTTTCCTCGCCGCTTTTTTGTCCGAACCGCGTTCGTTTCCGCGACGACCCGGACTTAAGACTCCACGTCTTCCAGACTGAAGATTTCGGTCTGGTCGTTGTACGAGAAGATCTCGCCGTAACGGCCCCAGTTGATCACCGCGTCGAGCGTCTCTTCCGCCGCGCTGTCCGACAGGAAGTCTTCCAGCTCCTGCTCGAAGCGCACGCGCGGCGCGCGATGTCCCGGCCGCTCGTTCAACACCTTCTTGATCCGCGCCGCGAGCGGCACATGCCGCAGCAGATGCTCGGCGAACATCATTTTCCGTTCCTGCGTACCGAATTCGGAGAACACGCGCGCCGGCGGGGTCAGGAAAATGTCGCCCTCGCGCACGTCGGCGAAACCGAGGTGCTGCAGCACTTCGGCGATCGGAAACAGATCGTCGACCTCCAGATGCAGCGAGCGCGCGATTTCCGGCATGTCCGCGCGGCCGTGATACGGCGCGGCGGCGAGCGTTTCGATCAGACCGGCCATCAGGTTGGTCGACACGTGCGGCAGCCAGCTGCCGAGCTCGAGCCCCTTCCTGGTCTTTTCGTCGGTCTGGCGCGCGGTCATCTTCGCGTAGATCTCGTCGACGAGACGACGGAACGCCGGGTCCAGACGATTGCGCGGATGCTTGAACGGCACCTTGATCTCGGCGATCACGCGGCCCGGATTCGACGACAGCACCAGAATGCGGTCGCACATGAACACCGCTTCCTCGATGTTGTGCGTGACGATCAGCACCGCCTTGATCGGCATGCGGCCCTGCGTCCACAGATCGAGCAGGTCGGTACGCAGCGTTTCGGCGGTCAGCACGTCGAGCGCGGAAAACGGCTCGTCCATCAGCAACAGTGTCGGATCGACGACGAGTGCGCGCGCGAAGCCGACGCGCTGACGCATCCCGCCCGACAGCTCGCGCGGATACGCGTTTTCGAAGCCGTCGAGACCGATCAGGTCGATCGCCGCGAGCGCGCGCGTGCGCCGCTCCGACGCGCCGACGCCTTGCGCCTCGAGACCCGCTTCCACGTTCTGCAGCACGGTCAGCCACGGAAACAGCGCGAAGGTCTGGAACACCATCGCGACGCCTTTCGCCGGGCCTTCGAGCGGCTTGCCCATGTACGTGACTTCGCCGTCGGTCGGCTCGATCAGGCCCGCGATGATACGCAACAGCGTCGACTTGCCCGAGCCCGAACGGCCGAGCAGACCGACGATCTCGCCCTCGCGCAGCGACAGGTTCGCGTCGTCGAGGACGAGCAGTTCACCCTGAGTCTTGTTGAAGCCGCGGCACACGTCCTTGACGCGCAGGATTTCCTCGCCGAGGCGCGGGGGCTTCGGCGGCGTCTGGATCGGCGCGGCGGTCATAGCAGCTTTAGGATTTTGCATCGCGTTAAGCCTTCATTTCTCAATCTAGACGGAGCTTGCCTTCGGCGTAGGCGTACATCGGACGCCACAGCAGACGGTTGAACAGGGTCACGAACAGGGACATCACGGCGATGCCCACGATGATCTTCGGATAGTCGCCCGCCGCGGTGGTCTGCGCGATATAGGCGCCAAGGCCATGCGCGGCGAGCCTGGTATCGCCCCACTGCACGAACTCGGCAACGATGCTCGCGTTCCACGCCCCGCCCGACGCGGTGATCGCGCCGGTCACGTAGTACGGGAAAATGCCCGGCAGCATCGCTTGACGCCACCACTGCCAGCCGCGAATGTGGAAATTCTTGGCCGCCTCGCGGTAGTCGTTCGGATACGAGCTCGCACCGGCAATCACGTTGAACAGGATATACCACTGCGTGCCGAGCACGATCAGCGGCGACAGCCAGATGTCCGGATTCAGGTGAAAGCGCACGATGACGATCACGAACACCGGGAACAGCAGGTTCGCCGGGAACGCCGCGAGGAACTGCGCGAGCGGCTGCACCTTTTCCGCGAGCGCCGGGCGCAGGCCAATCAGCACGCCGACCGGCACCCAGATCACCGAAGCGATCGCGATCAGCACGACCACGCGCAGCAGCGTAACCAGCCCCAGCAAGAACACGTGGCCGATCTCGTCGAGCGTCACGCCGGTGCGCACATACAGAAACACGCGGTACACCACGTACACCGTGGCGAGCAGCACGATCGCCGCCCAGATGATGTCGCCGAGCTTCGAGTTCTTCTCGCTCTGCGGGATGTGAAAGCGCGGTGCGCTGAACGCCGGCAACTGGAAACGCACCCGAGCCGCGCGCGCGAACATCCAGCCGAGCGGCACGAGCAGCCGGTGAATCAGCCGCGTGCGGCGGATCAGGTCGAGCAGCCACGATTCCGGCGCGTCGCCCGAGCTCGTGAACTCCATGCGGAACTTGTCGGCCCACGCGACGAGCGGACGAAACAGCAACTGGTCGTAGGCGAGAATCACGACCGTCATCGCGAGGATGACCCAGCCGATCGCGTGCAGGTTCTTGTCGCTGATCGCCTGCGCGAGGTAAGCGCCGATGCCTGGCAGCGTGATCGTGTTGTTGCCGACCGTAATCGCTTCGGAAGCGACCACGAAGAACCAGCCGCCCGACATCGACATCATCATGTTCCAGATCAGGCCCGGCATCGAGAACGGCACTTCGAGTTTCCAGAAGCGCTGCCAGGAGGTCAGGTGAAAGCCGCGCGACACTTCATCGAGATCGCGCGGCACCGTGCGCAGCGACTGATAGAAGCTGAACGTCATGTTCCAGGCCTGGCTCGTGAAGATCGCGAAGATCGCGGCGAGCTCGGCGCCGAGCACGCGGCCCGGGAACATCGCGAGGAAGAACGTGACCGTAAACGAGATGTACCCGAGCACCGGCACCGACTGCAGGATGTCGAGAATCGGCACCAGCACGAGACCGGCGCGGCGGCTCTTGGCGGCCAGCGTCCCGTAGACCAAGGTGAATATCAGCGACGCGACCATCGCCGCGAGCATGCGCAGCGTGGTGCGCATCGCGTATTCGGGCAGGTTGGCCGGATCGAGCGAGATCGCCTGGGTCTTTAGCGTCGACATCGGCGCGAGCGTCTCGTGAAAGCCGATCGACGCCATCGCGATCAGGCAGATGATCAGCGGGAATGCAACGAAGTCCCAGCGGTTGGGCAACACCCGCCATGCCGACGCATTGGCGGTGCGCTTCAGGTTGAAGCTGAAATCCATCAGATGCCCTCCCTCTTGAAACAGGCATTCGAACGCTCGAAGGAGGCCGCGGCTGCTCCGCGGCGGTCTATGGGTCGGTCCGGAAAGCGGAAATCGGGCATGGCAAAACGCGCGTGCGTGGTAAATCGTTAGCGTTGGAGACACATGGGCCGGCAATGGACAGCTACGTGGACGCGTCGCCCACGACCACAACCATCACGCCGAACTCCTGTCGCCGCGTGCGCCGCCCGAGGGCTGGCGGGCTTTCCTCGTTTTGGACGGCACGACACTACACCATCCTATGTTTCAGGCACAACCTTTCGCCGCAAATCGCGAGACGGCGTCGCAAGGCCGTGGCGTAAGGCTTCAGCAAGCCCCGGCACGCGTCGCCGCGCCGCACTGTACCCCGCTCGCGCGTACTTCAGCGTGACACGTCGCGGGCTGTCTCGCGGCGTGGCGCGCAAGCCACATCGGCTGACACCGCGGCCGTCGCCGCTCATTCGCTCCATCCGTCCACACAGCTATCAAGAATGCCGCGCGGCTGCCGTTAAGAATCTAATCGGCGCGGCATATGCAGACAGCATCCCACCAATAACGGTGGCAACGTGCTTCGCGACGGTTAAAATCGGGAAACGACTTACCTGTTTATCAGCGGTTCATCCGGGCATGGCGACAACGTAGCGCACGTCGCTCGTGACGGAACGAAACCGCAGCTGACGCAGATAACGACACAGCGTTGAGAGCACGCTGCCCACCAACAAGCAAGTTGCATGTCACAGCCAGACGGATCAGAGGGTCGATGAACAGGACAACCTTGCGCCAGATAGCCGGGCCGGTCAGCTTCGTGCTGATCGTCCTCGCCTGCTGGTTCGTGGCTGGCATGGTCGCGGACCGGATGGTACAGCAAGAGCTGGACGCGGCGTTGCACACGCAGCGGCAAATGTCCACGTCGATCGTCGACAACATGGCCGAAGTGATTGCCAGCGACCTCGCGATGTCCCGCGCCATCCCCGCAACCATGGCCGAAATGGACGTGGTCCAGCGTGCCCTCGTGCAATCGCAGAATTATGCCGCGAACAGCGAGGCGGCGGAACCCGCCTTGCGCGCCGCGTTGCTGAAGGACCCGCAGATGGCGGCGGTCAGCAGGTTCCTGCATGAAGCGCAAGGCTTCTCCGGGCTCGATCAGGTCTGGATCGTCAATGCGAACGGCATCTGCGTCGCTTCCAGCAGCACGATGTCGAACCCCGAGGGTGCACAGCAATCGTTCGTCGGCGTGGATATGCGCGCGCGCGGCTATCTGACGAGCGCACTGCTCGGCGCATTCGCCGAAGCGTACGGGGTCGGTCGCGCGAGCGGCGAGCCGGGCATCTTCATCACCGCGCCGGTGTATTCGGACGGGCTGCTGGTCGGCGCGGTGGTCGCCAAGGTCGGCATCGCGCGATTGCGCCACTGGGTCGCGCACGCGGGCACCTTCGTCTCCGACGACAACGGCGTCATCATCATGGCGCACAACAGCGCGCTCGAAGGCCACGCGTTGCCGAACTCGCGCGTCACGCAGATGAACCCCACCGAGCGGCGCATCATCTACCGCCGCGAGACGTTCCCCGACATGCTGATCCGCGAAGACACGCAGGTGCGCGAGCAGGCGCCGTGGGTGCCGGCGTCGGTCGCCGCGCAGCTGTTCGGCATGATCGAGCAGCCGACCCCGGCGCTCTATCAGAACCGCGGCGGCCTGAACTCGGGGCTCTCCGCGCATCTGGTCGATCCGCTCGCCGCGTGGCCGGAGCTGCTGCGCAATCACAAGCGCGACCATCTGCTGGTGTTCCTGACACTGTCCGGCACCGTCGCGCTCGCGTGGGTGATCACGGTGTCCTACGTGCGCGAGCGACGCCACCACCGCGCGACACGCGATCTCGCCGAGCAGTTGCAGTCGGCCAATACGCTGCTGTCGGCGGAGGCGCGGCACGATGCGTTGACCGGCGCGCTGTCGCGGCGCTATTTCCTCGACCTGCTGCGCCATGAGATCGATCGCGCGCACGCGGACCGCGAACCGCTGTGCATGGCGATCGCCGATCTCGACCACTTCAAGCAGATCAACGACCGCTTCGGCCATGCCGCCGGCGACCGCGCGCTCGAACATTTCGTCGATACGTGTCGCGCCGAGCTGCGCAGCTCCGACGCAATCGGCCGGCTCGGCGGCGAGGAGTTCGGCCTGCTGCTGCCGGCCACCGATCTGGCAGGCGGGCGCGAGGTGGTCGAGCGTCTGCGGCTGCGGTTGAAAGCGATGCCCTCGCCGAAGCTGCCGGCCTCGGCGGGGCTGAGCGTGAGCATCGGCATCACCGAGCTGTCGCTCGATGATCTGCCCGAGCGCCTGATGAGCCGTGCCGATACCGCGCTGTACGCGGCGAAAACCGGCGGGCGCGATCGCACCGAAGCACTGCCGCCCGACGATACCGCGCCGCCTGCGCGCACGGCGGTGAATGCCTGGTGAATCCCTGACGCTCGCGGAAAAACTCAGCGCGCGACGGTATCGCCCTCTCCGTTTGGCCATCCCACGCCAACACCCTGCCCACGCTAAAACGACGCCGGGCTTCACGCAGCGAAGCAGGTATCATCGATCCTGATATCGGATTGTCACTATCGCACTAACGGGAGATTCGCATGAAGGGAAATCTGGTGATCGTCTGTCGCGATCAGGACGCTGAGGCATTCGACCATCTGCTCGCCGAATACGGCGCGTTCCAGACGCGTCTGTCGTCGACCGCTTGGTATCTGAAACTGGAAGTCGCACCGGAACTGATTCAGGAGGAAATACTCGCGCGCCTCGGCAAATATACGACGCACTATATTTTCGAGGCGGAATCGGTGACGTGGAATACCGTCGACAGCGAAACGGCGAACGCATTGAATACGTTGTTTTCGGACTGACCTCTCGCCCGCTCGCGATGCCGACGCCCCGCGCGCGCATCGCGACGCCAACACCCTGCTCCTACCAGGCGTTTTCCGATGCCGTCGCGACACGCGGCAGCACTTCGAACGGAAAGCTCATCAACACCCGCAGACCGCGGCCGCCGTGATTGCCGATTTCCCACTCACCGCCCGCGCGCCGCACCAGCCGCTCGACGATCGCAAGACCCAGCCCGCTATGGCCGTTGCCGCCGCGCGCCGGATCGAGCCGCACGAACGGCCGGCTGGCGCTGATCAGGTCCTGGGCGGCGATGCCCTTGCCGTTGTCGCTGATGGATAGCGTAAAGCCCTGCGGTGTGCGCGCGGTCGCTACAACCACCGGCGGCGCCCCATATGCATGCGCGTTGTCGATCAGATTCGACAGGATCCGGTCGAGCGTGGCGGCCGGCAACAGAAACGACGGCCCGGCGTTGAGCTCCGTGTAAACGGTCGGAGCATCGCTGGTCACCGCCCGATAGCTGCGCACGACACGCTCGCACTGCGCATCGACTTCCACGGGTTCGCTGCGGTCTGCTCCGTCGTGCGCGAACAGCAGGAACTGCTCGACGATATGCGTCATCGAATCGACGTCGCGCACGACGCCGTCGCGCGTCTTCGCGTCGTCCATCATTTCGGCGCGCAGCCGCAGACGCGCGAGCGGCGTCTTCAGGTCATGCGCGACACCGGCCAGCATCACCGCGCGATCGTTCTCGGTGCGCGCGACTTCCTGCACCATCTGATTGAAGCCGTGCGTGAGTTGCCGCAATTCGCGCGGCCCGCGCTCGGGCACCGGCGGCACCGGCAGCCCGCGGCCGAAGCGCGCGACGGCCTGCGCGAGCAAGCGCAGCGGCCGCTGCAGCGCCCACGCGGCGAACAGCGCCGCCATCACCGCAAACGAGAAAATAATGGCGAGCCACAACACCGTGCGGTCGAGCGAGCGCGGCATGCGCAGCGGCTGAACCGGCACGACGATCCAGTTTTGATCAGTCGCGGCGCGCACCCATAGCGTGGGCGGTCCGCCGGGCGGACCGACGCGCACCTGGGTATCGGCCGGCATGCGGTCGCGCACGTCCTCGACGAAACGCTCGAGCGGCGGTGGCATGTTCGCGCTGGCTGCCGGCACGTCCGGGCTCGCCGGGTCGACTAGCTTCACGCGCGACGGCAACGGTTGATCCGGTGTGCGAGCGACGTGCTGACGCACCGCGTCGACGAGGAAGGTCGCTTCCTCGACCGCGTAGCGCGTTTGCAGTTGCGAACGTTCGAGCCGCATCAGCGCATACCACGCGAAATGCGACAGCATCAGCACCGCGATGACGAGCAGTGCGAGCCGCCCGAACAGCGAATCAATGGGCCGACGCATTCTGCTCGCCGTCCGGCACGAACACGTAACCGCGGCCGCGCACAGTCTGGATGAAGCGCGGTGTGGATGGATCGGTTTCGAGAATGCGACGCAGGCGCCACACCTGCACGTCGATGCCGCGGTCGGTGCCGTCGTACTCGGGACCGTGCAGCAGTTCCAGCAGACGCTCGCGCGTGAGCGTGCGCATGGGGTGATTGACGAAGATCTTCAGCAGCGCGAACTCGCTGCCCGACAGCGTGAGCGGCTTGTCTTCGAGATGCAGCGTGCGCGACTGGAAATCCAGCGTGAAGCGGCCGAAGCTGAACGGCTCGCGCTGCTCGGGCGCAGCCGCCGACGGCAGCGTGCGGCGCCGCCGCAACACCGCCTGCACGCGCGCGAGCAGTTCGCGCGGATTGAACGGTTTGCCAAGGTAGTCGTCCGCGCCGAGTTCGAGGCCGACGATCCGGTCGACGTCGTCCGCGCGCGCGGTCAGCATGATGACGGGGATATCGTCGCCCGACGCGCGCAGCTTGCGCAGCGCGGTGAGCCCGTCCACGCCGGGCATCATCAGGTCCAGCACGATGAGGTCGGGGCGCTCGCGCTCGAGGCGCCGTTCGAGCGAGCCCGCGTCGTGCAGCACCGAAACTTCGATGCCCTGGCGGGCCAGATAGTCGCGCAGCAGATCGCGCAGTTCGACGTCGTCGTCGACGACCAGGATTTGAGTAGCCATGGAATGAAGTTTAACGCGCGGCAGAAAGGGATTTCGTTTTGCAAACGGTCTGAAGGGTTACCGGGTGTTACGGTGAAAGCCGCGCGTAATTGCTGGTAATGGCGGCGTCCTGGCGCGTAACACAGCGGCGCACGCGGTTCTCTACGCTGTGCCTTACCGAGTGCAGGCAGTCCAAAGACCGGTTGCATCGTCGGCTATTCCATTACAAGGAGCCTCATATGTCCACCAAAAAGATGTCGCGCGTTCTCGCCGTTGCTGCCACCGCTCTCGCCATCGGCGCGGGCGCCGCTTACGCCGCTCAACCCGCCGAGCAGGCGCACGGCGGCCCCGGCGGCTGGCATGGCCACTTCATGAAAGAACTGACCCAACTCCACGACCAGCTGAAGCTGAACGCGGAACAGGAAAAGCTGTGGCAAAGCGCGCTCGATACGATGAAGCAGAACCACGAAGCGATGCGCGCCAACCACAAGCAGGCTCACGACCAGTTCAAGGCCGCGCAGCAGCAGCCTATTCTCGATCTGAACGCGATGGCCGCGACGCATCAGCAGATCGAGCAGAAGGACGCGCAACTGCGTCAACAAACCAGCGACGCGTGGCTCAAGTTCTATAACGGCCTGAACGACCAGCAGAAGACCACCGTCAGCACGGCGATCAAGCAGCGTTTCGCGCGGATGGAACAGCGTCACGAGAAAATGCGCGAGCGTTGGGAGCATCACAATGGCGCGGCGTCGGCGCCGGCGCCGGCCGCCAAGCAGTAAGCGGCACGTTGCATCCGCGAGGCGTACCAGGAAAGAGCGCCTCGCTAATAGAAAAACGCCACGGAAGAGGTTTTCCGTGGCGTTTTCGTTTGACGCGGCTCACTGCATGAGGCGCAGGCCGCGCGAACCAACCGCTCGGATCAGCCGTTCAACTGACCGAGATCGAACAGCAGCACTTCCGCGTCGTCGCCCTTTTCGAGCGTCACCGCGTCGACGTCGCTGAGCTTCGCGGCATCGCCCGCTTCGAGCACCGTGCCGTTCACGCTCAGCATGCCGCGCGCGACGTGCAGATAGGCGAGACGTCCCGCCGGTATTGCGAACGTCGCGTGTTCGGCGCCGTCGAACAGTCCCGCGTAGATCGACGCGTCCGCATGGATCGTCACCGAGCCGTCGCGACCGTCGGGCGATGCGATTACGCGCAGACGGCCGCGCTTGCTGTCGGCGTCGAAGCGCTTTTCCTCGTAGCCGGGCTGATCGCCCGCGCGGCGCGGAATGATCCAGATCTGCAGCAAATGCGCGAGTTCGTCGCGCGACGCGTTGAACTCGCTATGCTGCACGCCGGTGCCCGCGCTCATGCGCTGCACGTCGCCGGGACGGATCGTCGAGCCGTTGCCCATGCTATCGCGATGCGCGAGCGCGCCCTCGAGCACATACGTGACGATCTCCATGTCACGATGCCCATGCGCGCCGAACCCCTGGCCGCCGGCGATACGGTCTTCGTTGATCACGCGCAGCGGCCCGAAGTGCACGTGCTCGGGGTCACGGTAATCGGCAAACGAGAAGCTGTGATACGAGTCGAGCCAGCCGTGGTTGGCGTGACCGCGTTCTGCGGAGCGGCGAATCTCGATCATGGAAAGTCTCCCGGGAAGTATTCAATCAGAGCGATGACGGAAATGTAGGGGCTGCGTGTCCACTAAACAATCGTGCGCGACCGCACCGCAGCGTTCCATCGCTGCATGCAATCGCGCGCACGGCGCGACCGGCGCGCGGATGGCCGACGCCCGGATGCCCGACGCCCGGATGCCCGGCGCCGGGATGCCCCGCGCCCGCAAATCCGCGCCGGCGTCGCGCACGCACAACGCGCTGCGCGGCGTCTTGCCGCTCGCTGCCGCCCTGCACTGGCAGCTTGCCGCTCTTCGGGTAAAATACCGCGCTTTTCAAGCTGCGTAGACGTCCAGCGGGACGTGCAGGCCGCGCTGGCAAGCCTCGCCGGGCCGGCCGCAACGGGGCGGCGGGCTCCGACTCGGCGCCACCCTGCGAGGCACGTCCGGCAAGCACCGAACGCGCCGGAGCAGCGCACCACGTCGGACGAACCGCCCGCGCAAGAACACCAGCGCGCGGCGACAATCCCTGCGGCACGGCAATTTTGACCGCCTAGAATAGCGACCGTCGGCCTCGGCCGGCATTCGTCGGGTCGAGTCATCACGACGATCAGTTTGATTCAGGAGAAACATGAAGAAGTTCGCACTGTGCGTGGCTCTGGCAGTCATGGCCACCGGCGCGATGGCGAAAGAATGGAAAACGGTGCGCATCGGGGTCGACGCCAGTTATCCGCCGTTCGAATCGAAGGCGCCTAACGGCGACATCGTCGGTTTCGATGCCGATCTGACCCGCGCGCTGTGCGCGAAGATGAACGTGAAGTGCGTGTGGGTCACGCAGGATCTGGACGGCCTCATTCCGGCGCTGAAAGCACGCAAGTTCGACGTGATCATTTCCTCGCTCAGCGTCACCGACAAGCGCCGCGAACAGATCGACTTTTCCGACAAGATGTTCGACGCGCCCGCCCGCATGATCGCGAAGACCGGTTCTCCGCTTCTGCCCACCCCTGAATCGCTGAAACGCAAGCGCGTCGGCGTCGAGCAGGGCTCGACGCAGGAACAGTACGCGAAGGTCTGGTGGGAACCGAAGGGCGTGGTCGTCGTGCCGTACCAGAATCAGGACCAGGTGTACGCGGATCTCGCATCGGGCCGTCTCGACGCCGCGCTGCAGGACGAAGTGCAGGCCGACGCCGGCTTTCTGAAGACGCCGCGCGGCAAGGGCTTCAGCTGGGCCGGTCCGGAAGTGAAGGATCCGAAGACGATCGGCGAAGGCACCGCGATCGGCCTGCGCAAGGCCGATGCCGACCTGAAGGCGAAGTTCAATCAGGCGCTCGCCGAGGTTCATCGGGACGGCACGTTCAAAAAGCTCGAGAAGCAGTACTTCGACTTCGACATTTATCCTGGCCGTTGAGCGAAACAGGCAGGATACTGAGTGGTAAGCCGGCTCGGGCCGGTGGCGATGACAGTACAAGTGGCATCGAAGGTGGCAACACAAAGCAGTAGATTCAAAACAATCCGAGACGAAAGTCCCAAAAGCGCGCTGCAGGAGCCACCAACGTTTCTGCGGCATGATTTGCACAGCGGCACGCTGTGCGCCGCGGATCACGGCGAGCCAGGCGCTCGTCCCCGACGCGGCGCATCGCGGGCCGCGTCTTTCGCGGTGCGCGAGAAGCGCATCGTCGAGGACTACCTATGTTCCTTCAAGGTTACGGCCCGCTACTCCTTAGCGGCACCTGGCAAACCGTCAAGCTGGCGGTGTTCTCGCTCGCGCTCGCGTTCGTGCTCGGACTGCTCGGCGCGGCGGCGAAACTGTCGAAGAACCGCCTGTCGAACGGCGTCGGCACCGTCTACACGACGCTCGTGCGCGGCGTGCCCGATCTCGTGCTGATGCTGCTGCTGTTCTATAGCATCCAGATCTGGCTGAACAACCTGACCGACGCGATGGGCTGGGACCAGATCGACATCGACCCGTTCGTGGCCGGTGTCGCGGTGCTCGGCTTCATCTACGGCGCGTACTTCACCGAGACGTTCCGCGGCGCGTTTTTGGCGGTGCCGCGCGGCCAGCTCGAAGCGGGCGCGGCCTACGGCATGACGAGCTGGCAGGTGTTCTCGCGCGTGATGTTCCCGCAGATGATGCGCTTCGCGCTGCCGGGCATCGGCAATAACTGGCAGGTGATGGTCAAGGCGACCGCGCTCGTGTCGATCATCGGTCTCGCCGATGTCGTCAAGGCCTCGCAGGACGCCGGCAAGGGCACCCTGCGGTTCTTCTTCTTCACCCTGCTCGCGGGGGCGATCTATCTCGTCATCACCACAGTGTCGAACTTCGTGCTGATGTACCTCGAAAAGCGTTACTCGACCGGCGTGCGAAAGGCGGATCTATGATCGAGATCATTCAGCAATACTGGCGCAACTATCTGTTCACCGATGGCTATCGCTTCACCGGCGTCGCGATCACGTTGTGGCTGCTGGTCGTGTCGATCGGCCTGGGCTTCTGCCTGTCGGTGCCGCTCGCGGTTGCGCGCGTGTCGAAGAAGAAATGGCTCGCGGGCCTCGTGTGGCTCTATACCTATATCTTCCGCGGCACGCCGCTCTATGTGCAATTGCTGCTGTGCTACACGGGTCTCTACAGCCTCGAGATCATCCGCAACAACGAGCTGACCAACGCGTTCTTCCGCGACGGCATGAACTGCACGCTGCTCGCGTTCACGCTGAACACCTGCGCGTACACGACCGAAATCTTCGCGGGCGCGATCAAGGCGACGCCTTATGGCGAGATCGAAGCGGCGCGCGCGTACGGCATGTCGTCGTTCACGCTGTACCGGCGCGTGATTCTGCCGTCGGCGCTGCGCCGCGCACTGCCCTACTACAGCAACGAAGTGATCCTGATGCTGCACGCGACCACGGTCGCGTTCACGGCCACGGTGCCGGACATCCTGAAGATCGCGCGCGACGTGAACTCCGCGACGTATCAGTCGTTCAACGCGTTCGGCATCGCCGCGCTGCTGTATCTGTGCATTTCTTTCGCGCTCGTGTGGCTGTTCCGCCGCGCCGAGCGTCGCTGGCTCGCTTACCTGCGGCCGCAAGGCAAGTAACCGCGCGTCCCTGGACAAGCAAGCGTTAAGGATCCTGATGAATTCCAAGAAGCAGAAGCTCTTCGTCGACGAGCTTCACAAAAAGTATGGCGACAACGAAGTCCTCAAGGGCGTGTCGCTGAAAGCCAATGCCGGCGACGTGATCAGCGTGATCGGTTCGTCCGGTTCGGGCAAGAGCACGATGCTCCGCTGCATCAACTTTCTGGAACAGCCGAACGCCGGGCGCATCTTCGTCGACGGCGAGGAAGTGCGCACGCAGACCGCCAAGGACGGCGCGTTGCGCGTGTCGGACCCGAAGCAGTTGCAGCGCGTGCGCACCAAGCTTTCGATGGTGTTCCAGCACTTCAACCTGTGGTCGCACATGAACGTGCTCGAGAACATCATCGAGGCGCCGGTACATGTACTCGGTCTGAAGCGCAAGGAAGCCGAAGACCGTGCGCGCGAATATCTGGAGAAGGTCGGTCTCGCGCCGCGTCTCGAGAAGCAGTATCCGTCGCATCTGTCGGGCGGCCAGCAGCAGCGTGTCGCGATCGCGCGGGCGCTGGCGATGCACCCGGACGTAATGCTGTTCGACGAACCGACCTCGGCGCTCGACCCGGAACTCGTCGGCGAAGTACTGAAGGTGATGCAGAAGCTCGCCGAGGAAGGCCGCACGATGATCGTCGTCACGCACGAAATGGGCTTCGCGCGCAACGTGTCGAACCATGTGATGTTCCTGCATCAGGGCCGCGTCGAGGAAGAAGGCCATCCCGACGAAGTGTTCAAAAACACGAAAAGCGAGCGTCTGAAGCAATTCCTGTCGGGCAGTCTCAAGTAATAAAAATTACCCGCGACTTACGATGCGAATAACATCGAAAATGTAGTCAATGTAGTTTTACAAGGCGCTTACGAGCGCCTTTTTCGTTTTTACCGCCTCCTCCTACCGGCCATTCGAACGACGAAAAAGCGACGAAAATCCCACAAAACGGGCTATTCAAGCCTGTTTTTCGCCCTAACCTGCCACTTTTGACTCGTCAATAGTGGCAATCCTTAATACGGCCTCTTCCGAGCCGCGATTCCCTTGCCGGACAAGGCTTTGCGCGATTTTTCGAGGGACTCCTCCGGGTCCCGCCGCACATTCGTATTGCAATTTGGCGACACCGCCTGTGGACGGTACTAATTTCTTCTCCCAGTTAAAGTTATTTTTGATAAATTGGTAACCAAAGTAGCAAAACAAAGTTGATTAAAAGTAGTTTCACTTCAAAACACAGAGGAGAACCGGTCGGCGTGGGATCGGCATGACGCACAGATAGCTCGACGCTACATGTCATGGCAGGAGCACCCCTATCCACCCGCCACTCTCCCCTGGTACCGCTTTCTGTTCGGTGCTGATCGCGTCCGAACACCACTCGCAGTACTGGGTTTCTTTTTTTTGACAGGGTATGGAGGAGAAGATGAAGAAAGCTTTGCTCGTCGCTGCGCTGATGTCGGCCGGCGTTGTTGCACACGCTCAGAGCAGCGTCACGCTGTATGGCCGTTTGGATGCAGGTCTCGAGTACATGTCGGGCGTCCCGACCGGCGCTAACGCCAACGGTGCGGCCAATACCAGCTCGAACCGCTTCAAGGCGGAAAGCGGCGACTGGGGCACCAGCCTGTGGGGCATGAAGGGTGTCGAGGACATCGGCGCCGGCAACAAGATTCTGTTCCAGTTGGAAGGCTCGTTCAACACGATGACGGGCGCAGGTCCTGGCGGCGGCGGTCTCTTCAATCGCTGGGCAACGGTCGGCATCTCGAACGACCAGTTCGGTACGTTCACGATGGGCCGCATGCTCTTCATCTCGAACGGCGTGTGGGACTTCGACCCGTTCGGTCAGTCGTCCTGGTCGTCGGCATCGCTGGTACGTGGCCGCAACTGGCCGCAGTCGAGCAACAACTTCGCTTACCAGTCGCCGAAGATCGCGGGCTTTGACTTCTACGGTCAATACGCGCTGTCGAATGCGACGAGCTGGAACGGTAACGGCACGACGCCGCAAGGTCGCGAAGCTGGCGCGCAGATCACCTACACGACCTCGCTGTTCCAGATCCGCGGTCTGTACGACGAAATTCGCAACAAGAATAACGGCCAGCTGTGGGGTGGCCCGGTCGCCAACAACGGCATCAATACGGATAACACGGGCAACGGCGTCTTCGCGGCATCGCGCGAGTACTCGGCTCTCGTGAACGTGTTCCTCGGCCAGTTCAAGATTCAGGCCGCTTACCAGGCAATCCGTTCGGCAGGTGCGACGGGCGTTGCACCTGGTCAGCCGACCACCCTGGATCACGAATGGGGCGGTGTGACGTGGCAGGCAACGCCGGCTGCAGCGCTGATCGCGGCGGTCTACCACGTGAACGGCAACAACGGCGCGGGCAATGCGACGATCTACACGATCGGCGGTTCGTACAACCTGTCGAAGCGCACGCTGCTCGACCTGCAGGCAGCAACCGTGCGCAACAGCCGCAATGCCAACTTCGGTCTGAACGCGAACAATGCGGGCTTCGCCGCTGCAACGGACAACCCGCTGCAAGGCCGCCAGCAAACCGGCGTCTACGCGGGTATCCAGCACTCGTTCTAATCGAACGGTGCGCCCCGAGGGTCACACCTCGGGGTGTAACACAGGTTTCTTCAAGAGAATCTTTTTCACGCTGCTGCGAGAGGCGCGTATCGGTGCAATATCCGCAAGGGTATTGCACCGTTTTTTCTTCGGCGGCCGAATTCGAGTACTTGCCCGCACCGGGCCGGTGCGTGCTTGCGCAGCTTAGACGGCCGCTTCGTTCTCTTCGCCGGTACGGATACGGATCACGCGCTCGACATCCGCGACGAAAATCTTGCCGTCGCCGATCTTGCCGGTCCGCGCAGCGCCAATGATCGCGTCGATGACCTGATCGCACTGGCTGTCCGCGACCACGACTTCGATCTTCACTTTCGGCAGAAAGTCGACCACGTACTCCGCACCACGATAGAGCTCGGTATGCCCTTTCTGCCGGCCGAACCCCTTGACCTCGGTAACGGTCAGGCCGGTGAGGCCGACTTCCGCGAGCGCCTCGCGCACTTCGTCGAGCTTGAACGGTTTGATGACTGCGGTGATGCGCTTCATGGCGAACCTCGTCTCTTGATGGGAAGAGTGGAAAGGGAAAGGATGATTTTTATTCTACGCCGCGCCGGATGCATTGCGGCATCCGCGCGCGGGTGCCGTCTTTCACTCCACCGGTTCGGTGTAGCGCGACGTGATCGGATAACGCCAGTCGCGGCCGAACGCGCGATGCGTGACGCGAATGCCGATCGGCGCCTGCCGGCGCTTGTACTCGTTGATCTTGATCAGGCGCGTGACGCGCTTCACGTCGTCGACCCGATAGCCCGCCGCAATGATTTCCGCCAGCGAACGGTCCTCCTCCATGTACATGCGCATGATCGCGTCGAGTACTTCGTATTCGGGCAGGCTGTCCTGGTCGGTCTGGTTCTCGCGCAACTCGGCGGACGGCGCGCGGGTCAGAATGCGCTCGGGAATCACGTCGCGCGTCGCAAACGTGGTGGCCGCGTTGCGATAGCGGCACAGCCGGTACACGAGCGTCTTCGCGATGTCCTTGATCACCGCGAAGCCGCCGGCCATGTCGCCGTACAGCGTGCAGTAGCCGACCGCCATTTCGCTCTTGTTGCCGGTGGTCAGCACGATCGAGCCGAACTTGTTCGACAGCGCCATCAAGAGCGTGCCGCGAATGCGCGCCTGAATGTTCTCTTCGGTCGCGTCTTCGGCGCGGCCGGCGAACTCCTCGGCGAGCGAACCGCGGAACGCATCGAACATCGGCGCGATCGCGATCTCGTCGTACCGCACACCGACGCGGCGCGCCATCTCGGCGGCGTCGGTCGTGGAAATGTCGGCCGTGTAGCGCGACGGCATCATCACAGCGCGTACCTTGTCGGCGCCGAGCGCATCGCACGCGACGGCCAGCACGAGCGCCGAATCGACACCGCCCGACAAACCGATCAGCGCGCCCGGAAAACCGTTTTTGCCGATGTAGTCGCGCACGCCCATCACGAGCGCCGCGTACACCTGTGCTTCGATCGATTGCTCCGGCGCGATCGCGGCCGGCAGCGGTTTGCCGTCGTCGAACTCGACGATCGCCGTGGCTTCCTCGAACTGCGCGAGCTTCGCGACGAGTGCGCCCTGCGCGTCGAGCACGAACGAACCGCCATCGAACACGAGTTCGTCCTGGCCGCCGACCATGTTCACGTAGACCATCGGAATGCCGGTCTCGCGAATGCGCGCGCGCAGGATGTCGAAACGCACCGCTTCCTTGTTCAGGTGATACGGCGAGCCGTTCGGAATCAGCAGCACCTGCGCGCCCGCGGCCTTCGCCATCTGCGCGGCCGACGCATGCCATGCGTCTTCGCAGATCACGACACCGTACCTGAGCCCATCGAGTTCGAACACGAACGGCTGCGGGTCGGACGCGAAGTAGCGCTTCTCGTCGAACACCTCGGTGTTCGGCAGATCCTGCTTGCGATAGGTGCCCTTCACTTCGCCGTCGACGATCAGCGACGCCGCGTTGAACGTATCGACCGGCGGCACGCCGCGCTCGATCGGCGCGTTTGCATTACCATGGCCGTTCGCCGCGTTGTGCGCGAGATTGTCCGACCCGTCGCGCAGCGGATGACCGACGATCACATGCAGACCGGTGAACGGCTTCAACTGCGCGGCAAGATCGGCCAACGCGGCCGCGCTCGCGGTGTAGAAAGCGGGGCGCAGCAGCAGGTCTTCGGGCGGATAACCCGACAGCGCGAGTTCAGGCGCGACCAGCAGTTTCGCACCATCGCTGTGCGCGGCGCGCGCGGCGGCGACGATCTTCGCGACGTTGCCGGCGAAGTCGCCGACGGTGACATTGATTTGAGCAAGAGCGATTCGGGTCTTCATGGCAGGATCGACAGGCAAGCCTTCACGGCTCGCGGTACCGCGGCTCGATGGCTCGACGGAAATGAACAAACCGGATAAACGAACTCAACGAACGACGTGGCAGCTTCAGCTTCACAGCGCCGCGCCGGTCATTGCAAACAGTCACGCAGATTGAACCAGCAACGTATCGATTATCGCACGGGCATTCTGGCATCGCCCTCCGAGGTGGACGCCGCCGAGTGGAACGCCCTCCTCGCCGCGCAGCCGCAGCCCACGCCGTTTTTGCGGCATGAGTTTTTGAGTGCGCTCAACGCGACGCAATGCGCGGTTCCCGACACCGGTTGGGCGCCGCAATTCGTCACGCTGACCGACGCACGCACGGGCAAGCTCGCGGCGGCGGCCCCCGTCTATCTGAAGGGCCACTCGTACGGCGAGTACGTGTTCGACTGGGCCTGGGCCGACGCGTACAAACGCAACGGCCTGCCCTACTACCCGAAGCTGCTATGCGCGGTGCCGTTCACGCCGGTGCAGGGCAACCGCCTGCTATCGGCGAACGAGCACGCGTTGCGCCATCTCGCGGCCACCTTGATGGCGTTCGCCGAGCAGGCCGAGGTATCGTCGCTGCATGTGCTGTTTCCGACGCAAAGCGAAGCCGACGCGCTCACCGATATCGGCATGATGCAACGCGAAGGCGTGCAGTTTCACTGGCTCAACGACGGCTATCGCGACTTCGAAGACTTTCTGTCGACGCTCGAACAGAAGAAGCGCAAGAACATTCGCGCCGAACGTCGCAAGGTGCACGACGCGGGCATCACGATGCGGCGCATCCGCGGCGAAGACATCAAGGATGCCGACTGGCGCTTCTTCAGCAAGTGCTATCGGCAAACCTATCGCGAGCATTTTTCGAGTCCGTATCTGAACCTCGATTTCTTCCGGATGATCGGCGCGTCGATGCCGGAGAATCTGCTGCTCGTGATCGCCGAATATGAAGGCAAGCCGATCGCGAGCTCGCTCGTCGTCTATCAGCGCGACGACAAAACCGGCGGCACCCTGTATGGACGCTACTGGGGCGCGCTCGAACACGTGCCGTGCTTGCACTTCGAAACCGCGTACTACCAGCCGCTCGAATTCTGCATCGAAGAAAAGCTCGGCGCATTCGAAGGCGGCGCGCAGGGCGAGCACAAGATGGCGCGCGGCTTTCTGCCGACGGTCACGCGCTCGACGCATTGGCTCGCGCATCCGGCGTTCGCCGATGCGGTCGGCCATTTCCTCGACAACGAAAAGAACAGCATCCACGCGTACGTGGACGAGCTGCGCGAACACAATCCGTTCAAAGGCTAGAAGCGCGGCTATGGCGTGGTTTCTCTATCTGCTCGAGTGCTCGGACGGCAGCGTCTATACCGGCATCGCGACCGACGTCGCTGCCCGCTTCGACAAACACATGAGCGGCACGGGCGCGCGTTATACGCGCTCGCGCAAGCCGGTGCGGGTGCTGGCGTCGTTCGAGCTGGCGGACCGTTCTAGCGCGTCGAGCGCCGAGTATTGGGTCAAGCGGCTCACTGCCGCCGACAAGCGGGCGCTGGCGGCCGGGGTGTTCACGCTGCAGTCGGTGTTGCCGGCGGTGACGATGAACGACCTCGCTAAAGACGGCGACAGCGCCGACGGCTGAGTCGCGCTACCCCCGCGCTTCCCGCATCCTCTCCGTCAGCAACCGATGCACGCGCGCAAGCTCGCCCACCACATCCGCTTCCAGCGACGTCAACTGCTCGCGCGCCGGTAACTCGAGCCGCACCGGCCGCAACGTGCGGTTCAGCGCGGCCTCGATCGCCGCGCTCATCGCCACGACCCATTGATCGAGTTCGCTATGCATGTCGCGACGGTTGGCGCTGAGGCGCAACTGCGTCGCGGTGCCGGCCATCCGTCGCAGCAGACTCAGCACCGTCAGCGTGACCGTATCGGCCATCGAGTCCTCGAGCTTTTCGAGCCGCACGCGGCCGATCGCTTCTTCGGCGTTGTTGCTGGTGAGGCCCGCCGCGCGGCGCAATTGCTCGATCTCCTTGCCGCCGTGCCGCGGCGCTTCGAGCGACGCGCGCAGATACGCGAGATTCGCGCGCACCGCGTCGCCGAGATAGACGCGCAGGTCGAGCTTCTCGCGCGTCGGCCACAAAAGGAACGTCGCGAGCAGCGCGAGCACGCAGCCGAGCACGTTGTTGCCGAGCCGCGTCAGCGCGAACGCCAGTTCGTTGGCGCCAGGAGTTGCGAAGTCGGCGACGAGCACGAAGGTCGGCGTCAGGAACAGCACGAACAGGCTGTAGCTGACGGGGCGCAGCGCCATCGTCGCGATCACGAGCGGGAACACCGCGAGCGAAATGCCGAGCGGCGAATGAATCGCATAGCCGATCGCCGCCGCGAGCACGCCGCCGACGATACTGCCCGCCGCGCGCTCGATGCTGCGCGGCCAGGTCGCGGCAATCGACGGCTGCAGGATCAGAAGAGTGGCCATCGTCGCCCAATAGCCGAACGGCAGACCGAGCGCGCGAATCACGACGAAGCCCGCGGTCGTCGTCACGCCGACACGCGCCGCATGGCGCAAGCCGACCGACTGCCACGACAGGTTCGCCTTCAGCGTCGACCACGCGCGCGCCGTATAACGCGCGACGCACGCGCTCCACGGCTCGACGTGCACCTCACGCGGGGCGAAATCGACGAGCTCGAAACCGGATTGCAGCTTCACCGGTTCGAGCAACGCGCTTTCGAGCCGATGCGCGAGACGCCGCAGACGCGCCTGGGGCTCCCCGAGACGTTCCCAGCGCGCGTCGCCGGTCACGCTGCCGATGTCGCTGAGCACTTCGCCGATCGCATTGAGCAAGCGCACCGCGCGTTGCGTGCGGCGCGGATCGTCGGGCACTTTCTCGCCCGCGCCCGACACCGCGATCAGATACGCGAACAACGCTTCGCCATCGGTCAGCAAGCCGAGCAGTGTGTCGTAGACGGCCGCGCCGCCCGCTTTCGATGCAGGCACGTTCGCGAGCGCATCGCGCGAACGTTCGAGCGACGCGCGCGCATCGGCGCGAAAGCGCGCGGCATGCGTGGCCCATTCGCGCGGCGCGGCCCGTCGGCCGACGAGCCGCGCGGTATCGAACGCGATATCGGCGAGGCGCCGATACACCGCGCGCAGCGACGCCCGGCTCGCGCCGAACGGATGGATGCGCCACACGGTCAGGCTCAGCACGATCGCGAACAGACAGCCGACCAGATACACGCCGAGAAACTCGACACCGGCACGCGCGTCGTGCATCGGCCGATCGACCATCACGACGCAGGCGGTCGCCGCGAGGATCGTCACCTGCGAGGTGGCCGCGCCCCAGATGCGGCCGAACGCGCCGAGCGTCGTGAACGCGAGCACCGCGAGCGCCGCCCACGCGGTGCCCGACGCCGATGCGAACGCGGCGATGCCACCGCATAGCGTCGACAGCAGCGCGAAGCCCATCATCGACATGAAGCGCGCACGGTTCGAGCCGGCCGCATCGGCGAGGCAGGTCCAGAACGCGCCGATCGCGGCCCACGCGAACACCGGATCGTGCAGCACGTTGCCGAGCGCGAGCATCGCCGTCGACGCGCACGCCGCCCGCAAACCTTCCGACAGATTCGCCTCGCTCGCCGCGAACGACACCATCCAGACCGGCCGCTTGCGATAGATCGCGGTGACGACCGAATGGAAGCGGGTCGACCAGCGCGGCGATGTCGAGTGGGACTTGCTGCGGTTCATCATCCGGACGGTGGTTGTTGAAGTGATGGAAAGGCGCGTAGATGCCGTGAGTTCGCGCGCAAGCTCGTGCGGCGAATGATAAGGGTTTACACCTAAATATAAAAATGCGTTCCGTTCATCGGAGCGATGCCTTCAGGTTATGCGCGCGACATCAAGCGTGCGGGACGACGCTCGCGGCGCTCGTTGCACGGTAGTCGAGCGCCGCGCAACGCGCATAAAAAACCGCGCGGTCCTTGCGGACTCGCGCGGTTTTCGTACTGCATGCAGCGAGCGGGTGAACCGCGGCGTGCTTACTTCTTGTAGTTCGCCACGCCTTCGCTGATTTCCTTGTGGGCGGCATCGACGTCGGCCCAGCCTTCGACCTTGACCCACTTGCCCTTCTCGAGTGCCTTGTATTGCTCGAAGAAGTGCTTGATCTGGTCCTTCAGGTAAGCCGGCACGTCGTCGACCGACTTCAGGTTCGCCGTCATCGGGCAGATCTTGTCGTGCGGCACGGCGATCAGCTTCGCGTCGACGCCCGATTCATCGGTCATCTGCAGCATGCCGAGCGCGCGGGCACGCACGACCGAGCCTGCCAGCAGCGGGAACGGCGTGATCACCAGCACGTCGACTGGATCGCCGTCGCCCGACAGCGTCTGCGGAATGAAGCCGTAGTTGGCCGGATAGCGCATGCCGGTGCCGATGAAACGGTCGACGACGAGCAGGCCCAGCTCCTTGTCGGCTTCGTACTTCACCGGGTCGCTTTGCGCCGGGATTTCGATGATGACGTTGAAATCGTGCGGAAGGTCTTTGCCTGCGGGAACGTGATTGAAGCTCATGAGCGCTCTCTGAAGGGGATGGAAATCGGAAGGCGGCGAACGGCGCGCGGGCTGCGGATGCGGTGCGAACTGCGTGCGAACCGCGAACGCCGGGCCCTGAAGCCCTCTCGCCCCGGACGACGGGGCCGCGCACCGGACCGTACGGAATGCGCCATTATAGCCAATCGGCAGGTGGCATCCGCGCTCGGATCGGCGCGATAATCGTCTGGCGAGTCTCGCTTCGCGTCTCTACCGTTTTGTGTCTCCCCTTCGAACCCGCGCCGCCGCACGCCGGCCGCACGTCATCAAGGAGCATGCATGGAAGAAGCACGACATTTCATCGGCGGCGAGTGGTGCGCCGCTTCCGGCGGCGAGTCGATCGCCGTACTCGATCCATCGGACGGCCAGCCGTTCACGCGCATCGCGCGCGGCACCGAAGCCGATATCGACACCGCCGTGCACGCGGCGCGCCGCGCGTTCGACGGCGCGTGGGGCGCGCTGAGCGCCGCCGAGCGCGGCCGCGTGCTGTACCGGCTGTCGCTGCTGGTGGCCGCGCGCCAGGAAGACCTGGCCCAGCTCGAAGCGCGCGACACCGGCAAGCCGCTGAAGCAGGCGCGCGCCGACGCCGCCGCCCTCATCCGCTACTTCGAGTTCTACGCCGGCGCGGCCGACAAGCTGCACGGCGAAACCCTGCCCTACCAATCCGGCTACACGGTGCTGACGATCCGCGAGCCGCACGGCGTAACCGGCCACATCGTGCCGTGGAATTACCCGATGCAGATCTTCGGGCGCAGCGTCGGCGCGGCACTGGCGACCGGCAATGCATGCGTCGTCAAACCGGCCGAGGACGCGTGCCTGTCGGTGCTGCGCGTCGCCGAACTTGCCGCCGAAGCGGGCCTGCCGGCCGGTGCGCTGAACATCGTCACCGGCTACGGACACGAAGCGGGCGCCGCGCTCGCGCGTCATCCGGGCATCGACCACATCTCGTTCACGGGGTCGCCCGAGACCGGCAAGCTCGTCACGCAGATGGCCGCCGAAAACCACGTCCCCGTCACGCTCGAACTCGGCGGCAAGTCGCCGCAAATCGTGTTCGCGGACGCCGATCTTGACGCCGCGCTGCCGGTGCTGATCTCCGCGATCGTGCAGAACGCAGGGCAAACCTGCTCGGCGGGCAGTCGCGTGCTGATCGAGCAGGCGATCTACGAGCCGCTGCTCGACCGGCTCGGCAGCGCCTTTCAGGCGCTGCGCGTCGGACCGTCGAAGGCCGATCTCGATTGCGGACCGCTGATCAGCGCGAAACAGCAGCAACGCGTGTGGGACTTCCTGTCGGATGCGCAGCACGACGGCATCGCGATGGCCGCACACGGCGAAGTGATTCCCGAAGCGCCGGAAAGCGGCTTCTATCAGGCACCGACGTTGCTGCGCGACGTGCCCGCGAGCCACCGCCTCGCGCGCGATGAAGTGTTCGGCCCGGTGCTCGCCGCGATGTCGTTCCGCGACGAGGCCGAAGCGCTCGCGCTCGCGAACGGCACGCAGTTCGGACTCGTCGCCGGAATCTGGACACGCGACGGCGCGCGTCAGATGCGGCTCGCGCGACGCGTGCGCTCGGGCCAGGTGTTCATCAACAACTATGGCGCGGGTGGCGGCGTCGAATTGCCGTTCGGCGGCGTCAGGCACTCGGGACACGGTCGCGAGAAAGGCTTCGAGGCGTTGTATGGCTTCACGGTGCTGAAGACAATCGCAATCCGACACGGCTAGCGAATCTCGCAAGGCTCGCTCACGATCAGCGCGAGCAGCACGTTACATGCAGCAACGCAGCGCTCTATCCATCACAAACAACGGAGACATCATGCGGTTGACAGGTAAAACGGCCATCGTCACGGGCGGCGGTTCGGGTTTCGGCGAAGGCATCGCGAAGACCTTTGCGCGCGAAGGCGCGAACGTCGTGGTCAACGACCTCAACGGGCCGGCCGCCGAACGCGTCGCGAGTGAGATCGCGATTGCGGGCGGAAAGGCGATCGCGGTGCCAGGCAACGTCGCGCAACGCGACGACTGGCGCACGCTGCGCGAAGCCGCGCTCGAAGACTTCGGCAGCGTGCAGATCGTCGTCAACAACGCGGGCACTACGCATCGCAACAAGCCGGTGCTCGAAGTGACCGAGGCCGAGTTCGATCGCGTCTATGCGGTGAACGTGAAAAGCATCTACTGGAGCGTGCAGGAGTTCGTGCCGTATTTCCGCGAGCAAGGCGGCGGCAGCTTTATCAATATCGCGTCGACGGCGGGCGTGCGGCCGCGGCCGGGCCTCGTCTGGTACAACGGCAGCAAGGGTGCGGTGATCATCGCCAGCAAGTCGCTCGCCGTCGAACTCGGGCCGGAGCGGATTCGCGTGAACTGCGTGAATCCGGTGATCGGCGAGACCGCGCTGCTGTCCGAGTTCATGGGGGTCGAGGATACGCCGCAGAATCGGCAGAAGTTCCTCGCGGGGATACCGCTCGGGCGGTTTTCGACGCCGCAGGATATTGCGAATGCCGCGCTGTATCTGGCTTCGGATGAGGCGGAGTTCATTACCGGCGTGTGCCTCGAAGTGGATGGAGGGCGCTGCGTGTAGTGTTGTCAAACGCTGCGCGCGCGCTGCGTGCGCAGTTAGTGTTTTCCCCCAATATCGATTCGTCGTGCAAATGGCCTGGCGCGGATAGAATCGATCGGCGGTGGCATTTCAATTCCATAACAAGAGGAGACACAGTCATGGCTAGTCCTGCAGATCCGCTCCACCATCCCGGCGCTGGCGCGCCGCCTTCCACGTTCGAAGAAGCGACTTATCGCAAGGTTACCTGGCGGCTCGCGCCGTTGTTGATGCTGTGCTACATCGTTGCGTATCTAGACCGCGTGAACGTCGGTTTCGCGAAGCTGGGGATGAGCACGGATCTTGGCTTGAGCGATGCGGTGTACGGCTTCGGCGCGGGGATTTTCTTTATCGGCTATTTCATCTTCGAAGTGCCGAGCAACGTGATCCTGCATAAGGTCGGCGCGCGTGTCTGGATCGCACGGATCATGATTTCGTGGGGCGTGATATCGATGCTGACGATGTTCGTCACCACGCCGACGATGTTTTACGTGATGCGCTTTTTGCTCGGGCTTGCCGAGGCGGGGTTCTTTCCCGGGATTATTTTGTATCTCACCTACTGGTATCCGGCGCATCGGCGTGGGCGGATGACGACCTGGTTTATGACGGCGATTGCGTTGTCGGGGGTGATTGGCGGGCCGGTGTCCGGGTACATCCTGAAGAACTTTAATGGCGTGAATGGATGGCACGGGTGGCAGTGGCTGTTTCTGCTCGAAGGGATACCTTCGGTGCTCGTTGGGATCATCGTGTTCGTGGTGCTCGACGATCGGATTTCGAACGCCAAGTGGCTTACTCGGGAAGAGCAGCAGTTGCTCGAGAGCCAGGTGTCGGCTGAGGAAGCGACCAAGCACGATATGCCGATTCGGCAGGTGTTCACGAGCGGGCGGGTGTTGATGCTGAGTCTCACCTACTTCTCGTTTGTGATGGGGCTTTATGGAGTGAGCTTCTGGTTGCCGACGATTATCAAATCGACCGGCGTTAGCGATGCGTTCCTGATCGGGTTGCTGTCGGCGGTGCCGTTTGCGGCGGCTGTCGTCGCGATGGTGTTTGTGGCGCGGAGTGCGGATCGGTCGAGGGAACGGCGGTGGCACATTGCGGTGCCGGCGTTTCTTGGTGCCGTGGGGCTCGTGCTTTCCGTCGTTTGGACGCATAACACCGTGCTTGCCATGACCGGATTGACGCTGGCTACTATGGGCATCCTCACTACACTGCCGTTGTTCTGGAGTCTGCCTACGGCGATTCTTGCGGGGACTGGCGCGGCTGCGGGGATTGCGATGATCAATTCGATTGGGAACCTGGCGGGTTTCCTTAGTCCTTATGCTGTGGGGTGGCTGAAAGAGGTTACCGCGGCTAATGACTCAGGAATGTATATGCTCGCGGCGTTTATGGTGCTCGGCGGTTTGCTTGCTATTAGTGTGCCGGCGAGGATGGTTAATAGGTAAGACAGACTCGCAGATGAGAAAAGCCTTGGCGATGTTTCTACGCCAGGGCTTTTTTTGTTGGCATAGGTGCGAGCATCTAGTAATCGAATGGCCGCTTTCGCGACGTTGTATCGAATGAGCGAGGCAGGAGAAGTATCGATGATCGAATCGGCAGATGTGATCGTCATTGGCTCCGGCGGGTTGGGCGCAGCGACAGCCTTTCACTTGTCGAAGAGAGGCGCTCGGGTCGCGATGATGTATTTCAATCCCGCACAAGTGGCCATCGGCTTCGCTCGTGCAGCGCAGGCAAACGGGGCTGCGTTACTGCCGAACACCGCGGTGACGCGCGTCCTGATCGACGACGGCGAGGTGACCGGGGTCGACACCACGTGCGGCCGTATCCACGCACCGGTCGTGGTCGATGCGGCCGGCGCCTGGACGCGACAAGTGGCCGAGGCCAGCGGAATTCGAGTTCCTCTTGTTACAACAGCGCAGCAATTGTTCGTCACCGAGCCCGTGCCCGATGCCCGAGCCGAATTGCCGATGGTCCGAATTATGGATGCCGCGGTGTATATGAGACCTTGCGACGGAGGATTTCTGTGGGGGGTCTACGAGGAAAATCCGAGGTTCTTCGACATGAATGGCTTCGACGCCAACTTCGACGTCAAGGATCTGTCGCTCGATGCCGACGTTCTCTGGCACTATGCGCGGGACGTCGAGGCTCAGCTTCCGGTGCTTCTGAACACCGCGATCCGCGAGCATCGTGGCGGGCTGCCAACGATGACGGCCGATGGCCAGCACGTCGTCGGCCCCGCGCCGGCCATTCGGGGGTTTTACTTCGCGAGCGGTTGCAATGTCGCAGGACTCTCTATCGCCCCGGCACTTGGGGAGATGCTCGCCGCGTGGATCGTCGACGGTGCTCCCCTCATCGATTTATCGCCTCTGTCGATTGCCAGATTTGGAACCGGGCCATGGCCGGATGACGAGTTGATCAGGCAGTCCGCGTGGCAGTACCGTCATTTCTACGGTGCAAGATAACTCAAGCATCGACGCGTTCTTCATCGAGCGCTGCGATATCGGGAACTGGATGCAGTGCTGGATCAGTCGTCATCGTCCCCGTGACGATGATGCTCCCAGCCCTTGTGCCAGCCACGGTCATGGCGCCAGTGCCTGTCACGGTCGTCGTTGTATTCGTACCCATAGCCATACCCGTAGCCATAGGCCGGAGCAGGCACGTAGGTCACTGGTGGCGCCTCGTAGACCACTGGGGGCGGCGCGACATAAACCGGCCCCGGCGCGCCAAGGTAAACACCAAGGTCGACATGAGCCAGCGCAGCGCTGGAAGCGCACGCAGCGCAAACGCCTGCAATCCACAAAATGAAGGTGCGCTTCATGTATCTCTCCCTGTTCGCTGGCATCGGATGTTGATGCGATTTAGCGATATCGATTGTATGTGTCGCGCCGGTTGGCAAGTAAACGTGAAGTGTCAGTCAGGTAACCGTTTGTAAGGCGTTGTGCCCTGCGGTTCTCTGCGTGCTCACGAAGCGCTCAGCGAATCGCCATAGACATGCACCCGCTCACCAACCTGAACGGTAGGCTGATTGTCATAGTTGAAGTTTCGATAACTGCCATCCTGCATCCTGACTTGCACCTGGTAGGTGGCGACCTTGCGTACCGCATGTTCGATACCGTTACCGGCAAGGCCGCCGCCAACCGCACCCGCTATCGTCGCCAGAACACGGCCGCGACCTTGACCAACCTGATTGCCCAGCAGGCCGCCTGCCACCGCACCGCCTACAGCGCCGAGCCCGGTGGCCGGCTCTTGCGTTTGGACCGCGTTGACCGCGACGACCTCACCTCCATCAGGGTCGACGGTAACGGCTCGAGGTGGCGGCTGGGTGGCATCACGGTAACTATCGTCGTGCGCGTACCTGGGCGCTGGCGACGACGCATTGCTATGGCGGGGATGAACATGGGATTCGAGCGGCGTGCTGGCTGGCTGCACCGCCACCGATGCAGTTTGCGACGGCGGCGGCGTCACCGCACGGGATGTCGGAAGCAGACCGGTCATCGCGGCAATGCCGGTGCCACTGGCGAGAATGACAGCAACAGCAGCTCCGGCGACCAGAGGATGAATGCGGCTGCGCGGGGATGAATCGGAAGGCAAGTTCGTGTTCATTTGCTGGCTCCGTGGTATGTGCCTTCAAGAACGCCGATACCATCGAGCCGGTGGACCTTGCTATTGTGAGATCTGTAAGCAGTTGTAGTTAGCCGCTACGCGTTGGCAAGCAAACCGACTCATGGAAAAACAATGGCCGGTCGCCCGGCCATTATCGACTGGTCCTGCGAACACTCCCGCGTCAATCCTTTTCGGGCCGCCGTCCCGACTGCGCCGCTGGCATCCTGCGATAAATGGTGTTCCGCGACACCCCAAGCGCACGCGCCGCCGCCGAAACGTTTCCGCCGTAACGCGCCAGCGTCATCGCGACTACCGACGCGGCGACATCCTGCAGCCGCGCGCCGTCACGTACCGGTGCATCACCTGTAGCAAGCGCGTCCGCAGCCGCAACGTCGGAAACGGCCGACATGGCAGAGTGAGCTCGATCTGCCTCGCCACCGCCGCAACCCGCACCACGAACGTCATCCAAAAAGTCATCCGGCAAATGCTCCCACCGGATCACCCCATCGTCCTCCACCATCGCCGCCGCAGTCCGCAGCAGATTTGCCAGTTGCCGGCAATTGCCCGGCCACGTATGTCGCCCGAACGCCGCCATCACATCAGCCGCAACGCTGAGAGCCTGCCGCCCTCCGCCTTCAACTGACTCCCACTGCAACATCTTCTCAACGACGACCGCGAGATCGCTCCGCTCCCGCAACGCCGGCAACCGCACCGCAAGCCCGTTGATCCGATAGTAAAGATCCTCACGAAACTGATGCTGTGCAATCATCTCGCGCAAGTTGCGGTGTGTCGCGCAAATAACGGAGACATCGACGGGAATCGCCCGCGCCGCCCCGAGCGGCGTCACGACCCGCTCCTGCAAAACACGCAGCAAGCGCACCTGCAACGAACAAGGCATATCCCCAATCTCATCGAGAAACAGCGTGCCGCCATTCGCCTGCATCAGCTTGCCGATCGCCCCTTTCCGCCGCGCGCCGGTAAACGCACCCTCTTCATACCCGAATAGCTCGGATTCGATCAGCGACTCAGGAATCGAAGCACAGTTGACCGCGACAAACGGGCCATCACGTCGCGGCGAATCGTTATGAATCGCCTGCGCGAGCAGCTCCTTGCCGGTACCGGTCTCGCCGGTGATCAGAATCGGAATATCCTTGCCGAGCACCTTGCGAACCTTCGCAATCAGTGCAGCCACACGAGCATCGCCGGTATCGAGATCGCTGAGCCGCGACAGTCCCGCAGCCGGTTGACGCGCATTCGCACACACCGGTCGCGGCGCAACTGCACCCTGCACATCGACGGCGCCGCGCTCTAGCCCAAACGACGCCCGCCTGAACTGCCCACGTGCGCACACCACCGCACCGTTGTGCAGATTCAGCATCAGATGCGGCGCAACGCCATGCGTCAAACGATCGATCAGTTGCGCATACGAGATCTGAAACAGCGACGACAGCGTATGCGCGCGCAATGCAGCGAGCGGCAAGCCCAACTGAAATTGCGCACTCCGATTCGCGGACAGAAAGCGGCCATCGTCGGTAAAGGCAATGATCCCTTCCATCAGCGTGCCGAGAAACTCGGGACGTCCGTGAAAAGACACTTGCAGCACGTCGCGAAACGCAGTCGAGAACAGATGGTTTTCGATCATCTGCACCGACATCTTCGCGAGCGCCATCGTGTGCTGGTGATAGCTGCGATGGTCGCCCGTCACGTCGAGCACGCCGATCAGATCACCATACGGATCGAGAATCGGCACACTCGAACAGGTCAGGAAGCGGTTCGCCGCCAGATAGTGCTGATCGCCATGAACGACCATCGCACACCCCTCGGCCAGCGAGGTACCGATCGCGTTGGTCCCCTGACGATCCTCGGCCCAGTTCGCGCCGGGCCGCAGCGCCACTTTTTCCGCGCGATGCAGAAAGTCGTCGTCGCCGATCGAATGCAGGATCAACCCTTCGGCGTTGGTCAACACGATCATGCTTTGCGTGTTGACGATCTGCTCGCGCAGCGTCTCCATGACCGGCATCGCATGCGCGCACAGCACCTGGTTCTGTTCGCGCTTCAACGCGAGTCCCGTGTCGGACAGGATGTCGTAATCCGGCCGGAACGATGCGCGCAGGCCGAACGTCTCGGAGCGTTCGTGGGCTTTCTGGATCGCCGGTGCAGGCCAACCTTTGGCGCGGTTAGCCGCCGCCACGCTGACCGGATGAACGTCGTCGCGCATTGTCTCCTCCTGGATGCGCCCGGGTCGTGCCGGACGCTTTGATGCGTGTCAACAGAATACTCCCTTTGCCAGTCCGCCCGACGCCTGCCGTGACCCCGCGCGGGCCCGCATCCTTGATCTGCATCAGCGTCGGCCGAATCTGCGGCGTTTCTGAACAACCGCTGCCCGCATAACTGTTCCGAAACGGAACGCTTCCGCTTTATATCCGAGCCCAATCCCTGAAATTTCGTATGTCGATGCATTGGTATGGTTCCTG
This sequence comes from Paraburkholderia atlantica, assembly GCF_000092885.1. Taxonomy (NCBI): domain Bacteria; kingdom Pseudomonadati; phylum Pseudomonadota; class Betaproteobacteria; order Burkholderiales; family Burkholderiaceae; genus Paraburkholderia; species Paraburkholderia atlantica. The sequence goes on along the minus strand of NC_014117.1, from coordinate 872,596 downwards.
CCTGATGTGGTCCCGCGCAGTCACCCGATCACCATCACAAACGGAGACAAGTGATGAATCCATTTGACCTGAAAGCCCTCGGCATCGACATCGAGTATCCCTATCGCCAGCGCTATGAAAATTACATCGGCGGCAAGTGGGTGCCGCCGGTCGGTGGCGACTATTTCGACAACGTGTCGCCGATCAACGGGCAGCCGTTTTGTCGCGTGCCTCGCTCGAGCGCCGCGGACATCGACCTCGCGATCGACGCCGCGCACGCAGCGCGCCGCAAGTGGGCGAAGACGTCGGTGACGGAGCGCGCGAATCTGCTGCTGGCGGTGGCCGAGCGCATGGAGAAGAACCTGAAGCTGCTCGCGGTCGCGGAAACGATCGATAACGGCAAGCCGCTGCGCGAAACGATGGCCGCTGACCTACCGCTCGCCGTCGATCATTTCCGCTATTTCGCGGGCTGCATCCGCGCGCAGGAAGGCGGCATCTCGGAGATCGACGACAACACGGTCGCTTATCACTTTCACGAACCGGCTGGTGTCGTGGGTCAGATCATCCCGTGGAATTTCCCGCTGCTGATGGCCGCATGGAAGCTCGCGCCCGCGCTCGCGGCCGGCTGCTGCATCGTGATGAAGCCCGCCGAGCAGACGCCGGCTTCGGTACTCGTGCTGATCGAACTGATCGGCGATCTTTTCCCTGCCGGCGTCATCAATATCGTCAACGGCTTCGGCAAGGAAGCGGGCGAAGCGCTCGCCACTAGCAAGCGCATCGCGAAGATCGCGTTCACCGGCTCGACCCCGGTCGGCAAGCGAATCCTGCATGCAGCCGCGGATAACCTGATTCCGTCGACGGTCGAACTCGGCGGCAAGAGCCCGAACATCTTCTTCGCCGACGTGCTCGACCGCGACGACGCGTTCCTCGACAAGGCGCTCGAAGGTCTCGCGATGTTCGCGTTGAATCAGGGCGAGGTTTGCACGTGCCCATCGCGCGTGCTGGTTCAGGAGTCGATTTACGAGCGCTTCATCGAGAAGGCGATCGCCCGTGTGGAACGCATCAAGGCCGGCCATCCGCTGAACCTCGAAACGATGATCGGCGCGCAGGCATCACAGCAGCAGCTCGACAAGATCCTGTCGTATATCGACATCGGCCGGGACGAAGGGGCGCGGTGTCTCGTCGGTGGCGAGCGCGCGACCCCTGGCGCCGGCCTCGGCGAGGGCTTCTACGTGAAGCCGACGATGCTGTTCGGCAACAACGATATGCGCGTGTTCCAGGAGGAAATCTTCGGGCCGGTCGCCTCGGTGATGACGTTCAAGGACGAACAGCAAGCGATCGAACTCGCGAACGACACGTACTATGGCCTAGGCGCGGGCGTATGGACGCGCGATGGTACCCGCGCCTACAAGATGGGACGCGAAATCGAGGCGGGACGTGTGTGGACCAACTGCTATCATCTGTATCCGGCGCACGCGGCATTCGGTGGCTATAAGCAGTCGGGCATCGGGCGGGAAACGCACAAGATGGCGTTGTCGAATTATCAGCAGACGAAGTGTCTGCTGGTCAGCTATCAGGCGGAGGCGCTCGGGTTCTTCTGAGCGAACGGCGCGCGTCGTTCACTGACGACGCGCGCTCTACCCCCACGCGTGCCCCAGACGTTGGGTATGCGCGGGAGCCAGCAATCTCGTCCGGCACATCTCGTTCACCCGCGTCTCCGGCAAACGCCATGGAATAGACGTTCGCGGCAAATCGCACGAACGGGTTAACGATCTGCAACACAAATCTTGAATTTTCCACGTACGGTGTTTCCGTACGTCACTCCCGCCACAGCCTGCCGAATCGGCAAATCATTACTGGTTTTTCCAACCAGATTATTACGCCTGGGCAACGTAGCTTCGTTTCCGCCGATCAGACGTTGATAAGTATGCAATGGATGCGCTGGGTATTGGTGAATCGCCGGCGCTTTGGCTCGGCGCATTTCGGCGCGGGCAAGGTGGCAACAACGCTCACTGACTCGATCAAGGCCCCTAATCAGGTAAAAGATTTCGAGCGCTATCCCTCGATCGAGACGGGACAAAAAATGATAATCGACGATGTTCTGAAGATGGCCAACGACTCGACGAACGCAAATTTTCAGGCCTATCGGCAATATGTTCAAAAGGCTATCGATGTCGCCAGAGGCGTTAAGTCAGGAAGTGATCCTTGCTCCACCGGCCTATACGCATGGCGAACGAGTGGCAGAGGATCGCCGGGGTCTAATTTCATCTTTTACGAAAGCAGAGGCAGTCAAGATTTTTATACACTGAGCGAAGCGTTCATAAAAGATCCGCTACTGCGATCACACATGTAGCCTTACATGACGGATCAGGCATGAAATACGTTGCGCATCTTTTCTGTTTTCTCCTACTGGTACATGTGTCACCAGCCCATGCAACGGATGATTTTCCACCCGAATTCGACCCACAACCCCTAAAACGTGCCCTTCCGGACAATGATCCTTACTACGGGCCGCCGGAAGTCGCGATCAGGAAACTGCTCTCATACTGGAAGAAGAATCGAGGCACCAACCACTTCTGTGTAATCGGCTACGCGTGGCCAAACGATGACCTCGATATATGGGTGTATTGGGCGGAGCAGAAGCGATTGCTGCAATGGCGCGGTTTTTCCGATCAGGAAAGACGCGAAGCAGGTTTGATCACGGCGCAGGCTAATTTCAAATTGGGAAAAAATACTGTGGCGACGCTCCACGACATCAACGGCAGAAATGACGTAGTCACTCGCGCCTGGTGGTATGCGGTAGTCAACGATTGCCTCGCGCATGGCGAGCACTTCACGATCAAGCCTCTTAAACAGTGAACTGCCTTGATGGCCATCTACCTCCGGGCTCGCGGCGCGAGTACCAGTGTCGCTCATGCGCGGCGTACGCAGATCAAAGCGTCCGGGAAAATGCGTTGGCACCCAGCCTGCCTATGAGCTCGCGCTAAAGAGAAGCGGGTAATTGCAAGCTTGTCCAGCCGCTTACGTCGGCTTCACGCACCTAAGAGTCCCGGCATTAATTCGTGGATTCCGAAGTGGAAAAAGGGCTGCCCCTCGGGCCAGCCCTTTTTGTGTGCATTCACATCGTCAACAACTTCGGTCGAGCGTCGATGCTACACCCGTTTTTGATCAGCGTTGCAGCGTCCTCGGCATTCGGTTCGTTTTGCGTGGCGCACGGCAGCGCGACGTCGACGGGCACATGCCACGGACGCTGCCCCGACAGGAAATCGAGTCCAACACGTTTTGCGTAATCGCTGACACGGCCGTAGTGATGGTTCTTCACGTTCATCGGCTCGGCCAGTTTCCCGGCAGTGAAGCCGTCTTCATCGACGACCGTGCCGCTCGAATCCGAGACCGTGACGACCTTGGCGCCGAGCGCCATGGCTTTTTCGACGGCATATTGAGCGACGTTGCCGGAACCCGACACGCTAACGCGCAAACCGTCGAGGCTGCGGCCGGTCTGCTTGAGCATTTCCTCGGCGCAGTACACGGTGCCGTAGCCGGTGACTTCCGGGCGAATCAGCGAGCCGCCGAATGACAGTCCCTTGCCGGTGAACAGACAATCGGCGCGATTGGAGAGCTGCTTCATCATGCCGGCCATAAAACCGACTTCGCGACCGCCCACGCCGATGTCACCAGCGTGGATGAACCCATGTTGGCCTTGAGGGTCCGCTCGCTCGACGAATCGAATTTATTGCCCAATTACGCTAAAAATTCATCCAATTCCGATCGCCGCGGGTCATTTCCCTCCCGATACTTGTCGTTCGCACATAACAAGGAACGACGATGACGAACGGCAACGGCCGGCCAATGTTCCGGCTCGCAGGCAATAGCACAGGCTGCGGCGCGATTCTGACTGCATCGTGAGCGTGCCAATTGCGAGAACTTGCTCACCTCAGTGACCACATCCTGGCTCTTTCCTCTGACGCACTACCCACATGGGGCAATGCGCCTTTACTCGTTCCGCTCCGCCTGCGCGGCACCGAAACCCTGGGCAAGCTTTATCGATACACGCTCGATGTCGCGACGATCGAAAGTCCGACGCTCGGTGTATGGCAAGCACAGGAACTCGTCGCGCCTGATCGCCTGATCGGCAAGGTCATCGACATTTCGATCGCTTTCGACGGCAACGGATTGGACGATCGTCATGTGTTGGTGCGCGACGACGTGGCACACGTGGGCGCCGACCGCCGCACGATGTCGGGCCTCATCACAGGCATCAAACAGATGGGTACCGATGAACGGCGCGCCTATTACCGCCTCGTCGTCCGTCCCTGGCTGTGGCTGGCCACGAAGAACTGCGACAGCAGGATCTTCCAGGACGCCAGCGTGGTGGACATCACTGACCTGGTACTCAAGGAGCGATATCACTTCCCGGCCGTGATGGAACTCGGCGCGCCAGGCCTGCGCAACGGCTACCCGAAGCGGGACTATGTCCGGCAGATGTGGGAATCCGACTTCGATTTCCTCACGCGGATCTGGAGAGAATGGGGAATCTACTACCTGTTCGACGGAATGACCCTGGTACTGTGCGATTCGCCCGGCTCGCACAAACGACACGCCAACGCATACGACACGCTTCGCTACTACGCCCCCCGCAGCAGGCACGTCGACGAGGAGCACGTTCACAAGCTCGAGCTATCGCATCAGATCACGACAGGCAAGGTCAGCCTGATCGATTACGACTACACGCGCCCCGGCGCGCGCTTCGAGGGCGAGTACGAGAGCCACAGCGAGCAAGCCTACGACAACATCGGGCAATACGGCTGGGGCGACTACTCGCAGCCGCTTGCCGGTGCGGCGGGACTGTCAGGTGAGCGAAGCGACTTCCGCAATGAAGCCGGACACCTCGCGAGCGTGCGTGTCGATGCAATGCGCAGTCATCGTCTGCGGCTGAAGGGTCAAGGGAATCTGCGCGGTCTGACAACGGGGAAAACATTCTGGCTCGACAACCATCCGCAGCGGGAAGTCAACGCCGAGTATCTGGTCGTATCGACGACCCTCGATATCCGTAATGCACCGCAGAACACACAGTCACCCGGCGCAGACACGAACGATCCGCTGCGCCAGTGCGTGACCGACTTCGTGCTCCAACCCGCCAATACGTTCTTCAGAAACCGTCAGAAGAATAAGCCGCGTTGCGCGGCGGAAACGGCAATCGTGGTCGGCCCCGAGGACCAGCCGATATGGGTCGATGGATACGCACGCGTGAAGGTGCGCTTTGCGTGGGAGCGGCTTGCCCCGAAGAACGACAGCGCCAGTTGCTGGGTGCGGGTGTCGTCGCCGTGGCAAGGCAACGGTTTCGGAGCGATCTATCCGCCGCGCGTCGGTCAGGAGGTCACGGTCAATTATCACGAAGGCGACCCGGACAAGCCTTACGTGTCGGACCGGATGGTCAACGGCCAGAATCAGCCGCCCTGGAGGCTGCCCGACAACCAGGCGCTCTCGGGCATCCTTAGCAGCGAGCTCAAGGCGGGGTGTGCGAGCCAGACCAATCACGTCGTACTGGACGACACGCCGGGTCAATTGCAAGCGCAGATCGCCAGCGACCACGCACAGTCGCGCCTCGTGGTGGGCTACAACACGCATGTCGTGCGCGACGCAGGCCGGCAGCAAGCACGCGGTGAGGGCTGGGAACTCGCGACGAACGCATGGGGTGTCGCGCGAGCCAACCGAGGCATGCTGATCACCACCGAGGCACGCCACGGCGCGAGTGCGCCGGCAAAAGATGCCGGTGAGACCGTGGCGCGCCTCACTCAGGCGCGCGACACCCACGAGAACCTCGCTGGTCTCGCGCGGCGCTACGAGGCACAGGAACAGCAGACCAGTCAAAGCGAGGTCGCGCAGGCGATCAAGGCGCAGAACGACGCGATTCGCGGCGGCAGGGCAAGCGCGCAGCTTCCCTTTCCGCAACTGAGCCAGCCCGACCTGGTGCTGGCCAGCGCGGCGGGTCTCGGTCTCACGGCAGCGCAAAGCACGCACGTGGCGAGTGCCGAACACATCGCGCTCAGCGCGGGCGGACACGTCAGCGTCGCGGCGGTGAAATCGCTGCTGGCGTCGGCGCTCAACGGCGTGCGGGTGTTTGCGCAACATCTCGGCATCCGGCTCAAGGCCGTATCGGGCAAGGTGCAGATCGACGCGCAAAGCGATGACGTCGAGATCATCGCGCAACGCGTCGTCAGTATCATCAGTAGCACCGATTCGATCAATCTGATGGCCAGCAAGGAAATCGTCTTCCATGCGGGCAACACGAAAGTGGTCATCAATTCGGACGGGTACAAGGTCTATACGGGTGGGGAGCATCGGATCCATGCGAGCGGTCATCGGACCGATGGGCCAGCAGCACGGCCTGTCAGTCTTCCCGTCACGCCAGACGATCCCGGCAGGCTGGCGGCGCATCATGTTCTGATCGAACACGATTCCGGCTTTGCGCTGCCGAATCAGCCGTACCGGATCACGCTCGACGATGGTCAACTGATTCAGGGTGTGACCAACGCGTTTGGCGAGGCGAGTCTCGTCACCAGCAACATGCTTGCGTTCGCGACGGTCGAACTGCTTGCCGCGAGCGAGCCGGACAAAGTGATTGCGCTTAGCAGAGGCGCAGTGATCAGAGCGGCGAATGAGTCATTCGCTGGCGCGGTACCCAATGCCGAGAAACGCAGTGCCACGGTCGCAGGAAAGGCCGTGGCCTCGCCGAACGAGAGCGCGACGACGGAAGATAAACGACCCGAATTCGTCTCGTGCGATCCGATGAACTTCGGGCTGCGGTTTTATCACTTCGTCAATGGTGCGGCCGAGGGTGATACGCCTGCCGGTATGTCGATGCGCAAGGGTGTCGAATACCCGGTGACCAAGGCTTATGCGGCTGCGATTAAGGCTGCGCTGCAGGGGATTGATTGGGGCGGGGTGGCGTGGCCGTTGACTGCCGATTCGAAAGACATGATTCAAGACACGGTCAGGCCGCATCTGGAAAACGCGCTTGGTGCCGGGCCCTTCGGATTGCCAAGCGGTCATACCGCTAGCCGGGAAAATAACGGTGCCATGCCACGGATTGTGATTGTCAATCCAGAGCGGGCAACACGGTACAACCTGCGTCAGGAAGTCAGCGCCGCCTTCATCGGTGGGGATTGGGTTATCGCCATCAACGAGAGCGAGATTGCGCACATCGTCGGACTCCGGGATCAGCCGGCCGCGCTAGATAACCGCCTCAGAGCGTTTGCAGACACGCTGTATCACGAGTCTCGCCATTGCCAGCAGTACTTCTGGATGTTTTCGTTGCTTCAGCACTTTCCGGACGACTACAGGGATCTGCCGAACATCCGGTCGTTGTATTGGTCGACGATGCTGAAGAAAGCGTACACAGCGGCTGGAAACAAGCCGCTACCCGACGATCATCGTGTTCACATAGGTCTGCACAGAATGCTTGTATTCCACTACTACTGGCTGATTTCCAGCCTGCAGGACAAGCCGGGCTGGAACTACGTCAAGAGAGATCTCCCGCGTGCTGCAAGGAAGGTATCTGAGTTGCTGCATGTTTCCACTGAAATAGCTCAAAAAATGGCGCAATTCGAAACTGGCTATAGGAGCCAAATTCATGAAGAGGATGCCTACGCTTGCGCGGAAGTGGTTCAGGCCTACTGGCGCAATCCCGGTGATCCTCTCGTTCGCAACCCCGGTACATGCACAGCTCAGTACGCCGACGCCCTTCGGGCCGTCGACGCAAGGAACTGAGATGAGACAAACCGTGACCGACACCCAGCGCGACATGGCTTTGAGGATATTGACCACGGCAATGGCGATCCTGCGGGACGACCAGCCTTTTGATCCCGCGCATGCAATATTCGGCCGCATTCTTGCAGCTCGGCCTGAGCGCGGTGTGGTAGGTGTGATGGAATATTCCTTCGTGAATCCGGTTTTGCCGGAGGCGGATATCATCGTAGTTTTGGTCCCCGATCCTGCCAACCCCTCTGCTGACCGCACTAAGGTCAAACAAGTCGTTACGCACTTCACGGTCCGCTTCAATCCACTAATGAGGGACATTAACCGCTCGACACTGGAAGATCTCCTGCAGGTCGATATCGGCTACTGGATCGACGGCAACGGCGAGCGGCGCCCGGGCAATGATATGGGCACGGTGCCGCCGCAGGTTCGTCTGCATCACTATCGCTATCGCGCTTCGACTCTGCCAACGAGCCGGTTCCCAGTGGACGTCGAATTTGCTTTCGGCGACCCAGATCCAAACGATCCGACGCCTGGCGAATCCAAAACGCCGGTCCTGATGGACGTGCACCTTGATCGTGACTATTCCGCGCTGCGCCCGCGACATCATGATTAGAGGCCGTCTTGATGTGACATGCTAAACGTTTCTGCTCCCACACAAAAAATGGCGCAATTCGAAACCGGCTATAGGAGCCAACTTCATGAAGAAGACGCCTACGCTTGCGCGGAAGTGGTTCAGGCCTACTGGCAGAATCCTCGTGATGCTCTCGTTCGCAATCCCGGTACATGCAGAGCTCAGTACGCCGACGCCCTCAGGATCGTCGGGGCCAGGAGCTGAGATGGGACAGACTGTGACCGACGCCCAGCGCGACATGGCATTCAATATATTGACCACATCAATGGCAATCCTGCGGGACGACCAGCCCTTCGACCCCGCACATACGATATTCGGCCGCATTCTTGCGGCGCGGCCTGAGCGCGGTGCGGTAGGTGTTATGGAGTATTCCTTCGTGAACCCGGTTTTGCCGGAGACGCAAATCATTGTGTATGTGGTACCCGATCCGGCCGCTCCCTCTGCCGACCGTACGAAAGTGAAGCAAGTCGTGACGGCGATCACCGTCCGTTTCAATCCACTATTGACAGATATCAGCCGCTCGACGCTGGAAGACCTCCTCCGGGTCGATATCGGCTACTGGATCGACGGGCAAGGCAACCGGTGGCCCGGCAATGATCTAGGAACGGCACCACCCCAGGTTCGCCTGCATGGCTATCGCTATCGTGCTTCGAATCTGCCAACGAGCCGGTTTCCGGTGAATGTGGAATTTGCTTTCGGAGACCCAGCCCCAAACAATCCGGCGCCTGATGAACCCAAAACGCCGGTCCTGATGGACGTTCTCCTGAATCGTGACTATTCCGCGCTGAATCCGCACCACCGTGAACAGAATCCGTCGTGAACAGCTGGTGGCAAAGGGCGTCGCGCAATGACGAAGAACAGGAGTGAACTGGCGTGGTCCCAAACCGTTTTCGCAGGCATTTCAAAAGCGAACGCCAGGCGCAAACCTGTTCCCCGGTGGATCTAGCCTCAGCTCCGAACACTATTCCTCCCCAACCGTCTCGACATAGTTATCAACCGCACTACTGACCGTCGGATGAAAGCGCGCATCGCCGATCAGATCGGTCAACTCGAAGCGCTTGAGCTTGTCGCGAACCGGATCTTTCATCTCCGCAAAGTGCAGTGCAATCCCGCGCTCGTCGAGCGTGCGCGTCAGCTCCCGCAGCATGTCGGCCGAGGTGACGTCCACGCTCGTCACCGGTTCGGCCGCCACCACCACGCGCCTGACCGGTGGCGGCGATTCGGCGACGGCTTCGAGCAGGCGCTCCTGAAACTGCTCGGCATTCGCAAAGAACAGCGGCGCATCCCAACGAAACAGCACCAGTCCGGGGATTCGCTTCCCGTGCGGATAACGCTCCAGGTCGTGATAGCCGCGCAAACCCTCGACGCGACCGAGCACCGCGTAATGCGGTCGCCAGCCGTCCCACAGAAATTCGATAACCGCGATCACCACCGCGAAGCCGATCCCCGGAATCGCGCCGAACACCGCGACGCCGGCAAAGCAGGCCATCGACAGCCAGAACTCCCATTGCTGGATGCGGAATATCCTCTTCAGGTCCGTGATCTCGAACAGACCGATCGCCGCCGCGATGACGACCGCGGCGAGCGCGCTGTTGGGCAGGTAGTGCATCAGGTTGGGCGCGGCCATCAGCAGCGCCGCGACCGCCAGCGCGCCGACGACGCCCGTCAGTTGCGTCTTCGCGCCCGCCGCCTCGGCGACCGGGGTGCGCGACGAGCTGCTGCTGATCGGGAAGCCGTGGAACAGGCCGGCCGCGAGATTGGCCACGCCGAGCCCGACCATCTCCTGATTGGGGTCGACGCGGCTGCGAAAACGTGCCGCGAATGTCCGCGACAGCACGCTGGTATCCGCGAACGAAATCAGCGCGACCGCGCAGCCGCCGAGCAGTATCTTGACCAGATCGGCGTCGGTGACCCACGGTAGCGCAAAGCTCGGCAGGCCTTGAGGAATTTTGCCGAGCACCTTCACGCCGACGCTATCGAGGTGCAATGCGGTCACGCACAACGTCGCGACGATCACGGCGATCAGGATGCCCGGCAACTTCTCGAAGCGCTTGAGAAACAGGATCAGCACGAGGCTTCCCGCCCCCACCGCGAAGCTGTACCAGTTGGATTTGCCATCTGCGATGGCCTGCACGAGACTCAGGATGTCCCGCAATGGGCCGCGCTCTTCGATCGAGATGGCAAACAGTTTGGGTAACTGGCTGATCAGCACCGCGAGCGCGATGCCGTTCATGTAGCCGTATCGAATGGGCTTAGACAGCAATTCAGTGATGAATCCAAGCCGCAGCAAGCCCATCACGATACAGAACACGCCAGACACGATCGCCATCATGCTGGCCGCCGCAATCGCGCGCGACGGGTCGCCCGCCGCGACTTGCACGACGACCGCGAGGATCGGAGCCGCGAGCGCGGAGTCGGGACCGAGCACGAGAATCCGGCTCGGGCCGAACAGCGCATACGCCAACAACGGGACGATCGTCGCGTAGAGGCCGAACACGCCGGGGACGCCCGATGCCGCCGCGTAAGCGATGCCGACTGGCACCAGCATCGTGGTCAGTACCAGTCCGGCCGTCAGATCGCTCGGCAGCCAGCTCAGCCGGTACGTCTTGAGCACCGTCAGCCCCGGCAGCCAGCGCGTCCAGCGGCGCGCGCTGCTTGCAGCGGTCTGTTCTTTGGGAGGAACTGGCCTGTCCGCTTCCATTTTTGGAATGTTCGCAGTCGATGACGCCGCGCCACGGATCGTGGGGGGAACTGTCATTCGTAGAATAGTCCAGAGCCTCCATCGGCGACAGTGAGGTGGCACACCGATTGCGCATCAAGTCCGCTTGCGCCTCAGCAGCCACCCAACGCCGCCGGCCAGCGCGAGCACCGCCGCGCCGTACACCGCATTGCGATGCCGGTCGGTAAACAACTCCCAGCAGTACGCACGCGCTTCATCATCGAAGCGGCCATGCGCGGCGTAGTGGCCGGGCACCGGCTCATAGAGATTCGCGGGCGCATCGGCGGGCAATGGCTCATCGGTCAATTGCCCGTCGTAACCGGCACGCGCGAGATAGTGGTCGAGCAGCGTCGGCGCGATCCGGTTCGCAAGGATCGCCTTGACCGTCGACCACCCGACCCACACCTGGCGCCGCCGATGGGTGGCCGCGAAATAGATCGCCCGCGCCGCCACCTCCGGCTGAAACACCGGCGCCACCGGCCGCGCCCTGCGCCCCGTGCGATTGAGCGCCCAGTCGAATTGCGGGGTATTGACCGCGGGCAGATCGACCATCGTCAGATGGATATCGACTCCGTCGTGCAGCAACTCAGAACGCAATGAATCCGTAAAGCCGCGCACGGCGAACTTCGCGCCGCAATAGATCGACTGCAACGGCACCGACCGGTACCCGAGTGCCGAGCCGACATTGACGATCGTCCCGTGCCCCCGCGCGCGCATCACGGGGAGCGTCGCCAGCATGCCGTTGACCTGGCCCAGATAGGTCACCTGCGTGCCGCGTTCGACATCCCGCGCGCTGAGCGCGGACACCGGCGCAAACGCGGTCGCCATCGCGACGTTGACCCAGACGTCGATGCCGCCCAACTCGCGATCTACGCGCTGCGCGGCGCGCTCGATCGCGTCGGCATCGGCGACATCGGCGGGCAACGCGAGTGCGCGCACGCCATAGGTCGCGGCGATCTCCTCGGCGGCACGCGCGAGCCGCCGCGGCTCGCGCGCGATCAGCCCAACGTCATAGCCCTGCCGCGCGAACTCGGACGCGGTGGCGCGCCCCACGCCGGCACTTGCCCCTGTAATGACGACGACGCCCTTGCGCTCGACGTCGCCGCCGCGGGTGTCGGTTTGCACCGTCATAGCGTCGCTGGCCACTTTGAACACCTCCCATGTTGCGCATCCAGTGAGGTGTGAAGCAAAGCGCAGTCCCGCAAATTCGAACCGGACAGCGGCGCCGGAAAAACAAATGGCCGCAGCGCGAGGCTGCGGCCATCTGGTAGCGGTTAAAGAGGCTTAACTCACGTCACGTTCATCGCCAACGCACTCTCGCGATAGTGCTGGCTCGCCTTGTCGGTGTCTCCAAGCTGCTCGTGCAGCCGCGCGAGCGCGCGATGCGAGCGGATCTTCAGCGTCTCGTTGTCGGCGAGCTTCAGCGCGCGTTCGAGGAACGACTGCGCCTTGCCCCACAACTGCTGATGCAGACACAGACGCCCCAGCGCAAACATCAGGTCCGCGTCTTCCGGCCGATCCTTCAGCCACGCCTCGGCCTTCTGGATCAGCGGCAACGCATCGCCGGCGGCCGTGTCCGGATAGCGGCGCAACAGGCGCGCATCCCAGTTCTGCGCAAGCGCTTCCTCGACGATCTTGCGCGCCTCCTGCGGTCGGTTCAGAGCGACCAGCAGTTCGGCGGCGGTATCGGCGAGACGCGGCGAATGACGCTCGGTCGCCGACAGCGAACTCCACAATTCGAGCAGCGCGTCCGCGTTGTGGCGACGATCGCGCAGCAGATTCTCCGCCGCCAGCTGACGCAGCCGCACCGCGACCGCCGGATGGATCGCCTCGCGCTTCTCCAGCGTCTTCACGAGCTTCAGCACTTCGCCCCAGTTCTTCAGCTGCTGCTGCGCGCGCAGCATGATCTGCTGCGCGTGGATGCGCCGTGCGCCCTGCGATTGCATCTCGGTCAGCGCATGGAGCGCGCCGTCGGCGTCGCGGCCGTCGGCGCGCATGTCGGCGGTGGCCATCAGGCGTGCGTCCTGCCACTCGGCTTCGTCGATCTGCGCGAGCCATTCGTCGCGCCGCCCGTACTCATGCATGCGATGCGCGGCGGTCGCCGCGATCAAACCGGCCGCGCCTTTGTTGTCGCCATTCGTGAGCGCGTCCTTGGCGGCCTTTTCCGCGCGCGAGAAACGTCCTGCGTACAGGTTGCCGATCGCGTCGCGCAACGCCGCGTGCGCCTTCGCGACCCGCGCGCGCGCGCGGTACGCGGCGACGCGCTGCGGCATGCGCCAGATATTGCGGATGATGCGCAACAGCGCGTAGAGCAGGATGAACAGCACCACCAGCCCGACGATGAACAGGTTCAGCGACATGTCGACGCGATACGGCGGATAGATCAGCAGCACCTGCCCCGCGTCGAAGCGCCCGCCCACCGCGAGCATGACCGCGACGGCGAACAGCGCCGCGAGCCACAGAAGTCCCCGGATCGCCATGATTAACCCCGGTTCCGGTATTGATTGACGGCCTGCAGGCTCGTATCGAGGTTCGGCAGCTCGACCGCGGCCGAACCGGCGTCCACCTGCTTGACCAGATCGATGACCATCTGCGTGTCTTTCGACGACGTGTCGAAGTAGCGCGTCAACGCGGACTGCGCCGCCTGCAGGTCGGACTTCAGCGTGGTCTGGTTGCGCGACAGCAGCGCGAGACGCGCCGACAGCAGACGCAGCTTCAGGTTCTGGCGCACGAAGTAGCCTTGGTCCGGCGAGACCAGCATCGCATCGGCGTTATCGATACGGCGCACCTGCACGAGGCTCGACAGCTGTTCGCCGATGCCGTGCGTGATCTCGTCGATCCACACTTCCCAGCGCGGCTTGCCGGTGGCCGCTGCGACCTTCGCGGTGTCGGCCCGCGTGGCCGCGTGCGGCGTGGCACGCGGAATCGGCTCTTCACCCGACAGCGGCAGGCCGCTCACGTGATCGATCGCGTTGTCGAGTTTGATGGCCAGGCCAGTCAGATCGGTGGACGGTGCCGCCTTCAGTTTGTCGATATCTTGCGCGATGGCCTTGCGCACCGCGACCGCTTGCGGACTGTCGGATGCCGCGAGGCGCGTATCGGCGCTTTGCAACGCGAACAGCGCGAGCTGCGTATTGCCGGTCAGCTGCAACTGCTGGCTCGCCGCCGACAGCATCTGCCCGACTTCGGCGAGCGTCCAGTCGTCGCGATTGCGCGCGAGATCCGCGTATTGCTGTTGCAGCGCCTGCTGCGCGGCCTGCGCATCGGCGAGCTTGCCTTCGAGCTGCGCAACCTGCGAATCCGATTGATGCACGGTGGCGAGGGCCTGGTCGATCTTGATGCGCAGCTCGTTGGTCTGCGTGTCGTTGGCCTGCTGACGCTGCGCGAGCTCCTGCTCGGTGCGCACCAGCTTGCGGTTCATCGCGAAGCCGCCCACGCCCACCGCGCACGCGATGACCACGATGACAAACCACAGCAGCGGTCCGCTCGTGCTGCGGCGCTTTTGCGCTTCGTACGGCGTGAAGGGTTGATTCGGCGGCAAGGGAGCGCTTGCCGGCGGCTGAGGTGAGGCGTTCGTGGATGCGTTCGTTTCAGTCATGCGTGGTTGAGCCGGGTTGGACGATACCGGTTGGACGACGGAAGGCACGGCGGCCGCGGCCACGAGGGCTCGGACTATGCGTTCGTCGCCCGCGCCGGACACCGTAATCCTATCAAAACCCAATGCCCGCGCGGTCTGCGCGATGCGGGGATGCGGCGTGACGAGCGGCGCGTGTTTGAGCTGCTCGATCTCGTCGGCGGTCAGGTGTTCGTGTGCGAGTTCCTGCAGATTGCGTACGCCTTCGGAGCTGGTCAGAAGCCATGCGTGCGGCGCGCCCGCGAGCAGTTCGTGCACGCGCGCCCAGGCGCCGATCGACGGCTCCGGCACGATGCGCCGGTACGCAGCGACCGTGTCGACTTCCGCGCCAGCTTCACGCAGGCGCTCGCTCAGCCACTCGCGTCCGCCGTCGCCGCGCACGATCAGCACGCGCTTGCCTTCGAGGCCCGCGGCGCCGAATTGCGCCTCGATCGCGGCAAACAGGCCCTCGGAGTCGAAGCTCGTCGATTCGTCGTCGGCGCCGGCCGCGGGGCTGATTACGCGATGCTCCGGCGCGCTGACGCCGTGGCGCGCCAGCGCATGCACGCTGCCCGGGCCCACCACGCCGACCGGCAGCGCGTGCGGCCAGATATCGTGAT
Organism: Paraburkholderia atlantica; assembly: GCF_000092885.1. NCBI lineage: Bacteria > Pseudomonadati > Pseudomonadota > Betaproteobacteria > Burkholderiales > Burkholderiaceae > Paraburkholderia > Paraburkholderia atlantica. The sequence continues at coordinate 857,273 of NC_014117.1, read as the reverse complement.
GGCGCGCGAACGCGTGATCGACCGCGTTCGGCGACACGAACACGACCAGCGCATAGCGTTCGAGCGACGCGAGCGCGGCGCACAACGGCGCGTCGTCGATGACGGGCGCGATGTCGATCAGCGGGAAGTCGAGCGACGTGAGTCCGGCTGCTTCGAGCCGTTCGACGAGCTCGCTCGACTGGCCGGCCGGCCGGGTGATCACGACCGTGAACCCCGCCTTCTCGGGCGTGCCGGCGGCCATCACTCGCTGGCCGCCGCGCCGGGCGCGGCCGCGGGACCGCTGGCGGTACTGAGCGCGCGGACGATCTCGAGCGCGCCTTGCTGCGCGAGCGACTGCGCGACTTCCTCGCCGAGCGCGAGCGCGCGTTCGACGGTGGGCGCAGGCGCCGACGCCTGCGCGCTCAGCACGCGCTGGCCGTCCGGCGTCGCGACGATGCCGCGCAGATGCAGCGCGCCGTCGCCCCAGGTTGCGTAGGCGGCGAGCGGCACCTCGCAGCTCCCGCCGAGCGCGCGCGACACCATGCGCTCTGCCTCGACGGCCGCCGCCGTGTGCTGATGATGCAGCGGCGCGAGCCACGCGGCGAGGTCCGCGCGATCGGCGCGAATCTCGATGCCGAGCGCGCCTTGTCCCGCCGCGGGCAGACTATCCTCGGGATCGAGCAGCGCGCGGATACGATCGGCGAGACCGAGACGCTTCAGCCCGGCCGCGGCCAGAATGATCGCCGCATAGTCGCCGCGATCGAGCTTGGCGAGTCGGGTATCGAGATTGCCGCGCAACGGCCGCACGTCGAGATGCGGATAGCGCATGCGCAGCATCGCCTCACGCCGCAGACTCGAGGTGCCGACCACGGCACCGGCCGGCAGCGCGGCGAGCGAGTCGTACTGATTGGACACGAGCGCGTCGCGCGGGTCCTCGCGCTCCATGATGGTGGACAGCGCGAAACCGGCGGGCAACTCCATCGGCACGTCTTTCAGCGAATGCACCGCGAGGTCGGCGCGGCCATCGGCGAGCGCGGCTTCGAGCTCTTTGACGAAGAGCCCCTTGCCACCAACCTTCGACAGCGTGCGATCGAGAATCTGATCACCACGTGTGGTCATTCCGAGGATTTTTACGTCACAAGATGGATATAATTTGTGCAGCGCACATCGCACGTGCTCGGCTTGCCACATGGCAAGGCGGCTCTCTCGCGACGCAATCACAAGCGTGTGGGGTGGCGTGGAAAACGTCTCGGTGTTCATTAGCTTGCGGCTTGATGTCGGGATGGAATAACAATCAATGTTAGCACGCGCCCTTATTTGTGCCCTTGGCTTGCAAGGCACCGCGGGACGCCGTGCGGAAGCGGTATCGACGGAGGAGACGGGCTTCGCGCCGCGCGCGAAAGCCCCCATTCAGCGTTGCCACGCACGGTCGTTCGCGCACCGCGCAGCGGCATGCGGGATGATGCAATGCGGCGAACATGCTGCGGCAATGCGTGCCGCGCGTTCAGTCTCTTCGCGGGCTGGCAGCCCGTGGCTCCCCTCTCCCTCGTCGGCGTCGCGCGATCGGCAGCGCTTGCATCGTTTCTCGCAGGCGTTGCGGCGAGCGCGGCTCGCTTCGTAGTGGGTCGAACAATCGCCGTTTGCAGTCGCCGTCTCGTCTCTGTTGCAGTCGCATTAGCAGTCTGTCTTTTAGTCCGTTGCGCAGTCCCTGTTGCACGCAGTTCACGTTGTATTGCTGGTTGCAGTTCCGCAGTCGCAGTTCATCAATCAACAGACCCTGGCTTTCCCGAGGAAACTCATCGTGACGTCTTCCGGATCGGCGCGCCCCGCCCGCCGCAACACTGCCTCGCCCACCGCTCGCCCGGCCGACGCCGCGGCGCCCGACGTCCTGTCCGACGCTGCCGCGCACGGCAGATCGTCGAGCGTCGCCGACCAGCGCGCGAAGCGCCGCGCCATCGCCGCGCAAGCCGCCAAGGCCTCGAAGGCCTCGCAAACCACAGTGCCCGTCAAGCAGGACAAGGCGCAAAAGGCACCGAAAGCCGGCAAGGCCGAAAAAGCCGCGACTTCGGCTACCGCCAGCAAACCGGCCAAGGTCAAGATCAAGGTCGATGGCGACGCAACGCCTCCCCGCGCCGCGAAAGCGGAAAGGCTCGAAGCCATGCCGCAGGCTGAGTCCGCCGCCGCGCCCACCGTCAAGAACGGCGGCGGCCGCACGCGCGAGGACAAGGACCACCCGCTGTTCCAGGACATCCGCTATCTCGGCCGCCTCCTCGGCGACGTGCTGCGCGAGCAGGAAGGCGACGCCGTATTCGACGTCGTCGAAACGATCCGGCAGAACGCCGTGCGCTTCCGTCGCGAGGACGACAGCGCCGCCGCGCAGACGCTCGACAAAAAGCTGCGCTCGCTGACGCCCGAGCAGACCGTCAGCGTCGTGCGCGCGTTCAGCTACTTTTCGCATCTCGCGAACATCGCCGAGGACCGTCACCGCAACCGTCGTCACCGCATTCACGCGCTCGCGGGCTCGGCCTCGCAGCCGGGCACGATCGCCCATGCGCTCGAGCGGCTCGTCGCGGCCGGTGCCGCCGCGACGCCGGTGCTGCAGCGGTTTTTCGACGACGCGCTGATCATGCCGGTGCTGACCGCGCACCCGACCGAGGTGCAGCGCAAGAGCATTCTCGACGCGCAGCACGACATCGCGCGTCTGCTCGCCGAGCGCGACCAGCCGCTGACGAACCGCGAGCGCGCGCACAACGAAGCGATGCTGCGCGCACGCGTCACGTCGCTGTGGCAAACGCGGATGCTGCGCGACGCGCGTCTGACGGTCGCCGACGAAATCGAGAACGCGCTGTCGTACTATCGCAGCACCTTCCTCGAAGAACTGCCGGCGCTTTACGCCGACATCGAGGAAGCGCTGAAGGAGCACGGCCTCGAAGCGCGCCTGCCACCGTTCTTCCAGATGGGCAGCTGGATCGGCGGTGATCGCGACGGCAATCCGAACGTCACCGCCGAAACGCTCGAAAACGCGATCACGCGTCAAGCCGCTGTGATCTTCGAGCACTACCTGGTGCAGGTGCACAAGCTCGGCGAGGAGCTGTCGATGTCGAATGTGCTCGTCGGCGTGAGCGATGCGCTCAATGAACTCGCGGACATCTCGCCCGACCACTCGCCGCATCGCACCGACGAGCCGTATCGTCGCGCGCTGATCGGCATCTACACGCGACTCGCGGCGAGCGCGCGCGTGCGTCTCGGCGAAGGCAGCGTTCCGCTGCGCAGCGCCGGCCGCGGCGTCGCGCCGATTCGCGCAACCCCCTATGACGACGCCGCCGACTTCGTGCGCGACCTGCACGTGCTGATCGACTCGCTGGCCGAGCATCACGGCGCGCCGCTCGCCGCGCCGCGTCTCGCGCCGCTCGCGCGCGCGGCCGAAGTGTTCGGCTTCCATCTCGCGAGCATCGATCTGCGGCAAAGCTCCGACATCCACGAAGCGGTGATCGCCGAGCTGCTCAAGCGCGCCGGTGTCGAGGACGACTACGCGGGCTTGTCGGAAGCGAACAAGCTGAAAGTGCTGCTCGCCGAGCTCGCGCAGCCGCGCGCGCTGCGTGTGCCTTACGCTGAGTACTCCGACCTCGTGAAGAGTGAGCTCGCGGTGCTCGAGGAAGCCCGCATCACGCGCGAGAAATTCGGCGCGCGCGCGGTGCGCAATTACATCATTTCGCATACGGAGACCGTCAGCGATCTGGTCGAGGTGATGCTGCTGCAGAAGGAAACCGGCCTGTTGCTCGGACATCTGGGCGACGAGCACGACCCCGCGCGCGCGAGCCTGATGGTGATCCCGCTGTTCGAGACGATCCCCGATCTGCGCAACGCGCCGCACATCATGCGCGACCTGATCGCGCTGCCGGGCATCGGCGCGCTGATCGAACATCAGGGCAACGAGCAGGAAGTGATGCTGGGCTACTCGGACAGCAACAAGGACGGCGGCTTCCTGACGTCGAACTGGGAGCTGTATCGCGCGGAGCTGGCGCTCGTGTCGCTGTTCAACGAACGCGGCGTGACACTGCGTCTGTTCCATGGACGCGGCGGCACCGTCGGCCGCGGCGGCGGCCCGACCTACCAGGCGATCCTGTCGCAGCCGCCGGGCACCGTCGCCGGTCAGATCCGTTTGACCGAGCAGGGCGAGGTGATTGCGAGCAAGTTCGCGAATCCGGAAATCGGCCGGCGCAATCTGGAAACCGTCGTGGCCGCGACGCTCGAAGCGTCGTTGCTGCCGCACGACCACACGTTGGCCGAGCTGCCCGTGTACGAGGAAACGATGCAGCAGCTGTCCGATACGGCGATGGCCGCGTATCGCGCGCTCGTCTACGAAACGCCGGGCTTCAAGGAGTATTTCTTCGAGTCGACGCCGATCGCGGAGATCGCCGAGCTGAACATCGGCAGCCGCCCCGCTTCGCGCAAGCTGCAGGACCCGAAGCAGCGCAAGATCGAGGATCTGCGCGCCATTCCGTGGGGCTTCTCGTGGGGCCAATGCCGGCTGCTGCTGACCGGCTGGTACGGCTTCGGCAGCGCGGTCACCGAGCATCTGGACAGCGCGCCGTCCGACGCCGAACGCGCGCGCCGTCTCGCGCTGCTGAAGAAGATGCACAAGAGCTGGCCGTTCTTTGCGAACCTGATGTCGAACATGGACATGGTCATCGCGAAGACCGACCTCGCGGTCGCGTCGCGTTATGCCGCGCTCGTAACCGACAAGAAGCTGCGCAAGCACGTGTTCGAGCGCATCGTTGCCGAGTGGGAACGCACGTCGAAGGTGTTGTCGGAGATCACCGGCAAGAGCGAGCGGCTCGCCGAGAATCCGCTGCTCGCGCGCTCGATCAAGAACCGCTTCCCGTACCTCGACCCGCTCAATCACCTGCAGGTCGAATTGCTCAAACGCTATCGCGCGGGCGACACGAATGCGCGCGTGCGGCGCGGCATTCATTTGTGCATCAACGGGATCGCGGCGGGGTTGCGCAATACCGGTTGAGGTCAACGCTGAAGCAAGCAAAAGCCGGGTGTGGCCGACGCAGGCCACACCCGGCTTTTTTCATTGCGCGTCGAGATGGCGAGCAACGCGTCGCGCGAATCCAGCCGCTACAATAGAGCCCGCCATGTACCAGTACAAGTCCGGCAATTATTCTGGTATCTCTATTACTCCCCTCCACGTGCAGCCGATAGCATGACGACGCCTTCCTCCGCCGATCACCCGCCGCCGCTCGACGCCACGCCAGCCCGCGCGCTCGGCGACTTCATCCGCGCCCATCGCGAGCGGCTGTCACCGCAGGCGGTCGGTCTGCCGCCGGGGCCGCGCCGCCGCACGCCCGGTCTGCGGCGCGAGGAAGTTGCGCAGTTGTGCGGCGTGAGCCCGACCTGGTACACGTGGATCGAGCAGGGCCGGCCGGTGTCCGCTTCCGCCGATGCGCTCGCGCGCATCGCGGTCGCGTTGCAGCTGTCGCGCGCCGAGCGCGCGTATCTGTTCGAGCTGGCCGCGCAACGCGATCCGGCCGAGCCCGACCCCGCCGCCGCCGATGCGCCCGCCACGCTGCTGCAAACCGTGCAACTGATCGACACGCCGGCCTACGTGCTCGACCGGCAGTGGAATGCGCTCGCGTGGAACGAGCGCGCGGCCGATCTGTTCGTCGGCTGGCTCGACGGCGCGTACGACCGCAACCTGCTGCGCTACACATTCACCGAGCCGGCCGCGCGCGCGTTGATCGTCGACTGGGAAACGCGCGCGCGGCGGCTTGCCGCCGAATTCCGTGCCGACTCGATCCGCCATCTGAACGATGCGCCCACGCGCGGGCTGATCGATTCGCTGTCGGGTGCGAGCGACGAGTTCGCGCGCTACTGGGCCTCACAGGACGTCGGCGGGCGCGAAGGGGGCAGGCGCGAGTTCAACCATCCGCGCGACGGCCGCATCGTTTATGACCAGATCACGTTCAAGCCCGCGCATCGCGAAGATCTGAAGCTGGTGGTGCTGGTGCGCGAATAGGCTCGCGAATGGGGCCGCGAATGGGTCCGCGATCGGCGGCGGCGCCTTGGCCGCCGTCGCCCGGTGTTAAAATCTTCGTCTTTCTCCGCTGCGGCGGCGCTTTTGCACGACTCGCGTGCTCGCGCCGCCAGCCTCTTCACCGCTCGTTTTTACCGCCCAACACCATGACGTCCCAACTGCACAAAAAAGGCGAAGCCTGGTCGGCTCGCTTCTCGGAGCCGATGTCGGAGCTCGTCAAACGCTACACGTCGTCGGTCTTCTTCGACAAGCGTCTGGCGTTCGTCGACATCGAAGGGTCGCTCGCGCACGCGTCGATGCTCGCCGCGCAGAAGATCATTTCCGCCGACGACCTCGCCGCGATCCAGCGCGGCATGGCGCAGATCAAGGGTGAAATCGAGCGCGGCGAGTTCGAATGGCAGCTCGATCTCGAAGACGTGCACCTGAACATCGAAGCGCGTCTGACCGCGCTGATCGGCGACGCCGGCAAGCGCCTGCACACCGGCCGCTCGCGCAACGACCAGGTCGCGACCGACATTCGGCTGTGGCTGCGTGGCGAGATCGACCGCATCGGCGAACTGCTGACCGAACTGCGCGTCGCGCTGCTCGAAATCGCCGAGAAGAACGCCGCCACCATCATGCCGGGCTTCACGCACCTGCAGGTCGCTCAACCGGTCACGTTCGGCCACCATCTGCTCGCCTACGTCGAGATGTTCTCGCGCGACGCCGAGCGCATGGTCGACTGCCGCAAGCGCGTGAACCGTCTGCCGCTCGGCGCGGCCGCGCTCGCCGGCACCAGCTATCCGATCGACCGTCACGCCGTCGCGAAGACGCTCGGCTTCGACGGCATCTGCGCGAATTCGCTGGATGCGGTTTCCGACCGCGACTTCGCGATCGAATTCACGGCCGCGTCCGCGCTCGTGATGACGCACGTGTCGCGCTTCTCCGAAGAACTGGTGCTGTGGATGAGCCCGCGCGTCGGCTTCATCGATCTGGCCGACCGTTTCTGCACCGGCTCGTCGATCATGCCGCAGAAGAAGAACCCGGACGTGCCCGAACTCGCGCGCGGCAAGACCGGCCGCGTGAACGGCCATCTAATGGCGCTGCTCACGCTGATGAAGGGCCAGCCGCTCGCGTACAACAAGGACAACCAGGAAGACAAGGAGCCGCTGTTCGACACCGTCGATACGGTCGCCGACACGCTGCGCATCTTCGCTGAAATGGTCGCCGGCATTACGGTCAAGCCGCAGGCGATGCGCGACGCCGCGCTGCAAGGCTTCTCGACCGCGACGGACCTCGCCGACTATCTGGTCAAGCGCGGCCTGCCGTTCCGCGACGCGCACGAAGCAGTCGCGCTCGCGGTGCGCGTGTGCGCCGATCGCGGCTGCGATCTCGCGGACCTGACGCTCGACGAAATGCGCAGCGAGTTGCCGAACGTCGCGCATCTGATCGGCGACGACGTGTTCTCGTATCTGACGCTCGAAGGCTCGGTGGCGAGCCGTAATCATCCGGGCGGCACCGCGCCCGAGCAGGTACTGGCCGCGGTGAAAGCGGCGCGTGCGGCGTTGAAGTAATCGATGATTGGGCCGCGCCGTGAGCCTTGGCTTGCGGCGTGGCTGGTTGAACCGAGATCGAAAAAGGCGAACCCGTTCGGCGGGCTCGCCTTTTTTATTGCCGCGTGTGATAGGCGAATCGCAGGCAAAAGAAAGCCCGCCAGAAGCGGGCTGAAAAGACTTCCACCGATGCCTCAGCATGAGGCCACCAGAGTGTAGGCGCGTTTCGCTCGCCGACCAACGCACGCATATTTCCGGCCATTACATCGGCAAGCAAAGCGCCCCGTCGGAGCACGCGCAATGACATCCAGCGGGCGAACGCCAATTGAATCCCGGCGGTTTTTGACTACCATTCAATCAGGTTCTCCTCGCGGTTGGTCGACGATGCTCTCGCGCACTTCTCCCCCTCCTGTTCCCCGTGTGGCCCCGCACTTCTTCATCGCAGCACGCAGACATCGGCTGTTGCTCGCCGTGCTCGGTGTCGTCGCCGCGGCCGGTTGCACGATCACTCCGCTGCCGCGGCACGAAACCGTCAGCACACCGGTGGCCGCAATCAACAGCCTGACACTCGATCAATATCGCGACGCGGTCGCACGACGAATCGTCGAACGCAATCCGTCGTATGTGCTCCAGGGCAGACCTCAGCCGATGCTGCGCTCGCTGGTGGTGGTGTCGTTCACGGTCGATCGTGATGGACGCATCGTCCAGTCGTCGGTGTATCGCACCAACGGCGACGACGAGGCCGAAAGCACCGCGCTCGCGTCGCTGCGCCGCTCGGCGCCGCTGCCGCTTCCGCCCGGCAAGCTGCTGAACGGGCGCGGCCAGCTCGAGCTATTCGAAGACTGGCTGTTCAACGACAACGGCAAGTTCCAGCTGCGCGAGCTCGCCTCGCCGCAAGCGGAAACGTACGACTAAGCGCGGTTGGCGCGTGCGCCGACACGCGCCATCACGCGCATCACCGCATTGGGCAGGCCACGCGTGACCTGCTCGAGTCATTGCGCATCGCTCTTAACGGACCCCTCGTTGCCGCTCGAACTTACGCCGCCATTGCTGCGCGACGAGCGCGCTCGCTATAATTTTCGGATTCCCCGCGCCGGAGCCTTCCGGCATGGCTCACGCCGCCCGCACACCCGCCGGCGCGGCGCATGAGCAACTGCAGTGCCGCGACGCCACCCGCGTGCGGCGCCCAAACCTATACCTCAACGAGGATGCCGCCCTTGCGCGCGCCGCCTGTCTGCGAAGCAAGGCTCAGCGCGCCGCGGCCCCACGACAATTGGAGACCCCTGCATGTCCACTTCGCCGATTTCCGCGGCTCAGCCCGCAAGCGGGCAAAACAGTAGCGCGCGGATCATCTTCGCGAGCTTCATCGGCACCGCGATCGAGTTCTACGATTTCTATGTCTACGCGACCGCCGCGGCGCTCGTGATCGGACCGGTGTTCTTCCCGCACGGCTCGGCCACCGCGCAAGCGCTGTCGGCGTTCGTCACGTTCGGCATCGCGTTCGTCGCGCGACCGATCGGCTCGTTCCTGTTCGGCCACTTCGGCGACCGCATCGGCCGTAAGTCAACTTTGGTCGCGTCGCTGCTCGTGATGGGCGTGTCGACCACGCTGATCGGCTTCGTGCCGGGCTACGACGCGATCGGCAGCCTCGCGCCGATCCTGCTGTGCGTGCTGCGTTTCGGCCAGGGTATCGGCCTCGGCGGCGAATGGGGCGGCGCCGCGCTGCTCGCCACCGAAAACGCGCCGGCCGGCAAACGCGGCTGGTTCGGCATGTTCCCGCAGCTTGGACCGTCGATCGGCTTTCTCGCATCCAACGGCCTGTTCTTCGCGCTCTCGATGTCGCTGTCCGACGAGCAGTTCCGTAGCTGGGGCTGGCGCGTGCCGTTCCTCGTCAGCTCGGTGCTGGTCGCGCTCGGCCTGTATGTGCGGCTGAAGATCGCCGAGACGCCCGCGTTCCAGGCAGCGATCGAGCGCAAGGAACGCGTGCGCGTGCCGATCGCGACGCTGTTCTCGCAGCACTGGGTGCCGACCGTGCTCGGCGCGCTCGCGATGGTGGTCTGCTACACGCTGTTCTACAACGCGACGACGTTCTCGCTGTCGTACGGCGTCGGCTCGCTGCATATTCCGCGGCAGACGTTCCTCGGCCTGCTGTGCATCGCGGTCGTGTTCATGGCAATCGCGACGCCGCTGTCGGCCCGCGCGAGCGACCGCTTCGGGCGCAAGCCGGTGCTGATCGTCGGCATCATCGCGGCGATCCTGTCGGGCTTCACGATGGCGCCGCTGCTCGGCAGCGGCGAGCCGTTGCTGGTGCTGCTGTTCCTCGTGATCCAGCTGTTCCTGATGGGCGTGACTTTCGCGCCGATGGGCGCGCTGCTGCCGGAGCTGTTTCCGACCAACGTGCGCTATACGGGCGCCGGTGTCGCATACAACCTCGGCGGGATTCTCGGTGCGTCGGTCGCGCCGTATATCGCGCAGGTGCTCGCCGCGCATGGCGGCTTGCCGTGGGTCGGCGCGTACGTGTCGGTCGCGGCGGCCGTGAGCCTTGTCGGCGTGCTGTGCATGCGCGAAACGCGCAATGCGAGTCTGATGAAGTGATGCAATGCGAATCGACGCAACCACGCTTGCGTCGATTCGCGTTTGCCGAAGTTCGACCGATATCACACGCGCGCAGTTGTTACGCGTCTTCGGCAGTATGCAGCGGGCATTATCGCATCGCCATTTCCGCTCGGCGGTCCGGGTAAATCCCCCGCCTTGCGCGTCTTTTTGACTTGCCTATACTCCCTGACATAACCCTATAAAAACCAGGGAGACTCGCATGAACGTCCATCTTCACAATGCCGATATCGTGATGATCATCGCGCTGGCCTTGCTCGGCTCGCTATTGCTTGCGCTGCGCTTCCGCCCGGCGTCATGGAAATCCATCGTCGTCGAAGCGCTGGCCGCGAACGCCGCGGCCATTGCCGCGGTGGTCGCATTCGAAATGCTGGTCGCCTGAGGTCAGTGGCTTCGGCCCGAGCGCGGCTTAGCGATAGTAGCCGTGATGGTAGTAGCCACCGCCGCCGTAATAGTAGCCCGGCGCCGGCGCGATGACGCAGCCGCCGAGCGCCGACGCCAGCAGTGCGCCGGCCACGAGAGTCAGGATCAAGCGTTTCATGTTGTTCTCCATCGAGTCAGATTGATTCGAGCGCAAACCCCGAATGACCCGATTGGACACGATGCGCGCTGCGCCGAGCGTTGCCATTTGTAAGGGAAGATCACCGGGCTGTTACAGGATCGGCGCGCCGGATCGGCGCGGTCGATCGACACGCCCCGCTGTCACCTGATCACGCCGCCAGGGCGGAAAACACCGCCTATACTCCGTTGAGTGCACCGTCGCGATAGAAGCCTTGTTGGCCGCACCAGCGTCGCCGCAATGGAGCGGTCCAACGCGCGCCGCGCGAGCCTCGATGTACCGCGACCTACCGGTTGGCCCCCTTCGCGTGCGCGCATCGGACGCCGCGGTGTCCAACGAAAAGCGACAGTTTTAACAGACGTGTAATCGATTCCTCTCCGCCCGCTGTTCCCCGACACGGGCGTTCTTTGAGGCGCGACGATGCAGTCCCCGCCAGTAAGGGTGGACTACGCGTCGCGCCTCTTTTTCTTTTGCGCAAACGATTGCGCGATCGCGAGAACGAACTCAGGCGGCGGCCGATCCGTGCTGCATCCCGAGCACCGGCTCCGCTGCGTGTACATAGTCGATCGCTTCGAGTGCCGCGCTGATGGGCGGCACCGAGCGACCGTCGCCGATCGAGGTCGAGCGATACGGCGTCTCGACGCCGCAATGCGACGGCGACGTCGCGACGAAGATCATCACGGTGCGCTTCTGCAGCGCATGCGCGAGATGCACGAAGCCCGTATCGGTACCGACCACGAGCGCGCACGCGTCGATCATCTGCGCGACTTCGGTCACGCTCATTGGCGGCAACACCGTCGCGCCCGGTACCTGTGCGCAGATCTGCCCGGCTTCGGCGAGCTCGCCGTCCGAACCCCACGGCAGAACCACACGAAAACCGCGCTCGCTCAACTCGCGCCCAACAGCCACCCAATGCGTGAGCGGCCATTTCTTGTCGGCTTTCGAGGTGGCATGAAAGAGCGCCGCGACAGGCGCGTCCTGCATCGCGAACGGCTGCGGGACGGCGTCGGGTAACTGCAGGTCGTAGATGGGTGGCCCTTCCACTTCGTAGCCGAGCGCCTCGCTGGCGCTGATACGCATGCCGTGCCACGCGCTGCCTTGCGGGCGTGGCCCGAAACGTCCGGTATAGGCGAACGCGGCGCCTCGCTCGCCCAGATCCTGAGATTGATAGCCGATGCGCCGCGACGAGCGCGCGAGGAATGCGATGATCGCGCTCTTGTAGACGCCGTGAATGTCGATGATGTAGTCGTAGTGATACGCGCGCAGCTCGCCGATCGATGCCAGGATCGCCTTCAGATCGCTCCAGCGACGCGCCTTCTTGAAGCGGCGCAACGGCGCGCACAGCACGCGATCCACGCTCTGGCTCCATTGCACGACTTGCGCAAATGCTTCGTCCGCCGCCCAATCCACCTGAACACCAGGAAATGCGCGTTTGATATCGGCGACGACTGGCAGCGCCTGCACGATATCGCCTAGTGAAGTGACCTTGACGATTAGGATTCGCTTCATTGAGGGTCCCTTCGTTTTCCGAAGTGGAAACTATTCTAGCTGAGGTTTTTACCGACCCCTCGCCAAATGGGCATCGCGCTGTCTGGTTCTCGGTACGGCGAATGACAACGAAAGGTCTGCGCCTGACAATCCAGCGTAGTTCATTTTTTCAAAAGTCTTTCACGCGTTCTGTCGGTCCCGCACGTTTTATACTTTGGCCTTTGCACTAATCCAATTCATGTCCCGGCCCTTCCCTTCCCGTTCGCACGCTGTCATGCGTCGCGCGAAACGCCTTTGGCGGCAATACGGCATCTTCTGGCTTGGCGCCATCGGTGTCGGTCTGGTCGCGGTGCTCTATGCGCGCCTGATCGACTGGGGCTATGACGTGTTTCTCGATCTCCGGCAGCGGCATCCGTGGGCACCGCTCGTGATCACACCCGCGGTCGCGGCACTCGCGGTCTGGCTCACCCGCAAGTTCTTTCGTGGCTCCGAGGGCAGCGGCATCCCGCAGGTGATCGCGACGCTGCACACGAAGCAGCGGGGGTACGGCGCGAGGCTGCTATCGCTGCGAATTCTGCTCGGCAAGATCGGCGTATCTTTTATCGCGATTCTCGGCGGCTTGACGATCGGCCGTGAAGGACCGACCGTGCAGGTGGGCGCCGCGCTGATGTTCAATCTGCGCCGCTTCTATCCGCGCTCGAATGCGCAGATAGAACGTCAGCTCGCGTTGGCGGGCGCGGCAGCGGGTCTATCGGCCGCGTTCAATACACCGCTCGCGGGCGTCGTGTTCGCAATCGAGGAATTGACGCGCAGCTTCGAGGCGCGCACGAGCGGTGTGCTGATCACGGCGATCGTCGTTGCGGGGGTTGTCGCGCTGGGCTTGAACGGCAACTACACGTATTTCGGCACGATCAGGATTGGCGCGCATTTCCCCGATCTGCTGGCCGTCGCGGTGGTGCTCACCGCGATCGTCACGGGCATCGCGGGCGGCATCTTCGGCTGGCTGCTGCTCAACACCGCGCGCTGGATTCCGGCGCCGCTGCGCCAGTTGCACGGCGAGCGGCCGGTCGTGTTCGCCGCGCTGTGCGGCTTCGCAATCGCCGTGGTCGGCGTGATCGCGGGCGGCACGACGTTCGGCAGCGGCTATACCGAAGCGCGTGGCCTGCTCGAGGGACACGGTCAGTTGTCGGTGTTCTATCCGTTCCTGAAGATGATCGCGATGGTCGGCTCGTACCTGCCGGGCATTCCGGGCGGCATCTTCGCGCCGTCGCTGTCGATCGGCGCGGGCTTCGGCAATCTGCTGCACATCGTGTTCGGTTCGATGCAGTTGCCGATGCTGATCGCGCTCGCGATGGTCGGTTATCTGGCCGCGGTCACGCAGTCGCCGATCACGTCGTTCGTGATCGTGATGGAGATGATCGACGGTCACGCGCTCGTGATTTCGCTGATGGCCACCGCGTTGATCGCGAGCCGCGTATCGCGCCTGTTCGCACCGCCGCTCTATGAGTCGCTCGCCGAGCGCTACATGGCGCCGCTGCCGCAACCGGCGCCTGCACCGGTGCCGGAAGTGCCCGAGGCCGAGGTGCCGGAAGCGGAAAGCGTCGACGGCGAGCCGCCCGCAGGTGATAGCGGAGACGACCTCACGACGGATACGTCCGGCTCGCCGCGTCAGTAGACGACCACGCGTCCGGCGACGACGGCCGCGTCAAGCCCAGTGTCCCGGCACCCAGCGATAGTTCGGACCATGCTCGATCCAGTGGCCGGGCATCCAGTGGTACCCGATGCGCTCGGCCTGCCAGTGGCCTGCGACCCACACGTAGCGGCCGTGATCCCAGCGCCAGTGACCGTGATCCCACACATAGCCGGCACGCGGCGCGGGCACCGCTTCGAAGCGTTCGACGGGCGGCGCGGACGGCGCGACGATGACGACTTCCGCGGCCGAAGCCGAGGCCATCGCGCCGGCACCCGCGGCAATCAGAACGGTGTTGGCAAGCAGCAGGCGAAAGGCTCGGTTCATGGTTTCCCTCTTAGGTTGAACACCGGATGCGGCGTTACCGGTTTAATGCGTGAGGGCGACACGAGGCTGACGATGCGCGTGTAACGGCACCCGCTGAAGTGCGACGGTTTATTTCGACCGGGAAATGGCGCGCGCCGTGGAGGCGCGAAGAGGCGGCTTCACAGAGAAGCCAGAGGAACAGCCGAACGCCGCACGGCATCGCGTCGAACCAACACGACGCAATGCGACGTCCCGCACATGATGCGAGATGGACCGCGGTCCATCCGAAGCTCAGGCCTGCGGTATTTCGATCTTGACTTCGAGCACCTCGAGATCGTCCTGACGCTCGAGACTCACGCGAATGTCGTCATCGGAAATCTTCACGTACTTCGAGATCACGGCCACCAGTTCGCGTTGCAACGCAGGCAGATAATCGGCGGGTGCATGACCGCCGGCGCGCTCGTGCGCGATGATCAACTGCAGGCGTTCCTTCGCTACCGACGCGGACTTCTTTTTCTCGCCCAGCAAAAACGAAAGAATCGACATTACGTGCGCTCCCCTTACTTGGTGCCGAAGAGGCGCTGCAGCAGCCCGGGCTTCTGGTAATCGACAAAGCGAAGCGATTTCTGCTCGCCGAGGAAACGCGACACGACATCCTTATAGGCTTCGGCCACATCGGTGCCGTCCAGATGCACGGCCGGCAGACCCTGGTTCGACGCGTGCAGCACCGCTTCCGATTCCGGAATCACGCCGATCAGATCGATGCGCAGAATTTCCTGAATGTCGGTCAGCGACAGCATTTCGCCTTCGCTGACACGCTTCGGGTTGTAGCGGGTAATCAGCAGATGCTCCTTGATCGGCTCCTTGCCTTCGATCGCACGCTTGGTCTTCGACGAAAGGATGCCGAGAATGCGATCGGAGTCGCGCACCGACGACACTTCCGGGTTCGTCACGATCAGCGCTTCGTCCGCGAAGTGCATCGCAAGCAGCGCGCCCGATTCGATACCGGCCGGCGAGTCGCAAACGATGTATTCGAAGTCCATCGCGATCAGATCGTTGATGACCTTTTCGACGCCTTCCATCGTCAGCGCGTCCTTATCGCGCGTCTGCGATGCCGGCAGGATGAACAGGTTTTCGCACTTCTTGTCTTTGATCAGCGCCTGGTTCAGATTCGCTTCGCCCTGGATCACGTTGATCAGGTCGTACACGACGCGGCGCTCGCAGCCCATGATGAGGTCGAGGTTGCGCAGGCCGACGTCGAAGTCGATCACGGCGGTCTTGCTGCCGCGCAACGCGAGGGCCGACGCAAAGCTCGCGCTCGTGGTCGTCTTGCCCACGCCACCCTTGCCCGAAGTCACCACAATGATTTTTGCCATTACCCTTACCTTGTGTTCGTCAAATGCGTCAATTGATGCGCGGCGCGCGTCGCACTGAAACGCCGCATGCCGAAATCGCTCGGGCAGCGCGCGTTTCTCGGCGCTTTACGTGAGCCGCAGCGGTTCGATCATCAGTTTTTCGTCTTCGAGCCAGATCTGCACCGGCTTGCCGAGCACGTCGGCGGGCAGCGGGTTCTCGGTCGTTCGATAGATACCCGCGATCGAGATCAGTTCCGGTTCGAGACAAGTACAGAAGATGCGCGCGTCGTGATTGCCCTGCACGCCGGCCAATGCCCGGCCGCGCAGCGGCGCGTAAATATGGATGTTGCCTTCCGCGATCACCTCGGCGCCATAGCTGACGAGACCGAGCACGACCAGATCGCCTTTCGCGTAGATGCGCTGGCCGGAGCGCAGCGGCTTGTCGACCACCATCGTTTGCGGCGACGTGGCGAGGCGCACCGGTTCGACGGCGGACGTGGGCTCGCCGGCGGCGGCAGCGGTGCTGGCGGTTGCGGATGCGGTGCTGGTGGCAGTGCTCGTACCGGCGCCTGCCTCGGTGCCTGATGCGGCGCTTGCCGCGCTCGACGTGTTGTCCTCATCGGCCTGCCTGGCCGGCGCGCCGCGTCGGTCGCGCGCTTCGAGCAGCGGCAATCCCGACTCCGTCGCCCACTGCTGCTCCGCATTCGCGACCACGCCGACCGGACGCATGCGCACGCTGTCGAGCAGTTGCGCGATGTCGGCGAGCGGCACGCGTTCGTTGTCGGCGAGGCGCCGCACGTCGATCGCGACGACGTCGTTAGCGAAGAATTCGGGGGTCGCCTCGAAGCGTCGCGTCAGCTCTGCACGCATCGCATCGAGGTCGGTCGTTTTGACCACGAACATCAGCGTGTCGACAGAGCCGCTGCGCAGTTCGAAAAAGGGCGATTTCTTGGGCGACATAGCGTTCGGCAAAAAATTTTGCGTATTTTACAGGCGTACGTGCGCGCGGCCACTATTTTTCCCGGGAGAATCAGTGCTCGCACGCGTGGGCGCAACGCGTGTCGTCGATACAATCGACGCGCGACGGTGCGAAAGAAATGCTGGCGGGAAAAAGACCGTGATGAACGGACGGCGAAGACGAGCGGCGCGCGCGACGCGCCGCCTGGGTGATCAGTGTTGAAGCACTTGCGAAGTAGTGGGCACGTGCCGCACCAGCAGACTTTCGACCTGCTCGGGCGCGCGCTCGACGCGCCGGTGCTCGCCGGTCGGGCCGAAGCCGAGCGCCTCGTAGAAGCGCATCGCGTTGCGGTTCGTGTCGGCGACCCACGCGTAGATTTCCGTGGCGCCCGCATTCGCGAGCCAGCTGCTCGCGGTGTCGACGAGCAGTTCGCCGCCGCGCAGATGACGCACGGCCGGCGCCACCCACAATTCGCAGACGAACGCGCGGCGCGCTGCGGTGTCGTCGAAGTGCGCCTCGACGAGGCCGGCCGGATGGCCCTCGGTGTAGAGCAGGAACGTGCCGACGGACTGCGAAACGGCGTGATTCGCCGCAGTCGCGTCGAAACTGGCGGCATCAGCCGACAACGCATCCTCGAGCGTCGCGCCGAAGGCATATGGCGCCTCCCGCAGCGAGGCGGTGCGGAGTTCGCGAAATACGGCGCCCTGATCAGCAGTGATGCGGCGAACGGTCAATGACGGACTCATGCAGACGAATACCCCTGGAAACCCTAACGCGTAGCTTTAACCGAACCGGCCGGCGAGTCAAATTTATTATTGACCAGAATATGCGATCCCGCTCACGGCGCGTCGTAGTTGCCCGTGCCGTCCGGCCACGGCGTCAGTAGTTCATAACCGTCGTCGGTCACAGCGACCATGTGTTCCCATTGCGCCGACAGCGAGCGGTCCTTCGTGATCACGGTCCAGCCGTCGCGCTGCACCGACGTGCCGGCGCGGCCCGCGTTGATCATCGGCTCGATCGTGAAGACCATGCCCGGCTTCAGGCGCACGCCCTGCCCCGGCTGGCCGTAGTGCAGCACCTGCGGGTCCTCGTGATAGACCTTGCCGATGCCGTGCCCGCAGTAGTCGCGCACGATCGAGAAACCCTCGCGCTGCGCGACCTTCTGGATCGCGTGGCCGACGTCGCCCAGCGTCGCACCCGGCTTCACCTCGCGGATGCCGGCCACCATCGCCTCGTAGGTCGTGTCGATCAGCGCACGCGCGACCGTGCTCGGCTGGCCGACGCAGTACATGCGGCTGGTGTCGCCGAAATAGCCGTCCTTGATGATCGCGACGTCGATGTTGATGATGTCGCCGTCCTTCAGGATCTCGCCGCGATTCGGAATGCCGTGACACACGACATGGTTGACCGACGTGCAGACTGTCTTCGGAAAGCCCAGATAGCCGACGTTGGCCGGAATCGCCTTCTGCGTGTGGACGATGTAGTCGTTGCACAGCGCGTCGAGGTCGTCGGTGGAGACGCCTGCCTTGACGTGCTCGCCGATCATTGCCAGCACATCGGCCGCGAGGCGTCCAGCAATGCGCAGCTTCGCGATATCGTCGGGAGTCTTGTAGGTAATGGCCATGAATTCAGTCGATGTGAGTCGCGGGTCAAACGCGAAATGACCCGCCGCGCCCGAAAGCCCGGCGGCCCGCAACCGCCGCTCGATGGGCGATTTCGGGCAATTGTACAGAGGATCGCGGATGGACTCGGAGCAAACCGGCTGAAGAGATGCTCGGACGGCGGCGGCGCTGGCGGGGCACGCGCCCGAATCAGGGTGACCCGTTCGTGCGTGGTGAGCTTGTCCGGCCTGCGCGTTCACATGGAGTTGCGCAGATAAGGCTCGAACCTTCATCGAGCCGTGCAACGCCATGCCGACCCAGAGCCGGAACGCGCGAATGAATGCTTTCTCCGACGCATGATCGACGCTCTGCGGCGCTCGTCGAGGAAAGCGCGGCGGCGGGCGCGTCACCCGCGGATCAGGCCCGGGCGTTGACGGAGGTGATGAAGGAGTTGCGGATGGCATGAGGCGCCCACCCCCTCGCCTCGATACGCTGAGGCAAGGGTTCGGGCGCGATTCTTATCGACGCTCAGGGCTGCTTGCGTCGACATCTGCGGCTTAGTTGTCGGGATGCGCCGCCGTGAAGCTTTGGAACGCACTGTACGCCGGATTCAACGGCGTGCCGTTTTTCATGATGCCGAACGTCTGGTCGCCGCTGTCGAGCACGTAGTACATGACGCCCTGGATATTGTGCGTCTTGCGATTCTGATAGTACTCGCCGAGCCTCGTCGTGATGTAGTTCCCACGATAGGTCTCGTTTTGTTCCGGTCCGGTGTTCCACTCGGTGATCAGGAACGGCACGCCGTAACGGGCCTTGCAATAGATCGGCAGATCGAAGCCCGGTTGGGCGCCGTCCGCACCGAGGGAGAACACGTCGCCATACACCTCGTAGTTGTGCCACGTGGTGATGTCCCAGCGCACGGTCGGGTGGCCGCCGCTGCCATCGGGCTGCATACCGTCCCACAGCGCGTCCGCTGCGCCGATATCGTTCACACAGAAGTTGATGCCGCATTTCGCGTTGGACTGAACCGACTTCACACCGTCGATCATGCCGCGCATCACGCCGCGCATCACCGGCCAGTTCGTGTTGTTGAAGTCCGACGCCTTCGTGCCCGCATAGGTGAAGTTCATCACGGTGGCGTTAGTGCGCGTCAACTCGTTGCCGCATTCGTAAATGGTCACGCCATACGGCTTCAGTGCGTTCGCGATGCCTTGGGCGACCGAGTAACCCTGGTTGTAAGCGGCACTCTCGTTGGCGAACAGGTTGCCATTGGAGTCGTAGACGCCCTGATTGATCAGCACGATCAACGTCATGCCCGCCGACTGGAAAGCCTGCGCAAGCCCGATCAGTGCGTTCAGCTGGGTCGAAGTGTTGGTGCAGCCCACGCGATAGCTGGTGCAGCCCATGCCCTTCAGGATCGACACGACCTGTTGAGGCGTGTAGTTGTAGTCGAAGTGGCCATTCATGCCGTAGAACATGCCCGCGGCCGGTTCGATCGCGGTACGTGGATCGTTACATGCCAGCCAATGACCGGCGGAGTCGTTGTTCACGTAGAACTGGCCACCCGTGCCGCAATGCCAGATCTTGCCGCCGTACCACAACAGCAGCGAGACGTTGTACGTGTTGCCTACGGTCGCCCCATTGCAGTAAATAACACCGTTGGTCACCGTCCAGACGTTGTTGGACTTGTCGATGATGTACGACGAACCGGGGATCGTGGTGCCATCAGCCGAGGTGCCGCCGAGGCGCGGGTCGAGGCTACCCTTCCAGCCCGAGCCGGTCCATTGATAGAACTGACCACCCGTGCCCTCGTGATAGATCACGCCGGCGTAAAACAGGATCATCTGCACGTTATAGGTGTTGCCTGCCGCCGAACCGTTGCGGTAGACCGAGCCACCGACACCTCCGGACAGCGTCCAGACGTTGCCGGAGTTGTCCGTGATGGACGAGGCGGGCGGAATGGAGGCACTGTTCGGATCGCTCGTCTTCGCGACGGCCGTTTTGGAAGCCGCGGTACCTGAAGCGCCGGATGCACCGGCAGCAGCGGCAGCCTTGTCGTCCGCGGTGCCGGATCCGCCCCCGCCGCATGCGGCCAAAAGATAACTTGCGCTCAGGGCCGTCAGGCCCCCAATGAATTGACGTCGTTTTATCATCGCGGAGTAATTCCAAATGTCGGGAAAATTCCCGATAAAAAGACCAAAGGTGAATTCGCTGTGATTCGGACGGACAATGCATAAGGATTCGATGCAAATGAATTTGCATTCCTTAAAAACATTTGTCCCGAGGGTGCCTTGGAACGCACGTCTGTGATGTCCGATTGAACCGATGCGCGCGAAGAGGCTCCTCGCGGTGGTCCAGATTGACAATGCTGGTGCGCGTCAGTCCGCAAACGTTTGCCTTGCGAACCTTTTACCGATTACTGCGACAGCTGTTGTTGGTAGGAAAAATCTTCCCGTAAAAGCTGCTGACGGCGTAAATCGTACCCTGAACGAATGACCGAGCCCAGCCAAAAATCGTATTTATTTGTAAAAAAAGGCAGTTCTTGCGGATATCTGTGGGGTCGGCGTAGATTCGCACTTTAAGAAGTCGATCGGGGGGCGGGTTGCCCGCGAATTTTCTTACTTCGACCCCTTATAGTATGCGACAGCCATATGCCTCATATGTCCGGCATATGAATTTGGGGGACAGTGACGCACGTATCGTTAAAGGTATTTGTATGGAAATGGAAACGAAAAAGACCACGAGCAACCGCTAGCTCATGCAAAAAAAATTGGAACAATGAATTTCGCCAATAGAAATGATGCTTGAACAATTTCGGATTGCCTTGGCAAAACAATTCGAAAACCCAAAACAAAAACCCCTTGATCTCGGTGAAATCAAGGGGCTTCAGAATTTGGCGGAAAGGGTGGGATTCGAACCCACGGTACGGGGAAACCGTACGCCTGATTTCGAGTCAGGTACATTCGACCACTCTGCCACCTTTCCGGGTATTCCAACACGCTGCTGCTTCGTCGGATCCAAGCGGGTCGTTGCTTGGGAGAAAAAGATTATAAAACAGCTCGAATCAGTTTTCCAAGCCCCTCGACGAAAAAACTTCTAAATTTCTTCGAAAGACCTAGCTGCCGGCAACGGCACCGTCAAACACGCGACGATACCGCGCCTACGCACATGCCAGCGACACTCATCAAGCAGCCGGCACCTCCAGCCGCTCGATGCCGCCGAGGTAAGGCCGCAGTGCCGTGGGCACGGTCACCGAACCATCGGCGTTCTGGAAGTTCTCGAGCACCGCGACGAGCGTGCGACCCACCGCAAGACCCGAGCCGTTCAGCGTATGCACGAGCTCAGGCTTGCCCTGCGCGTTGCGGAAACGCGCCTGCATGCGTCGCGCCTGGAACGACTCGGTATTCGAGCAGCTCGAAATCTCGCGATACGTGTTCTGCGCGGGCAGCCACACTTCGAGGTCGTAGGTCTTCGCTGCGGAGAAGCCCATGTCGCCGGTGCACAGTGTGATCACGCGATACGGCAGTTCGAGCTTCTGCAGAATCGCCTCGGCATGGCCGACCATCTGCTCGAGCGCGTCGTACGATGCATCAGGAGCGACCACCTGCACCATCTCGACCTTGTCGAACTGATGCTGGCGAATCATGCCGCGCGTGTCGCGGCCGTACGAGCCCGCCTCCGAGCGGAAGCACGGCGAGTGCGCGGTCAGCTTGATCGGCAACGCGTCCGCATCGACGATGCTCTCACGCACCGTGTTGGTCAGCGAAATTTCCGAGGTCGAGATCAGGTACTGCGTGACCGTGCTTTCACCACCGCCCTTCTCGACGCGGAACATATCGTCGGCGAACTTCGGCAGCTGGCCGGTGCCGTACAGGATGTCCGGATTCACGATGTACGGCGTGTAGATCTCGGTATAGCCATGCTGCTGCGTGTGCGTATCGATCATGAACTGCGCGAGCGCGCGATGCAGCCGCGCAATCTGGCCGCGCAGCATCGTGAAGCGCGCGCCCGACAGCTTCGCGCCAGTCTCGAAGTCGAGGCCGAGCGGCGTGCCGACGTCGACGTGATCCTTGACCTCGAAGTCGAACTGTCGTGGCGTGCCCCAGCGACGCACTTCGACGTTATGGGCCTCGTCGTTGCCGACCGGCACGCTTTCGTGCGCGAGGTTCGGCACGCCGAGCAGCAGATCCGACAAACGCGTCTGGATGTCTTCGAGCTTGACCGCCGACGCTTTCATCTCATCGCCGATGCCGCTCACTTCGGCCATCACCGCCGACGTGTCTTCGCCACGCCCTTTCATCGCGCCGATCTGCTTCGACAGGCTGTTGCGGCGCGCCTGCAGTTCTTCGGTTCGGGTCTGGGTATCGCGGCGTTCCGCTTCGAGCGCGGTGAAGGCCGCGACGTCGAGGGTATAGCCGCGGTCGGCGAGGCGCTTGGCGACGCCGTCGAGGTCTTTGCGCAGCAACTGGATGTCGAGCATGGGATGGGACGGATGTTCGTTGTATGAAAACGCGATTTTAGCGCACCGGCACAGGCGAAACGCCTCAAGCCTTCTTCGGCTTGTTCTCGGCGCGCCATCGCGCATCGAGCTCGCCGAGGCGCGCGAGCTTTTCGCCGATCTTGCCTTCGAGACCACGCGGCGTCGGCTCGTACCAATGCGGCTCGCGCATGCCGTCCGGCAGATAGGTCTCGCCGGCCGCGTACGCATCGGGCTCGTCGTGCGCGTAGCGGTAGTCGTGGCCGTAGCCGAGCTCCTTCATCAGCTTCGTCGGCGCGTTGCGCAGATGCACCGGCACCGCGCGCGACTGGTCCTTGCCGACGAAGCGCCGCGCCTCGTTGTACGCGTTGTATCCGGCATTCGATTTCGGCGCGACCGCGAGATAGATGATCGCCTGCGCGAGCGCGAGCTCGCCTTCCGGCGAGCCGAGACGCTCGTAGGTTTCGGCGGCGTCGAGCGTGATGCGCGCGGCGCGCGGGTCCGCGAGGCCGATGTCTTCCCACGCCATGCGCACGATGCGACGCGCCAGATAGCGCGGGTCCGCGCCGCCGTCGAGCATTCGGCAGAACCAGTACAGCGCGCCGTCCGGGTTGCTACCGCGCACCGATTTATGCAGCGCGCTGATCTGGTCGTAGAACGCGTCGCCGCCCTTGTCGAAGCGGCGCAGATTTTCCGCGAGCGCGCTGCCCAATAACGCGCCATCGATTTCAGTGGTCTTCTGCTGGGCGGCCGCGCGCGCGACGATCTCGAGGTTGTTCAACAGCTTGCGGCCGTCGCCGTCGGCAGAGCCGATCAGCGCGGTGCGTGCTTCGTCGGTGAACGTGAGGCCGCCGAGCTCCTTCTGTGCGCGCTCGAGCAGCTCGCGCTGTTCGTCGTCGGTCAGGCTCTTCAGCACGTAGACGGCGGCGCGCGACAGCAACGCGCTATTGACCTCGAACGACGGATTCTCGGTCGTCGCGCCGACGAACACGAACAGGCCCGACTCGACGTGCGGCAAGAACGCGTCTTGCTGGCTCTTGTTGAAGCGATGCACTTCGTCGACGAACACCAGCGTCTGATGGCCGTTCGCGCGATGGATCTGCGCGGTCTCGACCGCCTCGCGGATATCCTTCACGCCCGACAGCACCGCGGACAACGCGATGAACTGCGCGTCGAACGCATCGGCCATCAGCCGCGCGAGCGTGGTCTTGCCGACGCCGGGCGGGCCCCACAGGATCATCGAATGGGCCTCGCCCGATTCGAACGCGACCCTGAGCGGCTTGTTCGGACCGAGCAGATGCGACTGGCCGATCACTTCGTCGATATTGCGTGGCCGCAGGCGTTCGGCGAGCGGAACATTGGCACGGGTTTCTTCAAACATGACGTTTTGGGGATAATCTCGGCTTTCCGGGTGCGCGCCGCTTCGGAGCGGCGCCGCGCGGCACAAGCGCAAAGCCCGCGCACGGCCGCAAGCAGAGGCAACAACGCGGGCAACGTCCTGCATTATGACAGTGACGGCGGCGGCGCGATGGCCGACCCGGCGCGCCGGCGGCGCAAATATTCACAGCGAAGAGCTTCACCGCACCACCAGGAGGAACACACATCAGATGGCTCAAGATTTTGTCGCCGGCGAAGCCGACTCTACCTACGCGCCGCTCACGCCGGTGCCCGACGCGCGCCGCGCGTTCCGTACCGGCGACGCGTTCGCGCTGTGGTTCTCGCTCGGCATCGGCCTGCTGGTCGCCCAGGCGGGCGCATTGCTCGTGCCGGGCTTGTCGCTACCGCATGCGCTCATCGCAATCGTGCTCGGCAGCGTGATCGGCGTCGTGCTGCTCGCGCTCGCGGGCGTGATCGGCACCGATACCGGGCTCGCGGCGATGTCGTCGCTGCGTCCGACGCTCGGCGTGCGCGGCGCGTCGGTGCCGGCCGTGCTGAACATGGTGCAACTGGTCGGCTGGGGCTCGTTCGAGGTGATCGTGATGCGCGATTCCGCCGATGCGCTCGCGAAACAGGCGTTCGGCCTGTCGATGCCGCTCGTGTGGACCGTGATCTTCGGCCTGCTCGCAACCTTGCTCGCGATCAGCGGCCCGCTGTCGTTCGTGCGGCGCTTTCTGCGCAAGTGGGGGATCTGGCTGCTGCTCGCGGGCGCCGCGTGGCTCACGTGGAACCTGCTCGCGCGCCACAATCTCGCGGACCTGATGCTGCGTCCCGGCACCGGCGACATGTCGTTCGGCGGTGCGCTCGACCTCGTGGTCGCGATGCCGCTGTCGTGGCTGCCGCTGATCGCCGACTACACGCGCTTCGGCCGCCGTGCTGGCGAGACGTTCCGCGGCACGCTGTACGGCTATGGCATCGCGAACATCTGGTTCTACGCGCTCGGCGCGGTCTATGGCCTCGCGGCCGGCGGCGGCGACGCATTGCTGACCGGCGCGCTCGCGCAAGCGGGCGGCGGATTCGCGCTGCTGCTGATCCTGATCGACGAAATCGACAATGCGTTCGCCGATATTCACTCGGCTGCGGTATCCACCGGCACGTTCTGGACGCGCGCCAGCGTGCCGTTGCTGTCGGCCGCGTTCGGCGCGCTCTGCACGCTGATCGCGCTGCTCGTGCCGATGGCGAAGTACCAAAACTTCCTGCTGCTGATCGGCTCGGTATTCGCGCCGCTGTTCGGCGTCGTGCTGATGGATCACTTCGTCGTGCGCAAGCGTCGCATCGATGCCGCGGTGCTCGCCGATGTGCGGGGCCGCTACGGCTTCTCGGGCGGCTGGCACCTGAGCGCGTTCGTCGCGTGGGCGATCGGCATCGCTTCGTACCAGGTGATCAATCAATGGCTGCCGAATCTCGGCGCGACGCTGCCGTCGCTCGCGATCGGCGCGGTGTGCTACTACGTGTTCGTATCGACCCGAAAGACCGCGTATGCGTGAGCGCGTTAGCCCGAGCGGTTGCATTAGACGCGGCTGCCAGAAAATAAAAAAGACCTGCAATGCAATTGCAGGTCTTTTTTATGACCTTGAAACCGCCAGCCGCGGTTCGCGCCGCCGGCTATTTTTTCGCGGTTTTGCGCCGACGCGATTCGACCTTTCGACACAGGTCCGTGAGCAGCCAGCGGGCGACGGTCTCGGGCCGGTTCGGCGCGTACGACGCAAATTTGCTCTCGTTCGCGAAATGGACAACGACGGTGCCCGTCATCACGCGATAAGTGCCGGCATAGTTCACGCCGTCCAGTTCCACGCTGAGTGCGTGGGTAGTTTCATATTCCGCGAAAGTCAAAGTAAGAGCGGTATCTCAAAAACGAGACATTATCGCTACGATTTTGCGGAAGTCCAAAAAGATATGCAATTCGTTGCATATTGAAATATTACCGACAGGTAATCATTGCGGTTTTTTGCCCGGCGTCCAAATAACGTGCACGTTATGTGCATGAAAATTCTCCGGCCTATTGCCGCTCAAAGGAAACCGACTGCGCATCGGAGAAACGTTCGAGGGCGCGATTGCCTTCCCGATGGGCTTCGGCCTTATCGATAAAGGTTTTTTCGCTGTATGCAACGACCTTGAAACCACTTCCGGCCGACCGCGGAACCGTGATTCCCCAATGCCATCCGCCCTCCTGTTCGAAGACATGGAGGGACGGGGCCAAGCATAACTCGTGTGAAGAAGACAATCTCATGACATGCCTCACCTTTCCAGACATTCGAAGCAACAACCAGCTTCGACCAGTTTAGGCGTTATTTTGTTGCGTCGCAGCAAAAAATTGTTAGAGAGTGCGGGCCCAATCCTGATCGGAGGGCGCTAACTCGAGCCGATCAGCGATGCCGGTCTTTACAGTCTCGCACTAAATCATTACGTCTGCCGCTACGATGAAATGAATTTCATCGCGACGCAGAGCGCGCATCTTAAGCAATCCACGCGCCGCATGCCCGCGCGAAATAAAAAAGCCGCGCTCGACAAGCGCGGCTTCGCCGGCGTTTGCGAAAGCGCCGCGCGTCGGCGCCCACCGCGTGGTTTATCCGTTGATCACATCCGCGCCCTTCGGCACCGTGAACTTGAATGCATCGGACGGCAGCTGCGGATTTTTCTGGATGTTCGAGAACGTCAGCAGCGTGACATTACCGAACACGTCGTGCAATTCCATCGCTTCGAGATTGCCGTCCTTGAAACCGATGCCGACCCGCTCGAACTGCGTGTCCTTCGCTTTCGGCGTCAGTTCGAGCCAGTCGATGCCGGCCTTCACGCCCGCGTCGCGCAGCGTGAAATTCTTGTCCAGGTCGTTGCTGCCGAACAGGATTGCCGCCGGACTCGCGCCGAGCGCGTTGCCGAGCGCGCGCACTGTCACCTGGTTTAGATCCTTGTCATAGACGAAGAGCTTGTCGCCGTCCGCCTGCAGCAATTGCGAGTAGGGCTTCTCGTATTGCCAGATGAACTTGCCGGGCCGCGCGAACATGAACGTGCCGCTCGACGTGGTCGGCTTGGTCGGGTTCGCGGTGGACAGCGCACCGCTCGCGCCCTGCGCCTTGCTCGGCGCGCGCACCTCCTGCTGCACGAAGGTTCCGCGCGCCGAATGGACCTGCGAGACGAATGCCTTCAGTTGCTCGGTGCCGCTCGCGAACGCGTGCGACGCGACGAGCAGCGACGCACCGATCGCGACACTGCCCGCGGCGCGCGCGATCCTGCGGGCGAGTTCGCCGAGGCCAACCGCTCGACGCTTTCGGGCGTCCTGCTGCGCGATTGCTTGCATAGGTTTTTCTCCCTTGATTGAATTCGGTGATGGGCTGCGCCGGGCCGATCCACTCGCTGAACATGAAGTGATTGGCGCAACGTCGAGCCATAACGGTGCGCACCACGGTGCGCGCGGCGGCGCACGCAATGGCCGCAAGCGGCGACCGCTATTCCGCTTCGCGCGCCGGCGCCAGAATCTCGCGATTGCCGTTCGACGACATCGCCGACACCACGCCCGAATTCTCCATCTGTTCGAGCAGACGCGCCGCCCGGTTGTAGCCGATGCGCAGGTGCCGCTGCACCAGTGAAATCGACGCGCGACGATTCTTCAGCACGACGTCGACTGCCTGATCGTATAACGGGTCCGACTCGCCTTCGGAGGACGCGGTTCCCGCCGAGCCTTCGTCGCCCTCGCCGCTCACGCCGCCTTCGAGAATGCCCTCGATATAGTTCGGCTCGCCCTGCTCCTTGAGCTTGTCGACGACGCGATGCACTTCTTCATCAGACACGAACGCGCCGTGCACACGCACCGGCAAACCCGTGCCCGGCGGCAGATACAGCATGTCGCCCATGCCGAGCAGCGACTCGGCGCCCTGCTGATCGAGAATCGTGCGCGAGTCGATTTTCGACGACACCTGGAACGCCATACGGGTCGGCACGTTGGCCTTGATCAGGCCGGTGATCACGTCGACCGACGGACGCTGTGTGGCGAGAATCAGATGGATGCCGGCCGCGCGCGCCTTCTGCGCGATCCGCGCGATCAGCTCTTCGACCTTCTTGCCGACGACCATCATCAGGTCGGCCAGTTCGTCGATGACGATCACGATGTTCGGCAAACGCGTCAGCGGTTCCGGATCGTCCGGCGTCAGGCTGAACGGATTCGGCAGCTTTTCTTCGCGCTTGGCCGCTTCGTCGATCTTGTTGTTGTAGCCGGCGAGGTTACGCACGCCGACCTTGCTCATCAGCTTGTAGCGGCGCTCCATTTCGGCGACCGCCCAGTTCAGCGCGTGGCCCGCCTGGCGCATGTCGGTGACGACCGGACACAGCAGATGCGGAATGCCTTCGTAGACACTCATTTCCAGCATCTTCGGATCGATCAGGATCATGCGCACCTGCTCGGCGCTCGCCTTGTACAGCAGCGACAGGATCATCGCGTTGATACCGACCGACTTGCCCGAACCGGTCGTGCCGGCGACGAGCAAATGCGGCATCTTCGCGAGATCCGCGCACACCGGCTTGCCGCCGATGTCCTTGCCGAGACCCATTGTGAGTGGTGACGCGGCATCCGCATACACGGTCGAGCCGAGAATTTCGGACAGGCTCACGGTCTGACGGCGCTGGTTCGGCAGCTCCAACGCCATGTAGTTCTTGCCCGGAATGGTTTCGACGACGCGGATCGACACGAGCGACAGCGAACGCGCGAGGTCCTTCGCGAGATTGACGATCTGACTGCCCTTCACACCCGTGGCCGGCTCGATTTCATAGCGCGTGACGACGGGCCCCGGATAGGCGGCAACCACGCTGACTTCGACGCCGAAGTCCTTCAGCTTCTTCTCGATCAGGCGCGACGTGAATTCGAGCGTGTCCGCGGAAATGGTTTCCTGCGCGGCGGGCGCGGGGTCGAGCAACGAGATGGGCGGCAGCGTCGAGTCGCCGGGCAGATCGGTGAAGAGCGGCACCTGGCGTTCCTTCTCGACACGCTCCGACTTCGCCGGCGTGGCGAGCGGCGGCACGATCACCACGGGCTCGTGCTCCTCGATGCGCACGCGGCCCTTCTCGACCTTGCCTTCGCGCTTCACGGCGGCCGCTTCACCGAGCTTGCGATCGAGCCCGGCCTCGCGGCGCAGCTTCGCGAACGTCACCGCGGAAATGATCGATTCGCCGACCTTCTCCGCGACCGACAGCCACGAAAAACGGAAGTACAGCGACAGCCCGATCCCGAGACCGAGCAGCAGCGCAAGCGTGCCGCCGGTGAAGCCGAGCGCATGCGAGATGCCACGCGCGACTGCCTCGCCGATCACGCCGCCGGGCGCGCGCGGCAACTGCACTCTCAGCGACCACATGCGCAGCGCCTCGAGGCCGTTGCACGACAGCAGCACGAGCATGAACGCGAAAGCATCCGCGAGCCAGCTGACGCCGCGCGGCGCGTCGTCGTCCTGCGGCTCTTCGTTGCGGGTGATGCGCTTGTAGTTCGCGGAGATGTGGCGGCCGAGCAGCACGATCCACCAGTAGGCGGACAGGCCGAACAGCAGCAGCAGGATGTCTGAAGTCCATGCGCCGACGCGGCCCGCCCAGTTCGAGATATGGTCGACCTGCGCGGCATGGGTCCAGCTCGGGTCGTGCCTGCTGTAGCTGACGAGGGACATCAGCAGGAACACGCCGAGGGCCACCTGCAGAATCCAGCGGATTTCGGTGAAGAGGCGCGACATGCGGTGCGGCAATGCCTGCGCGCTCGCGGTATAAGGAGCTTTTGCCATTGATCCTGTTTTGCCTGGGGTAGCCGGTTCAGGCTGAAACTGCCACCGGGAACGCGGCCCGAGCCTCGCCGCGCGCGGCTTCGGGCCCGATCCCGGCTACCGGGAACTTCGATCCGGGCTATTGTAAACGCTGTGTCCCGCGCGAGGCTGTAAATGACGGTAACTTCGCGGTTTGACCACAGATGCGTGCGCGACGCGCGCTGACTTCGTCGTATCGGGCCCCGTGCTCACAGCGCGCGCGCAAGCCGCCACGCTATCGCGGCGATGAGAAAGCTTGATGGCGCAGCCACGCGCCCCGCCCTTTATAATGCCGGTCTGATACCCATCTACAGTTTCAGTTCAAAAACGCACGGCTACGCAATGGCGAGCCGCGCGCCGTTCAAGGATTCGATCATGCCCGCAACTGCAACGAAACACGCCAAGGTTCTGATTCTCGGTTCCGGCCCCGCCGGCTATACGGCGGCGGTTTACGCGGCGCGCGCCAACCTCGCGCCGGTACTCGTCACCGGCCTCGCGCAAGGCGGCCAGCTGATGACTACGACCGACGTCGAAAACTGGCCCGCCGACGCCAACGGCGTGCAAGGCCCGGAACTGATGGCGCGCTTCCTCGAGCACGCCGAGCGCTTCAACACCGAAATCATCTTCGACCACATCCACACGGCGAAGCTCGATGAGAAGCCGATTCGCCTGATCGGCGATTCGGGCGAATACACGTGCGACTCGCTGATCATCTCGACGGGTGCATCGGCGCAATATCTCGGCCTGCCGTCGGAAGAGGCGTTCATGGGCAAGGGCGTGTCGGCCTGCGCGACCTGCGACGGCTTCTTCTACAAGCAGCAGCACGTCGCCGTGATCGGCGGCGGCAATACGGCCGTCGAAGAGGCGCTGTACCTCGCCGGCATTGCGAAGAAGGTCACCGTGATCCATCGCCGTGACAAGTTCCGCGCCGAGCCGATCCTGATCGACCGTCTGCTCGCGAAGGAGAAGGAAGGCGTCGTCGAGATCAAGTGGAACCATGTGCTCGAAGAAGTGACGGGCGACGATTCCGGCGTGACCGGCCTGCGCATCAAGCACACGCAGACTGGCGAAACCACCGACATCGCGTTGCAGGGCCTGTTCGTCGCGATCGGCCACAAGCCGAACACGGACATCTTCGAAGGCCAGCTCGAAATGAAGAACGGCTACATCATCACGAAGGGCGGCCTGAACGGTTTCGCGACCGCGACGAGCGTGCCGGGTGTCTTCGCCGCCGGCGACGTGCAGGACCATATCTATCGCCAGGCGATCACGAGCGCGGGCACCGGCTGTATGGCCGCGCTGGATGCACAGCGCTATCTCGAGACCATCAACGAGATGGCCGGCGAGCACGCGATGAGCGCCGAAGCGGACCGCTGATGCGCGGTGCGCCGCCATCGCGGCGGCGCGAAGTCGCGGCAACGGGCGCGACAGTAAAATGACGGTGGCGCGCAGCGCAACCGTCATTGGCTCACGAAGGCCGCGGCTGCAACGCCGGCGGCCTTTGTCGTTTTTGCCGCCTCAGTTCCGCACTACCCACCGACCTTTCCGCCTGTATTGCCGACATGCCGAAGAATCAGCCCCATCCGAACGAACCGAAACGTCCGCAAGCCGCCACCCGTCCCGCGCCCGCAACGGCTGCGCCCGCCGTCGCGCCGAAGCTCGATCGCGCGTCCGGGCTCGCCGGCCTCGGTGCGTTGCGTGATGCGTTGAAGGGTGACGCCGAGCGGCGCGCGCGCGAACAGGCGGCCGCGCGAGCGGCGCAGCGCGAAGCGGCCGCCGACGCCGATCTGTTCCGCCGCGAGATCGGCGAAGTCGCGCCGCTCGCGATTCCGCCACGCGCGACGCTCACGCGCAATCCCCCGCCGCCGCTGCCGGTGCAGACGCTGCTCGATGAAGAAGCGGTGCTGCACGAAGCGATCTCCGACGAGTTCGACCCTGAAGTCCTGCTCGAAACCGACGAAACGCTGTCGTATTGCCGCCCCGGCGTGAGCCGCGACGTCGTGCGCAAGCTGCGGCGGGGCGACTGGATCGTGCAGGCGCAGATCGACCTGCACGGCATGCGGCGCGAGGAAGCACGCGAGGCGCTCGCGGAATTCATCCGCGAATCGGTCAAGCGCGGCCTGCGCTGCCTGCGCGTGATTCACGGCAAGGGTTTGGGGTCGATCGGCAAGGAGCCGGTGCTGAAAGGCAAGGTGCGCGCCTGGCTCGTGCAGAAAGCCGAAGTGATCGCGTTCTGTCAGGCGCGCCCGCACGACGGCGGCGCCGGCGCGGTGGTCGTGCTGTTGCAGCCGGGGTCGTTGCCGCCGCATGGGGCAAACGTAAAGGTCTGACGTCGATTTTTACGACCGTCGTTCGTCGTGGGGTAAACGGCCAGCCTGGCCGTCGCGCGGTGGCTCTCGTCGCCACCGTGGATTCGTGCTGTGCAACCGTCAAAGGTGATCGCGATGCCCCTGAAGCTTTATGCCCACCCGTTCTCGTCGTACTGCCAGAAGGCCCTGACCGCGCTGTACGAAAACGGCACGCCGTTCGAGATGCGCGTGCTCGCATACGACGATCCGCAAATCATGGCCGAATTCGCCGCGCTGTGGCCGATCAAGCGCTTCCCGGTGCTCGTCGACGGCGGGCGCACGGTGGTCGAGGCAACCATCATCATCGAATACCTGGGCCTGCACTATCCGGGGCCTGTCGCGTTGTTGCCGGCCGACCCGCGCGCCGCGCTCGAGGTGCGCATGTTGGACCGCTTCTTCGACAACTACATTTCGACGCCGCAGCAAAAGGTCGTGTTCGATAGCCTGCGTCCCGAAGCCGAGCGCGACGCGCGTGGCGTCGCCGATGCGCGCGCGATGCTCGACACCGCTTATGCCTGGCTCAACCGCCACATGGCCGAGCGCGAATGGGCCGCCGGCGACAGCTTCAGCCTCGCCGACTGCGGCGCCGCCCCGTCTCTGTTCTACGCCGACTGGACGCATCCGATCGACCCCGCGTTCGCGCACGTGCGCGCGTACCGGCAGCGACTGCTCGCGCGGCCGTCGTTCGCCCGCGCGGTCGACGAGGCGCGGCCGTATCGGCCGCTATTCCCGCTGGGCGCGCCGGACCGGGATTGAGCCGCGAGCGGCGGGGGCTGATTCACGCGAACGAGGCACGGCAGACAACCTGATTTCGTGGCTGTAGACTTCGTGTCGTGTCGCAAACCTGCCCCGCCCTTCTTTTGGCTCATCACCGACAAGGCACACCATGGACCGTTTCGAAGCGATGGAGATCTTCACGCGCGTGGTCGAAGCGAAGAGCTTCACCAAGGTTTCGGAATCGCTCGATCTGCCGCGCGCGAAGGTCAGCCGCACGATCCAGGCGCTCGAGGAACACGTCGGCGTGCGGCTCCTGAACCGCTCGACGCGTCAGGTCAGCGTGACCGAAGACGGCGCATCGTTCTACGAGCGCTGCGTGCGCATTCTCGCCGACGTCGCCGATGCCGAGTCGTCGCTATCGAACAAGCGTGAGAATCCGGCCGGCACGATCCGGGTCGACACGTCCGGCACGCTCGCGCGCTCGCTGCTGCTGCCCGCGCTCGACGACTTCTACGAACAATACCCCGCGATCGACGTGCGTCTCGGTCTGGCGGATCGCAACATCGATCTGATCCAGGACGGCGTCGATTGCGTGATCCGCATGGGCACGCCCGAAGAGTCGAGCCTCGTCGCGAAGCGCATCGGGCTTGCGCGCATCGTCACATGCGCGTCGCCCGCGTATCTGCAGAAGTTCGGCACGCCGATCACGCTTGCCGACCTCGGCGAGCATCGCGCGGTCAACTACGTGTCCGCGCGCAGCGGCCGTACCTTCCCGTTCGAATTCGAAGTGGACGGCGAAATCGAGCGCGTCGCGATGGACAGCACGCTCGCCGTCAACGACGGCTCGGTCTACATCACCGCGGGCGTGCTGGGCCACGGCATCATCCAGCCGTCGCGCTTCATGGTCGCCGAGCTGATCGAGCAAGGCGCGCTCACGGAGATTCTCGGCAACTACACGAGCCCCGGCACACCGCTGTCGATCCTCTATGCGCACCGCCGCAATCTGAGTTCGCGGCTGCGCGCGTTCATCGATTGGGTCGTCGAGCTCGCGCGCAGTAATCCTGATCTGCGGTTGCCAGAGTCGGCGTAACGGCTGCAAAAACAAAGCCCCATGCGTAGCTGAACGCATGGGGCTTTTCTGAAGCGACGTCTTTAGCGCGTATGCGACTACTTACGCGATCCGCTCTTCATTCGCGGGATCGAACAACACCGCCTTCGACGTATCGAACAGCAGCGTCGCGTTCTTCTCCGGTTGCGGGTTCGACGCGGGGTGCACCCGGCTCACGATGCGCTTGCCGTTGACCTGCGCGAACACCAGCGTGTCCGGACCGGTCGGCTCGATCACATCGACCTTCACTTCGACCGGCTGCAGCTTCGAGTCGTCGCCGTGCGCGCTGCGCGCATCGGTGATGCGCTCCGGACGCAGACCGAGAATCACGTTGTTGCCGACGTGCGAGCGCACCTTCGCCGAATCGAACGGCAGCACCAGCACCTTGCGCGCGATGCCCGTATCGAGTTCGATGCCGACGCCCGAGCCCTGCTCGACCAGCTTACCTTCGATGAAGTTCATCGGCGGCGCGCCGATGAAGCCCGCGACGAACAGATTCGACGGCGAGTCGTAGATTTCCTGCGGCGCGCCGAACTGCTGGACGATGCCGTCCTTCATCACCGCGATGCGGTCGCCGAGCGTCATCGCTTCGATCTGGTCGTGCGTCACGTAGACGATCGTCGTGCCGAGGCGCTGATGCAGCAGCTTGATTTCCGAGCGCATCTCGATACGCAGCTTCGCGTCGAGATTCGACAGCGGCTCGTCGAACAGGAACATCACCGGATCGCGCGCGAGCGCGCGGCCCATCGCGACGCGCTGACGCTGGCCGCCCGACAGCTGGCCCGGCTTGCGGTCGAGCAGATGCTTGATCTGCAGCGTGTTCGACACGCGCTCGACGATCTGCGTCTGCTCCTGCTTCGGCACCTTGCGGATGTTCAGGCCGAATGAGATGTTGTCGCGCACCGTCATCGACGGATACAGCGCGTACGACTGGAACACCATCGCGATGTCGCGATCTTTCGGCGACAGGTTGTTGACGGTCTTGCCGTCGATCTGGATCTCGCCCTTGGTCACGGTTTCGAGACCGGCAATCATGTTGAGCAGCGTCGACTTACCGCAGCCCGAGCCGCCGACCAGAATCAGGAACTGGCCGTCTTCGATGTCGATGTTGACACCCTTCAGAACCGGCACCCCGTTCGGGTAGGTCTTGTACACGTCACGGATGGAAAGGCTTGCCATGCTGTGAATCCTCTTGTCTCTGATACTGCCTGAAAACGTCTGTCTGACGGCGGCGCCCGATCAGTCGCGCTGATTCGCCGAAGCGCCGCCGCGCTCGCAGGGGTACGCCCCCCGGTTAAGCTGGTTAGCCCTTCACCGCGCCCGCGGTCAGGCCGCGCACGAAGTAACGTCCGGCGATGATGTAGACGAGCAGCGTGGGCAGCGCCGCGATGATCGCGCCGGCCATGTCCACGTTGTATTCCTTCACGCCGGTCGAGGTGTTCACGAGATTGTTCAGCGCCACGGTGATCGGCATCGAATCGACGCCGGAGAACACGATACCGAACAGGAAGTCGTTCCAGATCTGCGTGAATTGCCAGATCAGGCACACCATGAAGATCGGCAGCGACACCGGCAGCAGGATCTTCGTGAAGATCGTGAAAAAACCCGCGCCGTCGATACGCGCAGCCTTCACGAGTTCAGCCGGCACGCTCACGTAGAAGTTGCGGAAGAACATCGTCGTGAACGCGATACCGTAGATCACGTGCACGAGCACGAGGCCGCTCGTCGTGTTCGACAGGCCGAGCATGCCCTCGAGCCGCGCCATCGGCAGCAGGATCGCCTGGAACGGAATGAAGCAGCCGACCAGCAGCATCGTGAAAATCGGATCGGCGCCGCGGAACCGCCAGTGCGTGAGCACATAGCCGTTGAACGCGCCGATGATCGATGAGATCAGCACGGCAGGAATCACCATGCGCACCGAGTTCATGAAGAACGGCTGCATGCCGTCGCAACGCACGCCCGTACACGCGCCGCTCCACGCCTTGATCCATGGCGCGAAGCTCCAGCTCGTCGGCGGCGTCAGCAGGTTGCCGGTGCGCAGCTGGTCGATGTCCTTGAACGACGTCGACAGCATCACGTACAGCGGGAACAGGAAGTACACGGCGAACAGAACCAGGGCCGCGTAAATGACGGCACGGCTAATCGTCATCTTAGGCTGCATTGCGGGTGCTCCTCGATTCCAGGTACATCAGCGGCACGAGCACGGCCACCACGGTGGCGAGCATCATGATCGACGATGCCGCGCCGACGCCGAGCTGCCCGCGATTGAACGAAAACGTGTACATGAAGATGGCCGGCAGCGACGACGACGTGCCCGGACCGCCGGCGGTCAGCGCGACGACCAGGTCGAACGTCTTGATGGTGATGTGGCAAAGAATCAGCAGCACGGAGAAGAACACCGGCCGCATGCTCGGAATCACGATCTTGCGGTAGATGGTCGGCAGGCCCGCGCCGTCCATCTGCGCGGCCTTGAAGATTTCACTGTCGACGCCGCGCAAACCGGCGAGGAACAGCGCCATCACGAAGCCGGTGGACTGCCAGACCGCCGCGATCACGATACAGAAGATCGCCCGGTCAGGGTCGCCGAGCCAGTTGAACTCGAAGCTCGTCCAGCCCCAGTCGTGAAACACCTTCTCGATGCCGATGCCCGGCGACAGAATCCATTGCCACGCGGTGCCGGTCACGATGAACGACAGCGCCATCGGATACAGGAACACGGCGCGCAGCGCGCCTTCGTTGCGGATCTGCTGATCGAGCAGGATCGCGAGCAACAGACCCAGACCGATGCAGATACCGATGAACGGAATGCCGAACCAGCCGAGGTTCTCGGCCGAAGTCCAGAACACGTCGTTCTGGAACAGCTCGCGATAGCGGTCGAGACCCGCGAATTCCCAACGAGGCATCAGCCGCGAAGTAGACAGCGACAGATAGCCGGTGATTGCGATAAAGCCATACACGAAGATCAGGCTGATCACGAC
Source organism: Paraburkholderia atlantica (assembly GCF_000092885.1). Lineage (NCBI taxonomy): Bacteria > Pseudomonadati > Pseudomonadota > Betaproteobacteria > Burkholderiales > Burkholderiaceae > Paraburkholderia > Paraburkholderia atlantica. The sequence goes on along the minus strand of NC_014117.1, from coordinate 820,310 downwards.
GCTGGGTGCCAGCACCAGCTTCGGAATATAGCGATCGGCAAGGGCCGCCATGGGCGACGTGCGGCGGGTGACGGTGGCCGTTTTCCCGTTCCCGCTGATGGAAGCAGTCACTACTCGACTCCTGCTGAAACTGTACCGCCGGGCTGCCCGTGCGCGCATGGCGCGGGACCGCGACGGCCTGGGTGTGACTCCATGAAACCCGGGTAAGCCGCGTTGTGCCGGACTGCGCTGCGAACCAAAGCAGATTAGGTCCGACCCGACACGGCCCGAAGGGCGCGCCCGGCGCTTCAGATGCAAGCGGCCGGGCGCAGCGCTTCGTACTTGCGCTTACTTGGTCTTCGCCGCCTTCGCGAGAGCCTGAACCGCGGTCTTCGAATCTTGCTGCGAGTTCATGAACTTCGTGACGACGTCGGAGATCGCGCCTGCAGCGGCATCCGGCTGAGCCATGCCGTGAGCGAGCGACGGCACATAACCGCCGGCCTTGATGGCGATCTGCTCATCCGCGTACGACTTCTTCGCGCAGTCGTCGAACTTGTCCATCGGCACGCCGAGACGCACCGGGATCGAGCCCTTGTACAGGCTGAACTGCTCCTGGAACTCCGGCGACATGATCGTCTTCGCGAGGGAGAGCTGACCCGGCGTCGCGGCCTTCTGACCCTTCTGCTGGAAGAACACGAACGAGTCGACGTTGAAGGTATAGGCCTTGTCCGTTTGCGGCACCACCGCGCAGATGTAGTCCGTGCCCGACTTCTTGCCGGCGTTGGTGAACTCGCCCTTCGCCCAGTCGCCCATGAACTGCATGCCGGCCTTGCCGTTGATGACCATCGCCGTGGCGAGGTTCCAGTCACGGCCCGTGCGGCCCGCGTCGAAGTAGCCCTGGATCTTGCGGACCGTGTCGAACACCTGAACCATCTTCTCCGAAGTCAGCGTCTTCTCGTCGAGGTCGACGAGCGCCTTCTTGTAGAAGTCCGCGCCTTCCGAGAGCACCACGTCTTCCCACAGCGTCAGGTCTTGCCACGGCTGGCCGCCCATCGCGATCGGCTGGATGCCCGCGGCCTTCATCTTGTCGGCCACCGCGAAGAACTCAGGCCACGTGGTCGGCACCTTGCCGCCTGCCTTGTCCAGTGCGGCCTTGTTGATATACAGCCAGTTCACGCGATGCACCGAGAACGGCGCGCCGACATAGTGGCCGTCCGCTTGCATGATCTTGTCGATTTGCGGCGGCAGGTTCTTCTTCCAGTCGCCCGCGACCGAGTCGATCGGCACCAGCACGCCCTGCGAAGCCCAGTCCTGGATCAGGGGACCCTTGATCTGCGCGGCGCTCGGCGCGTTGCCCGAGATCACCTGCGTCTTCAGTGCCGTCATCGCAGCCGCGCCAGCGCCGCCTGCGACTGCGAAATCCTTCCACGTGTAGCCCTGCTTCGTCATGTCGTCCTTGAGGACGCCGACGGCCCTGGATTCGCCGCCCGAAGTCCACCAGTGCAGCACTTCGATCGACTCGGCGGCCTGCACGGCCGACACGCCACACATCAGACCCGCAGCGCACAGAGCGCCCATGATCGCGCGAAATTTCATTGCTTATCTCCTCCAGACACCTGAACAAAAAAACGAATGGCCCCTGATGTCGCCAGGGTGCTGTGGTTGGTTCAAACAGGCAAAACACCGGGCGATCGAGCATGGTCGGGCGCATGCGCGAGGGCATGTGCCGGCGGACCGATGTCCGGCCGCTGGACGCTCAAGAGGTGAGTGGTTCGGGATGCAACTGACTGTCTCCTCTTTTGATTTTTGCCTGCCCGCATCGCGCGGCAGACTCGAGGCACCTCATACACCAATCCGACGCCAGCCTGACGTCGGCCACGGGAACGACCCCGCAAGCCCGTCGACTCCCCGACTTCCCCTAAGGTCCGCCGGCACCCTGCTGGCGCGTACCGGAAAGCGTTGCCCCATTGTCCGTTAGCATGCCGGGGACGCCCGCCGATTCGCAAAAAGCGTGCATTTCGTCTGCACAGCGCACGCTTTTTTCTTCGAATTAACGCTACCTCTTGATTTGGATTGTAGTTAAACTACAATTCAGTGTCAAAAAATATTTTATCGGACTACGGTCGCTTTTCCGGTTCGCTGCACCTGCAGTGCCCGATCAGCGCGGCGGCCTTTCAGGATATCGACGGAGACTCATGCATACCGACTCAAGCTTCACCTTCGTTCTGTTCGGCGGCACCGGCGATCTGTCGATGCGCAAGATCCTGCCCGCGCTGTTCGAAGCACACCGCGCGGGCGGCATGCTTGCCGACGACGGCAAGATCGTCGCGGTCGCGCGGCACATCGCGGATCGCGGCGAGTACCTGCAGTGGGTCGACGGGCACGTCAAGCCGCATGTGTCGAAAAACGGCCTCGACGAAGCCGCGTGGACGAGCTTCCTCGCGCGCATCGAGTTCGTGAAGATCGATCTCGGCAATCCGGATGACTTCGCGCAACTTCGCGACGCGATCCAGGACATGCCCGGCATCCGCGTGTTCTATCTGGCGACCGGTCCGTCGCTGTTCGTGCCGATCTGCCATGCGCTCGCCGCGGTGGGTCTGAACCACAACGCGCGCATCGTGCTCGAGAAGCCGCTCGGCTACGATTTGAAATCGTCGAATGCGATCAATGACGCGGTCGGCGAAATTTTCGCGGAAGAGCAGATCTACCGGATCGACCATTACCTCGGTAAGGAGCCGGTGCAGAACCTGCTCGCGCTGCGCTTCGGCAATGCGCTGTTCGAGCCGCTGTGGCGCCGCGAGTGGGTCGAGAGCATCCAGATCACGATCGCCGAGGAACTCGGTGTCGAAGCGCGCGGCGATTTCTACGACAATACTGGCGCGCTGCGCGACATGGTGCAGAACCACCTGCTGCAGCTGCTGTCGATCGTCGCGATGGAGCCGCCTCACTCGATGGACTCCGACTCGGTCCGCGACGAAAAGCTGCGCGTGCTGCGCGCGCTAAAACCGGTCGATTCGCAGGACATCGGCAAGGTCGCGGTGCGCGGCCAGTATCATTCGGGCGTGATCCGCGGCAACACGGTGCCGGCCTACGCGACCGAGCACGGTGTGAAGCCGGACAGCTCGACCGAGACCTTCGTCGCGCTGAAGGTCGAGATCGAGAACTGGCGCTGGGCCGGCGTGCCGTTTTTCCTGCGCACCGGCAAGCGGCTCGCCGATCGCGTCGCCGAGATCGTCGTGAATTTTCGCGCTGTGCCGCATTCGGCGCTTGGCGCATCGGCGCTGCGCGCGGGCGCGAACCGCCTCGTGATCCGTCTGCAGCCGAACGAGACGATTCGGCTGTACTGTCTCGCGAAGCAGCCCGGCGAGGGGATGAACCTCGCGAGCGTGTACCTCGATCTCGCGTTCGACCGGTTCTTCCGCGAAGGCCAGATGGAGGCGTATCAGCGGCTGCTGCTCGACGTGATTCACGGGCGCCTCGCGCTGTTCGTGCGGCGCGACGAACAGGAAGCCGCATGGCGCTGGGTCGAGCCGATCCTGAACGAATGGAAAGCCTCGACCAAGCCGCCCAAGCCGTACGCGGCGGGCACGTGGGGACCGGCCGCGGCGAGCGCGATGCTCGCCCAGCACGGCACCTGCTGGCTCGAAGAAGAGAATTGAGTTTGATGAATTGACGGACGGCGCCGCGCGCGATGAACATCTCGGCGCGCGGCGCCGGCAACACCACCGACGAACTGAACGGAGTCGCGCCGGTATCGCGTCAGGCGTCTGCGGGCCACCCCGCCTTGCAGGCATCGCGCGACAGCAGTCAGGCTGATTCCGCGGATCCAACAAGAATGCAGCACGGAGGAGAAGTGATCGAGCTTCACGCTTTCGACGACCAACGCGCCCAATCCGACGCGCTGGCGAAAGCGGTGGGCGATGCGTTACATGCGTCGCTTGCCGCACAGGCGGCCGGCACCGGCACGTCAGCCCCGCTCGCGCGCCCGGCCATGCTGGCCGTGTCCGGCGGCAGCAGCCCGCGTCCGTTTCTGCAAACGTTGTCGACGCAGACATTCGACTGGCCCCGCATCGCGATCACGCTGGTCGACGACCGCTGGGTGCCGGAGACCGATAGCGCGAGCAACGCGCAGCTCGCGCGCGCCACGTTGCTGCAGAACGCCGCGCAACACGCGGCCTTCTGGCCGCTCGTCGACACCAGCCAGGATCTGCACTCGCACGTCGCCGCGCTGAACGCGGACGCGCGCTTCGCCACGGCGCCCGACGTCGCGGTGCTGGGCATGGGCGAAGACGGCCACACCGCGTCGATCTTCGCCGACGCGCCCGAATGGGATCACGCGATCACCACGACCGAGCGTTTCGTCGCCGTGCATCCGGGCGCGGCGCCGCACGCGCGCGTGAGCTGGTCGCTGTCCGCACTGAAGGACGTCAAGCACCTGTTTCTGCTGATCGCAGGACCGCGCAAGATGGACGTGCTCAACGCCGCATCCGCTGCGCTACAAAAAAATGCCATCTCGCAACTGGCAAACGACAAGGGAGTGAGACTCGATGTCTACTGGTGTGCAAACTAAAGCTGTGCCGGGCGCGGCCCAGCACGCCGATGGACCGAGGCTGCTGGCCGACATCGGCGGTACCAATGCGCGTTTCGCGCTCGAGACGGGCCCCGGCGAAATCGGCTCGGTGCAGGTCTATCCCTGCGCCGAGTATCCGAGCGTCGCCGACGTCATCAAGAAGTACCTGAAGGACACGAAGATCGGCCGCGTCAATCACGCGGCGATCGCGATTGCGAACCCGGTCGACGGCGACCAGGTCAGCATGACCAATCACGACTGGACCTTTTCGATCGAAGCGACGCGCCGCACGCTCGGCTTCGACACGCTGCTCGTCGTCAACGACTTCACCGCGCTCGCGATGGCGCTGCCCGGCCTCACCGACACGCAGCGCGTGCAGGTCGGCGGCGGCCAGCGCCGGCCGAACAGCGTGATCGGCCTGCTCGGCCCCGGCACCGGCATGGGCGTCTCGGGCCTGATCCCCGCCGACGACCGCTGGATCGCGCTCGGCAGCGAAGGCGGCCACGCCACCTTCGCGCCCGCCGACGAGCGCGAAGAGATCGTGCTGCACTACGCGCGCAAGAAGTGGTCGCACGTTTCGTTCGAACGGGTGGCCGCGGGCCCGGGCCTCGAGGTGATCTATCGCGCGCTCGCGGGCCGCGACAAGAAACGCGTGCCGGCCAGCGTCAACCCGGCCGATGTGGTCAAGCGCGCGCACGAAGGCGAGCCGCTCGCGGCCGAATCGGTCGACGTGTTCTGCGGCATTCTCGGCACCTTCGCCGGCAACATCGCGGTGACGCTCGGCGCGCTCGGCGGCATCTATATCGGCGGCGGTGTCGTGCCGCGTCTCGGCGAGTTGTTCGCGCGTTCGTCGTTCCGCCAGCGCTTCGAGGCGAAGGGCCGCTTCGAGGCGTATCTGCAGAATGTGCCGACCTATGTGATCACCGCCGAATACCCGGCGTTCCTCGGCGTATCGGCGATTCTCGCGGAGCAGCTGTCGAACCGCGCGGGCGGCAGCTCGTCGGCGGTGTTCGAGCGGATTCGCCAGATGCGCGACGCGCTGACGCCGGCCGAGCGCCGCGTCGCCGATCTCGCGCTGAACCATCCGCGTTCGATCATCAACGATCCGATCGTCGACATCGCGCGCAAGGCCGACGTCAGTCAGCCGACCGTGATCCGCTTCTGCCGCTCGCTCGGCTGCCAGGGGTTGTCGGATTTCAAGCTGAAGCTCGCGACCGGTTTGACCGGCACGATTCCGGTCAGCCACAGCCAGGTGCATCTCGGGGACACCGCGACCGACTTCGGCGCGAAGGTGCTCGACAACACCGTGTCGGCGATCCTGCAGTTGCGCGAGCATCTGAACTTCGAGCACGTGGAACGCGCGATCGACCTGCTGAACGGAGCACGGCGCATCGAGTTCTACGGGCTCGGCAATTCGAACATCGTCGCGCAGGACGCGCACTACAAGTTCTTCCGTTTCGGTATTCCGACCATCGCGTACGGTGACCTGTACATGCAGGCAGCCTCGGCCGCGCTGCTCGGCAAGGGCGACGTGATCGTCGCGGTGTCGAAGTCGGGGCGCGCGCCCGAGCTGCTGCGCGTGCTCGACGTCGCGATGCAGGCCGGCGCGCAGGTGATCGCGATCACCTCGAGCAACACGCCGCTCGCGAAGCGCGCGACGGTCGCGCTGGAAACCGATCACATCGAGATTCGCGAGTCGCAGCTGTCGATGATCTCGCGCATCCTGCACCTCGTGATGATCGACATTCTCGCGGTCGGTGTGGCGATTCGTCGCGCGGTGCCGAGCGATGAAGTGGCCGAGACCGTCGAGAAAGCGCGCGAAGGCGCCGACGACGACGCGACTGCCGTACTCGACTGGCTGAGCCACGGCGCGGCTTCGTCGGCGCGCGACTGAGGTTAAGTTAGCCGCTGTCCCGCTCCGCTTGCGGTGAACGAACCCGCGGCGTGTGCATCGTCCGTGATGCGCACGCCGCGGGTTTTCTGTTTCTGTTCGGGCCACACGAAAAGCGATCGATAATAGGCGCTCTATCGCTTCAGACGAACCGCGCGTCCATGATCATTCGCCCGCATCTCCACTGGTTCCGCATGCTGCTCGCGTGGCGCGGCTCGGTGCTGCCGCAGTTGCTGCCGCGGCTCTTGCTGATCTTCGTCATCTCGATCATTGCGCTCGCCGCGCACGATCATCTGCTGCCTGTCAGCCTGAACCTGAACTCCATCGCGCCGTTCTCGCTGGTCGGCATTGCGCTCGCGGTGTTTCTCGGCTTTCGCAACAACGCGAGCTACGACCGCTGGTGGGAGGCGCGCAAGCTGTGGGGGCAATTGCTCAACGAGTCGCGCTCGCTGACGCGCCAGGCTCTGACGCTGCCATCGCGCGAGTTGCCCAAAGAAGAAACCGCCGCGTTTCTGGCGATACTGAGCGCGCTCCCGCATGCGCTGCGTCATCAGTTGCGCAAGACCGAAGCCCGCGACGACCTTGCCGCGCGGCTGCCCGGCGCTCTGTTCGAACGGGTGATGGGATCACGCTACAAGCCGGCCGCGCTGATGCTGTGCCTCGGCGAGTGGGTGCAGCGCGCGGCACGCGCGGGCACTCTCGATCCGATCACGGTGCTCGCGTTCGACCGCAATCTGAACGGACTATCGGACGTGATCGGCGGCTGTGAGCGCATCGCTTCGACGCCGTTGCCGTTCGCGTATTCGGTGATGATCCACCGCACCGTGTACTTCTTCTGCGCGTCGCTGCCGTTCGGGCTCGTCAACAGCATCGGCATTTTCACGCCGGTGTTCGCGGTGTTCGTCGCGTACACGTTCATGGCGCACGAAGCGATCGCGTCGCAGCTCGAAGAACCGTTCGGCACCGACGACAACGACCTCGCGCTCAACACGATGTCCGCGATCATCGAGGATGCGATGCGCGATCTGCGCGGCGAGCCGGCACTCGCGGCGCCGCAGCCGCGCGCAGACGGTGTTCAATGGGATTGAAGCTGCGGCAAGACGCGCCGCTCGGCGGCCGTCAGTGGTTGCCGGCCGTTTCGGAGAGCCGTTTGATCGTCGCGACGCGCGCGCCGATGATGTCGATACGTCCGCGCTCGTCGACGAGCGGCGTCGATGCGGTCAGATACGCATTCCACGCGCGTTGTGCGTGCACCAGCGTCGGCCGCGACTTCGCCGGCATCTTCGATTCGAGCACACGGTAGTAGCGGTTCAGATCGAACATCGCATGTTCGCAACGCGCATCGGCGTTGCACGCGCGCGGCCGGCGCGGCGCCGGACCGCTCGCATCGGCGAGTGCGCTGCGCAGCACGAGCGCACGGTCGCGCACCGGCTGCAGCTGCATGTCGGCTTCGGAAAGCACGTACATCGAACCCTGGGTCGTCGCGAAGACGGCGGCGAGCAACTGTTTCTCGGCATCGCGCGACGCGAGCCAGCTCGACTGGCTCTTCTCCCACAGCCTGCGCCGCGCCGGCGGCACCTTCGCGAGCAACTGCTGGTACGCGTTATCGACCGCGGCCATCCAGCCGATGCGCGCATTGTCCATGCACTGCACCTGCCCGATGGTCGTCGACATGTCGGCGCGCGCGAGACACGTGCGCATCGCCGCATCGATCGGATCGGCGGCGGCGACCTCGGCACGCGCCGCCGGACTCACGACGGCGCCGAGCACCAGTGTGCCGGCCGCGAGCGCGAAGGCCAGCACGCCGGCCCCGCGCCGCCAACGCCCAGCGGGCAGCCCCGTCAGCAACTTCACCCACCCCATCGTCAGATGCGCACGCAATCGACGAAGTATTCGATGCGCCCGTTGACCATTTCGCCGACGAGCCCGTGGATATCCGTATGGAAGCCCGGGAAGCGCTCGTTGAACTCGCGCGCGAAACGCAGATAGTTGACGATGGTCTTGTTGAAGCGCTCGCCCGGAATCAGCAGCGGAATGCCCGGCGGATACGGCGTCAACAGGATCGACGTGACACGGCCTTCGAGCTCGTCGATCGGTACCCGGTCGATCTCGCGGTGCGCGAGCTTCGCGAATGCGTCGGACGGCTTCATCGCCGGCTCCATGCTCGACAGGTACATCTCGGTCGTCAGACGGGCGATGTCGTTCGCGCGATACACGCCGTGGATCTGCTGGCACAGATCGCGCAGGCCGACACGCTCGTACATCGGATGAAGCGCGACGAACTCGGGCAGCACACGCCACAGCGGCTGGTTGGTGTCGTAGTCGTCCTTGAACTGCTGCAGCTCGGTCACCATCGAGTTCCAGCGGCCCTTCGTGATGCCGATCGTGAACATGATGAAGAACGAGTACAGACCCGTCTTCTCGACGATGATGCCGTGCTCGGCCAGGTACTTCGTGACGATCGCCGCGGGAATGCCGGTGTCGTCGAAGCCGCCATCCATGTTCAGACCCGGCGTGACGATCGTCGCCTTGATCGGGTCGAGCATGTTGAAGCCTTCGGCGAGCGGGCCGAAGCCGTGCCACGCGTCGTCCGGACGCAGCATCCAGTCGTCGCGCGAGCCGATGCCTTCCTCGGCGAACTGGTCCGGGCCCCACACCTTGAAGAACCAGTCGTCGCCGTATTCGGTGTCGACCTTGGTCATCGCGCGGCGGAAGTCGAGCGCCTCGGCGATCGACTCCTCGACGAGCGCGGTGCCGCCCGGCGCTTCCATCATCGCCGCGGCCACGTCGCACGACGCGATGATCGCGTACTGCGGGCTCGTCGACGTATGCATCAGATAGGCCTCGTTGAAGCGATGCTTGTCGAAGCGGCTGTTCTTCGAATCCTGCACGACGATCTGCGACGCCTGCGAGATGCCGGCGAGCAGCTTGTGCGTGGAGTGCGTCGCGTAGATCATCGCGCCGATGCGCGGACGGCCCGCGCCGATCGCGTGCATGTCCTGATAGAACTCGTGGAATTCGGCGTGCGGCAGCCATGCTTCGTCGAAGTGCAGCGTGTCGAGCCATTCGCCCAACATCTCCTTGATCATCTCGACGTTGTAGACCACGCCGTCATAGGTGCTTTGCGTGATGGTCAGGATGCGTGGCTTCAGGTTCGGGTTCTTCGCGAGCGCTTCGCGCGCGAACGGGTTCGCCTCGATCTTCTTGCGGATGTTCTCCGGTTCGAACTCGCTGCGCGGGATCGGACCGATGATGCCGAAGTTGTTGCGGGTCGGCGTCAGGAACACCGGGATCGCGCCGGTCATCGTGATCGCGTGCAGGATCGACTTGTGGCAGTTGCGGTCGACCAGCACGATGTCGCCCGGCGCAACCGTGCCGTGCCAGACGATCTTGTTCGACGTGGAGGTGCCGTTGGTCACGAAGAACACGTGATCGGCGCTGAAGATGCGCGCGGCGTTGCGCTCCGAGGCCGCGACCGGACCGGTGTGGTCGAGCAGCTGGCCGAGTTCGTCGACCGCGTTGCAGACGTCGGCGCGCAGCATGTTCTCGCCGAAGAACTGGTGGAACATCTGGCCGAGCGGGCTCTTCAGGAACGCGACGCCGCCCGAGTGGCCCGGGCAGTGCCACGAGTACGAACCCTCTTCCGCGTACTGCACCAGTTCCTTGAAGAACGGCGGTGCGAGCGAATCCAGGTACACCTTCGCCTCGCGGATGATATGACGCGCGACGAACTCCGGCGTGTCCTCGAACATGTGGATGAAGCCGTGCAGTTCGCGCAGGATGTCGTTCGGCAGATGGCGCGAGGTGCGCGTCTCGCCGTACAGGAAGATCGGGATATCGGCGTTGCGGCGGCGCACTTCGGTCACGAACGCGCGCAGCGCGACGATCGCGGCCGCAAGCTCGGGTGTCTCGCCTTCGACGACCACGTTGTCGACGTACGGCAGCAGTTCGTCGTCGTCGATCGACAGGATGAAGCATGACGCGCGGCTCGACTGCTGCGCGAACGAGGTCAGATCGCCGTAGCTCGTCAACCCGAGCACTTCCGCGCCTTCTTTCTCGATGGCTTCGGCCAAAGCCCGGATGCCGGAACCCGAGATGTTCTCGGAGCGGAAATCTTCGTCGATGATGACGACGGGAAAACGGAACTTCATGGGCGATTCTCCAAAAAGAAAACGACCGCTGCGTTACGTAGAAAGCGCAGCGGTCACCCGAATAACTGGTGGGTCGAAACGCTGCCGACGTCAGGTCTTCGGCAACGTGACGCCGTGCTGACCTTGATACTTGCCGCCGCGATCCGCGTACGACGTTTCACAAATCTCGTCGCTTTCGAAAAACAGCACCTGGGCGACGCCTTCGTTCGCGTAGATTTTCGCAGGCAAAGGTGTCGTATTCGAGAATTCGAGCGTGACGTGCCCTTCCCATTCCGGCTCGAACGGCGTCACGTTGACGATGATCCCGCAGCGCGCGTACGTCGATTTGCCGAGGCACACCGTGAGGACGCTGCGCGGGATGCGGAAGTACTCGACCGTGCGCGCGAGCGCGAACGAATTCGGCGGGATGATGCAGACGTCGCCCTTGAAATCGACGAACGACTTCTCGTCGAAGTTCTTCGGATCGACGATCGTCGAGTTGATGTTGGTGAAGATCTTGAATTCGTCGGCGCAGCGGATGTCGTAGCCGTAGCTCGAGGTGCCGTAGCTGACAATCTTCCGGCCGTCTTGTGAGACGCGAACCTGATCGGGCGCAAACGGCTCGATCATCTTGTGCGACTCGGCCATGCGCCGGATCCACTTGTCAGATTTGATGGTCATAGGTGAACGCTGCTCGACGTGAATGTCAGGTGTGACGGAAAGATAGATGAAAACTGCCGGCGGCGCTGCGGCGCTCAGCCGGCGAAGGCCGCTTATTTTACGCGATCACGGAATCGCTGCCGCCGATGGCGTCATGCGCGCCACCGAGCGGTGGCCTGGCGGCGAAAGCGCGCTCGCCGTTCACTGCTGGCGGATCACGCCGCAGGCGATGGCCGTGCCAGCGCCATGCTGACGGTACGCGTAGGGATCGGTCGCGTCGCGGTGCAGCAAGACCGCGCGCTGCAGCACCGAGCGGATGCCGTCGAGCGCCACGTCCGGCGCGACGATGAAGCCGGTGGCCACGCCGTTCGCGTCCGCATGGATATTGCCGAGATCGCCCTCGACGCGCGCGCCGGCCTTGAGCCGTTCGGCGGCCGGCGAAAACACTGGACCGGCGCTGGAGCCGTCGGCGGCGTTGCAGTCGCCGCGCTCGTGCACCTGCAGCGCGTGGTCGCTATTGGGCGGCAAGCCGGTGAGATTGTAGGTGACCTGGACGCCGTCCGAGCGCTCGATAAAGGTCACGAGACCGTGTGCCTGATTGCCCACGGTGGGCAGCAATTGCGCGTCCGCGCGCTTTTCCTGTGGTCTCAGGAAGACGCCACAGCCGCTCAACAGCACACAGCCGGCGGTCAGAACGATGAACGCATGTACCGCGTGCCCGTCGATTCGTTTTCCCATGCGATCCTCTTGTCGGCCTGGCGGCCGCCCCTGCGGCCGCCGAGCCGAACTCGTGAAGTCGACATGATACCGCGAGAGCTCGTGAAAATAGGGATCGAGATCGCCCCTAATCCCTTGCCCGAACGGCCGCTCAGGTGTTCTGCACGACGATGTTCGGAAACTTCGAGCTCATGTCGCGCGCGCGTTCGGCGATATGCACCGCGACCTTGCGCGCGATCGAACGATAGATCTCCGCGATGCGCCCGTTCGGGTCCGCGGCGACCGTCGGATGGCCCGAGTCGGCCTGCTCGCGGATCGTGATGTCGAGCGGCAGGCTGCCGAGCACGTCGACGCCATATTCCTTGCTCATGCGCTCGGCGCCACCGGCGCCGAAGATGTGCTCCTCGTGGCCGCAATTCGAGCAGATGTGCAGACCCATGTTCTCGACGATGCCGAGGATCGGGATGCCGACCTTCTCGAACATCTTGAGGCCCTTCTTCGCGTCGAGCAGCGCGATGTCCTGCGGCGTCGTGACGATCACGGCGCCCGTGACCGGCACGCGCTGCGCGAGCGTCAGCTGTATGTCGCCGGTACCGGGCGGCATGTCGACGATCAGGTAGTCGAGTTCGTGCCAGTTGGTCTGGCGCAGCAGCTGTTCGAGCGCCGAGGTCGCCATCGGGCCACGCCATACCATCGGGTTGTCCGCCTCGATCAGGAAGCCGATCGAGTTGGCCTGCACGCCATGGCCGGTCATCGGGTTCATCGATTTGTCGTCGGGCGATTCGGGGCGGCCCTCGATGCCGAGCATGGTGGGCAGCGACGGGCCGTAGATGTCGGCGTCGAGAATGCCGACCGACGCGCCCTCGCTCGCCAGCGCGAGCGCGAGATTCACGGCGGTCGTGCTCTTGCCGACGCCGCCCTTGCCCGACGCAACCGCGACGATGTTCTTCACGCCGGGCAGCAGTTTCACGCCGCGCTGCACCGTGTGCGCGGCGATCTGCTGCGAAACCTCGACGCGCACGTTTGCGACGCCCGGCACCGCGCGCAGCGCATCGCCGAACTGCTGGCGGATCGCGTCGAACTGGCTTTTCGCCGGATAGCCGAGCGTGACCTGAAGGCTGACCGCGTCGCCCTCCACAACCACGTTGCGGATGCTCTTCGCGGCCGCGTACGGCGCGCCCGTGTTGGGGTCAGTGACGGCCGCGACGGCGGCGTCGACCAAAGCCCGATCGATACTCATTGGTACTCCGTGGGGAAGAGGTGCGGCGTGGCGAGGTGGACGAATCGACCACGCGGCGGAATTTGCAAGAAATTGTTATGCGGCATTGCGAAAATCTTACGTGCCGGGCACCCTTCGGGGCACGCGGGACGCCGTAGGGTCGCATCGCTGCGTGTTCAGGCATTATTGTAGTGTCTGACGGCACACGGTGCCCGAAGACCCTGCTTCGCTGTCGGACCGCGCGAAGCAAGGCGCAGGAATCGTTCCTGACTTTCTGAGTGGTCGCTGCGTTGCCGTAATGTTCGCTGCATAGACTGACCGCTACCCGCTGGTTTATTCGCACCCGAAAGGAAACCAAGATGAATGCAAGAATCATGACTCGCGTGGCCGTATTGGCCGTGGCAGGCTCACTGGTGGCAGGCTGCGCGACCCAACAGGGCACCAACACAGCAGTCGGCACCGGCGTGGGCGCCGGTGCCGGAGCCGCGCTCGGCGCGATCTTCGGCGGCGGCAAGGGCGCGGCGATCGGCGCGGCCACCGGTGCCGCAGTGGGCGGCATCACCGGCTACAACTGGGACAACATCCGCAACCGCATGTCGGGCGCGACCAAGGGCACCGGCACGCAGATCACCGAGCAGCCGGACGGTTCGCTGAAGCTGAACATCCCGAGTTCGGTCACGTTCGACACCAGCAGCTACGCGATCAAGCCGACGTTTGCGCCGGTGCTCGATCAGCTCGCGCAGACACTGCAGCAGAATCCGGAAGTCGTCGCGTCGGTCGTCGGCCATACGGACAACACCGGCTCTCTGCAATACAACCAGACGCTGTCGGTCAACCGCGCGCAGAGCGTGACCGGCTACCTGACGCAACGCGGTATCGCACCGCAGCGCCTGTCGGCCACCGGCATGGGCCCGAACCAGCCGATCGCCGACAACAACACCGAAGCCGGCCGTGCGGCGAACCGCCGCGTCGAAATCTATCTGCGCGCCACCGCCCAGCACGCGACGCAATAAGGGCAAGTCCCAAGGAGAAAGCGCCGCCGGGCCGGCCGGGCGTTTCAGCCGCACGGGCCCGGCTGGCGGTCGGAGCGAGCCGCCGGACCGGTTTGTCGGTGAATCGAAAAAAATTTCGAACTCTACGGAAAATCCGCGGTCTGTCTCTACGGTACGTGACTGGCGAAGCCGTCACGTCACCATTCTCCTCTTGTCGTTGTTGCTCCGGGGTTTATCGACCCCGGTTTTTTTTTGCCCGCACGGTTTTGCATCCCGCTTCGCGAGACGTCGCTTCCCGCTTTCAGCCATCGCTCGCGACCATCCCCTCTGCTCCGCTCGTCCAGCCCGCAGCGCCCGGCCCGCGTGCGGCGTGCGCCCTGCTAAAATCACCGTTTCGTCCCACCGCAGGCACCCCCGATCCTTATGTCAGCACCCGCCACCGACCTCCCAGCAGGCGCGCCGTCCGGCCGCCGTCAGATTCTCGTCACGTCGGCCCTTCCATATGCGAACGGGCAGATTCATATCGGCCATCTGGTCGAATATATCCAGACGGACATCTGGGTCCGGGCGCTGCGAATGCACGGCCACGAGGTCTACTACGTCGGCGCCGACGATACACACGGCACGCCGGTCATGCTGCGCGCGGAAAAAGAAGGTCTGACGCCGAAGCAGCTGATCGATCGCGTGTGGCTGGAGCACAAGCGCGACTTCGACAGCTTCGGCATTTCGTTCGACAACTACTACTCGACCGATTCCGACGAAAACCGTGTACTCAGCGAAAACGTCTATCTCGCGCTGAAGGAAGCGGGGCTGATCGACGCACGCGAGATCGAACAGGCCTACGACCCGGTCAAGGAAATGTTCCTGCCGGACCGCTTCATCAAGGGCGAGTGCCCGAAATGCGGCGCCAAAGACCAATACGGCGACAGCTGTGAAGTCTGCGGCTCGACCTACCAGCCCACCGAGCTCGTCAATCCGTACTCGGTCGTCTCGGGCGCGACGCCGATTCGCAAGACTTCGACGCACTACTTCTTCCGCCTGTCCGATCCGCGCTGCGAGAGCTTCCTGCGTGAATGGGTCGGCGGCCTCGCGCAGCCGGAAGCCACCAACAAGATGCGCGAATGGCTTGGCGACGCCGGCGAAGCCAAGCTCGCCGACTGGGACATCTCGCGCGACGCGCCGTACTTCGGTTTCGAGATTCCGGGGGCGCCCGGCAAATATTTCTACGTGTGGCTCGACGCGCCGGTCGGTTACTACGCGAGCTTCAAGAACCTCGCGGAAAAGCGCGGCCTCGACTTCGACGCGTGGGTTCGCCAGGGCTCGGCGGCCGAGCAGTACCACTTCATCGGCAAGGACATCCTGTATTTCCACACGCTGTTCTGGCCCGCCATGCTCGAATTTTCGGGCCATCGCACGCCGACCAACGTGTTCGCGCACGGCTTTCTGACCGTCGACGGCGCGAAGATGTCGAAGTCGCGCGGCACCTTCATCACCGCGCAAAGCGTGATCGACACCGGCCTGAATCCGGAATGGCTGCGCTACTACTTCGCGGCCAAGCTGAACAGCACTATGGAAGACCTCGACCTGAACCTCGACGACTTCCAGGCGCGCGTGAACAGCGATCTGGTCGGCAAGTACGTGAACATTGCCAGCCGCGCGGCCGGCTTCCTGATCAAGCGCTTCGACGGCCGTGTGCAGGACAGCGCGATGCACCATCCGCTGCTCGGCACGCTGCGCGCGGCGCTGCCGCAGATCGCCGCGCACTACGAGGCACGCGAGTACAGCCGCGCACTGCGTCAAACCATGGAGCTCGCCGACGCGGTCAACGCCTACGTCGATACCGCGAAGCCGTGGGATCAGGCGAAAGACCCGGCCAACGCGGTCGCGCTGCACGAGACCTGCAGCGTCAGCATCGAGGCGTTCCGTCTGCTGTCGCTCGCGCTGAAGCCGGTGCTGCCGAAGCTCGCCGAAGCGGTCGAGGCGTTCCTCGGCATCGAGCCGCTCGTGTGGGCCGACGCCACCGTGCCGCTCAGCTCGGCGCGCCCGATCAACGCGTACAAGCATCTGATGACGCGCGTCGACCCGAAGCAGATCGAGGCGCTGCTCGCGGCCAATCGCGAGTCGCTGCAGGCCACGCCGGAAGCGGCGGCGGCCGACGCGAAGGCTAAGGCGAAGGCCCACGCCAAGGCCGCCGCCGCCGCGAAGGAAGAAGAGTCCGGCATCATCTCGATCGACGACTTCGCGAAAGTCGATCTGCGCATCGCGAAGATCGTCGACTGCAAGGCCGTGGAAGGCTCGGACAAGCTGCTGCAACTGACGCTCGACGTCGGCGAAGAGAAGACCCGCAACGTGTTCTCGGGCATCAAGTCCGCGTATCAGCCCGAGCAGCTGATCGGCAAGCTGACCGTGATGGTCGCGAACCTCGCGCCGCGCAAGATGAAGTTCGGCATGTCCGAAGGCATGGTGCTGGCGGCTTCGGCGGCGGACGAGAAGGCCGAACCGGGCCTCTACGTGCTCGAACCGCATAGCGGCGCAAAGCCCGGCATGCGCGTGAAGTAACGCGAGGCGCGTTCGGGCGCCCCACCCCACCTCGCAGCAGGCAGGTATGACGAAAACGGCACGCTTCCAGGCGTGCCGTTTTTTTATGCCGCCCGCGTCACCACGCGATCCGATCGAAGCGCCGCGTGTAGAGCACGTCGGCGCCGTAGAACGTGCCGCCGTAGACGACCAGCGACCAGTACCGCGTCAGATTGATCGTCGCCTTGATCGCATTGCTCGCCGACTGCAGCCCCTGCTCGTAGCCGATCACGAGCCACTCGTTGATCGCCTTCGACACCATCACCACTTGCGGATCGGTCAGACCGACGTCGCTGCGGCCGATCGAAAACTCGTCGAGCCCGACGGTCTGCGCGATCCGCGCGCCCGTCGCGCTGCCGAGCAGCGCGAGCGCGGTCGTCATCGTGCTCTGCTGGCCGAGGTTGTTACCCTGGTCGGTGCCGTGGCCGAACAGCAGCCACGACAGTTTCTCGTTGTCCGGCACGCTCGGCTCCGACACGAGCCGCGCGACCGGCGCCTGCAGCGTGCCGGTCACCTGCACGCCGGCCTCGACCTGCTGGTTGCGGCGCATCGCGAGAATGTTGATGCCCGGATTGGTGACCGGCCCGTTGAACGTGAAGAAACCGTTCTCGATCGCGAGCTTGCGGCCGAATGCGGTGTAGGTCGAACCCGGCGTGACGCGCACATTGCCGACCGCGCGCAGCGGCGTATTCGGCGCGCTCGTCGCGGTGATCGTGCCGGCGAGGCCGAGGTCGGCGCCCTTGCCGCGGAAGCGGAAGTCGTTGCCGAGGCCGATCTCGATGTTCGCGCGTGGCGCGAACGGGCTCGCCGGCGGCTGGCCGCCTTCGGTCGGACGCGGCCGGCCGCCCGAGCGCGTGCCGTCCGGGCGGATGATCACGACGTCGTCGCCGAGGCTCGGCGCGGCCTGCTCGGGCAGATCGAACAGCGCGCTGTCGACCACGAACTTGCCGTCGATCACGGGACCGCGCTCCACGCCGCCGTTCGAGATGTTCGCGCTGCCCGACAGCGACAGATGACGGTCCGGCGACGCGAACACATCGAGCTTGTCCGCGACGATGCTCGCGGTCATGTCGGGCTCCGCGCTGTCGAGGCGCACGCGCCCGGTCGCGCGCAGCGTGCCGCTCGCGCCGTGAAACTCGACCTGCTGGAAGTCCACCGTGTTCTGCGACAGCGCGATGCGCACGACGCCGTCCTTCAGTTGCACGCCCTGGCTCACGACCGTCGCGGACAAACCATCGCCGGTCAGCGAGCCGGTCACGTTCGGCTTCGCGACCGTGCCGCCGAGCGCAAGCTGCAGCGCGAGACGGCCGTCGAGCAGGTAGCTCGGGCCGAGCAGGCCGCCCGTCGTGCGCAGCGACGGCACGTTCGCGTTGACGTTGCCCGACAGTGCGCTCTGCGGATCGACGGTCAACATGCCGTCACGCAGCACGAGCGGCGTGTGCGCGTCGGCATCGATCACGCCGATGCGGCTCGCCTGCGCATGCACGGTCGCGTTGAGCCGGTTGCCGCCGGTAAATTCGGCGCGCGCGCGGATTGCGCCAATGCCCATCGACGCGAGCCCGCGGCCGATTTCGACCGTCACGTCCCCGCTGCGCCGGCGCAGCTCGATGTGGCCGCTCGCCGTCGCGCCGAGCGAGAAGTCCCAGTCGCCGTCGAACACGAGGTCGGTGCGCACGGCGGGCGGCTCGCCAGTGATCTGGCGACGCAGCTCCTGCAAGTGCGCGAGCGACACATCGGTCAGGCTACCGGCCGACTGGATGCGGCCGTGATCGAACGCGAACGACTTCAGGGCCAGCACCGAGCCTTCGATCGTCAGGCGCGTCGCGCCGAGTGTCAGGTGACCCGGCCCGGCGCTGACCGTGAGCGGCGCTTCGAGGTTAAGCGCCGGCGTGCCGCGATTCTGCAGACGCGTGACGGTGCCGTCCCAGCGCGAGCCGTCGCGCGTGTCGGTCAGCTTGCCGTTGGCGGCGAGCGTCAGGTCGAGCGGACGGTCTTGCAGCTTGCCGGTCGCGGCGGCCTCGAGCGTGTGATTCGCACGCGTTCCGGACAGGCGGGCGGTCAGCGTGGCGAGGTCGACGCCGCCCGCGCTGACATTGCGCGCGTCGGTCATGAACGCGAGCGCGCCGTTCGCGCCGTCGCGCAACTCGGCGTGGCCCTGTGCGTGGCCGACACGGTTGCTCGCGAACACGACGCTGTCGGCCTTGTAGTTCAGCGTCACGTTCGGATGCGCGAACGAACCGGTCACGTCGCCGTCGGCGGCGACCGCGCCCGCGAGGCCGAAGCCGAGCCGGTCGAGCTGCGGCGCGTCGATGGCGAAGCGCAGCCGGTCGCCGGCCGCGCCGAAGCTGCCTTGCAGATTGACCTGATTGCCCGCCACGGAAAGATTGGCGCGGCTCGGCAGGATTCGCGAGCCGGCCAGCTGGATCATGCCGCCGCCCGTCAGCGGCAGGTCGTTGTAAACACTCGGGCCGAGCGTGAATTCGGCGCGCGTCGTGAAGACCGGCGCGAGCACGCCGGCCGCGCTGATTGTGGCGTTCACGCGCGCCTCGATCCTGCGGGCGGGCGTGGCCGGGCGCGGTGCCGCGTGCGCGGCTGCGCGGGGCGCATGGGTCGCGCGATGCGCGGGCGCTGGCGTCCTGCGCTCGAGCACTTCGGTCTGCACCGCGGCCTTTGCGGTGTTCTTCGCGATGGCCGCGGCCTGATCGCCGGGCGCCGCGCTCGTGGCGCCGGCGGTGCTGCCCGCGAGCGCCGCGGCCTGCCCTTGCCGCTCGCTCCGCCCGCCGCTCGCGGCGGGCGCGCCGGAACTCGTGACCGGCGTGCGCGCGGGCATCTGCGAGGTCAGCGACAGCGGATCGAAATCGGTCAGTTGCGCCTTCAGGTTGTAGGTCGAGTTCGCATCGTGCTTCAGCGCGCCCGATAGATCGATGCGCCCGCGGCCCGACGTGACGCGCACATCGTTGAAGCTGATGCGCGCCGGGTCGAACGTGATCTTGCCCTGCGCGCGCAGCGCGGCGGCGGGGTCGGCGAGATCGAGCGTCAGGCTCTGGATGTCGTCGTTCAGGCGAATGCCGATCGGGCCGGACAGTTGCGTCGGCCGCACGGTGGCCTGCAGCGCGTTCAGGTCGAGCCGCGCGACGTTCAGATCGAGCTGGCCGTGCCGGCCGGTCAGCGTGCCGCCGCCGGTGAGCGTCGCGTTGCGCACGAGCCGCACGTTCAGGTTCGAGATGCTCTGCGTGTGGGCGTCGAGCCGCACGTCGGCGTTCGCGTCGATCAGCGGCAGCAGTTTCTGGTCGATTGCGCCGGGTTTCGCGTTGACGATCGAGATGTGACCGGCGACGGCGAAACCCGCCGCCGGTTTGGCCGGCGCCTGGTGGCCGCCGAAGACCTGGTGCGGACGGCTGGCGGCCGACGGTTCGGCCGCGCTGGCTGTGCTGGGCGTGCTGGCCGCGCTCGCTGTGTCCGCCGCGCCGTGCTCCACCGGCTGCAACTCGGCGCGCACCGCCAGATCGGCCAACGGCGCACCGGGCGCGAAGGCCTGCGGATTCACGTGATCGAAGCTCAGCGTCGCGCGCTGCAACGGCACCGCGGCGAACGGCGCCGCTTCGACCCGCGCGTGACCGGCGAGCTTCATGCCGCTCGCATCGAGCTCGGCGACCAGCTGCTCGAGCGTGCCGCTCAGGTGACCGGCCACCTGCACCGCTTCATCGTTGACCTTGCCTGAATAACCGACTTCGCCGGTGAGCGGAAACGGCTGCACGCCATCGAGTTTCGCCGCTGCGGTCAGCGCGCCGAACGGCGTCTCGAGCCGATCGATCGCCGCCTCGTGATGACGCCCGTCGCTGCGTCCATGAAATGCGAAGCTCGACAGCTCGGTCGTCGACGATCCCTGATGCAGCAGCAGCCGCTCGACTCGCACATCGCGGACCTCCAGTTGCATCGGCAATTGCAGATCCTGCGGCAGTTTCATCGGCTCGTTGCTGCTCGGCGACGACGGGCCGACACGCGCCTCGATCGTGCCGACGTGCAGGTAATCGATCGTCAACCGCCACGGCTCGCGCGCGAGCGCCCAACTGCCCGCGACGCGGTCGATCTGGATGTCGGTGCCGTTGCCGTCGAGGCTGCGCCAGCGCACGTCGCGCAGTTGCACGCCGTGCGCGAGCGTGCCGCCGTCGAGCGTGCCGGCGAGCCGGCCGCCGAGCAGCTTGACAGCCGCGTGCCACACATACGCGGTGCCGCGCTCGGTCGTCAGCGCGCCGTACAGCAAGCCGACCGCGAGCACGGCGAGTAGCACCAGCATGATCACCGTGCCCGCGATCGTCTTCAACAGCAGCCGGCCAAAGCGCCGCTTCGGCGGCGGCGTGTCGGGCGGCTGCTGCCCATCCGGCGGTCCTGGCGGCGTGGCGCCGGGCGGCTGCGCGGAGGGCGGATCGGTGACGTCGGTGGTCATGCGTGAATACGGTGGCAAATAAGGTAGCGGGTTGTCGTCAAAACATCAGAACGCGATGCCGAGCGTGATATACGGCCGCACCCTGTTATCGCGGATGCCGTAAGCAACATCGAGATTGACCGGGCCGACCGGGCTGCGCCAGCGCGCGCCGACGCCGGCGCCCGGATAGAAAATCTTCTCGCCCCAGGTGTCGGTCGCGGTGCCGATGTCGAAGAACACGGCCGCGCCCCAGTTGCGCGAGAACCAGTGCTGGTATTCGGCCGCGCTCGTCACCAGGTATTTGGTCGGCAGGACCGAGCCGGCGACGTTGTTACCGATGCTCTGGAAGCCGTAGCCGCGCACCGAGTTCGAACCGCCCGCGCGGAACAGCAGCGACGCCGGAATGCCGCTCGAACTGCCGCTGGTGAAAACGCCGCCGAGCTCGGCGCGGATCAGCACGATGTCGTTGTCGCCGATCGGGAAATACTGCTGGCCGCGCGCGTAGCCGCGGATGAACGACTGGTCGGCGAGCACTCCCTTGACCGCGAAGCCCGCCTCGACGTGGATCAGGTTGCCGCGGCGCGGGAACAGCGGGTCATCGGTGTCGCGCCGCGTCCACGACCACCCCGGCACCAGCGCGTGCGCGCGGGTCGGCGGCGCGGCGTTCTGGTTAAGCTGATCGTTGTAGAACAGCAGCGAATAGCTGTAGTCGAGGAACTGCGACGTGCGCGAGCGCTGCACGCCGCCGCGGATGCTGTAGATGCGCGTGTCGGAGACGTCGGTGGTCGTGTACGACGCGAGCACGCTATTGGTCCACCCGCGCTGGCCCGGCGGCATCGATAGCTGGACCTGTCCGTATTGCTGCGTCTGGTCGGCGCGGCCCTCGACGGTGAACGGCCATGCCGCGCCGAACGTGTTCAGGTACGTGTAGCCGCCCTGCACGAGCGCACCGTTGTCGGTCGAATAGCCGACGCCGCCGCGGAAGCTGTGATACGGAAACTCCGACACCTTCACGTGCACCGGCGTGTCGAGCGGCTTGCTCGGGTCGTTATCGAGGTCAATCGCGACGCTCGCGAAGTACGGCGTGTTCTGCAATTGACGCTGCAGTTCGGCGACAGTGCGCGTGTCGTAGATGTCGCCCGGCGAGATCGGATTGACGTTGTGGACGATGCGTTCCGGATAGCGCTTCGTGCCCTGCACGTCGAGTTGGCCCATCGTGAAGGTCGGCCCGCTGTCGTAGATCACCGACAGCTTCGCCGTGTGCGTGCGCGGATCGATCAGCGCCTCGGAGTGGTAGATCTTCGCGGCGAGGTAGCGGCGCGATTGCAGCTCGCGCAGCGACGCGTTCTTCGCGTCGTCCCAGTCGCCCTGCGAGAACGGCTGGCCCTCGCGCAGCGAGAACGCGAAGCGCGTCGCGTTTTCGCGCGACGGGTCTTCGGTCAGCACCGCGCCGCGAAACGACAGATCGACCGACGTGACCTTGGTCTGCGGGCCCGGCTCGACGCGCACGGTGACCTGCCGCGTGTTGTCGACGGTGCGCACGTCGGTGCTGACGAGCGGCGAGAAATAGCCCTGCGTCGCGGCGAGATCGCGCACCTGCTGCGGCGTCGCGGTGATCAGGAACGAAAACTGGTCTTCGGTGACGTCGGGGCGCTTCGCGAAACGCGACACATCGAGGTGCTGTTCGAGCAGCCGGCGCAGCGCGCGCGGCTCGGCGACCACCTCGACCTTGTAGCTCGGCGCCTTGCTCGCCGCGTAGGCCTCGCCCCCGGCGAGCAGCAACATCAGGAGGCCGAAGGCGAACGACACGCGCAGCCAGCACCGCACGAGCGCCTCGCGCTCACGCGCGCGCCCTCGCGTCTGGCCGGTCTCGCCGCGCCACGCACGCGGCTTGTCGATCGTACCTCCCGCCAAACAGGACCTCCGGCCTCAATGAGTGAATTCTCGCGCCCCGGCCGCGCTGCGCGATCGAGCCATGCTATTTGACCACAATGCGACCCCAATCGGCCCCTATCGTGCCCCAGGCGGCGCCCCGCGCTTCATCTCAAAATAGACGGCCTGCGGTGATTTTCGACCGCGCGCTACGCATGCGGTAAAATCGCGGACGACGGCGCCCTCCTCGCGGCACCGCGCAGCGGCCAGCCCGAGAGCCGTCACCTTACCCACCACGGAAGTCGAGCCATGTATCAATCGGACATCACCCAGTTCCTGAACCAGCTCAAGCAACAGAAGCCCAATCTCGAGGCCGAGCAACGCAAAGGCCGCGCACTGCTGTGGGACAAACAGCCGATCGATCTGGAAGAGCGCGCCGAGCAGAAAGCTTCGCGCGTGCAGCAGACGCCTTACTCGTACTACCAGAACTTCTAAGCCCCCCAGTCACGCCGACGATGAGTCACGCTGACGAGGTGCATGGTCCGCTTCACGGGCCCATACATGGCCCATTTCACGGCCCGGCGCCCGCACCGTCCGACACCGCGCTTTCCACGCCCGCCACCGATTCGACCCCCGACACGGTCGACGGCGTCGCTTTCGCGCGTTTGTACGGCGAGCCGCTGTTCAAACTGCCGAACGACCTGTACATCCCGCCGGACGCGCTCGAGGTGTTCCTCGAGACCTTCGAGGGGCCGCTCGACCTGCTGCTGTACCTGATCCGCAAGCAGAACTTCAACGTGCTCGACATCCCGATGGCGGATGTGACCGCGCAATATCTCGGCTACGTCGAGCAACTGCGCAAGACCAATCTCGAACTCGCGTCCGAGTATCTGCTGATGGCCGCGATGCTGATCGAGATCAAGTCGCGCATGCTGCTGCCGGTCAAGAAGGCCGACACCGGCGAAGAAGCCGAAGACCCGCGCGCCGAACTGGTGCGCCGCCTGCTCGAATACGAGCAGATCAAGCTCGCCGCGCAACGCATAGACCAATTGCCGCAGCTCGGACGCGATTTTCTACGCGCCGAGGTCTACATCGAGCAGAGCGTCACGCCGCGTTTCCCGGACGTGAACAGCGACGACCTGCGCGCCGCGTGGGCCGACGTGATCAAGCGCGCGAAGCTGGTCCAGCATCACAAGATTTCGCGCGAGGAGCTGTCGGTGCGCGAGCACATGAGCCTGATCCTGCGGCAGTTGCAGAACGCGCGCTTCATCGAGTTTTCCGATCTGTTCGACACGAGCCGCGGCGTACCGGTCGTGGTCGTGAACTTCATCGCCGTGCTCGAGCTGTGCCGCGAATCGCTCGTCGAAATCACCCAGGCGGAGCCGTTCGCGCCGATTTACGTGCGGCTGGCGTATCTGCCGGCCTGAGCGCGGAGTGACGGCCGCTTAACGGCCGGACCGCGGCCGAACCGCGGGAACATCGTTATGAACCGTCGCAGCGAAGCCTGGCGGGCCTCAGCGGGAACTGCGCGACAAGCGCGCGGCGCGCCGCTCCCAGGACCCGCCGCGATTCGGTGCGCCCGCTGCCCAAATCCACTACAATCCGCGCTCCGAACCCGTCATTTGCCGGCGAGGCGATGACCGCGCGATTCCGCCCGGTGTCGCGCCAACCGGATCGCGCGCCGCGCGAGCCTATCCCTGTCCGATCATGAAAGTCATCAGCTCGATCCATGAATTGCGCGACCAGTTGCGCGGCCAGAATCGCACGGCCTTTGTGCCGACGATGGGCAACCTGCACGAGGGCCATCTGTCGCTGATGCGCCTCGCGCGCCAGCATGGCGACCCGGTCGTGGCGAGCATTTTCGTCAATCGCCTGCAGTTCGGCCCGAACGAGGATTTCGACAAATATCCGCGCACGCTCGAAGCCGACATCGAAAAGCTGCAGAAGGAAGGCGTGTATGTGCTGTTCGCGCCGACCGAAAAGGACATGTATCCGGAGCCACAGGAGTATCGCGTCCATCCGCCGCACGATCTCGGCGACATCCTCGAGGGTGAATTCCGCCCCGGCTTCTTCCACGGCGTCTGTACCGTGGTGATGAAGCTGATGTCGTGCGTGCAGCCGCGCGTCGCGGTGTTCGGCAAGAAGGATTACCAGCAGCTGATGATCGTGCGCCAGATGTGCCACCAGTTCGCGCTGCCGACCGACATCGTCGCCGCCGAAACCGTGCGCGACACCGACGGCCTCGCGCTCAGCTCGCGCAACCGCTACCTTTCGGCCGCCGAGCGCGCCGAGGCGCCGATGCTGGCCGCCGAACTCAATCGCGTGCGCGACGCGGTGCTCGCGGGCGAGCGCGACTTCGCGAAGCTCGAAGAGTCGGCCAAAGCGACGCTCGCGGCGCGTGGCTGGAATCCCGATTACATCGCGATCCGCAAGCGCTCGAACCTGATCGCGCCCGGCGCGCAGGACGCCAACGCACCGCTCGTCGTGCTGGCCGCCGCGAAACTCGGCGCGACCCGGCTCATCGACAACCTCGAAATCTGACGCCGCACCCGCCCGCGCGAACCCAGTTACACTGCGCAGTCACTCAGGATTGGATTGATCATGCAACGCAATATGCTGAAGTCGAAGATTCACCGCGTCGCGGTCACGCACTGCGAGCTCCACTACGAGGGCTCGTGCGCGATCGACGAAGACCTGCTCGAAGCGGCGAACATCGTCGAAAACGAACGGATCGACATCTGGAACATCAACAACGGCGAGCGCTTCTCGACCTACGCGATCAAGGGTGAGCGCGGGAGCGGCATGATTTCGCTGAACGGCTCGGCCGCGCGGCGCGCGCAGCTCGGCGATCTGGTCATCATCGCGGCGTTCGCGGTGGTCGACGAGGCGGAGCTGAAGGCGGGCTGGAAGCCGGACCTCGTGTTCGTCGATGAAAACAACAAGATCAAGGGCAGCCGCGACCACGTGCCTACGCAGACCTGGAGCTGAGCGCAGCTCATGATGCTTCACTGATGGCGGGCTGCCCCCGCCTCAGCCCTTCTTCCCCGTGCCGTTCGTCCACTCGACGATCGGCTGCCATTGCTCCAGATCCTTCTCCACGCGGCTTTTCGCGACGTCCCACAGCGTCAGGCCGTGCGCCGCGAGCTGCACGTAGTTTTGCGTGTCGCGCAGAAAGCCGAGCACCGGCAGCTTCAGTCCCTCGACGAAACGATGCAGCTGCTCGGCCGAGCGCGTGCGTGCATCGACGCGCATGCCGACCACGCCGATCTCGATCGCGCCCTTCCTGACCGCCTTTTCCTTCGCGAGCCGCTCGAGAAATTCCTGGGTCGCGAGAATATCGAACAGCGACGGCTGGAGCGGCACGATCACCTTGTCGGCGAGATCGAGCGCGATGTTCATGCGATTGCCGTGCAGGCCGGCCGGCGTGTCGACCACCGCGTGCTCGAGGCCTTTCGGCGGCTTGGCGGGCGTGTCGGGATTGACCTCCCAGGTTTCGATGGTCGGCAGCGTGGAGGGCCGCAATTCGAGCCACGCATGCGCGGAGTGCTGCTTGTCGAGGTCGGCCAGCGCGACCCATTCGCCCTCCGCGGCGAAGTAGCCGGCCAGATTGGTCGATAGCGTGCTCTTGCCCACGCCGCCCTTCGGATTCGCCACCACGATCACCGACATGAAATCTCCCGGAAAGAAGGCTGGACCGCTGCCAGCCGGTTTGCCGCGCTATTGCTCCGTACCCGCCGATCCGCTGTGACCGGCGCCGGCGGGCTCCACGATCGCTGCCGTTCGATGTTCGGTTCCCAGGTACGCCCACCGGTTCAGCCGTTGATAATATCGACAAATCCCGCGCGGCCGAAACCCCCGCATCACGAATCGGCCGCCGCAACCCGCCGTCTTTATCGACAAGGACCTGAATCTCATGAGCAAACTGCGCCCGGAATACACCGTCGAACGCCTGCAGGAGCGCCAGAAAGGCACGCTGCCGGACCTGCTGGGCCTGCGCGTGCTGACCGTGGACCAAGGCACGCTGATCGCCGAACTGACCGTGCGCGAAGAGCTGCTCGCGCCGAACGGCTTCCTGCACGCGGCCACCGTGATCGGCCTCGCCGACACCGCCTGTGGCTACGCGTGCATCGCGCATCTGCCCGAAAACTCGCGCAATTTCACAACGGTCGAGCTGAAGAGCAACTTCCTCGGCACCGCCACGCAGGGCACGATTCGCGCGGTCGCGAAGAGTGTGCACCTCGGGCGCAGCACGCAGGTCTGGGACGCAACGGTCACCGGTCCGGATGGTAAGACCATCGCACTGTTTCGTTGCACGCAGATGGTGTTGTACTAAGCGTACCGCCCGCGCAGCAATGACGCTCAAGCCGATGAAAAAGTCCGGTCCAAAGCGTCACCTCAGCGCCGCAAACAGCCTGCGCATATCGACATGCTCGGCGAGCGTGTCGGCCAGCCGCTCCAGCGACGCCTCGCGCAACGCCGGATAGTCGACCGCTTCGGCGTCGCTCAACCCCGCCCACGCGAGCAGCGCCCCGCACGCGGCCGGCGTGTCGAACAGGCCATGCACGTAGGTCGCGAGAATCTGGCCGTCGGCGGACAACGCGCCATCGGAACGGCCAAGGCCCGCGCCGCCCTCGTGCGGACCAGCACGATCGAGCCGCAGCGCCGGCGTGTCCAAGGCCGGCCCGCGCGTCTCCCCCATATGAATTTCGTAGCCGGCGACGTCCGGCGCGCCGGGCAGCGCGAGGCGCCCGCTCACGTTCTTCAGCGTCTTGTTGCGCGTCAGCACCGTCGCAAAGTCGAGCCAGCCGAAGCCCGCGAAGGTGCCGGGTGTGCCCTCGACGCCATGCGGATCGGCGATCTCGCGGCCCAGCATCTGCATGCCGCCGCAAATGCCGATCACGCGGCCGCCATAGCGCAGATGCCGCGCGAGCACGTCGCCCCAGCCCTGCGCGCGCAGAAACGCGAGGTCGTCCGGCACGTTCTTCGAGCCCGGCAGAATGATCAGATCGGCGGACGGTGGCGGCGTACCCGCGCGCACATAGTGAAAATCGACCTGCGGATGCGCGCGCAACGCGTCGAAGTCGGTGTGGTTGCTGATGTGCGGCAGCACCGGCACGACCACGCGCAGCAGCCGGCGTGCAGCACCGCTCGCCGCAGCGCGCAGTTCGGGCGGCAGCATGTCCTCGGCGTCGAGCGTCAGGCCGTGCAGGTATGGCACGACCCCGAGCACCGGTTTGCCGGTCTTCGCTTCCAGCCAGTCGAGCCCGGGCTTCAGCAGGCCGATGTCGCCGCGAAAGCGGTTGATGATGAAACCCCGCACGCGCGCCTGCTCGCTGTCGGACAGACACGCGAGCGTGCCGGTCAGGTGCGCGAACACGCCGCCTCGGTCGATGTCGGCGACCAGCACGACCGGGCAATCGACCGCCTCCGCGAAACCCATGTTCGCGATGTCGCGCTCGCGCAGATTGATCTCGGCGGGACTACCCGCGCCTTCGACGAAAATCGTGTCGTACGACGCGCGCAGCCGCGCATACGACTCCAGCACCGCCTCGAACGCGACCGGCTTGTAGTCGTGATAGGCGCGCGCGTCGAGATTGATGCGCGCCTTGCCGTGGATGATCACCTGCGCGCCGCGATCGCTGGTCGGCTTCAGCAGCACCGGGTTCAGATCGGTGTGCGCGTCGATGCCCGCGGCGAGCGCCTGCAATGCCTGCGCGCGGCCGATCTCGCCGCCGTCGACGGTGACCGCGCTGTTCAGCGCCATGTTCTGCGGCTTGAACGGCGCGACCCGCGCGCCCGCGCGCCGCGCGAGCCGGCACAGTCCCGCGACCAGCGTGCTCTTGCCCGCGTCGGACGTGGTGCCCTGGATCATCAGCGTGCCGCGCGGCACGGGCAGGGTGTCGGGAGAAATGGGCATTCGGGTCACGGCGATGCAGGTGGAAGGTGGACAGTGGCGTTGCAATGGAATCGAGCGGCATTATCCCATCGCGCCGGTACAATCATAGGATGACTCCCCGCGACCTCACCTTCGTCCTTGGCGGCGCCCGCTCGGGCAAGAGCGCGCATGCCGAGCGGCTCGCCAGCGACAGCGCCCTCCCCGTCACCTACATCGCCACCGCCCGTGTCACCGACGACGCCGAATTCAACGCGCGCATCGCGCATCATCGCGAGCGGCGGCCCGCGCATTGGGGGCTGGTCGAAGCGGACGACGATCTCGCGGGCGCCCTCGCGCAGCACGACGCGCCGGGCCGGTGTCTGTTGATCGACTGTCTGACGCTGTGGCTCGCCAACCTGCTGTGTCCCGCCGACAGCGTCGCACCGCCGCTGTCGCACTACTACGAGCAGGCCGCCGCGTTCGAAACTGCGCTCGCCGGCGCACGCGGCAAGATCATCATCGTCAGCAACGAGATCGGCCTCGGCGTCGTGCCGCTCGGCGAAGCCACTCGTCTTTACGTCGACGAACTCGGCCGCCTCAATCAACGGATCGCCGCATTGAGCAGCGCGGCCACGCTGATGGTCGCGGGACTGCCGCTCGCGCTGAAAAGCGCGAGCCGCGCGTGATGCCCCCGCTGACGATGCCGCTGATCGCGACGCTCGCGGTCGCGGGCGTCGCCGTCGATCGCTGGTTCGGCGAGCCGAGCCGCCGGCATCCGCTGGTCGGCTTCGGCAACTGGGCCGCGCGCATCGAGGCGCGCTTCAACCACGACCGGCGTCTGCGGCTCAAGGGTCTGCTCGCATGGGCGCTCGCGGTGCTGCCGCCAGTGCTGATCGCGTGGTGGCTGGTCGCCGTACTGCCGTTGTTCGCGGCCTGCGCGCTGCATGTCGCGCTGCTGTGGTTCGCGCTCGGCGCACGCAGCCTGCGCGATCACATCGCGCCGATCGCGCGGGCACTCGGCCAACGCGATCTCGCCACCGCACGTGAGTTGACCGCGCGGATCGTGTCGCGCGACACCAGCCAGTCCGACGAAGCCGCGCTCGCGCGCGCCGCGGTCGAATCGGCGCTCGAAAACGGCAACGACGCGATCTTCGGCGCGCTGTTCTGGTTCGCGCTCGCGGGCGGGCCTGGTGCGCTCGGCTTTCGCCTCGCCAATACGCTCGACGCGATGTGGGGGTACCGCACGCCGCGCTATCTTCGCTTCGGCTGGGCCGCGGCGCGCATCGACGACGTGCTGAACTGGAT
The DNA here is from genome assembly GCF_000092885.1 of Paraburkholderia atlantica. Classification (NCBI taxonomy): domain Bacteria; kingdom Pseudomonadati; phylum Pseudomonadota; class Betaproteobacteria; order Burkholderiales; family Burkholderiaceae; genus Paraburkholderia; species Paraburkholderia atlantica. The sequence goes on along the minus strand of NC_014117.1, from coordinate 790,097 downwards.
TCCCGCGCGGCTGACCGCCACCAGCTACGCGCTGCTCGGCGACACGCTGGCCGCATGGCGCTGCTGGCGCGAACAGGCGCCGCGCTGGGACAGCCCGAACGCGGGCCCGGTGATGGCGTCCGGCGCCGGCAGCCTGAACGTGCTGATCGGCGGGCCGGCCGTGTATCACGGCACGCTCGAGCATCGGCCGACGCTGGGCTTCGGGCATCCCGCCGAGGCGCGTCACGTAGGCGCCGCGTTGATGCTGGTCGAACGCACGGTGATTCTGTGGCTGGCCGTGCTGATCGTGCTGGCGTTGTTGAGCGTGCCATTCCGTGGCTGAGCGGAGCGACACGCGTAGCGATGGGATGAGCGCATGACCGAGCGGATACAAGCGCGCGAGCACGCCGCAGGCGATCCGATCGCGCATGGCGGCAACCTGCACGAAGCGGCGGCGCGCTACGGCATTCCATACGCGCAGTGGCTAGATCTGTCGACCGGCATCAATCCGCACGGCTATCCGGTGCCGCCGCTGCCTGCCGATGCGTGGCGCCGTTTGCCCGACGAAGGCGACGGCTTCGCCGAGCGGGCCGCGCGCTACTACGGCGCGCCCGATGCCGCGCACGTGCTGCCGGTGGCCGGCAGCCAGGCGGCGATTCGCGCGCTGCCCGCGTTGCTGCCGCGCGCGACGGTCGGCATCGCGCCGCTGACCTACGGCGAGTACGCGCCCGCGTTCGCGCGCGCCGGACACGAGCTCGCGCCGCTCGACGTGCAGCGAGACACGCTGCCCGCAGCGCTCACTCATATCGCGATCGTCAATCCCAACAATCCGACCGCTACGCACCTCGATGCCGCGAGGCTGCTGCGCTGGCACGCGCAGCTGCGCGAACGCGGCGGCACGCTGCTCGTCGACGAGGCGTTCGCCGATACGCTGCCGGCCGCGCGCGTCGCGTCGCTGGCGGCGCATACGCAGCGCGACGGGCTCGTCGTGTTGCGCTCGCCCGGCAAGTTCTTCGGGCTCGCGGGGGTGCGCGCCGGCTTCGTACTGGGCGCGCCCGCCTTGCTCGCCGCGTTGCGCGACCGATTGGGGGCGTGGACAGTCAGCGGTCCCGCGCGTCATGCGGTGAGCGCCGCGTTCGCCGATGCCGCGTGGCAAACGCAGATGCGTGAGCGGCTGATCACCGAGAGCGCGCGGCTTGCCGGGCTGTTGGATGCGCATGGATTCGCGACACACCGCACGCCGCTTTTCGCATGGACCGACGATGCGCGCGCCGCCGCATTGCATGAAGCGCTCGCACGGCGCGGCGTGTGGACGCGTCTTTTTCCGCCATCGCCCCGGGTGCCCTCAGCCAGCGTGCGCTTCGGGCTGCCGGGCGATGAAGCCGAATGGACCCGCTTCGAACAACTGCTGCAACAGGCGGTTGAATCGATCGATGGCGCGCGCTCGGGCTAGCGGATCGTCCTTTACACCTGACTCGTTCAACGCTTCGTGTTTCGCCCTCGCCCGATGACCTGCTTCACTTGCTCCGCTCGCTTTGCTCGGCCCGCGCGCCGCTTGATCGATTGGTTCAGCGCCGCAGCGCTCGCTGTAACTGCACTGAGCGCGCACGCCTCCATCACCGTCACCGACGACAGCGGCGCGACCGTCACGCTCGCCGCGCCCGCACAGCGCGTGATCAGCCTCGCCCCGCATGTGACCGAATTACTGTACGCCGCGGGCGGGGGCCCGAAGATGGTCGGCGCGGTGTCGTACAGCGACTATCCGCCCGAAGCGAAGCAACTGCCGCGCGTCGGCGACAACAAGGCCCTCGACCTGGAACGCATCGTCGCGCTGAAACCGGATTTGATCGTCGTGTGGCGGCATGGCAATGCGCAGCACCAGCTCGAGCGCTTGCGCGAACTGCACGTGCCGCTCTTTTTCAGCGAGCCGCGCCGTCTCGACGATATCGCCGTGTCGCTGACGAAGCTCGGCCGGCTGCTCGGCACCTCGACGAGCGCGGACGCGGCGGCGGCCGCCTATCGCGAAGACATCGCCCGTTTGCGCGCGCGGTATGCGAATCGCCCGGTAGTCAGCGTGTTTTATCAGGTATGGGACCGGCCGCTGATGACGCTCAACGACGAGCACATGATCAGCGACGTGATCACGCTATGCGGCGGCCGCAACGTGTTCGCGGACCTGCAGCCGCTCGTGCCGACTGTATCGACCGAAGCGGTGCTCGCGGCGAATCCGCAGGCGATCGTCACAGCTGCGTCCGGCGCGACGCAGCCCGACACGACGCTGCCCCAACTCGACACATGGCGCGCGTGGCCGCGTCTCGCGGCCGTCGCGAACAACAACCTGTTTGCGATCGACGGCGATCTGATCAATCGCCCCGCGCCGCGCATCGCACAAGGCGCGCGGCAACTGTGCGAGGACCTCGAACTGGCGCGCTCGCGCACAAACAAACCCGCGCCATGACGCGCCGCGGGTCGCCCAAGAAACACGCTCAGTTCCGCGGATGACCAGGCGGGTCACGCATTCCATCGCACCAGCGACCACTGTAGCGTCTCGTCGTTACGCCGCAACCAGACGATCCCCGTCATATCGAGCGACCACTGCAGGCAACGCGCGAGCGGCACCTCCAGCACCCACGACGCGATCGCGCGCATCACGCCCGCGTGCGTAACCACGTACGCGGGCGACAGCTCGCGCGTCAGCGCGAACGCATCGAACCACGCTCGCACACGCGCGACGAATTGCGCGACGCTTTCGCCGCCATGCGCGCGCGCATGCTCGAAATTGGCGGCCCAGTCGTCGAGCTGGGCGCGATCGATCGTATCCCAGCGCTGCGCTTCCCAGTCGCCGAAATCCATCTCCTTCAGACGCTCGTCGTGGCTGACCACGCAGCCGAAGTCGTTGGCGATCTCGTTCGCGAGCGCGGCGCAGCGCGTGAGCGGACTCGTGATCAGCACGCGCGGCGCCGGCACCTGCAAGCTCGCGAGCTTGACCGCCAACGCATTGGACGTGACCTCGGCGCTTTCCGCCAACGCGACATCACTATGGCCGTAACAAACCCCCGCCTCGAGCGCGACAGCGGGATGTCGAATCAGGACGATATCCATGCAAGCCCCACCAGATAGATGCTCAATTCGAAGATCTGCTGCGCGAAGCCGAGACAGTCACCGGTATAGCCACCGATGCGTCTGACGAAATAACGGCCCATCGCGAAGCGCAGCGCCAACAGCACCACACACGTGAGCGCGGCGAAACGCCAGTCGGGCGCGCCGGGGCCGTTCGGCCACAGCAGCCACGGCAGCCCGAACAGCGCGGCGCACAGCAGCGCCGGCCCGCGCAGACGCTGCGCGACCGGCTTGGCTTTGCCTGCGGCGCGCACATAGTCGAGCGTGGCCAGATAACTGATCGCGCACGCGCGGCTCGCGCCATGCGCCGCAACAATCAGACCTGCGGCGGAAAGCGGCGGCAAAGCGGCGAGCGTTTGCCACTTGATCGCCAACGCGATCACGAGCGCGATGGCACCGAAAGCACCGATGCGCGAGTCCTGCATGATGCGCAACGCATCGTCGCGCGTATAGGCGCCACCGAACGCATCGACGCAATCGGCCAGACCGTCCTCGTGGAACGCGCCCGTCAGCAGCAGCGACGCGGCCATCGACAGCAGCACCGCGACGCCCGCCGGAAACGCGCGCAGTGCGGCCAGATAGACGAGCGCGCTGAAGCCGCCGACCAGCACGCCGACGAGCGGAAAATAGCGCGCCGCCGCGTTCAGATAATGCGGCTCATAGCCGACCCAGCGCGGCACGGGCACGCGCGTGAAATAACCGAGCGCCGTGAAGAAATAGCGCAGTTCCGCGAGCGGGTTCATGGACGTGGCGAGTGCATGTTTGCAGCGATGCGGGCGGAGCTTCGCGTTGCCGCGAAGCGTGGGTTCGAGCGCGTCACGGTTCGCGATCCGCGACGCCTGCGGAATCGAAGCTGGCCATCTCGTTGACGAAGGCCACGGCCGCGCGCAGCAGCGGCACCGCGAGCGCGGCGCCGGTGCCCTCGCCGAGCCGCATGTCGAGCGACAGCAGCGGCTGCGCGCCGAAATGATCGAGCATGCGCCGATGCCCGGCCTCGTTCGACGCATGCGCGAACACGCAGTACTCGCGCACGTCGGGCGACAGAGTATCGGCGACCAGCAGCGCCGACGTCGCGATGAAGCCATCGACGAGGATCGTCATGCGCGCCTCGGCGGCGGCCAGAAACGCGCCCGCCATCATCGCGATTTCGAAGCCGCCGAAGGTCGCGAGCACGTCGAGCGGCGCGCATGCGTCGGCATGACGCGCGAGCGCCGCCGCGAGCACGTTGCGCTTCTTCGCGAGTCCGGCATTGTCGAGGCCGGTGCCGCGGCCGACGCAGTCGTCGATCGGCACGCCGCACAGGCGGCTCATCAGACACGCGGCCGCCGATGTGTTCGCGATGCCCATCTCGCCGAAGCCGATCACGTTGGTGCCGAGCGCCGCATGATGACGCACGCGCGCGGCGCCCGCCTGCATCGCGGCGAGCGCTTCGGCGTGCGTCATCGCTGGCTCGTGAGCGAAGTTGCGCGTGCCGCGCCCGACCGGCATGTCGACGAGTCCGTCCGTGGACGGCAGCGGCGTCGCGATACCCGCGTTGACCACTTCGAGTTCGAGACCGGCGACGCGGCTGAGCGCATTGATCGCCGCGCCGCCCGCAATGAAGTTCGCGACCATCTGCGCGGTCACCGCTTGCGGATACGGGCTCACGCCTTCGGCGGCGATACCGTGATCGCCCGCGAAAACGATCATCGCGGGACGCCGCACGGTGGGATGTGTACTGCGCTGGATCAGACCCATCTGGCGCGCGAGCGTCTCGAGCCGGCCGAGGCTGCCGGGCGGTTTGGTGCGCGTATCGATGATCCGTTGCAACTCGGCGCGCAGCGTCTGATCGAGCGGCGCGACTTCGGGCAAACCGGCCGGGAGTGGGATGCGAGTCATAGGTGTGATCGAGACAAGGTATGGGGGTAAATATCAGCCTGACTGTGCGTCATGACCGGCAGGCGATTCATGACGCGCGCGCGGCGCGGGAATCAGCGCCTCGTGCTCGCCGTCGCGAATCAGAATCAGCGGATAGCCGAACGCGCGGCTCGTCAACGCGGGCGTCAGCACGTCGCGCACCGGGCCCGCATACGCGCCGCCCGCGCCGTCGAGCAGCAGCGCGTGCGTCGCGAAGCGGCGCGCGAGGTTCAGGTCGTGGCATGAGAACAGCACGCTGCGCGGTAGGTTGCGTCCCGGTTCGCGCGTCCATGCGACGAGCGCTTCGAGGCAGTCGATCTGATGATGCAGGTCGAGATGCGCCAACGGTTCGTCGAGCAGCAACAGCGGCGCGTCCTGGCACAGCACTGCCGCAAGCGCGACGCGCTGACGCTCGCCGCCCGATAGCGACAGCACGTCGCGCGCCGCAAAGTCCGCAAGACCGAGCGATTCGAGCGCCGCCTGCGCGGCCGCGCGATCTTCATCGCGCTCCCAGCCCCAGCCGCCCAGATGCGGGAAGCGGTTCAGCAGCACGATGTCGAGCACACTTGCATTGAACGCATCGGCCGCGCTTTGCGGCATCAGCGCGCGGCGCCGGGCAAGCGGCAGCGGCTGCCAGTCGGCCACGCGCACGCCATCGAGTTCGACATCGCCCGCCGCCGGATGCAACAGGCCTGCCAGCGTCGACAGCAAGGTGGTCTTGCCCGCGCCGTTCGGCCCGGCGATACACCAGACTTCGCCCGCATTGAAGGTGTGCGTGAACGCGTCGAGCAAGGTGCGCGCGCCGGCGCGCAACGTCAGGCGCTGCGTGCTCAGCATGGTAGAGGTCGGGTTGGGTTCGGCTTGCATCATCGGCGGCGTTTGAGCAGCATCCACAGGAACACCGGCACGCCGACCAGCGAAGTAATCACGCCGACCGGCAATTGCGCGGGCGCAATCACGGTACGCGCGATCAGATCCGCGCCCATCACCGCGACACCGCCGCCGAGTGCCGCCGCCGGCAGCAGCATGCGCTGGTCGTTGCCGAACGCGAGCCGCAGTATGTGCGGCACGACGAGACCGACGAAGCCGATCGTGCCCGCGGTCGTCACCGCCGCGGCCGCCGCCAGCGACGCGACCAGGTACACGCGCAAACGCAGCGGCATCACCGCGACGCCCAACGCTTGCGCGGCCGCGTCGCCGCGCAGCAGCACGTTCAGACGCGGCGCGGCCGGCACGATCGCGAGCAACACGAGCGCGAGCGCGATCAGCGCGGTCCACGGCAGAGCGCCGCCGTTGAGGTCGCCGGTCAGCCAGAACAGCATGCCGCGCAGACGGCTATCGGGCGCGAGATTCAGCAGCAGCGTGATCATCGCGCCCCACCCGGCCGCGATCACCGCGCCCGTCAACAGCAAACGCGGCGACGTGTCCTGCGGCTCGCCGCGCCACAGTTCGCGACGCGCGAGGCCGAGCACCAGCAGGATCGACACGAACGCACCCGCGAACGCGCTCGCATCGACGATCCACCATGCGCCGCCCGCGATCATCGCGACCAGCGCGAAGGTGGCCGCGCCGCCCGACACGCCGAGCACGTACGGCTCGGCCAGCGGATTGCGCAGCAGCACCTGCAGCAGCGCGCCGGCGAGCGCGAGCAATGCGCCGCACGCGAAGCCCGCGAGCGCGCGCGGCAAACGCAACGTGCGCACGATTTCGCCGGCGAGATCGTCGGTGCCCGTGGCGCCGAACGTGTGCGTTGGCACGAGCGCCGCAAGCACACGCGACGGCGGGAGCGGCACGCTGCCGAGCACCAGCGACGCGCCGAGCAGCGCGACGGCCGCGAGCGTGAGCCCGAGCCAGATCGCGGCCGCGCGTTTCGCGTTCATCGGGCGCGGCGTTGCCAGCGCGGCGGATAGAGAACCGGACGCGCGACTCATCCGCGTGCGCTCACGCATGCGGCCAACCCGGCGCGCGCGTCACTGCTGCTGCCAGCCGAGCGTGACATAGGCACCGCGTCGCGGCGAGTTATACGAGTAGGCCGTTTCATAGTCCTTGTTCAACAGATTGTCGATTTGCGCGCTGACGTACCACGCCTTCGTGATGTTGTAGCGCGCGGACAGATTCACGATGCCATAGCCGCCGAGGTTGCCGGTGCTGTCGGTACGCGGACCGCTGACGATCCACTCGCCGCCAACCCGCCATCCACCGATGCTGCGGTTCACCGCGAACGACCCGAAGCGTCGGGCGCGCCGTACGAGGTCGGTACCGCTGTCGAGATCGACCGGGTTCTGCACCGTGAACGTCGCGCGTACGTCGGTCTTGCCGACATGACCGCTCCACGATCCTTCGAGTCCCTGCACCTTCGCATGGCCGACGTTCTCCGCGAGATAGATGCCGGGGATCGTCTGCACGTAGTTGATCAGATTCGTATAGCGCGTCTGGAATGCGTTCAGACGCATCACGCCGAGCGCATCGGTCGCGTACTGCAAAGCGGCTTCGACCGAGTGACTGCGCTCGGGCTGGATCGACGGGTTGCCGCTGATCGGATAGTACAGATCGTCGAAGCTCGGCGCGCGGAACGCATCCGAATAGCTTGCGGTTACCTTCCAGTGCGACGTGATGTCGAAACCGTAGCCGAGATAGTAACTGTTCGCTCCGCCGAAATCGGAGTACTGGTCGCGGCGTACGTTGGCCTGAATCTGATTGCGCCCGAAGCGCGCGCTGTAACCCCCGAAGACCGAATCGACATGACGGTCGGGCGCGGCGAAGGTGTCGGAGTCGAGAGTCTGGTCGAGATGCTCGTAGCCGAATTGCAGCTTCTGGTTCGCGGCGAGCGCGAAATCGTTCTGCCACGTGTACTGGCGATTGTCGGTATCGAAGCGGTCGTCGTAGATGCCATTGGTGTTCGATACGCTGCGGTCGTCGCCCTCGGCGAGCGTGAAGTGGGTGGTCCACCAGTCGGTCAGCTTGCCGTTCGCGAACACCGACATCTGACGCACCTTGCTATAGAGGTTGTTCAGATCGGTCGGCACGCCGTACGCATTGTCGTAGCTGTTGTTGTTGTTCGACTGGAAGTAGCTGACGCCCGCATCCCACTTGTCGGTGAACTTGTGGCGCAGCGACGCGCTGATGCTCTCGTTCAGATTGCCGTTCGCGTTCGGATTCGCGGCCGGCGCCTCGAGCGGATTGAGCGACGAAAAGCCGTCGTCCTTCGTGCGCGCGAGCGAGATGTTGAAGGTCGTGCGGCCCTCCTGATCGAGCGCGCCGTTCACGCCGGCCGTTTGCGTCTGCGTGTGATAGCTGCCGTAACCGACCGAGAAATTGAAACGCGGCGGATGAGCGCCGCCGTCTTTCGTGAACACCTGCACGACGCCGCCGATCGCACCCGAGCCGTACAACGCCGAAACGTTGCCGTTCACTACTTCGACGTGATCGACCTGGTCGAGCGGAATCTGTGCGAGCTGAGCGGAGCCGAGACTGACCGAATCGACGCGCACGCCGTCGATCAGCAGCAGCGATTGCGTCGACGAAGCACCGCGCAGAAAGAGGCTCGTAGTCGAACCGGGGCCACCCGTGCGCGAGATCTGCGCGCCCGGCGCGAGTCGCAACAGGCCGGGCAGATCGGTCGCGGTCGTGTCGGCGATGTCCTGCTGATCGAACTGCGTGGTCTGCGGGATCGCGTCGCGCAACGCTTGCGCTCCGCGTTGTGCGGTCACGACGATCGGCGACAGCACGTTGCCCGACGCATCGGCGGAAGGGGGATTGGCCGCATCGGCAACGTTTGCGGCGTTCGCGCTGCTGGCATCCGTAGCGGACGATGAAGACACAGACTCGGCGCTTTGCGCATGCACGACGAGCGGCAGACTCGCGAACGCGAGCAGCGTCGCGCGGGCGATGGGGGACAGCATGGGATGACATTCCTGTGGATAGCGTGCGCGGCCTGCTTCCCCGCGGGCCGACGCGTCACGAGGCGTCCCCTTGTTTAACGTTTTCGCGGGGACGTCCCTCTTTTCTGGCCGGTATCCGGGCTACGACACATCGATCCCGCCTTCCCACGCGTGACGCGCAGTGGCACACTCGCAGGTTGAACTTCCAACCTTGCAATTAGGACCGACCTGCATGAGCACATCACATGCGGTCGTTTACCGTTGCGGGGGCAGCGCAGGTTCGCGCATCCGGTTTTGGCACCGCGCGCGCCCTGCTTCCCGTTTAACTGCGCGCGCCGAAAAGCGCGCGCGGGCACCAGAGTGCGGGAAGTGTAGGAGCGACCTCGCGGGGCGTCAAGAAAGGTCCCCCGGAGCGCAAGCCGTTCTGTTGAATGCAGGTTATTGTCCGACGGATTGCCGGCCTCTTATCTTATGGTCGACGACACGACTCGCAACGAACCTGCACGAAGCGATGCTGTTACGTCTCGAAACGAGACAATTGTCGGAACCTGTAATATTCCGCGCTAAAATGCGATGTCTTTAGAGGACGCAGCACATGCTCACCGAACTCGAATCACTCTCCCAGAACATCGGCAAGCTGATTGCGATCAGCCAGCGCCACAACGAAGCGCGGATCGCGCTCGAAGAGCAGCTCGCGCAAACGCGTGCCGAAGTACAAGCCACGCACACCGAACTCGCACAATTGCGTGCCGAGCGCGACGCACTGCAAGCTGAACGCGACGCGCTGTCCGCCAAGATCGACGACGCTCAGGTGCGCCTGAATGCGATTCTCGAAAAATTGCCGCGCGCACGCGCGAGCAGCGAACCGGATAACCAGCTCGATCTGCTCGAGTCCGCCCAGCCCGAACACGAGGAAGCGGAAAGCGACGTGAGCCGACACGGAGAAAGCGCATGACCACCAAGCAGATCGAAGTATCGATTCTCGAAGTACCCTACCGTCTCGCCTGTTCGCCGGAAACGGAAGGCGCGCTGCTCGAGGCGGTCGCGCGCGTCGACGCCGAGATGAAGAAAATTCGCAGCGGCAGCAACGTGCGCGGCACCGATCGCATCGCGGTGATGGCCGCGCTGTCGCTGGCATCGGAACTGCTTAAGCTGCAAAGCAGTGTGCGACACGGAGAAGCATTTCCTGCTGAAGAAATCCGGCGTACAATGCAGCAAATGAACGAACAACTAGGTACTGTGATTGAGCAGTACAGCATGCAGTAAGCAGTAGTTGACTCAATAGCGGGCCGGTTTTGAACCGGTCAGTTGTTCAACGGTTTGTGTTGTAGCTTCATCGGTTTAGCTTCCCTGCCTGGTTCGCCAAGGTCATATATTCCTTGAACCAATGCCATGTGCACGGTTGCGGAAATTTGTAGCACGGGTGTGCGCGTCACTCTGTCTGATGTACCCGAAGTGTTGCTAACTGCGACCAATTCTGAACCCTCGGTTCAGGATGCCGGCCTAGCGGCTAAGGCGGGGACCTTATCTGGAACGGCATCGGACTTCGGTTCGATGCCGTTTTTCTTTGGTCGTCGTTTTTTCGTTTGAGTGCCTGTTTCAGGGGCTTTTCCGCACGCGCCCGCTATTGTCGCGCCTCGTTCAATCTCATACGCTCACTCCGATTCATGCGCTACTGGCTGATGAAGTCCGAACCGGACGAAGCAAGCATCGACGACCTCGCCAACGCACCGCATCGCACGTTGCCGTGGACCGGCGTGCGCAACTATCAGGCGCGCAACTTCATGCGCGACGTGATGCAGGTCGGCGACGGCGTGCTCTTCTACCATTCGAGCTGTCCGGAGCCTGGCATCGCGGGTATCGCGGAAGTCTCGTCGACCGCGTATCCGGACCCGACGCAGTTCGATAAAAAGAGTCCGTACTACGACGCGAAATCGTCGCCGGAAACGCCGCGCTGGATGCTCGTCGACGTCGTGTTCAAGAAGAAAATCCCGCTGATTTCGCTTGCCGCACTACGCGAGCATGCCGAATTGCAGAACATGCGCGTGCTCGCCAAAGGCAACCGTCTATCGATCACGCCGGTGACCGACGCCGAATGGCGCTTCATCACTAAACAGCTGGTTTAACGGCAAATGCGCGACGCGGGCACTGTCGTGATCGCGTCCAGGTCGTCGTTTCCGATGCGGCGGCGAAGCGCTAATTGGGGAACCAAGCGTCGGTAAAACCCGCCTAATCGGACGACGAAAGCGCGAGCTCGGACCAACCGCTAGACGGCACCCGATCCATTCGCCCGCGCAACCGTCAAACCGCGCGCCACATTGCGTCATCACGCGGCGCTCGCGTCGAACGTGCACAACCTGCTCAAACAAGGATTCCAGCCATGACGACAAAACCCGCACGGGCCCTTGCACTCGCGCTCGCCTTTGGCGCGCCTGTGGCGCTCGCGCTGAACTCGGCGCCCACTCGCGCGCAGACCATGATGCCGCAGCCTTCGGGAGTGCTGTCTCTGAATGCGCAGGCGAGCGCCGAAGTCCCGCAGGACGAAGTCGAAATCACGCTGTTTTACGAGCAGGAAGCGAGCGAGCCGTCGGCCTTGACATCGACGCTGAACCAACGCGCCGACGCGGCATTGCAGAAAGCGCGCGGCGTCGCCGGCGTGACCGCGCGCTCGGGCGCGTTCTCGATCTTCCCGTCGACGGACCGCGACGGACGCATCTCGGCGTGGCGCGGCCGCACGGAAGTCGTGCTCGAATCGCGCGACTTCGCCGCGGCCTCGAAGCTCGCCGGACAGATGGCATCGATCATGCAGGTGGGCAACGTGCGTTTCTCGCTGTCGCCGGAAGCGCAGCGCGCCGCCGAACAGCGGCTCAGCGGCGAGGCGATCAAATCGTTTCGCGAGCAGGCCGCGGCTTCTTCGCAGGCGTTCGGCTTTAGCGGCTATTCGATCCGCGAGGTCAACGTGAATCACAGTGGCGTGATGCCGCGTCCGATGATGATGATGAGCGCACGCGCGATGGGCGCCGACGCGAAGAACGCGCCGATGCCGCTCGAAGGCGGTACGTCGACGGTGACGGTCAACGTGTCGGGGTCGGTGCAGATGAAGTGACGCGCACGCGCGTACGCCAGCGCATCAAAGAGAAACGCCACGGCATCCATCGATGCCGTGGCGTTTTTTCATGCAGCGTTCGCTACGCCAGCCGGGGCACAGGTCAGTTCGCGCCGACCGCCTGCGCCGGCTCGCGACGCCCACGGCGATACGCCCACACCATCAGGCCGATGCCCGCGAGAATCATCGGCAGCGACAGCCATTGACCCATCGACAGCCCCATCGCGAGCAGGCCGAGGAAATCGTCCGGCTCGCGCGCGAATTCGACTGTGAAGCGCGCGAGGCCATAGCCGATCAGGAACATCGCGGAAATCGCGCCGAGTGGCTTCGGCTTGCGCGAGAAGAAGATCAGCACGAAAAACAGCGCCACGCCTTCGAGCGCGATCTCGTACAGCTCCGACGGATGCCGCGGAAGCATGTGATATTGCGCAAACACTTCGTTCAGATGCCATTGCGCGGCCAGTTGCGGATGCGCGGCGAGCCAGGTGGCGTCGTCGGGCGCGGCGCCGGGGAACAGCATCGCCCACGGCGCGGCCGGATCGGTGACCCGGCCCCACAGTTCGCCGTTGATGAAGTTGCCAAGCCGGCCTGCCGCGAGGCCCGTGGGCACCATCGGTGCGACGAAGTCGGTGACCTGCAGCCACGACCGCTTGCGCTGATACGCGAACAGCATCATCGCGATCGTGACGCCGAGAAAGCCGCCGTGAAACGACATGCCGCCTTCCCACACCTTGAAGATGTCGAGCGGATGCGCGAAATAGAAGCTGGCCTTGTAGAACAGCACATAGCCGAGCCGGCCGCCGAGGATCGTACCCAGCACGCCGAAGAACAGCATGTCGTCGATGTCCTTCGCGGTCCAGCCTTGCGCGGCGACGTACGGCAGCCGCAGCCGCAGCCGGGCGACGACGATCGCCGCGACGAACGCGACGAGGTACATCAAGCCATACCAGCGTACGGCGAGCGGCCCCAGATGGATGGCGACAGGGTCGAAATTCGGGTGAATGAGCATCGTGTAGTTATGGGCAGTTCAGGTTCGAAAGCAGTTTTACGGGAATAAAAAGCGGGATCTAGACACGCGACGCCACGCTCGCCGCATGCGCGCGCACGATATCGATGAAGCCCGCCAGCACCGGGCTGACCTCGTCGGTGCGCCAGACGAGGCCCGTTTCGATTGCGGGCACCGACTCGGACAGGGGCCGATACACGACGCCCGTGCGCCGCAGGTTACGCAACGATTGCGGCACCAGTGCGACGCCCATGCCGGCCGACACGAGACTCACGATGGTCTGCATCTGGATCGCCTCCTGGCCGATCCGCGGCGCGAGGCCGGCGACGCCGTAGCAATCCATAATGATGTCATAAAAGCCTGGCGCGAGACGTCTTGGGAAGACCACGAGCGGCGCGTCGCCGAGATCGCGCAGGCTGACGGGCGTATCGAGCCATTCGGCGGCGGGGTCTTCATTTGGCCTGCCCTTGCCGTTTTTGTTCATGCCGCCTTGCAAGCGTTGCGCCATCTCCGTCGACATCGCGATCACCAGCGGCTCGCGTGCGATCGGCAGCCATGACAGCTGCGCCGCATGCCGCGACGGCAGCGGTGCGATGACCAGGCCCGCGTCGATACGCCCAGCCATCAGTTCCTCGACCTGCACGTCGCTGGTCGCCTCCGTCAGCTCGAGCCGCACGCGCGGATGCCGCGCGCCGAAATCGCGCAGCAGGAGCGGCAGCAGGCCGTAATCCGCGGTCGACACGAATGCGAGCGACAGCACGCCCGCCTCGCCGCGCGCGAGGCTCTGCGCGAGCGGCCTCAACCCTTCCGCGGCCGCGAGCAGCCGCTGCACCTCAGGCAGCAGATCGGTGCCGACCGCGGTCAGCTCGACCGAACGCTTGGTGCGCGCGAACAGCTCGACGCCGAGCGTCTCTTCCAGCGCGCGAATCGCCTGCGACAGCGGCGGCTGCGTCATCGACAGACGCGCGGCTGCGCGCCCGAAGTGCTTTTCCTCGGCGACGGTGACGAAATAGCGCAACTGGCGCAGATCGGGAATCGTCGGCAGCATGATTAATATATTTTACGACCTAAATAGCCGGGAATAATACATGCGACGCGCGTCATGCAAAACCGCCTGTTTGCACGGTCTGGCGGAACTACACTGAACGGATGCGCGCGCGGACGCCGCCGCGCGCATTGATCAGAACAGCAAGACTTGGAGCTCCCCATGGCCTACAACCGTCGTTCTAAGAACATCACGCAAGGCATCGCGCGTTCCCCGAATCGCTCGATGTACTACGCGCTCGGCTATCAGAAGGAGGATTTCGACAAACCGATGATCGGCGTCGCCAATGGCCACTCGACGATCACGCCGTGCAACGCCGGCCTGCAGCGGCTCGCCGACGCGGCCGTCACCGCGATCAGGCGCGCCGACGCGAATCCGCAGACCTTCGGCACGCCGACGATCTCGGATGGCATGTCGATGGGCACCGAGGGCATGAAGTACTCGCTGGTATCGCGCGAGGTGATCGCCGACTGCATCGAGACCTGCGTGCAGGGGCAATGGATGGACGGCGTGGTCGTGATCGGCGGCTGCGACAAGAACATGCCGGGCGGCATGATCGGCCTCGCGCGCATGAATGTGCCGGGCATCTACGTGTATGGCGGCACGATCCGCCCGGGAAACTGGAAAGGCACCGATCTGACGATCGTGTCGTCGTTCGAGGCGGTCGGCGAATTCACGGCGGGCCGCATGTCGCAGGAGGATTTCGAGGGCATCGAGAAGAACGCATGTCCGTCGACCGGTTCGTGCGGCGGCATGTACACGGCCAATACGATGAGTTCGTCGTTCGAGGCGCTCGGCATGTCGCTACTGTATTCGTCGACGATGGCCAATCCCGATCAGGAGAAAGTCGACTCGGCCGCCGAATCGGCGCGCGTACTCGTCGAAGCGGTCAAAATGGATCTGAAGCCGCGCGACATCATCACGAAGAAGTCGATCGAAAACGCGGTTGCCTTGATCATGGCAACCGGCGGCTCGACCAACGCGGTGTTGCACTATCTGGCGATCGCGCACGCGGCCGAGGTCGAATGGACGATCGAGGACTTCGAGCGCATGCGCAAGAAAGTGCCGGTGATCTGCAACCTGAAACCGTCGGGCCAGTACGTCGCCACCGATCTGCACAAGGCGGGCGGCATTCCGCAGGTGCTGAAGATCCTGCTCGACGCCGGGCTGCTGCACGGCGATTGCATGACGATCACCGGTAGAACGATCGCCGAGGAGTTGAAGGACGTACCCAGCAAACCGCGCGGCGATCAGCAGGTGATCTTCCCGATCGATAAGGCACTGTACGCGGAAGGCCACCTCGCGATCCTGAAGGGCAATCTCGCCGAAGACGGCGCGGTCGCCAAGATCACCGGGCTGAAAAACCCGGTCATCACGGGCCCCGCGCGCGTATTCGACGACGAGCAGAGCGCGCTCGAAGCGATCCTCGCCGACAAGATCGTCGCCGGCGATGTCGTGGTGCTGCGCTATCTGGGCCCGAAGGGCGGCCCCGGCATGCCGGAGATGCTCGCACCGACCTCGGCGATCATCGGCAAGGGGCTCGGTGAATCGGTCGGGCTCATCACCGACGGCCGCTTCTCGGGCGGCACGTGGGGCATGGTGGTCGGGCACGTCGCGCCGGAGGCGTTCGTCGGCGGCACGATCGCGTTCGTGCAGGAAGGCGATTCGATCACGATCGACGCACACCAACTGCTGCTGCAGCTGAACATCGACGACGCCGAGTTGCAACGCCGGCGCGCCGCATGGCAGGCGCCGAAACCGCGCTACACACGCGGCGTGATGGCGAAGTATTTCGCGCTCGCGCTGCCGGCGAATCGGGGGGCGGTCACAGGTTAATTACTACAGCCGGCGCGCTCCGCTCCGCCGGACGAACCCGCCGGCACGCTACGCAAAAACGCAAGGGGCGCACGAAAATCCGTGCGCCCCTTTGCTCTTATAATGCGTGCACCACGAGCCGGGCATCTGCACTGGCGGAGACCATAATGAAATCGATGTCGTACGCAGCCGTAGCAGCTTCTGTTGCGCTCGCCGCCGCATTGAGCGCCACGAGTCCCGCAGTCCGTGCAGAAGCAGCCGGCCTCGCGCTCGCCCAGCAAAAGAACTGCATGAGCTGCCACTCGGTCACCCGCCCGTTCATGGGGCCGGCATTGCACGACGTTGCCATCCGGTATGCGGGACGCGACGACGCCGCGACCTATCTGAAGCACAAGATCCTCGATGGCAGCACCGGCGCATGGGGAACCGTGCCGATGCCCGCGAACACGCAGCTGACGCCGGATCAGGCAGCCACGCTGGCGGCCTGGGTACTGACACTCAAATAACGGACCTCTCGTGTCGCCGTGGCGTCAACGCGAGCGCCGCGCGATTTCTTCTTCCACCGCTTCACGTACCCAATCGGTCATCTCGGCTTCGAGCGTCTGCGCGACCTCGCGCGTGATCTGACTCACGAGCAGACTCGTGTGCTGCTGCACTGCATCGCGGCAGCGCGCCTCGATGATGCCGCGCCCTTCGCCTGTCAGAAAACTCTGGAAGCGTCCGTGCAAACGTGCGGCGAGTGCGTCGGCGTCGAGTGGGAGCTGAGCGGGAGCGGCTTCGTGCGCGCCCTCATGATCGAGATCCGGCGGTACGGTCGCGCCGGCTTCGAGCGGTATGAAGGGCTCGGTGCGATCGAACACGCCGGGCGACACCTCGGCCACGTCCTCATGCAGGCCTTCATGCGGGCCTTCATGCAGTTCCCCGTGCCCATGTCGCGCATGAATGCCGTGATGCGGCCGCGCCTGCTTTTTCGCGTGAGTGTGATCGGCCACGTGCGGCCGGTGAAGTTCAGTCTGCGCCGGCTCGGGCGCGAGAACCGGCTCCGGCGAACTCGGTTGCTCGGGTGTGGGCACTGGCTGCGGCGCGAGCACGGGCTCGGGCGCAAGCGTCGGTTCGGCCGGATGCGCGGCCGGCGGCGCGAACGCGGGCTCGGTGCGCAATCCCGGCTCGCGCGACGCCGGTTGCGCGGCGGCTGCGGCTGCGGGTTTGGCGCCCTGGGGCACAGGTGCGGCGGCATCGGCCGACGCCTCGCGCGTCTCGCGCGCGTGGCCCGGCACGAGGACCTCGCTCAGGACCGGAATCGAATTGTCGTGGGGATCGGACACGTGCGCTCTCCGTGTTTTGAGTCGAAGCCAGGGCTGGCGGTCCGCATGCCGCGCTCCTCGCGGCCATGACGCGAGAGCGGAACGAACTAGCCGCCCTGCTTGTAGTTGTTCAAAGCATAGCCGCGATCGCGATAGAAGCGATAGCGCTCGCGGCCCGCAGCGAGTTCCTCGTGTGCGTTACCGACCACTTCGAGCAACCTTTCGAAGCGCGCGAACTGCGCCGGTACCGTTGCGCCCAGATTGAGCAGCACCTGATGATGCGGCACGTCGTCGAGATTCGTGGCCAGCACGACGGGCGTATCGGCGGCAAGCGGCGTGCCCGCCATGCAGTGCGGTATGAAGTCGAGCGGCGAGAAGGTCCACAGCATTTCGTCGAACGCGCGCAGGCGCGCGGGCTCGGCCAGCACGACGAGCGGCTGGCCCGCCAGGTATGCCTTGCGCGCGAGGCGGCACGCGTACAGCAGCGAATCGCCGACGTTCGAGTGAAAGTCGATTCTCGTCATCGGCCGCCCCGCCCCGCTTGCCGCGCGCCGTGTGCGCGCTTACCGCACTGAGTCATTGGCCGGCGCGGTCGATCAGGAACTGCGCGAGCAGCGGCACCGGACGGCCCGTCGCGCCCTTCGCCGCGCCGCTCTTCCACGCGGTGCCCGCGATGTCCAGATGCGCCCACGGGTACGAATCGGTGAAGCGCGACAGGAAGCACGCGGCCGTCACGCTGCCCGCCGGACGTCCGCCGATGTTCGCGACGTCCGCGAAATTCGACTTCAGCTGATCCTGGTACTCGTCGTCGAGCGGCAGGCGCCAGGCCGGGTCGGCCGCTTCACGCGACGCGTCGAGCAGTTCGCCCGCGAGCGCGTCGTCCTTCGAGAACAGGCCGCTGTTGTGATGGCCGAGCGCGATGATGCAGGCGCCCGTCAGCGTTGCGATGTCGATCACCGCGGCCGGCTTGAAGCGCTCGGCGTAGGTCAAAGCGTCGCACAGAATCAGGCGGCCCTCGGCGTCGGTGTTCAGCACCTCGATCGTGAGGCCCTTCATGCTGGTGACGATGTCGCCCGGCTTGGTGGCCGTGCCCGACGGCATGTTCTCGACGGCCGGGATGATGCCGACCACGTTGATCTTCAGACCCATCTCGGCGACCGCGCGCAGCGTGCCGAGCACCGAGCCCGCGCCGCACATGTCGTACTTCATCTCGTCCATGCCCTCGCCCGGCTTCAGCGAGATGCCGCCCGTGTCGAACGTGACGCCCTTGCCGACCAGCACGATCGGCGCGGCCTTCGCGGCGCCGCCCTGGTACTGCAGCACGATGAACTGCGCCGGCTCGACCGCGCCTGCGGTGACCGACAGGAACGAGCCCATTTTCAGCGCTTCGCACTGCTTCTCGCCGAGCACCTCGACCTTCAGCTTCCAGTCTTTCGCGAGCTTCTTCGCGGTGTTCGCAATGTAGGTCGGCGTGCAGACGTTGCTCGGCAGATTGCCGAGGTCGCGCGTCAGGTCCATGCCGTTCGCGAGCGCGGCGCCCTGCTTGGCAGCGAGCTTGGTGGCCTTCTCGTCGCCGGTGTTGACGCTGAACACGATGCGCTTCAACGCGCGCGGCGTGTTGTCGGCCTTGCTCTTCATCTGCGTGAAGCGGTAGGTCAGCTCGCGCAGCGCGAGGATCGCGGCGCGCACGCACCAGTCGGCCGTGCGTTCGAGCACCGGCAGTTGCGCCAACGTGAACGTGACCTGCACGATCTTCGTGCCGAGCAGCGCGCGCCATGCCGCGCGGACCGCCTCGCCGTAGGCTTTCTGACTGAAAGCATCCTGTTTGCCGAGGCCGACGAGCAGTACGCGCGACGCGCCGATGCCCGACACTTCGTGCAGGAACAGCGTGGTACCCGCCTTGCCGTCCATGTCACCCGCCTTGATGATGCGCGTGAGCAGGCCCTTGGTGGCCGCGTCGATCTCCAGCGCGGCGCCCGACAGCGTTTGCGACTCGAACACACCGATCACGATGCAATCGGATTTCCCGGTCAGGAAACCGTTCGTCGAGCCTTTGGTCCAATCACAGGCTTTTATGCTAAAGTCCATCGCGCTTGTCCTCGGATAAAATCTGGGCTTAGGATGAAAGCCGCAATTATCCGCTATTTTTCCCGCGGCGGCTGCACCGGAGGCGTGACGGGAACGAACCCCCGCGTCGCCGTGAGCGCCCCCTCTCGTCATCAATAATGATCTTCGAACGCTCCCTCCAGCGCGAGCTCGCGTACACGGCTGGCGCCGTGTTCATGGTTCTCCTCACGCTCGTGCTGACGACGATGATGATCCGCATCGTCGGCTTCGCGGCCTCGGGTGAGATCGATCCGCGCGACGTACTGGTCCTGATCGGCCTCACCGTGATCGGCTATCTGGCCATCATGCTCGTCGCGACGCTATTCGTGTCGATCCTGTTCGTGCTCACGCGCTGGTACAAAGACTCCGAGATGGTCGTGTGGCTATCTTCGGGCGTCAGTCTCACGCAATTCATCAAGCCGATCGGTATCTTCGCCACGCCGATCATCATCCTGATCATGTTCTTCGTGTTCGTCGGCTGGCCATGGTCGAATCAACAGAGCAAGCTGATCCGCGCGCGCTTCCAGCAGCGCGACGAAGTCTCGCTGCTGGCTCCTGGGCAGTTCCGCGAATCGCCGAGCACGCACCGCGTGTTCTTCATCGAGAAGATGTCGCCCGACCAGGGGCACGTGGAAAACGTGTTCGTGACGAGCACCGAGGGTGGCAAGGTCAACGTCGTGGTGTCGAAGAACGGCCACGTCGAGACGCACAAGAACGGCGACCGCTTCGTCGTGCTTGAAAACGGCCGCCGCTACGACGGCGAGCCCGGCCACCCTGATTTCCGCATCATGGAGTTCGAGCGCTACGGCGTGAAGATCCAGAGCCAGCCGGTCGTCAATACGCCGACCACCACCGGCTTGCCGACGATGACGCTGCTGCGCAATCCGACCAACGAGAACCTCGCCGAATTCGCGTGGCGCGCCGGTCTGCCGTTGATCGCAATCAACCTGATGCTGCTCGCAATTCCGCTCGCGCACCAGAACCCGCGGCGCAGCCGCACGATCAACCTCGTGATGGCCGTGTTGATCTACCTCACCTATTCGAATCTGCTGAACGTCGTGCAGGCATGGATCGAGCAGGGCAAGATGTCGTTCGGCATCGGGCTCGTGATCCTGCACGTGATCGTGCTCGGCATCGTCGCGTTCATCTTCTGGATGCGGGTGCGCAATCGGCCGCTGTTCACGCGCGCCATGTTCAGCCGTTCGCAGGGAGCCTGACCGATGCGCATTTATGAAAGGTATTTCGCGCGTCAGATCTATCTCACGTTCGTCTTCATCCTGTTTGCATTCTCAGGTCTGTTCTTCTTTTTCGACCTGATCAACGAACTGAACTCGGTCGGCCACGGTAATTACAAGTTTCAGTACGCGGTGCTGCGCGTCGCGCTGCAAACACCGTCGCGCTTCTACGAAATCATTCCGGTCGCGGCGCTGATCAGCGCGATCTACGTGTTTGCGCAGATGGCGGCGAACTCCGAATACACGATCTTCCGAGTGTCCGGTCTCGCCACCAACCGGGCGCTGCGCTCGCTGCTGAAGATCGGCGTTCCGCTCGTGATCGTCACCTATCTGATCGGCGAAGTGGTCGGCCCGTACACGGATCAGCTGTCGGAGCGTGTGCGGCTCGAGGCGCTCGGCTCGTCGGTGTCGAGCAACTTCCAGTCGGGCGTGTGGGTCAAGGACACACTGACTGAGCGCGCCGACGGCGAGCAGGTCACGCGCTTCGTCAACGTCGGCGAACTGAGACCCGACGCGACGATCAGCAACGTGCGCATCTACGAGTTCGATTCGAAGTTCCGTCTGTCGAACATCCGCATCGCGCAGAGCGGCCGTTA
This sequence comes from Paraburkholderia atlantica, assembly GCF_000092885.1. Taxonomy (NCBI): domain Bacteria; kingdom Pseudomonadati; phylum Pseudomonadota; class Betaproteobacteria; order Burkholderiales; family Burkholderiaceae; genus Paraburkholderia; species Paraburkholderia atlantica. Next base: position 769,008 of record NC_014117.1, on the reverse strand, counting down.
TCAACCGCCCGGTCACTGGCTGCTGACCGGCGTGACCGACACGCAACTGCTCGACGTGGCCCGTGCTCCCGGCACGCCGGCCGATGCGCTCAATCCGGTGTATCGCGCGAACCAGGTCACGCTGCCCGAGTATTCGCTGCGCTCGGAGCTGACCCCGCAGATTCTGTCGGTGCTGCTGGTGTCACCGGACCGGATGTCGATGTTCAATCTGTTCCGCTATATCCAGCATCTGACCGAAAACCATCAGGACACGCAGCGCTATGAAATCGCGCTGTGGAAAAAGGTACTGTATCCGTTCGCGGTGTTCGTGATGCTGGTGCTGTCGCTGCCGTTCGCGTATCTGCATACGCGCGCGGGCGTGGTCGGCGTGAAGGTGTTCGGCGGCATCATGCTCGGCATGAGCTTCCAACTGTTCAACACGCTGTTCTCGCACATCGGCACGCTCAATACGTGGCCTGCGCCATTGACCGCAGCGACGCCGGGGCTCATCTACCTGGTGCTCGGGCTCGTCGGGTTGAAGTGGGTCGACCGGCACTAACTCACAACGCCAAAGGGCGTTGAGGGCATCGTCAGGAGCTGACGCGATGGCTATCCACGGACTGATACTGTTTGGCCACGGCGCGCGTGATGCGCGCTGGCGCGAGCCGTTCGAGCGGCTCGCCGACAAGCTGCGCGCCGCGCGCGCGGCGACGGGCGAAGCTCAGGCGGTAACGCTCGCCTTTCTGGAACTGATGGAACCGGACCTTCCGACTGCCGTCGCGCAACTCGTCACGCAAGGCTGCGATGCGATCACCGTGGTGCCGGTGTTCTTCGGCCAAGGCGGACATGTCCGCCAGGATTTGCCCGCGCTCGTCGATCAATGCCGCGCCGCGCATCCCGGTGTCGAGATTCGCTGCGCGGTGGCGGTCGGTGAGGATGATTCGGTGCTGGATGCGCTCGCGCAGTACTGCTTGCGGCAACTCTGATTTTTTCGTTCTGCTTGTTCAGATTCGCCGCTGTCAGGCCGGCCCTGGCGGGGACATTCAGGCCGCGGCGACCAGCAGCCCGTTCGCCGAGCGCTTCACCTCGGTCTGCCGCGCCGCGAACGCCTCGCCAATCATCAACAGGCTCGGCTGCGACGCATCGACCCAGCACTGCGCAACGCCCGCCGCCAGATCTTCCAGCGTCAGCGTCAGCATGCGTTCGCGCGGCGTGCTGCACGCCTCGACGATCGCCACGGGCGTGGTCGCGGGCTTGCCGGCATCGATAAGCTGCTGCGCGATCTCGATGCCGCTGTCGCGGCCCATGTAGAACACCAGCGAATCGGCGTTGACCTGCTCGCGGATCTCGTCGGAACCGGGCGCGCGGCTGAACGTCGCGAGCGCGACGCTGCGCGACACGCCGCGCAGCGTCAGCGAACGCTTCAGCGTGGCCGCGCTCGCGAGTGCGGCGGTAATGCCCGGCACGACTTCATAGTCGATGCCCGCGGCTTCGAGCGCGCGCATCTCTTCGTCGGCACGGCCGAACAGCATCGGATCGCCGCCTTTCAAACGCACGACCACGTCGTGCTCCAAAGCCGCATCGACGATCTGCTTGTTGATGAACTGCTGGGCCGTCGATAGCTGGCCGCAGCGCTTGCCGACCGCAATGCGCTTTGCGCGCGCGGGCGCGTAGTCGAGCATTGCCGGCTCGACCAGCGCGTCGTGCAGCACCACGTCGGCGGCGCCGAGCAGCCGCGCTCCGCGTACCGTAATCAGGTCCGCGGCACCGGGTCCCGCGCCGATCAGATAAACCTTACCCATTGACCTCAACCTGTTCGTTGGAGCGTACGCGGCGGCGCGTTGCGCCGCCTGCGTGGCCTTCCGTCGCCTGCCTGCCAGCCGATGCCGTGCTCAGGCAGAAAATGCCCGGATCATGCCGGCCGCGACGGTGTGGTTCGTCGCCTCGTCGATCAGCACGAACGCGCCCGTGCCCTGATGCGCGTCGTACGCGTCGCACACGAGCGGCTTCTGCAAGGTCAGCGCGACACGACCGATGTCGTTCATCGCCAGTTCCTTGCGATCGGTCGCCTGCGACAGCGTATGCACGTCGAGCACTTCCTTGATCGCGCCGATCTTCGCGAACACCGTGTTGGTGGTCTGCTTCAGCAGATACTTGCGCTGCGTCGACAGCGGCGTGTCGTCGAACCAGCACAGGTCCGCTTCGAGCTTCTTCGCCGGTTCCGGCGCCGCTGCGCGCAGCACGAAGGTGTCGCCGCGCGACACGTCGACGTCTTCCGCGAGACGGATCGCCACCGTCTGACCGGCGAACGCGCGATCCACCTGCGCGGTGCCGCCGACCACCGGCGCGATGATCTCGGCCACGGTCGCTTCACGATTGGCCGGCAGCACGACGATCGTGTCGCCGAGCTTCACTTCGCCCGATTCGACGCGGCCCATATAGCCGCGGAAATCGTCGGCCTGGCTACCGTCCTGACGCGCGACCCACTGCACCGGGAAGCGCAGCGCCTCACCGCTCGCAGTTTCGACCGGCAGCGCTTCGAGCACGTCGAGCAGCGGCTGGCCCGCGTACCACGGCATGCGCTCGCTCGCGGTGACGATGTTGTCGCCCTTCAGCGCCGACACCGGCACGAAGCGCACATCCTGCAGACCGAGGTGACGCGCGAGCTCGACATACGCGTCGCGGATCTCGTTGAAGCGCGCTTCGCTGTAGTCGACGAGGTCCATCTTGTTGATCGCGACGATCACGTGCTGCAGACCGAGCAGCTTGACGATCGCGCTATGACGCTTGGTTTGCGGCAGCAGTTGCGCGACGCCGTTCTCGAACGTCACGCGCGTCGCGTCGACGAGGATGATCGCCGCATGCGCGGTCGACGCACCCGTCACCATATTGCGCGTGTACTGCTCATGGCCCGGCGTATCGGCGATGATGAACTTGCGCTTGGCGGTCGCGAAGTAGCGGTACGCGACGTCGATCGTGATGCCCTGCTCGCGCTCGGCTTCCAGGCCGTCGGTCAGCAGCGACAGATCGATTTCGTCGCCGACGGTGCGCTTGTTCTTCGCACGCGACAGCGCCGACAGCTGGTCGCTCAACACGGCCTTGCTGTCGTACAGCAGGCGGCCGATCAGCGTGCTCTTGCCGTCGTCGACGCTGCCCGCGGTGATGAAACGCAGCACGCCGAGGTCTTCTGGTTGATGAATACTGCTCATAATTCAATGCCCTCGTCGTGTGCTTAGAAATAACCTTGCTTCTTGCGCTGTTCCATCGCGGCTTCAGAGACCTGATCGTCCATCCGCGTCGCGCCGCGTTCCGTGATTTCGGTAACGGCGGTCTCGGCGATGATCTTCTCGATGTCGTCCGCGTCGCTTTCGACCGGGCATGTGCAGCTGATGTCGCCGACCGTGCGGAAACGCACCAGTGCCTGTTCGCTCGTCTCGCCTTCGCGCATCGGCGTGAGCGGCGTGACCGGCACCAGCAGGCCGTTGCGGCGCACGATCTCGCGCTGATGCGCGTAGTAGATCGACGGCAGTTCGAGCTGTTCACGCGCGATGTACTGCCACACGTCGAGTTCGGTCCAGTTCGAAATCGGGAACACGCGCATGTGTTCGCCGTTGTGCAGACGCGCGTTGTACAGGCTCCACAATTCCGGGCGCTGCGCCTTCGGGTCCCACTGGCCGAATTCGTCGCGGAACGAGAAGATGCGCTCTTTCGCGCGAGCCTTTTCTTCGTCGCGGCGCGCACCGCCGATCATCGCGGTATAGCCGTATTGCTCGATGGTTTCGAGCAGCGTGACCGCTTGCGCGGCATTGCGCGAATCCGTTTCGCGACGCAGACGCACGGTGCCGCGCTTGATCGAATCTTCGACATGGCCAACCACCAGTTCGGCGCCGATTTCCTGCGCGCGACGATCGCGGAAGTCGATCACTTCGTCGTAGTTATGACCGGTGTCGATATGCACGAGCGGGAACGGCAGCTGCGTCTTGCGGTTCGCGCCGAGGCCGAACGCCTTCAGTGCAAGCGCGAGCACCACGACGGAATCCTTGCCGCCCGAAAACAGCAGCGCCGGCTTGCTGCACTCGGCGACCAGTTCGCGCAGGATGTGAATCGACTCGGCTTCGAGCCAATCGAGGTGATCCATCCGGTTGACCGTGTTGGCAAGCGGAGCGTTGACAGCGGAATCGAGCGTGGTGCTCATAGCGGGTCCTTCGTTGGTTCGCCGGCAAGCGCATGCATGCGGGCGGAAGTATTCAAATCGGTTTCGGCGGCGGTCGAGTGCGAGCTCGGTGCGCGGCGCTCAGGCCGGCGCGTTTTCGTTGCGCTCGACCGCGATCGGGGTAATCGCCGTGATATGCAAGCCGCATTCCTTCGTATCGCGCGACTCCCACCACCAGCGCCCCGCCCGGCTGTCTTCGCCGGGGCGGATCGCACGCGTACACGGCTCGCAGCCGATGCTCGGATAACCGCGCGCATGCAGCGGATTGACCGGCACATCGAACGCCTTAAGATAATCCCAGACTTCGGCTTCGGTCCAGTCCGCGAGCGGGTTGAACTTGGCGATGTTGCGCGCGCCGTCGTGCTCTTCCTCGTGCAGCTCGGCACGCGTGACCGACTGCTCGCGGCGCTGCCCGGTCACCCAGGCGCTGACGTCGGCGAGCGCGCGATTGAGCGGCTCGACCTTGCGGATCTCGCAGCAGCGCTTGCGCAGCTCGACGCTTTCATAGAACGCGTTCAGGCCATGTTCGCCGACGTACTGCTCGACCGCGGCCGCCTGCGGATGAAACTGCTCGATGTCGTAACCGTAGCGCTCTTTCACGCGATCGAGCATGCCGAGCGTTTCCGCATGCAGACGGCCCGTGTTCAGCGAGAAGATGCCGATCTTCACGCCGCGCGACAGGATTGCGTGCGTGAGCAGCATATCTTCGGCGGCGAGGCTGCTCGCGAGCTTTACGTTCGCGTGACGCGCGGCGATCGAATCGAGCAGCGCGTCGAGTCGCTCGACCTTCGCCGCCAGCTCCGGGCTCAACGATTGGGCGGTGCTCATGCCGGCACCTTGTCGACGCCAGCCTGTGCGGCACGGCGGCGGAACAGCGGCGACGGGTCATCGACGGCACCCTGGTACTGCACGGTGAAATCGTCGAACGCCTTCAGCGCGTCGTTGATGTCCTTGTCCGCGCGCACCGCGAACGCGTCGAAGCCGCAGCGGAACATCAACCTGACCTGGTCGCGCAGCACGTCGCCGATCGCGCGCAGTTCGCCCTTGTAACCATAGCGCTCGCGCAGCAGACGGCCGATGCTGTAGCCGCGGCCGTCGCGGAACACCGGGAAGTCCACGGCGATCAGCGCGAGCTTGTCGAAGTCGCCGGCGATGTCCGCCGGTTCGCTATCCGGCGCGAGCCACACGCCGATTTCGGTGGCGCCGCGCGCGGCGACCAGCGCTTCACGCTCGGCCTGCCACAGCACCAGCGGCACGATGACCTTGCCGGCCGGCAGTTCGCTCACCGTCGGCAAAGCGCCGTCTTCCGCGGCACGCACGACGCTCCAGTCGTCGTTGACGATGTCGCGGTTCTTGATGATAGAAGCCATCTGTTCAGTATCCTTTCGCGGTTACGCGTGTGCCGGTTGACGCGCGGCGTACACGCGCTCCTTGAACGGCGTGATGCCGATGCGGGTGTAGGTATCGATGAAACGCTCGCCTTCCTGGCGGTTGTCCACGAACGTATCGATCACCTTGGTTATCACGTCGGGCATTTCCTCGGCCGAGAACGACGGGCCGATCACGCGGCCAAGATGAGCGCCGGTCGCGCCCGTACCCTGCTCGCCGCCGAGCGTCACCTGGTACCACTCGGAGCCGTCCTTGTCGACGCCCAGAATGCCGATGTTGCCGACGTGATGGTGACCGCACGCGTTGATGCAGCCCGAGATGTTCAGCGACACGTCGCCGAGGTCGTACACGTAGTCCAGATCGTTGAAGCGTTCCTGAATCGCGAGCGCGATCGGGATCGACTTCGCATTCGCGAGCGAGCAGAAGTCACCGCCCGGGCACGAGATGATGTCGGTCAACAAGCCGATGTTCGGCGTCGCGAAACCCTGCGCCTTGGCCTTTTCCCACAGCGCGAACAGGTCGCGCTTCTTCACGTCGGCGAGAATCAGGTTCTGTTCGTGCGACACGCGGAGCTGGCCGAACGAGTACTCGTCGGCCCAGTCGGCGACCGCTTCCATCTGCACGTCGGTCGCATCGCCCGGCGCGACCGTGCTCGGCTTCAGCGACAGCGTGACCGACGCATAGCCCGCGACCTTGTGCGGACGCACGTTGCGCTCGACCCAGCGCGCGAACGCGCGGTTTTCCAGCAGATGCTTTTCGAACGACGTATCGGTGTCAGGCAGCTTGTCGTAAGCGGGCGGCGCGAAGTACTGCGACACGCGATCGACTTCGGCTTGCGTCAGCGTCGACGGGCCGTCCTTCAGGTGCTGCCACTCTTCCTCGACCTGCGCGGAGAACTTCTCCGGCGACAGCGCCTTCACCAGAATCTTGATCCGCGCCTTGTACATGTTGTCGCGGCGGCCGTAGCGGTTGTACACACGCAGCACGGCTTCGGCGTAGGTCAGCAGATGCTGCCACGGCAGATCGCGGCGGATGATCGCGCCGACGATCGGCGTGCGGCCCAAACCGCCGCCCGCCAGAATGTCGACCACCAGTTCGCCTTGCGCGTTCTTCTTCAGATACACGCCCATGTCGTGGATCTGCACGGCCGCGCGGTCTTCCTTCGAACCGGACACGGCGATCTTGAACTTACGCGGCAGCCATGCGAATTCCGGGTGGAACGTCGACCATTGACGCAGGATTTCGGCCCACGGACGCGGATCGACGACTTCGTCGGGCGCGACGCCGGCGAATTGATCGGCGGTGATGTTGCGGATGCAGTTGCCCGAGGTCTGAATGCCGTGCATCTGCACGGCGGCGAGCTTGCGCAGGATTTCCGGCGTTTCTTCGAGCTTGATCCAGTTGTACTGGATGTTCGAGCGGGTCGAGAAATGGCCGTAGCCGCGGTCGTGTTCACGCGCGATCTGAGCAAGCACGCGCATCTGATCGCTGCGCAGGTTGCCGTACGGAATCGCGATGCGGTGCATGTACGCGTGGCGCTGGTAGTACAGGCCGTTCTGCAGGCGCAGCGGACGGAACTCCTCTTCGCTCAATTCGCCCGACAAGCGGCGGCGAACCTGATCGGCGTACTGCGCGACCCGTTCATCGACGATGGTCTGGTCGTACTGATCGTATTGGTACATTCGGGGACCCCAATTTTTTTCGAAACTTGCGTGACACACGACGGTCCGGCGGCCGGCGCTCCGGTTCTGCCGCGGCTCGAATATCCGTGTTTGTCAGCTGTGGCAAGCAAGCGTTTAGACCCATCGCTCATTTGCTTATAACAAATACAGATATCCATATTGAAAAAGATGGACAGATCGTAATAAACTCGCCTTATATTTCAAACGACTAAAAAATTCTTTTTATATGCGGCGAGGTTATATATGAACCTGCACCAATTCCGCTTCGTCCGCGAGGCTGTGCGGCAGAACTTCAACCTCACCGAAGCGGCCAAGGCGCTGTTTACGAGCCAGCCGGGGGTCTCGAAGGCGATCATCGAGCTGGAGGACGAACTCGGCGTCGAAATCTTCACCCGCCACGGCAAGCGCGTGCGCTCGCTGACCGAGCCGGGCCGCATCATATTGCAATCGATCGAGAAAATCCTGCAGGAAGTGGAAAGCCTGAAGCGGGTCGGCAAGGACTACGCGGCGCAGGATCAGGGCAACCTGACGATCGCCGCGACCCACACGCAGGCGCGTTACTCGCTGCCGGCGGCGATCGCCGAGTTCAAGAAGCGCTTCCCGAAGGTCCACCTTTCGATTCTGCAAGGCAGCCCGACGCAGGTCGCCGAAATGGTGCTGCACGACCAGGCCGACCTCGCGATCGCGACCGAGGCGATCTCGAACTACAAGGATCTGGTGTCGCTGCCCTGCTTCCAGTGGCACCACGTCGCGGTGATGCAGCCGGACCATCCGCTGCTCGACCGCAAGCTGCTGTCGCTCGACGACCTGACCCAGTACCCGCTGATTACCTACGACAACGCGTTCGCCGGCCGCACCAAGATCAACGAGGCGTTCCGCCTGCGCGGGCTGCATCCGGACATCGTGCTCGAGGCGATCGACGCCGACGTGATCAAGACCTACGTCGAGCTGGGCCTCGGCGTCGGCATCATGGCCGACATCGCGTTCAACGGCGAGCGCGACCGCCATTTGCGCGCGATGCCGGTCGGCCATCTGTTCGGCAGCAACGTGACGCGCGTCGCGCTGAAACAGGGCGCGTATCTGCGCAGCTACGTGTACACACTCGTCGAGCTGCTGTCGCCGAGCCTTAACCGCAAGCTGATCGAGCAGGCGCTGAAGGGCGAACACGAAACCTATGAGCTTTGAACCGCTTCCCTATCGCTTCCATACCGCTCTCTCGCTACGGAGACACTTCTGATGAAGTTGCATAACAATAAAGTACGCAACACCCTGCGCGGCCTCGCGGCCGCGGCGCTGCTCGTCGCCGGCACGGCGCACGCCGACCTGAAAGTCGGCATCGATCTGTCGAATACCGGGCCGGCCGCCGTGATCGGCATCACCAGCAAGAACGCGATGCTGATGTGGCCCCAGACGATCGCCGGCCAGAAAGCCGACTACATCTTCCTCGACGACGCATCCGACCCCGGCAACGCGGTGCGCAACATCCGCAAGCTGATCAACGAGGACCACGTCGACGTCGTCGTCGGCCCGAACATCACGCCGGCCGCGATGGCCGCGCTCGATCCGGTCGCCGACAGCCAGACGCCGATGATCACGCTGATCGGCTCGGCGAGTGTCGTCGAGCCGCAGGAAGGCAAGAAGGTGTGGGCCTACAAGATGGCGCAGACCGACAGCGCGATGGCCGACGTGATGACGCGCTACATGTCGAATCACAACGTGAAAACGGTCGGCTTCATCGGTTTCGCGGACGGCTATGGCGAAAGCTGGCTCAACGAGTTCAGCAAGTTCGCAGCGCTGCGCCATGTCCAGCTGGTCGCGACCGAGCGCTACAACCGCACGGACGCGAGCGTGACCGGCCAGATCCTGAAGCTGATGGCCGCGAAGCCCGACGCGATCCTGATCGCCGGCGCGGGCACGCCGACGGTGCTGCCGCAGCGCACGCTGATCGAGCGCGGCTTCAAGGGGCCGATCTATCAGACGCATGGCATCGCGACGCCGGAGTTCATCAAGCTCGGCGGCAAAGATGTGGAAGGCACGCTATTCCCGACGCAGCCGGTCGTCGTCGCGCGCACGCTGCCGGCCGATCATCCGTCGAAGAAGGCGGCGCTCGCGTTCGTCGACGCGTACGAGGCGAAGTATGGCCCCGGCAGCGTCACGCAGTTCGCGGGCGACGCGGCCGGCGTGTACCCGCGCCTGCAGGACGCCGTCGCGCGTGCGTTGAAGACCGCGCAGCCTGGCACGCCGGCGTTTCGCGTCGCGTTGCGCGACGAACTCGAGCACGCGCATGAGCTGGTCGTGCCGAACGGAGTCGTCAATACGAGCCCGAAGGATCACGTCGGCCTCGATCAGCGCGCTAGCGTGATGGGCACCATCAAGAATGGCAAGTTCGTTTATCTGAGTCAGTGATCTGGCAGTGGGGCGTCGATGACGCTCCGCCTTTCGGTAGAACTGGTGTGGCCGCCCTCGTGGATGCGGCCGCGCGGTAACACGTCGAACGGTCCCGAACAACCCTGCAAAATCAGCGCCGTCACGCGACTCAGGTATGCTGGGCCCTTTGTAACTGCTTCCGTTCAAGGGGAGACCATGCGGCGCGTTGTATTCAATCAGAAAGGTGGCGTAGGCAAATCGACCATCGTCTGCAACCTGGCGGCCATCAGCGCGAGCGAGGGGCTGCGCACGCTGGTGATCGACCTCGATGCCCAGGCGAATTCGACCCAGTATCTGCTCGGCCCGCAGGCGAGCGAAGTCCACCCCACTGTCGCAGGCTTCTTCGAAACCGCGCTCGGCTTCAGTTTCAAGCCCGTCGAAGCGACCACGTTCATCCATCCGACGCGCTTCGAGAATCTCGACGTGATGCCCGCGCATCCCGACCTCGACACGCTGCACGGCAAGCTCGAATCGCGCTACAAGATCTACAAGCTACGCGACGCGCTGAACGAGCTCGACATGTACGACGCGATTTACATCGACACGCCGCCCGCGCTGAACTTCTACACGCGCTCGGCGCTGATCGCGGTCGAGCGTTGTCTGATTCCGTTCGACTGCGACGACTTCTCGCGTCGCGCGCTCTACACACTGCTCGAAAACGTCAAGGAGATCCAGCAGGATCACAACGACGCGCTGCAGGTGGAAGGCATCGTCATCAACCAGTTCCAGCCGCGCGCGAGCCTGCCGCAGAAGCTCGTCGACGAACTGATCGGTGAAGGCTTGCCGGTGCTGGGGTCGCGCTTGTCATCGTCGGTGAAGATCCGTGAGTCGCATCAGCTGGCGACGCCGGTCATTCATCTCGATCCGGGGCATAAGCTTTCCCAGGAGTATCGGGCGTTGCATCGCGAGTTGAGCGAATAAGCTCGGGCGGCGTCATTGGCCCAGCGACCTCAGCAGCCGGGTGAGGTTTTGCGGCTCGATATGAATGATCCCGCCTCGCGGACTGTCGATGTCCGCGATCAGCGTCAGCGACAGCGCAACCGTGATGGGCAGCACGATGATCAGGATGCCTCGTCGAACGCTGCCTCTCGCTCCATAACCCTGCACGACGCACGCAAATAACCCGATCAGGATCATCAGCGTCCACGCGCCCAGCGGAATCCGGTTCAACAGCGCCGCCTGGGAATAGTCCTGCGAGTTGAGGATGTCGTTCATGCCGGTCATCACGACGGCGCCGATCGGCGTCGGGTGATCCTTCGCGACCTGTGCCGCGAGGCGCCACAGCGCGGCCTGAGACTTCGCTGTGTCTGCCTCGATGCGAGCGATTTCCTGCGCGTCTCGTGTTTGAAAATGGGCGAGTCTCAATTGCGCGTAATGCGTCAATTCAGCCTTGATCTGCGCGCTGACGGGCGGCGCGAGCACATCGGCCCGGACGTACTCGGTGCCGATCGCGTTCGCTTCGTTTTCTTCCAGGTTCTTGCGCTGGTCGTAGCGGTTGACCGCCATCGACAGATTGAAGCCGATCAGCAGCGCGAGCAATGTCAACGTCGACGTCTCCACGATCGTGAAATCTTCGCGCTCCTCGCTCTTCAGTGCGAAAACGCGTCGAAGCGCCAATGCGCCAAAAGTGATCGCGCCGATGAAAGCGACCAGCAGTATCACGAACAGCGTGCCAGGACGATCGACCAATGCTTGCATGCAATGCCTCCGTTTCGGACATCTGTGTTAGACGCGGCCGGCTAACCGGTCGCCCCCGCGCGGAAAATCACCGACGCCGGTTTGCCGGTTCGCGGATGCAAAGGCTCTTGCCACCCTTCTCCACAGCCCAGGTCGAGGACCGTGGCCGGGTCGCAAGCGAGGATCGCGTCGAGTACGGCCTGATCGGTGACCAGTCGGCGGCTGTCGATCTCACCCGCGCGCACCGCATTCGTCCACGGCGACGCGTTGCGCTGCCAGCTATCGATGATCTTGCCGTCGCTGAGCGGGTCGAGGCTCATCGGGTGTTGTCGTGCGTGGGTGCCAACCGCACACCGTCAGCAAAATTGTTAAAGTAACGCTCTCTCTTCGATCAGCGGCCGCAGTCCCCATCATGCGCACCACCCGAGCCATCCACGCCGTCGAGCGCCTGAAAACGCGCACCGGCAACCCGCGCTTCGCCGCGATCAGTCTGTCCGGCGGCCTGTTCTATCTGGTCGACAAATCGAGCGGCGTCGACAAGAAAGTATCCGACCCGCTGACGCTCGACGACTTCGTCAAGTTCGTCGACGCCTACGGCCCGCAGAAACCGCGCAAGGCCAGCAAGCTCGATATCGCATTCGAAGCGCAGATCAAGAAAAGCAAGGGCGGTTGACGCTGCGGCATCGCCGACCTTGCGCTTCGTTGCAACGCTCTACGCCCCTTCGATCTCCACCCACCGTCCATCCGCCGCACTGCTTTTCAGCACCGCGTCGATAAACCGCAAACCGTCGACGCCATCATCGACCGTCGTCAACAACAGGCTTTCCGCCGGCGGTGCGCGACCTTCGTTCAGTGCATCGATCTGCAACGCCGCATCCTTGTACAACTGCGCGAACGCTTCCAGATAGCCTTCCGGATGCCCGGCCGGCACGCGCGTCGCATGCGCGGCAACCGGGCTTTTCACTCGCGCGCGCGTCAATCGTTCGGCAGCGCCGCCCAGTGGCGTGAACCACAACGCGTTCGGCTCCTCCTGATCGAACGCGAGTCCCGCCTTCGTGCCATACACGCGCAAGCGCAGCGCGTTTTCCGCGCCGCTCGCCACCTGGCTCGCCCACAACATGCCGCGCGCGCCGTTCGCATAACGCAGCATCGCCTGCACGTGATCGTCGATACGACGCCCCGGCACGAACGTGTGCAGCTCGGCCGATAGCGCGCGCGGCATCGTCCCCGTCACGAAGGCGGCCAGCTGATAGGCGTGCGTGCCGATATCGCCGAGGCACCCGGCCGGCCCCGCCAACGCCGGATCGGTGCGCCAGCCCGCCTGCTTGTTCGCGCCGCCCGTTTCGAGCGGCTCGGCGAGCCAGTCCTGTGCATACTCGACCTGCACGACGCGTATCTCGCCCAGCTCGCCACCTTCGACCAGCTCGCGTGCATGCCGCACCAGCGGGTAGCCCGAATAGGTATGGGTCACCGCAAAGAGGCGCTTTGTGGACTGCGCGAGCTTCGCGAGCGCTTCGCCTTCGGCGAGCGAAACCGCCAGCGGCTTATCGCAGATCACGTGAATGCCCGCTTCGAGAAACGCCGTCGCGACCGGCGCATGCAGATGATTCGGCGTAACGATCGCGACCGCGTCGATGCCGTCGTCGCGCGCGGCCTCGGCGCGCGCCATCTCGCGCCAGTCCGCGTAGCTGCGCGCGATACCCGCTTCGACGGCGCTCGCCCGCGCGCGCTCGGGATCGGACGACAGCGCGCCCGCCACCAGTTCGAAACGATCGTCGAGCCGCGCGGCGATCCGATGCACGGCGCCGATGAATGCGCCCTGCCCGCCGCCGACCATGCCCAGCCTGAGTCTTCTTCGCTGCATCGTTTGCGCTCCCATGTCAGATGCCCAGCACGCTCTTCAACTGCGCGGTATCGACACCGCTGCCCGCGAAGTCATCGAATGCACGCTCGGCCACGCGGATGATGTGCCGGCGAATGAACTCCGCGCCTTCGCGCGCGCCGTCATGCGGATGCTTCAACGCGCATTCCCATTCGAGCACGGCCCAGCCCGGAAAATCGAACTGCGCCATCTTCGAGAAGATCGCGCCGAAGTCGATCTGCCCATCGCCGAGCGAACGAAAGCGCCCCGCGCGTTCGACCCAGCCGCTATACCCGCCGTACACGCCCTGCTTGCCGGTGGGACGGAACTCCGCGTCCTTCACATGAAACGCCTTGATGCGCTCGTGGTAGATATCGATGAACGCGAGATAGTCGAGTTGCTGCAGCACGAAATGGCTCGGGTCGTACAGGATGTTCGCGCGCGGATGCTGTTTGACCGTCGCGAGAAAGCGCTCGAACGTCACGCCGTCGTGCAGGTCTTCGCCCGGATGAAGTTCGTAGCAGACGTCGACCCCGGCCGCGTCGAACGCATCGAGAATCGGCGTCCACCGGCGCGCGAGTTCGTCGAACGCAGTTTCGACGAGACCGGCCGGCCGCTGCGGCCACGGGTAGATATACGGCCACGCGAGCGCGCCCGAAAACGACACGTGCGTACTCAGGCCCAAGCGACGCGACGCCTGCGCCGCGAGCTTCATCTGCGCGATCGCCCACTCGGTGCGCGCCGCCGGCTTGCCGCGCACGTGCGGCGCGGCGAAGCCGTCGAACAGCGTGTCGTAAGCCGGATGCACGGCGACCAGTTGGCCCTGCAGATGCGTCGATAGTTCGGTGATCGCGACGCCCGCGTTGTCCACGGTCTCGCGCAGTTCGTCGCAGTACGCGTCGCTCGCGGCGGCTTTCTCAAGATCGATCAGGCGCGCGTCGCACGGCACCTGGATGCCCTTGAAGCCCAGACCCGCGGCCCATTCGGCGAGATGCGCGAGGTTGTCGAACGGCACGTCGTCGCCCATGAATTGCGCGAGAAAAATCGCTGGCCCTTTGATGGTTTTCATCGTACGGTTCCTCGAACGTTGCGCGCGGGCCGGGCCCGCGCGCGTTAGACGATGCTCGGAGCGCCGCTCAGAACGGCGAGTCGGGGAAATAGAACTGCTGGGCGTTTTCCTTCGTGATCAGCACCGACGGAATGATCGTCGTCGGCGGCAGCTTGTCGCCCTTGAGCCGCGCTTCGGCCGTCAGCTTGATCGCGTCGTAGATGAATTTCGGCGAGTACGACACATCGGCCTTGATCATCGGCGCGCCGTCCATCACGTTCTTCACCATGCCCTTCGAGCCCGCGCCGCCGAACACGATCTTGATGTCGTTGCGCTTGGCCTGATCGATCGCCTTCAGCACGCCGACCGCCATGTCGTCGTCGGCGGCCCACACGGCGTCGATGTGCTTGAAGCGCGTCAGGTAGTCCTGCATCACCTTGAACGCGTCGTCGCGATTCCAGTTCGCGTACTTCGCGTCGAGAATCTTGATGTCCGGATAGTTTTTCATCACGCCGGTGAAGGCGGTCCAGCGCTCGTTGTCGAGCGTGGTCGGAATGCCGCGCAGCGCGACGACGTTGCCCTTGCCGTCGAGCGCCTTCGCCAGATACTCGGCCGGAATCTTGCCGAACGCGGTGTTGTCGCCGGCCACGTAGGCATCCTGCGCACTGGTGTTCGTCAGGCCGCGATCGACCACCGTCACGTACACGCCTTTACGCTTCACCTGCTCGACCGGCTGTGTCAGCGTCGCCGATTCGTACGGGAAGATCACGAGCGCGTTGATCTTGTTGACCGTCACCAGATCCTGCAACTGGTTCGCCTGCTCGGGCGCGTTGGCCGCCGTTTTCACGATCACTTTCAGATCGGGATGCGCCTTCTCGAGATCCTCCTTCGCCTTGTTCGCCCACCAGACGATGCCGCCGGTAAAGCCGTGATCGGCCGTCGGAATCGCGACGCCCAGCGTGACCTTGTCGTCGGCGCGCGCCGCGCCGCTCGTGCCCAGCATCCCCAACGCCAGCACGCCGGCGCCGATCGCTCGAATGACTTGCTTCATGGTGTGTGTCTCCAATCATGAGGCGTTCGCTCGCCCCGATTTTTCGGACCTGCCGTTGGTTTACCGCGCCTGCCTTGCTACGCCTGCTTGAAACGCACGTCTACCGCCGCCCACGCTGCACGAACGCGACGAAGATAATCACGACGCCCTGCACCGCCGCGTTCAGATACACGCTGATGATGCTGGTCAGGTTCAGGATATTCGCGATCACCGACAACAGGATCGCGCCGATCACGGTGCCGATCACGCGTCCCTCGCCGCCCTTCAGCGCGGTGCCGCCGACCACCACCGACGCAATCGCTTCGAGTTCCCACAACAGGCCCGTGGTCGGCGTGGCGGAGCCGAGGCGCGGCACGTAAAGCACGGTAGCCACGCCCACGCAGATCCCGAGCAACACATACGTAACGATCTTGACCGTATCGACGCGAATCGCCGCATAACGCGCGACCTGTTCGTTCGAACCGATCGCCTGCACGTGCCGGCCGAACGCGGTGCGATTCAGGATCAGCGCGCCGCCCGCCGCGACCACGAGAAATACCCAGATCGGCACCGGCACACCGAACAGGCTCGCGTAATAGACGGGACCATACAGATTGGAGAGAGAATCATTGAGCGTCAGCGCGCCGCCATCGGCGAGCCATGTGAGCACCGCGCGAAAAATCCCCAGCGTGCCGAGCGTGACGATGAACGGCTCGATGCGCCCTTTGGTGATCAGCAGCCCATGCGCGCAGCCGAACAGCGCGCCGAGCACGAAGGCCGCGACGATGCCGATCGTCACGATCAGCAACGGCGGCAGCGCATGACCGGTAGCACCGGCCGCGAGCCCGTTCATCAGCCAGATCATGATGCCGGCGATCAACGCGGCCATCGAGCCGACCGACAGATCGATGCCGCCCGAGATGATCACGAAGGTCATGCCGACCGCGATGATGCCGATGAACGACGTGCGCGTGAGCACGTTCATCAGGTTGTCGAGCGTCGCGAAGTCGCGATTGAGCAGCGTGCCGACGATGCACAGCACGATCAGCCCGGCGAGCGGCCCGAGCGTGTAGAGCCGCTGCGCGACGCGCAGCGCGCGCCGTGATTGCACGGCTTCAGTGGGTGCCGGTCGCATGAGCGATCAACTCCTCTTCGGTCAGATGCTCGAGCGTCAGCGTCGCTTGCAGGTGTCCCGCGCGCATCACGGCGACGCGATGGCACAAGCCGATCAGCTCGATCAGTTCGGATGAAATGACGATCACCGCGCGGCCCTGCGCGGCGAGACGATGAATCAGGAAGTAGATGTCACGTTTCGCGCCGACGTCGACACCGCGTGTCGGTTCATCGAGCACGATCACGTTCGGGTCCGGCTGCAGGAACTTCGCGAGCGCGAGCTTCTGCTGGTTGCCGCCAGACAGCATGCGCGCGCGGCTCGACAGGTCGCCGGTACGGATGCCGAATTCGCCGACGGCCTTCTGCAACGCCGCGCGCCCCGCTTTCAGGTCGAGCAGCGGATGCGCGTAGCGTTCGAGCGTCATCAGCGTGACGTTGTCCTGCAGGCTCATGTTGACGTGCAGGCCTTTGCCCTTGCGGTCCTCGCTCAGATACGTGAGACCGTGGCGCATCGCGTCGCGTGGGTTTTTCAGATCGACTGCCCGGCCGGCGATTTCGATCGTGCCGCCCGCGCGCTTGCGCAAGCCGATGATCGCTTCGAACGCCTCGGTGCGGCCCGCGCCGACGAGACCGGCGAAGCCGAGCACTTCGCCCGCGCGCACGTCGAAGCTCAGATCCTCGACCCAGTCGGGTACCGTCAGGCCGTTCACACGCAACGCGACCGGCGTGTCGGCGGGCACCGTCTGCTTGTCGGGGAACATGTCGGACACGTCGCGCCCGACCATCAGGTTCGCCATCTGCTGGCGCGCGAGCCCCGCGGTTTCACCGCGCGCGACGAAGCGGCCGTCGCGCATCACGATCACTTCGTCGGTGATGCGCTCCACTTCATCGAGCTTGTGCGAGATGTAGACGATCGTCACCCCATCGGCCTTCAGCTTCAGCATCAGCGCGAACAGCCGTTCGGTTTCGGCGGGCGTCAGCGTCGCGGTCGGCTCGTCCATGATCAACAGACGTGCGCGGCGCGACAGCGCCTTCGCGATCTCGACCATCTGCTTTTCCGCGACGATCAGCTCGCGCACCTTAGTGTCCGGCGCGCGCTCGAGCCCGACCTGGGCGAGATAGCGCGCGGCGTCGCTGCGCATCGCGGCGTCGTCGACGAACCAGCCGCGGCGCTTCTCATGGCCGAGGTACATGTTCTGCGCGATCGTCAGATGCTCGGCGAGGTTGAACTCCTGGTGGATCAGCACGATGCCCTGCGCCTCGGCGTCGCGCGAACCGGCGAAGCGCTGTGCGTGGCCATCGACCAGCACGTTGCCCGAGGTTGCCGTTTCATAACCGGCGAGGATTTTCATCAGCGTCGACTTGCCCGCGCCGTTCTCGCCGAGCAGACCGTAGATGCGGCCGGGCGCGAGCTCGAAGCTCACGCCGTGCAGCACGCGCACCGGGCCGAAGTCCTTGCGGATGTCGTCGAAGCGGATCGCAAGGCTCATGGCTCACGCACTCCCACGGATCACGAGACGATGCGGCAGCAGCACGCCCGGCACGTTGGCCTGCGGATTCGCGAGGCGTTGCAGCAGCAGACGCGCGGCGGTCTCGCCGAGTTCGCGCATCGGCTGCGCGATCGTCGTCAGCGGCGGATCGATCTGCGCGGCCACAGAGATGTCGTCGAAGCCGGCCACCGCGACGTCGTCGGGCACGCGCTTGCCGACGCTGCGCAAGCCGTGGATCACACCGATCGCGAGCGTGTCCGACACCGCGAAGATCGCGCTCGGCGCGTCCGGCTCCTGCATCAGCCCGGCCGCGGCCGACGCGCCCGCCTCGTAGTCGAGGCTGTTCAGATTCATGCGCCAGCGCGGGTCGGGCGCTATGCCCGCGTCGCTCAACGCGTCGAGGTAGCCCTGCTGACGCTGGCGCGCATACAGATAGTTGACGTCGGAATTGATCAGACCGATGCGCCGGTGACCGCGCGCGAGCAGATGGCGCACCGCGTCGCCGGCCGCGCGGTAGTTGTCGATGCCGACGTACGGCACGCCCATCTCCGGATCGAACTCGCAGCACGCGACCCACGGCAGCGCCTGCGACGCCTCGCCGAGCGCCTGCTGGATCGTCGCCGGATCGAGGCAGATCGCGCCGTCCGCGCGGCGGCGCCGCAGCATGTCGAAGTAGCTGCGCTCGCGCCCCGGGTCCGCGCCGGTGTCGCATAGCAGCATGAAGTAGCCGTGCTGACGCGCAACGCTGTCGATGCCGCGCACGATCTCCGCGTAAAACGGATTGCCGAAGTCGGGCACCATCGTCAGCAGCAGGCGGCTCTCGGCGGTGCGCAGATTGCGCGCGAGTTCGTTGACGCGGTAGCCGCTCGCGTCGATCGCGGCGAGCACCTTGTCGCGCGTGGCGGGCCGCACGTTGTCGTGGCCGTTCAGCACGCGCGACACCGTCGCGACCGACACGCCCGCCTGCTCGGCCACGCCCGCGATCGACGGCCCATCGGCCGTGCGCGGCCAGCGCCTCTGCGGCTGACGTAGCGGTTGACTGGTCGCGCCGGACGACGCGGTCGGCGACGATCGGGACGGCGTTCGGGACACACGACCTCGCAGCACAAATGTAATCGATTACATTTTGTGGCGATGGCGATGCGAATCGCAAGGACGGATCGCTAGGGATTAACACGGGGGCGGACCGGCCTGGCGCTTGCCCGTGAGCGTCCGGCGCGAGTCCGCCATTTGGTACAATCCCGCAGTTCCCCTGACGCGGCTTGCAAGCGAACGCCTTTCGGAGGCCGCGGCCGCCGGCAATCCGCCGTGGCCGGGTCAGGACAAAAGTCAGCGGCAATCGTCGCCCGCTCGCCAAACCAAAACCGCCGAATCCACCATGAACATCGAGCAAGCGCGTTTCAACATGATCGAACAGCAGATCCGCCCCTGGGAAGTGCTCGACCAGGACGTGCTGAATCTGCTGTCGATCGTCAAACGTGAGAATTTCGTTCCCGCCGCTTACCGCGACCTCGCTTTCGCCGACTTCGAAGTGCCGCTGCCGGCCGGCCAGCACATGCTGGCGCCGCGCGTCGAGGCGCGCGTGCTGCAGGAGCTGGCGGTGAAGAAGCACGAAAGCGTGCTCGAAATCGGCGCGGGCTCGGGTTACATGGCGGCGCTGCTCGCGCATCGCGCGCAACACGTGCTGACCGTCGACATCGAACCGGAACTGGCCGAACTCGCGAAGAGCAACCTGATCGCCAACGGCGTGCTGAACGTCGAAGTCGCGACCGGCGACGCTTCGCGCGGCTGGACCGGCGCGGCACCGTACGACGTGATCTGCGTGTCGGGCGGTCTGCCGGTGCTGCCGCAGGAAATCCTCGAACAGCTGAAGGTCGGCGGCCGTCTCGCGGCGTTCGTCGGCAGCGCGCCGGTGATGAAGGCGCAAATCATCACGCGCATCGACGAGAAGCAATACCGGATCTCCGACGTGTTCGAAACCTATGTCGAGCCGCTCGCCAATGCAGTGCAGCCGGCGCGGTTCAGGTTCTGAGCGGCGATTTTCGCTGCGCTGCGAGTTGTATTGTTGATCTGGACGGGCGGCGAGCAAGCCGCCGTCCCACGAACTGGATGTCACGCTGATGCAAAATCTGACCGCTCCCGCACTCGCCGAATGGCTCGCCGATACCTCGCGTCCCGCACCCGTGCTGCTCGACGTGCGCGAGCCGTGGGAACTGCAAACCGCGTCGATGGCCGGCATCGTGTCGATTCCGATGCGCGAGATTCCCGCGCGCAGCGAAGAGCTCGATGACGACGCGCAGATCGTCTGCATTTGCCATCACGGCGCGCGCAGTGCGCAGGTCGCGATGTTCCTCGAATCGCGCGGACATACCAACGTGTTCAATCTGCAAGGCGGCATCGACGCGTGGTCGCGTCAGGTCGATCCGTCGGTTCCGACTTATTGAGGTTTGGCGCGAAGGTAGCGCGTTGAAGCGGCGCAAGGGCTGATGGTCCTTGCGCCGTTTTTCTTTTGTGCTGCGCCTGAATGGGGGCAAAGACTCCGCAAGCCAAGGTTTTGGCTTGCGGGGTCTTTGTTTTTGCTGACGCGTTATGCAGCCATATCTTTTAGGAGTATGCCCATATGTACGGTGGAGTTTCGCGCGTAGCCTTCGAGGCTTTATAGTCACGACGAGACAATCGATATGCGTCACATATTAGCCAACGCGACGACCTACAGCAGAAAGCGCTTTCCCAATGCAAAAGGTCATACCGAGTGCGTTGAGTTCATCCGGCAAACTTTGAACGCACCCAATACAGCGGTGTGGCGCGAGGGCATGAAAATCGTGAAGGTGGCGCCTGGTCAAACAGATCCGGTCCCGCCGGGAACCGCTATTGCAACGTTTGTGGGCGGCCGGTATCCGCAACACGGAAGTACGGGCAAGCACGCTGCTATCTATCTCGGACAGGACGCTAGTGGTATTCAGGTCATGGATCAGTGGAACAGTCAGAATCAGGTACGCCGGCGAACCATTTATTGGCACCCGCACTCCGGTGGCTTGAGCAACGATGCGAATGCTTTCTCGGTGATCGAATGGTGAAATCAAATCTTTTTGCGGTAGCGGTGATCGCGTCACTTGGCGCCGCTCTCACGAATCAGGCTTGCGCAACGGAATTGACGTGCTTGCCATCGATTTCAGTCAATGAGTCATTGAGTCAACCGATATCCCAAGAATGGACTCCCCAAGTGGACACGTCACCTCGCTTTTTGCAGGGGATAACATTCTTCGATGATGATCCTAAAAAGAACGCAAGCATCGTCCCTACTAGCGACACAGCCTTGACGGGCCACGACCGAATAGCCCGGTGGCGCTTTCGATCAAGCGGTATCCCGGTCTGGCTCGGGTGTCGATATGAGGGCACTGGCATCGTGCTTACAAGGCAACTACCCGCTTCCTATAAAGAATGCCAGCTTGTTTATGGCCCGGATGGAGTCGTCAAGAAGATTAGCTGCGACTAGTCAGGCTCGCGAGCAGCGCATCGTGCAGGTCGCGATGTTCCTCGAATCGCGCGGACATGCCAACGTGTTCAATCTGCAAGGTGGGATCGACGCATGGTCGCGTCAGGTCGATCCGTCGGTTCCGACTTATTGAGGTTTGGCGCGAAGGCAGCGCGTTGAAGCGGCGCAAGGATGCATTATGTGCTCAGTGAAAATTACGGCGATGTGCATCATTCTATACTGCATATCAAGCATAGCGATTGGCGCCGAAGTCGGTTTTAAAGGGCATTTTGAGGGAACAGGTCGTGCGTGTTCCGGTGCGCTCTACCTGCGAGCCAACACAATTGAATGGAATTCAACATATAGCGTCTGTAAGCCGACACGCTACGAAATCTTGGAAAAGAATTTCAGCGATGATCAAAGACGCATTGTCTTTCACTTGAAAAATCCAGGTCGCCAGTGTCGATTCAAGATTGTGGAAGTTGAGCACGCAAGTGGGCACAACTGGAATGTGAATGGTTATCGGTCCCTGGAAGGATTTCAAAAAAGGGATTTGCCAGACTGGAATAATTCCCCGTTACCCGAACGGCAAGTTTTGTCTTGTTTAATGGTAGGACGAGACTAAGCTCATTGCGAGGTGTAGTACATCCGTTTCGCGCTCACAAGCAGCCGCGGCGTGCTCTCTTACTGTCGGTTCGCGGTGAAGGGCATTCAGAAAGCGGACTTATCGGTTGGGCTGACGACGGCGCGTCCGATCATGTCCGGTCTCCCTGACCAGCATTCAGTCTCACTGGTGTTCCGGTCTGGGCAACACCCACACCATGCACAAAAGCGCGGCGTCCCCAGGGCGCCCATGCACCGCCGATGCTCCGCCTGCGCCAGCGACGCTTCACTGGCGTCGAAGCACGCTTCGTCGCGGCGCGACGCGCACCCGAACGAGGCGCGGCGCGCGCGACTGCACCAGTTTCGCGCCGCGCCATCGATGGATCGATTCCCCACCTCTGCGCCGATAACCGCGCCGCATCGGGCATTCCTCACGCATCGCGTCGAATGCGTCACATGGCATGTGCCTTGCAGTAGACGAGCGGCTAGTCGTGCGAGCTCAGCCTGGCTGGCTGAAATCGGCGCTCATAAACAGTGACCATCAATGACAAGGGGAAAGCACATGAAACGTCGCAGTCTGTTGAAGTTCGGCTCCATGTCCGGCGCGCTCGCGCTCGCGGGCCGCGTGCCGTTCGCGCACGCGCAGTCCAATAGCGGTCCGATCAAGGTGGGCATCCTGCATTCGCTGTCCGGCACGATGGCGATCTCCGAGACGTCGCTGAAAGATACCGCGTTGATGACGATCGCCGACATCAATAAGAACGGCGGTGTGATGGGCCGTCAGATCCAGCCGGTGATCGTCGACCCGGCTTCGAACTGGCCGCTGTTCGCCGAGAAAGCGCGCCAGCTTCTGACGCAGGACAAGTGCGCGGTCGTGTTCGGCTGCTGGACCTCGGTATCGCGCAAGTCGGTGCTGCCGGTGTTCGAGGAGCTGAACGGCCTGCTGTTCTATCCGGTGCAATACGAAGGCGAGGAAATGTCGCGCAACGTTTTCTACACAGGCGCCGCGCCAAACCAGCAGGCGATTCCCGCGACCGAATACCTGATGAGCGCCGAAGGCGGCGGCGCGAAGCGCTTCTTCCTGCTCGGCACCGACTATGTGTATCCGCGCACGACCAACAAGATCCTGCGCGCATTCCTCAAATCGAAAGGCGTGCAGGAAGCCGACATTCAGGAGGTGTATACGCCGTTCGGTCACAGCGACTATCAGACCATCGTCGCGAACATCAAGACCTTTTCGCAAGGCGGCAAGACTGCGGTGATCTCGACCGTGAACGGCGATTCGAACGTGCCGTTCTATAAGGAACTCGGCAACCAGGGGCTGAAGGCGTCGGATGTGCCCGTCGTCGCGTTCTCGGTCGGCGAAGAGGAACTGCGCGGCATCGATACGAAGCCGCTCGTCGGCAATCTTGCGGCCTGGAACTACTTCATGTCGGTGCGCAATCCGTCCAACGAGAAGTTCAAGAAGCAATGGGCCACGTGGGTCAAGGACAACAACCTGCCGGGCGGCACGAAGCGCGTGACCAACGATCCGATGGAGGCGACCTTCGTCGGCATCCACATGTGGAAGCAGGCGGTCGAGAAAGCAAAGAGCACCGACGTCGACAAGGTGCGCGTCGCGATGGTCGGGCAGACCTTCGCGGCACCGTCGGGTTTCACGCTGGAGATGGACGGCAACCACCATCTGCACAAGCCGGTGATGATCGGCGAGGTACGCGCGGATGGCCAGTTCAACGTCGTGTGGCGCACCAAGGGGCCGATCCGCGCGCAACCGTGGAGCCCGTTCATCGCCGGCAATGCGGGCAAGCCGGACGTGGTCAGTTCGATTCCCGCGTTCCTGCGGCGCTCGCGCGTCGCATGACGTGTCGGCGCGAGTCGCGCCGCGGCGCGCGATTCGCCGCGCGTGTCTCGCCGCAGCGGCCGCGACGTGCGGCCTGCGTACCGGCACGCGCGGCTCGCGCGCGACCCAGACGCGTTGCGCGGCATGACCGCGCACGCCAATGCCCGGCGACGTCCCGCTGACGCGGCGGCGGCGTCCTCGCGCGCGTGAGCGGCTCATCGATTCAACCCAGTGCAAAAGGCCATCATGGCGTTTTCATTTCCGACTTCCATACGACGACGCGGCGCGGCGCTCCTGCTGCCGCTCGCGGTTCTTCTCACCGTCGCGCCACGCGTCGCGTTCGCGCTGACCCAGGCCGATGTCGCGCCGCTCGCCGGCGACGACTTCGAGGCGAAGTCCGCCGCGATCGACAAACTGATCGCCACGCACGATACCGCGTCGCTCGCGGTGCTGAAGGCACTCGCCGACGACAGCGCGCTCGCCACCGACTCAGGCGCGGTACTGCTGCAGGACGGCGACGCCACCCGCGATGCCGTCACCGGCCAGCCGGTCGCCGCGAGCGACGCGCAGCCCATCACGCTGAACAACCTGCTGCGCTCGAAAGTAGCGGGGGCGCTGTCGGGCCTGCAACTCGCGTCGCCCGACCAGGCGACACGCGCAGCCGCCATCGATGCGCTGCTGCAAAACCCCGACCCATCGATCAAACCGCTGGTCGACGCCGCGCGCGCCAAAGAAACCGATCCCGCGCTGAAGAAGCGTCTCGACACGCTGTGGGCGATGAGCGCATTGCACGACCCGGACCCTTCGAAGCGTCTCGAAGCAGTGCAACTGGTCGCCGCGCGCCACGACCTCGAAATGAACGAGTTGCTGCGCCCGCTGGTCGCGAAGAAAGCCGACGGCACGTTTGCCGAAACCGACGAACGCGTGCGCGCTGCGGCGCAGAGCGGCATCGATGAGCTCGATGCGATCCAGCGTCGCAGCCAGATCGCGGGCACGCTGTTCGCGGGGCTGTCGCTCGGCAGCGTGCTGCTGCTCGCCGCGCTCGGCCTGGCGATCACGTATGGCCTGATCGGCGTGATCAACATGGCGCATGGCGAATTCCTGATGATCGGCGCGTACGCGACCTACGTCGTGCAGAACCTCGTTCAGCGCTTCGCCCCCAACGCGTTCGACTGGTATCCGCTCGTCGCGATACCGGCCTCCTTCGTCGCGGCCGCGCTGGTCGGCATCGTGCTCGAACGGCTCGTGCTGAAGCACCTGTATGGCCGCCCGCTCGAAACGCTGCTGACCACCTTCGGCGTGAGCCTGATCCTGATTCAGGCGACCCGCATGCTGTTCGGCGCGCAGAACGTCCAGGTCGTCAATCCGTCATGGATGAGCGGCGGCGTGACCGTACTGCCGAACCTGATCCTGCCGTACAACCGGCTCGCGATTCTCGCGTTCTCGCTGATCGTCGTCGCGATCGCCTGGGCCGTGCTCACGCGCACGCGGCTGGGTCTGTTCGTGCGCGCGGTCACGCAGAACCGCCGCATGGCCGCGTGCGTCGGCGTGAAAACCTCGCGCGTCGATTCGTATGCGTTCGCATTCGGCGCGGGCATCGCGGGACTCGGCGGCTGCGCGCTATCGCAGATCGGCAATGTCGGGCCCGACCTCGGCCAGAGCTACATCATCGATTCGTTCATGGCGGTCGTGCTCGGCGGTGTCGGCCAGCTTGCGGGCACCGTGCTCGGCGGCTTCGGCCTCGGGCTCGTCAGCAAGGCGATCGAACCGTTCTGGGGCGCGGTGCTCGCGAAGATCGCGGTGCTCGTGCTGATCGTGCTGTTCATCCAGAAGCGTCCGCAGGGCATGTTCGCCTTGAAGGGCCGTAGCGCGGAGGCATGAGATGGCATCGGCTACTTCATCGGCGAACTCCTCTTCCGCCGCGTCGTCGCGCGCCGGAGCCGCTGGCGCGGGTGCCGGCGCCGCACGCGAGCCCAGCACCGGCTTCGCGCTCGGCCTGCCACCGCGGCCAGCACTGCTGTCGCGTCGCGCGTGGCTCGCGCTGATCGCGTTGATCATCGTGTTCGGCCTCGGCGTGCCGTTCGCCGCGCTGGTGATTCCGGAGACGAGCGCGTTGCATCTGTCCGCGTATGCGATGACGCTGACCGGCAAGTTCATGTGCTATGCGATCGCCGCGCTCGCGCTCGATCTGGTGTGGGGCTACTGCGGCATCCTGAGTCTCGGTCACGCGTTGTTCTTCGCGCTCGGCGGCTATGCGATCGGTATGTACCTGATGCGCGCGATCGGGCACGACGGCAAGTACGGCAGCGATCTGCCCGACTTCATGGTGTTTCTCGACTGGCACCAGTTGCCGTGGTACTGGCAAGGCACGCAGCACCTCGGCTACGCGCTGCTGCTCGTCGTGCTGGTGCCGGCCGTGGTCGCGTGGGTGTTCGGCTTCTTCACGTTCCGTTCGCGCGTGAAGGGCGTGTATCTGTCGATCATCACGCAGGCGATGACCTTCGCCGCGATGCTGCTGTTCTATCGCAACGAAACGGGCTTTGGCGGCAATAACGGCTTTACCGACTTCAAGCGCATCGGCGGTTTTCCGATCACGCATCAGGGCACGCGCGCCGCATTGCTGTTGATTACGTTCGCGGTGCTGATCGCCGCGTTCATCGGCGCGCGCGCGATCGTCACGTCGAAGCTCGGCCGCGTGGTGACCGCGGTGCGCGACGGCGAAACGCGGCTGATGTTTCTCGGCTACAGCCCGCTCGCGTACAAGCTGTTCGTGTGGACCGTGTCGGCGGTGCTGTGCGGCATCGCGGGCGCGTTGTACGTGCCGCAGGTCGGCATCATCAATCCGGGCGAGATGTCGCCGGGCAACTCGATCGAAATGGCGATCTGGGTCGCGGTCGGCGGACGCGGCACACTGATCGGCCCGATCATCGGCGCGTTCGCGGTGAACGGCGCAAAGAGCTTCTTTACGGCGAACTTCCCCGAATACTGGCTGTTCTTTCTCGGCCTGATCTTCGTGCTGGTGCCGCTGCTGCTGCCGAACGGCATCATGGGTCTCGCCGATCTGCTGACGCGTAAAAGAAACCGCTGAGGAACCGCTGATGAACGAAAACCCGATGGTTCCCGATCTGGATTTGCCCGAAGCGCCGGCGGAACGCTCGCTGAGCGGCGTGGCGAGCATGGGGCATACGGTCGTGCCCGGCGAGATCGACGTATCGCACGGCACGATCCTGTACCTCGAAGACGTGACGGTCAGCTTCGACGGCTTTCGCGCGTTGAACGCGCTGTCGCTCGCGATCGACGCGGGCGAGCTGCGCTGCATCATCGGCCCGAATGGCGCGGGCAAGACGACGATGATGGACGTGATCACGGGCAAGACCGCACCCGATCACGGCAAGGTGTTTCTCGGCCAGTCGATCGATCTGACGCGGATGAACGAACCGGCGATCGCGCGCGCCGGCATCGGCCGCAAGTTCCAGAAGCCGACCGTGTTCGAGCAGCACCCGGTGTGGGAAAACCTCGAACTCGCGATGAAGACCGACAAGGGCTGGTGGGCGTCGCTGCGCGCGCGGCTCGATCGCGACGCGCAGGCGCGCATCGAGCAAACGCTCGCGCTGATCGGACTGGAAAGCGAAGCGCGCAGGCTCGCGGGCGAGCTATCGCACGGCCAGAAGCAGCGCCTCGAAATCGGCATGCTGCTCATGCAACGCCCAGCGCTGCTGCTGCTCGACGAACCCGCGGCCGGCATGACCGACGACGAAACGATGCAACTTGCCGAATTGCTCAATCACCTGCGCGGCACCTGCTCGATGATGGTCGTCGAGCACGACATGGAGTTCGTCGCGGCGCTCGCGGGCGACACCGGCAAGGTGACGGTAATGGCCGAAGGCCGCGTGCTCGCGCACGGCACGCTCGACGAAGTGAAGCGCGATGAGACCGTGATCGAGTCTTATCTCGGCCGCTGATCGAAGCTCAACGCGGTACCGCATCGTCAACCCGACAGGATGACTGAAACATGCTCGAAGTAGACCGACTGAACCAGTACTACGGCGGCAGCCATATTCTGCGCGACGTGAAGCTGACGGTGCCCGACGGCAAGCTGACGGTACTGCTCGGGCGCAACGGCGTCGGCAAGACCACGCTGCTGCGCTGCCTGATGGGCGTCGTGCCCGCGAAAAGCGGCGCGATCGCGTGGCGCGGCGAACCGCTGATGAAACTGCCCACGCATGCGCGCGTCGCCCAGGGGCTCGCCTATGTGCCGCAGGGCCGCGACATTTTCCCGCGCCTCAGCGTCGAGGAAAATCTGCTGGTGGGCGCGGCCAGCAGAAAGGCGCCGAAGAAAATCCCCGAGCGCATCTACGAGCTTTTCCCGGTGCTGAAGGACATGCGCAACCGGCGCGGCGGCGATCTGTCGGGCGGTCAACAGCAACAGCTCGCGATCGGCCGCGCGCTGATGAGCGAACCGCAACTGCTGATCCTCGACGAGCCGACCGAGGGCATCCAGCCGTCGATCATCCAGGACATCGGCCGCACGCTGCGACAGCTCGTCGAGGACATGGGCATGACGGTGCTGCTCGTCGAGCAGTACTACGATTTCGCCAAGGCGATCGCCGATCGTTACTGGGTGATGAGTCGCGGCGAAATCGTCGCGGGCGGTGACGGGGCGAACATGGATGCCGATGGAGTGCGGGGGTTGATTGCCGTGTAAGCGTCTCTTTCAGTCTCCGACAGCTGTTCGAAAGCTTGCGCCCCGCGCCGTCGGCCCCGTCTGACGCGACTGAAGCTCACCACTCAAGTTATCCGCCGCGCAACCGTTACACAGGCTAGGCAGCGTCGCAACGGTTCGATCAGGTGGACACCATGGACGACAACAAGCAGGTCAGACGCGAGTTTTACAGAAACCCAGCTTCCTATTGCCGGGTGATGAACGTCGTGTCCGCAGTCACCTTTGGTTTATTCGAGGTGGACAGCGGCGGTACGGTCGGCATGCTGTCGGTGCGCTGGGAGAAGCTGGGCAACGAACTCGCGCCGCAGCTACATGCGTACTACGACAGCTGGCACGTGCTCGCATCGTTCCCCGACGTCCTCGCGAGAATGGCCGAGACGACCGGTCCGGCGTGTTCGCCGGAAGCTTTCTGTCAGCTACTGCTCGACTGCGGATTCATCAATCGCGCGGAACGAGGCGTGGACGATCACGCCGAGCCGACACACGTACGCCAGACACTGCCGCAGTAAAACCTGGGTTAGCAACACAACATCGTTAGAGAAGGGAGAAAAGCATGTCCGTGACGGTTCACGTCGAGTATCAGTACTGCCCACATGGCAAGAAAACAATCCAGACAGGCAGCGACTCGTTGACCGTCCAGGAAAACACCCCGCGCGCTGTCATCGCGCTGCTGCGGCTGCTGCATCCGCAGTGGGAGGGCATCAAGGTGCTGTCGGTGACCGAGGCATCGCCTGAAGGCACTGCGTCGTAGTCGTTAGCGCGCGAGTCTCGCGACGCGACCCGCGTGCTATCCTCGCCGCACGCCGGTTCCCCCATCCATCCGCATGCCGCTCCACGAAAACCACGCCATGCTCGCCGCCTCGCACTCGCCGTGGCGCGCGCGACTCGAACTCGGCTTCGTCGGCGGCGACGCTCGCACGACGCTCGCGCACCGGCGGCACGATGGGCCGCTGCGCGTGCAACGACCGCTCTATCCGGAGGGGCCGGCAATCTGTCACGCGGTGATCGTGCATCCGCCCGGCGGCGTCGCGGGCGGCGATCAGCTCGACATCGACATCACGCTCGCCGCGCACACGCATGCGGTGCTGACCACGCCGGGCGCAACCAAGTGGTACAAGTCGAACGGCCGCGCGGCGCGGCAGCGCATCGCGCTGCAGGTCGGCCCGCAGGCGAAGCTCGACTGGCTGCCCCAGAACAACATCGTGTTCGATCACGCGAACGCGCAACTCGATTTTTCGCTGACGCTCGGCGACGGTGCGAGCGCGATCGGCTGGGACGCGACGCAGCTCGGACGCCAGGCGGCCGGCGAACGCTGGTCGGCGGGTAGCTTGCACGCGGTGTCGCGCATCGTCGGCGCGAATGGCGAACTGTTGTGGTTCGAACGCGCCAGTCTCAGCGCCGACGATCCGCTGCGCGACGCGCCGCAGGGTCTCGCCGGCTTTCCGGTCTACGGCACGCTGTGGGCGGTAGGCGCCGCTTGCGACGACGCACTCGCCGAGTCGCTAACCGCGCAACTGCCGTTCGACGATACGTTGCGAGCGGCGGCCTCGTGCGTGACGAATGGCGTCCTGCTCGTGCGCGCGGTGTCACGCTCGATGGAAACGCTGCAGCACGCGCTCACGCGCTGCTGGCTGCAATTGCGGCCAGTCGTGCATGGTGTCGAGGCGGTGCCGTTGCGGATCTGGTCGACCTGAGAGCGCGGCTTCCCGCTTTTGTCTTCATCACCTGTTCGCGCACCAAGGCCGCGCACGCGCACGCCCCAACCATGTGCACTAGTGTGCGTAGCGCGCCGTCCAGCCACAGCCCAGCGCGATGGCACAGAGCTTGCATTTGATTCGCCACTTCGCGGCCGAACACGAAGAAGCCAGCGACGACCCGACTCCAACGACGCCACCACCGCTCACGCCGATGACCCGCACCCTCTCCCGCTCCGCGCGCCGCGCCTTGCTGGCCGCATTGCTCGCCCTGCCCATCGTCGCCGACCTCGCGTTTCATGCGGGCGCCGCGCACGCCGACACGCTCGACAACATCGCCAAGACCGGCGTGCTGAAAGTCGCCGTGCCCGAGGACTATCCGCCGTTCGGCTCGGTCGGTGCCGACATGAAACCGCAGGGCTACGACATCGACACGGCCGCGCTGCTCGCCAAAGCGATGAACGTGAAGCTCGAACTGGTGCCGGTCAACAGCGCGAACCGGATTCCGTATCTGCAAACGGGCAAGGTCGATCTGGTGATCTCGTCGCTCGGCAAAACGCCCGAGCGCGAGAAGGTGATCGACTTCTCGAGCGCGTACGCGCCGTACTACCAGGGGGTGTTCGGTCCCGCCGATATCAAGGTGAGCGGTCCCGCCGATCTGACCGGCAAGACCGTCGGCGCGACGCGCGGCGCGCTCGAGGAAATCGGTCTCACACAGATGGCGCCGAATGCGACGATCAAACGCTTCGAGGACAACAACGCGACGATCGCCGCGTTCCTGTCCGGCCAGGTGCAACTGATCGCGGCCGGCAACATCGTCGCGGCCGCGATCCTCGCAAAGAACCCGCCGCGCCGTCCGGAACCCAAGTTCGTGATCAAGAACTCGCCGTGCTTCGTCGGCATGAACAAGAACGAGCCGCGCCTGCAACAGAAGGTCGATGCCGCGATCGCGCAGGCCAAACACGACGGCACGCTCGGTGCGATGTCGAAGAAGTGGTTCGGCGCGCCGCTGCCCGCCGATCTGTAATCCCGCAAGCGCGACTGTAAGCGCGCCGTTAGCCGGGCTTGATACCGTGATCGGCTGATGGCGCATCGCGACGACCACGCCGCCACGACACCTCAACGCCGAGACCCACACCCGATGAAGCTGACACCTCGCGAGAAGGACAAGCTGCTGATCTTCACCGCCGCGCTGCTCGCCGAACGGCGCCGCGCGCGCGGCCTCAAGCTGAACTATCCGGAGGCGGTCGCCTTCATCACCGCCGCGCTGATGGAAGCCGCGCGCGACGGCAAGAGCGTCGCCGAGGTGATGCACTACGGCACCACGCTGCTGACGCGCGCCGACGTGATGGAGGGGGTGCCCGAGATGATCCCCGACATCCAGGTCGAAGCGACGTTCCCCGACGGCACCAAGCTCGTCACCGTCCATCATCCGATTCCCTGAACTCCTCTCCGTCAAGGCAGGCCCCCATGATTCCCGGCGAACTCCTCATCGACGACGGCGAGCACGAACTGAACGCGGGCCGCGCGACAGTCACGGTGGTCGTGTCGAATACCGGCGACCGTCCGGTGCAGATCGGCTCGCACTACCACTTCTATGAAGTGAACGACGCGCTGTCGTTCGATCGCGAAGCGGCGCGCGGCTTTCGCCTGAATATCGCGGCCGGCACCGCGGTGCGCTTCGAGCCCGGCCAGGAGCGCACGGTCGAACTCGTCGCGCTGGCGGGCGAGCGCGTCGTCTACGGCTTCAACGGCAAGGTGATGGGCAAGCTGTGATGCGCCGCCCGCGCCCTGGCGTTTCGACCGCCCTGCTCCGCCTTGCGTTGCTCGTAGCTCGCTTGTAGCCCATTTCGGACCCACACCATGACACTACGCATTGGCCGCCGCGCGTACGCGGAGATGATCGGCCCCACCACCGGCGACCGCGTGCGCCTCGCCGACACCGAACTGCTGATCGAGATCGAACGCGATTTCACGACCTACGGCGAAGAGGTCAAGTTCGGCGGCGGCAAGGTGATCCGCGACGGCATGGGGCAGTCGCAGCGCGTGCACGCCGAGGTCGTCGATACCGTCGTGACGAACGCGGTGATCCTCGACCACTGGGGCATCGTGAAGGCCGATATAGGCATCAAGGACGGCCGCATCGCGGCGATCGGCAAGGCCGGCAATCCGGACATCCAGCCGAACGTGACGATCGCGATTGGCGCGGCCACCGAAGTGATCGCCGGCGAAGGGCTGATCGTGACCGCGGGCGGAATCGATACGCACATCCACTTCATCAGCCCGCAGCAGATCGAGGAGGCGCTCGCGAGCGGCGTGACGACGATGCTCGGCGGCGGCACCGGCCCCGCGACCGGCACGAATGCGACGACCTGCACGCCCGGGCCGTGGCATCTCGAACGCATGCTGCAAGCGGCCGACGGCTACCCGATGAACCTCGGCTTTCTCGGCAAGGGCAACGTGAGCCAGCCGGCACCGCTGACCGAGCAGATCGCCGCGGGCGCGATCGGCCTGAAGCTGCACGAGGACTGGGGCACGACACCCGCGGCGATCGACAACTGTCTTTCCGTTGCCGACGATACCGACACGCAGGTCGCGATCCACACGGACACGCTGAACGAAGCGGGCTTCGTCGAAGCGACGGTGGCCGCGTTCAAGGGCCGCACGATCCACACGTATCACACTGAAGGCGCGGGCGGCGGTCACGCGCCGGACATCATCAAGGTGTGCGGCGAAGCGAACGTGCTGCCGTCGTCGACGAATCCGACGCGGCCCTATACGGTCAACACGCTCGACGAGCATCTCGACATGCTGATGGTGTGCCATCACCTCGATCCGTCGATTGCCGAGGACATCGCGTTCGCCGAATCGCGGATTCGCCGCGAGACGATCGCGGCCGAGGACATCCTGCACGATCTCGGCGCGCTGTCGATGCTGTCTTCGGATTCGCAGGCGATGGGCCGGGTCGGCGAAGTGATCATCCGCACGTGGCAGACCGCGCACAAGATGAAGGTGCAACGCGGCGCGCTGCCCGAGGACAACGCACGACACGACAATTTCCGCGCGAAGCGCTACGTCGCGAAGTACACGATCAATCCGGCGATCACGCACGGCATCGCGCACGAAGTCGGTTCGATCGAGCCGGGCAAGTGGGCCGATCTGGTGTTCTGGGAGCCGGCGTTTTTCGGCATCAAGCCGTCGCTGATCCTGAAGGGCGGCATGATCGCGATGGCGCAGATGGGCGACCCGAATGCATCCATTCCGACGCCGCAGCCCGTGCATTATCGCGAGATGTTCGCGACGCGCGGTGGCGCGCTGGGCCGCACGTCGCTGACCTTCGTGTCGCAACTCGCCGCCGAGGCGAACGTCGCCGAACGCTATGGTCTGGAGAAGCGCATCGTCGCGGTGAAGAACTGCCGCAACGTGACGAAGGCCGACATGATTCACAACGCGTGGCGCCCGAACATCAGCGTCGATCCGGAAACCTACCAGGTGATCGCCGACGGCCAGTTGCTGACCTGCGATCCAGCCACCGTGCTGCCGATGGCGCAACGCTATTTCCTGTTCTGATCATGCGAACACTGAACAAACTTCTCGCGCCGCATCTGAAGATTGCGCCCGTACTCGTCAAGCGAGCGCCGACGTTGACGCTCGCGTTCGATGAACGTCGCAAGAGCCGTCTTGCAGCGACGCTCGATAACGGCGAGGAAATTGCATTGCTGTTGCCGCGCGGCACCGTGCTGCGCGATGGCGACGTGCTCGTCGCCGATGATGGCGCGCTCGTGCGTGTCGTTGCGGCTGATGAAGCGGTGCTTGTGGTTCGCGCTTCGAATGCGTTGACGTTGACGCGCGCCGCGTATCACCTCGGCAATCGTCATACGCCGGTCGAAGTGGGCGCCGATTATCTGAAGCTCGAATACGATCCGGTGCTCGCCGACATGCTCGAGCGCATCGGCGCGACGGTCGAGCGGGTGTCGCTGCCGTTTCAGCCTGAGGCCGGAGCATACGGCGGCGGGCATAAGCATGGGCACGACGAGACGTTCGCCGAGGACTATGCGATCGCGCAGCAGGTGTTTGGTGAGCATCATGGGCATGAGCACTCGCACGACCACGACCACCTGCACGACGAATCGTGCGGACATGGGCACCACTCGCATCACCATGCGCATCGCTGAACTCACCGCGCTGCTGCATCTCGCGTCGCCGGCGTTGCCGATCGGCGCGTTCAGCTATTCGCAGGGTCTCGAAGCGGCGATCGAAGCGCAACTCATCACCGATGCCGACTCCGCCCGCAGGTGGATCGAACGCGGGCTGACCGACGTGCTCGCGCGCGGCGAGTTGCCGTTCCTCGCGCAGCAGATCGAACGCTGGCGCACGCACGACGCCGTCGAACTCGCCGACGCCAACGCCGAATTCCTCGCGAGCCGCGAGTCCGCCGAACTGCGCCGCGAAACCGAGCAGATGGGCTGGTCGCTGCGGCAGTTGTGCGTGTCGCTCGAATGGGGCGATGCGGCGAGGCGCGAAACGCTCGCGTCGCTGACGCCGCTCGCGCAGCCGAGCGCGTTCGCATTCGCCGCCTACGCGCACGATGCGTCCTCCGATGCCGCGCTCGCCGCCTACGCGTTCAGCTGGGTCGAGAACCAGGCCGCCGCCGCGCTGAAGGCGGTGCCGCTCGGCCAGCTCGCGGGGCAGCGCATCATCGTCGCGCTGCGTGGACCGATCGACGCGGCCGTCGCGCGCGCGCTCGCCATTTCTCGCGACGGCCTGAACACCTTCGCGCCGCAGCTCGGCATTTTGTCGGCGCGCCACGAGTCGCAGTATTCGCGCCTCTTCCGCTCGTAACCCGATTCCCTTGATCCATCATGAACGCACCTCATCATCCGTCTTCCCATACCGCGACCCAGATCCGCACGAAGAAGCTGCCGCCGCTGCGCGTGGGCGTCGGCGGCCCGGTCGGCTCGGGCAAGACCACGCTGCTCGAAATGCTGTGCAAGGCGATGCGCGATCAGTACGATCTCGTCGCGATCACGAACGACATCTATACGAAAGAGGATCAGCGTCTGCTGACCGTCGCGGGCGCGCTGCCGGCCGAACGTATCATGGGCGTCGAGACGGGCGGCTGCCCGCACACGGCGATCCGCGAGGATGCGTCGATCAACCTCGAAGCGGTCGACCGCATGCTCACGCGTTTTCCGGACGCGGACATCGTGTTCATCGAATCGGGTGGCGACAACCTCGCGGCAACCTTCAGCCCGGAGCTGTCGGACCTGACGATCTACGTGATCGACGTCGCGGGCGGCGAGAAGATCCCGCGTAAGGGCGGACCCGGCATCACGAAGTCGGATCTGCTCGTGATCAACAAGACGGATCTCGCGCCACTGGTGGGCGCGAACCTCGACGTGATGGCGTCGGACGCGAAGAAGATGCGCGGCGAACGGCCCTTCGTGATGTGTAATCTGAAGGCGCTCGAAGGCCTCGACGAGGTGGTGAAGTTTATTGAAAAGAAGGGGGTGTTGAACGTGTGAGCCAGTGACGCGTCACTCGCCAGGATGGCATTCGTGCAGGAATGCCATCATTTCGCTGCCATCCTTCGACAGATAGAAGCGCACCATCTTTTCGTTGAAGTCGGCCGCGCGCTGAGCGGGCACGCTGATCGCATCGATACCGTTTGCCATCAGCACGCCGTTCATCATGAAGCGCGAGGTGCGCTTGTTGCCGTCGAAGAAAAACTGCTGCAACGCGCCGAACAGGAAGAACGCACAGCCGCGTTCGAATGGATCGGAAACTTCTTCGCTGAGCGCGCGGACACCCGCGCCAAAAACCCGGTTGAGCTCTGGAGCACCAGGCACGGTGGGCAAAGGCGTATATCGCCCCGCCTCACCCAACGCGACGTCTGGCGTATAGCGCGTTTCTTCACCTTCACCGCGGAAAACACCCCATTCGAGCGCTTCGTTACGCGCGACGAGGCGATGCAGGTCGCAGAACGTCGCCTTGTCGAGTGCGAACTGACCGTTTTGGACGATCACCAGCAGGCGTTTCGAGCTCTCGGCGAGATTGAGGATCTGCTCCTGGTCGGAAATTTTCCGTCCGCCAACCGTGACGCCGTCGAGAAGCGTCTTGACCTCGGGAAACGTAAACGGGTTCCCTTCCAGCACACTTGCATCCCAGACGAATTCCGGCAGCATGCGATGAAAACGGAAACACGCCCGTTTGATCGAATGGACCGGAATGTCCTGTGGAACCGCAGCGCGATCCCATTGAAAACCGAGTTCGGTGAAAAGCGTCATCGCAGGTGTTGAGAAAGCAGTTCAGATGGCAGGCCCGGTGCTTGCAGAACCCCAATGTGCGGAGAATATCTTATTTGTGGACGCGTGAAGCGCAAGACCTGGCGCCGCCTCGCGCGGCGCCCTGCGTCACTCCGGCAACAACGCCGCCAACACATCCACCGTCCTCGCCGTCGCCCCGCGATGCCTCGCCGCAAAAGCGGCAGCAGCGCCACCCATCGCGAGCCGCCGCGACTTGTCGCCGAACAGCTCACGCAGCGCGCGCGCCAGATCGGCCGGGTCCTGCACCTGCACGGCGGCGCCGGCCGCGACCGCATCGGCGGTGGCCTGCGTGAAGTTGAAAACGTGCGGCCCGATCAGCACCGGCACGCCGACCGCGCACGCTTCGATCAGGTTCTGTCCGCCGAGCGGCAACAGACTGCCGCCGATAAACGCAAGATCCGACGCCGCGTAGTAAGCGCCCAACTCGCCCATCGAATCGCCGAGCAGCACGTTCACGTCGCGAGGCAGCGGCGGCACGCCATCGTCGGCGGTGCGCGCCGCCGACGCGATCTTCGCATCGGGTGCCCAGTTCGATCGGCGTTCGAGCCGCAGCCCCGCCTTCTCGACGAGCGCCGCGACTTCATTGAAGCGTTGCGGATGACGCGGCACCAGAATCAGCAGCGCATCGTCGACACCGAGCGCCGCGAACGCGTCGAGCACCAGCGCTTCTTCGCCCTCGCGCGTGCTCGCCGCGACCCACACGGGCCGCGTGCCGATCGCCGCGCGCCACGCGTGGCCGCGCGCCGCGAGTTCGGGCGGCGTGCTCATGTCGAACTTCAGATTGCCGAGCACCGCGACGTTGCGCGCGCCGAGCGAGGTCAGCCGCTCGGCATCGGACGGGCTCTGCGCGAGCACGCGCGCGAAGCCGCCGAACACGTCCTTCGTCGCGCCGCCGAACTTTGCCGCGCGCTTGAACGAACGCGCCGACATCCGCGCGTTGGTCAACACGAGCGGCACGTCGGCGCGCCGGCATTCGTCGATCAAGGTGGGCCATACCTCTGTTTCCATCACCAGACCGAGCGACGGCCGCCACGCGCGCAGGAAGCGCCGTACCGCATGCGGCACGTCGTACGGTAGGTAGCTGCGCAATACGCGGTCGCCGAAAATCTCTGTACCGGTCGCGCGGCCGCTCGGCGTCATGTGCGTAAGCAAAATGCGCGCGTCGGGGCGCGCCTTCATCAGCGCATCGATCAGCGGCTGCGCGGCACGCGTCTCGCCGACCGACACCGCATGCACCCAGATCAACGGCGCGCCGTCTTCGGGCAAGCGTCCACGCGAATAACCGAAACGCTCGCCGATATGCTCGCGATAACCGCGTTCCTTGCGCGAACGGATCAACAGACGCAGCACGGCAAGCGGCGCGATCAGCCACCAGAGCGCGCGATAGATCGCTCTTAGCATCGGCGCTCCGCGCGGTTAGTCCGCTTCGCAAAATCCGCGGCGCTGATATGCGCGATGCGGGCCGGCACTCGCCCGGCCCTCGAATCGACCGCCGCGCTCAAACCAGCGCCCTGCCCTTCAGGCGCTCGAGAATGCCGAGCGGCGCGCATTCCGGCTGCGCCATCGCCTTGACCGGCAGGAAGAAAGTCTGCTCCAGCATGAACTGGCCGGACATCACCGCATGCGAGGTCTGGTCGGAGAAACACACCCACACGCTGCCCGGCGGAAACGGCATGGTCTCCTGCGGGCTCGTCTTCTGATAGTCGAGGTCGGCCTTCATGCCGTCGTGCAGATTGAGCATCAGATGGTCGTACTCGCTGCGCGGCGACTTCGTCACATGCAGCAGGTTCAGCAGCCATGCGGAGCCCGGCATCTGCGGCTTGATGCGCGGCAGGAAGCGCTGCGCCATGTCCTCGAATGGCTCGCCGACGCGCCACACGCGCGGCACGCCATGCGGATTCACGTTGGTGAACACGCGCAGGATGCGCTCGCCGTAATTGGGCCGCGACGGAAACGCGTCGACGTGCAGACGGCTGTCGTCCTTGCGCCACGAGGTTTCACGTGTCTCGACCTGATGCAGCCGCAAGCTCGTCGGCGCGACCCGCAGCTTGCCGTTGTACTCGGGAAAGAGCCCGTCGACGAGCGTGCGCGCATTCGCCTGATAACGCGCGATCAACGCGCGCACCGCCGATTGCGTGACCGCATCACCGGCCACGCCGTGCAGCGCGCCGCCGTTCGGTTCGAGACTGATGTTCTTGCGGTTCGGATCGGCCAGCGCCGGGTCGAGCAGCGCCTGCTCGCCGCCGTCGATCGCGAAGCGCAGGTTCGGAAAGTACAGCACCTTGCCGCGCTCGACGCCGGCGAGCAGCGTTTCGCGCGGCACGGACAGGTTGCAGCCGTGCCAGTCGGCGCTCGCTACTTCGATGATCTGGGTTTCGTTCATGGTCGCCCTTTGGAACGGAGGGTGCGCAAGGCGAAGCGCACCGACAGGTTGCAGCAGGTGCTGATGACTGCCGGCCGGCTTACAGCAAACCAAATGCGGCCAGCGCCGACTTGACCTGCTGCAGCGTGGGCGGCTGCCCGGCCGCGCCGAGGTTGACGACGTTCGGCGACCAGTAGCCGCCGGTGCGCCACGCGGTCGAGAAATTGTACAACTCGACCGTAGGCCGCTTCAGCGCCGCCGCGATGTGGACCAGACCTGTGTCAACCCCGACCGTCGCGGCCGCACCATCGATCAGCCCGACCACCGCCGGCAGCGACAGCTTCGGCGGCACGATCGCGGCCGCGCCGAACTCCTTCGCGAGCCGCTCGCTGGTCGCGCGCTCGGCGTCGCTGCCCCACGGCAGCACGATCGACGCGCCGCGCCGCACCAGCGTTTGCCCGAGTTCGATCCACGCGGCGTCGGGCCACTGCTTGTCGGCGCGCGAAGTTGCGTGCACGAACACCACGTACGGCACCGGCAGATTCAGATTGGCTTGCGACAGCGCGAGCGCGGCACGGCCCGTATCGAGACCGAAGTCGATGTCGTCGGTGGGTTGCGGCGGCGGATCGCTCAGCGCCGCGGCCACCAGTTGCCGCGTGCGTTCGACCACGTGCGTGCGTGGCGCGATCGGCACGCGTCGCCCATAGAAGAAGCGCACCGGCCATTCGTAGCCGGCGCCGTCGGTGCGGTTGCCGAGGCCGACGAGCGGTCCGCGCGCCATGCTCGCGACCCACGCGGTCTTGATGAGCCCTTGGCAGTCGATCACCAGATCGTAGTGCTCGGCGGCGAGTGCGCGACGAAACGCGCCGATCTCGCGCCAGTTGTCGACGGACAGGATGCGCTTGCGCCAGCGCCGCAGCGACACCGGAATCGCGCGCCGCACGCCGCTCACGAGTTCCACGAGCCCGACGAAGCTCTCCTCGACGAGCCAGTCGATCTGCGCGTCGGGATGGCGGCGCCGGATGTCGGCGACCACGGGCATGTTGTGAACGACGTCGCCCAGCGACGACACCCTCACGATCAGTATCTTTTGCGCGCTCAAGAGTGGGAAAACCGGCTATCCGGCTCGAAGATGCGTTGAAAGGACCGCAATTCTAGCGCGCCGTCCATTAAAGACATGAAAAACGCGGCGCGGTAAGGCAACCCGCGCCGCGTTCGGTAGCGGCGACGCTTCGACCCGTGTTGACGAATATCGAAGCGCGCCGCCGCATCAGCCGTCAGAACGGCAATTTCGCATCGGCCTTCTCGGCGAGAATCACGCGGCGGAAGTCGTCCTGGATGCGTTTGAGCGCCGCGTCGTTGTCGGCTTCGAAACGCATTACGACGACCGGCGTCGTGTTCGACGAACGCGCGAGGCCGAAGCCGTCCGGATATTCGACGCGCAGACCGTCGATCTTCACGACGTTGTCCGCGCCGGTGAACTTCGCGTTCTGCTGCAAACGCGCGATCAGCTCGAAGTTCTCGCCTTCCTCGAGCTTGAGTTGCAGCTCGGGCGTGGAGTGCGAGTTCGGCAGCGAGTTCAGCAGCGCGCTCGGGTCGGCGACGCGCGTGAGGATCTCGAGCAGACGCGCGCCGGTGTAGAGGCCGTCGTCGAAACCATACCAGCGGTCCTTGAAGAACACGTGGCCGCTCATTTCACCCGCCAGCGGCGCGCCGGTTTCGCGCAGCTTCGCCTTCACGAGCGAGTGGCCGGTCTTCCACATCAGCGGCTCGCCGCCCTTGTCCTTGACCCACTTCGCGAGATTGCGCGTGCACTTGACGTCGTAGATGATCTGCGCGCCCTTGTTGCGCGACAGCACTTCTTCGGCGAACAGCATCAGCTGACGGTCCGGGTAGATGATCTGGCCGTCCTTGGTGACGACGCCGAGGCGGTCGCCGTCGCCGTCGAACGCGAAGCCGATTTCCGCATCCGTTTCCTTCAGCGCGCGAATCACGTCTTCGAGGTTCTCCGGGTGCGCCGGGTCCGGGTGGTGATTCGGGAAGTTGCCGTCGACTTCGGTGAACAGTTCGACCAGTTCGCAGCCGAGCTTCTTGAACAACTTCGGTGCGAGGCCGCCGGCCACGCCGTTGCCGGTATCGACGACGATCTTGATCGGACGCGCGAGCTTCACGTCGCTCGCGATGCGCTCGAGATAGGCGTCGGCGATGTCGTATTCGGTGTAGCTGCCGTTACCGTCGGCGAAGTTCTCATCGACGATGCGCTGATGCAGTGCGAGGATCTGCTCGCCGTAAATGGCCGCGCCGCGCAACACCATCTTGAAGCCGTTGTAGTCCGGCGGATTATGGCTGCCGGTCACGACGATGCACGAGTCGACGCGGCGCTCGCCGCCCGCCAGCTTCAACGGTACGCTCGCCGCGAAGTAGCCGACCGGCGTGGGCACCATACCCACGTTCACGACGTCGACGCCGGCCGCACGCAGGCCGTCGGACAGCGCGCCGATCAGTTCGGGGCCCGACAGGCGCCCGTCGCGCGCGACTACGACCGCGTCGCCGCCCTGCGCGCGCACTTCGCTGCCGAAGGCGCGGCCGATGGAACGCGCGGCGTCGGCGTCGAGCGTCTTGCCAATGACGCCACGAATGTCATATGCCTTGAAAATCGATTTGGAGATCATGTTGGCTCACTTGCGTGCAATGGAAAATTTTGACCTGCGCACAGACGATAACCGGTAAAAACGCGGAAAAAATCGCATTAAAAACCACGGTAACACGCGCGTTAAAAAACCGCGTTATCACGCCTCGTTGCGCCCTTGCCGGAAGCGGTCCGGTTCCAACTTATAATTGCGTTCTTCTGACCAGCCTGAATAACGCCATTCTAATGCTTAGACGCCCTCCCTTTGTAAAGTTGCCGTGGCTGCCGGCCGGGCGGGCGAACGCGCATAGCGCCGCATGCATGGCCGCACGAGGTGGCTTGACCGACGCGCAGCGGCGAGCGGCCAACGGATGCTGACACTCAAGCGCTTCGCCAATCCCGACGTCACGCGCGCGTTTACGAACATCGCCTGGCTGGGTCTCGAGCGGCTCACGCAGATCGGCGTGGCCATCGTGATCAGCGGCATGCTCGCGCGTTACTTCGGGCCCGATACGTTCGGCAAATGGCAGTACGCGAACACGCTGCTGCTGGTGCTGTCGCCGATCACATGGGTATGCGGCGCGGAAATCCTCGTACCGACCATCGTCAACCGGCCGCCTGAACAACTCGGCACCGTACTCGGCAGCGCATTCGCGTTGCGCTTCTCCGTCTCGACCGTTGCGCTGCTGCTTACGTGGCTCGGCATTGCGCTGCATTTCTTCGAACCGCTCGTCGGTGCGATGCTCGCCGGCCTCGCGGTCACGATGCTGTTTCGCGAGCCGTTCGTCGGCGTGATCAACGCGTGGCTGCAAAGCATGACCTACAGCAAGCCGCAGTTGCTGACCAGCATGAGCACCGCTGTAATCAAGGCCGGCCTCGTCTATCTGCTGGTGCGCGCGGCAGCCGCGCCCGCACGCTTCGGCTGGCTGTGGGCGCTCGAGTCGGCGGCGATCGGCGCGGTGCTGTTGCTCTACTTCATGCGCCGGCATGGCGGTAAGCTGGACTGGCATGTCGAACGTTCGCTCTTCAAGCACTTCGCGAGCGCGGGCACGGTGTTCTGGCTCGGGCTCATCTGTATGTATCTGTTCCTGAAACTGGACCGGCTGATGCTCGAGCGCGCGATTTCGTTCGCCGATCTCGGACGCTACTCGGCCGCCCAGCAATTGAATGAAAACTGGATCACGCTCGCACTGATGCTCGCGCAAACCATTGCGCCCGCATTCGTCTATCGAGTCCCAGGCATCGCGCAACTGCGCCGCAACATGTGGCGGCTCACCGCGCTGACCGCCGTGCTGATGGTGTGCGGCGCATTCGTGCTCGATCTGCTCGCGGGCTTCATCATCCGCCAAGTGTTCGGGCCGGACTTCGAAGGCGCGATCGAGATCTTCCGCTGGGCCGTGTGGCTGTCGGTGCCCGCCGGTATCGAGGCGATCGGCAATCTGGTCGTGCTCAAGTATCAGGCCAGGTTCGTGTTGCTCGCGAAGTGGCTGCTCGCGCTCGCCGTCGCGTTCGCCGTCAATCTATTGGCGATCCCGCGACTCGGCGCGTATGGCGCGCTCGTCGGCCTCGCGGCCGGCTATCTGGCGGCCGCCTCGGTCAATCTTTATTACATCCGTTTCAAATTGCGCCCATGACGAATTCATCCGCCACCGCGCAAACCACGCTCGACGACGTCGCGGTGCTGATGCCCGCCTACAACGGCCAGGCGGACGTCGATTCTACGCTCGCGTCGTTTGAGGAAAGTGCGCTGGTGCACGTTTTGATCGTCGATGACGGCAGCACCCCGCCGATCGTCGCGCCGGCGCTGCCGAATCTGAAGATTGAAGTGCTGCGCATGGTGCAGAACAGCGGCATCGAGCGCGCACTGCAAACCGGCATCGATGCGCTCGCGCAGCGCGGTTTTCGTTTTGCGGCGCGCATCGACGCGGGCGATCGCGCGGTGCCGCAGCGGCTCGCGAAGCAGCGCGCGTTCATGCAGGCGCATCCGAACGTGGCGGGCCTCGGCATGTGGACCCAGGTCATCACGCGCGCGGGCGAGCCGCTTTTCATGCTGACGCCGCCGGCCGAGCCGAAGGTGATCCGGCGCCAGCGCTTTTTCCGTTCGTGCCTCGCGCATCCGTCGATGATGCTGCGTATCGATGCCGTCCGCACAGTCGGCAACTACCGCGCCGCGTATCCTTCGGCCGAGGACCTCGATCTGTTCTTACGTCTGATGGAACGCTACGACTGCGCGAATCTGCCGGAACTCGGCCTTTTCTACGAGCTGAACGAAGGCGGCATCAGCGCGACGAAGCGGCGCCGGCAAATCGGTTCGACGCTGCGTTTGCAGTTGCGCTACTTCAACGTGGCCAATCCGTACGACTGGTTGGGCCTCGCGAAGAATCTGTCGCATCTGCTGCTGCCTTATCGCACGTTGCAGCGGGTCAAGCGCGCGCTGCTGACGCCGCGCGAGAGCCGTTGAACCGCGCCAGGTGTGAGCGCTGTCGCTGTCGCTTCGTTCGCTGAGGTTTGCGCCGCTGAGTACGGCGCTGTATTCGTATCACTGGTCCACACTTCATTCAACGCCGTGCCCTTTTTCGCATGAAGCCCTCTTTCAAGTCGACGCCCGCGCTGCGCATTACACTCGTTTGCAACACGGCCTGGGCAATCTATACGTATCGGCAAGGGCTGATCCGCACGCTGATCGGGCGTGGGGTCGATGTGACGGTGCTTGCGCCGCGCGACCGCACGTTCGAGTTGCTCGCCGCGATGGGCTGCCGTTGCATCGAGTTGCCGGTGGCGTCGAAGGGCACGAGTCCGGGCGAAGATCTGCGCACGCTCGTCGCGCTCTATCGGCAGTACCGGACGATCCGTCCGCATGTCGTGTTTCACTACACGAT
Organism: Paraburkholderia atlantica; assembly: GCF_000092885.1. Taxonomy (NCBI): domain Bacteria; kingdom Pseudomonadati; phylum Pseudomonadota; class Betaproteobacteria; order Burkholderiales; family Burkholderiaceae; genus Paraburkholderia; species Paraburkholderia atlantica. The sequence goes on along the minus strand of NC_014117.1, from coordinate 724,568 downwards.
CAAGCCGAACATCTACGGCTCGATCGCGGCGAAGCTCGCTGGCGTGCAGTCGGTGGCGGTCACCACCGGGCTCGGCTACGTGTTCATCCAGCACAGCCGCGCCGCGCAGATCGCCAAAAGGCTGTATCGTTTCGCGTTCCGCTTTCCGCGTGAAGTATGGTTCCTGAATCGCGACGATCAGGCCGCGTTCATCGACGGCAAGCTGCTCGTGCACCCGGAACGCGCGCGGCTGTTGCACGGCGAGGGCGTCGATCTCGAGCAGTTCGCATTCACGCCGCTGCGCGCTCGCGCGGAGTTTCGCTTCGTGTTGATCGGGCGGCTGCTGTGGGACAAGGGCGTCGGCGAATACGTCGAGGCGGCGCGGCAACTGCGCGCGCGCTATCCCCATGCGCGTTTCCAGTTGCTCGGGCCGGTCGGCGTCGACAATCCGAGCGCCATCACGGGCGACGAAGTCGCCGCGTGGGAACAGGAAGGCGTGATCCAATATCTGGGCGAAGCGCACGACGTGCGGCCGTTCATCGCCGATGCCGATTGCGTGGTGCTGCCGTCATATCGGGAAGGCGTGCCGCGCACGCTGATGGAAGCGTCGGCGATGGGCCGGCCGATCGTCGCGACCGACGTGCCCGGCTGCCGCGAGGTGGTGACCGACGGTGTCAATGGCTTGTTGTGCGAAGCGCGCAATGCGCAGAGCCTCGCCGCGAGTCTCGCGCGCATGCTCGATATGAGCGGCGCGGAGCGTCGCGCGATGGCGGAACGCGGCCGGCAGAAAGTCGCGACCGAATTCGACGAACGCAAGGTCGTCGAAACGTATAAAGACCTGGTGCAAAAAATCACGGGTGTTTTACTTTAATGGGAGCAACAGCATGACCATGAAAGGCACGATTCTGGTAACCGGCGGCGCGGGTTTCATCGGCTCGCACACCTGCGTCGAACTGTTGAACGGCGGCTACGACGTCGTGGTGATCGACAACCTCGTGAACAGCAAGCGCGAATCGTTGCGGCGCGTCGAGCAAATAACCGGCCGTGCGGTGAGCTTCTACGACGACGACGCACGCGACGCAGCCGCGCTGCAGCGCATTTTCGATGCGCATCCGATCACGGGCGCGATCCATTTCGCGGCGCTGAAAGCGGTCGGCGAATCGGTCGCGAAGCCGATCGAGTACTACGCGAACAACGTCGGCAGCCTGCTGACGCTGCTCGGCGTGATGCGCGATCGCAACGTCAAGCAGTTCGTGTTCAGTTCGTCGGCAACGGTGTATGGCGTGCCGAAAAGCTCGCCGATCGACGAATCGTTCCCGCTGTCGGCGACCAATCCGTATGGTCAATCGAAGCTGATCGCCGAGCAGATCCTGCGCGATCTCGAAGTGTCGGACCCGTCGTGGCGCATCGCGACGCTGCGCTACTTCAATCCGGTCGGCGCGCATGAGAGCGGCCTGATTGGCGAAGATCCGGCCGGCATTCCGAACAACCTGATGCCGTACGTCGCGCAGGTCGCGGTCGGCAAGCTCGAAAAGCTGCGCGTGTTCGGCGGCGACTACGAGACGCCCGACGGCACCGGCGTGCGCGACTACATCCACGTGGTCGATCTCGCGCGCGGGCATCTCGCCGCGCTCGATGCGCTCGTCGAGCGCGATGCGAGCTTCGTCGTCAATCTCGGCACGGGCCAGGGCTATAGCGTGCTCGACGTGGTGCGCTCGTTCGAGAAAGCATCGGGCCGGCCGGTGCCGTACGAGATCGTCGCGCGCCGCCCGGGCGACGTCGCGCAGTGTTTCGCGGACCCGAGCGCGGCCGAGAAGATCATCGGCTGGCGCGCGCAGTTCGGCATCGAGCGCATGTGCGCGGACCACTGGCGCTGGCAGTCGATGAATCCGCAGGGGTTTGCGTAAAGCGCTTCGGCTTCATCGCGTCGGTATAAAAGACGGCGGCGGCATTCGCATAGCGCGGATGCCGCCGCCGTTTGCTCGCCTACTGCGCGGATTCCCGCGGATAAAAATGCAAACCGGCGACGTTCACCGCACCGGTCATTCCTTCCTTCGGCACCGCCGACACCAGAAAACGCCGGTGGGCGCCTCGCATTTCGTCAGGCGTGCAGCGCGCCGCTCGGGTGAACACGAGCTGCCAGTTTTGCGCGATGCAAAACGGTACGCTGCCCTGACGTTTCGCATAGGCTTCGATGCCCACCAGAATCGGCCACAGCCGCTCCCAATCCGCGGACCCATCGAGGTCGAAAACCGCCACGCCGCCCCCCGCTTCGAGATTGCGGATAGTCGAGTAAGCAGCGGGAATTCGCGGATCGTCGTACTGGGAAACGTTTTCAGGCGGCTGATGAATCCGGATCGCCGTGAAAGCCGCCACGACCACACAAACGATCACGGCAGCGGGCAGCGTCGCATCCGTCACATTGTCGAGGAAACGCTTGACCAGCAACGTCAGCGCCAGAGCAGGAACGACGTAGTAGAAGATTCCGACATAGGTCAGCGAAAGATCGTCGACTCCGAATACGGCATAGAACACAAAGGCGACTGTTGCACTGGCTAGCGCCAGCGACAATGCCCGCTCAGGCGCGACGCGGCTTTCATTGTCGCGCGCGGGATCGTTCGTCACGAGCACGGCACAAGCCGCCGCGCCCAGCAGAATGCCGAACAGTCCACTACTCCAGAAAAGACCGGCAAAGCGCGCGGCGTCCACTAAACGATTCGCTTGGTGCGCATGGCTAAAAGCGGCATATTCAGCGAGCGGTCCGGGAAAATGAAGGATCGTCTGGATCGCGAGAGGAATCAGGAAAAGCACCACGATCGCCAATGCAACCGCGATCGTTCGAACATTGCCCGCGAGGAAATGCCGGCTCAACACCCAGGTTTCATTGGAACCCGATCCGACGGAAATCCAGGTATTGGCTATCAGCGCGCACGCCAGCATCACGGCCGTCATACCAAGAAAAGAAGCATGACCGTTCAGCAGGAATCCAAGGCTTACGGCAAGCAGGAGAAGCCCGTCTGCGCGTCCCATGATCAATGCGGCTACGGACACCGTGAACGCCGCAAAAGCAAAATAGTAGAGATGCGGGAACCAGGGGCCCGCAAAGGCCTGATAGTTGATGTAAGCGGTGACACCAACGAATAAGGTCGTGGTGACGACGGCTGCCGCGGTGGCTCCTCTCGTCGCCTGCTGCATCCTGATCAAGAGCGTCCCGATTGCCGCGATCCAAAAACCGGAAAGCAGCGCGACCGCAAGGATCTGACCGGAAAGCGGCGACGCGACCGCGTGCGTCAGGTCGAAAAATACGATCTCGCCCGCTGCCAGCGCGTAAAGAAGCGCAGGACCAGGATGATTGAACCCCACGCGCGAGTAATGTCCGACGAGCAGCTTCAAATGCTTCGCGTCGTCGATCAGCAACGAGTTAGCCGCAAAGTCTCCGACCTCGTGCAGTTGCGCGGACGCAAAGGTCTGACCGAATACGATGATGAACAGCCAGACACAGAGCGCCGAAATAACAAACGCTGCCAACCCTTTGAGCATTGAACACCTGCTTTCGTTTTGTCCAACCAGATGGAAAACAGGATTCTAAGGTAGCTGTCGGCGCGCTATGCCGCCGACAGCCACGCATTTCTTCGGGCCGGACGCTAGGCCGCCGCCCCCGACTCTTCAAGCCGGAACACGGCAATGGCTTCCTTCAGAATCACGGCCTGCTCCTCCAGCGACTTCGCCGCGGCGGCCGCCTGCTCGACGAGCGCCGCGTTGTGCTGCGTGACTTCGTCGATCTGCGACACCGCCTTGTTGACCTGCTCGATACCGTCGCTCTGTTCGAGCGCCGACGCCTCGATCTCGCTCATCACGCCGGTCACGCGCTCGACGGCCTTCATCGCTTCCTGAATCGTCTTCTGCGCATCCGACACCAGCGACGCACCTTCCTCGACCTTCGCCGCCGACTCGCCGATCAGCTCCTTGATCTCCTTGGCCGCCGCGCCCGAGCGCTGCGCGAGGCTGCGTACTTCCGAGGCGACCACCGCGAAGCCGCGTCCCTGCTCGCCCGCGCGGGCCGCTTCGACGGCCGCGTTCAGCGCGAGGATGTTGGTCTGGAACGCGATCCCCTCGATCATGCCGATGATCTCGGTGACCTTGCGCGACGAATCGCTGATGCCGTCCATCGTCTCCGTCACGCGCGACACCACCTTGCCGCCGCGCGTGACCGTATCGAGCGCGCCGTGCGCGAGGCGGTTCGCCTGCTTCGCGTTGTCGGCGTTCTGCTTCACGGTCGCCGACAGTTGCTCCATGCTCGCCGCGGTCTCCTGCAGCGCGGCCGCCTGCTGCTCGGTACGCGCCGACAGATCGGCATTGCCCGACGCGATCTCGTTCGCGCCCTGCGTGATCGCGCTCGTGCTGCCGCGCACCTTGCCCACCGTTTCGACGAGGCCGTCGCGCATCCGCGTCAGCGCGCCGAGCAGCTGACCCATCTCGTTGCGCGATTTCACCTTGATCGCGACGCTCAGGTCACCGGCCGCGATGCGCTCGAAGTGCTTGACCGTCGCGTTGACCGGCTTGATCAGCGCCGACGACAACGCGACGCGCGCGCCCACGGCGATCACGAGTGCGATCACCGCGATCGCGCCGAACAGCACTGTCGCCAGCTGGAAGCGTCGCGCGCCGGTCGCGGCCTGCTCATGCTGATTGTCCATCTGTGCTTTTTCGAGCGCGTCGATCGCTTTCGAGTAAGACGCGTACAGGCTATTCGCGGTATCGCCCTGGATGGTACGGAAGGTGTTGAAGTCGAAGTCGGTCAGTGCCTTGAATTCCGGTTCGACCGCCTTGTCGACGAGCGCCGCGCGCGCCTCGCCGACGCTGTGCGCGAGCTTGCGCTCGGCGTCGCTCGCGAACGGGCCGGCCATGTAGCTGCGGAAGTCGTTGTTCGATTCGAGCAGCACCTTGTGCGCGGCCGGCAGCAGATCGTCGGTCTGCTTGCCGACGCTGAACAACGTCTGATAGGTGCCCAACGCAAGCTGTACCTGCAGGAGCTTCTCCGAACTCGCCTTCAGATGCGACAGCGCGGCCTCGCTGCGCTGCGTGTCGGCGAGGCTGTCGTTGGCGAGCTTCAGCGCGCCGTATCCGACAGCGATTACTGTCAGCAGGAAGGCGACGAATACGCTGATCACGAGCGTCAGTCCGCCGCGAATTGTGATGTTGTTTAGCATTGGGTCTCCGGAACGCCTTTGTTGCGCGCGACTGACACTTCGTCGCATCCAGGTTTACGGTTGCGGCGCGCGTGCGGCGCATAGGGGAAATCCATGAGAAGCCAGCGCTGACGGGCCTTTGCAGGCCGCTTCGATCTCGCTATCTGGGATATTTCCACTGGCGCGCATGAAAGCTTTGCGTCCCTGCCGCGCGCCGGCCGCCGTGCGTTTCGTTTGTATAATTCCGCGTCTTCGCTCAGGCCCATTTTCATGCTTAGTTTTGCGCTCGGCTTTCTCGTCTCTCTGCTGATCACGCTGTTGATCGTGCGCTATGCGCATCTGCATGAAAAGTTCTCGACCGATACCGATCTGGCCGGCGTGCAGAAATTCCATGTGCGTCCGGTGCCGCGCATCGGCGGGACCGGGATTCTGCTCGGGCTGCTCGCCTCCGCGGTGCAATTGCATCGCGCGTATCCGGCCGTGTCGGGCAGCATTCTCTGGCTGATCGCGTGCGGCACGCCGGCGTTCGGCTCGGGACTCGTCGAAGATCTGACCAAGCGCGTGTCGCCGCTCACGCGCCTCGTCTGCACGATGGCGGCCGCCGCGCTCGCCTGGTTCTTTCTCGACATCGCGGTCACGCACATCAGCGTGCCGCCGCTCGACTTTCTGCTGTCGTATGCGGCGATCTCGTTCGTGGTCACGGTGCTCGCGGTCGCGGCGCTCGCCAACGCGATCAATATCATCGACGGCTTCAACGGCCTCGCGTCGATGGTGGCGTTCATGATGTTCGCGTCGCTCGCGTATGTGGCGTTCCAGGTGCACGACCCGGTCGTGCTGTCCGCGTCGTTCATGATGATGGGCGCGGTGCTCGGCTTCTTCATCTGGAACTTCCCTGCCGGGCTGATTTTTCTCGGCGACGGCGGTGCGTACTTCATCGGCTTCATGCTCGCCGAGTTGTCGATCCTGCTCGTGATGCGTAATCGCGACGTGTCCGCGTGGTATCCGGTGCTGCTTTTCATGTACCCGATCTTCGAGACCTGCTTCTCCATCTACCGCAAGAAGTTCATTCGCGGCATGTCGCCGGGCATTCCCGACGGCGTGCATCTGCATATGCTGGTCTACAAGCGGCTGATGCGCTGGGCGGTCGGCGCGCGCACCGCGCGCGAGCTGACGCGCCGCAACTCGCTGACGTCGCCGTACCTGTGGCTGCTGTGCCTGATCGCGGTCGTGCCGGCGACGCTGTTCTGGCGGCACACGCTGCATCTGTTCTGCTTCGTTGTTGTTTTTGCGGCGACTTATGTGTGGCTTTACGTGAGCATCGTGCGGTTCAAGTCGCCGAGGTGGATGGTGGTGAGGAAGGAGAAGCGGTAAGCAGGAACGACAAAGGCGCCCCGTGGGCGCCTTTTTGTTGGTCGAAATAGCCTTAGCAGCATCGAAAGTGGCTCATGTGTAGCATGGGTATCGGCCGAAAATTCGAGATCCGTTTACTCGGCTCGAGATGTAGCAATAAAACCTTCTCGTGACGGAGATTCCTCGAAATTCATCAATGCACGCGATAAAAAAACCATTCGGCCTCACACGACTGTTCTAACTAGTCGCTCACCTCCGACTAGGGAAGGTCAGATATGTCGTCAACCTTAGTTATTTTCCAGATGCCACCAAAATTGCGCATGAACACAATCACGCTCAATTTGTCCTTTGAACCGAACGTAACAGGCACGACCGCGACATGGCCTAACATCACTGCAGGACGAACTGTAATGTGGGCGAGCCAATCATTCTCATCTTCATCTTGCACCTTAAGAAAGTAGTCACTATCGCCGGGCAACCTGTCGTGTTCATAGTCGTCTCGTAGCTTGCTGACTGTACCTTTCGCCACGTAGTCAAAGATTCCTTCGTCAAGCAACGGAAACGTCAGGTTTGCACCTAACTTGATGTACCACGAATAAAACGCCTTTGCTTGCCCTTCCGGCGTCGGTTGCGCGGTAGCGGAAAATGCCGATTGCCAAAAGACGAAGGCCAATAGCGCGAGAACTGAAAGAAAGCGCTTTATGTGCATGTCAGTCGTGGCGATAGATCTTGTATGATGGCCTTGTGGTTCGGTAGTCTGGACCGGGATAAAATCCATCTCCTTTGCGCTGTTGGTAGGCGCAACAGTGACGCCGCCCCATTGAATCGCCTGCCGAACAAACTTCGCGCAATTCTGCGTGCTGTGTCCCTTAGCGTTGCTGTACGCGAAATTCGCAGCCAAGCTCCCGTTATACATCTGATTGGTTCCCTTAAAGAGTGAAGAATGCCACTAGGACAATATGAAAAGTGGCGTACCTTTATTGCACATGACGCTCTGACGGCGCATGGCAATGTTTGTCAAAGCCCTATGGTCAAAGCGTCTCGCCGACTTCGTATTGTTAAAAATCGTTTCATATGAATCCGTTAGCCCGGAACTGCCTGATGCTTCAATCCCTCGCAAAAGTGCGCCGCCTTGAAGCGGGTGTTGAACGCATGACCAATGTTTTCGCCCTTATCGTCACGCTTGCGGACACCGACCCCGCGCCATTCATGCCCGCCGAAACCTTGAAGGAAACCGCCCGCCTTGGTCGCGCTGCGCGGGTAGGCGCGACGCCGCCAGAACATGTAATCAGGTGAGAAGACGTTTCGCAATTCTTGACAGCGTGGGACAAACCACTCTCCTAGAAAATCTATGGTCACCCCCGTTTTTGCAACACTGATCTTCGATATTGCGGGGATATGCCGGACGGCGATGGTTCTATGCTAGGTGTATGTGCCGGGCGCAGGCTTCAGACAACTCCCAAAAGCCGGGGCGTGCGCGACGGTCGTCAACTCTCCTGGGCAAAAAACCCCGTCGGCGGGCTTTCGTCTACTTCGTGCGATACCACCGCCATAGCTTCACGATCGCCACATACGCCAGCGTCGCCGCGATGAGATCGACAGTCAACCACACCCCGATATACAAATCTTCAGGGTCGCGGACACCGAGCCAATCCGAAGTCCCCCACCATGCTCGCGCTTCACCTTCTTTCCACTGATCGGATATCCGGACATAACGAAATGAAAGAAGAAACAACCCAATAAACAGCGCGATCTTGAAGAGCCTACGGATAAGTGTTGCCATATGTGATGACCTCAATCGTTTCAAAGGCTCGAAGCCCCGAATTGCCGGCAGGGATCGTCGTGGTCTGCAGCAGTGAGTTGCGGATTCTCAGGAAATCCGTAAGGCTAGGCAAGGTAATGCAGCCAAGCGAAATACCCCCGCCTCTTTTGCCTGGATAAAGAAGCGCACTTTGAGGGCGAGCAAGACATTTGCATCACAGATGAAAGAGCCAACAGAGCCGCGACTTCAGCGGGAATGACATACCGGGCGGCGACGGTTCAATGCCAGGTGTATCTGCCGGGCGCAGGACTCAGCCAGCTCCGAAAAGCCAGGTCGTGAGCGATGGTCGTCAACTCTTCTCTGCGAAAAAAGCCTCGTCGCCGGGGCTTTCGTCTACTACGCGCGATACCACCGCCATAGGCTCATGATCGCCATATACGCCAGTGCCGCCGCGATCAGCTCAATCGTCACCCACACCACTAAAACCAAATCTCCGGGGTCTCGGATACCGAGCGAATCTGAAGCATGCCACCATACGGCTAGCTGGCTCTCCGTCATTGGATAGGGATACGGGCGAACATAGCGAACCGAAAGAACGAACAGACACAGAAATAGGGCGATCTTGAACACCCTACGGGCAAGTGTTGCCATATGTGATGACCTCAATTGTTCCGTAGGCGCGAAGCCCCGAAGTACGCGCGGGAATTTTCACGGTATGCAGCAGCGCGGTTCGGAATGTCATGAAGTCGTTGTGGCTCGGCAGGGTGATGCACCCGAGTGAAGTACCTCACCGCCTGCGGGATGCAATCGGAACTGCCCGCGCTTGACACCATTGACCCATGTAAAGTCATCAATGCTCCCGTCCCGATACAGCGCGAACCAAGCTTCAGACGACTCCGAAAAGCCGAGGCTTGCACGATGGCCCTCAACTCTGATGGGCAAAAAAGAGCCTCGTCGCCGGAGCCTTCGTCTACTTCGTGCGATACCACCGCCATACCTGCACGATCGCAACATACGCCAGCACCGCCACGATCAGTTCGACGGTCACCCAGAACACGAAATAGAAGTCCCTAGGGTCCTGCACACTGAGCCACTCGGAAACCGCCCAATATGCGTTTGACTCACTTTCTGTCCACACATTATTTGGCGGGACATAGCGAACCGACAGCAGGAACAACGAAATGAATAGCCCAATCTTGAACAGCCTACGGACAAGTGTTGCCATGCGTGATGATCTCGATTGTTCCATAGGCGCGAAGCCCCGAATTGCCAGCAGGGATCGTCATGGTGTGCAGCAGTGAGTTGCGGATTCTCAGGAAATCCGTACGGCTCGGCAGGGTAATACAACCAAGTGATACGCCGTCACCGCCTGCCGGATGTAGCCGGAAATGCCCGCGCTTGACACCATTGACCCATGTAAAGTCATCAATGCTCCCGTCCTCCCGATACAGCGCGAACCATTCAACGTGATATGTCGGCTTTCCCCGGAAGGCATTCCATTCATCTGCCAACCACGCCTGAGCCTGTGAACGGATGCCGCCAGTCCGACGGTCAACGATCCAGTACTTACCGGCGGGAATCGGCCCCTTGCCAGGCACCGCCGTGCAGCCGCCCCGATTGCGGTATTGCCAGTCGCCCGAATAAGCGTTGAACGTGCCGATGCCAGAAATGATGAGCGGTGATAGTGGCTCGTTATTCACGAGAAATTTGCCGGTGTAGGCCATGTGTCACGCCTCCTGATTGCGCTGGCTGTAGGTCATTGCGTCCTGCATAGGTTCCTCCCGTTGGTGAGCCTTGACCGCAAGCGCGCGTGCCACTGGCGCTAATGGTCGATTCCGGATTTGCTGCCTCTTTCGCCTGCAAAAAAAAGCGCGCCTCAAGGGCGCGCAAAACATTTGCATCACAGATAAAAGAGCCAACAGAGCCGCCACCTCAGCGGGCTGACATACCGGGCGGCGACGGTTCAATCCTAGGTGTATGTGCCGGGCGCAGGCTTCAGACGACTCCGAAAAGCCGAGTCTTACGCGAAGGTCGTCAACTCTGATCGGCAAAAATAAAAAAGCCCCAGCAGGTCTGCAGGGGCTCTTATCGATAAACATCCAACGGCCAATTTCAACGGGTCGAACGACCCGTCTTCGCGGTTACTGATTCAAGGCTTCGACTACTCCGACGACCCGCGGCAGCGCAACGCCTACGACACCCGCGTCGCCGGCGCCACACTACGCAGCGTCGTCGCCGTCGCCGGCAGATACTCCGGCACCCAGCGCCGCAGATCGCGCCGCACTTCATCGTCGGCAGGCACGCGATGCTGCATCAGCCACGGCAGCAGGTTGTCGATCAGGCTGTCCGGCACCTCGCGCGCCTGCGCGATGCGCAGCTTCGGGTGCGGCGTGCGCGTGGTGGTTTCGTCGTCGGCGAGCAGTTCCTCGTAGAGCTTTTCGCCAGGCCGCAAACCCGTGAACACGACACGAATCTGCTCTTCGGTGAAGCCGTACAGGCGGATCAGATCGTGCGCGAGATCGGCGATACGCACCGGCTTGCCCATGTCAAGAATGAAAATCTCGCCGCCGCGCCCCATGCTCGATGCCTGCAACACGAGTTGCGACGCCTCCGGAATCGTCATGAAGAAACGCGTAATCTCCGGATGCGTGACCGTCACCGGTCCGCCGCGCGCGATCTGCTCCTGGAACTTCGGAATCACGCTGCCCGCGCTGCCGAGCACGTTGCCGAAACGCACGGTTTCGAACTGCGTGCGCCGCGCGCCCTGCTGCTGCAGCGCCGAGCACGCCATCTCCGCGAGCCGCTTGCTCGCGCCCATCACGTTGGTCGGGTTGACGGCCTTATCGGTCGAGATCAGCACGAAATGCGCGACGTCGTGACGGATCGCCGCGCGCGCAACGCGGTACGTGCCGAGCACGTTGTTGCGCACCGCCTGCCACGTATTGACCTCTTCCATCAACGGCACGTGCTTGTAGGCTGCCGCATGAAACACGATGTGCGGACAGTAGCGCGCCATCACCTGATCGAGCAGCAGCGAGTCCTTCACGTCGCCGACGAGCGGCACCACCGACACTTCCGGATACTTGTCGCGCAGTTCTTCGTTCAGGCGATAGATCGAGAACTCGGAGATGTCGAACGCGACCAGTTGCACCGGACCGAAGCGCAGGATCTGCCGGCACAGCTCCGAGCCGATCGAGCCGCCCGCGCCCGTCACCATCACGACGCGGTTTTTCAGCAGCGCGGCGACGTGCTCGGTGTCGATCGTCACCGGATCGCGGCCGAGCAGGTCTTCGAGATCGATCTGCCGCACGCGCGACAGGAACGCCTGGCCTTGCGTGAGCGGCGTGAGCGCGGGCAGCGTCATCGCGCGTACGCCTGCGCGCACGCACAGCGTGGCGATGCGCCGATGCGCTTCCACCGACGCCGACGGCACCGCGATGATCACGTGCTCGACCTTTAGCTCCGCGCAGATTTTCTGCAGATCGCTGATCGCACCCACCACGCGATAGCCGTAGATTTCACGGCCCTGCTTGATCGGATCGTCGTCGAGCAGACCGACGAGGCGCCATTGGCCCGAGCGCTTCAGCTCGCGCACGAGGTTCGCGCCGGCATTGCCCGCGCCGAGCACGAGCACCGGCTTGCCCTGACCGACCAGCCCGCCGTAGCGATAGAACTCCTTGGCCGCCCGATACAGCGCGCGTGAGCCGCCCATGGTCAGGAACAGCAGCATCGGCGACACGATCAGCACCGAGCGCGGCACGACCGGCGCGGGCTGCAACAGCGCCGAGCCGATCACGACGACGAGCGCGCCGACGCCGATCGCCTTCGCGATCCGCACGAGATCGGGCAGGCTCGCGAACACCCACATGCCGCGATAAAGGCCGTAGCTGCGAAACATCACCGCGTAGATCAGCAGCACCCACACGAGTGCATGCAGCCCGCTCGACCAGAACGGCGCGGGCACCGGTCCGTTGAACCGGATCACATAGGCCAGCATCCAGGCCATGGCCACCGCGCACAGGTCGAACGCAAACGCACTGAACGAAAGCCATCTGGCTTTGAAGCTTTTCATTGCGCAGAACCTCAGATTGGCCCGGAACGGGACACATGGCGCCGCCAGCGGCGATCAATACACAGCCCTGCTATCACCAGCACGGCAGCCCATGCGACGACAACCAGCCATTGATACAGAAGAGCGAATTGTAGCGCCCAAATAGCAAGCATTATGCCCGCCGCCATGAACAAGTACCAAATCCACGCGGTCGATGCATGCCCCAAACCCGACTGCACCAGTCTTTGATAGTAGTGTTCACGATGCGCCTGCCAAAATTTTTCACCGCGCAGCAGGCGCTTGAGCAGCGTGACCGACGCGTCGCCGATGAACGGCGCGAAGCACAGCGCCGGAAACCACACCGGCCACACGCCCTCGCGCCAGCCCCAATAGCCGAGCGCGCCGGCCAGAAAGCCGAGCGGGATCGAGCCGGCGTCACCGAGAAAGATGCGCGCTGGGTGAAAGTTGAACAGCAGAAAGCCCGCGGCCGCGCCCGCGACGATCAGGCTCGCCGTCGCGAGCGCCGCGTCCGTGTGCGCCGACAGCGAGGCGGCCACCGCGTAGCCGCCGAACCCGAACAGCGCCATGCCGCCCGCGAGGCCGTCCGAGCCGTCCATGAAGTTGTAGAGATTGACGAGCCACACAAGTAAAACCGCCATGCACGCGAGCGCCCACCACGGCACGTCGGCTGGATAGACGGCGATCAGCGCCGCCACCGCCGCCGCATGGCCGCCGAAGCGCACCCGTGCGGGCAGACCGCGTCGGTCGTCGATCTGCGATAGCGCCGCGAGCAGCGCCGCGGCAAGCACGGGCAGCCACAGCGACGGCGCCGCGAGCGCGATCAGCAACACTGCGACCGGCACGATGCCCCAGCCGCCGACGCGCGGCGTCGGACGTGTGTGCAGCGAGCGGTCATTGGGGATGTCGGTGGCGAGCCGCCACGCGAGGCCGGTGCGCAGCAGCGTCCACAGGATCGCCGCGCAGGCGGCCAGCGCCGCGATGCCCCACGGCAATAAAGAAACGACGGAAGAGGCGGAATGTGCAGCGAGCGGCATCGTCGATAGCGTTAGCGGATCAGGTCGGAGTCAAGGCAGGTTCGACACGTGGTCAATGCGTCGAGCGATACCACGCGACGGTTTCGAGCAGCCCATGCTCGACCGTGTGCGGCGCAGACCAGTTCAGACATTCGCGGATATGCGAACTGTCGACGCGCAGCTCGCCGATCAGCCGGTCGATCTGCGCCGAGCGGCCGGTCAGCCGGCCCGCGACACGCAGCAGGCTCGCCGGCACCGGCACGAGCCGCGCGGGCACGTGAAGCTGCGTGGCCAACAGACGCGCGAGCTCCGGCACAGTGAGGTCGCGGCCGTCGGTCACGTGGAAGATTTCGCCGGCCGCGCGAGGATCGGTCGCGCAATGCACGAGCGCGTCCGCGAGGTTATCGACGAACACGAGGCTGCGCAGCGCGCTGACCGCGCCGAGCGGCAACGGAATGCCCTTCGCGACCGCGTTCATCAGCTGCAGGAAGTTCGCGCGCACGCCCGGTCCGTAGACCAGCGGCGGGCGCACCACGACGACTTCGAGTCCCGTCGAGCGGCCGTAGTCGACCAGCGCGCGCTCGGCTTCCAGTTTCGAGATGCCATATGCATCGGACGGCGCTGGCTGATCCGTTTCGGCGATCGGCCGGCCGCTGCTCGCCTCGCCCATCGCCTTGATGCTGCTGACGAACACGAAGCGCCGCACGCCCGCGCGCCTTGCCGCGGCCGCGACCCGCAAGCTGCCCTCGACGTTGGTCGCGCGATAGGCGGCGAGTGGCTCGGTCAGCGTTTCCTGCATCACGTGCACGCGCGACGCCAGATGGATCACCGCATCGCAAGTGAGCGCGACCGGCCAGCGCTGGTCGATGCCCGCGAAGTCTTCGGTATCGAGCAGCCATTCGCGCACGCCCTCTGCTGCCGTCTGTGGCCGGCGCACCGCGCCGGTCACGCGATCGCCCCGCCGCAGCAACGCGCGCGACACCGCGTGGCCGACGAAACCGTTGGCGCCGGTGACGAGGATCTGCAGACTCATCGCAATGCTCCGTCATGCATTTCGCGGCGCTCGATTTCGCCGACGCCATGCCGCGCGACCCACGCAAACAGACGATCGCCGTCAGGAGTCGACACGGCCGCAAACGGCGGGAAAGGCGGATCAGACACGATACAATCTGGCATCGGCGGTGCTTTCTCAGGAAGTCTGGCTGGGAACGTATTGTATTCGGGCGACACCCGTCGCGGCCTGCGAGTCGTCAGGGATGGCAGCCCGCCGCCTGGACGCTAGAATGTCTGCGCCGCCGCGACCACGCCGGCAGCCCCAACACGCGGCACGAGCGTCGGGCCGTGATAATAAAACGGACCTGCGCCCGCTGGCGCGTCGCTCGTACACTTCGTAACAACTCAAACATATTCGCGCATGTGGAATTCGTGGTATCGATCCGACGTGCTCGACAACAGCACACTCAGGCCTGCTCGCCGGCCGTGCGAAAAGGCCCGGGCCCCCGCACCGGCAAGTCAACGCCTGGAGGCCGCGCCAGCGCGCGGCGCGCATCCACGTGAATGTCCCGAAACCTGCCGGTCTCGCCGCCGATCCCGCGCGTTACGCGCAGCGGCGTGCCACGACGTGCTGGTCTGAAGAAAAGAACTGTTTGAGCGACTAGAGCCCGATCTATGAAAGTGTTGTTCGCCACCTACCCGATGGCCTTCCATACCCCCGGCGGCGGAGAAATCCAGTTGCTTGCGTATCACAAGCATCTGCCCGCGCATGGCGTCGACGTCACGCTGTTCGATCCGTGGAAGCCGCGTTTTCTGGAACACGACGTGGTGCATTTCTTCTCGTGCGTCGGTGGCTCGGTGCACCTGTGCAACTTCGTCAAGCAACTCGGCTTGCCGCTCGTCGTGTCGTCGAGCCTGTGGGTGACCGAAGAAACCAGGCACCTCTATCCGATCGGCGAGATCCATCATCAGTTTTCTCTCGCGGACCGCGTGGTCGCGAACTCCGAGATCGAGTGCGACACGCTCGCGCGCATCTTCGACCTGCCGCGCGAGAAGTTCGCGAGCGTCTTGAACGGCGTCGAACCGAGCTTTTACGAGCCGGTCGCGCCGGAGCCGTTCCGCCGTGAATACGGCATCGAAGGACGCTTCATCCTGAATGTCGGCAACATCGAGCCGCGCAAGAACCAGCTCGCGCTGATCCGCGCGATGAAGTCGTTCCCCGAACTGAAGCTCGTGCTGATCGGCCATCAGCGCGATCCCGAGTATGCGAAGGCGTGCTTCGACGAAGGTGGCGAGCAAGTCGTCTATGCCGGCACGCTGCCTCACGATTCGCCACTGCTGCGCTCCGCCTACACGGCCTGCGAAGCGTTCGTGCTGCCTAGCACGCTCGAAACGCCGGGGCTCGCCGCGCTCGAAGCGCATGCGGCGGGCGCGCGTATCGCAGTGACGAAGGTTGGCTCTACCGAAGAATATTTCGCGCAGCATGTCGCCTACCTGGATCCGTTCGACGTCGACAGCATTGCCGGTTCGATTCGGGCGGCGCTCGCACAACCGCGCGGCGCTGCCGCGGCCCCGACGCGAGATCTGACCTGGCAGGCCGTCCTGTCGCCCCTGAAAGACCTCTACGATTCCCTGCTGACGAAATGACAAAACCCGTGACGAACATCATGAAGAACTTCGAACTTCGTCCCCTGAATCACGTCGAGGCCGCCTCGAATTCCCGGTTCGCGTGGAAAGCGACCAACAGCGATCCACAGTTCGAGCTGACGGGATGGGAGGAGCTGTCGGGTCGCGCCGCGCGCATTTCGTTCGAGCTCGCGAAAGAAGACATGCCGGCCTCGCCGTGCATGATCTACTTCGATGCGGGCGCGGGCATGTCGGAGCACGCGACGATCGGCCTCGTGGTCGACGCTAACGGCAAGGTGGATCAGGTGGTCGCGTTTCCGCCGCTCGTCGGTCCGTTGCGCCTCGATCCGATCGCGCGCTCGGGACTGTTTTCGATCAACGGCTTCAATGTCGAACTGGTGGCCGACACCGACTGCCCGACGGAGCTGCTCGAACGCGCACGCCGGATGGCGTCGTGGGGCGGCGGCGCGCAGCCCGCGCCGCCGCCAACGGTCGGTCACACGTATCAGGAATGGATCGAGCGTCACGAGCCGCCCGCATCGCTTTATCCGGACCTGCGCGCGCGCTCGAAGGAATGGGCGCTGCAGCCGCTGATCAGCATCGTGATGCCGACCTACAACACGCCGGCCAAATGGCTGCGCAAGGCGATCGATTCGGTCGTCGACCAGGTCTACGAAAACTGGGAATTCTGTATCGCCGACGACTGCTCGACGAACCCCGAGGTCAAGCAGGTGCTCGACAGCTACGCGGCGAAAGATCCGCGCATCAAGGTTGCGTACCGCACGACCAACGGCCACATCAGCAACTCCAGCAACACGGCGCTCGAGCTTGCCATCGGCGACTTCGTCGGCCTGCTCGATCACGACGACGAATTGCATCCGCTCGCGCTCTACTGCGTCGCCGAACTGATCAACGCGCATCCGGACGCGACGGTGATCTACAGCGACGAAGACAAGATCTCGATCGACGGGGTCCGCTCGGACCCGTACTTCAAATGCGACTTCAACTACGATCTGTTCCTGAGCCAGAACATGATCTCGCATTTCGGCGTCTACAAGACTTCGGTCATGAAAGAGGTCGGCGGCTTCAGAACCGGCTTCGAAGGCTCGCAGGACTATGACCTCGCGCTGCGCGTGATCGACCGCGCGGGTCATCACACGGTGTATCACGTGCCGCGCGCGCTGTACCACTGGCGCATGATTCCCGAAAGCACGGCGGCCGGCCATGAAGCCAAGCCGTACGCGCACATCGCGGCGATGCGCGCGCTCGACGAACATCTTGCGCGCAACGGCATCAACGCGCACACCGAGCACGCGCCGGGCACGGACGCGTTCAACAAGGTCGTGTACGACCTGCCCGAGGTACTGCCGTCGGTGGAGATCATCATTCCGACGCGCGATTCCGCTGGGCTCGTCGAGCAATGCGTGGAATCGGTGCGGCAAAAGTCGAGCTACCCGAACTTCCGCATCACGATCATCGACAACGGTTCGGTCAAGCAGGAAACGCACGACCTGTTCGCGCGCCTGCAGCAGGACGAGCGAATCAAGGTCGTGCGCGACGATTCGCCGTTCAACTACTCGGCGCTGAACAACCGGGTCGCGCTCGCCAGTACGGCGGACTTCGTCTGTCTGATGAACAACGACATCGAAGTGATCAACGCGGACTGGCTCGAGGAAATGGTGTCGGTCGCGCTGCAGGCGAATGTCGGCGCGGTCGGCGCGAAACTGCTGTATCCGGACGACACGATCCAGCATGGCGGCGTGGTGCTCGGCGTCGGCGGGATCGCGAGCCATGCGCACAAGCATTTCCCCAATACGCACCCCGGCTACTTCGCGCGTGCGCGCCTGCGCAACGTGATGTGCGCGGTGACCGCCGCGTGCCTGCTGATCCGCCAGTCGATCTACAAGGAAGTCGGCGGCCTCGACGAGCAGTTACACGTCGCCTACAACGACATCGATTTTTGCTTGCGCGTGCGGCAAGCGGGCTACCGCAATGTGTGGACGCCCTACGCGGAGCTTTATCATCACGAATCGGCAACCCGCGGCGCCGAAGACACACCGGAAAAAATCAGCCGCTTCAACCAGGAATCCGAGCTGGTCAGACAGCGCTGGGGGCATCTGTTGATGAACGATCCCTGCTATTCACCGAATCTGACACTGACTGCCGACGATTTTTCTTTTGCTTGGCCTTCAAGGATTGCAAATCTTGATTAATCTGGGACCAAAAAAAAATAAGACCGGATGGCTGGCGGAGTACCGCCATCCATCGCCGGGGGAACTGTTCTGCCTGCCGAGCGCGATCTACTTTCTGATGAAGTTCAGAGCCGATCTTGCGCGCTTCAATTCCAAAGTGCTCGATGACCGCGTCACGCTGTACTTCTGGTGGGAAATGTCGGCGCGCGAAACGTATCCGGACTTCGACTGGGTACTGCGACAGGAAGACCTCGAATATCTGCGCCGGCTCGACAACGACACGCTGATCGAGCGGCATCCGGACGCCGTCACGTACTGGCTCGGTTCGACCAAACCGAGCGTGCTCGATGCGAAGCATCTGAGCGAAACGCTGCACGAACCCGTCACCGTGCTCGAAGAAGCCGGCCTGCAATTGCCGAAGCTGATGACGACGATCGTGCGCAATCGCGGCGATCTGTCTCAGGCCTTCAATCTGAGCACGCTGACCGGCTATCTGAACGTCCTCGACTGGTGGGAGCAGTACGGTCAGGTCACCTGTCCGCGCGTGAAGTGGCGCCCGCCGATCGCGTGGCCCGGGTTGCTGGAACCGATCGACGCGCCCGACTCCAGCGCGATGCCGTTTCCGCGCTTCCTCGCGTTGATCACGAGCGAGCGGCCGGATCTGCGCAGCGCCTTCAATCTGAACAGCTTCACGTCGCGGCTCGACGCGCTCAGTTGGTGGGAAGACCACGGCCAGCGCGAGTATCCGCGCATCAAGTGGTCGCAGCCGCCGATCGGCGGCTTCATGCTCGAGCCCGAAGCGCCTCCCGCGGACGGCGGCCCTTACGTGCCGCGCTTCCTGTGCGAGATCTACAAGGACCGGCCGGACCTGCAGGCGACCTTCACGCTGCAGTCCTTCCGCGGACGGCTCAGCTGTCTGTCGTGGTGGATCGAACACGGCCAGCATCAGTACCACGCGGTCAAATGGGTGCCGCCCACGCCCTCCGCTGCGATGTTCGAGCCGGAATTCGGCTCGCACGCCGACTGGTTGCCGGTGCCGCGCTTCCTGCGGCTGCTGCACGGCGAGCGCCGGGACTTGCAGGAGCTCTGCTCGCTCGACAGCTTCACCGGACGCCTGAAGTGCCTGTCGTGGTGGATCGAGCACGGGCAGCACCAGTATCCGGCGATCAACTGGGGCATCCCGCCGTTGCCCGACAGCCTGTTCAAAATGGAAGCCGGCGAGCAAGGCGCGCTGCCGCTGCTGCCGCGCTTTCTGCCGTTGATCTGGAACGAGCGGCCTGACCTGCAGGCGTCGTTCAACCTGAGCAGCTTCCGCGA
The DNA here is from genome assembly GCF_000092885.1 of Paraburkholderia atlantica. Lineage (NCBI taxonomy): Bacteria > Pseudomonadati > Pseudomonadota > Betaproteobacteria > Burkholderiales > Burkholderiaceae > Paraburkholderia > Paraburkholderia atlantica. The sequence goes on along the minus strand of NC_014117.1, from coordinate 705,075 downwards.
GCGGCTCGCCTTCATTTCGTGGTGGGAAAAGCACGGACACAGCGAGTACCACGCGATCCAATGGTCGCCGACCGATCTCGCCGAAGCACGCGAGGGCGAATCGGTGCAGCCCGCCACGCCTGCGCTGATGTTCGAGCCCGAATGGGGCACGCACGCCGACTGGCTGCCGGTGCCACGCTTTCTGCGGCTGTTGCACGGCGAGCGCCAGGATCTGCAGGAACTCTGCTCGCTCGACACCTTCACTGGGCGTCTGAAGTGTCTGTCGTGGTGGATCGAACATGGGCAGCAACAGTATCCGGCGCTTCACTGGGTGATCCCGCCGTTGCCCGATACGCTGTTCGCCGGGGAAGCTGGCGAACAAGGTGCGCTGCCGCTGCTGCCGCGCTTTTTGCAGCTGATCTGGAACGAGCGGCCCGACCTGCAGGCGTCGTTCAACCTGAACAGCTTCAGCGAGCGGCTCGGCTTCATCTCGTGGTGGGACCAGCACGGCCGCGACGAGTACTCCGCGATCAAATGGACGCCGACTCATCTCGTCGAAGAGCTCGCGAGAATCGACGACGAGCAGCCGGCCGACGACACCTTGCTGCCCCGCTTCCTGACGATGATCGCGAGCGACCGCCCGGATCTGCGCGCCGTGTACGACCTGAACACCGCAGAAGGCCGCGACCAGCTCGTGCATTGGTGGAACGAGTGGGCGCCGACCGAATATCCGCTGGTCGGCTCGCTGAAGGTGCGCTGGGCCGACAGCACCGACGACGAAGCCGATGACGACACGCGCGGGCCGGCCCGTTATCACGCGCGTGTCGAAGGTGTCGGCTATGAATTCGGCGTCAACATCATCGGCTTCCCGCAAGGCGTGCTCGGCCTCGGCGAAGACGCGCGCATGGCCGCGCGCGTGCTGCAATTGTCGTCGACACCTGTCACGCTGCTCAATGCACCGATGGCGGGGCCCGCGCGCCTCGAACACTCGGTCGATCATCTGATCAGCAAAGAGCTCAAGTACAACATCAGCCTGATCTGCCTGCCGGCGCCCGAAATGGTGCGGCTGGCGCTGGAAGGCGGCCGCAAGCTGATCGACGCGCCCACGCACAAGATCGGCGCATGGCCGTGGGAACTGCCTCACTGGCCGAACGCGTTCGGCAACGTGCATCAGATGGTCGACGAAATCTGGGCGCAGAGCCGCTTCGTGCAGAGCGTCTATAGCCGGCTCGGCAATACGCCGGTCTACCAGATGCCGATGGCGGTCGAGGTGCCCGCGCCGCTCGACCCGAAGCGCGAGCGCTTTGGTTTGCCGACCAACGAGTTCCTGTTCTACCTGATGTTCGACGGCAACTCGTGGCTGAGCCGCAAGAATCCGCTCGCCGGCGTACAGGCGTTCAAGCAGGCGTTCGGCGACAGCTCGCCGGGCGTCGGGCTCGTCATCAAGGCGATGAACGTGCGCGACGACGACCCGGTATGGCGCGCCGTGCTCGACCTCACCGCGGGCGATAGCCGCATCCACATCGTGTCCGAGCGTCTGAGCCGCCAGGATTCGACCGACTTCATGGCCTGTTGCGACGCCTACATTTCGCTGCACCGTAGCGAAGGTTTCGGCCGCGTGATCGCCGAGGCGATGGCGTTGGGGCAGCCGGTCGTGGTCACGAACTTCTCGGGCAACGTCGACTTCTGCGAATCCGACACCGCATTTCTCGTAGACGGCGAACTCGTGCCGCTGCGTCCCGGCGACTATCTGTTCGCCGAAGGTCAGTACTGGTGCGATCCGGATGTATCGATCGCGGCGGAACAGCTCAAACGCATGATCGACGATGCGCCACTCCGTGAGCGCATCGCACTGTCGGGGAAGGCGCGCATCGAGCGCGATTACTCAGTTGAGGCAGTCGCACGCGCGTATGCGCGACGGCTGAACGACATTGCGGAGGCGAAGACGATATGACGCTGCGGGTATGTGCTCCAGACATTTTCTCGGGCGATGCGGTGGGTAACCACTGCATCGGTTTCGTACGCATGGCTGAGCGTCTCGGCATGAGGGCCGAGCTGTATGCAAGCGGTTTCGAGGAGGGAACAAATGGAGTGCGCCCGCTTGACGCATTGTTCGAAGAGGTCACTCGCGACGATGTGGTCCTGCTGAGTTACTCGATCTACGATCCATACCTCGAGCGGATACTCGCGCTCGACTGCAGGAAGATCTGCTACATCCACGGCGTGACGGACCCGCAGTTGCTGCGCGCGCTGGAACCGCGCACCGCGCAGTTGTGCGAGAAGGCACTCGCGCAACTGCCGCTGCTCGCGCGCTTCGACACCGTCGTCGCGAATTCGCGCAGCACGGCGGCGAGCGTCGCCGGCATCGTCGCGGCGGACGCCGTCAAGGTCGTGCCGCCGATCTTTCCCGACATGTACGTGTTCCGGCGCGAAGGGCCGCGCAAGGGCCGCAAGCGCCCCGAGCCGAACCTGCTGATGGTGGGCCGCGTGGTGCCGCATAAACGCATCGAGGACGGCATTGAGATTCTGTCGCTGCTGAAGCAGCGTGATTTCGGCGCGACGCTGAGCATCGTCGGCAGCACGCCGAACTACGATTACCTGAAATTTCTGATCAATCACGCGCGACGTCTCGGCGTGCTCGAACAGGTCGACTTCAAGGGCATGCTCGACGACGCCGATCTGTTCGAGTGCTACGAATCCGCCCACGCGCTGCTTGCGATGAGCCGCCACGAGGGCTTCTGCGTGCCGGTGCTCGAAGCGATGCATTACGGCAAGCCCGTATTCGTGCGCGGCGGCACGGCCGCTCAGGAGATTTGCCCGCCCGACTGCGTGTTCGACGCCAATGCCGAACTCGCCGCCTGGATACCGGTGATCGCGCAGCGCCTCGGCCAATCCCACGGCCGCAGTCCGATCGACACGGCCTTCGTCAAGCACGCCGACGGCGTGCTGCAACGTGCCAGCGACGAGGTATGGCGCAACATCTTCATCGGCGCCGGTGTCGGCATCGCGGCCCCGTCAACGCATGCGCGCGCGGATACGGCGACCGCTTCCGCCGAGAAGAGATAGAGAGTCAGCGCCGCCGCTGACCAACGCATATCGGCGTACTTCGGCGCGATCGACCCCGATCGCGCCGCCTCACTCGTTCACGGGTGGCTTGCCGGCCCTGTCAAAGTCGATCGGTTGCCCGGTATGCGGGTGCGGCGTGAACGAGAAATGCGCGCGCACGTACTTCTGCGATAGCGTGCACAGCAAATCCATCAACGCAATCTGCTCGGTCGGAAAGACCGGCGCGCGATCCGCCGCGTCGATCGGCTTTTGCATGTAGCGCACGATGTCTCTTTCGAAATCGCTGACGCAATAGTCCAGCACCTGGTCGCCTTCGATCGGATAGGCCGCCACCTTCAACTCGGGACGCAGCGACAGATACGTGCTGAACAGACGCTCGGCAACGAACGGGAGGAACGGTGCGTCGTCCGAGTGGACCGTGGGCTCCAGCACGCCGCGCGCGGCGTCGGTGCCGCTCTGTGTTTCGAGGAACGTGGCAATCGGCTCGAGCACCTTGCCGACGTAGTTCTCCCAGAACGACTGCGAACCGACCCAGAAATTGCAGTAGCACAGCGTGCGCGGCGACTGACGGGGCGCCTCGCGCAGATTCCACGCAATGCCGCAGGCGTCGAGCAGTTGCTGGCTGCGTTCGACGAGTCCCGGGTGCGCATGCTCCCCCTGCATCCACGCGGTGTACGAGAAATACGCGAGTTGCGGAAAAGGATTGATCATCCAGACGTCGGCGTCGGCATTGGCCTCTACGAACTGCAGAAACCGGCTGCCGTCTATGCGCGCCTTCAGCGCGAACTTCGGCGAAAACAGGCCGGTGATCTGCTGCTGCCGATGCATGCCCTTGCGGTACATGTCGACGAGGATATAGAACTCGCGCCACGCGGCGTGCGCGTTGTCGCGCATCTCGAGCGGATGAAAAGCCTGTTCGGACAGAACCTGCCCCGGCGCATATAGCGGCTCGAAAATCTTGATCGATGCACTCATGACAGCCCTGCAATCTGCAGATAAAAGTTTCCGGTATGCACGTTGCGCCGGAACAGCGTCAGCGATGCGTTCGGCACCAGCACGTTGGGGAAGCGGGACAACGGCACATTCAGCAGGTATTGCGAGATCACCGAGATCGGTCCCGCGTGGCACACCGCGGCGATCAGACCGGGCTGATCCGCGTGCCGCAGCACTTCCTCCTCGAGCCAGTTCACCGAACGCGCGGCCAGTTCGAGATGCGACTCACCACCCTCGTAACGGTCCGACAGATGTTTGCCCCAGTCGGGGAACGCCAGACGAAAATCTTCGGCCTTCCAGGTCGCGAACCGCCCTGCATTGGTTTCGCCGAGACGGGCGTCGACGGTCCAGTCGCTCCTGTCCTTGAACAGCACTTCGGTGGTCTGCAACGCACGCCGCCATGGGCTCGAAAAAACCCGATCGGGCACGAAACCGTAGCTTTCCATCAGCGTGCGCAGCTTCGCGGCCTGCTGCAGACCATGCTCGGTCAACTCGTCCTGTTCGGTCGAGTTCAACAGGCCGGCCACGTTCGCATGCGACTGGCCGTGGCGAATCAGAAGAAGATCCATAGGTATTAGCTGCTTTGGGACTTGGGGCCGGGCAAGGCCTTCAGGAACATCGACGAAATGCGTCGCACGCTGAAACGGTCGAACACGTCGGCATAGGCATTGCGGCGGATCGACTGGCGAAGCTGCGCGTCGCCCAGCATGTCCTCCAGCGCGCGAGCCCAGCTCTCGGCCGTGTTCGACGCAATGTATCCGGTCTCACGATGCTTGACGTTTTCGCGGTAGGTCGGGCAATCGGAATAGATGCTCGGGATGCCGAGGCTGCCGTAGTCCGCGTATTTGATCGGCGACTTGCACGAGTTGAAAAACAGCGTCTCCGGATCTTCTTCGGCGCCGAGCGGCACGATCGCGAACGTGTAGCCTTCGTCGCGAATCGCCTTCTTGTATTCGAGGTTGCCGCGGCTGCCGCGATGCGTCATGCGGGGAATCGTGTTGAGCTCCGGAAACGGATCGCCCCAGAAGTCGATCGACACGTTTTCGTGGCGCGCGAGAAAGCTGCGCAAGGTGCCGAAAAACTCCTTGCGAAAGCTCACGAGCTTGATGCCGTCGAGATTGGAGAAGATGATCTTTGGCGGCTGCGTTTCGGTCCACAGTTCTGGCGACAGGTCGAACGCCTGATCGTCGAACCCGTTCGGGATGATCAGCACGTCGTCGGAACGCCGCACTTTGCGCATGCGATCCTGCAACAGCGCGTTCGACGCCGTGGCCGCGCTCGCTTCGCGAATCATCGCGAGCACGTTGTAGAGCACGTCCTCGTTCATTTCGAGCACGCTCCACGACGGCAGATCGAGCAGCCAGTCGTCGAGATCGTAAATCGTATGAAGACCGAGTTCGTTCGCCATCCGCATGATCTTCAGCGACAGGTTCGACACGTGCTTGTTGAACAGCACGACGTCGAAGCGATGCAGATGGCTGACGCCAACGTCCGCCTCCGAGATCTGCTCCCACTCGATCAGCTGATGGCGCTGCATGTACGAAAGCAAAGGCGCGAAGCGCGCGCCGATGGTGCGCGAATTCATTCGCCCATCGGTCATGGAACGCCGCTGTACGACCAGCAGTCGGGGAATTTTATTAATTTGTGAGGCCGGCATCGATCAGGTGTCTGATTAGGTCTGCTGCTACCGTGCTCGACGAGTGCCGTGCATAGACGCGTTGGTAGTTACGTTCAATCTTTTCGTCCCTGGCCGGGTCGGTCAGGGCAGCCTGAAGGGCGGGAATGATGTCCGGCGCGCGGGTGGATGCCGCATACCAGACATTGTCGTCGAAGTGCTCGCGCTGCCAATCCCCATCAACCATGACGAGCGGCTTCTTCACGAACGCGCCTTCGAGACACGAGCGCCCGGGCGGATCGAAGCTCGGCTCAGCCACCACCAGTGCGCTGGCGATCGCGGAGCGCAACAGCGCGCTGCACGGCTGGATGAACGGCAGGAAATGAATGCCGCGATGCGCTTCGCGAACGCACTGCCGGTAGTACTCCTCGTCCCTGAAACCGCCGACCATCAGGCCGTTCATGTCGAGCTCGTTCAGCGCGCGGATCAGTTCGAGCTGATTCTTGATCGGCTCAATCAAGCCGAGGCACAGCACGTAGTCGGAGACGTCGCAGACCGTCGGGAGCAAATCCTTGTCGGCGGGCAGAAGGAACCGGTCGGAGATACCGGAGCCCACCACCACGCATTTGCCTGGATCGACCGTGATGTATGTGTTGAAGTGCGCGAGTTCGGTGGACGACTTGAACAGCAGCCGCTCGGCACGCTGCACGAACGCCTCGATGCGGCCGATTTCCGCAGGGTCGGGCGCGCTCAACCACCAGACGTTCGGCCACAGGAACAGCTTCTTGCCTTGATTCACCGTTTCGCGAACGATCGCTTCGCCGTCCGCATGGACGGAGAAATGCATCACGGCGTCGTAAAAGCGTAGCGGCCGGCTGCGAATGCCGTAAATGTCGGCCTGTACGTCCGAATCATTGAGAAGTTCGGCGACCTGCACGAGTTCCGACTCACCACCACCGCTCGTCATGAACGCGGTACTGTGAGTGGTCAGGAGAATTTTAAAATGCATATTGCGGGCTCCGTCCCGAATCGTCCCGTATGTTGGGCGCTGCTGCCGTCCGCCGGACGGTGCGGAATTCACGCGCTCGCGCCACTTGCGAACGAGACGCGGACCATTATCGGCAGGGGCTTGATTTTACGCCAAATCGTAGCGCAAACGACCGCCCCGGCGACGCGGCGAGACCCCTGTTCCAGGCATTTGTAACATTACATCGCTGACGGAAAACGGCGGCTGGCCGGACCTTTTCCGCGCTCAATTGCAGCCTGAACGCGCTATCCGGTGGGCTTGCGCCCGTGCCGACTACTCCGGCGAATAATTTGTAAGTAACCGTAAATGCTGGTTTATGTCGGAACATTGGGAAGTATTGGGCGTGCAGAATGCTGGCGGTACGATAGACTGGGCAGCCTGAAATGCCTGGCCGCGAGTCAATCCCCATACCGTTATCGAGTGCACTTTGTCACGGCTTTTCGCAAATTCCTTCAAGCGGAGAAACAAGATGTCGGCATCGCCTGAACTTCTCGATTCACTTGCCGCGCAGCATCCCGAGATTGCTGAACTGATCGCTGAGCGGAACAAGTATCGCGACGCGCTTCGGGTCAACATTCCGCACTTTTCGAATCTCGGCGACGTGCCTCCGGGCCACTACTATTCGCCGATCCCGTCGATCCCCGACATCAAGCAGGACGAAGCACGTCTGTTCGGCAATGTCTCGCGCACGCTGCCCGGCATCGAGTTCAACGAAGACGCGCAGGTGCGGCTCGTCGGGGAATTCGCCGACTATTACTACCACCAGATGCCGTTCGAGCCGCACAAGAAAGACGGCTTGCGCTTCTACTTCGAGAACGTGATGTTCTCGTATGGCGATGCGACGTCGCTGTACTGCATGATTCGCCACCTGCGGCCGCGCCGCATCGTCGAGATCGGCTCGGGTTTCTCGTCCGCCGTTTCGCTCGATACCAACGACCTGTTCTTCGACGGCCAGATCCAGTGCACTTTCGTCGAACCGAACAACGAACGCTTGCTGTCGTTGCTGACCGAGAAGGACAAGGTCACCGCGAAGATCGTCAAGTCACTCGCGCAGGACGTCGACCTGTCGGTATTCGCGGAACTCGAAGCGAACGACATCCTGTTCGTCGACTCGTCGCACGTGAGCAAGATCGGCAGCGACGTGAACCGCATCGTGTTCGAGATACTGCCGATCCTCGCGCCCGGCGTGCACGTGCACTTCCACGATGTGTTTCTGCCGCTCGAATACCCGCCGCAGTGGATCTACGAAGGCCGCGCGTGGAACGAAGCCTATCTGCTGCGCGCCTTCCTCCAGTACAACAGCACGTTCGAAGTCGTTCTGATGAATACCTTCATGGGACACTTCCATGCGGATCTGATGAACGCACGGATGCCGCTCTTCATGCGCAATCCCGGCGCGAGCTTCTGGATTCGAAAGACACGCTAGGCGCCGCAGCGCAAACGTTTCACATTTTGCGGAGATTCATAGATGACTTCGACGAACGCGCTCGAGCATCGCGCCGAAGGAGCGTCCATGCGCGCCGGCTTGCAAGACGGCGTGCGCGCAATGAAGATCGGCCGCATCGCGGTGCCTGAGCTGCTACCCGGCACCGTGATCGTCAAAGTGGCGAGCGTCGGCATCTGCGGCAGCGATCTGCACGCCTACCGGAACGTCGATGTCCATCAAAGCTTTCCGAACGGCCACGAACTGAGCGGCACCGTGGTCGAGATCGGCGAGGGTGTGACGAGCGTGCGCGTCGGCCAGCGCGTGACGATCGACATGGTGATGGGCACCGCGTGCGGCAAATGCGAGTACTGCAAGCTCGGCACGCCGATTCACTGCCGTGCCCGCGAGTTTCCGTTCGGCGGCGGCTTTGCCGAATACGTGCGCACCAAAGAAGCGGGCGTGTTCCCGCTGCCCGATGCCGTCGACGATCAGCTCGGCGCCATTGTCGAACCGGTGGCGGTCGGCATCCACGGGTGCCGCAAGATGCCGATTGCGCGCGGTTCGGTCGGCGTGGTGATCGGCGCGGGCACGATCGGCCTCGCGGCACTCGCCGCGGCGCTGGATGCCGGCAGCGAAAAAGTCTACGTGGTCGCGAGACACGCGGCTCAGGCGCGCGCGGCGCTGGGGATGGGCGCCGCCGCGATCCTGCCGGCCGATCGCGCCGAAGCACTCGCCGTGGTCGAACAGGCAACTGGCGGATTGGGTGCGCACTATGCGATCGAAGCGGTCGGCGGCACGGCCGACACGTTCGACTTCGCCTGTCAGTTCGTGCGCCCGCTCGGCCATGTGTGCGTGCTCGGCGCATTCGATCACGGCTTCAGGAACATCGAGATCATCAAGCCGCACATCAAGGAACTGACGATTCATCTGCCGAACTGCTACGGCTATATCGACGGTCAGCACGACTTCGCGCTCGCGATCGATCTGCTGGCGCGCAAGGGCGATACGTTGCGCGCCATGATCACACACGATCTGAGCCTCGACGACGTCGACGAGGCCTTCCGTCTGGCCAGCGACAAGAGTTCGGACTCGATCAAGGTGCAGATGCATACCTGATGGCATAAGCGGTTTCACGCAATGCGGTGAACATCGGTCATCACTGGAAGCTGTGCCGTCCAATACGAGGAGGCAACATGGCGAAGGAAGACAATGCTCCAAGCATCGATGAATTTCGAGATAAGCGGCGTTGCCGTTTGCTGAAAGGACTGAACGTGAAGGACAGCGTCGGCGTGGAAATAGGCCCGCTTTGCTGGCCTCTCGTGCGGCGCAGCGACGGCGGCGAAATCATTTACGTCGACCATACGGACACGCCGCACCTGCGGGAAAAGTATAGGGACGATCCTAATCTCGACATCAATGAGATCGTCGATGTCGACGCGGTGTGGGGGCGCAACACGTTGCACGAGGCGATCAAGGGCCGCTATGTGGACTACGTGGTTGCCTCGCATGTCGTCGAGCATGTTCCCGATCTCGTGACGTGGCTTAGAGAATTGGCCGCGGTCCTCAAACCGACCGGGGAAGTGCGTCTCGCCGTTCCCGACCGACGCTATACCTTCGATTATTTCCGCCGCGAAAGCCGACTGCCCGAAGTCCTGGCCAGCTACGTCGCTCATGCACGGGTACCGCAACCCTACTCGCTGCTCGATCACTGCCTGTCCGCCGCCGAGGTCTCGACCCTCGATGCGTGGCAAAAAAAGCGCATCGATCCGCGCTCGGTCAAACGGCATCACACATGGCAAGGCGCGCTGCATCTCGCGCGCGACGCGTTCGAAAACGGCACGTATCACGATGTTCACTGCTGGGTCTTTACACCGCGCTCGTTTGCGAAACTGATTGCCGAACTCTGCGAGATGGAGCTGGTCGATTTTGCGTGTGAAGACTTCTTCGACACGCTGCGCAACGAAATCGAGTTCTCCGTCGTGATGAGGCGTTCGCGCGATCCGCAATATATTGCCGAGAGCTGGCGGCGTATGGCGCAGGCGGCTAGCGATGCGACGCCGGAAGTGCCGTTCGGGCGCACGCGCCGCAAACTCCGGGAATTGTGCAACTCGCGAGACGACGAAAAGAGCGCGGCGCGCGTGTTCGGACAACACAGCGAACTGGACCCCGACGAACCGATTGCATTGCCGCCCAATTTCGATGCACGGGAATATCTGGCCGTGAATACGGACGTGGCGGCAGCCGGCGTGGACCCGATCGAGCATTACCAGCATTTTGGGTGGAAAGAGGGACGGGCGATTCGCCGGTCACTCCAGACCCAGGGCGGCCCGGCTCCGATAGCGATGGCAACGAGGTAACGGTCGCGCCGGTTAATCTTCCCGGCGAACCAACAGTGTCACGGACGATTCGGAATCTGGACCGTCCAGTTCGGCGCGACCTTCAGCGCGTGGCCTGTGGCGTTCGACGTAATGCTCCACATTGGCCATTCCGATGCGAGGAATCGCGTCGCACTGGCGAGCAGTGTGACCGCAACGAATGCACCCGCCAATACTCGCGACAGTTTCGACGTCGAGGTTGTGAACGACAGCAGTGCAGCCCAGAAAGAGAACAGCAGCGCGGGATAGATGTACCTTGCCCCGAAGCCGTACCACATCATATGTTCCGAGTACGGGTTCGATCGCGCGGCGCCGAGCAACCAGATCACACCCGCCATCGGCGCGAGCAGCAAGCAGGCCAGAGCGGCTCGAGATCTCGCCACGACGAATACCAGGACGATGGCTAAGATCAAACCGCCAACCAGAGGGATGCTCTCCGGCGACGGCAGAAGACCGCAAAACAGCTCGCGAATCATACGGGTGCCGTAACGCCATGCAAACGGCGGTGCGCCGAAGTCGAGTGGCGGCGAGGCGTTGGTTGCGACCGCGTAAACCTGCCCCGCTACGCCCGCAACGTACGCGACCACGAATCCAATTTGACGACGTGAAAGCGTCTCACGACGCCACACGTAGATACAGGCCAGCGTCGCTGGGCCGAACGTGATGATCCCAAAGGGCCCTGTCAGCGCAATCCCGGCAGCCACGAATGCGCGGGCGACATACCAGGTCTTCGGCGGATTAAACAGGTTTTCCCACAGTAGAACGATGAGCGTCGGAAGCAATATCCATTGAATATTCGTCGCGTTCAGCAGGGTCTCGCCCGTCTGAGGAACCAATAATGGGCCGAGCGCGAGAAGTGCCGCGATTGGAGGCGAGAAGACTCGGAACGCATGGGCCATATAAGCGCTCGAGGCGGCCGTAATCAACGCACACGCCCACATGAAGAAGTACGGCGCGTTGTCGATCGGCGTCGTTTTCATTTGCAGCCACGCGACAAGACGCGGAACGAAATGCCAATAACCGGAATATCCCTGCACGAACGATCGGATGCCAAGTTCGTGCGCTTGCGCGATAAAAATCGTGGCGTCTTCGGCCCACAAAAAGCCATGCTCGATGCGCTCGGGGGCCCGATACCACATGAGCAGCAGCGCGCACAAGAAAACAAGCAATGGGACGAGGCGGTCTTTTTCTCGCTGCATACTGATGACTTATTATTTTTTGGAAAAATGTGAGTCTGAAATTTTGCGGCCGGCTCGAAACCACGAGCCGGCCAATTTGCGCCGCAACATTGCTCAAGCCTGCTGACCAGACTTCTCAACGAGTATTGCGGGCTTATCAGGAGTGCGACCCCGTCGCACAGCTCAGGATCTGCCGCTGCGTCCCAACGGCGTCACTTCGCTTCAGGAGGCGGTAGCCCTCGAATTTGAATGCTTCGACAGGCGCATAGGCTTGGCTCGCGAGCAGGCAATTCGCACTTGCCTCAAAAGCCCAGAGCGGCTGATGCACAAGGATGTAATCCGGGCTGTACCTTGTGAGCCAGGAATAAAGATCCTTATGAGCAATGTAGTCTGCGTTATACCGATTGGTCAGACCGAGAATGTCGATGATGTACCGGTCGGAGTACCAGCCCACTGTCCCGATCTCGACACTTGCAACCACCGCATCGCGCGGCGTGTTTGTTCCGATCCATTCACCGATATTCTTGTACGCGTCCATCGAACCGCGTTGGACATTGGCTATGCCAAAACTGTGGTATACGAAGCCGCTCGTAACAAGGAAAAACGCAAGAAACAGCGTAAGAAAAACGGCACTCTCTCGTGAACGTTCGTACGTGAAGTTGAGCACCTTCCACGCACCGACACCGACGAACAGCAAGCCGAAGAAGAAGAATGGTGCGTAGTACCAGTGGTAGTTCGGAATATGCAGAAATACATAGAACGAACCCAGTAGCACGAGATAAAAAATGACGAGCCAAACGATCCTTTTGCCGAGACTCGACAGCACGCCGACGAGACCGACCGGCAGCATGAATGCGAGCAGCCGGAAATCGCCGCCGAAGAAAGCGTCCTTCATGTACTGCACGTGGAGAAAAATCAGTCCCTCGCCCCAGTACCCTGACTTCCCCTGTCCGAGCTTCGCATTGCCGGTAGCCGGAAGAAACGCGCCGTAGTAGTAGTAGTTGAAGATGAAATTGGCCGAGAGCAGAATGAGCGGCGCGACGAGATACTTAACATGAGGCAGTTTTCTGTTCTTGATGAAGTAATCGACGACCACGACCAAGCCAAGGAACACACCTTCACTGCGCGTGATGAACAGCAGGCCCAGCACTACACCCAGACCGAAAAATTGCTCCCTGCGATAGAGTATCAACGCGAGCGCGGACAGGAACAGAAACAGCGAAGTTTCCATCCCAAAGGTGTCGTAAAAATAATTGAAGGACACAACGATCAGCGCGCACAGCGTCTGTTCGTATTTTCCGCTCGCCAGAAGATGCGCTCCGGTGATCGCGGCTGCGCACAGGAACACGAACGACAAAAAGATCGTCGTGTATTGCAAGTTCCTGGCCACGACGTTGGCCACGATCAACAAGTAGGAATACAACGGCGAAGTCAGGCCGTTGAAGCGATCGCCTGCGTTGTAGGTGAGCCCTTGTCCGTCAAACAGATTGCGCAAATATCGCAGATAGATCAGCGAATCGTCGAGCTGAAAGTTACGCGTCTGCCACGCGAGATAACCACCCACCGCAATGGTCACCAGCAGTAGAAGCGCATTTTCCGAGAGGTACTGTCTAAGTCGTTGCAGGCTCATAGGTCATATTTCCGAGTACGCGGGTGCGGCAATAGCGCAACGCAACTACAAAAAGGCATCGACGGAATCAGGCAAAAACGAACTTCTTGTCGAGCCGATATTTGACGATATAACCAATCACGAGTCCAATCACGCCGCCAGTAAAGCGGGCAGGCTCGGAGTGATAGATCGCGTCCGCGCCGAATTCGAAGCCCCAGAAAATCGCGGTAGTGGCGAGCCCCATCACCGTGTACAGCAGAAAACTCTGTATGCCGTGCGACAGATCGCGATGCTGATATCGAAAGATCCACAGCTTATCGAGCAGGAACTTCACCACCAGCCCACCACCCGTTCCGACGACCACGGACAGCGGCACGCTGAACGCTCCCGAATAGGTGATCAGCGAGAGCTTCTGAAGACCGATGTTCGCAGCGATCGAAATCGCCGCGAACATCGCGTAAAAAATCACGATGCGCGACGCGCTCATGGAAGTTGCCGAGGAGTTCACGAGAGGCACACCAGGTCAGAAAGATCAAACAAAGGTTCGCCGCGCCATGCGCTCGCTGGTCGGCGACGGTTGCCTTCGAGCACGGCAGACCCGTCGCGGTACACGCATTGCATCACAACGAGAGCCGCTTGAACACGCGGCCAGGAATGGAACGAATGATCAGCATGATGCCCCACCAGAACCACGGGGTATAAATGACATCCCTGCCCTTTTCCACGGCGCGCACGATATCGCCCGCGACCTTGTCCGCCGTAGCAACAAGCGGTCCCGGCAACGGAAGGCCCGCTGTCATTGGCGTAGCGACGAAGCCAGGCTTGATCGTCACCACATGCGCGCCCGCTTTGAACAGGCGCGCCCGCAAGCCCTCGCAAAACGCAGAGAGCGCGGCTTTGGCACTGCCGTACAGATAATTCGACTGGCGACCGCGATCGCCGGCCACCGACGAAATCACCGCGATCGTGCCGCGCCGCTGCTGCTCGATCACAGTCGCGAAACGGGTCAGCAACGCGATGATCGACACGGCATTGGTATTGAACTCACGGACCGCGACGTCGGCATCGTTCTGACAATCCTGCTGGTCAGGCAGCGTACCAGGCGCCACCAGCACGATGTCGAGCGCGCCGAACTGCGCCGAACAGCGCTGCATCATGGCGGCATGTTCACCCAGCTGATCGATGTCCAGCTTCTGGCACAGCACGTCTTGCGCACCACGTGCCTTCAGGTCGTCGGCAACCTGCTGGAGGCGCTCCATGTTGCGCGCGACGAGAAAGAAGCGCGCGCCCTGTGTAGCCCATTGCCGTGCACAGGCAATGGCGATGGCCGAAGTGGCGCCTACGATAACGATGTTTTTCATACTCGAGTGGTTCGTTCCCAAAAGCGTGACAGCAAGGCCGGATCACGCAGCGCTTCGACCTGTTCCCACTGCGGATAGGCAGCGCGAAAATCTTCGCCCGACATGTGCGCATCCTTGGCGGGATACAGACGGCCGCCGCTCTCGCGCACGATCGCGTCCAGCCGGTCGAAGAGCTTGCGATTCGATTCCTCACGCTGCGGAAAATCTAGCGCGAGCGATGTGCCTTCGAGCGGAAAAGACAGCAGGCCCGGCGATTTGATTGCGCCGCAGCGCTTCAACACGGCAAGTATCGATCCCGTGCCGCTGCGGGCAATCGCGTCGAGAATGCCCCGCGTCGCGTCGCGCGCGACGGGCGCAGGCATCACGCATTGATACTGCTGGAAGCCCGAGCGGCCATAGATGCGATTCCATTCAAGCAGGCTGTCGAGCGGATAAAAGTACGAGTCGTAACTGACCGTCGAGCGAACCGCGTCCGCGCGTTGCCGCCGATAGTACAACTCGTTGAAGGCACGCAGCGTCAAGCGGTTGAAAACCGGGATCGGCGACGTGAACGGCACCGTCCGCGTCTTGCGGCGTTCGACCTCGAGTCCGCCGTCGGAAGCGTGATCGCCGACCATGAAAATACCCCTGCCCAACGCGGCATCGCGGCTCTGACAGTCCACCCACGCCACGCTGTACTCATGCAGTTCGTCGAGGCGCTCTGACAGCGCGAAGAACTCATCGAGGTTGGCAAAGCGGATACTGGTCACGTCGAGCATGCTCGAGTTAATCGGCATCAGCTGGATCTCCGCCCACGTGATCAACCCCGTCATGCCTAGGCCGCCAATCGTTGCGGCGAAGTACTCGGGGTGCAGCTCCGGTGTACATTCGAACTGCGTGCCGTCGCTTCGCAGCAAGGAGAAACGCCGCACATGCCGGCCAAACGTGCCGCGTACATGGTGATTCTTGCCGTGCACGTCGTTGGCGATCGCGCCGCCCAATGTCGCGTACTTCGTACCCGGCGTCACCGGCAACATCCATCCACGCGGAATCGCCACGTCGAGAATCTGCTCGAGCGTCATGCCTGGTTCAGCGCGCAACACGCCGTTTTGCCAGTCAGCCAGGATCAGCCGGTCCAGCGGCAGCGTCTGCACCACGTGCCCTGACGACGCGAGGCAACTGTCGCCGTAGCTGCGCCCATTGCCAAAGGCGAGGGTCGTGCGCTGCGCGCTGCCGACATTTCGCCATACCGCCGCGGCCGTATCGCGCCAGGCGATCGGATGAGCATCTTGCGGCGCGTACGGATAGCGCCCCCAGGACTGAACCTTGGTCATGGCTAGATCGCCATCCAGAACACGGCGCCGCATAGCGCCATGATCAGCCAGCTGCTCCGGTCTTTTGCCGCGAATACGATCGGGTCGTCATGCATGGAGCCGCGATGCGCGATGATCCAAGTGCGGCTTACCCAGTAAAGCAGCAGAGGACAGGCCACCCAGATGTACTGCGGGTGCCGATAGAGGCTCGCCGTATTGCCGTCCTGAATATAAAGCGCGAGAACCAGCACGGACAGATAGCCCGAGGCCGCGCCCAATGACGAAATCAACGGCAGATCGCTCGCGACATAGCCGCGGCCGCGCGACTTCACGAGGCCGCGCTCCTTCAATGCGTGCAGTTCCGCATAACGCTTGACGAGCGCGAGGCTGAGAAAAATGAACATCGAAAACGCGAGCAGCCAGAACGTGAGCCGCGCATCGATCGCGGCGCTTCCGGCGATGATCCGCGTCGTATAGAGCAAGGCCAGCACGACCACGTCCATCATCACTCGCCGCTTCAGATAGAACGAATAGGCCAGCGTGAGTACGTAATATCCCAGCAAAACCAGCGCGAACTTATGAGGCAGGCAGAACCATGCGATCGCGCCGCCCACCACCAGCAGAACGGGAAAGAGCGCCGCGCCCCAAACCAGCGGCAACGCGCCCGAGGCAAGCGGGCGTTTGCGCTTGGTCGGATGATGCCGGTCGTCCTCGAGATCTAGCAGATCGTTCAACAGGTAGACGCTCGATGCACAGACACCGAAGGCAAAAAAAGCGAGCAGCGCGGAAAGGACCAGCGCGGCGTCCGACAGTTGATGCGCCGCGAGCAGCGGAACGAAAATCAGCAGATTCTTCAGCCACTGATGCAGTCGCAGCGACTTCGCCCACGTTCTCGGCCATGCGGAGCGTCGGTCGATCACGCGCTCGACGTTGCCCTGCTTGCGGGCCGCGCGCTCTACGCCACTCGACGGATTGATCACATAGGCACGCTCAGCGGCGGCCCAGACTGCGACATCGTCGTGCGAATTGCCGGCGTAGTCGAAGCCTTTCTCGCCGAACTCCGCCACGAGCCTGTCGCGCTTGCGATGCGCGGACAGATTGACGTCGCTATGCGTAGCGAAGGTTTTGTCGAATAGCCCAAGATGATCGGCGATCGCATTCGCGTAGCGTTCATGGCTAGCGGTAGCCAGCACGAGCGAACGCCCGGCGGCCCGTTCCTCCTTCAGCCACTCGATGACCGTGGCGTCGTAGGGCAGGACGGTGACGTCGATATCGGTCGCTTCGGCGAGGCGCGCTTTGAGCCCGGCTTTACCCTCGCGCAGGAGCCACAGAAGCGGCTCGTAGAACCGATGCGGAGCGGATCGGGTAAAAGCAAAACCGCATTCAATCAGGACGTCCGAGCGAATGAGAGTTCCATCAAGATCGACAACGAGGGGTTTGCTACTCATTCAGTAAACCGTCGCAAAGCAGAAAAGAGTGTGGAAGGCGACGCGATGTCGTAGAAATTCGTTCTGGCGCGGTAGCCGGTCAAGTCGAACCGCGAGGATCGATATCCTGACCGCGTAAAGCGGCATCACGCTACCATCTCGCGCCCTCCCCTACAACCCGCCGCCAATTTACCTGTTACTTATTGCCGACTGAATTAACAACGATGAGCCCGCCAAATTTGTAACGAAGCAGAATAATCAGCGCACCCGGCTCACCCGCGCAGATAATACCAACATCTCGCCCGTAGGCCGAATTTGCACAAACAAACGTGAACTAACACTTTCGCAAGCTTTTCGGCGCAATACAGAGAAAGAAAATAACGACTCAAGGAGACAATACTTGTTCGTACAGCGATTTATACGCGTTTCCCAACGCTGCCCCGGAAAACAGCCGCTCATATCGCTGCCGCGCCCCCGCCCCCATGCCGCGCGCCAGTGCTTCATCCAGCGCCAGCCGGTTGATCGCGGCGATCAACGGTTCCGGCGCCTCGGGCGGCACGACAAACCCCGTCACCCCATCCTCGTTGACGAACGACGTCCCGGACCCGACCTCACAGCACACCATCGGTTTGCCGAACATCGCAGCTTCGACCAGCACCATTCCGAACGCTTCCGAGCGCAAATGGGAGGGTAGCACCATCGCCCGACAGCCCTTGAGCAGCGCGACCTTTTCCTGATGCGTGACCTGGCCGGCAAACACGACGTTGCTCGCGCCATGCTGCAGTGCCAACGCAGCGAGCCGCTCGCGCTCCGGCCCCGAGCCTGCGATGACGATTTTCGCCTGCACATGCCGGGCGGCCTCGACGAGCGTATGCAGTCCCTTGTAGTAGCGCAACACGCCGAGCGCCAGAAAATACGGCTCGCCCGGCACCAGACCGAGCCGGCTCTCGAGCTGGCGCTGCGCGTCGCGCGGCTGCGGCTCGTCCCGATAGTCGCTGATGCCGAGCGGAATCGTCTTCAAGCGCTCCTTCGACACGCACGCGGCGAGCGTCTCGCTGGTCCGCGCATAGGCCGGCGAAGTCGCGACCACCGCGGACATACTGCGCAGCGTGCGCCGCATCAGCGGCCCATAGACTGTGCCCAACAGCTTCTGTCGCACGATGTCGGAGTGGTACGTCATCACCGTCGGCTTCTTCGTGCGTCCCAGCAGATGCAAGACGTCGGCGAACGGCCACGGGAAGTGGAAATGCACGACGTCGGCCCAGTCGGCCATCTCGCGATACCTGATCACCGAGCACGGTCCGCCGAGATCGCACGATGCCGGCGCGGCCCACGATTTCTCGCGGATCACCTGCCCTTCCGGACGTTCGACGACGCTCGGCGTCGGGCTCGGCGACAGGGTCAGGATGCGCGTTTCGATGCCGCGTTCACGCGTCGATAGCGCAATCTGGCGGATCGCTTCCTGCAGGCCGCCGGGCGGGTCCGGGAAGTAGGTGCGGTACACATGAACGACCCTCACGTGCGCACCTCCGCGCCGTGTGGCTGCGCGCTGCCGCCGCCCGCTTGCGGGTAGTGGAAAGTAATCACCAGCATCTTGTCCAGCCGCGCTTCCCATGTATTCTCGCCAACCGCCGCGCGCGCCTCGTTCGCGCTCAGCTTGCCGCGTGCGAGTTGTTTGTCGATCGCCGCGATGAACGCGTCGGCATCGCCGCCCACTTCGAGCCCCGCGCGCGGCTCTCTCGCGAAATCGAGCGGCGTCGACACGACCGGCAAACCGGCCGCCAGATATTCGTAGAACTTCATCGGAAACATCGAGTGCGTGTATTCGTTGATCAGCGTCGGCAGCACGCCGACCCGCATGCCGCGCAGATACTGCGGCAGCACGCGATACGGCCGGTAACCGAGCAGATGCACGTTCGGCAGGCGCTTGAGCTGCGCGAGCAGGTCGCTGCGCTGCCCTTCGCGCTCCTCGCCGATGATCACCCATTGCCACTGCGGCCGCGCCTGCGCGGTTTTCAGCAGCAGCGGCAGGTCGACCTTGAAGTCCGACAGCACGCCGTGATACACGAGCCGCGGCTCGTCGATCGCGGCGAGCTCGGCGGGCAGCGGGCCGTCTTCACGCGCGACGCCGAAGTGCGCTTCATCGACGACGTTGCCGAAGAAATACGTATTCGGGTTGAACGGCAGGCACACGTCCTTCAGCGACTGCGCGGTCGTAAACACCGCCTCGCAGCGGCCGAGCAGATCCTGCTGGGCATTGCGGAACGCGTCGACGTCGACGCCCGGAATCGCCGCGATATCGTCGACGCAGTGGTAGACCAAGGGCCCGCGCGGCAGCGTCGCGATCGCATCGAGCATGTACGGGTGGTAGGTCCACACGACCGGCTTGTCGTAGCGGTGCGACCTCGCGAAGCGGTTCACCGAAAAGCGCAGCATCGCCTGATTCAGCGAGCGCACGAACGGCAGATGGTGCCCGGCCGGCACCATCAGCGGCGACAGCACCCAGACGTTGTCGGCGCGGCGCGGCGGACCGAGCACCAGCGACTGCACGCCGCGCCACAGGCGCCGCCACAGCCGCGACCAGTCGCGGCCGCTGCCCACTTTCGGCGAGCGAAAGCCGACGCTTTCCACATACAGAATCCGCCAGCCGCGCGCGGCTAGGATACTCGCCGTGTGCTGCTTGTTGGTCCAGTACGGCTCGTCCCAGTCGGCGGTCGAAAACAGCACGCAGTCTTGCGGGGGAAGCACGAAGTTCTTGCCGTCAGCCAACGAACACCTCGACCGGTCGGCCGCGCAGGCTGTCGACGATGCGCCGCGACGCCAGTCCGTCGCCGTACGGATTCGCGCGATCGCGCAGCGCCGCGCGCCGCGCCGGATCGTCGAGCCAGCCGATCACCGCGCTCTCGATGCTCGCCGCGCTCTGCCCCGCGAGCGTCGCGAAGCCGGCGTCGACGCCTTCGCGGCGCTCGGTGTGATTGCGCATCACGACGACCGGCACGCCGAAGGTCGGCGCTTCTTCCTGGATGCCGCCCGAATCGCTGACCACGACGGCGCTGCCGCTGATCAGATAAAGGCTCGTCGGATAGTCGACGGGCTCGATCAGCGCGAGGTTCGGAATGCCATCGAGCTCACGATGCACGGGCTCGCGCACGGCCGGGTTCAGATGCACGGGAAACACCCAGCGGTAATCGCTATAGCGCTGACACAAGTCGCGCAGCACGCGGCAGATGTCCTGCAGCACGTCGCCGAAGTTCTCGCGCCGATGGCACGTGACGAGCACGTGCTGCTGCTCGCCGTGCCATGCGGGCAGCGGACTCGTCGGCGGCGTGATGCTCCAGCTCGCGCGCACTTCGCCGATCGCATCGACGACCGTGTTGCCGGTCACGACGATCTTTTCAGCCGCGACACCTTCAGCAAGCAGGCTGTCGCGCGCGCGCGAGGTCGGCGCGAAGTGCAGCGTCGCGATGCGGCCGAGCAGGCTGCGATTCGCTTCCTCGGGAAACGGACTCGAGAGATCGCCGGTGCGTAGCCCCGCCTCGACGTGGCCGACGCGGATGCCGCGCTGGAACGCCGCGAAGCCCGCGCAGAACGCGGTCGTCGTGTCGCCCTGCACGATCACCCAATCGGGGCGCACTTCGTCGAGCGCGCGATCGAGCGCGGCGATCAGGCGCGACGCGAGCGCGTTCAGCGATTGACCGGGGTGCATCGTTTCGAGCGAGATGTCGGGTTCGATGCCGAAGAATTCGAGCGCCTGCGCGGCCATGTCTCTGTGCTGCCCGCTCGCGCAGACGATCGTGTCGAACTCGCTGCGCAGCGCTCGCACGAGCGGTGCAAGCTTGATGACCTCGGGCCGCGTGCCCATCACCACCATGACTTTCATTGCAGTGCTTTCCCCGCCTCGACCTTGGTATGAGCGCCCCGGAACTCGACGCCGAGCGCGAGCGGCGTCGTGTCGGCGCATCGCGTCACGACGCTGAATACGCCGTCTTGTTCGATGATCTGCGCGAGCGAGCGGAACCGCAGGAAATCGAGCGCGGCTTCCTCGTGCAGGAACAGCGGCCGTTGCGCCTTGCCGCGCATGTAGGCAATGAACTGCTCGTGCGCGTCGATGCGCGCCGCCTCGTCGGGCCAGCCGTATGCGTAGCGCTCGGAAAACGGATGGTCGAGATAGCCGAACAGCGTGTTGGTCGCGTACGCGGTGTCGAAGGCCTGCTTGAAGATCGCGAGCGGATCGCCCTCTTTCCGCATGCAGTCGCCGTGCAGCATGCACTGCTGGCTATGACCGACGAAGCCCGCCGGCAAGCCCGCCAGGGCGCCGCCACGCGCGGTCAGGAACTCGGGATCGTTGCGGATGATGCCGCCGATGCAGCCCGCGTAGCCCGCGTCGATCAGGCCGCGCATCGCGTACGGCGGCGACTGGTGAAACGGCGACACCGCGTAGCGCACCGGCACGCCGGTCGCGCGTTCGAGCAGTTCGGCCGACTGCGCGCCCTCGGCGATCGCGGTGTCGTAGCTGCCGCCCCAGTTCGGCGAATGCGTCGCCGTATGCGACAGCACCGCGCCCTGCTGCCGGTCGGCGAGCAGTTCGCGCAGGATGTCGTGCTGGCCGCCGCGTTGCAGGTTCTGCGTATGCACGGCGAGCGTGAACGGCACGCCGAGACGCTGGTACGCCTGCCACAGCGGGCGCGCCGATTCGACGTCCTCGTCGCAATCGAGCCGCGACGTGATCGCCGCGTCATAGCCCCACGGCAGTTCGCTCAGCACCGGCTGACACGGCAGCGCATCGGACCGGTAGCCGGACAGAAACTGCTCGACGAGGCGCCATTCGAACGAATCGCACGGGCCGACCGGCCGGTTGAACCACAGCACGCCCGAGGCGCCCGCATCCCACAGCGCCGCGTACGCGAACTGTCGCTCGCCGTTCACGACGACCGCGGCCAGTTCTGCCTCGGCCGGGACTTCGGGCGCCTCCGCGAGCGCCCAGATCGAGCCGTCGGCGCGAATCGCGCCGTAGCCGAGGTTGTTCCATTCGTCGGTGAAATCGAAGCGCTCGAGCGGGCGATGCCAGGCCGCGCCGCCGAGTGTCCGCGCGAGCGCGCCGTAGCGCACCGCCGCCGCGCTCTCGCGCGACTCGCCCGAAGGCGCCGATGCACTGCGGCTCGCTAGTGCCAGCTCGGAGGACAAAGCCGCCGGCCGATAACGCAGATAGTCCGCGAGCGCGATCGGCATATGGCCGAACACGATCAGCTTGCGCGGCCGTGCATTCACGTAAGCAATCAGGTCGGCGCTCCACGCGTCGGGCGCGTCGACCGCGACCACGACGTCGGGCGCGATCTCGTGCAGCATGTTGCGCGTGATCGCCTGCGCCTGGGTCGCGCTGACCGAGCGCCGCAGCGCCGCCAGCACATATTGGCCAGCGTCGGCGCGCGCATCGGGAAACGCGACGCCGATCATGCGCTCACCACGTGGCGGAATTTGGCGCGGCTGCCCACGCGCACGAAGTCGTCGTGCCCGACGTACGCGATCGTGAACGCGTCCTGCCAGAAGTGGCGCAGCTTCGCGGTCGTCTCTTCCGCGTTCGCGTGCGGTTCGAGCACGATGCGCAGCGTGGGCGGCGTCGTGCGCAGATCGATCTGGAATTCCTGAATGCCGCCGACGCGGTGATCGAGCATGTCCTGGATGTGGTGCGTCGGATGCGCGACGCCGTTGATCGGCACGACGTCGTGAATCCGGCCGACCACGTCGGTCAGGAAGAAACCTTTCTCCGTCTCCTGCACGCGCGCGAGGTCGCCGGTCGTGTAGCGGATCAGCGGCATCAGCCGGTTGCGGAAACCGGTGAACACGAGTTCGTGCGCGCCATCGGGGTTGTCGGGCGCGACGCGGCTTTCCGGCCAGCCTTCCGATTCGAGGATCTGGAAGCCGCCCTCATGACCGTCGAGCTCGTAGGCCATCACGCCGAGTTCGGCGAGGCCGTAACGGTCGATAACGCGGCAGCGCAACGCCTTCGCGATCATCTCGCGCGCATGCGGCTCGAGCAGCTCGCCGCTCGACTCGAACACCTGGAACGCCTTGCCGCCGCCGTACTTGCGTTGCACGTAGCAGGCGAGCGCGTACATCGTCGATGGATGCGAGTGCGCGAGATACGGGCGGCGGCGCTTCAGCGTGCGCCACATTTCCTCGAGGCCCTGATCGTCGATGCGGTCGAAGAAGATGTTGCTGCGATTCATCGCGAAGCACTTGAAGTCTTCGCGCGACGGCCACTCAGGGACCACCTGATCCGGGAAACGGCATGCGAAGTGCAGCTCCGCGCGATGGCGCAGCTTGCCGATCCGCTCGCGGCAATAGTTGGTGACCGCCGACGAATAATCGGCGCCTTCCTGGTCGTAGTAGATCGTCGTGGACAGGCCGGTCGAGCCGCCGGTCTTGCACGCGTGGTGCTGGCCCGCGACGAGCGGCCCCGACAGCAGACGCGGCCCCTGCTCGCGGATGATGTCCTTGGTCAGATACGGCAGTTCTTCCAGGTAGCGCGGGTCGTCCTCGACCTTGGCGGGATCGAACTGCCTTGCCTGGAACAGGTCGCGATAGTAAGGCACCTTCGCGCCGGCGAATTCGAGCGTGGCGACGAGCCGTTCGAGCGCGATGCGGCGGCGTTGCGGCATCGGCAGCGAATAGTGCTCGCGCAGCTCGCGGATTTTCGGGCGCACGTTGCGCTTTTCGGCGTTCTCCGCAATCGGATACGCGATATAGCCGCCTGCGAAACCCTTCAGCGCGCGAAACGGCTGACGCACCAGCAGGGATTCGGAGTAACGCAGAAAGGGGTGATTAGCTCGCATCGAATTCGAACCTTGTTACGCCTCGGGGTCTGCCACGAGGGTGTTGCTGAATTGCGGGACCGGTTGGCGCCGAAGAGCCGGTAAGCCGCCAAGCCGTCGGATTTGCCTGCCGCCGGCGCACTCGCAGCGCGCACTTCGCGCTTCGGCGCGCATGCGGCAGGCGCGCAACGCGCCGCGCCGGCCGCGCGCCCGTGTGCTCAGTGCGGCAACTGCGCGGTGTGGCTGATGAGCGGCTCGTCGGTCGGTTCCGGCGGCGGCAGCACGGGTTCGTCTGCGACCATCTTGCCGTGCTCCATCGAGATCTTGCGGTTGCACACGCGCGCGACCAGCGACGGATCGTGCGACGCCACCACCAGCAGCGCCGCCTTGCCGACGAGGCCCTCCAGACGCTCGGCCGCCTTCACGCTGAACTCGGCGTCGCCGACGCTCAGCCATTCGTCCATGATCAGGATGTCGGCTTCGACGCTCGTCGAGATCGCGAACGCGAGGCGCAGCATCATCCCGCTCGAATAGGTGCGCACCGGCAGATTCAAATAGTCGCCGAGTTCGCTGAAGTCGGCGATCTCGTCGATCTTGCTGCGGATGCGCGCGGGCTTCAGCCCGTCGAGAATGCCGCGCAGATAGATGTTTTCGAAGCCGGTCGCGTCGGGGTCGAGGCCCATCGACACGTCGAGCAGCGACGCGATCTTGCCCTGCACCTTCAGCTCGCCGCGCACCGGCGCATAGACGCCCGACAGCGTGCGCAACAGCGTCGTCTTGCCCGAGCCGTTGTGGCCGATCAGACCGATGCGCTCGCCTTCGCTGAACGTGAAGCTCAGGTCGTCGATCGCGCGGACGATCGCATGGCGACCCGCGTCCTGGCCGATCCGGCCACCTGTCGTCAGATTGAGCACCGCCTTTTTCAGCGAGCGATGCGAGTTCTCGTAAATCGGAAATTCGACGGAGATGTTACGAGCGACAATCGATGAAGAACTCACAATATCAAAGCCAGTAAGGAACGCGATTACGGAAACGCTTCATCAGGATCTGCGCGAACGCAAATCCGACGATCAACAGACCAATCGACCAAGCCCACGACTCCCAGTGGGTCGGGCGGCCGGTGAGCGGCGCGCGCACCGTTTCGATCAGGTGGTACAGCGGGTTGTATTCGGCGACCCACGCGCGGTCCTTCAGGATTTCCGGCGACCACATGACCGGCGTGAAGAAGAACACGACCTGGATCAGGTTCGTGACGATCGGCGGAATATCGCGAAAGCGTGCGCACAGCACGCCGAGCGTGACGCCGAGCCACACGCCGTGCAGCAGCAGGATCACCAGCGAGAACGGCACCAGCAAGATTTCCCAGCCCTGCCAGTGACCGAACGCGAACAGCAGCACGACGACGACCGGCAGGCTATGCAGCAGGATCACGAAGTTGCGCCACGCGATGCGGCATACGTGGACCGTCAACGGCAGCCTGATCTGCTTGATCAGATAGGCCGAGCCGATGAAAGCCATGCAGCCCTCGTTGGCGACCGACGCCAGATACGCCCACACGACGAGACCCACCGCCAGATACGGCAGGTAGTCCGAGATTTCCTGGTTCAGCAGCGTCGAATACAACGCGCCGAGCACGACCACCATGATGATCGTGCTGAGCGTGAACCAGAACGGCCCGAGCACCGAGCGGCGATAACGCTGCCGGATGTCGTGCCAGCCGAGCGTGCCCCAGACCCGCACCGCTTTCATGCCGACCAGCAGGTCGTCGCGCTCGTTGTGACGTGTCAGGTCTTCCGAGTCGTTGGTAAAACTGATATCCATCTCAAGTACGTCCGTAAATGTCTTCGAAGCGAACGATATCGTCTTCGCCCAGGTATTCGCCGCTTTGCACTTCGATCATCACCAGCTCGACGACGCCCGGATTTTCGAGGCGATGTTTGTGACCCGCCGGGATATAGGTCGACTCGTTGGTCGACACGAAGAATTCCTTCTCGCCGTTGACGACCTTCGCCATGCCGCTCACCACGACCCAATGCTCGTTGCGGTGATGATGCATCTGCAGGCTCAGGCTCGCGCCCGGCTTCACCTCGATGCGCTTGATCTTGAAGCGCGGCCCCTCTTCGAGCACCGAGTACGTGCCCCACGGCCGATGCACGGTGCGATGCACCTTGTACGTCTCGTGGCCGCGCGACTTCAGCTCCGCGAAAATCTGCTTCACGTCCTGCGCGCGGTCCCGGTGCGCGACGAGCAATGCATCCGGCGTGTCGATCACGATCAGGTTGTCGACGCCGACCGCGCCGATCAGACGCCCGGCGCTGCGCAGATACGAGTTCTTCACGTCGACGAGCAGCGCCTCGCCTTCGACGCGGTTGCCGCTCGCATCGGCCGGCGACAGGTCGGACAGCGCGGTCCATGAGCCGACGTCGGTCCAGCCGAGATCGCAGCACACGACCGCCGCGTGCTCGCACTTCTCCATCACCGCGTAATCGAACGACAGCTCCGGCACCGCGCCGAAGCAGCCCGGCTCGAGACGCACCTGCCCGCCGCTCTTGCCTTCGGCGGACGGTGACTTGTCCACGCATTCGGCCGCGGCATCGAGAATGTCCGGACAATGCTCGCGCATTTCCTTCAGGATCGTGCCCGCGGTGAAGCAGAACATGCCCGAGTTCCACACGAACTTGCCCGACGCCAGATACTCGCGGGCCTTCTCCAGCGACGGCTTCTCGACGAAGCGCACGACCCGCTCGCCATCGGCTTCGATATAGCCGTAGCCGGTTTCGGGCGTATCCGGACGCATGCCGAAGGTCACCACGTTGCCGGCCTGCGCGAGCGTCTGCGCACGCGCGACCGCTGCGGCGAACGCGGTTTGATCCGCGATCAGGTGATCGGCGGCGAGCACCAGCATCACCGTGTCTTCGCCATGCGCCTTCGCGGTGTGCAAAGCCGCCGTGGCAACCGCCGCGGCGGTGTTGCGGCCGAACGGTTCGAGAATGAACGAGGTCGCGATGTTCTTGCGGTTCACCTCGCGGAAATCATCTTCGGTCTTGAAGAACAGCTCACGGTTGGTTACCGTGAGCACTTCCTTCACGCCGGGCAACGCGACCGCGCGCAGGAAGGCTTTCTGCAGCAGGCTTTCGCCGTCCGCGAGTCGGATGAACGGCTTCGGATGCGATTCGCGCGAGACTGGCCAGAGCCGCGATCCCGCTCCACCGCACAGAATGATCGGTAACAAACTCACAGATCCCTCTCAATACCGTATTTTTTACGCTGCCATACTGGCTTGCGCACGGTTGACGCGCACGTTTGCAATCTACTGCGCATGGAACGCCAAATCCGCGCCGGGAATGCCCTCACGTCGAGCGACATTCTACCGCCGCACCCTTTCATCATTGTCAGGGAACCATCGCTTCGAGCGCTTCAGGGCCACGGCGGCGTCATCGCGAGCGGCCTGCGCGGCATGCTTCGCCGCATCGGCGCTTGCAAGCCGCCGCGTCGAATCCGCGGCTCAGGCGCGCGCCGCCGGTGACTTCGGAAAACCGTCCGTCAAGCACAGCTTCAGCGCGTCGCGCCAATGCGGCGCGGCCAGCCCGAACACGCGCGCCAGCTTGTCGTTCGACATTCTGGAATTGGCTGGGCGCTTGGCCGGCGTCGGGTAATCCGCGGCGGGAATCGGCAGTGTGTTCGGCTTGTTCGGCAAATCCGCGAGTTCGAAGATCGCGGACGCGAAGCCGTGCCACGACGTGGAGTCGCCCGCGCACAGGTGATAGATGCCCGAACGCTCGTTCCACCACTTCGCGCTGTCGTCGGCGGCGAAGGACTGCGCGCACAGATGCGCGGTCAGCGTCGCGATC
This sequence comes from Paraburkholderia atlantica, assembly GCF_000092885.1. Classification (NCBI taxonomy): domain Bacteria; kingdom Pseudomonadati; phylum Pseudomonadota; class Betaproteobacteria; order Burkholderiales; family Burkholderiaceae; genus Paraburkholderia; species Paraburkholderia atlantica. The sequence goes on along the minus strand of NC_014117.1, from coordinate 677,064 downwards.
GTGTTGCACCAGGTGGGCGCGCCGATCTGGTCGGCGACCACCTTCAGCTCGGGACGATCGGCGCCGAGCCGCAGCATCGTCAGCAGAAAGTTCTTGCCGCGCGTGCCGTATACCCAGCTCGTGCGCAATACGAGGTGATTCGCGCCGCTCGCCGCGATCGCCTGCTCGCCCGCGAGCTTGCTGGCGCCGTAGACGTTCTGCGGATCGGTCGGATCGTCTTCAACGTACGCACCTTCTTTCGTGCCGTTGAACACGTAGTCGGTCGAATAGTGGATCAGCGCGGCGCCGAGCTTTTTCGCTTCCTCGGCGAGCACGCCCGGTGCTTCGCCGTTGATGCGCATCGCGAGGTCACGCTCTTCTTCGGCCTTGTCCACCGCCGTGTAAGCGGCCGGATTGACGATCAGCGCGGGATGCACGTCGCGCACCACCTCGCGAATCTGATCGAGGTTCGACAGATCGACCCGCGAGCGGTCGACCGCGATCACGTTGCCGAGCCCTTGCAGCGTGCGCGCGAGTTCATAGCCGACCTGGCCGTTTACGCCGGTGACGAGAATCGTCCGTGTCGCGTGGTGTGCGCTCATGCGATCCCCTTATGCGTAGACTTCGGCGTCGGCGAGACGCTTGCCCGCCGCGTCCTTGGCCGCGAGCAGCGGCTCGAAGTCGATCGGCCATTCGATGCCGATCGCCGGATCGTTCCACACGATGCTGCGCTCGTGCTCCGGGAACCAATAATCCGTGGTCTTGTAGAGGAACTGCGCGGACTCCGACAGCACGACGAAGCCGTGCGCGAAACCGGGCGGCACCCACAGTTGCCGGTGGTTTTCGACCGACAGCGTCACGCCTACCCATTTGCCGAAGTTCGGCGAGCTCTTGCGGATGTCGACGGCGACGTCGAACACCTCGCCCTCGACCACGCGCACGAGCTTGCCCTGCGCATGCTGGATCTGATAGTGCAGACCGCGCAGCACGCCGCGAGCCGAGCGCGAGTGATTGTCCTGCACGAACTCGACACCGGCCTCGACCTTCTCGGCGAATTCGAGCGCATTGAAGCTTTCGAAGAAGAAGCCGCGCGCATCGCCGAACACCTTCGGCTCGATGATCTTGACTTCGGGCAGTGAGGTTGCGGTTACCTGGATGGCCATGCGACGTGATCCGTGAGAATGTTTTGCAGATATTGCCCGTAGGCATTCTTCGCGAGCGGTTTGGCGAGCGCGAGCAGCTGCTCGCCGTCGATCCACTGACGCCGGTACGCGATCTCTTCCGGACACGCGACCACCAGACCCTGGCGCTTCTGCAGCGTCGCGATGAAGGTCGCCGCTTCGATCAGCGAGTCGTGCGTGCCGGTGTCGAGCCACGCATAACCGCGGCCCATGATCTCGACGTTGAGCGCCGCGTTCGCGAGGTAGCGCGAGTTCACGTCGGTGATTTCGAGCTCGCCGCGCGCGGACGGCTTGATGTCTGCGGCGATGTCGCAGACCTGCTTGTCGTAGAAGTACAGACCCGTGACCGCGTAGTTAGAACGCGGCTTGGCCGGCTTTTCCTCGATCGACAACGCGCGGAACTGCTTGTCGAATTCGACCACGCCGTAGCGCTCCGGGTCCTGCACGTGATATGCGAACACGGTGGCGCCTTCGGTCTGATCGTCGGCGCGTTCGAGCTGCTTCGCGAGATCGTGGCCGTAGAAGATGTTGTCGCCGAGAATCAGCGCCGACGGATCGTTGTTCACGAACTCGCGGCCGATGATGAACGCCTGCGCGAGCCCATCCGGCGACGGCTGCACCGCGTACTGGATGTTCATGCCCCACTGGCTGCCGTCGCCGAGCATCGCCTCGAAGCGGGGCGTGTCCTGTGGCGTGGAGATGATCAGCACGTCGCGAATGCCCGCCACCATCAGCGTGGACAGCGGGTAGTAGATCATCGGCTTGTCGTACACCGGTAGCAGCTGCTTGGAGACGACGTGCGTGATCGGATACAGGCGGGTGCCCGAACCGCCCGCGAGAATAATGCCTTTGCGCGCCATTGCCGTGCCTTTACGCGCGCTGCGCGTAGTTGGTCTCGACCCACTTCCGGTATTCGCCCGAAGCGACTTCGTCGACCCATTGCTGGTTGTCGAGATACCACTGGACCGTTTTGGCGAGCCCCGTCTCGAACGTTTCCGCCGGCTTCCAGCCGAGTTCGCGCTCGAGCTTGCGGGCATCGATCGCGTAACGGCGGTCGTGACCCGGACGATCCGTCACATAGGTGATCTGGTCGCGATAGGAGCCCGCCGCCTTCGGACGCTGCTGGTCGAGCAGGTCGCACAGCGTGTGCACGACCTCGAGATTCTTCTTCTCGTTCCAGCCGCCGACGTTGTATGTTTCGCCCGGCGTGCCGCGCGCGAGCACTTCGCGGATCGCGCTGCAGTGGTCGCCGACGTACAGCCAGTCGCGCACGTTCTGCCCGTCGCCATACACCGGCAGCGGCTTGCCACCGAGCGCGTTGGCGATCATCAGCGGAATCAGTTTTTCGGGAAACTGGTACGGGCCGTAGTTGTTCGAGCAGTTGGTGGTCAGCACCGGCAGGCCGTACGTGTGATGGTAGGCGCGCACGAGGTGATCCGAGCCGGCCTTGGTCGCCGAATAGGGGCTATTCGGCGCATAAGGCGTCGTTTCGGAGAACTGCGGATCGGTTGCGGACAGCGAACCGAACACTTCGTCGGTTGACACGTGCAGGAAGCGGAACGCGGCGCGCTCCGCTTCGCCCAGCGTGTTCCAGTAGCTGCGCGTCGCTTCGAGCAGCGTGAAGGTGCCGACCACATTGGTTTGCACGAAATCTGCCGGACCGTGAATCGAGCGATCCACATGGCTCTCGGCCGCGAAATGCAGCACGGCGCGCGGCTTGTGTTCGGCCAATAGCGCGTCGAGCGCGGCGCGATCGCAGATGTCGACGCGCGCGAAAATGTGTTTGGAATTGCCCTGTAGCGACTTCAGCGTGCCCAGGTTGCCGGCGTAGGTCAGTTTGTCTACGTTGAGCACCGCTTCGTCCGACGCATTCAGCCAGTCGAGCACGAAATTAGCGCCGATAAAGCCGGCACCGCCCGTTACCAGGATCATGTAATTCCCTTGTCGATGTTAGTGACAGGCAGCGAAGAACTTGCGACCTGTTCACCCCGCGTGGTGTCCGTTTCTTTGGTCGTCCGACGCGTCCCGCCGAGAGCGGACACTCAGACGCCAATTTTATGAAGCCCCAATTATAAAGCTGCCCAATGCAAAAACTAGAACCCTAACAACTTGAAACAGCTTGACAGAATTCGTTGCCGCTGGCCTGCAAAATGGGGATTTTCGGTGCGGTTACGCGCATTTTGCCGCTTGTAATGATCTGCACGACATACTTTGCGGCGCCGCGCGAAAAGGTTGCGAAACGAAGAGGAAGGACCGCGAAAGCGCCACGAAAGGCCGCAAACGCGGCCCTTCGATCCACCCCATCAGCCGATTGCTCGCGCGAGCGCGCTCAGGCCGCGAGCATCCAGCGCAGCGTATCGATGAATGGAATCGACTCGACCGCCGGCACCAGCGACTGCATTTTGGCGGGCGAACCGGCAAGCATCTTGACGTCCGTCTGCCGGACAAAGGCGGGATTGACCTGGACTTCGATGTCGTGACCGGTGAGTTCGCTTGCGGTCGCCAGGATCTCACGCAACGAGTACGGCGTGCCGGTGCAGACGTTGACAATTTCCGCTGCGACGTCGGAGTCGAGCAGCGCCTCGTAGGCGCTCGCCACATAACGCACGTCGGAGAAATCGCGCGCGATGTCGATATTGCCGAGTTCGATCGATGCCGCTCGCCGCGCGAAGTGGCTGACGATCTTCGGCACGAGGAAGTTCACCGCCTGGCCACGGCCGGTGTAGTTGAACGGCCGCACGATCAGGATCGGCAGACGGTCGAACCAGGTGCGCACCAGCGCTTCCATTGCCGCCTTGCTAGCCGCGTAATGATTGACCGGCGTCAGCGCAAAGCTCTCGTCGATCGCGGCGCTGCTGACGTTGCCGTACACGTTCGCGCTGCTTGCGATCAGCAGCTTGCGCGGCACATGACCGATCGCGGCGCAGGCTTCGAGCAGGTTCTGCGTGCCGATCACGTTGACGCGATAGAAGTCGAGCGGGTCATTGTGCCCAACAAAGCTGATCGCGGCCAGATGCACGATGTAATCGGGCCGCACGGCGTCGAGCGCGCGCCGGCAGTCTTCAGGCGACGTGATATCGAGCTTGACGCGTGTCGGCGTGTCGGGTTCGTCACGGCCGGACACCGCTTCGATCACGGTGTGGCCACGCCCGATCAGCTTCTCGACCAGATAGCGGCCGGTAAACCCGTTCGCACCGGTGACGAGCGTGCGAAATGATTGCTTCGCGGCGGGAGACGACATGCTGGCTTCGTTCACGAGAGAGTCATCCTGTTGTTGTATTGGAATAGCGCGCGGTTCATGCGTGGTTGCCGCTTTGCCGTCGCTTTGCCGTGTGACGGTGGTGCTCCACCCGCGTCCCGCAATGTGATCGCGCGATATCCGAACCCCAAACGGGCTATTATGTCACGCTAGCTTGCTGCTCTGGCCAGCGTGGCACCGTCGTGCAACACACCGCGCGTATCGAATCGTTTTGATTTCCTCGATGACACCCCACAACGCTTCCAGTACGTCCGCTCCTCTCGTTCCGCTTGCTTTCGGCGATCTGCAAGGCTGCCGTGCGCCGTTTCAGCAACTGCTCGCCAAAGCCGCGCCGCCGGACGGCACACCGCTGTGGTTCGCCGGCGATCTGATCAACCGCGGCCCCGACTCGCTCGACACCTTGCGCGACGTGATCGCGTTCGGCGAGCGCGCGGTGCCGGTGCTCGGCAATCACGATCTGCATCTGCTGTCGGTGTCGGCGGGGATTCGCAAGTCGAAGAAAGGCGACACGATCGAAGACATCCTCGCTGCGCCCGATGCCGCCGATCTGCTCGAATGGATACGCCACCGGCCGCTCGCGCATTTCGACAACGGCATGTTGATGGTGCATGCGGGCGTGTTGCCGCAATGGGATACGACGCTGACGCTGGAACTCGCCGACGAATTGCAACGCGCGCTGCGTGCGCCGGACTGGAAAGAAACGCTTGCCGGCCTGTACGGCAACGAGCCGAACCGCTGGAAGCCGGGCCTGAAGGGAATCGAGCGTCTGCGTGTCACGTGCAGCGCGTTGACGCGCATGCGCTTTTGCAGCGCCGACGGGGTGATGGATTTCAGCAGCAGCGGCACGCTCGCATCCACGCCGAGCGGCTGCATGCCGTGGTTCGACGTGCCGTCGCGCCAGACCGCCGACGTGACCGTGGTGTTCGGTCATTGGGCCGCGCTCGGCCTGATGTTGCGCGACAACCTGATCGGCCTCGACTCGGGTTGCGTGTGGGGGCAGAAGCTGTCGGCGGTACGGCTCGCGCCAAATCCGGCGGAGCGCACGTTGACGCAAGTCGATTGCGATTCGTGCGGCGTGCCGCGCGGGGGCAATTAAACAGACGAGGGCAACGCTACGCCGCAGCGCTGCCGCTCAGGCCGAGCGGCGCGGCTGATCGACGGGCTCGATCAGCGTTTCCGGCGTTTCGGCAGCATCGCTCGACGCGGCAGCGTCTACAACGTCGCCCACTTGCGCGACCGTTCCCACCACTGCGTTGCCGGCCTGCATGTCCCGCAACGCGTTCGCCACCACTTGCTGAGCCTGCGCCGCGAGCACCCGCCGGTCGGCGTTCGGCGCGAGCGGTGCGCCGACATAGACGTGAGCGGTCAGCGGACCGCCACGCAACAGCATGTCGAGCGAGTCGGACAACGACACATCGTCGATATACGCGGGTGCCGTCGACTGCCGGCCTTGCGCGTCCTCGTACATGATGCACAGCGGCTGCACCGGCACACCGGCCGACACCGCCGCCTGAAACATGTTCGCGTGAAACGGCAGCAACTCGAGCCCGTCCGACGTCGTGCCTTCGGGGAACACGCACATCAGTTCACCCACACTGAGGCGATCGGCGAGTTCGTGCATGATCCGCTTCGCGTCGCTGCGCTTCTCGCGCTGGATGAACACCGTATCGAGCTGCTGCGCGAGCCAGCCGACCACCGGCCATTGCCGGATCTCCGCCTTCGACACGAACGGCGTCGGCCGCCACGCGTTGATCACGTAGATGTCGATCCACGAGATGTGATTGGCGACGACGAGCGCGCCACGATCGAGCCGCACCGCATCGTTATGCACGACGAGGCGCATGCCGCACAGCCGCAGCATCTTCAGCGACCACGCGCGATTGAGCGCATGACGCCGCTCGGCGCTCGCGTTCGGAAAGCGCGTCGCGACGGTCCACATGCCGTGCAGCAGATGCGTGATGAGACGGATCTTGCGTAACGCGAGCTTCATGGACGGGGCTTTCCTTGACTGGACCGAAACGATACCGCTCAGCGCTGTTCGTACGCGAGCTGACCGGACACGACGGTCGCGCGCACCTGTGCCGGCAGTTCGTAGCCGAGGAACGGCGTGTTGTGCCCCTGGCTCTTCAGCGCGCGTGGCTCGACGCGCCAGTGAGCATGACGGTCGAACACACAGAGGTCGGCCACCGCGCCGACCGCGATGCGGCCAGCCGCTTCGAGGCCGAGCACCTGCGCCGGCGCCGCGGTGATGCGATTGAGCGCGCTCGCGAGCGGCACGCCCGCTTCGTCGGCCCACTTGACCGTCAGCGACAGGAACAGCTCGAGGCCGGTCGCGCCGGGCGTCGCTTCGGCGAACGGCAGCAGCTTTTCGTCGTCGTCGACCGGCGTGTGCGCGGAGCAGATCGCGTCGATCGTGCCGTCGACGAGACCCGCGCGGATCGCTTCGCGATCGCGCTGCTGGCGCAGCGGCGGATCGAGCCGGAACTGCGCGTCGAAATAGCCGATGTCGAGGTCGATCAGATGCACATGGTTCACGGTGACGTCGCACGACACTGGCAGGCCCTCGGCCTTCGCCGCGCGCACGAGCGCGACGCCCGCCGCCGACGACACATGCGACACATGCACGCGCGCGCCGGTCACACGCACGAGTTCGAAGATCGTATGCAGCGCGATCGTTTCAGCCGACACTGGCACGCCCGACAAACCGAGCCGCGACGCCAGCGCGCCGCTCGCGGCGACGCCGCCCTTGCCGAGATACGCATCGACGGGACGCAGCCACACGGTGAAGCCATAGGTCTTCGCGTATTGCAGCGCGCGCATCAGCACCTGGGTATCGACGATCGGCGTATCGGCCTGCGAGAAGCCGACGCAGCCCGCCTCGGTCAGCTGGACCATCTCGGTGATGACCTGCCCCTTCAGACCGACCGTCAGCGCGCCGAGCGGATACACGTGCGCCTTGTTCAGATTGCGCGCGCGGAACTTCAGCATTTCAACGAGGCCCGGTTCGTCGAGCGTCGGATCGGTGTCCGGCGGACATACGAGGCTCGTCACGCCGCCCGCGAGCGCCGCGGCCATTTCCGAGCCGAGCGTCGCCTTGTGCTCGTAGCCAGGCTCGCGCAAACGCGCGCACAAGTCGACGAGACCCGGCGCGATCGACAGACCGTGGGCGTCAAGCGTGCGCTCCGCCCGAAAGCCGGCCGGCGCCTGGCCGAGGGCGGCGATCTTGCCCGCCTCGATAAAAATGTCCTGCTGCTGTTCGGTGCCCGCTGCCGGATCGATCAGCGTGCCGCCTTGAATATGAATCTTCATGCGCTGCCTTTGTTAAACCTGTGGTTCAGCCTGTGCTTCGGCTTTCTGATCAGTCGTCGCTCAGTCGTTATTGCCCGCGACGATCCCCATCACCGCCATGCGCACCGCGATACCGAACGTCACCTGATTCAGGATTACCGATTGCGGGCCGTCCGCGACTTGCGAGTCGATCTCGACGCCGCGATTCATCGGGCCGGGGTGCATCACGATTGCATCCGGGGCGGCGAGCGCGAGACGCTCGGGCGTCAGCCCCCAGCTCTTGAAGTACTCCTGCGACGACGGCAGCAACGCCCCGCTCATGCGTTCGTTCTGCAGGCGCAGCATGATGATCACGTCGACGTCCTTCAGGCCTTCGTCGAGGTTGTGGAACACGCGCACGCCCATCTGTTCGAGTCCGCCCGGCAGCAGCGTGCGCGGACCGATCGCGCGCACTTCGGGCACGCCGAGCGTGGTCAGTGCATGAATGTCCGAACGCGCGACGCGCGAATGCAGGATGTCGCCGACGATCGCCACGCGCAGCTTCGTGAAGTCCTTCTTGTAGTGGCGAATCGTGTACATGTCGAGCAGACCCTGCGTCGGGTGCGCGTGACGGCCGTCGCCGGCGTTGATCACATGCACGTGCGGCGCGCAATGCTGCGCAATCAGGAACGGCGCGCCGCTCGACGCATGACGCACGACGAACAGATCCGCGTGCATCGCCGACAGGTTGTTGATCGTGTCGAGCAGCGATTCGCCCTTGCTCGTCGACGACGCGTTGATGTTCAGATTCAGCACGTCGGCCGACAGCCGCGTGGCGGCGATTTCGAACGTGGTACGGGTGCGCGTCGAGTTTTCGAAGAACAGGTTGAACACCGACTTGCCGCGCAACAGCGGCACCTTCTTCACTTCGCGATCGGTCACGCTGACGAACTGGTCGGCGGTTTCGAGAATGTGATTGACGATGGACTTCGGCAAGCCCTCGATCGACAGCAGATGTTTGAGCTCGCCGTTCTTCGTGAGCTGCGGGTTGCCCTTCAGGAAGCCGTAGCGGAAGCGCTCTGATGCGCTAGCGGAGGAATCTTGCGGAGCCTGGGTGGCGGTGTTCATGATGTACCTGCTTCAAATACGGGCTTCAACGTGATCGAGGTCGGCGCGTCGGTCGCGCGAGTTTCAATCGACGCGTGCTTCAGTGTGAAAAGAGAACCGCTGGCCGCCCGCGCCGTCGTCTTCATGGGCCAGCACGAGCGTCGCGTCGGCCGGCACGTCGACCACGCCGCCGACGAAGCGCGCCGCCACCGGCAACTCGCGTCCGCCGCGATCGGCGAGCACCGCGAGTTCGACCGATGCCGGCCGGCCATAGTCATACAGCTCGTTTACCGCCGCGCGAATCGTGCGGCCGGTGTACAGCACGTCGTCGACCAGCACGATGCGGCTGCCATCGACCGCGAACGGCAGCGAGGTCGGGCTCGCCTGCGCGTGCAGCCCTTTCTTTGCGTAGTCGTCGCGATGCAGCGCAACATTCACCACCCCAAAGTTCGGCAGGTTCAGGTCGCGCGCGAGCCGCTCGGCGAGCCATGCGCCGCCGCTGTGGATACCCGCCAGCACCGCCGCGGGGGCGCCGTGCTGCGCCGCGGCGAGCTGGTCGCCATAGGCCGCGCGAATCTGATCGAGCAACGCGCGATACAGCGCTTCGGCGTCAATGGAACTCATGATCGTCGGAAAGTTCGTCAAGATATTGCTGGAGGATGATGCTCGCGGCTTCGGCATCGAGCATGTCGGCGCGGGCGTTGCCGGCGCGGATTTCCGCCTCGGCCTCGACCGACGAGTAGCGCTCGTCGACCCACGTGACCGGCAGATTGAAGCGGCCGTTAAGCTGATTGCCGAAGCGCTTCGCAAGCTGAGTGCGCTCGTGCGGTGTGCCGTCGGGGTGCATCGGCAGGCCGACCACCAGCGCATCGGGCTTCCATTCGGCGATCAGCTTGCCGAGCGCTTCGAAACGGTACTCCTTGCTGCGGTTCTGCACGACGACGAGCGGCCGCGCGCGGCGCGTCAGCGAATTGCCGACCGCCACGCCGATGCGTTTCACGCCGTAGTCGAACGCAAGCAGCGTCGCCTCACGTCCGGCCGGCAGATTCATGCGCGGCCCCTCATGCGTGCCCAGCCTCGCCCGACAGCATCGACAGCGACACGCCAAGCAGCGCGAGCGCCGCTTCCAGACGATCTTCGGCCGGCACGTCGAAGACGATCTTCGGATCGGCCTCGACCGTCAGCCAGCCGTTCTTCGAGATTTCGTCTTCGAGCTGACCCGCGCCCCAGCCGGCGTGGCCGAGTGTCAGCAGGAAACGCTCCGGACCGTTGCCGCTTGCGACAGCCTCGAGCACGTCTTTCGACGTGGTCATCTCGAGCCCGCCCGGCACCGACATCGACGATGTATACGCGCTGCCGCCTTTCGGATCGTGCAGCACGAAGCCGCGCTCGGTTTGCACCGGGCCGCCGAAATACACGGGAACATGGAGAAGAGGTTCGATCTCGAGCTTCAGATCGATGCGATTGAAGAGCGCTTCCAGGTCGATATCGGTCGGCCGGTTGATCACGAGGCCGAGCGCGCCGCGCTCACTGTGATCGCAAAGGTAGACCACCGTTCCTGAAAACGTCGGATCGGCCATGTTCGGCATGGCGATCAGGAACTGGTTGGTCAGATTGATGCGATCGGTACTCTTGGACATAGTTCGGATTTTAGCAAAGACGATGCGCGATGGCGGGCTGCTTTGAGCATTGCAACGCCTTGGTTGCACGCTACGTGCGGCGTCAACGACGCCGGATCATGTTGCACTCTATCACGCGCGCGACTCGCGCCATGCCGCGATCAGGCGCCGAAACACCGCGTAGAACGGCAGGTTCGGCGCGTGTCGCGAAGTAGCGGGATTGTGAGTTGTCACAGTGGGTTTCAGCGGATTCCGCGCGCGCGGGTCGACGCGTTGCGGACGCAATTAGCGCGCCACGTCGCGCGTTTGGTCTGGCTTTGCTGCGCTTTACGCGCCTCCCTGCTCGATCGCGCGCGTCAGCGCGGCGTGCGCGGCCTGCGTAAAACTGCCGCCGGCCGGCCCAACGCCTGCTGCGACCTTGTGCAGCGACGCGCGCAACGCCTCGGCGGCCTGCTCGAGCGTGTCGGCCGCCGGCGCGCCGACGATCACGTGCGCGCGCACCGCCGGCGTCGCGACGGCCGCATGCGCACGACGCCGCCATGCGAGACCGAGCGCATCGGCGAGCAGCGCCACGTGACCGAGGCCGAGCGCGCAGGCGGCCGAACCGAGCCGGTAGGCGGCTTCACCCGCCTGCAGCGCTTCGCTCGGGTCGGCTTTCTCCGGCTGATCGGCCGCGCGGGCATGGGCGGCGAGCGCCTCAATCGACGCTTCGGCGGTCTGCAGGAAATCTTCGTACGCGTTCGCGTTGACGCTCAGCACGCCGAGATCGCGCGTGTGCGGCAGCGACTGCGCCTCGAGCGCGCGCGCCTCCCACAGCGCTTCCGACGACTGCGTGCCGGCGACGTGCCAGTCGACGGTCAAGCCGTAATCGTGCAGCACCTCGACCTGGTCGGCGTCTTGCGCGGCCGCGCCGAACAGCGCGTAGTCGCGCCACAGCAGCGCGAGCGTCGCGCGCACCAGCGAACGCGGCGCGCGCTCGATGCCGCGCGCGTGATCGGCGAGCGCGAGATTGCAGCGCGCGTAGAAGCGCCGTGCTTCGATATCGCGAATTGCGTGGCCGCGCGCGCGCAGCGCCTTTGCGCAGGCGCGCGCGAGCCGCCAGAAGTCGTAGGGATCGGGGCCGGCGAGTTCGGTTAACACGGCGTCGAGCTCGTCCAGCGCGGCGTTCGTGACCGCAAGCGCCACCGCGCTGCCGGTGTCGGCCTGCGAGCGCAGCACCGGCAGCAACGCGCGCTCGTAGCGTGCCCGCAGATGTGCCAACTGGTCGGCCGATTGCGCGTGCAGCGACGCCGGCGGCACCGGCCGCGCGCACAGCGCGAGGTCTTCGAACGCGACGATGGAGCCCGGCGCGGGTTCGACGAGTTGCGAACACAGCTCGCGGTAGTGGTGGAACAGCGTCGGTGAGCAGCTGAGCTCGCGCAGATTGTGACGTTCGAGCGCCGCGCGGAAGTCGCGCAGCGCCGCGCCGAACACTGGCCGGGCGCTTTGCGCTTCCGCCGACTCGTCGCTCGCGAGCGGCGAGAGCCGCACCAGCGCGTCGGCGAAACGCTGCGCGCTGAGCCAGCCCGCCGTGCGCAATGCATGCGACGCGCGCAGCAGCGCGGCACCGCTCTCGTGGCGTTGCTCGAACGCGAGCGACGCCTCGGCGAGCGCCAGTTCCGCGGGGCGGACAGCGCCGCCGCGCGGGTTCGGCAGTGCATCGATGGAAACGGGTGCGGCGGATCGAAGAGTCATGAGGAGGCGACACGAAGCTGACGGGGCCGTCGCTTCGCGCCGCGTGCTGAGGAGCGGCCACCGCGCGAACCGGCGACAGGACAATGACAGACTACCGTTGCGACACGACGCGTGCGGCGATGTTCCGCGCCAGCGCGCTCAGACAGGCGCCGGGCGCGCCGGACGCATCAAGCGATTGCAGCAATTGTGCGGTGAAGACACCGCTCACTTTCGGAATTGAAGCTCAGGGTTCAGTTCAGGGTTCAGGTTCGGGACCGAACCTCGGGACCCCGTTTTGGGGCCGAAGCTTCCGGCAGCTCGCCGTACTTCAGATCTGGACCATTTCGAAGTCTTCCTTGCGCGCTCCGCACTCGGGACACGTCCAGTTGATGGGCACGTCTTCCCAGCGCGTGCCCGGCGCAATGCCTTCGTCGGGCAAGCCGGCCTCTTCGTCGTAAATCCAGCCGCAAATCAGGCACATCCAGCTTTGATATTCCATTCTTTTGTCGCGTCGTTGAGTCCGTGGAAACGGGAGCCATGATGGTACCGTGTTGCCGCCCCCATGCCTAGCAATCGAAAACGCGCAATCGTAGCGTGGACCGGCCTTCGGCGGGGCGCCCGCTTGCCGTGCCGGCACGCCTTGCGGCGTCATGCCGCGCGTGGGCGGCCAGCAGGACGGTAGAGCGCCCCCTCGGGCAAGCCGCGCGAAAAAACGCCCTGTCCACGGTTTAGGCCGCATAATTGAGCCAATTGCGCACTGTGCGCCGAAATCCTGCTGCTCTTATCCATTTTCATGCCCAGCGACACGCCTCCGATCGTCCTCACCTTCGGCCTCTCCGATCCCACTGGCGGCTCCGGCCTGCAGGCGGACCTGATGACACTTGCCAGCATGGGCTGCCACGGCGTTTCCGTGCTCACGGGCTATACCGTGCGCGACTCCGCGAGCTGCGATGAAGTGACCGGCCTCGACCCGGACATCGTCGCGACGCAGGCGCGCATGCTGCTCGAGGACATGCCGATCGCCGCCTTCAAGGTCGGCGCGTGCACGCGCGCCGAAGTGGTCAGCGCGATCGCGGAAGTGGTCGCCGACTACGACGATGTCCCGCTGATCCTCGCCCCGGACTTCACGCTCGACGACGAACACGTGCTCGCCGCCGACGAACTGCGCGAAGCGATCGCCGATCTGCTCGCGCCGCAAACCACGCTGCTGGTCGCCGACTCGTCTACGCTGCTCGCGCTCGCGCAGCCCGATGGCGACGCGGAGGCACCGAGCCTCGACGCCGCGATCTCGCACCTGCTTTCGCAGGGCTGCGAATACATTCTGTCGACCGAAACGGGCACGCACCGGCTCGTCAATACGCTGTTCAGCGAGGACGGCCAGTTGCGTCAGGACATGTGGGACCGCGCGCCCCATCGGCTGACGGGACTGACCGATACGCTCGGCGCGGCGATCGCCGCGCTGCTCGCGAACGGTCAGGAGCCCGCGGAAGCGGTGCGCGAAAGCCAGGAGTATCTGTATCAGGCGGTGCGCAACGCGTTCCGGCCCGGCATGGGGGCGTACATGCCCGATCGCTTCTTCTGGGCACGCAGCAGCGACGAAGAAGAAGAAACACGGCCCGCGCAAGGCAAAGGCGCGGCGCCTGGAGAAGCGCGGCACTGACCTAGTCATTCATCGGCAATCGACTAAAAAACCCGCTATTCAGCGGGTTTTTTGTTTAATGCATCTTTCGCGATTTGCGCGATCTTTGATTCGATCTATCTAAAAACAGATAACACAATTTGCATATCGCTATCGATACTGCCGCGCTCCGTTCATCGCGTGACGGTTTTATTCGATTTATTTCGCATAAGCGCATGAATCTTGCTCGCTCCGAGGTAACCATACGTTTTACTGCGTAATTAAACGTTACAACGTCAATGACACCTTTTGTCTAGACTTTACGCATCACTAACGCCCATATGTCTCCACATGTCTTTTCCCACCTTCTTTATCCATCCACCGAAATGCGGCGGTTCGACCGTTATTTCGTGTTTTGATTTGAATAAAGGTAATGATCAATTCATTAACTTTGCCTGGGACGAGGATGGATGGGGAACCTGTCGCGCCAAGCTGCTGGAGACCGGGATCGGCGGCGGCCATCAACCGTATGGCATTCACCGGCTGATCAAACATCCGGTCGACTACTGCACGATCCTGCGCGATCCGCTTGCGCGCCAGATCTCGCACTACCGGTATGCGGTGAACGGCAAGAACGGCGAGGTCACACGCGGTGTCTGCGTGTCGACCAAAGAGGCACTGGCGCAGCAAGGCGTGCTGTCGCTCGACGAGTGGGTCAGCGAATCGCTCGGCGGCAAGAACCTGTTCGTGCAGATGCTGAGCGGCGAGCCGGCGGTCAACGAAGCGAGCCTTGCCGTCGCGCGAATTCATTTGCGCGAACAGATCAGCACCGTCGGCGTCTGCGAGGACATGAGCGAATTCTTACTGCGGCTTTGCGGTTCGACCGGCATGAAATTGCCGTTCTATTTCGAAGCGAATCGCACCAGCGGCGCGTCAAAAGGCAAGGCTCACTTAAGCGATGCAGCCAGACAAAAGTTTATTGATGACAATAGCCTTGATTACGAACTGTTCCGCGACGCCACGCGGATCGTCGAAGCTTATGCGAAAGACACGGGCAGCATCTTTTCGAATGCCCTCGAATTGGTCCGCGTGATTCAGTCGGAAATAAATCAGCTCGAGAATCCGCACGTCTACAGTTCTTGGGTTTTCGGCTTCGACGGCTCATTCCTGTCGCGCGTGCACGAAGTGATCCGCCGCTTCGACCTCGCGCCGATCAACGCCTACCTGGAATTCGCGCAAAGCCAGCGGCGTCCGGAGGTCGACCTGTTCGACGGCTTCGTCGACACGGTGGGCGACGGCGTGGTGCGCGGCTGGGCCATCAACCTGAGCCAGCCCGAGCGGCAAGTGCCGCTCGAGGTGCGGATCGGCGCGCAGATCGTCGCAACCGGCCTCAGCGGCGAGCCGCGGCCCGATGTGGCGAGCGCCGGCTATCCGAGTTCGAACAGTGGATTTTCGATTACGCTGCCGGACGGCATTCCGGAAGGCTTTTGCGTTACGATCGCGGATTCCACGGAACGCCTGCACAACGCTGGCACGTGGCGACAAGGCTGGCACTGCGAGTGAGCCAGCGGAGTCAGGAGAACTTATACATGAAAGAGCCGCCCAGCTTCGTGCAACGCTTCCCCGGCAAGATCGCGGTGCAGGACCGCATACGCATATTCGATCAGACGCCCGCCACGATCTGGCTGACCGGCCTGTCCGGCGCCGGTAAATCGACCCTGGCGTTCGCGCTCGAGGAGCGGCTGATCGCGCTCGGTCATGCCTGCTATGTGCTCGACGGCGACAACGTCCGCCACGGTCTGGCGAGCGACCTTGGCTTCGAGCGCGACGACCGGCGCGAAAACATCCGCCGCGTCGCGCACGTCGCCCAGTTGATGAACGATGCGGGTCTGATCGTGATTACCGCGCTGATTTCGCCGCTACGCGAAGACCGGGCGATGGCGCGCGAGATCATCGGAGCCGACAAGTTCGTCGAGACCTATGTGTCCGCCTCGCTCGCCACCTGCGCGAGCCGCGATCCCAAAGGTCTTTATGCAAAAGCGAGGTCTGGCGAGATCAGCTCGTTCACCGGCGTATCAGCGCCCTATGAAGCACCGATCGATCCTGACCTGCACGTCGACACCGGAACGCTGAGCCCCGCGCAAAGCGTCGCGCAGATCTTCCAGTACCTGCGCGAAAAGTGTCTCGGAAGATCTGCTCATCGTACCGCTCACGTCGCGGGCGCCTGAACCGGACAAAGGGCGTTCGGAAGGGCTCGCCGGCCGCCACATCAACGTCGGCCACAAACGAAAAAACCCGCCTAAGCGGGTTTTTCCGTTTGGAGAAACGCCTCGCGGCGCACTTCCCCACATGGACTTCCAGCCGGGCCTCGTCCGTGATCCAGACGCGCGGCAATTCAACCACGCGGCCGGACCACGAGGCCCGAGCGGAATTACATGTCCATGCCCATGCCGCCCATGCCGCCGGGCATGCCGCCAGGCATCGGAGCATCTTCCTTCGGCAGTTCGCAGACAGCTGCGTCGGTCGTCAGCAGCAGGCCAGCAACCGAAGCTGCGTTTTGCAGCGCCGTGCGCGTCACCTTCGTCGGGTCCACGACACCTGCGTCGACCAGGTCGACGTACTCGCCGGTCGCTGCGTTGTAGCCGTAGTTGCCCTTGCCAGCAGCAACCGCTGCCACGACGACGCTCGCTTCTTCGCCACCGTTGGTGACGATCTGGCGCAGCGGCTCTTCCATTGCGCGCAGAACGATCTTGATACCTGCGTCCTGATCGGCGTTAGCGCCCTTCAGGCCGGCGATCGCCGTACGTGCACGGATCAGCGCGACGCCGCCACCAGCCACGATGCCTTCTTCCACCGCTGCGCGCGTTGCGTGCAGTGCGTCTTCGACACGTGCCTTCTTTTCCTTCATTTCGACTTCGGTCGCAGCACCGACCTTGATCACTGCAACGCCGCCTGCCAGCTTGGCAACGCGCTCTTGCAGCTTTTCACGGTCGTAGTCCGAGGTCGCTTCTTCGATCTGCTTGCGCACTTGCTTGACGCGAGCTTCGATGTTCGCTGCTTCGCCAGCGCCGTCGATGATCGTGGTGTTTTCCTTGCCGACTTCGATACGCTTCGCCTGGCCCAGTTCAGCCAGCGTTGCCTTCTCGAGCGTCAGGCCGGTTTCTTCAGCGATGACCTGACCGCCGGTCAGGATCGCGATGTCTTCCAGCATCGCCTTACGACGATCGCCGAAGCCCGGAGCCTTGACAGCAACGGTCTTCAGGATGCCGCGGATGTTGTTGACGACCAGCGTTGCGAGCGCTTCGCCTTCGACGTCTTCCGCGATGATCAGCAGCGGGCGGCCAGCCTTCGCAACCTGTTCGAGCACCGGCAGCAGATCACGGATGTTCGACACCTTCTTGTCGTGCAGCAGCACGAACGGGTTGTCGAGCACGGCAACTTGCTTGTCCGGGTTGTTGATGAAGTACGGCGACAGGTAGCCGCGGTCGAATTGCATACCTTCGACGACGTCCAGCTCGTCTTGCAGCGACTTGCCGTCTTCGACGGTGATCACGCCTTCCTTGCCGACCTTGTCCATTGCTTCAGCGATGCGCTCGCCGATCGACGAATCGCTGTTCGCCGAGATCGCGCCAACCTGGGCGATTTCCTTGTTGGTCGTGCACGGCTTGCTGATCTTGCGCAGTTCTTCGATTGCGGCTGCAACAGCCTTGTCGATACCGCGCTTCAGGTCCATCGGGTTCATGCCCGATGCGACGTACTTCATGCCTTCGCGGACGATCGATTGCGCGAGAACCGTAGCGGTCGTCGTGCCGTCGCCTGCGTTGTCGCTGGTCTTGGAAGCGACTTCCTTGACCATTTGCGCGCCCATGTTCTGGAGCTTGTCTTTCAGTTCGATCTCTTTTGCGACCGACACACCGTCCTTGGTGACCGTCGGGCCGCCGAAGCTGCGCTCGAGGACCACGTTGCGGCCCTTCGGACCCAGCGTGACCTTCACGGCGTTGGCGAGAATGTTCACGCCTTCGACCATCTTGGCACGGGCGGAATCACCGAATACGACGTCTTTAGCTGCCATCTTCTAACTCCTTGAATACTTTGGATATAACCGGGGAAGTAGCGACCTTGCGCTTACTTCTGCACCACGGCCATGATGTCTTCTTCGCGCATCACGAGCAGTTCGTTGCCGTCGACCTTGACGGTCTGGCCTGCGTACTTGCCGAACAGGACGCGGTCGCCGACCTTCACGTCGAGCGCGATGGCTGCGCCCTTGTCGTCGCGCTTGCCCGGGCCGACTGCGAGGATTTCGCCTTGATCCGGCTTTTCCGCTGCGGCTTCGGGGATCACGATGCCCGACGCGGTCTTGGTTTCCTGATCCAGACGCTTGACGATCACGCGATCATGCAAAGGACGAAGGTTCATACATACTCCTCTCTGATTGAGACTGAAGAACGCTGAGAAAACCCGGGTGGCAGAGCCAACCGGAGATGTTGTTAGCACTCTCGTGCAGCGAGTGCTAATTATATGGACGGGTAGTGACAAATTCAAGAAGTGGGGAGCAGCGACACCGCGAACGGGTTTTTGCCCGACCGGCGCGGCGCGGGAGCGGCGGCGCAGTCATCAGCGTGAGCGGCGAACCCGAGGAAAAACAAACACTTGCAGCGAGATTTTCGGCTTGTCGCCGCACGACGAAGAGGCTATATCGCAGACAAACAGCAGCCGCGCACCGTAATCGATGCCGTCGGATCTCCTGTTTCCAGGGAAAACCCCGTCCCACTGAACATAAGGTCGCCAGGCCCGAACGGCTCGCGACACCGACCGGCTCGTCTCGTTCGACTCACTTTTGCGCAGGCGGGTGCAACGCATTGCCCGCCATCCACTTGAGCCGTTCGCAATTGACCTTGATACGCGCGGCGAATTCCTTCGGATCTCGCTCGCGCAGTGCGTTCATCTGGCTATTGGTGTCGTCGGCCCGACGCCAGCCCGCGTCCCAATGCTGGTCGAAATTGGTCGCTCCGGTCAGCACCTTTCGGAGCCGCTCCTTATAGGCGCCGATGCGCTCGGGCGACGCGCCGCAAAACGCCTGCGCGAAACTCGCCCGCTCGCCCGCCGTCTCCGCGCTCGTGTTGGCGTCGCTCGCGCCGCTCGCGAGCGGCGTGGCGAGCGACAGCATCGACCAACACAGCGCAGCACAAAGCGGTCGATAGCGATACGATAGGTTGTTCATCTTCGACTCCTGACGATCCATCGTGGCGACCAGGGATTGTCCCGATCTTCAACGCCGCCTCGCCGATTGTGTCCTGATTGCACTGCACGATGGCGTTTTCGCGCGCTATTCGATGCATCGCGCGGCCAAGCCGCGGTGCTACGCTCGTTAAAGCGGCATCCGCGACGTGCCCGTCCGGGGAGCCGTGGCACGGGCACCGCAACGCCACGGCCTATCGGCAGGCCGCGACAGAAGCACGAGCGCCAGGCATCGACAACAAGCTCGAACACGACACGAAATCAAACACAAAAAGGCGAGACATCGCTGCGGGAGTGACTGCGATGGCATTTAGAACATATACCGTACTGACGCTGTTGGTGACGAGCACTGCCGCGTTCGCGTGGCGGCCGGTCACCTATCCGATCCGAAGTCAGAGCCCTTACGAGCGCAGCATCGACAACGCGATGTGCTACGCCGAGGCGAACCGCGTGACCGGGGTCAACATGGCGCACGAATCGCAGATTCCGCCGCGTCGGCCGCCCGCGGCCAAAGGTGCGTCGACCGGCGTACCGTCGAAACCGCCGCTTCCCCCCAGTTCCTTCTCAGCCACGCCGCTGCCGTGGAACGCGAGCGCGCCAGAAGCCGCGAGCGCGCCGCTCGCCGGCGCACAAGCGCCTGGCGGCGCATCGTCGGCGAAACCCGTGAACGAAGCCGCGGCCGGAGCCAACGCGCTAGGCGCGCCGGCCACCGCGGCGGCGAATGCACCGCCAAACGCGTCGGAGGCGGCACCGGGCGCGAGCGCGGCAGCCGACGCATCGGATGGGGCGGCCGCTTCGACGCAGGCCAACGCGGCGTCGAACGTGAAGCTGCCGCCGCTGCCCGCGCCCGAGCCACCGATGACCCGCTATTGGGCCGCCTATGGCGCGTGCATGCAGGCGCGCGGTTACGTCGTCCAGTAGTTCGGCCGACGCCGCTTGCGAGCGTCGTCGCATTCATTCTTTTTGATGGCGCCGGCCTTCGGCGCCAGTGGAGCGACACGGCCATGCCGCGCGACTCGACCTCCGACCAGCCATTTTTCCATCACTGCGCATACTGCGGCGTGCCGCTGCCGGGGCGCTTTTCGCCGTGTCCCGCGTGCCATGCGCTGCCGATCGATTCGTTCGATACGGACGACAAGCCCGGCGAGCGCACCGTGCAGTCCCGGGCGCTGAGCACATCGCGCGCGCAACTCGACCCGCTGCCAGCGGCCGCGAGCCTGGCCGCGGACCGTGCGTCGCGACGCTCCGCGCAACTGAAGATGAGCCCCTACGAACTGCTTGACGAAGCGACGTTCACGCCAGGCAGGCGTCGCAGGCGGCACCCGCTCGCACTTACCGCGGCCGCGCTCGCGACGCTCGGCGCCGTGTATATCGGCTTCCTTCTTCTCGACGACGATGCGAGCGTCGACACGCCGGTCACGGTGTTCGGCACGGTGCACCCGGACAAGCCCGGGCAAGCCCCTGCGCAGAACGTTGCGCACAGTGCGGCACCGTCGGTCGCCGTCGCGCCGACGCCCGTGGCGCCGCAGCCCGCGTCGATGGTCGCGAAATCGCCGCGTGCCGTTGTCGTCGCGCGGCAGCAACCGGCGAACGCGCGCGGGGCGCCCGTAGCGTCATCGGCGCCGCAGGTCGTGGCGAGTGCGCCTGCCGTGGCGCCGGCATCGCCGGTCGTTGCGAACGGGCCCACCGTAGCGCGATCGTCAACGCCCATCGTGGCGAGGACGCCGACCCTGGCTCCATCCTCGCCGCCCGTCGTTGCGACGACGCCGACCCTGGCTCCATCCTCACCGCCCGTCGTTGCGACAGCACCCACCGCAGCGCGATCGTCAACGCCAGTCGTGGCGACCACGCCGACCGTCGCACCCTCCTCACCGCCCGTCATGGCGACCGCGCCAACCGTAGCGCGCACGGCACCGCCCGTCGTGGCGACCGCGCCGGCCGTTGCACAACCCTCACCGCCCGTCATGGCGACCGCGCCAACCGTGGCGCGCACGGCACCGCCCGTCGTGGCGACCTCGTCCGCGCCTACCCTGACGCGTTCGTCTCCGCCTGTCGTGGCGACCGCGCCTACCGTAGCGCCGTCCCCACCGCCAGTCGTCGCGTCCAAGCCAACCGTAGCGCGCTCGTCACCACCCGTCGTCGCGTCCGCAGCCGTCCCAGCGCGACCCTCACCGCCAGTCGTTGCAGCTACGCCGGCCGTCGTGCCATCGTCCCCTCTCGTCGTCACAACCGCACCCACCGCAGCGCCAACAACGAAATCGAGCGCGGCCATCTCCGCGCCCACGCCGCGCGGCACGGCGGTCGCGTCGACCAACCCCAACCCCGGCACCAACGCCGACACGATGGCCACCCCGCTCACGCTAGCCGACAAGCAGCGCGCCGACGCCGAGCGCAATCTGAAAGCCGCGCACGGCTATCTGCAACGGGGCAATCTGGCGGCGACCAAAGCGCGCCTCGCCGCGGCCATCACCGCACAGCCCGACAACCGCGACGCGCGCCGCATGCGCGCCCAGGTCGGCACGCTAGAGCAGCAACGGGACGCGTTGCTGAGTCTCGCGCGCGGCTGTAGCAACGTCGGACGTTGGGAGTGCGCGTCGCACAACGCCAACGAAGCGTTGCGGATCGATTCGAGCAGCAAGGACGCGCAGCGCCTCGTCTCGCTCGCGTCGCACGAATCGGCGTGGCAGACCATCCCGCCGTCGGCGTGGCAGACCGTGCAGCCGCCGGCGGAAGAGTCGCGCGCATTGCGCGATCTGCTGCGTCACCACTGAGGATTGCGAGGAGTCTCGCGAGAGAGCGGCACGAGCGTGCCGCCCAATCAAGCCCGTCCGTGCGGCGCCCTCAAAGACGCGCCGCGCGGGCAGCCGTGTCAGCCGGCGATGCTGTCGTAGCCGTAATAGCCGCCCTGATACCCCGAGCCGAGGAACGCGGCTTCCTGCGGCACGTCGGTGAGCAGCACGCCGCGCAGGCCGACGCCACCGTTACGCAGGCGTTTGGCGGTTTCGATGATCTCGTGCAGCGGCTGACGTCCATGCCGCACGACGAGCAGCGTCGTCGCCGCGTATTTGCCGATCAGCGTCGAATCGGTTACGGCGAGCACCGGCGGCGTATCGATGATCACGACGTCGTATTGCGGCTTCAGCACCTCGAGCATCGCCTCGAAGCGTCGGCTCATCAGCAGCTCGGCCGGGTGCGACGGCAGCGTGCCTTTCGCGAGCACGTCGAGGCCGGGCAGCACGTCGCGCTGGATCATCGCGTTGAGATCGCCGCCACATAGCACGTCGGAAAGTCCCGGCCGATGGCTGACGCCGAAATGTGAATGCACGTCGCCGCGCCGCATGTCGGCGTCGATGATCAGCACGCGCTTGTTCGCCGACGCGACCAGCGTCGCCAGATTCACCGACAGGAACGACTTGCCCGCATCGGGCCGCGAGCCGGTGATCATCACGACGTTATTGGCCGCATGATCGAGCGACAACTGCAGCGACGTGCGCAGATTGCGCACGCCTTCCACCGCGAGATCCTCGGGCGCCTGCTGCGCGAGCACATGCTGCCCACGCTGGCGCAGCGACACCTTTTCCTGCAGGCGCAATTGCGTCTGGCTGCGCGGCACCACCGCGAATACCGGCACGCCGAGCATCCCTTCGAGTTCGTCCGGGCGCTCCACGCCGCCGCGGATCGCGCGCTTCAGGAACACCAGCAGCAAGCCGAGCGCGAGGCCGCCGCCGAGCGACATCAAAATCACCAACATGCGCTTCGGCCGCACCGGATCGTCGGGCATTTCGGCGAAGTCCACCACGCGCACGCCGCCCACCTGCCCTGCCTGGGCCACCCGCAGTCGCTGCACGCTGTTGAGCAGGTTCGTGTACAGATCGGTGTTCACGTGCACGTCGCGCTGCAGACGTAGCGCGGTCTGCTCGGTGTCGGGCATCGTCGAGACGCTGCGGTTCATCGTGCTCTGCGCGCCCTGCAACGCGGCGATCTGCGCATCGAGCGCGGCGACCGTCGGATGGTTCGGCGTGAACTTCTGCAATAGCTCCGCGCGCTGCTGCTGCAGATCGAGCAGCTTCGTCTTGTTGTCGACGATCTGCTGCAGCAGCAGCTTGCTTTCCTCGCCGAGATCGACGGTGCCATGGGTATTGCGGAACTTGCCGTAGCGCTCTTCCGCATCGTCGAGCGCCTTGCGCGCGGCGGGCAGTTGCTGCTCCAGATACGCGAGCGTGTGATCGGACTCGCTCGAACGGCTCGCCAGATCCTGGCGCACGAACTGGCGCGCCACGTTGTTGACGATCGCCGCGGTCAGCGCCGGGTCCGCGCCTTCGAGGCTCACGCGGATTACGCCGGAGTCCTCGGCCGTCTCCTGCACGACCATCGTCTTCGCCAGACGCTCCACCGTGCCGAGCGTCGACGCGCGCGTCAGTTCGAAACGCGAGCCCGGCGCGCCGACCAATGTGTCGACGTGCAGTGTGATCGGGCCGACCGCGGTATCGGTCTGCACGGTCTCGCCGACGCGCCCCGACAGAATCGCGCTGCCATGAGGATCGCGCAGCATGAAAGTGTTGCCGGCGCCCGCAACCAGCGTGAAGGTCTCGCCGTACAGGTCCTTCGACACGTCGAAGCGCGACACCGCGATGCTTTCGTTGCCCCACGCGAACCCGCGCAGGTTGATGAACGACGGCAGCCGGAACCACCAGTGCCCGTTCACGAGTCCCGCGATCTTGCTGCCGATCACCGGCAGATAACGCGGCTTCGCCGTGATGTCGAGGTGCAGCGCGCGGACCGCTTCCTCGGTGACCAGACGCGACTTCAAGAGCTCGATCTGCGCCGCGGTCGACGGCTTCGAATCGTACGCGCCGGGAAGCGGCGATGCCGCATCCCGGCCGTTCGCATTGACGTTCGCCGCGTTCGCCGTCCTGTCCTGAACGTGAAACAGCACGTCCGAACGATAGACCGGCGGCGCGAGGAACGCGTACGCGCTACCGAGCGCGAGCGCGATCAGCGTCACGATGAGGATCGTGCGCCAACCGCGCACGATCGTGCGCACGTAGTCCGACAGATGAAACTGCCCCGGTTCATACACGCCGGCGTAGCGATTTTCGTAATTGATTGCCATGTTTTCACCCAACAAGGCCTGCCGGTTCAGATATCGCGTCACGCCTGCGTCACTTCGACACGACGACTCCCGTCACCGCCGCGTTGATCGCCGGCAACAGCAGGTTCAGCACGCGGTTGAAGCGAACGAGACCGCCCTGGCCGACGTACACGATGTCCTTCGGTTGCAACTCGAACTGGTTCGCGAGCAGCATCGCCACCGGCGAGGTCGCATCGAGGTGATAAATCTGCGGCGACTCGCTGGTCGAATTGCGGATCACGAACAGTTGCTGCCCCGAGGCCGTGTTCGAGTCGAAACTGCCGCCGTCGGAGATCGCCTGCGACAGCGTCAGCGAGCCGTTGCGCAACGGCAGCACCGTGGCCGGCTTGTTGACTTCGCCCATCACGTAGACGCCACTGTCTTCGCGCGCGTTCACGCGCACGGTATCGCCCGGCTGCAGATAGATATCCCCCGGATTGCGGCCGCGTTTGACGAGGTCGTCGATATTCAGCCTATAGGTCGTGCCGTTGCGGATCAGATCGACGCGGCTGCGGTCCGCGGTCGTGGTGAAGCCGCCGCCCAGGCCGATTGCGTTCGTCAGCGACATCGGCACATCGTTGAGCGATTGCGTGCCCGGCGTGCGCACTTCGCCATCGACATACACCGTCGCGTTACGGAACGACGCGACGCGCACCGTCACCTCAGGCTTCTGGTACACCTTGCTCAAACGCTGATTCAATTCGCGCTGGATCTGCGAGACGGTCTTGCCCACAACGTGCATCGTGCCCGCATACGGAAACTGGATGTCGCCGGTTTCATCGATCAGGAAGCCCGGCATCGCATCGCTAGGGCGCGAATTGGTCGGCGGCTGCCCAAGAGCGGCCGCGAGTTCCGGGTGATCCCACACGACGATCTGCAGCACATCGCCAGGGCCCAGCTTGTACGGCGCCGGCTTGCCGAACAGCCCCGCCGTCTCCGGCGGCAGCTGGGAAGCCTTCTGATCGGTACCCAACTTCTTCAGCAGTTCCAGATTGATATCGGTGATCGGAATCTGCTTTTGCTGCGAAGCTTCGGTACTGAATTCGCCACCCGTGTCCTGAATCGCGGCCGGCGTGATCATCCGTTGTCCCGGCACGATCGAGCATCCGGAAAGCAGTGCCGCACTAGCGAAAACCACAAGACTTCCTGTGCGAAAACCAAGTGAGCTCATGATCTTTACTCCTTCGCCCCGAGGCGTTGTTATCGACTTTCTAATAAGCGTTTCGATGCACCAGTCCGGCGACAATCGTCGCGCCGATGATCCGCATATCGAGCGCGAACGACCAGTGACCCAGGTAGTACAGGTCATGTTCGACGCGACGCTCCATCTTCTCGATGCGGTCGGTTTCGCCACGGAAGCCGTTGATCTGCGCCCAGCCCGTGATTCCCGGTTTGATCCGGTAGCGATTGATATAGCCCGCGACCACCTTCTGATAGAGGTCGTCGTGCTCGAGCGCATGGGGACGCGGTCCTACGACCGACATGTCGCCACGCAACACGTTGAAAAATTGCGGCAGCTCGTCGAGGCTCGTGCGGCGCAGAAACGCGCCCACTTTCGTCACGCGCTTGTCGTTGCGCGTCGCCTGGCTCACGACGCCTTTCGCTTCGGTATGCACGCGCATCGAGCGGAACTTGTAGATCGTAAACACGCGGCCGTCCGCGCCCTTACGCTTCTGTTTGAACAACACCGGTCCGCGCGACGAAAGCTTGACCGCGATCGCGATGCCAAGCAGCAGCGGCGCGAGGGCCACGATCGCGGTCGCCGCGAACAGCCGGTCGAAAATTTCCTTCTTCAGCATCGCGTTGGCCGACAGCGGCGAGGCGACCAGATTGATCGCCGGCATGCCCAGCAGATCGACCACGCCGCTGCCTTCGAACAGCGCATGGCTGCGCACGTCCGGCATGAAGCGGATATTCACGAGGTCGTCGCGGAACTCGTCGATCAGCGCGCAGATCAGCGGCTCTTCGGACAGCGACAGCATCAGCCATAGCTCGTGCACGTCGTTGGTGCGGATGTAGTCGGCCAATAGGTCGACGCGATCGAACACCGGCACGCGCGGATTCGTCACGCCGGACTCGTCCGGGCGCGTGTTGTAGACGGCGGTCGCGCGAAAGCCCGCGGTCGGCGCCGACTCGATGCGGCGCAGGATCGCATCGCACTGCGAGCCGCTGCCGACGATCGCGACCTGATGCAGATTCATGCCTGCGCCACGTGCCCGCGCGAGCACCGCGTGCATGATCACCCGATTCGCGATCAGCAGACCGCCCGTCGTCGCGGTCCAGTACGAGAACCACAGCCGCGACACGATGTCGATGCGATGCAGCGAGTACATCAGCACGAGCGCGCAGGCCTGCACGATCAGCCACGCGAGCGACACCTGGCCGGCGAGCCCGAGCTTCGAGCGGCCGCGCCACGATTCGTAGACCCCGAACGCGGGGAAGATCGCAAGCGCGAACGCAGCCGAAAACATCACCAGCGCCCAGTAGAAACCCGACTGGCCGAGATAGTCGAAGCGGATTTGCGACGCCACGGCCGCACCCGCCAATACCAAAGCGACATCGAAAATCCGCGCGAGCAGATCCTGAAACTTGCGCATTTTACTTACCTCGTTCTGCCGTTCCTGTACGCAAAAAGGGGTGTGCATGGGCTGCCTACGGGCAGCGGCCGTAGTTGTCGTCAAACCTCACGATGTCGTCTTCGCCGAGATACGTACCCGACTGAATTTCGATGATTTCGAGCGGCACCCTGCCCGGGTTTTCGAGCCGGTGACGCGTGCCGAGCGGAATGTAAGTCGATTCGTTTTCGCTGAGCAGGAACTGCTCTTCGCCGCGCGTGACGAGCGCGGTGCCGCGCACGACCACCCAATGCTCGGCGCGGTGATGATGCAGTTGCAGCGACAGCTTCGCGCCGGGCGTCACGACGATGCGCTTGACCTGGAAGCGCTCGCCGCGATCGATCGAGTCGTAGAAGCCCCACGGGCGCCGCACCTTGCGATGCGCGTCGGCCTCCGGCGCGTGCTGCGCCTTGATGCGCGACACGAGGCCCTTGACGTCCTGCACGTGCGAGCGATCCACCACGAGCACCGCGTCGGCGGTCTCGACCACGACGACGTTGGCGGTGCCGACACACGCGACGAGCCGCCCTTCCGAATGCGCATAGCAGGACACCGCGCCTTCGAACGTCACGCGGCCGCGCCCGGCGTTGCCGTTCGGGTCCTTCTCCATCGCGGCCCATACCGCGTCCCACGAGCCGAGGTCGGACCAGCCGGCTTCGAGCGGGATCACGACGCCGGGGGGCAAGTTCGCGGCCGGGTTTTGAGCTGGCGTCTCGCTCTGCGCCGCGCCTTGCGTTTCGACGTTGCTCGCGCTGCCGCCTTCTGCCGGCGGCGGTTCGGTCAGACGCTCCATCACCGCGTAGTCGATCGAATCGGCGGGCACGTCGAGGAACGCGTCGTGCGACGGCCGGAATACGTCGCCGTCGTGCTTGCCGCTCGCGAACGCGCTCGTGCACGGCGCATGCATGTCCGGCCGCAGCGACGCGAGCGTGTCGAGCCACACGCGCGCACGCACGATGAAGATGCCGCTATTCCACCAATAGGTGCCCGCGCTCAGGTATTGCCGCGCGATTTCCTCGGCGGGCTTCTCGACGAAACCGTCGATCGCGTGGCCGCCAGCGGCCAATGCCGCGCCGATGCGGATATAGCCGAAGCCGGTGTCGGGACGCGTCGGCGGCACGCCGAGCGTCGCGATCGCGCCCTCGCTCGCGTGGTGCGCCGCGCACGCCAGCGCGCGCTGCAGCGCGGGCACGTCCGCGATCGCGTGATCGGCCGGCATCACGATCAGGATCGCGTCGTCGCCGGCGGCGCACGCGAGCGATGCCGCGAGCGTCAGCGCTGGCGCCGTGTCGCGGCGCGCGGGCTCGACGATCAAACGCGCGTCGACGCCGTTCTCATGCAGCTGTTCGGCGATCACGAAGCGATGCTCCTCGCCGCACACGACGATCGGCGATGCGTCGACGCTCCAGCCCGCCGGGAAGCCCTCGAGCCGCCGCGCGGTCGCCTGCAGCAGCGAGTCGGAGCCGACCACGTCGATCAGCTGCTTCGGAAAATTTTCGCGCGACACCGGCCAAAGCCGCGTGCCCGAGCCGCCCGCGAGAATGACCGGGACGATGTGCGCGCAGCGCGCGCCAGCAACCCCGGCGCTTGCGCCGTTCGGCTCGACGGATCGGGCGCTCACACCTGCCTGCGTCAACATATCGGGGATCCTTATCGGTCTGCGAGGTACGACGAACGACGGACCGGTCCCCGCCTGCACTGCGCGGTTACCGGGCTGGCTCCGTCGGTGCTACTCGCCTGCCATGCGGCGGCTTTGAATCCTGAACTCAGTCGGCGAAATCCTCATCCGCTTGCGAAACACTTTCGCGAGCCGGTCGCCATTGCCCATCCCAGTGCGACGGGCGATCTTGTCGACCGGCAATTCCGATTCGGTCAACAGGCTGCACGTCACCGCAAGGCGCTCGTGCAACAGGAAACTCGACGGCGTGATACCCATTTCCATCTTGAAGCGGCGCAGAAAGTTGCGCTCGCTCATCGCCGCGAACTGCGCGGCATCCGCAATCGAAATCGCCTGCTGGCAGTTTTCCTGCAGCCAGCGCGCCGCCGCGCGAACCTTGTCGCCGGGACTCATGCCGCCGTCCTCGCCGAGCAGCGGCGCGAGGTTCGTGCACGAATCCGACAGCAGCCGTTCGGCAGCCGAGCGCGCGGTCGCGTTGCCCAGATCGCGCTTGATCATCGCGAGCGCGCTGCGCATCGATTCCAGCCGGTCGCTCAGTTCGACGGCGCCCTGCTCTGCCACGCCCGCACCATTCCTGGCCACAGTTGGCTGGCGCAGGTCGCTCGCATCCTTGTCCTCGGGCAGCGCCGCCGCGTCGAGCACCGCGCGCCCTTCGGCAATCGAGCGAATCATCGCGGTGTTGCGGCGCACCCGCCGCAACCATCCGAGCAGCCGCTCATCGCGCGCCGCCGACGCCGCGCCCTTGCCTCCCGCCACATACAGCGCATCGAAGCCGACGTAATGGCGCGCGTCGAGTCCGTCGGTCCACACGCGCAACCCCGACGACGAACTCACCATGCCGCCGTCGGCGGATAAAAACGATACGTCGTACAGCCACGCGCCCGAACCGGAAGTGGAGAGCTCGTTGGCAGCCTGGAACACCTCGGCGATCACTCCCGCCCCTTGCAGCGAGCAATCGTTGAACAGCAGAATCGCGACACGACGCACGCCCCTGTTCGGCGCATGCACCCAGCGCAGCATTGCAGACTCGAGACTCGCGCAGGTCATAGTCATCCTCTCGACAGAAAACGATCAACTACACCTTTTACGATCACGCACAATGCGAACTCCGCGCAGTGCATCATAGCGACGACCTCCGGCGCTCTGCCGTCATGTCCGAAAGTGCAGACATATTGGCACTATGACTACATGATCGGCCAGTGCAATTCGGCTCAATACCGAAACGACCGTCTTTTCAATGGATTAATCGTCTATCCGCATATGGTTGAATATGCACTCGCGAATCTTAATGCAATTTAAAAAATGAATGCGTACGCCAGCGCACACTGTGGGGCCACTCGAAAATCGGCGCACATCCGCCTTCTCCACCCGGCGAGGCGTATTTTAAAAGAGATTTTTTGCCGAAATTTGCCAGCCGCGAGTGAAACGCACCCCGCCCCACCAGGCGAGCCCGGTTTCATCGACAGGCTCACCAGATCGTCGGCGCAACCGCCGCGCAACCGACCCTCGCGCCGTCCAATACAGGCACTCAACGCGCCAGAAAAGATTATTTAAATTATTTTTATTGACGACGTGAATATAAACACGGCGATTAACGTTTCAGACCTGAAACATGGATATCGGACAACTTTAGTGTCAACGCAATAGGCGGGCCAATGGCGGAATACATCGGGTGCGACCGGGTGCATTTCCGCCAACCGCTTACGGAAATGCACTATGAGGTTCTTCGCGAGCATCGACGCGGACAGCGAACGAAGTCCGCTTTCCCTTTACGCAACGAAGGTGACACCCATCGAGAACGCGCCGCGTAATGGCACGTTGCGACGATGGTTCGGCGTCGCCTGACAGGCTTACGGCGGGCAAGCGCACATAGAAGTGATGTTGAACGGGTTACGATGCCCCCCGACAAACGCGCTGGAACCGCACACATGAACGGCATTTCATGGATCACGCTGATACTTGCCACGATGATCGGCGGGCTGATGTTCGCCATGATCGGCGTGGTGCTGCTCGCGCTGCTGCTCGGCAACGTGTCGGACCGGCTGTCGAGCAACGACGAGACTCGCCAGGACTCCTAGCGCCTGATAGCGCCCTCGCTACTTCGAAAGGTCCTCGAGCGCGACATCGCGCGTCTTCGGACCCAGCGTACCGATCGCGACCATGACGATCGCCATCGCCCCCGAGATGAACACGAACACGCCGTTCACGCCGAAGCGGCCGAGGCAGGCGGCGATCACGAACGCCGAGAACATCGCCGAAATCCGGCTCCACGAATAAACGAAGCCGACCGCGCGCGCCCGGATGCCGGTCGGAAACAGCTCGGCCTGGTACGCGTGATAGCTGTACGAAATGATGTTGCCCGCGAGCACGAGGCACACGCCTAGACTCACGAGCAGCACCGTCTCGCGCGCCTGGCTGAACGCGAGTCCGCACACGACGTTGACCGCGGCCATGCAGATGATGACGCTCTTGCGCTCGAAGCGATCGGCGATCAGCAATCCCAGCAACGGCCCGAGCGGCGCCGCAATCGCGATAATGCTCGCGTACATCAGGCTCGTCGTCACCGTGATGCCTTGCTTGATCAGCAGCGTCGGAATCCAGTTCGCGAAGCCGTAGTAGCCCATCGTCTGGAACACGTGAAAGATGATCAGCATCAGCGTGCGCTTGCGATACGGCGGCACCAGCAGATCGCGAAACGCCGCCCGCGCGCGCACCGGCTCGGGCAGCGCGGGCTCGGGCAGCGGCCGGCCGCATTGACGCTGGTACTCGCGCGCGACGCGTGCTTCGAGACGCGTCATCACCGCGTCGGCTTCGTCGAGCCGGCCCTTTTGCGCGAGCCAGCGCGGGCTCTCCGGCAAGCCGCGGCGAATCCACCACACGACGATCGCGCCAATCGCGCCGATCAGCACGACCACACGCCAGCCGTCGAGGCCGAACACGCGTTGCGGCACCAGCAGATAAGACAGGAACGCGACGATCGGCACCGCGCAGAAGCCGACCGCCTGCGAGCACGCTGAAGCGCGCCCGCGAATGTGCTTCGGCACGAGCTCGGAGATATACGTGCCGATCGTGACGATCTCGACGCCGATGCCGATCCCCGCGATAAAGCGCCAGCAGTTCAAGCCGAGCGCCGTGTGCTGGAACGCCATTACGACGTTGGCCGCGGTGTACCACAGCAGCGACCACGTGAAGATCGCGCGGCGGCCGAAGCGGTCGGCGAGAAAGCCGCACGCCGCCGTGCCGATGAATAGACCCGCGAACAGCGCGGCGATGAAACTCGCGACGCCGCTCGTGCCGAACAGACCGCGCGTCGTGGCGGTGAGCAGGCCGCTATGCACGAGGCCCGGCGCGATATAGCCGGAGTACATCAGGTCGTAGAGTTCGAAGAACATGCCGAAGCTCAGCAGCATCACCAGCTGCCAGATCGTGCGGGTGGCGGGCAGCCGGTCGAGCCGCGCGGAAATGCGCGCGCCATCGAGCGCGATCGCGCCGGCGCGGTCCGTCGCTGCCGCATCGGCGCCTGCGTCCGTGGGTGAGGCATCGAGCGCGCCGGCCGCCTCGCCGAGCGCAGTGGCGTACATCGCCTGATTCGACGATTTCATCGTCTGTCTCCAGAATTTTTGGTCTATTGCCCGTTGCAACGGGTGCGGCGCGGCACGACGCTCATGCAGCCGCGCCCGGCGCGCGCGACTGCACGGCACCGTTCAGCTCCGCGATCCGCGCGTCGTCGAAGCCGAGTTCGCGCAGCACGTCGACGGTGTGCTCGCCGATCTTCGCGATCGGCTGGCGCGGCACGAGACGCGCGCCGTCGAGCGAAATCGGCAGCAATGGCATCGCGGTTTCGCTGCCGTCGTCGAGCGTCAGCGGCACGAGGCCGCCGCTCGCGTTCAGGTGCGGATCGTCGAACAGTTCCTCGGGCTTCGTAATCGACGCGAACGGAATGTGATTGCGCTCGAACAGCGGCACCAGCGTCGCGCCGTCGAAACGGCTCAGGCTTTCGCCGAGCGTTTGCAGCAGCCAGCCGCGCGCGAGCACGCGGTCGTTGTTGGTCGCGAGACGCGCATCGGCGAGCAGATCGGCGCGCTCGAGAATCGCGCACAGCGCGCGCCACTGCGCGTCGCCGGTCGCGGCGATGAACATCTGCTCGCCGTGCGCGAGCGTGAACACGTCGTAGACGGCCCAGGCGCTGATGCGCTCGGGCATCGGCGCCGGGGCCACGCCGGTCGCCGCGAACTGCTGCATGTGCTGCGCCGAGAGCAGCACACAGTTCTCGAACAGCGCGCTCTGCACCTCCTTGCCGCGGCCGCTCGCGTGCCGCTCGTGCAATGCAGCCAGCACGCCGATCGCGCCGAACATGCCGCCCATGATGTCGTTGACCGAACTGCCCGCGCGCAGAGGTCGGCCCACCGGCCCGGTCATGTACGCGAGGCCCGCCATCATCTGTACGACTTCGTCGAGCGCCAGACGATGTTCGTAGGGACCACTGAGAAAGCCCTTGTGCGACACGTAGATCAGCTTCGGATTGCGCTCACGCAGCGTCGCGTAATCGAGGCCGAGACTCGCCATGCGGCCGGGTTTGAAGTTTTCGACGAATACGTCGGCGCTATCGACCAGTTGCTTCAGCGCGGCGAGACCGGCTTCGCTGTCGAGATCGAGCGCGACGCTCTTCTTGTTGCGATTGAAGGTGCGGAAGAAACCCGCGCCGGTGCCGAGCAGCCGGCGGGTGCTGTCGCCGCGCGGCGGCTCGACCTTGATCACTTCGGCGCCGAGGTCGCCGAGAATCATGCCGCAGGTCGGGCCCATCACCATATGCGACAACTCGATCACGCGGATGCCCGCGAGCGGCAACGTGCCCGGCTGCGGCGAAGTCGTCGAAGACGAACACCAAGCTGAGGTAGCGGAGGAAAGCGAAGTCATTGCGGCACCTGCGGAACGGAAGAATGGGAATCACACAAAGATTCGGACGACCCCGCGGATTCGCGCGCGGCCGGTTGGGCGTGCGCGAACTGCCTGGGCACCCCCGCTCGCGCGAGATAGCCATATAGCGGCTCGCCGGGCAGCGCCTGCGCGAGTACCGCGCGCGAGGCGAGCAGCCGCGTGATGTCGATGCCGGTGTCGTAGCCCATGCTGTCCAGCATGAACACGAGGTCTTCAGTATTGACGTTGCCGCTCGCGCCGGGCGCATGCGGACAGCCGCCGAGACCGGCCAGCGACGCATCGAATTCGCGAATCCCGTGCTGCAGCGCGACCAGCGTGTTGGCGAGACCGAGCCCGCGCGTGTCGTGGAAATGCAGCGAACGCAGTTTGTCGCCCACGACGTCGCGCACCAGCTCGATCACCTCGCCGACCTGACGCGGCGTCGCCTCGCCGGTCGTGTCACCAAGCGCGATCACGTCGGCGCCGGCCTGCACCGCGGCGCGCGCGATCGCGGCGATATCCGCGTATGGCACGGCGCCCTGTAGCGTGCAGCCGAACACCGTCGACAAACCGGCGATCAATTCGACGCGGCGGCCACCAGCCAAAGACGCGCGATCGATCAACTCACGCATCGCGGCGAACGTATCGATCATCTCGGCGGGCGTCTTGCGCACGTTCGCGACGCTATGCGCGACGCTCACCGAAATCGGCGCGACGATGCGCTTTACGCCGGCCTCGAGCGCGTGCTGCGCGCCCTTCAGGTTCGGCACGAGCGCAGTGATGCTCAAATCGTCGTAGCTACGGGCGTGGGCGACTACGTCGGCGGCGTCGGCCATTTGCGGTAGCAGCTTCGCCGGCACGAACGACGCGACTTCCATATGGCGCACGCCGGCCGCATACGCGGCGTCGATCCAGCGGCGTTTGTCGTCGGTGGACATGATGCGGGCAATGCTTTGCAGACCATCGCGCAGACCGACTTCGGTCACGACGACGCGCTCGCGGGTCTCATTCATCGGTTTGAATCCTGGACGTGGACGCGGGCTTCGGAGGCCCGTTGGGTAGAAGTGATGCGCTAACTGGATCACAGCGTGCCCGCGTGCCGACGCGCGGCAAAGTCTGCGTTCACGACGCCCGCCCTCGCCGCTCGCGATGGCCGCTCAGGCCGATGGGGCGGGCTTTGGCGCTCGCCTGGGTGAAACGCTTAGGGGTTTGTCCGGGGAGGTGGCGAAGGGCGTCGCCGAGGGTGGGTGGCAGGGACTGACGGTGCGAGTGACCGGGCGCGTTGTCCGCCTTACCTGGCGCCCAGCAGATGCTCGAGCAAACGCGCGGCCGCGAGCGTCAACGCCGCGCGATCGCGCATGCAGATCACGAAGCGCCGCTCGGCCCACGCCTCGCGCAACGGCACGGCGACGATGCCGTACTCGTCGGCGGCATGGCGCGGCAGCGCCTCGCGCGGCAGGATCGCGACCGCGAGTCCGGCCTGGATGAAGCGGTAGGCGGCATCGAACGTCGATACATAGGTGCGGTAGTTCAACTCGCTGCCCTTCTCCAGCGCGATGCGCTGCATCAGCGCATTGACCGACGCATTCGATGCGAGCCCCAGGTGATCGAAGCCGAGCGTCTGCTCGAAGCCGACCTGCGTCTCGCCCGCGAGCGGATGCGCGCGGGGCACGATCAGCGCCAGATGGTCGGCGCGATACGGCAGCGTGTCGAGACTGCCGAGTGGCACCGTGTCGCGACAGATGCCCAGATCGGCGACGCCCTCTTCCAGCCCGCGCACGATGTCCGCGCTGACGCGCTCCTCGACATCGACCCGAATCGCCGGATTCGCCTGCAAAAACGCGGACAACGCCTCGGGCAAGAACTCCACCATCGATGACACGTTCGCCAGCACGCGCACATGGCCGCGCGCGCCGGCTGCGTATTCACTGAGCTCGGCCTGCAAGCGCTCGTGGCCGCGCATGATGAGCCGCGCGTGGCGCAACAGCGCTTCGCCGGCGGCGGTCGCCCGCACGCCGCGCTGGCTGCGCGACAGCAGTGCAACATCGACGAGCGCTTCGAGATCGGCGAGCCGCTTGCTGACCGCCGATGGTGCGATGAACTCGCGCTCGGCCGCGCGCGCGATCGTGCCTTCCTCGCAAACGGCGATGAACAGGCGCAGCGTGACCTGATCGATTTGCCACATCGGCGGAGTGGATTCGGGAGTTGGGAGTGGGAAAAATTATGCCCTGACGACGGCGGGCGCTGAAGAGCGATCAGCCAGCCGGGCGTCTCGCCCTTGGCCGAGCTTGCCCGCGTTTTTCGGTCTGGCTATGCTGGCGGGTGCGTCGGCTACCCGCGCACGACCGGGCCGCGTCTGCCGCGCCCACTCTAACCAGAACAACCGCTCGAGAACCTGCTCATGTCCACCACCAGTCTGTTTTTCACCGCCGCCGGCGTCGGCCTGGCGATCGCCGCGCCAGTCGGCCCGATGGGCATGCTGTGCATCCGCCGCACGCTGACGGGCGGCCCGCGCGCGGGACTCGCGATCGGCCTCGGCATTGCGAGCGGCGACGCGGCCTACGGGCTGATCGCGGCGCTCGGCCTCGTCGGCATTTCGCAGTTCATGCTCGCGTACGACCGCCCGCTGCATCTGCTCGCGGGCCTGTTCCTGCTGTATCTCGGCGTGCGCGCGCTGCTGCAGAAGCCGCCCGCTGAAAGCGCCGATGGCAATGGCAACGGCAACGGCAAGCTCGCACAGATCGGCCGCGCCGGTGCGCTGCGTGCGTACGCGAGCGCGCTGCTGCTGACGCTGACCAATCCGCAGACCATCATCATGTTCGCGGCGTTGTTCACGACCCTCGCGCCGCGTGGCGCGTTCTCGCCGGCCATCGCGCTGACGACGGTCGGCGGCGTGTTCGCCGGTTCGATCGCGTGGTGGTGCTGTCTGGTGACGATGGTGTCGCTCGCGCGTCATGCGATCGGCAGCAGGCTGCGCCATGCGATCGATCGCGTGGTCGGCCTCATGCTCGCGGCGTTCGGCGTCGTCGAAATCCGCCGCGCGCTCTGAGCGGTACCTCGCACGCGGTGCGGCACAGCGAGGCCGCCGAAGCGCTCCTCCTGAGTAAGTGCCGAACGCAGGCGCGGCAGTTTTGCGACAATAGCGCCTTTCGCCGCTCAGGCGCCGGCCGACGCGGCCGTGCAGCGCACCGCACACC
Organism: Paraburkholderia atlantica; assembly: GCF_000092885.1. NCBI lineage: Bacteria > Pseudomonadati > Pseudomonadota > Betaproteobacteria > Burkholderiales > Burkholderiaceae > Paraburkholderia > Paraburkholderia atlantica. The sequence continues at coordinate 640,545 of NC_014117.1, read as the reverse complement.
GCCGCCGCCAGCCGCCCCGGCGCGTCCGCCGGCCCCGCCGCCCAACCCTTCACCTGCGCTGCGTCAGCTGTCCGTTCAATGGCACTACCCCACATCGATCTGCTGTACTCCGTCTCCGGCCTGTTCGTCGGTTTTCTGGTCGGGCTGACGGGCGTCGGCGGCGGCTCGCTGATGACGCCGATCCTCGTCCTGCTATTCAACGTGCACCCTGCCACCGCGGTCGGCACTGACCTGTTGTACGCGGCCGCCACCAAGGCGACCGGCACCCTGGTGCACGGCCTGAAGGGCTCGGTCGACTGGCAGGTCACGCTGCGCCTCGCGGCCGGCAGCGTGCCCGCGGCTACCATCACGCTGATCCTGCTGCATCGCTACGGAATGGACACGCCGGGCGCGGGCCGGCTGATCCAGGTCGTGCTCGGCGCGGCGCTGCTGGTTACCGCGATCGCGCTGGTGTTCCGTCCGCAACTGGCGGCGCTCGGCGCGCGCAAGCTACGCGCGCCGAGCCAGGGACGCACGCTCGCGCTGACGATGCTGACCGGCGCGATCCTCGGCGCGCTGGTGTCGTTGACGTCGGTGGGCGCGGGCGCGATCGGTGTGACGGTGTTGCTGCTGCTATATCCGATGCTGCCGACGACACGCATCGTCGGCTCCGACATCGCGCATGCGGTGCCGCTGACCTTGCTCGCGGGCGCCGGACATTGGCTGCTCGGCTCGATCGACTGGTCGATGCTGCTGTCGCTGCTGGTTGGATCGCTGCCCGGCATCGCGATTGGCAGCTATCTGGCGTCGCGCGCGCCGGAAGTGCTGCTCCGCAATCTGCTTGCGGCGACGCTGACACTGGTCGGCGTGCGGCTGGTGTTGTCGTGAGCCGCACGCTGAAGGCGCGACAAGCGCGCACGCGGCGACCGGTGTCTATTTGAAAAACCGGCTGGTCAGATCCGCCTCGAACTGCCGGACCCACTGACCGTGGCCGTCGCGATACGACCGTGACCAGTCGACACGCCGCACGGTGACGACGCGTTCGTGCGCCGGCTCACCGGGCGCCGCGCTCGCGCTGATGTCGAAATGCGCGGGCGCGAAACCGTGTCTTGCGCACACCAGTTCGAATGCCGCGCGATCGCCGATCGGCAGATCGATGTAGCGAAACAGCGTGGTTTGCATGACCTTGGCTCCCCGTTCCCTCCTCGTCACACTACGCCTCGCGATGCGTCGGCAATGTGTCGCAGCGCACGAAGCCGGGACAGCCGCGCCTCCATCAGCACCTGCGCGTGCGGCAAGCCGCATTGCTGCGGTCCCGCAAACCTCGCAGGTGCCACGCCCCAAAACTGGCGGCGAAAAAAAAGCTCCGGCGAAAATGCCGGAGCCTCCGGGTTGATTGACAGACCTCGCGACGCGATGCAAGCGCGGCGTCAAACCGTCTGCACGACGCCGATGACAGCGCCCTTGCACCACGCCGATGCGCACAACCGCGCGACGCGGGCCCTGCGGCGCCGCGCTCGCGCGCACCGCTTACTGCTCCTTCGTCGTCAGCTTGTTCGTCACCGACGTCACGCCCTCGACACCTTTGGCGGCTTCGCCGGCCTTCTCGGCCTGGCCCTGGTCCGGCACCGTGCCGGTCAGCGTCACTGCGCCGCCACGCGCGCGCACGGCGATGTGCGACACGTCGAGACCCTGGGTCTTGGTCAGCGCGTGGCGCACCTTACGGCCAAGTTCGTGATTCGCTGCCTTGCCGGACTTGACGGCGGCTGCCGCCGACGCCGTATCCGGAGCGTTCTGCGCGTAGACGCTGCACGCCACCACCATCGCCACGACCGAACCCAGTGTTTTCAGAAAACCGACCGTCTTCATAGCTCTCTTCTCCTTGATTTCACATTGGACCGCATGAACAAGCGGCTTCGTTACGACTACGGGCGGCCGTCATCGCGCGAACGCGTGCGTGCGGGACGGCCATCAACGTTTGACACGATGTGCAAGAGGCGAGAGAGGCTGATTACCGGTAATCGGTAATCGGCAAAGCGCGAAATCCGCCGACGTGCCCGGTTCTTGTCCGTCTTGCCGGGATATCGCCGCAAACGTTGGATCGCGGTAGCGATGCACAATTTAATCTAGCCGGCACAGAAGCGCAAAGGGTTTAGCGCGCGGCGTGGCGCACCGACAGCGGGTGCGTGATGCGTGCCGATAAAGACGGCCACACTCCGTGGTCGCGCAAAATTTGCATGGGCATCATGCCGGCGCCCGCCCGCGACGCTCACCATTTGTTACGCGTTTGTCGGCGTGACGGGCGGCTACGCGTTTCGCGGCCATGCCAATCTCAGGTACCATCGGCGCGACGCGCGCTGGCGCGCCGCCCAAGCCGCCTTCGCGCATCCGAGCCCGACCGACCGCCGTTTTCAGAAGATCCGATGAAGCCCGACACCGGCCGCAGCCGCCCGACCCATCTCGTCGCCCGTTTTGTCGCGATCTCGTGGCGCGACCTGGCGGTCTCGTTCGGCCCGCTCGTGCTGCTGGTGATCGTCGCGATCTGGGCCGCCGTGCGGCTGATCCAGCCCGCCCCGCCGAATACGCTGACGATTAGCGCCGGCCCGATCGGCAGCACGTTCTGGATCGCCGCGCAGAAGTACAAGGCGATCCTCGCGCGCAACCGCATCACGCTCAACGTGCTGGCCTCGCAGGGCTCGCAGGAAAATCTGAAGCGGCTGCTGGACCCGCAGGCCAACGTCGATGTCGGCTTCGTGCAGAGCGGCATCGCGCCCGCCGCAGTCGACAAGGACAAAAGCCTGATGTCGCTCGGCAGCGTCGCTTACGTGCCGCTCGCGATCTTCTATCGCGGCGCGCCGGTGGACTGGCTGTCCGGCTTCAAGGGCGAGCGCCTCGCGATCGGCCCCGAGGGCAGCGGCACGCGCGAGCTCGCGCTGGCGCTGCTGAAGGCCAACGGCATCGTGCCGGGCGGCCCGACCCAGCTGCTGCCGCTGACGGGCGACGCAGCCGCCGACGCGCTGATCGACGGCACGATCGACGCGACCTTCCTCGCCGGCGACTCGGCGCAACCGGCCGTGATGGGCAAGCTCTACCGCACGGGGAACGTGCGCTTCTACGATTTTTCGCAGGCCGACGCGTACACGCGCCGCTTTCCGTACCTGACGCAGCTGAAGGTGCCGATGGGCGCCTTCGACCTCGGCAAGAACCTGCCGGCGAACTCGATCAGCATCGTCGCGCCCACCGCCGAGCTGATCGCGCGCGATTCGCTGCACCCGGCGCTTTCGGATCTGCTGATCGAAGCCGCGCGCGAGGTGCACGGCGGCGCGACGACGATGCAGCGCGCCGGCGAATTCCCCGCGCCGCTCGCACACGACTTCCCGCTGTCCGACGACGCCGCGCGCTACTACAAGTCGGGCAAAAGCTTCCTGTACCGGACGCTGCCGTTCTGGATCGCGAGTCTCGCAGACCGCCTGCTGGTGATCGTCGTGCCGCTGATCGTGCTGCTGGTGCCGGCGCTGCGCGTCGTGCCGGGCTTGTATGCGTGGCGCGTCAAGTCGCGCATCTATCGCTGGTACGGCGCGCTGATCGCGATCGAGCGCAGCGCGCTCAGCGAACACTCGTCGGCCGAACGCGCGTCGCTGATCGAGCGGCTCGACACGATCGAAGACTCGGTCAACGGCATGAAGATGCCGCTCGCGTACGCGGACCAGTTCTACGTGCTGCGCGAGCACATCGGCTTCGTGCGGCGGCGGCTCACGGAAAGCCGCGACACGCCGGGCAGGCAGGACGAGGCCGACGAGCAGGCGGCCGATAAGGTCAAAGGCTGAACGCCCCGAAGACGCCGCCGGAACCCGCACCAGCCGCCCGCCACCAGGGGATATCGACCGGTGCAAGCCGGGACCGCACCGCGTAAGATCGTTACAATTTTGATGAGTTAACGGACGCGCCCTCCGCTCCGTCCGACGCAGGCAATCCGGGAGACATTTATGACCGTTGGCATCGACGCCCAACAGCCGCTGTGGTTTTACGATTTCGTCTCGCCGTTCACCTACCTGTTGCTCGAGCAACACGACAAATGGCCCGGCATGGACTTCGCATTCACGCCGGTCGTGCTGAACGATCTGTATCGCCACTGGGGCCAGCGCTCCGCGTACAGCGTGCCCGCCAAGCGCACCTTCATGTACCGGCACGCGCTGTTTCGCGCGGAGCAGCTCGGCATTCCGTACAAGATGCCGCCCGCTCATCCGTTCGATTCGATGAAACCGCTACTGCTCGCGACCGCCGCGAACGGCGACGTGCAATTCGTGCGCGAGATTTTCCGCTTCATCTGGCGCGATGGGCGCGACCCATCGAGCGACGAAGCGTTCGCCGAGCTGTGCGAGCGCGTCGGCAGGCCGGACGGTCCGGAGCTGATCCAGGACGAAGCGGTGAAGGCGCAACTGCAGCGCAATACCGCCGATGCTATCGACCTCGGCGTCTATGGCGTGCCGACGTTTCGTCTGAACGATCAGCTGTTCTGGGGCGAGGACGCGCTACCGATGGTGCTGTACTGCGCGCGCACGCCGAACTGGCTCGAATCGCGCGAAGTGAAGCGGATCAGTTCGCTGCCATGGGGTCTGGCGGACAAGCCGGCATCGGCGCCATAACACGGCGGCGGCAGCGCGCCGCGCCCGGGAGGCGGCGTCGGCCCGAACGAAGCGACGCCGGCACGCGCCACGCTGATGCCGGCCATACCGCGCCCGCTATGCCGCCGAAGCGCAAACGGGCCTAAGGTTATAAGCTTTCGCACCCCATGCGCGCACCGCGCGGCGAGCCGATCGGCTGCACCCGCGTCACCACGCCTCGACCATGGACGACACCGCCGCCTCACTCGATATCTGGCTCGTGCGCGTGCTGCGCACGCTGCTCGTCGAGCGCAGCGTCACGCAGACCGCGATGCGGCTGAACCAGACCCAGCCGGCGATCAGCACCGCGCTGCGCAAGCTGCGCGAAACGCTCGGCGATCCGATTCTGGTGCGGGGCAAGTCGGGCATGGTGCCGACCGAATACGGCGAGTCGCTGCTCGCGGCCGCGCAGCGCGTGCTGCGCGATGTCGATTTCGTCGCGACGCCGCACGGCGATTTCGACCCGGGCCGCTCGCGCCGCACGTTTCGCGTCGCCGCGCCCGACTATCTGAACGACTTCTTCATGCCGACCGTGATCGCGCGATTTCGCGAAGCGGCGCCGCATGCGCGGCTCGAAATCGAATCGCTGGGGCCGCTGCTCGATCATTCGGCCGCGCTCGACGCCGGCGAACTCGATCTTGTGATCGGCAACTGGCCGAAGCCCGATCCGCGCTTCGAGCGCAGCGACCTGTTCGCCGATACGGTCGTCTGCATGATGCGCGCGGACCATCCTCTGACGCGCGAACCGCTGACGCGCGACGCCTATCTGGCCGCGCCGCATCTGGCGCCGACACCGTACAGCGGCACGCGCGGCGGCGCCATCGACACCGGCTTCGCGCGCGCGAAGGCAAGCCGGCGCATCGTCGCGACGCTGCCCTACTTCGGGCTCGTCGCGCAGACGCTTTTGCAATCCGATCTGATCTTCACGACCACGCGGCGCTTCGCGATGCACTACGCGAGCATGTTGCCGCTCGCGGTCGTCGACGTGCCGATCGCGTTTCCGCGCATCCGCTGCTATCAGTTGTGGCATCCGCAGCCGGATCGGCCGAGCGATATCGGTTGGCTGAGGACGTTGATGTCGGAGGTGTCGGATGAGTTGGTGGCGCGCAAGACGGCGCGCGTTAAGACGCCGCAGCGGGAACCACGACGAGCGACCAGCGGCAAATAAAGAAGGGGGACGGCGCGTGAGCCCGTCCCCCTCGAACACTCACGCAAGCCCGTTGCGCCGGGTGGCCTAAACCATGATTTGCTCCGTTGCGCGGATCTGGCTCGCGGCCTGCCGTGTCCTCAATCGCAGCAGTTGCGCGCACACTGCAATCGCGATCGCGGCGGGCGCCTTGTCGACGATGCCTTCGACGCCGATCGGGCAGGTCATCTCGGCGAGCCGCTCCAGTTCCACGCCTCGTTCGAGCAGACGCCGTTCGAACTTCACGCGCTTCGTCTTCGAGCCGATCATGCCGAAGTAGCTGAAATCACGACGTCGCATGATGCGCGCGGCTAGCGAAAAATCGAGCGCATGGTTGTGCGTCATGACCAGAAACCACGCGCCGGGCGGCGCCGCGTCGACGATCGCGTCCGGTGTGTCGGTCGCTTCGACCTGCACGTTGGGCGGCGTTTCGTCGGGAAACAGTTCGTCGCGTTCATCGACCCACTGGACCACGCACGGCAGGCCGCCCAGCAGATGCACGAGCGCATGGCCGACATGCCCCGCGCCGAACAGCACGATATGCATCGGCGCGGGCCGCGGTGCCAGTTCGGACGCGACGCTACGCCGGCCGATCCGCACCGGTGCAGCATCGTCGATGGCGCCGGTGCCGTTCAGATAATTGTTCAGGCGTGCTTCCATCTCGCGCTCCCGCTCGTCCGCCATTCGCATCAAGCCTGCCGCGCGGCCGCTGTCGCGGCCCGCACCGCGCCGACCGCCTTCAGGATTTCCTCGCTGGTCGCGGGCGCATTGAGCGGCGGATTGACCTGGTGGCCGCCCACCGCCGACACCGCGTCGCGCACCGCGAAGAACACCGAGAACGGCAGCAGCAGCGGCGGCTCGCCGGTCGCCTTCGAACGGTGAATGCTGTCCTCGACATTCCGGTTCTTGAACAGCTTCACGTTGAACACCGGCGGCACGTCGTTGACGGTCGGAATCTTGTATGTCGACGGCGCGTGCGTCATCAGCTTGCCGCCCGCGTTCCACCACAGCTCCTCGGTGGTGAGCCAGCCCATGCCCTGAATGAACGCGCCCTCCACCTGGCCGACGTCGAGCGCCGGATTCAGCGATGCGCCCACGTCGTGCAGCGCATCGGCGCGCAGCACGCGCATTTCGCCGGTCAGCGTGTCGATCACGACTTCCGATACCGCCGCGCCATACGAGTAGTAGTAGAACGGCCGGCCTTGCAGCTTCGACTGATCCCAGTAGAGCTTCGGCGTCGCGTAGAAACCGTCGGACCACAGCTGGATGCGCGCGAGATAAGCCTTCGCGATCACTTCCTCGAACGGCACTGCGACGTCGCCGACCACCACGCGATCATGCGCGAAGCGTACGTCCCGCGCGGTCACACTGCCCGCGCCGTAGCGCTCGGCCGCGAAAGCGGCGAGCCGCTCGCGCAACTGGCGCGCGGCGTCCTGGGCGGCTTTGCCGTTCAGATCGGAGCCGGTCGAGGCGGCCGTCGCCGACGTATTGGCGACCTTGCTGGTATCGGTCGCGGTCACGCGAATGCGCTTGAAGCCGACGCCGAGTTCATGCGCGACGACCTGCGCGACCTTCGTGTTCAGCCCCTGGCCCATTTCGGTGCCGCCATGATTCACGAGCACCGAACCGTCGGTGTAGATATGCACGAGCGCGCCGGCCTGGTTGAAGTGCGTGACGTTGAACGCGATGCCGAACTTGACCGGCGTCAGCGCGAGGCCCTTCTTCAGGATCTCGTTGTTCGCGTTGAATGCGTCGATTTCTTTGCGGCGCGCGCGATAGTCGCTGGTCGCTTCGAGCTCGTCGATCAGCTCGTGAATCACGTTGTCTTCGACCACCTGGCCGTATGGTGTCTGGTTGCGCTCGGTCTTGCCGTACAGATTGCGGCGGCGCACGTCGAGCGCATCGAGGCCGCGCGAGCGCGCGACGTTGTCGAGGATGTACTCGATCGCGAACGCGCCCTGCGGGCCGCCGAAGCCGCGAAACGCCGTGTTCGACTGCGTGTTGGTCTTGCCGCAGAAGCCGTCGATCGATACGTCCGACAGCCAGTACGCGTTGTCGAAGTGGCACAGCGCGCGCGTCATCACCGGGCCCGACAGGTCCGCGGAAAAGCCGCAGCGCGAGGTCATGTCGACGGCGACGCCTTCGATCACGCCTTCTTCGTCGTAGCCGACTTCATACGTGTAGTGAAAATCGTGACGCTTGCCCGTCACCATCATGTCGTCGTCGCGATCCGGGCGCAGCTTCACCGGGCACAGCAGCTTCCATGCCGCGAGCGCGGCGCAGCAGGCGAACAGCGCCGACTGCGATTCCTTGCCGCCGAACCCACCGCCCATGCGACGACATTCGATCAACACGTTATGCGACGCAACGCCGAGCGTGTGCGCGACGAGATGCTGCATTTCGGTCGGATGCTGGGTCGAGCAGTAGACGTGCATGCCGTCGTCATCCTTCGGCACCGCGTACGAGATCTGCCCTTCCAGATAGAACTGCTCCTGGCCGCCGAGCAGCATTTCGCCGGCCTCGCGATGCGCGGCGCGCGCGATCTTCGTGCCGGCGTCGCCGCACGCGAGCTTCATCGGCGGCAGCACGTACTGGTTCGCGGCGCGCGCCTGCTGCGCGGTCAATACCGCCGGCAGTTCCTCGTAGACCACCTCGGCGCGCCGCGCGCCGAGCCGCGCCGCTTCGTGCGAGCTGGCGACCACGATGAACATCGGCTGGCCGACGTATTGCACGACGCCGTCGGCGAGGATCGGATCATCGCCATGAACGATCGGGGCGACGTCGTTGACTCCGGGGATGTCGTCGGCCGTGAAAACCGCGACGACGCCGGGCGTTGCGCGCACCCGGTCGAATGCGATCGACACGATCTTCGCGTGCGCCTTCGACGACAGCCCCAGCGCCGCGTGCAGCGTGCCGGCCACTTCGGGGATGTCGTCGGTGTAGGTCGCGCGGCCGCTCACGTGCAGATGCGCGGACTCGTGCGGACGCGACACGTGCACCTGGGTGAACTCGTCGAGATCCTGAAGCTCTTTTAGGAACGGTTCGGCTTGCTGGTTCATTGTTGGGTTCTCCGTATCCGTGGACGCGCGGCGCTCAAACTCTCGCGCCGGCCGGGGCGACCGCGCGCACGTCGAGCGCGCTCTTCGGCAGCGGCTCCCGCGCGCGCGTTTCGAGCCAGAAGCGGTACAGCGTGTTCTTCGCCGCTTCGAGGCGGTAATCGCTGGTCGCGCGCATGTCGGTGAGCGGCGCGTAGTCGTTGCCGAGCGCGTGCATCGCGGCCTGCGCGGTCGCCTCGTGCCAATCGGCGTCGCGCAGCACGGCTTCGGCATGGAGCGCGCGCTTCGGCGTCGCGGCCATGCCGCCGAACGCGATGCGCGGCTCGCGGATCACGTCGCCGTCGGCGATGAACGAAAACGCCGCGCACACGGCCGAGATATCCGAATCGAAGCGCTTCGACAGCTTGTAGGTGCGAAAGCGCAGATTCTTGCGCGCGCCGCCGCGCGCGGGCACCTTCAGGCCGACGACGAACTCGTGCTCGGCCATGTCCTTCTTCTGATACGCAAGGTACAGGTCTTCGAGCGGCAGCTCGCGCTCGATGTCGCCGCCGCGCACGATCACGCGCGCGCCGAGCGCGATCAGCCCCGGCATCGAATCGCCGATCGGCGAGCCGTTCGCGATGTTGCCGCCGAGCGTGCCGGCGTTGCGGATCGGCAGCGACGCGAAGCGCTGCCACATTTCGGTCAGCTCCGGATACTGCTTCGCGACCTCCGCATACGCTCTTTCGACGCTGACGCCGGCGCCGATCTCGATCCACTCGTCATTGGTTTCGAGCTTTTGCAGTTCGGCGATCTGCCCGACGTAGACGAGGTTGCCGAGTTCGCGCATCTGCTTGGTGACCCACAGCCCGATATCGGTGCTGCCCGCGAGGATGCGCGCGGCCGGTTCCCGCTCCTTGATCTGCGCGAGCGCCGCGACCGTGCGCGGCGCGGCGAAGCGCTGGCCCGCGTGCTCGTACTGGAACGTGTCGTCGCGCTCGAGCGTCGCGAGCGTGTCGGCGAGCGCCTTCACGTCGAGCGGCGCTTGCGGCGCGGGCGCGTCGAACATGCGCTCGGCCGCATCGACGATTGGCCGGTAGCCGGTGCAGCGGCACAGGTTGCCGGTCAGCGCATTGCCGATCGCCTCGCGCGACGGCACCGTGCGGTTCGCGCAGCCGTGCTCGTGGCCGTGCTTCTCGTAGAGCGCCCACATCGACATGATGAAGCCCGGCGTGCAGAAGCCGCATTGCGAGCCGTGGCAATCGACCATCGCCTGCTGCACCGGATGGAGCGATCCGTCCGGCTGGCGCAGGTCTTCGACCGTGAAGAGCGCGCGGCCGTCGAGGGTCGGCACGAACTGGATGCAGGCGTTGACCGCCTTGAACTCGACGCCGCCCGCCGCGTTGCGCTCGCCGATCACGACGGTGCAGGCGCCACAGTCGCCTTCGGCGCAGCCTTCCTTGGTGCCGGTGCAATGCGCGTCTTCGCGCAGATACTGCAGCACCGTGCGGGTGACGGGCGCGTCCTGGATTTCGCGGATCGCGTTGCGGTGATAGAAGCGAATCGGCTCGGTCATGTCTCGGTGCTCTCGTCTGTTCGGTGTTCGCGCGGACCCGCCGCGTCGATGGTTTGAAAGCTATCACCGTCAATAAACGCAACCCATAGCCTGAATCGCATGGGGGACATATTCGTGGCGCGATATAGAACTGGATTTGCGCGCCGCAACGCTTATGTTGCTCTTGTTATTTTTCAGTATTTTTATATTTTTTGCGGATTAAATGACATGCTCTAGCGCGGCAAGCCAGCCGTCTCGCCAGAAAATCACGCGGCCAACGCGCGAAAACGGACCTTTATCGAGTCTCGACCCGCCATCAGTTCGTCCCATTTTTTAGGCAAGCCCTGCAAAGGAATCGGTTCCATGGGACAATCACGCCTCCTCGCCGATTTCAAGTCTCGTTTTCCCGATGTCCACCGACTCCGCGCCCGCCCGCAGCGAATTTGCGACGACCCTGCAAATCATTCCAGTCGTCTTTTTCACCTTTCTTTGCTACCTCGCGATCGGAATTCCGCTCGCGGTGCTGCCCGGCTACGTGCACGGCGACCTCGGCTACAGCGCGGTGCTGGCCGGCGCGGCGATCAGCGTGCAGTACCTCGCGACGCTCGCGTCTCGGCCGCTCGCGGGCCGCTCCGCCGACACGCTCGGGCCGAAGCGCACGGTATCGATCGGTCTGCTCGGCTGCGGCGCGAGTGGCGTGCTGCTGCTGCTCGCCGCGCTGGCCGGTCCCTGGCCGGTGCTGAGCCTCGCGCTGCTGGTGTGCAGCCGCCTCGTGCTCGGTTTCGGCGAGAGTCTGTGCGGCACCGGCGCGATCCTGTGGGGGATCGGCCGGGTCGGCACGTCGAACAACGCAAGGGTCATTTCGTGGAACGGCATCGCAACCTACGGCGCGCTCGCGATCGGCGCGCCGCTCGGCGTGATGATCTCGCGCTCGATCGGCTTCACCGCGCTCGGCATCCTGGTGATCGCGCTCGCGGGGCTCGGCTATTACCTCGCGCGTCTGATCGCGCCGGTGCCGGTCGTGCACGGCGAGCGGATGTCGTATCGCAGCGTGTTGACGCGCGTGCTGCCGCACGGCATGGGTCTCGCGCTCGGCTCGGCCGGCTTCGGCTCGATCGCGACCTTCATCACGCTGTTCTATGCGGCGAAGCACTGGCCGAACGCGGCGCTGTCGCTGACGCTGTTCGGCACGCTGTTCATCGGCGCGCGCCTGCTGTTCGCGAACACGATCAAGACTTACGGCGGCTTTCGCGTTGCGATCGCGTCGTTCTCGTTCGAATGCGCGGGTCTGTTGATGCTGTGGCTCGCGCCCGTGCCGCATATCGCGCTCGCAGGCGCCGCGCTGACCGGCTTCGGCTTCGCGCTGGTATTTCCGGCGCTCGGCGTCGAGGCGGTCGGGCTGGTGCCGCCGGCGAGCCGCGGCGCGGCACTGTCCGCGTACTCGGTCTTTCTCGATCTGTCGCTGGGTATTACCGGGCCGCTGGCGGGGTATATCGCCGGCGAGTTCGGTTACGGTTCGGTGTTCCTGTTTGCCGCGCTCGCGGCTGCCGCGGCAGTCGTGCTGTCGACGGTGCTGTATCTGCGCAACGCCAAAGTGACCAATCTGTCCACCGCGCAGTAAGCACCGCCCGCCCGGGCGGCTAATCCCGCTCCGCCGCCATCTCCTGCTTGATCGTCGTTTGCGAGCGCACCGCGATCTGGCCGTGATTGATCCGGCTCGCCACGTTGTACACGCCGATCAGCATGAACAGTTCGGTCGCGGCCACCGAGCACGCGGTGCCGACACCGCCCCAGAAGTAGATGCTGATCGGTGCCTGCACCAGATGGAACAGCGCGCCGTAGATATAGATCCGCTTGAGCAACGACTGATTGCCCGACGCGATCACCGTCAGCATCACCTGGGTCGTCGTCATGCCGACGATCGCCGGCACGAACACGAGGATGCGCAATATGCGGAACGTCTCGCCGAACGCCTCCCCGAGAAAACGTCCGACGAACCATTCGCCGAGCACCGTGAAGCCGACCAGAATCAGCACCGCCGACGCCGCGAACGCGAGCATGAAGCCGCGGTTGACCTTGTGGATATAACCGAAGTCGTTGCGCTCGTACGCGACGCAGATCTTCGGAAAGAACGCCTGAATGGCCGGCGCCGTGCACGCGCGTAGCGCGTTGGTGAGCCGCTCGGCCGCCACGTAATAGCCGACCGCGCCCGGCCCGCTGATCATGCGCAGCATGATCACGTTCGCGTACATGTACACGGACGTCAGCGCCGAGCCGAGAAAGATGTGATACGCCTCTTTCGCCTCGGCCATCACGTCGGCCCAACTGACCCGCACGGTCAGCAGAATCTCGCGCTTCCAGATCAGCGCACCCATCAGGATCAAACCGCACACGAAGGTCGGCGCATATTGCAGCGCGGCCGCGAGCATCACGTCGTCGCGAGTATTCACGAACAGGAACAGTGGAATCAGCAGACCCACGCGCGTGGCGAGCAGCGTGCCCGCGAGCACCGGCAGGCGCTGCGTGCCTTCGTAGAAGCAGCCGGGCGTCAGCACGCCGCCCCAGATCACGAGCGAGCCGAGCAGCGTCGCACCGCGCTCCTGCGGCGACATGTGCGCGGCGAACGCCCAGACGACCAGCACCAGCGAGCACAGCAATGCGAGAATCGCGCGGCCGATCGTGGTCGACCAGTAGATGCGGTTCACGACCTGCGGGTTATCGATGTGCACCGCCACCTTGCGCGCGCTCGACAGGCCGAAGCCGAAGTCGACGATGACGAGAAGAATCTGCGAAATCGATTGCGCGTAACCGATCACACCCAACCCGGCCGGCCCAAGTACGTGCGACAGATACGGCAACGTAACGAGCGGCAGCACGTAGTTCAGCGCGTACACCGAATACAGCGCGATGATGACGTTTCTCGTCGACACAATCGTCCTGTTTGCAGTTGAAACTCAAGTCGAAAAAACAGAATACGACACGAAAGCAGGTTCACTTAGTGCGATATCGATCTTGTTGTAGCGATCGTCTTCACTATTTGCGTTCAACACCGCGCTCTTCACCGCATTGCCGATCAGATTGCTTACCACGGTCTTGTAGTTGGCATCGCTTGCGTCGGTTGCGAACAGGATTTCGGCGAGTAGAGCATGGCCGCGTGTGGCCGCGCGCAACACCACGCGGCCCGAGGTCGAGCGCAGCACGTTGATCGAGATGCGCGTCGTCTCCTGCGATACCGTCTGGTTTCCGCAATGCAGTGCCGCCGCGACGCCGCCGCGTTCGTAGCCGACGCCGAGATTCAGCGCATGCACGAGGCTCGCGTCCTTGCCGCCCGCGATCGCGCCGCCGCCCGGATACGCCTTCGCGTAACCGACGATCGAATCGCCGGCGCGATCGCCGAAATTGCCCTGAATCGTGATGCCGTCTAGCGGTGTGCTGCCGGGCGCGGTCGAACTGCCGTACACGAACTGCGGGCCGTCACAGCCGGCGTTCTCGTCGTCCTGGCCGGGACGGTAGCGATTGCCGACGATCGTCGCGCCCTGCTGGTAGTCGATCTGGATGTGGCAGCTCTGACCGGGCGGCACATCGAGGTACGACGGATGGCCGCGCGTCGAGAACTTCCAGCGGCCGATCTTGCCGTCGCCGCCGCAACCGTTGCGCGAGAAGTAATTGCCGTTCACCACCTTGCCCCAGTTGCCGCTCTTCATATAGACGCCGGCATAGCCATTGCGATCGAACACCGCGCCGACGATCAGAGACTCTGCGCCGAGAATCACGCCGTGACGCGCGTTCCATTCCCAGCGTCCGCCGATCACCTGCCAGAAGTTGTCGACGATATCCGCGCCGGCCGTATGGCAGAACATGCCGATGCAGTTGATCAGCGAGCCGTCGGTGTGCTCGGTCGCGTAGAAGCCGCGCTCGCACATGTACGCATAGCAGCGCTCGAGCGTGGACGTGACGCCGAGCTCGTAGCCCGCGCGCGAAAAACCGATCGCCGTGCAACGACTCGCTCCGGCCGACGTGCCGAAGTGGATGCCGATCGCCGTGTTGCCGGTGTGCGCCGGATAGTTGGCGAGGTAGTAGATGACCTTGTCGTAATGCGCGGGCCGCACCTGCACATGCTCGACGAACGCCGAATCGCCGAGCTTCAGCGCCGCCGACGTCGGGCCGCCAGCATCCTGTCTCTCCAGCACGGTCGCCCCCATCGCGATGTCGGTGATCACCACGTATTCGCCGCCGCCGTCGCCGCGCAGTCTCGAACCGTTCGCGGTGGTCAAGTCGCCGGTGTAACGCCAGATGCCGCGCGGCAGATACAACCCGCGCGCGCCGCTCGCGAATGCTTCCCGGAGTTCGGCGCCGACATCGTAGCCGGACGCGCCGCGCTGGATCGCCGCCAGCCTGCGCGGATCGACGAAGCGCGCGACGCTCACCTCTAGTCCCGCGACGATGTCGCTGAGCGTCTTCAAGTAGCTCGGCGCCACCGGTTCCGATGCGGCACGCTCGGGCACGGACGCGGCGACGCGCAGGATGCCGCCCGCGCCGTCGTCCGCGCCGTTACCCAGAGTCGCGAAGGCGTCGGGCGCGCGCGGCGCGTGTCCCGTCGCGCGCGCGATGCCCAGATCGGCTGCGCTTGCACTGGCCCCGGCCAGGCCACCGAGCAGGAACGTCTTGAGCGCCTGTCGCCGGGTTTTCATCTACCCCTCCCCCATTGCGTTACTCCTTCTTTTTTCACGTCGATACGGCGCGAGGCGTCACTCGACCGTGATGCTTTGCGCCTGCTCCGCGGCCGCCGGACGCGCGCTCACGGCGGGCACCGGGACCGGCAGCGCACGCGCCTTCGCGCCGCGCATCAGCCCCTGCACGCCTGGCGGTCTGAACAGCGGCACACGGTACTTGCGGCTGAAGCGCCACAAGCTGTTCATATGCCGGCGTCCCGCCTTGCTGAGGAAGCCCGCTGCCGACGCACGCTGATGCTCGTGCGTGAGTCGCGCGCCCGGCACGCACAGCACGCGGTAGCCCGCCTGCCAGATGCGCGCGCAAAAATCGACGTCCTCCATATAGAGGAAGAAGTGCTCGTCCATGCCGCCGAGTTCGCCGAACAACGAACGCCGCACGATAAAGCCCGTGCCCAGCACCCAGTCGGCTTCGAACGGCGTGCCCGCGGCCCACGCTTCACGCATCATGTGGGTGTCGATGCGGCGCTTGAACACGCCGAGCCGCCCGAGCGGCGAACGCCGGCCGAGTATGTCGAGCACCGAATAAAAGCGCCGCGCGGAAAACTGCCGCTCGCCATCCGGATAGACCAGATCGAGACCGACGAGGCCGACATCCTTCTCCGTCTTGAACAACTGCACCGCGTTTTCGAGCGATGTATCGACGAAATAGGTGTCCGGGTTCAGCACGAGCACGAGTTCGCGCAGACAACCGACCATGCCGAAATTGACGCCGGCTCCGAAGCCGCGATTGATCGACGTTTTGACGAGTCTCACTCCTGTCGGAAGCGTCTCCCTCAGATAGGAAAACGAATTGTCAGGTGAAGCGTTGTCCACTACGACGATGTCCTCCTTATCCGCAATCGAAAGTTCCAGCACGGAGCGCACGCAATTTCCGACCAGTTTCGGCGTGTTGTAATTGACGATCACCACGCTAAACATTCCCTTCAGGTTCATCCCCACCTCCTGCTTTGCATCAGGTGTTCGTGGAATTACCCCCAAACACGGCTTTCCAGCTCCTCCACCATGCTTCGCGCTCGTCGCGCGCACTATCAACTACCCACTACTCGTCCGCGCGATGCGGACGATCTGGCATGCACTGCCTTCCGGTTCGCTACGCGCTGTTTCGACGCGGTCCGTCCACGTAATCGAACACCGGCAATGTCATCAGGATGAAGACAAACGGAATCACTTCGATCGATTGATAGAAAAGCGTTTGAAATAAAGCGGCCCATATACACAGCGAAATCCGGCTTGCGCTGCTCACGAGTTTCGTCACCGATATCAGCACGCCGTAATAGAAGATCGCGCCCAACAGGCCGATATTCAGAATCTGCTGCAGCACGCTCGATTCGACGACGCCGAACTCCTGTTTCACCGGCTCGGGGGCGGAGTTCGTGACGAGCCCGAAGTAGGTGCCGGCGATCACGTTGACAGGCAATGCGAGCGACTGGGCCTTGTCCCATGCTTCGGTGCGGCCATCATTGCCCTCGGACTGCAGATCGGTCGCACCCATCATCCGTTCGGTGCCGACGTTGACGACACTATCGTTCTGACTGCTCACCGCGACGCCAAAGATCATGATCGCCATCGTCGCAAACACGGTGGCAACGATCAGTTTCGCGTTTCTCGTGACGAACTGGATCGGCGCCTGCACGAACGCGAGCCCGAACGTGCCGAGAATGATCAGCATGCCGCTGCGCGACAGCGCGGAGAAAATCGCGAAGCTGAGTACCGCGCACGCGAGGCCCGACAACACGTTCTTGCGCACCAGATAATCGAGGCCGCACAGCGACGCGCCAATCGCGACGAACAGCGGGTAGTGCAGATAGCTGCCGGTCAGCGACGGCGCGCGCAGATTGTCGAAGCCGTAAGTCGCGCCGGGCAGATCGATCGGGAACACGTTCTGCTGCTGCGCGAGCGCGACGCCCGCCTCGATCAGCGCGATCAGCACCAGTCCCACATAGGCGACGCGCGGCCGCACGAAGCGCTTCTGATAGTTCGAGATCGCGAAGAAATAGATGAACAGCGTGAAGATGAAGACGAACAGATAGGACAGCCCGAGCTGATCGGTGACCGCGAGCGTCGCGACGAGCGACAGCCCGATCGAGAACAGCATGCCCACGAGGAAGCCGAACGACAGGCGTCCTTCGTCGCGGAAGTAAGCGGCGATCGCGGTCGGCGAGATGTACCACACGAGCAGCCCAACGATGCCGCCGACCTGGATCAGATAGGCGGCGTCCTTGCCGATCAGGTACTCCAGCACGCCGCGCGACGCGCACAGCACGACGGCGAGCAGATAGGCGATGGTGGCGATCATGGCGTCAGGCCTGATACGCCACGGAGGCGTTGAGGTTGACCGGTTCCCCGCGGTAGATGCGCTCGATCACGTGCTCGAACTCATCGATTTCGCAGACGTTGAGCAAGGTGCCGTCGTGCTCGACGCCTTCCGCGCCGAGCGGCGTCGACACGACCGGCAGTTTCGCCGCGAGCATTTCGAGCGTCTTCAGCTTGACGCCGGCACCCGACAGCAGCGGCACGACGCCGATATCGGCGGACTCGAAGTACTTGCCCGGATTTTCGACGAAGCCGGTCACGCAGATATCGTCGCTATTCAGGCGCTTCACGCGATCGCTCGGATCGGAGCCGACCACGAACAGCTTCAGTGGCAGACCGCGCCGGCGCAGCGGCAGAAAAATCGTGTCGATGAAATTCAGTAGCGCCTCTTCGTTTTCGCGGCGCTGCATCGCCCCCCAGAACAGAATGTTGCCTTTCTCGATCGTGTCTTTCGTGCGCCGTACTTCCTTCAGGAATGCCGGCAGTGAGATCGGCACGACCTGCAACGTGCCGACCCCGGGGTACAGGCCGTTGATCAGCTGCGCGTCCTTGCTCGACAGCACGAGCACCTTGTCGGCCAACTTCAGCAGACGCTGCTCGAGCATGAAGGTCTGCCGCATAAACAGCCATCCTTCGATGGACTTGATGCGCAGCATGACCTGGATCTGCACGTCATGCGCGCACATCACGATCTTCACGCCGTCGCGGAAGCGCTCGCGCAGATTCTGTGCATACGTGAAGCATTGCGAGAACTCGAGCCGCACCGTGTCGTAACGGTGCCTGTCGACGAGCTCGCAGAGGAACTTGCCGATCGCGGGTTTATAGCGGGAGAACAGGCGCGGTGAAAACGTCAGCGGATTCGCGAGGAACGACGGAATCAGGTCGAACCGGCTCACGTACTGGATGTAGACGTTGCGCACGTTTGCGCGGAACTCGATGTCTTTTTCGTCGACCGGCACGCGCGACACGATCAGCACGTCGAGTTCCGATTCCGCGCTCAGTTTGATCAGGTAGTCGTAGGCCAACCGGTGGCCAGCTTGCGGCGCGTTTTTCTGAGGCAGAAAAGGCGTGACAAATAGCTGTTTCATCCGAGTAGTCCCTTGCCTGTACGGTGTGCGCTCGGCAAGCGCGGCCGTAAGATCCCTTCGCATTGCTATGTTGGTTTTCTGATCGGTCCATTCGGGCGCTACGCCCCGCACCGCGGGAGCGTCGCGAATCACGCGCCCGGGCTTATCGGTCGTACGGTTTGTAGATGTAGGCCGCGTAGCGATAGCGTCCGTAGCCGTAGCTGTAGCGCCCCGGCCGCATCCGCAGTCCGTTCATGATCACGCCGCGCACCGGCAGGCCGACCTTCTGCATCTGGCGAACCGACTCACGCAGCTCGCCGATGCCCGTGACACCCTGACGTGCGACGAAGAACGTCGTACCTGCCACGCAGGCGAGCCGCACCGCATCCGCGGCGAGCAGCACCGGCGGTCCGTCGAGCAGCACGACGTCGTAGCCGGTCGCGACCTGGCGCAGCACCGACTCGAGCCGGACGTTCGACAGCACGTCGCTCGGGCTCGCAACCTGGCGGCCGCTCGCGATGAAATCGACACCCTGGAAGCGGGTCGCACGAATCAGCTCTTCGGGGCGGTACGCGCCCTGGATCAGATCGGACAGGCCGGGACCGCGATCGCCGCCGAGATGCCGATGCAGGAAGCCGCGGCGCAGGTCGCCGTCGACCAGCAGCACGCGCTTGCCGGTCGCACCGATGACCGCGGCCAGATTCAGCGACACGAACGACTTGCCGATGCCCGGCGTCGGGCCCGTGATCAGCACGATGTGGTTGCGCGCCTTGGTCATCGTGAATTCGAGCGCGGTGCGAAAGCCACGCAGACTTTCGATCGCCGGATCGATCACCGCTTCGCCCGCGAGCACGAGCGCCTTCGATTCCGGCCGGCGACGGCTGTGCGCGAACCGCTCTTCCTGACGGCTGAACGGCACGCTCGCGTAGACCGGCAGACCGGTGCGCAGCTCGACTTCGTACGGATCGTCGATCGCGTCGAACAAGCGCTGACGCACGAGCGCGATCACCGAGCCGACGAACACGCCGAGCATCAGCGCGCCGATGATGATCAGGAGCGGCTTGGGCCGCACCGGCGTATCGGGCGCGACGGCGCCGTCGACGATGCGCACGTTGCCGGCCTTGCCCGCCTTGATCAGCTTCAGCTGTTCGAGTGTATTGCGCAGCGACGTGTCGAGCTCGGTGCCGACCTGCACGTCGCGCTGCAGGCGCAGCACGTTCTGTTCGAGCGGCGGCAGCGATTGCGTCCGGCTCGCGAGATCCTTCGCTTCCTGTTGCGCCGCACGCAACTGCGCATTGATCGACTGCACGGCCGGATGCTGGTCGGTGAAGCGCGACAGCAGTTCATTGCGCTTCTGTTGCAGTTCCGCGAGCCGCGTCTGCGCCTGAACCGACAGCTGCAGCAGGTTGGTCGCTTCCTCGCCGAGATCGACGGTGCCATGCTTCGCGCGGAAGTCGTTGAAGCGCGTTTCCGAATCGGAAAGCTGCTGGCGCATTTCCGGAAGCTGCATTTCGAGGAAACGGATCGAACGCTCCGCTTCCTCGGACTTGCGCTTCAGGTTCTGGCTCACGTATTCGCCCGCAATGGTCGCCAGAATCGCGCTGATCTTCTTCGGATCGCTGCCTTCCAGCGACACGCCGAGGATGTCCGATTCCTTGCCCTTCTCGGAGATCGACAACTCCTTGCGCAGCTTTTCGGTCGTCGTCAGCGCGGACTGGCGCCGCACTTCGAAGGTCGCGCCGGGCTTCGCGTCGATCCGGTCGACGACCAGCGTGAGCGGCCCGTAGTTGGTCGTCGCGTTCAGCGGTTGGCCTACCGTGCCGTCGAGCTTCAGCTTGCCGTATTGCAGCTCGTAGCTCGATCCCTCGCCCATTCTCAGCACGAACGGACGGTCGAACAGCTCTTCCGGCACGTCGAATTTCGACACCGTGATGCGCTCGTTGCCGTACACGTAGCCGTGCGGTCCCGGCGTCGACAGGTGATCGGAATGACGGCCGAGCCAGCGGCCGAACAGCGGGAAGTAGCGCGGCGCCGCTTCGATGTCGAGATTGAGTTTGTCCACCGCGCGGCCCACCACCATGCGCGAGCCGATCACCTGCGCCTCGCCGGAGGTCGCGGTCTTCACGTCGAACATCGCGGACACGTCGCCGATCACGCTCTTGGACGAGGTACCTGCGTTCTCCTCGACCTGCACCAGAATGTCCGCGCGATAGACGGGTTGGGAGAACACCGAATAACCGATGCCGAGCGCGACCGCGATGGCCGTCGTGAGGGCAATCAGCTTGCGGTTGTCATACAGCGCATCCAGATAATTCGCGAAGCCCGCCGGCGGATGTTCGCTGTTGTTGTTCCGGCTATCGAATGGTGCACTGCTTTGGTTCATGCGAGTTCTCCCAAAGTCTCGACGGTTTGCCACTTCTTCCCGGCGCCCGGACCGGCACGTCGCCGCATCCAGTCACGCCTGTGTCCGTCGAGCTGAGCGCCTCGAATCGGACGGGGGTAGCTGATTTACGCCACATCCGCTACCTTTGTGTGTAACAGCACCTATGCGAGCTCGGCTCTTTTCCCTAACATCGCACCACCCCTTTTCTTACGGTGACCGAAATGAAAAAACTTCTTGCCGCCGTATTACCGGTATTACTGACTGCCCAGGCGGGATACGCGCAGAGCATCGTGTCCGCCTCCTCTTCCGCTTATGCGCCGCGTTATGTCGCCAAGCACTCGCAACTCGAAGCAATGACGCCTCATGCGGCCAGTTCAACGACGCTCTACGGCTCCCCGTCGGATTTCGCGTACGCTAAAAAGAACCGCTACGTCGCGCCCAACGTGTACACCCAAACGAAAAACAGCCTTCCGAAACAGAAACGTACAAGCGTTGCACAGCCTGTCCGCGGCAAGAACTCAGCGGACCCCTACGGCAGCGATTTGTGGAATTCAGACCAGACCTACGCGTCTCCCGAGACCTCCGATCCGTACAGCGTGCGCTGAGCTGTAGCGCATCACCGTCTGGATCCCCCGTATCGCTGATGTGGTCGCTTGCGGCCACATTCGTGTTTGGGTTGAGCTGACTGCCGGGCCCGGTAGCGATATTTCCCCGATTAGCCGCGTCTCGTCCGCCGTTTTTCCACGCAAACGCTCACGACATGCACGTGCTCTTGTTCTGATGAGTCTGGCGTTTCGTCGGCCATTGAGCCGATCACTGCCAGTTCCGCGCCCTCGTTTACCCTGTCGAGCCGCGCGCTTCAACGCTCGATAAAAGCCTTTCCTTGGCAATCATAATATTCAGAGAGCCCGTCCTTACAACGTTCGGCAGCGCACACAAAAGCCGATTGCTACAGGGTTGTTTCAGACAAATCGCGCAATAAAAACCGAGGGTTTAAAACGACGATAACCGCGCGGATATACACGCCGTTTGCCACAATCAGCGCCGACTATTTTCAGGGTGCCGGACGCGGATTATCTGCATAGCGCGCGCGCCGGCGCGAAGCCGCGATGGGCGCCGAACTTTCGCCGATATGCATGATTTCGGCCAGACGCTGCGCATAATGCTCGGGCAGATATTCTCCGACGTCGTACTTTCTGTGCTCATCGGCCAGATGAACGGCCAACTCGGCGAGCGCCTGTTTCAGACTGCCGGGATCGAATTTGAACTTGATCTTGTTGCCGACCGATTCCGCGGTCACCGCCATGCTGCCGCCATCGCGAATCAGCACCGGCAGGCCGAGCATCGCCGCCTCGACCACCACGAGGGGTGCGTTCTCCGCGCCCACCGACGGCACGACCACCGCATCGGCGAACTCGCGCATCGCGGGAAACAGCTGCTGCTGCGGCATCGTGCCGAACAGGATCAGCTTGCGCTGGGCGATCAGCGACGCGTAGCGCTGTTCGATCGCCGCGCGGTCCGGGCCGTCGCCGTACACGCCGATGCTATTGATGCGCTCGAAGCCCGCCGCCTCGCAGAGCGTCAGAAATTGCAGCAAGCCTTTCTCCGGCGAGATCCTTCCGACGAACGCGATGTTGAAGCGCTCCTTGTTACGCACCGTGACGATCGGCATCGCGTTCGGCACCGCCGACGGGTTGTGCACGATGACCGTGTTCTCGATGCCCACGCGATGCAGTGCCTGCTGCATGAACAGGCTCGGGCACAAGATCCTGTCGAACACGCGCGCGGGTTGATAGGCCGCGCGGACCGCGTGCCACCACGCCTTCGTCATCAGATCGTGCACGAGGCCCTTCGGCGTCGGCCGCAACGTGAGGACCGCGCGGGTGCGCAGCACGTCGAGCGGCAGAATGATCGGCCGCTTGTCCTTGTCGAAGTACTGCAGCGACGGGTTGTAGTAGACGAGGTGATAGTCGTGGCAGGTGTGATATGCGCGGTAACCGAACTGACGCTGGTTGCGCGCGATCACGCTGAGAATCGAAGGCGACAGCACGTTGTGGTAGTTGTGCACCATCAGCCGATGCGGCCGGAAACGGTGCAGCGTCTTTTCGAGCGCGCGCGCGGCGGTCGTGTTCCACGAGCGCGTCAGCATCGTCGAGCGGCCGGAAAACTGGCTATCGTCGAAACGCTCGACCTCGACGCCGCGCAGCGTGCCCAATAGCTCGGCGGATTGTTGATAGACCACTTCCGCGCCGCCCATGTGCGCGTAATCGTTGATCACCAGTACCCTGCAGCGCTGCATGTTCCCCTCCTGTTGTCTGCCTGTCGTGCCGTCTCGCGAAGAACCCGGACGGCTTGCCCCGACCAATCGCCTGGTCCGGGCGCTCCCCCTGTTCAAAACTGCGGAAACTTGCCGCGCCAGCCGCCCCCCTCGCGCAGATAGCGCAGAAACAGCGCAATGCCGCTCAATTGCGCCGCGAAGCGCAGCGTCGACGCCGCATCGTCGATGATGATCGTGCGCAGCCGGTACGGATCGGTGTGCTGATCGTTCCAGCCGATGTCGCAGGTACGCGCGGTTTTGAAGCCCGCCGCGCGCACGAACTCCACTTCGCGCTCGCCGTAATTACCGTTCGGATACGCGAAGTGCTCGCACGGCTGTTGCAGCAGCGCCGCGATCTCATGGCGGCTGTCGCTGATTTCGGCCTTGCTTTCAGCGTCGCTGCAATGCGTGAGGATCGGATGGAAGCGCGTATGCGCCTGGAAGTCGATGTGCTCGCGCATCGCCTGCATCTGTTCGATCGACAGGCCGGTCGGCCGGTCGTCGCCGTCCTGCTGGTAGCCTTGGGCCGCCAGTGCGGCGAGGCGTTCGTCGTTCGTCATGCGCTTCAGACGTTCATGGCCGACCCGCAGCGAACCCGGATGCAGCCACCAGTGACTGCGCGGCCGTCCGACGATGCGGCTGCACAGGAAGATCGTCGGGCGCACCTTGTGCTTGATGAACACCGGCAATAGCTTCGCGTTGCCCGCGTGGCCGTCGTCGAGCGTGATCGCCACGCGTGGCCGGCCGCGGCCGGGGGCGCTGACGTCGGTCAATGGCACGAACTCGCACAGCTTGCTCAGATAAGTCAGATGACGGTCGAGCGTGTCCGGATCGGGATCGTGATAAAGCAGCACGGCTACGCGATCGCGCCACAGCAGCTTGCGCGTGCACCACGCGAGCCCTGATATCAAAACGAAGCCCGCGAGCATCTCCTTCACGAGCGCCTTGTAGCGCTTCATGCGGGGCCCGCGGTAGCTGTCTGACAGGCGCGAGCGCATCGACGCGCCCGTTGTTTGGGTCTTATTCACCTGAGCGCTCCGGCATGGGTGCATGGGTGAGCGGCCACGCGCGTTGCCGCGAACCCGCTTTCAACGAGCCGATAAGATGCCGCGCCACGGTCGGCGACGCGTGCTTGGTTCCATAGACGAAGCGCATCACCGGCCCGAAGCTATGCGCGGACGCGGGTCCGATCACATAGAGGCCGCGCACGCGCGTTTCGTAGTGCGAGCTCAGGTCGGGCATGCCGCCTTGATTCGAAATCGCGTCGGCCAGATCTTTCGACAGGAACGCGTGCTGCCGCATGTCGGTCTTGAAACCGGTCGCGGCGATCACGTGATCGGCGCTCACGCGCGCTTCCTTGCCGTCGGTCAGCACGTTGAGGACGACGCGCTCGTTTTCGATCGCCGCGGAACGCACCACGGTGCGATGCGAAATCTGTACCTTGCCCACCACGCGATCGTGCAGCCACCACGCGCCGGACGCGCCATAGGTGTGCTCCATGATCAGCTTGCGGCGTCGCGGGTCGAGCATGTGGAACACGCCGGGAAACTCGGACAGGAATAGCGAGCGCCAGCCGCGCCCGAGCCCCGCGTCGGGCCCCTTGATGCGCGACAGGATGTTGCGCCCGCCGTGCGGCCGCTCGTGCCACACCACGCTGCTCTCGCGCATCAGCACGTGCGCGCGGGCGCCGAGTTCGTTGAGTAGCGCGGACAGTCCGAGCGCCGACTGCCCGCCGCCGACGATCGCAATGTCCTTGCCGCGCGCCCACTCGAGGTTCCCGTACAGCTCCGAATGCGACGCATACTGCGGCGGCAAGTCCTGGAGCGCCGGCGGAGTTTGCGCGAAGCCTTTCAGGCCGAGCGCGATCACGACCCGGCGCGCGGCGAGCGAGCGGCCGTCGCTCAGCGACAGCTGAAACTGATCGCCGACGCGGCGCAATGCGAGCACGTCGACCGGCTGAATTTCTCCGACCAGATTCGACTGGAACCACAGCCCGTACTCGACGAAGGTTTCGAGCGGCAGCGCCATGCCGAGCGGCCGGTATGGCAGCCCTTTCAGGCGGCAGTAGTCTTCGACGGTAAAGCCGCTGCGCGGCGCATGCATGCTCGACGCGAAAGCCTCGGAGCGCAGCAGCATGCCGGGCGGCATGTAGTTGCGCCACGCTCCCATCGGTTCCCCGAGGATCTGGTGATCCACGCCGGCAGCCTTCAGATGCGCGGCAAGAGACGACCCGTAGGGCCCCGCGCCAATGATGATGGTATCGGTCAAAGACATTGCTGGTCTCCTGGGGGAGGGGCTGTCGTCGCCAGCGTCAGGCTTTGGCCTGACGCGACTCGGGCGCCCTGATCGCTTTTTTCCAGCTGCGCTTCATGCGTCGGAGCGGATTCATCACCACGTAGTGCTGCAACGCTGGGAACGGATCGTTCCAGCGAAAATAGCCATCGAAAATTTTGGTGCGCTCGCTCAGCAGTTCGGGCGGCGGGCGGTCGGAAAACGTCGCGCGCCACGCAACCGGTAGCCGGCTCAGGCGCTCGACGGGCAACGGCAGGCCGAGTTCATGGCGGTACGCGGCAAGCGGAATGTTGACGCCGCACAGCGTCGCGATCTCCTCCTGCCAATCCGTGCGGCCGACCGTCGGCTCGACCATCACGAACTCGTTGTAGTTGTCGTCCCACTTGTACTCGATGCTGCCCATACCGTCGAAACCAGCCACGTCGGCGAAGCGCCGCGTCAGCGGTTCGAGCGTGCCGCGCGCCTCGGGCGCGGCCACGCAGATCGCGGTGTTGCCGACGCCCGGCGGCGAGCTCAACACCTTGCGGCCGGTGAACATGCTGACCATGTTGCCGTCGGCGCCGCGATAGAACAGCGTGAAGTGAATGTTGCTGTCGGGCCCCTCGATCCACTCCTGCGCGATGATGCCGCCCGGCGTCGCGAGCATCGCGATCGCGCGATCGCGTGCCTGCTGCAGCGTGTCGACGCGCACCGCGCGTTCTTTCTCGCCACGCAGCACGTTGCGCTTGTCGTCTGGTTTCAGCACGCACGGGTAGCGCAATTCGGCCAGCCGTTCGACGTCGGCAAGCTTGTCGAGCACGACCGAGCGTGGCACCGGAAAGCCATGACTCTGCGCGAATTCGTGAAAGCGCGCCTTGCTCGACAACATCTTGACGGTGTCGTCGACCGGCAAACGGAATCGATACCAGTGCGACAAAGCCACCCGATTTTCCGATACCGCATGCACCGCGTCTTCGTCGGTCAGAATCAGAACCGGCAGCCGATCGAACCGTTTGCCAAGTTCGATCATGTCGTCAACGAATATTTTTCCAACGAAACTTTTTACCTGATGCGCATGAACGTGTCGGCACCACGTCGCCGCGCGGCTCCTCGTATCGACTGCGACAACCGGAACGCGGGCCTGCGCGAGCGATCGCGCCACCCCCAGTCCGTTCAACTCTGCTCCAACAATAACCCCTGCCGATTGACCTGAGTCGTATGCGCTCGCCATAGTGTCGATTTCCTTGCTTCGTACGTGCATGGGCCCTCGAAGACATGCTTCGAGACTCCACGCGATCGAACTGTCGAATCGGATAGACATCCTTTTTTATCGCCTCGCGGGGGCGCTTCGGCGTTAAAGCTACGTTTCGGCGGAAAGCATGCATGAGCGCGGCAGGCGCGTCCTGGCACGCGCCGTGTGTCGAATCATGGTCTAGCGATTTACCGCAGCGAGAGCATTGCGCTGCGCTCGCCGTGACCTACTTTACGTTTCCGCCTGATCTCGATACGTGCGCCGGCGCACAGAGGACAATAGAAAGTAAGAAGAGAAAAAAACCCTTTAGAAAGGCGGAGAGCCTTATTCCGGAAGGGTTTCAGCGATGCCGCAATTGTTATGTAAAAACCTTGCGAAGCATTAATTTATTGCAACGCGATAATGGCGGAAAAAAACTTTCTAATGGGACTATAAAGTGCTGGATCGCACAAAAAATATGCGCTACGAATGCTATTCGTAGCGCATCGTCAAATGCCTTATTTACCTTCGCTCAATCCGCGCTCGAGCGCCGCGACACCCGCCGGCAAATCGACTTTGACGCCGAGATCGACCATCGTGCGGCCGAGCGCATGCACGGTGCGAAACAGGTTGTGCTCGCGGCACTGCTCGCCCATCTGGCCGATCCGTACGATCGGCAAACCGAACGAGCCGGCGATCTCCACCTGATGCTGCCGCGAGATATGCGCGCAGACGTCGGCGGGACTCAGGCCGTCCGGCACCTCGATGCCGATCACCGAATTGAGCCGGCAATTTTCCGGCGCATACAGCTGCAGGCCCATCGCGGTGACGCCCTGCTGCAACGCGAGCGAGCATTTCAGATGGCGTGCGAAGCGCTTCTCCAGCGTTTCCGCGCAGACGAGCCGCAGCGCCTCGTGCAGCGCGAGTACGCCCGACACCGGCGCCGTATAGTGATAGCCGGCGTTGTGCCAGAAGTTTTCCGCCAGCGACGCATCGAGGCACCAGTGCGTGTTGGGCACCGTGCGGCCCTTGACGCGCGCCCACGCCGCGTCTGAGAACGCGATCAGCGACACGCCCGGAATCGACGACAAGCCCTTCTGGCCGCCGGTAATCACTGCGTCGATGCCCCAGTTGTCCATTTCGAGCGGCATCGTGCTGAGCGTGCAGACGGCGTCGACGATCACGAGCGCACCGGCTTCCTTCGCGAGCGCGACGATGTCTTTCAGATGATGGTTCCACACGGTGTTCGAGGTCTCGCCCTGCACGACCGTGACGACTTCCGGACGCTCGCGACGCAGCGCGTCGGCGATCTGATCGACACTCGCGACCGTGCGATCCGCGACTTCGAGCACGCTCACGCGCGCGCCGACGCGGCGGCCCATTTCGCCCATGCGGTCGCTGAAAAAGCCGTTCTTGATGCACAGCATGCGCGTGCCTTCCCACGCGAGATTGGAGACCGCCATCTCCATTGCGCCCGATCCCGGTCCCGCGACCCCCAGCACCCACTTCGACTGCGTCTGGAACACATAGCGCGCCATCGTCTTCACCTGGTTCACCACCTTCGCCATCGTCCCGCCCAGATGGTTGATCACGATGGCATTGGCCTTCGCGACCGCGGCGGGAATCGGCACGGGGCCGGCGCCCATCATCAGCAGCGGTTCTTCGGGAAGGATGGCGTCGAGCGATTCGACAACCGGACAGGGGACGGACGAAGCAACGGTAGTAGGGGTTGAAGTCGGCATGATCGGTGTGTGAATGTGAAGCGCAAAGGAACGAACGGCCTCGCCGCAGATACGCCGCTCGAGGCCGTTCGTCCGATCATTCACCGAACCGCGCGATTGCGCAAGTTTTTTGGCCGGGGTAGCGGGCGCGCTGAGCGCGCATCCGATACACCCTCGCCAGTCACTACGCGTCCCGCCATTCCGGTCCCCGAATGCCCCGACAGTTACTCTTTCATCGCGAAGTCGCCTAACATCGTGAGAAAGATAATCTGCTGTTTGACCCGTTTCTCGCCGCATGTTTATGCATTCGAAATTGCAGTTCGGCACCCCTTTCACTGTTATTCATTTACGAAAGACCGACTTCGCAAATCACGTCTAAAGCACGCTTCTTCGGAGCCTCATATGCGCACGATCCTGTTCAGCAGTCGTCAATACGACGTCGATACATTCACCGAGGCCAACGCCGCGCATGGCTATGAGCTGCATTTCCAGGAATCGCCTCTCGACACAGAGACCGCGATCCTCGCCCATGGCTACGACGTGGTATGCCCGTTCGTCAACGACAACGTCGACGCCGCCACGCTCGAGCGGCTCCATGCGGGCGGCACGCGGATGATCGCGCTGCGCTCGGCGGGCTTCAATCACGTCGACCTCGCGGCGGCAGAGCGGCTCGGCATGCCGGTCGCACGTGTGCCGGCCTACTCGCCGTATGCGGTCGCCGAACATGCGGTCGGGCTGATTCTCGCGCTGAACCGGCGCCTGCCGCGCGCGGTCGCGCGCACGCGCGAAGGCGACTTCTCGCTGCATGGGCTGCTCGGCTTCGACCTGCACGGCAAGACGGTCGGCGTGATCGGCACCGGCATCATCGGCCGGGTATTCGGGCGCATCATGGCGGGCTTCGGCATGCAGGTACTCGCCTACGACCCGGGGCCGCACGCCGACGAACTGATCGCGCTCGGCGCGCGCTACGTGCCGCTCGATACCTTGCTCGCCGAATCGGACGTCGTCAGTCTGCATTGCCCGCTGCTGCCCGACACCTATCATCTGATCAACCGCGCCGCGCTCGCGAAGATGAAGCGTGGCGCGATGCTGATCAACACCGGGCGCGGCGGGCTCGTCGAGGCGAACGCCCTGATCGGCGCGCTGAAGGACGGCCAGCTCGGCCATCTCGGGCTCGATGTGTACGAGGAAGAAGGCGGCATCTTCTTCGAGGATCATTCGAATCTGCCGCTGCAGGATGACGTGCTCGCGCGTCTGTTGATGTTCCCGAACGTGATCGTCACCGCGCACCAGGCGTTCTTCACGCGCGAGGCGATGACCGAGATCGCGCAGACCACGCTCGCGAACATCGCGGCGTGGCAGGCGGGCACGCCGCGCAACGTCGTGCAGGCGGGGTAGCGGTGATAACCGGGGCGTATGCGAATTGCCGCGGACCGCGAAAGTCAGACGCCGCTGTCGCCGCCCAGGTGGGTCGCGCGAATCTCGGTGCGGGCATCATCGGCCGCACCGCACAGCTCACGCAGCAATGCCGCCTCGCGCTCGTGCACTTCGACCGGACACCAGCGCGCGCCCGCCTCGGCCAGGTAGCGCGCGCGATGCTGGCCGTTGCGAAACGCCACCACTCCCTCGCGCTCGATGCCTATCCAGCCGAGCAGTCCCGGCGCGCGACGCGTGGAGATCGTTACGTAGGGCATTTGCGGAATGCGCGCGCTGTCGGGATCGAGAAACTCGCGAATGCCGCGGATTTTTCCCGCGTGCCATTCGGCGACCGGCTTCAGCACGTAATCGGTGTTGTCGCGATTCGCGCACACGAGCAGTTTGCGCAAATCGACGAGCACGACCTGGTGACGTGTGCCGTCGGTGACGAATACGCGTTTCAGACGCACGTGGTCGTACCACGAGTGCTCGCGCAACGGCACGATCCAGACTGTTTCGGCGCTGGTCGGCGCGGCGGCCGGCGATGTATTGGGCAAAGGCAGGGACAAAGGCACACTCGGCAAGCTGGCGGCAGGACGCCAGCGCATTAATAGAGCGCTAACGCTACGAGCCGGATGTGACGGAAACATGACGGCCTACCGGATTAATTACGCTGCATGAGCGGTTGGCAACATTGCCTGATCAACAGGCGAGCACGGCGCTTCAGATACCCTTCAGGTACACATAACGATGATAGCCACCGAATATTTCAATAACCATGTTCGAATCGAGTCGGATGACGTCGCCGGCGTCGCGACGATCGTGCTGGACCGGCCCGCGCGGCGCAACGCGGTCGATCGGCAGGCGGCCGACGCGTTGAGCGCCGCGTTCAGCCGCTTCGAGGCCGAGCCCGCATGGCGTGCGGCCGTGCTGTTCGGCGCCGGCGGCACGTTTTGCGCGGGCGCCGACCTGAGCGCGCTCGCCGACGACACCCGCCGCAACGAGCTGCACGCCGACGGCAGCGGCCCGGGTCCGATGGGACCGACACGCACACGCTTCAGCAAGCCGGTGATCGCCGCGATCGCCGGCTATGCGGTCGCGGGTGGACTCGAGCTTGCCGCGATGTGCGATCTGCGCATCGTCGAGGAAGACGCAGTGCTCGGCGTGTTCTGCCGGCGCGTCGGCATTCCGCTGATCGACGGCGGCACGATCCGGCTGCCGCGACTGATCGGTTTGTCGCGCGCGCTCGATCTGATCCTGACCGGCCGCGCGGTCGATGCGCGCGAGGCGCTCGCGTTCGGGCTCGCCAACCGCGTGGTGCCGAAGGGCGAAGCGCGCGCGGGCGCCGAGCAACTGGCCGCGGAACTCGCCGCGTTTCCGCAGGCAGCGCTGCTCGCCGATCGCCGTTCCGTACTCGAGAACAGCATGCTGGACGATCTCGCCGAGGCGTTGCGGCGCGAAGGCGCGGGCGGCTACGCGGCGGTGTTCGCCGAGGGCGTGGCGGGCGCGGCGCGCTTTGCGTCGGGCGCGGGCCGCCATGGCGACAGGTTGGACGCGGACCAGCCGGCGCCACCCAGCAGTTGAGACGCGCGTACCTGAAACGTATGAGGGGAACTGCGATGGCTACGATCTACCGGGAAATCGCCGTGGAAACCGCCGCGGCCGATGCATGGGCGGCGCTGCGCGATCCCGCCGACGTCGCCCGCGCGTTCGCGGGCGTGCTGACCGAGGCGCGCATGGACGGCGAACTGCGCTGGGTCACGTTCGCCGACGGCACCGTGGTCGAGGAACGCGTGATCGCCGTCGACGATGCGCACCTGCGGCTCGCCTACTCGGTAGGCGGCGGACGCTTCGAGCATCATCACTCGACGTTGCAGGTCGTCGCCGACACGCCCGCGCGCTGCCGCGTGATCTGGATCAGCGACTTCAAGCCCGACGAGCGCGCCAACGTGGTCGAAATGCTGGTGGATGCGGGCTGCGCGGCGCTGCAGCGCAACCTCGCGCGACACTGAGCGCCGCCTTCCACAAAAACAACAGCTTTCCCGACGGCCTGCAACGCAGATTTGACTTAGGTAGAATCCCCTACTGTTTTCCCCTATCCGGCGACAGCGTTTCCGCCTTCGGAAACGCCCGCCCGGCGCCCGATTTTCGCGCCGCTTCACGTATCACACCCCATCTTCGCCATGCCTTTGCCCCTGCTTGCCCTTGCCGTTGCCGCGTTTGGAATCGGTACCACCGAGTTCGTCATCATGGGACTGTTGCCCGATGTCGCCCGCGATCTGTCGGTGTCGATTCCGGCGGCCGGCATGCTGGTGTCCGCGTATGCGCTCGGCGTCACGATCGGCGCGCCGATCGTCGCGATCGCGGTCGCCAACATGCCGCGCAAGAAAGCGTTGATGAGCCTGATCGGCGTGTTCATCGTCGGCAATCTGCTGTGTGCGATCGCGCCGGGTTACGCGGTGCTGATGGCCGCGCGCATCGTCACCGCGTTCTGCCACGGCGCGTTTTTCGGCATCGGCTCGGTGGTCGCGGCCGGGCTCGTCGCGCCGAATCGCCGCGCGCAGGCGATCGCGCTGATGTTCACCGGCCTCACGCTCGCCAATGTGCTGGGCGTGCCGCTCGGCACCGCGCTCGGCCAGGCGGTCGGCTGGCGCGCCACATTCTGGGCCGTGACCGGCATCGGCGTGCTGGCGGCGGCCGCGCTCGCGGTGTGCCTGCCCGCGAAGATCGAGATGCACAAGGCGAGCATCGTGCGCGAATTCAGCGTGCTGAAGAACCCGCAGGTGCTGATGGTGCTCGGCATCAGCGTGCTCGCGTCGGCGAGCCTGTTTTCGACCTTCACCTACATCACGCCGATTCTCGAAGACGTGACCGGTTTCACGCCGCACACAGTCACGCTGGTGCTGCTGCTGTTCGGCCTCGGCCTGACGGTCGGCAGCACGCTCGGCGGCAAGCTCGCGGACTGGCGGCTGATGCCGTCGCTGGTCGCGTTCCTGATGGCGATCGTCGTGATCCTCTGCGTATTCGCAGGCACGATGCACGCGCGCATTCCGGCGATGCTGACCGTGTTCGTGTGGGGTGTGCTCGCATTCGCGATCGTGCCGCCGTTGCAGATGCTGATCGTCGATCGTGCTAGCCACGCGCCGAATCTTGCGTCGACGCTGAATCAGGGCGCGTTCAACCTCGGCAATGCGACCGGTGCGTGGCTCGGCGGCATGGCAATCGGCGCCGGCGCGCCGCTGACGACGCTGCCGTGGGTCGGCGTCGCGACCGCGCTCGGCGCGCTGTTGTTGACGTTGTGGTCGGTGTCGATCGAGCGGCGGGTGGCGGTGGCGGGGTGAGCCTGGCAGCCATTGTGGCGATGCGCGGTTCGACGGCCTGCGACAGCTGCTTTCGGGCACCAGTGCAGCATTGCGCGATGTTCTGTTGCAACGAAGAGCACCACTGAGGGTAAGGCTTCGTTCGACAGAAGTTCACCCAACCAGTGGAAACGGTCTGCAACAAATCTCGAACCGCGTGCCAAGGCCAAAGCCCGCGTCCACTCACGCTTTCCAGCAAACGTAGCTATTGCGACGAGCAGTGGTACGCCCTGCGTGCGGACCGGAATGCCAGGTTGTCGGTCCCCCAACTCTCAGGACTCACAGGCTCGACGGCGACGGGCGACAGCGTCCGGCGGTAACGGCAAATTCGTCACTGCTTGTCATCCCTGTCGGGCCAGACGGTCTATCCGCACATGGCCACCACGTTGTCTTACACCGCTTCCGAACCGTCCCTCACCTGGAATGGGAGAAACCCGGGAGGCACGGCACTCTTCGACGCCCGCCCTCCCACCGTTCCACGTAACGCGAAACCCATCTACGACGAAAATCTCGGCTGCATCGTTGGATACAAGCAGGAAGCAGCGGGCGTATTCCGTATCTATACGTTGGACGGCGCGGTATCCTGGAGCGAAAAACCGCTGGAAGCCCCGCTGATCGATCCGGTCGACCTGCTGTTCGTGGTCGGCGGCGTCTGGACGGCCGGCGCTCGAGGCATAACTCGAGCGGGGATAAGAGGAATCGGCTCAGCGATCGACCGGACTACGCTGTTTGGTTTGCGAACGCGATACCATGCGCTCATGCAGCGGCCTTTGCGATTTGCCGCCAAGCCGCTCGCGCACATGGGAAATCCCGGACGCTATGTACCCGTTCACATCCTTCGCCTTACGCTGAAATACGGCAAACGTGTCGCCGACCCGGCAGGGCACACAGGGGTGTTCCAATATCCAATCACGCGTAACGGCACCGCCTATACGCTCGAAGTCGTGGTTCGAGAAAGCGATTACACCGTTCTGCACTTTGCCTACAAATCTCTTCGATGAAACATCCCACCGTCCACACGACTGCCCCTATCACCGGCGTTTGCGCGACGCTACTTTGGGATGAAGGAAGCTTTACGGTGTCCTGCGAGGTCAGATATCCAATCCTGCCTTCGCCGCCTGAATCGCAAAATAGTCTGAGCACCTTGCTGGATACGCGCTTCGGCATCGGCACGCCTTCTTTTGTCGTGACGGCGGGCACGTTGTCGATGCTTCTCGATCAACAACACCGATTGACCGGGCTGGACTTTTACACGAATCCCCAGCGATGGACCGTCACCACGTCTGAGCTCGCAGACCCGACCGACGCAACCCCGCACATCGAGACAGAATTCGACCAGCACGGACATGCGGAGGACATGGGACCGCCGGTGGTCTTTTACGAACCTCGTCACCACACCCTTTACCTGTCATGGGGCCCCGTCGCTCGTTGGTACGGTATTGCACCAGCGCTCGCGATCGGCGTCGCTGACGACAACCGCCTCACGGAGATCCGTCTGCGCGGACTGACGTTACCGCCGCGCAGCAGCAAATCCGCGGATGTTGGCTAAAGATCGCCGAAGCGAGCCCTTTTGCTGCATCGAATTGCCGGTGGAATAATCGAACCGTATTCGGCATCGAGCAGATCTCACGGCAAAGGTGCGCGCGCCTCGCACGCGTAGTAGCATCCCCGCCGATGAAAGTCATCTTCACCCGCGATTTCCTCGCGCTGATCCTGAGCGTCGCCGTGGTCGGACTCGGCAGCGGCGCCACGCTTCCCCTCACCGCCCTCGCGCTCGCTCAAGCCGGTTACGGCACCGACGTGGTCGGCCTGTTGACCGCTGCGCAGGCCGGCGGCGGTCTCGCCGTGGTGCCGCTCGCCGGCGGGATCGCGGCGCGCTTCGGCGGCCGTCAGGTGATCGTCGGCGCGGTGCTGGTAGTGGCCTGCGCGACCGCGTTGATGCAGCTCACCGCGAACCTGTGGCTATGGGCCCTGCTGCGCGTGCTGTGCGGCGCGGCGCTGATGCTGCTGTTCACGATCGGCGAAGCGTGGGTCAATCAGCTCGCCGACGATGCGTCGCGCGGCCGCGTGATCGCGATCTACGCGACCAACTTCACGCTGTTCCAGATGTCGGGGCCGGTGCTGGTGAGCCAGATCGCGGGCTTCACGCAGGGGCGCTTTCTGCTGTGCGGCGCGATCTTCCTGCTCGCGCTGCCGCTGCTCGCGGCAATCCGCGGCACGCCGCATGCGTCGAGCGAAGAACATGCCGAGCATGGCGGCTGGCGCCGGGTACTGCCGCGCATGCCCGCGCTCGTGATCGGCACCGGCTTCTTCGCGCTGTTCGACACGATCGCGCTATCGCTGCTACCGCTGTTCGCGATGTCCCATGGCATTTCGAGCGAAGAGGCCGTGCTGTTCGCATCGGCGCTGCTGCTCGGCGATACGACGATGCAGTTTCCGATCGGCTGGCTCGCCGACCGGCTCGGCCGCGAACGCGTGCATATCGGCTGCGGCATCGTGGTCGTCGCGTTGTTGCCGCTGCTGCCGTGGGCAGTCGGCTCGCCGTGGCTGCGCTGGCCGCTGCTGTACGTGCTCGGCGCGGCCGCGGGCGCGATCTACACGCTGTCGCTGGTGGCCTGCGGTGAGCGCTTTCGCGGGGTCGCGCTGGTGTCGGCGAGTTCGCTGGTCGGCGCGTCGTGGAGCGCGGCGAGCTTCGGCGGCCCGCTCGTCGCCGGCGCGTTGATGAAAACGGTCGGTCACGATGCGGTGGTCGGCGTGCTGTTGTGCGCGGCGCTCGCGTTTCTGGCGGCGGTGCGGTGGGAGCGTCGGCGGATCACGCTGCGGGCGGCGAGTTGACGATTAGACGCTAGTTGCTGGCTTTTACGATCTATACGCCGGGTGATAATCTTCAACCCACGTTGCGCGGGCACTCGACACGGCCCATATTTTGTGGTGCCACCGCAAGCAACGGGGAGTCCGCCATGGTCTCGATGCGCCTGTTGCTCCGTGCCACCCTGTTGGGCACGGCGATCGCGGTAGCCGCGATCGTCGCCGCAAACTGTGGAGGCGGCGGAGGCGGAAACAGCAGTGCCCCGACGGGCACGAGCGCCGGCGGCAGCGCCGCGTCGGGCGCATCGACGCCAGCCGCGGCAAGCGGCGGCAGCACCACCACTGGTGGCACCACGAGCGGCGGCACCAGCACCGGTAGCACCGGCACCTCGGGCAGCGGCTCGGGCACGTCGATGGGCGGCACCTCGGCGGCAGCCGTGCAGGAAGTGCTCACCTATCACAACGACATCGCGCGCACCGGCCAGAACCTCGGCGAAACCACACTGACGCCCGCCAACGTGACGGCCGCGACGTTCGGCAAGGTCGGCTTCTTCAGTGTCGACGGCAAGGTCGACGCGCAACCGCTATTCGTCGCTTCGCTGGCGATCGCGGGCGGCACGCATAACGTACTGTACGTCGCGACCGAGAACGATAGCGTGTACGCATTCGATGCCGACACCGGCGCGACCCTGTGGCAGGTGCGCACACTCGGCAGCGGCGAAACCCCGAGCGACGACCTCGGCTGCTCCCAGATCGTGAACACGATCGGCATCACCTCGACACCGGTAATCGACCGTTCGCGCGGCACGCACGGCACGATCTATGTCGTCGCGATGTCGAAGGACGCGGCCGGCGGCTACCATCATCGGATTCACGCGCTCGACCTCGCGACCGGCGCCGAACTGCTGAACGGTCCCACCGAAGTCGCCGTCACCTCTTACCCGGGCACCGGCGCGGGCAATACGAACGGCGTCCTGCCGTTCACCACGCCGTTGTACGCGGAGCGCGCGGGGCTGCTATTGCTCGGCAGCACGCTTTACACGTCATGGACCTCGCACTGCGACCACGGCGGCTACACGGGCTGGATCATGGGCTACGGCGCCGACACGTTGCAGCAGACCACCGTGCTCAACGTGACACCTAACGGCATCGGCGGCGCGATCTGGATGAGCGGCGCGGGACCGGCGTCGGACGGCTCGTCGATCTATCTGCTCGATGCCAACGGCACCTTCGAAACGACGATGACCTCGAATGGCTTTCCGTCCAACAACGATTTCGGCAATACGTTCCTGAAGCTCGGCACGTCGGGCGGCCTGTCGGTCGCGGACTACTTCGCGATGACGAACGTCGTGCAGGAGGCCAACGACGACATCGACCTCGGCTCCGGCGGCGCACTGGTGCTGCCGGACCTGACCGACGCGAACGGCGTCGTGCAGCATCTGACGCTCGGCGCGGGCAAGGACAGCACCATCTACGTGCTGAATCGCGATTCGATGGGCAAGTTCAACCCGACGATCAACAACATCTATCAGGAGATTCCCGCGCAGCTGGCCGGCGGCGAGTTCGGCATGCCCGCCTATTTCAACGGGCGCGTGTATTTCGGCTCGGTCGGCGATCATCTGAAGGCGTTCACCGTGACCAACGCGAAGCTGTCGATCACACCGACCGCGCAAAGCGCGATGACGTTCGCCTATCCCGGCACGACGCCGAGCATCTCGGCGAATGGCACGACGAATGGCATCGTATGGGCCGCCGAAAACGGCAACGTCGCGGCACTGCATGCGTTCGACCCGGTCACGCTCAACGAGCTGTACAACAGCAACCAGATGGGTACGCGCGATCAGTTCGGCACCGGCAACAAGTTCATCACACCGATGATCGCGAACGGCAAGGTGTATGTCGGCACGACGAATGGCGTGGCCGTGTTCGGGCTGCTGGGTGGCTGACGCGGACGACGCGCCGAGTCATTGCGACGCGACACGCCCGTGGTCTCGCACCAACGACGAGCGCCGGCATTCGTTGCCGGCCCTCGCTGATCGTGACTGCCGCGCGCTCACTCTCGCGCCGGCAGAATCTCTCCGGCACACGTGCCAAATCCCACGCGATACCCGTCGCCCTGGCACCAGCCGACCAGCGTCAACTCATCGCCGTCCTCGATGAACGTGCGCGTACCGCCCTCCTGCAACTCCAGCGGCTTCTTGCCGTTCCACGTCAGTTCGAGCAGGCTGCCGTACGAATCCTCGGTCGGACCGCTGATGGTCCCCGAGCCCATCAGGTCGCCCACCCGCGTATTGCAGCCCGCCACCGTGTGATGCGCGAGCTGCTGCGCCATCGTCCAGTACATGTATTTGAAGTTGGTCCGCGCGATCGTGCTCGCTTGCCGCGCGTGTGGCGCGCGCAAGCTCACTTCGAGATGAATGTCGAACGCATGCTTCCCTTGATGCCGCAGATACGCGAGCGGCTCCGGCTCCTGCACCGGCTGCGCGACGCGGAATGGTTCGAGCGCATCGAGCGTGACGACCCACGGCGAGATTGTCGTCGCGAAGGTCTTCGCGTTGAACGGGCCGAGCGGCACGTATTCCCATTGCTGGATGTCGCGCGCGCTCCAGTCGTTCAGCAGCACCATGCCGAAGATGTGCGCCTCCGCGTCCTCGCAGGCGATCGGCTCGCCCAGCGCATTGCCGCCGCCGATAATGAAACCCGTCTCCAGTTCGATATCGAGCTTGCGGCACGCGCCGAACACCGGGCGCTCCTGATCGGGCAGCTTGAGTTGACCATTGGGGCGACGCACCGGCGTACCGCTCACGACCACCGACGACGCCCGTCCGTTGTAGCCGATCGGCATCTCCGACCAGTTCGGCAGCAGCGCATTCTTCGGATCGCGGAACATCGCGCCGACATTGGTCGCGTGTTCCTTCGATGAATAGAAATCCGTGTAGCCCGGAATCTGCACCGGCAGATGCAAACGCGCGTCGGCCGCGCGCACGAGCACCTTCGCGCGCAACGCGGCATCGTCGCGCAGCGTCGCGGTGTCGCGCGCGAGCAGTTGGCTCAACTGGATTCGAACGCCGCGCCATGCGTCGCGGCCGAGCGCGATGAAATCGTTCAGCGCATCGCGCGCGAACACGTTCTGCGCCGGCGCGTTCAGCAGATTTGCTTCCTGCAACGCGGCGAGATCGACGATCTGATCGCCGATCGCGACGCCCACGCGCCGCGCGTCGTTGCCACGGTCGCTGAAAATGCCGAACGGCAGATTCTGGATCGGGAAGTCGCAGGCCGGCTCGTTGGCCGACTCGATCCAGCTCTTGCGCGACGCATCGAGCGTCGCCTGGAGATCGTTCACCGCGTTCATCGTTGCTCCGGATTGAAATGTTTCTCGAGGCCTTGCCAGCACTCGTAGTAATGCGCCTGCAGTTGCGCGGATTCGAGCGCGAAGCGCGTCGGCTTGATCAGCGTGCGCGTCTCGAACATGAAGGCCATCGTGTCGTCGACCTTCTTCGGCACCGAGGTATCGATATGCGACGCTTTCTCGAACGTGTCCGCGTCCGGGCCGTGACCGGTCATGCAGTTGTGCAGGCTCGCGCCGCCTGGCACGAAGCCCTCGGCCTTCGCGTCGTAGACGCCATGCACGAGCCCCATGAACTCGCTCGCGACGTTGCGATGGAACCAGGGCGGCCGGAATGTATCTTCGGCGGCGAGCCAACGGGGCGGGAAGATCACGAAGTCGAGCGTATCGACGCCCGGCGTGTCGCTTTGCGATTGCAGCACGAGGAAGATCGACGGGTCCGGATGGTCGAAGCTGATCGAGCCGATCGTGTTGAAGCGGCGCAGGTCGTACTTGTACGGCGCGTAGTTGCCGTGCCATGCGACCACGTCGAGCGGCGAATGGCCGATGTCGGCGCGCCACAGCTTACCGTTCATCTTTGCGACGAGTTCGAATGCACCTTCACGGTCTTCGTACGCGGCGTGCGGCGTCAGGAAATCGCGCGGATTCGCGAGACCGTTGGAGCCGATCGGCCCCAGCTCCGGCAGACGCAGCAGCGCGCCGAAGTTCTCGCAGATATAGCCGCGCGCGCTGCCGTCCGGCAGGCTGACCGCGAAGCGCACGCCGCGCGGAATCACCGCGATCTCGAACGGCTCGATATCGATGCGGCCCATTTCGGTCGCGATATGCAGGCGGCCTTGTTGCGGCACGATCAGTAGTTCACCGTCGGCGCTGTAGAAGAAGCGCTCGTGCATCGAACGGTTCGCCGCATAGAGATGGATCGCGCAACCGCTCATTGCTTCGGCCGAGCCGTTGCCCGCCATCGTGACCCAGCCGTCGATGAAATCGGTCGGTTCGGACGGCATCGGCAGCGGGTCCCAGCGCAGCTGGTTCGGCGGCGTCGGCGGCACCTCGGCGAAGTTCGCGACGAGCCGCTCCGACGGCATCAACGTGAACGGCTTGTGCATGGCCGCCGGGCGAATCCGGTACAGCCACGAGCGACGGTTGTGACCGCGTGGCGCCGTAAACGCCGTGCCCGAAATCTGCTCGGCATACAAACCATAGGCCGCGCGCTGCGGCGAGTTGCGACCGGTCGGCAGCGCGCCCGGCAACGCCTCGGTCGCGAATTCGTTCGCGAAACCCGACTGATAGCCGGGCTCGATTTCAGGCCGCAGACGTTGGTCGGCCGGCGTACGTGTTGAGGTATCCATACAAGGTTCTCCGCGAGTTGCTCGATTCTTTCCCGGGTGATACGTGATCTTTGCCGTCAGGCTCAGGCCGGCTCCGCTTCGGACGCGCGGTTGGGTTGCCGCGTTGCGCCCGCGAGCACGGCCACCAGCAGCGCCGAGCACAGCACCGGCACCGCCGCCGCATGAAACAGCGCGGCATTCGACCAGTTCAGCGCGATCAGCTGTCCGCCGACGAGCGGTCCGATCACCGAACCGATCCGGCCGATGCCGAGACTCCAGCCGATGCCGGTCGAGCGCAGCGCGGTCGGATAGAAATGCCCGGCGAGCGCATTGACCGCCGGCTGTCCGCCCACCACGCAGAAGCCGCCCGCGAACACGACGACGAGCAGCCACGGTAGGACATGCGCGACCGCGCCAATCGTGGCGACCGCGACCGTGGCTACCGCAAAGCACGCGAACAGCACGCGCACGAAGCCCATGCGCTCGATGAACCAGCCGAGCAGCAGCGTGCCGATCACGCCCCCCGTCTGCAGCACCGTGCCGACGATCACGGCGGTTCCCGGCGTGTAGCCGGCGTCGCGCATCACGGTGGGCAGCCAGTTCGACAGAAAGTACAGCACGATCAGATTCATGAAGCTGATCGCCCACAGGATCAGCGTGACCGGAGTGCGTCCCGCGCGGAACAACTCGGCGACCGGCGCGCCGTTGCTGCGTTTTTCGCTGACGACGAGGCGCGTGTTCGCGTCGATCCGCAGAGCCGGGTCGAACTTCGCCAGCCAACTCATCGCGCGCTCGCTGCGCCCTTTCAGCACCAGAAATTGCAGCGACTCCGGCAGCGTCGCCAGCATCGCAAACGCGAGCAGCAACGGCACCGCGCCACCGACCCAGAACACCGCGCGCCAGCCGTAGGCCGGAATCAGCGCGGCGCTGACGAAGCCGCCGACCGCCGCGCCGAGCGTGAAGCCGCACGACACCACCATCATGCGCTTGACGCGATGCGCGGGCGTCGAGAATTCGCCGACCAGCGCCATCGCGTTCGGCATGATGCAGCCGAGCCCGAGACCCGTGATGAAGCGCAGCGCGATCAGCGCGGGAATCGTCGCGACGAACGGCGTGGCGAGCATCGACAGCGAGAAGAAGAACGTCGCGCCGATCAGCACCGGCCGGCGGCCGATGCGGTCGGCCAGCACCGACAGCCCGAGCGCGCCCAGCAGCATGCCGAACAGGCTTGCGCTGAAGACGGGGCCGAGCGCGGTTTTCGCGACGTGCC
The DNA here is from genome assembly GCF_000092885.1 of Paraburkholderia atlantica. Taxonomy (NCBI): domain Bacteria; kingdom Pseudomonadati; phylum Pseudomonadota; class Betaproteobacteria; order Burkholderiales; family Burkholderiaceae; genus Paraburkholderia; species Paraburkholderia atlantica. Next base: position 598,563 of record NC_014117.1, on the reverse strand, counting down.
ATTCGGCGATCACGCTGGGCGCGACATAGCCCATGGCCTGCGCGTCGAAGCCGTCGATCAGCAGACACAGTCCGCACAGCGCGAGCAGCATCGCGTGAAAAGTCGGGCGATGCGTTTCGGCGAGCACGCGCTCGACTTCGATCACATTGGCGGCGGGTTGGTCACGCATTGGGCGTCCCTCGAACTGGGTGAAATCATGTTTTACGCATAGTAAAACGAATTACGAATAGTGAAACTAACGTATACCCTTGGAAACGCGCGCGTCAAGCTCGCCATTCCGCGCTGAGCCCCGGCCAATAAGCGTGAGGCCCATAACGTTATGAGCATTTTGTTAATCTGCGCAGGGCGCGTACTGCTACCATCAATGAATGCGGCCATCGCGTCGCGCTGCCACGCGCCCGGTGCGCGTTCATCGTCGCCTTTCATTCGCCTTCATGATTTCGCCGACCATCCCCGATCTGATCGCCCGCGCCGCTCATCACCCGTTTCTCGGCGAGCATCTGGCAATGGGACAAGGCGCGCACGCCGGCATCGCGCTCGCGCATTTCGACGGCATCGAGCTCACCAGCGCCTACGAGCCGATCTTCGACATCAGCGTGCATGGGCTCGCGCAGTCGCTGTCATGCGGCGCCGAAGGGGTGGACCGCTTCGGTGACGAGCTCGGCTTTCAGGCGGTCACGCACCGGCTCGGCGCACCGCCGTTCGACGTGTTCGATCCGTTCGACAACATCGCCGACGATCAGCAGCTGGTCGCACTGGATCGCATGTCGCGCGCGCTGCATGCAATCAACTTCTTCGGCCCGCAGCGGCATGGGCTGCTGTTTCTGCGCGTGCACGAGAGGTTGTTGAAGAGTGTGAAGTACGACCACGGCCTACATTTTTCGAACGTGCTGACGTCGTTCAATCTGAGTCCGGCGCGCATCGTCATCGAGCTGCCGGCGGCGGCAGTCGCGCACAAGACGTTTCTGGGCTATCTGACGCGCAGCTATCAGCACTACGGCTTCAAGGTGGCGGGCAATCTGTCGAACGCGGGGCAGATCCTGTCGGTATCCGAAACCGCGCGGCTCGACTTCATCAAGATGGATGCGTCGGTCGCATTGCGCGACGCGACCGTGAAGCCGCTCGTCGGCTACGCGGGCCGGCTAAAGGTGCCGCTGATTTTCAATCGCGTGATGGACGAGACGCAGTTCTCCGCACTACAGCAGTACGACGTGCGGTTCGTGCAAGGACCATTGTTCAACGCGCATTATCACGACCGGGCGGCGTGACACGGTGTGGGCCCGGTTGGCCGGGGCGCCCCGGCACGACCTTCAGCCCGGCTCCCCCAGCCGCGCCGCGAGCGCCTTCAGACGCGGCGCGACGTTCTCGCGAAACACCTCCTCCCCCATCGACGACGCCGGCCCGCTGCAGCTGAGCACGAGCCAGCGGTTTTCGCGCGGCTCGCGAAACGGCACCGCGACCGCGTTCACGTCGTCATGCCACGCACGAAACGAGTAGCAGCATCGCTCGGTCGCGAACGCGGCGATCTCCTGTTCGGCTTCGGCGACCAGCATCGCCCCCGCCCTGCCGGCCGCTTTTTTCAGTTCCGCGAGTAACGCGGCACGCGCGTCAGGCGGCTGCACGGCGAGATAGGCGCGGCCCATCGAACTCGTCAGCATCGACAGTTTCGAGCCGGATGCGAGGCCGAGCGTCAGCGCTGTTTCGCTGCGGATCGTCTCCAGATACACCATGTCGAGCCCGTCCCGGCACCCGAGCGAGACCGCCGCGCCGACCTCGCGCGCAAGGCTGCGCAGGTGCGGGCGCGCAAGTTCGAGCATGTCGCTGCCCGACAGCAGCGCGAAGCCGAGCGACAGCACGCCCGCGTCGAGCGCATATTTGCCGTGTCTTTCGTCGAGCCGCAGATAGCCGAGCACCGTCAGCGTGTAGGCGAGCCGGTTCACGGTTGCCTTCGGCAAACCCGTGCGTTCGACGAAATCGCGATTGCCGAGCATCGTGTCGCCCGGCTGGAAAGCGCGCAACAGGTCCAGCCCGCGGGCAAGGGCGACGACGAATTTGCGTTCGTCGAGCGGAGCGGAGAAAGTGGATGGCAGCGACATAGGGTGCTAAACTCGGGCGTCGTTTGCAAAACATTGTTTCGCAAGGCGGAACTCAAGTCAAGCTTGTTCTGAGCGTGAAATCAGGGAGATACGTCATGGCCGTAGCCGCGCAGTTTCACTGGGAAGACCCGTTGCTGCTGGATCAGCAGTTGACCGAAGACGAACGCATGGTGCGCGACGCCGCCGCGGCCTACTCGCAGGACAAGCTGCTGCCGCGCGTGCTGGAGGCGTTCCGCCATGAAAAGACCGATCTCGGCATCTTTCGCGAAATGGGCGAGCTCGGCCTGCTCGGCCCGACGATTCCCGAACAGTACGGCGGCCCCGGTCTGAACTATGTCGCGTACGGGCTGATCGCGCGTGAAGTCGAACGCGTCGACTCCGGCTATCGCTCGATGATGTCGGTACAGTCGTCATTGGTGATGGTGCCGATCTACGAATTCGGCTCGGACGCGCAGAAGGAAAAATATCTGCCGAAGCTCGCGCGCGGCGAGTGGATCGGCTGCTTTGGCCTGACCGAGCCGAACCACGGCTCAGATCCGGGCAGCATGGTGACGCGCGCGAAGAAGGTCGATGGCGGCTATTCGCTGTCGGGCTCGAAGATGTGGATCACCAATTCGCCGATCGCCGACGTGTTCGTCGTGTGGGCGAAGCTCGAGGAAAACGGCAAAGACAACATCCGCGGCTTCATTCTGGAGAAGGGCTGGAAGGGTCTGTCGGCGCCGGCGATCCATGGCAAGGTGGGTCTGCGGGCGTCGATCACCGGTGAAATCGTGCTCGACGATGTGTTCGTGCCGGAAGAGAACATCATGCCGGGCGTCAGCGGCCTGCGCGGTCCGTTCACGTGTCTGAACTCGGCGCGCTACGGCATCGCCTGGGGCGCGCTCGGCGCGGCGGAAGCATGCTGGCACATCGCGCGTCAGTACGTGCTCGACCGCAAGCAGTTCGGCCGGCCGCTCGCTGCGAACCAGCTGATCCAGAAGAAGCTCGCCGACATGCAGACCGAAATCACGCTCGGCCTGCAAGGCGTACTGCGCCTCGGCCGCATGAAGGACGAAGGCACGGCCGCCACCGAAATCACGTCGATCATGAAGCGCAATTCGTGCGGCAAAGCGCTCGACATCGCCCGCCTCGCGCGCGACATGCTCGGCGGCAACGGCATTTCGGACGAGTTCGGCGTGGCCCGCCATCTGGTGAACCTCGAGGTCGTCAACACCTACGAGGGCACCCACGATGTTCACGCGCTGATCCTCGGCCGCGCGCAAACGGGTATTCAGGCGTTCTTCTGATGCTGATGCTGGTGTTCTGCTAGTGCAAAAAAAGCCGGTTCATTCGAACCGGCTTTTCTGTTTGATGCCGCGCAGCTTACCGGTTCGGCTGCGGCGTCATGCGCAGGTACGGACGCAGCGCCTTGTAGCCCTTCGGGAATTTCTGCTTGATCACTTCCTCGTCCTTCAGCGACGGCACGATCACGACGTCATCGCCCTGCTTCCAGTTGCCCGGCGTCGCGACTGAGTGGCTGTCGGTCAGTTGCAGCGAATCGATCACCCGCAGCACTTCGTCGAAGTTACGGCCGGTGCTCGCCGGATACGTGATGATCAGACGCACCTTCTTGTTGGGATCGATGATGAACAGCGAACGCACGGTGAACGTTTCGTTCGCGTTCGGATGAATCATGTCGTAAAGCTGGGAGACCTTGCGATCGCCGTCCGCGAGAATCGGAAAACCGACGCTGGCGGCCTGCGTCTCATTGATGTCCTTGATCCACTCCTTGTGCGACTCCGCGCTGTCGACCGACAACGCGATCGTCTTCACGTTGCGCTTTTCGAACTCGCTTGCAAGCTTCGCGGTCAAGCCAAGCTCAGTCGTGCAGACCGGCGTGAAGTCGGCGGGATGCGAGAACAGCACGCCCCAGCTATTGCCGAGCCAGTCGTGAAAACTGATACGGCCAATGCTCGACTCCTGTTCGAAATCCGGCGCAATGTCGCCAAGACGTAGACTCATAGTGCATCTCCAGTAGGTATTCGGAATGTATCCAGATAAGGTCGCGGGCGTGTGCCCGCGACGGCCCGTGACGATAAAGCATAAGGCCGTCGTGGTACATCGCGAACCAACATCGCGTCAGTACTTTATGCGTTTTTGTAATTTTCTCCCGTTTGATGGAAACTTTGCGGGACAGATCAACTCAATCCGATACCGGTCTGAAGCAAAGTGCCCTCGAACGGCTGTCGCTACGCGGTGCCGGGAACGGATCGTGCGTCGGCGGCCTGCAACCGGCACTAGGCTCGCCAGCGACCGTTTCTTTGGTTACGATTCACGCGTAGCGTGAGACAAAGGGAGCTGTCAATGTCGGAAGTCAACAAGGAGAGATTGATGTCGGATATCAAAACCGTCCTCGCGGACGCTGAAGACCTGCTGAAACAGGCCGCGAGCGCTACCGGCGAACGCGCGTCCGAACTGCGCGAGACCGCGCTGACGCGCCTGAAGCAGGCGAAAGAAAAAGCAGCCGACGTTCAGGTCGTGGTCGTCGAAAAAGGCAAGAAGGCCGCCCGTGCTACCGACGACTACGTGCACGAACATCCGTGGGCGTCCATCGGCATCGCCGCCGGCATCGGCGTGATGGTCGGTCTGCTGATCAATCGCAAGTAAAGGCCGGTGAGTCCGCCGGAGCAGGCATGTCCGGCGCACCGGCGATACGGGCGGACCGGCGCGAGCCTCGCCGGTCCCCTTCTGCTGGCGCGCGTGCGCGCCGGCCAGGCCCTCACGCGCAACGCCCACAGCCATGACGACCGAAACACACTCGCAGCGCGCAGGACACAGCCCGTTGCGCCGTATTCTCAGTTCCGTGTTTGCGATTCTGCAGACGCGGCTCGAATTGGTGGGCATCGAACTCGCCGAGGAAAAAGACCGCCTGCTCGGCGTGCTGTTTCTCGGTCTTGCCGCGATGATGCTCGCCACGATGGCCTTGATCGCGTTGACCGCACTCGTCGCCATTGCCTTCTGGGACACTTATCGATGGCAGGCGCTTGCCGGCATCACCGCGGTCTACGCGATTGCCGGGCTCGCCTGCGCGCTGAAGGCGCGCAGCGGTTTGCGCAACGCGCCGCTGGTATTCGAAGCGACCATCGCCGAATTCGAAAAGGATCGCGAAGCGTTTCGCAGCCGCGACTGATGGGCAAGTTTGTCTGCATCCGACCCATTGCCTCACCTCCATTCCCGCCGACACGCCATGAGCCCATCCCGTCCCGATACAGCCTTTCGTAACAAGCGCCATCCGTCGAAGGATCTGAGTGCGCCGCATCTGCGGGCGCTGCGCAAGGAATTGCTGCTCGTGCGCGCGGACGTCGAACGCGTGGAGCTCGCGCAGGCCGCCTTCGAACTGCGCCAGGCCGTCACGCATTTCAGCTGGCTCAAGTTCGTGATTCCCGGCTTCGGCGGCGTGCGCGTCGGCAAAGGGTCGAAGGCGAGCGTGCTCAACGCGGGCACGATCGGCGCATTGCTCAAGCAGTACCCGTTCATCAGCTCGGTCGTTTCGCTGTTGCTCGCCAAACCGTTGCGCGCGACGGTCGTCAGGAGCGCGAGGCCCGCGCTCAAGTGGGGCAGCCTTGCGCTCGGCGCGTGGGAAGCGTTCCGGATCTGGCAACAGATGAAGAACGAGTCGGCGGCGGCGCGAGCGGCGGCGGCTTCCGCTACTGCGCAGTCGGCAGCTGAGCAGGCTGACTCGACGCGAAGCGGCTATTGAAGTCGTGGCCGCTGCGAGGGGCTGCGATCCGCGAGCTATCGGATGTCGCAATCACATGGCCGCGCGCGTCGATTTTGATTGACCCGCTCCCGCTAGCCCGTATTCCAGCATTCGCTGCTCATGGGCGTCGCGCCGCTCGCGTCGTTTCTATTGCCCCGCTGGCCTGTCGCATCTAGCGTGAACGTGCCGCACGGGTCATCGCGCATCGGCCCCGCTTCCACAGGCGCCGCTTCGATCGAATAGCCGCCGTTCGTGTCGTCCGCAGGCAGCGCCCGCACGCGATACACCGGGGCGCCGAACTGCGGCGCCTGATCGATGCCCGCTGGCAAGGCCGGCACGCCATCGCTCGCCGCGGCCTCGACGAATTGCGCAGCCCGATATAACGCCGACGCCGCGTCGATGCGATGAGTGCGCGCGATGTGGCTTCGATACGAAGGGATCGCAAACGCGGCGAGCGTGGCGGCAATCGCGAGCGCGATCACGAGTTCGAGCAGCGTGAATGCGGTTGTGTTCGGCCTTTTCATACGTGTCCAGTCGGTGCGTTCCTCAGAATGATCTCGCGACAACGCGCCGCCAATGACGCTCGATCGCGCCATCCTCGGTCACCAGCTCCAGCTGCAACCAGACCTGTGACTCGCTGCTCTGCCCGAAGCCGCGCGCGCTCAGCAGATAAGCGCTGGCGTTGGGCCGACTCGCGAGACGCCAGCGCTCGATCAGGCATTGCGGCGCACGCGATGATCCCGGCCATTGCGGCACAGGTGTGAGGGCCCCTGCGTCGAACGCAGTTTCCAGCCTCCATTGAGCCGGCTCGCCGGATGTGAGCGGCGGATTTGGCGCGTCGCCAGTTGCCGATAGCACGTTGCGCTCGCACAAGCTGAGCGCCGAATCCGCCGCGTGGAAAGCCTGCAGATAGTCGCGCGCATTGGTCGCCGCGCGAGCGGCCGCGAGCGATGTTTCGAACCATATCGCGGAAGTGGTGAGCATCATGGCCGCGATCAAAAGCACGATGGCTAGCACGACACCGCGTTGATGTGCGCGTCGGGCACCGACCGGACAACTTCGCCTAACCAGGTGTTTCGCTTTTGCGCCTACTCCGCCGCACATGTCGTACGCGCGGCAGCGTTGCGTTGCTGCGTCGCGGTCCATCACGACGACGCCCCCGCGCGATTGCGCAGCGCAACCCTGCGCGAAAATACCTGTCGAGGTCGCAAGTCGGTGCCGAGCGTACTCACGCCATCGCAATCGATGTACTTCGAACGCCGTCCTTGCGGCGCGCCGCGCACCAGCACGCAGACATCTACGGCGACGACGTTCATCCATTGATCCGCCGCGACGGCCGACGCATTCACCGCATCGGCCGCACCGTCCAGCCAGTAGCGCAACCGCACACGCTCGACGCCCTCGACCAGCGGCTGCGCGGACCCCGCATTGCCGCTGCCGACGCAGTAGAGTTCCGGCTCGCCGGTCGAGCCGCTGACGTTGGCGAAGTACCGATTGACCACCGGCGCGCCCTGATCGCCAAGGACTGCGTCGCTGCTCTTGACTGCCTGGCCGACACAATCGGTGACCTGCCCACTCGACGATGGCCATGTCGATACGAGGTCTGCGACGTAACGGATCGCGACGCCGTCGGAGCCGGTGCTCAACGTGGTGCAAGCCAGGCTGTCGTCGGCACCGGTCGGGCGACCGCCCGAGCAGCCGAACAGCGCAGGCGCCGCGTTATAGCCTACGACGTCGGCAGGGACGAAGCCGGCCATCTGCAATTGCTGGCCGATCAGCATCATCGCGGTCAAGCCGGCTTCGCGAATCCGGTTCGCGTTGCTCGCCTGCACGAACGCGTTGCGCTGTGCCGTGTAAAGGGACACGGCGCCCGCGGTCACGATCAGCCCGAGCGCCATCGCGATCAGGAATTCGACCAGGGTGTGACCGCGTGGGCAATCTGGCCGCTTCATTTCGCGAACGCCAACGCGACACACGACGATCCGACCGGTGCATCGACGTCGCCGCAAAGCTCCGCCGGCGGGCCGACCCCATCGCCCGCAGCGGGCCTGTCCCGCACGGACGCCCACGTCACGCGCGCCGCCGCGACCGCGCCGCTCCCGCCGATCGATGCGTCGCCGTGCGGCAGCAGAACGCTCGCCCATGCGTTCCATTGATTGACTGCGGCATCGCCCGCGGAAGGCGTGCGCGTCGCTTCGGCGATCGAGTCGGCTATCCACGCGGCGCTCTCGCGCAGCGACATCGCGCGCGCTTCGCGTGCGGCCCACACCTGAGCCGCGATCAACCCCAGCGCGCTCACCGCGACCAACGCGACCGCCAGCATCACCTCGATCAACGAACTGCCGCCACACGCCGACGCGCGCGCACGCAAACCGGTGTGGAATGTGGGCCGTCTCATGACGTCGCTCCACACGCACCCTCCGAGATCCGCGCGCGGCCTCCTGCCGCAACACTGATGCAGCGCCGCCACGGGTTCCCCTGCACCGACTTCGATGGGCTCCGCGGGGCGATATCGAAACTTCGAAACGCGCCGATTAGTTGCCCTGCGGGCGGCGTGAACGTCATATCCGTCTGCACGCCGGTGATGCTCACCGCCGCTAGCGCCGGCTGCGCGCGCAACAACGACGGCTTGCCGCCGCGTTCGGCGAATACGGCCCAGCCGCAGGCCCAGTCGGCGATGCCGTCGGCGCAAGCTTGGCCCGACGCGAGACAGACGCGCGCGGCGTCGACGCGACACACCGTGATGCGCGCGCCGCGCCGCAGCGCCTCGCTGCGCGCGTAGGCGAACGTGGACAGCAGCGCCTTCGAGCGCGCGTCGATCTGATCGCGCATATGCCATGCCGTGAACGACGGCATCGCCATCACGGCCATCAGCATCACGAGCGCTATCACCGCCAGCGTTTCGACGAGCGTGAAACCGGCGCGCGATGGCCGGCGAGTTCCCTTGATTTCCATCTGCATCCCTGAGCGAATCGAACGGATGCAGCCAATCTAGCGATTCGCGAGCGCGCCGACCATCGTCCGAATGGCCAGGTGGCATTCAGACGTTAGCGCGCGCAACAATGCACGTGACGATCCATCAAGGAGGCGGGAGAAGCGATGCGTGAAGAAAAGCGCGAAATGCGCGAGGCGATGAATGCGAATGACCGCAGCACAGGTGCGGCGTGCGTGCGCTCAGCGCTTACGGGAAGGCTTGGGCGGGGAAGAGGCGCGGCGGAATTCCTCGATCACGTCCTCGAATTCGGAGACGTCTTCGAAGCGCCGGTACACGGAAGCGAAGCGGACGTAGGCGATCGTGTCGAGCGCACGCAACTCGTTCATCACGAGTTCGCCGAGGCGCTCGCTACGCACCTCGCGCTCGCCGCTGCCGAGCAGCTGATACTCGATGCGGGCGACCGCCGCTTCGATCGCGTCCACCGCAACCGGGCGCTTGCGCAGCGCCAGTTGCATGCTCGCGACGATCTTGCGGCGATCGAATTCCGTGCGCGTGCCGTCCTTCTTGACGACCGACGGCAACGCCAGCTCGACCCGCTCATACGTCGTGAAACGCTTGTCGCAGGCCGGGCAGCGGCGGCGCCGTCGAATCGTCGCGCCGTCTTCGGATACGCGCGAGTCGACGACCTGCGTATCGGCGTGGCGGCAGAAGGGGCAATGCATGACGGCTTAGCCGTAAACCGGGAAGCGCTGGGTCAGCTCGGCGACTTGCGCGCGCACGCGCTCGATCGTCGCGGCGTCTTCCGGGTTGTCCAGCACGTCGGCGATCAGGTTGCCGACTTGCTCGGCTTCCTTCACGCCGAAGCCGCGCGTGGTCATCGCCGGCGAACCCAGACGGATGCCCGAGGTCACGAACGGCTTTTCCGGATCGTTCGGGATCGCGTTCTTGTTGACCGTGATGTGCGCCGCGCCGAGCGCCGCTTCCGCAGCCTTGCCGGTGATCTTCTTCGCACGCAGGTCGACCAGCATCACGTGGCTTTCCGTGCGGCCCGACACGATGCGCAGACCGCGCTTGACCAGCGTTTCAGCGAGCACGCGCGCGTTCTCGACGACCTGCTGCTGATACGCCTTGAATTCCGGCGACAACGCTTCCTTGAACGCGACGGCCTTCGCGGCAATCACGTGCATCAGCGGACCGCCCTGGATGCCCGGGAAAATCGCCGAGTTGATCGGCTTCTCGTACTCGGCCTTCATCAGGATCACGCCGCCGCGCGGGCCGCGCAGGCTCTTGTGCGTGGTGGTGGTGACGAAATCGGCGTGCGGCACCGGGTTCGGATAAACGCCCGCGGCGACGAGGCCCGCGTAGTGCGCCATGTCGACCATGAAGTAGGCGCCAACCGACTTCGCGATCTTCGACAGGCGTTCGAAGTCGATGCGCAGCGCAAACGCGGATGCGCCCGCCACGATCAGCTTCGGCTTGTGTTCTTGCGCGAGCTTTTCAGCCGCGTCGTAGTCGATGTCTTCGGCTTCGTTCAGACCGTAGCTGACCACGTTGAACCACTTGCCCGACATGTTGACCGGCGAGCCGTGCGTGAGGTGGCCGCCGTGCGCGAGGCTCATGCCCATGATCGTGTCGCCCGGCTTGAGCATCGCGAAGAACACGCCCTGGTTCGCCTGCGAGCCCGAGTTCGGCTGCACGTTCGCGGCTTCGGCGCCGAACAGCTGCTTCACGCGGTCGATCGCCAGCTGCTCGGCGACGTCGACGTATTCGCAGCCGCCGTAATAGCGCTTGCCCGGATAGCCTTCGGCGTACTTGTTCGTGAGTTGAGAGCCTTGCGCGGCCATCACGGCCGGGCTCGTGTAGTTTTCCGACGCGATCAGTTCGATGTGCTCTTCCTGACGCCGGTTTTCCTGCTCGATAACCTTCCAGAGTTCAGGATCGACGTTGGCGATGGTGCTTTGGGCTCTGTCAAACATACGGGTTCCGTTGAGTGTTTTCAGGTTGACCGGATCGTGCGCCGAATCCTGCGTAGAGGGTACACAGCGGGGTACGCAGCGCTGTGGGCGGCGAGGCTTGCCCTGACGTGGCGAGTGGAGAGTCGCCGCACACGCGAGGCACGCCAGCCACCGTCAGCGCAGATTAATGCGCGCGGTTCACGGCTGCCCAGGCGAACGGCAAAACGGCACCCTGCGCTTCACGGTGGGTTGTTCCACCTTGAACCCGATTGGTTGAATCGGCTGAGTCGGACGACTCGGTTCTATCGCCAGTCACGCAGGGTCGAGCGCGTTAGTGTATTGGAAGAGGCCCGAATAGGCAACCGACTTCCGGGCGCTCCGACGCCCGCTGGCGGGCCCTGCGGGCGGTCCGGCGACCCCGCCGCGCAACCATCCTACGAAAGCGCGCCGGCTGCGCCGCGCACCCGTTGCGCGCCGCTGCGGCAGACCCCGATCCGGCTCGTGCATCCTTGCCGCAGCGCGGCATTGGAAGTAGGCTTGGGGCCTTTGTCTCTTACCGACCAGGGAACTGCAATGATCGTGTTTGTCACAGGAGCGTCGGCCGGCTTCGGCGCTGCCATCGCCCGCTCGTTCGTCAGGGGCGGCCATCGTGTCGTCGCCACTGCTCGCCGCAAGGACCGCCTTCAGGCACTCGCCGACGAACTCGGCGACGCGCTGCTGCCGTACGAACTCGACGTGCGCGACCGCGCCGCCGTCGATGCAGTGCCGGCCTCGTTGCCGGCCGACTTCGCCGCGATCGACGTGCTCGTCAACAACGCCGGCCTCGCGCTCGGCACCGAGCCGGCGCACAAGGCAAGCCTCGACGAATGGAACACCATGATCGAGACCAATTGCACGGGTCTCGTGCAGGTCACGCATGCGCTGCTGCCCGGCATGGTCGAGCGCAATCGCGGACATATCTTCAATCTGGGTTCGGTGGCCGGCCGCTGGCCGTACGCGGGCGGTAACGTGTACGGCGCGACCAAGGCGTTCGTGCGCCAGTTCAGCCTGAACCTGCGCGCAGACCTCGCAGGTACCGCGCTGCGCGTGACCGACATCGAGCCGGGTCTGTGCGGCGGCACCGAGTTCTCGAACGTGCGCTATCGCGGCGACGACGACAAGGCCGCCAAGGTCTACGAAAACGTGCAGCCGCTGACGGCCGAAGACATTGCCGATTCCATCTATTGGATCGCCACGCGCCCGGCCCATGTCAACATCAACACGATCGAGCTGATGCCGGTCGCGCAGTCGTTCGCCGGTCTGTCCGTGCATCGCGGCTGAATTTGAAGGCGGCCGGCGACGGCCACTGCTACCATTGGTCGCGCCGCCGCCCACCATCATGCCGGCTTTTTCTCGCGGCGCGCCGATAACCCGCTTCCCCGGTCCCGGCGCGGCCGACAAAGCCGGCCTTCATCGCCGCCGACACCCGCCCCACGCCACTCACACTTCGAAACAGACCCCGAAGTTTGCGTTCCGGTAGAATGCGCCGCATGAATATGTCGACCAGCCAGCCAGGCACGGAAATCGGCTATACGTGGTCCATCCGCGTGTATTACGAAGATACCGATGCCGGCGGCATCGTGTTTTACGCCAATTACCTGAAGTTTTTCGAACGGGCTCGCACCGAATGGCTACGCGCGTGCGGCGTCGACCAGCATCGGCTTGCGGAAGAAAACGACGCGATTTTCATCGTGCGCAGTACCGCGGTCGATTACCGGGCTCCGGCCCGGCTCGACGATCTCGTGAAAATTATCAGCCGGATCGAGCGTGTTGGCCGAGCTTCGGTAGACTTCGTGCAGGAAGCCTGGCGCGAAGGCACGTTGCTTGCTAGCGGGTCGGTCCGGGTTGGCTGTGTGGACCGCGCGACGCTGCGGCCAGCCGCGATCCCGCCTTCGGTTCTCGCCGCGCTGCGGCAGGGGCCCGGCGTCGGCGACAGCGCGGACTGAACAACGGCGGCATGTCAACGGACGATACCTGAGCCTCGTTGTTACGAGGCCAGTGAACTCATACCGGTCAGGTAGCACAAAGCATGGTTCGGCTTCGATATCGCCGATGCTTCCGTTTCGTCCACGGCAAGCTTGAAGCGGCTTTGCAGCCGGACGCCCCCTTCCCGGGACGTTAAAACGAACCTTTATGAACACTACACAAGATCTGTCGATCGTTTCACTCGTACTCAACGCGAGCCTGCTGGCCCAGGCCGTCATGGCTCTGCTGCTGTTGCTGTCGCTACTCTCCTGGACTTTCATCTTCCGCAAGTGGTTTGCGATTCGCCGGGCGCGCGCGCAAACTGAACGCTTCGAGCGCGATTTCTGGTCGGGCGGCGACCTGCAGGCGCTGTATCAGAGCGCCGCGAACAACCGCCACACGATCGGCGCGCTCGAGCGGATTTTCGAGTCCGGCATGCGTGAATTCCTGAAAGGCAAAGAGAAACGCCTGAACGATCCCGGCGCGATTCTCGACGGCGCCCGGCGCGCGATGCGCGCGGCATTCCAGCGTGAAATGGACGTGCTCGAAGCGAACCTCGCGTTTCTCGCGTCGGTCGGCTCGGTCAGCCCGTATATCGGTCTGTTCGGCACGGTGTGGGGGATCATGAATGCGTTCCGTGGCCTCGCCAACGTGCAGCAGGCCACGCTCGCGAACGTCGCGCCGGGCATCGCGGAGGCGCTGACCGCCACCGCGATCGGCCTGTTCGCCGCGATTCCGGCCGTGGTCGCCTACAACCGCTACGCGCACGACATCGACCGTCTGGCGATCCGCTTCGAAACCTTCATCGAAGAGTTCTCGAACATCCTGCAGCGCCAGGCACACTAAGGAGGCCCCGATGGCAGGCTCCCGCTCCTCCAGCATGCGCGGCTCGCGCTCGCGTCGCGCGATGGCCGACATCAACGTCGTGCCGTACATCGACGTGATGCTCGTGCTGCTCGTGATCTTCATGGTCACGGCGCCGCTCGTCGCACCGTCGATCGTCAATCTGCCGACCGTCGGCGGCGCCGCCCCGCAGCAGCAGACGCCGCCCGTGATCGTCAATATCCGCGCTGACGGCAACATGAGCGTCAAGTACAAGGACGACTCCGGCACGCAGCAGCAGGAAGACATGACGAAAGCCGGCCTCAAAGGTTTCATCGCCGATCGGGCACAATCGCACCCGGATCAGCCCGTCGTGATCGCCGCCGACAAAACCGTGAAGTACGAAGTCGTGATGAATGTGATGTCCGAGTTGAAGGCTCAGGGCGTCAAGCGCGTTGGATTGCTTGTCAAATCGCAATGATCCGCAAGAACACCGAATATCCGCTTCAGCCACCGCGAGAACGCGGCACCGGGCGAGCTTTTCTGTTCGCGCTGGTGATGCATGCGCTGCTCGGATTCTTTCTTTATCACGGCATCCAGTGGCAAAACAGCACGCCCGAGGGCGAGCAGGCGGAACTATGGACCGAGGTGCCGGATTCGGCGATCCCGCACCCCGTCGTCACGCCGCCGCCCGCGCCGGTTGCCCCTGCTCCTCCCGTGCGCGACGAGCAGGCCGACATCGCGCTGCAGGAAAAGAAGCGTCAGCAGCAGGAAGCGGCTCGCGCCGCGCAACTGGCCGAGCAACAGCGCCAGCAGAAGCTAAAAGAGCAGCAGGAAGCGGAAGCAAAACGTCAGCAGCAACTGGCGGCCGAGCAGGCGGCCCAGCTCGCGGCGCAGAAGGCCGCGAAGCTCAAGCAGCAACAGGCGCAGCAGCAACAACAGCAACAGCAGCAGGCCGAGAAGCTCAAGCAACAGCAACTCGCCGAGCAGCAGAAGCAGCAGCAACTGAAAGAACAGCAGGAGCAGCAGCAAAAACAGGCACAGGCGGAAGCGCAAAAGAAGGCTGATGCCGAGAAAGCGGCGAAGGCGAAGGCGCAAGCCGAAGCGGCCGCGCAGGCGAAGAAGCAGCTCGACAACGAACGTCGCGCGCGGCTCGCGCAGATGCAGGGTCTTGCTGGCGGCGTGGGCGGCAGCAGTTCGAGCAGCAACGGACTGGGCAAGAGCGGAACGGGTAGCGGCTCCGGAGGCACGGCCGCGTCGCCGGGCTACGCGGACAAGGTGCGACGGCTGGTGCTTCAGCATGTGAACTGGGGCGGCGAAACGGAAGGTCTCGAAACCGTGATCGCCGTGCGCTGTTCGCCGGACGGCAATCAGCTGAGCGCAAACATTACCCGCAGCAGCGGCAACGCCGCGTGGGACGCCGCCGCGTTGCGGGCGGTGAAAGCCTCGGATCCGATGCCGCGAGACGTGAATGGCAAGACGCCGGACTACTTCACTATCACGCTGCGGCCGGCGGCTTGATGTGCAGGCTGACAGCCGACTGACATCCAACGCCGCGCCCCACCAGGCCGGCGTTGCGCGGGAACGAAATAGCCGTTTACCGGTCTGTCTGCTGTCTTCGAGTATTAAGTAAAACCGTTTTGAGGAACCCATACAGCATGAGTTTGATGACCAAGCTAGGCCTGCGAACACTCGTGGCAACGTGCCTGATCGCCGTCGGCGGCGCCGCCAACGCACAACTCAACGTCCTCGTGACGGGCGTCGGATCCACCCAGTTTCCGATCGCAACGGCGAATTTCGCCAATGAAGCGAACTCCCCGCAGCAGGTCAGCACGATCGTGCGTCAGGATCTGCAACGCAGCGGCAAATTCACGAATGTCGACGCAGGCTCGACGCCAGTGTCCGAGACCGATTCCGTCGACCTCGGCGCATGGAAGGCGAAGGGCGCCAACGCGTTCGTCGCGGGCAGCGTGAACCGCCTGCCGAACGGCCAGTACGAAGTGCGTTTCAAGCTGTACGACACGGTCAAGGGCGAAAGCCTCGGGGGCCTCGTGCTGGTGAGCCCGGAAAGCGGTCTGCGCATGAGCGCGCACAAGGTCGCGGACTACATTTACGCCAAGCTGATGGGCAACCGCGGCGTGTTCGCGACGCGCCTGTCGTACGTGATCAAGTCGGGCAACCGCTACCAGCTGCAGATCTCGGATTCGGACGGCCAGGACGCGCATATCGCGCTGTCGAGCCCCGAGCCGATCATCTCGCCGGCCTGGTCGCCGGACGGCACCAAGGTCGCGTACGTGTCGTTCGAGAAGAAGAAGCCGATCGTCTATATTCACGATCTGCCCACGGGCCGGCGCATCGTCGTATCGGACCAGAAGGGCAACAACAGCGCGCCGGCGTGGTCGCCGGATGGCCGCACGCTCGCCGTCGCGCTGTCGCGTACCGGCAATACGCAGATTTTCGCGGTCAATGCGGACGGCAGCGGTCTGCGTCGTCTGACGCAGGGCAGCTCGATCGACACCGAGCCGACCTACTCTCCTGACGGTCAGTGGATCTATTTCACGAGCGACCGCGGCGGCGCTCCGCAGATCTACAAGATGCCGGCGCAAGGTGAAAGCGCGGGCAACGCGCAACGCGTCACGTTTACGGGCAGCTACAACACCAGCCCGCGTGTGAGTCCTGACGGCAAGGAGCTTGCCTACATCTCGCGCGTCGGTGGTGGATTCAAGCTGTACATCCAGGACCTGCAAGGCGGAACCGCCACGGGCCTGACGGACACCTCACATGACGAATCGCCGAGCTTCGCGGCGAACGGTCAGTACATTCTTTACGCCACTCAGGTGAACGGCCGTGGCGTGTTGGCCGCAGTATCGAC
Organism: Paraburkholderia atlantica; assembly: GCF_000092885.1. Taxonomy (NCBI): domain Bacteria; kingdom Pseudomonadati; phylum Pseudomonadota; class Betaproteobacteria; order Burkholderiales; family Burkholderiaceae; genus Paraburkholderia; species Paraburkholderia atlantica. Next base: position 582,140 of record NC_014117.1, on the reverse strand, counting down.
CGATGGTCGCACTCGGCAGGTCCTGTCCGTTCAGGGGGGCAGCGTACGCGAGCCATCCTGGGGCCCGTTTATGCAATAACGTTGATGCAATAACACAAGGAGAGTAATCAAATGATGTCCAAACTTCGTTTCGCATTCGCCGTCGTGATGGTCGGTGCATTGGCCGCATGTCACTCTGGCGTCAAGCTCGACGAAAACGCCGGCAAGGGCGCAGGCTCGGGTCAACCGAATCCGAACGACGTCGCGACGGTCAACGTCGACCCGCTGAACGATCCGAACAGCCCGCTCGCAAAGCGCAGCATCTACTTCGACTTCGACAGCTATTCGGTGAAGGACGACTATCAACCGCTGCTGCAACAACACGCGCAATATCTGAAGGGTCACCCGCAGCGTCACGTGCTGATCCAGGGCAACACCGACGAGCGCGGCACCAGCGAATACAACCTCGCACTCGGCCAGAAGCGTGCTGAAGCGGTGCGTCGTTCGCTGTCGCTGATGGGCGTGTCGGATTCGCAAATGGAAGCCGTGAGCCTCGGCAAGGAAAAGCCGCTGGCAACGGGTCATGACGAAGCGTCGTGGGCACAGAACCGCCGCGCCGACCTCGCGTATCAACAGTAAGTCAACGGGTGATAAGCCGAATGACGCATCGTTTCTCCTGGCTGCGGGTTGCCGCAGCGGCCTGCGTCGCAGGCACGGCCCTCGCGGCCGTGCCCGCCCATGCGGGCATGTTCGACGACGATCAGGCCCGCCAGGCCATTCTCGACCTTCGCTCGAAGACCGATAGTCTGTCGAGCCAGCTGTCGGCGGCGCAACGCACGATCCTCGATCAGTCCAACCGTCTCGACCAGCTGAACCAGCAGGTCGCGACGCTGCGCGGACAGAACGAGGACATGGCGAACCAGCTCACGACGCTGCAAAAGCAGCAGAAGGACTACTACACCGATCTCGACACGCGCCTGAAGAAATTCGAGCCGCAGCAGCAGACGGTGGATGGCGTCCAGGGCGAGGTGCAGCCGGGTGAAACCGAGGCGTTCAACGCGGCTTCACAGCAGTTCCGCAGCGGAGATTTCAAGAGCGCGGCGGCATCGTTCCGCAGCTTCATCTCGAAATATCCGAGCAGCCCCTATCAGCCGACCGCGCAATACTGGCTCGGCAACGCGCTGTATGCACTGCGCGACTACAAGGGTTCGACGGCGGTCTGGCAAGGTATCGTGGCCAAGTACCCGCAGCATCCGCGCGCGCCCGAAGCGCTGCTCGCAATCGCGAACAATCAGCTCGAACAAGGCCAGAAGGCCGCGGCGAAAAAGACGCTCGAGCAGATCGTCGCGCAATACGCCGGCTCGGACGTCGCGCAGTCGGCACAGAGCAAGCTGTCGCAGATCAAGTAGTTCGTGGTGACGGATTGATCACGTTTTGATGGAGTTGTCGGCAGTAACGCGCAGTGTCCGAAGGCATAGCCACGCGCGCCTCTCGCTGGAAAGCCCGGGTAGTGATGCCCGGGCTTTTCATCTTGGTCCGATGGCATTGCAGTGTTGACAGGCCATCGGCTCGCCGATATAATTTCGCTTCTCTTTTGGGTCGTTAGCTCAGCTGGTAGAGCAGCGGACTTTTAATCCGTTGGTCACAGGTTCGAATCCCGTACGGCCTACCAAAAGATTCGAGGGCTGACATGCGAATGCATGTCGGCCCTTTTCTTTTTCTGCCCGTGCGAGCCATCGACGAAAGCGATGGTGCTCGGCGCGCAGCAGCATCGGATCTATCTGATGTCATCGAAGTTCGGCACGGACGAAGCAGTCACCGCCGCAAATCCTCGCCTAGACGAGCCCATGCGCGATGCCGCTCGGCCTCGCCCAACGCTCGCTGTCGTTCGACACGCCGAAATCGGCGGGCCGTAATGAAACGGTTGTCGAGCTAGCTGTCGCACGCTTTGCGCTGGCGCGCGCGAGAATGCGCTGCTCGTGCACGTAGAAGAATTCGAGTTGGCGTGCGTCGGACGCTTTTCGCTCGAGTTCGAACACATCCTCGAGCACGCGCCGCGACACGTGAAAACGCTGAAGTCCGCGGCCAAGTTGGATCTGAAAGACAACACCGTCGCTGTTATGCGGCACCGCTGCCCAGATAAGCGGAATGCTGCTCATGGAGCCCCCGTAACTGGATCTTCACGTCAGGAACATTGACATTTGATCCTCGCACGGAAAAACGCGCGGCGCGACTTGTCAAAATTTAAACAGCGTTGATTTGGCGTTTTCGCCACAGTGCCGGTCCCGAGTTGCAACGCATCATTGATTGCAGATGCACCGATCTGGAGCGAATCGTTACGCTCCCCGAGCTTAAAGACTTCTTCGGCTTCATCACCCCTCCGACCCTATTCATTGGATCGCATGGTTCGGCACCTCACAGACCGTCTACGCCTTCCGCTCGCATGATCGCTTCACGACGCCTTCGAGCGTTCGACAACGAAGATAGCAACAAAGAAGAGACGACGAAACGGCGCGCGTGTCCTGCAACGATCGGGCTGCCCCGCCGCTCAGGGGGTACCCATGAAAGCTGGAAAGGTGATCTGGGTAGTGGCTTTGCCGTGTCTGAGCGAAACGTCGGATGCGCAGGAGGTCTATCTGCAAGGCGGCACGCTGGGCATCGGGGTCGGTGCGGCGTGGAGCGTCACGTCGTGGTTCGGCGTGCGTGCGGACTTCAACGCGATCAATCTGTCGCACAACTTCGAGGTCGGCGGCAATCGCTACGAAGATGACATACGGCTACGACAGGGCGGTCTCTACGGCGATTTCTTTCCGTGGGCCGGCACCGGCTTTCGCGTGACCGCGGGCCTGCGTCTGACCGACAACGAAGTCAGCGGCAACTCGGTTCCGACCAACGGCATGTACGTATTCGAGGGCAAAGCCTCGCCGGCCTTTCCCGGCGAATACGCGACGGCGACCGCCCGATACCCGACTACGATGCCCTATCTCGGCATTGGCTACGGCTTACACCCGAGGAAAAGGCTGGGGGCTCGTGGTCGATCTCGGTGTCGCCTATGGCATTCCGAAGACCTCGTACACGCTGTCGCCGGCACTATCGCAGGTGGCCGGACCGGAGATGAGTCAGCGGATCATCAATACTGGATTGCAGCAACTACGCGATAAGGTCTCGCCTTATCGATGGTATCCGACGTTGCAGATCGGCATTTCTTATCGCTTCTGACGCGCGGCGCTCGGAGTCAAAGAACTTTTCACATTCCAATTGCCAATAAAAGCGCTTGGAAGAAAGAGCGACATGACTATCGCTCTTTCTGGTTATTTATCGAGATGAAAAGATATGCAATGATCGCCGCCGAATCAGCGGAGCATGTGTGAACCCTGCGTGAGCATACGTTCCGGCAACCCACGGCGCATCGCTTTTCATTGAACCGATAATGACCGACTTTCTGTTCGATCTGCTATCGAACCTCGCCTTGCTCGCCATCGTATCGATGACCTGTCGACTGTATAACCGGTTCGGGTCGGGCGCCACGATGAGCGGTCCGGTTATTTTCATCGTGCTCGCGCTGGTCGCGTGCGTGCTCGACGGCTTGTTGACGTTTGTCGTATTCGCCGACGCGCAGAGTCGCTATGGACAATTCGTCCGGCCGACGTTATTTCTTCGGCGTGCTGGTGCATATGCGCTCGCAATCGTGATCGCGTTCTCGTGGCATCGCATGTCAAAGCGCAGGCGAGCCGTAAAAAGCAACCTGGACGATGCGGTTGTCATCCGAACGTCACCGTATTCCGAATCGCGGCTGCGCATGTAGTCCCGGTCCACTCCCCCGCCTTTTCCCATACGACCGCCCATTTTTCGTCTCTCAATTGCTGCCCGCGAACAGTGCAGGAACGGTCCTTGCGCCTGCGGGCGCCGTCGGCTATAACTCCCGAAGACCGCGCGTTGTGGGTCATGGCACCACCGCCGTTCAATCCGTTGATGACAACTTATAACGAGGAAACATCTTGGATATCGAAACCGCACGTGCATTCATCATGACCCGGGGCATCGACATCGGCACCAAGGTGATCGGCGCAATCGTGCTGTGGGTCGTCGGCCGCTGGGTCATCGGGCTGATCTCCAACCTGTTGCGCAAGGTGCTCGCACGCAACGGCAAGGTCGATCCGACGCTCGCGCACTACCTCGCGTCGATTCTCGGCGCGTTGCTGAACCTGCTGCTGGTCCTTGCGATCCTGCAAATCTTCGGTGTGCAGACAACGTCGTTCGCCGCGTTGCTCGCCGGTCTCGGCCTCGCGATCGGTACTGCGTGGGGCGGCTTGCTCGCGCACTTCGCGGCCGGCGTGTTCATGCAGGTGCTGCGACCGTTCAAGGTCGGCGATTTCGTCACGGCCGGGGGGGTCACAGGCACCGTCACCGAGTTGGGCCTGTTCGGCACGACGATCGTCACGCCGGACAACGTGATGACCATCGTCGGCAACAACAAGATTTTTTCCGACACGATCTCGAACTACAGTGTGCTGCCGTTCCGGCGCGTCGAGCTGACCGCGAAGATCGCCAACGGCGTCGATCCGACCGATGCGATCGCGCGTCTGAAAGCCGCCGTCGCGAAGATTCCGAACGTGTTCGAAAACCCCGCGCCGGACATAGAGGTCTTGAGCTTCACGCCGGAAGGACCGTTGCTGTGCGTGCGCCCTTACTCGTCCAACCAGAACTACTGGCAGGTCTACTTCGACACCAATCGCGCGATCGTGCAGACCTTCAAGGAAGCCGGCTATCCGACGCCGGAGACGCCGCTCGCGCCCCGCGCGATCATGCGCGATTGATGTGATCTAACGTGCGCGCGAAGCCCGCACGCGTCGTCGGCACCGCGGATGAAAAAAGGCGTCGCGAGATTCGCGACGCCTTCTGGTTTTCAAGGCCCGAACTACAGCCGGCAACAGTTCGTCAACGCGTACTCGCGTTCGCGTCATTCTTGCGCAGCATCTTCCACAACGCGGCGAGCACGACCGGCACGATTGCCGCGCCGATACCGACCAGCACGATCACATTCAGATACTGACGGATGAACGGGATGTTGCCGAAGAAATAGCCGAGCAGCACGAGCAGCAGCACCCATGACAGCGCGCCGACGACGTTGAACATCTGGAAGCGGCTCCAGGTCATCGACGACGCACCGGCGACGAACGGCGCAAAGGTCCGCACGACCGGGATGAAACGCGCGAGCACGATCGTCTTGCCGCCGTGTTTCTCATAGAAATCGTGAGTCTTCTGCAGCGCGGCACGATCGAGAAAGCGCTCGAGCACCGGAATGTGGGAATTGAACACGCGCGGTCCGATCGCACGGCCGATCAGATAGTTGACCGTATTGCCGCCGATCGCGGCCACCAGCAGCAACAGGATCAGCAGCCCGAGATGCATCTGCCCGGCCGCGCAGAACGCGCCGCCGATGAACAGCAGCGAGTCGCCCGGCAGAAACGGCAGAACCACGAGCCCGGTTTCTGCGAACACGATTGCGAATAGCACCGCGTACACCCAGGTGCCATACACCTGGATGAAGTCCCCGAGGAACTTGTCGATGTGTAGGACAAGGTTGGCGAAATGTAGCAACGTATCCAAGGAGTGTCCTTATAAGCCAGTGTTTGCGTAGAGGGAAACAGCCATCGCGCGACCCAATAACAGGTCAGCAAGCGGCGGGCCGACCGCTGCGAATTGACCGCGACATGATACAGAAAGTGCCTCGGGTCGATTAAAAAACTGCGGATTGGGCACAGGCGCGGGCGGCATGCGCCGAGTCGCTATAATTTCGCCATGTCCGAATTCTCCGAAACGCCTGCGGGCACCGCGGCCGCGGCCGCACCCTCCGACGGCTCCCGCGCGGCGCCCGCGCCGCGTCCGTTGCGCGCGATCCAGCCGCTCCCCGATCAACTGATCAGCCAGATCGCCGCCGGCGAAGTGGTCGAGCGGCCGGCGTCGGTGGTCAAGGAGCTGCTCGAGAATGCGCTCGACGCGGGCGCGCAAACGCTGCGCATCCTGCTCGACGAAGGCGGAGTCAAACGCATCTCGATCACCGACGACGGCTGCGGCATCCCCGAGAACGAACTCGTGCTCGCACTGACGCGCCACGCGACCAGCAAGATCCGCTCGCTTGCCGAGCTCGAAGCGGTCGCGACGCTCGGATTCCGAGGTGAGGCGCTGGCGTCGATTGCGTCGGTCGCGCAGATGAGCATCACGAGCCGCACCGCTGACGTGCCGCACGCGGTGCGCATCGATGCGGAAACCGGCGTGCTGAGTCCCGCCGCCGGCACACAAGGCACGACGATCGAAGTCCGCGAGCTGTACTTCAACACGCCCGCGCGCCGCAAATTCCTGAAAAGCGAACAGACCGAACTCGGCCACTGTCTCGAACAGATCCGCCGCGCCGCTCTCGCGCGGCCGGACGTCGCGATCTCGGTGCTGCACAACGGCAAGGCCGTCGAACACTGGAACGCGAGCGAGCCGCCCGCACGCGTCGCGAAGATTCTCGGCGACACGTTCGCGACCGCCCATCTGCCGCTCGACGAATCCGCTGGTCCGCTCGCGATCTACGGCTGCGCCGGTCTGCCGACCGCGAGCCGCGGCCGCGCCGATCAACAGTATTTCTTCGTCAACGGCCGCTTCGTGCGGGACAAGCTGCTCACGCACGCGGTACGCGCCGCGTATGAAGACGTGCTGCACGGTGAGCGTTATCCGTCGTACGTGCTGTTCCTCGATCTGCCGCCCGAGGGCGTCGACGTGAACGTGCATCCGTCGAAAATCGAGGTGCGTTTCCGTGATTCGCGCTCGATCCATCAGTTCGTGTTCCATGCGGTGCAGCGCGCGCTCGCGCGGCACGCGGGCGCGTCGCCGGAAACGACGGCGGGCGGGCATGCGGCGCATCTGGAGCCGTCGGCCGGTGGACCGGCTTCATTTGGTTCGACGCCGCTGGGTCGCACAAGCGGCGTAGGCGACGGCATTGGCGCGGGCGCCGGTGTTTCCAGTGGCGCGGGCTTCGGCGCCGGAAGCCGTGGCAACTTTGGCGGCGGCAGCGGCTTCAGCAGCTTCGGCGCCTCGCAGCCCGGCAACACGTGGATGCGCCAGGCGCGCATGACGCAAGGTACGCTGCCGGTCGCGCAACCGCTCGCCGGTTACGACGCGCTGTTCGGTCGCAAGGATCCGCTCGCGGGCCGGGTCGAAGGCGCGTCGCTGCTCGAAGCGCGCGACTCGGCGAGCGAAACGACGTCGCCGTACGACGCGGCATCGTTCGCATCGCGTCCGGCTTCCCCCGCATTCGACGCCACCGACGACCAGCCGCTCGGCTTCGCGCTCGGCCAGATCCACGGCATCTACGTGCTGGCGCAGAACCGCCACGGGCTCGTGATCGTCGACATGCATGCCGCGCACGAGCGCATCCTGTACGAGCAGTTCAAGAACGCGCTCGCCGACCACGCGATCGCCGTGCAGCCGCTGCTGATTCCGCAGACGATGCAGGCCGATCCGGTCGAAATCGGCACGGTCGAGGAAGAGCGCGACACGCTCGGTGCGCTCGGCTTCGACCTCGCGGTGCTGTCGCCGACCACGCTCGCGATCCGCGCGGTCCCCGCGTTGCTGAAGGACGCCGACCTGCAAGCGCTCGCGCGCGCGGTGCTGTCCGACCTGCACGCGTTCGGCGGCTCGCGGGTGCTGACCGAGCGTCAGCACGAACTACTCGGCACGCTCGCGTGCCATCACGCGGTGCGCGCGAACCGGCGTCTGACGCTCGACGAAATGAACGCGCTGTTGCGCCAGATGGAAGCGACCGAGCGCGCCGACCAGTGCAACCACGGGCGTCCGACCTGGTATCAGCTGACGCTGGCCGATCTCGATCGGCTGTTCATGCGCGGCCAGTAACGCGCCGCGTTCGATCACACCGTTGCGCCGCGCGCCCGCTTGCCCATGACGTCACGCCCTACCCTTATCCCGTGCCTGCTCGGCCCGACCGCGTCCGGCAAGACCGCCGCGGCGCTCGCCCTCGCCGCGCGGCGGCCGGTCGAAATCATCAGCGTGGATTCGGCGCTCGTCTATCGCGAGATGGACATCGGCACCGCGAAACCGACCGCGGAAGAACTCGCGGTCGCGCCGCATCATCTTATCGATATCATCGATCCGGCCGACTCGTACTCGGCCGCGCAGTTTCGCGCCGATACGCTGCGGCTCGTCGGTGAAATTCACGCGCGCGGGCGGCTGCCGCTGCTGGTCGGCGGCACGATGCTGTACTACAAGGCGCTCACGCAGGGGCTCAACGATCTGCCCGGAGCCGATGCCGAAGTACGCGCGACGCTCGACGCCGACGCCGCCCGTGACGGCTGGCCCGCGCTTCACGCGCGGCTCGCCGCGCTCGATCCGGTCACGGCCGCGCGCCTCGCGCCGAACGATTCGCAGCGCATCCAACGCGCGCTGGAGGTGTTCATGCTGACCGGCCAGCCAATGTCGGCGCTGCTCGCCGCGCCTGCGCGCACCGACGACGCCGCGTCGGCATGGCGCTTCGTGCCGGTCGCGCTGGAGCCGTCCGAGCGTGGCGTGCTGCACGCGCGCATCGAGCAGCGCTTCGATGCGATGCTCGCGCACGGGTTCATCGATGAAGTGGTGAAGCTGCGCGCGCGCGGCGACCTGCTGCCCGAGATGTCGTCGATGCGCTGCGTCGGCTATCGGCAGGTGTGGGAATACCTCGATGGCGCGGTCGATTATCGGACCATGCGCGACAAGGGCATCTTCGCAACGCGGCAACTCTGCAAGCGGCAACTCACGTGGCTGCGCAGCATGCCGGAGAGACAGGTGGTGGATTGCTGCGATCCGCACGCGACGGCGCGGGTGGTGGAGTTGATCGAGACGCTCGTTTGAGGCGACGATCAGCGTGAGGGAAGCGGAGGGATGTAAAGCGGGGATTTGAAGTGGAAGTTGTGAAGCAAAGGATTCGAAGCCCGCGCGGCGCGCCGTTGCGGCACGCCACGCGAATCCGCGTCAATCGTTAGACCACGACCGTCTGCGCTTCACCTGCCGCGCTTTCACGGACCGTGCCGATCTTCCAGACCTGCTCGCCCGCCGCGGACAGCAGACCGATCGCCGCTTGGGCATCCGCCGCCGGCACGATCACCGCCATCCCGATACCGCAGTTGAACACGCGGTGCATTTCCGCATCGGCGACACCGCCGTGCTTCTGCAGCCACGAGAACAGCGGCGGCAGCGGCCACGCGCGATGATCGAGCTCGGCCGTCAGACCCTCGCGCAGCACGCGCGGAATGTTCTCGACCAAGCCGCCGCCCGTGATGTGCGCCATGCCCTTCACCTCGAGCTGCTGCATCAGCGCAAGCAGCGGCTTCACGTAGATGCGCGTCGGTGCCATCAGCGCGTCGGCGAGCGAGCGGCCGTCGAAGTCCGCGTTCAGATCGGGGTTGGCGCGCTCGATGATCTTGCGCACCAGCGAAAAGCCGTTCGAATGGATGCCGCTCGACGCGAGCCCGAGCACCACGTCGCCCGGGGCGATCTTGCTGCCGTCGATGATCTTGCTCTTTTCCACCGCGCCGACCGCGAAACCAGCCAGATCGTATTCGCCGTCCGGATACATGCCCGGCATTTCCGCGGTTTCGCCGCCGATCAGCGCGCAGCCCGACAGCTCGCAGCCCTGCGCGATGCCCTTCACGACGGTCGCCGCCGTGCCGACATCGAGCTTGCCGCACGCGAAATAGTCGAGGAAGAACAGCGGCTCGGCGCCTTGCACGAGGATGTCGTTGACGCTCATCGCGACCAGATCCTGGCCTACCGTGTCGTGCTTGTTCAGCTGGAACGCGAGACGCAGCTTGGTGCCGACGCCGTCGGTGCCGGACACGAGCACCGGTTCCTTGTACTTCTTCGGCACTTCGAACAGCGCGCCGAATCCACCGATGCCGCCCAGCACGCCGTCGCGCAGGGTCTTCTTGGCAAAGGGCTTGATGGCGTCGACGAGGGCGTCGCCCGCATCGATGTCCACGCCGGCGTCGCGATACGACAAACCTTGGGCCGAATCGGTTGAAGGCTGGGCGGATTTCGGTTGATTCATGGGGAAAAGCTCGAAGGTCGGTAAAATGCGATTTTACCCGATGCTGGCCGCCTGGCTGGAATTCGCGCGTTCCGACGAAATCCTGGAAACGACTTTGCCACACGGCAACCCGATTCCAGCGCCGCCGCCCCGCGCAATTCAGTCCGCCGCGCTTCGCGACGCTCGGCCTCACGACCCGGCGAGCACGCTTCACGACAACTAAGCGCCTGGCAACGTTCCAGGCCCCGAGGTCCGGGCCACTCGCGGCTCGAGCCTCATTTTCGGCATTAACCTACTGTGCTTCGTCAACTGACGCTCGATCTCGGCACCCCGCCGCCATCGACATTCGACAATTTCTTCGCCGGCGCGAACGCCGAGCTGGTCACGCGTCTGCGTGAGCTCGACGACGCGCTCGCCTCCGGACCGGTCGCCGATCGCACCTTCTACATCTGGGGGGAAGCCGGCAGCGGCCGCACGCACCTGCTGCAAGCGCTCGTGCACGAAGCGCCGCCGGGACATGCGCGTTTCGCCGGTCCACAAAGCAGCCTCGCCGCCTTCAGCTTCGATCCGCGCGTCGCGCTCTACGCGATCGACGACTGCGACGCGCTGTCGGCCGCGCAGCAGATCGCCGTGTTCAACCTGTTCAACGAAGTGCGCGCGCATCCGACCAGCGCGCTCGTCGCCGCGGGCAACGCGGCACCGATCGGCATGACGGTGCGCGAGGATTTGCGCACGCGCCTCGGCTGGGGTCTCGTGTTTCACCTCGCGCCGTTGCCCGACGACGCGAAGGCCGCGGTACTGAAACGCGCGGCGCGCGAGCGCGGCATCATGCTCGCCGACGACGTGCCGGCCTACCTGCTCACGCACTTTCGCCGCGACATGCCGAGCCTGATGGCGCTGCTCGACGCGCTCGACCGCTTCTCGCTCGAACAGAAACGCGCGGTCACGCTGCCGCTGTTGCGCACGATGCTCGCGTCGCCCGACCCCGCCACCACGCCGGGTTCACTCGCCGCTTTTCCGGCTTCAAGTAAAATAGGCCCCCATGGCTAATCTTGCACTCTTCGATCTCGACCACACGCTCATTCCCACCGACAGTGACCACGAATGGGGCCGCTTCATGGTGAAAAAAGGTATGGTCGACGCCGAAAACTTCGCCCGTGAAAACGACCGCTTCTACGCCGACTACAAGGCCGGCAAGCTCGACATTCACGCTTATCTGATCGCCATGCTGACGCCGCTCGCGAAGTACACGCGCGCGCAGCTCGCCGACTTTCACGCGCAGTACATGCACGAAGTCATCACGCCGGCCATTCAGCCGGTGGCGATCGAGCTCGTGAAGCAGCATCGCGAAGCGGGCGACCTGTGCTGCGTCGTCACGGCAACCAACGAATTCATCACGCGTCCCATCGCCCAGGCGTTCGGCGTCGATACGCTGATCGCGTGCGAGGCGGAGACCGTCGGCGGCGATCCGCACGGCGCGTACACCGGCCGCCCGACCGGCACGCCGAGCTACAAGGAAGGCAAGATCGTGCGCACCGAAATGTGGCTCGCGTCGCTCGGCAAGACGTGGAGCGACTTCGAGCACAGCTATTTCTATAGCGACTCGCACAACGACATCCCGCTGCTCGAAAAAGTCACCGATCCCATCGCGACCAATCCGGACGACACGTTGCGCGCCCATGCGCAGGCCAAAGGCTGGCGCATCCTCGAACTCTTCCAACCCTCGTGATCAAGAAACTCATCCGCAAGCTCTTCGGCCAGGACACGGCGAGCGCTGACGACACACTCTCCGCTGCCAGCGTCGGCGGCAACGCCAATGACAAGCCGCCGGCGCGCGGCACGACCGCTTCCGGCACGGCCGCGCGGCCGCGTCGCAAATCCACCGCCGCTGCCGCCGCACAAGCGCCGCGCGAACCGGACGTACCCGTCATCATTCCGCACGACGTGCATGGCATCGACCCCACGCTGATCTCGCGCAATGCGATCCGCGTGACCGAGGGCTTGCAACAGGCGGGCTTTCGCGCGTTCATCGTTGGCGGAGCGGTGCGCGACCTGCTGCTCGGCGTGAAGCCGAAAGACTTCGACGTCGCGACCGACGCGACGCCCGAACAGGTGCAGAAGCTGTTCCGCCGCGCGCGCATCATCGGCCGGCGCTTCCAGATCGTGCACGTCCAGTTCGGCCAGGAAATCATCGAAACCTCGACGTTCCGCGCGCTGGTCGATCCGCCCGCGGCCGACGCGGCGCCGCCGAAGCGTTTGAAGCGCGACGAGCTCGACCGCCGCACCCACGCGGTCGACGCGAGCGGCCGCGTGCTGCGCGACAACGTGTGGGGCGAACAGCACGAGGACGCCACCCGCCGCGACTTCACGATCAACGCGATGTACTACGATCCGGCCACGCAAACCGTGCTGGATTACCACAACGGCATGGCCGACATGCGCACGCGCCTGTTGCGCATGATCGGCGACCCGGCCACGCGCTATCGCGAGGACCCGGTGCGCATGCTGCGCGTCGTCCGCTTCGCCGCCAAGCTCGACTTCGACATCGACGACGCCACGCGCGCGCCGATCGAGAAGATGGCCGATCTGATCAACAACGTGCCCGCCGCGCGTCTGTTCGACGAAATGCTGAAGCTGATGCTGTCGGGTCACGCGCTCGCGTGCCTGAAGCGGCTGCGCCAGGAAGGCCTGCATCACGGGCTGCTGCCGCTGCTCGACGTGGTGCTCGAACAGCCGACCGGCGAAAAATTCATTTCTCTGGCACTCTCTAATACAGATGCACGCGTGCTGGCCGGCAAGCCGGTGTCGCCGGGCTTCCTGTTCGCGACACTGTTGTGGCACGACGTGCAGCAGCGCTGGCAGAAGTTCGAGGCCGAAGGCGAGTATCCGGTGCCCGCGCTGCATCGCGCGATGGACGAAGTGCTCGACATGCAGACCGAAAAGCTCGCGATCCACAAGCGCTTCTCGGCCGACATGCGCGAGATCTGGGGTTTGCAGTTGCGCCTCGAAAAGCGCTCGGGCCGCAGCGCGCTGAAGCTGCTGGAACACCAAAGATTTAGAGCGGGGTATGATTTCCTCCTGTTGCGCTGCGCATCGGGCGAACTCGACGAGTCGGTCGGTGCGTGGTGGACGGAGTTCATCGAAGGAGACGCCGCCGCGCGCGAGGCATTGCTCACGCAAGGCGGGAAGGACCGGAGCCCCAGAAAACGACGGCGGCGCGGTGGCGCCAGAAACCGCAAATCGGGTGACGGGGTGGAGGGCGGCTCGTCCGCCGAACGCACGGACAACGACGCAGGCCGCGAAGGCTCGCACGAAGACTGACGCGGCGTTCGCGGAAGAGCCGTCGAAACGATAGTTGCAGGAAGTTGTGCCATGACGGTTGCTTATCTTGGCCTCGGCGCGAATCTCGGGGACGCGCGCCAGACCCTGAAAGACGCGGTGGTGTGCCTCGCACAACAGCACACCATCACCGTGCTCGCCAAATCGAGCCTATATCGCACTGCCCCGATCGACGCGGGCGGCGACGACTATTTCAATTGCGTCGTGAAGCTGGAAACGACGCTCCCCGTGCGGCATCTGCTCGCGCTATGTCACAAGATCGAGCATCAGTTCGGCCGTGAACGGCCGTTCCGAAATGCGCCGCGCACGCTCGATCTCGACATCCTGCTGTACGGCGATCAATCGATCGACGAAGCCGATCTGATCGTGCCGCATCCACGCCTCGTCGAGCGCGCGTTTGCGCTGGTGCCGCTGGTCGAGATCGACGCGGCGATCGTGATTCCGCAACATGGCCGGGCCGCGGCTCTGCTCGACAGCGTCAGCGATCAGCGCATCGAGAAGGTGAAGGGGCCCTGCCAGTGTCCGATGCTCAATGCACTCGCCGGTAATTCCGCCGAGAAAGGCCGTTGCGAATGAGTTCGCCGCCGCTCACGGTCACCGCGCCGCAGCTGCGCCCGCCCTTCGGCTATATCGCGATCGAGGGGCCGATCGGCGTCGGCAAAACGTCACTTGCGCGGCGCCTCGCGCAACGCTGGTCGATGCACGAACTGTTCGAGCGCTGGCAAGACAATCCGTTTCTTGAACGCTTCTATCGCGACACCGCGCGCTATGCGCTGCCGGTGCAGCTGCACTTCGCGCTGCAACGCGCGCAGCAGGCGCAGGAAGTGAGCGCCGCGCAGGCGAGCGGCACGCCGCTGATTGCCGACTTCATCACGCAGCGAAACGACATCTTCGCGCGTCTGACCTTGCAGGAAGACGAGTGGCTGCTGTACCGCGCGCTTGCCGCGCGGCTCGACGTCAGTGCGCCGGAGCCGGACTTCGTCGTCTATCTGCAGGCGAGCCCCGAGGTGCTGTTCGCGCGCATCCAGAAGCGCGCGGTGCCGATGGAGCTGCAGATTTCCGATGCGTATCTGCGCGCGCTGTGCGACGCGTACAACGACTTCTTCTACCACTACGACCGCACGCCCGTGCTGACGGTCAACGCCGAACACCTGAATCCGCTCGACTCCGACGCGGACCTTGCGCTGCTCGCCGAACGCATCGAGACGATGCGCGGACGCAAGGAATTCTTTGTCAAAGCCACGTCGCTGTAAGCGACGCGGCTAGTTCATTTTTCTCACTGGATTGACCATGACTTATTTGCAGGAAGCGAGCCGGAGCGCGATCACCGTGCCGAAACTGCAGGCAATGCGCGACGCCGGCGAAAAGATCGCGATGCTCACCTGCTACGACGCGAGCTTCGCCGCGCTGCTCGATCGCGCGGGCGTCGACGTGCTGCTGATCGGCGACTCGCTCGGCAACGTGCTGCAAGGCCAGGCGACCACGCTGCCGGTGACGCTTGCGGACATCGCATATCACACGGCGAGCGTCGCGCGTGCTCGGCCGTCGGCGCTGATCATGGCGGACCTGCCGTTCGGCACCTACGGCACGCGGGAAGATGCGTTCAGGAGTTCGGTCGAACTGATGCGCGCGGGCGCGCAGATGGTCAAGCTCGAAGGCGGCGAATGGCTCGCGGACACGGTGCGGTTTCTGGTCGAACGCTCGATTCCAGTGTGCGCGCACGTGGGTCTGACGCCGCAGTCGGTACATGCATTCGGCGGCTTCAAGGTGCAGGGCAAGACCGAAGCGGGCGCGAGCCAGCTGCTGCGCGATTCGCTTGCGATGCAGTCCGCCGGCGCCCAAGCGCTGTTGATGGAAGCGATCCCGGCTCAACTCGCAGGCGAGGTCACAGGGCAACTACGCATTCCGACGATCGGCATCGGCGCGGGCCTCGACTGCTCGGGTCAGGTGCTCGTGCTGCACGACATGCTCGGTATTTTCCCCGGCAAGCGGCCGCGCTTCGTGAAAGATTTCATGCAGGGACAGCCGAACATTCAGGCGGCCGTCGAGGCCTATGTGCGGGCGGTGAAAGACGGCACGTTTCCGGGCGCCGAGCACACGTTCTGATGTATGTTTGCCGCGCGGGCGCGCGGCATTCCGGTTTCTGTCAGCGCTCTAAGCAACAACCCGTGCGGGTATCGCGCCGCGCAATGCGTTGCACACGAGCAGCGCTTCGGCGTTCAGCACATCCTCCTGCGTCAGCACTTTCTCACCTGCCTGCAGACCCGACGCCCCTTCGAGCAACACGCTTCGCATCACGCCAGGCAGCACGCCCGACGCGAGCGGCGGGGTCCACCATCGCCCCGCGAGCTTCACGAACACGTTCGATCTGCCGCCTTCGGTCAGTTCGCCCCGTTCGTTGAAGAACAGCGTATCGAAGGCGCCGTTCGCCTCGGCTTCGCGCCAGCCGCGGTCGTAGTCGGCGCGGCGCGTGGTCTTGTGGCGCAGCAGCGGATCGGCGGCTCGGGTCGGCGCGAACTGCGCTTCGGGGCCGAGCAGAACCCCAACGATCGCATCCGCCAAAGGCGTAAGCATCGCAGCGGTGATCTGGGTCACACCGCTTTTGCTCAAAGCAAGCCGCATACGATGCGGCGTCTGTGCCGGCAGCGTGGCGCACCGCGCTGAGATCTCCGCGCGAACGCGCGCTTCATCGAACTCGAAGCCAAGCGTCGCGGCGCTCGACGACAAGCGCCGCAAATGCCGCTCGACATGCCGCACGCCGTCTTCCCGCGTCGCGTACATCGTTTCAAACAGTTCGAAGCCCGGCTCGGCGCCGGTCAGAAAGCGTGCTTTCAATCGACACTCCTCGTGCTCATCGGCGGCCACACTGTCGAGCACGATGCCAGCGCCGATGCCCATGCTGCCGCGCAGACCGTCCGTGCCGCCCACTTTCGCCGTCGACGAAGTCAATGTCAGCGTGCGGATCGCGACCGACATGCAGAAGTCGCCGCAATCGTGATCACCGTCCGGCGCATCGAGCCAGCCGATCGCGCCGGTATAAAGCCCGCGCGGCGTACTTTCCAGTTCGTCGATCAACTGCATCGTGCGATGCTTCGGCGCACCGGTAATCGATCCGCAGGGAAACAGCGCTCGCAGGATCGCCGCGAACGAGGTGCGGTCCAGCAACGTCGCCTCCACTGTCGACGTCATCTGCCACACCGACGCATACGGTTCGACCGTAAAAAGCGCCGGCACGTTGACCGAGCCGATCCGCGCGACCCGCGACAGATCGTTGCGCAACAGATCGACGATCATCACGTTCTCGGCGCGGTTCTTCAGATCGGTGGCGAGGAACTCGGCGTTGCCCCGGTCGATGGAGGGATCTTGCGAGCGCGGCGCCGTGCCCTTCATCGGCCGCGCGCGCAACGTCGGGCCGTGCTTCTCGACGAACAGTTCGGGCGAACACGACAGCACCCACGCATCGTCGGGCAACGCGATCAGCGCGCCGAACGACACCGGCTGGCGCGCGCGCAAACGCCGATAGAACGCGAGCGGCGAGCCGAACACGTCGAAGCCGAGGCGGTACGTGTAGTTGACCTGGTAGGAATCGCCCGCGCGCAGCGCAGCGTGAATCGCGTCGATTGCCGCGTCGAACTCGGCGCGATCGACGCTCTCGCGCACGTTCGCCGTGCCCGCGACCGACGGCTCCAAGGCGCCGTTGTCCCGCGTCATCAGCCACGCGTCGACCTCGTCGCGCGAAAGCTTCGCACAGCGCTCGAACAACAAAAAACGCAGCATGGCATTGCCACGCTGCGTTTCAGTGGACCGGAGCTTGTCGTTACCGACGAGCGCACGGCCAAATTCATAGTCGGCCAGCACGACGGCGTGCAGACCGTTGCGGGTATCGGCTGCGACGCTGTCGCACACGGCTTCGAGCTGCGCCGCCTCGGTGCAGACCCGCTCGAGCACGAAACCCGTGTACAAGCGGCTCGACGGACGCGCCGCCGTTGCACCGCAATCGTCAAGCAGCGCGAACACCGCGCCGCGCCTGTCCACCGTCATGCTGACCGCCAAATCAGATCAATCGAAAAAGCTCTTCACCCGATCGAACCAGCTCTTGCTTTGCGGACTATGCCGCGCACCGCCTTCCACGAGCGCCTTTTCGAACTGCTTGAGCAGATCGCGCTGCGCTTCGGTGAGCTTGACCGGCGTTTCGACCTGCACATGCACGTACAGATCACCGGCGATGCTCGAACGCAGTCCCTTGATGCCCTTGCCGCGCAAGCGGAACGTCTTGCCCGACTGTGTGCCTTCCGGCACCGTGAAGGTCGCGCGACCGGCGAGCGTCGGCACTTCGATATCGCCGCCAAGCGCCGCCGTGGTGAACGGGATCGGCATCTGGCAATGCAGATCGTCGCCGTCACGCTCGAACACCGAGTGCTGCTTGATATGAATCTCGACGTACAGATCGCCCGACGGACCGCCGTTGATGCCCGGCTCGCCGTTGCCGGCCGAGCGGATACGCATGCCGTCGTCGATACCGGCCGGGATCTTCACTTCGAGCGTCTTGGTTTCCTTCACCTTGCCCGCGCCGTGGCAGTGATTGCACGGATCGGGGATGTAGGTGCCGCTGCCGTGGCACTTCGGGCAAGTCTGCTGGATGCTGAAGAAGCCCTGCGACATGCGCACCGCCCCCGAGCCGCTACAGGTCGGGCAGGTTTCCGGCTTGGTGCCCGGCTTCGCGCCCGAGCCATGACAGACTTCGCACGAAACCCAGCTCGGCACGCGGATCTGCGTGTCATAGCCGTGCGCGGCCTGCTCGAGCGTGATTTCCATGCTGTAGCGCAGATCGGCGCCGCGATACACCTGAGGGCCCGCGCGGCCGCCTCCGCGTGCGCCGGCGCCGGCCGCCTGGCCGAAGATGTCGCCGAAGATGTCGCCGAATGCGTCGGCAAAGCCGCCGAAACCTTGCGCACCGGCCCCACCCATGTTCGGATCGACGCCCGCGTGACCGTACTGATCGTACGCGGCGCGCTTTTGCGAATCCGACAGCATTTCATAGGCTTCCTTCACCTCCTTGAAATGCTCTTCCGCATCCTTGTTGCCCGGATTGCGGTCGGGGTGGTGCTTCATCGCGAGCTTGCGATAAGCCTTCTTGATTTCGTCGTCGCTCGCGTTCTTTGCGACGCCCAGAACCTCGTAGTAATCCCGTTTCGCCATATCGGTTCAACGCCGCCGCGCAAAGCGACGCGGTAGCTCCTTGTGAATGCTGTGGAGTCTTACGACTCGTCCGGCCGCTGTCTGCGCCGCGCCAGGGCACGGTTCAAAACAACGCCCTCCATAAAACGAACGTGCCCGGAGAGCCCAAAAGGCTCGCCAGGCGCGAAAAACCGCTCTTGCACTCAAGGCGCCCCAAGGACGCCGATCTCGTGCAGCCGGGCCGCGCACATCGCTGTGCACGGCTTTACGGTCGGATGCCGACCTGGCTTTAGTCCTTCTTCACTTCTTTGAACTCAGCGTCGACGACGTCGTCGGCCTGCTGGCTCGCGCCCGCCGATGCACCGGCACCGCCCGCCGCGCCCGCTGCCGCTTCGGCACCTTGCGCAGCCTGCATGTCCGCGTACATCTTCTCGCCCATCTTCTGCGAGGCCGTGGCCACTGCTTCGATCTTCGCTTCGATCGCAGCCTTGTCGCTCGAGCCGCTCTTCAGCGTGTCCTCGAGTTCCTTCAACGCGGCTTCGATCTTGTCCTTCTCGCCCGCTTCGAGCTTGTCGCCGTACTCGGTGAGCGCCTTCTTCGTGCTGTGGACCAGTGCGTCACCCTGGTTGCGGGCGTCGGCCAGCTCACGCAGCTTGTGATCTTCTTCCGCGTTCGCTTCGGCGTCCTTCACCATCTTCTCGATTTCGGCTTCGGACAGACCCGAGTTCGCCTTGATCGTGATGCGGTTTTCCTTGCCGGTCGCCTTGTCCTTCGCGCCGACGTGCAGAATGCCGTTCGCGTCGATGTCGAAGCTCACTTCGATCTGCGGCACGCCGCGCGGTGCCGGCGGAATGCCTTCGAGGTTGAACTCGCCGAGCAGCTTGTTGCCCGCTGCCATTTCGCGTTCGCCCTGGAACACCTTGATCGTCACGGCGCTCTGGTTGTCGTCAGCCGTCGAGTAGACCTGTGCGTGCTTGGTCGGGATCGTGGTGTTCTTGTTGATCATCTTCGTCATCACGCCGCCGAGCGTTTCGATGCCGAGCGACAGCGGGGTCACGTCGAGCAGCAGCACGTCCTTGCGGTCGCCCGACAGAACCTGGCCCTGGATCGCGGCACCAACGGCCACGGCTTCGTCCGGGTTCACGTCACGGCGCGGGTCCTTGCCGAAGAACTCCTTCACCTTTTCCTGCACCTTCGGCATACGGGTCATACCGCCGACCAGGATCACGTCGTCGATCTCGCCGACCTTCACGCCTGCGTCCTTGATGGCCACGCGGCACGGCTCGATGGTGCGTTCGATCAGTTCTTCAACCAGCGCTTCCAACTTCGCACGCGTAATCTTCAGGTTCAAGTGCTTCGGACCCGACGCGTCGGCCGTGATGTACGGCAGGTTGATTTCGGTCTGCTGGCTCGACGACAGCTCGATCTTGGCCTTTTCAGCCGATTCCTTCAGGCGTTGCAGCGCGAGCACGTCTTTCGACAGATCGACGCCCTGTTCCTTCTTGAACTCGCCGATGATGTAGTCGATGATGCGCTGGTCGAAGTCTTCACCGCCGAGGAACGTATCGCCGTTCGTGGACAGCACTTCGAACTGCATTTCACCGTCGACGTCCGCGATTTCGATGATCGAGATGTCGAACGTGCCGCCGCCGAGGTCGAACACGGCGATCTTGCGGTCGCCCTTTTCAGCCTTGTCCAGGCCGAATGCCAATGCGGCTGCGGTCGGTTCGTTGATGATCCGCTTCACTTCCAGACCGGCGATGCGGCCTGCATCTTTGGTGGCCTGACGCTGGCTGTCGTTGAAGTACGCCGGCACCGTGATCACGGCTTCCGTGACGGTCTCGCCGAGGTAGTCCTCAGCGGTCTTCTTCATCTTGCGCAGCACTTCGGCGGAAATTTGCGGCGGCGCGAGCTTCTGGTCGCGCACTTCGATCCATGCGTCGCCGTTGTCGGCCTTGATGATCTTGTAGGGCATCAGGCCGATGTCCTTCTGCACTTCCTTCTCTTCGAAGCGGCGGCCGATCAGGCGCTTGACCGCGAACAGCGTGTTCTTCGGGTTCGTGACCGACTGACGCTTGGCCGGCGCGCCGACCAGGATCTCGCTGTCTTCCATGTAAGCGATGATCGACGGCGTGGTGCGCGCGCCTTCCGAGTTCTCGATGACCTTGACCGAGTTGCCTTCCATGATCGCCACGCACGAGTTGGTCGTGCCGAGGTCGATGCCGATGATTTTGCCCATTTTTACGAATCTCCTGACTTTGATCGCTGCGGAAAGCGCCCGGTTGGCCCATCTGGCGGCGGGACGATCCGCTCTCAATTCCTACCTGCACTCAAAATAAGTGCGGCCACATCGTTTTCAAGACCTCTATTGCGATGCGGTCTTTAATTTTTTTCAATCACGGGGCGGGCTCGCGAATCCTTGCTTGGAGCCCGCTCCGTCAACTTGCACGCCCCCCCGGCGTGGTTCGCCGGAAGTGCCTGAATCGACTGAATGTTTTGCGCCGCGGGGCGCGGCGAAGCGACGAGCCATACGCCTCCGGCGCAAACGTTCGCGGTGCGCGTCGACGTGCTTACTTCGGCGCCGCGACGGTCACGAGCGCCGGACGCAGTACGCGATCCGCGATCACGAAGCCCTTTTGCAGCACCGCGACGACGGTGTTCGGCTCCTGGTCGGCCGGCACCATCGAAATGGCCTGATGGCGATGCGGGTCGAACTTCTCGCCGACCGGATTAATGGCCACGACGCGGCCCTTCTCGAGCGCGCCGCTCAACTGGCGCAGCGTGAGTTCGACGCCTTCGCGGACCTTCTGCAGGTCGTCCGACGAATGTGCGACGGCCGCCTCGAGACTGTCGACCACCGGCAGCAGATGCTCGGCGAAGTTCTCGATCGCAAACTTGTGCGCCTTGGCGACGTCTTCCTGAGCGCGACGGCGCACGTTTTCGGTTTCGGCCTTCGCGCGCAGGAAGTCTTCCTGCAACTCGGCGATCTTCGCCTGAGCGTCGGCGAGCGCCTGCTCGGCGGCTGCCTGGGCGGATTCAGTGGTGGCGCCGGTGCCCTGCTGTTGAGTGGCGGCCTCAGCCGCCTCGGCGGCCTGGCGCGCGGCTTCGTCGGCGGGCGTGGGATTCTGGCTCGTCGGGTTCTCTTGCGTGTTTTCCATTTCGCTGAAAGTCGTTAAATAGTAAAAGCAAAGACGGAAAAGCCGTTCCGACACCGTACGATTCGTGCTTTGCAAAATCGCGACACGTGTCTTCGCGCCGATCCGCCAGACCGGACCCCAGATGGGGTCTGAAATAGCCGTTTCAAGCGGCTCCGAGGTTTTTTCGCACCAGCGTCGTGCAGGCGAAATGCGCCGTAACAAGCATTCAGGTGGCGCAATCAGATAGGGATTGAGTGCAGCCCGCAACTGACCTATTCTCCAGTCATGGAGCGGCAACGCACGTTAACCCTAATTTGACGTAAGCCTTACCGACACCTGACAGTCGTTCCGATAGCCCGTTTCAGCCCATCGAGGGGAGTACCGTGAAACTGACCGTTGCAATCGGGGTGGTCGCACTGGTACTGATCGCGGGCACCACGACAATCTGCATGTCCGGCGCGGTCAACGACCACACCACCGAGTACGGTGGCGCACATGCCACGGTCGAGCAGTTTTTTAGTTCCCACCCGAAAATCTGTCGATAGTGCGCCGGTCGCGTTTGGTCGGTCGCCCGTGCAGCGCGGCGGCCGGCTCGTGATACACCTTGCGCCGTTCCTGCTCGACCTGCCGCTTCTCCTTGCTCTGCGCGGTTTCCACGTAAAGCGTCTGCGCCACGCTCGCCGGGCCGCGCACGTCGCACACGCCCAGCACTTCCACCTGCCACACGTAACGCTCGATCTCGATTTCGACCAGATCGCCGACACGCACGTCCTTGGCAGGCTTCACTACCGCGCCGCCGATCCGCACCCGCCCCTTGTCGACCGCATCCGCGGCCAGCGAACGCGTCTTGAAGAAGCGCGCGGCCCACAGCCATTTGTCGATGCGCAGTTTCGCGCCCGGTTCGGTTGAAATACGGTAGTTCATCTGCGTATTCAAGCTCCTGTCGTGTGCGGCACCGGCACCGCCTGCACCGGCCAGCCCTGCAGATGCTGCGCGACGATTTCGCCGAGCGCTGCAACCCACGGCTGCGACGCGTTCAGACAGGCGATCCGGTGAAACTCCTTGCCACCCGCCTGCAGAAATTCGTCGCGCACTTCCATGCCGATTTCCTCGATCGTTTCAAGGCAGTCGGCGGTGAAACCCGGACAAAACACGTCAGCACGCCGCACGCCTGCCGCGCCGAGTTCCTTCAACGTCGGCGCCGTGTAGGGCTGCAGCCATTCGGCCTTGCCAAAGCGCGACTGGAACGTGATGCGGCACTCGACCGGCGTCAATTCGAGCGCCTGCATCAGCAGCGCGCCGGTCTGCTGGCATTGCTCGTGATACGGGTCGCCGAGGTCAAGCGTGCGCTTGGGCACGCCGTGGAAACTCAGCACGAGCTTGTCGCCCGCCGCGAAATCGGGGCGGCCGTGCAGATGCCAGTGGTGACGCACCTGAGCGGCGAGCGCCGCGATATACGCCGGGTGATCGGCGTACTGGCGCACCGTGCGGATTTCCGGCTGGTTGCGCATGCGCTTGAGCGCAGAAAACGCTTCGTCGAACGCGGTCGCGGTGGTCGACGCCGAATACTGCGGATACATCGGCATCAGCAGCACGCGCTCGGCGCCCGCGAGCTTCAGCTGGTTCAGCATCGCCGGAATCCCGGGCGTGCCGTAGCGCATCGCGTAGTCGACCAGCACCGTGTAGTCGTTGACTTGCAGCAGATGGCGCAAGCCCTCGACCTGCTTTTCGGTATGGACGCGCAGCGGCGAGCCCTCGGGCATCCACACCGCCGCGTACTTCTTTGCGGAGCTGCGGCCGCGAAACGGCAGAATCAGCAGACGCAGAATCAGCTGCCACAGCAGCGTCGGAATCTCGACGACGCGAGGATCGGACAGGAACTGCGCTAAGTAGCGGCGCACCGCGCGCGGCGTCGGCGCGTCGGGCGTGCCGAGATTGATCAGCAACACGGCGACGCGATGCGACGTGGCGTTCTGTGATGGCCGCTCGAGGTCGAAGCGCATAGGCAGCAGAGATCACCGCTTCAAGCGGCGAGTCGATTCAATGGAGATTCATTATAGCGGCGCGGGTTCGGCCCGGCGCCGCCGGACCCTGGCCATTCGGACGATTGGCAGACGCCACCCGTTCGCGCATCATGGCCGGCACGGCTGCGATGACGGCAGCGCCGCGCAACGCGAGGGACTACTGCTGGCTGAGTGTCATGGACAACAGCCGCGCGGTGATGTCCACGATCGGAATCACGCGGTTGTAGGCCATGCGGGTCGGTCCGATCACACCGAGCGTGCCGACGATCTTGCCGTTGACCTCGTACGGCGCGGTGACGACGCTCATTTCCTCGATTGGCACCAGAGTCGATTCGCCGCCGATGAAAATTTGCACGCCCGCCGCGTGACTCGACACGTCGAGCAACTGAAGGAGGCTGGTCTTCTGGTCGAACACATCGAAAAGCTTGCGCAGCCGCGCCATGTCCGACGAAAGATCGGCGACTTCGAGCAGATTGCGCTCGCCCGAGATCAGCACGGTCTCGCCGGTGTCGGATTCGTCGGTGCTCGCGGTGACGGCCGCGTGCATCAGCGAGGTCATGTCGCCACGCAGCTCGTCGATTTCCTCGCGCAGGCGGCGGCGCACTTCGTCGAACGAGAGGCCCGCGAAATGCGCGTTGATGTAATTGGAGGCTTCCACCAGCTGCGAAGGCGAAAAGTCGCGCTGGGTGGCGAGAATGCGGTTCTGCACGTCGCCTTCCGGCGTCACGATGATCAGCAGAATGCGCTTGTCGGACAGGCGCATGAATTCGATCTGCTTGAATACGTGGCTGCGGCGCGGTGTGAGCACCACACCGGCGAACTGCGACAGGTTGGACAGCACGCTCGCCGCCGCGGCGACGATTTTCTGCGGCTCGCCCACCTGCAGCGTGGTCTTGACGGCGCGCATCACCGCTTCTTCGTCGGCGGCGGACTCGACCGTCAACATCGTGTCGACGAACAGACGGTAGCCGCGTGGCGTCGGAATGCGCCCTGCCGACGTATGCGGACTGATCACGAGCCCCAGATCCTCGAGGTCCGACATCACGTTGCGGATCGTGGCCGGACTCAGCTCGAGGCCCGAGTAACGTGACAGCGTGCGCGAGCCGACCGGCTGACCTTCGGCGATGTAGCGCTCAATCAGCGTTTTGAGGAGGGTTTGTGCGCGAGGATCTAGCATGACGAAAAATTTTAGCTCAATGGCATCGCAGCCGCGAGCGCCCGCGGCGCCCGCTCCCAGCGAATGCGCCACCGTCAGCGGGCTCGCATGTCATCGGGTCTTCACCATTCTAACGATAATCGCGACATACGCAGACGCCCCGCGTGCGCCGGCCCGCTACCGGCTTGGCCTGCGGTTCTTTTCAGGCCCTACCTATGGTGTAATGCCGGCATGCAAGTGACCAGCCAGTTCAAGACCGTCGCGCTCGTCGGGCGCAGCAATACGCCAGGCATCGGCGAGCCGCTGACCGCGCTCGCCGCGTGCCTCGCCAAGCTCGGCCTCGAAGTCGTGTTCGAAGCCGACACCGCCGCCGAAATCGGCGTAACCGACTACCCGGCGCTGCGTCCCGCTGAGATCGGCGCGCGCGCCGACGTTGCCGTGGTGCTCGGCGGCGACGGCACGATGCTCGGCATCGGTCGCCAGCTCGCGCCATACCGCACCCCCTTGATCGGCATCAACCACGGGCGGCTCGGCTTCATCACCGACATCCCGATCTCCGACATGCTCGAAACCGTGCCGCAAATGCTGTCCGGCACCTTCGAGCGCGAGGAGCGCGTGCTGCTCGAAGCGCGCATCGTGCGCGACGGCACGCCGATCTACCATGCGCTCGCGTTCAACGACGTGGTGGTCAACCGTAGCGGCTTTTCGGGCATGGCGGAGCTGCGCGTGTCGGTCGACGGCCGCTTCATGTACAACCAGCGCTCGGACGGCCTGATCGTCGCGACGCCGACCGGCTCGACCGCGTACGCGCTGTCGTCGCAGGGGCCGATCCTGCATCCGCAATTGCAGGGCTTCGTGCTCGTGCCGATCGCGCCGCACGCGCTGTCGAACCGGCCGATCGTGCTGCCGGACGACTCGAAGGTCAGCATTCAGATCGTTTCCGGGCGCGAAGTGAACGTCAATTTCGACATGCAGTCGTTCACGTCGCTGGAGCTCGGCGACACGATCGAGGTGCGCCGTTCGCGCCACACGGTGCCAATGCTGCATCCGGTCGGCTACAGCTATTACGCGACGCTGCGCAAGAAGCTGCACTGGCACGAGTATCCGTCGCACGAAGAAGACCAGAGGCCGCAAGCGGCGCCTTGAAGCGCACACGCCGCCGCGGCCGCCACCCGAATCCCACGCTACCCGACGACCTCCATGCTTCGCCACCTCTCGATACGCGACTTCGTCATCGTCGCCGCGCTCGACCTCGAATTCGACAGCGGCTTTACCGTTTTCTCGGGCGAAACCGGCGCCGGCAAATCGATCCTGATCGACGCGCTCGCGCTGGCACTAGGTGCGCGCGCCGAGGCGAGCGTCGTGCGCACCGGCGAGAGCCGCGCCGACATCACCGCGGAGTTCGAAACCCACGCGCAGGTCGATCAATGGCTCGACGAGCAGGCGCTCGGCGCGGCCGACGACGGCCAGCACGGCGGCACCGTAATGCTGCGGCGCGTGGTCGACGCGAACGGCCGCTCGCGCGCGTTCATCAACGGCACGGCGGCCACGCTCGCGCAGCTGCGCGAGGTCGGCGAAATGCTCGTCGATATTCACGGCCAGCACGCGCACCAGCTGCTGATGCGCCCGGACGCGCAGCGCGAGCTGTTCGACACGCACGCGGGCCTGTCCGACCTGGCCGCCGCGGTCACGCGCGCGTGGCGCACGTGGCGCGACAAGGCCCAGGCGGTCGAGCATGCGCAAACGCGCGATCGCGAGCTGCAACTCGAACGCGAGCGACTCGCGTGGCAACTCACCGAGCTCGACAAGCTCGCGCCGCAGCCGGGCGAATGGGAAGAGGTCAACACCGAGCATCGGCGGCTATCGCATTCCGCGAATCTGATCGACGGCGTGCAGGGTGCGCTCGGTGCACTGTCCGAATCGGACGACGCGATGATCACGCATCTCGGCTCGATCGTGTCGAAGGTGCGCGACCTCGCTGAGATCGACCCGGCGCTGAACGACGTGCTCGCCGCGCTCGAACCCGCCGAAATCCAGTTGCAGGAAGCCGCGTATTCGCTGAGCCACTATGCGCAGAAGCTCGAGCTCGATCCGGAGCGGCTCGCTCAGGTCGAAAAGCGCCTCGACGCGCTGCACTCGGCCGCGCGCAAATTCCGCCTGCAGCCCGAGACGCTGCCGGAAGAACACGAAGCGCGCCGCAAGCAATTGGCCGCGCTCGACGCCGCCGCGGACCTCGACGGCCTGCGCGCCGCCGAGGCACAAGCGAAGGAAGTGTTCATCGGCGAGGCGAAGAAGCTGTCGAAGGCACGCGCGAAAGCAGGCAAGGCGCTCGGCGAGGCAGTCAC
Source organism: Paraburkholderia atlantica (assembly GCF_000092885.1). Classification (NCBI taxonomy): domain Bacteria; kingdom Pseudomonadati; phylum Pseudomonadota; class Betaproteobacteria; order Burkholderiales; family Burkholderiaceae; genus Paraburkholderia; species Paraburkholderia atlantica. The sequence goes on along the minus strand of NC_014117.1, from coordinate 554,919 downwards.
GACCGGCATGCAGGAACTATCCATGAAAGGCGGCAGCTTCGAAGTCGCGCTGGTGCCGTTGCCCGAAGGCGGCGCGCATGGGCTCGAGCAGATCGAGTTTCGCGTCGCCGGTCATGCCGGCGTGCCGTTGCGGCCGCTCGCGAAGGTCGCGTCGGGCGGCGAACTCGCGCGAATCAGTCTGGCGCTCGCAGTGATCGCGAGCGCAGCCAGCCCGACACCGACGCTGATCTTCGACGAAGTGGATACCGGCATCGGCGGCGGCGTGGCCGAAGTGGTCGGGCGGCTATTGCATCAGCTCGGCGAGGCGCGTCAGGTGCTGTGCGTGACCCATCTGCCGCAGGTTGCCGCGCGCGGCGATCATCATTTCCAGGTCGCAAAGATGAGCAACGGCAGCGGCGGCACGCTCAGCAGCGTGACCTCGCTCGACAAGGCGAGCCGCATCGAGGAAGTCGCGCGCATGCTCGGCGGCCTCGAAATCACCGCGACCACGCGCAAGCACGCGAAGGAAATGCTGGCCGCCTGAGCTTGCGCCGTGCGCAGGTCACCGCACACGGCCTGAGTCGGATTGGCCGGGACGTCACACCGATCCCGGCCGCGCATGACGCGCTAGCGCTACGCGAAGTGCGCAAGCGCCCTCACCCAAACACCCTCTTCCACAACGCCAGCACCGCCTCGCGCTCGGCCGCGACCAGCGCCGGATCGACCCGCGCCTTCTCCATCCCATCGAGCCGCAGCGTGTGCTGCAGCTTGCGATAGCGCCGATAGGCGGCACCGACCGTCTCCGCTTCCGCCTCGCTCATCAGCCCGAAACGCGACACTTCACGCAGCAGCGCGATATTGCCGGTATTGCGGATCAGCTCGGGATCGCGCGCCGCATGCAGCAGCACCCAGTACTGCACGGTGAACTCGATATCGACCATGCCGCCGCGGTCGTGCTTCAGGTCGAACAGCGCCGGCGTCTGGTTCGGGTGACCCGCCTCGACGCGCGCGCGCATCTCGACGATTTCCTTCGCGAGCGGCGGCGCTTCGCGCGGCGTCGTCAGCACCTGTTCGCGGATCGCCTCGAATTTCGCGCCGATCTCCGGATCGCCCGCGCAGTAGCGCGCTCGTGTCAGCGCCTGATGCTCCCACACCCATGCGGTGTTCGCCGCGTCGCCCTCGCGCAGCTGGTAGCGGCGGAACGCGTCGAGATCGGTGACGAGCAGACCCGACTCGCCGTTGGGCCGCAGCCGCAGATCGATGTCGAACAAGGTGCCGGCGCCGGTCGCGCTGGTCAGCCATGTGATCAGGCGCCGCGTGAAGGTGGCATAGACGTCGGCCGCGGCATCGTCGGGGTCGTCGTACAGGAAGATCAGGTCGAGGTCCGACGCATAGCCGAGCTCCTTGCCGCCGAGCTTGCCGTAGGCGATCACCGCGAAACGCGGCACGTCGCGGTGACGTTTGGCCAACTGATTCCACACGGCTTCGATCGTCACGTCGAGCACCGCGTCGGCGAGCTCGGACAGCCGGTCGCTGACGTGCTCGACGGACAGCTTGCCGGCAAGATCGATCAGCAGAATGCGGAACACCTCGGCCTGATGCGCGTGGCGCAGCAGATCCATCTGCTGCTCCACGCCGTCGGCGGCGGCGAGCCGCAAACGCAACGTACGCTTGAATTCGGGCCAGTCGAACGGACTGTTGATCGCCTCGCCGTCGAGCAGTTCGTCGAGCAGCTGCGGATGGCGGATCAGATAGCCGGCCGCCCAGCGCGAGCCGCCCAGCACCGACAGCACCTGGTGCAGCGCCTGCGGATACTCGGTCAAGAGCGCCAGATACGCGCCGCGCCGGCTCACCGCTTCCAGCAGATCGAACAGGCGCGCGACCGTGTCGCCGCGCCGCCCGGCCGGCTCCAGCGTGCGCGCGGCTTCGAGCGCGCGCTGCGCGACGATGTCGAAACGCTGCCGGCTGCGCTCGTTCAGCCCCGCGTAGCGCGACGAGCGCCACACCGCCTGCAGTCGCGCGAGCAACTCGCCGGGTTCCGCCACACCGAGTTCGACGAGGCGCGCGCGCAGCGCGTCGTCGGCGCTATCGTCGGCGAGCGCGCTGCTCCACACCCACGCGGCCGCGCCGTCCTCGGGCGCGCCGCAGCCGTCGCGGCCGCCCACCTTGTCGGCGAAAATCTGGTCGAACTGCTGTTCGACGAACTCGCGATGCGCGTCGAGCTTCGTCATCAATTCCGGATAGTCGTCGCAGCCCATCGCGCGCGCGAGCGCCGCGCGGTCTTCGGCATCGACGGGCATCGCGTGAGTCTGCGCGTCGTTGCGATATTGCAAACGATGCTCGAGCTCGCGCAGAAAGCGATACGCCTGCGACAGCTTCAGGCACACCGACGTGTCCATCAACCCATGCGTGGCCGCGTGGCGTAGCACCGCGAGCGTCGGCCGCACGCGAAAGCCGGCGTCCTGGCCGCCGCGGATCAGCTGGAACACCTGCGCGCTGAATTCGATTTCACGGATGCCGCCGCGGCCGAGCTTGATGTCGTCGGCCTTGTCGGGGCGCATCGACGCACGGCGCTGCGCCTCCTGGCGGATCTGCAGATGCAACGCGCGGATCGCGCTGATCACGCCGAAATCCAGATAGCGTCGATAGACGAACGGCGTGACGATCGCGTCGAGCTGCTTCTGCAGCCGCTGCGCCGAGGCGCTCGCTCCTTCGGATACGAGCCGGCCCTTGATCCACGCGTAACGCTCCCACTCGCGGCCCTGCACGTAGAAATACTCTTCGAGCATGCCGAGGCTGCACACCAGCGGGCCCGAATCGCCGTTCGGCCGCAGACGCATATCGACGCGAAACACGTAGCCGTCGGCGGTGACTTCGGCGAGCGCGCCGATCAGCCGCTTGCCGAGCCGCGTGAAGAATTCCTGGGTCGCGAGCGGCGAGCGCTGGCCGCCGGTGGTCTCGCCGTCGTCCTCGTAGACGAAGATCAAGTCGATATCCGACGACACGTTCAGCTCACGCCCGCCGAGCTTGCCCATGCCGACCACGCCCAGCGTGAGCCGCTCGCCCTGCTGGTCGCGCGGTTCGCCATACAGCGCTTCGAGCTCGGCGCTCAGCACCGTTAGCGCTCGCTGGATCGTCGCTTCCGCGAGATCGGTCATCGCGCCGGTGACTTCGGCGATATCGGCCTCGCCGGCCAGGTCGCGCTCCATCACCGCGCAGAATACTTCGGTGCGCAACTGGCGCAGCGCGCGCTTCAGCGCATCTTCGTTGACCGGCGCACCGGCCGGGCCCGCCGCCTCGGCGCACAGTGCGTCGAGGCGCGCGTCGATGCGCTCGCGCGTCAGCGGTTCATCGGCCAGCGCGCCGACATGCGCGACCAGTTGCGGGCGGGCCGCGGCGGCGCGCGCGGCATAGTGCGAATAGCTGGAACTCAGGAGGGTGGCGTCAGTCATCAAAAATCTGGCTCGCTCGTTGCTTGATCGAATTTGTCCGGCGGTATTCTGACGGTGTCCGGGTGTCGTTCCGGGGTCGCTGTCGTGTCGTTCTATTGTGCGATCGGCACGCGGCGGCAAGCATGCCGAACCCCGTGCCAGACGGCCTCGCGAATGCCCGTCACGGGCTTTCGGACAGGGGTTGCAGGAAGTCCGCCCGACGCTTTCCCGTGTGTTACATTTCGTCGTTAACACGCAAAACTACCATACGCCCAGCCGCCGCAGCATGTCCGAGCGAAACGAATCCGCCGACCCGCAAGCCCCATCGCAGGTCCGGCATGGGAGCGGAAGCGACCACATCGTGCTGCGTCGGACGTTGCGCGTGCTCGCCACGCTCGCACTCGTCCTCTATTTCATCGCGGGCGGAGTGTTTCTGGGCTTGCGCTACGTCGTGCTGCCGCGCATCGACACGTTCCGGCCGCGCATCGAAGCCGCGGTCTCCGACAAGCTGCGCACCCAATTCACGATCGGCCGGCTCGCGCCGCACTGGAGCGGCTTCCAGCCAGGGCTCGACGTCACCAACCTCGTCATTCGCGATCACGACGGCCAACCCGCGCTGACGATTCCGCACGCCACCGCGACGGTATCCTGGCGCTCGCTGTGGGAGTTTCATCCGGCGCTGTCGAGCCTGATCGTCGATCAGCCGGACGTGCTGGTGTCGCGCAGCGACGACGGCGTGCTATCGGTCGCGGGCGTGCCGGTGCCGACGCGGCACAGCGGCAACGACGCGCTGTCCACCTGGTTGTTGCGTCAGCAGGCGATCGTCGTGCGCGGCGGCGTGCTGCGCTGGCGCGACGCGACGCGCCACGAACCCGAACTGGCGCTGCGCGACATCCGCATCGCGATCCTCAACGACGGCCACGACCACCGCATGGCGCTGCAGGCGCCGCCCGACGGCCAGGTGCTGAAGGGCCCGCTCGACTTCCGCACGCACTTTCGCCACGCGCCGCTCTCCGCGATCGGCAAGCCGATCAACTGGACCGGCCAGGTGTATATGTCGACCGGGCCGGTCGATCTGCCGACGCTCGCGCGCTACGTCGAATTCCCGATCGAGACGTTCGCCGGCCGCATCGACAATGCAATCTGGATCGACTTCAGCGAAGGCCGCATGAATCAGGCGACCGGCCAGTTGAGCGGCAACGACGTCGCGATGCGGGTGCGTCCGACCCAGCCAAAGCTGCTGGTGCCGATCGCGCACTTTCTGTGGCGCGTCGAGTCAGACGCAGGCGAGTACCGGCTGCAGTTGTCGGACCTGCGCGCCGAGCTCGGCCAGCCGCCGCTCGAAGACGGCACGCCGCTCACGCGCATCCTGCGCTTCCGGACCCTCGACAGCCGCTATCGCACCGCGTCTCAGCAGCACGGGCAGCTTCTGAGCATCAGCGGCGATCGCGTCGACCTCGGCATCCTCGCCGAATTCAGCCGCGCGCTGCCGTTGCCGCGACAATTTCTCAATGAGCTCGTGCGCATCAATCCGCGCGGGCTGGTCGCGAACTACGTGATCGAGGTCGAGCGCGGCAAGCCGGAATCCGGAGAAGTGGGCAGCGACCATCGGCCGACGGGCGCCGAGCCGATCGAGCGTTATCGCTTCAAGGGCGATCTGCAGGGCATCAGCTTCGCCGCCCAGGAGCCGGGACCTGGCCTGACGCCGCGCGGCCATCCGCGCGCCGGCGTTCCCGGCATCGAGAACCTGTGGGGCACCGTCGACGCCAACGAAAAAGGCGGCCACGCGAACCTCGATACGTCCAACGTGGCGCTCACGCTGCCGGGCGTGTTCGACGATCCGCGATTGACGCTCGCGCGTCTGCGCGGCCGCGCCGAGTGGACGATGGGCGCGAAGGCACCGGGCGACACGCGTCCCGCGTTCGCGGTCAAGCTCAACGATTTCAGCGTATCGAACCCCGACGTCGACGCGAGCGCGACCGCGAGCTACAGCAATCCCGGCCACGGCCGCGGCTCGCTCGACCTGAAAGCCGACTTCCAGCGCGCGCAGGTGACGCGCATCGCCCGCTATCTGCCGACCGCGGTCAGCGAAAAGCTGCGCATTTACCTGGGCCACGGCTTGCAGGCCGGGGCGTCGCGTGGCGGCACGATCGAAGTGCACGGCGACCTGACCAAGTTCCCCTACGCGCGCGACCCCGACGCCGGCATCTTCCACATCGTCGCGCCGTTCACCGGCGGCAAGTTCGATCCGACGCCATTCCCGCCGCGCAACATGCGCAATGGCACGCCGAACGTTTGGCCGCCGCTCGACGGCATCGACGGCGTGTTCGAACTCAAGCAGAACGTGCTGCGCTTCGACATCGACCGCGGCCGTTACAAGCGCGTCGCGCTGACCGGCGTCAACGGCCGCATCGACGACCTCGGCACCAAAGGCTCGAACCTCACCATCCAGGGCAACGGCCGCGGTCCGCTCGCCGACATGCTCGACTACGTAAACCGCAGTTCGCTCGGCATCATGGCGCGGCATCAGACCGAAAAGATTCGCGCGGACGGGCCCGCGTCGCTGGCGCTGAAGCTGACGATTCCGCGGACACCGAAGCCGCATGTCGGCGTCGAAGGCGCGCTCGGCTTCCTGAACAATCGCCTGAGCGTGAGCAATGCGCCGCCGCTGTCGCGGCTGAACGGCCGGGTGCGCTTCACCGAACGCACGGCCGAGGTCGAGCGGCTCTCCGGACAGTTCCTCGGCGGCGACGTGCACGCGAACGGCGGCTTGCGGCAAGACGGCACGTACGCGCTCGCGCTCAACGGCCACATCGCCGTCGATGCCGCGCGCGAGCTGCATCCGCCTGGCGCGGCCGCGCAGGTGCTCACGCATATGAGCGGCAGCGCGCCTTATGCGTTGCGCGTCGCCGGCGCAAAGGGCCGCCTGCCGCAGGTCAGCGCCAACTCGGATCTGAGCGGCCTCGCGCTCGATTTCCCAGCGCCGTTCAAGAAGCAGGCCGGCACTCCGATGCCGCTGCACTTCTCGGTCAATCCGTCGACGGTGCAGGGCGAAGCCGGCCTCGAACGCGCCGACCTGACGTTGGGGCCGGTCGCCGCCGCGTATCTGCTGCGGTATCGGCCGAATGCGCAGCCGCGTACGCCGCCGACCGTCGTGCGTGGCGCGATCGGCGTGAACCGTCCGGTCGAGCTGCCGTCCGAGGGCGTGGTCGCCGCCGTCGACATCAAGGAGTTCAATGCGGATGCCTGGCGCGCGCTCGCCGCGCAGCTGCGCGCGGGCGCGGCCGGGGCGAATGGCGTGAACGACGGTGCGAACGGCGGCAATAGCGCCAGCAGCGCCACCAACGCGAATAGAGCAGTCACCCCCGCCGCCGCGCCGAATCCGATGCTCACGCAGTTCCTGCCGAACCGCTTCGCGCTGCACATCGACACGCTGACGCTGCTCAAGCGCCACTGGGACAACGTGATCGTCGGCGCGTCCCATATGGACCGCACGTGGCAGGCGAACATCGCGTCGAACCAGGTGTCCGGCCATGTGTCGTGGCTGCCGGGCGCGACCCGCGAATCACCGGGCGAACTGCAGGCGCGCTTCGCGCGCGTCGTGATTCCGTCGGTCGAGGACAAGGACCTGCTCGGCCCGGCGATGTCGGCGCCTGCGCTGAACATGCCGTCGATCGATCTGGTCGTGAACGAGCTGATCGTGCACGATCGCAACGTCGGCCGGCTCGAGGTCGACGCGCACAACTACGACGAGAACGGCGTGCCGGTCTGGCAGCTCGACAAGCTCGACGTGACGAACCCCACCGCGACGCTGACCGCGACCGCGAACTGGCGCACCTCGACCGAGCTGCCCATCTCGGCCGACGAAGCCACGCCGCGTCGCACCGTGTTCGATTTCAAGCTCGACATCAAGGACGCCGGCGCGATGCTCGAGCGCTTCGGTCTGCCGAGGACGCTCAAGGGCGGCATCGGTTCGATCCAGGGCAAGGCCGTGTGGCAGGGCGGCCCGACCACGATCGACTATTCGACGCTGAACGGCAATCTCGCGCTCGATCTGCGCCACGGCCAGATCCTGAAGGTCGATCCGGGCGTCGCGACGCTGCTCGGCGTGCTGAGCCTGCAAAGCCTCGCGCGCATCGCCACGCTCAATTTCCGCGACGTGATCGGCGAGGGCCTGCCGTTTTCGAGCGTGACCGGCACCGCGCAGATTCATGACGGCATCGCCCGCACCGAAAACTTCAGGATGGTGACCGCGCCGGCCCGCGCCGAGATGGTGGGCTCGGTCGACATCGCGCAGAGAACCCAGGACCTGCACCTGCACGTGATACCGACCGTCAGCGCCGGCTCCGCGGTGATCGCCGCGACGATCATCAATCCGCTGATCGGCCTCGGCGCGCTAATCGCCGATGTCGCGTTCTCGCAGGGGATACAGCATGTGTTCGCGCGCGACTACGCGATTACCGGTTCGTGGTCGAAACCGCAGGTTCAGCGGCTGACGGGCGAACGGGGTAAGATTGACGCTCCGGCTTCGACCGTGGAAGCGCACTGAGCTTCGGTTTTCCCGGCGCCGCTGTCCCGTTCCACGCGGCCGCTCGTGCCGGTCTGCCGACTGATGCGCGAACGGGACCGAGCCAGCCCAGAACCATGCGGCGCCCGCGCTTCATACCGCCGCCCGCCGGGAGTCTTTCGACACGCTCATGAGCGAAACACACGTCACTTCATCCGCATCCGCCGCAACGTCCAGCGGTCCTGTCGCCAGCGCCTTCCGGGTCGCCGCGCTGCAGATGGTCAGCACGCCGGATCGGGATCGCAATCTCGCCGACGCAGAGCGCCTGATCGCCGAAGCCGCGGCCGACGGCGCGCAGCTCGTGCTGCTCCCCGAGTATTTCTGTTTCATGGGCTTCAAGGACACCGACAAGCTCGCCGTGCGCGAGCCGCATCAGGATGGCCCGATCCAGCGCTTTCTCGCCGACGCCGCGCGCCGCCACCAGCTCTGGGTGATCGGCGGCACGCTGCCGCTGAACGCGCCGGAGGCGTCGCGCGTGCTAAACACGACGCTGGTGTTCGACCCGCTCGGCAACGAAGCCGCGCGCTACGACAAGATCCACCTGTTCAACTTCGAAAAAGGCGAAGAATCGTTCGACGAAGCGCGCACGATTCGGCCCGGCACCTCGGTACAAAGCTTCGAGGCGCCATTCGGCCGGGTCGGCCTGTCGGTCTGCTACGATCTGCGCTTTCCCGAGCTGTACCGGCGCCTGGGCGACTGCGCGCTGATCGTGGTGCCGTCCGCGTTTACCTACACGACCGGCCGCGCGCATTGGGAGCTGCTGCTGCGCACCCGCGCGATCGAAAACCAGTGCTACGTGCTCGCCGCGGCGCAAGGCGGCAAACATGAAAACGGCCGCCGCACCTGGGGCCACAGCATGCTGATCGACCCGTGGGGCGAGATCGTCGCGGTGCGCGACGAGGGCGCCGGCGTGGTCGCGGGCAACCTCGAACGCGCGCGCATCGACGAAGTGCGGCAGAGCCTGCCGGCATGGCGTCATCGCGTGCTGACCTGAAACCGACATTGAAACTGCGGCGCCTGCCACGCATATAGAGATGCAGGCGCTCCCCGACCCCTTCGTATCGAGCAGAACATACTTCGCATGAACATCATCGAACCCGGTATCCGAAATCTCGCCGCCGCCAAGGACATCCTCCTCACGCCCTATGGTCTCGACGAGTCGCTGCTCACGCGCACGCTCGCCGAAATCTTCACGCACCGCGTCGACTACGCGGACCTGTACTTCCAGACCACCCGCAGCGAGGCGTGGAGTCTCGAAGAAGGCATCGTGAAATCGGGCAGCTTCAGCATCGACCAGGGCGTCGGCGTGCGCGCCGTGTCGGGTGACCGTACCGCGTTCGCCTACTCGGACGACCTGTCGCCCGAAGCGATCCGCCAGGCGGCCATCGCCACGCGCGCCATCGCCAAGGCGGGCGGCGGCAAGCAGAAGATCAAGGTGGCGTCGTCGCTGACCGGCATCGCCGGGCGCGATCTGTACCTGCCGTCCGACCCGCTGCATTCGCTCGACGCCACCGCGAAGGTCAAGCTGCTCGAGCGCATCGAACAGATGGCGCGCGGCCGCGACCCGCGCATCCAGCAGGTGATGGCGGGCTTGGCCGGCGAATACGACGTGGTGCTGGTCGCGCGCAGCGACGGCGGCTTCGCGGCCGACATCCGGCCGCTCGTGCGCGTGTCGGTCACCGTGATCGCCGAGCAGAACGGCCGCCGCGAAATCGGCAGCGGCGGTGGCGGCGGGCGTTTCGACTACGGCTATTTCACCGATGAAGTGCTGTCGCGCTACGTCGACGACGCGGTGCACGCGGCCCTCGTCAATCTCGAAGCGCGTCCGGCGCCGGCCGGCGCGATGACCGTCGTGCTCGGACCGGGCTGGCCGGGCGTGCTGCTGCACGAGGCGATCGGTCACGGGCTCGAGGGCGACTTCAACCGCAAGGGCTCGTCGGCATTCGCGGGACGCATCGGCGAGCAGGTCGCCGCGAAGGGCGTCACCGTGGTCGACGACGGCACGCTGCCGAACCGCCGCGGCTCGCTCAATATCGACGACGAAGGCAATCCGACCCAGTGCACGACGCTGATCGAGGACGGCATCCTGAAGGGCTACATCCAGGACACGCTGAACGCGCGCCTGATGAAGATGCCGGTCACCGGCAACGCGCGGCGCGAATCGTACGCGGCGCTGCCGATGCCGCGCATGACCAACACATACATGCTGAACGGCGACAAGGACCCGCAGGAAATCCTCGCGTCCGTGAAGAACGGCCTGTATGCGGTGAACTTCGGCGGCGGTCAGGTCGACATCACAAACGGCAAGTTCGTGTTCTCGGCCTCGGAGGCGTACATGATCGAGAACGGCAAGATCACGTATCCGGTCAAGGGTGCGACGCTGATCGGCAGCGGCCCGGAATCGCTGAAGTACATCACGATGATCGGCAACGACATGAAGCTCGATTCGGGCGTCGGCGTGTGCGGCAAGGAAGGCCAGAGCGTGCCGGTGGGTGTCGGTCAGCCGACGCTGCGCATCGAGAAGATGACAGTCGGCGGCACGGCCTGATCTCATGAAGAATGCACGCTTTGCGCACCGAAAGTGCGAAGCGTGCGGATTTTCCGCATTTTTCGACGTCCCGGCTTGTCAGCCGAGCCTGTACCGGGTTATAAAGTCACTCACCCTTTTTTGACCAGCGACGCATTCACTTCGCCATGTCCGCCAAGTTTTATTTTTACTTTTTTTGGTATCTCAGACCGCTGGCGGATCGAGAGGGGTGTTAGTGCACGCAGGACACCGAGAATTCCCGAAAAACCGCCAGCTAGCCTGGCGGTTTTTTTTCGCCTCAAGCTTTTCCATACCTATCTGACCCACGCGAACACGCTACAAACCGATTCAGGAGAACCGCATGCCCCCGCACAATACCGATGATGTCCGCATCCGCGAATTGAAGGAACTCACGCCGCCCGCTCACCTGATCCGCGAATTTCCCTGCGACGAGACGGTGTCCAACGTGATCTACGAATCGCGCACCGCGATGCATCGCATTCTGCACGGCATGGACGACCGTCTGATCGTCGTGATCGGCCCGTGTTCGATTCACGATCCAAAGGCCGCGATCGAATATGCGGGGCGTCTGATCGAGCAGCGCAAGCGCTTCGCCGGGGAGCTCGAAGTCGTGATGCGCGTGTACTTCGAAAAGCCGCGCACGACGGTGGGCTGGAAGGGTCTCATCAACGACCCGCATATGGACAACAGCTTCAAGATCAACGAAGGCCTGCGCACCGCGCGCGAGCTGCTGCTGCGCATCAACGAACTGGGTCTGCCGGCCGGCACCGAGTACCTCGACATGATCAGCCCGCAGTACATCGCGGATCTGATCTCGTGGGGGGCGATCGGCGCGCGCACGACCGAATCGCAGGTGCACCGCGAGCTGGCGTCGGGACTGTCGTGCCCGGTCGGCTTCAAGAACGGCACGGACGGCAACGTGAAGATCGCCGTCGACGCGATCAAGGCCGCCTCGCAGCCGCATCACTTCCTGTCGGTCACCAAGGGCGGGCACTCGGCGATCGTATCGACCGCGGGGAATGAGGACTGCCACGTGATCCTGCGCGGCGGCAAAACGCCGAACTACGACGCCGACAGCGTCAATGCAGCCTGCGCGGACATCGGCAAGGCGGGTCTCGCCGCGCGTCTGATGATCGACGCGAGCCATGCGAACAGCTCGAAGAAGCACGAAAACCAGATTCCGGTATGCGCGGACATCGGCCGCCAGATCGCCGCGGGCGATGAGCGGATCGTTGGTGTGATGGTGGAGTCGCACCTCGTCGCGGGTCGCCAGGACCTACAGGAAGGCTGCCAGCTCACGTACGGCCAGAGCATTACCGATGCATGCATCGGCTGGGATGAAAGCGTCGCCGTGCTCGAAGGCCTTGCCGAAGCGGTCAAGCAACGCCGCGTTGCGCGCGGCAGCGGCAACTGAACGCCTGCCCCGCCGCCGCAGCGGGGGCTTGTCGGTAGTCCGTAGAAAACCCGGTTCGATTTCGAACCGGGTTTTTTATTGGCCATTCGGACGAATGGTGCGAAGCCGGACGCCTCGCTATCGTCATAGCTCGTTGCCAGGTCGCTTGCATGACTTGACCGGGCTGGAGAGTGCGTATAAGATTTTATACATGAGGTGGCGATGGAGCAGGGAAAAGAAATTCGCTGGTTAGGCTCCAGCTACCGTGATTTGCTTGCTTTTCCCAATGAAGCGCGTCGTCTCGCCGGGTTTCAGCTTCACAAGATTCAGTCAGGACTCGACCCTGACGACTGGAAACCGTTCGAGTCTATCGGCGCGGGAACGCGCGAAATTCGCATCAGAGACGAGGACGGCATTTTTCGCGTGATGTACGTAACCAAATACGCCGAAGCGCTGTACGTGCTGCATTGCTTTCAGAAGAAAACGCAGAAGCTCGGGCCGCGCGACAGAAAAATTGCCGAAACGCGCTATCGCGCCATCACCCATTACAGGACCACCCAGCCATGACGATCGACACCAACATTCGTCACGTAACGCGAGCCGGCGCGAACGTGTTCCTCGAACTCGGTTTTTCCGCCGAGGAAGCGAAGCGCCTTCACGCGGCGTCGCAAAAGCAGATCAACGACACGCGGCTGCTCAAGGAACAATTGATGACGGAGCTGTCCACGTGGATCGAACAGCATCATCTGAAGCAGGCCGAGGCGGCCGAAATTCTGATGGTGTCGCGCCCCCGCGTGTCCGACGTCGTCAACAAGAAAACCACCAAGTTCACGATCGACACGCTCGTTGAAATGCTGAGCCGCATCGGCAAGCCGGTCACGCTCGCCGTGGGTTGAGCGTCGGCTCGTGCGAAGCTCAGTGACTGTCTATACGCGCATGCGCGTCGCCACTCAAGGCGCGCCGCGATCGTGCTGCCACAGCACGTCGGTGCCACCGTCCGCGCGATTGAGCACGCGCGCCAGCACGAACAGCAGATCGGACAGCCGGTTCACGTACTGACGCGGCGCCGCGTTCAGCGCCTCGTGTTCGCCAAGCGCGACGATCGCGCGCTCCGCGCGGCGGCAAACGGTACGGCATACATGCGCGAGCGCCGCCGCGCGCGAACCGCCCGGCAGAATGAATTCCTTCAGCGGCGGCAGCGTGGCGTTGTAGTCGGCGAGCCAGCCGTCGAGCTGAGCGAGATGCCGCTCGGTGATCATCGTGTGACCGGGAATGCACAGTTCGCCTCCCAGATCGAACAGGTCGTGCTGGATTGCGACCAACGCTGCGCGTACGTTTTCGGGCAGGTTTTCGCACAACAGCACGCCGAGATTCGAATTGAGTTCGTCGACGTCGCCGATCGCGGCGATACGCACGCTGTCCTTGCGCACGCGGCGGCCGTCGCCGAGACCGGTGGTGCCGTCGTCGCCGGTGCGAGTGGCGATCTTGCTGAGGCGATTGCCCATGATGTCTCCCTTGCATTCAGTGGCGATGCGGCGGCCACGTTTGTCCATATTGCGCGCATCGCGAAATCGCCGCCATTATATGAGCGGAAGCCCGCCCAGCGCCGCCAGGCGGGCGGGCGAACGGCGTAAAATGAAACAGCTGCTGCAAACAGGCTGTTACCTAAAGAAACTTTCATGGAACCGGAGAGGCGTTGAAGCGCCAACTCCGCTCGACAGGAGACATGCGTGAACCATCCCGTACCGCCGGCGCCGCTACGCCGGCCGTTTCCCGCCGAATTGCTGAACCAGCTCAAAGCCGCTTTCGGCGATCGGGTCTCCGTTGCCGAAGCCGTGCGTGCGCACCACGGCCGCGACGAATCGCCGTTCGATCCGCAACTGCCTGACGCCGTCGTCTTCGCACGCACGGCCGAAGACGTGCAAACCGCCGTCAGGCTGTGCGGCCGGTACGACGTGCCGATCATTCCGTACGGCAATGGTTCGTCGCTCGAAGGACATCTGCTCGCCGTGCAAGGCGGCGTGTCGATCGATCTGTCGGAGATGAACCGGGTGTTGTCGATCAACGCCGAAGACCTGACCGTCACCGTCGAGCCCGGCATCTCGCGCAAGCAACTGAACGAAGCGCTGCGCGACACCGGCCTGTTCTTCCCGATCGACCCGGGCGCGGACGCGAGCATCGGCGGCATGTCGGCGACCCGCGCGTCGGGTACCAACGCCGTGCGCTACGGCACGATGCGCGAGAACGTGCTCGGCCTGACGGTCGTGCTCGCCGATGGCCGTGTGATCAAGACCGGCTCGCGCGCGCGCAAATCGTCGGCGGGGTACGACCTCACGCGCCTGTTCGTCGGCTCTGAAGGCACGCTCGGCGTGATCACCGAAATCACGCTGCGCCTCTATCCGCAGCCGGAGGCGGTGTCGGCCGCGGTGTGCACGTTCCCGTCGATGGGCGATGCGGTGCGCGCGGTCATCGAGACGATCCAGATCGGCGTGCCGATCGCGCGTGTCGAGTTCGTCGATTCGCTGGCGATCCGCTCGATCAATCGCCATTCGAATCTGACGCTGCGCGAGGCCCCCACGCTGTTCTTCGAATTTCACGGCACCGAGGCCGGCGTCAAGGAACAGGCCGAACTCGTGCAGGAAATCGCCGCGCAGAATGCCGGCGAAGGCTTCGAATGGGCGACGCGCCCCGAAGACCGCAGCCGCCTGTGGAACGCGCGTCACAGCGCCTATTTCGCGATGCTGCAGCTGAAGCCCGGCTCGCGCGCGGTGACCACCGACGTCTGCGTGCCGATCTCGCGTCTGGCGGAGTGCGTGGTCGAAACGGAGCAGGATCTGTTGGCGTCGCCGCTGCCCTGCCCGATCGTCGGTCATGTCGGCGACGGCAACTTCCACGTCGCAATCCTGATCGATCCGGACAAGCCCGAAGAGCTCGAAGAAGCCGAGCGCCTGAACCATCGCATCGTGCAGCGCGCGCTGCGCATGGACGGCACCTGCACCGGCGAGCATGGCGTCGGCCTGCACAAGATGGGCTTTCTGCTCGAGGAGCACGGCGACGTCGCGGTCGACACGATGCGCTCCATCAAGCACGCGCTCGATCCGCGCAATCTGATGAACCCGGGCAAGATCTTCGCCTGGACGGCGGCCTGATCGACATTGCGAAGGCCGGCCGCGGCAAGCCGCCGGCCTGAACACGCAAGTGACGCGAAGCAGGCCGCACGAAACAGCCGGCTCGAACCTGGAAGCCGGACCGGCGCAAGCCACGAGGAGACAACTTACATGAACGCACCCGCTGAACTGTCGGCCGAAGTCCTCGCGCAGCGTCAGCGCGAAGTCGTTCAGGCGCTGATGGCTGTGTTGCCGACCCACTGTCTGCTGTATCGCGAGGAAGATACCGTCGCGTACGAATGCGACGGCCTCGCCGCGTACCGTCGTCTGCCGCTCGCGGTCGCGTTGCCGGAAACCGAATCGCAGGTGCAGCGTATCGTGCAGATCTGCCATCGCCTCGAAGTGCCCATTGTGCCGCGCGGCGCGGGCACCGGGCTGTCCGGCGGCGCAATGCCGATTCGGCACGGCGTCGTGGTGTCGCTCGCGCGCTTTCGCAAGATCGTCGAGGTCGACCCGTATGCGCGCATCGCGACCGTGCAGCCGGGCGTGCGCAACCTCGCGATCTCCGAGGCCGCCGCACCGTATGGCCTCTATTACGCGCCGGACCCGTCGTCGCAGATTGCCTGCACGATCGGCGGCAACGTGTCCGAGAATTCGGGCGGCGTGCATTGCCTGAAGTACGGCCTCACCGTGCACAACGTGCTGCGGGTGCGCGCAGTGACGATGGACGGCGAGATCGTCGAATTCGGCTCGCTCGCGCCTGACGCGCCGGGGCTCGATTTGCTCGCGGTGCTGATCGGCAGCGAGGGCATGTTCGCGATCGTCACCGAGGTCACCGTCAAGCTGATCCCGAAGCCGCAAACGGCGCAGGTCATCATGGCCAGCTTCGACGACGTCGTCAAAGGCGGCGACGCCGTTGCCGGCATCATCGCGGCGGGCATCATCCCGGCCGGCCTCGAGATGATGGACAAGCCCGCCACGCGCGCGGTCGAGGAGTTCGTCAACGCGGGCTACGACCTCGACGCGGCGGCGATCCTGCTGTGCGAATCGGACGGCACGCCCGAGGAAGTCGCGGCCGAGATCGTGCGCATGACCGCGGTGCTGCGCGAGCACGGCGCGACCCGTATCCAGATTTCGCGCACGGAAGCCGAGCGCCTGCGCTTCTGGTCCGGGCGCAAGAACGCGTTTCCGGCGGCCGGCCGCATCTCGCCGGACTACTACTGCATGGACGGCACCGTGCCGCGCCGCAGTATCGGGCCGCTGCTCGCGCGAATCGAGGAGATGGAGAAGACCTACCAGCTGCGTTGCATCAACGTGTTTCATGCCGGCGACGGCAATATGCATCCGCTGATCCTGTTCAATGGCAACGACCAGGACGAGTGGCATCGCGCAGAGTTGTTCGGTAGCGACATCCTCGAAGCTTGCGTCGAACTGGGCGGCACGGTGACGGGCGAGCATGGCGTCGGCATCGAGAAGATCAATTCGATGTGCGTGCAGTTCTCGCCGGAGGAGCGCGACACGTTCCACGCGGTCAAGCGAGCATTCGACGCGCCCGGTTTGTTGAACCCCGACAAGGGCATTCCGACGCGGGCGCGCTGTGCCGAATACGGCAAGATGCACGTGCGCGGAGGTCTGCTGCCCCATCCCGAGCTGCCGCGCTTCTAACGGCTCGCGTTTGCATTGCGCATCCACCGTTCGCCGCGCCCGCGCCGGTGCGGGCGCGGCGTGCGCGGCGTTTTGCGCCGCCCCCTTCAGACCGATGCCACGCCCCGTCACATGCGGGTGTGCTCCGGCTTGCCAGCGAGCCGCCGCCCGGTACAATCAAACGAAACACAACGAGCAGGACACCATGGAAGAGGACGACATCGTCGCCGTATGGTCCGAACGCGTTCGCTCGGCCAGCGCCGAGGGGCGCGCGGTGCGCATCCGTGGCGGGGGCACCAAGGACTGGTATGGCCAGACGCTGGAAGGTGAGATCCTCGACACGCGCGCTTATCGCGGCATCATCGCGTACGATCCGGCCGAGCTCGTGATCACCGCGCGCGCGGGAACGCCGCTGCTGGAAATCGAAGCCGCGCTCGCCGAGCACGACCAGATGCTGCCCTTCGAGCCGCCGCACTTCGGTCCGCAGGCCACCTTCGGCGGCTGCATCGCCGCGGGCATTTCGGGGCCGCGCCGGCCGGCCGTGGGCGCCGCGCGCGACTTCGTGCTCGGCGCCGTCGTGATGAACGGCCAGGGCCAGGTGCTGCATTTCGGCGGCCAGGTCGTCAAGAACGTCGCGGGTTATGACGTGTCGCGGCTGCTCGCGGGCTCGCTCGGCACCCTCGGGCTGATCCTCGAGCTGTCGGTCAAAGTGCTGCCGCGCCCGCAGGCCGAAGCCACGCTGAAGTTCGACATGAATGGCACCGACGCGGTACGCAAGCTCAACGAATGGGGCGGCCGGCCGCTGCCGATCACCGCGAGCGCATGGCGCAACGGCACGCTCGCGGTGCGCCTGGGCGGCGCGGAGGCCGCGGTCAAGGCCGCGCGCACAGGGCTCGGCGGCGAAGTCGTCGATGCGGTCGAAGCCGAACGCTTCTGGGGCGGCCTGCGCGAACAGACCGACTCGTTCTTTGCGAGCATTCCGCCGAAGGCCGCGCTGTGGCGTCTCGCGTTGCCGTCGATCACCGAGCCGCTGCAGCTGCCCGGCGCGCAACTGATGGAATGGGGCGGCGGCCAGCGCTGGTGGATCACCGACACCGACGCGCAAACCGTGCGCATCAGCGCGAAGCAGGCCGGCGGCCATGCAACCATTTTCCGCAGCGGCCACGGCTACGACCGCAGCGCCGGTGTATTCACACCGCTACCCGCGCCGCTGATGAAAATCCATCGCGGCCTCAAACAAGCATTCGACCCGGCCCGCATCTTCAACCGCGGCCGTCTCTACCCCGACTTCTGAGCGACGCGATGCAAACCAACCTCGCGGACTTCATTCGCAATACGCCCGATGGCAACGAAGCGGACGCCATCCTGCGCAAATGCGTGCATTGCGGTTTCTGCACGGCTACCTGCCCGACCTATCAACTGCTCGGCGACGAGCTCGACGGCCCGCGCGGCCGGATCTACCTGATCAAGCAGATGGTCGAAGGCGCGCCGGTCACGCGCAGCACCCAGGTACACCTAGACCGCTGCCTCACCTGCCGCAACTGCGAAACGACCTGCCCGTCCGGCGTGCAGTACGGCCGGCTCGTCGAAATCGGTCGCAAGCTCACCGAAGAGAAGGTCACGCGTCCGCTCAATCAGCGGCTGATGCGGCGGCTGCTCGCGAGCGTGCTGCCGAACAGCGCGATCTTCACCCCCGCAATGCGGCTGGGCCAGCACGTGCGCGGCCTGCTGCCGAAGAAGCTGCGCGACAAGGTGCCCGCGCGTCAACGCCCGCTCGAATGGCCGAGCGCGAAACACGACCGCAAGGTGCTAATGCTCGCCGGCTGCGTGCAACCGTCGATGATGCCGAACGTCAACATCGCGACCGCGCGCGTGTTCGACGCGCTCGGCATCGAAACGCTGATCGCGCCCGAAGCCGGCTGCTGCGGCGCGATCCGCCTGCACCTCGGCTACAACGAAGAAGCGCTCGACGACGTGCGCGCGAACATCGACGCATGGTGGCCCTACGTCGAACAGGGCGTTGAAGCGATCGTGATGAACGCGTCGGGCTGCGGCGCGACGGTCAAGGAATACGCGCACCTGCTGCGTCTCGATCCCGAGTATGCGGAGAAGGCGCGCCGCATCGTCGAGTTGACGCGCGACGTCTCCGAAATCCTGCCTGAGTTCGAAGAGCAGCTCGTCGCGATCACGCGCCGCCGTTCGGTGCACACGGTCGCGTTCCATCCGCCCTGCACGCTGCAGCATGGCCAGCAGATCCGCGGCAAGGTCGAGCAACTGCTCGGCGCGCTCGGCCTCGAAGTGCGCCTGCCCGCAGACAGCCATCTGTGCTGCGGCTCGGCCGGCACCTACTCGCTGCTGCAGCCGCGCCTGTCGTACGCGCTGCGCGATCAGAAGCTCGAGCGTTTGCAGGCGCAGGAACCGCAGGTGATCGTGTCGGCGAACGTCGGTTGCATCGCGCATCTGCAAAGCGGCACGTCGACGCCGGTCGCTCACTGGATCGAATTGGTCGAGCACATGCTGTCCGTATAATCGGGGCATCGTCTTCGCTGAACACCGGTTCGTTCCATGTCCGACCTGCCTCGCCGTTTCGCCGATCACTTCGCTCACAATCTCGCCGACGTGCACGAGCGCATCGCCAAGGCCGCGCAAGCGGCCGGCCGCGATGCGCAGTCCGTGATGCTGCTCGCGGTCTCCAAGACCTTTCCTGCCGATGCCGTGCGCGACGCTCATGCGGCCGGTCAGCGCGCATTCGGCGAGAACTACGTGCAGGAAGCGCTCGACAAGATTCAGACGCTCGCCGATCTGCGCGCATCGCTCGAATGGCATTTCATCGGGCCCCTGCAATCGAACAAGACACGCCCCGTTGCCGAGCATTTCGACTGGGTGCATTCGGTCGATCGGCTGAAGATCGCGCAGCGGCTGTCGGAGCAGCGCCCCGATAATCTGCCGCCGCTCAACGTTTGCCTGCAGGTCAACGTCAGCGGCGAGGCGTCGAAGAGCGGCGTTGCGCCCGACGAGGCGGCCGCCATCGCGCACCAGATCACCGCACTGCCGAAGCTGAAACTGCGCGGGCTGATGTCGATTCCGGAACCGGCCGGCGATCTGGACGCCCAACGCGCGCCGCATCGCCAATTGCGCGAGCTGTTCGAGCGCTTGCGTAACGACGGGCTCGCGCTCGATACGCTGTCGATGGGCATGTCGGCCGATCTCGAAGCAGCCGTGCTCGAAGGCGCGACGATCGTACGCGTCGGCACCGCGATCTTCGGCGCGCGCGACTACTCGCGCTGAGCTTTTCCACGGGCCTTGCGCGAACCTGGCTGCGCGAAGCCCTCACCGCATCTCATCTGAACCTATCCGGACCATCATGAAAATTGCGTTTATCGGCGGCGGCAACATGGCCGCGGCGTTGATCGGCGGCCTCATCAAGCGGGGCGTCGCGCCCGCGGACCTGTACGCGATCGATCCGAACGAAGACGCGCGCAAGCGCAACGAGCAGCAATTCGGCATCCGCACCGGCGCGGCCGCCGACGGCACGCTCGCCGACTACGACGCGGTCGTGCTTGCGGTGAAGCCGCAGATCCTGAAGAGCGTCGCCGAGACGCTGGCACCGCATCTGCGCGCGTCGCAACTGATCGTCAGCATCGTCGCGGGCATTCGCATCGGCGACATGTCGCGCTGGCTGAATGGCCACGGCCGCATCGTGCGCGTGATGCCGAATACGCCGGCGCTGATCGGTATGGGCGTGACGGGTCTCGTCGCCAGCGGCAGCGTCGACGAAGCGGGCCGCGCGCTCGCGTCGCAAGTGCTCGGCGCGGTCGGCGAAACCGTCTGGTTCGACGCCGAAGCGAAGATCGACGCGGTCACCGCGATCTCGGGCAGCGGACCGGCCTACGTGTTCTATTTCATCGAAGCGCTGCAGGAAGCCGCGCGCCAGCTCGGTATGGACGAAGCGCAGGGCCGCGCGCTCGCGGTCGCAACCTTCACGGGCGCCGCGCAACTCGCGGCCAATTCCGAGGAGCCGCCGAGCGTGCTGCGCGAACGCGTGACCTCGAAAGGCGGCACGACCGCGGCAGCGCTCGCCTCGTTCGACGCGAGCGGCATCAAGGACGCGATCGTGCGCGGCGCACTGGCCGCCGATGCGCGGGCGCGCGAGATGGGCGACGAGTTCGGCAAGCACTAACGCGAACCGGCGTCGCCAGGAAATACCGGAAACAAAAACACCGTAGCGCGCCTGCCTTTTTCCAATCAGGGCAGGTGCCTACGGCGTACAGATCCAGCAGCGTTGTGAAGGCAAAAAATCGCTAACGCGAATTAAAACGAAGTCACCGCGTAATGCGCGGCGATCCCCGCGAACAACGCGCCGCCGAGCCAGTTGTTGTGACGGAACGCGGCAAAGCACGGCATCCGCTCGCGATTGCGGATCAGCGTGTAGTGATAAATCGCGCAACCCACCGCGGCCGCCCAGCCGAGCCAGTACAACGGGCCAAACCCGAGCGTCAGGCCGATGCCGACGTAAATCCCCAGCGTCACCGCATAACACAGCATGACCGCGGCCACGTCGAAGCGGCCGAAGGTCAGCGCCGATGTGCGGATGCCGATCTTGATGTCGTCGTCGCGATCGACCATCGCATACTCGGTGTCGTACGCAACGGCCCAGAAGATGTTCGCGACCAGCATCACCCATGCGAGCAGCGGCACGTGATCCTGCACCGCTGCGAACGCCATCGGAATGCCGAAGCCGAACGCGATGCCCAGATACGCCTGCGGAATCGCGAAGAAGCGCTTCATGAACGGATACGTGCCAGCGACGAACAGCGCGACCACCGACAACTCCTTGGTCAACGCATTGAGCGGCTGAATCAGCAGAAACGCGATCAGCGACAGCACGGTAGCCAGCACGACCGCTTCCCACGCATTGATCTTGCCCGACGTGATCGGCCGGTTCTCGGTGCGCTTCACGTGACGGTCGAAATCGCGGTCCGCATAGTCGTTGATCGCGCAGCCGGCCGAGCGCATCAGCACCGTGCCGAGCGTGAAGATCACCAGCAATTGCCACGACGGATGACCGCCGGAAGCGATCCACAGTGCGTTGAGCGTCGGCCACAGCAGCAGCAGGCTGCCGATCGGTTTGTCCATGCGCACGAGGCGCAGATACAGGGGAAGTCGGGCGAACATGGGACGAATTCGGTGAAGTGCGAACACGGTGCGCCTATTTTACGGGAAGCGCACGGCGCCTCTGAATTCGCCTGCCCGCGTATCGAGGTGCCGCGCGCTCGCACCCGTGCATCACGCGGCGGCGGCGAAAAAACAAAGCCTCCCGTACAGGGAGGCTTGTGCGTTTCTGGCACGGCGCGGGTGCTGCCCGCACCTGCATTCGAACGTGAGTCGGCCGGCTCAACCGCGCCAAATCACGCGAGCAGCGAGCGCAGCATCCATGCGGTTTTTTCGTGCGTCTGCATGCGTTGCGTGAGCAGGTCGGCGGTCGGCTCGTCGTTGGCGGCTTCCGTCGCCGGGAAGATCGCGCGCGCGGTGCGCACCACGGCTTCCTGACCTTCGACCAGCTGGCGGATCATGTCTTCCGCGGTCGGCACCCCATCCGCTTCGGGAATCGACGACAGCTTCGCGAAATCCTTGTAGGAGCCCGGCGCATGCACGCCCAATGCGCGGATACGTTCGGCGATCGAGTCGACTGCGAGCGCGAGTTCACTGTACTGCGTTTCGAACATCAGATGCAGCGTGTTGAACATCGGACCCGTGACGTTCCAGTGGAAGTTGTGGGTCTTCAGGTACAGCGTGTAGGTATCGGCGAGCAAACGCGACAATCCTTCGGCGATCTTCTTGCGATCCTTGTCGCTGATCCCGATGTTGACGTGCTGTACGGCTGCTGCGGCTTCTTTCTTGGCCATGACGACTCCTTCGAAGAGTGATACGAACCGGTCGGCAGATGACGGTCTGCGGAAACACGAATAAAACTGTTCGACAGTGTAGCGTGAATTGCCGCAAGCTTCGCTCAAGACGTGCTCGGGGGCCTTGCTGAGCCGCCATCCTGGCGGTACTGCGCTCAGCCGCCCAGCGCGTGCTGCAACGCCTGCGCGGCGATTACCGCAAAGCCGCTCGCGACGATCGCAACGCCCATCGCCTTGCGCAACATCAACGCCTGCCGTTGCGCCTGCATGCTCGGCGTGGCGGCCGGACCGCCGATGCTTGCCGTCATCATCTGAATCATGATCGTACTCCCGGTTCGTCTCGTGACGGCCGCAGCAACGCGCTGCGCCGTCGAATACTCTGCTACTGCCTTGCCATGCGCCGCGTACGGGACGCCTAACGGTTTCTGCCTTCCTGCAATGCGGCGAGCGCCGCGATCACACCTTCCGCGTAAGCCGGATCGGCGCGGCGGAAATGCTCGATCTGACGCGCGACGATGTCCTGCGGCACGCCGTCGATATGTCGCGCGATATTGCCGAACAGACGCTGACGCTGCGCGTCGTCGAACAGCGCGAACAACATGCGCGGCTGCGTGTAGTAGTCGTCGTCCTCGCGATGCTCGTAACGCGCGACCGCGCCCGCCGCAAGAGGCGGCTCCGATGCGTTCGCGTCCTGCGCGAAGTCGCCGAAGCGATTCGGCTCGTAATTCACATTGCCGCCGAGATTGCCGTCGGTACGCATCGCGCCGTCGCGATGGAACGAATGCGGGTTCGGCACGCGCGGCGCATTCACCGGAATCTGGTGATGATTGATGCCGAGCCGGTAACGCTGCGTATCGCCGTACGAGAACAGACGCCCCTGCAACAGACGGTCCGGCGAAAAGCCGATGCCCGGCACCACGTTCGCCGGCGTGAACGCCGCCTGCTCGACGTCCGCGAAATAGTTCGCCGCGTTGCGGTTCAACTCGATCGTGCCGACGTCGATCAACGGATAGTCCTTCTGCGACCACACCTTCGTGATGTCGAACGGGTTGAAGCGGTAGTTCGCCGCATCCGCTTCGGGCATCACCTGAATCGCGAAGCGCCACTTCGGGAAGTTGCCCGCGTCGATGCTGGTCACCAGATCGCGCTGCGCGCTTTCACGATCATGGGCGACTACCTGCGCGGCTTCGGCGTCGGTGAAGTTCTCGATACCCTGCTGCGACTTGAAGTGAAACTTGACCCAGAAGCGCTCGTTGTTCGCGTTGGTGAACGAGTACGTGTGCGAGCCGAAGCCGTGCATCTGCCGGTAGTTCTTCGGGATGCCGCGATCGCTCATCAGAATCGTCACCTGATGCAGCGACTCCGGATGACGCGCCCAGAAATCCCACGCCGCGACGTTGTTGCGCAGGTTCGTGTACGGGTCACGCTTCTGCGTATGAATGAAGTCCGGAAACTTCAGCGGATCGCGGATGAAGAACACCGGCGTGTTGTTGCCGACCACGTCCCAGTTGCCTTCTTCGGTGTAGAACTTGATCGAGAAGCCGCGCACGTCGCGCTCGGCATCGGCCGCGCCACGCTCGCCGGCCACGGTCGAAAAGCGCATGAAAAGCGGCGTTTCCTTACCGACCTGCGCGAATACCTTCGCCTTCGTGTAGCGCGAGATGTCGTGCGTGACCGTCAGCGTGCCGAACGCACCCGAACCCTTCGCGTGAACGCGACGCTCGGGAATCACTTCGCGATCGAAGTGCGCGAGCTTTTCGAGCAGCCAGACGTCTTGCAGCACGACCGGGCCGCGCGGGCCGGCGGTCATCGAGTTCTGGTTATCGGCGATGGGCGCGCCGGCGGCATTGGTGAGCTTACGTTCGGACATGAGCACTCCTGCGTGGTTTTATTGGATCAGAGGAAATCGCGCGGTATCCGTGCGCTACGGACGCCGTCATGGGTAGGCGCGTCAGGCGGCCAGCACCCGGTCGACCAGCAACGACATCGCGACCGCGCGGATACTCGGCGCGGCGGCCGTCATGGTCGGTTGGGTGGGAAAAGCGTGGATGCGCTGTGAAACTGCTTGCATGATGTTTTCCTCCTGGCTTGTGTGACGCCCCGACTGGGGAGTCGGAGGCTGAGCCTTATCGAATCAGGGGATCGGGCGATCCATGGAGGAAACTATAACAATAGCTATCGAATATTCGTATTTGATTAATTTAATCTATTCGATAGAGCTCGCGCCCTTTTTCGCGGCAGACCGCGCCGATATCCGGCGTGGCTGCGGGATGGCGGCGCGTCAGTTGACGGCAGCGGGCAGATCGAGTTTTTTGACGCCCGGCAGCTCGCAGGCGGCGATTGCTTCGCAGATCGCATCGATCGCGGGCATGCGCGTGAAGCTCTTGCGCCATGCCAGCACGACGCGGCGATCGGGCACCGGTTCGTCGAACGCGACATAGCTGAGCAGGCCGGCGTCGATACCACCCGCATGCGGCTTGACCTCGTGCACCGACATGCGCGGCAGCACGGTAATGCCGACGCCGCTCGCGACCATATGACGAATCGTTTCGAGCGACGAACCCTCGAAAGTCTTCTGAATGCCGTCCGCGTTCTGCGAAAAGCGCATCAACTCGGGACATACGCCGAGCACGTGATCGCGGAAGCAGTGGCCGCTGCCGAGCAGCAGCATGGTTTCCTGCTTCAGATCGTCAGGGTCGATCTTCGAGCGGCCTTCCCACGCGTGACCGGACGGCAGCGCGACGACGAACGGCTCGTCGTACAGCGGGCGCAGCATCAAACCGGTTTCCGGAAATGGCAGCGCCATGATCGCGACGTCGATTTCGCCCTGCTTGAGCAGTTCGATCAGCTTCAGCGTGTAGTTTTCCTGCAGCATCAGCGGCATCTGCGGCACACGCTGGATCATCTGCTTGACGAGGGTGGGCAGCAGGTACGGCCCGATCGTGTAGATCACGCCGAGGCGCAGCGGACCGACCAGCGGGTCCTTGCCCTGCTTGGCGATTTCCTTGATCGCGAGCGTCTGCTCGAGCACGCGTTGCGCCTGCGTGACGATCTGTTCGCCGATCGGCGTGACGCTGACCTCGCTGGTGCCGCGCTCGAAAATCTGCACGTTCAGCTCGTCTTCGAGCTTCTTGATGGCGACGGACAGCGTGGGCTGGCTGACGAAACACGCTTCGGCGGCCCGGCCGAAGTGCCGCTCGCGGGCCACCGCCACGATGTATTTCAATTCGGTGAGCGTCATTCGGGGATCAATCAGTACGATAGATTCGATAGGTTCTAGTTATACACCTATAGGGTCGGTTCGCCAACCTTTTAGCCGTTCCGTTCGTGGCGGAGGTCTCGCGCTCAGGCTTTCAGATATTGCTCGCGTGCGCCGAGCCAGCGCGCCAGATGCTGGAGGACCACGTCCGGATACTGGTCGAGCAGCGTCGCGGCGGCTTCGCGCGCGGGCTCGATCAGGTGCTGATCGTTCTGCAGGTCGGCGAAACGCAGCATCGCCGCGCCCGACTGCCGCGCGCCGAGGAACTCGCCGGGCCCGCGGATTTCGAGGTCGCGGCGGGCGATCTCGAAGCCGTCGGTGGTTTCGCGCATCGTTTGCAGGCGTGCGCGGGCGGTCATCGACAGCGGTCCGGTGTACAGCAGCACGCAGACCGACGCGGCGCTGCCGCGTCCCACCCGACCGCGCAGCTGATGCAACTGCGCGAGACCGAAGCGCTCGGCGTGCTCGATCACCATCAACGACGCGTTCGGCACGTCGACGCCCACTTCGATCACCGTGGTCGCGACCAGCAGCTGGATCTCGTTGCGCGAGAACGCGTCCATCACCGTGGCCTTTTCGGCGGGTGCGAGGCGCCCGTGCACGAGGCCGACCTTCAGCTCCGGCAGCGCGGCCACGAGCGTCTCGTAGGTCTCGACCGCGGTTTGCAGCTGCAGCGTCTCGCTTTCCTCGATCAGCGGACACACCCAGTACACCTGGCGCCCCGTCAGCGCCGCCTCGCGCACCCGGCCGATCACCTCTTCGCGGCGCGCGTCGGACACGAGCTTCGTGAGGATCGGGGTGCGGCCCGGCGGCAGTTCGTCGATCGTGGAAACGTCGAGGTCCGCGTAGTAGGTCATCGCGAGCGTGCGCGGAATCGGCGTCGCGGACATCATCAGCTGATGCGGCTGGAAGTCGGACGCGCCGTCGGCGGCGCCCTGCGCCTTCGCGCGCAGCGCGAGCCGTTGCGCGACGCCGAAGCGATGCTGTTCATCGACGATCACGAGCCCGAGGCGCGCGAACTCGACCGCGTCCTGGATGATCGCGTGGGTGCCGATCACCAGCTGCGCGGTGCCGAGCGCGGCCGCTTCGATCGCGGCGCGCTTCTCCTTCGTCTTCAGACTGCCCGCGAGCCACGCGACGTTCACGCCGAGCGGCTCGAGCCAGCCGCGCAACTTGCGCGCGTGCTGCTCGGCGAGGATTTCGGTCGGCGCCATCAGCGCGGCCTGGTAGCCGGCGTCGATCGCCTGCGCGGCGGCAAGCGCCGCGACGATCGTCTTGCCGCTGCCGACGTCCCCCTGCAACAGCCGCTGCATCGGATGCGGCTGCGTCAGATCGAGCGCGATCTCGCCGCCGACGCGCTGCTGCGCGGCCGTCAGCGAAAACGGCAGCGCCTTCAACAGACGCGCGACCAGCGCCGACTCGTCGCCGAGCTTGCGGCGCGGCATCGCCGGTGCGGCGCGGTTGCGCCGCTCGTCGTGCGCACGCTTCAGCGACATCTGCTGCGCGAGCAGTTCTTCGAACTTGATGCGCACCCAGGCCGGATGCGTGCCGTCGATCAACGCCGTTTCGTCCGACTGCGCGCCCGGATGATGCAGCGTGCGCACCGCGTCCATCAGCGCCGGCACGCCGAGCGGTTCGAGAAACGCGCGCGCGACCGGCGCAGGCAGCAGCTCCGGCAGCGACGTGCGCGCCAGCGCGTTGTCGATCGCCTTGCGCAGATACGCCTGCGACACGCCCGCGGTGCTCGGATAGACCGGTGTCAGCGCCTGCGGCAGCGGGGTGTCTTCATCGACGACGCGCACGGTCGGATGCACCATCTCCATGCCGAAGAAGCCGCCGCGCACGTCGCCACGCACGCGCAGGCGCGCACCGGGCGCCATCTGCTTGACCTGCGAGCCGTAAAAATTCAGAAAACGGAGCACCAGCTCGTCGCCCTCGGCGTCGCGCAGCTTCACGAGCAATTGCCGGCGCGGGCGATAGGCGATCTCGTTGTCGAACACGACGCCTTCGGTTTGCGCGACGCCGCCGGGCAGCAGGTGACCGATCGGCGTCAGCGAGGTTTCGTCTTCGTAGCGCATCGGCAGATGCAGCACGAGGTCGATGTCGCGTGTGAGGCCGAGTTTGGCGAGCTTGTCGGCGGTTTTGGCTGCGGGTTTGGCGGCGGGCTTCGCCGTGGCTTTGGTTTTGGCGGCGGGTTTGTCGCCGCTCGCGGGGTCGCCGTCGCGCCCGGCATCATGGCCTGCGGCGATCATGCCGCCTTGCGCGCCGTCATCTGCCGCCTCCGGTTCCCCCGCCTCCGCTCGCGCACTGCGGCGCCGCGGCTCGGCACCCGCTTCGACGGTGGCAACGGACGATCGGCGGTCGGACAAAGGCATGGGCTGCTTCGCAAGTACAATATCGGCTGCTGTCGAAATAAAATCGTGCCGCCCTGCGCGCATCCAGCGCGGGCAAGATGCGGCTCGAACGCGCACGCGGGCCGCTTCGGCGTCCCGCCATCATAGCCGCCCGGCTCCGGCTTCGGCTCAATTCAGTCCCAAATCAGTACCAATCCGCTTCCAGTCGTTCGCATGTTTACGCTTTCCGATTTCGATTTCGATCTGCCGCCCGAGCTGATCGCGCAAGTCGCGCTGCCGGAGCGCAGCGCCAGCCGTTTGCTCGACGTGGACGCCGCGGGCACCGCCGACGGCGCCGCGCGCCTGATCGACCGCCGCTTTACCGAATTGCCCGAGCGCCTCGCGCCGGGCGACCTGCTGGTCTTCAACGATACCAAAGTGCTGAAGGCGCGTTTCTTCGGCCAGAAGGCGAGCGGCGGCAAGATCGAAGTGCTGGTCGAGCGCCTGACCGGCGAGCGCAGCGCGCTCGCGCAGATCCGCGCGAGCAAGAGCCCGCAGGCGGGCACGACGATCCGGCTCGCGGATGCGTTCGACGTCACCGTCGGCGAGCGCGTCGATCAGTTCTACACGCTGCACTTCCCCGACGACTGCCTGACGCTGATCGAGCAATACGGCCGTCTGCCGCTGCCGCCGTACATCGAGCACGATCCCGACGCGACCGACGAAACCCGCTATCAAACGGTGTACGCGCAGAACCCGGGCGCGGTCGCCGCGCCGACCGCCGGCCTGCACTTCGACGACGCGCTGCTCGCGAGGCTCGACGCGCTCGGCATCGAACGCGCGACGCTGACGCTGCACGTCGGCGCGGGCACGTTCCAGCCGGTGCGGGTCGAGAACATCGCCGAGCACAAGATGCACAGCGAGTGGTATCACCTGCCGCAAGCGCTGGCCGACAAGATCGCTGCGACCAAAGCGCGCGGCAACCGCGTGATCGCGGTCGGCACGACCTCGATGCGCGCGCTCGAAGCCGCCGCGCGCGACGCCGAAGCCGCCGGCCATCCGCTCGCCGCGGCGAGCGCGGAAACCGACATCTTCATCACGCCGGGATACCGCTTCCGCGTGGTCGACCGGCTGGTCACGAACTTCCACTTGCCGAAATCGACGCTGCTGATGCTGGTGTCGGCGTTCGCCGGTGTCGAGACGATTCGCGCCGCGTACCGACATGCGATCGACGAGCGCTATCGCTTTTTCAGCTACGGTGACGCGATGCTGCTGACGCGGCGCGATGCCTAAGCCGGTTCGAGCACTGCTTCAGCGTATTGGCTGTTTTCCCAACCGCCGCGATCCGTCGTGGCGGTTTTCATTGATTGCGCCGGACTGTTTTCCGGTAGCACAGGAGTGATCCCCATGACCTTTGGTCATCCCTCGCAGCATCCTGCCCACGAGCGCCCGGAGAATGGCCTCAAATTCGAACTGCTCGGCACCGACGGCCTCGCGCGCCGCGGCCGCGTCACGTTGAACCACGGCGTGGTGGAGACGCCGATCTTCATGCCGGTCGGCACCTACGGCACCGTAAAGGCGGTCCAGCCGCGCGAGCTGGACGAAATGCACGCGCAGATCATCCTCGGCAATACGTTTCACCTGTGGCTGCGCCCCGGCCTCGAAACCATCGAGGCGCACGGCGGCCTGCACGGCTTCATGGGCTGGAAGAAGCCGATCCTGACCGACTCGGGCGGCTTCCAGGTGTTCTCGCTCGGCGATCTGCGCAAGATCACCGAGGACGGCGTCACGTTCGCGTCGCCGATCAATGGCGACCGGCTGTTCCTGTCGCCGGAAGTGTCGATGCAGATCCAGAAGGTGCTGAACTCCGACATCGTGATGCAGTTCGACGAATGCACGCCGTATGCGACCAACAACGTCCCGACCTCGCACAAGGAAGCGGCCGAATCGATGCGCATGTCGATGCGCTGGGCGCAACGCTCGATCGACGAATTCCAGAGCCTCGGCAATCCGAATGCCCTCTTCGGCATCGTGCAGGGCGGCATGTTCGAGGATCTGCGCGACGAGTCGCTCGCCGGTCTCGCCGAGAAGAACTTCCACGGCCTCGCGATCGGCGGTCTGTCGGTCGGCGAGCCGAAGGAAGACATGATGCGGATCCTGAACCACATCGGCCCGAAGCTGCCGGCCAACAAGCCGCACTACCTGATGGGCGTCGGCACGCCGGAAGACCTGGTGGCCGGCGTCGCCGCCGGCGTCGACATGTTCGACTGCGTGATGCCGACGCGCAACGCGCGCAACGGCTGGCTGTTCACGCGCTTCGGCGACATCAAGATCCGCAACGCGACGCACAAGAACTCGCTGCGCCCGCTCGACGAGCAATGCGGCTGCTACACCTGCCGCAACTTCACACGCGGCTATCTACACCACCTGCATCGCGTCGGCGAAATCCTCGGCGCGCAGCTGAACACGATCCACAACCTGCACTACTACCTCGAACTGATGCAGGAAATGCGCGATGCGATCGAGGCGAAGCTGTTCGACGCGTTCCGCAAGCGCTTCCACGAAGACCGCGCGCGCGGCGTCGAACCGTCGTCCTGACGGCACGGTACGTGAATGCCGCTGAGGATTGCCCCATGCGGCACGCGGACAACTTACAATTTGCTTTCGCCGGCCGCTGAATTTGCCCCAATCTGACCTTTAAACGGTTGATCGCAAAGCCGATTCGCCGTGCCGGCGCTCGTGTGGCCGGTGGTAGAATAATCGGCTGATTTTTTGTTCGTTTGTTTGACCAATAACGGAGAGACCAACGTGTCGTTCATTTCCAATGCCTTCGCGCAAGGCGCTGCAGCAGGCGGTATCGAATCGAACCTGATGAGCTTCCTGCCGCTGATCCTGATGTTCGGCGTGCTGTACTTCATCATGATTCGCCCGCAAATGAAGCGTCAGAAGGAACATCGCAACATGCTCGCAGCGATGGCCAAGGGCGATGAAGTCGTGACGAACGGCGGTATCGTCGGCAAGGTGACGAAGGTGGGCGAAGCCTACGTCGGCATCGAAATCTCGGAAGGCACGGAAATCACCGTGCAGAAGGCGTCGGTCACGACAATTCTCCCGAAGGGCACGATCAAGTCGCTGTAAGGCCTGCACTCCTCGCGTCCGGCGCGGCCTCGCCGGCGGTTCAGGCACTTCGCTGAACGGCCCGCGCTCATCGCCGGACGCATCGCATCCAAGCCAACCTTCCCGTTGGACCACTCATGAATCGCTACCCCCTCTGGAAATACGCCGTGATGCTGGTGGCCCTGGTCATCGGCCTCGTGTACACGCTGCCCAATCTGTACGGCGAAGCGCCGGCGGTGCAGGTGTCGAGCGGCAAGGCCACGGTCAGGCTCGACGCCACCACGCTGGCGTCGGTCGAAGCCGCGCTCGCAGGCAATCAGATCAAGCCGACCGCGGTCACGTTCGATAATTCGCAGAACAACGCGAACATCCGCGTGCGCCTGACGGACACGGACACGCAACTGCGCGTCAAAGACCTGCTGCAGAAGTCGCTCAATAGCGACCCGAACGATCCGCAATACATCGTCGCACTGAACCTGCAAAGCGCGTCGCCGACCTGGATGACCGCGCTGCGCGCACTGCCGATGTACCTCGGTCTCGACCTGCGCGGCGGCGTGCACTTCCTGCTGCAGGTCGACATGGCCGGCGCACTGAACAAGAAGCTCGATTCGGACGCCTCGGACGTGCGCACGCTGCTGCGCGACAACAACGTGCGCGACGGCGGCGTGAATCGCGTGAACCAGTCGGTGGTGGTGAATCTGGCCGATCAGGCCACGGCGGACGCGGCACTCAAGCTGCTCGGCCGCGGCGTCAGCGAACTCCAGTGGACCTCGCAGCCGAGCCCCGGCGCGGACGGCGGTGTGCAGCTGGTCGGCACTTTCACGCCGGCCGTGCAGCGCGCGGTGCAGGACGCCGCGCTGAAGCAGAACATCACGACGCTGCATAACCGCGTGAACGAACTCGGCGTGGCCGAGCCGGTGATCCAGCAACAGGGCGCCGACCGCATCGTGGTCGAACTGCCGGGCGTGCAGGACACCGCGAAGGCGAAGGACATCATCGGCCGCACGGCGACGCTCGAAGCGCGCCTCGCCGACCCGGTCAACACGCATCCGAACCCGAACGACCCGGTGCCGCCGGGCGACGAACTCTTCACGCAAGGCAATCAGGCGCCGGTGCTGCTGCGCAAGCAGGTGATCTTCACCGGCGACCGCATCATCGACGCATCGGCGGGCTTCGACGAGCATCAGCGTCCGTCGGTCAACATCCGTCTCGACTCGGCCGGCGGCCGCGCGGTGCGGGCGGTGTCGCGCGACAACATCGGCAAGCCGATGGCGATGGTGCTGTTCGAACGCGGCAAGGGTGAAGTGCTGACGGTCGCGACCATTCAGTCGGAACTGGGCGACCGCTTCCAGATCACCGGTCAGCCGACCCCGCAAGCGGCCGCCGATCTCGCGCTGCTGCTGCGCGCCGGTTCGCTCGCCGCGCCGATGGAAATCATCGAGGAACGCACGATCGGTCCGAGCCTCGGTGCCGACAACATCAAGAAGGGCTTCCACTCGGTCGTGTGGGGCTTTGCGGCGATCGCCGTGTTCATGATCGCGTATTACATGCTGTTCGGCGTGATCTCGATGATCGGCCTGTCCGTGAACCTGCTGCTGCTGGTCGCGGTGCTGTCGATGCTGCAGGCCACGCTCACGCTGCCGGGTATCGCCGCTATTGCGCTCGCGCTCGGTATGGCGATCGACGCGAACGTGCTGATCAACGAGCGCGTGCGTGAAGAGTTGCGCCACGGCGCGCCGCCGCAACTGGCCATCCAGAACGGCTACGCGCACGCGTGGGCGACGATTCTCGACTCGAACGTGACCACGCTGATCGCCGGCCTCGCGCTGCTCGCATTCGGCTCGGGTCCGGTACGCGGTTTCGCGATCGTCCACTGTATCGGCATTCTGACGTCGATGTTCTCGGCGGTGTTCTTCTCGCGCGGCCTCGTCAACTTTTGGTACGGCGGCAAGAAGAAGCTGAAGTCGCTGTCGATCGGCCAGGTGTGGCGTCCGCAAGCGGCCGCCGGCTCGGCTGCTTACGCCGGCGGCCTCGGCAGCAGCGACGCCGCGACCGATACCGCGCAGGCCATCGCCACGGCGAAGGCGAGCGCGAAGGCAAGCTCGAAGGCACCGGCCGCAGCCGGCGCGCAGGGTCGCGCGAAGCCGACCGTGCGCCGCCGCAATGCGCCGGGCACGCCGACGTCGAATGGCTCGACGCCGCAGAAACCGGGTTCATCCCGCTGAGTCCCGGAGAACAAGACCATGGAATTTTTCCGTTTCCGCAAAGACATTCCGTTCATGCAGCGCGCGTTGATCTTCAACGCGATCTCGCTGATCACCTTCCTCGCCGCCGTGTTCTTCCTCGTGCATCGCGGGCTGCATCTGTCGGTGGAATTCACCGGCGGTACCGTAATCGAGGTTCAGTATCCGAGCGCGGCGCCGCTCGACCCGGTGCGTGCCACGCTCGGCAAGCTCGGCTATGCCGACGCGCAGGTGCAGAACTTCGGCACCGCGCGCGACGTCCTGATCCGTCTGCCGCTGAAGTCGGGCTTCACGTCCGCGCAACAGAGCGAGCAGGTGATGAGCGCGCTGAAGGCCGATACGCCCGAGGTGCAGTTGCAGCGCGTCGAGTTCGTCGGTCCGCAGGTCGGCAAGGAACTCGCCACCGATGGTCTGCTCGCGCTCGCGTGCGTGGTGATCGGTATCGTCATCTACCTGTCGTTCCGCTTCGAATGGAAGTACGCGGTCGCCGGCGTGATCGCGAACTTGCACGACGTCGTGATCATTCTCGGCTTCTTCGCATTCTTCCAGTGGGAATTCTCGCTGTCGGTGCTCGCCGCGGTGCTCGCGGTGCTCGGCTATTCGGTCAACGAATCGGTGGTTATCTTCGACCGGATTCGCGAAACCTTCCGCCGCGAACGCAAGATGAGCGTGATCGAGGTGATCAACCACGCAATCACCAGCACGATGTCGCGTACCATCATCACGCACGGCTGTACGCAGATGATGGTGCTGTCGATGTTCCTGTTCGGCGGGCCGACGCTGCACTACTTCGCGCTCGCGCTGACGGTCGGTATTCTGTTCGGTATCTACTCGTCGGTGTTCGTCGCCGCGGCGCTCGCGATGTGGTTCGGCGTCAAGCGCGAAGACCTGATCAAGGAAAAGAAAGAAAGCCACAATCCGGACGATCCGAACGCGGGCGCGCAGGTTTGATGCGCGCGTAACCGCTGAGGATTGCGCGGAATAAAAAAGGCCGGTTCGATCGAACCGGCCTTTTGCGTTTACGCCGTGCGCGGTCGCCACCGCCTCGAACTTAGCGGAACCCCAGCTTGCGCCGCGCGCCAATCAGCGCCGCGATGCTCAGCAGCGCGGCGAACATCACGTAGTAGCTCGGCGCTGCCTTCGATCCGGTCACACTGATCAGCCACGCGATGATGAACGGCCCGAAGCCGCCGAAAATCGTCACCGCGATGTTATACGCGAGCGACATGCCGGTAGTACGCGTCTGCACCGGGAAGATCTCCGACAGCAGGCCCGGCGTCGCGCCGAAGTAGCCGCTGACGAGAAAGCCGAACACGATCTGCCACACGATCAGCGTGCCGAAGCTCGGATGCGCGATCAGGAACGCGAATGCCGGATAGACGAGCACGAACAGCAGCACGGCCGCTCCCAGCATGATGCGCGTGCGTCCATGCAGATCCGACCAATGCCCGGCCACCGGCGAGAACACCATCTGGATCAGTCCCGTGACCGCGATCGCCGAGAACGCGACCGACGGCGCGAGCCCCAGTTGCCGCACGCCATAGGTCGGCATGAACAGCATCAGATACGAGGACACGGTGCCGAGGATCACCACGCCCATCGCGATCACGAGCCGCAGCTTCTGCGTTGCGAACGTGTCGCGCAGCGGCGTCTGTGTTGTTTCGGCGGCAAGGAATTCGGGCGTCTCGTCGAGCTTCGTGCGGATGTAGAACGCGACCGGCCCGATCAGCAAACCGAAGAAGAACGGCACGCGCCAGCCCCACGACGTCATCTGCTCCGGTGACAACCCGCCGGTCAGCAACGCGCCGAAGCCGGCCGCAAGCAGCGTCGTCAACCCTTGGCTCGCCATCTGCCAGCTCGCGTAGAAGCCGCGCCGCCCCGGCTCGTGCTCGGCGAGAAACGCGGTCGCGCTGCCGAACTCGCCGCCGGCCGAGAAGCCTTGCATCAGCCGCGCGAGCACGAGGATCAGCGGCGCGGCGAGACCGATGCTCTGATAGGTCGGCAGAATCGCGATGATCAGCGTGCCGCCCATCATCAGCATGATGGAAAGCGTGAGCGCCGCCTTGCGCCCGGCGCGGTCCGAGTACGCGCCGATCACGATTGCGCCGAGCGGCCGCATGAAAAACGACACGCCGAAGGTGCCGAGCGTCAGCAGCAGCGACACGGTGTCGTTGCCGGCCGGAAAAAACAGTTTGGAGATGGTCACGGCGAAAAAGCCGTAGACCACGAGGTCGAACCATTCGAGCGCGTTGCCGATCGAGGCGGCGACCACCGCGCGCCACGAATTCTGCCGGCTTCCCGCGATGCTTGCTGCTGTCGTTGCATTCATCCAGATCTCCTGTGCTGCGCGAAATATTTATTCGAAACAACGCGTGACGTCCGCGCTGGCCATCCCGGCAACGCGCACCACCGGCATGGCTGCGTGCGCTCTATTTAACTGAAAAAATAAAAGTGAAGCGAGCGACAAATGCCCGATGCGGGCCGATGCGGGTCGATATGCGCCACGGATGGCCGCGTCGTTCGCTACGGGCGATAAAAAACCGCTTCGTCGGTGAACGGCCAAAGCGGTTTTCGTGTTGCGGCGCAGCGTGAATCGAATCGTGACAGCGGCTCGCGCGCGCCGCCGGCTGCGAAGATACCGTCGCGCTTACTGCTGCTTGATGCCTTCCGACTGGATATGCAGGCGCGTCTGCATGCTGAAGCCGTACTTCGCGCCGAAGTCCATGCCGTAGTCGGCACGATTGAATTCGGTGCTCGCCTCGACGCCGCACACTTCGCGCTTGAGCACCGGATGCTGCATGCACTTGAACGAATCGACCTTCAGATTCACCGGCTTCGTAATGCCGCGAATCGTCAGATTGCCGATCACCTCGACCGGCTTGTCGCCGTCGAACCTGATCTCGGTGCCCTTGTAGGTCACGGTCGGATACTTCGCGACGTCGAAGAACTCGCCTGATTTCAGATGATCGTCGAGCTTCGGGTTGCCGGTCTGCACCGAAGCGGGGTCGACGGTCACGTCGAGGGTGCCGGTTTTGCCCGCGCGATCGAGCGTCACCGTGCCCGTGGTCTTCGTGAATTTGCCGCGCCAGATCGACAGACCGCCAAAGTGGTCGGCCTCGAAGCTCGGAAACGTATGCATAGGATCAAGCGTATAGGTATCGGCGAAGGCGCCGAGCGATAGCGACGAAGCCAGCGCGCCAACAGCGATCAACATGGACGTTTTCAATTCGTGCTCCTGTTTTGCGTTGAAAATCGCGGTGCAACCTGCGGTGGGAAAACGGCCGCGCCCCACGTGGCGCGGCTGTCATCGCAAACGCCGCGCGGGTTACTTGTGCGCGGCGACGATATGAAACTTGATCACGACCTCGTCGGCGACGACCGACGTGTCCTTCCATTCGCCAGTGCCGACGTCGAACTGCGAGCGCTTGATCGGCAACGCGCCGTCGAAGGTCTGCGTCGCGCCCTGCTGGCTCACCGTGACCGGCACCACGACCGTCTGCGACTTGCCCTTGATGGTCAGCTTGCCGGTCACCTTGAACTGATTGGCACCGGCCGGCGCGATCTCGCTCGACACGAACGTCGCGCGCGGAAAAGCCTTCGCGTCGAACCATTCCTTGCCGCGCACCTGCTCGTCGTAGCTCTCGTCGCCGAGATCGTAGCTGGCGACGTCGATGTCGATCTGCGCGCTGCCGGCCGTCGGCTTGGTGGGATCGAAGCTGACCTGCGCGCTGAACTTGTTGAACTTGCCTTCGACCGGCACGTTCATCTGCTTCGAGGTAGCCGTCACCGAACTCTTCGCGACGTCGACCTGCGCGAGCGCGGCGCCCGCGGCGCTCAGCGATGCCGCTGCGAATGCGGCCAGCATGTAGCGATAAAACGAAACCTTCATGGTTGTCCTTATTTGAGGAAGGGGATCATGCGCGACAGCAGACCGTCGCGGTCGAGCCATTGATGCTTGAGCGCCGCCGCGACGTGCAGCGCGACCAGCACGAGCAACGTGTAATTCAATGCGATGTGCAGGTCCTTCAGCACTTCCTTCAGGTGCGGATCGGGCGCGATGATTCGCGGCAGCGGAATCAGCCCGAGGTAGACGACCGGCACGTTCGCGGCCGAGCTATACAGATAGCCGGACACGGGAATCACGATCATCAGCGCGTACAGCAGCAGATGCGTTAGATGCGCGGCGGCGCGCTGCCAGGTCGGCATGCGGCGCGGCATCGGCGGTCCGGCATGGGTCGCGCGCCACAGGATGCGCACGATCGCGAGCGCGAACACGGTCACGCCGATCCATTTGTGCCACGAGAAATAGCGCAGCTTGGTGGGCGTGAAGCCGGGGATATCCGTCATCACCCAGCCGAGCGCAAAGCCGCAGACGATCAGCAATGCGATCAGCCAGTGAAACGCGATGGCGGTCCGCGTGTACGACTCCCGGGTACCGAACGATGGATTGAGTGTCATGACAGATCAACGCAGGCTGTTAGAAGTTAACGGCGCGCCGCGGCCGGCTATTCCGCGATCACTGCCGCGCACCGGCACGGCGGGCGGCCGATGCGGCCGGCATCATCGCCAGAAGAGGGCCGCTGGGGATGCCACGGGCGCCATGCTACCCCAAGCGGGCAAAGCTGGCTGTAGCGCGTCGGCGGAACGGGCCCGAATTTTGCAGCGCAGCAGCCCGCTGAGCGCCGCGCGCGCTTCGCGTCGGTCGCGCGGCCGCGTTTGGTACTATTGCTGCTCACTGCCGCCCCATCCCTCGTAAAGAACAGGCCTTGCACGCCGCCTCTACGTCGTTAGCCCATCTGCCGCATGGAACATGACAACCTGATCGCGTGCCATGAATGCGATACGCTGTTCCGCAAGCCACGGCTTGTCGGGCGCGTCGCCGCGCGTTGTCCGCGCTGCCGCGCGACGCTCTATCGCGGCGTATCGCGCAAGCTCGACGCGATTTGCGCACTGACGCTCGCCGCGCTGATCACCTTCGTGATCGCGCAGGGCTTTCCGATCGTCGAACTCGAAACCAACGGCATCACCTCGCAGACTACGCTGTTCGGCGCGCTCGTCGCGCTGTGGAGCGAGGACATGCAGATCGTCGCCGTGATGGTGTTCTGCTCGACGATCCTCTTTCCGCTCACCGAACTCGTCGCCCTGCTCTACGTGCTGGTGCCGCTGCGCTCCGGCTATGTGCCTCCGCATTTCCATCGCGTGCTGCGCGCGATCCAGTTCGTGCGGCCGTGGGGCATGATCGAAGTGTTCATGCTCGGCGTGCTGATCACGATCGTGAAGATGGTGAGTCTCGCCCGCGTGATCCCCGAGGCGGCGCTGTTCGCGTTCGGCGCGCTGACGCTGATGTTCGCGGTCGTCGTCACGTTCGATCCGCGTGTGCTGTGGGATGTCGCCGACGAGATCGACGCGAGCGGCGATCGGCCGTTGCCGCGCACGTCGGCCGACAGCGCGGCGCTCGCGCTTGGTTCGCTCGCCGGTCCGCCGGCGCCGTCCACGCGCGTCGCTGGCTCGACGGCTGGCAGCGCTGACGGTGCCGCTGGCGGCGCTCCGCCCGGCTTGCCGCCCGCGCCGCGCGAAGGATGAGTCCGCGATGAAATACGTCACCGCGAAACGCGCGGGCCTCGTGTCCTGTCACTCGTGCGGGCGCGTCGAGCCACGCATCCGCTCGGTCACCCCGCAGCACTGCAGCCGCTGCGGCGCGCATCTGCACTCGCGCAACCCCGACAGTCTGATGCGCACGTGGGCACTGCTGATCGCCGCGGCGCTGCTGTATATTCCGGCGAACCTGCTGCCGGTGATGCACACGTCATCGCTGCTCGGCACCGAGGACGACACCATCATGAGCGGCGTCGTCTATTTCTGGACCTCGGGCGACTGGCCGCTCGCGGTGATCGTGTTCATCGCCAGCATCATGGTGCCGATGCTGAAGCTCTCGGTGCTCGTGTTGCTGACCATCACCGCACAGCGCCGCTCGCGCTGGCGTCCGCAACAGCGCACGACGCTGTACCGGATGGTCGAGCGCATCGGCCGCTGGTCGATGCTCGACGTGTTCGTCGTCACACTGACCGTGGCGCTCGTGCGTTTCAAATCGCTGGCCGTGATCACGGCCGGGCCCGGCGCGATCGCGTTCGGCTCGGTCGTGATCCTGACGATGCTGGCCTCCATGCAATTCGATCCACGCCTTATCTGGGACCCCGTGGAAAGCAGTACCCCAAAACCTCAGGATCTCGCCCATGACTAGCCCGCAAGGACCGACGCCCGCTTCAGGTGACGCGCCGCGCAACGATTCGAACGGACCCAGACTGCCGCCCCAACTGCCCGACCCCGACATCGAACCCCGCAGCCGCTGGCTGCCGTCGCTGGTCTGGGTGATTCCGCTGATCGCCGCGCTGATCGGCATCGCGCTCGTGGTCAGGTCGGTGACCGAGCGCGGGCCCGTGATCACGATCAGCTTCATCAGCGCGGAAGGGCTCGAGCCGGGCAAGACCCAGGTCAAGTACAAGGACGTCGCCATCGGTTCAGTGAAGACGATCACGCTGGCGCCGGATCTGTCGCACGTGCTCGTGCAGGTGCAGCTGACCAAGGAAGGCGGCAAGTTCGCGGTCAAGGACTCGCGCTTCTGGGTGGTGCGTCCGCGCGTCGGCGCGAGCGGCGTGTCGGGCCTGACCACGCTGCTGTCGGGCGCATATATCGGCGCAGACGCGGGCCGCTCGAGCGACAGCGAAAGCAACTTCGTCGGCCTCGAAACGCCGCCGCCCATCACCGGCGACCAGAAAGGCCGCCAGTACACGCTGCACGGCGAGTCGCTCGGCTCGATCGACATCGGCTCGCCGATCTTCTACCGGCGCGTGCAGGTCGGCCAGGTGGTCGGCTTCTCGCTCGACAAGAGCGGCACCGGCGTGACGATGCAGGTGTTCGTGTCGGCGCCGTTCGACCAGTACGTCGGCACCAACACGCGCTGGTGGCATGCGAGCGGCGTCGATCTGCGGCTCGATTCGAGCGGCTTCAAGCTGAACACGCAGTCGCTCGCGACGGTGATCGTCGGCGGTCTGTCGTTCCAGTCGCCGCCCGGCCAGAACATGGGCCCGCAGGCGCCGAACAACCAGACGTTCCGTCTCGGCTCGGACCAGGCCGACGCCATGCGCGAACCGGACGGCGTGCCGTTGCGTGTCGTGATGAACTTCAACCAGTCGCTGCGCGGGCTGTCGATCGGCGCTCCGGTCGACTTCCGCGGCATCGTGCTCGGCCAGGTGACCGATATCGGTATCGACTACGATCCGACGACGCGGAGCTTCACGATGCCGGTCACGATGAACGTGTACCCCGATCGCCTCGGCAAGCGCTTCCGCGAGAGCGCGCCGCAGCCGGGCTCGCTCGCCGGCGAGAACCTGCTGCAGGAGCTCGTCAAGCACGGCCTGCGCGGCCAGTTGCGCACTGGCAACCTGATCACGAGCCAGCTGTACGTGGCGCTCGATATCTTCCCGAAAGCGGCGCCGGCCAAGGTCGACGTCACGAAGGACCCGCTCGAGCTGCCGACCATTCCGAACACACTCGACGAATTGCAGCTGCAGGTCGCCGACATCGCCAAAAAGCTCGACAAGGTGCCGTTCGACCAGATCGGCGCGAACCTGAACACTGCGCTGAAAAACGCCGATCAGCTGTTCTCGCGTCTCGACAAGGAAGTCGTGCCGCAGGCGCGCGACACGCTGAGCGCCGCGAAGCAGACCTTCAATTCGGCCCAGGCAACCTTGCAGCAGGATTCGCCGATGCAGTCCGACGTTCATCAGGCGTTGCAGGAACTGACGCGCACGTTGCAGTCGCTGAATGCGCTGTCGGATTACCTCGAGCGTCATCCCGAATCGTTGTTGCGCGGTAAATCAGGAGATAAACCATGATGTTTGCCCGGCTCCCCCGTCCGCCGCGCGCGCTCGTGCGCGGCGCCGCACGCGGCGTCGTGTATGGCACCGCACTGGCTGCGGCGCTCGCGATCGCGGCGTGCTCGTCGCCGTCGAGCCGTTTCTATACGCTGGGTGGCGCGGACAGCGCAGCCGCCGCCGCGCGCACGGGCGCCGCGCCCGCGTGGCTGATCGAAATCGCGCCGGTCAACGTGCCGCCGCAGGTGGCGCGAAACCAGCTGGTCGTGCAGACCGGGCCGACTCAGGTGCAGCTGCTCGAACAGGAGCGCTGGGCCTCGCTGCCCGGCGATGAAATCCGCCGCGCGCTGTCGACGAATCTGACGCAGCAGCTCGGCACCATCGATACGTTCGGCACCGCGCATCCCGACGACGCGGCCGTCTACCGGATCGCGATGAACGTGCAGCGCTTCGAGTCGTGGCCCGGCTCGCATGCGTTGATCGATGCGGTGTGGAGCGTGCGCGCCGTGCGCAGCAATGCGGTGATGACGTGTCGCAGCGTGGTCAGCGAAACGGTCGGCGGCGGGTACGACGCGCTCGTCGACGGACATCGGCGCGCGCTCGCGGAAGTGTCGACGCAGATCGCGACGGGCGTGCGCGCGATGGCGGCAGCGGCCGCCGCTACCACGAACGGGACCGGCCGGACTTCGTCTTCGTCGAGGCCGGCCGCGGCGCCGGTCGTGCCGCCCTGCCCTTCGGCGGGAACGGCCGCGGAGGCCGGCGCCTGACGGGCCCGGCGGCGCGACGAGACGGCGTCCGCACACCTGCGGGCGTCGCCGGCCCCAGGCGGCACGCGAGGCGAGATCACGCAACGACAAACGACTCAAACGACGGCCCGGCGCGCCAATCGCGCCGGCCCGCCGACCCCGACCGCGTACAATAGCGCCTTATCCAACGCCTTGCGGCAACCTCAATGTCCTTCGATTTCTTCCTCCCTTGCCCGCGCGGCCTCGAAGCTCCGCTCGCGGCCGAACTCGCCGAAATTGCCGCCAAACATCTGAACGGCGCCGCCTTCACGGCCGGCGCCCAAGTGCCGGGCGGCGTGCATTTCCGCGGCGGCTGGGCCGCCGGCATGGCCGCCAATCTGCACTCGCGTCTGGCGAGCCGCGTGCTGCTGAAAATCGCGCAGCGGCCCTATCGCAGCGAGCAGGACATTTACGCGCTCACGCTCGAACAGCGCTGGGAGCAGTGGTTCTCCGCGCACGAGACGCTGCGCGTCGACGTCACCGCGATCAAGTCGCCGCTGCGCAGTCTCGAGTTCACGACGCTGCGCGTGAAGGACGCGATCTGCGATCGTCTGCGCGAAAAAAGCGGCGCGCGGCCAAGCATCGATACCGCGATGCCCGACGTGCGCGTGTTCGCGTTCCTGACCGCGACCGACTGCACGCTGTACCTCGACACGTCCGGCGATCCGCTGTTCAAGCGCGGCTGGCGTCTCGACAAGGGCGCGGCGCCGCTGCGCGAGAACCTTGCGGCAGGCATTCTGCGTCTGACCGGCTGGCAAGCGGGCACGCCGCTCTACGATCCGATGTGCGGCAGCGGCACGTTCCTCGCTGAAGCGGCGCAGGTCGCGCTGGACATCGCGCCGGGCGTGCAGCGGCGCTTCGGCTTCGAAAAGCTCATCCAGTTCGATACGCGGACCTGGCAAACGCTGCGGGGCGCCGCGCTCGAAGCGAAGAACGCGGCGCGCGGCTCGCGCGGCGCGGATCTGCAGATATTCGGCAGCGACATCTCCGGCGACATGCTCGAAAAGGCACGCGCGAACTTCGAGCGCGCCGGTCTGCCGGCCATTGCGCTCAAGCAGCTCGACGCGCGCGACATGACGCCGCCTGCGTCGTCGCCGGGCATCCTCGTCGCGAATCCGCCGTATGGCGAGCGGATCGAAGTGCGCGGCCGCAATGCGCGCGGCGAGCTTCGCGAAGGCCGCGGCAATCGCGACGATGACGGCTTCCGCCGCATTCAGGAAGAGGCGCCGGACAGCGAGTTTTTCCAGTTGCTCGGTAATGCGCTGAAGCAGCGCTTTGCCGGATGGCACGCGTTCATCCTGACGTCGGATCGCAAGCTGCCGGGGCAACTGCGGCTGCGCGAATCGACGAAGACGCCGCTCTTCAACGGCGCGCTCGAATGCCGGCTGTTCCGCTTCGACCTGATCGCGGGCAGCGTGCGGCAGCGTCCGCAGGGCGATACGCAGGCGGGTTGAAGCTGCGTCGGTCGGGCAAGTTGAAATGAAAACCGCGGACCTCGTGCCGCGGTTTTTTATTGCGCCACGTCACACTGTTTCCCTTCCTTCGAAAGCGCCCGCATTCGATCCCGCCCCTTCATCTTTGCAAACGTTTGCCGTAAACCCTAACGACCCCGCGTGCTTTCCCGGTGCGCCGCATTCCCGTTCCGTTGTTTCGAGGCATCCATGTTTTCGAACCTCACGATTCGCACCCGTCTGGCTCTTGCGATGGGCTTTCTCGGCTTGCTGATGGCGATCGGCGCGGCGCTCGGCGTCACCGGCATCGCGTTGAGCAACGCCGACCAGAAGGCGCTGTACACCAACGAACTCGCGGCGGCGAGCGCGCTCGGCAAGTTCAACTTCTTCTATGCGCGCGGCCGGCTCGGGCTCGATCGCATCGCGGCGCAGCCTGATCGCGCGGACATTGCGAGTCTCCAACAGCATGCGCGCGAGCAGTTCGCGATCGGCGACAAGGCGTGGCAGGCTTATCGCGCGCTGCCCTCCGATGCGCAGGAGCGGCAACTCGCCGATGCGCTCGAGGCCAAACGCGCGCAGGCGATCAACGGCCCGGTCGCGCAGGTGTTCGCCGCGATCGAGCGGCGCGACACCACGCAGCTCGCCGACCTGATCTCGAACAAGATGACGGACCCGTTCAACGAAATCACGGACCTCTCCGCGAAGCTCGAGAAGATGCAGGGTGACGACGCGCGCAGCCGCTACGAAGCGGCGCAGGAGCGCTTCCACGCGATTCTCGCGATCGCCGGCGTCGGCCTTCTGATTGGACTGTCGATGGCCGCGTTCGCATGGCATGCGCTGCGCAAGTCGATCGCGGGTCCGCTCGAAGAAGCCACCGGCCACTTCCGCGCGATTGCCAATGGCGATCTGAGCCGGCGTATCGACGTGCGTTCGCGCGACGAGATGGGCCGCATGATGGACGACCTGCGCATGATGCAGACGCGCCTCAGGCAGGCGCTGCTGTCGGTGCGCGACGGCACGCAGTCCATTTCCACCGCGACCGCGCAGATTTCTGCCGGCAACATCGATCTGTCGCAACGCACCGAAGAGCAGG
This sequence comes from Paraburkholderia atlantica, assembly GCF_000092885.1. NCBI lineage: Bacteria > Pseudomonadati > Pseudomonadota > Betaproteobacteria > Burkholderiales > Burkholderiaceae > Paraburkholderia > Paraburkholderia atlantica. The sequence continues at coordinate 510,189 of NC_014117.1, read as the reverse complement.
CCGCGTCGCTCGAGGAAACCGCATCGAGCATGGCCGAACTGACCTCGACGGTGCGCCAGAACGCCGACAACGCGCGTCAGGCGAGCGAGCTAGCGCGGGCCGCGGTCAGCGTGACCACCGAAGGCAGCGACGTCGTCTCGCGAGTCGTGATGACGATGGGCGAGATCGACGCAAGCTCGAAGCAGATCGCCGAGATCATCGGCGTGATCGAGGGCATCGCGTTCCAGACCAACATCCTCGCGCTGAACGCCGCCGTCGAAGCAGCGCGCGCCGGCGAACAGGGTCGCGGCTTCGCGGTCGTGGCGGGCGAAGTGCGAACGCTGGCGCAACGCAGCGCGTCGGCGGCAAAGGAAATCAAGACGCTGATCAGCGAATCGGTGGAGCGTGTCGGCAACGGCACCGAACTGGTCGGCCGGGCCGGCAAAACCATGACGGAGATCAACGACGCGGTGCGCCGCGTGACCGAAATCATGGCCGAGATCGCCGCAGCATCCGAAGAACAGAGCGACGGCATCGAGCAGGTCAACCGCACCGTCTCGCAGATGGACGAGGTCACGCAGCGCAACGCGGCGCTCGTCGAGCAGGCCGCGGCCGCGGCGGCGTCGCTCGAAGAGCAGGCCACGCGCATGAGCGATGTGGTCGGCGTGTTTCAGTTGCCGGCGGAGTGAGGCGGTAGCCTTTTCACACCCTACTGCCACCACGCTGTCAGCAGCACCCCCGCACACTCCTTCTCACGCCATCCGGCGCTTGAACGGCCTACTGCCAACCGAAGGAGAGTGTCATGTCCGCATTGCCCAAAGTCGTTGCCTGGTTCGAAATCCCGTCCGTCGATTTCGATCGCGCGGTGCGCTTTTACGAAGCTGCGCTCGACGCCCCGCTGAATCGCCAGGAGATCGGCGGCCAGCCGATCGCCGTGTTCAGCTACGAGGAGCCCGCGACCGGCGGCGCGATCGTCCATAGTCCGTCGATCACGCCCGCCGCCGACGGCGTCACCGTCTACCTGAACGCGCAGCCCACCGTGGACGCCGCGCTTGAGCGCATCGAACGGGCGGGCGGCAAGACCGACGGTCCGGTGATCAAGCTGCCGCAGGACATCGGCTATATCGCGTTCTTCACCGATACCGAAGGCAACCGCCTCGGGCTGCATTCGCGCACCAACGGCTAAGCGGGTCCGCAGCCACCGCGCTCCAACCGAAGGCCGCCATGCGGCGCTATCATCGCGGGACCGTCCCCCTCCTCCTCTACCCGACGCAAACGATGACGCGCCGCGCCGACCGCCTGTTCCAGATCGCCGAGCTGCTGCGCGGCCGGCGCCTGACCACCGCGCAGCAACTGGCCGACTGGCTGAACATCTCGCTGCGCACCGTCTATCGCGACGTGCGCGATCTGCAGTTGTCGGGGGTGCCGATCGAAGGCGAAGCGGGCATCGGTTATCGGCTGTCGCGCTCCGCGAGTCTGCCGCCGCTCACCTTCACCGCCGACGAACTCGCCGCGCTCGCCGCCGGCGCGCGGATGCTCGAATCGTGGGGCGGCGCGGGCTTCGCGAGCGGCGCGCGCGGCGCGCTGGCCAAAATCGCATCGGCGATGCCCGCGGACAAGCGCGCGGCGCTCGAACGGCTCGCGATCTTCGCGCCGTCGTTTCACATCAAGGCGGAGTTTTCGACGCAACTCGACACGCTGCATCGCGCGATCGATATGCGCCAGGTGGTGCGCTTCGCGTACACGGACGCGAACGGCGCCGACACCGAGCGCCGCGTCTGGCCGCTCGCGCTCGCGTACTGGGGCGCGCGCTGGACGCTCGGCGCATGGTGCGAGCTGCGCGGTGATTTCCGCAACTTCGGGCTGGAGAAGATGCGCGATCTCACCGTGCTCGAGACGTATCCGGATCAGGCAGGCAGGCGGCTCGCGGATCTGCTGCGGCATCTGAACGCGAGGCCGAAAAAATGAAAGGGATCGCGGTGACACACCGCGATCCCGCAAGGCCAGCTTACCGCTAACGATCTAATCGACCGCCTTCACCATATCCTCGATCACCTTCTTCGCGTCGCCGAACACCATCATCGTCTTGTCCATGTAGAACAGATCGTTGTCGAGCCCGGCGTAGCCCGCCGCCATCGAGCGCTTGTTGACGATCACAGTGCGCGCCTTGTACGCCTCGATGATCGGCATGCCCGCGATCGGCGACTTCGGATCGTTCTTCGCGGCCGGATTCACCACGTCATTCGCGCCGAGCACGAGCACCACGTCGACCTGGCCGAACTCGCCGTTGATGTCCTCCATCTCGTAGACCATGTCGTACGGCACTTCGGCTTCGGCGAGCAGCACGTTCATGTGACCCGGCATGCGGCCGGCCACCGGGTGAATCGCGTACTTCACCTCGATGCCTTTCTCGACCAGCTTGTCGGTCAATTCCTTCAGCGCGTGCTGCGCGCGCGCCACGGCGAGCCCGTAGCCCGGCACGATCACGACGGTCTCGGCGTTGCCCATCATGAATGACGCGTCATCGGCCGAGCCCGATTTCACCGGACGCTGCTCCGCCGCTCCACCCGCGGCCGCGCCCGGCTCGTTGCCGAAGCCGCCGAGGATCACGTTGAAGAACGAGCGGTTCATCGCGCGGCACATGATGTACGACAGGATCGCACCCGACGACCCGACCAGCGACCCGGCGATGATCAGCATCGGATTGTTCAGCGAAAAGCCGATGCCCGCCGCCGCCCAGCCCGAGTACGAGTTCAGCATCGACACGACCACCGGCATGTCCGCGCCGCCGATCGGAATGATGATCAGCACGCCGAGCACGAACGCGATGATCGTCATGATGATGAACGGCAGCCACGACTGCGTGAGGAAGAACAGCACGCCGAAGCCGAGCATCGCGATTGCGAGCATCAGATTGATCAGATGCTGGCCGCCGTAGACGACCGGCGCGCCCTGAAACAACCGGAACTTGTACTTGCCAGACAGCTTGCCGAACGCGATCACCGAGCCGCTAAAAGTGATCGCGCCGACGAAGGTACCGATGAACAGCTCGATGCGGTTGCCGTACGGCAGGAAGCCCTCGATCGGCACCTCGGGATCGACGAGCCCGAACGCGGCCGGCTCCGACACGACCCCGTACGCGATGCACACGGCCGCGAGACCGATCAGCGAGTGCATCGCCGCGACCAGTTCGGGCATCTTGGTCATCTCGACGCGCGCGGCGACGAACGCGCCGATCGCGCCGCCGATCACGAGCCCGAACAGCAGCAGGCCGAGCCCGAGACCGAGGTTGGAGCCGAGTACCTCGGCCTGCCGCGAGATCAGCGCGATGGTGGTCAGAATCGCGATCGCCATGCCGACCATGCCGAAGGTGTTGCCAACGCGGGCGGTCTTCGGATTCGACAGCCCTTTGAGCGCCTGGATGAAGCAGACCGACGCGACCAGATACAGCAGCGTAACGACGTTCAGGCTCATTTACGCACCCTCCTTGCCGCCAGCCGGGAGTTTCTTGGGCTCTTTCTTCTTGAACATCTCCAGCATTCGCCGGGTGACGAGGAATCCGCCGAACACGTTGACGGCCGCGAGCGCCACCGCGATCGTGCCGAAGAACTTGCCCGCACTGCCCACCGTCAGCCCCGCCGCCAGCATCGCGCCGACGATCACGATCGCCGAGATCGCATTGGTCACCGCCATCAGCGGCGTATGCAACGCGGGTGTGACGTTCCAGACCACGTGATAGCCGACGTAGATCGCCAGCACGAAGATAATCAGGTTGATGACCGTGTGATTGATGACGTCCATCTTCGCCCCCTTATGCGTTGCGCGTGACCTGGCCGTCGCGAGCCAGCAGCGTGGCCGCGACGATGTCGTCCGCGAGATCGATATTCAGCGTGCCTTCCTTCGTGACGATCAGCTTCAGGAAGTCGAGCAGGTTGCGCGCGTATAGCGACGACGCGTCGGCGGGCACCATCGCGGCGAGATTCGTATAGCCGACGATCTGCACGCCATAGCGCACCACCACCTGGTCCGTCTCGGTCAGCGGACAATTGCCGCCGCGTCGGCCGTCGACTTCGGGGCCGCGGCCAGCCGCGAGGTCGACGAGCACCGAGCCCGGTTTCATCGCCTGCACGGTTTCGACCGACAGCAGCGTCGGCGCCGGGCGGCCCGGAATCAGCGCGGTCGAGATCACCACGTCGGCCTGCTTCGCGCGCTCGTGCACGAGCGCCGACTGGCGCGCGAGCCACGACGGCGGCATCGGCCGAGCATAGCCGCCGACGCCCTGCGCGGCGTCGCGCTCCTCGTCGGTTTCGTAGGGCACGTCGAGAAATTTCGCGCCGAGCGATTCGATCTGCTCCTTGACGGCCGGGCGCACGTCGGACGCCTCCAGCACCGCGCCGAGGCGCTTCGCGGTGGCGATCGCCTGCAGGCCAGCCACGCCCGCGCCGAGAATCAGCACGCGCGCGGCCTTCACGGTGCCGGCCGCGGTCATCAGCATCGGCATGAAGCGCGGATAGAGCGTCGCCGCGAGCAGCACCGCCTTGTAGCCGGCAATGTTCGCCTGCGACGACAGCACGTCGAGGCTCTGCGCGCGCGTGGTGCGCGGCGCCGCTTCGAGCGCGAACGCGGTGACGCCGGCCGCGGCGAGTTTGCCCGCATTCTCGGCGTTGAACGGGTCGAGCATGCCGACGAGCGTCGCGCCGCGCTTCAGGAGCGGCAGTTCGGAATCTGTGGGGGATTGGACTTTGAGGACGAGATCTGCGCCGAACGCGGTGGCGGCATCGACGATTTCGGCGCCCACGGCCGTATAGGCATCATCGGGAAAGCTCGCGCCGGCGCCGGCGCCGCTCTGGAGCGTGACCCGGTGGCCTTGCGCCACGTATTTCTTGACCGTTTCGGGCGTCGCGGCAACGCGGGTTTCATGCGCGCGCGTTTCGGCTGGCACTCCGATGTGCATCGTTGTTCCTCCTCGACTTCCTGTTTGACGACAGATCTGCCGACGAGGCTCGCCGGCTTGCACATGCAACGGCTAACGCAGGCCCCACTTTAACCGAAACCGTCACGCGGCCAAAATCGGGGTCGCTGCGAATGCGCGGCAGACCGCCAAACTATTGCGAATCGGCCGCGAACGTGCTGCCAACCCGCCGCGAACCGGCCGCCAGCTCCCCCGCCATTGCCCCGGCACCGGGTCGGTGCGGCGCCCGGCAGCCGGCGCGCATAACCGGTAAAATGCGCACCCATGAAACCGGAAACCTGGCTGCCGCACGTGACCGTCGCGGCGATCGTCGAGCGTGACGGGCGCTTCCTGCTGGTCGAGGAACATACCGCCGCCGGCCTGCGCCTGAACCAGCCCGCCGGCCATCTCGAGGCGGGCGAAACGCTGCTGGAAGCGGTGGTCCGCGAAACGCTCGAGGAAACCGCCCATCCGTTCGCGCCCGAGGCGCTGGTCGGCATGTACATGACCCACTTCGAGCGGCCGGACCGCGCGGGCACCACGTACCTGCGCTTCACCTATTGCGGTGCGGGCGGCGAGCCGGACCCGGCGAGTTCGCTCGATCCCGACATCGTCCGCACGCTGTGGATGAGCGCCGATGAGTTGCGCGGGTGCCCCGAGCGGCATCGCACGCCGCTCGTGATGCAGTGCATCGACGATTACCTCGCCGGCCGGCGTTTCCCGCTCGACTTCGTCCATACCCATTCGGTCGGGCCGAAGCGATAAAGCCGTCACGAGCGGCCCCTACAAGATCCATGCAGTCATGCAGCACCCAGTGAGTACCTTATGAGCAAGCGTAAAGTCGTAGTAGGCATGTCGGGCGGCGTCGATTCGTCGGTTACCGCGTGGCTGCTGAAGGAACAGGGCTACGACGTGGTCGGCCTGTTCATGAAGAACTGGGAAGACGACGACGACAGCGAATACTGCTCGACGCGCCAGGACTGGATCGACGTGGTGTCGGTCGCGGACCTGATAGGCATCGACGTCGAGGCGGTCAACTTCGCGGCCGAATATAAAGACCGCGTATTCGCCGAGTTTCTGCGCGAATATTCGGCCGGCCGCACGCCGAACCCGGACGTGCTGTGCAACGCCGAAATCAAGTTCAAGGCCTTTCTCGATCACGCGATGTCGCTCGGCGCGGAAACGATCGCGACCGGCCACTATGCGCGCGTGCGCCAGAACCACGAGCGCGACGGCCGCTTCGAACTGCTGAAGGCGCTCGATCATACGAAGGACCAGTCGTACTTCCTGCATCGGCTGAACCAGGCGCAGTTGTCGAAGACGCTGTTCCCGCTCGGCGAAATTCCCAAGACCAAAGTGCGCGAGATCGCCGCGCAGATCGGCCTGCCGAACGCGAAGAAGAAGGATTCGACCGGCATCTGCTTCATCGGCGAGCGGCCGTTCCGCGACTTCCTGAACCGCTATCTGCCGACCAGGCCGGGGCCGATGAAGACTACCGACGGCAAGATCGTCGGCGAGCACATCGGCCTCGCGTTCTACACGTTCGGCCAGCGCAAGGGCATCGGTCTCGGCGGCAGCAAGGACGGTAGCGGCGAGCCGTGGTTCGCCGCGGGCAAGGATATTCCGACCAATACGCTGTACGTCGCGCAGGGGCACGATCATCCGTGGCTGCTGTGCCATACGCTGTCGGCGGGCAATACGAGCTGGGTCGCGGGCGAGCCGCCGGCCGACGGCTTCGCGTGCGGCGCGAAGACGCGCTACCGGCAGGCCGACGCGGCGTGCACGTTCAACGCCGCGGCGGCAGGCGGTTCGGGCGATGGCCTGTTCGAGCTGACCTTCGACGCCGCGCAATGGGCCGTCACGCCGGGACAATCGGCGGTGCTGTACGACGGCGATGTGTGTCTCGGCGGCGGCATCATCGAACGCGCGATGACCGGCCAACCGGCCGAGCTGCCGCCGGATCAGGCGCCGAAGCAAACTCGCGCGCAGCGTCGCAAGCAGGCGCATAAGCCGAAGCAGCCGCAGCGCGCATCGCAGGACGAGCCGCAAACCCCGCGGCAAAAAGCGGCGCTGCTCGGCGCGCGTTGAGCGATGCATAACGGCGCGCGCGGCGGGTCACACCGATGCGACCCGCGCGCCCCGCTCACCTTGTTTCCCCGCCTGGCGCAGTCACACACGCTTCACCTTCGCGTGCGACGCTTGGCTTCCATTCCCAGGCATCATCTTCGGGTTTTCCCCGTCGACGCCGCGCCGTGACCCGCAGCCGCCAGTTTCCTTCGCGACGGATACCGCCCGTGCCCCTCGCGCGGACGATCCCGCCGCAATGATCTTCACTGCACTGGAGTCCCCATGTTTTCTCGACGCTATCTGGCCATGTGGTGCGCAATCGCGCTCGCCGCCGTATGTGCCGCGCTGGCCGCGACGCATCGCCTGTCGTGGTTCTGGATCCTCGTGCCGGTCGCGCTCGTCGCGCTCGGCGTGTTCGACCTGACCCAACAGCGCCACGCGATCCTGCGCAACTACCCGCTGTGGGGCCACCTGCGCTTCATTTTCGAATTCATCCGGCCGGAGATCCGTCAGTATTTCGTCGAAGACGATACCGACGAAAAGCCGTTCTCGCGCGCGCAACGCAGCATCGTCTACCAGCGCGCGAAGAACGATGTGGATAGCCGCCCGTACGGCACCGAGCTCGACGTGAAGGCGATCGCGCACGAATGGATCAGCCACTCGCTCGCGCCGACCACGCTCGACGGTCACGACTTTCGCATCGTCGTCGGCCCCGATCGCGCGCAGCCGTATTCGATGTCGATCTTCAACGTGTCGGCGATGAGCTTCGGCTCGTTGTCGGCCAACGCGATCATGGCGCTGAACCTCGGCGCGAAGAAAGGCAACTTCGCGCACGACACCGGCGAAGGCTCGATGTCGAAATATCACCGTGAACATGGCGGGGACATCATCTGGGAAATCGCTTCCGGCTATTTTGGATGTCGTAACGACGACGGCACCTTCAACGCCGAAAAGTTCGCGAAGCAGGCCGCCGAACCGCAGGTGAAGATGATCGAGGTGAAGCTGTCGCAAGGCGCGAAGCCGGGTCACGGCGGCGTGCTCCCGGCCGCCAAGATCACGCCCGAAATCGCCGAGACGCGCGGCGTGCCGATGGGCCGCGACTGCATCTCGCCGGCGACGCACTCGGAGTTCTCGACGCCGCGCGAACTGCTCGAATTCGTCGAGCGGCTGCGCACGCTGTCGGGCGGCAAGCCGACCGGCTTCAAGCTTTGCATCGGGCATCCGTGGGAATTCTTCGGGATCGCGAAGGCGATGCTGGAAACGGGCATCCTGCCGGACTTCATCGTCGTGGACGGCGCCGAAGGCGGCACCGGCGCGGCGCCGCTCGAATTCACCGATCACGTCGGCGTGCCGTTGCAGGAAGGGCTGCTGCTCGTGCACAACACGCTGGTCGGCATCGGTCTGCGGCAGCGCATCCGCATCGGCGCGAGCGGCAAGATGATCACCGCGTTCGATATCGCGAAGACGCTCGCGATCGGTGCCGACTGGGTCAACGCGGCGCGCGGCTTCATGTTCGCGGTCGAAATCCCCCCTATACTCGACCAACTATTGGAGCGATTCAACCTTCTTTTTTTGCATTTAATTCATTTATCAGACGAATTACTGCTCTTAGCGCAGGAAATTCTGTCCTTGAATTCCGCATCCGTCTCGGCTAGTTTGTAGACACCCCTAACTATTTAACCTTTCGGAACCCATTCGGGCGCCGTTCGGCTCAATCAGTGGACAAAACCGCCTCAACGTAGTTCGGTCGATTTAATTAAGATTCCTATTTAAAGCTCTACGCGTAGGAGGTTCTACGCGTACCGCGCCCGCTCGCTGAGAGATTGCCAAGATGCAAGTGACCGCTCACTCAATAATTGAACTGAACATCTCGGAAGGCGCAATCGGCAACAGCATTCCGCTGCTGATTCTTCAAGATGGGAGCATCAGTTTCCTAGTGTTATTGTGGGCGCAACATTTGATGCTCCATGAGCTAACCAGCGCGAAAAATCTTTGGACGAAGGTATGTGGAGTTGGCCGTTTCTATGATTTCCTCATTCTTGTAAAAGGTGGGAAGAGGATACCCAATAACGCCATGCTGATTATCTTGGAAGAGTTCTACCAAGCGCGGCGATTCGGGTCGACCACTTTGAACTGGAAACCTGTCGCCCCCAAGACCGCGAAGGCTGACGAAGAGGCTGTCACACAGTTTAGCGAGTGGTGTGCCGCTAATCTGGGGCTCCCCACACTTAACGCCGTTGAACGAAAACTGGTCACAAGCTTAAATTTTCGCGCCCAGCAGACTTTTCGGCGGAAGCAACAACACAAGCGCACCTATGACAAACTGAGCCACCTCGAACCTTCGACTCTATCGGGCAAAGGCTACAACGACGAGCGGGAGTTCAACCCCAAAGAAAATAACACAGGGGCATTGAGCTACATCAAGAAATACTTCCCGCCCGACCGTGTTGGTGTATTCATCAAAAGCTTGAGCATACGAGACGCGCTATATTTTCTATTGCTCTTCTTCGGCGGACTACGCGCTTCAGAGCCACTTCATCTATACGTCTATGACGTAACAATCCAGCCCGATGGCATAGCCAAGGTTGTCCTGAGTCATCCCGAGCTTGGGCCCTACCGATGGTTCGATGCACATGGAAAGGCACACTTCGGCAACCGTGCCACTTTTCTTGCAGAGCGCTATGGAATCGGCCCTCGCAATCGCCTTGGAGAAAAGCATCCGCTTCATGCTGGATGGAAGGGCATGCGCTATGACGATGGTAAGTGGGAATCTGAAGTTTTTTGGTTGAGGCCGGACGCTGGCCGCCTGTTCGCCAAACTACATGTCCAGTACATGAAGACGATTCGTTCTCGCGTTCCGGACAACCATCCCTTCTACTTTGTGAACACTCGACTAAGTTCTGACTTTGGCTACCCGGTAACGCTTTCGAACATGAGCAAAGCATTCTACCGAGCTGCCGCCAGGGTTGGACTAAGTTCATCTGATGAGGGCGTGAATCCACATGGCGGACGGCACTACTACGGATTCTTCCACGCGAACATCTTCAAGACACAGCTTGAACTCCTCCAACTATATATGCATCACGTCTCGATTGAGTCGACCAAGGTCTACTACAACGTTACCAAATCGACCGCGCGCGACGAGCTTAAGAAGGGCTGGGAAAGAATTTCAAATGACTTCCCCTCCTCCTTGCGTCTCGATTCACTATTCCATCCGGAGATGGTATGAATCTCCCGACTTTTCATCGCAACCACATCGGGACGCACAATCACTTTTAATACCAGCAGTACCGAGCCAGCGCTTCTGCAAAGGCTGTCGATGCGGGACATGCACAGTTTGATTTTCGAGTACGAGCGGCTCCGCCTTAACGAGTTCTGGGACACTGTAATTCTCGCGCGCTCGAAGCAAGGGAAGTGGCTTGGTGGGTTCGACTCCAATGGGCCAACCCTTCTGTATTTCAAGAGTGCCACGATGCAGCGTCTCGCAGCAAGTAGTCTACAAGGAAAAACACTCTGGGGCCGCCTGCGGAGTCTTCCACTGTACAAGCAAAAAGCATTGCTGGAATCTATCAAGCCGAGCAGAGTCGATGAGCTAAAGCAAATTTCGAACACCCCCTATTATGCCGTGGCTCCGGATTTCCATAGCATGCTCTCGGACGCTGGGTCCTCGGTCGCGTTCGTCAAGAAGCTTTGTTCGCATCTGCGCGATGGTGGCGAACCCCTTTATCATCCATTGCGCTACGGGGAATTCCTTACGATGCTTCTCTCAAAGAGCCTTATGCTTTACCCGACTGGCATGAGGTGCTGGAAGTCTGTCAAGTATCAGACGCTCTTCAACCCCATCTACTCGTCAAAAGCAACTCTGCTGCTAACTCTTGTAACGAAAAAGATGGCTCGCCGTTCTGCCCCAAACTACATCACTGTTTGCAATGCTCTGGCATCGTCGAACGTCGCGACTTCTCAAGACCTTTCACCTGAGCTGATAAGTGCTTATGAGTCAACTTTTGTGCGCCAGACTGAAGAAAGATTTCCGAAGGAGCGGGATGTCGAAAAGTGGCGGTCATCCCGCGCATCCGCACGAAAGGGCATCATATGGCTTAAGCAAGCCTATAACAAAGGAAATCCGCAACACCCAATTGTTATATCTCGACCTCAGTATACGGATAGCACGTCCGAACAGCGACTTGACGGAACCTTTGCATGGCTCCGCGAGGTCAGGCCTGATTTGGCGGCGTGGGCTAATAACTTTCGACTGTACATCGCGCAGTCTACCGACATGCGGTTATATTCACCAACCGGAAAGCTCAATGTTCTTGGCGACTTTCTCTGTCTGCTCGAAGACGCCCCTCTTTCTCCATGGGAACTGATGCGAGAGCATGTACTTTGCCCAACAGACCCTGACCGCTTGACCTTTCTCAAATACTTAGGCGAAAGGTTCCCGAACGAAAACCCAAAGCGCAAAAATGACATCATAAGCAAGGCGCGCCAGTTCTTCGATTGGCTTAAAGACCAACTTATCGCTCAAGGACACAAAGCAGCTGAGCACTTTGCCAATCCCATACATGCTAACGACAATTTCGGAACGCGCGGCACCCCAAGTTCAACGCACAGGCCTCGCCTCGATAACTACATCCTAAGCACAATGAAGGAAATCCTCACCGAAGATGACTTTCGCTTCGCTAAGGGTTTGCCTCACCAATATGCGCAAGTTTTAGATAGTTTAACAAACACAACGGCAAACGTTTGGGACCCGAGCATGACCGTGTGCCTGTACGTGCTTCTTGAGACGCCCATTCGGAGTCATCAGGCCCGATGGCTTGACTCTGGAGAGCTTGACCAGAAGGTCTATGATGAAGCCACCAACACCTTGATTCCCAACCCATCCAAGCTTGCCATTAAGGGGCGCAAGGAGAGCGCTTTACAACTCACATCCGACTCTGTAAATAGCGAAACGTGGATGTCCCTGTGGGTGAATACGAACAAGTCCGCTCAATACAATAGTAAAGATATTGGTTACCCCATTCCGTACATGTCCTCGAAGCTCCAAGAGCTCCTTGTTACGCAGAGAAGTTGGCAACGCCGCTACTTGCCTCCAATACTACGACCAATTCCGTATGCCGACTATCAACGTGACGTAAGGGAACGGCCTCGCACTGCGGCCTACCTTCCCGATATAAGTCCCCTCTTTCGCGACGCGAGGAGCCCGTCCCAAGAAAAACCTATTTCGTACGACAAACTTAAGGCTTTCTACAGGCAACTGCTTGTTGAGACACAAAAGAGAATTGAAGAAAAGTACGGGCGAAAGGTGCAGCTGGTTCGCATGAACGGTAAAGCGGTGGAATGGTCTGTCGACTTACACACACTCCGCGTCAGTGGCATTACCGCCTTGATAGAGGCGGGCGTACCGCTCGAAATTGTCTCGCGATTCGTAGCAGGCCATCGTACATTGGTGATGACGCTTCACTATCTCAAGTACGCACCGTCCAAGCTTCGCGCCCGCCTCAAAGCAGCATACGAGCAGTTGGAAGCCGACGTGGACTTTGTTAATTCCCCAGACTTCCAGCATAACCTGGATGACTTCGCACCGTATCTGCTGGGGCAGGAAGGTGCAGGCGTGGGCGCTGGGTTCATCGCGCTCCAGTGCGCCAGCGGGCTCCTCACAATCAATGCAGAAGGCATCTGTCCCGGAACGTCGTGCGACAACGGAGGTCCTCTGATTGCGAAGTCGCAGGACAGCCACGGGCCAGTCCCCGGTGGTCAACGTTGCGGTCTTTGCCGCTTCTGGATTACAGGCCCCGCCCATCTCCACGGCCAAGTTGCCGCCGTAAATAACCTCGCCTACAAAATCCGCAAGAAAGGTTTGGAGATTGCAGAGTTGAACGATAAGCGCCTTGATGCCGAAGACCGCGGGAATCAGCGCGAAGCTCGTTCCTTGAATGACAAGGTCGAATTGCTAAGCCGCGAACTCGCCATCGACGTCAACGAATGGTTTTCCCGATATAGGTATGCCGAAAGGTCGATGGAGCTCATGAACGACTATCTCGCTAGCAAGAGGAGAATTACTGGCAAGGGAAGGAAGTTAATCGCCCTAACATCGGCCACGCCTACGGAACTCAAAGTCACACTTGAGTCAGCCCACGAGTTTGCTCTTCTCGACCACATTACGCAGATGACTGACTTCACCACAGGCTTTCGCAACAATGAAGCTGAACTGGAAAAAAGGTCGGTGCTCAGTACACTGATGATGGAGAACGGGGTCCGCCCATTCTTGCTTGAACTAACAGAACAGCAAGCTCGCGAAGCAGGAAATCTTCTGTCCTCTATGATTTTGCACCAAGTTGAAGGGCAAGACCTCGATGAAGTTATGACAGGACATCGCCCCCTCTCTGACTACCCGGCACTTTCCAGAGCCATCAACATCATGGCAAATCATGTGGAATCCGGCTCCGTTAACGCACCACTCTTGTCCCCCAAACTTTCGAAGCTACTGAATCAAATCCAATCGCCGAATGGCGCTTCGCCTGAAGACGTAGAGACTTTCGCATGAGTACAGTCCTGCCATTGACCGATGATGAGTTCGACCGCCTCTATGAGGCGTCTGAGAACTCTCGCGAAAGAGAATCACTCACTCGCTTAAAGCGAGCGTGTGACTATCTTGAACAGAACGGCCTGAAGATTTCGCCGACGACAGTTGAACGATATTGTCTCGACCATCAATGGGGAGGTCCAAAGGGCCAATCCATCCGCAACTCACGGGATGTCCTGTATAGATACCTCCTACGGCGGCAGGCAAGCCAAACCGTAGAACGCGCATCTCCTTGTAAGGAATACAAGCCTGCCATCGCCGATGAAACACTGCGAGCGTATGTAGCGCTCATCGAGCAGGAACGCGACGTGGCTGTCGCAGCACGTCAACGCATCGAAGCCGCGCTGCGAACAATTCCTGGGGTCAGCCTCGACGAGATTATCCGTATTGGCTTCACCGCTACGCCGAACAAGCAAGTCAAGACCCCTCGTCATCCGAGTAACGATTTAAGGTTCGCCCTGTCGAACCTATTAGATGAGGCACATCTGGCGAGTTGCGGGCTACAACTCTATCGTGACCGGGTGCGCGCCATTACCAGTAAGAGTGTGTTGTTAGAGAAAGCCCAAGTTGAAGCCATCCGAGAGTTCCTCGATGAAGTAGAAAAAAGTGAGACGAGCTCTTGAACTTTCGTCACGTGAAACCTAGCTGAGCGACGAGCATGCCGAACACTGAGAGCCCCTCTGACCGTAATTTCTCGATTTTCTCAAACTGGTCGGCCTCAAAGACAGACGCGGACTTTCGCCAGCTTGCCGGACGTGGCGTTCTATCGCGGACGGAAATTGCTCGCGAGTGCCAGTTTGCCAAGTCGGTTCTTGACCAAAATCCAAGGGTAAAGGCCGCCCTGAGAAGGCTCGAAGATGGCCTGCGGAGCCGCGGAGTTCTACCGCCTCTAGCCATACCGGCCCCCCAGCGAACTGAAGCCGAGCCAGCGCTGACTCATCGTCCGTCGCGGAAGGCCGTTGACAAATCCGACCGCGAGCGTCAGCTCGAAGTCGAAAATGCATCTCTGAAGGCCGAGCTCGATGAACTCAAGCAACGTCTCTCAAAATACGAGAGCCTGCATACTGCGCTTGCGCTGACCGGGCGGGTGCCGCGATGAGCGAAGTCCGCCTTGTCAGGGTGTCAACTATACGCAGTGACAATCCGAAAGGTTTCGGCGGGTACATCTTTTATGGTCCGACAATCGATTCGTGCGGCACTGTGCTGGATGCCAAGGAGCATGTGGTCGTCTTCTTGTCGCGCGACCTTGGTATCGTCGGTCTTCAGGTAGGCCAATGGTGGCGTGTGACCGGCAAGGCGACTCGTCGCGAACGCACCATTAACGGTTTTCTCATCGTCGAGCAGCAGGTGCATGCCGAGAGCGCTGAGCTTGCGCTTCCCTCTGGAGAGCACCTCGTAACATTTATCGCAGAGAGCGATGCATTCCCCGGCGTAGGCATGGTCAAAGCTCGAAAGCTTTGGGAGACCTTTGGCGACCGGCTTTATAGCATCCTGGATGAGGGCGACGAGTCGACGTTATCCACGAGCGTTTCCCCGGAGACCGCTCAAGTGTTAGTGGATGGTTGGAAGTTCTTTGGCAACGCTCGCACTATATCCTGGTTGTCCCAGCACGGTTTTGAGGTCGAACTAGGGAAAAAAGTCGTCGACTACTTCGGCGCGGAGGCACCGGAAGCCATATCAGAAGACCCATATCGCTTGCTAAGCTTTTGCGCGAGCTGGCATGTCACGGACCGGCTCGCGCGAGAACACTTCGGGGTTGGTCAAGATGACCCCCGCCGCCTGCGCGGCGCCATCGAAGAGACCCTTTATCGCCTCTTCGGGGACGGCCATACAGCCGCGACCGATGCGATGGTGATGACGCGATTGGCATCTGTGCTTGGTGATGATGCCACACGCGCGCCGCGAAGTCTTGTGCGGTCAGCATTGGAAACAGGACGGCAACATGGATGCTTCGTTGTCGCGGACGACGGCATGCTCCATCCTCTTGGCGCATACGTGATGGAAACAACCGTCGCGTCAGCGTTGGCGATTCGTCTTCGGACCATCGCACCCGCCAATTCCCGCTTGTTGAGCCGCGTTAGGGTCGAAGAACTCATCGCGGAATTCGAGAGCGATGAACAGATTTCGTTTAGCGCCGAACAGCGTATTGCCGTTCATCTGGCCGCGGAGAACAGGCTCTGTGTCATATCCGGGGGCGCCGGAGTGGGCAAGACAACGATTCTGAGGTGCATCTATCGGGTTTATCGTGAGGCTTCTATTCTTGTCATCCAGGCTGCACTCGCTGGTCGGGCGGCAAAGCGGATGGAGTCAGTCACCGGGCTGCCTGCCCGCACCCTCGCGGCGCTACAGCGAAAGGTCACGCCCGAGCAACTGTCGGAACACTGCGTGATAGTCGTTGATGAAGCGAGCATGGTGGATATCATCACCATGTACAGACTCTGCTCGCTCCTGCCGCCCCACGTCCGCCTGCTGCTGGTCGGCGATGCATTGCAGTTGATGCCCGTCGGTCCGGGGCTGGTGCTACATGCATTGACCAGCAACTCACGAATCCCGCAAGTGCATCTGGAGGTTCCACAGCGATTCGCCGGCGAGATTGCGCGGGCTGCCACTTCCGTGCGAACCGGCACATGGCCTGAGATTCCATCAGATTTGGACGCACCGGTAGTGTTCCTGAGGCGCAAGCCTGCCCTTGCTACCGGACGGGTGGATTCGGCGTGGTCAATTGCGCAGACCGTGCTAAGCCTGTTTCAGCTCGAGCCGAAAGCGAGTCAGATACTTTGTGCGCGCAAGAGAGGCAAAGAGGGTGTGCTTGCTCTGAATGAGGCCTGTCAGAACGTGCTGACGGGGAGCGCCCCGTGCTTGACCATATGGAATAGCGAACTGGACGCATTGTGCAACACCGGCTTCCGGCTTGGCGACCCTGTGGTTTGCACGCGAAACCTCTACTCTGCCGGTCTGCAAAACGGCTCACTGGGAACGCTGTGCAAAATTGAGCCGGAGCCCAAACCTGTGATTGCCGACAGGGGCGACATGCTTGGTAACGCCATCGCCTGGATTGATTGGGACGACGGCGAGTGCCGCCCTGTTTTCGAATCGTTGCTCGACCATCTCGACCTTGCGTATGCGCTGACGATTCACAAGGCGCAAGGTTCGCAGTGGGAGCGTGTCATCATCCCGATAACGCGACACAGGCTTCTCGACCGGACTCTCATTTACACAGCGTTGACACGCGCTCAACGTCAGGTAATTCTTGTAGGCGACGAGGAAGCAGCCCGGCATGCTGTCGAGTCGCTCCCCCGCGCGGGACTGAGAAACACCGCCCTCGGGTCATTCCTCGAAGAGTTGCTCGCGCGGCATGTCGCTGCCTGAACGAGAGGAAAATGTGATACTTCCGGATTCTTCCGCGGGGCTACGGGGATGCGAAGAAAACCGGACAATTTCAAAGAATATGACTATGTACACACTGGCCGAGCATGAAAGCCCAAAGTTCGCGGAATTCCTGTCACTGACAAAGCCATGGCAAGGCGCCTATACTGACGCCACCTTTAGCTTCATCGCGGTCAAGGATGGCGGCCGATTGCGGCTCGTACAAGGGCATGTGATTCTCCCATCGAATGCGGTACCTCAAGCACTTCAACTTCAAACGCCATCGGTTTGCGCCTGTGCCGTCAGTTTGTCAACGTTGGGGCTCGATTGCGAGGCACTCATTCACGCGCTGCTACGTGACGAGTTAGAAACACCTATCGGCACGCTGTCTCTCATAGAGCAGGAAGGCGTCGGACCTCAGGACATATCTGTCTACTTTCCCAGATACCCTGACGATTTCAACTCGTCCCGGGAGCATGCTTTGAGTCTGACGCTCTCATGCGGACGAATGCCGTTCGGGAGTCGGCAGGCAGAGTTCCGAAACGACCTGCGCACTGCCCAGCAGCCGTACGATTCGATTGTTGAACTCGCCAATGAACTCTGGCTTAAACCCCTTCGGTGGGATACCTGCACTCTGGATATTTCCGCGCACAGCCCGGTAGCCATTGACCTAACCAGAGAAATCATTGGCGGCAAGGTGAGACTGGCGCTGCTTGCACTTCGTGGCATCGACGTGACGCCTGCACGGTTCGGTTATCGCGTCGTTGCGACCGGCAGCGTGGTCCAACGCCGCACCCTCGCTGCAACAGAGCTTGCATGGAGCGCAGGCGCAGGCGAACGAATTCAGGTCGGCGAAATCGATGTTTGCGTCCCGGACGGTGCGATTGTGCAATGTTTTGCCTCATACGACGGCTTGCTGTTGCAGCAGGGCTTCGTGGTGCAACCTGGGATTCTCCCTAACGTTCGTCGGATGACGCATGAGGTGTTTGACCCGGCTCTCGAAAATACCAAGAAATGTTTGTTCGACGCTAAGACCCAAAAGCAGGATGCTCGCAATCTCGAGGCCGGCGTCGCAAACCTGCTGTACATGCTCGGTTTCGCAGTCGACCCACTTTTTGGAAAACCGCAGTCGAACAATCCCGACCTAATCGCAACCACGCCATCGGGTGACGTCCTCGTCGTGGAATGCACCACAGCTGCCATCGATATCGAAGGTAAACTATCCAAGTTATTGGCGAGAACGGCGGCATTGCGCGAAAAACTTGCCGAAACAGGGAATTCCCACATCCGTTGTCTTCCGGTCACCGTCACGTCGCTTGCCGAACCCGCGATTACCAACATGGAGGAGGCTGTCAAGGCGAGAATTCTCGTTGTTAGCGCCGAGGACCTTGGACGGGCGCTTGATAGCACTATGGTGCCTCAGAATGCGGACGCTCTATTCAATGAAAAATGGCACACATTGAATCCTCCTCCGGACCCGTTGTTCCCTGACGGCATCCAGCCAGTCTCGCTCCCTCTTTCAAACTCCAGCTCGACCATTTGATTTGGGTGGTCGCCAGCGTATCCGGTTCGCGAGTACTGTGTCATCCATGCATACGCCGGGCAAACCATAATGTTCGGGCTACGTTGGCCATTTGCTCTTCACGCCGCGGCCTGTACCGGTCGAATGGGCCTGAAGCGCCAAGCTCAATCACTATCGACTGCATGACGTTTATCAGAACCGCTCCGCCTTCCACCACTGCGCCCTGCACGTCCCGAACGCACGATTCAATCGTTTCGGGACTTGCTACATTAAATCTTTTGAAGAATCCTTGAGCATTCGTTGCGGCCAACTCAGCCTTTACCTGCTCCAAGACGTCGACGACCTTGCGTCGGCATTTCTTCCGTCGTCCATCAGCCTACCAATCGCGCCTGACAAAACCGTACGAACCCGATGCAGCATTCAGATTTCTGCGCGCGCCGGCTACCTCGCGGCGGAATCGCCAAAAGCCCAAACTATAATATGCGGCGACGCCACCACATATTGGGCATAAGATGATAGGTGTTCCCGCCGCTATAAAAGCGCTAGTAACGCAGGCCGCCTCGTGGCTAAAGCCCAAGGTCATCGCAAGAGCGAAGGCTCTTCGCGCAGAACACACCGCGTACAGGAGTGGGAAGCCTGCCGACAGCATCGGCATGTATGAGTCATTCAACCGGACATACGAGCGCCTTCTGGCCACCGACAGCACGAGTCAGCACGACTCACCTAGCTTTCTGACACGCGTTGAGTCTCTCGCGGTCGTGGCCATACACCTTCGCAGCCCATCGGTCCAGAGATGGCTGGCACTCTCCGAAACCAAGGCGTCGATTTTCACACTAGCTGAGTTTCGGATTTATTCTCAAGCCCCGGACGGCGCATCCATTCGTGCCGGCCTGGCCGACGCCTACGCCCGAGAGACAGGCGAAGCTGCAAACCTTGCCGATGGAGCCATCAACAGCGTCATCGATGCACTCGTGCAATCGTACAACTCCGGTTTGGAGGACCAGAGCGCCCTGGTCATAGGCGCTGTAACGGGGCAACTGAGGGTCGAAAGCAAAGCGGTCCGCGGCGACCTTTCCAGCGTTAAAGTTCAGCTTCAAGAGATTGCGCAAACGGTCGAGGCGTTGCCGACGACAACCGCAGAACCGCTTGCCACCCGTGAGGTGGAACGCCAGCTCGATGCGATACTGAAGACCCGCACGTTTGACGAACAGGCCGTCACACGAATTCGGGCGCTCGCTGAAGCCGTGCTCGGAGGGAATCTTCGCGAGGCATCCAGTGAGCAAAAGCAGGCAGTTTTTCTGTGGGCTACGCGATTGCTAGCCGCCGACCGGGCGTCGACCGACGATGTCAGGAAATATTTCTCATTGGTTGAAGGTGACGAAACCAGTTCGCGGTACCTTGTGACCAAGGCGATGGTGCTTGAATGCACGGGACATGCAGACGAAGCATTGCGCTTGATTCGGGATGTTTCAACGGATGAAGCAAGGTCCGCCGTGTTGAACATACTTCGTCGGCGCGATGGTTGGGAGGTAGTAATCGCGTGGTACGAGCAGGCTAGCACGAGTATTTCAGCAAAATTCCTCACTCCCACGGGGTGGACCAATCTTGCCGGCGCATTCGCTGAAGCAGGACGTTGGGAAGACGCCATTGAAAAATTCCAAATTGCGCGGCCCCTTTATGAAAGCTTTCCGGATTTATATTTCATCGAGGGCATGTATCGCGCGGTCATGGTTGTCCCCCCAGACTTCCGTCTCCGGGTGTTGAACCACAATCTCGTATATGGAGTCGTGCCACTGCTGGAAGGTGACGTTGCAGAAGAACATCGTAGAAACGCCATTGACCTTCTGTCTCAAGCAGAGACGCGGATGGTTTCATATAGTGCGCTACGTGCAGGTCAAGCCCGTGAGGTCAAGCTGTGGTTATCGTTACGCAGCAGAGACGACGCGACGCGCGATTTCGCAACAAAAGAGACCCAGGAAGCTCTGAGCGACCAAGCTCGCGCCGTCAACATTTATCATATCGCTCGACAGTTTTCCGCGTTCCAAATAGACGGGCCCAAACTCTGGACGTATCTGTCGTCTCGACTAGGGCTTGGAGGCTTGTCCGATGACGAATGGATTAACTTCTACTTCCTTGCCGTTGACACGCTTTTACCTACACAGCTTCTGAAATTTTTGGACGAGCACGACGCGAAACTTTCCAGTCTCGTCGACGCCAGAATACTAACGACGGCGCGAATTGCCGCCCTGATGCAGGATGGTGGACAGGCGATGCGAGCGCGTACGTTACTAAATGTCAACCGGTCGGCATTTAGTCAAGGAGAAGCAGAGCTAATTGAGGCGCAGATATCCGCGGCAGAGGGTACAGATATCCGACTCCAGCTCGTGGCGCTATATGAGCAGTCGCCCTCGTTGAGCAATGCAAGCGCGCTCGTCTCATATCTTGCGGGTGTGAAAGACTTCGCTGCGCTGCTGCCAGTAGCGCAAGAGGTATATCGCCTTGACCGTACTGCGGCTCATGCGCTTAATGTTGTCTCAGCCTTGCAGCATCTAAGCGGAAGGGCCCCAGAAATCGTCGCATTTCTTGCGCCGGAGGGCGACATTGTCCGGGAGTCGGAAGCGTTGCGGTCCGCATTAGCATGGGCTCGCCTGGAGGTTGGCGACTGGCGTGGCGCGAAGTCTCTGAACGACTCTCTACTGGCAGAATATCCCCACATCGAAAATCATGTCGGCCTTGACTTCAATATCGCTGTCAAATCCGGGGATTGGGACCACTTCCACGTCATTTTCGAGCGTGAATGGCCCGTTCGCGAAAAGTACGATTCGAGTACTCTTCTGCTACTCGCTCAACTTGCCGGCGACAGCCAGGCGTCTCGTATAAAAGCCTTCGAGCTCCTTAAGCTTGCAGTCGACCGCGGGAATGGTTCGGCTCGCGTTCTGGTGTCGGCGTATAACGCTGCGGTAAATCTCGGGATGGAAGACGAGCTCACCGCCTCATGGCTGGCACTGGCGGCCAGCACCGACAACGAAGGTATTATTCAGCACATAACTCTGCGGCAGATTGTCGAAGAGGTCATTCCTTCAAATCAGCGTCGAAGCCAGTCCGTTGTCGATTCATTCGGCAAAAGCGCGGCACCCATACAGCTTCTCGCTTCAGTCCTCAACCTGCCCCTTGGTCGACTCTTTTGTGCTATCCCTGCCGCCAATGAAAACCAGCACGACCCGCGTAAGCGCTTTGTTCTTCCTCTTTTTGGCAGTCGCATTGACTACCCGCCATTGACTGCTTCTGGCGACATCGGATTAGATGTTACGGCCGTCCTGACGCTCGCGCGGCTGGACCTACTCGACAAAACGTTGAGCGTTTTCAGTCATGTCTACATAGCGGCCGACACGATGCCGTTGTTACTTAAGGAAAGCAGGCGGATTCGCTTTCACCAACCTTCGCAAATCCGACTCGCAGAAACGATTCTTGAGGCATTGGATTCTGCAGTCCTGGTGTCAAACTCAATCCCCGGCACTGCGCCGGACTGGCTTATCGAAGAAGTAGGGGAAGAACTCGCTACTGCCCTCGCGCGCGCACAAGCCGAAAACGGCCTCATTGTTGCGTCATATCCCATCCTGAAAGCGGGTACGCTTGCAGAAGAACGCGCGGACCTCGGCGAATATGCAGACCGCGCCATCACGGTCCGCACATTTGTACACGGTCTTCTGGCAGCAGGAAAAATTCCAAAGGTCCTTGCAGAGCAAGCCGACGCCAAACTCGCCCAGTTCGACCGGGGCGAAAAACTTGAGGCGCCGTCGAGCTTTCTGGGGAAGTTCATTTACGCCGATACAGTAGCGATTCGACATCTACAGCAATCCGGCGTTCTTGATGCGCTGCGCCCGGTCAGGTTTCAACTATATGCGCCGGCTGACCTGAAAGACGAGCTCGAGCAAACCGTTGCTGAAGCCAAGGAGCGCGAGCGAACGGTAGCAATACTGGATGGCGCCCGGATTGCACTACGACGCGCGATGGAAACTGACCGTGTTCGCCTGCTTCCTGACCGCCGTCCGAGCGAGCAGCTTAGCGAATTGACCTCAAAGGGCATGGGCGAATCGTTCACCGCGATTGGATTTCTACAGTCGGATAGCGAAATCTCTCGCCTAGTGGTCGATGACCGATACTTCACGCGCCTGAACCACGTCGTAAGTGATGACAACCGGCCCATCGCCAGTTATTCATCGTTGGACGTAATCGACGCGTTATCCGCCTGTGATGCGATGTCGGTTACGGACGGACTGTATCAGCGAAATCGCCTCCGTTCAATGGGTGCGGCTTACGTCGCAGTCATGCTCGACGAAGTTCTCGGCTCACTTCTGGCTTGCTCACTCGAAAATGATGTAAGCATAGTCGAAACCCATGAACTAAAAACCATCCGCCAGAGCATAGCTTTGTCATGTACCGTCGACGCGTCTAACGTTCTTGACCGGCAGTACCTCGATTCGACACATCGAGTCCTGACCACCGCCCTCTCGGCTCTCTGGACGTCGGACAACTGCTCCATTGAAAGGGCAATTGCTGGTTCGAGTTGGGTTCTTGACAATCTCGCCAGGCCTATCTGGACCGCCGCTGCCACCGTTGATGGCAAGCCTAATCACGATGTCGGCATCAAGATAGTCGCACTCACGACAGGAACCCTTCTGTTTCAGGCAGTGGCTTGGGAAGCTGAAAAACGGAGGACTTTCCATACTTTCGTTGAAGAACGCCTACTGCGCCCCGCTCGTCGTGCGAATATGGATTTCATCGATTCCATCGTGAGCCATATTACACACCATCTGCTTGCTCTTCTCGATTTGAAGACGCACCCAGCCGGTGGCGAGAGAGTCGTCGCAATGACAATCTCGGAACTGCCTATCTGGATGCATGAACGCCTTATCACGCACGAAAAGCTGGGTCCTCTTGCCAAGCTGAGCTTGGCAGAAACCATCCAGTTTGGAAGCGCAGAACCGATATCGGTGTCTTCGCTTTTTGAGGCTGCACAATCCGCCGCCCGGAACGGGTCCTTTGAAAGCGCTGGAGCCGGAGGATTCAGAATCACGAGGAACACTGATTCGATGTCGCTTCAATTCCGGACAGACAACGGATGGGAGAACGCAGATGTCATTGAACTCAACGGGTTGCTACTCTCGGATTCAGCACGTGTACAACGCATAGCCGAAGTACTTCGAGCGTATGGTCCGACGTTTCCGGAAGCCTCGTCAATCAAAGCAGTGGTTACTCGACGTCCGCTCTCCGAGAGCGAGTTTTTAAGTCTTATGATGGAGCGCGCTGGCGGAGTGATGGCGAGTTGGGCGCGAATCGCCAGAAGAGGTTCAACCCCTCCCCACGTCTCCACCCTCGCACCATCTGACCTCAAGTACTACGTTCGTCTGATGGGTCCGCTCGAGACGCAACGGACTGTTTCAACATATTTGAGTGAGGTTGCGGGTCCGTACAGAACTCACCTTGTTCAGCGTGACTTGACGATGGGGCTTCGCATCACGATGTTCGGTTACGTTGATTCTCGTCTTTCTCCCTCGATTCTTGTGTCCAGCGTTGATAACGACACGCTATGGAACGCGTTGAATTCGATGGGGCAAATCGCTGACCCGTATTCATTGGCTGCGCTTGTCGATATAACTCTGAGCCGAAGTGGGGACGAGCGGTTTCTCAAGCTGGCGGGAACCACCCTGTCCCTGCTTTGTGTGGATGGCGACTCGCAGGAACAACTGTACGAGCCGATATCAGTATTTGCGCGGCTGGCGCTCTCCGAAATGCAAACGGCGGAAGGCGCCGCTGCGGTGCAACCGTACTGGAAGCGTATAGCCGCCTGGATTCAGGGTGGGGTCGTTGTCGAGCACCATAAAACCAGTCGCATCAACGTCCAGAGCTTACGGTCGTGGGCTCACGAGCAGATGAACGCAACTTCGGATATAACCGAAATTCAGGACATGTATCTCGAGCCGAGCGTCACAGGTGCCTGGATGACGGGGGAGGCATGTCGATGCAATGTCCTTCGCCTCGTGCACGAAGTCGTCAATGCTGTGACAGTGACAGGCGTCGTTGTGCCGGAAGCCGAACGTCTCCAGTCACTCATCGATGAGTTGCATCAAACCAGACGCGTGACGTTCCTGACGTCAGGGCCCTGCACCACCCTCGATGACCGGGAGGACGCCGAACTGTCTGAGTCAGACCGGTTGTTCGTCGCAAAGCGTTTCGAGGAAAATGCCTTCTCCAAGGCGTGGGCGGCATTGGCGAGCACAAACCACCTGGTGCGTGTTTCCGCGGATTGCTATCGGGTAGGCGCTGATGCACTGCGCGAAGCACGGCTACAAACCGACGACCCCGAATGGATTGAGAAGGCTCTCATGCTGCACCAGGTGGCAAATCTGGCCACCACGTCGGAAGACCATAATCTCGCTGATATTGTGCGCGATATCCTGGTCGATGCGGCAGCGCAATCGAATACTCCAGAAAGGGTGGTCGCAGTTTTGAATGGTATTTTTCTGTCAGCCGGCTCTCGAAGGGACTACGAGCTTCGAGAATCCTGGCTCCAGAATGCGACCAACCTCGTGGCCCATGCCGTGCCCGCTGGTATCCCGGCGGGAGTTGCAGCCGCTCATCTCGGGCTTTTTTCTGAGGCTGGAAAATGGAGAAACGGGCCAGCGTCTTGGCCCGAAATCTATACTCAGGCGGCGTCGTAGTTCCGACCACGAGGCAAAAGAGGGCATAGTTGGACACAGGACGACACTGACACGCACAAGCGGGTATCCCCGGTCCCGCTACGCGTACAATCGACCCCCAATCGCTGATGGCCGTGTATTTCCGCTCGTTCATTGCTAGTCCGCGCGTCGTCGAGATGTCCTCCGACACCACTGCACGCGACGTTGGTCCTGCTCCACTATTTCCACAATCGTCTAAAGCACTACTTCCACGCTCTTCCGAGCATGAACTCGAACATTTCCGCATCGTCGTGAAATTCCGCCCAGACAGGCTTGCCCACAAACTCGATGGCACTGTAGCGCTGCTTGGCAGGCTCGAAGACATACAATTCTTCGTCGCGCTGACCGAAGTAAACGAAGCGGCTGTCGAACGAGTCCCGAAGGTCCGCATTAGCTTCAAAAATCGTCTGGCGGAAAATCGCGTGTTCCGCTATCGGCCAGATAGCCAAACCGTTGTGAAGCACGCCGTCCGCATGGCGAAGCACCTCCTTGTATGCATCAGGCAGAACGACCCCGAACTCGCTAGCGAACCTATCGCTCGCGGCAAAAATTTCAGCCTCCTTGCGCGCTGCTGGTCGGTTAGTCTCGTTGAGCTCCAACGTCATCTTTTCGACGAGTTCGACGATGCTCATTCGAAAATCTCCAGAAATTCAACATTCGGCACAGGCTCGGACACGTACCCCATCGCTATGTTCGGGTAAACAATCGTGTCTGCAGGAGGCATTGGCAGAGCCACGTGACCGCTTTCACCGTAGTTCATTCTGTCGATGCGTTGCTCTCCGGGGTTGTAATAGCCATGGACTGCGCGATGTTCGACATCGTCGCGCATTAGAATGAGATTGTCATACGCGTTGGTTCCGCCATCATCCAACGGCATGCGATGATGCACTTGATAGCCAAGTGGAGCTTTCCCCGTCTCGACCATCCGCGCGATATCCGCTCGAGAGATGCCGGCACCCTCGAGTTCCGATGCATGCTTGGCACCAATCTCTCGAATCCACGCTGGCCGAATCGTCTCGAATTCTCTCTTGCGCTCGTGTTCGTATTGTCGCCTGTCCAGCTTGCGCACGTAGCTGACGCGCTCGATTTTGAATCCATGAAGAGCTCGCACGCCGGTCCGGTGGTAAACGAGTGCCGCGGGAGGCATACCACCCTCCAGACGTTGCGCATACCAGTTCAACAACTTTTCATTTGCGTTCGAGATAAACACTGGGTCATCATTCTTCGTTTTGAAGAAGTAACTCAGGAAACCTTTGAGGTTGACGCGCAGCTTGTTTTCACGAAGCAGCCGGAGCACCTCTGACATCCCGAGCTTCAGCAAGTCAGCAAGTTCGGCCGCAGTACGCGGGTAGGAAATGAAATGCATTGTGTAGCCTTAGGCAATCGCCTCAATGACTCGCTTGTAAAGCGCAGCCAACTCACCAGCTCGTTGCTCTGTCACTAAACTCACGTCGCCCTCAGCCGCTCGAAGTTCGTGGAGTTTCAACGGCAAATCGTTCGGGCCAAGGTCAATCCACCAGCGCCAGACGACGTCACGGCTGCATCGCGCTGCCCACTCGGCGGTGTCCGCGTCTGGACAAGCAGATGTAATTGTCGCCAGCCTGTGAATCGAACGGGCCCGCGGCGAGAGTGCTTTCCACTGCGCGACGTCTGCTGCGGCAAGCATCGTATCGAGCTCGGCGCGTGCGGCTTCCGCCAGTTCTGGACGGGCAACGAGGCGCAGCGGGTCGATACCCAACGGCAGCATCGCATCACCCCAGCTATCCGCCGGCGGCAGCGTGTTGGCTGCGCGGCGCATCGCTTCGTTCAGACTTTCACCTTCGATGAGAAGCTCATCGAGCCACACCGCGAGGCCGGTGCCGCAGCCAACAGCTCGCTCACAAAACTCTGACAGCACGGAGCCCGCCTTGGACGAGTCGCTTTCAACTTCTTCGAGCTTCGCCTCCAGGTCCGAACAGTATTTCGCATTGACGATAGCCGCCTCTGGCAACAACGACAGCGCTCCCAAAATTGTTCGTCCAAGCGCCCCGACTGTCAGGCCACCTTCACTGTCTGTAACGACGTCATTCTTGATGGCGCTCTGCAGCCGCCCGGCAAACGTCGAGGGCCTGCCAACACCGTTGGCAGCCATCTGCTCAATCATGGAGTCGTAGCGCAATGACTCTGGTACAGCCGCAACGATTTCGCAGGCCCACGTACTCGTCGCGCCAAGAAGCGCGACAGAGGGCGCGCAGGCGTCAGGGCCACGAGAACGGGAACCATCTTTTTCCAATTGCGTCGGTGCAGCGTTGAGCGTCTTCTGGAACAGCTCAGGCAGTGGAACGGTAATTGGGTCGGCCGGCTTGTCTTCTGAGGGCAGGATTTCCAGCCATCCCGGCTCTTCGAGATGCTGACTGCGGGATTGCAGAAACGCAGTGATGGAATCTGCGTCAGGATTGCTCGCTGTCAGTACAAGCTTTTGTTCACGGATGGCCGGCCCCTCGGCCATGGTCGCCAACGCGGCCTTCCAGAGAAGGCTGTACACTGCGAGTGCGTTTCCCGAGAGAACTGAGCGTGCCTTCTCCGGTGTCAGAGAATAGTCGAGCGGCTCAATCATCGGATGCGCCAGCGAGCGTGAATCACTCATCTACCATCTCCTCATATCGCATGCCGGCTTGGGCGCCATCAGGTAGACCGCGAACACGCTTCACTATCGCAGGCTGGGCAGTGCCCTCGTAAAGCGCCTGCAGTTCCTTCGCGGTTTCCTCTGGCGGCAAGCCCAGCGCACGATAGGCAAGTGCCGTGAAGCGTGCGGTGTTGATGGCAGGATACGGAGGACGCTGGTCAAGTCGACCGGACCACGAAGCGCTCACTGTTGTCTGTGGATGACGTAATAGGACTTTCAACTTTTCAAGCGTGGGAGACATGTCTTCGCTCAACGGCCTCTCTGTCACAGTTCCCGTGCCCATCGAGCCACGGTTGGCAAGCCATGCGGTAAGGGCGCTGCCGTCGGAGACGGGAATCGAAACGCGAATACGTTGGCACGACGGACGCTGCTCGGCCTCGTTAACGAGGTCGAGAATACCCAACTGGACGCGACCAACGCCGGCGGAGAAGCCCGTACCGTCGGATAGCCCCAGTCTCTTCGGGTAAAGCGTCGATATCAGTTGGTCGAGGAAGCTGCGTGCAAGTGCGCTCTTGACTAGTCCAGCATCCAAACCGTCCGATGCCTCTCGCTGCGCCCGTTGAATTTCGTCTCGCTCGAGGCGATGGAATCGCATGCGTTTTACGACGGGCGCCGCGCCGGCACCCGTGCTAATCTGCCCACGAGTCTGGCGTTCACTGAGAACACGCAGAATGTGCCAGGCGATAGCTTCACCTTCCGGGTCCGGGTCAGTGGCGAGATAGAGCGTCGCCATGCCGGGCCAAAGCTGCTGCAGACGACTGAGTGCCTTCTCGCCGTTCGGCTGCAGCGGCGCCCAAACTGGCTCGGTAGCCTTCGCGATGTCCCACTGACCGGGGTTGGCGAGTTGGGTAATGTGTCCAGCGGTATCAACGACTTCCCACTCCAGTGAACCACCCAGCGCGGCGTGAATTGTTTCGCGTTTGTTAGGAGACTCGACGACGACGACGTGCCGTGAGTTCAGTCTGGTACCTTGCTGGACCACAGCGCGCCACAGGAAGTCACTTGGCTTGCGCAGTTTCTTGTCGGTCAAGCCGCGCGCGTAGTCCACCGCCGTCTGCGTCATGGCGACGATGAACATCTCCTTCGCACGGGACACGGCAACGTTAATTAGGTTGGTGCCATCGTCGTAGAACTGCTTTTCGGATGGCTGAGTTGATTCGACCATGGAGAAGATGACCACAGGGCGCTCTGCGCCTTGAAGCGAGTGCACAGTATCAATCACCATCCGGTTGTAAAGGGCCGTTTTGTCATTGTGGTCGAGTCGAGTTACACCGTATGCTTTCGCGACGGCACTAACCAAATGGTCCTTTTGTCCCTTGAAGGGAGTCACGATTGCGACAATGTCAGTAAGGTCCTTCTCTCCCTTCGGGTCAAAGTGACGTCTCAAGCTCGATTCGTTCTCTTTAACCCAGCGCGCTATGCACGTGGCCTCGTCGAGATTGCGTCGAGAGCCGCCGGGGTTTTTGGTATCAACCGCAGAATCGACCACGAGATAACCGAGGCGTTCGAACTCTGGCCGCCAAAGCTTTTCAGGTGTCGGAGTGGCTACCTTCAGAGCGTCCCCGTACACCATCTGATTGCATATCTCGATGATTGGCTTGAGACACCGGTAATGATTGGTCAGAGTGAGTCCTGCAGCTGCGGCGTCGGGAACAGAGCGTCTCGTCGCGCGCTGCGCCATACGCATCACGCTCCCGCGCGCCATCAAGACGCCTGCTGGAAGTAGCGCCTCATATGCGTCGCCTTCCGTCTCGGTCTGAATTGCGCTAACGCCGAAGCGTTGCGCGAGCAATCGGTCCGTAGCAGCGTCGAGGTTCCAGACGGGCTCAAGCTGCTCAATGTCACCAACAACAATCGCGCGCTTTGCGAACAGAAAAGCGCTTGCCCCCACCTCTGGCGTGCCTTGGCCAGCTTCGTCCACAATTAGAAGGTCTGCCTCGCCGAACAGGTAAGGTGGAACATCACCCTCAAGGTCGTCGAGTTGGCGTCGCATAAGCTTCGGCGCCGAATATGCAGTCACGACGAAGACTGGCGCGAGCATCGCTAGTTCTCTCAATCGCACTTCACTCGACGGGTTGTAAGTGGTATCAACGCGAAGCCGCTTCTGGGTCTCCAGCCGGGACTGCGCGAATCGGCCTTCCCAATATCGCGCACAAAAATGGAAAAGCTGGGGTCTTACGTTCTGGTCCAGCCAGTCTTGCAAAAGCTTCACGAGTTCGCGCTGATGTATGGGGAGCGCACTCGCAGACATGTTGTCACGGTCCGCTATTGCCGAATCGAGAGAGGTGAGAATCGGATGCTCATCAGGTAATCCCTTTCCCTCACCGCAGAGCGCCGCGATGAGCGCCTCGCGTGCCCCATGGACCGCCGTCCGCGCAGCGGAATACCGCGCGTAGGCGGCATCTAGTTCGCGCAGCTCGGCTTGAACGATGTCGTATCGCTCTTTAAAGACAACCATGTCGTTGGACAACCCGGCAAGTCGCTCACGAGCGTGCTCAATCCGACGTGCGACGTCGGCCTGTGGTTGTGTGGCGTCTGAGGTCCCGTTTGCCGGCAACTCAACGACCTCTTGAGCGCGCATGCGAAGTACCAGAGCAGCAGCCGCAGTCAATTCCGATTGAAGCTTCCTGCGGCGAAACTCGATGGTCTGCGCCATGACGATAAAGTCAGGCAGGCCGCCGCCCGTTGCCGCTAATCCGCACGCGCGCATTGCCTCACGGAGTTCTGACCATGTTCGTTCCAACTCTTCAGGCGTAAGTAGGTTGGCCACCGTTCGCTTGATACGCTGCAGCAACGTGGCGTGACGATGCCTCTCGACCTCCGCGGCGAGTGCAGCTAAGTCCTCATCAAGCTGCTTAAGCAGGCGGTACTGCTGGACCTCCACTTGATGACTGTCTTCGTTCCCAGCGAGCAGTGCATCGACCTGACGCTCGACGGGCCCCGTATAGGTCTGCAGCGACAGTAACGTAGTCAACGCCTTGTCCCACCGGTCCGTCTGCAGTTGGCAGGCAACGATACGCCCTCCCTGTCCTCCGAGCGCGGTGAGCTCGCCCCGTAGGCTATCGCGTCGTGCCTGATGGGCCTTGGTCCACGCTGGCAAAGCGCACCACGCAGCAAGTCGCTGCATCCAGACGTTAGCGGCATCCTTGGTCGCACCAAGACGCTCAACATCAACCTTGACCAGTTCGCGGAGCCATGCCAGGGCTTTCGTGAGCGTCATCGGTCTCTCGAAGTAACGAGAGGCGCACTCCACGTAAGCCGCTTCTGCCTGCTGCGGTTCGAGGTTATTCAGGCCACTGCTGGTACCGTAGAAGTTCCAAGGAAGGTCTGGCCGCTTGCGCCCAATCAACTGGTAGTCTTGGTAGTCGGTGTCCGTCTCTGGACTCGCTGGCGCATACCAGCCGTACGACGTGAGATTGGGAAGCCAGCGACTATTCTCCCAAACGTCAACGCCATCGGCCATCGTGCCGTCCTCGTTGAATAGACTGGGCCCTGGCGTTTCGTCAAAGCTGGAGATAATGTTCGTGACGGCCTGATTGGTCGCAGCGCACGCCAGAATCAAAGGGGATTCGGGCCAGGCTTCCTCACCGAGCAACGGCTCAAGCCACATACTGGCGATGACCGCACGCAGAAGACTCGTCTTCCCGGTGCCGGGTGGTCCGTTCACCGCGAGCAGGTCGCCATATTTGGTCGTCGTGAGGGCGATGAGTGCGTCGCGCTGCGCCGGGTCCAGAGGAAACGCCTTCCGTTTTCCGTCCTTGAAGGTGTCCATGTGGCCGGCATAGCGCAAAATGTGCCCAATATTTGCGGCCTCTTCCGTCGGCTCGTACGAAATCCGCGATGTCTCTTTCGTACCAGCGATTTGACGAAAAAGGCCGAGCTTTGGCCCCTCCAGATATCCCGGGTCCGCCAGCACCTGGCGAAACGCATTCACGACGTTGCGCGTCGTACCGCTGGCAGCAGAACCGTCGACGACGGTAAATACCGGACGGCGTCGTTTCGTCAGCCACTGCTTTGCGCGAGAATTCATGAAGCGGGCAATCCAGCCTTCCAGACCTTGCCCCATCTCGTCGTCAATAGCGCCAAGCGTTGAAAGGACGTCAAACGCCTCGTCCCACAATGCGAATGCTTCGGGCAGCTCGGTCACCGGTTCTTCAACATCCGCGCTCTCGTTTTCTACCTGCTGTAGCGCCCACACATCGAACGGCCCGACATTGTCAAAACCAAGGCCAGGAAGCTTTGCTGATTCACCAAGCAGGTTGCGGTTGAACTTCGGTAGTCGTTCCTCTGCAAGCACCCACCGATAACCACGCGGGTTGTCTGCGTCCTCTGCTGGGCTGATAGGCAGAACAGAGACTACGGTCGTCTTCTTCTGCTGGGTATCGCCTTCCTCGATGAGCTTCAGGACAATGTGCCTCACCGGAGTTTGGCCTCCGGCGTCCTGCACTCCCTCGGTCGCAGCCTCGGCCAGCGCTCGCTGCAGGCCAATCAGGTCAAACTGCGCTTTACGGTCCTTCCCAAGGATGTTCTCCAGCTTGGCCAGGCCTTCAAACGCGCTGCTCTGCATCCCTTCGAGCCAATACCCAATCAGCCTTTCATGAACTGAGTGCAGTTCGGCCGGATTTAGTCCAGAGAAGCCGCCTGGACCTTTAAGGTGAGCGTCCAGCAACGCGTTCCTGTCTTCAATTGACGCTGTGTCCTCGAAGGCCCTTCGCAACGACTTCGGAATGAATTCCAGCTTGTTCAGCAGCATCCGGCATTTGTGATGCTGCTTCCCTTGCTCTTCCTTGGTTCTGTGTTCTTCGAATGCACTCTTGTAGCGGTCAATGAATGCATGGCAAAGCCTCGACTCGGTCATTGCTCGCTCGAATTCCTGCTCACTTATGGAATCCGGGAGTGTTTTGAAAATCCAAGCCGCGAGCTTCTTCTGAGATTCGCCAGGAGGCTGTGCTGCTTTCTGCGGCACCGACTCCTTAAACTTGTCGATATATGCATCGCATGCGGCCAAGTCGACCTCGACCTCTGGAGGCAATGGTTCATTGCGACGTCTCGCTATGCTCTTTGCAAAATTTATCTTTTTCGGGGAGGGAGAAGCCATAGAGCAACGTTTCTCGCTATGAAGGCGCGTCGCGCACCTCCAACATGAATTTTTAAACACATGGTCGCGACGAGGCGAAACTCATTCAGTGGTGTGCCATGCCACTCGAGGTCGTCTCGCTGGTGTCGGCATCGGGGACGCAGCGGACCGCGGCAGTCTTAGCACATCCTACTTCCCAAGAATTTCGATGAAGAGGATGTTCAGAGTAGTTATTGACCGAAGCAACGCGGCACACTGCAACGCCAACTTCGGCTTCTAGCTGTCTTTTCTGTAACGGCCGTGCAGGTCAGCGATTCGAGCATCGAATGCATCCGTCAGGCATGTCATATCCGAACAGCCCCTCGTCACTTTGTCCAGCCAGTTTTCCTGTTCAATCCGCACGCCAACGTCTTTACCCCCGATTCGTGCTTGCGCCTCTTCATATTCCTTGACTTCACGGTCATACGCTGCTGCAAGTGTTCCACTCTTGCAAACGTTAGTGCCGAAGAATGTTCCATCTTCGATGCAACTCACGCTAGCCGTGCTGACCTGCGGCGATATGCCTTTGCTTCCGACAGAAGTAATGGATTTCGGAGTGTTCGGGTCCGCACCCGTCTCCGGAATGACAACTCGCTCGTTCGACCCAAGCGTCACACCACTATCGGCTTTTTGTTCCGCTGGCGTTGGGTCCAGCTGTACGACATTGCTGGAAGCAGGAGCTGATTCGCTTACAACCTTCGGCGCGGAAGCGGCGACATCGACGGCGCTTGCAGAGGGTGCGCCCTGTCCGGAGGGCGACGACAGACTCGTAATCGCCGCGCCGATAATACAAATCCCGATGCCATACAGAACGCGCTTCGCTGAACGGCCGAAATTACGGTTATCAGGTTCGTTGTTTTTATATCCAGTCTTGAACCGCCGGTCGACCTTGCGTGTATCGAAGAAGCCACCAACTCCGACCAGCGCGGTCAATATTCCCAACAAGACTAAACCAACCCCGAAATTCGCCATTTTTAGCTCACGCAGGCAATTATCCTCGCGTGCCGTAAATATTAAGTTGATTGTTCTGCTTTTTTGAACTATTCCGACCCGGGAAAAAAGCATGCGTTGCCTGGCAACTTCATGGCTCGTCGATTCCACCGTTGGGCTGCCTGCAACGGATAATGCGCCTGAGTGCCATGGACCAACCTCTCACGGCTCCGTGCTTTCGAATCGCCCGCAACCCGTATTCCGAGCAGGACGGCTCGTAGACGCATGCTTCGCGAAGTCGTACAGGTGCATAGCGTCTATAAACCCCGATAAGCTGCTCACTCGCGCTAATCAGGGCGTCGGAACGTGACAACAAAGTAGGTCGCCGATTGAGCTTTACGGCCGAACAGGGCGTCGAAGCAACCCGGCTGCACATTCACACCGATACTGTCTACCCGATAGAACTCCCACCCATCACGGGCATGCTCGTTGACGACGCCTTCCAGGTAGGCTGCGGCCTCATTACCTCGGTGCTCACGCGCACGTACTGCAATGTTAGGCGGCACCTGCACCATCTTGTATTCGAATGCCATAGATTTCCGTCGTGTTGAAACTCAGCTTGACGACACTGACACTTAAAACTTTAGGCGTCTGCCCAAATATTTTATGTCTTGAATTGCCATCAAAGTGACGACAAACGGTTCGCAGCGTAACCCTCAAAGCATTGGAAGCGTTCTTGAGAAATCATCGGGTACTTTCCACATGCATCGGCGACGGCTTGCTCAAACGCCTGTTCTGATGCAGTTAGGTCAGGGGCAGCTACAGGCCCTCCTGCTGCTTTCAAACGCTTGAGATATGTCGCGTGCTCCGCCGCTTGCGCACTGCTTCGCTTGTACTCGTTGGACGGATTAAGCTTCGACAGTGACGACGCGATTTTCTGCGCGCCCGAGAGCGACTCCTCGTCGGTGGTAGCGCAATAAAGCAAAGTGGTTGGACGGTTAGCGGTGAGGAAAAACGCATACACGCACGATTGAATTGCGCTCGACGCCGATGCCGACAACCCTGAGGCCGAGCCTCGAATCGCCAGACCGCCCGGAAACTGAATCGGCGTAAGAAGGCCAGCGTTGGTAAACCCTGCCTTGGTAACCGCGTTAGCCTCTTCCCCTAGCTGACGGGTTACGGCGTCAGGCTGCAATGTGCGCAGGGATTGAAGGGCATTGTCGAACCACGAAACAGGGACGAACCGGTCTCGCTGCGTAACGATGCGAATTTGCCACGATGGCGTCTCATCGACTGCGCTGACTGCCTGACAGAGACCAACTTCGTCGTCCGTTGGCCGAGGCATCATGCATCGTGCATTCTCACCTGACCACGGAAGGGTCGCTTTAACGCGAAGCGAACCAAGGTTTAACGTTTGCGATTTCCATATCACCGGTGTGTTTGGCTTGGTCTCGACATCTTGCGACGCTGATGCGGCTGGCGCGCTTGCAGTATCGAGAGAAGGAGCTGCCGCGTATGGCGCACTCCTGTTAGCCCCGGATATGAGCACGCCAGCAGCAACAGCTACCGCCAAACTGAAATACGCTGGTGCTTTACTTGCGGACATGATTCTTGGATTATTATCATCTCAAGATTAAATACTAACGCGCGGTTCCGAGCTTAGCCAGCACCGCATAGCGAGAAGACCATGAGTGAACACAACGATTTCGCTACTCAAGTAGCGTTCGGCACGGATAACTTTGCCGAAAATCCCGAACAGCGATGCCCATGCATTCTGGTTCTTGACCGTTCCGGGTCAATGGGCGGCCAACCCATTGAGCAACTTAACGCCGGTCTCGTCACTTTCAAGGACGAGCTTTCCGCAGACTCACTTGCAATGAAACGGGTGGACACGGCTATTGTTTCATTCGGTCCGGCGACACTTGAAATGCCGTTTCATACTGCTCCAAATTTTTTCCCGCCTACGTTGACCGCGCAGGGTGATACGCCGATGGGCTCCGCCATCAACCTGGCGCTCGACACGCTTGAGGCCCGCAAGGCCGAATACAAGGCGAATGGTATTTCCTACTACCGGCCCTGGGTGTTTCTCATTACCGACGGCGGCCCTACGGATGCATGGCAGCAAGCCGCCGCTCGCGTGCGCGAGGGAGAAGCCTCGAAGAAATTCGCTTTCTTCGCGGTCGGCGTACAGGGCGCCAACATGGATACGCTGGCGCAGATTTCGACCCGACAGCCACTGTCGTTACAGGGTCTCAAGTTCCGTGAACTGTTCCAGTGGCTCTCTGCATCGATGGCCGCCGTCTCGCGGTCCACGCCAGGCACTGAAGTTCCGCTGGTGGCTCCGA
Source organism: Paraburkholderia atlantica (assembly GCF_000092885.1). Taxonomy (NCBI): domain Bacteria; kingdom Pseudomonadati; phylum Pseudomonadota; class Betaproteobacteria; order Burkholderiales; family Burkholderiaceae; genus Paraburkholderia; species Paraburkholderia atlantica. The sequence goes on along the minus strand of NC_014117.1, from coordinate 473,922 downwards.
CCGGCTGGGCATCGGTGTGAGCTGGAAGGTCATTGGAGCGTCCGTCGTCGGCAGTTCCCACATTCACAACTCGGCACCCTGCCAGGATAGCTGCTTCTATCACGTCGCGTCCGATGCGACGGGAGCAGAGCTTCTCGTCGCCCTCGTATCTGATGGTGCCGGCAGTGCACAATTCGGTGAAATTGGCTCCGAAATCTCTTGCGAGGCCGGAGGCAAAAGGCTGCTCGAAATCGTTGAAACGAACGGGGAAGCCGCGCTGGAATCGAGTGTCGCGGCAGAAGTGCTCGATGTCATCAGGACGCGAATAGACGAGGCGGCACAAGCACGAGGCGTGACGCCTCGCGCCCTCGCCTGCACGCTGCTCGGAGCAGTCGTTGGACCGACCCGCGCGTTCTATTTCCAGGTGGGGGATGGTGCAATAGTGTCACGGGAAGGTGGAGCGCTTGCGCCGGTATTCTGGCCTGAGTCCGGTGAGTATGCCAATATGACTTATTTCGTCACGGACGCAAACGCGTCCGAGCATCTCCGGTCTGAACTGCGCAACGCACCAGACGAACTATCGCTTTTCAGTGATGGAATTCAGCGACTTGCTCTGGTATTTGCGACTGAAACCGCCCATGAACCGTTCTTCGAGCCGATGTTCAAGGCCTTACGCGGCTCGCCGGACGACCAGACGGATTCACTGTGCGCAGCACTCGAGCACTTTCTGAGCAGCGACGCAATCAACGAACGAACTGATGACGACAAGACGCTGATTCTTGCGACGCGTCTGCCGGGAGCTGGCAGTGTCAGTAGCGTTTGACGAACTCGGCAACCAGCTTCAGCTTGGAAAAAAGCTCGGTGAAGGTGGTGAGGGCGCTGTATTTGATACGACGCACAACGGCGAAAACGTTGCGGCGAAAATATACTCGCACGCTTTGCCGCCCGAGCGACAGGCCAAACTGCGAGCTATGGCGCAGGTCGGCGATACATATCTCAAGCAGATTGCCGCCTGGCCAATCAACGTCTTGCTTACCAAGCGACCAGGGCCCGTGTCCGGTTTCACGATGCCCAAGTTCTCGGGCTACCATGCCGTGCATGAACTTTATGGCGTTGGAAGCCGCCGACAAACGTTCCCGAAGGCAGATTTCTCGTTTCTTGTAGGAACGGCTCGGAACATAGCCGCGGCGTTCGACGCTATCCACGCGCATGGTCACGCCATTGGTGACGTCAATGAAAACAACATCATTGTCAGTCATCAGGGAACGGTCAAGCTTCTTGACTGCGACTCGTTCCACGTTAATACGCCGACCATGAGTTTCCCGTGCACAGTCGGGGTCCCACACTACACGCCCCCAGAGTTGCAGGGCCTTGGCTCATTCCATGGCGTTACTCGGACAGCCAATCACGACAACTTCGGGCTTGCGGTCCTGATATTTCAGTTGCTGTTCATGGCCAGGCATCCATTCTCCGGAATACCAAAGATGCCGGGTGACCTACCGCTGGAACGGTCTATCAAGGAATTTCGTTTCGCGTATGGGGCTGACCGCCTCGCGCGATTGAACGACATGCCACCAAAGGCCTTGGGACTGGACTATCTTCCTTCCGGCTTTGGAGACCTTTTCTGGCGTGCTTTTACCGAGACTGGAGTCAAGCACGGGCGCCCCAAGGCGAAAGAGTGGGTGGCAGCGCTTGATAGCCTGCTGCATTCGTTACGGTCATGCAGCGCGGAGCCGCGGCACAAGTATCCAGGGCAGCTTAACACCTGCATCTGGTGCGAGCGAGACAAGCAGGGAACGCCATATTTCACTCCCGCTTCGGCAACCGGGCCAACAATCAACTTTCAGGCTGCAAATGCCAGTGTGGCTGCGCTCTGGTCTCAGATTCAGGGACTCAGTTCGTTGCCGGTGATGCCTGTGTTCGCCGCGCCTGCACTAACGCTGACCGGCCGTCCCGCTCCGGCATCCGCTGGTTCCTCTGTGACCAGGAACCGCCTGGCGTATGCAGGCATCTGCTTGGTTGCCTTCGTGCTTTCAATCGTCGCCCCGAAACTCTGGTGGCTTTGGCTGACTGCAGGTGGACTCGCCATTCACGGCGTCAAACCTCACTCGCCTGTCGAACTGAACACTCGCAAAAGCGCGTTAGCCGTTGCACAGCGTGGATACGACGCGGCTCTTGCGGAATATGACCGGGTACGCGGGGACCGTCGGCTTGCTGACGCGTTCCGCGATCTGGGGCAACTCAAAGCGCAACTGGACGACCTGCCGCAAATTCTTGCGCGACAAATGAAACAGTTGCAGGCAACTCTAGTCGCACGGCAATTACACGACTTTCTCGACAGGCACTTTATCCGAGGCGCCAAGATTACGGGTGTAGGGGAGCAACGCAAACAGACGCTTGCATCTTTCGGCATTGAAACCGCCGCAGATATCTCCTCTGCAGCCATCGGTGCGATTCCCGGATTCGGCGCTGGTTTGACCAACAATCTGATGGCATGGCGACGGTCCATCGAACAGAAATTTGTACCGTCTAATAACGTCATGCCGACTCCACAGGACGTGAACTCCGTCAACGCAAAGATTGCGTCGATGCGCGCGAAGCTTGAACAGCAACTCCGAGACGGAGCCACGCACCTGCAATCCGTCAGGAACGAAGTACTGGCTCGCCAGAACACCGCGAAGGGAGCGCTTGAGGCAGCGCATCACAATCTGACACAAGCCCAGGCTGACCTCGCTGTCATGCAGAGGTCCCCGTGACGAAAACCTCCCGGTACCAGAAAGCGAGAGTCGTGAGGGCGTGCATCACCATGTTCGCGACTTGCATCACGGTCGCGGGGCATGGACAGGAGGCGCCCAACCCGGTCGGTGAGTTTCTAAATGCGTTCCATGGCAAACCTGTTGGTGCCGTAGCCCCTCCGTCGGCCAGCGCGTCCGCCGATGGCGGACCACAGACGGCGATGGTCAACGCAACTCCGGCGCCAATCACAGCGGCACAGGCGAATGCGCCGGTAAGCACACCGCCGTCCTGTCCTCCGGGCGTTGACCGCTTGGGATGCCCGAGCTCGACTGCCCAACGGCCACGAAACGACTGCCCGGCTGGAATGACCACTGGGCCGACAGGCTGCGTTCCGATGGCAATGCCGGCAAATGCTCACAGAGTATCCGATGACGGGCAGTGGCAATGTGACGACGGCTATATGAGATTTGGCGCAATCTGCGTGGCAATCCAGTCGACGCCTTCGAACGCTCACCTCACAGGAACGGGAACGAACTGGGAGTGCAATACGGGGTACAGGCGGCTTGGAAACACATGCGTTGCTGTGAGCGTTCCGCCCAATGCGCACTTAGCCAACACGTGGAACGGCTGGGAATGTGATTCCGGATATCGGATGGTCGGCAACTGGTGCATCGCTCACTAGAAATAAATCGGGGGAGCAAATGGGGATTAGTTACAGGAAGTCAATTTCCGCAGGTCCATTCCGCTTTAACCTGTCTGGAAGCGGTATTGGCGTTTCAGTCGGGGTACCCGGCTTTCGCATCGGCACCGGTCCACGCGGCAACTACGTCTCGATATCAAAAGGTGGGTTCACCTATCGCGCGACTCTGCCGACTTCCGGAATACGGCCGCCCGCTTCTTCACAACCCTCTTCCGGGGCGCCCGCGGCACGCCCCATCTACACTTCGCCCGCCACAGCCACAGTCGGTCCGATGATGAGCGTCGCATCAGCAACGGCCGACCAACTGACTTCGTCTTCCCTAGATTCACTGGTTGAAGAAATCAACCGGAAGGCAGGAATGATGCCGCTTTGGCCATGGTGCGCGGTGCTCGCACTTGTATGCATCGCCTTGGCCGTGCTTTCGTCGGATGGCGGCCTGTTCGTTGCAACCGCGAGCGGTGCTCTTGCCATGGCGGTGTGTGCAGCCTCACTATGGGTTTATTACTGGGACACGGCCCGCCGGGCAACAGTGCTTTTCTATGACCTCGACGTCACATCGGAGCAGGCATTCTCGTCAGTGGTTAATGGGCTGACACAGCTTGCTGCCTCAGCCCGTAAATGGAGAATCGATGCCACTGGCAGAGTGCTCGACAGCAAATACCACGCCGGTGCCTCCAACGTCGTCAAGCGTAAGCCGTTACAGCTAGGCATCGGGCCGTTTTCCAAGGTCAGATGCAATCTGGATATTCCCTACATCGTTGCCGGGGCGAATGTTCTCTACTTCTGCCCTGACCGCCTTTTCGTTGTCACAGGACCTAGAGTCGCGGCTGTCCGTTACGGAGACCTGAATCTGCGCGATGGCTCGACGCAATTTATCGAAGACGAAGGTGTGCCCAACGACGCAGTCGTAGTCGGACGCACCTGGAAATACGTCAACAAGTCGGGCGGCCCTGACCGAAGATTCAAGGACAATCGGGAATTGCCTGTTGTTCGCTATGACGAACTCTCGCTCACATCCGCATCTGGCTTGAATGAACTGTTTCAGTTTTCAAAGTCCGGAGTCGCCGCGGCCTTTTGCCACTCGGCAAGAAATCTTTTGACGCTACGTGCCGCAGGCATTTCGTGACAGAGCCTTTTATCGAGGGACATCTGCCATCAGGTTGGTGCAAATCCATTCCCTTTAAATTCATTGATTGACTAGAGCGCTCCTGATGGTTGAACGAGACGGGCACCTCCTCGTTCACATTTTCATTGCTTTTTCCCGAACTCAAGCAGATGGCAACCGCTGTCGACGCTGTCAACGGAGAAATCGTGCCAGAAGGTCAAACGCGCGATTGATTTCCTTCGACTTGCTCTCGGCGAGCTCGCGAAATTCGGGACCGATGCTAGTGACCTTGTCCGGATGGTATTGCGACATACGTTGGCGGTATGCCGCGCGCAACTGTTCGGTCGTGAAAGGCCGACTCAACTGAAGCACGCGGCAAGCTTCCTCGATAGGGTCGGCACGTTCCGGCTCTGGTTCAGAGGCCGACTTGGGGCCAGCGCCTGTCGATGGCGCCGCTTTCGGTGCCTTCTTCTGGAAATGTTCAACGATGGCGCCTACCAGCCAGAAGCCGACGAGGGCGGCGATTGCTAGAATTGCGATTTTCATTCCGAATGCCCGGCGAGGCGCGCGTCAATAAGCGCCTTGAGTTCAGCGAGGAAAGCGTGGTCAGCTGGGTCGTCGCTCACGTCCCGGACCTCTCCAAGATGTGATGAAAGGTCCTGCAGGTCAGCGGCGCTCAGTTCTGCATCAGAGCGGAGAACGTCGATAAGGGGCACCGACAATTGATAGCGCTCACTGAGCCTGCGGCAAAGATGTGCCCCGTACGGCAGACAGAACAATGGCTCGAGCAGTGTCTTCCAGTGCCCGTGAAGTCGGTGGTGGCCCTGGTTCCTTCCCGTTCGCAGAAGCACGGCTAACCCGACTGCATACAGGACATAAGCCAGAGTCGCCATGGCCAAGAAAATGAGGTCAGCGCCTCTCGTCAATATCCAAACCGGAATGATGACAACAACCAAGCAGGTTACTGCGACCAGGAAAGGTCGGGCAAATCCCATCGGCCTCGCAAGCTGTTGGGCGAAACCTGCGAGTTCGTCCATCGCGCCTGTCCGGCTTGCTGCCAGCAGCTCAACGTCGGCCATCGGCCAGAACGAGTGAATGGGATACACGAATAGCGCAAGGTGTCGGCCGAAGGCCGCACGCCATGACGGGAAACGCACCCGCATCTGCCCAGGGCATAGGTAGAGCACCCCATGCCCCGGAGCTTTAAGCATCAACAGGCCGCTTGCAAAGAATGTCCAGATGGCAATTGCAAGCAAGCGGTTATAGTCGCCGAGGAGCGCGCTCACGCACTCCGCCGTTTGAACAGAGATTTAACACCCGCGAGCAGTGCCATCATAGCGGCGGCGACTACCTTCCAGCCAGCGGCCAAGATGCCAAGCAGCCACTTCCAAGCGCCCGTCTTGACTGCAGCGGCGGCTGCACCGCCAACAATCAATCCGGTCAGCCCGTACTCGGCAATCTTGTCGCCATCTCGGAATTCCGCGTAGGTTTGGTCGGGATTGAAGGCAAACCTATCTAGTTGTGTTTTCAGCTCGGCAACTGACTGGTCCACGCTCGCAGGGTCTGTTACCAAAATGACCGTCGCCACACCTGTCCGCGAGAGGACCTTTGTCGTGTAGTTGACGACCTTCTCGCCGTTGGTCTCACTGAGGGTCGCCCACGAAAGCCGTTTGGTGTCCGGCTCGTAGTGTGGCTCCACTTGCCAGCCGATGAGATGAAGCTCGGGCCAACCACGTTTGCGGCGCTCTTCGTTCGAGAGCTCGCCCCCTTTTTTAAGCTGTTCCAGAATTGCAGCAGGGTCAATCTTCTCGTCGTCCTTGACGTGACCTGTGTCTTCGTAGCGGATGACCGAGAACCAACGTTTCAACCCCTCCGGCGCATACAGCCATGTATTCTGCACTCCCGGGTTGTGCATCTCTTCCATCAGGCGTGTCGTATCCGTGGGGTCCAGCGACAAATATCCCTTATCCACCTTCCAAGTACCGATGGATGCGATTTGCTGATTGTATGGCCCGTGGTGCGGGTCTGTGACCACCTGTTCATCCGCTTGCGCGCTGGTTAGGAACAGTGCTACCACTGCCACCGCAAGGACTCGCTTGCCTTTTCGCGCAGCGAACACGGGATGAGACATCCCCTCGAATGTTCTCTTCATCGCTATCTCTCAGTTGTTTTCATTTTTAGCGCCGCAGGGACATGCGCCCGATGCTGATATGGGGACGTCTCGCGTCATGCTCGCCAGTTGTCAATTTGCGTAAAACCAATGGAAGTTGCTTGCGCAGCTCACAATCTTGGTAACGGCAGATGCAGCTTGAACTTGAGGTTTCTATCGAGTAATTGCGCGACGGCGCGCCCGAGGCAAAATTCAATGGCTGACTCGGTTGCCGGAAAAGGGGTTGCACATCTTTCACCGCAAACATTTTGGCGGCAATCTTCTGCGCTGTTTTCCCCGCCACGGATTTTTCGGTTGCAACTGTCTTCGCTGGCGCTTCATTGGCAGTCGCCGTAGGGCTTCTAGCGCTCTGGGTGGCGACCACCTTTTCGTCGCAACGCGCTTTTTCGGCCACTTTCTTAGACGGTGTCGCGACGGCGCCGAGCCGCGTCGGGCCAAGTGGCCGAACCGTCGCCTTTTGCCGGACTCGGTACTTGTTCAGGCCATCGACATGGTGCGATACGAGGGACTGGATTTGTCTCGTGTGATTGTTTGCGAGCATCCACTGTGACGACGCGGTCAGTGCTGCATCGAGTAGGGCGGGATAGCTCGCTCCTACGCGAGTGATGGACTCGGTACCCCTCAACTGCCATACGGCGCAGTTGCAGGGCGCGACGGCTGCAGCCCGGCAGTGCGCAGTCGCCAGTAATGCAGTGTTACCAATCTCGCGCCTCCGTTTCACATGTGTCCGACATCGCTCCTTACACTCCGAGCCATAGTCACTGAGACGTTGCACTCAATGTGCGAGGAGTAGCGAAGATGAACAAGAAGATACTTGGCGCAGCACTTGGTCTGGCGGTTCTGGCGGCATCAACGGCATCAACGGCAGCATCGGCGCACGTCGACGTCGGCATTGGTATCGGCATCCCGGTCGGAGTGTATGCGCCGGCTGAGCCGGTGTACGCACCGCCACCTCCCGTCGTATACGCTCCCGCACCTGTGGCCGTCGCGTACGGCGGTGACGACTGGCGTGCCCGGGAATGGCGCGAGCGTCGTGAGTGGCGTGAACGTGAATGGCGCCGCCAGGAATGGCGTGAGCACGAGTGGCGCGAGCATCGTGATTGGCGCGGGTATTGAATTGACGCCGGAAGGCGCCACATCCGACCAATCCAACCTCTGAGTATCTTCGAATGAAAGGTAGTCCGATAAGAATCGCCCTGATTGCAACGACGCTGGCCTTTGCAACGGCGGGCACGGCAAACGCCGCAGGCTGCCTCAAGGGCGCGGTGGTTGGCGGGGTCGCTGGGCATTACGCGGGGCACCACGCCGTCGTTGGTGCGGTCGGTGGCTGCATGGTCGGCAGGCACCTTGCGAAGCAGCACGCTCAACAGCAAGCCGCGCAACGTCAGGCAGCGCAGGCGCAATAAAACGTCGTCGGGTTGGTGCACTCGGTGGAACCAGAAAAATCGCTGGTCCACCGAGCACCTGACAACAACGTTTAGGCCGTCAACTCGGCGCCAGACTCGATTGTGGCCACCGGAGCAGTTACGGCTGCGGTCTTGTGCGGCGCATTCTTGACGGCAGCCGGTACGGAGTTCTTCGCTGCTGCTTTCTTGGTCGGCACCTTCGCGCTCTCGGCCTTCTTGGCAGCAGTTTTCTTCGCCGCGGGGGCCTTCTTCGCAACGGCCTTCGTGACTGCTGGTTTCACATCGGCCGCCGTGCTGGCTCCATCAATCAGAAACTTGCTTCGGTCCTTTGCACCAGCAAGCCACGCCGGCGCACGGCCGCGCCCACTCCACGTTGCACCACTCTTTGGGTCACGGTAAAGCGCCGGTTGCGGACCTTTGCGTTGACCCTTACCGGCGGTCGCGCGAACAGCTTTCGATGCCTCCTTTGCCGCAGCCTTCGCCCTGCTCACAGCACCCGCGGTCGTCGCAACAGTCGCTTCAGTGCCGGTTGCAATCAAGAATTTATTCCGGTCTTTAGCATCAGCAATCCATGCCGGGGCGCGACCGTGACCGGTCCAAGTCGCTCCCGTTTTGGGATGCTGATACTTCGGCGCCGCTTTGGCCTTGGTGCCATCGACAATTTTCGTTTTGCCAGCGGCGGCGCTGACCTTCTGTCCTTTCGTTGCCCGCTTTGCCGACGTCTTGGCTTCAATGTCCGCTGTCGTCAAACCATGCTTCGACATGATGTCGCGGATTTGGTCCACGACAGCCTGCGTCTTTTTTGCCGCCAGAGCTTCCGCTTGCGTTTTCAATTTTTTCAACTTTGCTTCGATTTGTTCTAGTGTTGCCATGACTCTCCCGTTCTGTCAGTACGTGACTGTCCGCACTATGCCATAACCGCTGTGGGTAACGCACGTCCAAAAGAGACCGGAACTCAATTCTCACCAAACTCAGGTAGCACAGAAGCTATGTCTTTATTAACCGTTCGCACCGTCACCCAAGCAATGCGCGGATTTAGTCCCGCTTTAAACGTATCAAAGCCGCAGTAGTTCATCTTTCATCCAATCGTGGACGGCTCGACTCAGTTCCTGCTGTGACAGGTCCCGAGGAGAGAATGCCGGGCCGACAACCACACGAATTTGTCCACGGCCGCTGGGCCAGCCTTTCGCCGGCCAGACTTTGCCCGCGTTGAGAACCACAGGAACAGCAGGCACGCCAGTCGCGCAAGCCAATCGAACGCCTCCCGATGTCATCCTCAACGGGGCATCGTGTGGCACCCGGGTCCCCTCCGGAAAAATGACAACGACATCTCCCTTGGCGAGTCTCTCAGCGCTTTCCTGCGTCACGGCCTGATGTGCCTGTCGAGGAGAGCCGCGATTCAGGCTGACCATATCGAGGCCACGCAGCACCCATCCAAAAAATGGAATACGAAGAAGCTCTTCCTTGAAAACAAAACTGATGCGCCGCGGGAAAAGCGCCAGAAACGCGAGTGTCTCCCACGTCGATTCGTGACGGCACAGCAATATCGCGGGTCCTTCGGGAATATTTTCGAGCCCTTCTATCGAAACTGAAACTCCCGGCAAGCTGCGCATCACAACCACCAATGCGCGGCACCATTGTTTTGCGAGCCAGTATCGTCCCGCCCTGCCGACAAAAGGGAACAGAAGCAGTATGGCCATCGAATACAGCGTCCCGCTACCGAGGAGGTAGACGATAAACAGCCATTTAGTCAAAGTCGAGCGCATCGGGTCCTGATTCGGATTGGTTTGGGGCGGAACATTTCACCGTTGACAGGTAAGACCAGGCCGTGGCCGATGCGTTCGCTTACCAAGGCCGAAAGCGGGAACCCCGTACCTGAAACGCGGCACGCAAAGCAGGCCATCAGCTTGGGGATGTCCGACACCGCAGCGTTTACGTCCCCTAACACCCTTGGGCTGGCATTACGGTGTTCACGCACACTGGGAGCCCAGCATGCACTGCAAGGAACCGCGCATCAAGGTTCATAGCTTTCGCCAGAGAAAGCGACTTTCCATCAACCTCCTGCGGACCGACCGATAGGCAGGTCGCGGTGGTCTTTGTCGCGTGCAGCGCAGTGACCATGTCATTGAAGTCATGTTGACCGGTGCGCAAACGGATTGATGGGTTGGACCTTCGTTCGGTCCTTGACGCGCTCTAGCATCTGGCACGTGCCCCAATCGGTAATCAGCGCTTCAAGCCCGCGGACTACATTCGATTCCATAACCTGCACGCCCGCATCGCCGTTGAAGTTGGCACTGAACGCGGTGTGGAATCGATACTGGAAGTAGCCGGAGACTTCCCTGATGCGTTCCGGGGTATTGGAGTCCGTGTAAATCACAGATTCGGGGGAGAACGGGTCATAGTAAATGACATATGGGTATTCAGTATTTACCGCAACGCGTGGCTCATCGCTGACGAGCAATGAGCCGACCAACTGGATAGACCCCTTCATGCCCTTGGGGGTCTTGAATACCCAGATACGCTTTGGCAACCGCTCCGCAAGTTTTACGATTTTTGCATTGTTAGAGCCAACGTGGCCGAGTTCGCCGTTCCTGAGGTTCTGCTCGAGCTTCTGCGAGTAGTAAAAAATATCCATTTATATCTGTCTACTGATGCTTGATTCGGTCGCGGTCTTTTTCTAAGCGCGGCAAAGTCGCTGAAACGTTGGCTGCGGAATGAACCGTGGCCTACGTTGTTGAAAAGACAACGGCCGCCATGTCGCCAACCTGCGTGAAGCTCCGGACGAAACGATAGACCTGTCCGCCAACCTGCATCGTGTTCGCTCCTGATGAAGTTGATTCAAGGATTCCGTTTGCGGCCGGGATTGTAATCGTGCCAATCTGCTTCAGGTCTTCCCGCGAACCTTCCGGGTCGCCCAGATACACGGTGCAAGCATCGGGGGTGTGCCGCATCATCACAATGCTGATGGCATTATCGAGCGACCTCTCCAGATATACGGCAAGGGTTCGCAGCGACTCCGGAACGTATTCCGGGCTACCTGCTAACTCGTTGTTGTCCGTCATATTTAGCTCCTGTGACTTGCGGCGGTGTATGCGCCTTCGCATTCTCGCTCTTGACATCATGACATAGAGGTCGGCCCCAGTAGAGGAAGTGATACTGCACTTACCGATTACCCGCAGCAACCGGGCGCGCGTGTCATATCCACGATTCATTCAAGCTGGGTTTTCGGCGTTTTCAGGTGCGCATCTATCAATAGAACACGCCATGCCGAACGGCGCGTCCGAGCGCACCAACATGGCGTCAATGTTGCCAGCGTTCAGAGCATCCAAACGTGCCGCGCCGGCGGTCCTGCAAGAATCTTCGCAAACACCACACGGCACCGTCCACACGTGAAGTGCTCTTCTGCTCGCACATCGTTCATCGCGCCGGCGCCGTTGAGCACAAGGTGACGATGCGGCGGCTCGCTGGTAGACTTGCCGCGGAGGTCAGCGCACTGGGTAGAAAGCTGAATCCAAAACTCCACGCTACCGAGAGTCAGAAATTGCTCGCCCGCATCAGATACGCACCGCGTTGAGCGCGGGCCGTTTCTAAATTGGCCGGGAGGAGCGGTACCGCTGGGTGCTACGATACTGTTCAACACCGCCAACGCTGTATCTTCATCAAAAATCTAACATGCCTCTTCCAAACGGTGTAGACCCTACCGGGGCAATAGAGAAAGTGTGCCCATCTGCGGCATGGCTAGGCAATCGAGGCGAGATTCACGACGCAGAACGACGTATTGTCCGGGGATGGAAAATCAAAGCCTGGGTGACCTGCCAGCTATCGTTCAAAGGCTGGAGCCGTAAGCCGTTGATGCAACCCGGCAGCTACACGGAGCTGTTTTTCCTCGACGAAGCGACGGCACTCAGTGCGGGGCATCGGCCATGTGGAATGTGCCGCAAACGCGAGTATGTTTCCTTCAAGTCTCTCTGGCTTGCTGCCAACGGTTACCAGCGTGACCTCGGAATCGCGGACGTAGACAAAACACTCCACGCCGAGCGCAACAGCCGCGGCGGCAGCGGTGACTGGGTTCGCGCAGCTGACTCCCTGCCGCCCGGAGTCATTGTTGAATTCGACGGTGCACCTCATCTCTGGAACGGCCGAAGCCTGCGCAGGTGGACGGCGACGGGTTATGGGCCCGACATCAAACTTTGCGAATTGCCGCCTCGACTGCAGTTGCTGACTCCTCCGTCCGTGGTGAACGCAATCCAAGCAGGCTATCAAGTGCAGATGCACCCGACTGCCTTGGCATAGCCGTTGGCGACGCATGAGACGTCAATTTTGATAGCAGAAACTCTATAACCATAGTCATGACGGTGTACCTAGAAGAATTCAGCGAAGGCAACCCGACGATATTTGAACGAGTATCTCTTTCTTCGTCGGACGGTCACAATGAGCGATGGTTGCAGGAACGCCTGTTCAAGCATCCAAACCTGATACCGATGGTAGAGATGTTCGGGCACGGTGAAGCGTTCATACCGCTTTGCCGGGAGCTACCTCTTCGTCATGGCTCCTCGAATGTATTTCTTGACCTGCTCGGCGTTTCGCCGACGGGTCGACTGGTGCTGGTGGAATGCAAGCTCTGGCGCAACCCTGAGGCGCGCCGCGAAGTCGTGGCGCAAATATTCGAATATGCGGCACTTCTCGCCGACTGGACATACTCGGACCTCGAAGCGCGCCTGAAACAGGCTCGCGGGCTCACCGGCGAGAATCCGATATTCCAGGCCGTTCGCGCTGTGGACCCCAATTGTGATGAAGCGCGCTTTGTCGATGCGGTGAATGCTTCGCTGTCGCGCGGGGACTTCCTGCTTGCCATCGCGGGCGACGGCATTCGGAGCGACTTACATGCGTTGCGCCGACTGATGGCAAGTCAAGGCGGCCTGCTGTCGAAACTAGCGCTTCTTGAAATCAAGGTGTTCAAGGACGCCAGTGGACGCGCGTTACTTGTCCCCAACGTCCCAGTGCAGACTGAGATTGTTAAGCGCGAGGTGTTGGTGAGAGCTGACGGGGAATCTCTCGAGAAAACCGGGCCGGCAGTGCCGCGTGACCAGCCTGTCTTGGGGACTCTCGAGCGCGCAGCCACTTCAAACGACGCGCGACTCCAGAACCGGGCGTTCTGGGACAAATTCATTAGTCTCGTCAAATTTGACCACCCCGACCAAACGACCCCGCGCCATGGAGGCAATAATTGGGTGCGCATTGAGTTGCCCGGACCCATCAAGGGGCTCGTTGCATACCGGACCGCGGCCGGGGAGGCGGGCTTTATGGTCAAATTCCTTGGGGCGGATGGCCGAGACGTATTGCGCTCGTTGCTCGATGACCAGCCGGCCCTTGAACAGGAACTGGGGCAATCAGTTCGATTTGATATCGGCGAGCCCGGCGAGGAGAGTGCCGATGTCGTCGGGCAGATGCTGGTTGATTACGTGCCATCAAGCGATAGCAATAGTCAGGACAGTTCGCAGTTGTCTTGGCTTGTTGCAACAGCAAACTCAATAGTGACGGCGCTGAGACCTAGACTGAAGTAAAAAATAGTCGAAGCATATTGCGCCTCCGCGTGCACGGACACGGTGAGCCGTGAGGATGATAGCCGCGCTAGTCAAAGTCCACATTCCCGGCGCGATACAGTTCGGCTAACCGTCGAATCTGCTCGGGCAGTATGCGACCAAGCGATAGCGAAGGAAGGTCTTCCAGACTGAAAAAATCAACGCTATTCGTCTCAGAGCCGACTATCGCTCCGGCTTTCTCGGTTGCGCCAAGGAACACCACCTTCCAGATATGAAATGCGGACGGCGGATGGGCATGCTTGTTCATATCCCACACCGCCAGCAGACGTTTGATACGCACCGTGTATCCGCTTTCTTCGCGGGCCTCCTTCGCTGCATTCTCGGCAGGCGACAAACCCACGTCGGCCCAACCACCCGGGATTGACCACAGTCCGTCTGCAGCCTCGCGGACAAGCAGAATTCGACCGGCTTCATCAAAGACTGCACATCTGACGTCAAGCTTAGGATTCGCGTAGCCTGACTCCAATGAGAACAACTGAGCGACTTTGCCCGTATTCATCGACGCTAGTTCGGCAATCTGGTTGTGAGCGATACTCGCAATCTCCTCATAGCGTTCCCTGTCGAAGGAGCCGGTAGTGTAGTGCAGCCCAGTCTGCGCGATTGCCAGCAGGCGGCGGGCTTGGTCAAGGCGGGTTCGTGCCAGTTGGTCTGCGGGTAACGTAGGCATGCGATGACGACGACGGAAAGGTGATTGGAATAGGCGACGTTGCGTGCTGTGTGTCCAGGTGCGGGCTGGCAATCGCGTCGCGGCCATGCCAGCATGAGCCCACGCCCTTTGCTTGCAGTCCTCAAGCTCTGGCACTGGAACCGTTGAGCGAAATTATTTCGCTGCACCCTAAAGTTTTTACGTCCCGAGCCGATAAGAAGGCCCGTTGGGATGTCATTGTGCCTTGTTCCGCGGTCCTGCGAGGATTGCGCTGATGGGACGCTTCGGAAGTAGGCAGACACAAAAAACAAATTCTGAGAGAAAAAGATGGGGAATCCGGCTGCTCGCCGCTCGCCAAGCCTGCGGGCAGTCACGCAGACGTCTCGTCTTGCTAAACGGCTCGGCGATGTCTGGTGTTTGTTGCTCACGGTGACGGCGACCACGCTCACCTGTCTGGCCAGCGGTGCGCTCAAAACAATGGCCGGCGAAATCGCTCCGATATGGTTCACCAACGCCGTGCTGCTCTCGCAACTCATGGTCGTATCGAGACGACGACGGTACTGGGTGCTAGCGGGCGGCGTGCTCGGGAATCTCGCGGCCAACCTGTATGTAGGCGAAAGCCTCGGCGTATCGGTTTCCTATTCGTCCGCCGACATCGTCGAGGTGTTGATTGCGTTCGCCTTTGCTCCGCTCGTATCCTCTGTCTCGGAACTTGTGCGGCCGAAGGTGCTCATGCGATTTGTGGCGGGTGGGGTCCTCCTTGCTCCCGTTGTGTCAGGCCTGCTTGCGACAATACTGCTACGCGGACAGTTGAGCGGTAACATGTTCCCCAACCTCGCCAACTGGTTCATCTCGGATGCCTTGAGCCTGGCCATTTTCACACCGGCTGCCCTGGTGTTCTGGACCGGTGAAGTGGCGCAATTGCTGCGTGCGGACCGTCGCCGAAAGACAGCGTTCCTGTTGGTGGTGGTTTGCATCGTCACGGCAGGCGTGTTCGGCCAGAGCAAGTTTCCGCTTCTGTATTGGGCGCTCCCGCCTATTGTCCTGCTGGCATTTCAGGCTGACCTCGCTGGTGTCATGGTCGGCCTGCTTTTATGTCTCGCAATCGCCGTATCGTTCACAATACGCGGCACCGGTCCGCTGTGGGTGTTTCCGTATGAATCGATGCAAGGGCGAATTTTCGGCTTGCAGCTTTTCCTCGTAGCAGCACTCGGTATCGCGCTCCCCATTACAGCCACGCAAGCCCAGCGAAACCGGCTCTTTACCATGCTGCGCGATGGCGAACGTCGATATCGGGTGCTTGCAGAAAACGCGACGGACATCGTCATGAGCCTCGGACTGGACGGCAGACTGACATATGTATCGCCACGGGTTACGGCATTGCTGGGGCTCTCGCCCGACCACCTCATCGGTCTGCACCTGGCGGACCTCGCAGTATCCGATGACCGCAATGCGCTCGCAATGGCCATCGGGAAAGTGGCTTCGGGCGAAGTCGAAGCTTCCGAAACCAGTCGCTTCCTGCGCAAAGGTGTTAAGGCTCTTTGGATGGAAACGCACTTGCGCTGTGTAGTCGACCCGTTCTCCGGAAAGCCCGATTCCTTAACGGCTACGGTCCGAGACGTTACCGAACAAAGACTTAACGAGGAGCGCGCCGCTGACGAACGAGCGGAGTTGCACAGCCTCGCATTCCGGGACGGGCTGACTGGACTGTTCAATCGGCGTCACTTTGACCGAGAGCTAGGACGTCGCTGGCAGCAGGGGGCGCGTGCGGATAAAAGCGGATATATGGCTGTCATCATGACGGACGTAGATGCCTACAAAAAATACAACGACTTTTACGGCCATCAGAGCGGCGATGAGTGCCTGCGCATCATTGCCGGCGCCATTGCATCATCGGCAGCGCGTTTTACTGACACCGTGGCGCGATACGGGGGCGAAGAATTTGCATTGATATTGTGCGATACAGACCAGGAAGGTGCGCTAGCGGTGGCAGAACGAATTCGGCGGTCAGTGGAAAGCCTGCATCTTCCCCACGCTGGCAGCGAGTCCGGGATTGTTACCATTAGCCTCGGTGTCGCCGCCTTCTGCACGAACGAGCATCGCGACCCAACGCTGCTTGTCGCGGCAGCAGACCGGGCACTTTATGCGGCCAAGCGGCAAGGTCGCAATTGCACATGCGTGGCAGATGGCGTTGACGGAGACCTAGCGGACGTCTAGCTTGAGGGCGACAACGTCTTAGTGCATCGTCTGAATATCACGAGGACGAAGTTGTCCTCGTCCGACACCACGCCTTTGAGAACATGCTCACGATGCGGCGGCAAACTGCCCGACTTGCCATAAGGTCAGCGCACTGCGCGCATGGCTGAATACAAAGGTCCGTTCGGCGTTGGTCGAAAATGGCCGCGCGGTCATGCAGCGAGACGATGCTCGTAATACGGCCGGTCCCTGTCATCAAGAATCGCGTACATTGTCGCCAAGTCCGACGCATCAGGGTTAAGGCGGGCGTCAATGTGTTCGGGCTTGATTGGAATGATGCGTCGGTCATGACCGGCGGCGGCGACCTCGGTCGGAGGTTCCTGGATTATTACCGTGACTGAAATCAAATCGGGCGAACCTCCCCTGACCAGCGCGACCCCGTCCGGAACGGGTGTATTCGATTTTTGTGTCGGCGAGTAACAGCGAAACATGTTGTCGTTATATACCACTGGAAGCTTTGACGCAAAAACCGGCTCAATCCCTGAACCCAATCCAACAACAGTCAGACTGTTTTTGTTAGCAAACCTAATGTGTATGTCCGCAACGAAAACGCTTGGGTCGAATGGCTCGCGGCATCACATCGGTTTCTGCGCGAAGTTGCGGGCTTCGAAAAGTGCATCGTTTGCTGGCAAACCGTGTTGAAAGCGCAATCATTTACTATCTTTCTTTTTTGATAGTCATGAACCTCATGTTCACACAATATTGTTGTCTGGCAACAATAATCTAAGACACTTCCCTTCCAATCCAGCACGACGATATCGTGGCCGGAAAAGTCGAGGTTTCGTCGCTTCAGCAAAGAAAGCGCTGCATACGCTTGCAACATCATCTCGGTCGCAACGTCTGCTGAATATGGCGTTGACCCCATGGGTCCAGCCGGCACAACAGAGACCGACAGTTCGACTTTTGTTGAAACCGGCAAGAAGAGCGCGGCACTTCGATGACTTAACACTGTTAGCACGGCAATCTACGGACATGACGCGCGGCCCCATCACTGAGAGACCGTGAAGCCAAACGGATAGGGAAGGGCGTGCAACGCGTCACGGAGCCTCAGGCTCAGTTCGCGCACAGCGTTCGGCTCGGAGTGCGATTGGAAACTGAACGGCCACGCCTCTTCTTATGCTCCGCCATTCCTTTCCTTAGTTGTCAACAAAACGGCAGTACAAAAAAAAGAAGCATGCGTCGCTTTATCCGGAAACCGTTAATCCGGCCCATCAAACCCGCGTCCTTCACAGGAGGTTCCATGTCAGCTCAACCCCACGACCTCGCCGCCCTCGCAAGGAGAATCGAGGCGTTCCACGGCGTTATTAAGCGTGTTGATGAAGAACACAAAGCGGAAACGTTGATTCGCATCATTCACCAGCCCGGATACACGACTGTTGCCGAATGGGCCTTCTTGGCGCACACTTTGGAGAACGCCATTGCACAAGCCGAGGCTGCTGCTAGTACGTACGCTGCGCTCGTAGAAGATGCGCAAAAGGTCGGCGCGAGTACTTAAATCTTTCCTCAAAATGGGGGCTTGAAATACCCAAGGCGTGGTGCGGCCCACGCCCCGAAATGCCTCTGCAGCGTCGAGGTTGGTGGGAACGTGAGACCTGCTTTGCTTTCGTAGAAGTGGCAGGCGCCCAGATGCATCTTGGCACCAACCTCGGGAAAGCGACTTTTCCCACACCCGGCCGAGACGACCACCAACACACGGTCATCGACGTATATGACCGCACGTTCCCTATTCCTCTGCAATCGGCTTGTTCGCTACGCTGTCGAATAGATTTTTGCACTCGACCAGTTCCTGACGGACGTGCTCTTCGTCTTTCTGTGCCAAGCAGCTGACCAGTCACGTCGCCAGATTTTCACCACTTGTTCGACGCATTCTTGGCCACTGAGAGTTCGAGAGTAGCCGGAATCGGCTAATCGTTCATTGAGCGCAGCCAACCAGTCAATATAACTCCCGCCAATGCCGAAAATCGCCTTGCAAACGTCCCGCTTGGCGCCTAGATTTTCTCGGTAGAGAAGATTTATTTTGGATAACTGAGGTGAGATTCTCCAGCAACGGACAGTTAGCGTCGCGTCATGCAAGATGAATGGCTCTCTGCACTATGCAAATCTTGACAGCAAGGCGATGTTGACAGTGCAATGTGCGCTATTTTCGCAACACACCGTTGGTTCTTAAAATCGGAAGTTATCCTGAACATTGGAGTTTGATGCCATGCGTTTACACAAAGAGTTTACATACCTCTTGGTTACTTCTGCTATTTCAATGTCTGGATTGGTCTTGGCACAGGTTAGGCCGCCGACCGTTCCGGGTGTTTCACCTGACGTTTTATGCAAACGGAAGCTTCTCTCGGCGGCGACATCGGGGGCAACTGTACACGCGGTTATTGTCACGAACGATTCGCAGTCTCAGGCTGCGACGTATCTTCTAGGCGATATTGCAGGTGATTCGTTTAATCCTACTGGGAATATTTCAGGTGGTCTAGCTGAATACTCCTCGCAAGACTCCTTTTGCCTAAATGAACCTGCCGCCACCACATGCACAGGCAAGGTGCAGCCTTTCAGTGCCAAAACGGCCCAAAACGCAAAGTTGTCAATATCGCGAAGCGGCGATATGTCCATTACGTGGCCGGGCGGTGGCGTCACAACGCCCATACCGACATGTTTGTCGAATAAAACCTTTGTTTTCCAGGAAAACAAGTATACCGGCGTGTTGACGTTGATAGCGCAACCCTCAAATTCACTCCATTGATGAAACGTATTTTGGCGAAGACGTTCACCACTCAGTGCGGAAGCAAAGGGAGACATCATGGCGACAGTCGTACGATGGTTCATTGGCCGGTTCAATGGCGTCCTGGATTGCACATTGCCCGTGAGGATTAGTAACTTGGACCAACGCGTGGTCCTGGTTTCAGTGAGCGAGGGCGACAATGCGGACAACACCCAGGCTCCAGAACGATTTCTTGGTTCCGCTGCAATGTGGGTCGAAAACGTCTGCCCGCGTGCCAACGACATACAATTCCGGTTGGTCGTGGACTGGGACAAGCCTCTTGCTGTCTGGGCAGACGTCTTCATTGCGGACGAATTTCCACAAGGCTTTTTGTTGTCGAGGTAAGCAATGGGAAAACTCCAATATATTTCACGACAGGACATCGTGAAGGTGCAGGCGTGCGCCGTGCACGTGCAGGCGGGTGCAGAGCCCCTACTCCGGCCCCACCGCGTCCTCGCTGCCACCACTGCGGACTCCCGGCTGTCGTCGGCTTCGTATTCCGGCGGACCCAGTAGCGCTCGTGTGGTTACCCGAGTCGAAGCCATCGTAGACGAAGAGCTTTCGGCACGGGTGCTTCGCAGAGAAATGACAATCCTACAACGCGAAGTCGCAAAATTGCAGAATGAGGTAAATGCACTTAAGTCATCCACCGCGAGCGCGTCAGCACAGAAGTCCGACTAGCGCCGCATGACAGCGCGACGAAGCGGCCTGACAGGCAGCCCGCTTGCTGGGTCGACAGAGCGCTTTTCGACGTTGCGGCTCATACCGATGCAAAGCAGTTTCTGCTATCAGATATCAGTCCCCACAGCGCGAGCCGCGAGTTGGGCCTGATGCTCGTCTCCAACACCTCCCTGATAGCCGCTGGACCGGTCGATACTGCGATACGCGGGCATTGACTGACGAGTAATGCCCCGACTAACTGGACCGCTCCGTTTCCGGCGGGTCAAAAAATGCCGTGATGCGTTGATACGTGCTGCTGTCTGCCTGAGTGCTTCCAAGCTTGCACATCGCGTTGTGGTGGCGGTCGTTCACCCAGAGGTTCGGGCCTTCCTCGCGGAGCTGCGTACGGAAGACTCGGATGTCCTCCCTGCTCGCAAAGAGCTGCTCGAGATAGTTGGAACCATGAAGTCGCCCGGCTTCTGCAGCTGCCGCCATGCTGTCCATCACCCATTCCAGGATGGGCGCGTGAGGCATGTGCGAGAGCGCCGAGACATGAATGGGCGACAGCGTCTTCTCCTTTGCGTTCCAACCGCCGAATTCGACGAGGGCGCTCGCTTTGCGTTGACCTTCTTCGGTTTCGAACAACAGGGGTGTTACCTGAGGAATGTAGCCGTTGATTGCAGACATTGATGTGGTCTCTAAACTCGTTCTTTTGTTCGTCGGCCCGTACGGGCCCGACCACTGTATGACGGCAGGCTGTTCCTCCTCTTTAGGCGCAAGGTCGCCGGGCGGGGCCTTTGCTGCAGCGCACGACGGCACAGCAAAAGCTGTCGTCCAAAACCGCCTATGCAATTCGCATTGAACGGCTGTTCACTGCGCAAATCGCGGCGGCTTCAGGAGTACTCTGGGTATCGGCGCGGTCAACCACTTTCATGGCGTGTGCATATTGACGGGCAAACGCAACGCATTTCGCCGCCTGGGACTCATCAAATTAGCGATGGAGACTCAATTGTCGAAGCTGCAGTCGCGGGCATGGGGGTATGCCAGATGCCGATGTCCCTGCTAAGGCCGCATCTCGAGTCCGGCGCATTGGTGTCAGTCCTCGACGGCATTTCAAATGAGCTTATAGACGTACACGCGGTGTGGCCGAAGGTAGCTCACTTGCGACCCAAGGTGCGCCATGTGGTCGACACCTTGGTTGAACTCGCCGGGCAGGGACAATTGGACTGAGTTATTCAGCAGTGGTTGCCGTTTCAGCCCTTCCGAAGATGTGCGATAACGCTCTTGGCGACATCAACGACCGATTTATGCTTGCCTGCCGACACGGTTCGCGATTGCCAGCCGGCACCCGCCTTAAGGATGATGCGGACGCGGAGAAGGCCACCATTTGCGGTTATTTGCACGCAAGCCTCTGCGATGGGCTCGCCGTATCCGGCCGCCTGCTGCTCAACGAACATCGTGACGATGCCGACCTCGGGGAATGGGCCTAGAGGCCATTCGTAACCGTGCGCGTGAAGCGCTTCGGAAGCGCGCTCCCACAGTGGCCTCCTCGGGTCAATTTCCGTTATCGCCGTATAGAGCGGCTCAACAACTTCCGGCTCCGTCTCGTGCTGTCCATCGTAAAGCCTGACAGTAGTCCGCGAATATTCGGTAGCCCACGCCTTCGCGACCTTTCGCAGCAGCAAGTAGTCGGCGTCGTCGCGGAGCATCTCAAGCGGGCTCCTGTCACCTAGACCGCCGTGGCGTGACGAAAGAAAATCCAAGCGACTCGCCGGGGGTGCGGGGACGATGATGTCGCAAATTGCTCGCAGTCGCTTGCGGTCCAGTCGTGGGTCCGCCAGGAGAGCCGGGAAATAGGTGGTACCGTCGACGTCGACGCCAAACACACTGCCTTCTTTTACCAAGCGGGCAAGCCGCTTTTCGCCAACGCAGAGGCGCTTTCTGAACTCAGCTTCTGGCAGCAGTTCTCCGCGTGTGACCAATTTTCGCCTGTGCTCAAGCGCCTCTTGGAGGAGACGGTCGCGCAATGTCGGCT
Organism: Paraburkholderia atlantica; assembly: GCF_000092885.1. Taxonomy (NCBI): domain Bacteria; kingdom Pseudomonadati; phylum Pseudomonadota; class Betaproteobacteria; order Burkholderiales; family Burkholderiaceae; genus Paraburkholderia; species Paraburkholderia atlantica. Next base: position 451,868 of record NC_014117.1, on the reverse strand, counting down.
TGGTGTTCATTTGAATGTCCGGATATACGACGTGAGCAGCGACCAGCTTATCCCCCGGCCTCGCTGGTACCGGCACCGCTGTCTGCAGACAGGATGACGACTCGCTCGCGCCACTGTCTGTCGGTCGCCGCTTGCCATCCAATGGACAGCCCATGCTCCGCCGGATGATGGACGTCCGTTGTCTTGCCCTCAGCCGCGTAGTGTCGCTCGCATGCCCACGGCTCCGCGATAACCGCTACATTCAATACTTCTTCAGCGTCCGTCATTTCGCCATATTGCGGCAGGTAAAGAACGACAGCGTCAGGGTCGGCTTCCTGCAGGTGGCGTAGTAGGTGTCGCACTCGCATGGCATCGCTCCTTTACGTCGTAACCAGCACACAGCCGCGTGTTCTCAATCGAGCGCGGCACCTCGCCACCCAGCGGGTGTGCAGGACGCGTAGATGGCATCAAGCGCAGCATGTACACGAGTTGATTGCTTCAGCGATTTATTGCGCGCGACGCGGATAAGGTCCTCGTATCTCACATCGCTCCCCTTCAGCCGCTGCGGTTGTACATCGCCGACAGTCTTGTTTGCAGGTCCGCGAGCACGCTCGGCTCGCTTATGCCTAGCATAGGGTCGGTCCGCACTAGCTGCTCGCGACACCATGCAGGCCAGTGCAGATAGTCGTCATCTAGCGCAAGCCATGCCTCGGGGTTACGACGCAGCACGTCGCTCCAGACTTGCATGCCCCTCGGTGCCTGTGCGAACTCGGCCGGGTCCATCGCGCTGTGATAGGTCGCCCCTACAACCCTTGCCTGCAATCCAGGAGACAGTCTGCGCGCCACACGCTGGATGCTTCCTCTGTAGCGCCGCACCCAACTTGTCGACAGGACTATGCGCAAGTCTGGGTACGGGCCAAGCACTTCTTCGAGCAGTGGGCAGTTTTCGAAAAGCTTGTGACCTGGTGCGTTCATCAGGGTGGGGCCGTGTCTATGGAGCAGATACACGGACTCCGGGTGTAAAACGCCATCGAAATCAAGCATGAGCACGTGCCCGCCCATGTATCGTGGAGACGGTACGGAGAAGGTGGGCCCGGGGATTCCTGTCAGCATTATTTCTTCGAGGCGTTGGACTTCGGTGATGAAGTGCGATTTCGATACGCTGGGGAGTTGTCGTTCAAACAACATCAAGGCCATGATGTAGTCTGGAACAGGCGTCGGGCGGTAGTGACGACATCGTCGCCAATCAGATACGGCATTGGCGGAAGGTCGGCACTAGACCGAGCACTTCGCACGGTGGCGTATGCCAACCTGCCCTCGCATCGCACGTCAATCCGAAAGGTAACCGCCGCGCTACGGCCGGTGTGTGCGTGGTCGCAAGTCTCGTGAACGAAAACAGTGAAGCGCGCGGCGACGGGATATGGGCCACGTGGCGTTGGGCAGGCAAGAGCCAGTGACGCGCGATGCCACGTTGACCCGCGCGATTCGATTGAGCTGCCATCGCAAACTACGGGCAAAGTGTCGCCAGTGCAGTCGCCCAGGTACACGGCGACATCTGTTCGCAGCAAGGGCGCGCCTGGCGACAAGTCGAGAGCTTCGCTCATAGCCTGCACTCCGGTCTGTAAATTTGACTCACGGCGTGTCCTTCCCAACGCGCTCATACGCGACACTTTTGGTACCCACCTGAATCCGCCGCGTAATACGTCGTCGGCCGGTTGTCACCACCGCCACCATCGGCAACTGCGTGGAGCGACCAGCGTTGTAGTCGCGGGTAAGCACTCCTGGACCGATATCAATTCCGAGCTTTCTGAAAGCCTCGGCAGCAATGGCCTCAAATGGGGCTGCTGGCGCGTGACGACCTGTAAATCGATTTATGCGGGTTTTGGCGTATATGCCATGGCCTACTCGTATCAGTTGTCCAGTCGCGACCAGCCGTGCCAGAACGCGCGTCAGTTGCGAGGGTGCACCGAGATGCGATAGCTCGGAACGGAGAATCACGACACCTACTCGGGCGCGTATTGAGCGCATGACTCTGTCCTCAAGTCGTGACTTCCGTGCGGCGAGCACGCCATCCTCCCCAGTCCTAAGCGAAGACCATCGCAACTTGGTTTCGACTCCATCGTCCGATTGGCATGTCGTGCTCATGACCATATCGTCCATGACCTACGCCTCGCCCATGGCCTACGATGTAACGGCGAGACGGCCGGCATAGTCGAGCGAGTCAAGCACAGTATGCAAATCGAGAAGTCTCGGACCATCCTTCGAAAATTGTGCGACGCGGGTCAAGCGCGTGATAAACGGCCATTCCTCGTCGCGTTTGAACATCTTTCCAAGACGCTCCCGAAGCCGGTCAACTTCCACTTCTTTGCAGCGGGCATAGATTTCGAGATACTCGCAGACTTTCGGCATCCGAAGCGACTGCACCGGCGGAGCCACTGCACGCGCATCGATTCCAAGTGCCTCCAGTTCCCGCAAGATAGCACCAGCACGCTTGGCCCATTTGCTGAGCGTCAAGGTTGCCTGTCCAGCTAGTCCACGCACCGAATCGATGTGCGCCTCCATCCTGTTGAGTAGCTCGTAGTAGTCGAAAGAGGAACCTTGAGAATCTTTGGCGGGATAGCCAGGTGGTACTGCGTAGTCTGTGCGTGTTGTGAGGAGCAACGACTGCAGGTGGTTTGCCGGCTGGTAGATTTGACGCTCTAATTCGGCTGCCGCGCTGACCGCTTTCGTGAACGCCTGCATCTCATCATGAATCGTTCGGCGCACGCACATTCGCAAAGTTGAGCTTCGCGTCATTGTGTGCGGAACAATGGCATCCACATTTTTGTGCGTTTGCCTCATCTCTTCAACGATGAATGCCACTTCGCTAGAAAGCGGCGCACGCAGCCCGTCTTCGAAGCTGATTACCCGGCTCATGATTTGCTTGGGTTCGCTCGGCACCCGCTTTCGACGCCCTTTTCCCGTTGCCGCTGCGCTCAGCGCCTTATCGAGCAGTTCGCTGACGCCTAGGGCCGCATTTTCCTCTGCGAAGCCGCCGAAGACGCGCGTCCCTTCGATAGCCACATCTGTCGTTGTGTTGGTCTGCCCGTGCAGCCAAAGGTCAACCGCACCTGGATACTGGCGAAGCAATGCGCGGACGCCACTTTGCGTGGCCCCACCCGCGCCCGCGATTCGCGGACGCAACTCAGGCGCAAAATGTGTCACGACGACGGTTGGTCCCTCAAACCGTTGTCGCAGTTCGTTGGCAAGCCAGGCGATGGTCCGACGATTCTCTATGAGAGCGAACGCACGACGCGCCGAATCTGCCGACGCCTTTGAGCCAGCAGTGACAGGCTCCCATTGATGCGCAAATGCAATCGCACTAGCCTGCGGCGCGTTCATAGAGTCGCTCAGCCAGGCCGCCGTATCGACTTCAGAAAGGACCAAGTCAACCTCACGGGCCCAATCTCTTGCGCTGAGCCCGGCGCATTCGGGCGACGACCAGAATGTACAACCCAGATAACGGACGCCATCTAAAACGACCCTATCCCGGTCGAGGATGTGGACCGCTGTGCCGGAGGCCGCCTGCTTGCCAGACGCCACCACCTGCGACCAGTCACGGCCGCGGCATTCGTCCAGACCGGCTACGTAGAGCACCGGCATACCGAGCGTGGAAAGTGCGCTTACAGCCTCGACGATATCTGACAGTCCGCCCGGCACCACAAGCACATCGCACTTGCCGACGCACTCTAAAGCGCGGACGCGCTCTGCTGGATTTCCGCCACCGAGCAACTGAACTCGCGGAAAGGGCCGGTCGCGAAACAACTTCCACGTGCTGCTCGCGGGATTATCTAAAGTCAAAAGCCACCTCGATTGGACGCGATGTGCGAGCCCTTGCAGCCCGCCTAAAACTGATAGACCGAAGTGTAGGCGTTTACGTGGTACATGTAAATGTCTACAACGTAAATGTCGAACATTTATGTGCTGTAGACATTTACGTTGTCGTCACCAAAATGGCGACATGAAGAAATCTAGTGAGCCCGCGACCCTGCGAGAGCGTTTCGCAAGAAACCTCAGGGCCTATCGCATCGAACTGGGGATGTCGCAGGAGGAGCTTGGCAGTTACATTGGCGCCGACCGTACCGCCATCAGCCGTCTGGAACGAACATTCGGCAACCCGACATTGGAGCGCGCAGAGGCGCTCGCAAGCGCGCTGGACATCGATGTTCGTGTTTTGATGACTTTCTCTGGCAAGGGCGAAATCGAGCGACGCCCGCCGACCGGGGATGTCTCGAGCGCCGCTGTTGGCGCCAAGGTCGCAACATTGCGGGAAAAAATGGGCCTTACCCAGAAACAGCTGGGAGAACTCGCGGGGGTTGACCGAAATTTCATCTCAAGGGTTGAAGCACCACACGGCCGCGGCACGCCCCTTGAGCTTGCGACGCTTGAGAAACTCGCAGAAGCGTTCGGAATCCATCCAGTCGAGTTGCTTTAGGCCAGTGGAGACAGGGGTTTATCTACTGCTCAGCCAACGATGGACGACATCCCGCCGCCAGCGAAGTAGGTTGCGGTCGTAGATTTCGGCGCGTGGTGGCAGCAGCCAAGGGCGATGTCTTGCTCGCAGAACTACCGTGTGAATTGACAGATTAAGCATTTCGGCCAGTTCTTGAGCATCAAGATACGTGGGGCTTTGATTTGCATCGAACGAGGTCATGGAGCGTTTAGAGCAATTGCTTTAAATGCCTCCACGAGACCCAATTTCGGGAGTTTCTTCAGCGTCCCGAACAGCCAAGTCTGTTGCGCGTGCGCCACTCAACGACAGCATCGCAGCAGCGATAGAGGAGACAAAGAGGCCGGCGAGCGGCTTGTCGCCGCCATCGTTTTGCAAGTGCGAGGGTTTAGGCTTCCGACTGGAATCTCCGAACTTCTGCGGACCCGATGCCATCCACATCTCGCACATGCCTTCGGAGCCGATGGATGTCTGTTAGTGCCGGGCGGCCTGCTACCACCTTTGCTTCTCGACGGACTCTCTGGAACGCAACTGGCCGATGCCTTGAGCTTGCCTTGAACGCCTACGTTCGGAGGGCCAAGACCGGTGCGAGCGATGCCGCTTTGGCAACTGCCTGTACCTGACCAAAAGCCCTCAGTGAGCGAACCCGTTCAACGACAGGTCGAAAGGTCCATGTTTGAAGTGGCGATTGAGCTCAATCGCCTGCGCAACAAGAAGGGCACTGGGCACGGTCACCCTTGAGAGACATCGGTTACTGACCAAGAGGCGCGGTATGCAATTGAGACCATGGGCGCGATTGCAGAATTTCTATTAGCGAGACATGCGGACTATCGGTGAAGGCTGCCCTTGCTGCAACCAGCCCATGAAAATCGCAGGCCCGCGGTTTCGGTCCGCTTACGCCCAGCCCGGTGAGCGGGGGAGTTCCACTACCAACCGAATCATCGTGTTGTGCGGACCAGTACGCCGCAAGCCTCGTTCCTCTTGCGCTCGGCCGAACCCTGTGGTGCGAGTACCGCCGAACGAGCGCGGTAATAGTAGTCAACTATTACGAAACCCCATACTCACTCACATCGAGCGCAATAGTTGTTTTTTGGGGGTCATATCCTTGGGCTGCATTCAGGCGCAGACCTGCCATACCGGCCGCTGTCCGACTGGCGTCGCGACCCAGGACCCGGTGCGCCAGCGCGCGCTGGTGGTGCCGGACAAGGCCGATCGCGTATTCAACTTCCACCACAACACGCTGCATGCGTTGCAGGAAATCATCCAGGCCGCTGGGCTGCGGCATCCGGCGGAGCTGCGCGCGCATCACATCGTGCGGCGCGTGTCGTCGCATGAGGTGCGGCTGATGTCGGAGCTGCTCAAGTATCTCGAACCGAACGACCTGCTGAACGGCAACTATCGCTATAGACTGTTCGAGACGTACTGGCCGATCGCGCAAAGCGATTCGTTCTCGCCGAAGGCGGAGCTGGCGGCGTGCTGAGTGCGCGCGGACCCTTGCCGCGCCGCCTGTCGCCCAAAAGCCGCATCGCGGCCCGTCCGACCCCGCAAAACGGGCCGCCCCCCTTCCTTTCCGTTAAAATCTCGGGTTTAGCACTTCGCTCCACGGCCCGCTCGCGCGCTTAGGCGCACGCGGCACGGCCCTCCATGCCCGAAAGGCACTTCATGCTCACGTTTCAGCAAATCATCCTGACCTTGCAGTCCTACTGGGACAAGCAGGGCTGCGCGTTGCTCCAGCCGATCGACATGGAAGTCGGCGCGGGCACGTCCCACGTTCATACGTTTCTGCGCGCGATCGGCCCCGAGCCGTGGCGCGCCGCCTACGTGCAACCGTCGCGCCGCCCGAAAGACGGCCGCTACGGCGAGAACCCGAACCGTCTGCAGCACTACTACCAGTACCAGGTGGTGCTCAAGCCCGCGCCGGAAAACATTCTCGACCTGTACCTCGGTTCGCTCGAAGCGCTCGGCTTCGACCTGAAGCAGAACGACGTGCGCTTCGTCGAGGACGACTGGGAAAACCCGACGCTCGGCGCGTGGGGTCTCGGCTGGGAAGTGTGGCTGAACGGCATGGAAGTGACGCAGTTCACGTACTTCCAGCAGGTCGGCGGGCTCGACTGCAAGCCGGTGCTCGGCGAAATCACCTACGGTCTCGAACGCCTCGCGATGTATCTGCAGAAGGTCGAGAACGTCTACGACCTCGTCTGGACCGAGTGGGAAGAGCAAGGCCCGAACGGCCCCGAGCTGCGCCGCCTGACCTACGGCGACGTGTACCACCAGAACGAAGTCGAGCAGTCCACCTACAACTTCGAGCACGCGAACGTCGATCTGCTGTTCACGTTCTTCAACAGCTACGAAGCGGAAGCGAAGCGCATGATCGATGCGCAGATCGCGCTGCCCGCCTATGAACTCGTGCTGAAGGCCGGCCACACGTTCAACCTGCTCGACGCGCGCGGCGCGATTTCGGTCACGGAACGCGCGGCGTACATCGGCAGGATTCGCGCGCTGTCGCGTCTGGTCGCGCAGGCCTACTACGACTCGCGCGAAAAGCTCGGCTTCCCGATGCTCGGCAATCCGGTGCACGGCGTGCCCGGCCTCACCACCGACGAGCAGGACGCCGCGATGCCCGCGTGGGCGCCGCCGCTCAAAGTCGAACGCAAGATCGACCAGGACTGACGAGAACTTCAACCAATGACTCAATCTCAACACGCTACCCTGCTCGTCGAGCTGCTGACCGAAGAACTGCCGCCGAAGGCGCTCGCGCGTCTCGGCGACGCCTTCGCCGAAGGCATTGCGCAGCGCCTCGCGGCGCGCGACCTGATCGAAGGCGAACCGTCGTTCGAACGCTTTGCCACGCCGCGCCGTCTCGCGGTGACGATTCACAACGTGCGCGCGGTCGCGCCGGAAAAACACGTGCGCGAAAAAGTGCTGCCGGTTTCCGTCGCGCTCGATAAAGACGGCCAGCCCACCGCGCCGCTCGCGAAGAAGCTCGCCGCGCTCGGCTTCCCCGACTTCACGGTGAACGACCTCGAACGCGCCCAGGACGGTAAAGCCGAAGCGTTCTTCCTGCGCTACGCGGCGCCGGGCGCGACGCTCGCCGACGGCCTGCAGGCCGCGCTCGACGAAACGCTCGGGAAGCTGCCGATTCCGAAAGTGATGACGTATCAGCGCCCCGACGGTTCGAGCGTGCAGTTCGTGCGCCCGGTGCATCGTCTGACCGCGCTGCACGGCGAAGAAATCGTGCCGGTGAGCGCGCTCGGCATCGACGCCGACGACACCACGCTCGGCCACCGCTTCCTGTCCGAAGGTTTCGTGCAGATTCAGCACGCGCAGTCGTATGCCGAAACGCTCGAACACCGGGGCCGCGTGATCGCGAGCTTCGCCAGGCGCAAGGAAGCGATCCGCTCGCAACTGCTCGCGCATGCCGCTGAAGACAAGGTCGTGATGCCCGAGGCGCTGCTCGACGAAGTGACGTCGCTGGTCGAATGGCCGGTCGTCTATGAGTGCCGCTTCGAGGACGAATTCCTGCAGGTGCCGCAGGAATGCCTGATCCTGACGATGCAAACCAACCAGAAGTACTTCGCGCTGACCGATGCGAACGGCAAACTGCGCTCGCGCTTCCTGATCGTGTCGAACATCGAGACCGCGACGCCGGTCGAGATCGTCGAAGGCAATGAGCGCGTCGTTCGTCCGCGTCTCGCCGACGCGAAGTTCTTCTTCACGCAGGACAAGAAGAAGCCGCTCGCGGATCGCGTGCCGCTGCTCGCGAACGTCGTTTATCACAACAAGCTCGGCTCGGCGCTGCAACGCGTGGAGCGGCTCGAAGGGCTGGCCGGCGCGATCGCCGCAATGACCGGCGCCGACGTCGCGCGCGCGACGCGCGCCGCGCGTCTCGCGAAGGCCGACCTGATCACCGACATGGTCGGCGAATTCCCCGAGCTGCAGGGCACGATGGGCACGTACTACGCGCGCCACGACGGCGAGCAGGAAGAAGTCGCGCTCGCGTGCTCGGAACACTACCAGCCGCGCTTCTCGGGCGACGCCCTGCCCACCACCGAGACCGGCACCGTCGTCGCGCTCGCCGACAAGCTCGAAACGCTGGTCGGCATCTGGGGCATCGGCCTGCAGCCCACCGGCGAAAAAGACCCGTTCGCGCTGCGCCGTCATGCGCTCGGCGTGCTGCGCATCCTGATCGAAAAGCAGTTGAACGTCGACTTCGTCGATCTGCTGCGCATCGCTTATGCGCAATTCGCCGGCATGCCGAACGTCGCCGATGCGACCGACGCGATCTACGAGTTCAGCATGGACCGCCTGCGCGGCCTGCTGCGCGAACGCGGCTACGCGGCCGGCGAAATCGACGCGGTGCTCGCGCTGAACCCGACGCGGCTCGACGACATCGTCGCGCGCCTCGACGCGGTGCGCGAATTCGCGTCGCTCGCCGAAGCGGCGTCGCTGGCGGCGGCCAACAAGCGGATCTCGAACATCCTGAAGAAGTCGGAAGGCGTGACGAACGGTGGCGTGCAGCCCGGCTTGCTCACCGAAGCAGCGGAGAAGGCGCTCAACGCGCAGCTCGAACAGGTGACGCCGCGCGTGCAATCGCAACTGGCCGTGCGCGACTACACCGGCGCGCTGACGGCACTGGCCGCGCTGCGTGAGCCGGTCGACACGTTCTTCAACGACGTGATGGTCAACTCGGAAGACCCGGCGTTGCGCGCGAACCGTCTGGCTCTGCTCGGCGCGCTGCATCAGCAGATGAACTGCGTCGCCGATATTTCCCGACTCGCCGCCTGAGCACCGCGCCATGCCGATCAAGAAAGTGGTGATCCTCGACCGCGACGGTGTGATCAACGTCGACTCCGACGCGTTCATCAAGTCGCCGGACGAATGGGTTGCACTGCCCGGCGCGCTGGAGGCGATCGCGCGCCTGAACCAGGCGGGCTATCGCGTCGCGATCGCGACGAACCAGTCGGGCATCGGCCGCGGTCTGTTCGACATGGACGCGTTGAACGCGATGCATCTGAAGATGCACCGGATGGCCGCAGCGGTCGGCGCGCGCATCGAAGCGGTGTTCTTCTGCCCGCATACGGCGGAAGATCACTGCGAATGCCGCAAGCCGAAGCCCGGCATGCTGAAGATGATCGCCGAGCGTTTCGAGGTCGATCCGGCGCATACGCCGACCGTCGGCGATTCGCTTCGCGATCTGCAAGCGGGCGCGGCGCTCGGTCACCCGATCCATCTCGTGCTGACCGGCAAGGGCCGCAAGACCCTCGCCGCGGGCGGCCTGCCCGAAGGCACGATCGTGCACGACGACCTGCGCGCGTTCGCGCTCGACTTTCTTGCCAACGCGCAGGAATAAACGCGCAGCGCGCGCTCCCAACCCTCACCGACCACGCCGATGCGCTTTATCCGTTCTCTGCTGCTGCTGATTTACTTCGTTGTGGCCACGGTGCCGTACGCGACCGCGTGCTTCATCGCGTTTCCGTTCCTGCGCGCGGAAAAGCGCTACTGGATGGCGGCCGGCTGGTGTCGTCTGACGCTGTGGACGGTGCGCTACCTGAACGGCATCCGCTATCGCATCGAAGGTTTCGAGAACCTGCCCAACGGCCCGGCCGTGCTGCTGTCGAAGCATCAGTCGGCGTGGGAAACGATCGCGTTTCCGGCGCTCATGCCGCGCCCGCTGTGCTACGTGTTCAAGCGCGAGCTGTTGTATGTGCCGTTCTTCGGCTGGGCGCTCGGCATGCTGAAGATGGTCCACATCAACCGCAAGGAAGGCAAGTACGCGTTCGAATCGGTCACGAACCAGGGCAAGGCCCGCATGGCCGAAGGCGCATGGGTCATCATGTTTCCCGAAGGCACGCGCACGCCGACCGGCAAGCAGGGCAAGTACAAGACCGGCGGCGCACGCTTCGCGATCGCAACCGGCGCGCCTGTCGTGCCGATCGCGCACAACGCGGGTCGCGTGTGGCCGCGCAACTCGTTTACGAAATATCCGGGTATAGTCACGGTGTCGATCGGCAAGCCGATCGAAACGACGGGGCTCACGCCCGACGAAGTGAACACGCGCGTCGAACAGTGGATCGAAGCCGAGATGCGCCGCATCGATCCGACTGCCTACAGCGCGGCGGCCAACGACTCCGCCGCCGCTCCCATCTGACGCGCCACGCCTTCGAAGCCCGAAGGCGTCTTGCGCGAAGCGAAGCCGATGCAGAAGTCTCCCACGCCGCAGCCCGCCGCGGCGCTCGAAAACCGGCAGCTCGATCTCCCGCTCTTCGCCGAGCCGGGGTCGACGTCGTCGACTCCTTCACCTTCCACGCCGGGTTCATCCGGCACCGCGCCGGCCCGGCCGCCCGTCGCGCCGCTCGCGCCGGATGGCAGCAAGCTGCGCAGCCTCACCATCGGTTCACGCACGCTGCATTACGCGCTCAAGCGTTCCGCGCGCCGCTCGATCGGCTTTGCGATAGACAGCACCGGCCTCACGATCACCGCGCCGCGTTGGGTCACGCTCGGCGATATCGAAACCGCTATCACCGAAAAACAGCGCTGGATTTTTACGAAGCTGATCGAATGGCAAACGCGCGTCGAGCAGCGCGCGCTGCCGAAGATCGATTGGAAAGATGGCGCCGAAGTGCCCTACCTCGGTCAGCCGGTGCGCGTGACGCTCGGCGCGCCGCAAGGCATGCTCGCGTTCAGCGCCGAGCAATGCGCGCTGCAATTGCCGCTGCCGTTGCAAGCCGACCCGCAGCAGATCAAGGATCGCGTGCAGGGTTGGCTGCAAGGCGAAGCGAAGCGGCTGTTCGGCGAGCGGCTGGAGATTTACGCGGAAAAGCTTGGCGTCAACTATCGCGCGTATGCGTTGTCTTCGGCGGCGACGCGCTGGGGCAGTTGTTCGAGCGACGGCAAGATCCGCCTGAACTGGCGACTGATTCATTTTCCGCTGTCGATCATTGATTACGTCGTCGCGCACGAGTTGGCGCATCTGCGCGAGATGAATCACAGTCCGCGCTTCTGGCAAACGGTCGAATCGATTTTTCCGGAATTCCGCGAGGCGCGGCAGACACTGAAATCGCATCCGCCGGAGCTGTTGCCGACGCTTTGAGGCCGGGCGCTATCTCTGCGACAGCGCTTTCGCGGACTGCAACAGATCGTCGAGCATCGCGCCGCGCCTGTCCAGGCTCGTGTCGCGGCCAGTCATGAAACACAGCGCTGCAATCGGCAGTCCCGCACGATCGCGAATCGGCGCTGCCATACAGAGCCTGAACGCATTCGAAAGTCCTTCGGTGCAGCAGTAGCCTCGTTCTTTTGCAGCCTGCACGTCCTTCAGGAATTCGTCGAATTCGATGCTCGCCCCGTTGTCGAGGATGAAATCTTCGGCCGGAATCAGCGCGCGAATCTCGTCGGCGCCCAGGTGACCTAGCAGCAGACGTCCCGTGGCGGTCCAGGGAATCGGCACTCTCACGCCGATGTCCGAACTGATGTTGAATGGCCGCGCACTGTGCTCGGACAACACGACCGTGTACTTGTTGCCTTCCAGCATGCACAGCTGCGTGGTCTCGTCGTACTTCCTCACCAGTCCCAGTATGGATTGATGCGCACGGCTAATCAGATCGTTGTGCGTTGCATAGTCGGACCCGTAGTAGTGCATCTCGCGCCCAAAGAACACGCTGCCATCCGCGGCCGTCTCGAGCCAGCCCACTTCCGTGAGAATCGCGACCAGCTCGTAAATGCTCGAACGCGGCGCACCGGTTGCCTCGATCAGTTCGCGCATCGTCAGCGGGCGTTGGGCAATATGCAATTGCCGGAAGATCGCGATGACGCGGTCCACGCCTCTCGCCCGAGACGATTCTGTAACAGCCATGCGTTCACTCCGTAAAGCGTTGATCCGACCGGTTGTCATTCAAGCGCCGCGAGTGTATCGCACGACAGACCCGCGATAGCGACTTTCAGGCAAGCCTGGTCAATGGTCGAGAACTCGATGCAGAAACTGCCGGGTGCGTTCGTTCGAGGGATTGACGAAGATCTGCTCCGGATCGCCCTGCTCGGCGATGACGCCCTTGTCCATGAAGACGACGCGGTCAGCAGTCTTGCGAGCAAAGCCCATTTCATGCGTGACGACGACCATCGTCATGCCGTCGCGCGCGAGCCCGCGCATCACCTCGGTGACCTCGCCGACCAGCTCCGGGTCGAGCGCGGACGTCGCCTCGTCGAAGAACATGATGCCGGGCTCGACCGCGAGCGCTCGCGCAATCGCCACGCGTTGCTGCTGACCGCCCGAGAGCTGGCTGGGGTAGTGTTCCGCGCGGTCCGCGAGCCCGACCCGATCGAGTGTCTCCATCGCGCGCTTGCGCGCGTCGGCCGGACTCATGCGGCGCGCCTTGATCAGCGCGAGCGTGACATTGCCGAGCGCGGTATTGTGAGGAAACAGATTGAACTGCTGGAAGACCATGCCGACGTGGCCACGAATCTCCCGTGCCCGACGCGGATCATGCAAGGGCACCTCGTTGACCCAGACCTCACCGGAATCGGTGGTCTCCAATCCCGCCATGATTCGCAGGACCGTGCTCTTGCCTGAGCCGGACGCGCCGATCAGCACCAGCACTTCACCCGAGCGGACCTCGAGATTGATTTCGTTCAGCACCCTCGTCGAACCGAATGCTTTGCTGACGCCCGTCAGTGAAATGATCGGCCTGGTTTGGCTTTGGTTACTCACGACAATCTCCTGCGGTCATGGTGGCGCACCCATTGCGAAAGCGGGAAGCACACGGCGAAGTAAATGAGTGCGACGAGTCCATAGATCTCCACCGGCTTGCCGATCCGGTCGACGATGGCCTGGCCACCGTGCATCAGCTCGGACATTCCGATCATGCTGACGATCGAGGTGTCCTTGATGAGCGACAGATACTGACCGACGAGGGGCGGCAACACGATCTTTCCGGTCTGAGGCAGCACGACGAACGAGAACGCCTGAGCCCGCGTGAGGCCGAGGATCTGCGAAACCTCCCATTGACCTTTGGGTACCGCCTCGATCCCCGAGCGGAAAATTTCGGCGATATAGGCGCCCTGATAGACGCTCAAGCCAATCACGCCGGCTGCGAACACGTCGATCGCATAACCGAAGTACGACACGCCGAAATAGATGAACATCAGCGTGATGAGCACCGGCGTGCCGCGAAACAGCTCCGTATAGAGTCTGGCGATGCGGTCTGTGCCCCACGGTCCGAACGACCGCAAGACCGCGGCGAACAGGCCGATCAGCGTGCTGCCCACGATGGACGCGATCGACAGCAACAGCGTGGTCACCAGACCCTGCAGCAGGATCGATAGACTGGTTTTCAGCAATTCGACTGACATGATCCAACTCCAATCCGGGAATCAGGCCCGCTTCGTCCGGCGCATAAAGCCTGTCCCGAAACCGGTGCGCGCCGGCATGGCGAGGGGAGGATGAAAGAGCCGCGCGCCGAGCTGAGCCGCAAGCCATGACAGTACGTTGCTGAGCACGAGATACGCGACGAGCGTCACGCTGAACGTCTGAAGGTAGAGAAGCGTGCGCGAGTTGATCACGGTCGCCGTACCGGTCAACTCCGGCAATGCAATGGCGGACAGCAGCGACGTGCCGAGCAGCAACTGGATCAGGTAGTTGACGATGGCCGGATAGACGGCGCGCGTCGCCTGCGGCAGCACGACCTCGACGAAGATCTGCGCGCGTTCGAGGCCGAGAATGCCAGCAGCCTCGATTTGGCCGCGCGGCACCGACTGTATGCCGGCGCGGAACACTTCCGACAGGTAAGCACCGACGTTGAGGCCGAGCGCGATGACGCCCGCCCAGTACGCGTCGAGCGAAACACCCGCTGACGGAAGACCGAAGAACACGATGAAAATCTGCAACAGGACAGGCGTATTGCGGATGATTTCAACATAGCCCCGGGCGATCCATCGAAGCACAGCGAGCGGAGAAGCGCCGGCGAGCGCGGTCAACAAGCCGAGGACTAACGCCAGTACGAAGGCCAGCACGGTCACCTGCAACGTCAGCCAGCTCGCGCTCAAAAACTCCGGCACGTAGCCCCACAAAGTCAGCCACTGGTAACTCATCTCATGCTCCCCATCGTGCGGGCTTCACTAGATATCGGCGTCTGCCGCGTCTTAAAACTGCGGATTGAGCGGATAGCGCGGATCGGTGCCAAACCACTTGTTGTAGAGCTGCGCGTTGAGCTTCGACGCATTGACGTTGAAGAGGAACAGATTCAGATAGTTCAGCCATTCCTGATCACCGGCCTTGACGCCGAACGCGTTGTATTCGAGCGGGACCAGCGCTTCGTTCGTGACGGCAAGTTCAGGATCGAGCTTGGCCTGATAAGCGAGGAAGTTGTTGTCCTCGATCATCGCGTCGGCCTGCCCCTGCTTGACGGCAAGTATCGCGGCCTGCGAGCTGTCGTATTCCTGGATCTTCACCGGGATATTCAGCGAGCGCACTTCATCGCCATTGGTCGAGCCCTTGACCGTCGCGATCGTGCGACCGCTCATGTCCTTGATCGACTGAATACCGCTGTTTTTTCTGACCAGCAGCGCTTCGCTGGCAACCACGTAAGGGGCCGTGAATTCGATTACTTTCGCGCGCTCCAGATTACGCGTGAAGTTGCAGAACACGACGTCCACCTTGCTGGTCTGCAGATTCGGAATCCGGTTCGCGCTCGTTGTATTCACGACCTCGAGCTTCACACCCATCTGCTTCGCGAGTTCCTTCGCGAGGTCCACGTCATAGCCGTCCGGTTGGCCGTCTTTGTTATAGAACCCGAACGGCGCGAACGTCAGGCAGTCCCCGACGCGCAGCGTGCCTCGCTGCAACACGCCCTGAAGCGTCGACGGAGATGCCGCCGCGCCCTGCTCCGGCGTGGCCACCTTGGTGCAGCCAGTGATGGCGAGCAATCCAGCAACAGCGAACAGAAAGGCGGCTTTGGCGCCTCGATTGGCGAGCTTCATGGGCAGGGTCCTAAGCGGAGAAGAGGGTTCCGGAGCAGACGCATCGGCTGCACACCTTTCGGCATGCCTGAAAATTCGCCGGGTCACGCATCGATTGTCCGATATATCAGACTGCTATCTGACGAATCGGATTGATACCGAGTGTTGGACACTAATATCAAAGCGGCAACCGGACACAAACCCTTATTGCCTACACTTTTTTGTTGGAATAATTGCGCGCGAATTCCACCAAGCGCATCGAGTCCGGGCTGACCCGCGCGGCTTCGAGCTACCAGGCAATCATTTACAATTCCCGCAGGTCAATGCATTTATCGACAAACTGTCAAAGGAGGACTCATGCGAATCCTGCATACCATGCTTCGAGTCGGTGATCTGGACGCCTCGATCCGTTTCTACACCGAAGTTCTCGGGATGCGCCTGCTCCGGAAGAACGACTACCCGGAGGGGAAATTCACCCTCGCCTTCGTCGGTTACGAGGACGAATCCGAAGGCGCGGCAATCGAACTGACTTACAACTGGGACACGAGCAAGTACGACCTCGGAACCGGGTACGGTCACATCGCCCTTGAAGTCGACGACGCCTATGCGGCGTGCGAACAAGTGAAGAAACGTGGCGGCGTCGTGACGCGCGAAGCGGGACCCATGAAACACGGCACGACTGTCATCGCCTTCGTCGCCGATCCGGACGGCTACAAGATCGAGCTGATACAGAAGAAGGGACGAGTCGACTGACCCGAGTTCAACCGTTCGCGCTGGACGCTTCTCGACAGATTCGGGCGAGGCGCCAGAACCAACCTAAAGCCCGGCTTCACGTTATACCTGGGGGATTTGCTGCCGGGCGTATTCGCCCGGTAATCCTGTCTTGCGCCGGCACTATCAAAAATAAAGCCGACTATTCACGATGAGCACGACCACCGCCCTGCCCGCGCGCCGCGCCCCGGATAGCTTCGCGATCCTGTTGATGATCGGCCTGTGCGCAATCTGGGGCCTACAGCAAGTCGCGATCAAGACCACCAATGCGGCGGTGCCGCCGGTCTTTCAAGCGGGGCTGCGCTCGACGATCGCGGCGCTGCTCGTGTGGGCATGGGCACGCTCGCGCGGCACGCCGCTCTTTCGTGACGACGGCACGCTCGGCGCGGGCCTGGTCGCGGGCGTGCTGTTCGCGGCCGAGTTCGTTTGCATCTTTTTCGGCCTGACGCTGACTAGCGCGTCGCGCATGGCGGTCTTTCTGTACACGGCACCGTGTTTCACGGCACTCGGCCTGCACTGGTTCGTCGATGGCGAACGCATGCGGCGCATCCAATGGCTCGGCATCGTCGTCGCGTTCGCGGGGATAGCGCTCGCATTCGCCGATGGCTTCCTGCACCCGGACGCCGGCGCGACTGCAAGCGCAGCCCACGGCTCGACGCTCGCAGGCGCGGCCGGCGATGCGCTAGGCGTGCTCGCCGGCATCGCATGGGCCGCGACCACGGTGGTCGTACGCGGCTCGCGGCTGGCGCAGACGAGCGCGAGCAAGACGCTGTTCTATCAGTTGACGGTGTCGGCGGTGGTGCTGCTCGCGCTGGCGCTCACGCTCGGCGAAGTGCGCGTGGAAAGCGTGACGCCGCTCGCGTTCGCGAGCCTCGCGTATCAGGCCGTGATCGTCGCGTTCGTCAGCTATCTGTTGTGGTTCTGGATGTTGACGCGTTACATCGCGTCGCGGCTGTCGGTGTTTTCTTTTCTGACGCCGATGTTCGGCGTGACCTTCGGCGTGCTGCTGCTCGGCGAGTCGTTCGGCGCGCGCTTTCTGATCGCCGCGCTGCTGGTGCTGACCGGCATCGCGCTCGTCAACGCGCCTGCGAAACGCTAAGCGGCTCGACGGCGGTGGCCGCGGCGCCGTCGTCAAACGTCGAGACTACTCCGGGGCGGCGGCCGAGCGCGCCGCCACCGCCTGCGCCACACTCACGTATTCGGCGACCGGCACGTCCTCCGCGCGGCGTTGCAGATCGAAGCCGAGCGCGTCGAAATCGACCGTGTCGCGCAGCGCGGCGAGCGTGTTGCGCAGCATCTTGCGACGCTGCGAAAACGCCGCCGTCACCACCTCGCCGAGCACGTTTTCATCGACCATCGGCAGTTCGTGCCGCTCGTACGGGATCATCCGCACGATCGCCGAATCGACCTTCGGCGGCGGTTGGAATGACTCGGGTGGCACGTCGAGCTGCTTGTCGATCACGTAGCGATATTGCAGCATCACCGACAGGCGACTGAACGCCTTCGTGCCCGGTTCCGCGACCATCCGCTCGACCACCTCGTTCTGCAGCATGAAGTGCTGATCGATCACGCGGTCTGCAAACGTCGCCAGATGAAATAGCAGCGGGCTGGAAATGTTGTACGGCAGATTACCGACGATGCGCAGCGACGCCTTGTCGCCCGGTGCCGCGAGCGAGCCGAAGTCGAATTCGAGCGCGTCGCCCGAGTGCAGTTCGAGCAGCTCGCCGAACTTCGTCTTCAGACGGCCGATCAGATCGCGGTCGAGTTCGACCGCGTGCAGCGGCGACTCGGGCGTCGCGAGCCGCTCGATCAGCGGCTCGGTCAGCGCGCCGAGGCCCGGACCGATCTCGACCATGCGCTCGCCGCGCTTCGGCCGGATCACGTCGACGATCGAATCGATCACGCCCATGTCGACCAGAAAGTTCTGACCGAAACGCTTGCGCGCGAGATGGCCCTGGTGCCGGCCTTGCTGTCTGCTGGTGGACATCGGAGAAACGCTAGAAAGAAAACTGCTTGAGAATGAAGGACGTCACGGTGGAAATACGACGCCGCGCGGCGCGTCACGCGCGCCGCAACCGCTCACGTCACCCGCGCGTCAGCCCGCGCGACGATGCTGCGCCATCGAAACAGCCGTGTCGATCGCGGCCATCAGGCTGCCCGCGTCGGCACGGCCGGTGCCGGCCAGATCGAGCGCGGTGCCATGATCGACCGACGTGCGGATGATCGGCAGGCCGAGCGTCACGTTGATCCCTTCGCCGAACGTCGCGAACTTCAGCACCGGCAAGCCCTGGTCGTGGAACATCGCGAGCACGCAGTCGGCTTCTTCGAGATAACGCGGCTGGAACAGCGTGTCGGCCGGATACGGACCGCGCGCGTCGATGCCCTCGCCGTTCACCTGCTGCAACGCCGGCGTGATCACGTCGATTTCCTCGCGACCCAGGTAGCCGTTTTCGCCCGCGTGCGGATTGAGCCCCGTCACGAGAATGCGCGGCGCGGGCAAGCCGAAGTGATGACGCAGGTCGTGATCGATGATGCGCAGCGTCGCGACGAGGCTTTCGATCGTCAAGGCCGCCGACACGTCCTTCAACGGCAGATGCGTGGTCGCGAGCGCGACGCGCAGCGGCCGCTTGCCGGTGCCCGCGAGCATCATCACGACGCGCGGCGTATGGGTGCGCTCGGCCAGATATTCGGTGTGGCCGGTGAACGGCACACCGGCGTCGTTGATCGTGCTTTTTTGCAGCGGCGCAGTGACGATCGCGTCGAACTTGCCGGCTACCGCGCCGTCGATCGCCGCATCGAGCAGATCGAGCACATAGCGGCCGTTCGCGGCGTCGAGCTTGCCTGCCTGCGCGGGTGCGCCGAGCGGGTGAGGTTCGAGACGCACGCGCGGGCCCTGCACGAGCAGCGCGGTCCAATCGACACCGACCGCGCGCGCCCGCTCAGCGAGCAATTGCGCATCGCCGAGCACGGTGAACTGTGCGTGAGGCCAGTGCGCCGCCGCCCCCGCCAGCGCCTGCACGGTCAGTTCGGGACCGACGCCGGCGGGCTCGCCGGTCGTGATCGCGATCTGCAGCGGACGGTGGGTGGGCTGAGCAGCGCTCGTCATGGCATGGGCTCCGTTACTGCACGTTCGCCGTGGTCGGCTTCACTTCGACGTACGCGGTATCGCGCAGCTCACGCAGCCAGTCGGCGTACGCCTGTTCCGCCTTGCGCTGACCGATGGCCTGACGTGCGAGATCCATCTGCTGTGCAATCGAGCCTTCCGCGTCGCGGCGGCCGAGCACCTGAATCAGGTGGTAGCCGTATTCGCTGCGCACCGGTTCGCTGATCTGACCGTCCTGCAGCGCGTTCATCGCGCGCTCGAACTCGGGCACCGTCTCGCCGGGGCTGATCCAGCCGAGGTCACCGCCTTGCGACGACGAGCCGTCCTGCGAGTAGGTGTGCGCGAACTTCGCGAAGTCGCCGCCGGCGGCGATCTGGTTGCGGATGTCGATCAGCTTCTGGCGTGCCTGCGGCTCGGACTGACCGTCGCCGACGCGCAGCAGAATGTGGCGCACGTGCGTCTGCACGAGCTTCGGCGCATCCGCGCTGGTGCCCTGGCCGGCACGGCGCTCGACCAGACGCACGATTTCGAAACCGTCGTTGGTGCGGATCAGATCCGGACTGATCTCACCCGGACGCAGTGTCGACGCGGCCTTCACGAACTCGGGCGGCAGCTTCGACGGTGCAAGGAAACCGAGATCGCCGCCATTCTTCGACGCGTCCGGCGCTTGCGAATTGGCCTTCGCGAGCTTTCCGAAATCCGCGCCGCCCTTTGCTTCGGCGAGCAGCCCCTGAGCCTTCTTCTGTGCCGCCTCGATGTCGGTCTCCGGCGCGTTCAGCGGCGCACTCACGAAAATGTGCTGCATGTGCAGGTCGCTCGTCTGGCCGGCGCCCGGGCCGCGCTGGCTGGCGATGTAGTTCGCGACCTCGGCGTCCGTCACCGTGATCTTGCTGTCCACTTCTTTCTCGCGCAGACGCGACAGCGTCAGCTCCGTGCGCGCGTCGTTCGAGAACGTGGCCCAGGGCACGCCTTGCGCCTCGATGCGCGCGCGGTACATTGCGAGCGGCATGTTGTTCGCCTGCGCGAGACGCTCGAGCGTGCGCTGCACGGCTGCGTCGTCGATGTTGATGCCGTCTTCCTTGGCCTTCTGCAACTGGATGCGCTCGAGCACCATCTGCGTGAGCACCTGCTGGCGCAACTGGTCGGTCGGCGGTACCGGAGCGTTCTGCTGGTTCAGCCGGTGCGCGATCAGACCGACCCGCTCGTCGAGCTCGCGCTGCGTGATGACACCGTTGTTGACCACCGCGGCGATGGTGTCGACCGTCTGGCCGCTATTGCCGCCCAATGCCTGCGCCTGTACCGACGCGACTGGAACGAAGGACGCCGCGGCGACGAGACCCGCCGCGAGTATTGCCAAGCGAAGCTGTTTCATGATTGCCACAGATACTCCAATGATGTCGGGCGCTTCGCCCGTCTTTTCGCATGCCATGAATGACCGGGCGACCGTCATTCGTAGTTGGTGAACCGCGACTCCGGCGGTGGCGGCGGCGGCAACGGCGTATAGCCGGCCACACTGCTGCGGAACGCGGTCATCAGCCCGTTGTCGACGCTCGACAACCCCTTGAACGTCAACTGCGCGAGAAACCGCGTGCTCGACTGAGTCTGTCCCGACGAGTTCAGGCCGTTCGCATAGCGCTGGATGCCGGCGCCGAGCGTCCAGCAATCCGCGTCGTATTGCAGGCCGACCAGGCCGTCGACGATACGGTGGCCACCGAGGTCGTAGTTGAACCGGCCGACACCGTACATCCGGTGCGACAGCGGCCATTGGCCCGAAATCAGCACCTGGTTGATCGGCTGGTTGTCGAGCGTGGTGTTGGCGCGGGTGTAGCGGTACGCCACGTTGAGGACCTTGCCGGTCTCCGGACTGAACCCGAAGCCGACGCTCGTCTTCGTGAGCTGGTTATTGTCCGCATTATATTGGAACGCCGTTTCCGAAGCGAAACCGGCACCCAGCTTGATCGCCGCACCCGCGATCAGGTCCGAGTGCGTGGCCTGCGCGCTCGTCTGCGAAGGCTGCAACGTGACGCGCTGATCCCGGAAATAGTACTGCTGCGCGATCACGAAACGCGCGCGTTCGTCGCCGGTGGCCGGGTTGATGAAGCGCGTGGTGAGACCCGCGGTCAGGCGGTTCGCGTCGGCGATCCGGTCGTTACCGACGAACGTGTTCGGCGTGAAGATTTCCGCGAGGCCGAAGTCGGACTCGGCGGTATCGAACAGCGGCGCGTTGTTCTGGTTGCGGTACGGCGTGTAGACGTAGTACAGCCTCGGCTCCAGCGTCTGGATGAAATCCTGGCCGAACAGGCGCACCGAGCGCTCGAAGGTCAGCCCCGTGTCGAACGTGAAGGTCGGGATCGACTCGGTGAAATTCTTCTGCGGGTTCGGCACCCCGTTCAGATCGGTGCCGATGTTGTTCAGGTTGTACGACGCGAAGTGCCACTGCACCTTCGGCGTGACGAAGTAGCCCGGTCCCACCACCGAATACGACACGTACGGGTTGAACAGCACCCGCTGGCCTTCGGTCAGATCCGCGGTGGTGATGCGGAAGTTCGTGTAGTCGGCCTCGGCGCCGAAGTCGAAGCCGCCGACGTTGTACTTCGCGTACTTCACGTTCAGCTGCGGCTCGCGGCCGTACGGCGCGACCGACTCCTGCAGCGTCTGCCAGTGCTGCTCGCGCGCGAGCACGGACCACGGCCCGTTGTTGTAGGTCACCCCGGCTTCCTGCTGGTACAGGAGCTGGAGGCCGTTCATGAACTGGTTGACCGACGACGACAGGTCTTGCGGATAGGTGTTATCCGAAACCTTGTTGTAGTAGATGTAGCCGCCGAAGCCGTTACCGAAATTCTGGTTGTGCTGGATGTACAGCGCGTAGCGGTTGGTCTTCGTCAGGCGATCGTCAGGCAGAAATTCACCGGTGATCGAACCGGAATACGTCGGCGACAGATAGCGGAACGTGCTCTGCAGCTGCACACCGCGCTTCGAGATCAGACGCGGCGTGACCGTCAGATCGCGATTCGGCGCGATGTTGAAGTAATACGGCACCGACAGCTCGAAGCCGTTCGACGAGCTGAGCGAGAACGTGGGCGGCAACAGGCCGCTGCGCCGCTCGCCCGACAGCGGGAACGACAGCCACGGCGACGCGAACACCGGCACGCCCTGGAAGAACAGCACGCTGTTGTAGGCGACGCCTTCGTCCGCGCCGGTGTCGAAATCGAACTCGCTGCCCTTGATGTACCAGGCCGGATCGTCCGTGCACGCGCATGCCGTGTAGGTGGCCTTCGTGAACACCGAACGCTCGGCGTCGAGCAGGTCGACGCGCTGTGCGCTGCCCGAGCCGCCCGTCAACGTGAAGCGATACTTCGGCGCGGTCATGAAACCTTCGGTCGAATCGACGCGCAGATGCGCTTCGGGCCCGATGAAGGTATTGCCGGTATTGATCACGTGGACATTGCCGTACGCATCGGCCATGTCCGTGTCCTGATCGTAGTGCAGGCCGTCGGCCTTGATCACGGACGTGTTGTGGCGCACTTCGGCCGAGCCCTTGGCGGCCAGATCCTGGTCGACCGTGCCGCTCGCGTGGTCGCCGAGCACGAAGGTGGCCGGCCGCTGGCCCGTTTGCAACGGATGATCCTCGAGCTGCGGCGCGAGCTGCATGCCCCATGGCGGGTAGACCGGTTGCGGTTGCGCAGCTTCCCCCACCAGCTGGGCGTGCGCAAGCGCGGGCATCAGGCCCGGAACGGCGACAAGCGCCGCGACGAGCCGCCTTTTGCGCGGCGCTACTGCACAGGAAGGAGTGGTATCGGAAAGCTGTCTGGGCGGCATGTATCGTTTGGCGAGTCGACCCGTGTGCAAGCTTCCGTCGTCACGATCCACCGCCTGCACACCGCGACCGTGAGAGTCGGCTGCACGTCTGGATTCCCAATTTGCCGAGTGATGAGGCGGGCGGTAAAACGGAGCACGCGAAAGCTGGCGTGTGAGTCGCGTCAAAAAAGTCGTGGGGTATTATATGGCAAGACGTTGTCCCCAAGAATTTGCCGCCGCTTTTCATGACGCTGCCTTCCACCCAAGACTTCACCGACCCCCGTCTCTCCCTGCTCAAGGCCTGGCTGCAAGGCCACGCGGCGCGCCATGCGCTGGAGCTCGACACGATCGTTCCGGCCTCGTCCGACGCCAGTTTCCGCCGTTATTTCCGGCTCGCCGGTAAGCCGCCGCAAGGCAACGGCGCGGCCACGCTGATCGCCGTCGACGCGCCGCCGCCCGAAAAATGCCGCGAATTCGCGCAGATCGCGCAATTGCTCGACGCCGCCGGCGTGCACGTGCCGCGCGTGCTCGAGGTCGACTTCGACGCGGGCTTCATGCTCGTCACCGATCTCGGCACCGCGCCATACCTCGGCGCGCTGACCGACGCGCAGGCCGCAGGGGACACCCGCGCGGCCCGTAAGCTGATGCGCGACGCGCTCGACGCGCTGATCCGCTGGCAGCTCTGCTCGCGCGAAGACGTGCTGCCGCCGTTCGACGAAGCGTTCCTTCATCGCGAAATGGAGCTGATGCCCGAGTGGTTCATCGGCCGGCACCTCGGCCGCGAGGTCGATGCCGCAACGCGCGCGCAGCTCGATCGCACGTTCGCGCTGCTGATCGCGAGCGCGCGCGCGCAGCCGCAAAGCTTTATGCTGCGCGATTTCATGCCGCGCAATCTGATGATCGCCGAGCCGAACCCCGGCGTGATCGACTTCCAGGACGCGGTGTACGGCCCGATCTCGTACGACGTCGTGTCGCTGCTGCGCGATGCGTTCCTCAGCTGGGACGAGGAGTTCGAGCTCGACTGCTTCGTGTACTACTGGGAGCGCGCGAAAAAAGCCGGCCTGCCGGTCGATGCCGATTTCGGCGAGTTCTACCGCCAGCTCGAATGGATGGGGCTGCAGCGGCACATCAAGGTGCTGGGCCTGTTCTGCCGCATCAACTACCGCGACGGCAAGGCGCATTACATGAAAGACCTGCCGCGCTTCATCGGCTATGCGCGCAAGGTGGCCGAGCGTTACGCGCCGCTGCGCGGGTTCGCGAAACTGCTCGACGACCTCGAAGGCCGCGCGCAGGAAATCGGCTACACCTTCTGACCGATGACGATGTCCGTGAAGAAAGCGATGATTTTCGCCGCTGGCCGCGGCGAGCGCATGCGTCCGTTGACCGACACGTGTCCGAAGCCCTTGCTCGAAGTGGGCGGCAAGCCGCTGATCGTGTGGCAGATCGAACGGCTCGCGCGGGCCGGCATCCGTAGCATCGTGATCAACCATGCGTGGCTCGGCGCGCAGCTCGAAGCAGCGCTCGGCGACGGTTCGCGCTGGCAGGTCGAGCTGCACTACTCGCCCGAGCACGAGGCGCTGGAGACCGCGGGCGGCATCGCGCAGGCGCTGCCGCTGCTGACCGACGACGGTGCGGATCACGTGTTCGTCGCGGCAGCCGGCGACGTCTACACCGACTACGACTATGCCGCGCTGCACGCGCACGCCGGCGCGCTGAAGGCGCTGCCCGAGCCCGGCATGCATCTGGTGATGGTGCCGAATCCGGCGTTTCATCCGAACGGCGACTTTGGCCTCGTCGACGGCGTGCTGTCGCTCGACACGCAGCCGCGCCTCACGTTCGGCAGTTTCGGGCTGTACGACACGCGCATGTTCCGCGATCTGCCGCGCGGCACTCGGCGCGCGCTGAGCCCGTATTATCGCGCGACGATCGCGCGTGGGCTCGCGAGCGGCGAGCTGTACGAAGGCGTGTGGGAAAACGTCGGCACGCAGGCGCAGCTGGAAGCGCTCGATCGGCTGCTGCGCGCGCGCTGAGCTTTACTTCGCCGCGCTGTCGCCGGCCCCGACCGCTTCCGCCCTTTCCACCGCGTCCGTGGTCTGCGCGGCGCGCTGCTGCAGCGCCCACATCTGCGCGAACAGGCCGTTCGCGCGCAATAGCTCGGCGTGCGTGCCGCGCTCGACGATGCGCCCCTTGTCCATCACGATGATCTGCTGCGCGTGCACGACCGTCGACAGCCGGTGCGCGATGATCAGCGTCGTGCGTTCGCGCGCGATCAGGTCGAGCTCATGCTGAATCGCGCGCTCGGAGCGCGAGTCGAGCGCGGACGTCGCTTCGTCGAACAGCAGGATCGGCGGATTCTTCAGGATGGTCCGCGCGATCGCGACGCGCTGCTTTTCGCCGCCCGAGAGCTTGAGCCCGCGCTCGCCGACCGGTGTGTCGTAGCCCTTCGGCAGACTCTCGATGAACTCGTGGATATGCGCGGCACGCGCCGCCGCGATCACTTCGTCGCGCGTCGCCGACGGCCGCCCGTACGCGATGTTGTAGTAGATGGAGTCGTTGAACAGCACCGTGTCCTGCGGCACGATGCCGATCGACGCACGCAAGGAGTCCTGCGTGACGTCGCGAATATCCTGCCCGTCGATCCGGATCGCGCCGCCCGTCGCGCGGTCGAGGTCGTAGAAGCGGAACAGCAGCCGCGCGAGCGTCGACTTGCCCGAGCCGCTATGGCCGACCACCGCGGTCGTCGTGCCGGCCGCGATCGTGAAGCTCACGTCGTGCAGAATCGGTCGCGAAGACTCGTACGCGAAGCTCACGTTGTCGAAACGCACTTGCGCGCCGCGGACCTGCAAGGCCACTGCATTGGGCGCATCGGGCACTTCCTGCGGCGCGCCGAGCAGCGTGAACATGCGGTCCATGTCGGTCAGGCTCTGCTTCAGCTCACGATAGACCACGCCGAGGAAATTCAGCGGGATGTACAGCTGCAGCATGAACGTGTTGATCAGCACGAGGTCGCCGAGCGTCAGGCGCCCGGCCATCACGCCCTGGGTCGCGCGCCACAGGATGAATACGAGCCCCGTGCCGATGATCGCCTGCTGCCCGAAGTTCAGCGCCGACAGCGAACGCTGCGACTTGATCGCCGCCGCGCGATAGCGCTTCAGGTTTTCGTCGTAGCGGCTCGCTTCCCACTCCTCGTTGCCGAAGTACTTGACGGTTTCGTAGTTGAGCAGCGAGTCGATCGCGCGCGAATTCGCCTTCGAATCGAGCTCGTTCATCGTGCGGCGAAAGTGCGTGCGCCACTCGGTGACCTTCACCGTGAACGCGATGTACGCCGCGAGCGCGATGAACGTGACGATCGCGTAATAGGCCTCGTATTTGACGACGAAAAAGCCGAGCACGAGACCGACTTCGACGAGCGTCGGCAGGATGCTGTACAGCGAATAGGAAATCAGCTGCGTGATGCCGCGCGTGCCGCGTTCGATATCGCGCGACATGCCGCCCGTCTGCCGCTCCAGATGAAAGCGCAGCGACAGCCCGTGCAGATGACGAAACACTTTCAGCGCCAGCTGGCGCACTGCGCTTTCGGTCACTTTCGAAAACAGCATCTCGCGCAGTTCGGTGAAGAACGACGTGGACAGCCGCACCACCGCATACGCGACCACCAGCAAGCCGACGCCGCCGAGCAGCACGATGCCGGGCGCGTCCTGCGCGCGCCCGAGCGCGGTCAGATGGCGGATCGACGCGAGACTGTCGACGATGTGCTTCATCACGATCGGCACGCCGAGGTTCGCGACCTTCGCGCCGATCAGGCAGCCGAGCGCAATGCCGACTCGCCATTTGTAGGTTGCAAGGTACGGCAGCAGCGACAGGATCGTTTGCCAGTCGTTGCGGGGTCCGGTGGAAATCGGCGAGGGTTCTGACGAAGGAGCGCGGCGCATAAATCGTGGGGAGAGTGTGGAACTGCCGGAGTTCGCAGCGGCGCGGCTCGCGCGCCTGGCTGGGCGCTTTCCCGTACAATTCCTGATCCCCCGTATTGTCGCAGAAGCCAGCTGGCGGCGCTTTCCGCCGCCTACGGTCGGGCTGGCCCAGCCATTCCGTCCGTGCGCGTCAATACACTCGAACACGTTCCCCAAGGATGTCCCGATGACCGATCTTCTTCAACTTCCTTCCAAGCCTTGCGCGCTGCGCGTGATGCCACAGCCGTCGGACGCGAACATTCACGGCGACGTGTTCGGCGGCTGGATCATGGCGCAGGTCGACATCGCCGGCTCGATTCCGGCAAGCCGTCGCGCGAATGGACGGGTCGCGACGATCGCGGTCAATTCGTTCCTGTTCAAGCAGCCGGTGTTCGTCGGCGACCTGCTGAGCTTTTACGCGGATATCGTGAAGACCGGCAATACGTCGGTGACGGTATCGGTCGAGGTCTACGCGCAGCGGATGAGCCTGTCGCAGGAAGTCGTCAAGGTCACGGAAGCGATCCTCACCTACGTCGCCACCGACAGCGACCGCCGTCCGCGCGCGCTGCCTGTGCTGGACTGAGCCGGCAAGGATGCTTAAGCTAGCGGTTCCACGCGCCACGCGCCGCGCCACCCGCTAGCCGTTTCAGCCGATCAGCGCATGAGGCCCGGGCGCCCGATAGTCGTTCTTCCAATGGAAACGTGATGAAACTGATCGGAATGCTCGACTCGCCGTACGTGCGGCGCGTCGCCATCTGCATGAAGCTGCTCGCGCTCGACTTCGAACACGAGTCGATTTCGGTATTCCGCACCTACGACCAGTTCGCGAAGATCAACCCGGTCGTCAAGGCGCCGACGCTCGTCGCCGACAACGGCGCGGTCGTGATGGATTCGGCGGTGATCCTGCAGTATCTGGCGACGCTCGCCGGTCCCACCCCACTGTTCCCGACGCAAGCCGACGCGGCGTTGCGCGCCGCGCGTCTGACGGGTCTCGCGCTCGCCGCGTGCGAAAAGAGCGTGCAAATCGTCTACGAGCGCAATCTGCGGCCTCAGGAGAAGCAGCATGAACCGTGGGTGGAGCGCGTGCGAACGCAACTGCTCGCCGCCTATGCCGAGCTCGAACGCGAGTTGCGCGAAGGGCCGCTGCCCGACACGCAGCAGCAGTTCAGCGCGGCGGACGTAGCCGTCGCCGTCGCGTGGCAGTTCACGCACATGATGCTGCCGGATGAGGTCAGCAAGACCGATCATCCGCGGCTCGAACAATTTTCCGCGTTCGCGGAAAGCCTGCCGGTATTCAACGACACGCCGGCGCAGTGATCGGCGTTTGACGCGACACGCGGCGACACGCGGCGACCCGCGGCGACCTTGGGCGCCGCGCGTCTCGCCCCCCTCACGCCGGCTCCAGCTCCGGCACCAACCCGCCGTGCAGCAGCTCGGAAATACCTTCCGTCGATAGCGGCTTGGCGAAATAGAAGCCCTGCATTTCGTCGCACGCGCGTTCCTTCAGGAAGTCGAGTTGCGCGGACGTCTCCACGCCCTCGGCGATCACTTGCAGCTTCAGCGAATGCGCGAGCGCGATGATCGCCGATGTGATCGTCTCGTCGTCGCCCGACACGCCGATATCCGACACGAACGAGCGGTCGATCTTCAAGCGGTCTACCGGAAAGCGCTTCAGATAGCTGAGGCTCGAATAGCCAGTGCCGAAATCGTCGATCGCGAGACCGATGCCGAGCGCGTGCAGCTCGTTGAGCATCAACACCGCTTCTTCCGCGTTGCGCATGATCGTGCTTTCGGTCAGCTCCAGTTCGAGGTACCTCGGTTCGAGCCCGGTCTCGGCGAGCACCTGCATCACGAGCTTCGCGATGTTGCGCTGCTGGAACACCCGCGCCGACAGATTCACCGACACGCGCGCCGGCGGCAAGCCCTGATCCTGCCACGCCTTGTTCTGGCGGCACGCCTCGCGCAGCACCCACTCCGATAGCGGCCCGATCAGCCCGCTTTCCTCGGCAAGCGGAATGAACGACGACGGGGGCACGAGCCCGGCCTCGGGATCGTGCCAGCGCACCAGCGCCTCGATGCCGACGATCTGGCCGCTGACGATATCGACCTGCGGCTGATAGTGCAGCAGGAACTCGTTGTCGCGCAGCGCGCGGCGCAGGCGTCGTTCGAGATTCAGGCGCGCGCCCGCGCTCGCGTTCATCTCCGGCTGATAGAACTGGAACGTGTTGCGGCCCATGTCCTTCGCGCGGTACATCGCGACGTCGGCCTTCTTCATCAGCGTTTCTGCATCGTCGCCGTCCTGCGGGAACAGGCTCGCGCCCATGCTGCAGCCGACGTACAGCTCGGTGCCGTCGAGCCACACCGGCTCCGCGATCGACGCGCGCACGCGCTCCATCCACGTGATCAGCGATTGCTCGTCGACGGTGTCGGTCATCACGATCACGAACTCGTCGCCGCCGTGGCGCGCCACCGTGTCGCTGGTGCGCGAGCAGCGCGCGAGCCGTTCGGCGACCACGCCGAGCAGCCGGTCGCCGACGCTATGGCCGAGGCTGTCGTTGACGTTCTTGAAACCGTCGAGATCGAGGAACACGACCGCCACGCCCGTGTGATGCCGCTGCGCGACGACGAGCGCATGTTCGAGCCTGTCGCGCAGCAGGTTGCGGTTCGGCAGCCGCGTCAGGCCGTCGTAGTTGGCCTGGTATTCGAGCTGTTCCTGATAGCGGATCAGTTCGGTCACGTCGTTGATGACGCCGATATGATGGGTGATCACGCCTTCCGCGTTCGGCACCGGCGCGATGAACAGCTGATTCCAGAACAGCGCACCGTCCTTGCGATAGTTGCGCACCACCGCGCTGACCTCGCGATTCGCCGCGAGCGCCTCGCGGATCAGCGCGACGCCCTCCTGGTCACGGTCGTCGCGCTGCAGCACGCGGCAGTCGTGACCGATCACCTCATCGAGATCGTAGCCGGTGATGCGCATGAACGCCGGATTCACGTATTCGATCAGATTGCCCGACGGCGACGGCGCGGTGATCAGGATCGCGTTGACACTCGCGTCGAGCGCACGGCTTTGCAGACGCAGCGCGAGGTCGGCGCGCTTTTGCTCGGTGATGTCGGTGTAAGAGCCAAGCACGCCGATCACCTGGCCGTCGCCGTCGGTGAACGGCAGCTTGCTCGTGACCCTCGTCCGATGCACGCCGTCGATCACGAAGTCGACCTCGAAGTTCATCTTCGGCACGCCGGTGCTCGCGACTTCGCGATCGTGCTCGTTCAGCAGGTCGGCGAACGCGCGCCACGGCAAATCGGTGTCGCTCTTGCCGACCACCTGCTCGGGATACGCGAGCCCCGCATCGCGCGCGAACGCCATGTTGCAGCCCAGATAGCGCGAGTTCAGATCCTTCCAGAAAATACGCTGCGGAATGTTGTCGATCA
This sequence comes from Paraburkholderia atlantica, assembly GCF_000092885.1. Taxonomy (NCBI): domain Bacteria; kingdom Pseudomonadati; phylum Pseudomonadota; class Betaproteobacteria; order Burkholderiales; family Burkholderiaceae; genus Paraburkholderia; species Paraburkholderia atlantica. The sequence goes on along the minus strand of NC_014117.1, from coordinate 421,399 downwards.
CCGCTTCGAGCATTTGATTCGAGCGCAGCGCTTCGGCTTCGGCGTTGATCTGATCGGTGACGTCGTCCGCCAGCACGAACGACGCGTCGCGGCCCATGAAGTTGAGCGCGTGATACGACACGTTGACGCTGATGATCGAGCCGTCCTTGCGCCGATGCCGCCAGATGCCTGCCATCGTGTGGCTCTGGCGCAGGTCCGCGCTGCGCGCCAAATGCCTCTCGAGGCGCGCGACTTCGGAGGTCGGGCGAATCGCGCGGATCGTCATGCCCAGAAACTCGCTTTCCGTGTAGCCGTATTGCTCGATCGCGGCCGTGTTGACGGCGAGAAAGCGCAGTGTGTCGCGATCGAAGATGTACATCGGCACCGTGTGATCGTCGAACAGGCTGCGAAAACGCTCGTCGTTGCGCGCCAGCGCGCGGGCGCTGCGCAGCTTTTCACGCACGCTGTTCTCGCGCACGCCGAACGTGAGCATCAGCAGCACGCTGCCGGAGAGCATCGTCACGAGCAGCACGAACATCGCGCGCTGGCTGTCGCTCGCCGATGCCGCGAGCGCGGCTTGCAACGAGCGGGTTTCCTCGCTGCGCAACGTGGCGAGCGCGGCTTCGACACGCTCTAGCGAGGAGGCAAGCTGCGGGTTGGACGGCGCGGAGTCGACGGATGCGTCGAGGGGGGCCGAGATCGGTGCTCCGGTCGGTGCCGCGCCCGACGTCGCGCTGGCCGCGCCGGGTAAGTCGCTCGCGGTACCGCGCAGCGTGTCCTCGAGATCGTGCTGCAGCGCGTGCCGCGCCGCGCTCAGGCTGGCGAGCGCCCCCGACATGGACGGCTCGCTCGCGAGCTCGTCGCGCAGTGCGTCCTCGCGGCTCGCGAGTGTATTCATCATCGAAGCGGCCGCGTCCGGCGGCACCGGATCGCCCGATTCCTTCCGGCGGTGCACCACGGCAAGCGCTTTACCTAGCGCGGCGTGATACGCATCGAGGTTCTGGCGCACACTGGTCGAGCGCGCGAGGCGCGCATCGGCATCGCGCTGCCCGCGAATCTGCGTGTACGCGACGAACGCGTTTGCACCGACCGCGACGACCACGACCGCAATATTGATCAGCAGTCGCTTCGACAAAAAAGGATTCATGGGTTCCGAACGTCAATCGTTCCGAGGGCGGGAGAGCGCGCTCGCTACCGGTGCGTTGGGCCGCATCGATGCAAATCTTTTACGCGCCAACCTTTGGATATCGGCAGCGATCGGAGGCGGGTTGAGGGTCGGCGTGAAAAAAATCTGAGGATTGGGGGAAGGTTGCGAGATGGTGGGGGCGCCTGGCGGGGGGCGCCATGGTGGGGGTATCGGGCGGGCCGGTCCGTGGCCGGCAGTGCCTAGCCGGCCGCACCTAGCCGGCCGCTCCAAATTCCTTCATCGCCGGGACGAAATCGTGGTTCGCCTCGGGCTTGCGGGACAGCTTCGCGAGCACGTAGCGCTTGAATGGATCGAGCTCGGCCCAGCGCGCGACGCTCGGCGCGGCGAGTCCGGCCAGCCCCGCCTGGTGTGCGACGCCGTCGGGCACACTGTCGGTTTGACGCCAGGCTGGCGACTCCTCCGGCGTGAACCACTCCGGTTCGATGTTCGCGTGCGTGCGCAGCATCTCGAACAGCGCGTGATCGAAATTCGGTTCGATCTGCGTGTCTTCTTCGACCGGGAAACGCGCGAGCAGCTTGCGGTCTTCGAGCGGCAGTTGCTGCCATTGCGCGAGCGTGATGCGCAGCCCGAAACGGTCGAGATTGAAGCGCACCGACATCGGGATATAAGTGAAATTCTCCGAAGACGCGACTTCGAAGTCGAACAGAAGCGGTGCTTCGTTGAGTCCCATGTCAGTGCTCCTTGTCGGTGGCGGACAGCGTGCGGGCGTCGCTTGAGGTATTTTAGAACCTTATTCGCGCGACGGCGGCCCGTGCGACGGCGGCCGCGAAGCATCCGGCGAGCCCGACGGACACTTGAATGCGCGGCATGGCACAGGAGCGAAGCAGCTTGAACGGACAGGAAAACGGACGCGCAACCGAGGCGCCAAACGGCCAGCCCCACGACCTCGACAGCGACGAACAAGCCGGCGCGGTGCAACTCGAAGTGCACCGCCATCGGGGCACGGCGATCGAAACCGCCACCGATCACGTCGGCCAGGAGTGGCCGGTCGCGCTGGTGTTCAACGGCATATCGCACGCGGTGATGATGTGCACGCCGCGCGATCTCGAAGCGTTCGCGGTCGGCTTCGCGATTTCGGAGGGGATCGTCGAGCGTGGCAGCGACATTCAGGACATCGAGGTCGAACTGCACGGGCATGGCGAACTGCCGCATGCTGAGGTGCAGTTGCAGGTCGTGCAGCAGGCTTTCGCCGGTTTGAAGGAAAAGCGCCGCGCGCTGGCCGGGCGCACCGGCTGCGGCGTGTGCGGCATCGAAAGCATCGATCTGCTCGATCTGAAACCGCAGCGGGTACCCGACACCGGTTTTCTGCAGCGGCTCGCGCCCGATGCGATCGCGCGCGCCGCGCGCGCGCTGCCCGAGCACCAGGCGCTCACGCGTTTGACGGGCGGCCTGCACGCGGCCGCGTGGTGTGATGCGCAAGGCGTGATCCGCTATGCGTTCGAGGACGTCGGCCGCCACAACGCGCTCGACAAGCTGATCGGCCAGCTCGTGCTCGATCGCGCCGACACGCGCGACGGTTTCGTGTTTCTGTCGAGCCGCGCGAGCTACGAACTGGTGCGCAAGGCTGCGCGCGTCGACGTGCCGATGGTCGCGACGATCTCGGCGCCGTCGTCGCTCGCGATTGCGATCGCACGCGAGGCGCGCGTGCGGCTCGTGAGCTTCTGCCGCGAAGGCAGTTACGTCGATTACGACACGTGGCAGCCGCAGGTTTGAGCGATTGAAGCGGCGCAGCGGCGACTCACGGGTAACTCGACGCGAAGCACGGCTGCGCCGCAGGTCGCTCAGTCGAACTGCCGGAAATCCGGCTTGCGCTTCTCGAAGAACGCCTTGAACGCCTCGCGCGCCTCGGGCGCGAGCAGCATCTTGCCGAAGTGCACGAATTCCTCGGTCATCTGCGTTTGCACTTCCTGTTGGCTCGCGCGTTTCATCAGGCTCTTCGTCACACGCAACGATGACGCCGGCAGCGCCGCCAGCTTCGCAGCCTGCGACGCCGCGAACGCGTCGACTTCGCCCGCCGGCAGCACGCGATTCACCAAGCCCATACGGAGCGCTTCCGCCGCGTCGAATGCCTCGCCGAGCAGCAATTTTTCCGCCGCCGCCTGGTAGCCGGCCACGCGTTGCAGCAGCAGGCTCGACGCCGCCTCCGGGCACAGCCCGAGCTGTGTGAACGGCAGCGAAAAACTCGCGGTGTCGGCCGCGTAGACCAGATCGCAATGCAGCAGCAACGTCGTGCCGACGCCAACCGCCGGCCCCGCGACCGCCGCCACGAGCGGCTTCTCCGCCGCGCTGATCGCGCGCAGGAACTGGATCACCGGCGGGTTGCCGCCGACCTGCGGCGTCTTCATGAAGTCTTCGAGATCGTTGCCCGCGCTGAAAATGCCCGCGCTGCCGCGAATCAGGATCGCGCGCACCGACGCGTCGCCCTGCGCTTCCACGAGCGTGTCGGCCATCGTCTGATACATCGCGGCCGTGATCGCGTTTTTCCTGCCGGGCCGGTTGAAGCTGATGGTCAGCACCGCATCGGCGCGCTCGACCAGAATATCCGTCATCATCCCGCTCATCTCCCTGTCTCCTGCTGAATGTAAAAACGGTTCGCAAGCCGGGCGGCCTGCGAACCGTTGCGCGGTCCTTAATGGATCACCGAAGGAGCCCCCGTTCGATCAGCGGCTCACAAACGCTCGATGATGCCCGCCGCGCCCATGCCGGTACCGACGCACATCGTCACCATGCCGTACTTGTAGTTGCGGCGGCGCAGGCCATGCACCACGGTCGCCGCACGAATCGCGCCCGTCGCGCCGAGCGGATGGCCCAGTGCGATCGCGCCGCCGAGCGGGTTGAGCTTCGATGCATCGAGGCCGAGGTCCTGAATCACCGCGAGCGACTGCGCGGCGAACGCCTCGTTCAGCTCGATCCAGTCGAGGTCGTCCTGCTTCAGCCCCGCAGCCTTCAGCGCGGCCGGAATCGCTTCCTTCGGGCCGATGCCCATGATTTCCGGCGGCACGCCGCGCACCGCGAAGCTGACGAAGCGCGCGAGCGGCGTCAGGTTGAACTGCTTGAGGATCTTTTCCGACACGACGATCAACGCGCCCGCGCCGTCTGAGGTCTGCGAACTGTTGCCCGCCGTGACCGAGCCCTTGTTCGCGAACACCGCGCGCAGCTTCGCCAGGCCTTCCATCGACGTGTCCGCGCGCGGGCCTTCGTCGAGCTTCACCTCGCGCGTTTTCACGTTGATTTCACCGGTCGCGAGATCGGGCACGCGGTCGGTGATCGTGTACGCGGCGATTTCGTCGTTGAATTCGCCGGCTTGCTGCGCGGCGATCGCGCGGCGGTGCGATTCCACCGAGAACGCGTCCTGCGCTTCGCGGCTGATCTTCCAGCGCTCGGCGACTTTTTCCGCGGTCAGGCCCATGCCGTATGCGATGCCGACGTCTTCGTTGCGATCGAAGATATGCGGCGACAGCGACGGCTTGTTGCCCATCATCGGCACCATGCTCATCGATTCGCAGCCGCCCGCGATCAGCGCGTGAGCTTCGCCGACGCGGATACGATCCGCGGCCATCGCGAGCGCTGTCAAACCCGACGCGCAGAAGCGGTTCACCGTGACACCGCCGACCGTGTTCGGCAGACCGGCGAGTAGCGCGCCGATCCGCGCGACGTTCAGGCCCTGCTCCGCTTCCGGAATCGCGCAACCGACGATCGCGTCTTCGAGCACGCCGGTGTCGAGGCCGGGCACCTGGGCGACGGCCGACTTGATCGCGTGAACCAGCAGCTCATCCGGGCGTGTGTTCCTGAACATGCCGCGCGGCGCCTTGCCGATCGGCGTGCGGCTCGCGGCGACGATATATGCGTCTTGCAATTGCTTGGTCATTTCGAGTTCCTCTTCAGTCGCCCGCTTAGTTGCGCACCGGCTTGCCGGTCTGCAGCATGCCCATGATCCGTTCCTGCGTCTTTTGCGTGCCGAGCAGCTCGACGAACGCACGACGCTCGAGTTGCAGCAGCCATTCTTCGTCGACGAGGCTGCCCGCTTCGACGTCGCCGCCGCACACCGCTTCCGCGATGCGGCTCGCGATCAGGAAGTCGTGATCGCTGATGAAGCGGCCGTCGCGCATGTTGACGAGCGACGCCTTGATCGTCGAGATCGCCGAGCGGCCCGCGACCGGCACCTGGGTCGCGCGCAGCGGCGCACGGTAGCCCGCCGCGGCGAGCGCGCGCGCTTCCTTCTTCGCGACGTCGAGCAGTTCGAACACGTTGAAGACGATCGTGTCGGACGGCTTCAGGTAGCCCATCGCGCGTGCATCGAGCGCGGAGGACGACACCTTCGCCATCGCCGCGTTCTCGAACGACTTTTGCAGGAACTTCAGCAGATCGTTGGTCGCCCCGACCTGGCTTGCCGCTTCGGCCGCGCGCAGCGCCGCTTCTTTCAGGCCACCGCCCGCCGGCACCAGCCCCACGCCGACTTCGACGAGACCCAGATAGCTCTCGATGTGCGCGACACGCTTCGCGCTATGCAACGCGAGCTCGCAGCCACCGCCGAGCGCGATGCCCGAGATCGCCGCAACCACCGGCACGTTCGCATATTTCACGCGCAGCATGCCTTGCTGGAAACTCTTCACGAACGGCTCGATGCCCTTCGCGCCGCCCATCATGAACGCGGGCATCGCTTCTTCGAGGTTCGCGCCCGCCGAGAACGGACCGCCCGGCGTGCCGAGCTTCAGCGAAGTCGGTTGCCACACGACGAGGCCCTTGTACTCCTTCTCGGCCAGTTCGATCGCCTGCGTCAGACCTTCGATCACCGCCGGTCCGATCGTGTTCATCTTGCTCTTGAACGACACGATCAGCACGTCGTCCTCGCCCGCGCGATCGTCGACCCATGCGCGCACCGCATCGGTCTCGAACAGCGTCTTGCCGTAAGTCTTCGGATCGGCGCCGGTTTCGCCGATGAGCGGCGCGCGGAACACCTGCTTCTTGTACACGTCGAGCGACGAGCGCGGCACGAACGTCTGCGTGGCCGGCGACCACGAACCTTCGGCCGTGTGCACGCCGCCCTTGTCGGCGACCGCACCTTCGAGCACCCACGACGGCAGCGGTACGTTGGCGAGCGACTTGCCCGCCGCGATGTCTTGCTGCACCCACTCGGCGACCTGCTTCCAGCCGGCCGTCTGCCAGCCCTCGAACGGACCTTCGTTCCAGCCGAAGCCCCAGCGGATCGCGAGGTCGACGTCGCGCGCGTTGCCGGCGATCGACTCCAGATGCAAGGCGATGTAGTGAAAGACGTCGCGGAAGATCGACCACAGGAACTGCGCCTGCGGATGCTGCGTTTCACGCAACAGCTTCAGGCGCTCGCCAGCCGGACGCTTCAGGATGCGGCCGACGATTTCGTCCGCCTTGCCGCCGCCGTCGACGTACTCGCCGGTCTTCGGGTCGAGCACCTTGATCGCCTTGCCTTCCTTGCGGTAGAAGCCGGCGCCGGACTTCTGACCGAGCGCGCCCTTCTTCACCAGTTCAGCGAGCACAGCCGGCGTTTCGTAGACCGGCAAGAACGGATCGTCCGGCAGCGTGTCCTGCATCGTCTTGATCACGTGCGCCATCGTGTCGAGACCGACCACGTCGGCGGTGCGGAACGTCGCCGACTTCGCGCGGCCGAGGCGCGCGCCGGTCAGGTCGTCCACTTCGTCGAAACGCAGGCCGAACTTCCCGGCTTCGGCGATAACCGCGAGGATCGAGAAAACGCCGACGCGGTTCGCGATGAAGTTCGGCGTGTCCTTCGCGCGCACGACGCCTTTGCCGACCACGCTGGTCAGGAAGGTTTCGAGCTGATCGAGAATTTCCGGACGCGTCGTCGCGGTCGGGATCAGTTCGACCAGATGCATGTAGCGCGGCGGATTGAAGAAGTGGACGCCGCAGAAGCGCGCCTTCAGTTCGTCCGAGAAACCTTCGGACAACGCGGTGATCGACAGCCCCGACGTATTGGTCGCGAAGATCGCGCTCGGACCGATGTGCGGCGCGACCTTCTTGTACAGGTCGTGTTTCCAGTCCATCCGTTCGGCGATCGCTTCGATCACGACGTCGCACTCGGCGAGCTTCTCGATGTCGTCGTCGTAGTTCGCGGGCTGGATGTATTGCGCGTCGTCCTTCACGCCGAACGGCGCCGGCGACAGCTTCTTCAGATTCTCGATCGCCTTCAGCGCGATGCCGTTTTTGGGGCCTTCCTTGGCGGGCAGATCGAACAGCAGCACGGGCACCTTGGCGTTGATCAGGTGCGCGGCGATCTGCGCGCCCATCACGCCGGCGCCGAGCACGGCTACCTTGCGAATGATCAGATTGCTCACGTCGTTTCTCCGGAGAGTTGTGCGGTGGCGCGAAGCATCAGCCATGCTTCGCGCGAGGTGTGTGGTCTGGAGCGAGGCAACGCGGGTTCGCTCCGCGCGGGCGCCTCGCTCTATCTGTGAGCGTTAGAACAACGCTTCTTCGACGTCCATCATCGGCTTCGAACCGGCCCGCGCCTGGCGGATCGTCATCGCCGTTTCGGGCAGCAGCTTCGCGAAGTAGAACCGCGCGGTCGCGAGCTTCGCCTTGTAGAACGGATCGCCCGATGCCTCTTTGTCCAGCGCGATACGCGCCATGCGCGCCCAGAAGTACGAGAACACCAGATGGCCGACCGTGCGCAGATACGGCACGGCCGCGGCGCCGACTTCGTCCGGATTCTGCATCGCCTTCATGCCGATTTCCATCGTCAGCTTCTGCACCTTTTCACCGATGTCGGCGAGCGGGTTCACGAACTCCTGCATTTCCGGCTTGATGCCTTCGGCTTCGACGAACTCGGCGACGAGCTTGCCGAACTTCTTCAGCTTCGCGCCCATGTCACCCAGCACCTTGCGGCCGAGCAGGTCGAGCGACTGGATGCCGTTGGTGCCTTCGTAGATCATGTTGATGCGCGCGTCGCGCACGTACTGCTCCATGCCCCATTCGGCGATGAAGCCGTGGCCGCCGTAGATTTGCATCGCGTGATTGGTGCCTTCGAACGCGTTGTCCGACAGGAACGCCTTCAGGATCGGCGTGAGCAGCGCGACCAGGTCGGCGGCTTCCTTGCGCTCGGCTTCGTCGGCGTGCGACAGCTCCTTGTCGATCTGCAGCGCCGACCAGTACGAGAACGCGCGGCCGGCTTCGGCGTAGGCCTTCTGCGTCAGCAGCATGCGGCGCACGTCCGGATGCACGATGATCGGATCGGCGGCCTTCTCCGGCGCCTTCGGTCCGGTCAGCGAACGCATCTGCAGACGCTCTTTCGCATACGTGAGCGAATTCTGATACGCGACTTCGGTCAGGCCGAGGCTCTGCATGCCGACGCCGAGACGCGCGGCGTTCATCATCACGAACATCGCGTTCAGGCCTTTGTTCGGCTCGCCGACCATCCAGCCCTTCGCGTTGTCGAGGTTGATCACGCAGGTCGCGTTGCCGTGAATGCCCATCTTGTGCTCGATCGAGCCGCACTTCACGCCATTGCGCTCGCCGGGCTCGCCCGCTTCGTTCGGCACGAACTTCGGCACGATGAACAGCGAAATTCCCTTGGTGCCCTTCGGCGCATCCGGCAGACGCGCGAGCACGAGGTGAACGATGTTCTCCGCCAGATCGTGTTCACCGCTCGAGATGAAGATCTTAGTGCCGCTGATCGAGTACGAGCCGTCGCCATTCGGCTCGGCCTTGGTGCGCAGAATGCCGAGGTCGGTGCCGCAATGCGGCTCGGTCAGACACATCGTGCCGGTCCAGACGCCCGCGACGAGCTTCGGCAGATAGCGCTGCTGCAGCTCCGGCGTGCCGTGCGCGTGCAGGCATTCGTACGCGCCGTGCGACAGGCCCGGATACATCGTCCACGCTTGATTCGCTGAGTTCAGCATTTCGTAGAGCGCGTTGTTGACGAACGCGGGCAGCCCCTGACCGCCGTATTCCGGGTCGCAGCCAAGCGCCGGCCAGCCGGCTTCGACGTATTGTTGATAGGCTTCCTTGAAGCCCTTCGGCGTGGTCACGACGCCGTCGCCGACATACGTGCAGCCTTCCTTATCGCCGCTGTGGTTGAGCGGGAACAGCACTTCGGAGCAGAACTTGCCGGCTTCCTCGAGCACCGCGTTGATCGTGTCGGCGTCGAGATCGGCGTGCTTCGGCATGTGCCGAAGTTCGCCTTCGACGTTGAGCAGTTCGTGTAACACGAATTGCATGTCGCGCAGCGGCGCGGCGTACTGTCCCATGACTTCCTCTCCCTAGATTGACAAAAAGCCAGGCCGTTGGCCGGGTCCGTGTACGGACCTTGTGCGCCGCGCGTTTCCGGTAAGTTCCGGCGACGCCGCTAACGGCTTTCGCTCTGATATGAATTAATCAGTTTTTCGAGCGCGGCCCACGTGAGACGCACCGCATCCGGCAAATGCAGGAATCGCGCGTCGTGATGCAGGCCGAGCGTAACGCTATACAGTTCGAACAGCATCAGCTCCGGGTCGGTATCGGCGCGCAGATGCCCTTCTTCCATCGCTTGCGAAATCGCGCGCGTGAGCGCCGCACGCCACGTCGTCACGCTCGACACCAATTGCTCGCGCACCTGGCTGTCCGCGCGATCGTCGTATTCGACGGCGCCGCTGATGTAGATGCATCCGGTCGTGACTTCCTGAATGCGCTTCTCGAACCAGCGGGAAATCATCGCGCGCAAGCGCGGCAGACCACGCGGCTCACGCAGGCTCGGGAAAAACACCTCGTCTTCGAAACGGCGGTGATATTCGCGCACGACCTCCACCTGCAGATCCTCACGCGACCCGAAATGCGCGAACACGCCGCTCTTGCTCATCTGCATGCGCTCGGCCAGCAGGCCAATCGTCAGACCTTCCAGTCCGTCGCGGCCTGCCAGATCGAGTGCTGCGTCGAGAATCGCGGCTCGGGTTTGTTCGCCTTTTCGCATAGCTGTTCTACCGTTCTAATGTGACCGAATTGAAAATCGAACGGCCGTACTATTATTGAGTGCTTGCCGTCCGCGAAACAAGGACTTTATTAGAAACCCGTTTCTAACCGGCCTCTAATTTTGCGGCTTTCGACCATCAGATCAATCAGATTTTTAGAGGCGTTTGCCTTGATCGATGGTTGCCGACGAGCGCGCGCGTTCTGTTGATGTCAATCGTAGCCGCCCACCGTCAGCAGTTTCATCGCGACGCGGTAGCTCGTGTACGCGATCCAACTCAGCGCGCGCACGCGCGCTGGCCGCGATTCGTAGTGCGCTTCATCGATCCGGCGCGCGTCCGCGAACGCGTCGAGAATCGCGTCGCGAAGTTTCGCGATCGACGGATCGTTGACGAGCACGACGTTCGCTTCGTTGTTGAGCATCAAGCTGAGCGCATCGAGATTCGACGAACCGACCGTGCCCCAGTTCGAATCGACCACCGCGACCTTGCCGTGCAGCAGCGTCTTCTCGTATTCAGCGATCTGCACGCCCGCGCGCAGCAGCGCGTGGTACAGGAACGGCACCGCGTAATCGAGCGCCTTGAACTCCTTGCGCCCGATGATCAGCTTCACGACCACACCGCGCCGCGCCGCGAACACCAGTGCGCGACGCAGCTTGCGACCCGGCATGAAGTACGGATTCGCCAGCAGAATTTCATGGCGTGCCTGGCCGATCGCGGCCAGATAGGCCTTTTCGATCGCGCGGCGGTTGATCAGGTTATCGCGCGCGACGAACGCGACGCACGGCTCGCCGCGGGCCCACAGTTCTTCGTTGCGGCGCCGCCGGCGCCGGCGCAGACTGCCCAGCGAGTTGGCGTCCTGCGACGACGGGTCTGGCCTGATCGAATCGAGCGGTCGATGGCCGAGGCGAATCCGCCGCCACTGCACCTCGATCGCGTCGCGCACGTCACCGACCACCGGCCCGCGCAGTTCGACCGCGAAGTCCCAGCGGTGGTACGGCAGCTTCTCGCCGTTGTTCTCGTAATCGTCGACGATATTGATGCCGCCGCAATACGCGATCCGATCGTCGATCACCGCGAGCTTGCGGTGCGTGCGCGAAAAGCCGAAGCGGCCGAACAGATGCGGGTTGTAGATGCGATGCTCGATGCCGCCAGACGGCCATTGCTCGAACATTTTCAGGCGTGCGGTGCCGATGCCGTCGGTAATCACGCGCACTCTGACACCGCGTGCGGCAGCGCGCAGCAATGCCTCGCTGACCGCCTGGCCAGCTTCGTCGTCGCAGAAGATGTAGGTTTCGAGCGCGACGCTGTGCTCGGCGGCGTCGATGCGCTCGATCAGCGCGTCGAAGAAATCGTCGCCGGAGCGCAGAAGCTCCACCTCATTGTTACTGGTGAAGCGGTAGCGCTGCCAGTAACGACGGCCGAGCAACGTGTGCCGCAGACGCGCGAGGCGGCCCGAGCCGCCTGCGCTCACTGGCCACGCTCCCCGGCCAGCGGGCCGGATTGGGGGTCGATCGTGCGCGTGGCAAGGCGGCGCGGCAACTGCAGGATCGCATCGGCATTCGACGACGAAAAGCAGCGCGATGCGGCCTCTTCATACGGCAGCCACATATACGCGGTGTGTTCGCGCGGCGCGAGCGACACGTCGATACGCTCGGGCACCTGCAGGCTGAACCAGTGCTCGGTGTTGTACAGCACGCCCGCTTCGTAGCGGTAACGAAATTCCGGGTAGATCTCGTAGTCGATCGAGTACTGCCAGTCGAACAACGCGCTGCGGGGCACCAGCGCTCCGCCGACCATGATGCCGGTTTCCTCGCCGACTTCCCGCACCGCCGTGTCGGCGAGCGGTTCGTCGAGCCGGTCTTTCGAACCGGTGACCGATTGCCAGAACGCGGCATGGTCGGCGCGTTCGAGCAGCAGCACGTCGAGCGCGGGCGTATGAATGATGACGAGGACGGACTGCGGAATTTTCGGCGGTTTCGGCATGGCTCAAAACTGGGCGCGACCAGACGCGCGGTACATGTCGGATGACGGTCGAAAGGGTCGGGAAAGCGGTGGCCTCACTGTAACGCAAAAAATGAAAAAGACGCTGAGGTGGAGAACACCTCAGCGCCTTTTCGTTTCGCTCGTGTGGCTTTTTTGCGGCCGCGACAAGCGGCCACGGTTTTACGCCTTCGGTTCCGGCGAACGCAGACGGATGTGCAGCTCGCGCAGCTGACGTTCGTCGACTTCGCTCGGCGCCTGCGTGAGCAGGTCCTGCGCGCGTTGCGTCTTCGGGAACGCGATCACGTCGCGGATCGAGTCGGCGCCGGCCATCATCGTGACGATGCGGTCCAGACCGAACGCGATACCGCCGTGCGGCGGCGCGCCGTATTGCAGCGCGTCGAGCAGGAAGCCGAACTTGGCCTGCGCTTCTTCCGCGTTGATCTTCAGCGCGCGGAACACCTTGCTCTGCACTTCCTCACGGTAGATACGCACCGAGCCGCCGCCGATTTCCCAGCCGTTCAGCACCATGTCGTAGGCCTTCGCGAGGCAGCGCGCCGGGTCCGTTTCGAGGTACTCGAGGTGCTCGTCCTTCGGGCTCGTGAACGGGTGATGCGCAGCGACGTAGCGGTTGTCTTCCTCGTCGTATTCGAACATCGGGAAGTCGACGACCCAGAGCGGCTTCCAGCCGGATTCCACGAGGCCGTTGGCCTTGCCGAATTCCGAATGACCGATCTTCAGACGCAATGCGCCGAGACTGTCGTTGACGACCTTCGCGCGATCCGCCGCGAAGAAGATGATGTCGCCATCTTGTGCGCCGGTGCGCTCGATGATCGCCTTCAGCGCGTCATCGTGCAGGTTCTTCACGATCGGGCTTTGCAGACCGTCACGGCCCTTAGCCGCTTCGTTGACCTTGATCCACGCGAGGCCCTTCGCGCCGTAGATGCGCACGAATTCCGTGTAGCTGTCGATGTCGCCACGCGACAGCTCGCCGCCCTTCGGCACGCGCAGCGCCGCGACGCGGCCGTCCTTCGTGTTGGCCGGGGTGCTGAACACCTTGAAGTCGACGTCGCGCATCGCGTCGGTCAGCTCGGTGAATTCGAGCTTCACGCGCAAGTCCGGCTTATCCGAACCGAAGCGGCGCATCGCTTCCGCGTATTCCATGACCGGGAATTTCTCGTCGAGCTGGACGCCGATCGTCGTCTTGAACACGTGACGGATCATTGCCTCGAACAGATCGCGGATTTCCTGTTCCGACAGGAACGAGGTTTCGCAGTCGATCTGCGTGAATTCCGGCTGACGGTCGGCGCGCAGGTCTTCGTCGCGGAAGCACTTGGTGATCTGGTAGTAACGGTCGAAGTTCGCGACCATCAGCAGCTGCTTGAACAGTTGCGGCGACTGCGGCAGCGCGAAGAACTGGCCCGGGTTCGTGCGCGACGGCACGAGGTAGTCGCGCGCGCCTTCCGGCGTGCTCTTCGTCAGCATCGGCGTTTCGATGTCGATGAAGCCCTGCTCGTCGAGGTACTTGCGCACTTCGATTGCGACGCGATAGCGCAGACGCAGGTTGTGCTGCATCTGCGGACGGCGCAGGTCGAGCACGCGGTGCGTGAGACGCGTGGTTTCCGACAGGTTGTCGTCGTCGAGCTGGAACGGCGGCGTGACCGACGCGTTCAGCACGATCAGCTCGTGGCACAGCACTTCGATCTTGCCGCTCTTCAGCGACGCGTTGGTCGTGCCCTCCGGACGGCCGCGCACGACGCCCTTGACCTGCACGCAGAACTCGTTGCGCACGCCTTCGGCAATCTTGAACATGTCCGCGCGATCCGGATCGCAGACGACCTGAACGAGCCCTTCGCGATCGCGCAGGTCGATGAAGATGACGCCGCCATGGTCGCGGCGGCGGCTTACCCAGCCGCACAGCGAGACGGATTGGCCCAGCAGTTCTTCGGTCACCAGACCGCAGTATTCAGATCTCATCGACATGATGTTTGTCTTTCGTTTTGCATTGGTTGAACGGCGCGCCGCAGATGATCCTGCATGAAGCGTTGCGCGCCGGCATTACAGCGGAGGCTCGACGGTGGTGCGGCGCACCGGCGCCGGCGGTGGCGCGGACGGCGCCACGACGCCCATCGAGACGATGTACTTGAGCGCAGCGTCGACCGTCATGTCGAGCTCGATCACTTCGCTTTTCGGCACCATCAGGAAGAAGCCGGACGTCGGGTTCGGCGTGGTCGGCACGTACACGCTGACGTAATCTTCCTTCAGATGGTTGGCCACGTCGCCGCCCGGAATGCCGGTCAGAAAGGCGATCGTATAGGAACCGCGGCGCGGGTACTCGATCAGCAGCGCCTTGCGGAACGCATTGCCGCTGCTCGACAGTAGCGTGTCGGACACCTGCTTGACGCTGGTGTACAGCGGGCCCACCACCGGAATGTGCGCGACCAGCAGTTCCCACCACTTCACGAGCTTCTGCCCAATGAAGTTCTGCGTCAACAGCCCGACGACGAAGATGAACGCGAGCGTGAGCACCGCGCCGAGGCCCGGCAAGCGATAGCCGATCGCACGTTCCGGCTGCCAGGAGGTAGGCAGCAGCAACAGCGTCTGGTCCATCGTGCCGATGATCAGACCGAGCACCCACAGTGTGATGGCCAGGGGCACCAGCACCAGAAGGCCGGTCAGAAACACCGATTTGAGCGTGAATTTCTTCGTCGTCATGTATACCGCCAGAAAGCTGCGCGGGCCGAGGCCCATGCGCGGTAGATACGCCGCCCGCGCGGGGCGGCGGTCCCACTAGGCGCTGCCGGAACCGCTCGGGCTCGCGGCGGCGGCCGCTGCGGCGGGGGCCGCGGGCGCGGCCGGGGCAGCCTGTTCAGCCGAGGCAGCGGCCGCGGACGGCTCGGACTTCGCTTCCGACGCGGCCGGCGCGCTCGTGCCGCCGCTGCCACCGCGGAAATCGGTCACGTACCAGCCGGAGCCCTTCAACTGGAAGCCGGCGGCGGTGAGTTGCTTGCTAAAGGTGTCTTTTCCGCACTCGGGGCACTGCGTCAACTGGGGGTCGCTCATCTTCTGGAGCACGTCCTTCCCAAAGCCGCATGACCCGCAACGATAAGCGTAGATCGGCATGATCCTTTCCTACTCCAAATCCCTACTGAAATCTTGTAAACGCTTGCAAAGCCTTGAATTATAGCCGCAAACGATGCCCGTTCCCCGGATTTCGGGAAGCGGACGCGTGACGCGCCCGCCACCGCGCCAGATGGGGGCGTCCCGCTGACCTCTCAAGAGCGGCGCGCGGTGGCGTTAGCCGCGACGCCGCCAGGTTAGCCAGCGCTCGTGTCCTGCGAATACCCCGATCGAGTCGTCGACCGCTTCGTCTTCGATCAGCTCGAAGCGTGGCGTGAACAGCGCGTCGAGCTCGTCGCGTTCGACGCCGAACGGCGGTCCCTTCGGCGTCGCGCCGATAAAAAAGAAGCCCGCGAGCAACCCGCCGGACGGCAGCAGTTCGGCCATACGTTGCGCGTAGTCGGCGCGGCGCGTCGGCGGCAGCGCGCAGAAAAACGCCCGCTCATAGATCCATGCCGGCGTAAACGGCGGCGCATAGCTGAAAAAGTCCGCCTGTTCGACCAGCGATGCGCGCTGCGCGCCCAGTTGCTCGCGCGCCGCCGCGACGGCGGCGGCCGAGAAGTCGATCGCGCGCACCGGGTTGCCCTGACGCGCGAGCCATTTCGCTTCCCACGCGCTGCCGCAGCCTGGAATCAGCACGGCGACGTCGCGGTGCCGGTCGGCAAACGCGCGAAACGCGGACGGCACGCCCGCCTGGTCCCAAGGCGTGAAACGGCGCTCGAACCGTTCGTCCCAGAACTCGGGCGAGTTGGGATCGCGGTTCTCGAAATCGGGCATGGGGGGTTGGGTCGGATCGCTCATCGGATGCCTCGTTCAGGATTGCGCCCGGTCGTCACCGCAAGCAGCGGCTGACACTGGCGCTGAAACAGCGCGGCCAATGGGCCATCACCCGCACTCAGCCGCCGTAAGCGAGAGTCAGGAACGCCCGCGCCAGCATCGCGCCTACACCGACCGCCACGCCGAACAGCAGCAAGCCTTGCAGCAGACGGTTGGTGCGCTTCTGCTCGAGCAGGATCTGGCGGATCACGTCGTCGTTCGCGCCGCCAACCGGATGATGGCGCTCGGCCAGCATGTTATGGACGAGGCGCGGCAACTGCGGCAGCGTCTTGCTCCACTGCGGCGCCTCGATCTTCAGACGCTCGTACCAGCCGCGCACGCCGATCTGCTCGTTCATCCAGCGCTCGAGGTAAGGCTTCGCGGTCTTCCAGAGATCCAGTTCGGGGTCGAGCGACCGGCCGAGGCCTTCCACGTTCAGCATCGTCTTTTGCAGCAACACTAGCTGCGGCTGGATCTCAACGTTAAAGCGCCGAGACGTCGAGAACAGGCGCATCAGCACCTGGCCAAGCGAAATGTCCTTCAGCGCGCGATCGAAGTACGGTTCGCAGACCGCGCGGATCGCGCTTTCGAGCTCCTCGACACGCGTGGTCGGCGGCACCCAGCCCGACTCCAGATGCAGCGTCGCGACGCGATGGTAGTCGCGCTTGAAGAACGCGAGGAAGTTCTGCGCGAGGTAGTTTTTATCGAAGTCCGACAGCGCGCCGATGATGCCGAAGTCGAGCGCGATATAGCGGCCGAAGTGCGCGGGATCGAGGCTCACCTGGATGTTGCCGGGGTGCATGTCGGCGTGGAAAAAACCGTCGCGGAACACCTGCGTGAAGAAAATTTCGACGCCCTCGCGCGCGAGCTTGGGGATGTCGACGCCCGCCGCGCGCAACGTATCGACCTGGCTGATCGGCACGCCGACCATGCGCTCCATCACGAGCACCGTGGGCGTGCAGAATTCCCAGTACATCTCGGGCACGAGCAGCAGGTCGAGCCCCTGGAAGTTGCGCCGCAACTGACTACCGTTGGCGGCCTCGCGCATCAGGTCGAGTTCGTCGTGCAGGTACTTGTCGAATTCGGCGACCACCTCGCGCGGCTTCAGGCGTTTGCCGTCGGCCCACAGACGCTCGGCCCACACGGCGATGTCGCGCAACAGCGCGAGGTCGGAGTCGATCACCGGCAGCATGTTGGGGCGCAGCACCTTCACCGCGACCGCCTTGCCCGCGTGCTGGCCGGCCTTCACCGTCGCGAAGTGGACTTGCGCGATCGACGCGCTCGCGACCGGCACCCGCTCGAAGTCGTCGAACAACACGTCGACCGGCGCGCCGAGCGACTTCTCGACGAGCGCGATCGCGACCGCCGAATCGAACGGCGGCACCTGGTCCTGCAGCTTCGCCAGTTCGTTGGCGATGTCGACCGGGAGCAGATCGCGACGGGTCGACAGCACCTGGCCGAACTTGACGAAGATCGGCCCGAGGCTTTCGAGCGCGAGCCGCAGACGCACGCCGGGCGGCGCATCGAACTTGCGGCCGAGCGTCGTGATACGCAGCAGCAGACGCACGCGCCGATCGTTGATGCGGCTCAACATCATTTCGTCGAGGCCGAAGCGGATGACCGTGAAAAATATCTTGAGAAAACGCAGAAAACGCATGGCTGGGCCCGGTGACTAGCGCGTGCCGCGCGACGTGGCGGCGCCGCCCGACGCTTGCGGGCCGCGGGCTTCGACCTTCTGTTCGAGACGCTCGATGCGCTTTTCGACTCGCGCGAGCGAATCACGCGCGCGCGCCAGCTCGACGTTGAAGTCCGCGAGCGCGGTGCGGCGCACCAACTGCGGATTCTCGTCGAGCAGATACTCGGCTGCGGTGTCGAGCAGGTTGCGGCCGGTGCGTTGCACATGCTCGCCGACCGAACGCACGAGCGCCGTGATGCGCCACGCGGGCCCATCACCGATCAGCTTCGCGAGATCTTCCTCCGGTTCCCAGCGCAGATGCTCGGCGAGCTTCGCGATCACGGTCGCGAACTCCGCGTCGCCCTCGATCTTCACGTGCTTCATCACCGCGGCCTGGCCACCTTGCAGGAAGGCAGGCAGTGCGTCGGACGGCACCGAAATCGTCACGTCGAACTGATGCGCATCGGCTTCGTCGAGCGTGCCGAGATAGCCGTCGGGCTGCACGAGCAGTGCGAGCACAACCGGTGGACACGACAGGCGTGCGGTCTTGCCCGCGTACGGGGCGAGGCGCTCGCGGGCCCACGATTCGCGGGCGAGCAGATGATTGACAGCAGCAGCGAAGGGCTTGGCGGCGAGGGTCATCGAAGGTGGCAAGAAAAAACCCGCGCGAGCGAGGTGCTTGCGCGGGCTCCCATTGTAACGTCCGTTCGCTTCGCGGCCTGCTATACCAAACGGCCTAAGCGATGCGCGAAGCCAGGAACCGCTGTGCCGTGGCCGGCTTTTTTCGAGGCAAATGCAACTCGATGCCTCGGCATGTCAGTGTTGCTCGACCTGCTGGATGCCGGCAAGCAGCCAGCCTTCGCCGGCGCGGTTCGCCTTCGTCAGATTCCAGACTTCGACGAACGGCTCGGCCGCCGCGCCCGGAGCCTCGCGGATCAAACCGGAGAAGCGCACGCTCGCGAAGTATTCGGTCGCGCGCTCTTCGACGCCGAGCAGCTCGGCGTTCAACTGCACGACGTCGGTCTGGTTCTGCTGCGTGCCGCGCGCTGTGAGATCGACGCGCACTTCGGCGAACATTTCCGGCGTAGTGAATTCGCGGATGTCATCGATGTTGCCGACGTCCCACGCTGCCTGCAGGCGCACGAAGTACACCTTCGCGTTACGCAGAAACGCTTCCGAATCGAAGCCCGCCGGCACCGACGGCGTCGCGCCGAGCGATGGCGTGGTCAACGGGTTGCCTTGCGGTTCGAGATACGAGCCGGTCGGCGGCGCCGTGTAACGCGGCTCCTGAATATAGTCGGTGCCTCTGGTGTTCAGCGACGGCGCCGTGCCCGCGTAAGCCGGTTGCGCCGCATCGCGCTTACGGCCGGTGAAGCGGCGGATCAGCCAGATCACGACCATCGCGATCAACGCAATGACGATCACGTTGGCGAACATGCCGGCGAACGCCTCGCCGAGCCCGAAATGCGACAACAACGCGGCGATGCCGAGACCGGCCGCGAGACCGGCGATCGGCCCAAGCCAGCGATTGCGGTTCGGCGCGGCGGGCGGCGTGGGCTTGGTTGCAGGAGCCGCCGGCTGCGCGCTCTGCTGCGTGGCCTGATTGTTCTGCGCCGGCTGGGAAGGCGGCGGCGTCTGGCGCTGCTGCTGCAGACTGTTCGATTGACGGCCGAAGCTGCGGCCTCCGCCCATGCGGCGTGCTTCGGCGTCGAGAGAGGCAAGGGTGCCGGCCGTGAGCAGACCGACCATCGCGATCAGTCCGATTCTTCTCGCCAGCGACCCCTTAACCTTACGAGTAGATAACAAATTCGAATCGGACATTTCGCACTTTCCTTTAAAAATCGATGGGTTAGAGGACCCTAGTATTTGGTCCCCACATGCAACGCTACCACGCCAGCTGACAAATTGTAATATTTGACGCCGTCGAGACCAGCTTGTTCCATCATAGTTTTCAAAGTTTCCTGGTCAGGATGCATGCGGATCGATTCCGCCAGGTACTGGTAGCTTTCCGCGTCCTTGGCGAAGCGCTCGCCGAGCCACGGCAACACCTTGAACGAATACAGATCGTAGACCTTCTTCAGCGGGTTCCATACCTTCGAGAACTCGAGCACGAGCAGCCGCCCGGCCGGTTTCAGCACACGACGCATCTCGGCGAGCGCGATGTCTTTATGCGTCATGTTGCGCAAGCCGAAAGCGACTGTCACGACGTCGAAATAGTTATCCGGGAACGGGATTTTTTCGGCATCGCAAAGCAGCGTCGGCGTGATGATGCCTTTGTCGAGCAGCCGGTCGCGGCCGACGCGCAGCATCGATTCATTGATGTCGGTATGCCAGACCTCGCCCGTCTCGCCCGCCTGTTTGGCGAACGCTTTCGACAGATCGCCCGTGCCGCCCGCGATGTCGAGCACCTTGTAGCCCGGCCGCACGTTGGCCTGGGCGATCGTGAACACCTTCCACGCCCGGTGCAATCCGCCCGACATCAGGTCGTTCATCAGGTCGTAGTTGGCGGCCACCGAGTGGAACACCCCCGCCACTTTCTGCGCCTTGTCCTGTTCGTCGACCGATTGAAAGCCGAAGTGGGTTTTGCTCATCGCGCTCGTCCTTTCGCGTGTTCTTGAATGTTGCGCCGCTCGAGCGGCGTTCGGGGGCGAATCGTATCAGTGACAGTGCCCGTGCGCAGCAGCGGCGGGCACCATCGGGGTGTCGCGGTCGATGCCGGCCGCTGCCAGTTTGGCGAGATACGCGCGCCAGAGTTCATCCTGACGCACGGCCATGTCGTACAGCAGGTCCCACGAATAGATACCGGTGGAGTGTCCATCGGAGAAAGTCGGCTGCAGCGCGTAATTGCCGACGCCTTCGATCATCGTGATCGTCACGTCGCGCTTACCGGTTTGCAGCGTTTCCTGGCCGGGCCCGTGGCCCTGCACTTCCGCCGACGGCGAATACACGCGCAGCAGTTCGAACGGCAGCCGATACGCTTCGCCGTTCGCGTACTGCAGTTCCAGCACACGCGACTTCGAATGCACGACCACGCCGGTCGGCACCGGCGTCTCGGGAGTCAATCCGCTCATGTTGGCCTCATCAGATAACGGCGGGTGATAACGACGGATCGGCCGCCCAGCGCACCGACGGGAGCCCGGCGGTGCACGGCGGCGGATTCGGCGACGCTCAGCCCAGCGCCTGTTCGATTTCCTGCCGCACCGCTTCGCGCAGCAGCGTGGCATGCGCACGACGTGACGACAGCATCGCTTCGGACACCGTGCGCTGGCGCGGCGCCCAGATCGGCAGGGGGAAATGCGCGTCGTTCGAGAAACGCGGAATCACGTGCCAGTGCACGTGCGGCACCTGGTTGCCGAGGCTCGCGAGATTGACCTTCGCCGGCTGCATCACGCGCCGCTGCGCACGCTCGACCGCGTACACGGCCTTCATCACGTGATCGCGCTCGTCGGCGGAAAGATCCGAAAACTCGGCTACGTGAGCGTTCCAGATGACCCGGCAAAAGCCCGGGTAGTCGTGTTCGTCGGCGAGGACGACTCGCAACGCGTCGTCCTGCCATAGCACATCGCCGCCGTCTTCACGGCAAAAAACGCAGTCCATCGTCGTCCTCGGCAAATATCGTCGGTCGTGCCATTAAACCAGCACGCGCTCGATTCCGCCATTGTTCGCCCGTTGTACGTAGTCCGCCATCCAGTTTTCGCCGAGCACGTGACGTGCCATCTCGACCACGATGTAATCCGCCTCGGTACCCGCGTCTTCGTTGTAGCGCGACAGCCCTTGCAGGCACGACGGGCAGCTCGTGAGGATCTTGACGTCGGTCGAACCCGCGTTGCCGTTACCCGGCTGCGGACCGTCGCCGGCCTTCAGCACCGAACCGTTCGGCGCACCGGCGGATCCGGCCGATGCATTGGCCGGATTGATCGCGTTCGCGCCTGCTTCGGCGACGAGTGGAATGCCGCGCAGCTTCGCCGCGCCCTTGCGAATTTCCTCTTCCTTGCGGAAACGCACCTGGGTCGAGATGTCGGGACGCGTGACCGCGAGCGTGCCCGATTCGCCGCAGCAGCGGTCGTTCTTCTCGATCTTGTAGCCGTCCTGCTCCGAACCCATCAGCTGATTGACGAGCTTGACCGGGTCCATCGTCTTGATCGGCGAGTGGCACGGGTCGTGGTACATGTAGCGCACGCCGTTCACGCCATCGAGCTTGATGCCTTTTTCCAGCAGGTACTCGTGGATGTCGATGATCCGGCAGCCCGGGAAGATCTTTTCGAATTCGTACCCGGCGAGCTGGTCGTAGCACGTGCCGCACGACACCACCACCGTCTTGATGTCGAGGTAGTTCAGCGTATTGGCGACGCGGTGGAACAGCACGCGGTTGTCGGTGACGATCTGCTCGGCCTTGTCGTACTGGCCCGAGCCCCGCTGCGGATAACCGCAGCACAGGTAGCCCGGCGGCAGCACGGTCTGCACGCCCGCCTCCCACAGCATTGCCTGGGTCGCGAGACCAACCTGCGAGAACAGCCGCTCGGAGCCGCAGCCCGGGAAGTAGAACACCGCTTCGGTGTCGGCGGTGGTCGTCTTCGGGTTGCGGATGATCGGGACGATCTTGTTGTCCTCGATATCGAGCAACGCGCGCGCGGTCTTCTTCGGCAGGTTGCCCGGCATCTTCTTGTTCATGAAGTGGATCACCTGCTGCGTGATCGCCGGCTTGCCGACCGTGGCGGGCGGATGCGCAGTCTGCTTCTTCGTGAACTTCTTCAGCACCTCGTTGCCGAGGCGTTGCGCCTTGTAGCCGACGCCCATCATCGCGGTGCGCGCGAGGTTGATGGTCTGAGGATTCGTCGCGTTCAGGAAGAACATGCCCGCGGCGTTGCCCGGGTTGAATTTCTTCTTGCCCATCTTGCGCAACAGATTGCGCATGTTCATCGACACGTCGCCGAAGTCGATCTTCACCGGGCACGGCGTCACGCACTTGTGGCACACGGTGCAGTGATCGGCGACGTCGTTGAACTCGTCCCAGTGCTTGATCGACACGCCACGCCGCGTCTGCTCTTCGTACAGGAAAGCCTCCACCAGCAGGGACGTGGCGAGAATCTTGTTGCGCGGGCTGTACAGCAGGTTCGCGCGCGGCACGTGCGTCGCACAGACCGGCTTGCACTTGCCGCAGCGCAGACAGTCTTTGATCGACTCGGAAATCGCGCCGATATCGGACTGCTGCATGATCAGCGATTCGTAGCCCATCAGGCCGAAGCTCGGCGTGTACGCGTTGCGCAGGTCCGCACCTTCGAGCAGCTTGCCCGCGTTGAAGCGGCCATGCGGATCGACGCGCTGCTTGTACTTGCGGAATTCGCCGATCTCGTCGTCGGTCAGGAATTCGAGCTTCGTGATGCCGATGCCGTGCTCACCCGAGATCACGCCGTCGAGCGAACGCGCGAGCTTCATGATGCGCGCGACCGCGGCGTGTGCGTCCTGCAGCATCTCGTAGTTGTCGGAGTTGACCGGCAGGTTCGTGTGCACGTTGCCGTCGCCCGCGTGCATGTGCAGCGCAACGAACACGCGGCCGCGCAGCACCTGCTTGTGGATCGCCTGGGCTTCGTCGAGGATCGGCTTGAACTCGCCGCCGTTAAAAATCTGCCGCAATTCGGCGCGGATTTCCTGCTTCCACGACACGCGGATCGTGCGGTCTTGGGCGAGGTGGAATACGGTTGCGTCCGGTTGCGCGTCGACGCGATCGGCGAACTTCTCGGCGAGCGATTCGTAGCCGAGGCCGACCAGATAGTGCTGCGCCTCACGCAGCGACAAGTCGAGCTTGTCGCGCACGAATTCCCAGCGCGTGCGCACCCGCGCGAGCAGATCGAGAGCCTGCTGCACGCGGTCTTCGAGCAGTTCGGCACTCGGGATTTCGTTCGCGTCGTCGCTCTTGCCGAGCGGCAGCTTGCCGCCCTTGAAGAACGCTTCGAGCGCGTCGACCAGCTGCAGCTTGTTCTTCAGCGACAGCTCGATGTTGATGCGCTCGATGCCGTCCGTGTACTCGTCCATGCGATCGAGCGGAATCACGACGTCTTCGTTGATCTTGAACGCGTTGGTGTGCTTCGCGATCGCGGCAGTGCGGCTGCGGTCGAGCCAGAAGCGCTTGCGGGCCTCGGCGCTGACCGCGACGAAACCTTCGCCGCTCTTGCCGTTGGCCATGCGTACGACTTCCGAGGTGGCCTGCGCGACCGCGTCCGCATCGTCACCAACGATGTCGCCGATCAGCACCATCTTCGGAAACGCGTTGCGCTTGCTCTTGGTCGCATAGCCGACCGCGCGCAGATAGCGCTCGTCCAGATGCTCCAGACCCGCGAGAATCGCGCCGCCCTGGCGCGACGTCTCGAACAGGTAGTCCTTGATTTCGACGATGCTTGGAATCGCCTCGCGCGCCTGGCCGAAGAACTCGAGACAGACGGTGCGCGTATGCGCGGGCATCTTGTGCAGCACCCAGCGCGCCGACGTGATGAGCCCGTCGCAGCCTTCCTTCTGCACGCCCGGCAGACCGGCGAGGAATTTGTCGGTGACGTCCTTGCCGAGGCCTTCCTTGCGGAACACGCGGCCCTTGATGTCGAGCGATTCGGTGCGCAGCAGCTTCTCGCCCGGCGCGTAGTTGCCGTCGAACCACTTGAGCTCGAAACGCGCGACTTCGATGTCGTGGATCTTGCCCATGTTGTGCTCGAGACGCGTGACTTCGAGCCAGTTTCCTTCCGGGTCGACCATGCGCCACCACGCGAGGTTATCGAGCGCCGTGCCCCATAGCACCGCCTTCTTGCCGCCCGCGTTCATCGCGACATTGCCGCCGACGCAGGACGCGTCGAGCGAGGTCGGGTCGACCGCGAACACGAAGCCGGCCTGCTCGGCCGCCTCGGTCACGCGGCGCGTGACGACGCCCGCGCCCGAGAAAATCGTCGCGACCTTGCGATCGACGCCCGGCAGCTGGGTCATTTCGACCGGGCCGAGCTGTTCGAGCTTTTCGGTGTTGATGACGGCCGAGAACGGCGTGAGCGGCACCGCGCCGCCCGTGTAGCCGGTGCCGCCGCCGCGCGGAATCACGGTCAGGCCGAGTTCGAAGCAGGCCTTGATCATGCCGGCGATTTCGGCCTCGGAGTCCGGCGTCAGCACGACGAACGGGTATTCGACGCGCCAGTCGGTCGCGTCGGTCACGTGCGAGACGCGCGACAGACCGTCGAACTTGATGTTGTCCTTCTGCGTGACCTTGCCGAGCACGCGGGTGGTGCGGCGGCGCAGGTCGTAGGTCTGCTGGAATTCGCTGGCGAATTGGTCGATCGCGCGGCGCGCGGCCTGCACCAGCTTTTCGACGCGCGCGGCGCGATCGACGCCGGCTTCGTCGCCGTGTTCGCTCAGATCGGCGCGGCGGCGCTTCTCGATTTCGGCGAGACGGTGGTTGAGCGCCTCGATCAGCAGCGCGCGGCGCTTCGGGTTGTCGAGCAGGTCATCCTGCAGATACGGATTGCGGCGCACGACCCAGATATCGCCGAGCACTTCGTACAGCATGCGCGCCGAGCGGCCGGTGCGGCGTTCGGCGCGCAGTTCGGCGAGCGCGTCCCAGGCGTCGTTGCCGAGCAGACGGATGACGATTTCGCGGTCGGAAAACGACGTGTAGTTATAGGGAATTTCGCGCAGACGCGCTTCGGGATCGGCGGCCACCGCAGCGGCTGCGCCGTGCGGATCGAAAACTTGAGGTGCGTTCATGTTTGGACGACTCGGTAGGTCGGCCTGGCGCGCTCGTCACGAGGCGTCGGCCGACAATGCGCGTGGAGCGCAATGCTTGAAATCTTCTAGGGCTTCCAGGAGAGCGAACACGACCGGCGGCAAACTCACGGCGGTCGCTTCGCGGCACTCAGAGACAGCTACACGATCGCGCGCGGCGGACATGCCGCTCCGCCGCGGGGCACGATTCGCGGGGAACGGGCATTAAATGGGCGATCCGAGGCTGCCAGTGCATCTTCCGATCCTTATTCCAAAATGGAATTCTACCGCATCATCCCGCCACGCGTTGGCGGCGGGAATCGGGGCGGTGACGGCGGTTTGGGGGATTTGGCGGCGAATCCCGCGGCGTTTCGCATGCTGCCCCATTGACCGGCCGGACTGTTCGGCAAACGTCGATCCGCGGTGCCGAAACGGGCCGGCCAGGGGCGTGCACCCTTCCCCGCCGCGCGCGGAACGGCCAGCGCGGGCACCGTTGGCGCTATCATTGACGTTTTCCCGTCTCACACAGCGCACCGCGCGACCCGCATGGCTTCCCACGACTACCTGAAAAAGACCCTGACCGCGCGCGTCTACGACGTGGCGCGCGAGACCGAACTCGAACGCGCGCCGAACCTGTCGGCACGGCTGCGCAATCCGGTCTATCTGAAGCGCGAGGACAACCAGCCGGTGTTCTCGTTCAAGCTGCGCGGCGCGTACAACAAGATGGCGCATATCCCGGCCGAAGCGCTCGGTCGCGGCGTGATCACCGCGTCGGCGGGCAATCATGCGCAGGGCGTGGCGTTGTCGGCCGCACGCATGGGCGTGAAGGCGATCATCGTCGTGCCGGTGACGACGCCGCAGGTCAAGGTCGACGCGATCCGCACGCACGGCGGGCCGACCGTCGAGGTCGTGCAGTTCGGCGAATCGTATAGCGATGCCTATGGTCACGCGGTCAAGCTGCAGGAAGAGCGCGGCCTGACCTTCGTGCATCCGTTCGATGATCCATACGTGATCGCCGGCCAGGGCACCGTCGCGATGGAAATCCTGAGCCAGCACCAGGGGCCGATTCACGCGATCTTCGTGCCGATCGGCGGCGGCGGTCTCGCGGCCGGTGTCGCTGCATACGTGAAATCGGTGCGCCCGGAGATCAAGGTGATCGGCGTGCAGACCGATGATTCGTGCGCGATGGCTGCGTCGCTGAAAGCGGGCGAGCGCGTGACGCTGAACGAAGTGGGCCTGTTCTCGGACGGCACCGCGGTGAAGCTCGTCGGCGAGGAAACCTTCCGCCTGTGCAGCGAATATCTCGACGAAGTGCTGCTCGTGAACACCGATGCGCTGTGCGCGGCGATCAAGGACGTGTTCCAGGATACCCGCAGCGTGCTCGAACCCGCGGGCTCGCTCGCGGTGGCGGGCGCCAAGCAGTACGCCGAACGGGAAGGCATCGAGAACCAGACGCTGATCGCGATCACGTCGGGCGCGAACATGAACTTCGACCGTATGCGCTTCGTCGCCGAACGCGCCGAAGTGGGCGAAGCACGCGAAGCGGTATTCGCGGTGACGATCCCCGAAGAGCGCGGCAGCTTCAAGCGCTTCTGCGAACTGGTCGGCACGCGCAGCGTCACCGAATTCAACTACCGGATCGCCGACGCGAACTCGGCGCACATCTTCGTCGGGGTGCAGATCCGCAACCGCAGCGAACCGGCGCAGATCGCCGACGCATTCGAAGCGCACGGCTTCGCGACCGTCGATCTGACCTTCGACGAACTGTCGAAGCAGCACATCCGCTACATGGTCGGCGGCCGCTCGCCGCTCGCGCGCGACGAGCGTCTGTTCCGTTTCGAGTTTCCCGAGCGTCCGGGCGCGCTGATGAAATTCCTGTCGTCGATGGCGCCGAACTGGAACATCAGCCTGTTCCACTATCGCAACCAGGGCGCGGACTACAGTTCGATTCTGGTCGGCATTCAGGTGCCCGAGAGCGACCATGCAGCGTTCGAGCGCTTCATCGAAACGCTCGGCTACCCGTGCTGGGAAGAAACGAAAAACCCGGTCTACCGCCTCTTCCTCGCCTGATCTCTTCGGACCGGAACTCACTGATGGCGCTTTCGCTTGTCGACAAACTGGTGGTCGCAATCTCGTCGCGCGCGCTGTTCGACTTCGAGGAAGAGAACCGCGTCTACGAGGCCGGCGACCTGAAGGCCTACGAGGCGTTGCAGCGCGAGCGCCTGAACGTGCCCGCGAAACCGGGCGTCGCGTTTCCGCTGATCCGCAAATTGCTCGCGCTGAACGCCGCCGGCGGTCATCGCGTCGAAGTGGTGATCCTGTCGCGCAGCGATCCGATCAGTGGCTTGCGCGCGTTTCATTCGTGCCGCGAACACGGACTCGCGATCGAGCGCGGGGTGTTCACGCGCGGCCGCGCACCGTTCGCTTATCTGAAGCCGTTGAACGCGTCGCTGTTTCTGTCGGCGAATCAGCAGGACGTGCGCGATGCGCTCGCCGCTGGCTTCCCGGCCGCACGCGTGTTGCCGGAATCGGCGAAAATGGCGAGCAAGTACCCGGACGAAATCCGCATTGCGTTCGACGGCGACGCGGTCTTGTTTTCCGACGAAGCGGAACGCATCTTCCAGAAAGACGGCCTGCGCGCGTTCGTCGGTCACGAGATCGACAACAAGCATCTGCCGCTTGCGGACGGTCCGCTGAAGCCGCTGCTCGAAGCGCTGCACCGGCTGCAAAAACTCGCGGACGCGGCTGCGCCGATGCGCATTCGCACGGCGCTGGTGACCGCGCGCTCGGCCCCCGCGCATGAGCGCGCGATCCGCACCCTGATGGCGTGGAACATCGAAATCGACGAAGCGATGTTCCTCGGCGGCCTCGACAAGAGCGCATTTTTGCGCGAGTTCGAGCCGGACTTTTTCTTCGACGACCAGATCGGCCACTGCGAATCGGCCCGCGTCGTAACGGCGACCGGGCACGTGCTGAGTGGCATCGTGAATGCATCATGACACCCGAACAATCCCCGCTCGGTAAGTCCTCGACTTACACCGAACAATACGATCCGACGCTGCTGTTTCCGATTGCGCGCAGCCATGCGCGCGAGGCGATCGGCATTACCGCGCGACTGCCGTTTTTCGGCACCGATATCTGGAACGCCTACGAGCTGTCATGGCTGAACGCGCGCGGCAAACCGCAAATCGCGGTCGCGACGTTCTTCGTGCCGGCCGATTCGCCGAACATCGTCGAATCGAAATCGTTCAAGCTGTACCTGGGCTCGTTCGCGCAGACCGCCTTCGAATCGACCGAGAGCGTGCGCGACACGATCAAGCGGGACGTGTCCGCGTCGTGCGGCGCGACGGTGTCGGTGCATCTGTACACGCCACACGAATTCGGCAAGCTGAAAATGGAAGAATTCGACGGCCTGTCGCTCGACCGGCTCGAACTCGAGGCGAGCGTCTATCAGCCGGACGCGTCGCTGTTGAGCGCGGCGCACGACGAAGCGCCGGTCGAGGAAACGCTGTTTTCGAACCTGCTGAAGTCGAACTGCCCGGTGACCGGTCAGCCGGACTGGGGCAGCGTGCAGATCCACTATGCCGGCCCGCAGATCGACCACGCGGGCCTGTTGCGCTACATCATCTCGTACCGCAATCACACGGGCTTTCACGAGCAATGCGTCGAGCGGATCTTCGTCGACATCATGAAGAGGTGCAAACCGCTGAAGCTCGCGGTGTATGCGCGCTACACGCGCCGCGGCGGGCTCGACATCAACCCGTTCCGCACCAACTACAACCTGCCGATGCCGGACAACATGCGACTCGCGCGGCAGTAACAGCAACCCGCGAGCAAGCGCAGCGGTAAACGCGACGAGGGCGCCGCAGGCCATCACAGCCAGCGGCGCCCTCGTCACATCAAAGCCGTCAAAGCGCTCAGGCCGCCGGCTTCTTATAAGCGACGCAATCCACCTCCACCTTGCAGTCGATCACCATCGACGACACCACGCACGCGCGCGCCGGCGGATTCTCGCCAAAATACTCGCGAAACACCTTGTTGAACGACGCGAAGTCGCGCGGATCGTCCAGCCAAACACCGCAACGCACGACGTGCTCGGCGCCGTAGCCCGCTTCCTTCAGGATCGCGAACACGTTCTGGATCGCCTTGTGCGATTGCTCGACGATGCCGCCGTTGATCACTTCGCCGTTTTCCATCGGTGTCTGGCCCGACACGAACAGCCAGCCGTCCGCTTCGACCGCACGCGCGAACGGCATCACCTGACCGCCCGTTCCCTTTCCGCCTTCCACGCCATATCGCTTCATCGTCACACTCCTTAAAAAGTCGGGCACGTGCGCGGCGCCCTCGCCGCGCGTGCCGCCATCAATCGATAAAAATCAGAACGCGCCCTGCGCATCGCCCTTCGACGGCGCGCCGCGCGTGAGGAACCGGCCAGCCCGCTCGCCCGTCACCGCGCCGTCGCGATACGAAAGCACGCCGTTGACCCACACCGCGTCGATGCCGGCAGCGGGCTGCTGCGGCTTGTCGAACGTCGCCACGTCGTGCACTTTCGCCGGATCGAACAGCACGAGGTCGGCGTGATAGCCGATATGCACTTCGCCGCGTTGCGCGAGACCGAAGCGGCGCGCGGACAGGCTCGTCATCTTGCGCACCGCTTCCTCGAGCGGCAGCAGCGCGGCATCGCGCGCATAGTGACCGAGCACGCGCGGAAATGCGCCCCACAGCCGCGGATGCGGCAGCGGATCGTTCGGCAAGCCGTCCGAGCCGACCATCGTCGCCGGATGCGACAGGATGCGCCGCACGTCCTCTTCGGACATGTTGTGATAGACCGCGCCCGCCGGTTGCAGGCGCTTGCCCGCTTCCTGCTGCGACACACCCCATTCGGCGGCGACTTCCTTGATCAGCTTGCCCGCCATCTCGGGATGCGGCTCGGACCACGTGATCGTGATGTCGATGTCGCCCGTGACCTGCTTCAGATCGAGCGTCGACGAGCTGCGGTTGTACGGATAGCAGTCGCAACCGACGGGCTGCCCGCCGCGCGCGCCTTCGAGCGACTTCAGCACCTCGACGCTGCGCCCCCAGTTCGACGGCCCCGCGCACTTCAGATGCGAGATCACGACCGGCACGCGCGCATGACGGCCGACGCGGTACGCCTCGTCCATCGCGTCGAGAATCGCATCGAACTCGGTGCGCATGTGGGTCGTGTACAGCGCGCCTGCGGCCGCGAGCGGCTCGGCGAGCGCCATCACTTCCTCGGTCGGCGCGGCGAACGCCGAACCGTATGCGAGCCCCGAGCTGAGACCCAGCGCGCCGTGCGCGAGCGCTTCCTCGAGCTGCGCGCACATGCGCTCGATTTCCTCGGCGGTCGCCGCGCGATCGAGTCGGTCCATCTGGTTATTGCGCAACGCCGTGTGGCCGATCAGCGCGCCGACGTTCACCGCCGGCCGCGCGGCGTTCACCGCGCTCACGTAGTCGGCGAAGGTCGGGTACTGGAACGCGTCGCGCTCGCCGAGCAGGTTCATCGGATCGGGCGGATCGCCCTTCAGCGACACCGGCGATGCGCTGATGCCGCAATTGCCGACGATCACCGTCGTCACGCCCTGGGTGATCTTCGGCAGCATCTGCGGCGAGCGGATCACGTGCGTGTCGTCGTGCGTGTGCACGTCGATGAAGCCCGGCGCGAGCGCGCGCCCCTCGGCCTCGATCACCTCTTCGGCGAGCCAGTTCGACAGATTGCCGATTGCGGCGATGCGCCCGTCGCGGATCGCCACATCGCGCTCGACGGGCGGTGCGCCCGTGCCGTCATACAGTTGCGCGCCGACAATCAGCGTGTCGGCGGCTTCAGGATGCGAATGCATGGATCAATCTCCTAACGGTTGTCGATCGCCGCCGCCGCGGTGCGCGTCGAGCGCGTGCTTCATGCGGCGCAGCAATTCGCGGCTCTCGTCGCCCTGGCTGACGGCAAGTTCGGTGACGAGTACATCGAGCGCCATCATCATCGCGTAACGGGACGACGACGGCTTGTAAATGAAATCGGTTTCGAACGCGACGATCGGGATCAGCCAGTCGGCGAGCCTGGCCAGTGGCGACGCGGGTGCGGTCACCGCGACCACCGTCGCGCCGTAGCTGCGCGCGATCTTGCAGTTCTCGACCATCTCGGGCACGCGTCCCGTGGTGGACAGCGCGACCACCACGCAGTCGCGCGACACCGTGCTCGCCACCATGCGCTGCAACAGTCCGTCCTGATAGGTCGCGACCGGGCGGCCGAGGCGCACGAGCCTGAAACGCATTTCGTCGGCGAGCGCGGTGGAGCCGCCGCCCATGCCGAACACGTAGATCATGCGCGCATTGCGCAGCGCGGCCGCCGCTTCGGCGAGCGGCGCCTGGCGCAGCAGTTGATGATTGTGCGCGAGCGCGGTTTGCAACTCGTCGAAGACGCGCGTGGCGATCGGCTCGGGTGCGTCGCTTGCTGCGTCGCGCTCGAGAAAACGCTGACCGACCGCGGCCGCCTGCGCGAGCCGCAGCTTCAGTTCGCGCACGTCGCGGCAGCCGACCGCCTTCGCGAAGCGCGTGACGGTCGCGATGCTGACCTCGGCCTGCTGCGCGAGCGCGCCGATGCTCGCGCGCGACGCGCCGGTCAGATCGTCGAGGATCAGCGCGGCGACCTTGCGTTCGGCCGAGCGCAACTCCGGCGCGCATTCGGCGATGCGCGCGACGATGTCGAAAGCGAGCGGTTCGGCGCTACTGTTCATGACGGACGGTGGAATCGCGGCACGGCTTTCGCGGCCCTTTCCGGCAGCCTTCGAAACCGTGGTACTAAATAACATTTCTCCGGTCATCGTACTTTCGGTAACATGGTAAAGTCAAATCTGATTCAATTTAACCGGACGATGGAGCACGGAGACATGAAAGTTACAAACTATCAGGGCGCGACGATTGATCCTTATAGCAAGGGCTTGGGCATGGTTCCGGGCACGAGCGTCCAGCTGAAGGACGCCGCGCGCCTCGAGTGGAACCTGCTCGCCGAGGACGTCAGTCTGCCGGCCGCCGTGCTGTACGAGGACCGCGTCGAGCACAACCTGAAGTGGATGCAGGCGTTCGTCGCCGAATATGGCGTCAAGCTCGCGCCGCACGGTAAGACCACGATGGCGCCGCAACTGTTTCGCCGTCAGCTCGAAACCGGCGCGTGGGGCATCACGCTCGCCACCGCCCATCAGGTGCGCGCGGCTTATCACGGCGGCGTATCGCGCGTCCTGATGGCGAATCAGCTGGTCGGCCGCCACAACATGATGATGATCGCCGAATTGCTCAGCGATCCGGATTTTGAATTCTTCTGCCTCGTCGATTCGGCCGACGGTGTCGAGCAACTCGGCGAATTCTTCACGTCGGTGAAGAAGCCGCTGCAGGTGCTGCTCGAACTCGGCGTGCCGGGCGGGCGCACCGGCGTGCGCGATGAAGCGCAGCGCAATGCGGTGCTGGACGCGATCGCGCGCTATCCGGACGTGCTGAAGCTTGCCGGTGTCGAACTGTATGAAGGCGTGCTGAAGGAAGAACCCGAGGTGCGCGCGTTCCTGCAAGGCGCGGTTGCGGTCACACGCGAGCTCGTCGAGCAAGGGCGCTTCGCGCGCTCGCCGGCGGTGCTATCGGGCGCGGGATCGGCGTGGTACGACGTGGTCGCCGAAGAGTTCGCGCAGGCGACGCAAACCGGCAAGGTCGAGGTCGTGCTGCGGCCCGGCTGCTACCTGACGCATGACGTCGGCATCTATCGCAAGGCGCAGACCGACATCTTCAAGCGCAATCCGGTCGCGAAGAAAATGGGCGAAGGCTTGCTGCCGGCGCTGCAATTGTGGGCGTACGTGCAGTCGATTCCCGAGCCGGATCGCGCGATCATCGGGCTCGGCAAACGCGACTCCGCGTTCGACGCGGGCATGCCGGAGCCGGCGCGCCACTATCGTCCGGGCCAGCAAGCGCCGCGCGACATCGCCGCGAGCGAGGGCTGGGAAATCTTCGGTCTGATGGATCAGCACGCGTACCTGCGGATTCCCCCTGGCGCCGATCTGAAGGTAGGCGACATGATCGCGTTCGACATCTCGCACCCGTGCCTGACGTTCGACAAGTGGAAGCAGGTGCTGGTCCTCGACCCGCAGTATCGCGTGAAGGAAGTGATCGAGACGTTTTTCTGATTTGGAGTTCAGTGGATTGCGCTGCGCCGTAGCGCGGGCTTTTCAACCATAGAACAAAAAGGCTGTGCGCCCTTGGGCTCACAGCCTTTTTTGTTGTCAGGCGCGGAGAAAAAATCACACGCGTTGGGCCGCCTCGTCCCCGGCGGTTTCCGGGGCCGCCGCAGCGGCGCCGGCCGCTGCGCTCGCATTGGCCGCCACTTCGCCGATGCGCGTCTCCAGCATTTTCAGCGCGCTCGACAACGCCGCGAGCGCCTCATCCGGCAACCCGGCCATCGTGTCGTGCAAGAACGCCTGGCGACGCGGCAGGCTCGCTTCGGTCGCGTCGCGACCCGCTTCGGTCAGGCGCACGTTGGTCACGCGGTTATCGCGCGTATCCATGCTGCGCGCGATCCAGCCCAGGCTTTCCAGTGCCTTCAACTGCCGCGTCAGCGCGCCCGGATCGACGCGCAGCCGCTCGACGAGCCGCTTCTGCGACGACTCGCCGGCCTGCTCGTGCAGCGCGAGCAGAATGCGCCAGCGTGGCAACGGATGACCCACCTGGGTCTCGAATGCCGACATGAATGCCCGATACGTGCGTCCAAATTGCTGCATGACGGCGACGCGGTCCTGTTCTTCCATAATCTGCCTGTCCAACACCAAGTCCAAAGATCAGTCTGCGTGAATCACCGGCTCGAGCTTGCGCTGCAGCTTGACCGGCGGCACGCGGCGGCTTTGCCACACCGACACGACGGCGATCAGCGCGGCCATCGCGAGACCCAGATGAATCGCGCCCACTAGCGACTCGCGCGCGCTCTCGAGCAGCATCGCGCCGTTGTGGCCCGCGTGCGTCAACTGATCGACGAGCGTGGTCTGCGCATCGCGGTTGATCAGGATCTGCGGATCGCCCAGATCGCCGAACCAGTGCGACGCGCCCGCGCCTTCCAGCGCACGGCGCACGCCACTCTTGTACATGTGGGTCACGAGCGTGCCGGTCAGCGCCGTGCCGATCATGCCGCCGATCATCCGCAGCGACTGCAGCAGCGCGGTCGCGATGCCGAGGTGTTCGCGGCCCGCGGTCTGCTGCGCGAAGATCGTCAGGTTCGGCATCACGAAACCGAGCCCGAGGCCGCCGACGACCATGAACGACATCAGCACCCATTGCTGCATCGAACGGGTCGCGACGACGATGCCGAGACATGACAGCGCGAGCATCGCAAAGCCGATGTACAGCATCAGGTTCGGATTCTTGATCCGCGACACGACGCGCCCGTTCGCGATGCTGCCGATCGTGATGAACACGACGAGCGGCGTGATCACGAGGCCCGCCTCTTTCGGCGACATGCCGAAGCCGCCCTGGAACAGCAGCGGTGCGTAGAACAACAGCGAGAACATCGTGAAGCCGCCGAGCACGGCCAGCGTGAACAGCGCGGCGAGGCTACGGTTGTGGAACATGTCGACTGGCAGGATGGCGGTCGGGCAGCGCTTTTCCCAATTCCACAGCGCGATGGCCGACGCGACGCTCAGCCCGAGCAGCGCGAACACGCTCAGCGTGATGCCGTGCTTCGGCAGCAACTCGACGAACAGTTGCAGCGAGCCGAGCGCGATCGCGATCAACAGCGCGCCCGGCCAATCGAGCCGCATCTTGCCTTCATGCTCGACGTGCCGCAGATGCGGCAGGAAACGCCAGACGAAAAACAGCGACAGTAGTCCTACCGGCAGATTCACGTAGAACACCGAACGCCAGCCGTAGTACTGCGTCAGAAAACCGCCGAGCGACGGCCCGACCGCATTGGCGATGCCGAACGCCGAACTCATCAGCACCTGCCAGCGCAACCGCACGACGGAATCGGGGAACAGATCGGGAATGCACGCGAACGCGGTGCCGACCAGCATGCCGCCGCCAATGCCCTGCAAGCCGCGGGCGAGCACGAGAAACAGCATGTCGTTGGCCGCGCCGCACAGCACCGAGGCGCCGGTAAACACGACGATCGACGCGATCACGAACGGCTTGCGCCCGTAGTAATCGCCGAGCCGGCCGAAGATCGGCACGGTGATCACCGAACTCAGCAGATACGAGGTGGCGACCCACGCGTATAGCTCGAAGCCGCGGAGTTCGGACACGATGGTGGGCAACGCGGTGCCGACCACAGTCTGGTCGAGCGCGACCAGCATCGTGACGAACGAGATGCCGAGCATGGCCAGCAGGGATTCGCGGAAGGGTAAGACTTGCCCACTCGAATGGTGGGCGGCGGTATGGACAGCCATTTTTGATGCAGCAAAAGTTGACGTGTCAAAAGATCGGAAATCATATCACGGAGCAACGCTCCACGCGCGACGGAACACTTCTTGCAACGCGGTAGACTCACTTGCAGTACCCACTGCCATGACATGCCAGGGAGGCTCATGCAGCCCAGTTCGCTCGCAGCATCATCGTTATCGGAGCAGGACCTCGCCGCGCTGCGGCGCGCCAAACACCAGCTCGAAAGCCCGGCGCTCGCGATGAAGCTCGCAAGCGTCGTCGGCGCGCCGATCGAAAAGCTGCTGTCGCGCATTCCGGCGTTCGCCAACGAAAAAGTGTCCGATGCGACGCAGGCCGCGTTGCGCAAATGTCTGTCGATCGCGCTGCGCACGCTCGGCCGGCGCGACGACGCCAGGCTGCTCGCGCCCGACAAGCCGAACAACCTGCTGCACAAGTTCGCGGTCGCGACGACCGGCGCGGCTGGCGGCGCGTTTGGATTGCTCGCGTTGCCGGTCGAGTTGCCCGTCACAACCACGCTGATGTTCCGCTCGATCTGCGACATCGCGCGCAGCGAGGGCGAGGACCTGACCTCGGTCGACACGCAGTTGCAATGCCTGACCGTGCTCGGCATGGGCGGCACCTCGAGCGAAGACGACGACGCCGACCTCGGCTACTTCTTCATGCGCGGCGCGCTCGCGCAGGCGGTGTCGAAGGCGTCGTCCGAGGTGGCGAGCAAGGGCTTCACGGCCCACGGCTCGGCGGCGCTGCTGCGG
The DNA here is from genome assembly GCF_000092885.1 of Paraburkholderia atlantica. Taxonomy (NCBI): domain Bacteria; kingdom Pseudomonadati; phylum Pseudomonadota; class Betaproteobacteria; order Burkholderiales; family Burkholderiaceae; genus Paraburkholderia; species Paraburkholderia atlantica. The sequence continues at coordinate 384,778 of NC_014117.1, read as the reverse complement.
CTCATCAACGCGATCGCCGCGCGCTTTTCGGTGCAGGTCAGCGAGCAGATCGCGGCCAAATCGATTCCGGCGATCGGCGCGGTGCTCGGCGCGATGGTCAATACCGTGTTTATCGATCATTTCCAGCAGGTCGCGCACGGGCACTTCACCGTGCGGCGGCTCGAGCGGCAATACGGCCAGCAAACGATCGAAGCCGTCTATCGGACGCTCGACATGACGCTCGACGCCTGAGCCCGGTTCGCGGCGCGGCTCGTCGTGCGTCGCACGAAGGCGGCTGCGCGATCGAGCGCGCGGTTCGCCTCCGGCATGAACGGCGCGAACATCGGCCATACGTGCGGCAGGTTTTTCCACACTTCGCATTCGCAATCGACTCCTGCCGCGTGCGCGTTGTCGGCGACGCGGCGCGCGTCGTCGAGCAGCACCTCGGTGCTGCCCGCCTGCAGGAACAGCGGCGGCAGACCGCGCAGGTCCGCGTAGACCGGCGACGCGTACGGATGGGTGGGCGGCGCGTCGCCCAGATAGACCTTGGCCGCACGCTCGATCGAGGCGCCGCAGAACATCGGATCGACGCTGTCGTTGGTGCGCAGGCTCGCGCCGGTCGTCGCCAGATCGGTCCACGGCGAGAACAGCAGGCCGCCCGCGGGCATCGGCGCGCCGGCGTCGCGCAGCGCGACCAGCGTGGCGAGCGCGAGACCGCCGCCGGCCGAGTCGCCGGCGATCACGATCGAGCTGGGTGCGATGCCCATCGCGAGCAGCTGTCGATAGGCGGCGGTGGCGTCGTCGAGCGCGGCCGGAAAACGATGCTCGGGCGCGAGGCGGTAGTCGAGGGAGAAAAGCCGCGCGTCGGCGCGGGTCGCGAGAGCGAACGTCAGCGACCGATGCGTGCGCGGCGAGCAGAAGTAGTAACCGCCGCCATGGCAATACAGCACCGTAGCCTCCGCGCCGCCGGCCGTGCCGCCGTGCACGCGCTCCAGCCACTCGCCGACGAGCGGCGCGTCGCCCGCGCCATACGTTTCGCGCAGATGCCAGCCGGGCGGCACGCGTGGCGACCACACGCGCTTCGACGTCAGCGCGCGCGCCCGTTCGACGTTGATAAACGGTTTGAGGGTTTCGGGCCGGAACTGCCTGCGCAAATACCAGCACGCGAGCGCGCTTTGCCAGCTCATCGGGACATGCTCCTTCGTTGGAGTCCCGTCATGGTACGTGGGTTGGCGGGGGTGCCGTTGGTTTGGCGAGTTCCAATCGCGTGACGGTGATTGTGGCCGCGGCACGCGGGCCCGGCCAACGCGAGGCCCACGCCTAGTTCGCCGGCAACACCTGCCCGCGAATTTCACCCGTAGGATTCTGCGCGGTATGAATATTGAAGTACCACTGCCCCGCCATCAGATCCATGACCTGCTGCTCAGTCAGCTTCACCGTGCCTTTGATCGGACTCGCGAGCCCATTCTTCTCGATTGGCACCTGAACTTTCGCGTTCTGGCCGACCGGCGCGGGACCGTGGAAATGCGCGGCGGTGACCGGACCGCTCAAGCCCTCGTAAGTGATAGTCCACTGCAGCGATTGGGTGGACGTATCGAACGTCGCATTCAGCATGCCATGCCCGTGACTCACACGCGGCGGCACTTCGCTCGACGGCTGGAGATTCGCCTTCAGCGCAACCGTATCCGCAAATGCAGCGCTCGATGCAAGCGCCCACAACACCACGGCCAGATTCAATTTTCGCTGCGAAATCATGTTCTTCTCCGGACATTGACGCGCCGCCGCGGCATCATGTCAGCCGTGCGGGGCTTCCACATACTAGTGCAAATCATTTGGAGCCGGTGAGGCGGAGATGGTGGGCTTGCGCGGGAACTGCTTTGAGCGGAAAGGTAGCGCTCAATCGTTTTAATCGATTTAATCAAAAAGTTAATTGCGCGATTTGTAATGAATAAATCACGTCGTTCCTGGTATGCTTCGACTTGCGAGAAGTGACTCCTTCATCGAAGGACGTCTCCAAATCTTTAACGCGGCTTCGGCCGCGTTTTTTTTCGTCCCGATTTTGTTTGCGGCCGATTGAATCGCCCATGTATTTGCGCGATGTTAGGGCGCACCGCTCGCTATGCGAGCAATGCGGCCTGCTGTTCGATGCCATCGAGCATCGCCTCGCATTGTCGGATTAGCGCATACCCCGCGTTACGCAACTGCTCCGGCGACCTCTCGGCAATGACGCGGCGATAAGCTTCGAGCACCTGTACGAGCGGCGGATACTGCAGCACGCTCGCCGCCCCCATCACCCGATGCAGCCACTCTTGCACACTCCCCCTGTCCGCACGTTCGAGTAACATCGCCAGCGCGTTGAGGTCGTCGCGCATCGACGAGACGAATGAATCCAGCAATGCCTTGACCGTCGACTCGCTTCCCCATATCTGCGTCATGCGTGTCAGGTCGACGGGCACGATCGGTTCAGCACCGACGCGCTGCGTGCCCTGCCGCTCGCCATCAGGGCCAAACCAGCGGCTCAGGTAGTCGCGCAGCGTGGCGAGCCGGGTGGGCTTGATCAAACTGTCGTCCATGCCGGCTTCGCGGCACAGACTCAGGTCGTCGGGCGCGGTATTGGCCGTGATGCCGAGGATCGGCAGACGCTGCGCGCCGCCCCGCATCGCCTCCGCCTCGCGGATACGACGGGTCAGCTCGTAACCCGACAGGTTCGGCATGTGGCAGTCGGTGATCAAACAGCCATAGTTCGTGCGCTCCAGCGCGGCGAGCGCTTCGGCGCCGTCGTTGGTGACGTCGCACGCGAACCCCAGCAGCGCGAGCTGATGTCGGATCAACTCCTGATTGACTGGATGGTCTTCCGCGACAAGGATCAGCCGCCCGTTCGCGAGCGCGTGTTCACGATCGGGCGGCGGCGCGATCCCATCGGTCGTGCACGGCACGCCTACCGCGCGCGATGCCATCGGGGCCTCCGACGACAACCCCGTCATCGCGGCCGCACACGCGGCGCCCAGGCCGCGCCACGAAATCGGATTGATGCTGACGCGCACCTTGTCGTCGAGGATGCGGTAACCCGTCGGCTTCGGTTTTTCGGTCAGCGTGACGATGCGCGCTTTTGTGCCGATATGTGCCGGCAACGTGACATCCTCGCCGACGAACAGCAGATCCGCGCGGCTTAGTACGGAGCTTCTGCCCAGCGTCGCCGCATCGGCCGACAGGCTGCGCAGTTCGAGCCCGAGCGCCTCGCCGAATTGTGCGAGGGCCCGGCCAACGCGTGGATCTCGCGTGATCACCACGCCGAGTTTGCCGCGCAGACCATTGATCGAATAGCGCTGCTCGACGATCGGCATCGTCAGCCGCACGATCATGCTCGTGCCGCGACCAGGTTCGCTGTGCAATGTGAGCGTGCCGCTCATCAGGTCGATCAGCTTGCGGCAGATCGTCAGCCCAAGGCCCGTGCCGCCGAAGCGCCGCGTGGTGGACGACTCAGCCTGCACGAACGGCTCGAACAAACCCGCCTGCACATTCGGCGCGATGCCGATGCCGGTGTCCCGAACGGTCAGCTCCAACGTCTGCGAAGCCGAGCGGTCTTCGACGACCGCTACGCTCACACCCACCTCGCCCTTCGGCGTGAACTTGATCGCATTGCCGAGCAGGTTGAACAGAATCTGGCGCAGACGCACGCTGTCGCCACGGAGCGTCGCAGCGGCGTTGCTCCCGATGTCCACGCGCACTTTCAGCCCCTTTTCGTGAGCGCGCCCCGCGAGCAGGCCGACCGCGTTATCGACGAGCTCGCGTAGATCGATCGGCTCGGCTTCGAGCGTGAGCCGCCCCGCCTCGATCTTCGAATAATCGAGCAAATCATCGAGAATCTGCAGCAGCGCGCCCGCCGACTCGTGAATCATGCCGAGCATTTCGCTCTGATCGGTACTGAGCGGCGTGCGCTCGAGCACTTCGACGAGACCTAGCACGCCGTTCATCGGGGTGCGGATTTCGTGGCTCATCATCGCGAAGAAGTTGTCCTTCGCGCGCGAGGCCGCCTCGGCCGCATCGCGTGCTCGCGCGAGTTCCTCCGAACGCGCGCGCTCGACACTCGCATCGACCCAATAGCCGCTCCAAACCACGCTGCCGTCGGCTTCGCGCCGCGGCACCAGCTCGGCTCGCACCCACTTGAGTTGACCGGCGCTTTCGAGGCGGAACTGCATATGCACCGGGGTCGCACAACTCGCGGACCGCTCGAGCTCGGCAAGAACGAGCGGCCGATCCAGCTCCGACACGCGCTCGAAATCGACTCGCGCCCCATCCGGCGAATCACTCTCGCCGAACAGATGTCGCGCGTCGCCGCCGATGTACGGGAAGGAATACGCACCGGACGGCGAGCGCCGCATCTGGAACACGACGGCCGGCAACGAGCGCGTGACGTCGAACAGACGTCGTTCGGTTTCGCGCGCGCGCATTTCGGCGCGCCGGATGTCGGTGATGTCGACCATCGTGCCGAGCACGTACGCCGGCTGCCCATCGCCGCCTTCACAGACACTCGTCCAGAAAATCCCATGCCGCGACTCCCCTGCACGATCCTCGAACTGGAGTTCGACTTTAGCGATGCCGCCGCCGCGCAGCAGCTCGCGCGTCATGTCGTCGAGCACGCGGCTATTGGTGTCGCCCCATGTGCCGACCTCGGCCGTCGTACGCCCGAGCACGTCCTTCCGCTCCAGGCCGCACGCCCTCTCATAAGCCTCGTTGATCGCGATGTACCGCCCGTCCAGGCCTTTCGCGATGAGCGGATACGGCACCGTCTTCATCATCGTTTCCTGGAAGTTCAATTGCAGCGCCAGTTCGCGCTCGGTCTGCTTGCGCAGCCGGACTTCGCGTTGCAGCAGCACATACGCGCGCAACGTGACCAGCAGCACGACACCGATGCCGATCAGCACCGGCAGCAGCCGCACCGCGGTCACGCTCCATACCGCGTTGTCCGGCGCTGCCGGGCTCACCCACTTGCGCCGGATGCGCTGCTTTTCGGCTGCCGGCATCGCCTGCAACGCGCGATCGATCAGCTTGACGAGCGGGCTCAGGTCCTCGCGGACCGCAAAATACAACGAGTCGGATTCACCGAGCGAGTCGAGCACCCTGAGTGCGCCGGCGTAGTGCTGCCGCAGTTGCACGTTGATAGCGGCAGCATTGCCGACCAGCACGTCGGCCTCGCCGCTCGCGACCATGCGCATCGCCTCACCCAGGCTCCCCGCGACGACGATGTGATCGACCGGCACCGCTTCCAATGCGAGCGGCACCGAACCGGCTACGTGCGGCGACATCACGACGCGGCACGACGTGATGTCGTCGAACCAGCATGGAGTCGGCACGCCGCTGCGCCCAGCGACCACCAGCGGATCGCTCTCGTACACGCGGCTATGGTCGGCGCCCACCAGAAGCGCACCACGACTCGATGTGGAGGACAGCATCGCGAGGTCGCCGCGCTGGAACGCGTCGACGGTGGCGGCCCAGTCGGCCGTGCGCGCCCGGCTGAACACGACACCGAGCGTGCTGCTCAGGTACGCGAGGTAATCGGCGGTCAGACCGACGGGGCGACCGGCGGCGTCAACGTAGCTGAACGGTGCCCAGTCGTCGTCGAAGCCGATCTGCAACGGCGGCAGCGCACGCAGCCAGTTCTTTTCTTCCGGCGTCAGCGTGAACCGTGATGCACCCGGCACGGGCGCCGCGTTGAAGTTGCCGGACAGCCAGCGCGCGCGTATCGCGGCGGCCTCGGCGGGATTCATCGACACGAGCGCGCGGTTCAGTTGATCGCGCAAGGCAAGCTGGCGAGGCGATACCGCAAAGCGCAGATCGAGCGCTTTGCCGCCTTGCTCGAACGCTACGCGAAGATTGCGATACGCGTCAGTCGCCAGTTCATATTGCACCACCGGCGTGAAGCCGAAGTAGACGTCGGCATCGCCATTCAGTACCGCGTTCAGCGCTGCGTGCGTGCTCGCGAACGAGACGATCTTCGCGCGAGGAAAACCGGCGCGCAGCAGACGCTCACGCGCAAAACCGCGCTCGATCGCGATACGCGCGCCGGCGAGGTCGGTGGGTTTCTCATACCGGGCGTCGTCGCGACGCACGACGGCCGAGGCGAACGAGTGGAAGTAGGGTGCCGTAAAGCCGAGGCAGCGCTCGCGCTCCGGCGTGCGCGCGATGCTCGTCAGCAGGTCGACCTCGCCGGCGCAAGCCGCGGCGACCAGCTTGGCCATGTCGGGAAAGCTCTTCGTCTCGATAACGACGTTCGGCCCCACGAGCGCGCGCAACAGGTCGCCACTGACGCCGGCGAGCTGGCCGCCCCTCGGGATATCGAACGGCGGCCAGCCACCTTCGAGCATGCCGACGGTCAGTTTGGCAGGAAATGCAATGGATGACGCAGCGGAAGAACCTGCTCGCACCGAGGAGATGACGGGCGACTCAGACGCAGCGCCAGTAGGCGCGGCCATACAGACCGCGTGGGTAGCCGCCAGCAGCCACAACGCAAGCCGACACATCATTGAGTGGCGCGGCGAGCGCGGCCTCAGACACCGCAACAAACGCCGCAGCCCCAACGTCAGCGCCGCCTTGCCGTGAGAATCGGCGTCGACCGGAAGTGGTGAGTACCGTCCCTCGCTCACGAAACGTCACCATGTCCGTCCGCCAACGACACCGCGGACGAATCGGCTCGACCGTCCAGAAACGAAAACAGCACGCCAGCCGCGATCGCGCCGGCCAACGGCGCGGCCCAAAACAGCCACAACTGGTCCAGCGCCCAATTGCCGACGAACACTGCCTGCGCTGTCGAGCGGGCGGGATTGACCGCTCCATTGGTGATCGGAATAGACACCAGGTAGACGAGCATCAGACATGCGCCGGTGATGAACGGCGCAACCCTTGCCAACTCTTTCCGAACGACGACCAGCAGGCAGGTCCCGACAAACACGAACGACAGCAGGACTTCCACGACGAGCGCCGAATGCAATGGATAGTCTGCGGGCGAATGAGCGCCGAAACCGTTCGCCGCGAATTCGCTCGCGGCGAGTTCGAAACCTGGCCGGCCGCTGGCAAGGTAGGCGAGAAGCGCCGCGGCGACTATTGCTCCGCCGATTTGCGCGGCGATATAGGGCAACAGATCGCGCACCGGAAAGCGCTGCGCGACCGTCAGGCCGATGGTAACGGCAGGATTGAAATGAGCGCCGGAGATCTTGCCGAATGCATAGCCGCCAATAGCGAGCGCAAGCCCGAACGCCAACGACATCTGCAACGCGCCACTAGCCTGCAGTATGCGTGTGGTGTCCAACACCGTACTGCCGCAGCCGACGAACACGAGCCATGCCGTACCCACGCCCTCGCTCCACAATCGCTTGCCTAGCGCAACCATCTCTACCCCATCCGTCAAGTACGAGGTACAGACACCGAACGATCGCGCGAAGAGGTCTGCACCGGATTCCCCTGATCCATTGCTAGCCGGATCACGAACTAGCCACAACGGCAGTTGCGGCGCAAGGCGCGCAATGACCGGCGGCGGCCAGGATTATTGGATGCCTCCCAAGCCTCGCCAATCAGATAAGTCTGATAAGAGCTACGTCAAAACCGTCGAAAGCAATAGTTTGTGACCGTTGCGGCGCCTCATATCAGCCCAATCTGAGTGGCGTAGTTGATCAGGTCGGCTTCTGTTTCCAGTCCGAGCTTGCGCATCGCGCTGCGTTTTTGCGTGCTGATGGTTTTGTCGCTACGTCGCAGACGCGTGGCGATCTCGTGCACCGCGAGGCCTCGCACATAGAGTTGAAACACCTCCCACTCGCGTGCGCTCATCGCACCGCCGCGCCGGGGCGGCGCAGGCTCCGCGGCCGTGAGTGCGGCACGAACCTGTTCCGATAGATGGGTGCCCCCGGCGGCGACCGCTTCGATCGCGTCGATCAATGCGTCCACGGCGTCGCGCTTGTCGACGATTCCAGTCACACCGATATTGCGCAAGCCGGCCAACACATGCGCGCGCCCAATCATGGTCAGCACGACCACGTGGGGATGCGGCGTGCGCCGAAGTAGCCGACGCAATAGCGGCACGGCGCTGGTGTCTCCGTCGAGTCCCGGCATACCGATGTCCGACACGACGACGTCGCATGCGCAGACATCGAGCAGCTTCGCGAGACCGTGCGTGTCGGCAGCTTCGCCGACAATTTCGATATTCGGCTTGTCGCGCAGCAGCGATCGGACGCCCGCGCGAATGGAGTCGTGGTCGTCCGCCACGACGACGTGAATCTTGTTTGTCATTCTGTTCCGTGACTTTTTTATGGTGTCGATCGGCATACCGCACCAGATGTGTCTCCCCGGTTATGCCGATCTATTCGCCGCACCCATGCGCAGCGGGTTGCCGTCCGGTTAGCGGACCTGACCAAGCCGTTCTGGCACTACTCCATGCTCGACTGCGAAGCGAAACAGTTCGGCGTCGCTATTCAGCGACAGCTTGCGCATGGCCATGCACTTCTGCGCACTGATCGTCTTCACACTACGTCCCAGCCGCGTGGCGATTTCCGTGACGCCCAGTCCTGACGCGTACTGCGTAAATACCTCGAGCTCGCGACGAGACAAGGTGGCGCGCACGAAGTCGAGACGTTGCGTCAACGTTACGTCGGCCAGCATGGCGCGCACCGCCGGACCGACATAACACTCGCGCGCGAGCGCCATGACCAGTGCCACATGGATCAGATCGATCCGATCACGTTTGCTCAGCAGTCCATCCACGCCGAGCGACATCACCTCGCGCAGCGTCGCTGCTTCGGTTTCCATTGTCAGGATCACGAGCGCCACGTTGGGATAGCGCGCCTTCAACTGCCTGACGAAGTCGAACCGGTTTTCGTTGTGCCCTCCTGGCATGTAAAGGTCCATCAGAACGAGATCGCAAGGACTTCGATCGACTTCAATCAATAGTTCGGCGACATCCGACGCACGGCCAACCACCTTCAGGTTGGGGTAATTGCCAATCAGATTTTCTATAGCCAGCAGAACCAGCGGATGATCGTCCGCAATGATCGTTCGAACAGGCGGGCCTGATGCAGCCATGAGATTCATCTTCTGGCGCTCCTCGATACTTTCATTTCCCGACACCTTGTCATGTGTGACCGGCGCTCACGCAATGGTCGATCATTTCTTTTGCGACAAACATCAGAGCGCTCTGAAATGGACCGGGCAACGGCATGCCCGATACTTAGTTTTCCGATTCGAGGAGGAGCGCGCCGCAGGCGCGCACACAGGAAAAAAGCGCGGGGTCGTCGCTGACGCCCAGTCGCGCCATCGCTTCGCGCTTTTGCCGACTCACCGTGCGGCGATGGCAGCCGAGCGCCGCCGCGATCTGCACGATGGACTCGCCGCTGACGAGCCTGCGCACGATGTTGGTCTGCCGCTTCGATAGCAGCAGCGCCGACACGAACTGACCGTTGTCCGGCTGCGAACGCTCGAGCGTTTCGACCACCGAGCGGCCCAGGTAGCGCGCGCCGCGCGCACTGTCGCAGACGGCTTGCGGCAGTTCCTCGAGAGAATCGGCTTTGCCGACCACGCTGATTGCGGCATCGGCGGCGACGACGCGCAACATCGCGGCATTCGTCTGCCCGGTCACGACGACGACGCGCAATGACGGCCACTCGCCACGAATGCGCCGGATCAGGCCGGGTCCGTCGCCAATCTCGCCGGCGGGTTCCGGCATGGAAAGATCGACGACGAGCACGTCGCACGGTGTTTGTTGCAGCAATGCGATCAACGCAGTGGGCGCCTGCGCCTGACCGACGACAGTCAGACCTTCGTGCACCTCCAGCGTCGATTTCAGGCCAAGCAGGATGAACGGATGATCGTCCGCCAGAATGATTCGAAGATTTGTCACGATTAGTCTCGCTCGTTATAGGAATGGTCGGAATGCTTGCAGGGATGGCTATGCAGGCGGCAGGGGTCGAACTTCGTCGCGTCAGTCAAGCGACGTGCTGGAAAAGCCATCTGATCACCCTCGCAAATTCACGACAATCGGAGCGTTCCTAATCCGGTTTAATGATCGGGATAATTTCTAGTCCTATCGAGCAATATGCGCACCGCTGTTCGAATCAAAACAAAATCAATTCGGAAACGCAGGGGGGGCGCTGCTTGCCCCATGTCTCACGCCGCATCACAAGCACGCGTCGCGCGCATCGCACGGGTCGACGCGGCGCGCGGAAACACCGGCAACGCGAGCAACGCACAGGCGCTCGCCACCGTCCAGACCAGCGGCCATGCTCCGATGGACAGCAGCGGCGGAATCGCGAGCGGCGTCACGAACAGCGTGAGAAACACGCAAGTGTTGCCCATCGCGAGCGCGGTGCCCGCGCGGCGCGTGCCGGCGAGCGACGCGAGTTCGGTAAACGCGACGCCGTGCCACGCCGACGCGCTAACGCCGCCGAGCACGATCATCAGCGCGAACAGCGCGACCGCCCCGGCGCGATGCATGCCGACGATCCCGGTCGCGAGCGCGAGCAGCACGAACAGCACGGCGGTCAACAGACTGCATGCCCGCATATACGCGCGACGGTTGCCGCGCCGGTCGGTCCACGCGCCGCTCCAGACCCGCGCGATCGCGGCGCCGGTCTGCACCGCGGCCATCGTCGCGCTGATCGCGAACACGCCGGCACGCCCGAAGTCGTGCAGGAACACCGTGCCGAACGTGATCACGGCAATCTGCGGCACGCACAGCGCGCCCGCGCCGAGCGCGACGCGCCAGATCGCGATGTCGCGCAATGGCGAACGCATCGGCGGCGGCGCGATGACGTTCGAAACGTCCACGCTGCGCCCGCTGGCTGCCGCAGTCGCGCGCGCTCCTTTGACTGCCGACGTATCGTCCGCATGCGCGGGCTCGTGCAGCCAGCGCCACGCGAACCATGCGGTGATCGCGCACGCCAACGCCAGCACCGCATAGGCGCTCGCAAAACCGAAGTGCGAGGCGAGCACCGGCAACACCAAGGCGCCGAGCCCACCGCCCGCCGGCACGGCGGTTTGGCGGATGCTCATCGCGAGACCGCGCTCGCCTTCGCGAAACCACGCCATCACCGCTCGGCCGCTCGATCCGTTGACACTGCCGCCCAGCAGTCCGACCAGCAGCAGCCCGAGCGCGAGCGGGACAATGCCGGGCACCCGCGCGGCGCCCGGCGACACGAACAGCGCGAGACCGGCGAGCGCGGCCGCGGTCGACAGCAAGCCGAGCAGCAGCACGCGACGATCGCCCCAGCGGTCGGTCAACAGCCCCCAGGGCAACTCGCTGACCGCAATGCCGAGCCCGAGCATGCCGAGCACGAGGCCGAGCCCGTGGTTGCCGAGGTGGTAGTCCGAGCGCAGGAACACTGCCGTCGTCGGAATTCCCGAAAATGCCGCCGAAAAGCTCGCATTCGCGGCAAAGCCCACGCCCAGCACCTTCCAGCGATGCCGCGCGCCGCGCTCGCCAGTGCCGCGCGACGCTGTCATAGATCCGTTTTCCATCACACCCTCCGTGTCATTCGGGGGTATGCTACGGCTGGGTTTTCCATCGGAAAAGCCGGAAATTCAGATCACTGACATCGGAAAAACCGAATCATGAGCCAGCGTGGTTTCGACCTTGCACAGTTGCGGACCTTCGTCGCCGTCGCCGAATCGGGCGGGGTGTCGGCGGGCGCCGAACGCGTGTTCCTGTCCCAGTCGTCGGTCAGCGAGCAGTTGAAGAAGCTCGAGGAGCGCGCCGGCCAGCCGCTCCTGGTGCGCGGCCGCCAGGGTGTGAACCCAACGCCCGCGGGCGAGCGTCTGCTCGAGCACGCGCGCCGCATCATCGCGATGAGCGAAGCGGCCTTCGACGACCTGCAAGGCCGCTCGCTCGACGGCGAGCTCCGCATCGCGATCACCGACTACTATCGGCCACACGATATCGCGCGCATCCTCAAGACGTTTTCGGAACAGCATCCGCGGCTGAAGCTGCACGTGACGGTGCTGCCGAGCGCGGTGATCGACAGCGGCGCGGACGATCACGCGTCGTTCGACATCGGTTTGTCGGCACGGCTCGTCATAGGCCAGCCGCGCGCACGCAGCGCGGGTGCCGGCTCCGGTACCGCCAGCATCGTCGTGCGGCGCGAAAAGCTGCTATGGGCCAGTTGCGCCGATGCTCCCACCCGCCCCGCCGCGCCGTACCAACTGGTGCTGCTGCCGACGACCTGTCAGTTGCAGCGCTTCGTCGTCAAGCTGCTCGACGAACACAAGGTAGCGTACGTGGTGTCGCATTCGGCGTCGGGCGTCGCGGGCCTGCAGCTCGCGTTGAAGGCGGGGCTCGGGATTTCATGTCTGAACGAGTCGTCGCTCGGCGGCGGCGTGGTGGCGTGCGCCGCGAACGTCGGCTTGCCACCGCTGCCCGCCATCGAGTTTCATCTGCTCCCGCGGCGCCCGGGCGAAAGCGAACTGGTCAGCAATGCACGTGATGCGCTCGTGCGGCTCTTCGCATGACGCGCCCACCGGCGTTTGCGCAAAAGGTGAAAGCACGCGAATGAGATGCAGATCCGGGCACAAATAAAAATTCACAGCAAAAGTTATCGATCGACATCAGCTAATCACATTCACCTGATGCATTGACATCGATAAGCCGCGGCGCAACAAAATCGGCCGCGCCGAGGCCTGCATCGGTGCCGACGCGCGATTATCGGAACACCTGATTTCCTTTGTGTTCTCGATTGACGCGTCCGATAAATTGTTGCACGCTGCGAACGGCTATCGCGCATTTTCAGCGCCTCATGCGTCGCTCATTGCGGCCAGAAAGCCGCCGTCCCAAGCGCACCCAGCGCGGATCATTTGTCACAGATCAAAGTTTTTGCCGGACAATTGCATCATCATTGCGCTTCTGCAGTTCGCGGTCCCGAACAAGCCCGTTCCGAATAGCGGTTAAGAGCAAGTCAATTAAAAGCAGCTAGTCCCGAGATGCGTCGTTTCCGGATTTCATAAGTGAATCCGCCCACACGCGCCGGGTATATAAATCGAGCGATAAGAACGTTCTCCAACGAGGCCCGGTGTGTATCGCAAAACTATCGGCTCTGCGGTCCTGTTCGTGCTCTGCGCGCTTCACGCGCTATGGAGCTGCGCGGCGCTAGCGGTCACCGACGCGTCCAGCGCGATGCCCCCGTCGATGGACCAGCGCATACGCGCCTGCACCTCGTGTCACGGCGAGCAGGGCCAGGGCCGCAAAAACGACTACTTCCCGCGCATCGCCGGCAAGCCGGCCGAGTACCTGTTCAATCAGTTGATCGCGTTTCGCGACGGCGGCCGCACCTATCCGCCGATGGGCTATCTGCTGGCGTTCCTGCCCGACGACTATCTGCGTCAGATCAGCGAGTATTTCGCAGCCCTGCAGCCGCCCTATCCCGAATCCGACCGCGCTACGCTGTCGCCGAAGCTGCTTGCTGCCGGTGAAAAACTCGTGACGCACGGCGACCCGGCGCGCGGCATACCGGCGTGCATCGCCTGTCACGGCGCGCGCATGACCGGCACGCAGCCGGGCATTCCGGGCCTGCTCGGCTTGCACGCGAGCTATATAGCCGGGCAGATGGGCACGTGGCGCTCGGGTACTCGCCACGCGCTCGCGCCGGACTGCATGCGCACGATCGCGCTCAAGCTGAACGACAACGACATCGCCGCGGTATCGAACTGGCTCGCGCGCCAGCCGCGTCCCGCCGACCCCCGGCCCGCACCGGCATCCGCCGAGCGGCTGCCCCTCGCTTGCGGGAGCCAACCGCAATGAAGCCGACACTTCGCCCGTCCGGTTGGCTGCGCCCGGCAAGCATGGCTAGCGTCCTTGCGATCGGCAGCCTCGCGCTCGCGTTGCTGCTCGATGGACCACTCGCGACGACGGCCCATGCCGCGACCGCCGCGCCCCAAGGCGCGGAATCGACTACCACGGCTGGAACCAGTCCCGACACCCGCCCTGAGATCGTCCGACGCGGCGAATACCTCGCGCGCGCGGGCGACTGCATTGCGTGTCACACCGCGCCGCGCGGCCGGCTGTTCGCCGGCGGCCTCGCAATGGAAACGCCGTTCGGCACGCTGTACTCGCCGAACATCACGCCTGACCCGCAGTACGGCATCGGCACGTGGAGCGAGGAAGCGTTTTTCAAGATGATGCGCACCGGCCGCAAGCCGGACGGCGCGCCGATCTATCCGGCGATGCCGGTCGCCCAGTACACGAAGGTCACGCGCGAGGACTCGGACGCGATCTTCGCGTTCCTGAAGACCGTCGAGCCCGTGCGTCAACCGAATCACCCGCACACGCTGCGCTTCCCGTTCAATCAGCGCGATCTGCTGTACGGCTGGCGCACGCTGTATTTCCACGAGGGTGAGTTCAAGTCCGACCCGACCAAATCGGTCGAATGGAATCGCGGCGCGTATCTGGTCGAGGGGCTCGGGCACTGCACGATGTGCCACACGCGCATCAACATGCTGGGCGGTTCGTCGCCGCGCGAGCAGTTCGCGGGCGGGCTGATTCCGGTGCAGAACTGGTACGCGCCGTCGCTGACTTCGGACAAGGACGGCGGCCTCGGCGACTGGAGCATCCAGGACATCGTCGATCTGTTGCAGGCAGGCATCTCCAACCGCGGCGCCGTCTACGGCCCGATGGCCGAGGTCACCTATCACAGCCTGCAGCATCTGAGCGAGGAAGACATCCGCGCGATGGCCGTCTATCTGAAGTCGCTGCCTGACCAGGGCGGCCGCAAGACCGGCCCGAGCGCGACGCCGAACCCGAAGGTGTTCGCGCTCGGCAAGCAGATCTATGCGGACAAGTGCGCGATTTGCCACGGCGACAATGGCGAAGGACAGCTGCCACAGTACCCGCCCCTCGCGGGCAACCAGTCGATCGAAATGGACTCGGCCGTCAATCCGATCCGCATCGTGCTGAACGGCGGCTTCCCGCCGGGCACGAAACGCAATCCGCAGCCGTTCGGCATGCCGCCGTTTGGCCAGGAGCTGAACGACGCCGAAGCGGCCGCCGTCGTCACGTTCATCCGCACCGCGTGGGGCAATCACGGGCTGCCGGTGTCGGCCCGCGAGGTCAACGAGCTGCGCAAGGCGCCGCTGCATTGAGTTGCCGTCCGGACAGCGCTATACGAAAGCGCAGCATAGGAGAACCATCGACATGAAAGCGAACGACCCGCCCAGCGCCGCCCCGCCGACCGACGACGAAGTCGAACACGTCGTCGCGGCCGGTCCGCGCGGCGCGATCGCGCTGGCCGGCGTCGCCACCGTCATCGTGATGCTGATCTGGTTCGCCTTCTACTTTTTCGCGTTTCTGCCGCGCGGCATCATCCACTGACCATGTCGACCGACTCTTCTCATCAACCGGGTAGCGGCCACGCGGTCGCGTTGCGCGCCGAGCGGCGCTGGGCCATCTTCGCGGTCGCGCTGATCGTGCTGATGCTCGCCGTTGTCGTGTTCGTGGGCGTGCATTGGTCGATGATGCCGCCGTCGCGCGTCGAGACGGTCGATCCGTCGCGCCTGCAGCTATCCGGCGAATTCGCCGAGGACAATCTCGGCAGCGCGGTGCAGCCGGACGGCTCGGTGATCGTGCGCTTCGTCGCGCAGCAGTACTCGTTCACGCCGCAATGTCTGCTGGTGCCCGCCGATACGCCGATCACGATCCGCACCACCAGCGCCGACGTCGTGCACGGCCTGCTCGTCACCGACACCAACATCAACACAATGGTCGTGCCCGGCTACGTCGCAACGCTGAACACGCAGTTCGACCATCCCGCCGATCACGCGATGCCGTGCCACGAATTCTGCGGCTTCGGCCATCAGACGATGTGGGCGCATGTGAAGGTGATCGACAAAGCCGCCTTCTTCGAGCAGGCACGACAATCACGGAGACTGAGCTGTGTTCCACGCTAAGCGACTCGTACTCGCGCATTTCTGGCTCGCCTTCATCACGTTCGCCATCGCGCTATGCCTCGGCGCATGGCAGATGCTGGTGCGCAGTCCCCTGTTGCCGTGGATCGGCGATCCAGAGCTGTACTACCGTTCGGTGACCGCGCACGGCACCGTGATGGCCTACGTGATGCCGACGCTGATCGCGATGGCCTTCGGCTACGCAATCGTCGAACTTTCGCTTGGGCAGCGCCTCGTCGGCCTCAAATGGGCGTGGGCCGCCTTCATCATGCTGGGGGTCGGCGCCGTGATGGCGATGGTGCCGGTCGCGCTCGGCAAGGCGTCGGTGCTCTACACGTTCTATCCGCCGATGATCGGCAGCCCGTTCTACTACCTCGGTGTCGTGCTCGTGGTGGTCGGCTCGTGGATCTGGGTCGCGCTGATGCATGTGAACCTGCGGATCTGGAAGCGTGCGAACCCGGGCAAGCCCGTGCCGCTCGCGATGTTCGCGAACGTCGCGGGAGCGTACCTGTGGGCCTGGACCGCGGTCGGCGCGGCGCTCGAGATTCTGTTCCAGATCCTGCCCGTCGCACTCGGTTTCGCCCATACGATCGACGCCGGCCTCGCGCGCGTGCTGTTTTCGTGGACGCTGCACGCGATCGTCTACTTCTGGCTGTTTCCGGCTTACATCGCGTTCTACACGCTGGTGCCGCGCTCGATCGGCGGACGGCTCTACAGCGACTCGATGGCGCGCGTGTCGTTCATCCTGTTCCTCGTGTTCGCGATGCCGATCGGTATCCATCACCTGTTCGTCGACCCGCAGGTCGGCGCTGGCTTCAAGTTCCTGCATGCGGTATTCACCGGCATGGTGTCGGTGCCGACGCTGCTGACCGTGTTCACGATCTGCGCGTCGGTGGAAATCGCCGGCCGGCTGCGCGGCGGCAAGGGCGCGCTCGGCTGGCTGACCGCGTTGCCGTGGAGCAACCCGATCATGCTGGCGGTCGCGTTCTCGTTCGTGATGCTCGGCTTCGGCGGCGCGGGCGGCCTCATCAACATGAGCTATCAGCTGAACTCGACCGTACATAACACGCAGTGGGTGACCGGCCACTTCCACCTGATTTTCGGCGGCGCGATCGTCATCATGTACTTCGTGATCGCATACGAACTGTGGCCGCAACTGACCGGCCGCGCGATCGGGTCCGCGAAACTGATGCGCACGCAATTGTGGCTGTGGTTCATCGGCATGATGGTGGTCACGATACCGTGGCATTGGGTCGGCCTGCTCGGCGCGCCGCGCCGCATGGCCTATTACGACTACGCGATGGCCGGCGTGCAGGGACAAGGCGTGTGGGTCATCATGTCGGCGGTGGGCGGCCTGATCCTGCTGGTGTCCGGCCTGCTGTTCGTCTATATCCTCGCGAAGTCGCAGTTCGGCCCCGTGGAAGAACCGCCGGCGTTCCGCTTCGCGGTCGCGGCGCACCCGGTCGAGCGCGTGCCGGTCGCGCTCAACGGCTTCGGCCTGTGGGTCGCGCTGATGATCGGGCTCACGGTCGTCAATTACAGCTTCCCGATCTTCCAGTTGCTCGGACTGCCGCAGACTTCGGTGCCGGCAGTCGTCGTCGGAGCGTCGCGATGAACGAAGAACGCCTGTTCACCCTGCGCAACCCCTGGTTCGTGTGGAGCGTCGGCGGCACGCTCGGGGTTGCGATCGTCGGGATTCTGATCGGCTTCGTATGGCTGCCGTCCGCGAGTAGCGCGTTCGGAGACCTCAGTCTGTGGGCGAGGATTTGCGGCGCCGCCGGCGTGCCGTCGAGTTGGTACAGCGGCAATGAGAAGAGCCAGGTGCCGAGTGACGTCGTCGTCTTACCGCCTTCAGGCGCGAATCACCCGTTGGCGGATTCGATCGGCCGCGGCGCGACGCTTGCGAATCAGCACTGCTCGATGTGCCACGGCGTGCTCGCTACCGTGCAGGTTACCGCGCCTCCGCTAGCCGGACAGTACGCCGACGTGATCTACAAGGAAATGCGCGATTTTCAGAGCGGCCAGCGGCCAAGCGCGGTCATGCAGGCGATCATCGCGGGACGCAGCGATCAGGATCTGAACGATCTTGCGGCCTACTACGCGTCGCTCCCGCGCGCTCCTGCGGCCGAGAAAACCCGGGCCGGCGAAGCACCCGATCCGATTGCAGTCAGGCTAGTGATGCAGGGCGATCCGCAACGCAATATCGCGCCGTGCGCGGCGTGTCATGGACAGCTAGACCGCAAAGGCGCGGCACCGTGGCTCGGCGGACTGTCGGCGGCCTATCTGACCGCGCAGCTGCAGGCGTTCGCTTCGGGCGCTCGGCACAACGACATCAACGAGCAGATGCGCCATGTCGCGCGGCAGATGACGCCCGAGGAAATGGACGCCGTGTCGAGGTATTACGCGGCCATGCAGTAGTGGGAAGGTGCGCGGTGACGCAGCGCAACGGCTCGCGTCACGCCGTGACCTATTCGCTATTGCGACCGGGCTCGTGATGCTGGGCCACCCGCGACGCAATATCGGACCTTGCGCCGCGCGTCACGGCCAACCCGATCGCAAGATCCGGGCGCCGTGGCTGGGCGACAATCAACGGCTTATCTGGCCGCGCAGTTGCAGGCGTTCGCTGCGGGCGCGGCGCAACAACATCGACTAGCAGATGCGCAACCTCGCGCGGCTGATGGCGTCCTGGTAAGTCGACGCCGTGGTGAGGTGTTACGTAGCCATCCAGTAGAGAGACTGTGATAAGTTGCGCGGTGATCCCGCGCAACGGCTCGCATCACGCCGCGACGAACTCGCTCTCCAGGCTCCGCGCGCGAGCAACCCCGGCCAGCTTCGCGCCTGGCGCCGAAACACCGCCGCGCGACTCGCTGCCAGTCCGGAACACCGCC
Organism: Paraburkholderia atlantica; assembly: GCF_000092885.1. Lineage (NCBI taxonomy): Bacteria > Pseudomonadati > Pseudomonadota > Betaproteobacteria > Burkholderiales > Burkholderiaceae > Paraburkholderia > Paraburkholderia atlantica. The sequence continues at coordinate 366,002 of NC_014117.1, read as the reverse complement.
ACCGCCGCCGACAGGCGCCGAGCCTGATCTTCCAGCGAACTCGCCGCTGCGGCCGCCTGCTCGACGAGCGCCGCATTCTGTTGCGTGACCTCGTCCATCTGACCGACCGCGCGATTGACCTGATCGATGCCGGTGCTCTGTTCGAGCGCTGCCGCCGCAATCTCGTTCATGATCGAACTGACGCGCGCAATCGCGCCTACGATGTCGTTCATCGTCGTGCCCGAGCGTTCGACGAGCTGCGAGCCCTGCTCCACGCGCGCGGTCGACGCATCGATCAAGCCCTTGATCTCCTTGGCCGCCGCCGCGCTGCGCTGTGCGAGCGAGCGCACTTCGCTCGCGACGACCGCGAAGCCGCGTCCCTGCTCCCCGGCGCGCGCCGCCTCGACTGCGGCGTTCAGCGCGAGGATGTTGGTCTGGAACGCGATCCCCTCGATCACACCGACGATATCGGCAATCCGCCGCGAATCGTCGACGATGCCGTGCATCGTGCCGACCACTTGCTCGGTCAGCTCGCCGCCCTGCGCGGCCAGCGTCGAGGCGCCCTGTGCGAGCGTGCTCGCCTGCTTCGCGTTGTCGGCCGTCTGCTTGACCGTCGAGGTCAGCTCTTCGATGCTCGCGGCCGTTTCCTCGAGCGCCGCGGCCTGCTCCTCGGTGCGTTGCGATAGATCGGCGTTGCCCGCCGCGATCTCGCTGACGCCGGTATCAATCGATTCGGTGCCTTGACGAACCGCGTTGACGGTCGCGATCAGCGACTCCTGCATCTTGCGCAGCGCAGCCGCGAGACGCCCCATTTCGTTGCCGCCGAGCACTTCGACGTGGCCGCTGAGGTCGCCGTTGGCGATACGCTGGAACTGAGCGATCGTCGCATCGACCGGCGTGACGATCGCGCGTACGAGCACGAAGCGGGCGAGCAAGCCGCCGACCAGCGACAGCCCAATACCGATCGCCACCGCGGTGCTGATCGCATAGAACAGGTCCTGCGCATCCTTATAGCGCTGCGCGCCATGGTCGAGCTGCAACTGCTCGAGCGCGAGCATCGCCTTCTCGTACGCGCTGTACAGCGACGGCAGCTTATGCGCCTGCAATTGCTGGAAGGCGTTGGTGTCGCTCGACTTCAGCGCGGCGAGCGTCGGATCGACGCCATCGCGCAGAAACGCATCGCGCTTTTGCTGCATGTCGGTGATCAGATGCTGCTCATCGGCATCCGTGCCCGCATGGCTCAAATAGTGGGCAAGCCGCTCGTCAGAAGCTTTGCGGTACTGGTCGAAGCGCTTGAGCACGGCGCTCGCGCCGTCCTGATCGTTCAGCGCCACGAGCGACGCATAGGTCGCGAGCGCCAGACGCAGGCGCAGCAACTGGCCGGAGCTGCCTTCGAGGTCCGCGACGGCGGGCGTGTCGACCGTGTACATCTGTTGCAGCGACGCGTTCGACGAGCGCAGCGACAACAATCCCGCGGCCGCGCCGAGCAGCAGCGTGATGCCGAAGAACACGATCATCAGGGTGAGGCTGGTGCGAATCGACAGCTTTTTCAACATCGGACTGCTCTCCTTGGGCTGCCCGGCCGATGGTTCCGTATCGCTAACGATAGCTGCATGGCCACGCAGGCTGCGCCCACGCCGTTCGGCCCGGTCCGCAACTTGTCTGAAAATTAAGCAAACAGCACATTGAGGACAACGGCGTATCGGTCGAAAACTTTATGGTTGATCGCTCGCCCGGCTTGCGTTACATCAATAGAGTTTCGAAGCCCGTTTGCTGCAGCTCGTCTGTCGAAGCCCCTTCCAGCCCGGAGCGCGCCCATGTCGGAAATCGGTTCGGCCGTACTCGTATTCGCGCTGCTGCTGATCGCCACCGGTCTCGGCGTCGGGGTGCGGCCGCTGCTGCCTGAGGAGCACAAGGCGCATGAGACCGTACAGCTCGTGCAACTCGTGATCGGCATGCTGGTGACGTTCGCCGCGCTGGTGCTGGGTTTGATGACGGCATCGGCGAAATCGAGCTTCGACACCGCATCGAACGATATGCGCACCTATGCGGCCGAGCTGATCGAGTTCGACACGACGCTGCGCGAGCTCGGCAGCGCAGCCGACGAGTCGCGGCGCCTGTTGCGCCAGTACACGGCGGCGGCGATCGCGTCGACGTGGCCGCGCGAGCCCGCGCCGAGCGGAGACTATCCACGCGATCTCGGCCCGCCCGACAATTCGCAGCAACTCGAAAACGTGCGTCTGGGCGACATGCTGTCCACGGTGGGGCGGCAATTGCGACAACTGCGCACGCAGGACGCGTTGCAGCAACGGGCGCTCGATGACGCGCTGATACAGTACCGGCGCGTCATCGACGCGCGTTGGAAAATCATCGAGGAAGCGCACAGCTCGATTTCGCAGCCGTTCTTCAAGACGCTGACGTTCTGGCTAGGCGTGATCTTTCTGAGCTTCGGGTTGATCGCGCCGCGTAATGCGTTGGCACTGGTGACGATAACGCTGGGGGCGGTGTCGATTGCTTCGGCGGTTTATGTGATCGTCGATCTGGACTCGCCGTTCACTGGGCCGATCGTGATTTCGAGTCTGCCGTTGCGGGATACGTTGGAGCATTTGAGCCGGTGAGCTTTGGAGGGAAGGCTCTGTGCGCGCGTGCGGCGGAAAAGATGCCGGCAAACAGAAAGGCCCGCTCTGCTGGCAGAAAGCGGGCCTTTCTCGTTGTGTCGATCAGCGGGACGCTGGCCGGGTTGGCATGGAGCCGGAACGGTCAGAACGGGATATCGTCGTCCATCTCGTCGAAGCCGCCGCCAGCCGGCGCGCTCGGACGGCTCGCGCCGCCACCGCCGCCGCTGCCGCCACGCGAGCCGCCGCCCGACGACATGCCGCGACCACCACCGCCGCCGCTACGCTCCGACGGTTCGCCACGGCTGTAACCGCCTTCATCGCCGCCACCCATCGACGCGCCGCCACGGCCGCCGAGCATCTGCATTTGTTCCGCGACGATTTCGGTCGAGTAACGATCGGTGCCGTCCTGCGCTTGCCACTTGCGCGTGCGGATGCGCCCTTCCAGGTACACCGACGAGCCCTTCTTCAGATATTCCGCCACGATTTCCGCGAGGCGGCCGAAAAACGCGACGCGGTGCCACTCGGTGGCTTCCTTCATCTCGCCCGACGCCTTGTCCTTGTAGCGGTCCGTCGTCGCAAGGCGGATGTTCGCCACTGCGTCACCGCTCGGAAGATAGCGGACTTCCGGATCGGCGCCGAGGTTGCCGACCAGAATGACCTTGTTCACGGATGCCATGAATTTCTCCTGTTGATTCCTGTTGCAGGCGGCGCGGCACTACGCGGTTCGCGTCCCATGGCCGGCAGGCCCGAGACCAGAAGAGCGCCTCTGCCCGCCGCCGGGTGAGTTCTGGATGATTCGGGAAGTGCCCCGAGTACGCTGTGTTATGCCTTGCGCGGCGGCTGTTTCATCTTTGCGGCGATTATAAGCCAGCAAAATACCAGCCCGGAGCAGGCGAAGAAAACCGCGCTCTGGCCGTTCACCTTCAGCAGCCAGCCGCCGACCATCCCGCCCAGCGCGAGACCGATCGACTGCGTGGTGTTGTATACGCCGGCCGCTGCTCCCTTGCGGGTACCGGGCGCGAGCTTCGACACCAGCGAAGGCTGCGAGGCCTCGAGAATATTGAAGCCGAGAAAGTACACGAACAGGATCGCCGCCACACTCAGAATCGTATGCGGAGCAACGCCCAATAACAACTGGCCGATCAGGATAAGAGCGATCGCCGACAGCAGCACGATCTTCATCTTGCCGCGCTTCTCGGCGGCAATGATCGCCGGCACCATCATCACGAACGACAGCCCCATTACCGGCAGATACACCTTCCAGTGCGACGCGACCGGCAGGCCGCCCGCTTCGAGAATACGCGGCACGACGAGGAACAGCGCGGTTTGCGTCGCGTGCAGCACCAGCACGCCGAAATTCAAGCGCAGCAGCTCGACGTTGTGCAGCACTTCGGCGAACGGTGCGCGCACGTGCACCGGCTTCGGCGCATCGGGTACGACCCACAGCACGACACCGACCGCGAGGATCGCGAACACGCCGACCAGCGTGAAGAGCCCGCTCATGCCGAGCCAGTGGAACACGATCGGCGCACCGACGATCGCGACCGCGAACGACACGCCGATGCTGCCGCCGACCATCGCCATCGCCTTCGTGCGGTGCTCCTCCGCGGTCAAATCGGCGATGAACGCGATCACCGCCGACGACACCGCGCCCATCCCCTGAATCACCCGTCCGACGATGATCCACGTCATGTCGTGCGCGGCCGCCGCGACGAAGCTGCCGATCGCGAAGATCAGCAGGCCCGTCGCAATCACCGGCTTGCGGCCGACCTTGTCGGAGATCCAGCCGTAGAAGATGTAGAGCATCGACTGCGTGACGCCGTACGCGCCAAGCGCGATGCCGACGAGCAGCACGTTCTCGCCGCCCGGGATGGTCTTCGCGTAGATCGAGAACACCGGCATGATCATGAAGAGACCCAGCATGCGCAGCGCGAAGATGGCGGCAAGCGACACGGTCGCGCGCAATTCGGGCGCGCTCATGCGTGTGGAGATGGCGGACGGATTGGACATCGAAGCGTTGTTTGAATGAACCGGGCGGTGAGCCCGTGGGGACAGCCTTTAGCGTCGGCGCAGTGGAGCAGGACGTACAGGTGGGCGGCCAGCCCCGGCATATCGGCAGGTCCGCGCCGACGAGACGCGCAAAGCCCGTGCCCTACCGCCCCCCGCCGACGCTCGCCCCTCGCGGCATCTTGTACTCACGGAAAACGGCCCCAGCTACGCCTCTTTCCCGCTGTAAGCACGCCGTAACGGCGGTCTGGAAAAGTCGTTATAGTAGCAGGTTTGGCCTCTTTCCCTTTCCGCAGTTCATGGAATAGATCCGTGGAACAAATCCGTATTCGTGGGGCTCGCACCCACAACCTGAAGAACGTCAATCTCGACCTACCGCGTCACAAGCTCGTCGTTATCACGGGGCTTTCGGGCTCCGGCAAATCGTCGCTGGCGTTCGATACGCTGTATGCGGAAGGACAGCGGCGCTACGTCGAAAGTCTGTCGGCCTACGCGCGGCAGTTCCTGCAACTGATGGAAAAGCCGGACGTCGACCTGATCGAAGGGTTGTCGCCGGCCATCTCGATCGAACAGAAGGCGACCTCGCACAATCCGCGGTCGACGGTCGGCACCGTCACCGAAATCCACGACTATCTGCGTCTGCTGTTCGCGCGCGTCGGCACGCCCTACTGCCCCGATCACGAGATTCCGCTCGAAGCGCAAAGCGTGTCGCAGATGGTCGACGCGGCGCTCGCACTGCCTGAAGAAACGCGCGTGATGATCCTCGCGCCCGTCGTCAGCGATCGCAAGGGCGAGCACACGGATCTGTTCGAGGACATGCAGGCGCAAGGCTTCGTGCGCTTTCGCGTGCGCTCGGGCGGCGGCACCGCCAACGAAGGCACCGCGAAAATCTACGAAGTCGACTCGCTGCCGAAGCTGAAGAAGAACGACAAGCACACGATCGACGTCGTGATCGACCGTCTGCGCGTGCGTCCCGACATGAAGCAGCGTCTCGCCGAATCGTTCGAAACGGCGCTGCGTCTCGCCGACGGCCGCGCGATCGCGCTCGAAATGGATACGGACAAGGAGCATCTGTTCAGCTCGAAGTTCGCCTGCCCGATCTGTTCGTATTCGCTGCAGGAGCTCGAGCCGCGGCTGTTCTCGTTCAACAATCCGATGGGCGCGTGCCCCGAGTGCGACGGCCTCGGCCAGATCACGTTCTTCGATCCGAAGCGGGTGGTCGCGCATCCGTCGCTGTCGCTCGCGGCGGGCGCGGTGAAGGGCTGGGACCGGCGCAACCAGTTCTACTTCCAGATGCTGCAGAGCCTCGCGGCGTTCTACGACTTCGACATCGACACCGCGTTCGAAGATTTGCCGGAGAAGGTCCGCAAGATCCTGCTGTACGGTTCGGGCAAGCAGGAGATTCCGTTCTCGTACATCAACGAGCGCGGCCGCACGTCGGTGCGCGAGCACGTGTTCGAAGGGATCATCCCGAATCTGGAGCGGCGCTACCGCGAAACCGATTCGTCCGCAGTGCGCGAAGAGCTCGCCAAGTATCAGAACAACCAGCCTTGCCCGGCGTGCGCGGGCACGCGACTGCGTCGCGAGGCGCGCTTCGTGCGCATCGGCGCCGACAGCGACGCGCGCGGCATCTTCGAGATCAGCGGCTGGCCGTTGCGCGATGCGCTCGGCTACTTTCAGACGCTGCGCCTCGAAGGCTCGAAGCGCGAGATCGCCGACAAGGTCGTCAAGGAGATCGTCGCGCGACTGATGTTCCTGAACAACGTCGGGCTCGATTACCTGTCGCTGGAACGCAGCGCGGAAACGCTGTCGGGCGGCGAAGCGCAGCGCATTCGCCTCGCCTCGCAGATCGGCTCGGGGCTGACCGGCGTGATGTACGTGCTCGATGAACCGTCGATCGGCCTGCATCAGCGCGACAACGACCGGCTGATCTCGACGCTCAAGCATCTGCGCGATCTCGGCAATTCGGTGATCGTCGTCGAGCACGACGAGGACATGATCCGCATGGCCGACTACGTAGTCGACATGGGCCCGGGCGCCGGCGAGCACGGCGGCATGGTGATCGCCGAGGGCACGCCCAAAGAGATACAGAAGAACGCGGCGTCCCTGACGGGCCAGTACATGTCAGGCGCGCGCACGATCGAATACCCGGACGAGCGCAAGGAACCCGACGAGCGGCACCTGCGCATCGTCGAGGCGCACGGCAACAATCTGCATAACGTGACGCTCGATCTGCCCGTGGGTCTTTTGACCTGCGTGACCGGCGTGTCCGGCTCGGGCAAGTCGACGCTGATCAACGACACGCTGTATCACGCGGTCGCGCATCATCTGTACGGTTCGGCCACGGAGCCGGCGCCGTACGAGTCGATCGAGGGCCTCGAGCACTTCGACAAGGTGATCAACGTCGACCAGTCGCCGATCGGCCGCACGCCGCGCTCGAATCCGGCAACCTACACGGGCCTTTTCACGCCGATCCGCGAGCTGTTCGCGGGCGTGCCGGCCGCCAAGGAGCGCGGCTACGATCCTGGCCGCTTCTCGTTCAACGTGAAGGGCGGGCGTTGCGAATCGTGCCAGGGCGACGGTGTGCTGAAGGTCGAAATGCACTTCCTGCCCGATGTGTACGTGCCGTGCGACGTGTGCCACGGCAAGCGCTACAACCGCGAAACACTCGACATCCAGTACAAAGGCAGCAACATCAGCGAAGTGCTCGACATGACGGTCGAGCACGCGTATGAGTTCTTCAAGGCCGTGCCGGTCGTCGCGCGCAAGCTGAAAACCTTGCTGGACGTGGGTCTAGGCTATATCCGCCTGGGTCAGTCGGCGACCACGCTATCGGGCGGCGAGGCGCAGCGTGTGAAACTATCGCTGGAACTGAGCAAGCGCGATACCGGTCGCACGCTATACATTCTTGACGAACCGACCACCGGCCTGCACTTTCACGATATCGCGCTGTTGCTGGAGGTCATACACCGGTTACGTGACCAGGGTAATACCGTCGTGATCATCGAACATAATCTCGATGTAATCAAAACCGCGGACTGGGTCATCGATCTTGGCCCCGAAGGCGGCGCCGGCGGCGGGCAGATCATCGCCCAGGGCACGCCCGAGCAGATCGCGAAGTCGAAGGCCAGTTTTACCGGAAAATATCTGGCGCCGCTGCTCAAGCGCGCCGCCAGTGCAAAATAACGCTGCACTATCGAGGTTGGAGACGGAATAAGCCATGACCAAGCGTAATCAGGCGCGCGAAGAAGATCGGGTGCAGGACCTGCGCCCGCGCCCGGTCAGGCTGACCAGCGACATGAGTCTGCCGAAGCTGTCGGCGGTCGAGATCGGCAGCTACGTCGTGATGCTGTTCGGCATGTGGGCGGTCATCGAACTGAAGCTGCTCGGCGCGCTGCTCGCCGGACTGCTGGTGTTTCAGCTCGTGCAAATGATCGCGCCGCGCATCGAGCGTCACATGTCGAGCAGGCGGGCGCGCTGGCTCGCGGTGGTGCTCCTGTCGACGGTGATCGTCGGCGCGCTGACGGGGCTCACGCTCGGCATCATCTCGCATTTCGAGAACGACGTGCCCAGCGTGCAGGCACTGCTCGATCAGGCCATGCAACTGATCGACCAGGCGCGCGGCAGGATTCCGCAATTCGTCGCGAACTATCTGCCGGTCGACACCGAGCAGATGAAGACGAAGGCGACGGAACTGATGCACACGCACGCGAACATGCTGCAGCAAAGCGGCACGACCGTGGCACGCGCGTTCACGCACGTGCTGCTCGGCATGATCATCGGCGCGATCATCGCGGTCGGCGCGCAGAAGCATATCCAGCGGCTACCGCTGTCCACCGCGTTCGTCACGCGCGTCACGCGTTTTGCCGACGCGTTTCGCCGCATCGTGTTCGCGCAGGTGAAGATTTCCGCGCTCAACGCGGTATTCACGGCGATCTTCCTGCTCGTGGTCCTGCCGACCTTCCACGACCGGCTGCCGCTGTCGAAGACGCTGGTGCTCGTCACGTTCATCGTGGGCCTGCTGCCGGTGATCGGCAATCTGATCTCGAACACGATCATTGTCGCCGTCGCGCTGTCGGTGAGTTTTCCGGCGGCGATCATGTCGCTCGTGTTCCTGATCCTGATTCACAAGCTCGAGTACTTCCTGAACGCGCGGATCGTCGGCGGCCAAATCGAGGCGCGCGCGTGGGAGTTGCTGATCGCGATGCTGGTGATGGAAGCGGCGTTCGGTATCGCCGGGGTCATCGCGGCGCCGATTTTTTATGCGTACATCAAGCGGGAGCTGATTTATTTGCGGTTGGTGTGAGCGGGATTAGCGAGCCTCCAAGTCAGCACTCACTAGCGCCCACCGGCACTTAAACCCGGCGGTCCGCAGGCACGAAAGCGAAAGCGGCACTTCGATGCCGCTTTTTTTGCTTCTCGCCAGACGGCAATGACGCCAATTGCTGACAGAAAACTTGCAGCCGATGGCGCCACCCCCTAAGATGCGAACAATTCCTATTTACACCAGGCCGCATCGTGATGTTTCACCTGATCCCCCGTCCGCGTTTCCGCGCGAGTCCCTGCCACGCGCTGCCAGCTCGCGCATGAGACGCCAGCTTGTCCGCCTGCACCGCTGGTTCGGCGTCGCAACCGCACTGTTTCTGTTCGTCGCGGGACTCACTGGTGCGATCATCGCGTGGGACCACGAGCTCGATGCCGCGCTGAACCCGTCGTTCTACCAGGCTCGCACGACCGGGCCGACGCTGTCCGGCCTCGAACTGGCGAATCGCGTCGAAGCCGCCGATCCGCGTCTTCGTGTGACCTATCTGCCGCTCGCGGTCGAACCCGGCCACACGTTGCAGATGATGGTGCTGCCGCGCACCGACCCGGCGACGAAGCGGCCCTACCCGCTCGCCTTCAACCAGATCGCCGTCGATCCCGCCACCGGCGAGATCCAGGGGCGCCGCGAATGGGGCGCCGTGTCGCTCGCGCGGCTCAACCTGATTCCGTTCATCTACAAGCTGCACTACACGCTGCAGTTGCCGTTCACCGGTCGTGTCGACATCGGCACGTGGCTGATGGGAATTGTCGGCATCGTGTGGCTATTTGATAGCGTGATTGCGCTGTGCCTGTCGTTCCCGAGCCTGAAGGCGTGGCGCAAGTCGTTCGCGTTCCGCCTGAAACGCGGCGGCTATGCGTTGACGTTCGATCTGCACCGCTCCGGCGGCGTATGGATCTGGGGCCTGCTGGCGATCGTCGCGCTGACGTCGATTTCGATGAATCTGTCGTCACAGGTGGTGCAGCCGATCGTGTCACGACTGTCGACGCTGACGCCCGATCCGTTCAGCAACCCCGAAATCCTGCGCGCGCCGCAACCGGGCGATCAGGTGCTGAGCCGCGAGCGCATCGTCGAACTCGCCGAGCGGGCCGGCACGGAAATGCATGTCGCCGCGCCGCCGGGCGGGCTCTACTACGCCGAGTTCGTGCATACGTATGGCGTCGGCTTCTACACGCCAGGCAACGACCACGGCGACGCCGGCCTCGGTAACCCGTGGATGTATTGGGACGCCGCCACCGGCAAGCGGCTCGCCACGCGGATTCCCGGCCAGGGCACGGCCGGCGACATCTTCCTGCAGGTGCAGTATCCGCTGCACTCGGGGCGCATTCTCGGACTCGGCGGGCGGATTCTGATCAGCGCGGTGGGGGTAGCGGTGGCCGTGCTGAGCGTCACGGGCCTGCTGATCTGGCTGAAGAAGCTGAGCGCGCGCCGCCGTTCCGCGCAAAACGCGAATCTCGGAAAAAGCACGGGCGGCGCGGCAGCGCGTTCGTAACGTAAGCCGGGAAAGGACCGCGCCGACCTCGACCGGCGCGGTGTTACCGGCGCAATTCCTAGCGGAACACCACGGTCTTGCTGCCGTTCAGCACGACGCGATGCTCGACGTGCCACTTCACCGCGCGCGCGAGCGTCACGCACTCGACGTCGCGGCCGATCGCCGTCAGTTGTTCCGGCGTCATGCTGTGGTCCACGCGCTCGACTTCCTGCTCGATGATCGGACCTTCGTCGAGATCGGTTGTCACATAGTGAGCCGTCGCGCCGATCAGCTTCACGCCGCGGTCGAACGCCTGGTAGTACGGCTTCGCGCCCTTGAAGCTCGGCAGGAACGAGTGGTGGATGTTGATCGCGCGGCCGGCGAGCGACTTGCACAGGTTCGGCGACAGAATCTGCATGTAGCGCGCGAGCACCACGAGATCAGCCTGATGCTCGTTGATCACTTCGAGCACGCGCGCTTCCTGCGCGGTTTTCGCTTCGGGCGTGCCGCCTAGCAGCGGGAAGTGATGAAACGGGATGTCGTAGCTCGCGGCGAGCTGGTAGAACTCCTTGTGGTTCGAAATGATCGCCGGAATGTCGATGTTCAGCTGACCGGTGCGGTAGCGGAACAGCAGATCGTTCAGGCAGTGGCCGATCTTCGACACCATGATCACGACGCGCGGCTTCACGTTCGCGTCGTGCAATTCCCAGCTCATGCCGAACTGCTCGGCGAGCGCCACGAACGACGCGCGCAGCGCGTCGAGTCCAGGATCGCCGCCCACCTGCTGAAAATGCACGCGCATGAAGAACTCGCCGGTGCGGCTGTCGCCGAACTGCGCGGAGTCGAGAATATTGCTGCCCCGCTCGAACAGAAAGCCCGACACGGCGTGAACGATGCCGGGCCGGTCGGCGCACGACAGTTTGAGGATAAAGCTGTGATCGGTCGACATGACCTCGGTGACTCCCTTCTTCAATGCGTGATTTGTTTCAGTGGGTACTGGCTGCGCGGGGCGAGCCTGACCGATGAGCGTCAGTTAGCCCAGCGCCGGCGGCGCGAACAGCGCGCCGATGCCCTCGCACGCGTCCTCGTCGATCCAGCGGCGGCGCAGCAGGCAATCGAGCGTCGCGAGGCTGGCGTCGACGGTCAGTGCGCCTTCCTCGATCCAGCGCGCGACTTCGTCGATGCGCGCGAGCCGGTGTTCGCCCACTTCGCCGTCCTGGTTGCGCGGCGCGAAGTCGGCGGGCAGCGCGAGGTCGTAGATGAAGATCTGCTCGGCCTGCGTGCCTTCCGGCAGCGATTGCAGCACGTGCGCGGTGCGGCCCGCGACCGCGACCGCCGCGATCTCCGCTGGAATGCCCGCTTCTTCCCAGCACTCCTTGACGATCGTTTCGGCGATGCCGAAGCCCCAGCCGATCCCGCCCGCGACGACGTTATCGAGCATGCCGGGATCGGTGGCCTTCGTGTCGCTGCGGCGCGCGATCCACAATTGCGGCGCGCCGCGGGGCGCCCCACCTTCCGCATATTCTACGACGCCGTTCAGATGCACCGCGTACGTCATCGTGCCGAAGAAACGCGACGCCGCGCGCTCGATATACGCGAGCGGCGGCGCGTCGAACGCATTGCGGATCGCGTAGGTTTCGTTGCGCCAGCCGGGGATGCGGCCGTCGGCGGCGAGCGCGCCGATCACGGAAGCGAGCGCCGCGCTGCGCAGATCGACGGTGTCGAAGATGGCGGAGAGCGTCACGCCGTCGTTCGTGATTTCGAACACGTCGGGCCAGTGCGCGAGCAGCTGCATGTCGCGCTCGCGAATCCAGCCGACCTGTTCGGCGCCGATCAGAAACGGCCGATGCGCGTTCGCGTCGAAGCGGCGCGCGGCGGTGATGCAAGGCAAAGTCATCGAAAACTCCAAACTGTCCGCCGTCGTGGCGAACCGGGGCAAAGCGAAGCGGACGGGCTGTGTGACGCGCGTCAATCGCGCAGCGCGACGCGAATGCCGATCGCGATGAACGTCGCGCCGGCCACGCGATCGAGCCACAGGCCCACCCGCGGCCGCCGTCTGAGCCAGCCGCCGATGATCCCGGCGCACACGCCGAACAGCGAAAACACCACGACGGTCTGCAGCATGAACAACGCGCCGAGCTCCAGCATCTGCACAGTCACGCTCTGCGCGCCGCCCGGCTGCACGAACTGCGGCAGAAACACGACGAAGAACAGCGTGACCTTCGGATTCATCAGATTGCCAAGCACGCTCTGGCGAAACACCGCCGAAAGCGGCTGCGGCGCACGCTCGTGCGCGGTCGCGAGCCCCTGGCTGCGCAGCGCCTTGATGCCGATCCACACCAGATACGCGGCGCCGGCGAGCTTGATCGCTTCGAACGCGAGCGGCGATGACCGCAGCAGCGCGGCGACGCCGAGCGCCGCGAGTGTCGTATGAAACGTGATGCCGGCGGCAAAGCCGAGCGCGGCGACGAGGCCGGCCGCGCGGCCCTGCGAGATGCCGCGCGCGAGCACCTGAAGATTGTCCGGGCCGGGCGCCACGGTGATCGCGATCGAGGTGGCGAGAAACAGCAGGAAGTTGGGCATCGTGGTGGCCTTCTGGTTGGGCGGTTGGTGAGCCCTGGTGGGAGCCGTGTCGTTGAGCCCGGTTGCCCTTGCGCGGCCAACGAGGCTTGTGCGGCCTTAACTGCTTGCTAGTACGGCGAGAAACTAACCCCGCGTCACGGCGCGCGCCGCGACGGCTTCCCGGCTCAGTGACCGCCGAAACTCGTCACGGTATAAAGCGCAAGGCCGCCCTCGCACAACAGCTTCGAGCCGCCCAGATCCGGCAGATCGACGATCGCCGCGCCTTCCACGACGACCGCGCCCAGCCGCTCGATCAGCAGCTTGCCGGCCATCATCGTGCCGCCGGTCGCGATCAGGTCGTCGATGATCACGACGCGGTCGCCCGGTTCGCACGCATCCTCGTGAATCTCTACGGTCGCGGTGCCGTACTCCAGTTCATACGATTGCGAGATCCGCTTGTACGGCAGCTTGCCCGCCTTGCGAACTGGGATGAAGCCGATGCTCAGCTCGTGCGCAACGATCGGCCCGATGATGAAGCCGCGCGCATCGAGCCCGGCAATGTAGTCGAGCTTCGCGTCGATATAGCGCTGCACGAACAGGTCGATCAGCACGCGCAGCGACTTCGGCTCGCGCAACAGCGGCGTGATGTCGCGGAACTGCACGCCCGGCTGCGGCCAGTCGGGCACCGTGCGAATGTGACTTCTGATGTAGTCGGCCGCATCGAGCGGCGCGCTCGCGAGCGCGTTGGACATGATGTCTCCGGATGGACCACGACAGGTCCGGTGAAAAGCTTGAATCAGGGTCGCCCGCCAGAACGTGCCAGGTTCACGGGTTCAGGCCGCCGCGGCGCGGCGATGCTTCGACAGCCGCTCCTCGGCTTGCGCCAGTTGCTCGGGCAGACCGCGCAGCACGACGATGTCGCTCGCGCGCAATTTCGTCGACGGGTCCGGTTCGACACCGCGGATGCCGTGCCGGCGGATCGCGGTCACTTCGACACCGAGTTCGTACAGGCCCACCTCGGCGAGCGTCCGGCCCACCGCGTCGGCGCTCTCGTCGACCGGCACCGATTGTAGCCGCACCTGCTCGTGGCCGTCGTCGTCGTCGATGTCGTCGGCGCCGTGGAAATAGCCGCGCAACAGCGAGTAGCGTTCGTCGCGCATCTCCTCGACGCGCCGCACCACGCGCCGCATCGGGACACCCATCACGACCAGCGTATGCGACGCGAGCATCAGGCTGCCCTCGACGATCTCCGGGATCACCTCCGTCGCGCCGGCGGCGAGCAGCTTCTCCAGATCGGCGTCGTCGACGGTACGGACGATGACCGGCAGCGTCGGCTCCATCTCGTGAATGTTGTGCAGCACGCGCAGTGCCGACGGCGTGTTCGCGTAGGTGATCGCGATCGCGGCCGCGCGATGCAGGCCCGCCGCCAGCAGCGACTCGCGCCGCCCCGCGTCGCCGAACACGACCGATTCACCGGCCGCCGCGGCCGCCGCGACACGGTCGGGATCGAGGTCGAGCGCCACATAAGAGAGCCCTTCATGCTCGAGCATCCGCGCGAGGTTCTGCCCGGCGCGGCCATAGCCGCAGATGATCACGTGGCCGCTCTGCTTCAGGCTTTGCGTCGCGATGCGCGTCATCTGCAACGACTGCATCATCCATTCGGTCGACGACAGCCGCAGCACGACGCGGTCCGCGTTCTGGATCATGAACGGCGCGGCGAGCATCGACAGCAGCATCGCGGCGAGAATCGCCTGCAACAGCGTCGCGTCGACCAGATGCCGGTCGAGGATCAGGTTCAGCAGCACGAAGCCGAACTCGCCCGCCTGCGCGAGACCGATGCCGGTGCGCATCGAGACGCCCGGCGTCGCGCCGAAAAGCCGCGCGAGGCCGGTAATCATGACCGCCTTCAGCAGTACCGGGCCGATGAAAAAGGCCAGCACGACGAGCGGATGCTCCCAGATCACGCGCGGATTGAGCAGCATGCCGGTGGTCACGAAGAAGAGCCCGAGCAGCACGTCGCGAAACGGCTTGATGTCCTCTTCCACCTGATGCCGGTACGGCGTCTCCGCGATCAGCATGCCGGCGATGAACGCGCCGAGCGCGAGCGACAGCCCGAATTTATCGGTGATGAACGCGGCGCCGAGCGTCACCAGCAGCAGATTGAGGATGAACAGCTCCTGCGAGCGGCGCCGCGCGACCACGTTGAACCAGCGCGTCATGAAGCGCTGCCCGACGATCAGCAGCAGCGCGAGGGCCACGACGATCTTGATCGCCGCGATGCCGAGCGCGCTGACCAGATTCTCCGAGCGGCCGCCGAGCGCCGAAATGATGATCAGCAACGGCACCACCGCCAGATCCTGGAACAGCAGCACGCCAAAGATGTTGCGGCCGTGCTCGGTTTCGATCTCGAGCCGTTCCGCGAGCATCTTGCTGACGATCGCGGTCGACGACATCGCGAGCGCGCCGCCCAGCGCGACGCACGCCTGCCACGTGATATGCACCCAGCGCTCCAGCACGAAGCCGAGCGACACCGCCACCGCGACCGTGCCGATCACCTGCAGCAAGCCGAGTCCGAACACGAGCCGGCGCATCGTGCGCAACTTGGCCAGCGAAAACTCCAGCCCGATCGAGAACATCAGGAATACGACGCCGAATTCCGCGAGGTTCTGCGCCCCCGCAGAATCGGGAATCAGCCCGAACGCATGCGGCCCGACGACGATGCCGACCGTCAGATAGCCGAGCATCGGCGGCAGATTCAGGAAGCGAAAGATCACCACGCCCGCCACCGATGCCAGCAGCAGAAACAGCGTCATTTCCAGCGGGGAAATCATCGGCAAAAACGCATGGGTGAAGCGTCCTCGTTCGTCAGCGGAACCGCGCACGAGAACCCCGTGCGACATGATGGATGGGGCCGGCAAAAAGCTGCCAAAGAACGGCAAAGCAGCTGCAAATGAGACTATCGACAGGCCGACGAAGACAGCAGCCCGGCACAGCAGGCCCGGCGCGGCGAACAGGCGCCTTTGCTATACTCCGCGCATGATAGCGAAAATCAATGGCGACAGGGCACTCACGCTTGCTCGCGACGTACTCGACATCGAAGCGGACGCCGTGCGCGCGCTTCGCGACCAGCTCGACGGCAGTTTTGTCGGCGCGGTCGATTTCATCCTGGGTTGCCGTGGACGCGTGGTCGTCTCCGGCATCGGCAAATCAGGCCACATAGCCCGCAAGCTTGCGGCCACGCTGGCAAGCACCGGCACTCCCGCGTTCTTCGTGCATCCGGCGGAAGCGAGCCATGGCGACCTCGGCATGGTCACCGCCGACGACGTCTTCCTCGCGCTGTCCAATTCGGGCGAAACCGAAGAGTTGATGGCGATCCTGCCGCTCATCAAGCGGATCGGCGCGAAGCTGATCGCGATGACGGGCCGGCCGGGCTCCAGCCTCGCGCAACTCGCGGACGTGCATCTGAATTCCGGCGTCGCGAAGGAAGCCTGTCCGATGAATCTCGCGCCCACCGCCAGCACCACCGCCGCGCTCGCGCTCGGTGACGCGCTGGCGGTCGCGGTGCTCGACGCGCGTGGCTTCGGTCGCGACGACTTCGCGCGCTCGCATCCGGGCGGCGCGCTCGGCCGACGCCTGCTCACCTACGTGCGCGACGTGATGCGCACCGGCGACCAGTTGCCGCAGGTCACACCCGAGGCGACCGTCAGCGATGCCCTCTTCCAGCTGACCGCAAAACGGATGGGCATGACCTCGGTCGTCGACCACGAAGGCCGTGTGACGGGCATCTTCACGGATGGCGACCTGCGCCGAGTGCTCGAACGCGACGGCGATTTTCGCCAGTTGCCGATCGGTTCGGTGATGACCGCGGGCCCGCGCACGATCGGGCCGGATCAACTCGCGGTCGAAGCCGTGGAACTGATGGAGCGCTATCGTATCAATCAGATGCTGGTCGTCGACGAATCGGGCAAGCTAATCGGCGCGCTCAACATGCACGACCTGTTTTCGAAGAAGGTGATCTGATGGCCGTTGCTCCCCCTACCGCTACCGAACGCGCAAGCCGCGTGAAGCTGATGATTTTCGACGTCGACGGCGTACTGACCGACGGCGGACTGCTGTTCACGGCGGAAGGCGACACGATGAAAGGCTTCAACTCGATGGACGGCCACGGCATGAAGCTGCTGCGCCAGGCCGGCATCGACACGGCCATCATCACCGGGCGCCAGTCCGGCATCGTGGCGGCACGGGTGAAAGAATTGAACATCACGCACGTCTATCAGGGCGTGCAGGACAAGCCTGCGGCGTTCGCCGACCTGCTACAGAAAACCTGCCTCGCCGCCGAGGACTGCGGCTACATGGGCGACGACTGGGTCGATCTCGCGGTGATGCTGCGGGTCGGCTTCGCGGCCGCGCCGGCCAATTCGCATCCCGAAGTGATCGCGCGCGCGCATTGGGTCAGCGAGGCGCGCGGCGGCCACGGCGCGGCACGCGAAGTTGTCGACACGCTGCTGCGCGCGCAGCACAAATATGAAGCACTGCTTGCGGCGGCGTGCAGCGGCGAGCAACGGGGCCTCGTGGGATGAACCAGTTTCGCCTGACTTCGCTGATCCCGCTCATTGCGATGGCGGCGCTCGCCGGCATCACGTGGTGGCTGCTACAAGCCACGTTGCCGCGCAAGACCGACAACGAGGTGCGCTCGAAAGAGCACACGCCGGACTACTTCGCGGACAACTTCTCGGTGTCCGAGCTCGACCAGTCGGGCGCGACGCAGTACCGGCTGACCGCGCAGTCGCTGATCCATTACGAGGACGACGAAATGAGCGACCTCGTCAAGCCGGCCATGCGCGCGTTCCAGCCCGGCAAGCCGATCGTCACCGCGACCGGCGATACCGGCACGGTCAACGCGGATGCGTCGATCGTCAACCTGTACCAGAACGCCCGCATCCTGCGCGCGCCCGGCGGCGGCGATCCGCAGATGCAGGCCGATTCCGAGCATTTCAGGGTCCTCGTCAACGACGATGTGATCGAGACTGAAAAGCCAGTTAAACTTCAGCGCGGCATGTCGGTGATGACTGCCAGCGGCATGAAATACAACAATGTCACCCGGTTTATGCAGCTGTTCGGCAATGTAAGAGGCGCAATCGCCGCGTCCGATTCCGGCCACTAAGCCAACGCATACCGGGTAATCCATTCCAGGCGTGACTGCATGAACGAATCGCACCCCCGTTTTGATATCGGCCGTTCGCGCGCGCTGTCCGCGTGCCGCGCCGCACTCGCTGCGCTCGTCGTTGCGCTGCCGCTCGTCGGCTTCGCGCCGCTCGCGCACGCGGACCGCGCCGACAAGGACAAGCCGCTGAACATCGAAGCTGACAACATGACCTACGACGACCTGCGGCAGGTCAGCATCTTTACCGGCCACGTAGTGGCGACCAAAGGGACGATCCTGATCAAGGCCGATCGCGTCGAAGTGTCGCAAGACCCGCAGGGCTACCAGTTCGCGACCGGCACCTCGAGCGGCAACAATCTGTCGTATTTCCGCCAGAAGCGCGAAGGGCTCGACGAATACATCGAGGGTACGGCCATCCGTATCGACTACGACGGCAAGCAGGATCTGACCACGCTGACCACCAACGCGACGGTGCGCCGCCTGCAGAGCATGACGACGCTGCTCGACCAGGTGCACGGCAGCGTGATCACCTATGACGGCCAGAACGACTTCTACACCGCCAAGGCGGGCAAGGACGTCGCAGGTCCGGGCAACCCAACCGGCCGCGTGCGCGCAATGCTGGCGCCGCGCAACGCCGGCGCCGCGCCGCTGACCGGCGCATCGGCCACGCTCACGCCGTCCAACTCGATTCAGGGAGCGCCGAACCAGTGAGCACCGTCAGCAGCACCATCACGCCGCTCCCCCATCGCAAGCCGGCCGGCACCAGCAGTTCGCTGGTCGTGCGTAATCTGAAAAAGCGCTATGGCTCGCGCACGGTCGTCAAGGACGTGTCGCTCGACGTGAAGAGCGGCGAAGTGGTCGGCCTGCTCGGCCCGAACGGCGCCGGCAAGACCACGTCTTTCTACATGATCGTCGGCCTCGTGCCGCTCGACGCCGGCGAAATCGATCTGGACGGCAAGTCGATCAGCCTGTTGCCCATTCACAAGCGCGCCTCGCTCGGCCTGTCGTATCTGCCGCAGGAAGCGTCGGTATTCCGCAAGTTGACCGTCGAGCAGAATATTCGCGCGGTGCTGGAATTGCAGCACGACGAAAACGGCAAGCGCCTCGGCAAAGACGTGATCACGTCACGCACCGAAGCGCTGCTCGACGAGCTTCAGATCGCGCATCTGCGTGAAAATCCGGCGCTGTCGCTGTCTGGCGGCGAGCGTCGTCGGGTTGAAATTGCGCGCGCGCTGGCAACCAATCCGAGCTTCATTCTGCTCGACGAACCGTTCGCCGGCGTCGACCCGATCGCGGTGCTGGAAATCCAGAAAATCGTCAAGTTCTTGAAGCAGCGCAATATCGGCGTCCTGATTACCGACCACAACGTGCGCGAAACGCTCGGCATCTGCGATCACGCGTACATCATCAGCGACGGCAGCGTGCTAGCCGCCGGCGCGCCTAGCGACATCATCGAAAACGAAAGCGTGCGGCGCGTCTATCTGGGCGAGCACTTCCGCATGTAAGCACTCACGGCGTCCCCGGCCATGCGCGCGCGGCCGGCCGCGGCGCCAAAATTTGCGGCACCCGCACATTCGTTGTCAGGCGGCGCTGGCTGGCGCCGCGCGGCGCGCCAATTCGGCGTACCCAAAAATTGCGTGTGCCGCAAGGTATCGCGGTCGTGGCAAACTCTCTACAATGAATCTCAACTTGCCATGAAAGCCAGCCTCCAACTCCGCCTATCGCAGCATCTTGCGCTGACGCCGCAACTGCAGCAGTCCATCCGGCTGCTTCAGTTGTCGACGCTCGAATTGCAGCAGGAAGTCGCCATGGCGATCTCGCAGAATCCACTCCTCGAAAACGAAGACGAGTGGATCGCGAGCCCATTGCGGGTTGCGGCCGACGGTTCCGTGATCGCCCAGACGCCGGGCTCCTCGGCGCCGGCCGATCCGATGGCCGGCAACGGTTCGACGTCGTCCGAAGGCAACGGCGAGCGCGCCGAAAGCGGCGAACCGCAGGGTGTCGATGAATACAACGGCCTTTCGGGCGACGGCGGCGGCGACACGTCGCAGTGGAACCTCGACGACTACGGCCGCTCCGGCAACGCGTCGGACGACGACGACCTGCCCCCGCTGCAAATCCACGAATCGAGCACGTCTCTTCGCGACCACCTGATGGCGCAACTACGTGTCACCCAGGCGAGCCAGCGCGACCGCGCGCTCATCACATTCCTGATCGAATCTCTGGACGACGACGGCTATCTCGCCGCCACGCTCGAAGAAGTGCTGGCCGACTTGCCCGAAGAACTCGAAGTCGATGTCGACGAACTGAACGCCGCGCTTGCGCTGCTGCATAGCTTCGACCCGCCCGGTGTCGGCGCGCGCTCCGCGTCCGAATGTCTGAAGCTGCAGTTGCTGCGGCTCGAGCCGTCGCCCACGCGCACGCTTGCGCTAGACATTGTCGGCCGTTACCTGGAGTTGCTCGCCGCGCGCGATTTCACGCGGCTGCGCAAGCACCTGAAAGCCAGCGACGACGATCTGCGCGACGCGCATGCGCTGATCCGCTCGCTCGAACCATTTCCGGGCGCCGCCTACGGCAAGGCCGAAGCGGACTACGTTGTGCCCGACATCATGGTGCGCAAAACGGCACAGGGCTGGCAGGCGGAGCTGAATCCCGAGGTAGTTCCGAAGCTGCGGATTAACCATCTGTACGCGAATATTCTGCGCAACAACCGCGGCGATCCGGGCAGTGGTTCGTTGCGGCAGCAACTGCAGGAAGCTCGGTGGCTGATCAAAAATATCCAGCAGCGTTTCGAGACGATCCTGCGAGTTGCGCAGGCAATTGTCGAGCGTCAAAAGAGCTTTTTTGTGCATGGCGAAATCGCCATGCGCCCCTTGGTTTTGCGGGAAATAGCTGATACGCTGGGCCTACACGAGTCGACTGTCTCGCGTGTGACAACCGGTAAATACATGCTGACCCCTTTCGGGACGCTGGAATTCAAGTACTTTTTCGGCTCACATGTTTCGACGGACACCGGCGGCGCGGCCTCCTCCACGGCCATTCGCGCGCTGATCAAACAACTGATAGGAGCGGAAAACCCGAAATCGCCACTTTCAGACAGTCGCATAGCCGAACTGCTGGCGGAACAGGGCTTCGTGGTCGCACGACGTACCGTTGCGAAATACCGTGAGGCGCTCAAAATCCCGGCAGTCAACCTGCGCAAGTCTCTGTAGCCCGCCGCGTTTTGCAGCGGGCATTTACCGGCCGCTCCGCACCTGGCGGACAGGCCGGCCGCTGCGACCTGCCAGATGTCCGTCACCGGGGGGCGACACAGGCAAGCCGTCAGATCGACCGGACCTTTGTCATTGTGCGGACCAAGCGGCCATTAGCTTGGAGAAGCACTATGAATCTCAAGATCAGTGGACACCACCTCGAAGTAACGCCTGCGTTGCGCGAATACGTGATCACCAAACTGGACAGGGTGCTAAGACATTTCGACCAGGTCATCGACGGCAGTGTGGTCCTCTCGGTCGACAACCATAAGGAAAAGGAGAAGCGTCAAAAGGTGGAAATCAACCTCCACCTGAAGGGCAAGGATATTTTCGTCGAGAGTTGTGACAGTGATTTGTACGCTGCGATCGATCTAATGATCGACAAGCTCGACAGACAGGTGATACGCCACAAGGACCGCCTGCAAGGCCATCAGCACGAAGCGATCAAGTATCAGCCGGCGCCGCAACTAGACGTGCCGCCGCAATAGCAGAAATTAGAGGAAATTCCTGATTTCCCTGAAACCCGTCAAGCCGCCCGCAACCGGGCGGTTTTTCGTTTCAGTGCCCGGCTCGCGCTCAACGCCGGCGCGCCCTCGCCGAGGCCAGGCTCGACCATTCCCGCAGACGCTTGCGCAGCGCGACATGTCCCGCGCCGCAAGCGGTGAAAAACCTGATATGCATAGATGGCGCGCCGCACCATCGGCTGTCACCCTGTTCTATAATGTTCCGGTTACCATCGGGGTCAAGCCAGTTCTGATGAAGTACGGCCGGTCGGAATCTCACGCTTTCGCGATCGACTCTCACTGTCCGTCTTCGCCAGCATCGAACGAATGGAACGTCACTCAACCGCCCCGTTGGGGAGAACTCAGGCCACGTTTTCGCCTGTCAACATGAATCGTTTAGCCAAATTTCTTCCCCTCGAGAACGTCGTCATCGGACTATCGGTCACCAGCAAGAAACGCGTGTTCGAGCAAGCGGGCCTGATCTTCGAGAACCAGAACGGCATCGCCCGAAGTACCGTCACAGACAATCTTTTTGCGCGAGAACGACTCGGCTCGACCGGGCTCGGCGAAGGCGTCGCGATTCCGCATGGGCGGATCAAGGGCCTCAAGCAACCGCTCGCCGCATTCGTCAGACTCGCGGAACCCATCCCGTTCGAAGCGCCGGACGGCCAGCCGGTCTCGCTGCTGATCTTCCTGCTCGTCCCCGAACAGGCCACTCAACAGCACCTCGAAATTCTTTCCGAAATCGCGCAATTGCTGTCCGATCGCGACGCCCGCGAGCGGCTGCACACTGAAGAAGACCGCGAATCGTTGCATCGCCTGCTCACTCAGTGGCAACCTTGATGCAACGGCGGCGGTAGTTCATACGCGCGCACACACGCAGGTAAGGCCCGGCAAGCGGCTAACACTGGAGTCACTGACTCATGGATACGTCCAGCATCAACGCCCAGAGCATTTTCGACGACAACGCCGCCATGCTGAAGCTCAGCTGGCTCACGGGGCATGAGGGCTGGGAGCGCGGCTTTTCTTCGGAATCGGTCGCCAATGCCACGTCGAGCGCCGACCTCGTCGGCCACCTGAACCTGATCCACCCTAACCGGATCCAGGTGCTCGGCGATGCAGAAATCGACTACTACAAACGTCAGACCGATGAAGACCGCTCGCGCCATATGGCCGAGTTGATCGCGCTGGAGCCACCGTTTCTCGTCGTCGCGGGCGGTGTCGCGGCGCCGCCCGAGCTTGTGCTGCGCTGCACGCGTTCGTCGACGCCGCTGTTCACGACGCCGACCTCGGCGGCCGCGGTGATCGATAGTCTGCGTCTCTATATGTCGCGCATTCTCGCGCCGCGCGCGACGCTGCACGGCGTGTTTCTCGACATCCTCGGCATGGGCGTGCTGCTGACCGGCGACTCGGGTCTCGGCAAGAGCGAGCTCGGCCTCGAACTGATCAGCCGCGGCCATGGTCTCGTCGCCGACGACGCGGTCGACTTCGTGCGCCTCGGCCCGGACTTCGTCGAAGGACGCTGTCCGCCGCTGTTGCAGAACCTGCTCGAAGTGCGCGGCCTCGGTCTGCTCGACATCAAGACGATCTTCGGCGAAACGGCCGTGCGCCGCAAAATGAAACTGAAGCTGATCGTGCAGCTGGTGCGCCGCCCTGACGGCGAATTCCAGCGACTGCCGCTGGAAAGCCAGACCGTCGACGTGCTCGGCTTGCCGATCAGCAAGGTGACGATCCAGGTGGCCGCGGGCCGCAACCTGGCGGTGCTGGTCGAAGCGGCCGTGCGCAATACGATCCTGCAGTTGCGCGGGATCGACACGCTGCGCGATTTCATGGATCGGCAACGTCTTGCCATGCAGGATCCCGATAGCCAGTTTCCCGGCAAGCTGATCTGAAGCCGGCCACAGCGCCATGAAGCGCCCGCAGAAGGCAGGACGCGGGCACGCGCATGGAGGCCAGATGCTATGATGAAATCTACGCTTTCGACGACTCCATGCGCATAATCCTGATCACCGGTATCTCCGGCTCCGGCAAATCGGTTGCCCTGAACGCGCTCGAAGACGCGGGTTATTACTGCGTCGACAATCTGCCGCCGCGTTTTCTGCAGCAACTCGCCACCTACCTCGCCGCGGACGGCCAGGACCGTCTCGCGGTCGCGATCGACGCGCGCTCCGGTTCATCGCTCGACGAAATGCCCGCGATGATTCGCGACCTCAAGCGCTCGCACGACGTGCGCGTGCTGTTCCTGAGCGCGAGCACGCAGTCGCTGATTCAACGCTTTTCCGAAACACGTCGCCGCCATCCGTTGTCCGGCTCGCCCGCGCACGACGCGGACGTTGGCCTGCTCACGTCGCTCGCCGAAGCGATCGAACGCGAGCGCGAACTGGTCGCGGGACTTGCCGAATTCGGCCATCAGATCGACACGAGCAATCTGCGCGCGAACGTGCTGCGCGCTTGGGTCAAGCGCTTCATCGAGCAAGAGGACGCAGGTCTCGTGCTGATGTTCGAGTCGTTCGGCTTCAAGCGCGGCGTACCGCTCGACGCGGATTTCGTATTCGACGTACGCACGCTGCCGAACCCATACTACGATCATGAATTGAGGCCGCTCACCGGCCTCGACAAGCCGGTGATGGATTTTCTCGATGCACAGCCGGTCGTCCACGAGATGATCGACGACATCGAAAAGTATCTGTCCAAGTGGCTGCCGCATTTCCGCGACGACAATCGCAGCTATCTGACCGTGGCAATCGGTTGCACGGGCGGCCAGCACCGCTCGGTATTCATCGCGGAGACGCTTGCCGCGCGTCTCGCAACGTCGGCGAATGTGATTGTGCGGCACCGCGATGCGCCGGTCGACGTCGGCGAATCATCGAAGCTGGTGGCTTAACCGGCCGCATCGCGCGGCCTTAACCCGAAGCGTTGCGCCATGTCCTCTACGCCTACTGTGTACGCCGATTTGCCGCTGTTTCCGCTGCATACGGTGCTATTTCCCGATGGCTTGCTGCCGCTAAAGATCTTCGAAGCGCGCTACCTCGACATGGCGCGTGACTGCCTGCGCGAAAAAACACCGTTCGGCGTGTGCATGCTGAAAAGCGGCGCCGAAGTCGCGCGTGAGGAAGAACCTTCGGTGCCCGAAACGATCGGCTGCCTCGCCGAAATCGACGAGTGCGACGTCGAGGCATTCGGCATGTTGCTAATTCGCGCACGCGGCACGAAGCGCTTTCGTCTGTTGTCGCATCGCGTCGAAGCGAGTGGTCTGCTGGTCGGCATGGCCGAACCGCTCGCCGATGATCTCCCGCTAGAAGGCAATGAGCTGTTGGCTAAATTCGGCGCGTGCGCGGAAGTGCTCGAGCGGATCATCGCGACGATCCGCGAACGCGATCCGGACAGCCTGCCGTTCGCGGAGCCGTTCCGGCTCGATGATCCGTCGTGGGTGTCCAACCGTCTCGCCGAGGTGCTGCCAATTGCGTTGCGCGCGCGTCAAAAGCTGATGGAACTGACCGACGCCGGCGCGCGCATCGACGTCGTGCATCACTACATGCAGCAGCATCAGTTGCTGTGAAATCCTGAAGTCGTCCTTCCGCTAGATCAACGAACCATGCAGGCTGGCGAGCAGCTTGCGCACCGGCGCCGGCACGCCGAACGAATCGAGATCGCTGAGCGCAACCCAGGCGGTGTCCGCATCGTTGAGCGCGGCCAGAGCGCCGACATCGCGATCGAGCTCGGCAAGCCGCGGTTCGATATCGAGCTTGAAATGCGTGAACACGTGCGAGAACGACGCCAGCGCTGACACCTCGCCATCGCTGCCGAACGCGCGCGCCCGCTCGGCCAGCGTCGCTTCGTCGGCCGCTTCGGGCAGACTCCACAGACCGCCCCAGATGCCCGACGGCGGACGCCGCTCGAGCATCACCGCGTTGCCGTCGCGCAGCACCAGCATCCACGTACGGCGCGTCGGCACCGCTTTCTTCGGGCGAGCGGTCGGCAATTCGCGCTGACGTCCGGTGACGTTGGCGACGCAGTCGGGCGCGAACGGACAGCGAGTGCAATCGGGTTTGCCGCGCACGCACAACGTCGCGCCAAGATCCATCAAGCCCTGCGTGTAGGCGCTGACCTCCGCGTTCGACGCATTCGACGGCAATAGTGATTCCGCGAGCGTCCACATCGAGTTCTCGACCTTCTTCTCCCCCGGAAAACCTTCTACGCCGAACACGCGCGCGAGCACGCGCTTGACGTTGCCATCGAGAATCGTCGCGCGCGCGCCGAACGCGAACGACGCGATCGCCGCGGCCGTCGAGCGGCCAATGCCGGGCAGTTCGGCGAGTTCATCGACTGAGACCGGAAACGCGCCGCCATGCCGCTCGACGACGACCTGGGCGCAGCGATGCAGATTGCGCGCGCGCGTGTAGTAGCCGAGGCCGGCCCACAGCGCCATCACGTCATCGGACGGCGCCGCGGCGAGCGCGGCAACATCCGGGAATCGCCCGAGAAATTTCGCGTAGTAGGGAATTACCGTCGAGACCTGGGTCTGCTGCAGCATGATTTCGGACAGCCAGATCCGATACGGGTCACGCGTGCTCTGCCACGGCAGATCGTGGCGGCCATGCTGGCGCTGCCACGCGATCAGGCGCGCGGAAAAATCGGGCATCGGCGTGAATGCGGGCGTGGCGTCGGACGTGCTGGAGCGCACGGCGGTCGTTGGAGTCAGGCGGGAAGGCATCGAGAATCTAGCGCTGGCAAGTGGGACAGAAGTACGTGGAGCGTTGTCCCTGCACGATCTGTTTGATTGGCGTTCCACACACGCGGCATGGCAGGCCCGCCCGATCATAGACGAAGTAGTCGAGCTGGAAATAGCCGCTTTCGCCGTTGCTGCCGACGAAATCGCGCAGCGTGCTGCCGCCTTTGTCGATCGCGGCGGCGAGCGTCACACGCACGGCATCGGCGAGCAGCTCATAACGCACGAGCGACACCCGGCCCGCCGCGGTGGTGGGCCGGATGCCCGCGCGAAAGAGACTCTCCGACGCGTAGATATTGCCCACGCCGACCACGATGTCGCCCGCCAGCAAAGCCTGCTTCACCGACACCTTGCGCCCGCGCGTCAACCGATGCATCTGCGCGCCCGAAAACGCCGGCGAGAAAGGCTCGACGCCAAGGCTCGCGAGCAGCGGATGTTCGAGGATGTCGCCTTCTTCACGGGGATGCCACAGCACCGCGCCGAAGCGGCGCGGATCACGATAGCGCAAGATGAAGTCGTCGAAGATCCAGTCGACATGATCGTGCTTCGCCGCGGCCGGCGGATGCGGCACATGACGCAGAACGCGCAACGTGCCCGTCATGCCGAGGTGCACGATGAACCACCCTGCGTCGATTTCGAACAGCAGATACTTGCCGCGTCGCTCGACTTTGCGCACCACATGGCCACGCAAGGTTTTCGCAAGGTCGGCCGGAATTGGCCAGCGCAACGTGGCCGTCCGCACGTCGACGCGCTCAACCTTGCGCCCGGACACATACGGTTCGATCCCTCGTCGGGTAACCTCGACTTCTGGCAACTCTGGCATGGCTGATTGGTCTGCTACTTGCGTGAGTGGTTGTGCGCGTATTGTAGCGAGCGCGTTACAATCGACTGAAACATTGAACGGATTTCCATGAACGTGTCCTTCGTGAAGCTGCTTTCAAAGCGCCGCGCGCGCGTGTCCAACGTGCCGCTCGCCGTGTCCGCTCGCCGGATGCTTGGCGCAGCTGCGCTCGCATTGTGGGCGCTGGCCGCCGTGCCCGCGCATGCGCAGGACCCGTCGCCAGATTCCGACGACACGTCGGTCACGATGCCGGACCCGCTGGGTCCGTCAAGCCCTGAAGACGAAAAGTCGCTGCCCGGGGTGCCGCTGTCGAGCCAGATCGTCTTCCAGGTGCTGGCCGCCGAGATCGCGTTGCAGCGCGACCAGCCGGCACCGGCCTATCAGACCTACCTCGCGCTCGCGCGCGACACGCACGACCCGCGCATGGCGCAACGCGCCACCGAAATTGCGCTGGCCGCGCAGAGCCCGTCAGACGCGCTCGCCGCCGCGCAACTGTGGCAACAGTACGCACCCGGTTCGGAACGCGCCGCACAGCTCGACGCGTCGCTGCTCGTGCTGTCCGGCAAGCCCGACGATGCTGCGCCGATCCTGTCGCAGGAACTCGCGAAGGTACCGGAGGAAAATCGCGGCAGCGCGATCCTCGCGCTGCAATTGCTGTTGTCGCGCGGGCCGAACCGCGTCGGTGGCCTGCACGTGTTGCAGGAGCTGCTGAAGAACGATATGAACCGGCCGGAAGCGCAACTGGCCGTCGCACGCCAGCAGTTGCTGGCCGACGACGCGCCGGGTGCGCGCAAGTCGCTCGAGCAGGCGCTCACGATCAAGCCCGACTATCTGCCCGCGGCGTTGGTGCTGTCGCAAATGGGCCCGGAGGAGCGCAAGGAAGGCATCGCGTCGCTCGAAAAGTACGTGCAGCAGAATCCGAAATCGCATGACGCGCGGCTCGCGCTCGCGCAGATGTATCTCGCGAGCGACCGTCTCGACGACGCGCAGAAGCAGTTCGAGATCATGCGCAAGGCAAACGCCAACGACTTGACGCCGTTGATGGCGCTCGCGCTGATCAAGATCCAGCAGAAGAATCTCCCCGAAGCGCAGACCTATCTGATTCAATACGCGCAGCAGGCTGAGAAGACGCCGGGCGCCGATGCGGGCCAGGCCTACATCTATCTCGCGCAGCTAGCGCTAGAACAGAAGAATGAGGGGGCCGCGGGTGACTGGCTGAACAAGATATCGCCTGCGAGTCAGCAATACCTGGCCGCGCAGATCACGCGCGCGCAACTGCTCGCCAAGCAGGGCAAGACCGACGAGGCGCGCCAGTTGCTCGCCAACTTGCAGACCGCCGATCCGCGTGACGTGGCGCTGATCGCGCGCACCGATGCAGCGATCCTGTTCGACGCGAAGCGCTACCCGGAGGCCGAAGCGCGTCTGCAGCAAGCCACGGCGAACTTTCCCGACGACCCCGACCTCACCTACGACTATGCGATGGCCGCCGAGAAAACCGGCCATTACGACGTCATGGAAGCGCAGTTGCGCAAGCTGATCCAGACGCAGCCGGACAACCCGCAGGCGTATAACGCGCTCGGCTATTCGCTCGCCGATCGCAACCAGCGCCTGCCGGAGGCGGACAAGCTGGTCGAGAAGGCCTCGGCCCTTGCACCGAACGATGCGTTCATCATGGACAGCGTCGGCTGGGTCAAGTACCGGATGGGTAACACGGCCGATGCGATCAAGCTGCTGCGCAAGGCATACAGCCTCCAGCCGAACGCCGAGATCGGCGCGCACCTTGGCGAAGTGCTGTGGAAGTCCGGCGAGCAGGAACAGGCGCGCGCCGCGTTCCGCGAGGCGCGCAAGCTCGAACCCAACAACGAGACTCTCGTCAAAACGTTGCAACGTCTTCAGGTAAACGATCTTTGATGCGTCTTTCCCGTTTGATTTCTTTTTCCATGGCGCCGCGCGGCATCGCGCTTAGTTGCGCGGCGGCAGCGGTTGTCGCGTTGGCGGGCTGCGCGTCGGTAAAGCCGCAGGGGCCGTCCACGTCGAATGCCGCGACCGAAGTCACCGCGCAGACGAGTCGCTCGTATCAGGGCCGCTTCGCGGTTCAGTACAACGACCAGAACGGCCAGCAGCGCAACGCCTACGG
Organism: Paraburkholderia atlantica; assembly: GCF_000092885.1. Lineage (NCBI taxonomy): Bacteria > Pseudomonadati > Pseudomonadota > Betaproteobacteria > Burkholderiales > Burkholderiaceae > Paraburkholderia > Paraburkholderia atlantica. The sequence goes on along the minus strand of NC_014117.1, from coordinate 336,419 downwards.
CAATTTCTCGTGGCAGGAAACGGGCGACACCGTAACGCTGCAATTGCGCAATCCGCTCGGCCAGACTCTGGCTATCGTGACCTCGTCGCCGGCGTCTGCGACCCTCGAGTTGCCGAACCGCCTGCCGCTCACCGCCGATAACGTGTCGACGCTGATGCAGAACGCGCTCGGCTTCACGCTGCCGGTCGAAGGGTTGCGCTACTGGTTGCAGCCGTCGCCGGCGCCGACATCGCGCGCGCAGACCGAGAAGGATCCCGAGCAGCCGTCACGCCTGAAGCAGATCACCCAGGACGGCTGGACGATCGACTATGTCGCCTATGCCGACGCGCCAGCCACCGGCGTGAAGCGCGTCAATCTGAGCCGCTCGGAGCCGCCGCTCGACATCAAGCTCGTGCTGGATCAGTGAGTCGTTGTTGCTGGGGCGTTTGTCCCGGCATCCGCTCACGTAACCTTGCTACCCGTTTAGCGCCACCATGGCGCATGTAGCCTTCACTCATGATCGAAACAACCGACTCGCTGCGCGACTGTCTCGCGCCAGCGAAACTCAATCTCTTCCTGCACATCACCGGCCGTCGGCCGGATGGTTATCACACGCTGCAGACGGTCTTCCAGTTGCTCGACTGGGGCGACACGCTGCACTTCACGCGACGCGACGACGGTCTCATCACGCGCCGCACCGAAATCGCCTCCGTGCCACCCGAGCATGACCTGACCGTACGTGCCGCGACATTGCTGAAGTCGCATACGGGCTCTCGCGAAGGCGTCGATATCGAAATCGACAAGCGCCTGCCGATGGGCGCAGGCCTCGGCGGCGGCAGTTCCGACGCGGCGACGACACTGCTCGCGCTCAATCGCCTGTGGAAGCTCGATCTGCCGCGTCAGGAGTTGCAGGAACTTGCGTTGAAGCTCGGCGCGGACGTGCCTTTCTTTGTATTTGGAAAAAATGCGTTCGCAGAGGGTGTCGGAGAATCATTAGACGTTGTACAATTGCCGCCGCGTCACTTTCTGGTAGTGACGCCGAGGGTGCAGGTTCCAACTGCAGCGATTTTTTCCGAAAAAGCGTTGACAAGAGATACAAAGCCTCTCATAATCACGGACTTTCCTGCAGAACGCAGCTGCAACACTGAGTGGCCAGAAAGCTTCGGCCGGAATGACATGCAGCAGGTTGTGATAGGAAAGTACGCGGAAGTAGCGCAAGTGTTGCGGTGGTTTGAGAACGTCGCACCAGCGCGGATGTCCGGATCGGGTGCCAGTGTTTTTGCAGCGTTCCGTAGCAAAGCTGAAGCAGAAGCGGCGCAAGCCAAACTGCCCGGCGAATGGAATAGCGCAGTAGCAGCGGGCTTGGATCAGCATCCACTCTTTGCTTTCGCGTCATAAGTTTTGCATCGTCGAACGCAACTCCACGTTCGGCGGAGCTCAAAGTTAGTGTAGGGGAGTCGCCAAGCTGGTTAAGGCACCGGATTTTGATTCCGGCATGCAAAGGTTCGAATCCTTTCTCCCCTGCCAAAAATTCTCGTAGTTCGCTGTAGTTCGCCGCAGTAATTCACATTCTCCCGCCCCAGCCTGAAGTAGGTGCATGATGAGCAGCCATGACGGCCTGATGGTTTTTACTGGCAACGCAAATCCCGCGCTTGCACAGGAAGTCGTCAAAAATCTCGGTATTCCCCTCGGCAAAGCAATGGTTAGCCGTTTCTCGGACGGTGAAATCCAGGTCGAGATTCAGGAAAACGTGCGCGGCAAGGATGTCTTCGTCCTGCAATCCACGTGCGCGCCGACTAACGACAATCTGATGGAACTGATGATCATGGTCGATGCGCTCAAGCGTGCATCCGCAGGCCGGATCACCGCAGCCATCCCCTACTTCGGTTATGCCCGTCAGGATCGTCGCCCGCGCTCGGCGCGCGTCGCCATCTCGGCGAAGGTCGTGGCGAACATGCTGGAAATCGCCGGCGTCGAGCGGATCATCACGATGGATCTGCACGCCGACCAGATTCAGGGCTTCTTCGACATCCCGGTCGACAACATCTACGCAACGCCCGTGCTGCTCGGCGATCTGCGCAAGCAGAACTACGACAATCTGATGGTCGTTTCGCCGGACGTCGGCGGTGTGGTCCGCGCCCGTGCGTTGGCGAAACAACTCAATTGCGATCTAGCGATTATCGACAAGCGTCGTCCGAAGGCGAACGTCGCCGAAGTGATGAACATCATCGGGGAAGTCGAAGGCCGCACCTGCGTGATCATGGACGACATGGTCGACACCGCAGGCACGCTGTGCAAGGCCGCGCAGGTACTGAAGGAACGCGGCGCGAAGCAGGTGTTCGCGTACGCCACCCACCCGGTTCTGTCGGGCGGCGCGGGCGAACGTATCGCCGCCTCCGCACTCGACGAACTCGTAGTCACGGACACGATCCCGCTCGGCGAAGAAGCCCGTTCGTGCGCGAAGATCCGTTCGCTGACGAGCGCCGGTTTGCTGGCCGAAACGTTCTCGCGCATCCGCCGCGGCGATTCGGTGATGTCGCTGTTCGCTGAAAGTTAAGCATTTGCGAAGACGCCGCGTACCGCTTCATGCGACACGCGGCGTTTTTGCACAATCGGCATGAACGAACGAAGGTTCTTGCCGCTTTCCTGGGCCTCAGCCAATACGGCTTCGAGGCCCTGTTTTTACTGCCTGGTCGCGGGCAGTGCATTGGAGATTCAACATGAAAGTAGTCGCTTTCGAGCGTTCCCAGCAAGGTACGGGTGCGAGCCGCCGCCTGCGTAACTCGGGCAAGACTCCGGGTATCGTTTATGGCGCTGGTGCTGACACGCAACTGATCGAACTCGATCACAACGCCCTGTGGCACGCGCTGAAGAAAGAAGTTTTCCACTCGTCGATCCTCGACCTGGAAGTGGCAGGCAAGTCGCAACAGGTTCTGCTGCGCGACGTGCAATACCACCCGTTCCGTCAGCTCGTGCTGCACGTGGACTTCCAGCGCGTCGACGCGTCGAAGAAGCTGCACACCAAGGTGCCGCTGCACTTCCTGAACCAGGAAACCAACCCGGCAGTGAAGCTGTCGAGCGCGGTGATCTCGCACGTCATCAACGAAATCGAAATCGAGTGCCTTCCGTCGGCACTGCCGGAATTCATCGAAGTTGACCTCGCGAAGATCGAAGCAGGTCAATCGGTTCACGCGAAGGACATCCCGCTGCCGGCAGGTGTGGCGCTCGTCGCCCACGTCGACGCGGAAAACCCGGTGGTCGCTGCTGCAACGATCCCGGCTGGCGCAATCGCTGAAGACGCTGCTGCTGCTGAAGGCGGCGAAACGCCGGCTGCTTAAGAGCCTTTCGGTTCGAAGCAAGCAATCCTCTCGATCCGTTTCGGATGAAACGGTCGATGTGACCCGCCGAGGTTCGCCCTGGCGGGTTTTTTTTCGGCATAGTCCGGTGCGTTTCACTTCCGGACCTGGTGGACTCACGCAATCATGATCAAGCTGATCGTCGGGCTCGGCAATCCGGGCGCCGAATACACCGCGACGCGTCACAACGCCGGCTGTTGGCTGGTCGATCAACTCGCGCGCGAGGCAGGCACGACGCTGCGCGACGAGCGGCGCTTTCACGGCTTTTACGCGAAGGCGCGGCTGCATGGCGAGGAAGTTCATCTGCTCCAGCCGCAGACCTATATGAACCGCTCCGGTCAATCGGTCGTCGCGCTCGCGCAATTCTTCAAGATTCTTCCCGACGAGATCCTCGTCGCGCACGACGAGCTCGACATGCCGCCCGGCAGCGTCAAGCTGAAGCTCGGCGGCGGCAGCGGCGGGCATAATGGCCTGAAGGACATCAGCGCGCATCTGTCGTCGCAGCAATACTGGCGGCTGCGGATCGGCATCGGCCATCCGCGCGATCTGATCCCCGAAAGCGCGCGCGCCGGCGCGAAACCGGACGTCGCGAACTATGTGCTGAAGCCGCCACGGCGAGAAGAGCAAGAGGTCATCGACGCGTCGATCGAGCGCGCGCTCGCGGTGATGCCGCAGATCATCAAGGGCGAGCTCGAACGCGCAATGATGCAACTGCATCGCAACAACAGCTGACGCGCGCCACATCCATCGAAACCCGCAATCGACCCCGCGAGGAGAATCGCTTGAGCCGCTACTGGAGCGACATCGTTCACCGTCTGACGCCTTACGTGCCGGGCGAGCAGCCCGCGCTCGCGCATCCGGTGAAGCTGAACACCAATGAGAATCCGTATCCGCCGTCGCCGCGCGTGCTCGACGCGATCCGCCGCGAGCTTGGCGACACGGCCGACGCACTGCGCCGCTATCCCGATCCGAGCGCACGCAAGCTCCGCGAAACGGTCGCCGCGTATCACGGCATCCGCGCCGACCAGGTATTCGCGGGCAACGGCTCGGACGAAGTGCTCGCGCTAACATTCCAGGCCTTGCTGAAGCACGACAAGCCGCTGCTGTTTCCCGACATCACTTACAGCTTCTATCCGACCTACGCGAAGCTGTTCGAGGTCGACTACCGTACCGTCCCGCTCGACGAGAGCTTCGCAATCAACGTCGACGACTACACGGTGCCCAATGGCGCCATCCTGTTTCCGAATCCGAACGCGCCGACCGGCCGGCCGTTGCCGCTGGCGGAAATCGAACGCCTCCTCGCGAGTCATCCTGATTCGGTCGTCGTGATCGACGAAGCCTATGTCGACTTCGGCGCCGAGTCGGCGATTGCGCTGATCGACCGCTATCCGAATCTGCTCGTCGTGCAGACCGTGTCGAAGTCACGTTCGCTCGCCGGCATGCGCGTCGGCTTTGCGTTCGGCGATGCGGCGCTGATCGATGCGCTCAATCGTGTGAAGGACAGCTTCAATTCGTACCCGCTCGACCGTCTCGCGCAAGCCGCGGCCACCGCCGCATATGAAGACGACGCCTGGTTTCGCGAATGCTGCGCGAAGGTGATCGCGAGCCGTGAACGGCTCGCGGCGGAATTGACCGCGCTCGGCTTCGAGGTGGTGCCGTCGGCCGCGAATCTGCTGTTCGCGCGGCATCAAGGGTACGACGCGGCGACGCTCGCGTCGCGGCTGCGGGAAAAGGAAATTTTCGTGCGGCATTTCAACGCACCGCGGATTGACCAGCATCTGCGGATCTCGGTCGGCACCGACACCGAATGCGACGTCCTGCTCGACGCGTTGCGCGGTATTTTCAGCGCTTACGTCGGATAACGGAAACGCCACCGCAAAAAAACGGCGAAGGCCCGCTGGCCTTCGCCGTTTTTTTTTGCGCGTCGCCCGCGAACGTCAGGTGCCTTTGGCGGCCTGCAACGCGTGGTATTTCGCCATCAAACCTTCGCGCGTTTCCGGGTGGTTCGGGTCACGCGGAATGCACTCGACCGGGCACACCTGAATGCACTGCGGCTCGTCGAAATGACCGACGCACTCGGTGCACTTCTTCGGATCGATCACATAGATTTCCGGACCCATCGAAATCGCGTCGTTCGGGCACTCGGGCTCGCAGACGTCGCAATTGATGCACTCGTCGGTAATCATCAGGGCCATGCTGCCACCAACTTTGCTAGAAAAAACAATACATTATAGCTTTTCCGCCCCCGCACGGTCGTGCAATCCCGCGCGAGGAACAAGGACTGCCGCGCTTCTCGGTCAGGTCGGCTTCGTTGCTAACTGATTGGCGTATGCGCTGTTCAACGCCAACTGAATGCTGAACATGCCATTCGACATGCGTGAATTGCCAGGCTGTTTCGGCAACAAGGCCAGCAACCCCTTCATCACATACAGCATGATCAGCGCGCCGGTCAGATCGCCCACGAACATCGTGAAGAAGCTCTCGAACCAGTTCTTCGTCGTACCGGTCAGCGCGAACCACAGGTGGTGAAACAGCGGATTTGCCACCGAATAGGCGACAGCCAGAACAAGAAGCCGCTTCGGCGTCAGGTTCATCAACGATGCGCGCAGATCGTAATACTCGAGCGCAAATCGGTACACCAGATACGGTGCCAAAGACCCAAGCAAAGCGCCGGCTGTCGCACGCACCGGGTCATGCGGAAACCAGTACAGAAAGTCGGTAACCAGTCCGGCAAGCAGCAGGCCGATTGCACCATCGAATCCAAGCAGCAACGTGCTCAGTAGCCGAACACCAGAAGGCAGGAAAATCCAGTTGACTCCTCGCACGAAAGACGTGTGCGCAAACACCTCCTGATTGATCCACAGCGACACCAGAAACGCGACCACGGTCCCAGCGATCGACCAAAAATGCAAACGTAAGCTAGACATTACGGTGAGCCATCCTCGGTTGCCTTTGCGGAATGCATCATAGCGTGCATGGATGGCGTTCCGCGAGGACAAGCAGCAGGCTTTCGGTCCGAGCCATCGTGACGCTCCCGGAAAAATTTCGTGGGACCCTCAAGTTCGGCGCAACGCGACCGAAAACCCATCTATAGCTTTATGCCGGGCTCGACGAGAATATAGAGCCACGCCCATATTGATATGTTTTTTATAGCAATGAACCTGAGAGAACAGGCGGGAACGGAACGCGCTAACCGGCCGAACCGATGGGCATCGGCACGCCGACCAGTGAGCTGCGCGCCTGCTCCATGGCTCGCGTGCTATTCCGTCTTTCAAGATGCGTTGCTCGGAAGCGAAACGACGTTGGGGGCGCTTCCTGACTTCGTCAGCCGCGCTGTGTTGGAAAGACTGGGGGACTCCAACTATTCGCGTGTACCCAGTTCAGCACTCGATGAAATCCGTGCCTCTTACCTGGAGCTTCGCAGCACACGCGTAGCGGAAGAAGTGCGTCGATACTTGTCCGACACCGAGGACAGTCTGCCGGCGTCACGCGAATCGTCGGACGCCCTTGAAATCCTGGCGGCGGGAACGCCGCGGATACTGGTTCCGCCCGTCGCTCGCCCTCCGTGTCTGCTGAGTTCTGGCGAAGGAATATTCCTCGGCGGCTGGGCGCGGTTTGTTGCGTACTGGTGCCGGAAGGACCCAACGATTCCGCTACTCGCGGTCGATTGGCCGATCCTCTACGAGCACGTAGCGCCGTACGGCCTTCGTCACCTGATCGACGACCATCGTGTTATACGGACTCCGTAGAGCTGCGATTCGAGCGTAGTTCCATCGCCTCCCTGCAGATCCCTTAACGCCCGCCAAAGCTAGACATGGAGATAAAATAAGGAAGCCCGTTTGCCGCTGGGCAGCATCAAGGTTCGCTTTCCGCGCTCGGGTGAGCGGCGTTTTCATTGGAGCGATGGTCATGACGCGCCCTGCTGATATCTATCTTCGATTTCTTCAATTGACCGAAGCACTGCGAGGTCTTCCCTCACTTCCCGCGCTCGATCCGCTCGAAGAAAAGATCCTGGAGTTCGTTGCTCGCATGAGGCAAAAAAACGAACGCCTGTCGGTTCGAGAGATGATGGCCCAAAGTGCGCTCGGGTCTCCGGCCACCTTGCATGCCCGCATCACGTCAATGCGCGAAAAGGGCTGGCTCCTGCTCAACGACACCGAAGATGCTCGCCGCAAACAGGTCGAGCTCACACCCGCGGCGCTCCGACACTTCGACAAACTGGCCGAGGCGTTCACCAAGGCCGCGAAGGGTAGCTGACATTGCTCTGCGTCGGTTAAGTGATCCGCCAAAACCGGCCGTTCGCGCGACTCAGGCTCACGTCCCCTGCGCGCCGCCCTGCGGGTCCAGCGAAGCGACCTTCTCCTTCAGCCATTTTTCGACCGACGGGAACACGAACTTGCTGACGTCGCCGCCCAACTGCGCGATCTCGCGCACGATCGTGCCCGAGATGAACTGATATTGATCGGATGGCGTCATGAACATTGTCTCGACGTCGGGCAGCAGATAGCGGTTCATGCCCGCCATCTGGAACTCGTACTCGAAGTCCGACACCGCGCGCAGACCCCTGACGATCACTCGCGCGTTGTTGGTCCGCACGAAGTCCTTCAGCAGCCCCTTGAAGCTCATCACCTGGACATTTGGGTAGTGGCCGAGCACCTCATGCGCAATTGCGAGGCGCTCCTGCAGAGTGAAAAACGGCTTCTTGGCACGGCTGTCGGCAACACCCACCACCAGCGTATCGAAGATGCTCGACGCGCGCCGAACGAGGTCTTCGTGACCGCGCGTCAGCGGGTCGAACGTGCCCGGGTACACGGCGACTACCATGAGACTTCTCCTCTTTTCAGACAAAAGGGCACGTCCAAGCGACGTATTTCGCACCGGCGCGGATGACGATAAACCGCCCGGCCCTTTTTTGGAACGCGCATTATTCCTTATTTTCGCGCTGCAGCAAATGAAAGTGCACCGCGCCCGCCTTGCCCTGCCGCACGACCTCCCAGCCCGCGAGCGGCTCATGTGCGGTCGGTTCGAGCGCTTCGCCGGCCTCGACATAAAGATAACCGTCGGCGCGCACGAGCGGCACGGCCACCGCGAGCGCCTTGCCGAGCAGATCGGCATCGAACGGCGGATCCAGGAACACGACGTCGAACGAGCCTGGCGCGAGGCTCGCAGCAAGACGCAGGCCGTCTGCCTCGGCGATTTCGATCATGCGTGCATCGAGCCGCTGCTGGTTTGTACGCAACTGGCCGGCAGCGCGCGCATGACGCTCCACCATCAGCACGCGCGCCGCGCCGCGCGACGCCGCCTCGAAGCCGAGCGCGCCGCTACCGGCGAACAGATCGAGGCAGTGCTGGCCGTCCAGGCGCTGGCCGAGCCAGTTGAACAGCGTTTCGCGGACGCGGTCGGGCGTCGGGCGCAAGCCGTCCAGATCGAGCACGGGCAGCGGCGTGCGTTTCCAGTCGCCGCCGATGATGCGAATGGCATGCGGCTTACCGCCTTTGGACGAAGCGCCAGCGGCGCGTGAGGGTGCTAAACGAGGCATGCAGTATCGTGCAGTTTCAGCTAGGTGGTGAATACGCCCGCGACGCCGATGCGCGCGGGGCCGGAGCGCCCACGTTACCACAGGGGCAGCGCGCGTCCAGCCTGCCCGGGCGGCCACTACGACGCACCGCGGCACGCCTGATAAAATGTGCGGCTGCCAGCGCCCCGCCTTTTCGCATCCCGGCGCTGCCCACCGCTTCGCCGGTCCCGTGCCGGCTGCGCGCATCGGCGCGCTCTCCCATACCTCAGATCATGTTCAGCTTTTTCAAACGATTCAAGGGTTCGAAAGAGTCCGATACCGCCGCAGACGAATCGCTGGCGGCGCAAGACGGCGCGACGCCCGAGGCCGAGGCCGTCGAGCCGGTTGCGCCCGCCGAACCCGTCGCGCCTGCCGCGCCCTCCGTTCCCCCTGTGGCCACGACCATCATCGAGCCGCAGCCCGAGCCGCAAGACACCGCGCTCGACAGCGTCGAAATCGTTCCGCCGCCCGTGCAGGACGCCGGCGCGAAGCGCTCGTGGCTCACACGCCTGAAGAGCGGCCTGGCGAAAACCAGTTCGAACCTGACCGGCATTTTCGTCGGCACGAAGATCGACGAGGACCTGTACGAGGAACTCGAAACCGCGCTGCTGATGTCGGACGCCGGCGTCGAGGCGACCGAATTCCTGCTCGAATCGCTGCGCGAGAAAGTGCGCAGCGAACGCCTGACGGACCCCCAGCAGGTGAAGACCGCGCTGCGCACGCTGCTCGTCGAGTTGCTGAAGCCGCTCGAAAAATCGTTGATGCTCGGCCGCGCGCAGCCGCTCGTGATGATGATCGCCGGCGTCAACGGCGCGGGCAAAACCACCAGCATCGGCAAGCTCGCGAAGCATCTGCAGAGCTTTCACCAGTCGGTGCTGCTCGCCGCCGGCGACACGTTCCGCGCCGCCGCGCGCGAGCAGCTCGCCGTCTGGGGCCAGCGCAACAACGTGACCGTGGTCGCGCAGGAAAGCGGCGATCCGGCCGCGGTGATCTTCGACGCGGTCGGCGCCGCACGCGCGCGCAACATCGACGTGATGATGGCCGACACGGCCGGCCGCCTGCCCACGCAGCTGCATCTGATGGAAGAGCTGCGCAAAGTGAAGCGCGTGATCGGCAAGGCGCAGGACGGCGCGCCGCACGAAGTGCTGCTCGTGATCGATGCCAACACGGGACAGAACGCGCTTACGCAGGTCAAGGCGTTCGACGACGCGCTCGGCCTCACCGGTCTGATCGTCACCAAGCTCGACGGCACGGCGAAGGGCGGCATTCTCGCGGCGATCGCGCGGCAGCGCCCGATTCCGGTGTATTTCATCGGCGTCGGCGAAAAGGTCGACGATCTGCAGCCGTTCAGCGCAGAGGAGTTTTCGGACGCGCTGCTGGGCGGCTAATCGCGTGATCGCTGCGGCGCTCGCCGCTTGAGGCGCGCAAAAGGAAAGGGCACTCCGCGGAGTGCCCTTTTTCGTTTAAGCCGTCGTCAACACTTCAAGCGAGCCTGTGCTCACTCCGCGTCCGGCTGCGCGCCCGGCGCCGCGCGCGCGAACGCATCGAGTTGCATCGCGTAGTCGCAGATGCGCTGGATCGTCGGAAACTTTGCGGTGTCGACCTTGAAGCGCTGTGCGTTGAAAACCTGCGGAATCAGGCACGCATCGGCGAGCGTAGGCGTGTCGCCGAAACACAGTTTGCCGGTGCGCGCGTCGCCGGCGAGATGCGTCTCCAGCGTCGTGAAACCCGCGTCGATCCAGTGCCGGTACCACGCGTCCTTCGCGTCGTCGTCGACTCGCAGCGTGTGCTTCAGATAGCGCAGCACGCGCAGATTGTTCAGCGGATGAATCTCGCACGCGACCTGCAACGCCAACGAGCGCACATAAGCGCGATCGAGCGGCGCCTTCGGCAGCAGCGGCGGCTCCGGATGCGTCTCTTCGAGATACTCGATGATCGCGAGCGACTGAGGCAGCAAATGACTGCCGTCGGCGAGCGTCGGCACGATACCGTCCGGGTTGATCTTGCGGTACTCGGGCTTCAGCTGCTCGCCGCCTTCGCGCACGAGGTGCACGGGCACATAGTCGTACGACAGGTTCTTCACGTTCAGCGCAATGCGCACGCGATACGACGCCGAGCTACGGAAATAGCTGTAGAGCTTCATGTTGTCTGCCTCCTCCACCTGCTCGCAAGCCGTCTCAGACGACGCGTACGCTGAACTCGCCGAGTCCGTCCACGCCGCCCTTCATCAGGTCACCCTTCACGACCGCGCCGACGCCTTCCGGCGTGCCGGTGAAAATCAGGTCGCCGGGGCGCAGTTCGAACAGCGTCGACAGATACGCGATCGTCTCCGCGACCGACCAGATCAGCTGCGACACGTCCGCGCGCTGCTTGTCCTCGCCGTTCACCGACAGCCAGATCGCGCCCTCGCCGATGTGACCAACTACTGAAGCCGGATGGATCGGGCCGAGCGGCGCCGAGTGATCGAAGCCCTTGGCGGTGTCCCACGGACGCCCCATTTTCTTCGCTTCGCCTTGCAGGTCGCGACGCGTCATGTCGAGACCAAGCGCGTAGCCGTAGACGTGGTCGAGCGCGCGCTCGACGGGGATGTCTTTGCCGCCCTCGCCGATCGCCGCGACCATTTCCATTTCGAAATGGACGTTCTTCGTCTGCGACGGATACGGAAATTCGCCGGTGGTGCCCGGTGCGACGTAGACGACCGCATCGGCCGGCTTCGAGAAGAAGAACGGCGGTTCGCGGTCCGGGTCGTGGCCCATTTCACGCGCATGCGCTTCGTAGTTGCGCCCCACGCAGTAGATGCGGCGCACCGCGAACTGCTCGCTCGACCCCACGACCGGCACCGCGACCTGCGGTGCCGGTGCAAACACGTAACTCATCCCGTTCTCCGTTTTTCGATGGGCGCCGCCGAGGCGGCGAGAAACATCGAGTGTAACGCGCGGCACGGCGCGGGTGCATGTCCGGCGGGCCGTCGCGCGTCACCACGTGCCTGCTTCGCCGCTGTTCGCCCGCTCGCCATAGATGCGATACTCACACCGAATAGCTCCCCGAATGCCGTGGCCGACGCCCAAGCGCGGCGCGCCACCCGCCTCTTGCGCATGATGACCGACTCGACCAATACCACTTCTCCTTTCCCCTGCGCCCGCTTCATCAAGGAAATCGGCCGCGGCCCGAACGGCGCCCGCGCGCTGACCGCCGACGACACCCGCGCACTCTACACCGCGATGCTCGACGGCCGCGTCGACGATCTCGAACTCGGCGCGGTGCTGCTCGCGTATCGCGTGAAAGGCGAAACCGCCGACGAACTCGCCGCGATGCTGGCTGCCGCGCATACGTCGTTCGAGCCGGTGCGGCTGCCGCACGGCGCGTTTCGGCCGGTATCGATTCCGTCGTACAACGGCGCGCGCAAGCAGCCGAACCTCGTGCCGCTGCTCGCGCTGCTGCTCGCACGCGAAGGCGTGCCGGTGCTCGTGCATGGCGTCACCGAAGATCCGGGCCGCGTGACGAGCGCGGAAATCTTCACGCATCTGCGCATCGCCCAGGCGCGGTCGCACGCGCAGATCGAAGCGGGTCTCGCCGAGCGTCGCGTCGCGTTCGCGTCGATCGACGTACTCGCGCCCAAGCTCGCTCGCCTGCTCGCGCTGCGCCGGCGCATGGGCGTGCGCAACTCGACGCATACGCTCGTGAAGCTGCTGCAGCCATTCGCGCCCGCCGGGCTGCGGCTCGTGAATTACACGCATCCGCCGTATCGCGACAGTCTCACGCAGCTGTTCATCTCGCATCCCGATGCGGCCGTCGGCGGTGCGCTGCTCGCGCGCGGCACCGAAGGCGAGGCGGTCGCGGATACCCGCCGCCAGGTGCAGGTCGACTGGCTGCATGACGGCATCTGCGAGACGCGGCTGCCGCACGAGCGCTCGTCGGCCGATGCGCCCGAAGTCGAACTACCGGAAGCGCGCGACGCGGCGACCACGGCCGCCTGGATCGACGCCGTGCTGCGCGGCGAAGCGCCGGTGCCGGGCGCGATCGAGCGGCAAGTCGAGCTGATCGTCGACATCGCGAAGACGGCGGCCTGACGGTCGCGGGTTGACAGGCCGGCGCACGCCGTCATACATTTGGCCTCATGCGTTCCTTCCCCAACACCCTCCGAATTATCTCCGGCCGCCTAGCGCGGCCCCTATCGCTACGCCTGGCGTAAGTCACGCGTAGCGCCGCGCGCTGGCAGCTCCGGTTGCCGTCGGCGGTCCTCCCGGTAGTTCCCGCAGTTTCGCTTCACCCCCGTCGTAGTTCTCCACAACCCGTCGTCGTTTGTCTTCGTCCGTTTACCGCGCGGACGAAGCGAGAGGATCAAATGCACGTTGCCTGGGGCATCCGCATCGTGCATGCGTGACAGTCGGCCAACCGCTCGACGTCAGCACCCTTCGCCGACGACACACGAATGAGGCACCTCACCATGTTGCGCAATCCCGCTGAAAAGTACCGCCCCTTTCGCGCCGTGCGCCTGACCGGACGCAAATGGCCGAGTCGCACGATCGACGCCGCGCCCGTCTGGATGAGCACCGACCTGCGCGACGGCAACCAGGCGCTGATCGAACCGATGAACGCCGCGCAGAAGCTCGAATACTTCGAGATGCTGGTCGCAATCGGATTCAAGGAAATCGAAGTGGGCTTTCCGTCGGCGTCGCAGACCGATTTCGATTTCGTGCGCAAGCTGATCGACGAGCGGCGCATTCCCGACGACGTCACGATCGAAGTCTTCGTGCCTTCGCGCGCGGAGCTGATCGCACGCACGTTCGACGCGCTCGAAGGCGCGCCGCGCGCGATCGTGCATCTGTATAACGCGATCTGTCCGTCGTTCCGGCGCATCGTGTTTCAGCAGTCGAAGGACGAGATCAAGGCGCTCGCCGTCGAAGGTACGCGCATCATCAAGGAATACGCGCAGGCGCGGCCGGGTACGCGTTGGACCTTCCAGTACTCGCCCGAGACCTTCAACACGACCGAGTTGCCATTCGCACGCGAGGTGTGCGACGCGGTCGCGCAAACGTGGCGGCCGACGCGCAATAACAAGATGATCGTCAATCTGCCGGCGAGCGTCGAAGCGGCCACGCCGAACGTGTTCGCCGACCAGATCGAATGGATGCACCGCAACCTCGGCTACCGCGACAGCATCGTGCTGTCGGTGCATCCGCACAACGATCGCGGCACCGCCGTCGCTGCGGCGCAGCTCGCGCTGATGGCGGGGGCGGATCGCATCGAAGGCTGTCTGTTCGGCAATGGCGAACGTACCGGCAACGTCGATCTCGTCACGCTCGCGATGAATCTCGATGCGATGGGTATCGACAGCGGTCTGGATTTCCCGGATCTCGCGGCGATCCGGCGCGTGGCGGAGCGCTGCACTCGGCTTCCGGTGGCCGCGCGGCATCCGTATGCGGGAGAAGTGGCGATGCGTGGCACGCGCACGGCGCGCGACGCGGATGCCGACGGGGATCAATGCGGCGCGAGCAGCCGCGATAGAGCTGAAGATTGCGTGACCGCGTGAATCTGGCTTGAGCCTCGACCCTGCTGCAATGGAGTGCGCACCCCGCATTTCGCTGCCGCCACGGACGCGCTCACGAGGCGCGTCCGCGCGATGAAATCTCACTCCAGCGCGCAACGCGTCGCCTGCCATGCGATCAGCCGCCACTGCCCGTCTTCGTGCGTGTGAATCGCGGTATACGCAATCGGGAACAGCAGCGCGCCGTTGTTCGCTTCCATCTCGATCAGCGCGCGGCCCGTAACCACATAGGTTTCGCGCCCGGCTGGCAAGACTTCCTGCGACTGCACCTCGATCTGCCGATAACGACGGCGCCCCGCGGTGATCCCGTCGATGAACTGTCGCTTCGTTTCGCGCTTGCCGTTCGTATGGACGTAGCTCACGTTGTCCGCGAGCAGCGTGTCGAGCGACTGCCCATCGCCGTCGACCATCGCGCGAAATCGCTCTCGCTCGAGCCCGCGAATCGCTTCGATCATCTTTGCCGCCATTGCAGAGCCCCTCGAACACCGCGAGCCGCAAGGGGCCACGGTCAGAAGTGATATTGCAAATATAGCTGGCTGAAATTTATACCAGGATTCGGCTCTTTGATACCGCCGTTGGAAACATGCTGGAAGCGGTAGCCGGCGACATACTGCTGATGAGCGCCGAACTGCAGACCGACGCCCGCCGTCTCGGCGAACTGGAACCCGGTGCCCAACGTGAAGTCGGAAGAAATGCGCGGGCTGGTCAGCAGCCCGACGCCGGCACCCACCTCGACGAAAGGCCGCACTAAGCCCGACGACTTGATGAAGCGAATCACCGGCGTCACGCCGATCTCACCGATGTCGTCGTGAACGTTTCCTTCATTGGTGTGCCACCACGCGACGTGCGCCTCGCCGATCAACGCGAAGTGCCAGTCGCCGATCTGCCACCAGGTGAGGTTCGGGTCCCAGACCACGCCGAGATCGAGCCTCTTGACGTGATGATCGCCGACGCCGGCAGCCACCTGCACGCCGAACTGGTCAGCCTGGGACGCGCCCGCCGCACCCAATAGGAGAACGGCCAACGCGCTTTTTAGAGTAAGTCCACGGACCACAAGATTCTTGTTGTTCATCCGGCCCCCATACTGGCGGTTATTAGGCGAGCGCCCCCTTTATTCTAAGCATGAATTCCGGAGCAAGTATCTTCCCCATAACGCGCCCGAACAGCAATTATTCTCTTTCAAACAGCCCGTTGTCAGTCAATCGTGAGTCTGAAACCGCCCCGAACGGTAGTTTGTACAGGCTCAACGCACGAGCCAAATAGAGCGTATGATGGCTATTAGAAATCGAGACTCAATAGGATTTTGAGGAACTTGGATACCCCTGCGACCTCTAAGTATTAGCACTCGGCAGATCTGAGTGCTAACATCCATCGCTGGAGTCGTTTACTGAGTACGCTATTGTCTGATTCCAAAGGAGCTTCACACGTGAGCCATGCAATGACCCTTCCGAGTAGTTTGAGCCCGTCGTCGGCTAAGGCCGCTCCGGCAGGTGCACTGGCGCTCTCGCATTCCTCGCTGCTGCCCGGTCAACTGGGCAACATCGACGCCTACATTCAGGCGGTCAACCGGATTCCGATGCTGACGCCGGCGGAAGAACGCAAGTTCGCCACCGAATTGCGCGAACACGACAATCTGGAGGCCGCGCGCCGCCTCGTGCTGTCGCACCTGCGACTCGTCGTGTCGATCGCGCGTAATTACCTCGGTTACGGGTTGCCGCACGCCGACCTGATCCAGGAAGGCAACATCGGCCTGATGAAAGCGGTCAAGCGCTTCGATCCCGAGCAAAACGTGCGCCTCGTGTCGTACGCGATGCACTGGATCAAGGCCGAGATCCACGAATACATCCTGCGCAACTGGCGCATGGTCAAGGTCGCCACCACGAAGGCGCAGCGCAAGCTGTTCTTCAACCTGCGCAGCCACAAGCAAGGCCTCGGCGCGTTCACGCCTGACGAGATCGAGGGTCTCGCGAAGGAACTGAACGTGAAGCGCGAAGAGGTCGCGGAGATGGAAACACGGCTGTCGGGCGGCGATATCGCGCTCGAAGGTCAGGTCGAAGACGGTGAAGAGTCGTACGCGCCGATCGCCTATCTGGCCGACTCACATAGCGAGCCGACCGCCGTGCTGGCTTCGCGTCAGCGTGACCGGCTGCAAAGCGACGGCATCGCAAGCGCGCTCGACGCGCTCGATCCGCGCAGCCGCCGCATCATCGAAGCGCGCTGGCTGAAGGTGGCCGACGACGGCTCGGGCGGCTCCACGTTGCATGAGCTGGCCGACGAGTTCGGTGTGTCGGCCGAACGTATCCGTCAAATCGAAGCCAGCGCGATGAAGAAAATGCGCGGCGCACTGACCGAATACGCGTAAAAGCATCGAAGCCATGCGCGCGTCAATTGTGTGCCGCCCACGACATGGGTAAAAGCGACACACGGTAGCTGGTCGCGTACCATTTAGCGACCACCGCGCTCAAGCCCCGCCCTCGCATGACGGCGGGGCTTTTTCATTCCTG
Source organism: Paraburkholderia atlantica (assembly GCF_000092885.1). Lineage (NCBI taxonomy): Bacteria > Pseudomonadati > Pseudomonadota > Betaproteobacteria > Burkholderiales > Burkholderiaceae > Paraburkholderia > Paraburkholderia atlantica. The sequence goes on along the minus strand of NC_014117.1, from coordinate 319,475 downwards.
TCGTCCATTCGTGCGTCCCCCGGCCGGCGTGCATCCGCGGAGGCCAATTCCCAAGCCTGCCTGTCGAGGCCGGTAAGCCTTTCTTGACGTATCGCAAGTCCGGTAGCAATACTGGACAGACGCGGCAAGTTTCGCGACGTGATGCCGCATGGCTAACCCTGAGCGCGCGAGGTTCCCCCTCCTACAATCGGCATGCATTCGCCAGACTGCCTGACGGCCAGGGCGGTCTGGATCCAGCCGGATTCACCGGCGTGAAGTCGTCTTCGACCGATCATGACCATAGCCCTCAATCGCAGCAGCACTGTCCGGTCACGCGTGCGCGGCCGGTTCACCAGGTGGATGCGCGGTCCAACGCTGGCGCGCGATATCGCCATCATCCTCGCCATCAAGTTCGCTCTGCTGATGGCGCTCAAGTTCACATTCTTCAATCATCCACCGGCGGAGCACATGATGCTGCCGCCTCAGCAGGTCGCGCAGGCGCTGCTGTCGGTGCCCGCCCCGCATCCGTCCCAAGGTGATCAACATGCCCGTTAGCGAAGTCGTAGAACTGTCGCGGCTCCAGTTCGCCATCACGGCGCTTTATCACTTTCTGTTCGTGCCGCTCACGCTCGGCCTCGCCTGGTTGCTCGTCATCATGGAGTCGGTCTACGTGATGACCGGCAAGCAGATCTATAAGGACATGACGCAGTTCTGGGGCAAGCTGTTCGGCATCAACTTTGCCATGGGCGTCGCGACCGGCCTCACGCTCGAGTTTCAGTTCGGCACCAACTGGGCTTATTACTCGCATTACGTCGGCGATATCTTCGGCGTGCCGCTCGCCGTCGAAGGGCTGATGGCGTTCTTCCTCGAATCGACGTTCGTCGGTCTGTTCTTCTTCGGCTGGAACAGATTGTCAAAAGTGCAGCATTTGATCGTCACGTTCTGCGTCGCGCTCGGTTCGAACCTGTCGGCGCTGTGGATCCTGGTCGCCAATGGCTGGATGAACAATCCGGTCGGCGCGAGGTTCAACTACCAGACGATGCGCATGGAGCTCGACAGCATCGGCTCGGTGATCTTCAACCCGGTCGCACAGGTGAAGTTCGTGCACACGGTGTCGGCAGGTTACGTGACCGCGGCGATGTTCGTGCTCGGCGTGTCGTCGTGGTACCTGTTGAAGCGCCGCGACACCGAGTTCGCGCTGCGCTCGTTCGCGATCGCCGCCGGTTTCGGCCTCGCGTCGGCGCTGTGCGTGATCGTGCTCGGCGACGAATCCGGCTATCGCACCGGCGAAGTCCAGCAGGTCAAGCTCGCCGCGATCGAGTCCGAATGGGAGACCGCGCCCGCGCCGGCACCGTTCACGATATTTGGCATCCCCAATCAGAAAGAGCAGCGCACCGACTACGCGATCCGCGTGCCGTACGCGCTCGGTATCATCGCGACGCGCTCGCTAAGCGAACCCGTGGTCGGCCTGCGCGACCTGATCGCCGAAAACGAAGGGCGCATCAGGAACGGCATGCTCGCCTTCTCGGCGCTGCAGAAGTTGAAAGGCGGCGACTCGAGCGACGAAGCCCACGCCGCGTTCGACAAGTACAAGGACGATCTCGGCTACGGCCTGCTGCTCAAGCAGTTCACGCCGAACGTCACCGACGCGACGCCCGACCAGATCGCGGCTGCGGCAAAACGCACGATTCCGCCTGTGCTGCCGCTGTTCTTCTCGTTCCGTATGATGGTCGGCCTTGGCCTGCTGTTCCTCGCGACCTTCGTGCTCGCGTTCTGGTTCTGCGCGCAGCGCACGCTGCTGCTCGAAAAGCGCCGCTGGTTCCTGCGCTGGGCGGTCATCGCGATTCCGCTGCCATGGCTCGCCGCCGAGCTCGGCTGGATCGTCGCCGAAATGGGGCGCCAGCCTTGGAGCATCGCGGGCATTCTGCCGACCAACCTGGCCGCATCGACATTGACGCCGCGAGATCTGTATCTGAGCATCGGCGGCTTCGTGCTGTTCTACACGGGGCTATTCGTCATCGAGATCATGCTGATGTTCAAGTACGCGCGGCTCGGCCCTTCGTCGCTGCATACGGGCCGCTATCACCACGAGATCGAACAGCAGGTGACGCAGCCGCTGTCGAACACGGCCGTGTGACGCGCCGCCAATCGCTTCAGAGGAATAAGCCATATGGACTACGCAGCCCTCAAACTGATCTGGTGGGTATTGATCGGTGTACTGCTGATCGGCTTCGCGCTCACCGACGGCTTCGACATGGGCGCGGCGATCCTGCTGCCGTTCATAGCCAAAACGGACTCCGAGCGCCGCATCGTCGTGAACACGGTCGGCGCGACGTGGGAAGGCAACCAGGTCTGGTTCGTGACCGCAGGCGGCGCGATGTTCGCGGCGTGGCCGCTCGCCTATGCGGCATCGTTCTCGGGCTTCTACTTCGCGATGCTGCTGGTGCTGTTCGCGCTGTTCTTCCGCCCGGTCGGCTTCGACTATCGCGGCAAGCGCGAAGATCCGCGCTGGCGCAACGCGTGGGACTGGGGTCTCTTCATCGGCGGCTTCGTGCCGGCGCTGGTGTTCGGCATCGCGTTCGGCAATCTGCTGCAAGGCGTGCCGTTCTCGTTCGATACCGATCTGCGCGTCACCTATCACGGCAGCTTCTTCGGCCTGCTCAATCCGTTCGCGCTGCTGACGGGTCTCGTCAGCGTGTCGATGCTGGCCGCGCACGGCGCCTCGTTCGTCAAGTGGAAGACCGATGGCGTGGTCCACGAGCGCGCGTCGAAGGCGCTGCGGCTCGCGGCGCTGTGCGCGGTGGTGTTGTTTCTCATCGCGGGTGCGTTCGTCGCGACGATGATCGGCGGCTATCAGATCGTCGACATGCCGCCGCTCGACGCCGTGTCCAATCCGTTGATGAAGACCGTGATCGGCGCGCCGGGTTTGTGGCTGAACAACTACGCGCTCTATCCGTGGATGGCGGTCGCGCCGCTCGCGGGTTTTGTCGGCGGGGTGCTCGCGATGCTGCTCGCGCGCTCGCGCTTCGAGGCGACGGCGTTCCTGTCGACCTCCCTGATGGTCGTCGGCGTGATCCTGACCGCGGGCTTCTCGATGTTTCCGTTCATCATGCCTTCGTCACTCGACGGCCGCAGCAGCCTGACCATGTGGGATGCGACGTCGAGCCAGATGACGCTCGAGATCATGCTGTTCGCGGTGATCCTGTTCCTGCCGATCATCCTGCTCTATACGGGCTGGGTGTATCGCGTGATGCGCGGCAAGGTGACCGCCGCGGCGATCAAGGAAAACCATCATTCGATGTATTGAGCGGCACCATGCGTCAACCGCAAACCGGAAACAGGAGTTCGTGATGTGGTATTTCAGCTGGATTCTCGGCATTGGCGTCGCGCTGGCGTTCGGCGTCGTCAATGTGATGTGGCTCGAATCGCGCGAATTGGCGCGCTCGGCAAGGCGGGGGCCTCGCTAGGCGCCACGCTCGGTTCGTAAAAGCGAAAGCGGCACCTTGGGACAAGGTGCCGCTTTTTTTAACTCAACAGCGCCCGACAGCCGTCAACCGATCATGCCGGCACCGGCGTCGCGCCCGCGCCACCGCCTTGCGACGACAGGCGCTCGGCCAGCTTCTGCGCATAGCGCTGCGCGGCCTCGCCGACGACGACATGGAACGTGTCGGTCGACACCCACGCGGTATCGAGCGTCGCGAGGCGCTGACGATCGACCGCCGACGGATCGCGCACAACCATGCGCAGACGGGTCGCCGCGACCGCATCGAGCGACACCACGTTGCCCGCGCCGCCGAACACGGCGAGCCAGCGCAGCGGATCGGGGTCGAGCGGACCGCCTTGCGCGTCATCGGTGTGTCCAGCGTTTCGCGCGACCGGCGCCGCAGCGGTAGCCGGCGCGGCAGCAGCAGGCGCCGATGCAGCAGAAGCCACCTTCACTGCGTCGCCCTGACCCTGCGCGATCGCCGTACGCATCTCATCGGCGATGATGTCCGCTTCCGGTCCGATGATCACCTGCACGTTGTTCGCGCCGCGCTTGAGCACGCCACGCGCGCCGATCGACTTCAGTTCGCTTTCGGAGACCTTGTCCGCATCGACGACCGACAGACGCAGCCGCGTCGTGCATGCATCCACGACCGACAGGTTCGCCGCGCCGCCGAGCGCCGCGATATAACGCTGCGCGCGCGGCACGGCCGCACCGGCCGCCGGCGCGACGAAACCGCCCGCCGCGAACGACTCGACCTGCTCTTCCGCGGCGGCGGGCTCACGGCCCGGCGTCGCCATGTTGAACTTGCGGATGAAGAAGCGGAACAGACCGTAGTACACGACCGAGTACACGATACCGAGCGGAATCGCCCACCAGCCCTTCGTCGACAGACCGAAGTTCAGCACGTAATCGATGAAGCCCGCCGAGAACGTAAAGCCGAGGTGAATGCCGAGCGCCGAGCAGATCGCGAGCGACAGCCCCGTCAGCAGTGCGTGGATCGCATACAGCACCGGCGCGAGGAACATGAAACTGAACTCGATCGGCTCGGTCACACCGGTCAGGAACGACGTGAGCGCCATCGAGAACAGCAGGCCGCCGGCCACCGCGCGACGCTCCTTCGGCACCTCGTGGAACATCGCGAGACACGCGGCCGGCAGGCCGAACATCATCACCGGGAAGAAGCCGGTCATGAAGGTGCCTGCGGTCGGGTCGCCAGCGAAGAAGCGGTGCAGGTCGCCCGTGACCGGCGCGCCGCCGGCCGGCGTGAAGCTGCCGAACACGAACCACGTCAGCGAGTTCAGGATGTGATGCAGACCCGTGACGAGCAGCAAGCGGTTCAGCACGCCGAACACGAAGGCGCCGAGTGCGCCGGCCGTCGTGAGCCAGTGGCCGGCCAGGTCGATCGCGCTCTGCACCGGCGCCCACACGTGGCCGAATATGATGCCTAGCACCACGCAGACAACGCCTGTCACGATCGGCACGAAGCGTTTGCCGCCGAAAAATGCCAGGTAGTCGGGCAGCTTGATGTCCTTGTAGCGGTTGTAAAGCAGCCCCGCGACGATCCCCGCGATGATCCCCGACAGCACGCCCATGTTGAGCTTGTCGTTGATGTCCTTCATCACCGCGATCTGCACCAGATAGCCGATTGCACCAGCCAGACCCGCGACGCCGTTATTGTCTTTGGCGAAGCCGACCGCCACGCCGATCGCGAACAGCAGCGGCAGGTTGTCGAAGATCGCGCCGCCCGCATCGGCGATCATCTTGATGTTGAACACGTCGGGCTGGCCGAGCCGCAGCAGCAGTCCGGCGACCGGTAGCACCGCGATCGGCAGCATCAGCGCGCGTCCCAGGCGCTGTATCTTCAGAAACGGATTTGCATCCATCGGTATCTCCAATTTTGTCTCGGGGGGTACGTCTTCGGTGAGTAGTGCAGCGATGCGGAGAACCGCGCCGCGCGTGAAGGCAGCCGTACTGCCGGACGCACGGCGTGCGGGTTCTCCAATTGATTAATCTTTCAATCGAGCGGCCACGTCGCGCGACTTGCGGCTCGAACCGCCTGCGCCGAGTCGAGCGCGAGCGCATCGCGGGCGCGCTGGCGGCACAACTGATAGTCGAGCGTGCGCACGCGTGCCTTGATGCCGGGCACCGAGACCGGATCGACCGATAGCTCGGTCACACCCAGGCCCACCAGCAGCGGCATCGCGAGCGGGTCGCCAGCGAGCGCGCCGCACACGCCGACCCACTTGCCGTGCCTCGCGGCACCTTCGACGGTCGCTGCGATCAGCCGCAGCACCGCCGGATGCAGGCCGTCCGCTTGCGCTGCGAGATCGGGCTGGCAGCGGTCCATCGCGAGCGTGTATTGAGTCAGGTCGTTGGTGCCGATCGACAGGAAATCGGCGTGCTGTGCGAGCTGATCGGCGAGCAATGCAGCCGACGGCACTTCGATCATCACACCTACTTCGACCGGCTCGGTGCTGCCCGCTTCGCGTGCAAGCTCGTCGATACGCTTGCGGATGCGGATCAGTTCGCCCGCGTCGGTGACCATCGGCAGCAGGATGCGCACGGCGCCGATCGGACGCACCGCGAGCAGGCCGCGTAGCTGGTCGTCGAGCAGATCGGGGCGCACCTGCGCGAGGCGCACGCCGCGCAGGCCGAGCGCGGGATTCGGCTCAGGCGGCAGCGTCAGATAATCGACTTCCTTGTCCGCGCCGACGTCGAGCGTGCGGATGATCGCGGTGCGACCGCGCAACGCATCGACGATCGCCTGATAGCTGTGGCGATGCTCGTCCGCGCTCGGCGCGGCCGGGCGGTGGATGAACAGCAGCTCGGTGCGCAGCAGACCGACCGAGTCGGCGCCGTTATCGACCGCGGCGTTCGCGTCGTCGAGTGTGGCGATGTTCGCGGCCACTTCGATCGCGCGGCCGTCGGCGGTCGCCGCTGCCTGCTGCGACGTGCGGCGATTCGCTTCGCGCACGTCGGCGAGGCGGCTGCGTTCGCGCCGGGCGCGTTCGACGTCGAGTTCGGTCGGCGCGAATTCGAGCCGCCCGGTGCTCGCGTTCACCACCACCTGAGTGCCCTCGGGAATCGCATGCAACGCGTCGCCGACCGCGACCAGCGCAGGGATGCCCGCCTGCCGCGCGAGAATCGCCGCGTGCGAGGTCGCGCCGCCGCGCGCCATCACGAGCGCGGTCACCCGCGTGCGGTCGAGCGACGACAGATCCGACGGCGTAAATTCGTCGGCCGCGAGCACCGCTTCGTCCGGCAGTGTGCGGTGCGCGCTGCTCGTGTAGCCGAGCGCGCGCTGCACGCGCTTTTCGATGTCGCGCAGATCGGCGGCCCGCTCGGCGAGCAGTGCGTCCTCCACATTGCTCAGGATGTCTATTTGCGCGCGGATCGCCTCGCGCCACGCAAAACCCGCGCTCTTGCCGAGGCTGATCAGATCGCGCGCGGCGTCGAGCAGCGTCGGATCTTCGAGCAGCACGCGATGCACCGCGAAAATTCCCGCCTCGCCGACCGAGCCGCGTTGCGACGCATCGCGCACGATCGTGTCGAGATCGGCGTCGACCGTCGCGATCGCGTTGTCGAGCAAACGGCTCTCCGCCGCCGACGTGCCGCTCGCTTGCTCCGGCGGATCGACATCCGCGTCGTCCCAGCGCACCAGCTTGCCGACCGCGACGCCCGGCGCCGCGCACACGCCCGCGAGCGTATTCGGCATGAGCGGCTCGCCCGTGGCGGGCACCGCAACCACGGTCGTCGGTGCTGCCGCCGGCTTCTGTTCGCGCTTCTGCTCGACTTCGCCGTGCGCTTCGCGAGTCAATTCGTGAGCGATCGCATCGACCGCCGCCTGCGCCTGCGGACCGACGCCGAGCAGCTCGACGCTCGCGCCTTCGCCGGCACCGAGTCCCAGCAGACCCACGACGCTTTCGATCGGCGCCTTGCGGCCGTCGTAGCGCACCTCGACGCGCGCGTCGAAGCCGCGCGCCGCTTCGCGCGCTCGCGCCGCGGGCCGCGCATGCAGACCGCCCGCGTGCGTCAGCGTGATCTGCCGGCGCGCTTCGTCCATCATCTGAGCGGCGCACGCCTCACGCACTGCGTCATGACTGACGCCGTCGCGCGCACGCAGCACCAGCAGCGGCGTTTCGCCGGCCTTGGCGTGCCCGTTTGGCGCCCGCTCGATGACCTCGAACGCTTCCGAATTCGCAATCGCGACCACCGACACGAGGCTCGGCGCATTCAGCGCGACCTGATCCTGATCGAACTCGATCAGCACGTCACCAGCGCGGACCTGCGTGCCCTGCGCGACCATCGGCGCAAAACCCTTGCCGTTCAGCCCGACCGTTTCGATACCGATATGCAGCAGAATCTGCGCGCCTTCGGCGCTCTCGAGCGTCACCGCGTGGCCGGTGCGCGCGAGATGCGTGACGACGCCGTCGCACGGCGCGACGAGCCGCCCCTCGAGCGGATCGACGCCGATGCCGTCGCCGAACATGCCGCCCGCAAACACCGGGTCCGGCACCTTCGCGAGCGGTACGACCGGACCGGTCAGCGGTGCAAGCAAAACAATGTGATCTTCGGAATGGCTCATCAGGTTGGACTTCTCGACACGTCGCATCGTCGTTCTCGTCAGTGAGTTTCGGTGACTTTGTTCAGATGGCGTGGCGCGTCGGGATTGCGCCCGCGCGCGGCGGCAAGATCCGCGGCCATCACGTAAAAGGACAGGATGGCGGCGATCGGATCGAGCGCCGGGTGTGCGGTGGCGACGAGCGGCAGCGAAGCGTCCGCGACGTCATCGGGTGCCGCGAGCAAAACGCGCGCGCCGCGCGCGCGCATGTCGTGCGCGAGTTGCAGCAGACCCGCCTGCTCCGGCCCGCGCGGTGCGAACACGAGCAGCGGATAGTCGCGGTCGATCAGCTCCATCGGACCATGACGCACTTCCGCGCTCGAGAACGCTTCGGCCTGGATGCCGGAAGTTTCCTTCAGCTTCAGCGCGGCTTCCTGCGCGATCGCGAGGCCAAGGCCGCGGCCGATCACGATCATCCGCTCGATGCCGCGCAACTCGTTGACGGCCATCGACCAGTCGAGCCGGCCCGCGCGTTCCAGCGCGTCGGGCAACGTACTGAGCCCAGCAAGCAACTCGGCGTCGTTCTGCCAATGCGCGACCAGCTGCGCGGAGATCGACAGCATCGCGATGTAGCTCTTGGTCGCCGCGACACTCAGCTCGGGACCGGCGACGAGCGGCAGATGCCACTCGCACGCGTCGGCGAGCGGCGAGTTCGGTGCGTTCACGGCGGCAACCGTCAGCGCGCCGGCTGCACGCAACGCGTTCATCGTGCCGACGAGGTCGGGGCTCTTGCCCGATTGCGAAAACGCGAGCGCAAGCTGATCGCGCACCTGCAGCGGCGCCTGCTGCAGCGTCGCGACCGACATCGGCAGCGACGCGACCGGCACGCCGAGGCGGCTCATCGTCAGCGATGCAAAGTAACTGGCGGCGTGGTCCGAGCTGCCGCGCGCGACGGTCAGCGCGACATGGCGCGGCTGTTGCGCGAGCTTCGCGGCGAGCGCCGCGACGCGCGAGGTGTCCTTGAGCTGCCCGGCGACCGTTGCGGCCGACGCAAGCGCTTCTTTAAGCATATTCGACAATGGCTTCTCCTTCGACGTAGGTTGCGCTAAGCGCCAGCTCGCGGTCGAAGACGACCACGTCGGCCCACGCGCCACGCGCGATGCGGCCGCGGTCCTCGATGCCGAGATAGTCGGCGGCGTAGCGCGACAAACGGTGGGATACATCGGCGATCGGCAGGCCGATCGAGACAAGATTGCGCAGCGCCTGATCCATCGTCAGCGTGCTGCCCGCGAGCGTGCCGTCGGCCAGACGTACGCCGCCCAGACACTTGGTCACGTGCTGGCTGCCGAGGCGGTACTCGCCGTCGGGCATACCGGTGGCCGAAGTGCTGTCCGTCACCACGTACAGGCGCGGAATCGCGCGCAGCGCGGTGCGGATCGCGCCCGGATGCACGTGCAGCAGGTCGGGAATGATTTCCGCGTATTCGGCGTGCGCGAGCGCCGCGCCGACGAGGCCTGGATTGCGGTGATGCAGCGGCGACATCGCGTTGAACAGATGCGTGAAGCCGCACGCGCCGTGCTTGAGCGCGGCGACCGCGTCGTCGTAGGTGCCGAGCGAATGGCCGAGTTGCACGCGCACGCCGCGCGCCGCCATCTCGGAGATGATCTCCATGTGGCCGGCGATCTCGGGCGCCAGCGTGACGACGCGGATCGGCGCGATCGACAGATACTTGAGCACCTCGTCCAACACCGCCGATACCGCCGCGTCGGGCTGCGCGCCGAGCTTGCCGGGGTTGATGTAGGGCCCTTCCAGATGCACGCCGAGCACGCGCGCGCAGCCCGGCGTGCGCAGCCGCGTGACGTTGCCGAGCCCGGCGACGACGTTCATCAGTTCGTGGCGCGGCGCGGTCATCGTCGTCGCGAGCAGGCTCGTGGTGCCGTAGCGCGCATGCGTGCGCGTGATCGTTTCGATCGCGTCGCCGCCTTCCATCACGTCGGCGCCGCCGCCGCCATGCACGTGCAGATCGATGAAGCCGGGCAGGATGTACGGTGCGTCGTTCGTCGACGGATCGACGCGCTCGCCTGACAGCGCCGTGATGCGGCCGTTTTCGTATTCGAGCGTGCCGTGGATCCACCCTTCGGTGGTGAGTATGTTTCCGGTCAGCATGAGTCTCTCTGGTGCGTGATACGTAGGCGGCAAAAGTGCGTTCGCCGGACTTGCGGCCTATGCGGCCCGCGCAGTTTAGGTGCGCAGTTCAGCGACGAAGTCGTAGTAGTCGTCGCGGCAATAGGTGTCGGTCAACTCGATCGCGCGCTGATCCGCGCTGTAACCGATACGGGTAATGACCAGCAGTGCGGTGCGCGGTTCGATGTCCATCAGCGCGGCGATTTCGCTCGACGCGTTGACCGCGCGGAAGTGCTGCAACGCGCGCACCACAGCAGCGCCGCGTTGCTCGAGATAGCTGTACAGCGAGTCGCCGATCACGAGCGGATCGGGCACGATCGCGACCGGCAGCGCCGAATGCTCGACCGCCATCACGATGCCGTCCGCACGCCGCAGCCGCCGCAGGCTCGCGACGGCCGCCCCCGGCGACAGGCCGAGGTGCAGCAGTTCGTCGCGATTGGCGGCGCGCACGTCACGTTCGAGCCAAACCGAATCCGGGCGAAATCCGCGCTGCTGCATCTTCTTCGTGAAGCCGGTGAGACGCGACAGCGGGTCTTCGACGCGCGGCGTGATGAAGCTGCCGGCACCGCGCGAGCGCCGGATCAGCCCTTGTTCGACCAGCAGCTCGATCGCCTTGCGGGCAGTGATGCGCGATACGCCGATCGCGTCGGACAGTGTGCGCTCGGAGGGCAGAGCCTCGCCGGCCGACCAGACGCCGCAATGGATCGCCGTCGCCAGGTTGCGCGCGAGCTGCAGGTAGAGCGGCGTGACGTTACGCACGTCAGGCATCAATGCGGACCAGCGAGTTTCCATAGGGCTCCAAGGACGCCGCGAGCAGCACGGCCTCGAAAAATGAGAGCCCATTATATAACCAACATAATACCAGTCAACGGACTGGCTCCGGCTTGGTCCTGTCCGACGAAAAGCCTTGCCAGATAAGGCTCACAGGCAATTTTGAGGGCTGCCGACATGGGGATTCGCAGACCAGGACTTTCCCGAATCACGCCACTAGACGATACCAGCGAGCGGTTATCGGCATTTAGTGGTATCAAAACTCTGTCTATGCTCAATACCTGTTTAATACCAGTTGGCGTCCGGCCGCGATGGACTGGCTTTGTAAATAAGGGTCGTGCCGATATAGTGCGCTGTACCGACCATCAAAGTTTCGGGGGAGCTGTCCTTGACTGATTCCGAGGCGCTGCGGCGTGCTCAGGCCGTCCGCCATTTCAATCGCTTCTATACCCAGTCCATTGGTGCCCTGCACGAGCATCTCGCGCGAAGCGAGTTCTCGCTGACGGAAGTGCGCGTGCTGCACGAGCTATCGCGCGCCCGTGCGCAAACCGCATCGATGCTCGGGCGCGCGCTCGGGCTCGATAGTGGCTATCTGAGCCGCCTGCTGACCAGTTTCGAGCGACGCGACCTGATCTCGCGCCGCCCGTCCGACACCGACGCGCGCCAGTCGCTGATCGAGCTCACTGAGCACGGCCACGCGACCTACGCGCCGCTCGACGCCGCTGCCATCCACGAAGCACTCGGCTTGCTCGACAAACTCAGCGCGTTATCGCAGGAGCAGTTGATCGCCGCGATGAAGCTGATCGAGCGGCTGCTCGGCGACAAGCCGAAGCATAAACTCGTGGTGCTGCGTCAGCCGCGCGCCGGCGAATGCGGCTGGCTGGTGTATCGTCAGGCGCAGTGGTTCGCCGCGCAGTACGGTTGGGATCACACGTTCGAGGGTTTGCTTGCGCGCGTCGTCGCCGAGTACGCTCAGCGCAACGACCCACTGCGCGAGAAGTGCTGGATCGCCGAACAGGAAGGTCTGGTGGTCGGCTCGGTTTGCCTCGTCGGGGTCTCGACGACAGTCGCGGGCATACGGCTGCTGTGGGTCGAACCGGACGTGCGGCGGCTAGGCATCGGCACGCAGTTGATCAGCGAATGCGTGCGCTTCGCGCGGCGCGCGGGCTACACGAAGCTGACGCTGACCACCGCGAGCGCATTGACGGAGCCGCGCCGGCTTTGCGAGCGCGCTGGGTTCAAGCTGGCCGATAGCACGACGCAGCGCCGCTTCGGCCACGATCTGATGATCGAAAGATGGGAGTTGGAGCTATAAAAAAACACGCGCCTGTACGGCGCGTGCTTTTCTCGATGCTATGCAACTGCGCGGGTGAGCGCGCTGAACGCGTCGCTTAGAACGACGGCACCATCGATCCCTTGAACTGCGTCTTGATGAACTGGCGCACGTCTTCCGACTGATACGCCGCGGCCAGCTTCTTCACCCAAGGCTGATCCTTGTCCTTCGCGCGCACCGCGATCAGGTTCGCGTACGGGCTGTGGATGTCTTCGAGCGCGATCGCATCCTTGGTCGGCTGCAGGCCGGCGGCCAGCGCGAAGTTCGTGTTGATGACGGCAGCATCGACGTCGGCGAGCGAACGCGGCAGTTGCGCGGCGTCGAGCTCGACGAACTTGATCTTCTTCGGATTGTCGACGACGTCGAGCGGCGTCGCGTTGTTGCCGCCCGTGGCCGCGCCGTCCTTCAGCTTGATCAGGCCTTGCGCCTGCAGCAACAGCAGCGCCCGATTTTCGTTCGACGGATCGTTCGGCACCGCGACCTTCGCGCCTTGCGGCAGGTCCTTCAGCGACTTCAGTTTCTTCGAGTACGCGCCGAGCGGCGAGATGTACGTGAGGCCTGCATTGACGAGTTTGTAGCCGCGCTGCTTGATCTGGCTATCGAGATACGGCTGGTGCTGGAAGCTGTTGGCGTCGAGGTCGCCGGCGTCGAGCGCGGCGTTCGGCTGGATGTAGTCGTTGAACTCCACAACCTTCACGTTCAGGCCTTCGCGCTTCGCAACCTTGGTGACGACTTCCCAGATCTGCGCGTCCGGGCCGCCGATCGTGCCGACCTTGATGACCTTGTCGTCGGCGTGCGCGGCGAAGCTGGTCAGGATCGCCGTACCGGCGACGACTGCGGTGAGAGCTTTGAGGATATTTCTGCGCTGCATGTGTTTCTCGCTGTTGCGGTTCGACTTTTTGAGTCGATGGCTCCGATGGATGCCGGAGTCGGATGAAAATGGGCGGCGCTCCAGTTCGTGCCGGCGCGCCGTCGGCCAAGCCCTAAATTGTTTCATACGGGCGGCAAGTTGGGGAAATACCCTTAGCGCATATGGATATGCAGAGCGCGAGCGCGCTGGCTAGCGCGACGCAAAACCGCAGCTAACCGATAATCCGGAGCCGTGGCCTCGCACGGCCCACTCAACCGCCACTGAGAACGACCATGTATGTGATCAACCTGACCTACACCGCCCCGCTCGATCGTATCGACGACGCGCTCGACGCGCATCGCGCGTTTCTCGCAAAGCAGTTCGATGCGGGAATCTTCGTCGCGGCCGGTCCGAAAGTGCCGCGCGACGGCGGCATCATCCTCGCGGTGCGTATCGAGCGCGACAGGCTGGATCGCATTCTCGCGAGCGATCCGTTCGCCGAGCAACAGCTCGCGCGCTACGAGGTGACGGAGTTCAAGGCAACGCGTATCGCGCCGGGGCTGAATTTGCCGACGCCGGTTTGAGCGCGAGTTGCGAAGAGCAGATCGATGCGGGGACGCGCGAGCGGCGTCGCTATAAAAAGCCGCGTGCGACGCGCGTCAATCGAGCAGAAGCTTGAAGTCGTGCACCCACGGTGTCGCGCCTTGACCATCGCGCGCGAACAGACGCAGCTTGCCGTCCGTGTCGAACACATAGCTCGCGGCCGTGTGGTCCATCGTGTAGCTGTCGGGCGTCTTGCCCGGCACCTTCGCGTAGTAGACGCGGAAGTCTTTCGCGAGCTTCGCGAGCTGCTCTTCGCTGGCAGGACGCAAGCCCACGAAACTCGGATTGAACGCCGGCACGTATTGCGCGAGCAACTGCGGGGTGTCGCGCTCGGGATCGAGCGTGACGAACAGCACCTGCACCCGCTTCGCGTCTTCCGGGCCGAGTTGCTGCAACGCCTGTGACAGCTCGGCCATCGTCGTCGGGCAGACATCCGGACAATGCGTATAGCCGAAGAACAGCACGACGACCTTGCCTTTGTAGTCGGCAAGCGTGCGAATCTTGCCGGAGGTGTCGGGCAACGAGAAATCGCTGGCGAATTGCGTATTGCCGGTGATGTCGAGATTCGTAAAAGCCGGCGGCTGCTTGCCGCAACCGGTCATCAGCAGTGTGCCGCCCAGCGCCGCGCCGAGCGCGCAAGCGATCACAGCGGCGCGCGCGACGCGCGCAAAGCGGTTGTTGAGCATGGTGTTATGCGCCGATCACGACGCGCGCATAGTGGTCGATCAGCAGCGCGGCAAACAGCAGCGACAGATAGACGATCGAATAACGGAAGGTCTTGCGCGCGAGCTCGTCCGAATACTCCCGGTAGATCTTCCACGCATACGCGAGAAACACGGCGCCCAGTAGCACCGCCGACGCGAGATACACGACGCCACTCATGCCGGAGATGAACGGCATCAGCGTGACCGCGAACAGAATGACCGTGTAGAGCAGGATATGCAGGCGCGTGTACTTTTCGCCGTGCGTGTTCGGCAGCATCGGCAGGCCGGCGTTTTCGTAGTCCTTGCGGCGATACAGAGCGAGCGCCCAGAAATGCGGCGGGGTCCATACGAAAATGATCAGCACCAGAATCCATGCATCGCCGGGCACGTGGCCGGTGACCGCTGCCCAGCCGAGCGCCGGCGGCATCGCGCCCGACGCGCCGCCGATCACGATGTTCTGCGGCGTGGCCGGCTTCAGCAGCAGCGTATAGATGACCGCATAGCCGACGAACGTGGCGAGCGTCAGCCACATGGTCAGCGGATTGGCAAACGTGTACAGCGTCCACATGCCGAGGCCGCCGAGCACGGCCGAGAACAGCAAAATCTGCGGGGTGGTGATTTCACCGCGCGCCGACGGACGCCACGACGTGCGGCGCATTTTCGCGTCGATCTGCTGCTCGACGAGGCAATTGATCGCGAACGCAGCGCCGGCCAACAGCCAGATGCCGACGGTGCCGCCGATCAGGACGGTCCACGGCACCATGCCCGGCGTCGACAGGAACATGCCGATGACCGCGCAGAACACCGCGAGCTGCGTGACACGCGGCTTGGTGAGAGCGAGATATTGGGAGACCCGGCTGCCGGGCGATTGGGAGAGTGTTGTGCTGTCCATGTGAGTCACGCTGGCGCGGCTTCGCGCGCAGGGATCGCAGCGCGGCCGGGACGGCTATAAGCGATTCGAAAGTTTAACATAACGAGCAATAGCAGCAGGATCGCGGCCCCGCCGTTATGGGCGACCGCGATCGGCAACGGCCATTGCAGCACGATGTTCGACAAGCCGGTGACGAACTGGATCAGCACCACCAGCAGCACGCCGTTGGCGGGTCGCCGCAGCGACTCGAAACGTCGCATCTTCACCGCGAACCACACCAGATAGGCGATCACGGCGAACGCGAACGTGCGATGCGTCCAGTGAATCGCCACCAGCGCCTCCTGCGTGATCACGTCGCCGTCGCCGGTCATGCCGAGCGCGCGCCACAGGTGAAAGCCGTGCGCGAAGTCCATCGGCGGAATCCATTGGCCGTTGCAGGTCGGGAAGTCGGTGCATGCGAGCACCGCGTAGTTCGTGCTGACCCAGCCGCCGAGCGCGATCTGCAGCACCAGCAGCGCGAGACCCGCTAGCGCCGCCGCGCGCCAGCGCGCGGCCTCCGGCTCGTAGGCGGGCAGCGGCGTCAAGCGCGTCGCGAGCCAGCCGAGCGTGCCGAGCAGCGCGAGGCCGAGCAGCAGATGCGTGGTCACGATGATCGGCTGCAGCTTCATCGTCACGGTCCACGCGCCGAACGCACCCTGCACGACGATCAAGAGCAGCAGCGAAGTTGGCCACCACGGTGACACATGCAGCGGACGTCGCTTGATGCGCGCAGTCCACGCAATGATCGTCTGCGCGATGATCAGCACGCCGATCGCCATCGCGAAGTAGCGGTGGATCATTTCGATCCACGCCTTCGTCATGCTGACGGGGCCGCTCGGCATCGCCTGATAGGCGGCGGAGATCGCCGCGTGCGCGATGAACGGCGACGACGTGCCATAGCAACCGGGCCAGTCCGGGCACCCGAGGCCCGAATCGGTGAGGCGCGTGAAACCGCCGAACATCACGAGATCGAGCGTCAGGAAGGTGGTGAGCCAGACCAGCTTGCGGAATTTGTTGTCGTCGGCCTTGACCCATACGTAGGACAGCGGCAACAACGCGATACACAAGCCGATCAGGCCCAGTTGCAATACAAACATCTCATTTACCCAGGTTGCGGCGTCAGCCGATGGTCGACCATTTGAGCAGCTTGGTCAGGTCGCCTTTGATCTTGCTCGGGTTCGCATTCTTCGGAAAACGCATCATCAGATTGCCGTTCGGATCGACCAGGTAGATGTGGTCGGTAATCTGTGTGCCGGTGTCGGCGGGCAGCCACGCGGCAACCTGCGCCGGATCAGCGATCAGCATGTCGGTGTTGGGGTAGGCGGTTTGTATCACATCGGCGACCTTGTCCGCATCGGTGCGCAGCCACACCTCCACGACGCGCTCGCGTTCCGGGCCCTGAGCTGCGCGGATTTGTCGCATGAAGTACAGCTTCGTCACGCAGGCTTTGTCGCACGCGCTGTTGTCGACCGAGATCATCAGCCAGCGGCCGTGCAGCGACGCGAGCTTCAGCGGCTTACCGTCCTCGCCGGTGACGACGAGCGACTCGGGGATCGGCCGTTGCGGGTCGATCAGTGCGCCGTAGTTCGTGCTGCCGCCGGTTGGCTTGACGACGTAGTACATGAAGTACGAGATCGCGATCGGCGCCGCGCAGATCACCGCGAGCAGCAGCAGCACCCAGCGGCCGCGCCGCCACGAGCCCGGGCCGTTCGGTTGGCCGGGCATCGGCCTGGCCGCGGCGGGTTTGCCGGTGGATTTGCCAACTTCCGGCGAACGGGGAGTTTGAGTCGACACTACAGAACCTCTTTCAATGTTTGGACGGCGGCGAGCCGTGCCGTGCGTTCCTCACGCGCCCGGCGCGTGTTCTTTTTTGCCCGCGCGGCGCGCTGCATACAGACCGAACGCGAGCGCCGCGGCGGCCATGCCCCACCACTGCAGCATGTAGCCGTAGTTGCGCTCGACGCCGGTGGTCGGCGCGGGCCAGTCGCGCACCAGACCGTCGCGGACGTCGCCGATCTGCTGGATCACGAACGATTGCAGCGGCAATCCGGTCTCCGCCGCGTACGCGGCGACATCGAGATTCTGCCGGATCAGGTGATGCGCGGCCGATCCGCCCTCGCCGAGTTCGAACGCGCGTGATGCGTCGGCACGCGCAATCCCTTCGATCTCGACCTCGCCCGACGGCGTCGCGTACGGCGCGATGGTCTCTCGATTGCTGAGGTTGCGCGGCAGCCAGCCGCGATTGACGAGCACATAGCCGCCGTCAGCGAGTCTAAAAGGCATCACGACATAAAAGCCCGGTTGATCGTTATACGGACGATTATCGAGGTACACGACCTTGTCCGCGACGAAGCTGCCGCGCGCTTTCACGCGATGGAACTCGACGTCCTTCAGCGCGAGCGGCGCCGCGCTGACCGGCAGCGCGGGCGCGTTCTCGAACTGCGTGATGCGCGCCTCGAGCGCTTCCTTCTGATGCGCGCGATCGCGCTGCCAGAAGCCGAGCCGCCCCGCCACGACGACGACCAGCAGGATCAGCAGCACGGGAATCAGGCGAAACTTCATTGCAGGTACTCCGTCATCACGTTGAGGGCCGCCGGGAACCTGCGGCAGACGCCCGCGCGCGGTGCGATAATGACTGTCTTGCCACTGCGCTTTCCGGTTTCAGTTGGTTCCATGCACATTATCGTTCCCATCGCCTTTGCTCTGATCATCGCCAGCATGGTGTCGGCGCTGTATTTCATGATGCACGACAAAGGCAAGACCAAGCGGATGGTCTGGTCGCTCGCCACGCGGGTAGGCCTGTCGATCTCGCTGTTCCTGTTCATCCTGTTCGCACACTGGATGGGCTGGATTCAGTCGACCGGGATTCCGTACGGGCGCTGACGCTCGCGGATAGGTCGTCGGCGCAAACCGTCCGCGGCAAAATTTCCCCGCCATCAAACAAAACGCCGCCCTGACAGGTCGAGGGCGGCGTTGCATTCATCCTTGCATACTGTTCGTGCGCGCCGCCTGACAGCGGTTGCGCGCACGTCCCGCGTCTGCGCCGACGAGCGACGCGCGCGGGTCTGACTGCATTACAGCCAGTACACGACAACGTACAGACCGAGCCACACGACGTCGACGAAGTGCCAGTACCAGGCCGCGCCTTCGAACGCGAAGTGATGTTCCGCTGTGAAATGGCCACGAATCAGGCGCACCAGCACGACGGCGAGCATCGTGCCGCCGAGGAATACGTGAAAGCCGTGGAAGCCGGTCAGCAGAAAGAACGTCGAACCGTAGATGCCCGAAGCCAGCGTCAGGTTCAGCTCGTTGTAGGCATGGAAGTATTCGAAGCCCTGCAGGAACAGGAAGCACACGCCCAGCACGAGCGTCGCCGCGAGCCATGCGATCGCCTTCTTGCGATGGTTGTCGCGCAGCGCGTGGTGCGACACCGTCAGCGTCGCACCCGACGACAGCAGCAGCGCCGTGTTGATGGTCGGCACCGGCCACGGCTGCATCGACTTGTAGGTGCCCACGAGCTCGGCCGGGCCGTTGTTCGGCCACACCGCCGTGAAATCCGGCCAGATCAGCTTGAAGTCGAGGCTGCCCAGCTGATGCATCGCAATTTCGCGCGCATAGAACAGCGCGCCGAAGAATGCGCCGAAGAACATCACTTCGGAGAAGATGAACCAGCTCATGCTCCAGCGGTACGAGCGGTCGACGTTCTTGCCGTACATGCCGCCTTCCGACTCGGCGATCGCGTCGCCGAACCAGTGCCACAGCGTAAAGAGTAGCCACAGCAGACCGATGAGCACACCGAGCGGGGCCCACGTGTGGTCGTTGATCCAGGCCGCAAGCGATCCGAGCATGACCAGCAACCCGGTAGCGGCGCTGATCGGATGCCGCGACGGATGCGGTACGAAATAGTACGGGCTCTCGTTTTGACCGCTCATTCTTGATTCTCCACTTCAGTCCAGTTGTTCCGGAATCACCGGCTGTATCTTCGGCGGCGCGTCGATACCGCACCGCTTCTCTCTAATTCGTGGGCTCTTCTGTGCTGCTGTGCCCTGCTACTGCCTCAACCGACCACGAGGCGCACGACCAGAATCAGCACCCCGATCAGGATTGCCGCGCCGATCAGCGCCGCCACGATCACATGCAGCGGGTTCAGCTGCGTCGCGTCCGCCTCGAGATCGCGGCGCTTGCGCACGCCGAAAAACGACCAGAACACCGCGCGCATCGACTGACCGAAACTGCTCTTGCGCGGACTGCCGCCGTTATCGTTCATCTCGCTTCGTCTTCCTTCGTTCGTCCGCGGCTCGCACCGTCAAAGCTGCTTCAGGCCGGCTTCGCGGGAGTGGCTACCGCGTTCACTGCATTCGTCTTCGGCACCGCATCGTCCGCGTTCCCCGCCGCCGGCGTGTTCAACTCGAAAAACGTGTACGACAGCGTGATCGTCTTCACGTCCTTCGGCAACTTCGGATCGACCACGAACACCACCGGCATCCGCTTCGTCTCGTTCGCGTTCAACGTCTGCTGCGTGAAACAGAAACACTCGATCTTCCTGAAGTACTCGGTCGCCTGCTTCGGCGCATAGCTCGGAATGGCCTGCGCACGGATCGTGCGCGACTGCTCGTTGCTGACGTCGTACATCACCGTCGTCACTTCGCCGGGATGCACATCAAGACTGCGCTGCTCCGGCTTGAAACCCAACAGGCCGCGCGCGTTCGCATCGAATTCGATCGAAATCGTGCGGCTCATATCGACCTGCGTATTCTTCGCCTCGCGCGCCGAAACGTCGCGCTGCACGAGGTTGTTCACGCCGGTGATCTGGCAGATCGCGCGATACATTGGCACCAGCGCGAAGCCGAAACCGAACATCATCAAAGCGACGACGAACAGCTTGATCAGCATCGAACGGTTGAAAGAGCGGTCGGCCTCGGCGGGCGGTTGCGTCGACATCTGAATCCTCAACAAACCTGCATACGGACTGCGACTGCGGCGTTAGCTGAACCAGCACTGCTTCACAATGATGCTCGCGAAAAACACCGCGGCGATCGCGAACATCACCAACCCTATCCGCCTGTTGCCCGCGCGAATCTTCTCCGGCGTACGTCTTTCCCGTGGATTGCGCGTCATGCTCGACTTTCTGAATACAGTTCTTGACTGGTGAGACCGCCCGACCGCAGCCGCCTCGCGAAGCACCCGGTTCCGGTGGCGGCATCTCGCGCCGCCGGAACCGGGCACCTCGCCGTGAGATGCTTACTCGACGGTAGGCGGATGCTCGAACGTGTGGAACGGAGCCGGGCTCGGCACGGACCACTCGAGGCCCGTTGCGCCGTCCCACGGCTTGTCGCCCGCCTCGACGAGCTCACCGCCGCCACGGTAAGCCGGCAGCGCCACCGCGAACAGGAAGTAGACCTGCGACAGACCGAAGCCGAAAGCGCCGATCGAGATCACCTGGTTCCAGTCGGTGAACTGTGCGGGGTAGTCCGCATAGCGACGCGGCATGCCCGCGAGACCGACGAAGTGCATCGGCAGGAACGCGAGATTGAAGAAGAACATCGACGCCCAGAAGTGGATCTTGCCGCGCGTTTCGTTGTACATCCAGCCGGTCCACTTCGGCGCCCAGTAGTACCACCCGGAGAACAGCGCGAACAGTGACCCCGCCACCAGCACGTAGTGAAAGTGCGCGACCACGAAATAGGTGCCGTGATACTGGATGTCGAGCGGCGCCATCGCGAGCATCAGACCCGACAGGCCACCGAACGTGAACACGATCAGGAAGCCCACCGCGAACAGCATCGGCGTTTCGAACGACAGCGCACCGCGCCACATCGTCGCGACCCAGTTGAACACCTTCACGCCGGTCGGCACCGCGATCAGCATCGTCGCGTACATGAAGAACAGCTGGCCGGTCACCGGCATGCCGGTCACGAACATGTGGTGCGCCCAGACCATGAACGACAGGATCGCGATCGACGCCGTTGCGTACACCATCGAGCTATAGCCGAACAGCGGCTTGCGCGAGAACGCCGGAATCACCTGCGAGACGATCCCGAACGCCGGCAAGATCATGATGTACACCTCGGGGTGTCCGAAGAACCAGAAAATGTGCTGGTACATGACCGGGTCGCCGCCGCCTGCCGCATTGAAGAACGACGTGCCGAAGTGGCGGTCGAACAGCACCATCGTGATCGCGCCCGCCAGAACCGGCATCACGGCGATCAGCAGATACGCGGTGATCAGCCACGTCCAGACGAACATCGGCATCTTCATCAGCGTGAGGCCGGGTGCGCGCATGTTCAGGATCGTCACGACGATGTTGATCCCGCCCATGATCGACGACGCACCCATCAGGTGAACCGCGAAAATCGCGAAGTCCATGCCCGGGCCCATCTGCGTGGACAGCGGTGCGTACAGCGTCCAGCCCGCGGCGGTCGCGCCGCCCGGAGAGAAGAACGAGCCGACCAGCAGAACAGCCGCGACTGGCAGCAGCCAGAAGCTGAAGTTGTTCATCCGCGCGAAAGCCATGTCCGATGCACCGATCTGCAGCGGCACCATCCAGTTCGCGAAGCCGACGAACGCCGGCATGATCGCGCCGAACACCATGATCAGCCCGTGCATGGTGGTCAACTGGTTGAAGAACTCGGGACGCATGATCTGCAGGCCCGGCTCGAACAGTTCGGCACGGATCATCAGCGCCATCACGCCCCCGGACAGGAACATGGTGAACGAGAAGATCAGGTACAGCGTACCGATGTCCTTGTGATTGGTGGCGAACAGCCAACGGCGCCAGCCGTGCGGCGTTTCGTGGGCATGGTCGCCGTGCACGTGCTCGTGGCCCGCGACTACATCGTGTCCGATGCTAGACATGACAATCTCCTAAAGCGAATTCTGCGGTGCTGACCATGATCACGTCAGGCTGCCGGGCTGATCTGAACGCGCCGGGCTTCCTTCGCGTCGGTGCCGCCGGTGATCGTTTCCGGCTTCTTCAAAATAATATGGTCTTCGGCAATGCCGGCTGCTTTCAGTGCGTCGCGAACGGCCTCGGCACGACTCTTCGCGAGCTTCGCGTTGACGTCGGCGGAGCCGGTTGCGTCGGTGAAGCCAGACAGCGTGAATTTCGCGTCCGGATGCGCCTTTGCGTAGGCCGCGGCCGCGTCGACCGCCGCTTTCGCGTCGGCCGGCAGCGTGCTCTTGCCGGTCTCCAAGTAGACGCTCGCCGGCAGCGTGGCCTCTGCGCCATTCGCAGCGGCCGCGCCAGCGTCAGTGCCCGATGCAGCCGGTGCCGAAGCCGCTTCCGGGCCGCTTGCCGCGGCACCCGCGGCGGCCAGATGGTCGCCGCCTTCCGGCAGCTTGCCGTTACGCGCGTCGGTGACTTGCTTGGGCTGCAGGATGTCGCCCGTGTGGTTGCCCCACGAGTTACGTTCGTACGTGACCACCGAGGCGATTTCGACGTCGTTCAACGTCGGCGCCCACGAAGGCATTGCGTTCTTGCCCTTCAGCACGAGGCTCACGTGCTGACCGATCGGACCGTTGGCGATCTTGCTGCCGTCGAGCGCCGGGAATGCGCCCGCGCCCTTGCCGGTCGGCTGATGGCAGACCGCGCAGTTCGCCGCATAGACCTTGCCGCCGCGCTCCATCAGCTCGGCCATCGTGTAGGTCTTGTTCGGATCGTCCTGGCCGGCGGCCATTTTCTTCTTTTCCTGGTCGACCCACTTCGCGTAGTCGTCGGCCGACAGCACTTCGACGACGACCGGCATGAACGCGTGTTCCTTGCCGCACAGCTCGGTACAGAAGCCGCGGAACGTGCCGGTGCGGGTAGCCTTGAACCACGTGTCGCGCACGAAGCCGGGGATCGCGTCCTGCTTCACGCCGAAGGCCGGCACGTACCAGGAGTGGACCACGTCGTTCGCGGTGGTGATGATGCGGATTTTCTTGTCGACCGGCACCACGAGTGGGTTGTCGACCTCCTGCAGATACAGCGTGGAGATCGGCTCGCGGCCTTCGGTTTGCGCGCGGGGCGTGGCGAGCGTGGACAGGAAGCCGATGCCCTCGCCCGGACCCTTCACGTAGTCGTAGCCCCACTTCCACTGGTAGCCGGTGACCTTGATCGTGAGATCGGCGTTAGAGGTGTCCTTCATCGCGACGACGGTCTTGGTGGCGGGCAGCGCCATCAGCACGACGATGATGAACGGCACGATCGTCCAGATGATTTCGACGGTGGTGCTTTCGTGGAAATTGGCGGCCTTGTGGCCTTTCGATTTGCGGTGCGCGAAAACCGAATAGAACATCACGCCGAATACACCGATGAAAATGACGGTGCAAAGGCCCAGCATGAACATGTGGAGGCTAAACAGCTCCTCAGCGATTTTCGTTGCAGGCGGCTGGAGATTGATCGCATTGACGGCGGGGCCGCCCGGAGCATCGCCCACTGCCAGGGCAGCACCGGCGAAAAGCAGTCCGCTCGTCGCCAGCACGCTCATGAGCGCTCGCTTGATTGTTTTCATAGCTTCCTTACCCAAATTTTCCATTCAAACCCCTCGACCCCGCTGGCAGCGTGTCGCGCCCCCTTGAACGCCGCGCGTCCGGCACCATCTAACAACGTGCCAGCCACATACGCAGTTCGCCTGCGAACTGCGTGCGCCGATTCTGCGCGAGATGTTGCCCGATCATGATCGTCTGCCCGCGCGAGACCAGCTTGATCTGATCGCGCGGCGTTGCGCCCGGCTCTATCCGCACCCAGCGCGGATTGAATTCGAACTGCGTAATTTGCTCGGCGCTGACCTGCTCGATCACGAGCCGGTTCGGAAACAACCGGATGCGCTCGTAATCGACAGCATGACGCGCATATATTGCAAACGCGATACCTACCGCCAGCAATTCGATTCCGGTGAACGGCAACACCAGCCAGCCGCCGACCAGAACCAGCATGAATGCAATTGCCAACGAAAACAACGCAAGCGACACGTACAGACAGACGAACTGCCGCGGCGACATCGAACAGTTGCGCTTCATGGTCCAGTCCTTGAGGACCGGCTCTGAATCCGCCAGCAGATGATCTGATGCGCCCATCGCTGCCTCCTGCGATTCGTCGCGTCCGGCCTGCCTTCTTTTACTTCCGGATGCATCTCGCGGCCGCCGCTCATGTCACTGTTTACAGCATCAATCGCGACCGCGCCAACCCCTACCGCATCACTTCATTTTGCAGCCCTGCGCCTCGGGCTTGCCACCGCAAATGTGGGAACGTCGGGTGACAAACTGACGCATTATAGGCGCGATCCATAGCATCGACAAGCAAGCCCCGATCGGCCCACAAGCCCGGCGCGACAAGCCTTCGCGCCATTTTGCCCGGCATTTTGCGGCTCTTTCGGAGGGCAAATCCCAGGCATAACGGATGTCCTCTTTACCGCTTTTGCAACAGGTCAACCGCACCGTCGGCAAGCAGTTGATGACCGCGCCGCAATCTGCTACCCACGTTTGCCCGGACCTCGTCCGATGTCCTCGAGCCGCACGATGCCATGTCCTTCGGCCGTGGTGCGCGGCACCGCTTTCCATGCATGTCCGTAGATCACCTCGAAGGTCAGCGCGATCGTACCGTCGGCGCGCCGGCGCGCTTCGAGCGCGGCGAGCAGGGCTTTGTGCAACCGACGCGCGAGCGCACCGTCATGCGCATCGCGCTCGAACGGGTATGCGCCCCAGCGGCGCACGTCCGCGAGCAGCGACTCGGGCGACTTGTAGGTGATCGTCAGCGTCTCCTGGTCCATCACCGGAATCTCGAAGCCGGCCTCGACGAGCATGTCGCCGAGATCATGCATGTCGACGAAGTCGATCACATGCTTGCGCGACGCGACGCCGTGCGCGGCCTCGATCTCCGCGTAGGCGCCGCGCAATTCCTTCAGCGTGTCGGGGCCGAGCGTACTGAACATCAGCAGGCCGTTGACCTTCAACACGCGCTGCCATTCGGGAAAGACCAGATCCGGCCGCGAGTGCCAGTGCAGCGCAAGGTTGGACCAGATGAATTCGAATGCGCCGGCCGCGAACGGCAGCGCGGAGAAATCAGCTTGCGCGAAGCGCGGGCCACGCGCGCCGAGCGCCTTGCCGAGCGAAGGGGGAAGAAAGCGCCGCCAACTGGTGTCACCGGCGTCGTGACGCAGCGCGCGGCGGAGCATGCCGCGCGACAGATCGGCGCCGAACACGGGCGCCTCGGGGAAGCGTTCGCGCAATGCCGGGATGTCTTCGCCCGCGCCGCAGCCGGCGTCGAGCACGCTCGAGGGCGCGACCTTGATGTAATCGAGACGCTCGCGCATGCGCTGTGCAATCTCGCGCGGCAGGAACGCAACCTCGTCGAAGGTGGCGGCGCGACGGTCGAAAATACGCATGAGGCGCCGTGAATCGTAGGCCGGACGGCCAGATTGAGCGGATGTTGGGGACATGTGTGTCGTGCTGGCGTGAGCTCGAAGTATACTCGTTCGTTCCCCTCCATTCAGCGTGAACGGCTTTCGGCGGCACTCACTCGTGCGATTCCAGTCATTTTCTTCATCGTGTCGAAATCAGGCGGCGCGTGTTGCGCGCGGTCTGTATTCGGCATGGCCACGCGCCTTGAACGTCGCGCTGCCGAACCTGTGCGCGTTATGCGGCAATATGTCGCATAAGACGCTATGCGACGGTTGCGATGCGGCCTACTGGAACGAGAGCCGCCTGCGCTGCAGCGTTTGTGCGGTGCCCTTGCCGGCGTCACGCTGGGTCGCACAGGCGGGGTATCGCTGCGCGGATTGTGTGGCCGAGCCGCCGCCGTTCGACGCGAGCTTCGCGCTCGCCGACTATCGGGCGCCGCTCGATACGCTCGCTGTCGGCCTGAAGTTCCGCGCCCGGCTGATGCTCGCGCGCGACTTCGCGCAACGTCTCGCGCGGCTCGCTCGGGACAACTGGCACGACGCGGGCGAGCGGCCCGACCTGATCGCGCCAGTGCCGCTCGCCAGTCGCCGTCTGGTCGAGCGCGGCTATAACCAGGCCTGGCAGATCGCGCGGCCGCTCGCCCGGGCGCTCGCCGTGCGCAGCGACGCGACGCTGCTCGTACGAACGCTCGACACCGCGCCGCAATCGCGCCTCGATCTCGATGCGCGCCGGCACAACGTCGGGCGCGCGTTTCGCATTGCGCGCCCGGTGCGCGGCTTGCACGTCGGCATCGTCGACGACGTGATGACGAGCGGCGCGACGCTCGAAGCGCTCGCGCATACACTGAAGGCCGCAGGCGCGCGGCGGGTCACGAACTTCGTCGCGCTGCGCACTCCGAAAAACTAGCTTTTACGTGGTCCCCTTATGTTCAACGTCGTTCTCGTGGAACCAGAAATTCCGCCCAACACCGGCAACGTGATTCGCCTGTGCGCGAATACCGGCGCCCGACTGCACCTGATCGAGCCGCTCGGCTTCCCTCTCGACGACACCAAGATGCGGCGCGCCGGCCTCGACTATCACGAGTACGCGGAAATGAACGTGCACACCGATTGGGACGCGTTCATCGCGAAAGAAACGCCCGATCCGTCGCGCATGTTCGCGTTCACCACACGCGGCTCGGGGCGCTTTCACGACCACGCGTTTCAACCGGGCGACTGGTTCGTGTTCGGCGCCGAAACGCGCGGCCTGCCCGACACGGTGCTCGAGCGCTTTACGAACGAACAGCGCGTGCGTCTGCCGATGCGTCCTGGCAATCGCAGTCTGAATCTGTCGAATACGGTGGCGGTCGTGGTGTTCGAAGCGTGGCGTCAGGCCGGCTTCGAGGGCGGCGCCTGACGGCGTTCGAGCTCGGCCTCGTAGCGCGCGAACATCGCGTCGTCGAAACACGCGAACGTCACGTGCTTCATGTGGGGTGTGCGCGGCAACGTGTCGAGCACGGTCCCGACCGCGATGCTGACCGCATCGTCGGCGGGGAAACGGTAGATGCCGCAACTGATCGCGGGAAACGCAATGCTCGTGCAATGCGTCTCGCGCGCGATTTCGAGCGAGCGCTGATAGCACGATGCGAGCAGGTCGGCTTCGCCATGCGCGCCGCCGCGCCACACCGGACCGACCGCATGGATCACATGCTTCGCGGGCAGCCGATAACCGGCGGTGATTTTGGCGTCGCCGGTCGCGCAGCCGCCGAGCGTTTCGCATTCGCGCAGCAACTCCTTGCCGGCCGCGCGATGAATCGCGCCATCCACACCGCCGCCGCCGAGCAGCGACGTATTCGCGGCATTGACGATCGCATCGACGGCGAGCCTCGTGATATCGACCACGCGCGCTTCGAGCGTGCATGTGCCGTGACTGAGATTGAAGGTGGGCATGGGAACCTCGCTGACCCGAGTCTCGCTCAAGAAGTGGACAGCCGGGTGAGGCAGCCGTTCAACGTGAATTTGCGCTAAACGGCTGAAAGAACAGACTTTATTCGGCCTTCGAATCGCGCCGCAGCAGCGCGCTGACCGCATCGCGCGGCGCCACGCCGTCGAACAGCACCGCGCAGACCGCTTGGGTGATCGGCATTTCGATTGCATGGGCGCGTGCGATCGACAGGACCGCCTTCGCGCAGCGCACGCCTTCGGCAACGTGACCGAGGCCGCCGAGAATGTCGTCGAGCGTGCGGCCCGTGGCGAGTTGCAGGCCCACGGTGCGGTTGCGCGACAGATCGCCGGTCGCGGTCAAAATCAGATCGCCCAGGCCGGTCAGCCCGGTAAAGGTTTCCGCTCGCCCACCTAGCGTCACGCCAAGACGCGACATTTCGGCGAGGCCGCGGGTGATCAGCGCCGCGCGTGCGTTGAGGCCGAGGCCGAGGCCATCGGCGATGCCCGTCGCGATGGCGAGCACGTTTTTCACCGCGCCGCCCACTTCGACGCCGACGACGTCATCGCCGGTATAGATGCGCATCGCGCCGTGATGAAACGCCGCGACCGTGCGTTCGCGGCACACCGACGACGAACTCGCGATCGTCAACGCTACCGGCAGCCCCTGCCCGACTTCGCGCGCGAAGCTCGGTCCGGACAATACGCCGTTGCTCGCATGCGCGGGCAACTCCGCCGCCACCGCCTGATGCGGCAACAACTGTGAATCCGCTTCGAAACCCTTGCACAGCCACACGATATGCGCGGGCACCTTGCCCGCATCGCGCATCGCACGCAACAGACCGCGCAGGCCAGCCACGGGAGTCGCGACCACGCACAGCGCAGCGTCGGCGAGCGCGTAATCGAGCGCCGCATTGAGATCCGCTTCGTAGCGAAGCGCGGGCGGCAACGCGACGCCCGGCAGATAGCGGGCGTTTTCGTGCGAAGTGGAAAGCTCGGTGATGAGCGCGGACTCGCGCGCCCACAACACCGTGTCGTGCCTTACGGCCAGATGGCCAGCGAGGGCGGTGCCCCAGGCGCCAGCGCCGAGAACGGCGACCTTCATAGCCGGCACTACCTGCGGCGCCTTAATGCGTGACGCCGTTTTGCGCCGCGCCGCCCTGCTGGGCCGCGCTCATTTGCGCGAGACGCTGCTCGTACAGCGCCTGGAAGTTGATCTCGGCGAGGTGGATCGGCGGGAAGCCGGCGCGGGTGATCGCGTCGGCGATGTTCGAGCGCAAGTACGGGAACAGAATGGTCGGGCACGCGATGCCGACGAGCGGATCGATCTGCTCGGCAGGAATGTTGCGAATGTCAAAAATGCCGGCCTGTTTCGCTTCGATCAGGAACGCGACCTTGTCCGACACCTTGGCCGTAACCGTGCCCGTCACGAGGATTTCGAACACGGATTCCGCGAGGCGCTCAGCCTTCACGTCGACTTCGACTTCGACCGACGGCATTTCCTGCTCGAGGAAGATCGCCGGCGAATTCGGCTGCTCGAGCGACATGTCCTTCAGATAAATGCGCTGGATGTTGAAGAACGGCTGGTTATTCTCGTCGGACATGATGGTGATTCCTGATAGGTATGCGTGGCGGCGGCCGATGCACGCATGGGCCGCCAGATTATTGCGCCGGCTCGGCTCCGCGAGGAGCGCACGCGCCGGCTTATCGAGTGGTGGTCCGCCCGCTCGCGCGGCGCGAAACGCGCGAACTCAGGCTGCTTCGAGCAGCGGCGTCAGACCGCCCGCGCGATCGAGCGCGGAAAGGTCATCATAGCCGCCGACATGCGTCTCGCCGATGAACACCTGCGGCACCGTGCGACGACCGGTCCGGGTCATCATCTCCTCACGACGGGCCGGGTCTTTATCGATCAGTACTTTCTCAACGTGCTCGACGCCGCGCGACTTTAAAAGACGTTCGGCCATCTGGCAATACGGGCACACCTGGGTGCTGTACATGATCACTTTGTTCACTTGGCTGCTCCTTGTTTCACAACCGGCATACCGGCTTTCTGCCAGGCGTCGACGCCGCCCTCGAGAACATGGACTTCCGCGTATCCCGCTTCCTGCACGATACGCGCTGCCTTGTTCGACTGCTGGCCGGTCTGGCATACCAGCAGCACCGGGTTGCTCTTGTTCTTCGCGAGTTGCGTGACTTTCGCCTGCAACTCCGCGAATTCGAAATGCCGTGCCGAGGGCAGGTGCCCCTTGGCGTAATCGGCGGACGGCCGCAGATCGATGACCGCCGCGTTGCGCCGGTTGATCAGTTGGGTGGCTTCAGCGGCCGACAGGCCGCCACGTCCACGCCGACTGATGGTCGGCCACAGCAGCAACCCACCAGAGATAAGGACGATTGCGATCAGGACAAGGTTTGTGTATTCGGTGAAAAACTTCACGGAAGATCCGCCGGAAAGAGAGAAATCGAAAAGGTCAACCCGAGCATTATAAAATAACCGTTTGACGCGATGGCGATGCGCCGCCAGAGGCACCGCACAGCGCAAGACCGCTTCCTCACTACCGACCGGCAACTCACATGTACAAACTCGTTCTCATCCGCCACGGCGAATCGACGTGGAACAAGGAAAACCGCTTTACCGGCTGGGTCGACGTCGACCTCACCGAGCAGGGCAACCTCGAGGCGCAGCAGGCGGGCGTGCTGCTCAAGGAATCCGGATACACGTTCGACATCGCCTATACGTCGGTGCTCAAGCGCGCGATCCGCACGCTGTGGCACGTGCAGGACAAGATGGACCTGATGTACCTGCCCGTCGTGCATTCGTGGCGCCTGAACGAGCGCCACTACGGCGCGCTGTCGGGTCTGAACAAGGCCGAAACGGCCGCCAAATTCGGCGACAAACAGGTGCTGGTCTGGCGCCGCAGCTACGACACGCCGCCGCCCGCGCTCGAGCCGACCGACGAGCGCGCGCCGTACACCGACCCGCGCTACGCCAAGGTGCCGCGCGAGCAACTGCCGCTGACCGAGTGCCTGAAAGACACGGTCGCGCGCGTGCTGCCGCTGTGGAACGAGTCGATTGCGCCGGCCATCAAGTCGGGCCGCAGCATCCTGATCGCCGCGCACGGCAACTCGATCCGCGCGCTGGTCAAGTACCTCGACAACATCTCGGACAGCGACATCGTCGGCCTGAACATTCCGAACGGCGTGCCGCTCGTCTATGAACTCGACGAAGATCTGAAGCCGATCAAGCACTACTATCTCGGCGACCAGGACGCGATCGCGAAGGCACAAGCCGCGGTCGCGAGCCAGGGCAAGGCGGGCTGACCAAGCGTTTCCGGCCGCGGGCCCCTCGCGACGAAAGCGCGCGGGGCCGCACGGAGACAACCGGCCCGGCAAGAAATACTGTATTGCGCCCGGCGGTCAGATTTAGCGGTCCGCCGCAGAGATCACCGTAGCGGCGACCGCATCCGCTGGCCTTCTGCGGCAAGTGTCGGTTCCGCACCGTCGGGTGACATATCGCACCGCTCGCCATCCGCGGGCCGGTTCGCAAGAACCAGGACCTTCCCGTACTGTCGAAGCACGATTGCCTGCACCGCGCCCTGAGCAGGCGGGTGTGCAGTTATACTTGTCCGTCCAATCTTTATCGACGCTGCCACGCGCTTCCGACCGCAACAGACTCTATGCGAAAGAACCTGAAAAATTTCGGCCTGATTGCCGCGGGCCTTGCTACCGGTGTCTTTGCCACCTTGCAATTCTCCGCCTCGGCCCAGCAACCCGCTAGCGCCGCGATCGCTCCGCTGCCGCTAGACCAGCTCAGGCTCTTCGCCGAAGTGTTCGGGCAGATCAAGCACGAATACGTCGAACCGGTCGACGACAAGAAGCTCCTCACCGCCGCGATCAAGGGCATGGTGTCGAGCCTCGACCCGCACTCGTCGTACCTCGACAAGACCGACTACGAAGAGCTGCAGGAGCAGACCAAGGGCCGCTTCGCGGGCCTCGGCATCGAAATTTCGTCGGAAGACGGCCTGATCAAGGTGATTTCGCCAATCGAAGACACGCCCGCGTTCCGCGCCGGCATCCGTCCGGGCGACCTGATCACGCGCATCAACGACAAGCCCGTGCGCGGCATGACGCTCGACCAGGCGGTCAAGCAGATGCGCGGCGAGCCGGGCACCAAGGTCACGCTGACCATCTTCCGCAAGACCGACGACCGCACGTTCCCGCTCACCGTCAC
This sequence comes from Paraburkholderia atlantica, assembly GCF_000092885.1. Lineage (NCBI taxonomy): Bacteria > Pseudomonadati > Pseudomonadota > Betaproteobacteria > Burkholderiales > Burkholderiaceae > Paraburkholderia > Paraburkholderia atlantica. The sequence goes on along the minus strand of NC_014117.1, from coordinate 287,566 downwards.
GCGCGCAATCATCAAGGTGCAGTCGGTGAAGGGCAAGATCGTTGCGCCGGGCTTCGCGTACGTGCGCATTACGAGCTTCCAGGAGCGCACCACGCCTGACCTCGCGGCCAAGCTGCAGGATCTTGCGCGCCAGGAGCCGAACCTGAAGGGCCTCATCCTCGACCTGCGCAACAATGGCGGCGGTCTGCTGCAAAGTGCGGTCGGCGTCGCGGGCGCGTTCCTGCCGCCGAATTCGGTGGTGGTGTCGACCAACGGCCAGATTCCGGATTCGAAGCAGATCTATCGCGACACCTACGATAACTACCGTCTGCAATCGTTCGACAGCGATCCGCTGAAGGACGTACCGGCCATCTTCAAGACCGTGCCGATGATCGTGCTGACCAACGCGTACTCGGCGTCGGCCTCGGAAATCGTCGCGGGCGCGCTGCAGGATCAGCACCGCGCGCTGCTTCTCGGCAAGACCACGTTCGGCAAGGGCTCGGTGCAAACCGTACGCCCCATGACGGCGGACACCGCACTGCGACTGACCACCGCGTATTACTACACGCCGAGCGGCCGTTCGATCCAGAACAAGGGCATCCGCCCCGATCTTCCGGTCGATCAATACGCGGACGGCGATCCGGACGACGCGCTCGTTACCCGCGAAGTCGACTACTCGAATCACCTTGCGAACACCCAGGACCCGAACGAGAAGAAGGAAGCGGAGAAACGCGAGTCGGAGCGCATGGAGCAGCTGCGTCAGCTCGAAGAGCAGAACGACAAGAAGACGCCGGAACAGCGCCAGAAGGAACGCGAACGCAAGCCGGTCGAGTTCGGTTCGAACGACGACTTCATGCTGCAACAGGCCGTCGGCAAGCTCGAAGGCAAGCCGGTTCAGGAATCGAAGTCGCTGATGGAACGCCGGCTCGCGCAGAACAAGCCGGGCACGTCGGCCTCCGCGCCGGTGGCGGTGAAGCCGACGCAACCGGTGCCGGGCGCATCGGGACCGGCGCCGGCTTCGGCTCCGGCTCTGGCTCCCGCTGGCAAATAAGCAGCGAACCCGCGCGTGTCTTCGCAGCACAATAGTCTGCGAAGACACGCCGCAGCAGTTTCAGCAAAAGCCGCCGCTCAACCGGCGGCGCCTCACGGCAAACCGCAACATCCACCCTCCCGGCGCGATTAAAATAACAGCCACGAATGCGCGCCGCGGCCCCTCGGCCCGCCTCTCCTTGCGCGACACCGCGACATAGCGACACACCCCACGCGCCCCGCCATGAACGACGATCAACTCCTTCGCTACTCCCGCCACATCCTTGTCGACGAAATCGGCATCGAGGCACAGCAGCGTTTTATCGAGGCCCACGCGATCATCGTCGGCGCGGGCGGGCTCGGTTCGCCGGCCGCGATGTATCTCGCGGCGGCGGGCGTCGGCCGTCTGACGCTCGTCGATGCCGATACCGTCGACCTGACCAATCTGCAGCGCCAGATCCTGCACGTCAGCGCGTCGGTTGGACGCAGCAAGGTCGAATCCGGGCGCGACATGCTCGCGCAGATCAATCCAGAGGTCGTCGTCAACGCGGTGGCTGAGCGCGTCGACGATGCGTGGCTCGATCGCGAAGTGCCCCACGCGGATGTCGTGCTCGATTGCACCGACAACTTCGCGACGCGTCACGCGATCAACCGCGCGTGCGTCAAGCATCGCGTGCCGCTCGTGTCGGGCGCGGCGCTGCGCTTCGACGGCCAGATCAGCACCTTCGATTTCCGCGACGAAGCGTCGCCATGCTACGCGTGCGTGTTTCCCGAAGATCAGCCGTTCGAGGAAGTCGCCTGCTCGACGATGGGCGTGTTCGCGCCGACGGTCGGCATCGTCGGTTCGATGCAGGCTGCCGAAGCGCTGAAGGTCGTCGGCGCAATCGGCACGCCGCTCGTGGGCCGCCTGACGATGCTCGATTCGCTGCGGATGGAATGGAACACCATGCGCATCGGACGTCAGCCGGATTGCCCGGTGTGCGGCCGCGCGCACGGGTCTTGAACCCGATCTACGCTGCCCCCCGGTCACGAAATAGAAAAACGCCTCAATTTGCGGCGTTTTTCGTTCAGCGAGGCGCGACGAAGCGCGTCGGATTCAAACCAGTGCGACCCGCTTGAGCGCCGCCTGCACCTCTTCCGGCTCGAACGAAGCCAGCACGTCGGCCACGGGTTTTTCGAGCGTCTTCAGATGCGAGCGCAGCACCTCCTGCTTGACCTCGAGCAGTTGGCTCGGATGCATCGAAAACTCGGTCAAGCCCATGCCGAGCAACAGACGCGTCAACGCCGGATCGCCCGCCATCTCTCCGCACACGGAGACGGGCACACCCGCCCGCTTCGCCTCGCGCAGCGTGAACGCGATCAGATGCAGCACGGCCGGATGCAGCGGGTCGTACAGATGCGCGACCGCATTGTCCGCGCGATCGATCGCGAGCGTGTACTGGATCAGATCGTTGGTGCCGATCGACAGGAAATCGAGTCGCTTCAGGAACAGCGGCAACGCGATCGCCGCGGCCGGAATCTCGATCATCGCGCCGACCTGCACGTTCGGATCGTAAGCGATACCCGCGTCGTCGAGTTGACGCTTGGCTTCGCGGATCAGATCGAGTGTCTGGTCGATTTCCTGCGCGTGCGCAAGCATCGGGATCAGGATCTTCACCTTGCCGAACGCCGACGCGCGCAGGATCGCGCGCAGCTGCGTGAGGAACATCTGCGGCTCGGACAGGCTCCAGCGAATCGCGCGCAAACCGAGCGCCGGATTCACGGCGGTCTCGTAGCCGTCGCCGCCGCCCATCGAATCGAGCGGTTTGTCAGCGCCGACGTCGATCGTGCGGATCGTGACCGGCAAGCCGTTCATCAGCTCGACCGCGCGACGATACGCGCTGAACTGCTCCTCCTCTTCGGCCATCCGGTCCTTGTGATTCATGAACAGGAACTCGGTGCGAAACAGACCCACGCCGGTCGCGCCCGATTCGATCGCCGCGCGCGCGTCGTCCGGCAACTCGATGTTCGCGCACAGTTCGATGCGCGTGCCGCACAGCGTTTGCGTCGGCGAGAACTTGAGCCGTTGCAGTTTGCGCTGCTCGAGCTCCTTCTCGCTTTGCCGATACGAGTATTCCTCGAGCACGATCGGCGCGGGGTCGACGATCACGATGCCGTGGTCGCCATCGACAATGATCAGATCGTCCTGGCGGATCAGCGCGCTCGCATGCTGCACGCCGACCGCGGCCGGAATGCCCAGGCTGCGCGCGACGATAGCGGTATGCGACGTGCGCCCGCCGAGATCGGTGACGAAGCCCTGGAACGTCTGCGTCTTGAACTGCATCATGTCGGCGGGCGCGATGTCGTGCGCGACGACGATCATTTCATCGCACGCGCCATGCACGTTGTCGACGATGCCCGGCGCGCCCGCGAGCGCCTTCAGCACGCGCTCGACGACCTGTTCGATGTCGGCTTTGCGTTCGCGCAGGTATTCGTCTTCGATGTCGTCGAAATGGCGCGAGAGTCTTTCGAGCTGTTCGGTCAGCGCCCACTCGACGTTGTAGCGGCGCGTGCGGATCAAGTCGATGGTTTCCTGAACGAGCATCACGTCGTTCAGGATCATCATGTGTACGTCGATGAACGCGCCCATTTCAGTAGGAGCATCCGCGGCGAGATCGGCGCGCAATACGTTGAGTTCTTCATGCACGCGTTGCTGAGCCGCGCGAAAGCGCCCGACCTCCCCTTCGATCTGCGCGGGTTCGATCAGATAGTGGTCTACGTCGAGTGCTGCCGGGGCGATCAGATAGGCCCGCCCGATGGCGATACCGCGTGACACGGGAATTCCATGCAGCGTGAATGACACGCGCACCTCCTCTAGTTGTGTAATGCCGCGGCAAACCGCTGCAATGCTCTCAGACTGTACTTGGCATTATAAATTCCGCGCCTTTTTGAAGTATGCCGGCGGTGTGTGCAGCGCAGCACGGGTTATCGCCATCAGGTGTCCTCGTACAGACGAAGCTTCGCTCTATACGCGTCGCGCAGAACATATGGTTTAAACATTGAAAACGCGTGTCACCTTACGCGCATGTCGCCATACGCGCGTGTGGCCTTACGCACTCTTCTCTGCGGCTTTCGCGCCGCTTGTACATCCCTTTAATGTCGATTAACCGCGGGCCTCTTCTGATATTCAAATGTCGGCGGCAAAAAAAAGCCGCGGACTGAGCCGCGGCATTTTCGGAATTGTCGAACGCAAAGCGCGCCGCGTTATTGACCTTCGCCAAATTTATCGGCAATCAGTTTCAACAGCGCGTCCATCGCTTCCTGTTCGTCGGTACCTTCCGTTTCGATCAGCACGGTACTGCCGATGCCCGCGGCCAGCATCATCACGCCCATGATGCTCTTCGCGTTGATACGACGGCCATTGCGGCTCATCCAGATTTCCGCCTGGTAGTTGCCCGCGAGTTGCGTCAACTTGGCCGACGCGCGCGCGTGCAGCCCCAGCTTGTTCACAATTGTCGTTTCCTGTTGCAGCATGTGATGGTCCGAAGCGCGGGTGAATGAAATGGTGAAAGGTGAAACTGCAAAGCGGCTGCAATGTGCCTGATGCCGTAGCGATAGCGCTTGAATCCGTCGAAGCTCGCCTCCGAACCAGCCCGAGTTACAAGCCGGGCGCGTCCGGCTTCTGCGTCAGATCGGCATCGGCCGGCAACGCGGGAACACAGTCGGCGGGCGCCGCGTCGGGCGGCAGCGCCGGCAGGCAATCGGCCGGGCACGCTGGCGCCGTGACCGGCTCCGGCGTCGCCGGTCCGATCGCGTGCACACCCTTGGTCGCGCCGGCGAGCGCCTTGTCGACGAGCGTGTCGAGCGGCGTCGCGCGATAGCAGACCGCACGCACCAGCATCGGCAGATTGACGCCGCACAGCACGCGCACGTCCCGCACGGCGGCGAGCCGGCCCGCGATGTTGGCCGGCGTCGCGCCGAACATGTCGGTCAACACGAGCGCGCCGTTCTCTTCCTTCAACCGCGCGACTTCCGAATTCGCGAACGCGACGACCTGCGCGGGATCGCAATCCGGCGACACATCGATCACGCCGATACGCGCCGGCAAACCGCCATATATGTGGGAAATGCAATCGCGCAACGCGGTGGCGAATGGAGCGTGCGCAATGATCAGAATGCCTGCCATGTCAGCCTTACTGCAAAAGAACGGCCCCAAACCGTGGACCGGGACTAGAGCCCGGTTCGCCATCGCCCCGGACCGGCCGTGGGTCGCGAGGGCGCAAATGCATCGTCGGGCGAGCGGGCATTGTAGCAGCCTCATTTTCGCGCCAATCCCGACGGCGCGCCTGATACGGATTTACTACCCAGATTGGGGGTGCGGCCGGGCAATCAAGGCCGCTCGAGTCGCCGCCCAAGTCGCCGCGCGAGGCATGTGCCCAGCCAGCACCGTGCGTCAGCCGACCGCGCGCTCCAGCGCGTCGACGAACATCGCGGCGACGTCGAAGCCGGTCTGATCCATGATCTCGCGGAAACACGTCGGGCTCGTGACGTTGACTTCGGTGAGCCAGTCGCCGATCGCATCGAGGCCCACCAGCAGCAAGCCGCGCGCGGCCAGCACCGGCGCGAGGGTATCGGCGATCTTGCGATCCTGCTCGCTGAGCGGCCGCGCGACACCCAGTCCGCCGGCCGCCAGATTGCCGCGCACCTCATTACCCTGAGGAATGCGCGCGAGCGAGTACGGCACCGCTTCGCCGCCGATCAACAGGATGCGCTTGTCACCCTCCTTGATCTCGGGGATGAATTTCTGCGCCATCACCGAGCGCGCGCCGTCGTGGCTCAGCATTTCGACGATCGAGCCGAGGTTCATGCCGTCCGCCTTCACGCGGAACACGCCCATGCCGCCCATGCCGTCGAGCGGCTTCAGGATCACGTCGCCATGCTGTTCGTGGAACGCGCGCAGCCGCGCCGGATCGCGCGTGACCAGCGTCGGCGCGACGAACTGCGCGAACTCGCCGATCGCGAGCTTCTCTGAATGATCGCGAATCGCCTGCGGCTTGTTGAAGACGCGCGCGCCGCCACGCTCGGCCAGCTCGAGCAGCCACGTCGACGTCACGTATTCCATGTCGAACGGCGGGTCTTTGCGCATCACGACCGCGCCGAAGCTCGCCAGCGCGCGCGGCGCGGCGGCATCGGCGGCGAACCAGACGTCACGATGCAGATCGGTGGTATCGCCGGTGATCGCGATGCGCTGCACGTTCGCTTCGACATCGCCGCCCGTCCACGCCAGATGCTTCGGCTCGCAGGTGTACACCGTGTGACCGCGGCGCGCCGCTTCGGCCATCATCGCGTAGGTCGAGTCTTTGTAAATCTTGAAATGGGCGAGCGGATCGGCGATGAAAAGAATGTCCATGAAAGTCCCGGTGCGCCCTGACGGGCGTGACATTGTTCGTCAATATAGTCTTTGAAGACGGCGATGGCGGCACGTGTGCCGCCATCCTGTCGCGCGAGGTGGCTTAGACCTGGATCGCTTCGGGATCGGTCTTTTCGAGTTCGACCGAGGCGGCCAGCAACCCCAGCCGCGCCACGACGCCATACATATAGAAGCGGTTCGGCGGCGCCGCGCCGGGCTTCGCGTGCGCATCGGGCAGCGCCGTATGTTCGAAGCCGAGCGGCACGAAGTGCATGCCCGGCGCGTTCAGGTTCTGGTCGCGCTCGCGGCTGCCGTGCACGCGATAGAAGCCGCCCACCACATAGCGGTCGATCATGTAGACGACCGGCTCGGCGACTTCCTCGCCGATGCGCTCGAACGTGTACACGCCTTCCTGCACGATCACGTCGTGCACTTCGAGGCCGTCTTTGGTCGCGGCCATGCGCGTGCGTTCGCGCTTCGTCAGCGCGGCGACTTCCGACGCGTCGTGCACGGTCATCACGCCCATGCCGTAAGTGCCCGCATCCGACTTGATCACGACATACGGTTTTTCGGAGATGCCGTACTCGCGATACTTGCGCGCGATCTTCTTCAGCACGCCGTCGATCGCATCGGCAAGCGCTTCCTCGCCGGTGCGCTGCTGGAAGTCGACGCCCTCGACGTGCGCGAAGTACGGATTGATCATCCACGGATCGATCTCGACCATCTTCGTGAATTTCTTCGCGACGTCGTCATAGCACGAGAAATGCGTCGACTTGCGGCGCACCGCCCAGCCCGCGTGAAGCGGCGGCAGCAGGTACTGCTCGTGCAGATTCTCGAGCACGGGCGGAATACCGCCGGACAGGTCGTTGTTCAGCAGAATCGAGCACGGGTCGAAGTTCTTCAGCCCGAGGCGCCGCTGCGAGCGCTCGAGCGGTTCGAGCACCAGCTTCTGGCCGTCCGACAGCGCGATCGTGACCGGGCCGTTGATGGTTTCGTCGAGCGTGCCGAAGCGTACGTTCAGGCCCGCCTGGCGCATGATCGACGCGAGCCGGGCGACGTTTTCGAGGTAGAACGCGTTGCGTGTGTGGCGCTCCGGAATCACGAGCAGATTCTTCGCGTCCGGGCAGATCTTTTCGATCGAGGCCATCGCGGCCTGCACCGCGAGCGGCAGCACTTCCTGCGGCAGATTGTTGAAGGCGCCGGGAAACAGGTTGGTGTCGACCGGCGCGAGCTTGAAGCCCGCATTACGCAGATCGACGGAACAATAGAACGGCGGCGTGTGCTCCTGCCATTCAAGCCGGAACCAGCGTTCGATAGCGGGCGTGGCGTCGAGGATCTTCCGCTCGAGGTCGAGCAGCGGGCCGTTTAACGCCGTAACTAGGTGCGGAACCATTGATCACTCGCAGACTGGAGAAAAAAGATTGTAGAGCAAATGCTTTGTCCATTTGGGGACGGTTTCTCCATTCGCAAGCAGACTCGAATGCATTCTCCCTATCTCGATGATAGGCGCGGAAAATTACCGTTCGCAACCCGATCAGCAAGAAAAAAGCCCGCCATGAAGGCGGGCGAACTTGCTGCGCTTAACTTTTCCTGACTGGCGGGCCCGGAAGCGCGGGCCCCAAGCGGGACAGGTTCTCCGGTTATTCGACTTTCTCGCCGTGCAGGCTCACGTCGAGGCCTTCGCGCTCCTGCTCTTCGGTCACGCGGATGCCGATCACCATGTCGATGATCTTCAGCAGCACGAAGCTCACCACGCCGCTGTAGATCAGCGTCGTCAGCACGCCCTTCGCCTGCAGGATCAGGCTGCCGTCGAAGCCGCTAATGTCCTTGACCGCGAACACGCCGGTTAAGAGCGCACCGATGATCCCACCCACGCAGTGCACGCCGAACGCGTCGAGCGAATCGTCGTAGCCGAGCTTGTGCTTGAGCCACGTGGCCGACCAGAAGCAGAGCACACCGGCGACAATGCCGATCACCAGCGCGCCCAGCGTGCCGACGAAGCCCGATGCCGGCGTCACCGCCACCAGACCCGCGACCGCGCCCGACACGATACCGAGCACCGACGGCTTACCCTTGGCCGCCCATTCGGCGAACATCCACGCGAGCGCCGCCGCGGCGGTCGCCACCTGCGTGGCGAACATCGCGAAGCCGGCACGGCCGTCCGCCGCCACCGCCGAACCCGCATTGAAGCCGAACCAGCCGACCCACAGCATCGCGCCACCGATCAGCGTCAGCGTCAGGTTATGCGGCGCCATCGCTTCCTTGCCGTAGCCGACGCGCTTGCCGAGCACCAGACAGCAGACCAGACCCGCGATACCCGCGTTGATGTGCACCACCGTGCCACCCGCGAAGTCGAGGATGCCCGCGGTAGCCAGCCAGCCGCTCGGCTCCCACACCATGTGCGCGATCGGCGAGTAGACGAGGATCGACCACAGCGTCATGAACACCAGCATCGCCGAGAACTTCATGCGGTCCGCGAACGCACCGGTGATCAGCGCCGGCGTGATGATCGCGAAGGTCATCTGATAGACGAAGTAGACCGTCTCGGGGATCGTCGGCGCGAGATGGCTGACGGTCAGCGTCGTGGCCTTGTCGCCCTTGATGTAGTTCATGCCCGTCATGAACACCCGCGAGAAGCCGCCGATGAACGAGTTGCCCGGCGTGAACGCGATGCTGTAGCCGACCACGGTCCAGACGATCGTCACCAGACAGGTGATCGCGAAGCTTTGCATCAGCGTCGCGAGCACGTTCTTCTTGCGGACCATGCCGCCGTAGAACAGCGCGAGACCGGGGATCGTCATGAACAGCACCAGCGCGGTCGAGGTCAGCATCCACGCGGTGTCGCCGGAGTTGATCTTCGATGAATCGACCGAGAACGGGGCGGTCGGCGCGGCCGGGGCGGCGGCAGCGGTGGCCGATGCGTCGGTGGCGGCCGGCGCGCTTGCGGCCGGCGCGGCGGACGCATCGGCGGCGGGAGCCGAGGCAGCCGGGGCAGCGGCTGCGGCGGAGGCGTCGGGAGCAGGCGCGCTCGCCGTCGTATCGGGGGCGGAGGCGGCCGCGGGAGCGGACGCGTCGTCAGCCAGGGCGGTGCCGACACCGGCCGCTAGCAGCGAGCCGGCCATCAGCAGGGACATCATTAGTTTGCGCATCTTGGTTTTCCTCTTGTCGCTATCCGTGTCGCTATGCTCTGATCTTTACAGAGCGTCCGCGCCGGTCTCGCCGGTGCGGATCCGAACCACCTGCTCGATCGGCGTGACGAAGATCTTGCCGTCGCCGATCTTGCCGGTACGCGCGGCGCGCTCGAGCGCCTCGATCGCCTGGTCCACGATGTCGTCCGATACGGCTGCTTCGATCTTCACCTTCGGCAGAAAGTCGACGACGTATTCGGCGCCCCGATACAGCTCGGTGTGGCCCTTCTGCCGCCCGAAGCCTTTGACTTCCGTGACCGTGATACCCGACACGCCGATTGCCGACAGGGCTTCGCGCGCTTCATCCAGCTTGAACGGCTTGATGATTGCGGTGATGAGTTTCATGAAATCCTCGCTAGTTGTTGCTGAACCGTTGCTGCCACGTTGCGTACCTCTAACCGCGGTCTCCTGCGCTCCCGGTAAAAGTGCCCTGGCAGTGCGCGCGCGGCAGTAACAGCAACTCCTATGCCATGTTGTGTCAGACTGCGCGTCGCGCGCGTGGCGCAGCGCGCCCGGACGGCCTTGTCCGAACGGCCAGCGGCGCTGTCGGCGGTGGCGCGGCGGGGGGATCGTTGCTAGAGTGTTCGAACGTTCTGAACGCGAGGCGCGCACCAAACGCGCTCACGCGGCCGCGGCAGCGAAGGAGCCGCGCGCACCAGGATCGCCCATTCGCTGCCACGGAGAACGGGTGCAATGAAACATGCACATTTTTTGTGCACCAAGGGGAACACGATGAAACAACCGAACGACGTTTTTAACGACTTCCAGGCTCGCGTCAGCGATCTGTTCAAGAATTCGCCGGCCAAGGATGTCGAACGCAACGTCAAGGCAATGCTGTCGCAGGGCTTCTCGAAGCTCGATCTGGTCACGCGCGAGGAATTCGATACGCAGACCCAGGTGCTCGTGCGTACGCGCGCGCGACTCGAAGAACTCGAGCGCCGCGTCGCCGAGCTCGAACAGAAACTGCCGCTCACGCAGACGCCGTAAGCACTGGTTGCAGCCTTCGCGCTGCGCAGTGCCGCACATCACCGGCAAGCGGGCCGTGACGTCATCAGCGTTTTTGGGGGATATGCGCGCGAAATGAGCGCGCCGTCCGACGGGAGGGGAATATGTCGCTTGCCGTGGTGCGCAGCCGCGCGCCGGCCGCCGGCCGTGCGCCCGAAGTGACCGTCGAGGTTCACCTCGCCAATGGACTGCCGTCCTTTGCGATCGTCGGCCTGCCCGACCTGGAAGTGCGCGAGAGCCGTGAGCGCGTGCGCGCGGCGCTGCAGAACTGCGGTTTCGATTTCCCGGTACGCCGCATCACCGTCAACCTCGCGCCCGCCGATCTACCCAAAGAATCCGGTCGTTTCGATCTGCCTATCGCACTCGGCATCCTGGCCGCGAGCGGGCAAATTCCGGCCGAATCGCTACTCCATCGCGAGTTTGCCGGCGAGCTGTCGCTGACCGGCGCGCTGCGGCCGATGCGCGGCGCGTTCGCGATGGCATGCGGCACCGCGCGGGGCGCTCTGGCGAGCGCGGAAGCCGCTGGCGCAGACGCCGACGCATCATCTGAAACGCGTTCTGCGTTGCCAGCACTCGTCGATCAGGTAACTGCACAGGCGTTCCACACCCCACAGCTTTATCTGCCGGCCGCCAGCGCGGCGGAAGCGGCGCTCGTGCCCGGCGTCGACGTGTTCGGCGCTGCCGATCTGCCGTCGCTATGCGCGCATCTCGCAGGCGCGCCGGACGCGCGTCTTAGGCCGGTCGCCGCGCCCGAGCCCGACGAGCACGCCGCCGCGCCGGCACCGGACATGGCCGACGTGATCGGCCAGCGCGCGGCTCGGCGCGCACTCGAAGTCGCGGCGGCCGGTGGCCATCACGTGCTGCTGATCGGGCCGCCCGGCGCCGGCAAGTCTATGCTAGCGGCTCGCCTGCCCGGCCTGCTACCGCCCATGACCGACGACGAAGCGCTCGCTTCAGCCGCGCTGCTGTCCGCGAGCCGCATCGGCTTCAAGCCGTCGCAGTGGCGGCAGCGGCCGTTTCGCGCGCCGCACCATTCGTCGAGCGCCGCGGCGCTGGTCGGCGGTCGCAATCCGCCGCAGCCCGGCGAGATCACGCTCGCGCATCTGGGCGTGCTGTTTCTCGACGAGCTTCCCGAATTCGATCGTGTGGTGCTCGAAACGCTGCGCGAGCCGCTCGAAGCCGGGCGCATCACGATCTCGCGCGCCGCGTGGCAAGCGGATTTCCCCGCCGCCTGCCAACTGATCGCCGCGATGAACCCGTGCCCATGCGGCTGGCGCGGAGATCCGGGCGGGCGCTGCCGCTGCACGCCGGAAGTTGCCGCGCGCTATATGCGTAAATTGTCTGGACCGCTGCTCGACCGCATCGACATCCAGCTCGAAATTCCAGCACTGACCGCCACCGAACTCGCGGCCCGCGCCGCCACGGCCGGCGAAGCAAGCGCGGCGATCGCATACCGCGTGAGCGCTGCACGCGAGCGGCAACTGGTCCGGCAAGGCAAGACCAACCGCGAGCTGGACGGACGCGAAGTCGACGATGTGTGCCGCCCGGACGGGGCCGGCGAGGCACTGCTGCGCGAAGCCGGCGAGCGCTTTGGCTGGTCGGCGCGGGCGTACTACCGGGTGTTGAAGGTCGCGCGCACGGTCGCGGATCTGGCTGGCGCGGCGATGCCGAGCGCCGCGCAGGTCGCCGAGGCAATCCAGTACCGCCGCGCTTTTGGCTCGTTATGAGGAGAAAAATCTACTGTCAAGACTTGACTTATTCACACAGCCACGCTCCTGTTAGATTTTGATACAACTCGAAAGCGCGCTGACAGGCATCTCATGAAGGCATTGATTTCATTGAGCTTTTTAAAATACCGTACGCTCGTGAATTTTGACGAAAGGCCCGCCTGATGGGCTTTTGCGGCCATTGAAGCCGACTTCTCAACAGAGTTATCCACAGGTTGTGCGCGTAACTCAAAAAGCTCAACGTAAACCAACAATTAGCGCGCAAAGCTGCGAAGGAACTTTCACTGCGTTCGGCGTTCTGAGGCGCGTCCGCTCGGCCAAAAATACCGCGTTCAGTACAGCTGGAACGACGAAAAAAACTGGTCGACCTGCTCTTGCGGCAGCGGTTGATCGGCGATGATCGCCGCCTGATAGACATGTCGGCCGCGCGCGACGAGCCGAGCATACACGGTGCGCGGCTCGTGTTTGGCGCCCGCCGCGCCGCTCACCGTCATTTCCAGCCCGGATGTCTTGCCGCCCGCCGCCAGCGGGATCTGCACCGCGTGAGCATCGGGCGTCGCGCCGACGTTGCGCGCCAGTCCCGCGCGCAGGAAATCGAGCGCGGCGCGCTGCGTCGCGTCGCTATCGTCGGGCAGCATCACGGTGCCGACCGCGAAGACCGCATTGCCCGCTTCGGCGGTCTGCATCGCCATCTGCATGGGTGTGCCGTCGATCTGCACCGCGCGCTGGTCGTTGCCCGGCTTGGCCGGGAAGTCGACCGTGTAGCCCTTTTCGTTGTTCATCACGGTGCGCCAGTCGAAGGTCGGCGAGCAGGCGCTGAGCGCGACGCCGAGCGCCAACGCGGCCGTCGCCGCGCCAAGTACTGTACGAGCGCGCCCCGGTCGCATGACGACGCCCGCGCCGCGGGCGGGCAATCGATTGATCAACGGAAAATGGCACGAAACGCGGGCAACTAAACGGCAGATACGACGAACGGTTCGGAGCATGGGGCGGAAGATCGGGCTTGCGGAGCATAAAGCGCCATTATCCGCTGATCCGCTGCCGGCCCGTCGCGCCGAGCCGCGCGCTCGCGCCATTTCGGCGCAGCCGCCCCGCTGCAGCTACAATAGAAAAGCTATTCAGCACAGGCCAGAGTCCATTGCACCGCCCCATTGTTCCGCGCCGCGCGCGACTCACGAGGTCCCGTCCATGAGTTCAACTTCACCGACCGCCGCCCGGCGTACGAGCCCGCTTCGCTATCTGATTGCGGTGGCCGTGGCCATTGCGCTCGCCGTCGCCGGTTACTTCGCGTTTGCCGGCCAGCAGCGCGTGCCCGATGCAACCTTCACGCTGCTATCCGGACAGAAGCTCACGACCGCCGACCTGAAAGGCAAGGTTTATCTGGTCAATTTCTGGGCAACGAGCTGCGACACCTGCATGAAGGAAATGCCGCAGATGGTCGAGACCTATAACCGCTTCAAGGGCCAGGGCCTCGAATTCGTCGCGGTGGCGATGAATTACGACGCGCCGATGTACGTCACCAATTACACGCAAACGCGTCAGCTGCCGTTCAAGGTCGCCATGGACGACGGCTCGGCCGCCAAGCAGTTCGGCAATGTGCAGCTCACGCCAACCACCTTCGTCATCGATAAAGACGGCAAGATCCTGAAGCGCTATGTCGGCGAGCCGCAGTTCGCGGAACTCGACCAGTTGCTCGCGAAGGCGCTGAAGGCTGGCGCGGCTTAAGCCGGTTCAAGCAGATCCTCAACGCGCGCCGGCGCAATCTCCCGCCGCCGGCGCCGCTCTCATCACCGCTCCCCTTCTCCTTTGGCCGCAAGGCCATATCGCTTGATCTTCTCGTAGAGCGTCGCCTTGCCGAGCTGCAGCCGGTCCGCCGCGACCGCGACCACGCCGCCCGCCTGCTCCAACGCCTCGGCGATCATCGCGCGCTCGAACTGCTCGACCCGCTCCTTCAGTGGATGGGTCGTCCCGTCGTCTTCGCCGAACGACAGCACCGGTTCGTCGGCGATGCCGAGCACGAAGCGGTCGGCGGCATTGCGCAGCTCGCGCACGTTGCCCGGCCAATCGCGCTGCATCAGGCTCGCACGCTGGCGATCGGTGAGCATCGGCGCTGGCCGCTGATAGCGGACCGCCGCATCGAGCAGGAAATGCTCGAACAGCGGCACGATGTCCTCACGACGCTCGCTCAACGGCGGCAGCGCGATCGTCACGACGTTGAGCCGGTACAGCAAATCGCGCCGGAACGAGCCGTCCGCGACGTGCTCGGCCATATCGCCTTTCGCCGCCGCGACCACGCGGCAATCGACGCGAATCGGCTGATTCGAGCCGAGCCGCTCGAGCACGCCGTCCTGCAGCACGCGCAGCAGCTTGACCTGCAGCGCGAGCGGCATGCTTTCGATCTCGTCAAGAAACAGCGTGCCGCCCGACGCGTGTTCGAGCTTGCCGATCCGCCGTTTCGCCGCGCCGGTGAACGCACCCGGTTCGTAGCCGAACATCTCCGATTCGAACATCGGCTCGGGCAGCGCGCCGCAGTTCACCGCGATGAACGGCTTGTCGCGCCGCGGCGACAGCTCGTGCAGGCTGCGCGCGATCAGCTCCTTGCCCGCACCGGTATCGCCGTTGATCAGCACGGACGCATCGGTCGGCGCGACGTTGGCGATCAGCCGCCGCACCTGCTCGATCGCCGGACTGCGGCCGATGATGCGCGGCGCGACCGCGTTCTGCCCAGCCAGCTCACGGCGCAACGCGAGGTTTTCGAGCACGAGCTTGCGGCGCTCCAACGCGCGCCGCACGGTTTCGATCAGTCGCTCGGACGCGAACGGCTTTTCGATGAAGTCGTAGGCGCCGTCGCGCATCGCCTGCACGGCCATCGAGATATCGCCGTGGCCGGTGACCAGAATCACTGGCACGTCGGGCGCGCGCTCGTGGCACTGCGCGAGCAGATCGAGGCCGCTCGCGCCGGGAAGCCGGATATCGCTGACGATCACGCCAGAAAAGTCCGCGCTGATCAGCTTCGCCGCCGCCTCGACCGATGCATGGCCGATCACGTCGAAGCCAGCAAGTTGCAGGCTCTGCACGCTCGCGCGCCGCACCAGTTCGTCGTCTTCGATATACAGCACTTGCAGGCCGTCGTTCATTGCGTGTTCCGGGTGATGCTTCGGGGTGAAATCAGGAGCCAGCGGTCAGCGGATCGTGCGAGGGGCTGGTCTGCACGCGCGCGCGACGCAGCGTCAACACGAATGATGCACCGCCTTGCGGCGCGTTGCGCGCGACCAGCGAGCCGCCGCAATCACGCGCAATCGACGACGAAATCGCGAGGCCGAGGCCGAGCCCCTGGCCCATTTCCTTCGTCGTGAAGAACGGTTCGAACAGGTGGGGCAACACGTCGTCGGGAATGCCGGGGCCGTTGTCGCCGACCGCGATCGACAGGTTCGCGGCGCCGGCCTCGACTTCGACCGTGATACGCGGCGGGTTCATGCCGGCGGTGGCGTCGAGCGCGTTGCCGAGCAGGTTGATCAGCACCTGTTCGAGCCTAAGATCGTCGCAATTCGCGACCAGCTCCGGATGATCGTCGGCGAGATTCAGCGGCATGCGCGCGCCGCCCGGCGCAGCGGCGGCCCCGGCGTCGATGTCCGCCTGCGCATCGATCAGCACGAATTCGAGCTCGACGCCCTGCAGACGCTTTTGCAGCAATGCAACGACGTTGCGCAGCGCCCGCACGATCGACGCGCGTGCGCTACGCGGCCGCGCGCGGCCGACGAACAGCTTCAGCTGGTTGGTGATCTTGCCCATGCGCTCGGTGAGCGCCGCGATCGCTTCGAGATTCTCGCGCGCCGATGCCTGATCGCCGCGTTCGAGCAGCACGCGCGTGTTGTCGGAGAAACTGCGCAGCGCCGCGAGCGGCTGGTTCAACTCGTGCGTGATGCCGGCCGCCATCTGGCCGAGCGCGGCGAGCTTGCTCGCCTGGATCAGTTCGTCGTGGGCGGCGCGCAGCTCCTGCTCGGCGCGGGTGCGCTCGGCGACTTCCTTGTGCAACTGCTCGTTCGCCTCGGACAGATCCGCGGTGCGCTCGGCGACGCGCTGGTTCAGCTCGGCATACGCCTTCTGCAGCAGCGCGCGACTGCGCATCACCTCGCGCACGCGCGCGCGCCGCATGCGCCAGTAGAACGCGAGCAGCACCAGCGACACATAGCCGAAACCGGTGACGATGGTCGCCTTGCGTGCGTCGGCATCGACGGGATCGACCGGCGACATCGTGATCAGATGCCAGTCCGGCTCGCCCATCGCGTGCCGCGACGCGAGGTAGCGCGGCGCTAAGCGCCCGCCGCCGATGCGCAGAATCTGTGCGTTGCCTTCGAGCATGCGCTCGACCGTCACCGGCAGCGGCTCGATCGGCTGCTGCGCGTACTGGCGCGCCTGGTAGATCGAATCGGCGATCCGGCCGGGCAGCGGCCGGATCGTGTGGTACTTCCATGCCGGCACCGACGACAGAAAGATCACGCCATGATCGTCGGTGACGACAAGCGGCTCGGACGCGTCGACGCCCTGAAACCATTCGAGATCGAGCTTGACGACTGCTACGCCGACGATCTTGCCGTCGCGCCGCACCGGCTGCGAGATGTAGTAGCCGGGCGCCTGCGAAATGGTGCCGATGCCGAAGAAGCGGCCGACGCCGCCATTCATCGCATCGACGAAATACGGCCGGAACTGATAGCCGGCGCCGACGAAGCTGCCCGGGCCGCGCCAATTGCTGGCGGCGACGCAGTAGCCGTCGAGCGAAATGATGTAGGTGACCGTCGCGCGCGCGTGGCGATTCAGGTCTTCGAGATAGAGATTCGCGCGCTTGACGTTGGCGGGAGACGGATCGATCAGCACGTCGTGCACGATCGGATGCTCGGCGAGCAGGTAAGGCAGCGATTCATAACGCTCGAGCGTGCTCTTGAGCGCGCTCGCGGTGCGCTCGGCGCGCACGGCGGCGTTGCGCCTCAGCGTGTCGACACCGCTTTTCCACGCAAGGCTGTAGGTGACCCAGCATGCCGCCACGAGCCCGGCTGCGAGCGCGAAGAGAATCAGCAGGCGGCGGGTCACGTTGGCAAAGTCCGATCGATGGGCATCGGACATTGTGGCATAGGGCGGCAAGGGATCGCCGTCGAACGGGTCGCGGGCGTAGCCGCGGGTTTGGCTGGCGGTCTCGCCGGAGGTAGGCGCGGAAAGCTCCGGGGAGGCCGGAGACGCCCCGGAAGAACGCGCGGACGCCGGTTTCATGCTTAAGCGTCCGCGCTGGTCACGACAGGGTTGGCGAGGCGAGGCTCAAACGCCAGCCGGCTCTTTGACCGCCACCTCGCCGCGCAGCACTTTGTTCAGCCTGCTGCGATCGAGCTCCTTTTCCCAGGCCGACACGACGACCGTCGCGACACCGTTGCCGACGATGTTCGTCAGCGCGCGGCACTCGCTCATGAAGCGGTCGATGCCGAGGATCAGCACCATGCCCGACAGCGGAATCGTCGGCACCACGGCCAGCGTCGCCGCGAGCGTGATGAAGCCCGCG
This sequence comes from Paraburkholderia atlantica, assembly GCF_000092885.1. Classification (NCBI taxonomy): domain Bacteria; kingdom Pseudomonadati; phylum Pseudomonadota; class Betaproteobacteria; order Burkholderiales; family Burkholderiaceae; genus Paraburkholderia; species Paraburkholderia atlantica. The sequence goes on along the minus strand of NC_014117.1, from coordinate 269,701 downwards.
CCGGTCACGCCGCTCGCACCCTTCGAGGTCAGCATCGTCACCGCGAGCAGCGTCAGCTGCTGGCCCCAAGAGAGGTCGGTGTTGGTCGCCTGGGCGATGAACAGCACCGCCATCGTCATGTAGATGTTGGTGCCATCGAGGTTGAACGAGTAGCCGGTCGGCACCACGAGGCCCACCACCGAGCGCGAGCAGCCGAGATTTTCGAGCTTCTGCATCAGTTGCGGCAGCGCGGCTTCGGACGAGCTCGTGCCGAGCACGATCAGCATCTCTTCCTTGATGTACGCGATGAAACGCAGGATGTTGAAGCCCACCATCCGTGCGATCGCGCCGAGCACGACCACCACGAACACGATCGAGGTCAGGTAGAACGTGCCGATCAGCTTGAGCATCGGCAGCAGCGAGCCGATGCCGTACTTGCCGATCGTGAAGGCCATCGCGCCGAACGCGCCGATCGGCGCCAGCTTCGTGATGATGCGCACCATCCCGAACAGGATGTGCGACAGCCCTTCGATGAAGTTCGTGACGGGCTTGCCTTTCTCACCGGCCGTCGCGAGCACGGCGCCGAACAGCAACGCGATCAGCAGGATCTGCAGGATCTCACCCTGCGCGAACGCCGACGACAGCGTGTCCGGAATCAGGTGCATGAAGAAGTCGACGGTCGACTGGCCGTGCGCCTTCGCCGCATACGACGCGACCGCGCGGCCGTCGAGCGAGGCTGGGTCGACGTTGAAACCGGCACCGGGCCGCAACAGGTGCGTGGCGGCGAGGCCGAGCACCAGAGCGAACGTCGAGACGATTTCGAAGTACAGCAGCGCCTTGCCGCCGACGCGTCCGACCTTCTTCATGTCTTCCATGCCGGCGATGCCCGTCACGACCGTGCAGAAGATGATCGGCCCGATCACCATCTTGATCAGTTTGATGAAGCCGTCGCCGAGCGGCTTCATGTCGATGGCGAGGTTCGGGTAGAAATGCCCGAGAACGATGCCGATGATGATCGCCACGATCACCTGGACGTACAGCACTTTATGGATAGGTTTCTTCACGATGGTTCCTGCGAGGGATATGAGCGAATGACTTGCCGCGACGCGCGACACGCAAACGAAAGGTCGTCACGTGCGCGCACGATAGCGGGCCGCTGCAAAGACGACGAATTCAGAAATACCGGGAAGGGAAATCGGACATCGGTGTCTCCTTGCTTTTTTGTCGGGCCGTGGCGGCCACGCGTTTTAATTCGCAAGGTCGATGCCAGTTTGATTTCAGACTGAGAGCCTTGATTTTTATGGATTTTCCGGCAAGGCGCGGCGCGCGCCGTCCGGGATTCCGGAAATCCGGACAAATGCTGTCGGGGAATCCGGAATCCGGTGCGCGCGCGGTTGCGGGAAAACCCGCAGGGGTTGGGGCGAAGCTTGCGAGCGCGACTTCAGGTCAACAGATCGATCCGATCCGTGCAAATCATGTCCACGCCCCATTCTTCGAGCACCCGCGCGCGCGCCGGATCGTTCACCGTGTAGGCGAGCACGCGCAGCCCGGCCGCGCGGATTTGGGCGACCAGGGGCTCGCTCAGATAACGGTGACTCGCATGCAGCGAAACGCAGTCGAGCTCGCGCACGATGCTCAACCAGTCCGCCGGCACCTGCTCGAACAGCATGCCGCGCGGCAGCGACGGCGCGGCCGCGCGCGCAGCGGCGAGCGCGTCGAACGAAAACGACGACAGCAGCGGCGGCGTCTGCCCTTCCCAAAGCTCGAGCGCGCCTTGCGCGACCAGCGTGCCGGTGATGACTTCGCGGCCCGGACACGGCTTGATCTCGATGTTCGCGGCGATGCCGTCGCGAGCACAACGCTCGGCCGCGTCGGCGAGCGTCGGCAACCGCGTGCCGGCGAACTCAGCGCCGCGCCACGCGCCGGCATCCAGAGCGGCGAGTTGCTGCCACGTGTGCGTGGCAGCAGGCCCGTGGCCGTTGGTCGTGCGATCGAGCGTGTCGTCGTGCAGCAGGAACAGCGCGTTGTCGGCGGACAGCTTCGCGTCGAATTCGACCATGCGATAACCGTAGCGCACGCAGGCGTCGAAACCGGCCAGCGTGTTTTCCGGCGCGAGCGTGCCGCCGCAGCGGTGCGCGATCAGCCGCGGATAAGGCCATTGTGCGGAGGTCCTGCGATCGATCCCAGTTGCCACGTGTCGTTTCCTTACTGATAGATGAACGGTTCAAAAAAAAGCCCGCACACTGAACTGCACCCCAAAAGTTGGACACCCGTTCAACGATTTGGGGTGTTTTTTTATGAGCAGGCATACCGCGCGGTTCAAGCGCTCTGTTGTCAGGGATTATCTGTCAGGCAAAGGTGGCAGTAATCGGGAGGTTGCGCATCGGCATGGTATAGACCATGGCACGGTACGCAAATGGGCTGCCGCGTGGCAGGTACACGGCGAAGCGGCGTTCAGGAAGAAGTACGGGCGTTTCGATGCGCGCTTCCGGCTAAAGGTGCTGCAATTCATGCAGACGAAGGACTTGTCGTTGCGGGAAACGGCCGCAGTTTTCGATATCCGCAATCCGACTACGATCGGCATCTGGAAACGCCAGTATGATTCGGGAGGTATCCAGGCCCTGCAGCCTGGCCCCCGAGGACGACCCGTGAAGCAACCCAAGTCATCTGTGCCGTCCGATTCAACGAAGTCCGACGAGTCCCGCACGAAAGAAGAGCTCCTTGAAGAGCTGAACTATCTGCGCATGGAGAACGCGTACCTAAAAAAACTCGATGCCTTGATCCGCTCGGAAAGCCCCAAAGCGCCGCGCAAAAAGCGCAAATAGTGGCCGGGTTAAGGCATCAGTTTCCAGTAGACGGCCTGCTGAAGGTGGCGGGCCTGGCGCGCAGCACTTTCTACTATCAGTGCAAGGCATCGCTGGTGGCGGACAAACACGCGCAACTCAAGGCGCGTATCCGCTCGTTATTCGAGCAGCACAAGGGACGGTATGGCTATCGGCGCATCACCAGCGCGATCCGGCGCCTGGGTATCGTTGTCAATCACAAGACTGTCCAGCGACTGATGCAGCTCATGAAGCTGAAGTGCCTGGTGCGTCCGAAGAAGTACCGCGCCTTCCGGGGGACGGTGGGACGGATTGCGCCGAACGTGCTGCAAAGAGAGTTTGACGCCGATGCGCCAAACCGGAAGTGGGTCACCGATATCACCGAGTTCCGGGTGGGCGAGCACAAGCTCTATCTGTCGCCCGTTCTGGATCTGTATAACGGCGAGATTGTGGCTTACGAGACGGCCACACGTCCGGCGTTTGCAATGGTCGCAGGCATGATCAGGAAGGCCATGAGGAAGCTGAAGCCTGACGATCGGCCCGTGGTCCACTCCGATCAGGGCTGGCACTATCAGATGAGTGCTTACCAGACGTTGCTCGCCCGGCGCGGCCTGACACAGAGCATGTCGCGCAAGGGAAACTGCCACGATAACGCCACGATGGAGAGCTTCTTCGGCACGCTGAAGTCAGAGTTCTTCCACCTGAATCGCTTCCAGAGCATTGAAGCACTTCAGGCCGGCATCAAAGACTACATTCACTACTACAATCACCAACGCATCAAGCTGAAACTAAAAGGGCTGAGTCCTGTGATGTACAGAACCCAGCCCTCACGGCCCTAGCCGAAAACCGTCCAACTTTGCGGGGTCAGTTCACACCGGCGGGCTTTTTCGATTTTGCGGGCGTGAAGCGAAGCAACAGCCGCGAGGCGCCAGCGCGTCAGACTACGCCGGCTCCATGCGCCTGCACGTCGGCGTGATAGCTCGAACGAACCATCGCGCCCACCGCGGCGTGCGTGAAGCCCATCTTGTACGCCTCTTCCTCGTACATCTTGAAGGTGTCCGGATGCACGTAAGCGCGCACCGGCAGATGGTGCTCCGACGGCTGCAGATACTGGCCGATCGTCAGCATGTCGACATCGTGATCACGCAGATCGCGCATCACCTGCAGGATTTCCTCTTCGGTTTCGCCGAGGCCGACCATCAGGCCGGACTTGGTCGCGACGTGCGGATGCAGCGCCTTGAAGTCCTTCAGCAGCTTCAGCGAATGCGCGTAATCCGAACCCGGGCGCGCTTCCTTGTACAGACGCGGCACCGTTTCGAGGTTGTGGTTCATCACGTCGGGCGGCGCCGCGTTCAGAATGCCGAGCGCGCGGTCGAGGCGGCCGCGGAAATCCGGCGTCAGGATTTCGATGCGCGTTTGCGGCGACAGCTCGCGCGTCTGACGAATACATTCGACGAAGTGCGCCGCACCGCCGTCGCGCAGATCGTCACGGTCGACACTGGTGATCACCACGTATTTCAGCTTCAGCGCGGCGATGGTGCGCGCGAGGTTGGCCGGTTCGTCGGCGTCGAGCGGATCGGGACGGCCGTGGCCGACGTCGCAGAACGGGCAGCGGCGCGTACACTTGTCGCCCATGATCATGAAGGTCGCGGTGCCCTTGCCGAAGCATTCGCCGATGTTCGGGCAGCTCGCCTCTTCACACACCGTGTGAAGGTTGTGCTCGCGCAGGATCTGCTTGATCTCGTAGAAGCGCGAATTGCCGGTGGCCGCCTTCACGCGGATCCAGTCCGGTTTCTTCAGCTTTTCGATCGGGACGACCTTGATCGGGATGCGCGCGGTCTTGGCTTGCGCTTTCTGCTTCGCGGTAGCGTCGTAGGCGGCGGGGGCCGGCACGCCTTCGGGCGCGGAGGTGGCTGCTGCGGAGTTCGCGGTTACGTCAGTCATTCGTTCGATCCAGTCAGGCGGTGAGCGCACCGGTCTGCGGTTGGGCGACGGCCGCGGGTTTGCCGTCGAGGTTTGCGGTGAGACTTGCTGCGAGGGTACGGGCCACGTCGTCCCAGCCGGCGGCGACGCCGAGCGTCGCCATGTCGACTGTTTCGAGCCCCGCGTAGCCGCATGGATTGATCGCGAGAAACGGCCGCAGGTCCATGTTCACGTTCAGACTCACGCCGTGATAGCTGCAGCCGTTGCGGATTTTCAGGCCAAGCGCCGCGATCTTGGCGCCGGCATGCGGCCCGGCCTCGGGCCCGGGCGCCACGTAGATACCGGGGGCGCCCGCCTTGCGTTCTCCGGCGAGATTATACGCCGCCAGGGTATCGATCACGGCCTGCTCGATCCGCGTAACCAGCTCGCGCACCATCAGCTTGCGCCGGCGCAGGTCGAGCAGCAGATACGCGACCACCTGGCCGGGCCCGTGATACGTGATCTGACCGCCTCGGTCGACCTTGACGAGCGGAATGCTGCTGTCGGCGGCGAGCAGGTGAGCCGGATCGCCGGCCTGGCCGAGCGTGAAGACGGGTGGATGTTCGACGAGCCAGATTTCGTCGGGGGTGTCGGCGGTGCGGGCGTCGGTGAACGCGCGCATCGCGTCGAAACTGGCTTCGTAGGGTTCGCGGCCGAGCCAGCGCAGCGTGGGCGGCTCGATGGCAGCAAGAAGAGACGGAGAAAACGGGGTGGCGCACATGATCCCGGGAGTTTACCGAAATCTGGGAAACCGCGTCCGAGAAGACGGGGAACTCGACACAGCGGGCTGGCGCGCCGCCAGCCCCATCGCAAGACGCGGCGCAGCCGCCGCGCTCACGCTCAAACCGTGCGCCAGCCGCCGCGCACGCGCATCATCCAGCGCTCGCCGATGCGCGCGAACCAGTTCAGCGCGCGCTTGTCGCACCGCGTCGGCACCGAGAACGTGACCTTCGCGAACGTGGCGCCCTCGGCGCTGAGCCAGAGCCGCTCGCCGCGCCGCAGATGCAGCGTCTGGCCGGGCTGCAGCCAATAGTCTTTCGTGTCATCGCTGCGCGTGACCCACACTGCGCCGCCTCGCACAGTCAGCTTCGTGCTGCGCGCGACCTTCAGCGGCAGCGTGTCACCAGTGCGGATTTCATATGCAATGCTAGAGGAAATTTCTCGCATGAGGCCCTCGCCAAAAATCGTTTCCTGACTAGAATCCTAGGTGCACCAAGGACTTGGGCAAAACGATCAATTTTCACGTCTATGTGAGAAATATTGCGATGGACCTGCGTCAACTCCCCGCCCTGAATGCGATCAAGGCGTTCGAAGCCGCCGCCCGCCACGAGAGCTTTTCGCGCGCCGCCGACGAGCTCTTCGTCACGCACGGCGCGGTCAGCCACCAGATCCGCGCGCTCGAGGCCGAGCTCGGCGTGTCGCTGTTCGCGCGTGACGGCAAGCGCGTGCGCCTCACCGAAACCGGTCGCCGCTACGCCACCCAGGTGCGCGCCGCGCTGATGGAGCTCGCCGATGCGACCCGCGCGATTCGCGCCGGCGACCGCGAGCGGCGCCTCGTCATATCGATGCTGTCGTCGTTCGCGGCGCGCTGGGTGACGCCGCGCATCGGCAGCTTTATCGAGGCGCATCCGCAGTGGGATCTCGAGCTGCTGACCACCAATGCGCTGACGGACTTCGCGCGCGACGACGTCGACGTCGCGATCCGTTTCGGCTTCGGCAAATATCCGGGGCTGCACGCGGAGCTGCTGCTCGACGAGATTTTCTTCCCGGCTTGCTCGCCCAACTTCAACGGCGGCAAGCTGCCGCAAACCCCGGCCGATCTCGCTAAAGTCCCGCTGCTGCGCTCCGACGACGAGCTATGGCGCCCCTGGTTCGACGCCGCCGGCCTCACCGACTGGCCGGAGCCGAAACGCGGCGTGTTGTATCAGGATTCGTCGAATCTGCTGCAGGCGGCCGTCGACGGCCAGGGAGTCGCACTCACGCGCCGCTCGCTCGCGATGCACGAAATCGCAGCAGGCCGGCTCGTGCGGCTCTTCGACGTGGATGGGCCCAGCCCGTGGCAATACTATTTGGTCTGCCTGCCGCAGACGCTGGAGACCGCGCGGGTCAAGGCGTTTCGCGACTGGGTGTTCGACGAGGTGGCGCGCTTCAGGCAGCTGTTCGATCTCGCCTGCGCGGCGGGGCCCGAGGCGTGTGCGCGCCTGGTAGTGGAGCAAGCGCCGGCGGACGCGTTGCGCGTCGCGCCGTGATGCGAAAAATCGCGTGAGGCGTGTTAGTTACAGCACGACCTTGACCATCGGATGGCCGGTCAGCGCGCGATAGATGTCGTCGAGATGCGCGCGGCTCGTCGCGCGCACGTGCACGGTCAGCCCCGTGTAGGTGCCGCTGCTCGACGGTCGCGTCTCGACGCGCGACGCATCGACCTCGCTATCGAACTCGCGCACCACTTCGACGATCGTCGCGGCAAACTCAGGATGCGATTTGCCCATGATCTTGATCGGGAAATCGCAGGGGAATTCAAACAGTGAGTCGTTCTCGGGATTCATTCTCTACTCCTTCTTGCGCCGCGGCGGCTTCGGCCGCCTTGGCTCGCTGATACGCCGCATACAGCGCCGCAAACACCGCGCCCGGCTGGCCCGCGCCGACCGGCGCGCCGTCGAGCCGCGTGACCGGCAGCACTTCCTTGGTCGCCGAGCTGACGATGATTTCATCGGCCGCGCGCACTTCGGCCTCGGTGATGTCGCGCGCCTCGAAGCGGATGCCGCATTCGGCCGTCAATTCCTCGATGAGCCCGTAGCGGATCCCTTCGAGAATCTTGTTGCTGCGCGGCGGCGCGGCCAGCACGCCGTCCTTCGCGATCCACACGTTCGACGACGACCCTTCGGTCAGCAAACCATCGCGGAACTGCAGCGTCTCGAAGGCGTCGTTTTCGGCCGCGTATTGCGCCATCAGCACGTTGCCGAGCAACGACACCGACTTGATGTCGCAATTGAGCCAGCGACGATCCTCGGCGCTGACGCATGCGACACCGCTCGCGCGGTGCGCGGCGCCGGGTAGGCTCAGCGGGGTGACCATCACGAACACGGTCGGCTTCACGCCGGCCGGAAACGCGTGACCGCGCTTCGCCACGCCGCGCGTGACCTGGATGTACGCGATCGCGTCCTGATCGGCACGCAAACCGCCGTCCGCTTCGTTGGCCTCGGCCACCCGTCCGATCAGCTCGCGCCAGCCGGCGTCGTCGAACGGATTGGCGATGCCGATCTTGCCGACCGAGCGCGCGAGACGCGCCAGATGCTGCTTCAGACGAAACGCGGTGCGGCGGCCGCTCGCGTGCGCGTACAACGGCGCCACTTCGTAAATGCCGTCGCCGAAAATGAAACCGCGGTCGAGCACCGGCACGCGTGCTTCGGACAACGGCACCAGTTCGCCGTTCAGATAAACGATCGGGTCCGGCGAAACCCCGGAGACAGCGGTCATTGCGGCGTAGCCCTTACTTCTTCTTGTTGAACATCAGCATCAGCGAATCCCACACGCGGCCGACTACACCGGCTTGCGGCACCGGCTGCAGCGCGACGACCGGGAACTGCGCGAGCACCTTGCCGTCGGCGACGAGCTTGGCGGTACCGATCTGCTGGCCGTTCGCGATCGGCGCGATCAGCGGATCGTTCAGTTCGATCTGCGGCTTCGCCTTGTCGCCGGCACCCTTCGGCAGCGTGATGTACTGGTCGCTCTTCACGCCGACCTGCACGCTGTCCTGCGAACCCTTGTAGACGCGCGGCGTGGCCACGACCTGGTTCGCCTTGTAGAGGCGCGTCGTGTCGTACGCGGTGTAGCCGTAGTTCAGCATCTTCAGGCTGTCCTGCACGCGATCGTGCTCCTTGGTCTCGCCCATCATCACCGAGACGAGACGGCGCGACGCGTCGGTCGTGCCCGGCAGCGGACGCTTCGCGCTCGCGATCAGGCAGTAGCCGGCCGCTTGCGTGTGGCCGGTCTTCAGACCGTCGACGGTCGGATCGATCCACAGCAGACGGTTGCGGTTCGGCTGCTTGATCTTGTTGTACGTGAATTCCTTGACCGAGAAGATGTTGTAGTAATCCGGATAGTCGCGGATCAGGCGCGCCGACAGGATCGCGAGATCGCCCGCGGTCGTGTAGTGCTGCGGGTCGGGCATGCCGTTCACGTCGGCGAAATGCGTGTTCTTCATGCCGAGCTTCTGCGCTTCCTTGTTCATCATGTCGACGAACTGCGCCTCGCTCCCGCCCACCAGTTCGGCGAGCGCGATCGCCGCGTCGTTGCCCGACTGCACGATCATGCCGTACACGAGGTCGTGCACGGTCACCGGCTTGAGCGCCTCGATGAACATGCGCGATTCGTCGTTGCGCACGCGCCGCACGGCTTCGCTCGGCTCGATGCTCTGATCCATCGTGATCTTCTTCGTGTCGAGCGCCTCGAACACCAGATACGCGGTCATCAGCTTGGTCAGCGATGCCGGCTCGACGCGTTCGTCGGCATTGGCGGACGCGAGCACCTGGTTGCTGGTCGCGTCGACGAGCACCCACGAGCGCGCGTTGACGCCCGGCGGCGGCACCTGCGCGAACGCGGTGCTCGCGACCAGGGTGGCCGGCAGCACGAGGCCAACGGCGATGGCACGATTGAGCGAAGTGGGAATGAAAGAAGCGACTGACGGGAAGGACGTGCGGCCAGAGGAGGAGAAACGCATAGGGTCGATTCGTGCAGAAAGATACGTTGCGCGACAGCGCGCGGAGTTGGGGGAGCCGGTCGGTGGGGCGTGTGGCCGTAAAACGGCGGGCGCCCGTTGGACTGATGGCGACGCAATCGGTTCGCGAGCACAGCGCTGCGCACCCGGCCGCGCCCTCCCGCGAAATGATTCCGCGGCGCGCGATTTTGCCGGCTGGGCGGCGCTGTGCCCAAAAAAAGAGCGCTCATTATACGCGCGCTACCTGGTCAACTTCGCGCGTTTGTCGTCGATTTGCACACGTTTGCGCGCACCTGTCCCCCGCAAAACGGGCGTCGCGCGTTTTCAGCGCCAGGCGTCGACGATGATGCGCTTCAGGATGTGAAGCTTGCGATGCAGAAAGTGCTCGGCGCCCGGAATCACGACGACCGGCAGTTCCTGCGGCCGCGCCCAGTCGAACACGGATTGGATCGGAACGGTCTCGTCGACTTCGCCGTGAATCACGAGTGTGCCTTCGGGCACCGGCGCGACGTCCCAGCGGCTCGCCGCGGTACCGACGAACACGATGCGCTCGATTTCCCGGCCCTCGTCGCGCAGCTTCGCCGCGACGTGCGACAGCACCACGGTGCCGAACGAAAAGCCCGCGAGCACGAGCGGCAGATCGCCGTAGTCCGGATCGGCGCGCATGTGCTCGAGCACCGCGCGCAGATCGTCGCGCTCGCCGACGCCCGCGTCGTGCTCGCCCTGGGTCTGGCCGACGCCGCGGAAATTCGACCGGTAGGTGACGTAGTTCAGTTGCACGAGCGTGCGCGCGAGCGTCTGCGCGACCTTGTTGTCCATCGTGCCGCCAAACAGCGGATGCGGATGCGCGACGAGCGCAATGCCGCGCGGCGCGGCGCTTTTATCGCGCACGTCGTCGGGCAGGTCCAGCGCGACCTCGATCTTGCCGACCGGGCCGTCGATCAGATACTTCTTCGTGTTGACGTTCATCGGGATGCCTGTGGATCGTTTCGTGGTTCGCTTTATTGATCGATCTTCAGACGCTCGACGATTTTGCCGTTCACGAGATGCGATTCGACGATCTCGTCGATGTCGCTCTCGTCGACGTAGGTGTACCAGACCGCCTCGGGATACACGACGAGCGCCGGGCCGAGTTCGCAGCGATCGAGGCAGCCGGCCTTGTTGATGCGCACCTGGCCGGGACCGGCGAGGCCCAGTTGCTTCACGCGTTTTTTCGCGTACTCCTGCATCGCCTGCGCGTTACAGTTCGCGCAGCTCGGACGCTCGGCGCCGGGGTCGCGTTGATTCAGACAGAAGAAGACGTGGTGCTTGTAGAAGGAATCCATAATGTTCGGGAGGCGAGCCTGAAAGGAAGTGCAATGGCGCCGTCAACATGCGGTATGCCGCAGCGCCCGTCGTGCGGACGATTATAGCGACCGGGCTGTGCAGGCGCCGGAGCCTGGCGTCCGGCACGCGAGCCCGTCAGGCCGGCTTCGCGCGCCGCTTCAGCCATGCCCGCTCGACCGCGAACGCGAGCCACACCAGCGCCGCATAGGGCCACATCCACGCGAGCCAGCGCGCGAGCCCGTTGAAATGCAGGTAGCGCCCCTGCCGCCAGTCGGCGAGCACCGCGTCGAAATACGGGTTCACCGGCAGCAGATTGACGAACACGAGTGCGATCACGAGTGCGACGCCCGCGAGCGTCGCGCGCACGCGCCGCCGCAGCGGCAGCGCGACGAGCGCCGCGACCGTGCCGCACCCGAGTCCGAGCAACGCGCCGGGCGTCGCCCAGTCGAACGCGAGGCCGGATTGCGATTGCAGGAACGTCGCGCCGGCCTTCACGCACAAGGTCGCGACGATGAACACGAACAGCAGGCGCACGCGCGGCGCATGACGGCGCATCGGCAGCGACGCAAGCGCGAGCGCCGCGAACAGGTTCAGCGTCGTGATCAGCGCTTCCCACGTGTCGTCGTCCAGCCACGCGGCGGCCGCCGCCGGCCATACGCCGACGTGCCACGCGGACGGCGTCCACGCGAGCAGCGCGTCCTGAGTGGCCGGATCGACGCTCAGCCACAGCGCGCGCGGCCAGTTGCCGAGACCGAACAGACGCGGCGCCGGAAACATCGTCGCGAACGGCCACGCGGCGACGACGCACGCGAGCGTCGCATGGCCGCGCTCGAACCACAGCAGCCGCAGCCGCCTGAGCAGGCCGCGATCGAGCAGCGCGCCGGTCAATGGCGACATCATCGCCGCGCCGACGAGCGCGCCGAGCGTGTTTGCGGCAAGGTCGAGATTGGACGCGACGCGGGCCGGCAAATAGGTCTGCACGGCTTCCATCGTGCCCGACAGCAGCCCGCCCAACACGAATGCGAGCGCGACCGCCAGCGTGCCTCGCCAGCGCGGATACACCGCGAGCACCACCAGCGCGCCGAACGGCATATAGCCGAGCACGTTGGTGACGACGTCGAACGCCGTCAGGTACTGCGGCATCGGATCGAACAGATAGGCGAACGGCGCGATGCCGAGCGAGCGCCAGCCCGAGAACGGATACCACGATCCGTACATGATCAGCGCCGCGTACAGCAGCAGCGCTCGACGGGCCAGCGTCGACGGGCGCCGTAGCCAGGGGCGTTCGCTCATGCAGCGCTCCGTTGCGTGCGCTGCCCGCCCGTCATTGCGCGGCGACCAGCGCCTGCGAGCCGAGCCACGTGGCGATCTGCGCGACCAGGTCGTCGCTGGCCACGGCGAGCGCGCGCGCGCCGCCAGCCGCATCCGCCGAATGCGCTGACGCGTGCGCGACGAAAGTGTGCTGGCCAACCACCTTGCCGCCCTGCATCAGCGTAGCGCGCGCGGTGATTGCGCCGTGGCTGTCCGTCGGGCTGGCGAACACCTGCTCGAACTCGGTCAGATCGACCCGCAGCACTGGCGCGCTCACGCCGTCCGCGCCCGTCAGCACGGTGCCGCGCTCGCTCAGCGCGTTGCGCAGGCGCTGCGTCAGCAGTTGCGACGGCATCATCGTCCAGTGACTGTTGGCGTACGCGGCCGTCTGCTGCGCATCGGCGTAGCTCAGCCGATACGTCAGCCGATCGGATTCGAGCACGGACGGCGCGCTGACCTCGAGCACCTTGACGGCAGGCAGCCGGCTCGCGGTGGCGGCCTGCGGCGGCGGTCCGAAGTCGTAGCGGACGTCCGACACGACCGCGGACGTGCCCGCGCAGCCCGCCGCCAGCACGCCGAACGCGAGCAGCGCCGCGAACGCGGCACGCGAGGACAACAGTCGGTGAATCGAGCGTGACATGGGCATCTTCCTCTGTTCTAGCCTGCGAATTTAATGGGCTGCGGGGGCTGTGGGCGCGGCGGCGGCGGGCCACGCGAAGCCGGCCTCGCCCGGACCCGGCGCCGCGCGCGGCGCGCCGAACAGCACGCTGCGCGGATTGGTATTGAAGGTGTCGGCGGCCCGATCGATCGATTGCGCCGCCGAGCGCACGTCCTCGGTCAGCGAGTTGACGCGCGGCAGCGTCTCGAAGCCGACCCGCGCGGACAGGTCCTGCATCGTCGTGTTCATCTGCGTGAGCGCCTCGCCCGCCTGCTGCGCGGCCGTGCCGACCTTGTTCAGATTACGCTGGAGGGGCCCGTCCGGACGGTTCAGGCCCGTGATCATCTGGTTGGTCGACGCGAGTGTATGGTTCAGCTGATCGATCGTGCCGGGCAGCTTGCTGGCGACCGGCGCCATCTCACGAGTCAGCGTCGCGACGCCCGAAGCCGCCTGCGCGATGCTCGCCGCCGTCTCGTGCAGCTGTTCGACCATTTCCGGCGACAGCATATCGTTCACGTTGTCGGTGACTTTTTCGAGCTTGCGCAGCAGCACGTCGCCCCGTTGCTGCAACTGGTCGAGCAAACCGGGGCGCATCGGCAATTGCGCGACCTGGTGCACCGACGAATGCAGCGGAGTCAGGTCGCGCCCGGTATCGTCGAGCTGGATGAACGCGATGCCGGTCACGCCCTGCAAGCCGAGGCTGCCGAACGTCGAATGCGTGATCGGCGCGTGCTCGTCGACCATGATGCGGATCAGGATCTGCCCCGGATGTGCCGGATCGAACTTGATCGACTGTACGCGGCCGACGTCGAGCCCGCGAAAGCGCACCGCCGCGTCCGCGAAGAGGCCAGTCACGTTGGTGCGCGCGATCAGGTCGTACGGCACCCGCACGGTACGGTCGACATTGAACAGATATGCGGCCAACGCGATCGCCGCTGTCAGCACGACCGTGAAGAGACCGGCCCAGAACGCATGTGCTTTGTTTTCCATTGTCAGTTTTCCTGGTTCATAGCGGCCCGCTTCGCGGCGACCGGCCTCACAGCGACAACTCGGACGACGCCGGCTCGAGCGCCGCCTGCGGCAGCCTCGCGCGGCGCTCGGGCGGCAGCGCCTGCAGCGCGCGGCGCCCGCGCAGGCCGAGGAAATATTCGCGGATGAACGGATGGTCGACGCCCGCGGCCTCCTCGACCGGCGCGTTGACGAGCACCTTGCGATCGGCAATCACGGCCACCCGCGTCGACAGCGCGACCATCGTGTCGAGGTCGTGCGTGACCATCACGACCGTCAGACCGAGCGCGCGATGCAGCCCCGAGATCAGCTCGACGAATTCGTCGGACGCCTGCGGATCGAGGCCGGCGGTCGGTTCGTCGAGGAACAGCAGTTCGGGTTCGAGCGCGATCGCGCGCGCGATGCCAACCCGCTTGATCATGCCGCCCGACAGCGCCGACGGCATCTTCGACGCGTGCTTGCACGGCAGCCCGACCATTTCGAGCTTCAGCATCACGATGTCGCGCAGCAGGTCTTCGGGCACCTTGCCGAGCTCGCGCACCGGTTGCGCGACGTTGTCGAACACCGACAGCGACGAGAACAGCGCGCCGCGCTGGAACAGCATGCCGGAGCGGCTGCGCATCAGCAGCGCGGTCTCGGGCGAGATCGTGGCGAGGTCTTCGCCGAACAGCTTGATCGTGCCCCGCGACGGCCGCTCGAGGCCGAGAATCTGCCGCACCAGCGTGGTTTTGCCCGAGCCCGAGCCGCCGACGATCGACACGATCTCGCCGCGCCGCACGTCGAGGTTCAGATGCTGATGCACGATGTTGCGGCCGTAGCGCTTGGTGATGTCGATCACCTCGATCACCGGCTCGGCGATCGACGGTACGGGCTGGCCGCGTACGGCTTCGGTTAGTGGCGCGATCATCCGAGCCCCACATTCTGAAAGAGGATTGCGAACACTGCGTCCGCGAGAATCACGATCGTGATCGACGTGACCACCGAAGTCGTCGTGCCTTCGCCGAGACTCTGCGAATTGGCCTTGATACGGAAACCGAAATGACAGCCGGCGATCGCGATCAGCATGCCGAACACCGCGCCCTTGCCAAGGCCGATCCACAGGTTCGCGATCGGCACGACGACGGGCAGTTGCCGCGCGAAGAAGCTCATGTCGATGCCGAGCACGAGCTTCGCGGCAAGCGCACCGCCCGTCAACGAGATCACGTTGGTCCACATCACGAGCAGCGGCATCGCGACGGCCAGGGCGATCACGCGCGGCAGGATCAGCCGCAGGCCGTGCGGGATGCCCATCACGCGCATTGCGTCGAGCTCCTCGGTCACGCGCATCACGCCGATTTGCGCGGTGATCGCCGAGCCCGAGCGGCCCGCCACCAGAATCGCCGACAGCACCGGCCCGAGTTCGCGAATCACCGCGAGGCCGAGAATATTGACGATGAACTGGTTCGCGCCAAAGATGCGCAATTGCTGTGCCGACAGATAGCTCAATACGATGCCGATCAGGAACGCGACGAGCGCGGTGATCGGCAGCGCGCGGGCGCCGGCGTTGTAGATGTTCGCGGAAATCTCGGTCCAAGGCGTGAGTTTCGGCTTGCGCAGGATCGCCAGCAGATCGAGCACGACGCGCCCGAGCATCGCGACGCCGCCCTGCATGTGCTCGACGAACGAGAAGATGCCAAGGCCGAGACGCGTGAAGGGATCGAAGCGCGTGACCGGCTCGGCGCTCTCGCGCACCGTGTCGAGCAGCGCGATGCGCTCGAAGATGTCACGCTGCGTGTCCGTGAGCGCGGTACCCGGCGGCAATTTGCGGCCCCACACGCGCCACAGCGCCTGCCCGCCGACGTGGTCCATGCTGTCGACGCGCGACAGGTCCCACCCGCCGATGCCTTGCGCACCGGTCAGCGAACGCAGTTGCGGAATCACGTGCCCGGTGTCGCGATCGCGCGCGAGCGCGAGCGCCGTCCACTGGCCCGAGAGACGGACGATCTTGCCTTGGCTGCCGACCGCGACTTCAAGGCCGGGCGGAATGTCGTAGTTCAAGGATCGCGTGAATCTGGTTATCGGATTAGCGGCCATTGTAACGAAGGCTCGGCCGCCGGTCCGCCAGGATGTGCATCGATCCGCGTCGCCTCCTCGCCGGTCCGCATTCGAGTCCCGGGCGGGTTTGCTGTGGCTACAATACGAGGCATGAATGCCTCCAAAACTCCCGCCTCTCGGTCCGCTGCGGCAAGCGCGGCCGCGGCCTCGTCGTCGGCTTCGGCCGACTGGCGCATCGATCGCGAACGCGCGGTCAAACTGTTCGGCGCGCACGCGCATGACTGGCCGATCGAAATCGTCGAAGAAACCGGTTCGACCAACGCCGATCTGATGGCCCACATGAAAGCACTACCGCGACACGCGAACGCGCTGCCGCGGCCGATCGTGCGCGTCGCTTATCTGCAGACCGCCGGGCGCGGCCGTCGCGGGCGGCCCTGGTACGCGGAGCCCGGCAACGCGCTGCTGTTTTCGGTCGCGTGCGTGCTGCCGCGTCCGCTCGAAGGGCTCGCGGGCTTGAGCCTCGCGGTGGGTGTCGCGCTCGTCGACGGGCTGCGCTCGCTACCGGTCGCGGGTCCCGGACAGATCGCGCTGAAGTGGCCGAACGACGTATTGCTCGAAGGCGACAAGCTCGCCGGCATCCTGATCGAGACCGCGTGGAGCACCGACGACGCGAGCGCGGTAGTGATCGGCATTGGCACCAACGTGAAGGGCGCCGACGAACTCGCGGCGAAAGTCGGCGCGCTGAACGCCGAGGTAACGCCGCAGGCGCGCGGCACCGTGCCGACCGCTTTGCAGCGCGCGCTGCCTAACGCGAATCTGACCGACACGCTGGCCGCCGAATTGAGTGCGCTCGAACCGATGCTGCAGCGCTTCGGCGCCGAAGGCTTTGCGCCGTTCCAGCCGCGTTGGAACGCGGTGCATGCGTACGCGGGCCGCGATGTGGTGCTGCTCGAGCAAGGTCAAGAACTCGCGCGCGGCGTGGCGGCGGGCGTCGACGAACGCGGCCAGTTGCTGCTCGATACGGCCGAAGGCCGTCAGAGCATCGCGACCGGCGACGTGTCGCTGCGCCTCGCCGACGGTGCCGCATGACGCAGCGCGCGCCTTTTCTGCTGATCGACGCGGGCAATAGCCGGATCAAGTGGGCGCTGGTGCAGCCGGACGGGACGCAGTTGGCGAGCGGTGCGCTCGCGCATCACGACGTTGCCGGGCCACGCGCGCAGTCAGGTTCGCAAACCGGGTGGGCTGACTTGCCGGCGCCATGCGGCGCATGGCTCTCCAACGTCGCGGGCGCGGAGATCGCGGCGCACATCGCCGCGTTCGTCGATGCGCACTGGCCGCAACTGCCTCTCGCCACGATCCGCGCGAGCGCTCATCAATGCGGCGTGGCCAATTGCTATACGACACCGCAGTCGCTCGGTAGCGACCGCTGGTGCGGCATGATCGGCGCGCACGCGGCCTTTCCCGGCGAACATCTGCTGCTCGCGACCTTCGGCACCGCGACGACGCTCGAGGCGTTGCGCGCGGACGGCGCGTTTATCGGCGGATTGATTGCGCCGGGCTGGACGCTGATGATGCGCTCGCTCGGTGAGCACACCGCGCAACTGCCGACGCTCGACGTCGCGCACGCGCGTGGTCTGCTCGATGGAGCCGATACGGCCGACGCTGCCCGACGCGGTCCGTTCTTCGCAACGGATACGCCGCGCTCGCTGTCGGCGGGCTGCACGCTGGCGCAGGCCGGATTGATCGAGCGAATGTGGCGGGATCTGCAGGATGAGTGGCGGGTGCCGGTGCGTCTCGTGGTCAGCGGCGGCGCCGCCGACGAAGTGGCGAGCGCGCTGAAAGTGCCGCATACTCGCCACGATTCGCTGGTGCTGTCGGGGCTCGCGCTGATCGCCGCCGAGGATACGGCGCGCCGAAGCGGTTGATTGCCTGCCGGGCGCGTGCGCCCGAGTTTCGCTCTCGGACCCCAGGCTCAACTTCTCTCTGGATTGGAAACACCCACAATGCTTCGCTGGCCGATCGCCATTCTGATTGTTGTCAACGTGCTGGCTTATGTAGCGCTGCGTGGCGCGTTCGGCCCGATACCCACCGCCAGCGGACGCGAGCCGAATCATCTGCACCGCCAGATTCATCCGAACTGGCTGAAGGTGCGCCCGGTCAGCGCCGCCGATGCGGCCGACCAGGCCGTGGTCGGCGGACCCGCGCCGCAGGCGCCGATTTCTACATCGGAGTTGCCGCAGTAATCAGGTGAGCGACGCGGTCGGTTAGAGCTTAAACATTGCGCCGCACGTTCTCGCGGCAACGCGCGGCATCAACCCGGCGTGCGCACCTTCTTCAACAACGCGGTGGTCGAGCGATCGTGCTCGAACGCAATCGCGAGCGCCTTGCCGCCCCAACCGCGCACGAGCGCCGATTCGGGCAGCGCGTCCATGTCGTAGTCGCCGCCTTTCACGAGCACGTCCGGGCGCAGCGCGGAGATCAACTCGACCGGCGTCTTCTCGCCGAAGCCCACCACGTAGTCGACGCTTTCCAGCGCCGCGAGCAAGGCCATGCGGTCGGCCTCGTTGTTGATCGGCCGGTCGTCGCCTTTGCCGAGCATCCGCACCGATGCGTCGCTATTCACACCGACGATCAGGCACGCGCCCAACGCCTTCGCGTCGGCCAGATAGGTCACGTGACCACGATGCAGAATATCGAACACGCCGTTCGTAAATACGACGGGCGCGCGCAGCGAAGGACGCAGCTTCACCAAGGCATCGCGCGTCAGAATCTTGCGTTCAAAGATGGCGGTCATCGCACGGTCACAGAGTTGGGGAGTTACGGAGTTGCGGGAAGAGGAAGGCCGAGTGCCGCCACGATACACGCTGGGCGGCTCGAAGCAAAACGGTCCGGCAAGCTCACGCTTGTCGGACCGCCATTTGAAACGGTGCTGAAACCGCCCGAGCCGTTACGCCGGTTGCTGCTGCGCCGGGCTTTGTTCGGCGGCTTGCAGACGCGCGACCACTTCCTTGCGATAACGGTTCAGTTCCTGCGCGGTGGTGAACGTGCGTTCGAACAGCAGCGACAGGTTGTGCAGAATGCGCTCGACGACCTTCTTTTCCCAGCCGTCGTCGAAACGGATCTGCTCGTCGAGCCAGCGCTCGAGCCATTCCGGGTCCGGCAGACGCGACTGGATCGTGTCGCGCGGGAACAGCGCCTGGTTCACGTGCAGGTTGGTGGGGTGCAGCGGCTTTTCGGTGCGACGCGCCGACGCCATCAGCACGCCGATCTTCGCGAACGCGGCACGTGCGATGTCGCCGGTTTGCGCCATCGCTTTCTTCATGTAGCGCAGATACGCGCCGCCGTGGCGCGCTTCGTCGCGCGAGATGGTTTCGTAGATGTGCTTGATGACCGGTTCGGTGTGCCATTCGGCGGCGCGGCGATACCAGTGATTCAGGCGGATTTCGCCGCAGAAGTGCAGCATCAGCGTTTCGAGCGGCGGCGCGGGATCGAACTCGAAGCGCACCGCGTGCAGTTCTTCCTCGGTCGGGACCAGTTCCGGCTTGAAGCGACGCAGGTATTCCATCAGCACCAGCGAATGCTTCTGCTCTTCGAAGAACCACACGCTCATGAATGCGGAGAAATCGCTGTCGTGATGGTTGTCACGGAGAAACATTTCCGTGGCGGGCAACGCCGACCATTCGGTGATCGCGTTCATCTTGATCGTCGCGGCCTGCTCGTCGGTCAACAGCGATGCATCGAATTTGTCCCAGGGAATGTCCTTCTCCATGTCCCATCGAACGGATTCGAGCGATTTATAAAGTTCCGGATAAAGCATGGTGTTCATAGTCCCACCCCTGTTCTGCACATACTGTGTGTGTCTGTTGCTGCTACGTGTAGCCGTTTTTACCTGCGACGAACGGACGTGCCGTTTATCGGCCAAGCATTCAATTTTACGCGTTAACCGGCCGCCCAGAAGCATCGGGCAGCAAAGAAGTCCGGGCTGTTGTATTGGCGCCTGAAGCGTGAATCAGGCGCCGCGGCCAACCGTGGGTGAGCAATACCCTTTGCCTGAGGTCGAGCCAGTCTGGGTCGACAACCACACCGTCCAGCCCTGCACCGGTAGCGCCGGCGGCGAATGACGCAAGGGCGGCGGGATTGGTAGTTTTCGGCACACGCCCCAAAGCCAGATCAAGCTTACACGATGATAGCACGCGCCTCCCGCCAAACCCGTGACAGAAGCGGTGCGAGCGCGATATGGCATTGACTTCTCTCAACAAAATCGGCAATTCACACGCGAGGAAGTCGCCGGCGCTGAAATCCGGCGAAAACGTAGGCGATGGGTTGTGCTCGTCATCGGGCACTCATTCGCGGGGCGACAGGTGGAGCAAGCGCGGGCTTCACCGCCCTCCTTTTTTCGTTGCTGTCGCTGTCACACCGGGCGCTAGCGAGTTGCCCGCACCGCCCGCTCAGGTGGATTTTTTCGACGTTGCCGCGCTCGTGCCCTCGCCGGACGCGCGTTTGGCCGATGTCGATGTCGCGGCGCGTTTCGCGGCCGGCCGTTTGGCGGCGGGCTTCGCGCTTTGCGCGGCGGCGTCCGACGCACCGCCTGACGGATCGCCGCCCGACGGATCGCCGCCCGACGGATCGCCGCCCGACGGATCGCCGCCCGACGGATCCCCAGCCTTCGACGACTCCGGCTTACCCTGCGTGCCCCCGCCAGCCGCGGCGACCGCGACGGACGGCTGCGTCATTGCAAACTGCGCGATCTGGTTGAACTGCGATTGCAGAAGATTCCACCACGCTGATGCATCGAAAGCGGGTGCGGCGGGCGCTTGCCGTTCGTCGCTGTCGGCTTGAGTGGCGCTTTCGGGCGCGGGCTTGGCGGGTTTCGTCCAGCTCGGCGCCGGCGCAGGGCTCGGGGCGGGGTTCGGTGCGTCACTCGCGGCGGCACCCGACGCGGCAGCCGCCGCCTGCGACATCGACGTTTGCGCGAACGCGCCGAACGCACGCAGCGTCGCGAGCGTTGCGCGTTGCACTTCGAGCGCCTGGATCGCCGACTGCAGCATGCTCAGATTCAGTTTCAGCCATTGCTCGACCGCGCGCATGTCGGTGATGCGCTTGTCGAGCTCCTCGACGCTCGTGAGCGGCGCCATCATGTCGGACATCATCGACAGCGACGGACTCGTGCCGCCACCCGGCTGCGCGCCCGTCATGGCGGCGCCGAACGGCGACAGCCGAATCATGCTCCACATCCGATCGAGCATTTCAGCGGGCGGGAAACCGGGAAAGCCGGGAAAGGGCGGCGCGGAGCCAGGGGTGTCGGTCATGGTTGTCGCCTCGGTACTGGATGACAGGTAGAGCGCGCGATGCCGCGCGCGTTGATTCGATCATACCGTTTGGGGTATGACATCACGATGGTTCGTCGTGACGCGGACGGCCCGCGCCAAAATCCGGCGCGCGCCGCTCGCGCAATGAACTCAAGCCCTCGCGCACATCGGGCCCCGCGAAGCCCATGAACTCCAGTGCGAGCGACGTATCGAACGCCGGCCCCGCCGTGCGCAGCCAGTTGTTCAGCGCGTACTTGGTCCAGCGGATGGCGGTCTGCGACCCGTCGGCGAGCTTGCGCGCGACTTCGAACGCTTTCGGCAGCAGCGCGCTTTCGTCGACAGCGAGCGAAACGAGTCCGATGCGCTCCGCCTCCTCGCCGCTCACCGGCTCGCACAGCAGCAGGTAATACTTTGCCTTCGCCATGCCGCACAAGAGCGGCCAGACGATCGCCGCATGATCGCCCGCGGCGACACCGAGACGCGTATGTCCGTCGATGATGCGCGCCGTCTTCGCCGCGATCGAGATATCGGCGAGCAACCCCGCGACCAGCCCTGCGCCGACCGCCGGCCCGTGCATCGCCGACACGATCGGCTTGCCGCAGTTGATCACGTTGTAGACGAGGTCGCGCGCTTCGCGCCATACCCGCGTGCGCACCTCGAAGTCGTTCGCCATGTCCTCGACGAGCTGCAGATCGCCGCCGGCCGAAAAGCCCTTGCCCTCGCCGCGAATGATCGCGACGCGCGTGTCGGGGTCGCGATCGATGTCGCGCCAGATTTCCGCGAGCTCGTAATGCATGCGTGCGTCCGCGGTCGCGAGGCCGCTTTTATTCGCGCCCTCGCCGCTCATCACGACTTCGAGCACGCCGTGCGGATGACGCTGCAAACGCAGCGACTGGTAGTGCGCGTAGTACACGTCGTTCGGTTGCGATGACTGAGTCATGGTGAGCAGTCCGTAGGTGATTCGTTCAGTCGCGCGCGCAACGTCGCGACCCGTTCAATGCGGCTGATAAAGCCACCTGCCATTAGTGATTTCGACCATCACGCGCGCGCGCTGATCGAGCCCGAGATGATCGGCCGCGCTCATGTTGACGACGCCGTTGGTATCCGCGAGACCGCGGGTTCCTTCGAGCGCATCGCGCAGCGCGCGGCGAAACGCCGGCGTGCCTGGCGCACCGCTCTTCAACGCAAGCGGAATTGCGTGCTCGAGCAACGCGTCCGCGTCCGAGGTGTACGAACCGAACGCCGACACGCTGCCCGCGCCGTGCTGCGCCTCGAAGCGCGCGATGTATTCGAGCGCGAGGCGCCTGGCCGGATGATCGGCCGGCAATTGCGCGGCGACCAGCACCGGGCTCGCGGGCAGGTAAGTGCCGTTGCAATCGGCGCCGCACACACGCAGGAAGTCGTTATTGCCGACGCCGTGGTTGTGATAGATGACGCCTTTGTAGCCGCGCTCGCGCAGCGTTTTCGGCGGCAGCGCGGCAGGTGTGCCGGCCGCGCCGACCACCACCGCGTCGGGGTGAGTCGCGAGAATCTTCAGCACCTGGCCGGTCACGCTCGGATCGGTGCGATTGAAGCGCTCGCTCGCGACCACGTCGATGTGATGCAGCTGCGCGAACTTCGCGACCTCGGCGTAGAAGGTCTCGCCGAGCGCGTCGGCCTGGCCGATGAACGCGATCGTCTTCACGCCGTGTCCGCTCGCATGCTCGGCGATTGCCGAGGCCATCATCGCGTCGGTCTGCGGCGTCTTGAAGACCCAGCGACGTTTCGCATCGACCGGTTCGATGATTTTCGCGGACGACGCGAGCGAGATCATCGGCGTTTCACCCTCGGCGACCACATCGATCATCGCGAGCGAATTCGGCGTGATCGACGAGCCGATGATCGCGTCGACGTGATTCTCGCTGATCAGCTTCTTGGTGTCCTGCACGGCCTGGGTCGTGTCCGAGGCATCGTCGAGCACGATGTACTCGACGTTTTGCCCGCCGATCTGTTTCGGCAGCAGCGCGACCGTGTCGCGCGCGGGAATGCCGAGCGATGCGGCCGGCCCGGTCAGCGACAGCACGAGACCGATCTTCACCTGCGCGAACGATGTCAGCGGCAACGCGCAGACGAGCGCGGCGCACAGCGTCGCGGCGCGCCGCGCGAAGCGCCGGCCGCGTTGACACGAGCCACGCGCGGTCGTGCGCGCTTCAACGAGTGACGCACCAGCGCGTCGATATCCAGCTGCGGGGAAGTCCAATCGCGGCATGCTGTCTCCTCACGTCGGGGTTTTCGTTGTGATGTATTGCCGATGTGCTACCGATGCGTTGCTGCACGCTATCCGACATTCGCGCCGTCCCAGCCGGCGCGCCAGTCAGTGTAGCCGCGCGCGCGGGCGGTGGCATCGGGCGAAACCCTTTCGCGCGCGCCACCGCGTCGAAGCACTGCCGCGTGGCCGCCGCGCTTCATTCGAGCGGCGCGATGCCCTGCTCGATCGCACCGAAAATCGACTTGCCCGCGTCGTCGAACATTTCGATCTTCACGGTGTCGCCGTACTTCATGAACTCCGTTTGCGGCGCGCCGTGCTCGATCGTTTCGAGGCAGCGCTTCTCGGCGATACAGCAGTAGCCGCGCTTCGCGTCCTTGTTCGACACCGTGCCCGAACCGACGATCGAACCAGCACGCAGATTGCGCGTTTTCGCCGCATGCGCGATCAGCTGACCGAAGTGAAACACCATATCGGTACCCGCGTCGGGCTGGCCGACCTTCCTGCCGTTCCAGTGAACGATCATCGGCCGATGCACGCGGCCTTCGCGCCAGTGTTCGCCGAGCTCGTCGGGCGTCACCGCGACAGGCGCGAACGACGTGGCCGGCTTGCTCTGGAAAAAGCCGAAGCCCTTCGCGAGTTCGGCGGGGATCAGGTGGCGCAATGACACGTCGTTGACGAGCGTCACCAGTCGCACGCCGCGCAGTGCCTGCTCGGGCGTCGAGCCCATCGGCACATCGCCGGTGATGACCGCGACTTCAGCCTCGAAGTCGATGCCGTACGCTTCCGATGCGCACACCACATCGTCGCGCGGGCCGATGAAGTCGTCGCTGCCGCCCTGATACATCAGCGGGTCGGTCCAGAATTCGGGCGGCATTTCCGCACCGCGTGCGCGCCTCACGAGTTCGACATGATTCACGTAGGATGAACCGTCGGCCCACTGGAACGCGCGCGGCAGCGGCGCCATGCATTCCTTCGCGTCGAACGAAAAGCTGTTGCGCGCGCGGCCCTGGTTCAGCGCATCGTAGAGGTCGTGCAGTTGCGGCGCGTAGAAGGCCCAGTCGTCGAGCACGCGCTGCAGCGTGGGCGCGATCGCGTCGGCGATGGCCGCCGTGTGCAGGTCGCGGGACACGACGATCAGTTGACCGTCGCGCGTGCCATCCTTCAGCGAGGCAAGTTTCATAGAGCTGTGAACCGTGTATTAGTGACGATGGAAGGAATCTATTCTACGATGGTGAATCGGCGCGGCCCAATATGTGCGTGTTCCTCGTCGTTGTCACTGTAACTACCGCCACTACGTGCCTTTTGCGATTAACGAACGCGCTGCCCGCGCCCTTTTGCACATGTCCGCCAACGCCCGCTCCGGCACGATCCGCACCCGCACCGACTCCGCGTCCGCCGACGATCTACTCGACCAGGCCGATGCCACCGACGCAACCAGCGCCGATGACGAAGCCGGCGAACCCGGCGAAGAGAAACTGCGCTCGGGCATCCAGTCGATCGAGGTCGGTTTCAGGCTGCTCGACGTGCTGACTCACGAGCCGCGCGCGATGATGCTGCGCGATCTCGCGCAACGCGCGGGCATGAGTCCGGCGAAGGCGCATCGGTATCTGGTCAGTTTTCTGCGCCTCGGCGTGGTCGCGCAGGACCCGCTTTCGGGCCGCTATGAACTCGGCGGCTTCGCGTTGCAGCTGGGGCTCGCGCGGCTTGCGCGAGTCGACGGTGTGAAGCTCGCGCGCATCGCGCTCGCCGAGTTGCGCGACCGGCTAGATCTGACGGTCGGCATTGCGGTGTGGGGCAATCAGGGGCCGACGATGGTGCACTGGATGGAGTCGAGCTATCCAGCCAAGGCATCGTTGAAACTCGGCGACGTGATGCCCTTGCTCAGTTCCGCGACCGGCCAGCTGTTCGCCGCCTACCTGCCGTCCGGCAAGACCGCCGCGATGGTCGAGCGCGAGCTGGGCGACTCGCGGCGCTCGTCGTATAGCGGCGCGCCGCGCACCCGCGAAGACGTCGACAAGCTGCTCGCCGAGGTGCGCGAGCACGAGGCCGCGCGCGTCGAAGGCATGCTGCTGCCGACGATCCACGCGTTCTCGATGCCGGTGTTCGATTCGACCGGCGAACTCGCGCTCGGTCTCGTCGCGCTCGGTCATGAAGGCGCGTTCGATATCCGCTGGGGCGGCGAGATCGATACCGCATTGCGCGAATGCGCGCGCAAGCTGTCGTACGAACTCGGCTATAGCGCGGCGCCCCGTAGCGACAACGGCTGATACGCGCCAATCCTTTCAAGCTCTCAACGATTCAAGCGCCGATGGATTTTGCTTCCGCCCACCGCCGTCGTGATCGCCTTCCCGCTTTTGGCAGCGGGCCGGGACGCGGGGCGCGCGCGGGGCGCTGGATCGCGGTGCTGGTGGGCGTGGCGGTCGTGCACTGGATCGCGGCGCAATGGTTCGAGCGCAATCGCGTGGATCTGAATCCGGCGAATCACGAGCATGTGCCGGTGCAGGTCGCGCTGCTGACGCCCGAGAGAGTCGAGCGTCAACCGGCGCCACAGCCGGCCGCGCCGGCAGCGCACCCGCCAGCGCCCGTACGCAAGCCCGCGGCGCATCCGCCGCGCGAGCAGCATGCGCTGACCGCGTTGCAGCCGGCTAAACGGAACGAGGCGGCGGCCACGCCGGCATCGGAGGTCGCGCCAAGCGCGCCACCCGCGGCCGCGAGCGCGAATGCGTCGGTCAATGCCAATGCCAGCGGCGCCGCCGCGAGCGCCCCTGGCGCGGCCAGCGCGCCGCAAGCGTCGCAGGGCGTGAAGTTCTCGGTGCCGCCGTCGGCCGAACTCGGCTACGACACGTTCTACAACGGCGTGCGCAACGCGCCCGGCACGATCCATTGGGCGAGCAATGGGCAAGGCTACGAAATGGTCGTATCGGTGCCGCTGCCGTTCGTCGGTCCGTTCGTGTTTTCGAGCCACGGCGGCATCGATGGCTTTGGCCTCGCGCCGGCGCAGTACAGCGAAAAGCGTGGCCGTCGTGCGGAAGACATCGCGATCTTCAATCGCAGCGACAGGAAGATTGCCTTTACGCGCACGCCCGCCTCGCTGCCGTTACCTGACGGCGCGCAGGACCGCTTCAGCGTCGTGATGCAGCTCGCCAGCCTCGTGCGCGGCGATCCCGACGCCTATAAGCCCGGCGTGACGCGACAGTTTTTCGTCGTCGATTCCGATAGCGGCGAGAACTGGCCGATCGAGACGATCGGCGACGAATCGATCCGCGCGGCGCAGGGCTATCTGCAGACGCGTCATTTCAAACGTCTGCCGCGGCACGATGGCGATCAGCGCCGCATCGACGTGTGGCTCGCGCCATCGCTCGGCTGGCTGCCCGCGCGCATTCTGCAGACGGAGCCGAACGGTACCCAGTTCGAGCTGGTGTGGCGCGGCAAGCTGAATGTCGATGAGGCGTCGCCACAGGGTGCCACGCCCGCAGTCCCTTCTGCCACGAGCCCTGCAACGCTGGCACCCGCCGACGCATCGCCAGTATCGCCCGAAGCCGCCCCCGCCGCACCGGTCGAGTCAACCGCTCCAACAATCATCAAACCGTGACACTTGTCGTGACACAGTGTCACGAGCAGAACCGCCCGAGATCGGCGAAACTTACTTTGCAACGCTGACTCGCACGTCAATGGAGCCTCCGTTTGCACGAACGGGGCGACCCACCGCGCTTTTTCACTGCGTTTCCTTCAAAGGAGTCTGCATGCAAGTGAACATCAACGGTATCGAAACACGCTACGTGCTGAGCAACGAAGGCGGCGGCCCGTGGCTCACGTTCATCCATCAGCTGGGCGGCGATCTTTCCGTCTGGGATCAGATGGCCGGCTATTTCCGCGACGATTACACGGTGCTGCGCTACGACGTGCGCGGCCACGGCCACAGCGCGGTCGCGCGCGAGCCGTTCACCATGCGCGATCTGGCCGACGATCTCGCCAAACTGCTCGATGCGCTCGGCGCGCCGACGACGCACCTGGTCGGCCTGTCGCTCGGCGGCATGATCGCGCAGCAATTTGCGCTCGACCATCCGTCGCGTCTCGACACGCTGACGATCGCCGACAGCACCGGCGGCACTCCGCCCGAAAACCGCGAGTTGTGGAATCAGCGCGCCCACACCGCTCGCAGCGACGGCATGGAGGCGCTGTTACCGTCGACGATCGCGCGTTGGCTCACGCCCGACTTTCAGGTCGGGCATCCCGAAGCGGTCGAGCCGATCCGTGAGGCATTTGCGCGCACCCCGCCGGAAGGTTTCGCGATGGCCTGCGAGGCGCTACGCGATTTCGACCTGCGCGGCAAGCACGGCGCGATCCGCTTGCCGACGCTGACGGTGGCCGGACGTCACGATACGGGCACGCCCCCTGCTGCTACGCAGGCAATAGCGGAGGCGATCGAGGGCGCCCGCTTCGAGCTGCTGGACGCCGCGCATCTCGCGCCCGTCGAGCAATCTCACCGTTTTGCCGCGTTGCTTGAATCGTTTCTGGAGCGGCGAGTCTAACCGTCAGGTCCGGAGTTTTTTTTACTTGCGTCGTCCGGACCCACCCCTTGAATTCCATCCCCCATGCTCCACCTATGTTGCAGAAAAGGGCAGGAGCCCAACGGAAATAAGGAGTGTCGCCATGCAAATGATCTATAACAGCCCTAACTACTGTGTCGTCGAGTTTCCTCCGCAGGAAGGTCAGCTGGCCATGAAGTCGGGCGGCTACGAGATTGTTGACAAGAACATGCAGCGCGAAATCTACATCGACGGTGCAATGGCGGCGCGTTTTCGCGAGCATGTGCAAAAGCTGATCGAAGGCGAGCCGACGCTCGACGAGGTCGACGAATTCCTCGGCCAATTCGACAGCTTGATGCACCAACCAGTGGTTCTGCATTGACCGGAGGGGTTTAGCTGGCGCTCAGGCGACATCGGTCGACCGCGCCGCACGGCTCTGCCGCGCGGGTTCATCTGGCGGTCGGCGACAACGAAACAGCCCGGCAGGCTTTGGCTTGCCGGGCTTTTTTTATTGCTTCGTTTGTTAGCGCGTTCTGAATTGCTGACGCGGCGCGTTCCTATCGGTCGATTTTGCCGGCCGCGCCTCACCCCCTCCCGCTCGCCGGGCGCATCCGCGCGGCAGCGGCTACAATGACAGGCTTTCCGCCAACGCCGGCGCAAGCCCTCGTCCGCCATGACCCAGCCTGCTCAATCCATCACGCCAGTCCGTTCCGAGCCCGCCTATACCCGCGGCGCAGCGCTGCCCGCGCTGCTGAACTCGCGCATCTTGATCCTGGACGGCGCGATGGGCACGATGATCCAGCGCTACAAGCTCGACGAAGCCAGCTATCGCGGCGAGCGCTTCAAGGACTACCCGCGCGACATCAAGGGCAACAACGAACTGCTGTCGATCACCCAGCCGCAGATCATCTCCGAGATTCACGAGCAGTATCTGGCGGCGGGCGCGGACATCATCGAGACTAATACGTTCGGTGCGACCACGGTCGCGCAGGCCGACTACGGCATGGAGTCGCTCGCCGTCGAGATGAACATCGAATCGGCGAAGCTCGCGCGCGCGGCGTGCGACAAATACGCGACGCCGGACAAGCCGCGCTTCGTCGCCGGCGCAATCGGCCCGACGCCGAAAACCGCCAGCATTTCGCCGGACGTCAACGATCCCGGCGCGCGCAATGTAACGTTCGACGAACTGCACGCCGCGTACTACGAGCAGGCGAAGGCGCTGCTCGACGGCGGCGCGGACCTGTTCCTCGTCGAAACGATCTTCGACACACTGAACGCGAAAGCTGCGCTGTTCGCGCTCGACGAACTGTTCGAAAACACCGGCGAGCGTCTGCCGATCATGATCTCGGGCACCGTCACGGATGCGTCGGGCCGCATTCTGTCCGGCCAGACCGTCGAGGCCTTCTGGAACTCGCTGCGTCACGCGAAGCCGCTCACGTTCGGCCTGAACTGCGCGCTCGGCGCGGCGCTGATGCGTCCGTACATCGCCGAGCTCGCGAAGCTGTGCGACACCTACGTGTCGTGCTATCCGAACGCTGGTCTGCCGAATCCGATGAGCGACACCGGCTTCGACGAATTGCCCGCGGATACCTCGGGCCTGCTGAAGGAATTCGCCGAAGCGGGGCTCGTGAACATCGCTGGCGGCTGCTGCGGCACGACGCCCGAGCACATCGCCGCGATCGCGAAGGCGCTCGCCGAGCTGAAGCCGCGCAAGTGGCCGAGCCAGTATCGCGACGCGGCCTGAGCCGGCCTCACGCACTTCACCCCGACGCCCAGCACGCCCCTTAACGCACGACCCCGACTCGCACATACGCCATGACCGATCACACCATGCGCCTTAGCGGCCTCGAGCCGTTCAACGTCACGTCCGGGACGCTCTTCATCAACGTTGGCGAACGCACCAACGTGACCGGCTCGAAAGCGTTCGCGCGAATGATCCTGAACAATCAGTTCGACGAGGCGTTGGCCGTCGCGCGCCAGCAGGTCGAGAACGGCGCGCAGGTCATCGACATCAACATGGACGAGGCGATGCTCGATTCGAAAGCGGCGATGGTGCGCTTCATGAATCTGATCGCGTCGGAGCCGGACATCGCGCGCGTGCCGATCATGATCGATTCGTCGAAGTGGGACGTGATCGAGGCGGGCCTCAAATGCGTGCAGGGCAAGGCGATCGTCAACTCGATCTCGCTGAAGGAAGGCAAAGAGCAGTTCATTCACCACGCGAAGCTGATTCGCCGCTACGGCGCGGCCAGCGTCGTGATGGCCTTCGACGAACAGGGCCAGGCCGATACGTTCGCGCGCAAGAAGGAAATCTGCCGGCGCTCGTACGAGATCCTCGTCAACGAAGTCGGCTTCCCGCCCGAAGACATCATCTTCGATCCGAATATCTTCGCGATCGCGACCGGTATCGAGGAACACAACAACTACGCCGTCGACTTCATCGAAGCGACGCGCTGGATCAAGCAGAACCTGCCGTACGCGAAGGTGAGCGGCGGCGTGTCGAACGTATCGTTCTCGTTTCGCGGCAACGACCCGGTGCGCGAGGCGATTCACACCGTGTTCCTCTATCACGCGATCCAGGCGGGGATGGACATGGGCATCGTCAACGCCGGTCAGCTCGGCGTGTATGCCGAACTCGATCCCGAACTGCGCGAGCGCGTCGAAGACGTCGTGCTGAATCGCCGCGAAGACGGCACCGACCGTCTGCTCGAAATCGCCGACAAGTTCAAGAGCGGCGCCGCGAAGAAGGAAGAGAACCTCGAGTGGCGCAACCAGCCGGTCGAAAAGCGTCTCGCGCACGCGCTCGTGAGCGGCATCACGACCTTCATCGTCGAAGACACCGAGGAAGTGCGCGCGAAGATCGCTGCCGAGGGCGGCCGTCCGATCAACGTGATCGAAGGCCCGCTGATGGACGGCATGAACATCGTCGGCGACCTGTTCGGCCAGGGCAAGATGTTCCTGCCGCAGGTCGTGAAGTCGGCGCGCGTGATGAAGCAGGCGGTCGCGCATCTGATTCCCTTCATCGAGGAAGAAAAGCGCCAGCTCGCGGCGGCCGGCGGCGATGTGCGCGCGAAGGGCAAGATCATCATCGCGACCGTCAAGGGCGATGTGCACGACATCGGCAAGAACATCGTGTCGGTCGTGCTCCAGTGCAATAACTTCGAAGTGGTCAACATGGGCGTGATGGTCCCGTGCAACGAGATCCTCGCGAAGGCGAAGGTCGAGGGCGCGGACATCGTCGGGCTGTCGGGCCTCATTACACCGAGTCTCGAAGAGATGGCCTACGTCGCGTCGGAAATGCAGCGCGACGACTACTTCCGCGTGAAGAAGATTCCGCTGCTGATCGGCGGCGCGACGACCTCGCGTGTGCACACCGCGGTGAAGATCGCGCCGCAGTACGAGGGTCCGGTGGTCTACGTGCCGGACGCGTCGCGCTCGGTGTCGGTCGCCTCGAGCTTGCTGTCCGACGAGGGCGCCGCGAAGTACATCGACGAACTGAACGCCGATTACAACCGCATCCGCGATCAGCACGCGAACAAAAAAGCGCAGCCGATGGTCTCGCTCGCCGAAGCGCGCGCCAACAAGACGAAGATCGACTGGGCGGGCTATCAGCCGGTCAAGCCGAAGTTCATCGGCCGGCGCGTGTTCAAGAACTTCGATCTGAACGAGCTCGCGAACTATATCGACTGGGGTCCGTTCTTCCAGACGTGGGATCTCGCCGGCCCGTATCCGGCGATCCTCAACGACGAGATCGTCGGCGAATCGGCGCGGCGCGTGTTCTCCGACGGCAAGTCGATGCTCGCGCGCCTGATTCAGGGCCGCTGGCTGCAGGCCAACGGCGTGATCACGCTGTTGCCGGCCAACACGGTGAACGACGACGACATCGAAATCTACACGGACGAATCGCGCACCGAAGTCGCGCTGACGTGGCGCAATCTGCGTCAACAGAGCGTGCGGCCGGTGGTCGACGGGGTGATGCGGCCGAACCGCTCGCTCGCCGACTTCATCGCGCCGAAGGGCTCGGGCGTCGCCGACTACATCGGCATGTTCGCGGTGACAGCGGGCCTTGGCGTCGACGTGAAGGAGAAGCAGTTCGAGAAGGATCTCGATGACTACAGCGCGATCATGCTGAAGGCGCTCGCGGACCGGCTCGCCGAAGCGTTCGCCGAAGCGTTGCACGCGCGCGTGCGGCGCGACCTGTGGGGCTACGCGAACAGCGAAAACCTGTCCAACGACGAACTGATCGCCGAAAAATACCGCGGTATCCGCCCGGCGCCAGGCTACCCGGCCTGCCCCGATCACCTCGTCAAGCGAGACATGTTCGAGGTGCTGCAGGCGAATGAAATCGGCATGAGCGTGACCGAATCGCTGGCGATGCTTCCGGCGGCGAGCGTGTCGGGCTTCTACCTCGCGCATCCGGACAGCACCTATTTCTCGGTCGGCAAGATCGGCGCGGATCAGCTCGACGACTACGCGCGACGGATGTCGCTCACGAAAGCGGACGCCGAGCGCGCGTTGGCGCCGTTGCTTTGAGCGTGAAGCGACGCATGGCCCGGCCGTGCGGCCTTGGGCCATGCCTGCGCGACTATATCGAGTTCGAAAGACCGAAGATTTGGCGCCACGGCAATTTCGGCTTTGTAGACTGAGTCGGCTTTCATCCCGTCAGGCGCGAGCACAACGCGCCGGCTCATCGAGATTGCAACCGTCAACGGAGAAAATCGTATGAAGATGCTGACACTGTTATTGACCGCTGTTTCACTGGCCGCGGGCGCTTCCCTGGCGCTGGCGCAACCCGCCGCGCCGGGCGGATCGAGTTCGGTCAGCTCCTACTCGCCCCCCACCGAGGCGCATGTCAAAAAGGCGAAAAAACAAAAGATGAAGAAAGGCGCGGCAGCGTCGGCGGCCTCCGAGAGCCAATGAGCGGCTCGACGGATAAAACCTTCTGAATGGCAAAGAGCCCGCGTCGAGCGGGCTCTTTTCCTTGCGTGCGCCAAAAGAGCGCTTACGAAAACCTTGGCGGTCCGGGCCGCGACGCTCGGGACCGAGCAGAGAAATCAAATCCCCCAGACGATGTCCGCGTTTTCCTTCTGTGCCGCGCGCAGCATGTCGAGAAACGGATACGCACGCTGCGCGAGACCGGGCGGAATCTCGTGACGATCGCGGCCGTCCTCGCCCTCGTGGAAATGGCCCTCGTGCTCGGCGCGCTCCTGCTTGTCGGACGTGATCGCCGCTTCGAGCTTTTCGATGGCCGGGCCCAGTTCGTCGTGAGTGATGACGCCCCGCTGCCCAAGGCGTTTGCCGACAATGCCGACCAGATACTGCGCCAGATTCTCCAGCATCATCACGTCCGGGCAGGCGTGGCACTTGAAAGTAATCAGCATGACTGTTCCCTTTTTCGTTATGTCGGGTGAGCGCACGAGCGTCCCAAGGGCGGCAACTGCGCGCGCCTGACGTGGCGCCGGCAAGGCACGGCGGCCACACCCCTCGCGGGCAACTCATTGAACATATTAGCACCTGCTAAAATCCGTCTGAACGGAAAAGCGCGCCGCGCGGCGCCACGTACGGCGAGGCTCGACGAGCATCGCGCACGTGTGCAACCGGGGGGCGTCGAATCATCGGCCGCAATCCGCATACCGCGCGAGCCTGTGCAACGGCAAGCCGCCGTGCGGAGTCCACCGCGTTGCGCCGCTTGCGTTGCGGGTCGTCGCATTGCCTCGGAGACGCTCTGCCGGCGGCACAGCGATCCGCGCCGCCAAGCGCGGCCACGGCTCCACGCTTGCGACACCGGCCGCGGCCGGCGCCTCTTCCGCCTTACCGGATTGCCTCACTGGACTTGCAACAAGCATGCTGCCCGCACATAAACACACACTCGAAACACTGCTCGCCGACACGGTGAAGCAGGTCGCGACCGCCACGCAAGGCGCGACCGAAGCCGCTTTCGTCTCGCCCGCCATCGCGCTGGAGCGCCCGAAAGTCGCCGCGCACGGCGACGTCGCGTGCAACGTCGCGATGCAGCTCGCCAAGCCGCTGCGCGCCAATCCGCGCCAGCTCGCGCAACAGATCGTCGAGGCGCTGCTCGTCAATCCGCAGGCCAAGGGCCTGATCGATACCGCCGAAGTGGCGGGCCCCGGCTTCATCAACCTGCGCCTGACGGCCGCGGCCAAGCAAGGTGTGATCGCCGCCGTGTTCGCCGAGAAAGAAGCGTACGGCCGCTCGCGGCGCGACGCCGGCAAGCACGTGCTGATCGAGTTCGTGTCCGCCAACCCGACCGGCCCGCTGCACGTCGGCCACGGCCGCCAGGCCGCGCTCGGCGATGCGCTCGCGCATGTGCTCGAGTCGCAAGGCTGGGACGTGCATCGCGAGTTCTACTACAACGACGCCGGCGTGCAGATCCACACGCTCGCGCTGTCGACCCAGGCACGCGCACGCGGCCTCGCCCCCGGCGACGAAGGCTGGCCCGCTTCGGCCTATAACGGCGAGTACATCGCCGACATCGCGAAGGACTATCTGAACGGCATCACGGTCGAGGCGAGCGACGGCGAGCCCGTCACCGGCGCGCGCGACGTCGAAGACCTCGAGGCGATTCGCCGCTTCGCCGTCACGTATCTGCGGCGCGAGCAGGACATGGACCTGCAGGCGTTCGGCGTTAAGTTCGACCAGTACTATCTGGAATCGTCGCTGTACACGGAAGGCCGCGTCGAGAAAACCGTCGACGCGCTGATCGCCGCGGGCAAGACCTACGAGCAGGAAGGCGCGCTGTGGCTGCGCACCACCGACGACGGCGACGACAAGGACCGCGTGATGCGCAAGACCGACGGCACCTACACGTACTTCGTGCCGGACGTCGCCTATCACGTCGCGAAGTGGGAGCGCGGCTTCACGAAGGTCATCAACGTGCAGGGCTCGGATCACCACGGCACGATTGCGCGGGTGCGCGCCGGCCTGCAAGGTCTCGGCATCGGCATTCCGAAGGGCTACCCCGACTACATCCTGCACAAGATGGTCACGGTCATGCGCAATGGCGAAGAGGTGAAGATCTCGAAGCGCGCGGGCAGCTACGTGACGGTGCGCGACCTGATCGAATGGTCGGGCGGCGCGACGCCGGGCTCGGAAGCGGCCGTCGATCTGATCGACGAGGAAACCATTCGCCGGGGCCGCGATGCGGTGCGCTTTTTCCTGATTTCGCGCAAGGCGGACACCGAGTTCGTGTTCGACATCGACCTCGCACTGAAGCAGAACGACGAGAATCCGGTGCATTACGTGCAGTATGCGCACGCGCGCATCTGCTCGGTGATCGCCGAGTGCAACGCGCGCTACGGCCTCGACGAGAGCGTACTCCCTAGCGTCGATCTCGCGCCGCTCGCGAGCGAGCGCTCGATGGCGCTGCTCAACAAGCTCGCCGAATTCCCGGACATGCTGCAGCATGCCGCCGACGAGCTCGCGCCGCACGCGGTCGCGTTCTACTTGCGCGAACTCGCCGGCGAATTTCACTCGTTCTACAATGACCGTGCCGAGCGCGTGCTGGTCGACGATGCGGCCGAACGCAACGCTCGCGTCGCGCTGCTCGCGGCCACGCGCCAGGTGCTGGCCAACGGTCTCGCGACGATCGGCGTCTCCGCTCCCGTCAAGATGTAACTCCTCCAGCGTAATATGCGCGCGGCCGTCGCTATAATCGGCGGCCGTTCCTGGATTCTTTTTGCAGGTGATTCGTACGATGGCAAAACCACGCCGCACAACAAAGCAATCGAAGCAAACCGGGGGCACTTTTCTGGGCATCGTGCTGGGCCTGATCGTCGGCCTGGCGATCGCGGTAGTGGTGGCGCTGTATATCACCCGTGCGCCTACGCCGTTCGTGTCGAAGGTCGCGCCGCCGGCGCCGACCGACAACGGCGCGAGCCAGGCGCAATACGATCCGAACCGTCCGCTGCAAGGCAAGACGCCGGGCCAGCCGGTGCCGCAGGCCGCGCAACCCGCGCCACCGAACACCGCGCCGGGCCAGACCAACGCGCAGACCCAGTCCGGCATGCTCGAAGAACCGCAGATCGTCGAAGTGCCGCCGTCGGGCGGCAACGCGAATAACAACGGCACGGCGGTCGCGCCGAATCCCGCGCAAGAGAACGGCGCCGGCGGTATCGTCGCGCCGGCGCCGGCGAAAAAGCCGCAGACCACGAGCGCGCCGGCCGCCACTGCGGCAGGCTCCGCGCCGAAGAGCACGAGTGCGACCACCCTGGCCAACGTCAAGCCTGGCTCGGCTGCGGCGCCCGCGCCTGCACCGGGCGACGCGAACACCGGCTACTTCCTGCAGGTCGGCGCGTACAAGACCGCCGCCGATGCCGAGCAGCAGCGCGCGCGCCTCGCGTTCCAGGGCTTCGAATCGAAGGTCACGCAACGCGATGCCGGCGGCGTCACGTACTACCGCGTGCGCATCGGGCCGTTCTCGAAATTCGAGGACATGAATTCGAGCCGTCAGCGTCTGTCGGACGCGGGTGTCGATACCGCGGTGATCCGCTTCACCAAACAATAAATAAACGGTAATGCCTGCCCGCGCGGCGCGTCGAACTATTGGCGCGGCGCGCGAGTCACAAGCACGATGGCCGCTTCGACCTGTATTGTGGCGGGCGACCACACCGAATCCCACCAGCGGTGACGGGCCTTTCGCATGGCGTCGCCGCGCTACCGCCTTATCCGGGTCTACACGACATGAAAAAACTGCTGAGCATCCTGTTCCTCTCGCTGGGCCTGATCGCGGCCAGCGCGCATGCGTCGCCGACCGCGCCGGTCGCCGGCAAGGACTACACCGTGCTGGCCTCGCCGCAACCTACCGACGTGCCGGCCGGCAAGATCGAAGTCATCGAATTCTTCTGGTACGGCTGCCCGCACTGCAATGAATTCAACCCGTTCCTCGAAGCGTGGGTCAAGAAGCAGGCCCCGGACGTCGTGTTCCGCCGCGTGCCGGTCGCCTTCCGCGACGACTTCATTCCGCACTCGAAGATGTTCCACGCGCTCGACGCGCTCGGCCTCGCGAACGAACTGACGCCGAAGGTCTTCAACGAAATCCACGTCAACAAGAACTATCTACTGACGCCGGAAGACCAGACCAAATTCCTCGCGAAGTTCGGCGTCGATCCGAAGAAGTACATGGAAGCGTACAACTCGTTCTCGA
Organism: Paraburkholderia atlantica; assembly: GCF_000092885.1. Lineage (NCBI taxonomy): Bacteria > Pseudomonadati > Pseudomonadota > Betaproteobacteria > Burkholderiales > Burkholderiaceae > Paraburkholderia > Paraburkholderia atlantica. Next base: position 232,635 of record NC_014117.1, on the reverse strand, counting down.
CGCAAAGCGCGCTGCAGAAGGACAAGAAACTGCTCGAAGGGTTCAAGATCGACGGCGTGCCGACGCTCGCCGTGCAGGGCAAGTATTTGACCGGCCCAGCCGCGACCGGCACCCTGCCGGGCACGATCCAGGTGCTCGATTACCTCGTCTCGCAAGTCCGCGCCAAAAAGATGTAATCACGAGGCGCCGGTATGACCTCTCCGCTGAAGGTTTTCATTACCGGCGCTTCGAGCGGCATCGGCCTCGCGCTCGCCGGCGAATATGCACAACGCGGCGCGATTCTCGGCCTCGTCGCCCGCCGCGGCGACGCGCTCGCCGCGTTCCAGCAGTCCCATCCCCAGAACACCGTCTCGATCTATGCGCTCGACGTGCGCGACGCGGAAGCGCTCGCCGATGCGGCTGCGCGCTTCATCGCCGAGCACGGCCTGCCCGACGTCGTGATCGCCAATGCCGGCATCAGCCGCGGCGCGTTGACCGGTCACGGCGATCTGCGCACTTTCCGCGAGGTGATGGACATCAATTACTTCGGCATGGTCGCAACGTTCGAGCCGTTCGCCGCCGCAATGGCGAACGAAAAGCGCGGCACGCTGGTCGGCATTGCGAGCGTCGCCGGTGTGCGCGGCTTGCCGGGCTCGGGTGCGTACAGCGCGTCGAAATCGGCGGCGCAAAAGTATCTCGAAGCGTTGCGCGTCGAGATGCGGCCCTTCGGCGTCGGTGTCGTCACGATCGCGCCCGGCTATATCCGCACGCCGATGACCGAGCACAATCCATACAACATGCCGTTCCTGATGAACGCCGACCGCTTCGCGGCGAAGGTCGCGCGGGCGGTCGAACGGCAGACGTCGTTCGCCGTGTTTCCGTGGCAGATGCGCGTGGCCGCCATGTTGCTGCACGTGCTGCCGCGCTGGCTCTACGACCGCGTGTTCGAACGCGCGCCGCGCAAGCCGCGCGCCGCCACCGAGTAAGTCATGCAACCCCGTGTGGTCGATGCAGCCGGCGTCGCGCACGAATCCGCCGGCGCCGATGCGCGCATCGTATCGCTGGTGCCGAGCCTCACCGAAACCCTGTTCGAGCTCGGCCTCGAACGGCAGATCGTCGGGCGCACCGGCTTTTGCGTGCATCCGCGCGACAAGGTCCGCGCGGTGCCGAAGGTCGGCGGCACGAAAGCCGTCAAGCTCGATGCGATCCGTGCGCTGCGCCCCACCCACCTGATCGTCAATATCGACGAAAACGAACGCGACACTGTCGAGCAGCTGCGCGCGTTCGTGCCGCACATCGTCGTCACTCATCCGCAGACGCCGCGCGACAACCTCGCGCTGTACGCGCTGCTCGGCGCGATTTTCGGACGTGAAGAGGAGGCGCGGCGCCTGAGTGGCGCGCTCGATGCGCGTCTGCGCGAAGCCGCCGCTCACACCTTCGCCGCGCAGAACGTGCTGTACCTGATCTGGCGCGAACCGTGGATGAGCGTCGCGCGCGACACTTACATCGCCGCGATGCTGCGTCTCGTGAACTGGCACACGCTGCCCGACGTGCACGGCGGCAGCGTCGGCGCCACGCGCTACCCCACGCTCGACTTCGACGACGCGCCATGGCTCGAGCAAGTCGACCGCGTGCTGCTGTCGAGCGAGCCGTATCGCTTCACGGCCGCGCATCGCGATGCGCTCGCGCGCGATCCGCGCTTCACCGGCAAGCGCATCGAGCTGATCGATGGCGAAATGACGTCGTGGTACGGCGTGCGCGCAATCGATGGCATCGGCTACCTGCTGCGCCAGGCCGCGGCGCCCTGAGGCGGCAACACGACCGCGCCGCCCCATATGGATATGTCGATTAAATTGTTGTCGCCATAATGGCCCTTCGATAAGCTTTCGCGAAGGCGCGCCGCCGGCCGGGCCTCGAAGCCAGGCCCCTGTGCCTCAGGCCGGGATCGCCCGACCTGTACGGCGGCGCCGGGAACGTATCACAATCGTAGCGACGCGCGCGCCGGGAGCGCTCTCCTACCCGCTCACGCATCGCCGCCATAAACACAACCAGACGCACTGCCTGACTGCGCTTGTTACCGGAGATCCTATGCGCTTCAAACTGCTCGCAGCCGCCATCCTGCTCACGGCGCCCGCGCTCGCGCTCGCCAAACCATTGACCGTCTGTACCGAATCGAGCCCCGACGGCTTCGACGTCGTGCAGTTCAATTCGCTGGTCACGACGAATGCATCGGCCGACGTGGTCTTCAACTCGCTGGTGTCGTTCGACGAAGCCGCGAAGAAGGTCGTGCCCGCGCTCGCCGACAAGTGGGAAGTGAGCCCCGACGGTCTGACCTACACGTTCCACCTGCGTCCGAACGTGCAGTTCCAGACCACCGACTACTTCAAGCCCACCCGCGCGCTGAATGCCGATGATGTGATCTTCACGTTCGACCGCATGCTCAACGACAGCAATCCGTGGCACAAGGTGGCGGGCGCGAGCGGCTTTCCGCACGCGCAATCGATGGGGCTGCCGAAGCTGATCAAATCGATTACCAAGGTCGACGACAACACGGTGAAGTTCGAATTGAACGAGCCGAACGCGACCTTCGTGTCGATCCTGACGATGGGCTTCGCGTCGATCTATTCGGCCGAGTACGCGGACCAGTTGCTGAAGGCCGGCAAGCAGGTCGACCTGAACGCGAAGCCAATCGGCACCGGCCCGTTCGTGCTAAAGAGCTATACGAAAGACGCGGTGATCCGTTACGACGCGAACCCGACGTACTGGGGACCGAAGCCGAAGATCGAGCGTCTGATCTACGCGATCACGCCGGACGCGACCGTTCGAGCGCAGAAGGTGAAGGCTGGCGAATGCCAGATCGCGCTGTCGCCGAAGCCGCAGGATCTCGCCGACGCGAAGAAGGACAAGTCGCTCGCGATCGTGCAGACACCCGCTTTCATGACGGCCTTCGTCGCGCTGAACACGCAGCAGAAGCCACTCGACAACCAGAAGGTGCGCGCCGCGCTGAACATGGCGTTCGACCGCGCGACGTATCTGAAGACCGTGTTCGACAACACCGCGACGCCGGCCGTGAACCCGTTCCCTCCGAATACGTGGAGCTACAACCACTCGATCAAGGGTTGGCCGTACGACCCGGCGAAGGCAAAGCAGTTGCTCACCGACGCGGGTTTTCCGAACGGCTTTCAAACGACTATCTGGGTGCGTCCGAACGGCAGCGTGCTGAATCCGAATCCGAAGGCCGGTGCCGAACTGCTGCAGGCCGACTTCGCGAAGATCGGCGTGAAGGCGGACGTCAAGGTGATCGAATGGGGCGAGTTGATCAAGCAGGCGAAGCAAGGCCAGCATGACTCGCTGTTCATGGGATGGGCGGGCGACAACGGCGATCCGGACAACTATCTGTCGCCGCTCTTTAGTTGCAACGCGGTCAAGTCGGGCATCAACTTCGCGCGCTTTTGCGATCAGGATCTCGACAAGCTGATCGCCGACGGCAGAGCGACGTCCGATATCGCCAAGCGCACGAAAGCGTATCAAGCCGCGCAGCAGATCATCCACGACGAAGCGCTGTGGATTCCGCTCGGCTATCCGACCGCTGCCGCGATCACGCGCACGAACGTGAGCGGGTATCACGTGAGTCCGTTTGGACGGCAGAATTTTGGGGCGGTGGTGGTGCAGTGATTTTGCGCTGCGGTTGAAACCAGGAAAGGATAAAGCCGACCTTCACGGGTCGGCTTTTTTATGCCCAGCGTTTCCAGTCGATAGAGGTCGTCCGTTACTTCACCGCGTTGTCTGCTGCGGCGATTTTTGGATCGAACGATACGCCTTCGAGACAATCACGATTACGTTCAGCGAAAGCGAAGGACAAGGTTCCCCACGGTAGAAACGCTGAATATGCCGTGGTTTCATCCAGTGAATGCCCACGCGGAGAGTCGGTAACCTTGAGGTTGCTGTAATGCGCACGGACCACCGCGAGCGTGACGCATTCGCCGCTCAATTTCCCGAGCGCAAGAAAACCAGGATGCCCTCCAGTGTGGCGGACGCGTAAATCCACATTGCCGACCAGGACGCCATCTGCCATCTTCGCAGGACCGCCGACATAAAACTGGAATGCGGTATTTTCGATTGAGTCTCCGCTGGTATCTCTGCCAACAAGGTGAGTCGCCAGCACGCTTTCGACCTTTTCCTTAGTGAACGGAATTTGCTGCACCAAAGAGTCGATGGTCTGCCACAGTGTCATGTCCGGTTGAGTCATCTGTGAATCTTGTCCGTAGTGTCCGGCCGCGAGGCTGCATCCGCCAAACCACCCTGCCAGACAAAGTACTGCAAGCGACTTGGTCCAATCACCTGAACAGGTAAGTCTTGTCATACCATCTTCCATAGTAGTCCGCGCTGGGTGCATCTGACACTCCGCAACCTTTTGCCGACGTGATCTCGGGCCTTTGACCGTTATACCGACTCCTAATGCAATTTTTCTCATGCAAGAAGCCAATAATTGCTCGCAAAGTACCCGCCCACACTTTTGCAGAGGAAATGGTTATGGCTATGCAAGCTCCAACGAGGACAGGTTTCGAACGGTGGCAGGACGGTGTTAGCAAGGCTGTAAGCGATGCAAGATGGAATTCCTGGGATTGCGAAATCCAGATGGCAGTCAACGAGTACAACCTCCATCTTCGCGGCACCTCCGGGTACGTGGCCTTGGATTGGCAGATTATCAAGGCGATATTGTGGGTCGAAACAGGTGCACACGATCCTCAGTGGAATTCCAAGCCGATGCAAATTGGGGTTTCAGGAGATCCCGGATTAGCGTCCCTGCTTTCGGGCAAAGAAGGCGGCGATCTGATTCTGCTCCCAGGCTGGAAAGGACGGCTGACAATGTCCTCAGTCAGAACGATAGCGGCGCATAACATCCGCGCCGGGATTGGCTACCTGCTTATGCGCATGGCAAAGTTCGAGTACCGAAACGTACCCGGTGCTGACCCGAAAATTTATGAAATCGCTGTCAAGCCAGGCGATAGTCTGGACAAGATGGCGAAGGACCAAGGCACCACGATCGAGACGTTGAGAAAGCTGAACCCGACGGCCGCTGTTCTTCGCCCTGGACAAGTATTGACGTACCGGAAAGCTTCGATTCAAAAAGTAATTGCAGGCTGGCACCCCATTGTCACGACATTCATAGCACTGCGCTATAACGGAGGTCGGGACCCAAACTACGCCAGAAAACTTGATTACGCGTTGTCATCGGTGCGGAAAGGAAAGGCGGCCCTATGTGCACAATGAAGCTGATCTGTTTCGCCCTGGCCGCCTGCCTGCCAACAATGGTCCTTGCAGCCTCAGCCGTTCCCGTCGCAAGCGAGCGGGCCTTGCGCGAGGAATGCAGCGCGTTCTCGCAAGCGGGGATGCGGGACTGTCTGGCAGAAAAAGCAGAGGCCAGTAAGAAGACCCTCAGACGAGCCGAGGAGAAGATGGCTGGCACCCTCGCCAGATGGGATGAAGACGAGAAGTACGTCAACCAGGCCAGGGCACAACTCGCCGCATCAAACAGAAAATTCGTTCGGTACCGTGAGTCTCAATGCGACTTCGCAGCTTCGCTGACTGGTGGTGCAGCCGGCAATGCGCATGAAATCAGCCGTTTAGCTTGCGTTTCGGAACTCAACAACCGGCGAGCCGAGCAACTACGCGACGCTGCATCTGACTTGCCGTTGAAGTAATTCGCATGAGAGGACACCCAGCATCGTTGCGCCGCTCAGTGCCTTCGCGTAGCGCGGAACTATTCGTCCGCGCTTCCGCACCCGCAGCAAACGGCCGAGATCACACTGCCGCAAACCGGATCACCCCATCCGCATCCTGCGTCCGCTTCAACTCCCCCGCCCGCCACAGCAGATGCAAGTGCGCGAGCGCCTCACCCATCGCGAACGTCATCTGATGGATATCGAGTTGGCGCTTGAACATCAGCGGCACGATATCGGCGGCGCTACGCGGCCTTTCCGCGCACGCTTCGCGCACTTCGGCGAGCCGCGCGTCGTGATGCTCGCGCAGTTGCTGAATCCGCGTTCGCACGCCGCGAAATGGCTTGCCATGCGACGGCAGCACGAGCGTGTCTTCGGGCATCGCCTCATAGCGGCCAAGCGACTCCAGATACAGTTCGAGCGGCGAACCCTCGGGTTCGATATCGAACACCGAGACGTTGGTCGAAATGCGCGGCAGCACCATGTCGCCTGAAATCAGCGTGCCGGTTTCCGCGCAGTGCAGCGCACAGTGTTCCGGCGAGTGGCCGAAGCCCGTCACCACGCGCCACGTCCTGCCGCCGATTCTCACGTCCTCGGCTTCGCGCAAACGGCGGTATTGCCCCGGAATCGCCGGCACGAGGCTCGAGTAATAGCTCTTGCGATTGCGCAGTTTGTCGAGCGAGTCGGCGTCATTCAAACCATGCCGCGCGAAGTGCCGCGCCGCGGCCTCGCCGCCCGCGTTCGAGCCGTCGCCGGTCGCCATTACGCGCGCCTGCATGTATTCGCCGAGCGTCATCCACAGCCGCGCGTCCCAACGCTTTTGCTCGCCGCCGCCGCACACCCAGTGCGCGAGGCCGATGTGATCAGGATGGCAATGCGTGACGATCACGCGCAGCACCGGCAGCCCGTCGAGTACCGAGTCGAACACGCTCTCCCAATTCGCCTTGATCGTGTCCGACGTGATGCCGCAGTCGACCACGGTCCAGCCTTGCTGGCCGTCGATCTCATCGCGCAGCAGCCACAGGTTGATATGGTCGAGCGCAAACGGTAGCGGCATGCGCAGCCAAAGCACGCCGGGCGCAACTTCCATCGTGCGGCCCGAGTCGGGCATCGCGTCGTTGAACGGGTATTGGAGTTGGTGTTCGAGTGCATTCATGGGGACTGTCTTCCTCCGACGACTCTCCGGCATGGCCAGGTATGCGATGCCGGTCGGCCTGGTTGTGGTTGCTTTCCGCTCAGGTTGACGATAACGTAAACGTCGATTCTATCGTCCAATCCGGTTTTGTGCCGGCCAAGCGGCCACGAGATGTCCCGATGAATACGCAATACACGATCACCGAACTCGCGCGCGAATTCGACGTCACGCCACGCGCAATCCGTTTCTACGAAGACCAGGGTTTACTCTCGCCGAGCCGCGAGGGTTCGAGCGGCTTGCGGCGCGTCTATTCCGGCCGCGACCGCACGCGTCTGAAGCTCACGCTGCGCGGCAAGCGCCTCGGCTTCACGCTGTCGGAGATTCGCGACCTGCTTGACGTCTACGAGTCGCCGACCGACACGGTGCCGCAATTGCACGCGTTTCTCGCGACGGTCGCGCGGCATCGCGAAGTGCTCGAACGTCAGCGCGAAGATCTCGACGCGACGCTCGAAGATCTCGCGCAGTACGAAGCGCAGGCGCGCGCGTTGCTCGATGGCACAAGGCACGACGCGAAACCTGTCTGAAGCTGCATGACTCTGACCGGCGTTTGCGGAGCGCGCGTGATGAATCACTTCCCCAAACTGTTATCGTCGCAAATCGGTTTCGACGTCGCGCAGACGATGCTCGAAGGGTTCGACCGTCACTACCGGATCTTTCGCGATGCGGCGATCCATGCGAAGACGCTGTTCGAAGCCGGCGACTGGCACGGCCTACAAAAGCTCGCGCGCGACCGCATCGCGTCGTACGACGATCGCGTGCAGGAATGCGTGCACCAGCTCGAAGACGAATACGACGCGGAGAACATCGACAGCGAAGTGTGGCAGCAGATCAAGCTGCACTACATCGGCCTTCTGACCACGCACCGTCAGCCCGAGTGCGCGGAAACCTTCTTTAATTCGGTTTCCTGCAAGATCCTGCACCGCTCGTACTTCAACAACGATTTCATTTTCGTGCGCCCGGCGATTTCGACCGAATACATCGAGAACGACGAACCGGCCGCAAAGCCGACCTATCGCGCGTATTACCCCGGCACGGACGGACTTGCCGCAACGCTGGAGCGGGTGGTCACGAACTTCCAGCTCGATCCGCCATTCGAGGATCTGACGCGCGACGTCGCCTGTGTGGTGCAGTCGATTCGCGAAGCATTCGGCGTGTTCGACGAAGCGCCGAATTTTCAGATTCACGTGCTGTCATCGCTGTTTTATCGCAACAAGGCTGCGTACATCGTCGGGCGCATCATCAACGGCGACGCGCTGCTGCCGTTCGCGGTGCCACTGCGTCACGTGAAACCGGGCGTGCTCGCACTGGATACTGTGCTGCTAAAGCGCGAGCAGTTGCTGATCATTTTCAGCTTCTCGCACTCGTATTTTCTGGTCGACATGGAAGTGCCGTCCGCGTATGTCGAGTTTCTGCGCACGGTGATGCCGGCCAAGCCGAAGGCGGAAATTTATACGTCGGTGGGTTTGCAGAAACAGGGCAAGAATCTGTTTTATCGCGATCTGCTGCATCACCTCAAGCATTCGAGCGACCGCTTCATCGTCGCGCCCGGCATCAAGGGGCTGGTGATGTTGGTGTTCACGCTGCCGTCTTTTCCCTACGTGTTCAAGCTGATCAAGGACAACTTTCCGCCGCCGAAGGAAACCACGCGCGCGCAGATCCAGCAGAAGTATCTGCTCGTCAAACGTCACGACCGGCTCGGCCGCATGGCCGATACGCTCGAATATTCGAGCGTCGCGCTGCCGCTCGCGCGGCTCGACGAAACGCTGTTGCGCGAACTCGAGAAAGAGGTGCCGTCGCTGATCGAATACGACGGCGACAACCTCGTGATTCGCCATATGTACATCGAGCGACGCATGATTCCGCTCAATCTGTTCCTGCAGAACGGCAACGACGACGACATCGAGCACGGCATCAAGGAATACGGCAACGCGGTGAAGGAGCTGATCCAGGCGAACATCTTCCCCGGCGACATGCTGTACAAGAACTTCGGCGTGACGCGCCATGGCCGTGTCGTGTTCTACGACTACGACGAGATCGAATACCTGACCGACTGCAATGTGCGCGCGGTGCCGGCGCCGCGCAACGAGGAAGAGGAAATGTCGGACGAGCCGTGGTACGCGGTCGGTCCGCACGATATTTTCCCGGAGACGTACGGCACGTTCCTGCTCGGCGATCCGCGCGTGCGCCGCTCGTTCATGCGGCATCACGCGGATTTCTTCGAGCCCGAGCTGTGGCAGCGATACAAGGATTTTCTGTTGAACGGCGAGTTGCCCGATTTTTTCCCGTACGACCAGAGCGTGCGCTTCTGCGTGCGTTATCCGGAGCGCTTCGTCGACGCAAGCGATGCAGAGGCGAACGAGCCGAATGTGCGCGTGGCTTGATGAATCTCACGAGGGTCTCAGCAGGCCACGCGCGGCAGTAGCCATCCAAGCTATGACCAAGGAGCTCAAACATGAGTGACGCAATTCAAAGTGGTATCCACGCCGATCCGATCGTCATCGTCAGCGCGGCGCGCACGCCGATGGCCGGCTTTCAGGGCGACTTCGCGTCGCTGAGCGCGCCACAACTCGGCGCGGTCGCGATCAAGGCGGCCGTCGAGCGCGCGGGCCTGAAGCCCGAACAGATCGACGAAGCGGTGATGGGCTGCGTGCTGCCCGCCGGCCTCGGCCAGGCGCCCGCGCGCCAGGCCGCGCTCGGCGCGGGTCTGCCGCTCGCCACCGGCTGCACGACGGTCAACAAGATGTGCGGCTCCGGCATGCGCGCGGCGATGTTCGCGCACGATATGCTGGCCGCGGGCTCGCTCGACGTGATCGTCGCGGGCGGCATGGAAAGCATGACGAACGCGCCGTATCTGTTGCCGAAGGCGCGCGGCGGCATGCGCATGGGCCACGGCCAGGTAATCGACCACATGTTCTACGACGGCCTCGAAGACGCATACGACAAAGGCCGTCTGATGGGCACGTTTGCCGAGGAATGCGCGGCGTCGTTCGACTTCACGCGCGAGGCGCAAGACGCATTCGCGGTCGAGTCGCTGAACCGCGCAAAGCGCGCGAACGAGGACGGCTCGTTCGACTGGGAAATCGCGCCGGTTACGGTGGCGGCCCGCAAGGGCGACGTCACGATCGCGCGCGACGAGCAGCCGTTCAAGGCCAACCTTGACAAGATCCCCACGCTGAAGCCCGCGTTCAGCAAGACCGGTACCGTGACGGCGGCGAACTCGTCGTCGATCTCGGACGGCGCGGCCGCGCTCGTGATGATGCGCGAGTCGACCGCGAAGCGGCTTGGCGTCGCGCCGCTCGCGCGCGTCGTCGGTCATTCGACGTTCGCGCAGGAGCCCGCGAAGTTCACCACCGCGCCGGTCGGCGCGATCCGCAAGCTGTTCGAGAAGAACGGCTGGCGCGCCGGCGACGTCGATCTGTACGAGATCAACGAAGCGTTCGCGGTCGTCACGATGGCCGCGATGAAAGAGCACGATCTGCCGCACGACAAGGTCAACGTGAACGGCGGAGCATGCGCGTTGGGCCATCCGATCGGCGCCTCGGGCGCGCGCATTCTGGTTACGCTCATCGGCGCGCTGAAGAATCGCGGTCTGAAGCGCGGCGTCGCGTCGCTGTGTATCGGCGGCGGCGAGGCGACCGCGATGGGTATCGAACTGATCTGAAGCGTTGACCAAACTTCGAGGAATACGATGAAAGCAGTGTTGATCGTCGGTGCGTCGCGTGGCATCGGCCAGGAATTCGTGCGGCAGTACAAAAAGAGCGGCTGGCGCGTGCTCGCGACCGCTCGCGACGGCGCCGCGCTCGACGCGCTCAACGAGCTCGGTGCCGAAACCTTCATGCTCGACGTCACCGCGCCCGAAGAGATCGCGGCGCTAGGCTGGAAGCTAGACGGCGAACGGCTCGATGCGGCGATCCTGGTGTCGGGCGTGTACGGTCCGCGCACCGAAGGCATCGAGACGATCACCGCGGAGGACTTCGATCACGTGATGCATACGAACGTGCGCGGCCCGATGCAGTTGCTGCCGATCCTGCTGCCGCTCGTCGAGGAAACGGACGGCGTGCTCGCGGTGATTTCGAGCCGCATGGGCAGCATCGCCGATGCGAGCGGCACGACGGGCTGGCTGTATCGCGCGAGCAAGGCGGCGCTGAACGCCGTGCTGAAGCTCGCGTCGCTCGACGCGCAACGCGCGACCTGCGTGTCGCTGCATCCCGGCTGGGTGCGCACGGACATGGGCGGCGCGCAGGCCGCGCTCGATCCGGCGCGCAGCGTCGCGGGCATGCGCGAGGTGCTGGCGCAGGCGGCGGCATCGCGTGATGCGTTCCACGGCCGCTTCTTTCAGCACGACGGTACGCAGCTCGACTGGTAGACAACCGGGTTGCATCGGATCGGAGACACACTCATGGTGCTTGACCAGGACCACCTGATGGTGCGCGACGCGCTGCGCACCTTCGTGCGCGAAGCGATCACGCCGTACGCGGCGCAATGGGACCGCGAGCGCACCTTTCCGCGCGACGTGCATCGGCAGCTCGCGGAGCTCGGCGCCTATGGCGTGCTGGTGCCCGACGCGTATGGCGGCGCCGGCATGGACGCGCTCGCGCTCGCGCTGATCCTCGAAGAAATCGCGGCCGGCGACGGCGGCACTTCGACCGCGATCTCGGTGAACAACTGCCCGGTGTGCAGCATCCTGCTCACCTATGGCAACGACGCGCAGAAGCGCGACTGGCTTACGCCGCTCGCGCGCGGAGAGATGCTCGGCGCGTTCTGCCTGACCGAGCCGCAAGCGGGCTCGGATGCGTCGGCGCTGCGCACCACCGCGACGCGCGATGGCGCCGCGTACGTGCTGAACGGCGTCAAGCAGTTCATCACGAGTGGCAAAAACGGCGACGTCGCGATCGTGATGGCCGTCACCGACAAGACCGCCGGCAAGCGCGGCATCAGCGCGTTCATCGTGCCCACCAGCACGCCGGGCTACGTGGTCGCGCGTGTCGAGGACAAGCTCGGACAGCATTCGTCGGACACCGCGCAGATCGTGTTCGAGGAGTGCCGTGTGCCCGCCGCGAATCTGATCGGGGCGGAAGGCGAAGGTTACCGTATCGCGCTATCGGGACTCGAAGGCGGGCGCATCGGCATCGCCGCGCAAAGCGTCGGCATGGCGCGCGCCGCGTTCGAAGCGGCGCTGACTTACGCAAAAGAACGCGAAAGCTTCGGCGCGCCGCTGTTCTCGCACCAGGCAGTGCAGTTCCGTTTGGCCGACATGGCCACGCAACTCGAAGCCGCGCGTCAATTGATCTGGCACGCGGCGTCGCTGAAGGACACGGGCCAACCGTGTCTGACCGAAGCCGCGATGGCAAAACTGTTCGCGTCCGAAGCGGCCGAGCGAATCTGCTCAGCCGCGTTGCAGATTCATGGCGGCTATGGTTATTTGAGCGACTTCCCGGTCGAGCGGATTTACCGTGACGTGCGCGTGTGCCAGATCTACGAAGGCACGAGCGATATCCAGAAGATCCTGATCGCTCGCGCGCTCAACTGAAATTTCAATGAATAAGCCATTGTTGTCACTGCAAAGACCTGTCGACTGTCCATGCGGCGGCGCCGCGCCCGCCGCACGCGGAGGCTCCGCGACTAAAGCTCCGCGTTTTGCGCAATGCTGCGGACGCTATATCGACGGCGGCGAAGCGGCGCCGCGCGCGCTAGAACTGATGCGCTCGCGCTATAGCGCGTACGTGCTCGGTGCAACCGCCTACCTGCGCGCGACGTGGGACCCCCGCACCTGCCCTGCCGATCTCGACGTCGATCCCGCCGCACCCGACGCGCCGCGGTGGCTCGGACTGCAGATCAAAGCGTTCGCCGAAAGTGATGCCGACCACGCGACCGTTGAATTCATCGCCCGCTACAAAGTGGGGGGACGTGCGCATCGGCTGCATGAATTGAGCCGCTTTCTGCGTGGCGGTGATGGCCGCTGGCGGTATGTCGATGGCGACGTCAATGAGTGAATGGAGAGCGAATGTCGATTAAGTAATCGCTGCATTACGCGTAGAGGCTTTCGATGTCTTTCACTCGCTCTCGACAAACTTCATTAAAGGCCCTCGTCCAGGGCCTTTTTTTCGTTCGACTCACGCAGGCTCTTTCGTTGGCCTCGCACCACAGCACTTACATGACCTTTAGTTGCCGCCTCCCGCCACATTTCCCCAGTCCTTGCCTGGCAAGGCTTTGAGGCCTCATTCGCACATGCAGCAATTTTTTCGTCGCGGGTTCTCCTTGATTGCACAAAACAAAATTGTCGTGCCAGGATGAGTCCGTAGTTTCATGACGTCACATTGCGAGAGCGGGTCACACCAGTTCCGCAACATGCAAAGGAAGCCTGACCGGCCGCTGATCGAAAGCGTGCCGCGCGGGCTCCGGCAGCATCGAGTGACGCTCATCCTCGGCGCGTGGGGTCGCGTCGGCCGTTGGGTTCATCCCGTGCGATCTCGATTTGCGTGCGTGCGCTTTGCGCACAACGCACGTGAGTGAGTCTGTTTGTGTCGAAAACGCGAACGAAAGCTGAACGTCAGCAGCGTTTTTGGCAACCGGACAGCACGGAGTTCAGGACAGGTCTTTCAAGCAGGTGCGTCAATGGTGTTGAGCAAGGTTCTGACGAAGTGTGCGGCGATCTGCGCCGCGGCCACGTGTGCTGTCACGATCGCGCACGCCGATCCGCTCGCCTACTCGTCGCTTTCGGCACACAACGCGACGCCGGCCAGTGACACCCAGGGACCGCTGTCGCGCGCCCGCGTACCGCGCCTCGCGCTCGACGACGACGTCTACCTGCCCACCGCTCACCTGAACGAAAAGATCATCCGCGTGCCGGTCGACGCCGCCGGCACAGTCACGCTCGAAACCACGATCTACAAGCCGGACGGCGCCGGCCCGTTCCCGATGATCGTCTTCAACCACGGCAAGATTCCGGGCGATCCGCGCACGCAGGAACGCAGCGACCCGCTGCCGTTCGCGCGCGAATTCGTGCGCCGAGGCTACGTGGTCGTCGCGCCGAACCGCCAGGGCTTCGGTCACTCGGACGGCGTGTACGAGCAGGACGGCTGCGACGTCGAGCGCAATGGCCTCGGCCAGGCTGGCGACGTCGCAGCCACGATCAATTACATGTCGAAGCAACCTTACGTCGACGCGGCGCACATCGCGGTGGCCGGCACCTCGCATGGCGGACTCGCGACGATTGCGTACGGCACCGAAGCGGCGCCCGGCGTGCGCGCGCTGATCAATTTCTCGGGCGGCCTGCGCCAGGACACCTGCGAGGACTGGCAAGGCAACCTGACGCGCGCATTCGGCGCGTACGGTGAGAAGTCCACGGTGCCATCGCTGTGGCTCTATGGCGATAACGATTCGGTGTGGAACGCGCCGCTCGTCGCGGGCATGTACGCCGCGTATGGCGCGCACGGCGCGAGCGTGAAGATGGTCGACTTCGGCAAGTACAAGAACGACGCGCATCGGCTGGTCGGCGACCGCGACGGCGTGCGCGTATGGTGGCCGGCCGTCGAAGCGTTCCTCGCGCGCGCCGGCATGCCGACGGCCGTGCAGTATCACGTCGCCGATCCGGCCGCGCCGCAGGCAACCGGCTTCGCCGCGCTCGACGCCGTCGACGCGGTGCCGTTCCTCGACAACGAGGGTCGCAATGGCTATCGCAACTTCCTGCATCAGTATCCGAGCCGCGCATTCGCGGTGTCGGATTCGGGCGCGTGGTCGTGGGCCGAGGGCGGCGACGATCCGATGTCGGTGGCGGTGGCGAATTGCCAGAAGCAGAGCTCCGATCCGTGCCGGCTGTATGCGGTCGATAACTCGGTCGTGTGGGGCAATCAGAACTCGCAGACGGCGGATGCGGGTGATGCCGATGCGAATGGCCGGAAAGCAATTGCGAGCCGGGAATGAGGTATACATAGCATCTGGATTTGAGTTCGGTTCCGACGTGTCGAAGGCCTGCTGATTCAGCAGGCCTTTTTGCATTCTGGCCGCTGTTGCACCATCACAGCAGCGCGCGCTCACGCCGCGCTCATGCAAAAACACCTCTTCACCACAAATCTCGCCAGTAATAGCCCATTACTTTGACGTCGCTATCTCCGTCGATTAGCGAGCTTCCATCCCGAAATCGAACGAGCTGCATCGAACAGCGGCAAACCTCGACGCCACGGCGAAAAACGCGCGTTTCGCAGCTGATGCGCGCGACGGAATAAACCGCTAATCTCGACCCCGCGCACTCGCCAAGGCTCACTCCTCGCGACTTGAACAGGTCGGCGGAACAACGCGAAACGCCTTTCAAAAAGGCTTGAAATCGCCCTCGCGTGCGTGGCATAAAAGCACCTCGGAGTACCTCTTTGGAAAATTCAGCAGCCCCCCCGGTCGCCCCTGAACATTGGGTCGCCCGCAGCCTTCGCGCGGTATGGCATCCGTGCACGCAGATGAAGCATCACGAACGTCTGCCGCTGATTCCCATCGCGCGCGGTCAAGGCGCATGGCTATACGATCGCGCGGGTCATCGCTATCTCGACGCGATCAGTTCGTGGTGGGTCAATCTGTTCGGTCACGCGAACCCGCGCATCAATGCGGCGCTGAAAGATCAGCTCGATACGCTCGAACACGCGATGCTCGCCGGCTGCACGCACGAACCCGCCGTCGAGCTCGCCGAACGTCTGCACGCGTTGACCGGCAACACGCTCGGCCACGCCTTCTTCGCGTCGGATGGCGCGTCGGCGGTCGAGATCGCGCTGAAGATGAGCTTTCACAGCTGGCGCAACCGGGGCTACGCCGACAAGCAGGAATTCGTCTGCCTTGCCAATAGCTACCACGGCGAGACGATCGGCGCGCTCGGCGTCACCGACGTCGCGCTGTTCAAGGACGCGTACGATCCGCTGATTCGTCACGCTCACGTCGTCGCATCGCCCGATGCACGACTCGCGCAAGCAGGCGAAACCGCTGCCGACGTCGCGCGCCGCGCGCTCGACAATGTGCGCGCGCTGTTCGAGGCGCGCGCGAACCGCATCGCCGCGCTGATCGTCGAGCCGCTCGTGCAGTGCGCGGCCGGCATGGCGATGCACGACGCGTCGTACGTCGCCGGATTGCGCGCGCTGTGCGACCAGTACGGCGTGCATCTGATCGCCGACGAAATCGCGGTCGGCTGCGGCCGCACCGGCACCTTTTTCGCATGCGAACAGGCAGGCGTGTGGCCCGATTTCCTGTGTCTGTCGAAAGGCATCAGCGGCGGCTATCTGCCGCTGTCGATCGTGCTGTCGCGCGACGAGATCTTCGCGGCCTTCTATCACGACGATACCGCGCGCGGCTTCCTGCATTCGCACTCGTACACCGGCAATCCGCTCGCGTGCCGCGCCGCGCTCGCGACGCTCGATCTGTTCGCGAGCGACGACGTGCTCGCCGCCAACGCGCGCAAATCAGCGACGCTCGAGGCCGCGCTCGCGCCGCTCGCCGAGCATGCGCAGGTGCGCGATCTGCGTCAGCGCGGCACGATCTTCGCGTTCGATGCGGTGATCGACGAGCCTCAGCGAGCCAAAACATTCTCGCGCCGCTTCTTCGAAAACGCTCTCGAACGCGAGCTACTGTTGCGCCCGATCGGCACCACGGTGTACCTGATGCCGCCGTACATCCTCGACGACGAAGAACTCGCGCTGCTCGCCGCGCGCACACGCGACACCTTCGACGCCACGGTCGCGGGGGCCCGCTGATGCATCTGCTCGACACACTCGCCGAAGGCTTGAAGGAAATCGACGCGCGCGGCCTGCGCCGCCGCCGCCGCACCGCGGACACACCCTGCGCCGCGCACATGACGGTCGATGGCCGCGAAATCATCGGCTTCGCGAGCAACGACTATCTGGGCCTCGCCGCGCATCCGCAGTTGATCGAGGCGATCGCCGAAGGCGCGCGGCTGTATGGCGCGGGCAGCGGCGGCTCGCATCTGCTCGGCGGTCATTCGCGCGCGCATGCGCAGCTCGAAGACGATCTCGCGGCATTCGCCGGCGGCTTCGTCGACGATGCCCGCGCGTTGTATTTCAGCACCGGCTATATGGCGAACCTCGCGACGCTGACCTCGCTCGCGGGCCGCGGCACGACGCTGTTCTCCGATGCGCTCAATCATGCGTCGCTGATCGACGGTGCGCGGCTGTCACGCGCCGATGTGCAGATCTACCCGCACTGCGACATGGATGCGTTGAGCGCGATGCTCGAAGCGTCGGAAGCGGACGTCAAGGTGATCGTCTCCGACACGGTGTTCAGCATGGACGGCGACATCGCGCCGCTGCCGCGTTTGCTCGAACTCGCGGAGCGGCACGGCGCCTGGCTGATCGTCGACGATGCGCACGGCTTCGGTGTACTCGGTCCGCAAGGCCGCGGCGCGATCGCGCAAGCCGCGCTGCGCTCGCCGCATCTGATCTCGATCGGCACGCTCGGCAAGGCGGCGGGCGTTTCCGGCGCGTTCGTGGTCGCGCATGCGACCGTGATCGAATGGCTCGTGCAGCGCGCGCGTCCGTATATCTTCACGACCGCGTCGGTGCCGGCCGCCGCGCATGCGGTGTCGGCGAGCCTGCGCATCATCGGCGGCGACGAAGGCGATGCGCGCCGCGCGCATCTGCAGCAATTTATCGAGCGCACGCGCGCGATGCTGAAGGCAACGCCGTGGCTGCCCGTCGATTCGCATACGGCCGTTCAACCGCTGATCATCGGCGCGAACGATGCGACGCTCGACATCGCCGCGTCGCTCGATCGCGCGGGGCTGTGGGTGCCCGCAATCCGTCCGCCGACCGTGCCGACCGGCACGTCGCGCCTGCGCATCTCGCTGTCGGCCGCGCACTCGCATGCGGATCTCGACCGGCTCGAAGCCGCGCTGCAACAAGTCGGAGCGCGCGCCGCATGAGCAACCTGACTAACGATGGCGGCGCACTGTCGCTGTTCGTCACTGGCACCGATACTGAAATCGGCAAGACCTTCGTGTCGTCGGCGCTATTGCGCGGCTTCGTGCGTGAAGGTCTGCAAGCGGCCGCGATGAAGCCGATCGCGGCGGGCGCATTCGAAGTAAACGGCGTGCTGCACAACGAAGACGCGGATCAACTCGATGCCGCATCGAGCGTGCTGCTGCCGCCTGCTATCCGCACGCCGTATCTGCTGAAGGAACCGGCCGCGCCGCACATCGCTGCGGCGCTGGAAAACGTCTCGTTCGATCTCGACCACATCGTTGCGTGCCATCGCGACGCGCTGAAGCTCGCCGAGGTCGTCGTCGTCGAAGGAGTCGGCGGTTTTCGCGTGCCGTTGACCGCGACGCAGGACACCGCTGATCTCGCCGTCGCGCTGAAGCTGCCGGTGGTGCTGGTGGTCGGCATGCGGCTCGGCTGCATCAGCCATGCGCTGCTGACCGCAGAAGCGATCGCCGCGCGCGGTCTCACGCTCGCGGGCTGGGTCGCGAACCGCATCGACCCGGATATGATCTTCCCCGACGAAAACATCGCGTCGATTCGCGCGCATCTCGCGCAAACGTACGACGCCCCGCTGCTCGGTATCGTGCCGCATATCAGCCCGCTGTCGCCGGAGCTTGCGGCCGAACAACTCGACATTCGACGGCTTCTGCAAACGCTGCGCCAGTTTCGCGCGGCATAGCGCTGCCCAGCAACGCCGAACCCCATTTCATCCGTACACGAGGATCGATCACATGACACAACTAAACATCGCAGCGGGCAGCGCCGACACGAGCGCCGCCAACGGCAATCCGACTGCCGCCGCCACTGAAGCGAAGCCGCTCGCGCGCTGGCGCGTCGCCGATATCGTCGCGTTGTACGAACTGCCGTTCAACGACCTGCTGTTTCGCGCGCAGCAAACGCATCGCGAGCATTTCGACGCGAATGCAGTGCAACTGTCGACGCTGCTGTCGATCAAGACCGGCGGCTGTGAAGAGGATTGCGCGTACTGTCCGCAGTCGGTGCATCACGACACCGGTCTCGCGGCCGACAAACTGATGCCGGTCGACGAAGTGCTCGCCGCAGCGAAACTGGCAAAGGACAACGGCGCGACGCGCTTCTGCATGGGCGCCGCGTGGCGCAATCCGAAGGACCGCCACCTCGAGCCGATCAAGGACATGATTCGCGGCGTGAAGGCGATGGGCCTCGAGACCTGCGTGACGCTCGGCATGCTCGAAACGCACCAGGCGCAAGCGTTGCGTGATGCGGGCCTCGACTACTACAACCACAACCTCGATACGTCGCCGGAGTTCTACGGCCAGATCATTTCGACGCGCACCTACCAGGATCGCCTCGACACGCTGGAGCGCGTGCGCGACGCGGGCATCAACGTGTGCTGCGGCGGCATCGTCGGCATGGGCGAATCGCGTCGCGAACGCGCGGGGCTGATCGCGCAGCTCGCGAACATGGAGCCGTATCCGGAATCGGTGCCGATCAACAATCTGGTGCAGGTACAAGGCACGCCGCTGACCGGCACCGAACCGATCGACCCGTTCGAATTCGTGCGCACGATCGCGATTGCGCGCATCACGATGCCGCGCGCAATGGTGCGTCTATCCGCCGGTCGCGAGCAGATGGACGAGGCCTTGCAGGCAATGTGCTTCCTCGCGGGCGCGAATTCGATTTTCTACGGCGATCAGTTGCTGACCACGAGCAACCCGCAGGCAGAAGCGGACCGCCAGCTGCTCGCGCGTCTGGGCATTCGCGCTGAGGCTGCGCAGCAGATGCCGGTCGAGAAGAGTGATTGTGAGCGCGGGTGCGCGCATGGGCATGAGGATCACGGCGCGGCGAACTGAGTCGCGGAACGGCTGCATCGGTAACTCGCATGCGCTAAGCGTGCAGGGATAAAAAAGGCTGCCTCGTTTTGCGAGGCAGCCTTTTCTTTTTGCGCAAATCCCGGCGCTTACTTCCGATCAACAATAATCTGATCGAACGTCCCCCCATCGGAGAAGTGCGTGTCCTGCGCCTTCTGCCAGCTGCCGAACATCTGCTCGACCGTGAACGTCTTGATCGGCTTGAACTCGGCCGCGTGCTTCGCGAACACGTTCTTGTCGCGCGGACGCAGATGATGCTGCGCGATAATCTCCTGTGCGGCCGGCGACCACAGATAGTCGAGATACGCCTGCGCTTGCTTGCGCGTGCCACGCTTGTCGACGACCTTATCGACGATCGACACCGGCGGCGCCGCGAGCAAACTCACCGACGGATACACCGCTTCATAGCTGCCCGCGCCGACACCCGTATCGATCAACGACACTTCGTTCTCGAACGTGACGAGCACATCGCCGATACCGCGCTGCGTGAACGTCGTCGTAGCTCCTCGGCCGCCGGTATCGAGCACCGGCACGTTGCGGAAGATCCCCTTCACGAAGTCGAGCGCCTGCGCATCGGTGCCGCCGTGCTGCTTGCGATAACCCCACGCGGCCAGATACGTATAACGTCCGTTGCCCGACGTCTTCGGATTAGCGATCACCGCCTGGATGCCCGGCTTCGCGAGGTCGTCCCAGTCCTTGATGTGCTTCGGGTTGCCCTTGCGCACGAGGAACACCATCGTCGTCGTGTAGGGCGCGCTATCGTCCGGCAAACGCGCGCGCCAGTCGGCCGGGACCAGGTGGCCCTTTTCGGCGAGCAGATCGATGTCGTTCGGCTGGTTCATCGTCACCACGTCGGCCTGCAGACCCTGCAGCACCGACAGCGCCTGCGCGCTCGACGCGCCGTGCGACTGCCGCACCGACACCGTCTCGCCGCTCTTCTGCCTGTAGTCCGCGATGAAGCCCGCGTTGATGTCCTTGTACAGCTCGCGCGTCACGTCGTACGACACGTTCAGCAGCGACGTATCCGCACGCGCCGTCGAGACGCCGCCGAACGCGAGCGCAATTACCGTGATGCCAGCCGTGACGCCCGCTTTGAGCCGGCGTGATGTCCCCGTGTTGCCCTTCATTGTTTCCCCGTCTGTCGATGATAAAACCTGTAGCCGCGCATACGCGGCGTGACGCGGGATTCTAACGGATTGCTTACCTCGCGCGCGTCGCAGCGGGTGCTCACACGAGCGCATGCTGCGCGCTATCGATCGCCTCCTCGCGAAAGCGCAGCGGCGCCGCGCAATGCACGAGCGTATCGATGAAGTACTTCGCGCGCGGCCACGGACCGAAGCCCGCTGCCGTGTTGATATGCCCCGCATCGCCGAGATTGACGAACGCGCTGCCGAAACGCTGCGCGAGATCGCGCGCATCGGCAAGCGTCATCCACGGATCGGTTTCGCTGCCGATCAGGATCGACGGCACGCCCACACGCCGTGCGTCGAACGGTCCCGCGAATTCGAACTTGCGCGGACTCGCGGGCGCGACGAACAGCACGCCGACCACGTCGCTGGCGAGCGCGCCCTGCTGCAACGCATGCGCAGTCGCAAGGCAGCCGAAGCTGTGCGCGGCCAGCACGAACGGACCGCGTTCGCGCGCGAGCAGATCCCGCAACGACTTCGCCCATAGCGCGAGATCGGGCGCGTCCCAGTTGGCCTGCTCGACGCGCAACGAGCGCGCGAACTGCCGCTCCAGCCATGTTTGCCAATGCGTGCCTTCGCTGCCGTGCAGGCCGGGAACGGTGACGAGCCGTGGCGGCCAGCTCGATCGGGTGCATGAAAGCATGTGCGTGCCTCGCTGCGCAGGGAATGCGGGCGATCATTGTCCCGCTCGGTCGCGCGTCGATGAACCAAGATTTTGTGCTTTGGTTATGGGGCAAACGAAGAAATGCGCCGTTACGTGCCGACTCGACGCGCGACCTACGCATCCCGAAGCGCACGCGCGTGCGCAGACGCGCGCGATTTGCGTCGAAAAAGTAGAATGAAGCCTACTTCAACGGGAGGAGACCCGAGGCCGCTCGCGTCGCCCGATCGCCGAGGCGCGCTGACAGTCCGCCCCGCTGATGCTCAGATCGACGCCGCCGCAATCCGTACCGCATGAAAATACTCTTC
Organism: Paraburkholderia atlantica; assembly: GCF_000092885.1. Classification (NCBI taxonomy): domain Bacteria; kingdom Pseudomonadati; phylum Pseudomonadota; class Betaproteobacteria; order Burkholderiales; family Burkholderiaceae; genus Paraburkholderia; species Paraburkholderia atlantica. The sequence goes on along the minus strand of NC_014117.1, from coordinate 210,762 downwards.
TACGCACCGCACACCGAAGCCGCCGCCTGGCTGCACGACTTCGCGCGCGCCTTGCCCGCGGCCGAGCTGCGCGAATGGCAGCCCGGCGACAACGCGCCAGCCGATTTCGCGGTGGTCTGGCGTCCGCCGCGCGAGATGCTGGCCGGCCGCACCACGCTGCGCGCGATCTTCAATCTCGGCGCGGGCGTCGACGCGATTCTCGCGCTCGAACGCGCGCACCCCGGCACGTTGCCGCCCGAGGTGCCGTTGATTCGCCTCGAAGATACCGGCATGGGCGCGCAGATGGCCGAGTATGTAACGCATGCGGTGCTGCGCTATCTGCGCCGCTTTGACGAATATCAGATGCTGCAAGGCGAGCGCCGCTGGAAAGTGCTCGAGCCGCATCCACGCGCAACGTTCACGGTGGGCGTGCTCGGGCTCGGCGTGCTCGGCACGCAGGTCGCGCAAACGCTCGCTTCGTTCGGCCTGCCGGTGCGCGGCTATAGCCGCAGCGCGAAGCAGATCGACGGTATCGCGACGTTCGCCGGCGACGCGCAGTTCGATAGCTTCCTCGACGGCGCGAAGGTGCTCGTCAATCTGCTGCCGCATACACCGGACACGGAAAGCGTGCTGAATGCGCGAGTCTTCTCGAAGCTCGCGCGCGGCGCATATCTGATCAACGTCGCGCGCGGCGCGCATCTGGTCGAAGCGGATCTGCTCGCCGCGCTCGCGAGCGGCCAGCTCGCCGCCGCGACGCTCGACGTGTTCCGCGAGGAACCGCTGCCCGCCGATCATCCGTTCTGGTGCGAGCCGCGCATCACGATCACGCCGCACACGTCGGCGCTGACATTGCGCGAGGACAGCGTCGCGCAGGTCGCGGACAAGATCGGCGCGATGATGCGTGGTGAGCAGGTAAGCGGCGCAGTGCAGCTGGAACGCGGCTACTGAGTGAAACCCGCGCCCGCGCGAGTCGCAAAGGCGCGGGCTGAATTGAAATTCGGCAACGCGACAGCACCCATCCGGTATGGGACTGCGATAAAGCCGCATCGGATCGGAGACACATCATGTCGTTACCGCAACAAGTGAAAATCGTCGAAGTGGGTCCGCGCGACGGACTGCAGAACGAGAAGGAATTCGTCCCGACCGCGACCAAGATCGAACTGATCAACCGACTGTCGGCGGCGGGTTTTCGCAACGTCGAAGCGGCGTCGTTCGTGTCGCCGAAATGGGTGCCGCAGATGGCCGACGGCGCCGATGTGATGACCGGCATCGAGCGCCGCGCCGGCACGATCTACTCGGTGCTGACGCCGAACCTGCGCGGCTTCGAAGGCGCGCTCGCCGCGCGGGCCGACGAGATCGTGATCTTCGGCGCGGCGAGCGAGGCGTTCTCGCAGAAGAACATCAACTGCAGCATCGCCGAGAGCATCGAGCGCTTTGCGCCGGTTGCCGCAGCGGCGAAAGAGCATCGCCTGCGAATTCGCGGCAGCGTGTCGTGCGCGCTCGGCTGCCCGTATCAGGGCGAGGTGCCGGTCGCGTCGGTGGTCGACGTCGTCAAGCGCTTCGCGGCGCTCGGCTGCGACGAGATCGATATCGCCGACACGATCGGTGTCGGCACGCCGAAGCGCACCCGCGAAGTGTTCGAGGCGGTGACCGAAGTGTTTCCGCGCGAGCATCTGTCGGGACATTTCCACGACACCTACGGCCAGGCGCTTGCGAACATCTACGCGGCGTTGCTCGAAGGCATCGAGATTTTTCATGCGTCGGTCGCGGGGCTCGGCGGGTGCCCGTACGCGAAGGGCGCGACCGGCAACGTCGCGACCGAAGACGTGCTGTATCTGATGAACGGCCTCGGCATCGAGACCGGCATCGACCTCGCCCAGGTGGTCGAAATCGGCGACTTCATTTCGAACGCGATCGGCCGGGCCAACGTGTCGCGCGCCGGCAAAGCGCTGCTCGCGAAGGCGCGCAGCGAAGCGAATACCTGCGTATAAACGCTCCATCCATCTTGAATCAGGATTTCCAACGATGAACGACCTCGCGTCCTTCGACTCCGACGATCTCGCCGCGCTGCCCGACTCGGCACGCCGCGTCGCGCTGCTGCTGCGCGAACGCGGTCACGCGGGACGAATCGTGATGCTGCCGGAAACCGGCAAGACTTCCGCCGAAGCGGCCGCTGGACTCGGCTGCTCGGTCGCGCAGATCGCGAAGTCGATCCTGTTCCGGCGCCGCGAAGACGACGCCCCGGTGCTCGTGATCGCGAGCGGCGCGAATCGCGTCGACGAAAAGAAAGTGGCCGCGCAAGTCGGCGAGATCGGCCGCGCGGATGCGAAGTTCGTGCGTGAAAAGACCGGCTATGCGATCGGCGGCGTGTGTCCGGTCGGTCATGCGACCGAGCCGGTCACGCTGATCGATGCCGATCTGCTCGAGCTGGAGAGCCTGTGGGCGGCCGCCGGTCATCCGCACGCGGTGTTCAACCTGACCGCGCAGGAGCTGATCGCGCTGACGGGCGCGCCGGTCGTCGATGTCGCGTTGCGCGAGACGGCCTGAACACGATGGCGAGCAGTAAGCCTTACGAACAAAAAGCCGGCGACGGCTCCGTGCCGTCGCCGTGCATCAACGTGTGCAGGATGGATGCGTCGACGGGCTGGTGTGAAGGATGCCTGCGCACGATCGACGAAATCGCCGGCTGGTCGACGTTCGACGACGACGAAAAGCGCGCGGTCTGGGATACGATCGAAGCGCGCCACGCGGAATTCATCGCTAGCCGCACGACATCGGCGACGAAGGAGAAGCAATGAAAGCCGCGCCGCGCGTCGTCACGCTCGGTGAGACGTTCAGTTCGACGCTCGAGTTGTCAGTGGATTCGATCAAATCGTTCGCGACGCTCGTCGTCGATCTGAACCCGCTGCATCACGATGAAGCGTATGCCGCGCAAAGCCGCTTTGGCGGGCTGATCGCGTCGGGCACGCAACCCACCGCATATTTCATGGCGTTGCTCGCCACGCATTTCTCTACTTACGCGCAGCCGCTCGGCCTCGAATTCGATATCAAGCTGAAGAAGGCGGTGCAGGCGCACGACACGCTGACAATCACATGGCGTGTGCGCGACGCTCACTGGAAGCCGAGCCTGAACGGCGATCTGACCTACCTCGAAGGCACGGTGGTCAATCAGGGCGGCGAGCTGATGTTGACGGGTACGTCGACGATCCTCGTGATGCCGAAGCCCGACGCGGTCGAGCACGCGCAATCGAGAACGGCCACCCCATGATCGCACTACCCGCATCGATCCGGGTGTTCGAGCGCGGCTGGCTGTCGTCGAACAATGTGCTGCTCGTCGACGACGCCTGCGCGGCGCTCGTCGATACCGGCTATGCGACGCACGCTTCGCAGACGGTCGCGCTGGTGCGCAACGCGTTGCACACGCGGCCGCTCGATCTGATCATCAACACGCATCTGCATTCGGATCACTGCGGCGGCAACGCGCTGTTGCAGGCCACATGGCCGTGCCGCACGCTGATTCCATTATCCGAAGCCGATGCCGTGCGCGACTGGGACGAAACGCGCCTCAGCTTTCGCGCGACCGGTCAAACCTGCGAGCGCTTCGGCTTCACCGGCACGCTCGCATCCGGCGCACACCTGCGGATCGGCGCGCTCGACTGGCAGGTGCTCGGCGCGCCGGGCCACGATCCGCATTCGCTGATGCTTTATTGCGCGGACGAACGCTTGCTGATCAGCGCGGACGCGCTATGGGAAAACGGCTTCGGCGTGATCTTTCCCGAACTCGAAGGCGAAAGCGGATTCGCCGAGCAGCAGGCCGTACTCGACATGATCGCGACACTCGACGTGCGGGTCGTGATCCCTGGCCACGGCGCGCCGTTCACGCATGTCGGTCCAGCGCTCGAACGCGCGATGTCGCGCGTCGCCAGGTTGCGTGCCGACCCCGCGCGCAACGCGAAGAACGCGCTGAAAGTGCTGATCGTATTCAAGCTGCTCGAAGTCCGCGAGATGAGCGTGGACACGCTTTTGCGCATGCTCGACGACGCGTCCGTGATGCGCGCCGCCGCGTCGATGCTGAAGCCACGCAGCGAATGGCCAACGTTGCTGAAGGGAATGATCGGGGAACTCGCGGCAAACGGCGGACCGCTCGAAGTGGACGGCACACGCATTCTCGCGCGGCGTTGAACGTGTGATCGGCACATGCGGCCGGTGCAGTGGAACAGCGCACTGGAACCCAAAACCGTTGCTACAAAAAGAAAGCCGCTCGACAAGGCGAGCGGCGGAACATCTGTGTGGACGTGATCAGCGTCGACATCAATGATACCCGCGCGAATATTCGCAACGCATCGGTGATTTCCCTACAGAAAATTGACACCGCGTTTTACAAATGCATACATCTTCTGTCATCAAGCTGCGTTAGGCGTTCGATGCACGCCTTATTCCGGAATCCCTGGCAATATCCGATCGAGCGCCGAATCGGCATTACGTGGATGACAAGCGCTTTTTCTGCGGCACGATCCGCCACCCGAGATTGACGCCCGCCGCCGCCAGCAGAATCAGCACGGCGCCAAGCACCTGAATCCATGCGAGCGTCTGTCCGAACGCAAGCCGGTCGACGATGATCGCGACCACCGGATAGATGAACGACAACGCGCCCGTCATCGACGTCGGCAGCTTCTGGATCGCGCCATACAGCAGCACGTACATGAGACCGGTATGGACGACGCCGAGCACGACCAGTTCGAGCCACTGCACGCCGCTTGCCGGCAACGCGTCGAAGCGCACGAATGGCGCGAGCAACAACACGCCGAGCGACACCTGGATCAACGCGAGCAGATGGGGCGGCGTGCCCTTCAGCCGCTTCGTGATGATCGACGACACCGCGTACATCGCCGCCGCACCGACCGCATAGGCGACGCCGACCAGATATTGCCCCGGCACCGCGAGCACGGCCGGCTCGACCTTTACGACGAACACCAGCCCGACGAACGCGACCACGAGCCACGCGATCGTCGATGCGCTGATGCGCTCGCGGAACACCAGCGCGCCGAGCCCGACAAGCATGAACGGCTGCGTGTTGTAGACGGCCGTCGCCATCGAAATCGACGCGCGTGAATACGCGGCGAACAGCAGCACCCAGTTCACGACGATCGCCGCGCCGCCGAGTAGTGCGAGGCCGAGCATCTTCCACGAAAACAGCTCGCGGCGGAACAGGCCGAGCACGGCGCACACGAGCGCGAGCGTCGCGCCGCCGAAAATGCAGCGAAAAAACACCACGTTAAATGGGCTTTGCTGCGACGACACGACGAGCCAGCCGATCGTGCCCGACATCAGCATCGCGATGCTCATCTCGGCCGCGCCGCGGCGGATGTCGCTGGACGAACTGCTCGTGGTCGTCGCTGAAGCCTTGTTTGAAGCCATGATTCGATCCCGGATTGATGACTACATGACTTGCAGTGTAAATAATCCGCGCGCCCGAATATATGGCTAAACTTAAGCGTTACTGCATTTCTACCTCGTAAACGAAGGCCATCATGAGCAAACGCCTTGCTTCGATCGCACCGATAGCACTCGACGACACCGACCGCGCACTGCTCGCCGCGCTCGCGCAGGACGCGCGCCAGCCGGTCAGCGAACTCGCGCGCGTCGTCGGCTTATCGCCGCCGAGCACGGCCGAGCGCGTGCGGCGGCTCGAAGCGCAGGGCGTGATCGAGCGCTTCACCGTGCAGATCGATCCGCGCGCGCTCGGGTTCACGCTGCAGGCGATCGTGCGCGTGAAGCCGCTGCCTGGCGAGCTGCATCTGGTGGAGGAAGTGATCCGGCGCATTCCGGAGTTCGTCGAATGCGACAAGGTGACCGGCGACGACTGTTTCATCTGCCGCCTGTACCTGCATTCGATCGAGCAGCTCGATGAGATCCTGTCGAAAGTGACCGAGCGCGCGGAGACCAGCACCGCGATCGTCAAGTCGACGCCGGTCACGCGGCGGCTGCCGCCGCTCGGCTGACAAAGGTCGAACGAGGGCCGATCGAAGCGGCCCGTTGCTTATTGTTCAACCGCCTCGAAGAACGACAGCATCTCGGCGACAAGTTCGTCCGGCGCTTCCTCGGGCAGATAGTGCCCGCACGCTAGCGCGCGACCGCTCACGTCGCGCGCGACACGCCGCCATTCGTCGAGCGCATCGAAGCATTTTTCGATCACGCCCTTGTCGCCCCACAGCACGCGCAGCGGACAGCCGATCTTGTTGCCGCGCTCGATATCCGCGCGATCATGTTCAAGGTCGATGCTCGCCGACGCGCGATAGTCCTCGCACATCGCGTGCACCGCGCCCGGTTGCGCGAGCGCTGCGCGATAGGCGTCGAGCGCGGCGGGATCGAACGGCGCGAGACCCGCGTGACGTCCGCCCATCACCGCGTCCACATAGGCGGCCGGATTCGCGCCGATCAACGTTTCGGGCAGCGGCTCGGGCTGAATCAGGAAGAACCAGTGGAAGTAATGCGTCGCGAACGTGCGGTCAGTGGCTTCGTACATCGCGAGCGTCGGCGCGATATCGAGCAGCATCAAACGCTCGACCGCATCGGCGTGATCGAGCGCCATCCGGTGCGCCACGCGCGCGCCGCGATCGTGCGCGCAGACGAGGAAGCGCTCGAAACCGAAGTGGCGCATCACCGCGACCTGGTCGGCGGCCATCGCGCGCTTCGAATACGGCGTGTGCCCGGCATCGCTCGACGGTTTACCCGATGCGCCATAGCCGCGCAGATCGGTTGCGATCACCGTGAAGTGCTGCGCGAGCGGCTCGGCGCAGCGTTCCCAGATCAGATGCGATTGCGGATGGCCGTGCAGCAGCAGCAGAGGCGGCCCGGCGCCGCCCTTCACTCCGAAAATATCGACATCGCCGACGGCGACACGAAAAGGCGTGAAATTTTCGAAGGCCATGACGTCTCGTTGATCGTTTGAGGTCCGTGCATTGTAGAAGGCCGACAGGTCCGTGCGAGGTGGGATAACCCACGCAGACATGGAACCTGAATACTCCTTCGAACCGTTTCAATCGGCCTGCCGAGCGGGGGGCGTCCGCTTCGCCTATAATCGAACGATCGTTCTTAAATGATTACCACGATTTCGGTATGCCGGTTTGGTGCGATTGCCACACGCAGTCGCCGGTCGACATCCCGCAAGCCTTGTGCCGCTAAACTCATCCATGCCCCCGGACGCCCCGTCGCACCGGTTTGCCCAATCTGGAGACTCGCACCATGGCATTGCCCGCCGTTCTGCAAAACCTCGCGCTGCCCGTCGTCGCTTCACCGATGTTCATCGTCAGCTATCCCGAACTCGTGCTGGCACAGTGCAAGGCCGGTATCGTAGGCTCGTTCCCTGCCCTCAACGCGCGCCCGGCCGAGCTGCTCGACGAGTGGCTCACGCAGATCCAGGCGCAACTCGCCGAGCACGAGGCCGCGAACCCGGATGCGGTGATCGGCCCGATCGCGGTCAATCAGATCGTCCATCAGTCGAATGCGCGGCTCGAACACGACGTGCGCATCTGCGTCGAGCACAAGGTGCCGATCTTCATCACCAGCCTGCGCGCGCCGGCGCGCGAGATCGTCGATGCAGTGCATAGCTATGGCGGCATCGTGCTGCACGACGTGATCAATCTGCGTCATGCGCAGAAGGCGCTGGACGCCGGCGTCGACGGGCTGATTCTGGTTGCATCGGGCGCGGGTGGCCACGCGGGCACCACTTCGCCGTTCGCGCTGGTCGGCGAGGTGCGGCGCATTTTCGACGGCCCGATCGTGCTGTCGGGCTCGATTGCGAACGGCGGCTCGATTCTCGCCGCGCAGGCGATGGGCGCGGACCTCGCGTACATGGGCACCCGCTTTATCGCGACCAAAGAAGCGCACGCGGTCGACAGCTACAAGCAGGCGATCATCAACGCGAAGGCGTCGGACATCATCTACACGAACCTGTTCACCGGCGTGCATGGCAACTACATCCGCGAGAGCATTCTGAACGCGGGGCTCGACCCCGACGCGCTGCCCGAATCGGACAAGACCAAGATGAACTTCGGCAGCGAAAAGGCCAAGGCGTGGAAGGACATCTGGGGCGCGGGCCAGGGCGTCGGCCTGATGGACGACGTGCCCGACGTCGCCGAACTCGTGCGGCGTCTGAAGAAAGAATACGACGACGCGAAGGCGCGGCTCGGCATCGCGCGCTGACGTGTCCAACGGGAGCGGGCCGGGCCGCCCCTCGCGGCCTACATATTCCGCCGATACTGCCCGCCCACCTCGAACAGCGCGTGGGTGATCTGCCCGAGCGAACATACGCGCACCACGTCCATCAACACCGCGAACACGTTGCCGTCATCGATCACCGCGCGCTTCAGGCATTCGAGCGCTTCAGGCGCGGCGTCGCGATGGCGCGTCTGGAAATCGCGTAACCGCCGCAGCTGACTCTGTTTTTCCGCGTCGGTGGAGCGCGCCAGCACCAGAGGCCGCGGCGCTTCATGCGGATGCGCGCTCAGGAACGTGTTCACGCCGACGATCGGATACGAGCCGTCGTGCTTGCGATGCTCGTACAGCATCGACTCGTCCTGAATCCGTCCGCGTTGATAGCCGGTTTCCATCGCGCCGAGCACGCCGCCGCGCTCGGTAAGCCGCTCGAACTCGGCGAGCACCGCTTCCTCGACCAGATCGGTCAGCTCATCGATCACGAAGCTGCCCTGATTCGGATTCTGGTTCTTCGCCAGCCCCCATTCGCGATTGATGATCAGCTGGATCGCGACCGCGCGGCGCACCGATTCCTCGGTCGGCGTCGTGATCGCTTCGTCGAACGCATTGGTGTGCAGCGAGTTGCAGTTGTCGTAGATCGCGATCAGCGCCTGCAGCGTCGTGCGGATGTCGTTGAAATCGATTTCCTGCGCGTGCAGGCTGCGTCCTGACGTCTGCACGTGATATTTGAGCTTCTGGCTGCGCTCGTTCGCGCCGTAGCGCTCCCGCATCGCGATCGCCCAGATGCGTCGAGCGACGCGGCCGAGCACCGTGTACTCCGGGTCCATGCCGTTCGAGAAGAAGTACGACAGATTCGGCGCGAAGTCGTCGATCGACATGCCGCGCGCGAGATAGGCCTCGACGTATGTGAAGCCGTTGGCGAGCGTGTAGGCGAGCTGCGAGATCGGGTTCGCGCCGGCCTCGGCGATGTGATAGCCCGAAATCGACACCGAGTAGAAATTGCGCACGCCGTGTTCGACGAAATACGCCTGGATGTCGCCCATCACCTTCAGGCTGAATTCGGTCGAGAAGATGCAGGTGTTCTGCCCCTGGTCTTCCTTCAGGATGTCGGCTTGCACGGTGCCACGCACGTTTTCGAGCGCAGCGCGGCGCGCTGCGGCGAGTTCGGCTTCGCTCAGCGGGCGGCCTTGCTGTTGCTCTTTCAAAGCGATCTGCTGATCGATCGCGACGTTGAAGAACATCGCGAGGATCGTCGGCGCGGGGCCGTTGATCGTCATCGACACCGAGGTTTCCGGCGAGCACAAGTCGAAGCCGTCGTACAGCGTCTTCATGTCGTCGAGCGTCGCGACCGACACGCCCGAATTGCCGACCTTGCCATAGATGTCCGGGCGCTCGTGCGGCTCCTCGCCGTACAGCGTCACCGAGTCGAACGCGGTGGAGAGCCGTTTGGCCGGCATGCCTTCCGACAGCAGCTTGAAGCGCCGATTGGTGCGCTGCGGATCGCCCTCGCCCGCGAACATGCGCGTGGGGTCCTCGTTCTCGCGGCGAAACGGAAATACCCCGGCGGTGAACGGGAAATAGCCGGGCAGATTGTCGAGCATCAGCCAGCGCAGGATCTCGCCGTGATCCACGAATTTCGGCAGCGACACTTTGCGGATTTCGGAGCCGGACAGCGTCGTGACCGTCAGCGCGGTGTGGATTTCGCGATCGCGGATGCGCACCACGTGTTCGTCGCCGGCATAGGCGGCCACTGTTTGCGGCCACGCATCGAGCAGCTTGCGTTCGCGCTCGCCGAGCGCGGCGTCGCGTTGCTTGATCAGCGCGTCGAGCGACGCGGCGTCGTTGCCCGCCTCGCCGAGCATGCGGCGCGTCTCGACGAGCTGCCAACGCTCGCGCGCGATCTGCGCCTGCGCGTCGGCCCGCTCGCGATAGCCGCGCACCGTCTGCGCGATGTCGGCCAGATAGCGCACGCGCGCGGGCGGCACGATCGCGTGCAGGTTGCTCGAAAAGCGCAGGCCTTCCGGCGCGCCCAGCCGTGCGCCGCCGTCGCGCAGGCCGTGTGTGCGCAGCGCAGCGGCGATGCGCAGGTACAGCGCGGTCACGCCGTCGTCGTTGAAGCGCGACGCGATCGTGCCGAATACCGGCATCGCGTCGGGCGATGTCGCGAAGTCCGCGCGATTGCGCTGCACCTGCTTTGCGACGTCGCGCAGCGCATCCTGCGCGCCTTTGCGATCGAACTTGTTGATCGCGACGAAGCTCGCGAAGTCGAGCATGTCGATCTTCTCGAGCTGGCTCGCGGCGCCGAACTCCGGCGTCATCACGTACAGCGATTCGTCGACGAACGGCACGATCGCCGCATCGCCCTGACCGATCCCCGAGGTCTCGACGACGATCAGATCGAAACCCGCGACCTTGCACAGCATCAGCGCGGCGGGCAGTGAATCGGAGAGTTCGGTCGATGCCTCGCGCGTCGCCATCGAACGCATGTAGACGCGGGCGCCGCGACGGTCGCCGCCGCCCCAATCGCCGATCGCGTTCATGCGGATGCGGTCGCCGAGCAGCGCGCCGCCGGATTTGCGGCGCGACGGATCGATCGCGAGCACGGCGATGTTCAGCGTGTCGTCGTAGTCGAGCCGGAAGCGGCGGATCAGCTCGTCGGTCAGCGACGACTTGCCCGCGCCGCCGGTGCCGGTGATGCCGAGCACGGGAACCCGCGTGGTTTGTGCCAGTGTCGAAAGCTGGTCGCGTGCGGCGGCGTCGACGCTGTTCGTTTCGAACGCACTGATCAGTTGCGCGAGGCGGCGGAAGATCGGCGCGGCGGGATCGGCGGTGTGCAAGCCTGGGGGAGTGCCGCCGTTCGGAGCATTGGTCTCGAAGCAGAGCGGCAACGGCCGCGCGGCCAGCTCGGCGAGCCATTCGCGCACCGGCGTCGGCCGCGCCGCATCGGCCGCGCGCGCGCCTTCGACGCAGCGCGCGATCATGTCGTCGATCATGCCTTGCAGGCCGAGCCGCTGGCCGTCGTGCGGCGAGTAGATCTTTTCGACGCCGTCGCGTTCGAGCGCGGCGATCTCCTCGGGGACGATCACGCCTCCGCCGCCGCCGAACACCTTGATGCGCTCGCCGCCGCGCGCACGCAGCAACTCGACGAGATAGCGGAAGTATTCGTTGTGGCCGCCCTGGTAGCTCGACACGGCGACGCCGTCGGCGTCCTCGTTGAGCGCGGCGGTCGCGACTTCGGCGACGGAGCGGCTGTGGCCCAGGTGGATCACCTCGACGCCGCTCGCCTGCAGGATGCGCCGCATGATGTTGATCGACGCGTCGTGGCCGTCGAACAGTGCGGCGGCGGTGACGAAGCGCAGGCGCCGGCCCGCGGGCAGTTCGTGGCTGCCGGCACGCTGCGGCGTGGACAGATCGGTCATGTCTCCCCCAATTCATTTAACTGATGGGTGTTGACAGTCAGTATATAGAAACGGGGTAAGACGGCGCCGGGGCGCCGGGCGGCCGATTGGCGGCGTCCGTGAGGTGCTTCGTGAAACGCTACCGCACAGCCAACGCCTTGATCTCGTCAAGCGACGGCCACAGCGATTCGTTCGCGAACCGCGCCGCCAGAAAATCGACGAACGAGCGCACCTTGGCCGACAGATGCCGCCGGCTCGTGTAGACGACGTGGATCGGCAACTCGCGCGGCGGCACTTCGTCGACGAGCAGCGGCACGAGCCGTCCTTCCGCGAGATCGCTGCCGATCACCTCGGTGCCCAGCATCGCGATGCCCGCGCCGAGCAGCACGACCACGCGCTGCGCCTCGAGCTGGTTGACGATCAGGTTGCCCGACAGGCGCACGCGCGAGCTCGCGTCGCCGGTCGCGACTTCGAGCGCCGACACGCCCGCGTACTGCAGATAGTTGTGGCGCGCGAGATCGGCGACGCTCTTCGGCGTGCCATGCTTGCGCAGATAGGCGGGCGACGCGCACAGCACCAGATGCGCAGTCGCGATCTGCCGCGCGATCAGCGACGACGACTTAAGCCCGCCCGGCGAGGCGCGGATCGCGACGTCGAAACCCTCGTCGATCAGCTCGACGACGCGGTCGGACAGCGTCATGTCGACGGTGACCTGCGGATACTGCTCCGCGTAGTCCGCGACCGCAGCCATCACGTGATTCAGGCCGAACGCCGATAACGACGACACCCGCAGCCGCCCGTGCGGCACGACGCTCGCCGCGCCGACCGCCTGGCCGGCCTCGTCGAGCTCGGTGAGCGCCTGGCTCAGCCGCTCGTAGTACTCGCGCCCCGCCTCGGTCGGCGCGACGCGGCGCGTGGTGCGGTTCAGGAGCCGCGCGCCGAGCTGTTGCTCCAGATGCATCACGTGCTTGCTCGCCATCGCCGCGGACATCTCCATCTTCTCTGCCGCGCCGACGAAGCTACCGGCTTCGACCACGTGGCGAAACACTTTCATGCTGACGAGGGTGTCCATCTGAGTCACTCGCTTCAGGAATCAATCGACGCCATTTTGCCGGGTTTATCAAAGGGACGGCAGCAAACGCTCGTATTCGACCGCGCCGAAAACGACAAAGCCCGCGTTCCGGGCGGAACGCGGGCTTTTGCGGTGAGACTGGAAAATCGAGCTCAGAACTTCGCGCGCAACCCCGCGCCGTAGGTGTTGCCGCTCGACTGGCCGGTGATGTGGTCATACATGTACGCGGCGTAGACGTCGGTGCGCTTGGACAGCGGATAGTCGTAGCCGACCGCCGCCGTCTGGCGCGTCTGGTTCGAACCGCCGCCGTTACGCGAATACGCATACGACGCCATCACCGAGCCCGGCCCGAACGGCACCGTGACGCCACCCTGCCCCGTGTTCACATGCCAGCTCGTGACCTGCTGGTCGTTGTACGTGTACATGTACTGGCCGTACAGCTTGACGAACTTCAGGTCGTACGACACGCCCGCCTGCGCGACGCTCTGGCTGCGCAGACCCGGCACGCCCGAGGTTTCGAAGCTGCCGAGGTCACCCGGCACGTTGTTGAAATTCACGTACTGATACACCGCGGTTGCCGCGAACGGGCCGTGGAAGTACAGCACCTGGCCGCTCCACTTCTTCGCGCCGTTCTGGGTCGTGTTGCCGAGCGCGTACATCGCCGTCGCCGACAGGCCGTTGAAATTCGGCGTCGCATACGACACTGCGTTGTTCCAGCCCGAGTCGCCGGTCACGCCCTGGTCGGTCGTGTAGGTCGGGAACGTGCCGAGGCCGAGGTACACGTGGGTGACCATCGGCGAGAACACGTACGAATCGACGAACGGATTGAACAGGATCGTCGATACGAACAGCGGCGTCGTCAGCCGGCCGGCGGTCACGGTGCCCCACGGCGCTTCGATACCGACGTACGCGTTACGCGAGAACGTCGTGTCGCCGGTGAAGCGGCCGTACTCGCCGGTTTGCGCGCGGAAGAAGCCTTCGATCGTGAAGATCGCCTTGTAGCCGTTGCCCAGATCCTCGGTCCCCTTGAAGCCCCAGTAAGACGTCGACATGCCACCGCCCGACACGACTACCGCGGTCTTGCCGCCCGGAAACTTCTGCGCACCGACCCATTCGTCGACCTGGCCGTAAAGCTGCACGCTCGATTGCGCAAACGCCGACGATGCGCTCGCCAGCGCGGCGACGCATGCGGTGGCCTTCAGAGTAGTCTTCAGCACGGTGCTGAGGCTTGTGTTCATGGGTTCTCCAATCTTTGTCAAAAAGGTGTGGCTGTGCGAAAGGGGCGCTCGCGCGAAACGTTGTTGTTATCCGTTCGATCGTCGAGTCAATCTGGGCGCGTCCATCTTTGCGGACCATTTTTATAAACAAAAATATCGCTGCTTATTGCGGGTATATCGGTCTGATTAGTTTGGTCGGTTATCGGCTTGATACGACACTTTGAGCGGACGGTGGCGCGCGCGGCGAACGCAATGCGGCATGCGGCGAACGGCGCGCCACAGCGTGTGAGAACGCCTTAAAGGACGGGCCGATGTCGCGACGCGGCAGAATGCCAAGATTTGACGCTGACCAATACTTCGATGCCGAGCGTTTTCAAAAAAGTGTGGCGTCGAAACGTCAGATTCGGCGGTCGGGCGCAGAGGAAGGCGCGCGAGGGATCGCGGGAAGGGATCTGGAGGAAGGTTTTTGCGACAGGCGATATGGGTCGCGTCCCGTGTAAAGCCGACAGCTCACCCGTTCAGGTAGCGGCGAACGTGGCCCACATGGCGCAGGACGATCAGGTAAACCGCGCTCAGCTAATTGCGATAGGGTGAACCGCCCGGCTGCCGCGGATCGTCGGCTGGGCGTTGCATCGGACGCGGGGCGCCGCGCTCTTCGTTATAGCGGGCGACGTCGGCGCGGATCGAGCCGTTGCGCATCGGCATATTCGACGGGGGATGCGGCACCGGACGCGACTCCGCGCTGACCGGCGTGATCGCGCCGGCGTAGCTGGACGGATCGCCAACACGGCGAATGCCGGACTTGTAGCTGCCGAAGCCATAGCCGAAGTTGGCGTCCGCGATATTCGGATTGCCGCGCTGCGCGCGTGAGTCACGAGCAACCATCGGATCGCGCAAGCCGCGCGGACCATGCGCACCATTCGCGTCGGCGTAATGGCCGTCGCCGCGCACCTCCATGCGCGGCGGGTGCCCGCCAGCGTGATGCGAATCAGCACCGCCGCCATGCGGCGCACCCGGCCCCTTCGCATACGCGAACGAGCACAGCACGGCGATGACCGCGCCCCACGCCCAGTGCCTCGTTCTCGACAACCCGTCCACCTTTGTGACTCTCACGCCCGAAGACTTGCCTGAAATCCACCGTTCGAGCTGCGATGGACCTGTTGCGGGAGGAGAAAAGCGCCGCGTGGCTGCCGCGGCGCAGGGCATCCCTGCGGCCTTTGACTGAGTAATTTATGGGCGTGGGGAGAGGGTGTCGAGCCAAAAAGTGTTAGGTCTCGTCGGTGGATGTAACACCCTGTTACTGCGGCGTTTTTCCGCGGCGGAGCCGTTGTGCGGGTGAGCCTTTGCGGCTTGCCGGGGGCGTTTTCGCCTACCCCGCCCCAACGCCCTTGTTGCAAATAAACGCCGCCTGCCACGTCAATGGGTAAACGGTTTGTCGCGAGGGAGTACGTCGCCAATACTGAATATTGGGCGTGTCATTAGTCAATGCACAACTTCATTAATCGATTCGGCAAATGAATTTGCGTTTTCAATCGAATTTCGACAACAATAGCCGCTTTCCATTGATACGGACCGCGCCCTCACAGGCCCGTCCCGTGCTGACACCGCATCATTGAGTTGAGATTGCGACATGGCCCGCCCGAAATTCCTGCCCGATAACTTCACCCTGTGCCTCGTCGGCACCGTGATCCTCGCCAGCTTTCTGCCCGTGCATGGGCAGGCCGCCGTGGGGTTCAACTGGGTGACGAACATCGCGGTCGGCCTGCTGTTCTTCCTGCACGGCGCGAAGCTGTCACGCGAGGCGATCATTGCCGGCGCGACGCACTGGCGCCTTCACCTGGTGGTGCTGCTGAGCACGTTCGCGCTGTTTCCGCTGCTCGGCCTCGCGCTTAAACCGGTCCTTTCGCCGCTGGTCACGCCGTCGCTCTACGCCGGTGTCCTCTTCCTCTGCACGCTGCCATCGACGGTCCAGTCGTCGATTGCGTTCACGTCCATTGCCAAGGGCAACGTGCCGGCCGCGGTATGCAGCGCGTCCGCCTCGAGCCTGCTCGGCATCTTCGTCACTCCAGCACTCGTCAGCCTCATCGTGACGAATCAGGCTGCGAGCGGCGGCGCGTCGCCGTGGCATACGATCGGCAACATCGTGCTGCAACTGCTCGTGCCGTTCGTGGCCGGCCAGCTGCTGCGCCCGCTGATCGGCAAGTGGATCGAGAAGAACCGCGGCGTGCTGAAGTTCGTCGACCAGGGCTCGATCCTGCTCGTCGTGTACGGCGCGTTCAGCGAGGCCGTCACCGAAGGCCTGTGGCACACGATTCCGCTTTCGGCGCTCGGCGGCCTCGTCGTGGTGAGCTGCGTGCTGCTTGCGCTCGCGCTGGGCATGACGATCTTCGCGAGCAAGCGGCTCGGCTTCAACCGCGCGGACCAGATCACGATCATCTTCTGTGGCTCGAAGAAGAGCCTCGCAGCGGGCGTACCGATGGCCAAGGTGATCTTCGCGTCGCACGCGGTCGGCGCCGTGGTGCTGCCGCTGATGCTGTTCCACCAGATCCAGCTGATGGTCTGCGCCGCGCTCGCGCAGCGCTGGGGCGCCCGCGACCTCAGCGGCGAGGGCGAGGCCGCGGCACGGCGACCCGCCGCCGCCGTCGCGCGCCGTTGAAAACACCTGCGATGCGAACAGGACATTCATAAGCGCCCTCCCTGAGCGTCGTTTCGATCGTATGAAGCAAGCCGCCCTCGGGCGGCTTTTTCTTTTGGCTCTTGATTGGCCGTTGTCGTTATTTCACGCGCAAACGCTCTCGCTGTCGCCTCGGCCGGATGGCATAGGACGATTCTGGATGTGCGTCGAAAACGGCGACTCGCCTATTGTTTAGTGTTTTTTACTAAACAGTTTAACTTCTGACAACTCCATAAAATACGGGTATTTACCGGTGTTGCGCGGGCGTTTTTAGGGCTGTTTTAGCAACGTTTTACTATACAATCGCCCGACCTGAACCCGTGCTGCCTCGCCTCGCGCGGCAGCTTCATTCGATGGCCACAACCATCCGCGACGTCGCCCGCGCGGCCAGCGTTTCGATCGGCACCGTGTCGCGCGCGCTCAAGAATCAGCCGGGCCTTTCCGAGGCCACGCGCGAGCGCGTCGTCGAAGCGGCGCGCCAACTCGGCTACGATTCGGCGCAACTGCGTCCGCGCATCCGCCGCCTGACTTTCCTGCTGCATCGTCAGCACAACAACTTCGCCGCGAGCCCGTTCTTCTCGCACGTGCTGCACGGCGTCGAAGACGCGTGCCGCGAGCGCGGCATCGTGCCGTCGGTGCTGACCGCCGGGCCGACCGAGGACGTGATTCACCAGATGCGCCTGCACGCGCCCGACGCCGTCGCGATCGCCGGCTTCGTCGAGCCCGAAACGCTCGCCACGCTGGTCGCGATGCAACGCCCGCTGGTGCTGATCGATCTATGGTCGCCGGGACTGCGCTCGGTCAACCTCGACAACGCCGGCGGCGCCACCCTCGCGATGCGCCATCTGTTCGAGCAGCAGCGCAAGCGCGTCGCGTTCATCGGCGGCTCGCTCGCGCACTTCAGCATCGCCGAGCGCGCGCTCGGCTACCGGCGCGCGTTCTTCGAAGCGGGGCTGCTGTTCGACCCGTCGCTCGAAGTGACCATCGACGCCGGGCTCGATCCCGACACCGGCGCCGCGCGCGCGATGCAGCGCCTGCTCGACGCGCCGGGCCCGCGCCCCGACGCCGTATTCGCCTTCAACGATGCCGCCGCGCTCGCCGCGCTGCGCGTGTGCCTCGCGCGCGGCCTCAGCGTGCCCGACGACATCGCGATCATCGGTTTCGACGACATTCCCGCCGCCGCCCACGCGACCCCGCCGCTATCGACGATCGCCGTCGACAAGGAAGCGCTCGGCCGACGCGGCGTCGAACTGCTGCTCGAAGACTCGCCCGCCGAACTCGAAGTCCGCTTGCCCGTTCAACTCGTTGCCCGTGCCAGTACTTTGGTGAAAACGCCATGACGAAAACCGATCCGCACCACCCTTCCACCGACGCCGCGAAGGCGCCGCCGGTCGCCAGCTTCCGCAAGCGCGAGTTTCTACTCGCGCACATCGAGGACACGCTGCGCTTCTACGCGCCGAACGTGCTCGACCCGAGCGGCGGCTTCTACCACTTCTTCCGCGACGACGGTTCGATCTACAACCGCACCACGCGCCATTTGGTCAGCAGTTGCCGCTACGTGTTCAACTACGCGATGGCGTACCGGCAGTTCGGCGACCCGAAGCACCTCGAATACGCGCGCCACGGTCTGCGCTTTCTGCGCGATGCTCACTGGGATTCGCAGCACGAGGGCTACGACTGGGAAATCGAATGGCGCGACGGCAGAAAGCGCACGCTCGACGCGACGCGCCACTGCTACGGCCTCGCGTTCGTGCTGCTCGCGTACTCGCACGCGGCGATGGCCGGCATCGAGGAAGCGAAGCCGATGATCGGCGCGACCTTCGAGCTGATGGAGCACCGCTTCTGGGACGCCGCCGCCGGCCTCTATGCCGACGACGCGTCGGCCGACTGGCGCGTCAGCACGTATCGCGGGCAGAACGCGAACATGCATACCACCGAGGCGCTGCTCGCCGCGCACGAGGCGACCGGTCATCTGGTGTATCTCGATCGCGCCGAGCGCGTGGCGTCGAATATCACGCTGCGCCAGGCGAAGCTGTCGCAAGGGCTCGTGTGGGAGCACTTTCACGCGGACTGGTCGGTCGACTGGCATTACAACGAGGAAGACAGCTCGAACATCTTCCGCCCATGGGGCTTCCAGCCCGGTCATCAGACCGAATGGGCGAAGCTGCTGCTGATTCTCGAACGCTTCCGTCCGCTGCCGTGGCTGCTGCCGCGCGCGATCGAACTGTTCGACGCCGCGATGATGCACGCATGGGACGAAGACCACGGCGGCCTCTACTACGGCTTCGGCCCCGACGGCACCGTGTGCGATCACGACAAGTATTTCTGGGTGCAGGCCGAAACGTTCGCGGCCGCCGCGCTGCTCGGCAAGCGCACCGGCAACGAGCGCTTCTGGGACTGGTACGACGAGATCTGGCGCTATAGCTGGACGCACTTCGTCGACCACAAGTACGGCGCGTGGTATCGCATCCTGACTTGCGACAACCGCAAGTACAGCGACGAAAAGAGCCCGGCCGGCAAGACCGACTATCACACGATGGGCGCGTGCTACGAAGTGCTCGCCCATGCGCTCGGCGAAGACGCGTCGGCTGGATCGACCGCCCCCGCCGCAGCGGTTTCAGCGGAGAAAGCACAATGAGCGCGACGACCGAACTCCCCGTTTTCGTATCCGCCGGTGACATCCTCACCGATCTCGTGCGCACCGGCGCATCGCACTGGCTGTCGCGTCCGGGCGGCGCGGGCTGGAACGTCGCGCGCTGCGTCGCGCGGCTCGGCCTGCCGACCGCGTGCGCGGGCTCGCTAGGCGTTGATAACTTCTCCGACGAGCTGTGGGACGCGAGTGTCGCCGCCGGTCTCGACATGCGCTTCCTGCAGCGCGTCGAGCACCCGCCGCTGCTCGCGATCGTGCATCAGACGCATCCTCCCTCGTACTTCTTCATGGGCGAGAACAGCGCCGATCTCGCGTTCGATCCGGCCCGGCTACCGGCCGGCTGGATGAACGCGGTGAAGTGGGCGCACTTCGGCGGCATCAGCCTCGTGCGTCAGCCGCTCGGCGATACGCTCGCGGCGCTCGCCGCCGAGTTGCGCTCGCACGGTGTGAAGATCAGCTTCGATCCGAACTATCGCAATCTGATGGAGCATGGCTACGCGCCGAGATTGCGCCAGATGGCCGCGCTCGCGGATCTGATCAAGGTATCGGACGAAGATCTGCGCATGTTCTTCAAGACCAGCGACGAAGCCGCCGCGCTCGCGCAATTGCGCGCGATGAATCCGGCCGCCACCGTGCTCGTCACGCGCGGGCCCGACGCGGCGATGCTGCTCGACGGCGCCGCCGTGATCGACGCGAAGCCGCCGCGCGTCGAAGTGGTCGACACGGTAGGCGCGGGCGATGCGTCGATCGGCGGTCTGCTGTTCAGCCTGATGAGCGCGCCGCAACGCGGGTGGCCCGAGCATCTGGCGTTCGCGCTCGCGGCCGGCGCGGCGGCTTGCGGCCACGCCGGAGCGCACGCGCCGACGCTCGACGAGGTGGTCGCGCTGCTGTAAACCGCGGCGCTGTAATTCTGCTGCCTTCGGGCGCGCGTAGCATGACGGATGTCGAGCACGTGACGCGGCGCGAAGCCGCCCGGGCGGGAACCGATCCCGCCATGCCGTGCTAGGATGAAATATCGAAACCTTTGCGAAAAGGAGCGAGGCCATGGAGGACGTCACCTACACCAAAGGAATCTACACGGCCACTGCGTCGATAAGAGAAGTCGCACAGGACGCCTTCCAAGGTATCGTCACCCTCGCGCGCGACGAAGGCGAACCCAGCGACGATCAGGAAACCACGCTCTACGAAGTCGACTCGACGTCGCCGACGCCGGGAGAAGCGCTCGAAGAAGCCAAAGCGCTCGCACATCGTATCCTCGGGGAAATCGAACTGTAGGCCGAACCAAGGCGCAGTGTGCTCGCGCATCGGCGTGCCGCTGCGGGGTCGACCGGCTGGAGGCGATCATGGCTGAACAGCTGTTCCAATACGGCGTGTATTCGATTCACGTTCGTCCGCTCGAACTGAGCGGCGCGCGCTGGGACGCGGAATACGAAATCCGTCATCGCGAGAAGGCCGTCAAGCCGTGGACCACGGTCGGCGGCGACGCGGGATTTGCCGAGCAAGCCGAAGCGGTGGAAAGCGCGCATCGGCAGGCCGTCGACGATATCGAGCATGGCGCGGGAATTCCGAAGCCGCGGGTGTTTCCGTAAGCGGTTGTCGACGCGCTTTTTGAGGCCGCGTCGAGATTCGCCGTGGCGACCTTGAGCGGCGCGTCGCCACGCAAGGTAACGCGCGAACTGTCACCGATAGTCGAGCGTATCTACGACCTTAGTGATCTTCCAGGTGCCATTTTCCTGGCGCAAAAATACGATATTGGTCTGTTTGTCTTTGGAGCCGAACGTAACAGCCACGAGCACCACGCTGTCGAGCATGAAGACTGGATGCACCGCTATATGCCTGGCCCAGTCTTTCTCGTCGAAGTCTTGCACTTTCGTGAAGTACTCCGCATCTTCGGACAATTTGTTGGCCTGATATTGCTTTCGCAATAAATCGACGGTTGGTTTTGCAACGTGCCTGTATATCTCCTGGTCCATGATCGGATAGTCTCGGTCTGCGGCCAGGCGCGGAATGAACCATGCGTAGAAATCTCTTACGCGGGTCTCGACCGGGCGCATTCTCCACGGCTCACTGGTCTTGCATTCAATTGCAGATAGTTAACAGCAGCGTTCTTACTCCATGACATATTATATTGTCTCGATAATATTTTTATGTCGAAATGGCACGGCAGATCAAAAGATAAAGCGAGATATTTGATTATCTCGAAAACAATTTAAATACAGATAGCTTTTTCGAATAAAAATATAACCCTCGTCACTACCATGCTAGTGACGAGGTATATCAGCTGATCGGCACGCTCCAGTCAATTGCATGAGCCTTGTCATAAAACGTCGGAACGCTGAGTTTCATTCGCAGATTTGCAAGGTAACAGCGCCGCTTCGCCTCTCTCTGTACCCCATCTCGCGCCGTGCTACGCTGTGCCTGTATTTATCCCCACGAGCACGTGATGGCAAGCGAACCGTCAGACCGTTTTTCCACGCTCGGCGACTCCGACACCGACACGAGCGCGCCGAGGCGCCACGCGCGCGGCAGCCGCGAAATGCGTCTCGACGATCGGGTGGTGATCGCGCACGGCATGCCGACGCCGTTGTGGCAAGACCTGTATCACCGCGCGCTCGGCGTGCGTTGGCCGGTGTTCTTCGTGTCGCTCGCGCTGCTGTTCCTGCTGCTCAACACCGTGTTCGCCGTGCTCTATATGCTCGGCGACGCTCCGATCGCGAATCTGTTTCCAAAGGGCTTCGGCGGCGCGTTCTTCTTTAGCGTCGAAACGCTCGCGACGGTCGGCTACGGCGACATGCATCCGCAAACCGTCTACGCGCACTGGATCGCCACGCTCGAAATCTTCATCGGCATGTCCAGCATCGCGTTGGCGACCGGGCTGATCTTCGCTCGCTTTTCACGGCCGCACGCGAAGATCATGTTCGCGCGCTATGCGGTGATCCGGCCCATCGACGGCCGCATGACGTTGATGGTGCGCTCGGCCAACGCGCGTCAAAACGTGATCGCCGAAGCACGCGCGCGGCTGCGCATCATGCGCCTGGAGACGTCGATCGAAGGCTTTACGCTGCGCAAGCTCTACGACCTCGCGCTGGTGCGCGACCAGCACCCGGTGTTCAAGCTCGGCTGGACGCTGATGCACATCATCGACGAAGCGAGTCCGCTGTTCGGCGAAAACGCCAAATCGTTGAAGGGCCGCGACGTGTCGCTGCTGCTGACGCTCGAAGGCATCGACGAATCGACGTCGCAAACCATGCAGGCGCGCCACATGTGGACCTGCGACCAGATCGTCTGGCAGCACCGGTTCGTCGACATCATGAGCGAGCAAGACGGCGTGAGCCACATAGACTACGCGCACTTCGACGAAATCGTGCCGCTCGATGCGGCGCCGCTCCAACCGGACATCGCGGCGAACACCGCGCAGTAGCAATCGCCACAGTCCCATTCGACGCCCCACGATACCCAGGGCATACCCGAAGCGTGCCGCCGCCTGGCAAATCCGGCTCAAAAGCGGGCCGAAACGCGCGAGTCATCGCGCCCATTCGCGCACGCCCGATTAAAGAAGAAATAATTCACTCTCCCGAGCGCTAAAAAATAGAGTCTCTTTCGCTGCGCGGCATCGGTAACCCGCCACCCGCGCGCTGAGCCAGAACATTGGAGACTCCCCCATGACCGCTCGCCTGCCCATCGACGGCACGCCCGCTCTCGCCGACTACAAGCTTTCCGACAATCTCACCGCGACGCGCGGCCGGATCTTTCTGACCGGCACCCAGGCGCTCGTGCGCCTCCCTCTGATGCAGCGCGCGCTCGACAAAACTCGCGGCCTGAACACCGCCGGTTTCATCAGCGGCTATCGCGGCTCGCCGCTCGGCATGGTCGATCAGCAGTTGTGGAAGGCGAAAAAACTGCTCGCCGCGAGCGACGTCCGCTTTCTGCCCGCGATCAACGAAGAACTCGGCGGCACTGCCGTGCTCGGCACGCAGCGCGTCGAAGCCGATCCGGAGCGCACCGTCGATGGCGTATTCGCGATGTGGTACGGCAAAGGCCCGGGCGTCGACCGCGCCGGCGATGCGCTGAAGCACGGCAATGCCTACGGCTCGTCGCCGCACGGCGGCGTGCTGGTGGTCGCGGGTGACGATCACGGCTGCGTGTCGTCGTCGATGCCGCATCAGAGCGACTTCGCGATGATGGCGTGGCATATGCCGGTCGTAAATCCGTCGAACATCGCGGACATGCTCGAGTTCGGCCTGTACGGCTGGGCGTTGTCGCGCTTCTCGGGCGCGTGGGTTGGCTACAAGGCCATTTCGGAAACCGTCGAATCGGGCTCTACCGTCGATCTCGACGCGCTCCAAACCGAATGGACACCTCCGCAGGAATTCGCAGCACCAACCGGCGGTCTGCACAACCGCTGGCCCGATCTGCCGAGCCTGACGATCGAAGCGCGTCTGCACGCGAAGCTCGACGCGGTGCGCCAGTTTGCGCGCATCAACAGCATCGACAAATGGATCGCGCCGAGCCCGCATGCGAACGTCGGCATCGTCACGTGTGGCAAGGCACATCTCGATCTGATGGAAGCGCTGCGCCGGCTCGATCTGACGCTCGCCGATCTCGACGCGGCCGGCGTGCGCATCTACAAGGTCGGGCTGTCGTTTCCGCTGGAGATGACGCGCATCGACGCATTCGTGTCGGACCTGTCCGAAGTGCTCGTGATCGAAGAGAAGGGCCCCGTCATCGAGCAACAGATCAAGGACTATCTGTACAACCGCACGCAAGGCACGCGGCCGGTGGTGATCGGCAAGCACGCCGAAGATGGCACGATGCTGCTGTCGTCGCTCGGCGAATTGCGGCCGTCGCGAATTCTGCCGGTCTTCGCGAACTGGCTCGCGAAGCACAAGCCGGCGCTCGATCGCCGCGAACGCGTCGTCGATCTGGTCGCGCCGCAGATCCTGTCGAACGCGGCGGACAGCGTGAAGCGCACGCCGTATTTCTGCTCTGGCTGTCCGCACAACACGTCGACGAAAGTGCCGGATGGCTCCATCGCGCAAGCCGGCATCGGCTGCCATTTCATGGCGTCGTGGATGGAGCGCGATACGACCGGGCTGATTCAGATGGGCGGCGAAGGCGTCGACTGGGCCGCGCATTCGATGTTCACGAAGACCCGCCACGTGTTCCAGAATCTCGGCGACGGCACCTACTTTCACTCGGGCATTCTCGCGATTCGCCAGGCGGTCGCGGCGAAAGCGACGATCACCTACAAGATCCTCTATAACGACGCGGTCGCGATGACGGGCGGCCAGCCCGTCGACGGCAGCATCTCGGTGCCGCAGATCGCGCGACAGGTCGAAGCCGAGGGCGTATCGCGCTTCGTCGTGGTCAGCGACGAGCCCGAGAAATACGACGGCCATCACGGCCAGTTTCCGCAGGGCACGACGTTTCACCACCGCAGCGAGATGGACGCGGTGCAGCGCGAGTTGCGCGATACCGACGGCGTGACCGTACTGATCTACGACCAGACCTGCGCGGCCGAAAAACGCCGCCGTCGCAAGAAAGGCGAATTCCCCGATCCGAACAAACGGCTCTTCATCAACGAAGAAGTCTGCGAAGGCTGCGGCGATTGCGGCGTGCAGTCGAACTGTTTGTCGGTGGAACCGGTGGAAACCGCGCTCGGCCGCAAGCGCCGCATCGATCAGTCGTCGTGCAACAAGGACTACTCGTGCGTGAACGGCTTTTGCCCGAGCTTCGTCACCGTCGAAGGCGGCACGCTGAAAAAAGCCGCGGGCGTCGCATTCGATCCGCAGGCGCTCACTGCTCACGTCAACGCGTTGCCGATCCCCGCGACGCCGCTCGATGCCGCGCCGTACGACATCCTCGTGACCGGAGTGGGCGGCACTGGCGTCGTGACGGTCGGCGCATTGATCAGCATGGCCGCGCACCTCGAAGGCAAGAGCGCGTCGGTGCTCGACTTCATGGGCTTCGCGCAGAAGGGCGGCTCGGTGCTGTCGTTCGTGCGCTTTGCCGCGCGCGACGAATGGCTGAACCAGGTCCGCATCGACACGCAGCAGGCCGACGTGCTGCTCGCCTGCGACATGGTGGTCGGCGCGAGCGCCGATGCGCTGCAAACGGTGCGGCATGGCCGCACGCGCATCGTCGTCAACACCCATGCGATTCCGAACGCGAGCTTCGTGCAGAACCCGGACGCGACGCTGCATGCCGACGCGCTGATCGACAAGATGCGTCACGCGGCCGGCGCCGAGCGTATGTCCACCTGCGACGCGCAAGCGCTCGCGACGCGTTTTCTCGGCGATACGATCGGCGCGAACATTCTGATGCTCGGCTTCGCGTGGCAGCTCGGTCTGGTGCCGGTGTCGTTCGCCGCGATGATGCGCGCGATCGAACTGAACAACGTCGCTGTCCAGATGAATCAACTCGCGTTCTCGATCGGGCGCATGGCTGCGGCCGATCCCGCCGCGCTCGAATCGCTGTGGCAGTCGCGCCATGCGCCGAAGCCGAGCGTGCGCGTCGATACGCTCGACGAGCTGATCGCGCATCGCGAGGCACGTCTGCTCGCGTATGGCGGCGCGGCTTATGTGACGCGCTATCGCGCGCTAGTCGATGTGGCACGGCGCGCGGAAACCGCCGTCGATGCGGCGAGCGAGCGCGTGACGCGCGCGGTCGCGACGACGTTCTATCGACTGCTCGCGGTGAAGGACGAGTACGAAGTCGCGCGTCTGCATACGGATGGCGCGTTCCGCGAAGCGCTCGAAGCACAGTTCGAGGGCGCCGCCGGCAAGGACTTCACGATCCGCTTCAACCTCGCGCCGCCGACGCTGACGCGCGTGCAGCCCGGTGCGGTGCCCACAAAGAAAACCTATGGTCAGTGGATGTGGCCCGTGCTCGGCCTGCTCGCGAAATGGCGCGCTCTGCGCGGCACGGCGCTCGACCCGTTCGGCCGCACGCTCGAGCGCAAGATGGAGCGCGAGCTCGCGAGCGATTACGAAACCACGCTGCAACGTGCGCTAGCGAAACTCGACGCGAGTCATCTCGACGACGTAGCGAAACTCGCTGAACTGCATGCGCGCGTGCGCGGTTATGGGCACGTGAAGCTGGCGAATCTGGCGGGCGTCAAGCGTGGCGAGCGTGACCTCGCCGCGCGCGTCGGCATCGAGGCGGCGACGGGTATCGCGGTGAAGAAGTCGCTCGATGAAATGAAGGGCGCCGGGCAGTTGCGCGGCATTCCGGTGGTGATCGCGAAGTAACGTGTTCGTTGCGCTGCCCGGTTTCAAGTCGCGTCGAGCAGCGCCCTCACCTGCATCACCTTCGCCGGATCGACGGGTGCGAGTCCGTTGCCGTTCACGCGCACGCCGGAGCCGAAATGCACGGCCTCGACGTGCGTTTTGCTGACGAAGTCCGCGACTGCATCGACGGTCAAGCCGGCACCGGCGAGCACCGTGCAATGCGAGCCCGTGGCTTGCCGCACCAGTTCGCTGAGCACGGCTTGCGCCTGCAGTACCGACGGCTTTCCGCCCGACGTCAGCACATTGGTCACCGCCTCGAAACCCAGCAATACCTCGAGCGCTTCGCGCAGATCGCGCGCCTCGTCGAACGCACGATGAAACGTGATCGCGAGTCCATCGGCGGCTCCGCACGCGCGCGCGAGACCTTCACGGTCGATCGCCCGATCGGCATCGAGCATGCCGATCACGATGCCGTTCGCGCCGGCCGCCTTCACCGCACGGATGTCGCGCAGGATCACCGCGTAGTCGTCGGCGTCGTAGACGAACGACCGGCTATGCGGCCGCACGATCACGTTCACGGGTATGGCGACCGCGGCTACCACCGCCTCGATCAAACCCATACTCGGCGTCAGACCTCCCTCGCCCATCGCGGTCACGAGTTCGAGACGATCGGCACCGGCTTGCGCGGCAGCGCGCGCATCGGCGACGGTCGTGGCAATCACTTCGAGCAGCACGGACATGAGCGCAACCTGGTGTCGTTGAAAACGACATCATGTCAGAAGCGCGCGTCGCGTTCGTCTTCGACCCAGTCGATATCGCCGCACAGCACGCAGGTTTCGCCGCCGACGCGCGTTGCCACCGACAGCGTCACGCACGGCAACGCCTCGTTGATCGACAGATACGGCCGCGTCACGTGCACGCGCTCCGGCGCATTGATCGCGACACTGAAGTACGGGCGACGCAGCCAGTTCGCGCCCTGCGCGTCGGCGAGCGGCAGGAAGCGCGTTTCCTGCGCCGCGCGGTCGGCGCGCAGCACGACGTTGCGGCCCGCCTGGCGGCCCTTCGCATCGAGCAGAAAACAGCGCGCCGCGTGATCGAGCGCGAGGAAATTCCAGCACACCTCGTCGAGCGGCTCACCGGCGGCCAGACGCTCCGCGGCGCGCTCGAACGCGCGCAGATACGGCGCGAGCCGGCGCGCGCTGCGCCGCTCGCGTGCCTCGGCCTGCTCGCGATAACGTTCGGTGACTTCACCGATGCAAATCGCCGTGTGGATCGCATCGGCAATACCCGGACTCGGCCGGCCGAAGAAAAACCCCTGCACGAAGTCCGCATTGCAGGCGAGCGCCATTTGCGCTTCGTGCTCGGTTTCGACGCCCTCGATCAGCACGAGCTTGCCCGCTTCATGCAGCAGCGACACGAGCCCCGGCAGGATGGTCGCCATGTCGGCACGATGCGCGGCGTGCGACAGCATGATGCGGTCGAGCTTCACGATGTCGGGATTCAGTTGCCAGATCCGCTCGATGTTCGAATGACCCGCGCCGAAATCATCGAGCGCGATCAGGAAGCCGCGCTCGCGGAACTCGCGCACCGCGTCGGCGAGTCGATCGAGATCTTCGGCGCGCTGCTCGAGCACTTCGAGCACGACGCGCCGCGGCGACAGATCGAGCCGCCGCAGATTCGCGAGCAAAGCGGCCGCGAGATACGGGTCGGTCAGTACGCCCGGATGCACGTTCAGGAACAACCATTCGCGCTCGGCGCCGAGCACCTTGAAGTTTTCCAGATGCAGCGTCTGCGCGAGCCGGTCGATCTGCAGCGCGTCGCCCAGGCGCACGGCCTCGCCGAATACGTCGAGCGGCGACACCGCACGATCGAGCGCGTCGTGCGCGCGCAGCAAGCCCTCATAGCCGACCGCGCGCAGGTGCGACAGACTGAAAATCGGCTGGAACACGCTAGTCAGCGTCAGTTCGCCGTGCTGCACCGAATAGCGTCGAAGGCCCGAGGTCACCTCGACCTCGAAGCCGTGCGGCACGCTCGCCGCCCTGTCCTGTTGCGCAATCGTCATGCAATCCTCTCACGCGAGAAGCCGCCGGTCAGAACGCGAACGGCAACGAGACCGACACTGTCTCTCAAATGTGCGTCATCGTTACCGGTTAAGCAAGGTCCATGCGCACGCTGGCGCACACTGTGCTGTAATTCGCTCGAAAGATTGCACCGGCGACAGCGTTCGTGCGCCGCCCGTGGGCGTGTCGCGCACCGTTGCGGTGCGCAGATTGCCCCTTCATCCGCCCGGAATACACGATGGAAATAGTCTTCACCGTTCTGATCCTGCTACTTGCCGTCGCCGCGTCCGGCGTGCTGGCCCGCGCGCTGCCGTTCAAGCTGCCGTTGCCGCTCGTGCAGATCGCGATCGGCGCGATGCTCGCGTGGCCGCGCCTCGATTTGCACGTCGCGTTCGATCCGGAAATCTTCATGCTGCTGTTCATTCCGCCGCTGCTGTTCGCGGATGGCTGGCGCATTCCGAAGCGCGAGTTCTTCATGGCGCGCCGAGCGATCCTGATGCTCGCGCTCGGGCTCGTGTTCATGACGGTGCTGGTCGTCGGTCACTTCGTGCACGTGCTGGTGCCGCAGATCTCGCTGCCGGTCGCGTTCGCGCTTGCCGCGGTGCTATCGCCGACCGACGCTGTCGCGCTGTCCGGCATCGCCGGCAAGGGCAGGATTCCCGGGCAGCTGATGCATATCCTCGAAGGCGAGGCGCTGATGAACGACGCGTCCGGCCTCGTCGCGCTGAAGTTCGCGATCGCCGCCGCGCTGACCGGGGCGTTCTCGCTGCGTGCGGCGTCGGTGAGCTTCGTGATCATCGCGGTGGGCGGCCTCGCGGTCGGCGCGGCGGTGAGCGCGGTGTTCAGCTTCGTGTCCGCGCGCTTCCTCAATCTCACCGAGGAAGGCGATCCCGCGCCGGGCGTCGTGATGACGCTGCTGATTCCGTTCGCCGCCTATCTGACCGCCGAGCGCTTCGAACTGTCGGGCATTCTCGCCGCAGTGTCGGCCGGCATGATGATGAATTACGCGAGCATCATGGAAAAGTGGCAGGTCGCCTCGCGCGTGCGGGCCACGAGCACGTGGACGATGATCGAGTTCGTGTTCAACGGCATGGTGTTCATCATGCTCGGCCTGCAGTTTCCGCACATCCTCGGCCGCGCTCTGCTCGACGCGCACGAAACCAACGACGCGCAGGTCGCGCTGCTGATCGGCTACATCGTTGCGGTGGCGTTCGCGCTGTACGCGATGCGCTTCGCGTGGGTGTGGCTGCTGCGCTGGTTCTCTAGCCGCGGCGCGACGAAACATGGTGTCGCGAACGCGGTGCCGGGGTTGCGCATGGTGTCGGTGACGACGGTGGCCGGCGTGCGCGGCGCGGTAACGCTCGCGGGCGTGCTGTCGCTGCCGGAGGTGCTGCCCAACGGCACGCCGCTGCCGGGACGCGATCTGGCGATCTTCATCGCGTCGGGGGTGATCCTGCTGTCGTTGCTGGTGGCGGTGGCCGCGTTGCCGCTGCTGCTGCGCGGCTGGCGGCGCGGCAAGGACCCGCACGCGGCCGAGGAAGCGCTCGCGCGCACGCTCGCCGCGCAATCGGCGATTCGCGCGATCGATCATCTGCACGACACCGAGTGCGCGGACCTCGATGAATCGGCTCAGGCCTATGCGACCGATGTGACCGCGCGCGTGATGGACCTGTACCGCCGCCGCCTCGCATCACTCGACGACGAACAGGCGCCACGCGAACTCGCGCGCCGTGCCGATGCGCTCGAATTCCGCATGAAGCTCGCGGCGATGCGTGCCGAGCGCAAGACGCTGCTCGATTTGCGTGACACCGAGCGCATCAACGACGAGACGATGAACAAGCTGATGCGTGAGGTGGATTTATCGGAGACGGCGCTAACCGCGCGCAAAAGGTAGGAGTTCTCTGCTGGATCAACGTCGGTACCGGCGCTTGAAATGCCGGTGCCGAATAAAGACGCTCAGGCCACCGGCCCTTGAGTCGGCTTCCTTCTCAACAGCGCGTACAGGATGATCGCGCCGAACGTCGCGGTGCCGATGCCGCCGAGCCCGAAGCTGCCGAGCTTCAGCGAGAAGTCGCCGGCGCCGAGCACGAGCGTGACGGCCGCGACGATCAGATTGCGGTTATCGGAGAAGTCGACCTTGTTGACGACCCAGATGCGTGCGCCCGTCACCGCGATCAGCCCGAACACGACGATCGACACGCCGCCAAGCACCGGTCCCGGAATCGTCTGGATCACCGCGCCGAACTTCGGCGAGAAGCCGAGCACGAGCGCGATCAACGCGGCGATCACGAACACCAGCGTCGAATAGATCTTCGTGACCGCCATCACGCCGATGTTCTCCGCGTACGTGGTCACACCGGTACCGCCCGCGAAACCCGACACGATCGTCGCGAGCGCGTCGCCGAGAAACGCGCGGCCGATGTAGCGGTCGAGGTTCTGGCCCGTCATCGCGCTGACGGCCTTGATGTGGCCGAGGTTTTCTGCGACAAGGATCACCGCGATCGGCGCGAGCAGCGTCATCGCGTGCGGGTCGAACACCGGCGACATGAAGTGCGGCATGCCGAACCACGCGGCGTTCGCGACGATCGAGAAATCGATCGGCTTTCCCATGCCGAGGCCGTTCGTGACGATCGCGTAGATGACGTAGGCGAGCAGCAGGCCGACCAGGATCAAGAGACGCTGCAGCATGCCGCGCGTGAATACCGCGACCGCGCCGACGCACAGCACCGTGACGAGCGCCATCCACGACTCGAAATTGCTGCCGCTCACGCCATGCACGGCGATCGGCGCGAGGTTCAGACCGATCACGCAGACGATCGCGCCGGTCACGACCGGCGGCATCAGCGTTTCGATCCAGCCGGTGCCGACCGCCGCCACGATCAGGCCGATCACCCCGTACGCGACGCCGCACGCGATGATGCCGCCCAACGCGACCGGAATATTCGGGTTCACGCCGTGTCCGCCGTAGCCGGTCACCGCGATCACGAGGCCGATGAACGCGAAGCTCGAACCGAGATAGCTAGGCACGCGCCCGCCGACGAGCACGAAGAACAGCAGCGTGCCGATGCCCGACATGAAGATGGCCAGATTCGGATCGAAGCCCATCAGCAGCGGCGCGAGCACGGTCGAGCCGAACATCGCGACGACGTGCTGGACGCCCATCGCGAACATCTGCGGCCAGTCGAGCCGTTCGTCGATGCCGACGATGCCGCCCTCGGCGACGGCAGGCTGGCGGCGCCAGCGGGGGAAATAGGATGCGGCCATCGCGGGGATTCTCCTCTGGGTCGGCGTGGTGTGTGCCGATCACGCGCTGCGGCGTGGGTCCGGCGAAGTTACGCGCGAGTTTACGGAGAGCAACAAGGGCTGGCAAGCAGACCATGAAGCGGGCAGAAAAGCTCGGCCCGGGAGCGCGTCAATTCGCGCCGCGCGCGTCGGTGTCTGGCGTCACCGCGGCGCCGTCCCGCGAGGAGTTGTCGGTCGGCGTGTCGAACACCATCACCCGATTACGGCCTCCATCCTTCGCGCGATACAGCGCTTGATCGGCGGCGTCGACGAGCGCGCGGCTGGTCGCGAATGCCGCGTCCTGCGCCGTTGCAGCTCCCGCGCTCACCGTCAGCACGTGATGCGTGCTGGCCACATGGCGGCATTGCAGCGCCTGCACCGCCGCGCGGATCTGCTCGGCGATCCGCTGCGCGCCCGTCGCATCCGTGTCCGGCAGCAGCACCGCGAACTCCTCGCCACCGAAGCGCGCGGCCGTGTCGCCCGGACGCCGCACGTTCTGCGCGATGCAACGCGCGACGCCGATCAGCGCTTCGTCGCCGGCCGAATGACCGTACAGGTCGTTGAAGCCCTTGAAGTTGTCGACATCGATCAGCAGCAGCGACAACGGCCTGCCGTTGCGCTGCGCGCGTCGCCATTCGTCGTTCACGTGTTCCTCAAACGTGCGACGGTTGTTCAGGCCGGTCAGCCCGTCCGTGCGCGCCAGTTCACGCAATTCTTCCTCGGCCGCGCGGCGCAGACGCAACTGGCGTGAGAACAGGATCGCCAGCGCGATGATCGTCACGTCGAGCGCGACGATCAGCGTGCCGATGATCCATGCGCGCCGCCGCCATTGCACGTAGATGTCGCGCGTGGACAGCGCGACGTCGAGGATCAGCGGAAAGCCGTCGATATGGCGGAACGCGTACCAGCGCTCGACGCGGTCGATCGCCGCGGTGCCGAAGAAGTCGCCGCTCGGCTGCTTGACGAAGCGCGAGAAGTTGGCCGTGCCGGTCAGGTTGATGCCGATCGTTTTCGGATCGTACGGACGACGCATCAACATCGTGCCGTCGCTGAGCATCAATGCCATCGAGCCGCTCGGCCCGAGCTTCATGCCGTCGAACAGCCGATGAAAATACGTGAGGCGCAGCGTGCCGACCACCACGCCGCCGAAGCTGCCGTCCGGCCTCGAGATGCGCCGGCTCAGCGCGATGCGCAGGTCCTCGTCGGTGCCGCTCCGGCTGAACGGATGGCTGATGTACAGGCCAACGTCGGGCGAAGCGCGCTGTACCTTGAAGTAATCGCGGTCGGCATGGCTGTGTGCGCGCGGCGGCCACGCCCGTGAATCGAAACGCACGTTGCCGTTCTCGTCGAGCACGAACACCGAGCCCATGTCCTGAGCGCTGATCGAGCCGTCGAACAGCACCATCTGTCGGATCGCCGGCGGCAGATCGAGCACGCCCGGCTGCCTGAGTCCGTCGATCACCGCGCGCAGCGACAGGTCGTAGATCTCGAGATTGCGCGACACGTCGCGCTGGACCAGCAGAGATATGTTGGCGATGGAGTCCTGCGCGCGCCGCAACGCATCTTCGCGCATCTGTGCGAGCAGCGACACGGCGATCGCGAGGATCGCGCCGGCTAGCAAGACACTGATCGCAATCACGTTGTTCGGTCGGCGCGTCACCATGCGTTTTTGATTTTGACTTGCGCTGAAGGTCGCGCGTGAAAAAGCGGCCACGTCCCGGCAATAACGGCCAATTACGCGGCCTACGAAAACGTAAGCGTAGCAGACATGGCGCATCGGCAAACGTTTGCATAGCTGGATTCTTGCCCTTATGCGCCAGAACGGCGCGCCGGAAGCCCCGTCCGGTGGGGGTTTGCGCCCCATCGCCAGATGATCCAGGAGTCGTCCAATTATTCGGATAGTGAATGCATATTGGCTGGATAGTTGGCCTCTCCACTCGGGTATTCAATCGAGCCTGTCACGTTCAAACGATTGGACCCAAGGAGAGAGACACATGAGCGAGAAGCGCAGCGCCGGCGAATGGCGCGAATTCGTTAGCGGCTGTCTGGACTTCCGCCCGGCGGAAGGCGTCTACAGGATTGCCCGCGAAATGTTCACCGAGCCCGAACTGTTCTCGCTCGAGATGGAGCACATCTTCGAGAAGACGTGGGTCTATGCGTGTCACGAAAGCGAGATCTCCAACAACAACGATTTCCTGACGATGCGCGCGGGCCGCCAGCCGCTGATCATCTCGCGCGACGGCGCCGGCAACCTGAACGCGATGATCAACGCGTGCCAGCACCGCGGCGCGACGCTCACGCGGATGAGCAAGGGCAACCAGTCCACGTTCACGTGCCCGTTCCACGCATGGTGCTACAAGAACGACGGCCGCCTCGTGAAGGTGAAGGCGCCGGGCGAATACTGCGACGACTTGGACAAGTCGGTGCGCGGCCTGAAGAAAGCGCGCATCGCGAGCTACAAGGGCTTCGTATTCGTGAGCCTCGACGTCGACGGCACGGACACGCTCGAAGACTATCTCGGCGACGCGCGCATTTTCTTCGACATGATGGTCGCACAGTCGCCGACCGGCGAACTCGAAGTGCTGCCCGGCAAGTCGACCTATACCTTCGACGGCAACTGGAAGCTGCAAAACGAAAACGGTCTCGATGGCTATCACGTGAGCACCAGCCACCTTGCGGCGGCAATGCGTTCTCGTGGTGGTTGGCCGTCTGGTAATTGGTTGTCCGCTATAGTTCCGTCGCCGTTTTGGGTTGCTCTGCCCCGCCTGAAGCGGTGCATCCTAGCGCACTTGCGAGGCGAGATATGCCAGGGCCTGGCGATTGTACGGACTGGCTCGAACTAGCCGCGGCATTGCCCACCGTGCTACAAGATCGTGAATCTCTAGTGCAGCGGTTTCGACGGCGCCCAATCGTCCCACCGCGTGGAGCTGACGACCAACTGACTCGCTTGATGCGTCATTAAACTGCTGCGGCAGGAAGTTTGGCTAGGCGAGCAAAGCAGGGGTACGTGTCGACTCACCGCATGAAACGAAATGGATCGAAGTTGACCAAATCCAGTTACATGCCGGTTACACGACCCGCGGAAAAAGAAAAGGGTTACAGGCAAATCACCTGTAATCCTTTGATTTTCTTGGGAGGAGGAGGATCGAACTCCCGACCTTCGCATTGCGAACGCGACGCTCTCCCAGCTGAGCTACCCGGTGCGTTTGATCGACGATCCGGCAAGGGACCTTGCTTCAACGAACGAAACGGGACACTTCAACGTGACAGCCGACCGTCCATTCACTCCTGATGCTATCAACAATCCGGCGTGGAGTGCGTGGTATCGGACTTCGCTTCGGCCCGCCCGCCGAGCCATCTTGAATCCTTTGGCGGACCATAGCCTCGGACGGACCACTCGGCGCGCATATCAGCACCGTCGTCGCCTGGACGTCCCCAGGGCCGCAAGCGCCGGCGGTCATGGTAGGCCCTCTTGGCCCTGGGAAGCACAGGACTCCACCCGGTAGTCCGCAGGGGAAGCCAAAAAGGCCTCGATGTCGGTGACGCGCCATCCGGTCGAACCCGGGCCGATCTTTAATGGCGCGGGGAAGGTGCCATCCTTGATGCGCTTATAGATGGTCGAGTGAGACAGGCCCGTTTCCCTCTCCACCTCATCACGACGCATAATCGCGTTTCGCGCTCGTCGAACCGGCTCCGTCACTCCTGCCTCGATCGAAGCCGATCGCATAGGCTTTTCTAAGGCGCCGGTCTGCACTTGCGCCTTCCGGCCCGACCTGACACCAAAATCGATCAGCATTCTCGCGACCTGCTCCCCCGCTGCGCACCACCGCGCAAACGCCTCGCAATAGGCCGCCAGCGAAATAGCGTCAACGGCATTCAACACTCCCGCGTCGCGCAACTGTCTCGCTGCCATGGGCCAGTGGCTGATGGCTGCCGGAGACAACAGTTCCTGCACCCTCCTGTCGTCAACGGACTCCTTGCGGTATCGCTGAGCTACGGCAGGCGCAGCTTCGCGCTCTGTCTGGCTCGGTTTTCGTCCACTCATAACGCGCTCCCCAAGATTCCCGTCGAACAATCAAGTGTAGGACCGTAGTGACCGGGGCGTCGCACCGCGGATTCCGGATGCAATCAACGATGGCCGGACGCGAGCCTGGGCGTGGGCATGGCGGAGTCGCAAATCGCTGCCCCCGCCGACCTCACGCTTGCAAGCTCGCCGATCGGATCTCGAAGCCGTGTTCAGCAATCCGTGCGCTTCAGACCGCCTTTCAAGAGCCCGCCAACTGACGCGCCGCGCCTGTCCGAGGCAATCGAGGCATATATCCGCGCCAAGAAGGCTAAAGACGCCTGGACGCCGAACACGGAACGGGCAAACCGGGCCACATTCAGGCTCACATTGCAACACTTCGGCGATCGTCCAATCGATCGATTCAGTAGCGACGACATGGTCCGGTTCGTCAATCTGTTGAAGCAGTTGCCGGCAAACTTGAGCAAGTTGCGTGTGAAGGAGGGTAAGACTCTCGAGGAAGTAGCAGATCTTGACCTTCCGCCGATGGCTCCACGCACGGCCGGCGAGCATATGTCCCGCATCAGTAGCCTGTTCCGATGGTGCTGCAAGGTTGAACAGTTCCCGATTACGTTCAACCCTGCAGAAGAGTTCGCTGCCGGGAAGAAGCAAGCGACCTACGAGCGTCGACCATTCACAAACGACGAACTGGCGCTGCTGTTCTCTTCGGCGGAGTTTGCGGCGCGTCGGTTCCGGTTCCCATACGAATACTGGCTCATGCCTCTCGCCATTTACACGGGCGCTCGCTTGGGCGAACTCTGCCAGATCAGTCTGGCCGATTTTGTCGAGATCGAAGGCGTTCACTGCATCGCGATCAATGACGAACAACCGGAGCAGAGTCTCAAAAATGACAACGCGAGGCGCCTTGTTCCAATTCACAGCGAGCTCATCGTCCTTGGCTTGCTTCGCTATGTCGATTGCCTGAAAGTGCGCGGCGAAGTCCGCCTGTTTCCCGAGCTGACGTTGACGCCGACGTCGAGTCACGAAGCGTCAAAGTGGTTCGGAAGGTTTCGTCGCCACGCCGGTGTGACGGCAAAGCAGGAGACAGTATTCCATTCGTTCCGGCACGGCTTCATCACTTGTTTGCTGGATGATGAGCGGGGAATCTCGGAGCATCAGATCGCGCCAATCGTCGGCCACGAGGCGAAACTGGTCACCGGTCAGGTCTACTGGAATAAGAAAGACGCTAGGAAGCGGAAACCCATAGTCGAGATGTTTGCGCTAGATGCTTCTGTTCGCGAGCTCATTCCGCCCATCGAGCGGGTTAGCTTCATTTGATATTGGGCGGAAAGACAGACAGCCGTAGACCGCTCGGACGAGCGGTCCATGTCATGCTTGCGACTGTCGCGCGCCGGTTAGTCTTAAGCCTTGTGGCGGCTTGCTTAATGTGTAGACGTCGAGACTTGATTTGAAGGGCGGTGTCAGTCGTCGGTCTCACTTCGGCCACATTGCATGTCTGAATCGTTGATAACCCGTGCATCTTAAAAGATCCTTAAGTTTGAGCAAACCTTGCCGATATAGCGGATGAAACGAAGGCACATAAGCAGATACTAATTTTACATACGGAAGAAAAATTCAGATGAGGCCAGAAGGTAGCGCGCAACAGTTCGAAAGTATCGTAGCTGAACTACTCGTCAAGCTGGGATTCGAGAAAGTTGAGCGCAACATCGCGCACCCAGCCAGAAGAGCTGAGGTCGACATCACGTTTCGAAAAAAAAGCGAACTCGCGGTGGTTGAGGTAAAAAAATACCGATATGCATCGCCACCACCGTCTGACGTTTTCCTGCGCGCTCTGCATCAGATCTCACTCATAGAGCATGAAACTGGGGCGAAGGTCTCCATGCTCGTAATGTCATGCCCCCTAATTCCCCGACTAAGAGATGTCGCCGATCGATTTGCTAACCCTAATCTGGTGATCTGGGACGCAGATCAACTCCTCGAAAAAGCCTCGCCCTTCCCTGATCTCCGCAAGCGACTAGAAAGCCTGCTGGAAGTCCCTGTCTCGAACATAATGCAGTTTTTGGCGGGCCCCGAGGCGTTGGGCGAAGGGGAAGGTCCAGAGTCAAACCAACCCAAGGGGGAAGCGTTAGCGAAGGCATTGCAAGCTGTTGTTCCCGGCAAGGAGCAGGCGAGCATTTTTGAAGAGAGATGTATCGAGGCTCTAAAATACATTTTCGATACAGATCTTGTTGGTTGGCACGAACAACTCGAAACCGAAGACGGACTGCATCGTCGGGATCTGGTATGCCGGATTAGGGAGACTTCGGAAGTCTGGGCGTTGATGCTTAATGACTTGAAAAGCCGATATGTGATTTTTGAATTTAAGAACTACACCAAACCAATTACGCAGAAAGAGGTCGTTACGACCGAGCGATACCTATATCCCGCAGCTCTTCGAACCGTCGCTATCATCATCTCACCTCAAGGGTCGGCGCCCTCAGCATTGAAGGTGAGTCAAGGTGCTATGAGGGAACATGGGAAACTCATCTTGTCTCTAACAGTCAGCGAACTGTGTTCTCTTCTTATCGGCAAGGATCAAGGCTCCGACCCAAACACATTTCTATTCGAACAGGTTGATGAATTTCTAATGAGCCTTGGACGGTAAGTTCCCGCCGTCTGCTGACGGCCTGCTTTCGGTTTGCGCGAATGTCCCTTGCGGGGCCGGGTGCCGCCTTTCGCCACCTGCATAGTTGAGCCGCCTTCGCTGCATCTGACGGTGTCTGACAGATGACGTCCTGATTTATACACTTAATGAAACGGCGCGTTTCAGCACGCTTCGGCTCGCAGGAGGAACATTTCGGCGCATATCTGGCCGTTTTCATTTCCTCGTCGGGGGCCTGCTCGCCGCGGCATCTTATTTGTTTGCCTTGAACGAAGGAGTTCTGGTCTGGTCGAGGAGCGCAACGTTTGGCCTTGCGAGAGGGGAGAGCGGGATTTCGGTCTCCCACGCTCGCACGGCGGAGGTGGCGGGTAGGCCGTCACGCAGCCAGTCAGTTTGTTGGTATCAACGGCTGTGAACACCAAAACCGCACAATGTGCGTCCTGTTCGTTTCCCATGCCCGGCCAACTGCGGAGCCAGATAATGTCGCCAGCCGCCGGTATCCCGATCAGCACGATGCCTTACCTCTTGTCGAATTGCGTCGGGTCATCCGGGCCGCCGAGTTCCGTGCCCTGCGGTTCGCCAAAGTCGATTTCCTCGTGAGGCTGGAGCTTGCCTTCCCGGTATTGCTGGATCAGGCGCTCGCGCGAGAAACGCCCGATGCTTGCATGTGGGCGAATCACCACCTGCCCGTCGAGCACCTGAACGTCGACTTCCTGACCTTCCGTGAATCCCACTTTTGTCGCAACACTCGCCGGAATACGGACTTCTAGGCTGTTTCCGCGACGCTTGAGGGTTTGAATAGCCATTTTCTGTTTTCCCGATTCCGCCCAAGAGCAAGGGCGCGATATCAACGAATGCCGACTACGTGGACCTGACTGCTGAGAGCCGCCTGGATAGGCCTTCAGACGTTCATACACTGTCGCACGATGCATCTGACAGGCGTGTCGACCGCGTATCGATGATGCCAAGGTTACCACTGTAGCTCTTTTGCGTCGGCGAGTTATGCCCTGATGAATCGGTCCACATGCGTTCGTCACGCATCTCAGGGCTCGGCGGGTAAAAGTCGAGCCGCTTCTGCGTCCTTCCACGTGTTTCTGATGAACGATCTCGGACGAACGCTTTGCTACCTTCGACATGTTCGATTGCGCCGTGCTTGTCGTGCACTCTGAACGGCGATACGCCGCCGGGCGCCTAGACCCTCAGGCTGTCAAGGCTTTGCGCCGCTCATTGGCGCTACGGTCTTTGGGTGTCGCCGAGCGTATCCGTTATGCAGTTGCATCCTCATCCGCAGTGTGCGGGCGCGGTAGGGAAGTGTGAGCTAAGATCGAGGCAATCCAATTTTCACTTTTGGTTCAATCATGGCTCGCACCTTTGACATCGACGAATGCGCCGACTTTCTGAAGGTCGAGCGCAAAACCGCCCTCAAACTCGCCCAGCAGGGCGAGCTTCCTGGGGCCCGCATTGGCCGGGCGTGGGTGTTTCTTGAGGATGATGTGGTCGAGTATCTGCGCGTGCAGGTGCGACACCAGATGGTCGAGCGACAGAATAATGAAGCCATTGAAAAGGGTTTCGAGAAGGCTCGGGCGAATAACATTCCGACGCCGGCCCCTCTGCTGAGAAAGGCGACCGGTGGAGGCCGGAGGCGCCCGCTACCTGTGCTTCCGGATCTGCCAAACGGCGGGACCGACAGTAGGAAGTGAGCGAGCTCGGGTCTGGCAAGCGAACACGGATCATTTCGAGCATGGACGTGGTAGCACTGGCTGTCGGTGCTCGGCTCTTGCTCACAGGCTCGCAAACACGTGGGTCATTGGATGTGTGAGATTGAGCTGATTGCGACGTTGTTCCCGGATAGGCATCGACGATAACGGGTAGGGAGCGCCACAGCCCTTTCACAGCCACCGTTAGGACCACGAGCTCCCCATTCCTTGCGGAACCTTGGTGCTACTTGCGCAACTGTCCGCGAGCGTTGAATTAGGATATAGATCGGGATTAGTTGCGCAATTCCCGGACGGCGCCGCCAGCTGCTAAAGGCATGTCGCATGTCCGCTGCTTTCCGCTTATCACTTGCCGATCGTGTCGCCAGTTCAACTCCACCGGGCGTGCGTAGCTGAGGCCGTCGTTGTAGCTGCG
Source organism: Paraburkholderia atlantica (assembly GCF_000092885.1). Taxonomy (NCBI): domain Bacteria; kingdom Pseudomonadati; phylum Pseudomonadota; class Betaproteobacteria; order Burkholderiales; family Burkholderiaceae; genus Paraburkholderia; species Paraburkholderia atlantica. The sequence goes on along the minus strand of NC_014117.1, from coordinate 170,189 downwards.
ATCACTTCGCACATCCTATACGCGATGATTTTTTCCGCTGGCCAGAACAGGCAAGCGCCGTAAGCTGCCTTCCTTGAGCAGCTGACCGACGGCTAGGCTAAGATCAAAAGGTCTGGGAGGTGCGATGGGCCGCACAGGCGTCGCCCGCTGACAGTTCTACGCAAAAGGCGGTTTCTCTAACCCGCGACCGGTCCGCAGGGAAGAGGGCGGGTCGAGGGCCTACCATGAGAGGTGATCATGACGACCTCGGCGGAAACGATGATCGAGACCCTGAAAAGCTCGCAGGCTGAGCTCGTCGCCATGCGCAAGGATGTGGAAGCGCTGCGCGAGCATCTCCACAGAATGATCGGCAACATCGAGTTCTGCCTGCGCGAAGTCGAGAAGAACGTCGGCAGGGATGAGCCATGAGCGATCGTCACGCCACCAAGGCCGATCTTGATGCCGCGCTTACGAGGCTTAAGCGTCATGTGGTCCTGTCGATGTTGCGGGTGCTGGTCGGCGGCGTTCTTGTCCTGCGGTTCGTTCACTGACCGCACTGCTCCGGAAACGGAAGCGGCTGATGCTTCGAATTTCAACGGTCGTTCTTCGATTGCCCATGTCATATAGTCGCGGCTCCGCTTGCTGCAGCGGGCGCGTCTTCGCATCAAAGATCTTGGTAGTCTTCCAAATCGAAACCGCGAGCAGCGCATGCTGGGGGGCTTGGCCGCACATGAAATCGTTGCGCGATTCGTTACAAAAGTATAAGGAAGCGTCGATTTTTGAGGCCGCCAACGAACGCATGCCCATCGAATTGCGCGACAGAACCTAGCAGGCTGTTGAAAAGCGCCCCGTCATGACGACCGAAGCTACGTTCAGGAGACTTGCGCGTGCAATTTCCCGCTGAATTACCGGTTTGCCGCGCGATCCGCGCGGGGCATGCGCACGCATGCAGCCCTGCTGGCGCGCAGTCTTCACGCCGTGACGGCTCATCGCGCCGCTCCTTGCGGCACCAGCCCTGGCATTCGGGCCATGCGGGTCAGATTCCTCGCAACCATCGTCAGCTTGAAGTGCTGGTCGACGCGCCTGATACCGCGATAGACCGTCTGCCGGATCCGACCGACCGTTTTACCCCAGCCGAAATGCTCTTCGATTCGTTTGCGGATGATCTGGCTGATCCGGTAGCCCACGTGCCGCGAAGTGCGACCGTCGATTGCGCTGCCGCCGCAACGCTCATCGTTGCGCGCGACATGCGGTGTCACGCTGCGAGCGCGGCAATCGTTCACGAAGTCGCGGGTGTCATACGCCTTGTCGGCACCAACTGTTTTCGCATGAGCGCCTGGCACGCAATCGAGCAATTGCAATGCGCTGGCCCGCTCGGCGAAACCATCTGCGTGACTGACCACGGCGCCGACCACCAGCCCCGAGCGATTCTCCATCAGGATGTGCCCGTGGTAGCACAGGATGGCCGGGCTCTTGTGGCGCTTCTTGAACAATCGCGCCTCCGGATCAGTAGTCGACTCGTGCGTGGCATTGCTACGTCGCTCGCCTTGCCAGTCAGTCTCGGCGTTGCGGCCACCGCCGGCTGGCGGACCATCGTCCGGGCCGTCCTTGCGGCGGAAGCTCTTATGACTGGCCCACGCCTGAATCAGCGTGCCGTCCACCGAGAAATGCTCTCTCGACAGCAAGCCCCGCTTCTCCGCCAGGCTCATGACTTCGGTGAAGAACGCTTCCACGACTTCATGCTCCAGAAGCCGGTCGCGGTTCTTCGAGAACACCGAGTGGTCCCACACGGCGTCCTCAATCGCCAGCCCGACAAACCAGCGGAACAGCAGGTTGTAGCGCATCTGCTCCATCAGCATGCGCTCGCTGCGCACCGAGTAGAACACCTGCAACAGCAGCGCCCGCATCAGCTTCTCGGGCGCAATCGAGGCACGGCCGGTGTCCGCGTAGATGACGCTGAACAGCCCGTTGAGCCGTTTCAACGCATCATTCACCAGCAACCGGACCGGTCGCAACGGGTGATCTGCCGGGACGAAGTCCTCGAGCTTGACCGTCGTGAACAGGGGTTCCTGCATCTCATCCATTCCGCGCATCGCATCCGCCGCCAAAGATCATGAACACGATATCCATAACGTCCGTCCCTCAAACCCCGTTTACATGGGACCCAAATTCAACAGCCTGCTAGGCGTCCGGTTATGAAATCGTTGCATTGAGACGGTCGGGTCTTCAACGCGGCCGCCTGAAAGAAAGTGCTGATGGTTTACTACACTGAAGACGTCGCAATCTTCGATGAGAGAGCAGCAATGACCAGTGAAAAAACGTGCAAATCTTCTCTGCTTGAAACACTAAATCGTGCATTTGCCGATGCAGGCATCTTCGATGATGAGATCGCACGCAAAGCAGATCTCAGCAGTTCCGCAGTTAGGATGATCAGAGACGGAAGAATAAAAGTCCCGATCAACTTAGTTTCAACATTTGCTGTTATCGCGGGTCTTGACGTAGCCTACGTGATGCAGCTCGCGCTCGAGGAATATTTCCCAGGTTTGCTTGCTCAGATTGAAGGTCTGAGCGGGTGCACATTACTTAGCCGTGCTGAGAAAAAGTTAATTGAGTCGTTCAGATTCATTAGTCGAGACTGCGAGCGGCTTCGGCGGGGCTAGGCGCGACCAACTGCACGGGCTTGTCAGCGAATTTCCGGATGCGCCGCCATTCGCGACGCCGTCAACGATGGGATTCCCCAAGGATTGCCAGAACCTTGTTTTGTGGGCGTTACAGATTGCCGTCGCGCTTAGTTGTGGCGACGCGGCTGGTCTCCGAATTTCGTTCAACGCCAGCGCCTCGACAGCTCTCGGAACGCATCACGAGCTTTCTCGTTCAAATGACGGTCGGCTATGGTGGTGGCACTGTGCAGGCGCTCACCGCTCACTGCGGTGCGGTCCTTGGTGACTCGCCACCGTCTTTTTCGCTCGCCGACCTGGAAAGTCGTCTTCTCAATTGCCGCTCGCGTAAACCGATTCAACTTCGGTTTTAACATGCGAAACTTGGCCGACATGCGGAGATCCTTCTCAAAGTCCGCGCCGGCCCATTCGGAAATGCCTTGGTAGGGAAGCGCCGCACCGCGCAAGGTAATTTCGATGCGTGCACGATGCTTTGCTGACGGCAGCGGTGCCCCGTTTCCGTCGGTGGTTTTTACATAGATGTGCTGAAGCCGGTCGTCATGCTTGTTGCCAATACCTATCTGCCACCCGTCCCACAGGTGGCGAACCAGCGAGGCACGCTGGAACGGAATGCTATCGGGGCTGCCTCCAAAGTCCCGATATATGCGACAGTTTTTGCTCACTATCAGCGTGCAGAACTTGAAGAAGCGTGCGGCTTGGTCGGCCAGTTCCATTTTGCTTTCCGTCCGACTGTATGCGTCGAACGCAATCTCGATAGCCGTTATTTTCGGTTCGCTCGCAAATGGGAATCTTCGCTCCAACTGCTTTAGCATAGACGCGACAAAGCTCCACGAATTCGGGTCTTGCAACCGGAAACGAAAGACAGATGCGGCCTTGCCGGGTCCCTCATCAAGAGCTTTGACAAAGACATTCCTGCTGTCCGGCAATTGCAACGCTGAATTTAGCGCGCGCTGGACCGTTGGAAAGTTCGTCCGTGAGATGGTTTTGATCTCGATTTCGATCCAGTCAACTTCGGCTCGAAATCGGAGATGGTTATAGTTGATCGCGCAGGTCGACTCGGTTGGATTGGTAGCGGATGCCTGAGGCGGATTTTCACGACCGTAGTCAAAACTGACTGTATCGTGAGGGCGAGAAGCGTTAGTCGATATTCCGGCGCTCTTCCGAGGGGCTTGTTCAACTATCGGCGATGCCGTCTCCGTGTCAGAGCTGAAATCTCTATCAGCCGTCATTTAGCCAGCCTCTTGCCTATCTTTGCGGCTTCGAGCAGTCGTTCTGACAGCGACTGCGCCTGTGAGAGCTCGAGCCGATAGACAAGCATCGGTTCGGATATGACGAGCCTAACGAAGGGTTCGCGCGTTGCCTCGTCGATCTGTAGGGAGACGTCTGCGATTTCCAGTCGACGCCCGGTGGAACTACCGCCACTCTCGCCAATGCCGAACGCCTGGAGCGCCTCTGCCGCGCGCCCAGTGAGCTTGACTGTCCCAAGACGGCGGGCCTTCTCGAATTCAACATACCGTGCGAGGTCTTCCGGAGAATAGAGCGCCGCTTTTCCCACCCGAGAGAACGGGATTCGATGGATAGGGCTTCGATCGGTGCGACGGTTGTTGATCAGAAACCCGGACCAGTAGGCGCTATCGCCATCGTCTGGGAGGGCACGGGACAGGAATTCTGCAGCCGCTTGGGTGTTATAGAGGTCGCTCATTCTGTAACGACTTGGTTGAAAGCATTAGTATGCATGCAAGTCATTATCTAGTCAATACTGACCTGTGACTGCCAAGCAGTCTGCGGATATCCTGGCGGCCGGCCAGCGTAGGCAATCAACACGAAAGCAAAATCGGCCCTGAAAAGGTTCGAGGTAATCTGAAGTCAAGTCCGACAAGATGATGTCGCGGATCGTGCCGGCGAGCGATAGCAGCCAAGAGACTTGACCGGTGCTGACCACGACAGGAGTGCCCCGATACGTATTGCCACGGCCATCGTCAACTAGACCTTCAGCAGCCGCAGCTGGTGATCGAGGATATTCAAGGAGCGCCGCGCTCAACTCACCTCCAAATTGCCGGTTCGCATTCGGGCACCGAGGAGATCGACGTCGTAACTAAACCTTGGCAGGGGCCGGCAACGCACCGGCGTGGCATCGGCACGCGGGGCAACCATCGTCGCGGTAAGAGAGGGCTGCCTGTAAGACCAGTCCCGGAGTGGAGCGGGGAACGGACGGCGACCACTTTAGATGCCAAGCCGATCGCCGTGATGAGGTCAGCATAGCTGCTGCACGGATGGAAGTTCGTTGCATCGCGACGCCGATCGTTTGTGACGGCGCATCAATGGCTGGGAATACATGCGGGCCGCGCGCTCATATGATAGCGACCAGTCAAACTGGAGTTGCCCCTGTAACTGAGGACACGCGGACACCGTTAGATTGATGACTCCGCTGCACGCCTGAACTCGCGAGGCGAGCGATATTTCAATGCTTTGTGCGGGTGGCGCTCATTGTAGTGTTCAAAGGCAACGGCCAGACGCGAGAGGGCCGTTGGCGCGTCAGGCTTATCCATATAGGCGACGTAATTGTGCTTCATGGTCTTCACGAACGACTCAGCCATACCATTGCTTTGCGGCGAGCGCACGGGCGTGGTCAGCGGCTGCAGGCCCAGCTCGCGCGCAAAGCTGCGCGTGCGATGGTCGATGTAGGCCGAGCCGTTGTCCGTCAGCCATTCGATGGGCTGCGCGGCCTGCGTAGTGCCGAAGCGCTGTTCGACGGCAGCGAGCATCACGTCGCGCACCACGTCGCCGCTATGGCCTCCAGTGGTCGCAGCCCAGCTAATCGCCTCCCGGTCGCAGCAATCCAGCGCGAACGTTACGCGCAGCGGCGTGCCATCGTCGCACCGGAACTCAAAGCCATCGGAGCACCAGCGGGTATCGCTGCGGTCCACGGCGACGCGACCGTCATGCCGCCGCTTGTCTCGCCGCACGCCGGGACGACGCAGCAGCAACTGGTGCTCGCGCATAACCCGATACACGCGCTTGTGGTTGACGCACTGCGCGCCGGTCTGTTCCCGACTGCGGCGCAGCAGTGCCCAGATGCGTCGGTAGCCGTAGGTCGGTAGGTGCGCGACATGGGCCTGAATTTCCTCCACCAGCTTCGTGTCGTCGGTCCGTCTGGCGCTACGACCATCTTGCCAGTCAGACGAGCGAGCCAGTTTCGCTGCTACGCCAGAGCGCGCCACGCCGAGAACTTCACAGACCGTTTTCAATGGTCGTCCCCCGGCAGCAAGGGCGAGCGCGCAATCAGGTTTTTTGAGCGGCCCCATTCCACGGCTTCCTTCAGGATTTCGACTTCCATCGTCTTCTTCCCGAGTAGTCGTTGCAGTTCCTTGATTTCCTTGATGGCTGCGGCGAGCTCTGATGCCGGCACGACGGTCTCGCCCGCTTTCACTGCCGCCAGACTGCCTTCCTGGTATTGCTTGCGCCAGCCGAACACTTGGTTCGGGTTCACGCCATGCCGCCGGGCAACGGCTGATACCGATGCGCCAGATATCAGCGTCTCCTGGACGATGGCGATTTTTTCCTGCGCCGTGCGCCGCCGACGGCGCTCCGGCTCACTCAGAATTTCGATGGGTTCCACGTAATGACTAGGCTTACTGTTAGGCACAAGACTATCCCTTATTTTAAGAGAGTCCTTGTGTCCTCAGATACGTGGGGCTGCTCCACAAACCACAGGATGGTGACTGCCATGGAGGTGATGGTGTGTAGGAGATCATGTGTGTAGTTAAGCCATTTATATATAGTTATTAGAGTCCGGTGCCTGTTGCTCGCAGGATCAACGCTCGCGGGGAATCCCGTCTCCCAAATTTCCGCAAGTCGGGTTGATCGTCGCTCAGCAACATTGCGGATGAACTGGAGTGGTAGGACACGCCGGCTGCCGCTTTCAGCCCGGCGTTGCAATTGCAAACGCCCAAAGGAGGAGTGGCGGTCACTATGAACAAAGGGCGCCTTCCTTAGTCTTTGCTGTGACAGATCTCGTTGGCAATGCCCAAGCAACGTCGCATGAGCCTCATAGAGCCGGTCCCGCGCATGTCAGGCAGCTCAGGCAGGCTGACGGAGCGCAACCGATTGCGTGCGTTCTGACGCGCCCTAGGGCGTCGGGTCGCAATCATCCATTGGTTGTAGCGGAGAGGACTATCAACGTTGCGCGACAGCTGCTTGATGCGGTCACAGTTTTGGGGGCTGCAAGCTTCTTGGAAAGTTGAAAATGCTCCGGCACGGTCTATCCTTTAGCGATACCTAAGCGAGACGGACGCGCTCAGCTTGATAGCCGGCTTACGATGGTAGCTAGAGAGACGAGCCAACGAAATCTGCGGCGGCCCGATACGTAAGAGGTGAACATGGATATCGCTCCCAAGGACCCCGCCGCATTGGTGCTATCCGCATTGGCGTTGGCTTTCTCGGTGTTCTCGTTGTGGTTCAACTTCCGCAGCAGTCTTCATGCCGCGATGCTCAGCCGGAAGCCTGTGCTTGTCTTTGAGTATGATGGTCGGGAGGGCTGGATACTTCGAAATATCGGCAATGGTCCCGCAATGAACGTGATCGTTGCGCAGCGGCTCAAGACTGCTAAGTGGGTCAATCCTATTCGCGTTCCGCCGTTAGCGAAGGACGGAAGCTTAGTCTTGCAATGGCTGGGGCATGTCAACACTACCGGCCTCGGCGCGACCTATGACGACTCAGAGAACACCAAATACACATCGACATGCCGGCAGGATCTTACCCGCGTCGAGTCAGGTGAGAAATTCGGTCCGTGGCCCGACGGTGAGATCGGGCGTCATTGGGACAATCCGAAATGCGTCACGTAAAGCTCTTCGCTGGAACGCAACATCCGACTGCAGTTAGATGTCAATCGTGGTGTCGGTCGCAAGCCGCACCGTCATCCCACTCTCCTGCTGCACAGAGACCTGCGTGAGCTGCCACGCGCGGTCACATGCGTCTTTCCCCTCGCACGTGAGGGTGGCGGCTTCCTGACCGCGTTTAAGCATGATCTCGGCGCGCTCGTAAGCTGCGACGTTGTCGGCTTCCTGCTGGGCAGTCACGAAGCCGGTCAGAGCGAGCGCGGCGAGCGCCGCGGCGATATATCGGGTCTTCACGCCCTTCCCCTCATGCCTCCAGTTCTTGTTGGTCGCGATTATAGACAGCCATCGCGCGGCCATGTGGGGAAGTGTAAGGAACGCCACACCATCTACCCATCTACCCGGAACCCAGTGACCCAGGTTGGCGTGGTGAAGTGCGGCACAAGCATCACTCACTGCGCTTCTAAGGCCGCCCACTCTTTGCCCCACTGCCGTATGCAGTCCTTCCCTTGGGGATCGACTGGCGGGTCGATCTTCGCATGTTGAATGTAGGGCGGGTGTCCTGGCCGGTAGCAGGAGTCTTTGAACACGTCTCCGTTCGAAAGTCGCGGCAGAATTGAAAGTTCAGATATATCCGCCTGGTAAAAATTGGCGCCTCGAATGTCACCATCCAGATATGCGCGCCTAAGATTTGCCCGATGAAAATTGGCGTCTTGAAAGTCACACCATAGCCTCGCGCCCCTGAAATTTGCCCAAGAAAAATCGGCACCTCGGCACTTAGATTCAAGCACCCAGGCGCCTTCAAAATTAGCCGACCTGAGATCGGCATTCGACAGATCGATTTGCACCAGCCGCGCGCGCGTGAAGATTGCTAAGGGCCCAACCAAATCGTGCAAGTTGGCCCAAGAAATGTAAGCGTCATGCGCATCAAGGTTGTTGATGCTCACCCCATGCTGGGCCAATGTTTCAAACGCGAAGTCCTGTCCTACGTTATAGGGCGCGCGATGCTCCTGTTGCAGGTAGCCCTGCAGCAGTGTCCAAGCGGCTATGTCGGCCTGATCGCGGCGATCGTGAATCAGGTAAAACAGCGCGACTACGGTGGCAATCGAAGCGAGCAGTGTCGTTGTCCACGACGAGATGAAAGTTGAATCGGCGAGGCTCCTTCTTCGGTTCGGCTGGTCGCTCACTCCTGCGTCGAGGCATCATTACCTGACCATGCTTGCGTCGGAACAAAGCCATGTCGACTCTCCCAAGAGGGTGCGATGTTGCCAAGTATAGGAAGGACGGCTACGAAGTATAAGGAACCACGACCGGGGCCGGCCTAGCTCTATAAGGAGAGGGTTTGGGAGGGTGCCGGCGAGGAAGGTAGGGCCTTCAGCGATACCGGGAGGTTCTAGGGTTCCGCATCTCGCGTTGCTGACGATCCTAGTCCGCGTTAGCTAACGTAATCACCAATGTGCTTGGCAGTCCCCTTGGTAGTTCAACCGACATGAACAAATTTCTTAACACGTGGCGGCGACGGCTCCCGTTTTGGAGAAGGCAATGGACGTCGACGGGCATGCTGGATGGATGAATATCCGGACAAGGCTTCTCTGGCGCACATCGGTGCACCGGTGCGGTAGGGCACATATGCCGAATTTGGTTAGAAGCGCAGTCTGATGACGACCGCTCGCGCGATCGGCATCATATCCGCCGCTCCAGGAATACATCCGCGAGAACTGCGGCCACGAGTTCACAGCGATGTTCATGGTCATCGGCTACCGCAACGGATTGGCGACACGTAGCGTCGGGAGGGCCTGTCTGGAAAGCCTGAGTAGCTGACCACCCTCACGAACGGCCCCGGCCCAGCGCGGCTGGGCGCCAACAGACGCGGCTCCCGCTATTCTACCGTGGTTGTGTCGATGCCGGCCGAGCCAACAATACTGTCGTTCGAAATATAGTTTCCCGATAATGTCCCTAGCCCATCGCTCAACGCGAATTGCCCCTTTCTACTTAAAACCTGCGCCAAAATTCCAGGAGGAAGAGGCTTGGCGAGAGCGCTCAGCGGTGTAACCGCTTCTGTCGCTGCCCTCATCTGCTGATCAAGCACTCGCACCGTCTGCAGGATCTCGACGATCATGTCACGCTCGGCCCGTGGCTCATCGGGCGTGCTCGGCTCGTCCGCGCATATCTGCTTCACCTTGGCGTCGAATTCGGCCCAATGCGCCTTCATCACGCGCCTGAGCATCTCGTCATTGAACTTGTCCTCGTCCAGGGCTTCGTTGATCGTCTGCAACACGCGGAAGATACCCTCCTCGTCCAGCGGAGTGGTCAGAAACTGCGAGAGCGGCGGCTGGATGTCCTCGTTCTTGAGATCGACAAGAACCACACAAACGCGATTGTCAGGCACTCCCTTCGCAACCGCCCCCGCCTCGAACATAAGCCAGGGGCTTTCTTTATTCGCCTGCGTGACGAACGTGACGCCGACCTTCGACTTGCCAAGCCTCTCGGAAATGAGGGGCGACCACTGTGCTCCCGCCGGAGTCTCGTCCGAATACCAGGGTTTTGAGCGATGGATAACGAGTTCGAGAAATTCAGAGAACGCGCCTGCAATTTTCCTGGTGACGCTGCTCGACCAGCTAATGAAGACGTCCATGCCCTCTCCCCAGTGACTGTCCAAGGATTACATGACTAGGGGAAGATATGGCGAGATGAGGGCAGAAGCCGCTAGAAGCCGGCCTGCACTGTAGATAGGAGCGGGCGATGGGATACAAACGCTCGCAACGGACCAACCGCAAGCGCTCGATTTAACTAAACCAATGAGCGGGCAAGCCCGCCCTTTGTAACAAACCGCTTCGCAACGGATTGTATCAGAGAGTCTATATCGTGCGCCTCGGGGACAAACGACCAGAGACGCCCCCGATATCGGTCGCATTTGTCTAAAGAAAAAGGCAGTGATGCCGATATCTATCGATGGGCACTGTTGCCACATATCAAAACAAAGGAGAATCAGGATGTCAGATGTCGAGAGCCAAGCTGGTCAACCCGGCATGACCACGGGCAAGGGCGTGGGTATCTATGCGCTGTGTATTGTCTGCCTCGTTGTGCTCATCCACGTCTCCGCGCACGGGAAGTTGATGTCGCCTGCCCTGGTTTTTTTCGCCTATCTCGCTATGGGTTTCGCGCTGAACCGCATCGTGCTGCGCGGGCTGATCGAGTGGCACCCTGTCTATAACACCTTGGGCAATGTTTCGAGGGCGAAGCTCGGCATGATGCTGTTGTGGCCGATCCGATACCCAGTTCTCTTCTTCCAGTTGCTCGTGTCGAAGCACCTGTAAGTATAAAGGTCTGGACTTGATCTTAAAGACAGCATCAGATCGTTCATTTCAGTTCGGAAGTGAGCCGTCGGTCTATCGTTCCGCCCCGAGAGGGGCGTGGAACGCGCCTAACAACGACTTCAACGCACGAGATTGGTTTTGAAGATCTACCAGCTCCTTTCCAACGCTGCGGCATGCGCGGCTATCTGCACAATTTGCGCAAGTTCAGCGATCGCGGGAACCGACGCTTCATCCTTCGATGTTGCGGGCATCAAGCTGGGCATGACGCCGGCAGAAGTGCAGACGAAGATCGCTCAGCATTTCGGCATAAGCAAGAACAAGGTCCACACGTATTCGCAGCCGCAATTATTGCTGGGTGGCAAACCCGCGATTACGGCAATCAACTACGAGGCCAACGGAGAAAGCTTACAGGTCCTTTTTGAGACAGTCAGCATTAATCCCGCCGACCCAGTGCCTGCTTATCAGATCAACTACAAGTTGCCCTTCTCGCGTGAGAACGCTGAGCAGCTCAAGGCCGCAGCTATTCAGAAATACGGCACACCGACGGTCAATTCCTATCCCTTGCAATGGTGCGCAAACGCAACGAATCCGGCCTTATGTGATTCGGGTCAGGCGACGCTCAAGGTCGGCAACACCGACCTCTCCCTGGAGGATGATCGTTACGTGCAGAGGTATCTGCAACTACTTGATGATCAACGGAGCAGGAAGCCGCGTCTGTAGGGATCGCTTTCCCGGAGCTGCACCTGGGTTTGCCACGCGAGGCGGAGGGGCGGCGGTCCCGGCGGGGGCACGCGTCATTGGTGCTGCTATCCGTTTGAGCAGACGGCAGAGCTGCCCCAGGCGCCACTCGCCGCCTTTGGGCGTGCGGATTCCTATCGTGCTCAACTCATTCACCATCGCTCGCTGTGAAAGGCCGCGAGCGCGGAACCCGGCAATCATTCCGGCCAGCTTCGCCGCGAAGGCATCGGCGGCTTTTTGGCGCTGCACGATGTTCCGTTTGAGATTCGCGGGGCCGGTCGTGCCGAGCTTCACGCCGCGAGCCTTCGCGGCGGCCAGCGCGTCTTTCGTCCGCTTGCTGATCTGATCGCGTTCCCACTCGGACATGACAGCGTGCATATAGATCATAGTCTTGTCGGCTGTCGGATTGTCCGCCGCCATCCGCCGTCGCGTGCGACGAGAGATTGTATAGCCTCCAATCACTCGTCGTCTGCTTTCCGATTCCGGTTCCGCCTTTTGACCAGCAGTGCGCAATCGACGGCTCGTATCTGGTGGTGGACATCACGGCGGATGCGGGCGGCGCGTCGTTCAGACGCCACCTGAAGAAGCCCCGGTTCTGGCATTCGTTCGTCGATAAGCTAATCGGCGCGATCAATGGCCCGGCGACGTGCTTCGTGCGTGAGGGGCAGTTAGGCCGATACGGTGCGCCAGCGCCCTTGGGGCTTTTACACCGAAGGAGGTCGTGCCCGAGCGAAACGAGTGCCATCGGAAACGCTCAGTTGCGGCTGAAGCTGGATGGGGTATTCTTCCCTTTTAGACGCCGGAGAGCATGCCTTGCTCGAATCCTCTTACAGTTGCGAATGGTCTTCGGAATAGAGATTTTCATCGGACTGGTCGCAACCGAGAGACAAGGCGTTCCCATGGAAGTCCCGCCGATGCCGCCGACGTGCGTGATTGTGCGTCGCAAATAGGAATGGAGGCAGAATGACCAAAGTCACGAAGCTCATGATCTTTGAGGAACTGTTGAAAACTAGGGCGTTGCTGCTGACGCCGTATGGTCGAGACTTCTTGGAGGATCCTTATAGGGCTTGCATCAAGAGGCGCGAGCTGGAGCAGGAAGTCTTGCCCAGACTCCGCACGGTGCAAGCCGCGAGGCAGGTGGAGCGGGAGCCGTGACCCGCGCGGGGTCTTGCGTTGCCCACTCAGGCCGTGCGAACTGAACCATCACAGGATCCGGCGGATCAATAGGTTCATCGAATCGAATCAGCCTGGCGAACGGCATAACCCTGTTCGACCTTCTCGCGACGTGCAGCCATGATTTCGAGCCGCGCGACACCATTTCCATCGGATTCGACAAGAAAGATAAGCCGTTTATCTACGATACGTCGCGATAATCCGAACGTGTGCTAGGTCCAGCAGTGAGGTCGACAGGGAAGCTACCCGTGTTTGCGTATCACCGCTGTAGCCCGGACTCAAGACTGATGTCGCTGGCCGATTCGCCGGTCGAGCCACACCATCGGGAAGTTTTGCTACGGCATGACCGTATTCCAGCCGAAGTGCAAGCTATGCATATCCCTCTCGTTGCGTTCCCGGGATACTCCGACGTAGAGAACCGAGCTATAAGGACAAGATATTCGAGCCAGCCCGGATCTATAAGGAAAGGGTTGCGAATGTCTGGGTCAAAATATGCAGGGCCATGCAACCTCCGCCACCATCTAGGACTCTTTGTCCCGACAACAAAATTTATTACAGGTGTCGGCGACGGCTCCCGTTTTGGAGAAGGCAATGGACGTTGACGGCGAGTTTGAATGGGCGGATACCTCGAGCAGGCGCATGACACGCACGTCCAACCGTCGGCGAGATAACGCACCAAGCAAGCTTCTTTCACCGCGTAGCATGGGCAACTGAAAGAGTCCAGCTTCGGGAGCGCGAATGACGCGTGGTCGATCGTCTCCTCGAGGAGGATGCGGCAGTGCTGGGTATCGATGCCGCCGTGGCCGAACAGCAGGCTTACGAATGGGATATCGCTATGGAAAATCCGCTGCCCCACGTCGACCCGTCAACTTGGCGCTTCATGCGCGGCGTCTATCGGCGTCTCTATCATGAGAAATCGTTGCATGAGTGGCTCAGCGACATGCGGCGCGCGCATTCCGCGTTGCTTGGTGAGGATCTTCGCGTGGATCGTATGCTTTCAGAATCGATTGCTATTCTTGAATTCACTATTATCGCGCGCGAAGGTCAACTTCCTCGTGAGATAGCGGCTGCTTCGAATGATAGTGAGTCGGTCATGCTTCAGAAGACGCGATGAAGCATGCAAATGGGGGGCAAAAATCCCTGCATACAGTTCGCACTCTCTTTAATCATTTTAACCTTTGTCGGCAACGGCTCCAGTTTAGAGGATCACCAGCATCGATGCAGACCTCCCAGCCGATTACGGCAATTTGCTAAGCTCATTGCAGATGATCTCGAGCTCTTTTTGATACTGCGCGTCTTCGATCGCGCCATCATTACGAAGCTGCGTAAGCTTCCGGAGGCGTATGGATAGGTCTTCTGGCATTGTCCGAACTCTACTTGCGCTTGACGTAACTTCCCAATCGGATTGTCCAGGCGCCAGCTGCTGCCTGTTGATCCACGAAACTATGATTCCGCTCAGGATGGCGCCGATGATTGCCCCGACAATGGCTCCTGCAGACGCGTCGAGAAGATACGCGATCCCTGAAGTCGACACTGGAACGAAAAGTCCGACTGTGCAAGCGACTCTGCCAAATTTCTTCTCGCGTGTGCAGCGGTAGCATACGGCGCTGCCAGGTGAAGTATCCATCTCGCATTTTGTGCAAGGCATCATGCGCCCCCAGAGTTGAAGTCTTATTTTTAACCGTCGATGACTATGCGACGACCGATGCTATCAATTTTCCGGGCGTCGTTCCTCCTAGGTTTTACAGGACAAGGAGCAAACGTTTGGCGCGAGAATTTGCCGTCGACGTCCGAAATACTTTGTCATATAGTTGGAATGGACCGAGTGGGGCGCTAGATGCGCTCATTGGCAGAAGAGGCGAAGCGGAGCCCCACAATTTTGAAAATCAACACAACGGTGCCGAGGAAAGCATGGATGTGGTGCGCTGCGAAGGGGACGAAGATGCCGCGAGAAAGGCTTTAATCGACATTTCGATAGAGGGTTGGCGCTTCACTAGGGTCTTTGGTCGGTTGCTCGAAAAGCTCGACGCGGGTGAGGCGACCCGCTATGCCAATCAAGCTCGTTATTTCCATAAGCGAATCGACGACGGGCTCAGCGCGTTCGGCATGCGCATCGTCACGCTTGAGGGCCAGCCTTACGATCCAGGTATGGCCGTCTCTGCCTTGAACATTGCGGACTTCGGACCCGAAGACGTTTTGGTCGTCGACCAAATGATTCAACCCGTCGTGATGGGCCCAGAGGGATTGGTGCGCGGCGGCACAGTCATGCTTGCCAAGGCAGAGCGCGAATGAAGAACTACATCGGCATCGACCTGGGAACGACAAACAGCGCTATCTGCGCCTATGACGGTGAAAACCTGCGGTTATTCAAGAGCCCTGACCAGAACGACGTCACCCCGTCGGCAATATTCATCGACAAGCGCAGCAACAAGTATGTCGGCAAGCGTGCATACGACAACGCGGCTCGCAGCCCAGAAAACGCCGCCACCCTGTTCAAGCGACTAATGGGCACTAGCACGCCAGTCCGCCTGCCAGGGATTGATCTGACGCTGACCCCCGAAGAATGCTCCTCCGAAATTCTGCGCGTGCTATTCGGATACCTTCCCGAGGAAATCCGCAATGCTCCGGATACCGGGACAGTAATTACCGTCCCTGCGGCCTTCAATCAGATGCAGAAGGACGCGACGATGGCTGCTGCTGAAATGGCTGGGCTAGGAAACGTAGCCCTCATGCAGGAGCCCGTTGCCGCCGTCATGAGCGTAATGCGCCACCGCAAAAGCGACGGAACATTCTTGGTCTACGATCTCGGTGGCGGAACCCTTGACATCGCCATCGCCCAGAGCATCAACGGGCGAGTCAGTCTGTTATCGCACGGCGGCATTGCGATGTGTGGCGGACGGGATTTCGACCGCCTCTTGCTCGACAATGTTGTTAAACCATGGCTTCTCGCAAACTTCGACTTGCCGGAAGACTTCTCCACTGACAAGCGTTATGCGATGCTGCGCCACCTAGCTACTTGGGCAGCCGAGAAAGCAAAGATCGAGCTGTCGTCTAGCGATGAGGCGGTAATCACACTGGACGACAGCGAATTGCGCGTGCGCGACGCATCCGGAACGGACATCTATCTTGACATCGCCTTAACCCGTGAGCGCTTGGACGAGTTGATCTCCGAGAAGGTCGAGGAATCCATCGTCGCCGCGCGAGAGGCGATGGACAAGGCCGGACTGAGTTCACATGACATTGGACGCATGGTCTTCGTAGGAGGGCCGACCCAATACAAGCCGCTTCGCGACAAAGTGGCCTTCGAGCTAGGAATCGCGGCATCCACGGACGTCAACTTCATGACAGCCGTGGCCGAAGGCGCTGCTGTATTCGCTGAATCCATCGACTGGGCGAGCCAGAACCGGGGCCGCAAAAGTGGCCGTGGCTCGCTGGCTGCTGGAGGGGGGCTTGAACTGTCCTTCAGCTATCAGGCGCGCACGCCGGACCTCAAGGCCAAAATGGTTGCCAAGCTGGGTGGCAGTGCCGCACAGGGCACCGCCTTCCAGATAGACAGTCTCGATACGGGATGGTCCTCTGGCCGCGTCGCGCTCAAGGATGGCGCGACGATTGAAGTTCCGCTCGCCAAACCTGGGGAGAATTTGTTCAAGGTATTCGTGTTCGACGCAGCCGGCGGGTCGGTGAGGCTGGCGGAAGACAAGATCGCGATCTCGCGGACCGCTGCGCAGATTGACGCGATTCCGGCCTCCCATTCCATCGGCGTGGAAGCCCGGGAGAAAATCGGAGGGCGCGTCGTTTTGGATTACTTGGTCCGTGAAGGCGACCAACTTCCTAAGGGTGGCAATAAGACCTTCAAGGCCGAGGAGTCCCTGCGCGCCGGCGCAGCCGGATCCATAAAGTTCAAGCTATGGGAAGGCGCGATCGAGGATCCGGTTTCGGACAACCGTTTCGTCGGCATGTTCGAGATCAAGGGCTCTGACTTTTCCGATGGCGTGATCGCAAAGGGTGCTGACCTCCTATGCAAGTATGAGGTGCGCGACTCGGGCAACATCGTTCTCGAGGTGAGCGTGCCTTCCATTGGTGGCCTATTTCACAGCGGCCGAAACTTCTATTCGCGCCTGGAAGGGCAGATCGACTATACCAAGGCAGCCAAGCGCATACAGGATGAATCTGAGCGAGTCGGAGCGCGGCTCCAGGAGGTCGCTCAGCACGTCGACGACTCTCGCCTCGACCAGGCACGCAAGAGGGTGGATCGCGCGTCTCGCTTGGGTAGCGAAAGCGATGCAGAATCGGCTAAGCAAGCAATGGACGATGTTCAGGAGGCGAAGAAGCTTCTTGCGCAAGCGCGCAAGCAGCACCTTCCGGTCATCCGTCGGATAGAGCTAAACAAAGCTGTCGAATTCTTCGACTCGGCCATTCGGCAATTTGCACGTCCCGCAGAGGCCGGAGCGTTTGACAACCTCGCGAAGACGGCTCAACGCGCGATCGACCACAACAGCGGCGATTTCGAGTCGCTCCTTGATGAGATGCGCAGGAGGAATTTCCTAATCCTGTGGCGTCAGGACTGGTTCGTCATGGACAGGCTCAAATGGCTGTCAGATCGTCCGTTCGAGTTTCCCGACGCGGCCGAGCATGAGAAGCTTTGCAGGTTGGGACGTCAAGCTGCGGAATCGAACGACATGGACACCTTGCGCCAGATCGTCGGTCAACTCGATGGGATCCGGGTCATTACATCGAGCGAGGACGATATGCTCGCTGGATCCAACATCCTCGTGGGCTAATTGTGGCGCTCGAGAGCTGGTTTCCAATCGGATACGAACTGCCCGACGGCGCGCGCTGCGGGCGGCCACTCCACGCAGGCAGCAATTGGCAGATCGTCGAGACGCGCGGTGGTGGAAATGCATTGATCGCCACGGAAAGCTTATTCGCGAGGTGGTCCGCCTCGGGACTGGTCGAGCTCGGCGACGTCCACCGCTTCAAGTTCGGGGCCGAAACGTATCACGAGGTTTCCTGCAGTCCAAGCCAATTGCTTGTCTATCTGTCCGATTGCCGTTCGCCCAACAGTAAGAGCGAGGCCATGGCCTTCGCTACAGCCCTACGCGATACCCGTGCGATCGACTCTGAGAGCTCGCTGCAGGGCGCCGTTTATGTCGAAAAACTCAGCCGGATTCTGCCCACTTATGAGACCGCCGCTCCTGCAGACGACGGCATCGTGCTTGGCCACTGGCTGACCGGCGGAGCCCAGATCTCCGCCGAGTCGTTCCAGCCCTTGCGTCAGATGCTAACGTGGATTGGATCTGCGGCACTTCGGGAGGTCATCAAAACGGCAGGAATCGAACTAGTGGATGAAGGCGCCCCCGTGGGGGCCAACAAAGTCGCCCACCTCCCGCCTTCCGCGCACCAAAAAACGAGTTCGCCAGAGAATCCTGAGTCTTCCGAACAAAACGCAAAGCGTATGGCCGGTGTGGAGTTGGGGAAGACATTCGAGCTAAGTGGACGTTCGGAACTCGAGGCGTTCTTCAACGAGCACATTGTCGACATCGTTCGTAACAAGGAACGCTACAGCGCGCTCGGCATCGAATTCCCCGCCGCGACTGTTTTGCACGGCCCACCTGGGTGCGGCAAGACGTTCGCTGTTGAGCAGCTCGTCGGCTATCTGGGGTGGCCCTGTTACCAACTGGACGCGTCTACCATCGCGAGCCCTTTCATCCACGAGACGAGCCGAAAGGTTTCTGAGATGTTCGAAAAGGCGATGCAGAACGCGCCGTCGGTTCTGGTGATTGACGAGATGGAGGCGTTTCTGGCCGATCGGGAAGCAGGCGGGGGGGCGAGCCACCATCGAGTGGAGGAAGTCGCCGAATTCTTGCGGCGCATACCCGAGGCTGCCAAAAACGAGGTCTTGATTGTCGCGATGACCAATCGGGTGGAAATGATCGACCCGGCGATCATGCGTCGCGGCCGGTTCGATCACGTTGTTGCAGTTGGCTATCCAGACGAGGCAGAAGTCGCGGCCTTGCTCGCAAAATTACTGGCGGCCCTGCCACAAGACCAAACAGTGGACCCAGCACCTTTGGCAAAGGCGCTCGCCGGTCGGCCGCTCTCGGACGTCGCGTTCGTGGTTCGCGAAGGCGCCCGGCTGTCTGCGCGCGCTGGCAGCGACATGCTCGGCCAGGAGTTTCTTCTCGCAGCACTCGCAGCTGCTCCTTCCCGTTCTGGAGGATGCTCGGAGCGGCGCGTCGGATTCGTTTGAAGAAGGAGAGGCTACGGTTAGAGCGCACTGGAGTATGTCACTCGGTTCGACGTGACCGCGCCGACTGACTGCGATCGAAGGGCTCGGCTCCGAGCTTGAATGGACGATGACTAATTAGACGACAGCAACGACAACTATCAAGCGCGTCGGGCGCTGCGACGAAGACCAATATGTCCCAAGGGGCGACAAAGCAAATCCAAGATGAGCACGAACACATACGAGACGCCCCTGCACTCTAGCCCGTTCTGCGTCCTCGGTGTCACCACGCGTGATGACCGACGCAAGATCGTCGAGATGGCCGAGGAACGCAGCTTGCAGCTGGATAGTGACATTTGCCAGAAGGCTCGCTCCGACCTGACCAACCCCAAAGCCAGGCTTGCAGCGGAAATGGCCTGGATGCCAGGAGTCGCGCCAAAGATCGCCGAAAACGTGGTTAGGACCCTGTCGGCAAATTCACGCGTTGCTCGCTCCGCGCAGGGGCTTCCCGCCTTGGCGCGAGCGAACGTCATGGCGGCGGCCTGCGAACTGGTCGCGGACAGCGAGCCTGTCTCGTCTGTAGCTGGGTTCATTCAAGACTTCGCTGAGATTGTCGAGTCTATAGATCCAGAGGATGTCTTGCGGGATGTAAACGAAGACCGCGGAGTTTCTGGATTTCCGCAAGTTCAGGGAACGGAAGTGATCGAAGAGGTGCTGTCTGAGCGGCGCAAGTCATATCGGACAGCTCTGAAAGACCTGCTGGACACCATGGAGCCGGCAAGGTTGATCGAGACTATGGCTCAGGTCGTGCGGCAAGCCACTGACGACGGGAAGAAACATGCCCCCATCTTGCTCGACGACCTGGTTGACAGCTATGAGGTAGAGACCCAAGGCTTCCTGCAGAAGGAAGCGGAGAACATCTCCACACTGATCGGACAAGCCCGAGAGGCCGCACCAAGAGGCGACCAGACGGTCGACCCAATCCTCGACCGACTCGAAAAGGTGGCCCGCAACTGGCACAGGGTCGCGCTACCGATCCTCATAAGCGCCAAGTCGCGCGGCACTACCAACCGCCAGAGTCGGGACACCGCTTATGAGCTCCGGGGCTTATCGCTTGCCCTGAACAACGATCACGGGATGATCGATCTTGCCGATCGGTTGAACCGTTTGCTGCGCGAGCTGTTTGCGGAACTCCCCGACGTGGCGGAAAAGCTTGGTGAGGATGCACATGCGCTTCAGGGCCTGCGGAGCCAAGCCGATGAGCGAGCTCGTAATAACGAGAAGTGGGAGCGCGAGATTACCTTCCGCGCCGAGGTGGGACTTGTATTCAAGGAAGAGCTTGCGATTTCGCCGCAAGGCGTCCGTTGGAGGGGGCAAACAGTTCCCTTGGACTCGATTACGCGGGTCCGGTGGGGCGGCGTGCGTAGATCAATCAACGGCGTTCCGACAGGAACCGATTACACCATCGCCTTCGGCGACAACAGATCCCAGCAGAGCATAGGATTGCGCAAGGAGGCCATCTATACGGGCTTCACGGGAGCACTATGGCGCGCCGTGTGTATTCGGTTGCTATTCGAGATGGTTGCCGCTCTGGAGAAAGGACAATCCTTCTCCTTTGGGGATATCACGATCCAGGACGACGCGGTAACGCTTACTCGACATAGGACCTTCGCGGCAAACGAGCAAGTCCGTCTCGGTTGGAATGACGTCCGTGTCTGGACGCACGACGGGAACTTTGTAATCGGCAAAAAGGATGACAAGAAGGTCTACGGGTCAGCTTCCTACATCAATGGGTGGAACACGCACGTTCTCGAGCACCTCGTCCGCGGCGGTTTCAAGAAGGGCATCCGGAAACTGAGCGACTACCTGAAGGACTGACAGACCATGGCGAACGATAAAAAGAATACGGGCTTCTCAGGGCTTGACGCGATGGTTTCCGAGGTTGGTCCCGCGCTCGAACCTTCGGTTGCACGCGATCAGGGGGAAGCAACTTCTGCTACTACTGCAGTCGCGTCCGAGCCAGCCGAAGCACATGAGGTGACGTCACAAGCTCCTTCTAAGTCTGGGTCTGCCGCTGCGGGATGGGTCATCGCCATCCCTGTTTTCGCCATCTTTCTGGTGCTGATAACTTTTATCTCAACGTCTGGAAGCTCGTCGAATTCGCAGTCAGCGGCCACCTACGAGACCCCCGCTTCGGGGACAGACAATGCGCCAACCTTGGCGTCGCATGCGCCTTCAGCCGCGAACCAGCCCGGCAATAGCGCGCCCGCTGCCGTTCAGAACGCATTCCGGGCGCCGTCTCAAGACTATTCGCCGGCTCCGACGACGGAGTCCGCTTCGGCCTCAGACGAGGAACTGGTGCCACCCATAGGCTCCGGGCTGACGTTGGACCGGTCCCAGATTCGTTATTGCATGTCGCAGAGAATCCGGCTGGAAGCGTGGCAGGGACAGCTGAATGCAAATCCGCAGACCTTGGTGGATGCGTTCAACGCGTCGGTGAACTTCTACAACGCCCGCTGCTCAAGCTACCGCTACCGCACCGGCGATCTTGAGAGCGTCCGAGCGGAGGTGGAGTTGAATCGCGCGGCTCTGACCCAGCAGGGGCTGTCCATGGCCGCTAGCGCAAATGCATCGGTGCCCGTCCAAAATACGCCGGCTATCAAAACCAGCTTCGATTGTGCAAAGGCGCGCTCGGATGCGGAGCGTCTCATCTGCAACGACACTGAACTTGCCGCGGCCGACATCGAACTCGCAAGTCTCTTTGCCAGTGCAAAGTCGACAGCTACCGACCAGGATGCCTTCAAGGAGCACGCCCGAGTGCAATGGAACTACCGGGAGCGTAACTGTCACGACCGCGATTGCCTCACTCAGTGGTATGCAACCCAGCGGCAGTGGCTAACGGGCATCGTGAGTAATCCGCGTGGGTCGGCACAGCCCGGCGAACCAGCCCCGTCGCAATCAGCGGCAACTCCTGCGGGAAATTGCACAACCACTGTCGCGTGCGCAAAGGCAATGTTGGTGTTTGCAGGCTCCGAAAATCTTGCGGGCGCGATGCAGGCCGCAAAGACAATCGATTTGCTACCGAAACCACAACGTGGCGATCGCGCAACAGCTCGAAAGCTCAATCAAGACGGACTTTCCGCGCTGAACGCGTCGAGGCCAGACGATGCGGTGAAGCTGCTCGAGCAAGCAAATCAAGCCGACCCCGGCGATGAGGAAATTGCAAGCAACCTCTCATATGCATACGCTATGAACGGTCAGCTGGCTAAGTCCGAGGACACTGCTGTTGCCGCGCTGTCGCTCAATCCGCGGCGAACGAATGTCTGGGCACCGTTGGCAGTCACACTTGCCAAAGAAAATCGGTTGGATCAGGCGACCCAGGCGATGTGGCTTGCCTATCAATTTTCGACAGACAAACAAAGGACGCTGAATTTCATCGATTCCCGCCTTGCGATAGAGTCGGATCCAGCAGTATTGAAAATGTATTCGTCCAGCAAAACTTGGCTGACGAAAAATATAAAGCCGAATTTCTAATGCGGGATTCTCGGCGGACATATTGTTGCTTCGTCGCAGAATATGAAGCTTGCACTGCGCAAGGACAGCTAGGAGCCAAAGAATGAAGGTGCCCATCCTCGACGCATCGGCTTGGCGTGAATATCGCGGCAAGCCAGGTAGTTCGGGAATCAACGAAACAACGCACTTGGCGAAGGTTGCGGATGTTTCCGGCAAGTTGCATGATTGCTTTGTTAAGTTGCTACCCGACGGACCTGCTCTGCTTTGCGAGGCGATTGGATGGCTAATAGCCAGGGAAAGTGATGTCGCTTGCCCTGCGTTCGGTGCCATCGTGCTGGTGCCGGTGGAAGAACTGCGGAAGTGCCAACCCCTGCCGTCGAGCTTCGACGGTGTGAAACTCTGTCCAGCATGGTGCAGCGAAGTCGTTGCGGGGAAAGCGGTTCGTCAACTTCACAAATGGGCCTTCTTCTTGGCTCGTCATAGTTGCCTACGCAGCAACGACGCCCGCAAAATCGCAGCTTTCGATCTATGGAGCGACCTACGCGATCGAAATTTTGGCAATGTCATACAGTCCACGAAAGGAAGGTATGTCGCGATCGACCACGAAACGCTCCTGCACGACCTGCTTTGGATTCCAGCTGGCAGGAAATATGAGGAACGTAGTCTCTTGGTGGAGGCTCGCAAAGCTCTTTCAGGCGTTGGTTTCCAGCGTTTTCAAGTTGACATGGCTGACTCAGCCAAGGGGCATGCAAATGCCCTTCAAAATGCTCAGTCAGATATCGTTGATATTGTCGCCAAGCTTGTCACGGGCAACGCGACCGCAGCGACTCAAGCCATCCTCCAGGCGCTGGCGCAGCGTGCCCAGTCCGGCTGGCTGGCTAATCAGCTGGGAGTGATAGCATGATTCACGCCGACTTTACACTTGCGATTGGCGACGCGGAGCATCTGAGCCGTTTTGCATCGGTGACGCCCAAACCGGCGTTTTCCGGATCTTGGACGACTGTCGAACTTCAGCCCGACATTTTTGTTCCGCAACGCTTCACCGTCGGCGTTGTCGTTCAGTCCCCTGGTGATCGATTGCATTTCAAGTTGATCGATGACTTCAAGAAGTTCGAGTGCCTTTACCAGGATCAATTTCCGCAAAAGTCGGCGCGCGAACTATTGGCCTATGCCGAGCAATCGCTGCGACAGGCTGTTCAGTCGCGCACGGCCATCGCCGACGTCGTCTTTGATACACATTGCTTGGCTTTGGCGCCATCCCAATTCACATCCGGCGAGAATCGGGAATCCACCGTCGAGCGACTTTTTGACGAAGTGGTTGTTATGGCCCCGTCGACCAAGCGCAAGGTCAATGAATTTCAGTCGATCGACACGCCGCACGCGCGGCGGTTAGTCAACGCTGAGCTAAAGAAGATCGCTCAGATGGACTACGAGCGGATTGTCACCGCGGACAATCAAGGGATCCTCCTCGATGACAAAGGGGCTAAGCACTTTCTCGATCTCAATCTGCTAACTCGTCGTGCGTGTGGAAGTGTGACTTCCGCCGTCTACAAATCGCCGCAGAGCGTTGAAATCAACCTCCTGAAGTCGAGTCGAGATCTCACAACCTATTCGCGAATCCGAGCGATGGACAACATTGGGTTGTTTCTCTTGTTGCCGGACCCATCCATAGTCGATGCAAAGGACTTCAAGCGAATCGAGGAAACCATAGAGGAACACGAATGGAAGCTTGAGCGCGATGGATTCCGTGTAGTCAGTATGGCGTCAGCCGAAGACCTAGCGGGCGAGATCTACGAGTGGGCCAAACCGACAATCTAGTTCTATATTGGTCGACGACAGAGGTCACCAGAACCGCTTGCGGCTTCTAGCAGCGCCTTGCCGCCTACTCCTCAAACGAGTGATTCTTGAACTTCAACTGATTACAGTTCTCACGCACAGAACGCTGAATTCCATCATCGAAGCCAGACGGAGCTTCGGCCTCGATTTCTAGGGAAACTCGCACTTTTACTCCGGGCTTCTGTGTAAAGAGCATTAGCACCTCCTCGGCGACATCTGAAAATTGAAGCTTTGCCTTGATTGGATCAAGTTCGACTGAGGCAAAAAACGTTGTCTTTTTGGTGGCAGTGGTTAACGTTGAAGTCGTTCCTCCAGTTCCCGCGCCAACCGCGTTCAAGGGAGCAGACGCACCACCTCGGTCTCCAGTGGAAGTCCCACCTCCAACCTCCGAACCAGCGTTGCTTGTGCTGATCGCGCCACTCTCCGAGCTGCCTGAGGTGCTGCTTATTGCTGCGGCTTCACGTTCTGCTGCCTCTTGAGCAAGCCTTGCTGCAAATTCGCTGGCGATCCTTGGCTCGATGAGGAGGAGGGAATCGTCAAAAATGACTGTTGTGTTTTCGCCGAAATGAAAGCCCTGGAAGCGTCCGTCATCATGCCCATAGGCCACTCCAAAGAAGTCCCTGGACGACACGCCTGCGCTGATCGTCTCGCGCATCGTGTCCGCGTCATGGAGCCTTGGCAGATACAGATAGCAACAGGTCTTTTGCCAGATGTCGAGTGCGGAAACAGTCGTAACGTTCTCCTTCCAAAACCAAGCTTGCAGCATCTTGTTCAGATGTGTCGGAGCCCAATGAGTAATGAGTAGCTCGTGCTCTTTCAGCACTTTCTCAATTTCGTCAGTGCGATTGACTGCAGCGGGGTTGATCTGAAAGTGATCCCATTGTATTTCTCCGATCCCCTTGCCAGGCTTGGGCTCTTGCAGTGGGACCAGCAGCCACTTATAGGTCTCGCGCACCATTCGACCCATAGCTTCGTTTGCTTGATCGAGGCTGTGAGATGCCTGTTTGCTTTGAAGTTGATCGAGGTTGAGTCGGCCGTCCTTGACATCAGCCACGATTGACGCCCATGCGAGCACGGATGTCACCTGATCCTTCAGTCGGGAGACGCTGTCGGCATCAGGGGCCAAAAAGATCAGCCGATTTTGCTTCTGACGGGGGTGTTCGCCGCGGCTCTTCAAAGTCGCCAGAGCGGCGTCGGTTGCCGGCGCTTGGGCAGATCGACTGAAAGTGGCCTCGGGAGGCAACACTACGAGTCGGAGGGACCAATCGTCGGGCACATCACCCGAAGGCGTAAAGACATGAACTCCACCGAAAACGCCGCTCGCGAAGCGAAGCTTATCTTTGATAAATGGATAGACATCCTGCCGTAGATCGAAGCGGCGTTTGCGATCCTCCATCTCGCGGCGAAGGTTCGGACGGGTGTCGAACCAATACCGACTATTTGCGCTATTAATGTATTGGAGCCGATCGACAAGAGCTCGCACGCCGTCCTTATAGTGGCCTAATACCTGCCCAGGCTGTGCACAACCGAGGAGCAGGCGTTCCAGTTCGAGGCCTCGGTGATGTTTGGCACCGCCAACAGCACCGGCGTCCGGTGCAGATCCTAGAAAGACGGTTCGGGCAATGCGCCTGCACGCGTGAATGGACCCAAACAATGGCTTAGCATTGTCGAGCTCGGTCGTCATTGCGCGCTCGCCATCGATGTCGCGCTCCAGAACCGGATCCCAACCTTGTGGCAGGTAGTAGATCGCCTCGTTGCGAGTATCGGCGTCAAAGAGTGGCAGCGACCCCGGCTGAATGAGAAAATCGTTGTTGCCGGAAGTCCACAACCTGTGGATCACTTTGGCCATGAGCTTCAAGACGCCCCGCGTCCGTTGGAAGTTGTCCAGCGACGACCAGTCTTCATAGAGCCGATCGAACACTTCCGGGTGAATCGGGTAGGCGTGCTTCATCCGATCGAGATACCTGGCTTCTTGAGTCTCTGGAGGGAAATCGCCAGAGTTGTCGGCGTAGAGATCTGCGTAGGCCTTGCAGACCTCCTCCGCAGCCAATCGATCAGTGACGTTAGCAAAGAGGCGCCGTCGCACGATCTCAAAGGCTTCCTCGGTCGCCACTGGCTTCCACAGCGCCTGCACACGGCCAAAATAGTGCTCCAAGGCCCGGAGCGCTTTGACACCTTGCTGGCTCCCGGCTTCGCGATCGGAGAAGGGCAGGGACGCCAGCAGAATTGCCGTTGGCACGGCTTTCAAAGCTTCTGTAAGCGCCTGAATAAAGGAGAGCTGCGTATCGTAGGTGCCCCCCGAAAGCGTCTTCCCCTCCTCGAACTGCGAGACATAACGCACCAACTCATCCATCAACACGATGCACGGCGCATGGGAGGCGAGGAGATTAGTGAGCTCGCCCTTGCCCGGAGCGGTGCCGCTCTCGTCGGCGTCCTTCACCTGGGCATAGGCCTCGGCTCCCCCCAGCTGATAGGCAAGCTCGCCCCAGAGGGTTCTGACGGTTGTCTTGCCACGAGTCCTTGGCTTGGACGCCAGTCCCAGGAGTTCGACGCCATCAAGCACAGCTATCTTAGCTTTGGGCAATTCGGCGATGCCTGCTTGATCGAGTATGGGAGGAAGACCTTGGAGCTTGCTGACAGGCGTCTTTCCCTCGGCCAAATGGTAGACCGCAAGCAGGGTGTGTGTCTTGCCACCACCAAAAGCGGTTTGAAGCTGAATAACCGGATCCCCCCCGCGGCCGGCCAAGCGCTTTACCACCGAGTCAAGTAACAGACGCATGCCCTCGGTGATAAAGGTCCGCTGGAAGAATAGGGAGGCATCTTGGTATTCAGGCGTAGCTGTGCCCTGATGCACCCGAGAGATGTCAGCGGCAAATTCCGCTTGCTGAAACGTGCCCTTAAGCACATCTTCGTGCGGTATCGCGATTTCTCGCCAAGATTTGAGCGCCATGTTCTTTTCCTTCAAATGTCCAATCTCGCCTGAGAACCAAAGTGGCCCTTCTCATGTGAGGCCGCTTCGATGCCGGTCCAGGATGAAATCAATTCGTTATAGGCTCGGGCGTCCTCAGCCCAACCCTTCCGTTCGCAAAGGGTATAGAGGCGGTAAGCCAAACTTCGAATTGGCTCTGCTCGCTGCGGCATGCCTGCGAGCAACGCACCTGCTGCGGTCTCACCTTGATCGCGGAGCGCCCGGATCATCTGATGCAGTGCTTCCCACACAGGCGTATTGTTGTCCCGTTCGGGCGACCAGTCGGCCGGATATTCGAGTGGCCTGAGGAGACGAACTCTTCCTGATCCAGAATCGACAACTCCTGCGTCCCTCACATGTTGCACACTTGTGCCTTTCGCTCGTGCCAGGACATCAGCTTTTCCGAACTCACCATTAGCCCATCCTTGCTCGTCAAACCATCCAAGGCAAAACTGTGTGTCGGCGTCAAATTCCCCATCACCTTCTGTCAACATTCGATTGATCAGAGTCAGCGCGGTGTGGACTGACATCGGCGAACCATCGGCTTCAAGAACCGACGCATACTTTGAGAAGATCGCCATTCCGGGCCCGATTACAGCTTGGGCAAGGTCAACTGGTGCGACCGGTGAAATGCCATCTGCGCCACCGATCATAACGTCAACAGCTTCCGCAAGTTCCTCTCTAAGCTCGCGAAGGAACTCGCGTCTGGATATGGATTGCGCGGCAAGATCTCGCTTTCGGCAGACAAGCACGATACTTGATGCGAGTGCATTCGTGCCAATCCCAACCATGCGGAACTCCTGTTCACTGCGCATCGGCCAGGTTCCAGTAATCGCAAATCCAGCGCTAATTACTGCCTCAAGAAATGTTTCCCATCCAGTATTCCCGGTTCCAATGTCTGTAGTTTCCGATTGTTTGAATGCGTAGTAGATGGTAGTCGGAAACGCTGGATGCGAATGTTCTGCCAGACGTTGCATCGCTTGCGTCATGCCTTCGAGGAAAAAACGTTCCGCCGCGTCCTTGCCACTGTGCCGATAGGGCGTGGCGACAAGCTCTTCAGCTTTAGGCACTGTTACTGTCTGAAACAATGAGGGGAATACCGACTTTAACGTTCGGCGAAGCCAGATATAGAAAAAATCGGACAGATCCGCGTAGCCAATATTGTCGTAGTAAGGCGGATCGGTAGAGACCACCTTACCCTCAGAAAGATTACTGTCGGAGGCGTTCGACTGTGACGCAAAACCCGCCGCAGGGCTGACCGGCAGTTTTTCCAGGCAATCAGCGATGTAGTTAAGCGCCGGTATGAAACCGCCGACCGTCTCAATCATCATATTTGCTTCGGGAAAGTCCCAGGTCATCCCCACGGCTTGCTTACCAAACAGGTTCATCACCTTTTGATTTCCAGGAACCCATCGAGTGCAAGTATTGGAAAAATCAGCGCATCGATCAATGGCGAAAGCAAGATAAACCGCAATAGCATCAGCATATGCCGTTGCGCCGCTACCGCCAGATTCAAGACGACGTCCGTCGTCGGCGACACCTGCAGCAATCGCGTCTGCCTTTACCTTCTCCCGGATGTTCTCGACGCAGTCAGAAAATGCAGTTAGAGCAACCAACTGTCTATCTGTAAAGATATCTGCGTAGTTCTTCAGTCCATACAGTGGCGGCGAGAACCATCTTGGGTTCTCCGGCATTGCGATTTCTGGCCGCCATTCAGACTTGACGGCCTGCGCGGCGTCTTCAGTCTCTTGGGTTGGTGGCAAATAGATGCGCCTGCGAGTTCCTTCCGCTACCACTGCCATTAACCTAACGCCTAGGCGTCCGGCGTTAGCCTCTGCATAAATGTATTTAGGCTCGATGGGCGTGTCTGAGACGAGGCAGCGAAAGTTCGCACCCTTTGAGAGTTTGGTTCCATTTTTTGCGGAAGCGGGCGGTTTTTCTGTCTTAACCTCAAATGAGTAACTATCCCCGTTGACTGACGGGCATACATACGCCTCCTTTCCTTCCTTGTTCGACAGGACAAAGCTGGAGGCCAGTGGAACATGGACATGGGAAAATGCGGGGTTGGGACTCCTGACTGTTCTGACCCAAATCCACGCGATGACATTGGCCTTTCCGCCCCCGTGCGAATCGGGCAAATTCACCTGCGGATATAGATGCCCTACCTTCCTAGAGACTTCAGCGTGCAGTAGCGCACCGTATCTGCGCACGTCTTCCGCAAGGCCGAGCGTCCCGCCGTAATTTTCGATATGACTCGCCGTGCTGAATCTCTGCAGTGGCCCGACAGGACTGCGGCCAGAGAATCGTGGTGGGATATCGACCATCGCTTTGTTGATGAGGACCGCGACAGGATTTAAATCGGAAGCGTGGCTTTCAATGCCCAAACGTTGCGCTTCAAGAGGCAAAGCGCCGCCCCCAGAGAACGGATCGTGAAACGCCGGAAGAACGTCCGGATCATAGCCCTCAGATCCCTTATTCAACTCGCACGTCTCACGCCAGCTCTTGCGGATTTCTTCGCGCGCCTCGCTAAGAAGTTGTTCGTTGTTTGTGTTCTCCCATCGAACAAGTTTGCGGATCATTTCAAACAAACGGTCGCGTTCCGCTTTCGCTCGTTCTTTATTTACCCCTCGACCGAGATTTCGCTCATAACCTGGATCGTTGACCATCTGAGCAAAAATGACGGCCCGTGCAGCAGCGAGAGGTCGTCTCGCCCACCAGAGGTGAATGCCGCGAGGGTGTGCACCGATTCCCGGCATCTTTTCATAGGCACAAGCTTCATTGATGTCGTCAAGGGGGAGAGCCACCTCGATTAGCTTCTTTGGACTTTTGATAATCATGATTTCTGCGCTCTCTCGAGCAAGGACGCGAGGTCCAAGTTAATACTGGTTACGGCCCAATCAGGCTCTTGCGTGAACGGATTACGGATGTAGTGCGGGCCTTCATGGGTGTCGCCATCGACGATCACGACGGCTAGGATGAATTTGTCGGCCTGGTTGAGCCCGTAGAGGATCTCGTTGCGGGTGACTGTGATGGTCGACTGGCCCTTGGCTCGTCCCTTGACTTCGATGTGGCGGGCTTGGGGTAGCTTTCCCTCGACCGCCGGCACCACCGCAGTCAAGTCCCAGCCGCACTTCTCGGCGGAGACGTCGATCACCCGGTGGCCCATGGCTTCCTCGGCCTTGCGCACCGCTTCCATCGCCACACGCTCCACCCGGGCTCGAGCATCGGCGTCGGCTGTCCAGGTTTGGCCTTGCGGCTCGCCATTGCGCTGAGCCAAGAGGCCCACGGGGATCACAAGAGCTCCGCCCACCACCACCGGCATCGCCGAGACGACGTGCCGCATGGCCTCAAGCTCCTTGCTGCGAGTCTCCAAGCGGACGGTCAACTCGTCGATCGTGCGACGGACGTTCTCCAAGGGAAGGCGGACATCCTTGCCGACCTGCAAGTCGGTCTTCAACTTCTCATGGCGATCCGACCAGTAGTCGATCTCCTTGACCAGCCGCTCGCGAATGGCTGCAAGGTTCTTGTCGACCTGCCGCTCGCGACGCGCGCGGATCTCCTCGAAGTGCTCGGGCACAAGCCGCTCCGAGGCGTGGGCCAGGGCGACTTGCTCCAAGTCCTTCTTAATCCAAGGGGCGTCGAGCTGGTCGGCGACCATCTTCGACTGGACGTCGTCGAGCGGCGTCAGGTCGAGGTGCGGGGCCCAGCCGGCGTTCTCAATGCGGCCGGACTTGTCGATCGTGACGAACTGGAGCCTGCGGGAGACCACGAGCCCAGACTCGCCGCCCTCCTTCACGGAGTGGTCGAGCATGAGCATCAGCTTGGGCTCGATGCCCTCGTCATTCGGATCGAGCAGGACGGCGCCCTGCTTCAACTTATTGCGGTGCTGCTCGATGGTGAGGTCCACCACCGCCTGCATCAGCGGGTGGGCCGGATGCAGAAGGCTCGCCGCGGCCTCGGTCGGTTTGTCCTCGACGCGGATCCGGCTCTTCTCGAAGCACACACGCTCGTATTTGGGCACCACCGGACTCATGTTCCGGCGGTCGCGCCCTTGGAGCTGACGGTCACGCTCCCGGATCAAGGCCGGGACGTGGGTAATCTCGAACCGCCCGGCGCCGCGCGGCTTCAAGTCGCCGCCGAGGCGGTCGAACGCCTGGGAGAAGAAGGCACGGATGAAGTAGGGCTGGAGCTTGCGGGCTTCGGCCTTCTCCATCTCCTCCTTCAAGGCGAAGAGCCTGCGTTCGTCCATGACCTCCTCGGCCAGGGCATTGCGGCTGATGATCTCGCGGAGCTTCTCGGTGTCGAGCGCGTCCTGGACGACCTCCTGCAGGTGCTTCTTGCGGGCGGGATCCTCTCCAAAGCGGATCGCCTCGATCAGCAGGTCGCGCAGGCTCACCCCGTCGAACACTTCGCCCAAGATGTCGAAGACTCGGCCGCCGAGTGCCTTACGTTCGACCTCGAGCTTCTCGAGGAGCTTTTGGAAGACGTCGCCCTCCCGGGTCTCGGCCGCCACCATGTTCCAAAGGTGGCAAACCTGGGTCTGGCCGATGCGGTGGATCCGGCCGAAGCGCTGCTCCAGGCGGTTGGGGTTCCACGGCAGGTCGTAGTTGACCATCAGGTTGGCGTTTTGCAGGTTCACGCCTTCGCCGGCCGCGTCGGTGGCCAGCAGCACCCGGGTGTCCTTGTCGTTGCGGAAGAGCTCCTGAACTTTGCGGCGATCATCGCGGTGCGTGCCACCGTGGATCATCGTCACCGCCTCGTGCTTGCCAAGCAGGCCGCGAATCCGGTCGGCGAGGTAGTTGAGGGTGTCGCGGTGCTCAGTGAAGATGATGAGCTTGCGCTGCAGGCCATCGGGCCCGCGCATCTCGGGCGTGTTTTGCAGGATCTCGCGCAGCTCTTCCCACTTGCGGTCTTGGCCGCCGTCGCGCAGAGCCTTGGCCTTCTTCTCCAAGTGCTCAAGCGTGACGACCTCAGCTTCGAGCTCGGCGATGGTCTGGGCGGCGGTCGCCTGGTCGACGACCTCTTCCTCGAAGTTCTCGTAGTCCTCCGGGGCCATGTCGTCCTCGGAGTCCCAGATGTTTTCCGGGGCCTGGTCGGCAAAGATTTCGGAGGCGGCGATCTTGCCGCCACGCTGCTTGATCTTCTCCTCTTCAATGCGGCGCTTGAGCTTGTCGCGACGCCGCTTCAAGGACTGGTAGATGGCCTCGGGGCTCGACGCCAAGCGCCGCTGCAAGGCAGTCAGTGCGAATCCCACCGTGCCCTTCCGCTTGCCGTCTAGGGCGTCAGCCCGATTCATCTCCTCCTTCACGTAGGCCGTCACGAGGTTGTAGAGCTCGGCCTCAGCATCGGAGAGCTTGTAGTTGGCGGTATAGGCCACGCGCTCAGGGAAGAGCCGCGTGCCGTCGAACTTCAAAAGGTCTTCCTTGACCATCCGGCGCATGAGGTCGGAGACGTCAACCTTGTGGGCGCCGTCACGGAACTTGCCGTAGAAGCGATCGGAGTCCAGCAGCGACAGGAATAGCTGGAAGTCCTCCTCCTTCCCGTTGTGCGGCGTGGCCGTCATCAGCAGGAAGTGGCGCGCTACCGAGCCCAGGAGCTGCCCGAGCTTGAAACGCTTCGTCTCGTTGATCTTGCTTCCGAACCAGGTGGCGGAAAGCTTGTGGGCCTCGTCCACCACAACCAGGTCGAAGCGGCTGAGCTTCAACTTCTCTTGCAGCTCCTCGCTGCGCGAGAGCTGGTCGAGCCGGGCGACGAGCAGGTCGTGGTCCTCGAACGGGTTGCCCGTGACGCTATGGTCGACGAGCTCGCGCGAGAAGAGCGTGAAGCGCAGGCCAAACTTCTCGAGCAACTCATCTTGCCATTGTTCGACGAGGCTGCCGGGGGCGACGATGAGGATACGGGCGGCGTCCGCGCGCATCAACAGTTCACGGATCAGGAGCCCGGCCATGATGGTCTTGCCGGCGCCGGGATCATCAGCTAGGACGAATCTCAGCGGCTGCTTGGGCAGCATCGACTCGTAGACCGCGGTGATCTGGTGCGGGAGCGGCTCGACGTTGGAGGTGTGCACCGCCATCATCGGGTCGAATAGATGGGCCAGGTTGATGCGGATCGCCTCGGCTGCGAGCTTGAAGCCTTCGCCGTCAGCGTCAAAGCTCCACGGACGGCCGGCAGTGGCGATCGCAATGCTGGCTTCATCCGCGCGGAAGAGCTGTCGTTCTCCCAGTCGCCCGTCGTCCGTTCGATAGACAATCGAGACCGAGTTCTCCCCAAGCGGATCCGCGCTGACGATCCGCACGACCTTTCCCGGTTCTATGCCGACAATCAGGGCGCCTTTGGTAACGGACTCAAGTTTCATTTGTTATCCCAAAAATAAGGGGCAGGCGTGGCCCGGAGATGCGATAGCGATGGCACTGCGATCCCACCCTGCAAACGACTACGCACTTATTCGGCGCATTACCCCGTTTGCAACGAATGCATCAGTGCCGGAAGCGGCATGGTAATCCCATTTCTCAGTCAAAACCCACGCACTTATCGCATAACGCGGCGGCGTATTTTGCCAGACGCCAGTGGGTTAAAAAAAGCCGTTTCAGTTCAGCCGGTTAGAGCGACGGAATCAGCGCGGGCAGCGCGACCGGTTTGGGAGATTGGAGGCATGAGAACAACTCGGGGCTGCAGGGAGAATCTTCACTCTCCTGGATCCACCGAGCTCAGGTGAAACCTCGAAGAACGCCAGCGCTGCCGCCAGACGCTCATCGCGACAGACCGGAGCCTAAAACCGGTTGGAGTCGCCGGGAGCGTCGTCGGGGAAAAGCGTCAGGCAACCATAACACCTCATGGCATGGCTTCAGCGTCAATCCTCGCCTGCCGCTGGGCGCCCTTGACTCGCTCCTGTCGATGGCGCGACGTGCCTGCGTAGGACGCATGCGTCAGGCCATAGTCCAGCTTCCTGATATCTTCCAGCAGAGTTGCCAGCGGGAACATCTGGTTGATGTCGGCCGGCCGGTAGTGCCGGTTATTGACATCGCGCGACGCATGACCGACCAGTCGTTCCCGCCGCTCCTGTGTCACGCCGGCATGCCGTAGCTTGCTGTTAGCGGTGTCACGCAGCGAATGAAACACCTTGGTGCCCCGGCCCATCCACCTGTTCTTGCCCGCGTCAAACGTCTCGGA
Source organism: Paraburkholderia atlantica (assembly GCF_000092885.1). Taxonomy (NCBI): domain Bacteria; kingdom Pseudomonadati; phylum Pseudomonadota; class Betaproteobacteria; order Burkholderiales; family Burkholderiaceae; genus Paraburkholderia; species Paraburkholderia atlantica. The sequence goes on along the minus strand of NC_014117.1, from coordinate 135,756 downwards.
TATCGAGGTCACGCCCAGCCTGCGCCGGTAGCCGGTAAAGAACTCTGACGGGTCGGCGCCGAAGCTGTCTTTGGCCTTGTTCGTGCGCGTAAGGTCGGGAAACAGCCGGTCGTATCCCTCTGCCTTCACCTCCGCGTGGTAACGCAGCAGTCCGATTCCGATCAGCACCGGATGGATCGGCACCGTGCGTGTCGCGCTTTCGGACTTCAGATGCTTTTTCAGATCGTCATCGTTGATGTCAATCAGCCAGACGCCATCCTGCTCCCGGATGTCGCTCAGGTGCAGCTGCGCAATCTCTGTAATCCGGGCACCTGTGTAAAGGCCGATCAGCGGAATCCAGAACTGCGACGCCTTGGCGAACGTTCCATCCCGATAGTCATCGGATTCAAACAGGCGCCGGAGGTCATCTTCCGAGAACGGTTCATAGCCGCCCGTGGCCTTTTTCGCCGGCATCCTGAGAATACCCGCGAGATCATCCCGGACATATTGTTCGATGCGCGCCCACCGCAGGATCGCGCCGATATGCTCGAAATACTTCGTCTTCTTCGCCTGACTGAAATCGTCGCGCCCGATCACGGCCTGCTTGAACTGCCGGACTGCGGCGGCATCCAGCGATACGTTCGTGACGTCGCCTAAGCAGGCGATGAATTCCTTGACGATGGGACCGTAACGGTAGAGACGATCGGATTCGGGATCCCGCCACTCGCCCGAGCCTTCCTTGTAGCGGCAGAAGGCGTCGAACAGCTGCGAAAAGGGCACACCCGCGGTCTCTTGACTCACGCTGCGACCGGCAGCGGGCGCGGACGCGTCGTCCATCTTCACCATCTGGGCGACGACCGCAGCCTGGGCGGCCTCCACGGCCACCGCCGTGCGTTGATGCTCGGCCGACAGCCTGAACTGTTCGGATTTCATCGCTGAAATCTGCTGTTCCAGCTCCTCGCGCTTCTCCGTCTGGTGCGCCGTGATCTTTCTTTGATCAAGCAGCGCCCGCAGCGCCGTATATGCATGCCCGCTCATGGCGTGCCCACCGCCCCGTCTCAAGTCCTCAAACAGCCGCTGAAGCGTGATTCTCAGGCTCTGCGCCTGGTCGGCGGCCTGTCTCACGCTGGAACTCCCCAGACTGCGATAGATTTCAGCCTGTCCCACAATAGGGCGCAGGTCCGGCGGCACGGTCAGCCGGAAATACAGCATGCCGTAGCGGTTACGGTGCAGATAGGCAGGGAGTCGGAAGGACATGGGCCGGGGCTCGGTTGGGACACCTGTTCGGGACACCCAAGCCATGACCGGCGATATGCGGGCAGGTTTTCACTGCCCGATCAACGGGATAGGAATCTGTTGGTGGAGAGGAGGAGGATCGAACTCCCGACCTTCGCATTGCGAACGCGACGCTCTCCCAGCTGAGCTACCCCCCCAACGAAAATAATTCTAGCACAGCCATTTTCCCTTTTGCCAAGCCTCCAGCCTCGGAAAAACCTCATCTGGACGGCGCGCCCGCGAGCACCCAGTCGACCACCGTGCGGATATCTGCATCGCTCATCGATTGATGGGCCGGCATCGGAATCATGCCCCATACACCGGAGCCACCGTCCCTCACCTTGCGCGCGAGTTTGGCCGGCGCCTGCGCGTCGCCTTTGTACTTCGCGGCGATCTGCTGAAACGACGGACCGACCAGCTTGCGATCCACCGCGTGACACCCCATGCAGGCATTCACGGCGGCGACCTGCTGCCCGTGCAGCCCCCCGGCCGCACGAGCACCCGACGTCATCGTGCCCGCCAGCGCGCCGACCACCAATGCGAACACGACAACCCTAAACGTCATACCGCGCATCAGGGCACCGCCTTCGGATTGCCCGGCCGCACCGCCGTCGACGAATTAACCGGCGCAGGCGCCTGCTGATCGAGCGGCCGCGCGCTCACCCCCGAATCGGGAATCGCGCCGACGGTAGGCTCGCTAACCTCGGGCTGCGAGGCGGCCGCCGGCGCCGTCGACGTAGCGGCCGCAGCAGCCTCCGCTTCCTGCGGCTGGATGTACTGGAACACTTTGACGACCTGCACGACACCCGGCACGCGGCTCGTGACGTCGGCGCCGATTTTGCCTTCGTCCATCGTGACGAGGCCCATCAGGTAAACGTTGCCGCGCTCGGCCACGACCTTGAAGTTGTTCGCCGAAATGTTCTTCTCGGCAATCAGCGCGGTCTTCACGCGCGTTTCGAGGTAGGTGTCGTTGGTGCGCGACGAGAACGAGCTCGCCGGCATGATCGCCAGTTCATTGACGATCGTATTCACATTGCTCATGTTCCGCACGATGCTCTCGGCGCGCTGCTTCGACACCTCGCCCGCGACCTCGCCGGTCAGCAGCACGCGGCGGTTGAACACCGTGACGTTCACGTGCGCGGAGTCCGGCAGATTCTGGCTGATCTGCGACAGCGCCTTCACCTGAATCTCGCGATCCTCGGTCTGCGCGCCGAGCGTGCGGCGGTCGGTCGCCATCAGCGCGCCACCGCCCGCCGCGGCCCCGACGGCGAGAAAGCAGCCTTGCAGCGTGGCCGACAGCCCCGCTGCGAACCCGACCACAAGCACGGTTCTCACCAGTGTCTTCTTGATGCGGAATACGCTCATCAACTAGCTCTCCTTCGAAATCAGTCTCAGTCTTCGCCGAGCAACATGGCATCGATGCCGTCGCACAGGCAATGGATGGTCAGCAGGTGCACTTCCTGGATGCGCGCGGTGCGATCGGACGGCACGCATACGTGGATGTCGGTGTCGCTCAGCACTTCGTGCGCGCGTCCGCCGCCCTTGCCGGTCAGCGCAACGACGATCATTTCGCGCTCATGCGCGGCCTCGATCGCGGCGAGCACGTTTGCGGAGTTACCGGATGTGGAGATTGCGAGCAACACGTCGCCGGGCTGACCAAGCGCCCACACCTGTTTCGCGTAAATCTGTTCGAACGAATAGTCGTTAGCGATCGCGGTGAGCACGGAGGTATCGGTACTGAGCGCAATGGCCGGCAGGCCTGGCCGCTCGCGCTCGAAGCGACCGATCAGCTCGGCGGCGAAATGCTGCGCATCGGCGGCCGAACCACCGTTGCCGCACGCGAGGATGCGATTGCCATTGGCGAGCGCGGCGAACATCGTGTCGATCGCGGCGGCGATCGGCATCGACAGGGTTTCGAGGGCTTCGAGTTTGACTGCCGCGCTGTCGCGGAAGTGTTGTTGGATGCGTTCGACTGACATCGAGTCTCTATCTTCTACCGCGAATGGACCGCACTGTGCGGCCCTGTTGTGAAGTCATACTGCCAGGCTGTGGCCGCCGATGAGCTCGCGCGGCACGCGAGCGCAAGTTTATCGCACTCACGCGCGTTGTCCGCGCGGGCCGTCAGAGTTCGTCGGCGCGAAACGCATCGCGCAACCAGACGAGTCTGCCGCTCTCGAATGCGACGACGTCGAAACGGCACGCGGGTTCATCGCGCGGGGCGCGGTTCGTCGCGGCGCGAGTCGCGAGATAGTGCCGTGCTGCCCGCACGATGCGCTGCCGTTTCTGCCAACCGATGCTCGCGGCAGCACCGCCGTAATGCCGCTGCGCACGCGCGCGAACTTCGACGAACACCAGCGCGCCGTCGCGATCACTCATCACGAGATCGATCTCGCCGCCCCGGCACGTCACGTTGCTCGCGACGAAACGCAGACGCTGGCGCTGCAAAAATTCTCGTGCGCGTGCTTCGAAAGCGGCGCCGACGGATTTGGACTGGTGCGTGCAGGAAAAGTTGTGGACGGTTTTCGGACCGGTGTTGACGGGCGTCTCTTGCGCAGTCTTCGACGCGACCTGCTCGCGCAAGCCCACATGGCACAATGTCGGCCTCGTTCCGTCTGTTTGTGTCTTCCGTGTCATGACTCCTCTCTCCGAACTCGCGCAAGGGCAGCAGTACCCCGCCGCCGCGCTGTATGTGGTGGCCACGCCGATCGGCAACATCGCCGACATCACGCTGCGCGCGCTGCACGTGCTCGGACTCGCGGATCGCATCGCCGCCGAAGACACCCGCAACACCGGTCAGCTGCTCGCGCGCTACGGCATCTCGAAGCCGCTCGTCGCCGTGCATCAGCACAACGAGCGGGCAGCCGCGCAGCGCGTGATCGAATACCTGCAGGCCGGCGAGCGCGTGGCCTACGTGTCCGACGCGGGCACGCCGGGCATCTCGGACCCGGGCGCCAAGCTCGTCGATGCCGTGCGCGAGGCTGGCTTCCCGGTGGTCCCGCTGCCCGGCGCGAGTGCGCTCGCCACCGCGCTCAGCGCCACCGGCGACTGGGTCGCGACCTTCTCGTTCCTCGGCTTCCTGCCGCCGAAGCCGAAGGCGCGCGCCGCCGCCTTGCAGGCGCTCGCGCAACATCCTCACGCGATGGTGTTCTACGAAGCGCCGCACAGGATCGTCGAGACGGTGCAGGCACTCGCCGATGCGTTCGGCGGCACGCGCCGTCTGCTGATCGCGCGGGAACTGACGAAGTTACACGAAGCGTTGCACCAGGGCACCCTGGCCGAAGGGCCAGCATGGCTCGCCGCCGATGCGAACCGGCAGCGGGGCGAATTCGTGCTGGTGGTCGAGGGCGCGTCGCCCGAAGCGGCCGGCGAGCACGATCACGACGCGCTGCTCGGCATCCTGCTGGAAGAATTGACGGTGAGCAGCGCGGCGAAGGTCGCGGCGTCGCTCACGGGCGCATCGCGCAACGCGCTGTACACGCGCGCGCTCGCGCTGAAGGAAGACAAGCCCGACGTCTGAGAGCGAAGCCGGGCGAGTAAAAGGTGGAAGGAAAAAGAAAAGGGCCGCATGTTGAACTGACCCCGCAAAGTTGGACGGTTTTCGGCTAGGGCCGTGAGGGCTGGGTTCTGTACATCACAGGACTCAGCCCTTTTAGTTTCAGCTTGATGCGTTGGTGATTGTAGTAGTGAATGTAGTCTTTGATGCCGGCCTGAAGTGCTTCAATGCTCTCGAAGCGATTCAGGTGGAAGAACTCTGACTTCAGCGTGCCGAAGAAGCTCTCCATCGTGGCGTTATCGTGGCAGTTTCCCTTGCGCGACATGCTCTGTGTCAGGCCGCGCCGGGCGAGCAACGTCTGGTAAGCACTCATCTGATAGTGCCAGCCCTGATCGGAGTGGACCACGGGCCGATCGTCAGGCTTCAGCTTCCTCATGGCCTTCCTGATCATGCCTGCGACCATTGCAAACGCCGGACGTGTGGCCGTCTCGTAAGCCACAATCTCGCCGTTATACAGATCCAGAACGGGCGACAGATAGAGCTTGTGCTCGCCCACCCGGAACTCGGTGATATCGGTGACCCACTTCCGGTTTGGCGCATCGGCGTCAAACTCTCTTTGCAGCACGTTCGGCGCAATCCGTCCCACCGTCCCCCGGAAGGCGCGGTACTTCTTCGGACGCACCAGGCACTTCAGCTTCATGAGCTGCATCAGTCGCTGGACAGTCTTGTGATTGACAACGATACCCAGGCGCCGGATCGCGCTGGTGATGCGCCGATAGCCATACCGTCCCTTGTGCTGCTCGAATAACGAGCGGATACGCGCCTTGAGTTGCGCGTGTTTGTCCGCCACCAGCGATGCCTTGCACTGATAGTAGAAAGTGCTGCGCGCCAGGCCCGCCACCTTCAGCAGGCCGTCTACTGGAAACTGATGCCTTAACCCGGCCACTATTTGCGCTTTTTGCGCGGCGCTTTGGGGCTTTCCGAGCGGATCAAGGCATCGAGTTTTTTTAGGTACGCGTTCTCCATGCGCAGATAGTTCAGCTCTTCAAGGAGCTCTTCTTTCGTGCGGGACTCGTCGGACTTCGTTGAATCGGACGGCACAGATGACTTGGGTTGCTTCACGGGTCGTCCTCGGGGGCCAGGCTGCAGGGCCTGGATACCTCCCGAATCATACTGGCGTTTCCAGATGCCGATCGTAGTCGGATTGCGGATATCGAAAACTGCGGCCGTTTCCCGCAACGACAAGTCCTTCGTCTGCATGAATTGCAGCACCTTTAGCCGGAAGCGCGCATCGAAACGCCCGTACTTCTTCCTGAACGCCGCTTCGCCGTGTACCTGCCACGCGGCAGCCCATTTGCGTACCGTGCCATGGTCTATACCATGCCGATGCGCAACCTCCCGATTACTGCCACCTTTGCCTGACAGATAATCCCTGACAACAGAGCGCTTGAACCGCGCGGTATGCCTGCTCATAAAAAAACACCCCAAATCGTTGAACGGGTGTCCAACTTTTGGGGTGCAGTTCATGTCGCGGCCCTTCGCGTGTCTACAGACGGTTCGTTCAGTGGACGCGGCATCACCGCTGCGTCACGTCACATCACTTGTTCGAATCCGAGTTCGACGCGAGCGTCTCGTTCAGCTCGGCGCGCGCTTCCTGCTGCGTGAGCCCCTCGATCTTGACCCGCGCGGTGCCGCTGTGGCGCATGTCGAGCATGCCAGCGGCCGCCATCGACAGGTCGATCACGCGGCCACGCGCGTACGGACCGCGATCGTTGATCCGTACGATCACCGAGCGCGAATTGGCCGGATTGGTCACCCGCACGTACGAGCCAAGCGGCAGCGTACGATGCGCGGCCGTCATGGCGTGCATGTCGTAACGCTCGCCATTGGCCGTGCGGCGGCCGTGGAAGAAGCGTCCGTACCACGACGCGCGTCCGATCTGATGGAAGTCCGGAACGTCGACGCCGTCGTCGGTGAGCGGCTTCGCGTCAGCCAGCGACGGCGCAGGCGCGTTCGACGTGCTCGGGCTCGAGGCCGGCGCGCTACCGAACGATTGCGGTCCGAAAGAACTCAGGTGCATGTTCTTCGTACGTTGCGGCATGTCGTCCGCGGACGTGTCGCTCGCGCCCGGAGGCGTGGCGCAGCCGGCCAGTACAAAAAAGGCAAAAAGAGTCCCTAGACCACGGGATAGCCGAGTTTTCATAAGACGTGCAAACACATTGTCGAGCCGCGTCACCCGCGAAACTGCTGGGCATGTTGCTTGCGGCTCCGGCGGTAGGGACGACAACGCGCCGCGCGAAAAAGCGCAGTACGTCAAAGCCCGGATACGGCTCACTGAGCCGCTACCGCACGGTTAATTTTCACGTCTGGCGCAACCTGTCCCCGGCAGCCTGACCAGACCCCACATGCCGCCAATCGAACGTGGCAAAGACACGTTCTTGCGCGCGCAACTCAGCGCGCAGGAACGGCGGCGTAGGCCCCACCCAGCGTCACGGAGGTTAATTCCGTAGCAGGCGCGCGGCGCCTGGCTGGGCAAGACGTGTGCATCGAACGCATCGATACTTGATGGCCGTCGGCATTCCGACAGCCCTTACTTGAATAGCGAGCGGCATCCCCGTTTTGTGGGGAAGCATCGCCTTGTGGCAGCACAACACCTGTGCATGGAGTCCATTATACCCAAAAAAAAATTTTGGGATGGCGAGCGCCCCGAATCCTTGATCAATCTTCACATTTATCGCAAAAATGGGCATGCGAAAGGCGCGACAAGGCCATGCGGAAGCCCCGTCGCGTCGGCGGCGGAGACTGTCGCGAGGCCGGTACAATCAACGTTTTTCCAGCGCGTCGTCCAGCCATGAAAGTCACCCTGATCCCCGTCACGCCGTTCCAGCAGAACTGCTCGCTGCTCGTTTGCGAGACCACCGGGCGCGCGGCCGTCGTCGATCCGGGCGGCGACCTCGACCTGATCCAACGTGAGATCGCGCGGCAGAACGTGGCCGTCGAGAAGGTCTTGCTGACCCATGGCCACATTGATCACTGCGCCGGCGCGAAGACACTCGCTACCCACTACGGCGTGCCGATCGAAGGTCCACATCCCGACGAACGCTTCTGGCTCGACAAGCTGCCGGATCAAAGCACCCGCTTCGGCTTCCCGGCCGCCGACTCCTTCGAGCCGGACCGCTGGCTACAAGACGGCGACACCGTGCAATTCGGCGGCGAAAACTTCGAGGTCTACCACTGCCCCGGGCACACGCCGGGCCACGTCGTCTTCTTCAGCCGCGCGCATCGGCTTGCGCTGGTCGGCGACGTGCTGTTCGCCGGCTCGATCGGCCGCACGGATTTCCCGCGCGGCAACCACGCGGACCTGATCCGTTCGATCCGCGACAAACTCTGGCCGCTCGGCGACGACGTCACATTCGTGCCGGGGCACGGCCCGACCTCGACGTTCGGCGCCGAGCGCCGCACCAATCCCTACGTCGCAGACGGAGTGGGCGCATGAGCAGCGAAATCTATGTCAGTACCGACGTCGAAGCGGATGGTCCGATCCCCGGTCCGCACTCGATGCTGAGCTTTGCATCCGCCGCGTACACCGAGGACAAGCAGCTGATCGCGACGTTCTCGGCGAATCTCGAACTACTCGAAGGCGCGGCGCCGCATCCGGTGCAGGAAGCGTGGTGGAAGACCCAGCCGGAAGCATGGGCGGCCTGCCGCCAGGACTTGCAGAAGCCCGAGGCCGCCCTGAGCGCCTATGTCGATTGGGTCGAGGCGCTGCCGGGCAAGCCGGTGTTCGTCGCCATGCCGGCTGGCTTCGACTTCACCTATATGTTCTGGTACATGATGCGCTTCGTCGGCCGCTGCCCGTTCTCGTGGTCGGCGCTCGACATCAAGACGCTCGCGTTCGCGATGACCGGCCTGCCGTACCGCAAGAACATCAAGCCGCGCTTTCCGAAGCACTGGTTCGACGAGCACCCGCACACGCACGTCGCGCTCGACGACGCAATCGAGCAGGGTGCCCTCTTTTGCAACATGCTGAAGGACTTGCGCGCGCGTCAGCCCGAGCTGCCGGGAGACGGCAAGGATGATGGGGACGGCTCAGGGCAAAACGCCGCTCCGGACCCGGTAAATTAGGCAATCTCGCTCGCGAGAGCCGTTTTACATTGCGTTTCGTTTTCGCGCCCTCTACCATTCGTTGATACGGCGACGCTAACGGAGGCGCAGTTGACACTCGATACGTTCTCACAGAAGATCCTGCGCCTGCTGCAGCTCGACGCACGCCGTTCCGTGCAGGAAATCTCCGACCAGGTCGGGTTGTCGAGCACGCCGTGCTGGCGGCGCATCAAGGATATGGAACAGTCGGGCGTGATCCAGCGTTACACGGCGCTGCTCGATCGCGAAAAGCTCGGCCTACACGTATGCGCGCTCGCGCATATCCATCTGACGCGTCACACCGAAGGCGGCGTCGAGCAGTTCGAACGGGAAATCGCTACCTGCCCCGAAGTGACCGAGTGTTACAGCACGACCGGTGAATCCGATTACATCCTGAAGATCGTCGCGCCGGACATCAAGGCGTACGACAGCTTCCTGCACGAACGCATTTTCAAGATTCCGGCCGTCGCGCAGGTGCGCACGAGCGTGGTGCTGCGCGAAATCAAGTTCGATACGCAGTTGCCGTTGTAACGGATGCCGCCGCCGGCGAGATGGGAGTTCGCGGTTTCGAGCGTCCGAAACTCACCAAACTCAGGCGGCGTTGTGAGGCTCCGTGGCGCTTGACCGACCGGCGGGAGCGACGCCGGCCTTGAGATCGGCCGCCGAACCGCCGTGCGCGGCCGAGATATCCCGTTGCAGCAGCACGTCGAGCTTGCGCGCACCGAGGCGACGCTTGAGCGCCGCCAGATCGACGCGGCCGAGCGACTGCGCCTCGCTTTCAAGCAGACGAGCGGCCTCGGCGCTCTCTGCGGCACGCCCTTCACCGGACAGCGCCGCAGGCAACACCACCTCCACGTCGAGCCCGGTGCTCAGGTAGTGCAGATTCACCGCAGCGGCCCGCAAGCCACCGGCAGCCAGCGCCGCGTCGACTTCGGCGGTCACGCGCTCGCGCGGAGGCAGATCGACCGGTGGATGCGCGAGCGCATCGTTTTCCGGGTCAACGTGGATCAGCGCGTCGAGCACGCGCTTGTCGGTCAGCACACGCAGACGCGCCGACTCCGCGATGTAATGGCCTTCCGACACCGAAATCATCGGATCGACGAGGATGTGCGCGTCGACGAGCGCGAAATCGCCCATCTTGCGCGTGCGCATTTCGTGCACGTCACGCACACCCGGGGTGGACATCAGCAACGCGCGCATGTCGGCGGTGGCAGTTTCGTCGAGCGCACGGTCCGACAAATCCTGCAGCGCGTCCCAACCGAAGGTCCACCCCATGCGCGCGACCATGAAGCCGACGATGGCCGCCGCAATCGGGTCGAGCAACCGCAAGCCAACGAGACTGCCGATCACGCCTATCCCCACCACCAGCGACGACGCCGCGTCCGAGCGCGCGTGCCATGCGTTCGCGATCAGCATCGCGGAACGCACGCGCTTCGCCTCGCGCAGCATGTAGCGAAATAGCGCTTCCTTGCAGACAAGTACGAGCACCGCGACTGCGAGCGCGCTCATATGCACGGCGGGGATATTTTGTAGATCGGCGAGCCGCGTCCCGGCGCGCCACAACATGCCGACACCGACCGAGATCAGCAGTGCGCCGAGAAATAACGACGCCACAGTCTCATAACGGCTATGTCCGTAATTGTGATCCGCGTCGGGTTTTGCCCCGCTATGCCGATTGGCAATCAGCACGACAAAATCGGAAATGAGATCGGCGAGCGAATGGACACCGTCGGCAACTAGCGCCTGCGAGTGCGCGATCGTGCCGATGATGATTTGCAGCGTCATCAACACGGTATTGACCGCAATACTCGCAAAGGTACTTTTGCGCGCAACGCGTTGTTTCTCGGCGGTTTGGGGGATCGCGGCGGACGGCATGCTGAAAAGGCGGAAGGTCAATTGTTGTTATTGTACCCGCCTCGAATCGCTCGCGCAGGGGAGCCGCGGAAAAACCTTTTTAAAATCAGTCGCTTATCTAAACGAAAAGCATTCGCGTTCCAGTTACCTGAAGCACATGCGACAACAATCGGGCGCCCCAAACGACAAAACCGCGCCCTGAACGGTGCGCGGCTTTTTGAGATTCTGCAGCAGGCTATAAACGCGATGGATTGCCGGTATTCGCATTACGTGCAGGCAACCTTCACCGCCCGCCGGATCGCGATTACTTCTGGATCAGAAACTTCTCGCGATCAAGACCCGCGATCCAGCGCGGCGGCTTGCCGCGACCGGACCACGTGCTGCCGCTTTCGGGATCGCGATATTTAGGCGCGACGCCTGCGCGCGGCCGGCTCGCTTTAGCGCCCTTCGGTGCGCGGCCGCCGCCGAGTTCGCTCAGCGAAATGCCGTAGTCCGCCATTTTCTGCTTGATTTCATTCAAGACTTCCGCGTATTCGCGCGACTTCGCTTCTTCAATCTGCTTTTCGAGCTTCTCGCGCTGCGCGAGTAGTTCCTTGTAGGAAGACATAGGTTCCCTTGTGGTATGGATAAATGACGCCGGTCTTTCGCCGACTCGCCTTTGAAGGTTTCATGCCTCGGAATTTGATGGCGAGATTAACACAAAATAGAAAGACTGGATAAGCGCCCGGAAAAAATTAATTTAAATTCGTTTCAAAAAGTTTCCTGCGCTGCTTCTCGGTCGGACTAGGCCTTTCAAATAGCTGATTTCGCACCCCGCTGAAAAAATCCCGCCGATCTGCATATTGATCCGATTTATCTATCAGAAAATGAGACTTGAGGCGTCTATTGCACATCAAACATTTCACCGCATGAAAGCTTTGGCTCGGATAAGCGCGCTATTTATACGGGTGCCCCTTCGCCGAGACTGCTGCACCCTAAGTTTCCCGATAAACGATAAATGCTTAATCCGCATGCCGCTCGATGCAGACTTCGAGCGCCGCGTGCAATGTCCCGGAATCGGACCGCGCGTCATCGAATGCGAAACGACGGCGCACGCCGTTGCGTTTCAGATCGGCGCCATAACGATCGATGCCCAGCAATTCGACGTCGCCCGCGCCACTCAGCCGGCGACCGAATTCCGTGATCAGCGCGTCCTCCTCGCCGGCGGCGAGCGGCGGCAGCGGATCGAGTTCGGCGCCGTCTAGCCAGCCCATCGCGCCGAAGCCGCCGATGTAGCGCAGCCGCTCGATCTCCATGATCCAGAACGTGAAATCGCCCAACGCCAGATAGCGCTCCGCGTCCGGCTGATAGCGCAGGTAGCGCCGCACCAGTTCCGGGCTGGAGTCGACCGGCTCGAAGCGGCCGAGCAGGGTGACGCGCTGGCCGCTCAGCACGTCGCCGTCGGCTGCGTCGATGGCCAGAAAACCCGCGCGCGGATCGGCGTGCAAATTGTGCGTGTGCTCCGCGAGCCGGCTCACGAGGATCGTCGGACGATGCCGCGCGTCCGGCGCGAACGGCAGCACCGACGGATACGGAAAGCCCTCGGGCTGACGAGCGTGCGTGGCGAGCGTGCCGACCGAGGCCGTGTGCAGCAGATGCAGCGGGGCGTGAGCGGGAATATTCAACTGAGCGTTCCTCGGGTGAATTTGGAATGAACGAAGAGCGGTGAGCGGCACAAAAGCCGCCGGGCGTGGCGATGCAACAGCCAACTGCGGCGCGGCAAAGCATGACATCCGGCAATCCCGCTTCGTTGCATCCCCAGCCTATCAATCGTATGCGCCCGATCCCACGGCTCCAAGCGTTAGCCACCACGCTTCGATAAAATCGGAGATCCGCTTTTAATGCGCTTTCTCGCGCCCTCCGCCTCGAGACCTCCGTGCCCGATCACCACGCCTCCGAATTCGCCGTCCTGCCGGCCGCCCATCGCAACCTGTCCGTCACCGCACGGCAACGCGCACGCATCGCCACGATGGCGCTGTTTTTCATCGCCGGCATGATGTACGCGTCGTGGGGCGTGCACGTGCCGACGGTGCGCGACCGCTTCCATCTGAATCCGGCGATGCTGTCGTTCGCCTTGTTCGCGGTGGCGGGCGGATCGATCGGCGCAATGGTGACCAATGCGTCGTGGATCGCGCGGGTCGGCACGCGCCGCGCCTGCCTGGCCGGCGGCCTCGCGATGGCCGCCTGCGCGGCGCTGGTTCTGGTCGTGCCGGCGTACTGGATTCTGCTGGTCGTGCTGGCCGTCTTCGGCGCCGGCATGGCCACGCTCGACGTCGCGATGAACGCCGAAGCGAGCGCTGTCGAAAAAGCGCTCGGCAAGCCGATCATGTCGTCGCTGCACGGCATGTTCAGCCTTGGCGGGATGTTCGGCGCGGCGGTCGGCGGTGCGCTGCTGTCGCGCGGCATGGCGCCGGCCCTGCATCTCGCGCTCGCGGCGACGGTCAGCGCGCTCGTGCTGGTGCTGGCGTGCCCGTCGGTGCTGCCGCACGTGCCGCACGCCGAGCATCCCGATGCCGCTGCGCCGCGCGCAAGCCGCTGGCGCTCGCCGGCGCTGTGGGCGCTCGGCACGATGGCGCTGGTCGCGCTGATCGCCGAAGGCGCGATGTACGACTGGGCCACAGTCTATATGCGCGATGTCGTGCTCTCGACGCCCGCGCTCGCGAGCGCCGCCTACGCGGCGTTTTCCGGCGGGATGGCGGCCGCGCGTTTTGCCGGCGACGCGGTGCGCGCCCGCTTCGGCGCACCGCAACTCGTGATGATCAGCGCGACTCTCGCCTGCGCCGGAATGGTCGACGCGCTGCTGCTGCCGAATCCGGTCGCCGCGCTCGCCGGCTTTGCGCTGATCGGCCTGGGCCTCGCGAACATGATGCCGGTGCTGTTCGCGGCGGCGGCGAGCGTGAAGGGCATCCACGCGGCCGAGGGGCTCGCGCACGTCGCGGGGCTGGCTTATTTCGGCTTGCTGCTCGGACCGGTGATTATCGGCGCGGTCGCGCAGGTGACCAATCTGACGATCGGACTGTCGGTCGTCGCCGTTTGCGCCGCAATGATCGCCTTCGCCGGGCCGAAGGTGCTGCGGCGTCTGAAGATCTGACGGGAGCGGTGAACAAAAGAAAAGGCACGCAAGCCTCACGGCTCACGTGCCTCTGAAGCAGCGAATCGAATGGCGGCGCGACGCCGCCTTCGATCACACCGAATTTACATCTTCACGACGTCGAGCAGCGTCTTCTTGCCTTGCTTGTAGTTGTACAGCGAGATCACGCCGTGCTGCAGGTCGCCCTTCGAGTCGAATGTCGTTTCGCCGATCACGCCCTTGTAGTCGGTCGCCGGCATCGCTGCCAGGATCTTCGCCGGTTCGGTCGAGTTAGCGCGCTTCATCGCGTCGACGATGATGTACACCGCGTCATACGTGAACGGCGCGTAAATCTGGATCGGCTGGCCGAAGCGCTTCTCGTACTTCGTTTCGAACGCCTTGCCGCCCGCCATCTTTTCGAGCGCCATGCCGGCTTCCGAGCAGACGATGTTGTCGGTTGCGTCGCCGGCCAGGTCCGACAGCTTGTCGGTACACACGCCGTCACCTGCCAGCACCTTCGCGCGCAGGCCCAGCTGCTTCGCCTGCTTGGCGAACGGGCCGCCGGTTGCGTCCATGCCGCCGTACATGATCGCGTCGGGATTTTCACCCTTGATCTTCGTCAAAATCGCGCGGAAATCGACGGCCTTGTCGTTCGTCGCGTCGTGCGACACCACGTTCAAACCGAGCGCCTTCGCCGTCTTCTCGAACTCGTTCGCGAGACCCTGGCCGTAAGCAGTCGAGTCGTCGACGATCGCGACGCTCTTCACCTTCATGCCCTTCGCCGCGTAGTTCGCGAGTGCCGGGCCTTGCTGAGCGTCGGTCGCGACGACGCGGTAGGTCGTCTTGAAGCCTTGCTGCGTGTAGGCCGGGTTGGTCGCCGACGGCGAGATCTGCACGATGCCCGCATCGCTATAGATCTTCGATGCCGGGATCGAGGTGCCCGAATTCAGGTGGCCGACCACGGCGACGACCTTGTCGTCGACGAGCTTCTGCGCAACCTGCGTAGCCGTGCGGGGGTCGGCCGCGTCGTCCTGTGCGTCCAGTTGCAGCGTGACCTTCTGGCCGCCGATCGTCAGACCCTTCGCGTTGATTTCCTCGACGGCGAGACGCGCGCCGTTTTCGTTGTCCTTACCCAGGTGAGCGATACCGCCAGTCAACGGCGCAACGTGACCGATCTTGACGACCGTGTCGGCCGCGGCCGATGTTGCCAACGTCGCGAACAGCAGAGCGGCAGCGCTGATCGGCAACAGCTTTTGAATTTTGATGCTCATGTAAGTCTCCAGTTTCGGTCAAAACAACGTAATCGCCCTGTGCCCCGCTTCCCCTACACGTGTCGCTCAGTCCCGTGGACGACCACGCCGGTTGCATCGTTCATGCACTTGGCCAGTACGTTTACCGGACTGTTTGTGGCAGTTGGCAAACCGTACTTGCGCGCAAGTGTAGGCCAACAAATTAATTTGGGGGAATTTTTTGAGAAAGTGGGAACAACACTAATAGCGCAGTTCCTACTCGAGCCGCTCGCGGCTTGGGTGAGCGAGCCGCAAAGCCCCATCCCATGCGGGTTTCCGATAATTGGGAAGTTTCTCCGCGGGCGTGGATTTAGCGTTTTTCCGGCTTCCGTCACATAAGATTCGAAGGTTTTTTCAACTCAAAAATGTGGCGTGCCGCACAGGAATGTGACTGCGGTAAAAAACTTAAATCAGCCTTAAATCGACCACGCAATCAACGCATGAACTCGGCGTTTCGCACGGAGGTCGCCCGCCATTCCTGCTCGAGCTGCGCCATCGGTTCGGCCGCGCCGATTCCTTCGGCGCGCGTGCGCCCGAGCGGCGCACCCTGCCCCGCCCACAACGACAGATAGTCGCCGTTCTGCGCACGCGCCGCGTTTTGCCGCAACTCCTGCGTCAACGCGTTTTGCACCGGATACGGCGCAATGCTTTGCGCCGATTCGCGCAAACGTTGCATCAACGGATTGCGGATGCCGCGCGCATGACGGCCCGTGATCGCGCGCGTCACCGTGGTCGACGTATCGGACACACCGCGCACGCGGGTTTTCCATACCTCGGGGATCGCGCTCTCGCGCGTGGTCAGGAAAGCGGTGCCCATCACCGCGGCTTGGGCGCCGAGCGCGAGTGCCGCGACGATGCCGCGACCGTCCATGATGCCGCCGGCCGCCAGCACCGGCAGCCCGGTCGCGTCGATCAGTTGCGGCACGAGCGCTATCGTGCCGACCAGCGCATCTTCGAATGCGCCGATGAACGTGCCGCGATGCGCGCCCGCCTCCGCGCCTTGCGCGGCGACCGCATCGGCGCCCGCATCGCGCCACGCGATGCCCTCGGCAACATGCGTCGCAGTCCCAACTACATAACTGCCGCTCGCGTGCAAACGCTCAACGTCGGCCGCCGGGAGCAGTCCGAACGTAAAGCCGGCGACCGGCACTCGCAATTCGATCAGCGCCTCCAGTTGCGCGCGAAAGTCCGGCGCATAGCGTGCGAGCGGTTGGCCCGGCGGCAAACCGAGCTCGGCGCGCAACGGATCGATCGCGTCGAGCGCGCGGCGCACGGTCGCTTCATCGGGTGAGGCGGGATCGAGCACGAACAAATTCACGCCGAACGGGCGATCGGTCAGCGCGCGAATCGCCGCGACTTCGCTCGCGATCTTCTCGGGTGCGAGCGCCGCGCCCGCGAGAAAACCAAGTCCGCCGGCATTCGATACCGCCGCGACGAGCGCCGGCGTCGTCGCGCCGCCGGCCATCGGCGCCTGCACGACAGGTACTCGCATCCGGAAACGCTCGGCAAACGGCGTCACAAAACCGCCTTCATTCATGGTCGCTTCTTTTCCGACGCAAAGCCGTCGATGTGCTGATCGATGCGCTCGCCAACCTGTCGCGAGATGCGCTGACACGCGCGAGTCATTACGCGTTGACTGTACCCACACGCGCCATCGCGGAGAAATGAATTATCGAGATCGTTTCAATCGCCTTACGAGAATCGAAGCGCGCCGCATCGGCCGCGAGGCCCCGTCCCGCCTCGCTGCAAGCCGGTTCTTTTGATGGCAAACTAACCGCCCGTTGCAGGGCCGCGTGGCCTTGAGCGTTTCGTACACACCGACCTCGCGCGGCGTTCGCGCGAGTCAATGGAGAACAGCATGAGCACGACTTCCCGATGGATTGACATCCCGGCCGGCAACGACACTTTCGGCGGCTACCTCGCGCTGCCGAAGGGCGGCAAGGGCCCGGCGGTCATCATCATCCAGGAAATCTTCGGCGTGAACAGCCATATCCGTTCGGTCGCCGATCAGTACGCGCAAGACGGCTATGTCGCGCTCGCCCCGGACGTGTTCTGGCGCGTGCAGCCGCGCGTCGAGTTGACGTATGAGGGCAAGGATCGGGAAAAGGGCATCGAGCTGATGCAGAAGACCAAGGTCGACGACGCGGTCGCCGACATCGGCGCCGCCGCAGCTGCCTTGCGCGCGCTGCCGGAAGTGACCGGCAAGGTCGCGGCGATCGGCTACTGCTTCGGCGGCCGTCTCGCCTACCTGGCCGCGGCGGCCGGTTCGGTCGACGCCGCCGTCGCCTACTACGGCGGCGGCATCCACAACCATCTCGACAAGGCCGCGAACGTCAAGGTGCCGATGCAGTTCCACTACGGCGAGCTCGACGCGCATATTTTGCCGTCGGACATCGGCCAGATTCAGGAGCGCTTCGCGGGTCGCGCCGACGTGCAATTCAACATCTACCCGAACGCGGATCACGGCTTCAACTGCTCGGATCGTGCGTCGTACAACCAGCACGCGTCGGCATTAGCGCATGGCCGCACGCTGACGTTCCTCGGCGAGCGGATGTAATTCGCGGAGCTCACGCATTTGAAGTGAGCATTCGAATTCACATCAGTCACGTCGGCGCTCAACTCAGGTACTCTGTGCAAGACGGCGTGTCGGCCGACACGCCGTCTTTTCACATGCGCGACGCCCGAGCGGAGCAACGCGAAATCGAGCGAAACGACGCTGTCGCGCTTGCATGGCCGGCCGCGAATTCGACGCAGCATGCCAACCGACCGCGAGGGCTCAACCGACGTGCTATCAGACTATCTCGCTCATGACGCCATCGGCCTCGCCGAACTCGTGCGCACGCGCCAGGTTAGCGCGCGCGAACTGATCGACGTCGCGATTTCGCGCACCGAGGCCGTCAATCCCGCGATCAACGCGGTCGTTCTGAAAGACTACGATGCGGCCCGCCAGCGTGCGTCGCGCGACGACGCGAATCGCGCGAATAGCGTCGAAGGCGTGAACGGAATCGACGACTCGACCGCCCACGCCGCGCTCGCCGGCGTGCCGTTCCTGATCAAGGATCTCGGCGCGCCCGTGGCGGGACTGCGCATGGCCATGGGCAGCCGCCACTACCGCCACTTCATTCCGACGCAGGACGCGCCGGTCGTCGCGCTCGCGAAAGCGGCGGGTCTGAATATCTTCGCGAAGACCAGCACCTCCGAGCTCGGCCAGATGCCTTATACGGAGCCCGAACTATTTGGCGCGTGCCGCAATCCGTGGAACCTCGATCACACGCCGGGCGGTTCGAGCGGCGGCGCGGCGGCGGCGGTCGCCGCCGGCGTCGTGCCGCTCGCGCATGCGTCGGACGGCGGCGGCTCGATCCGGATTCCGGCGTCATGCTGCGGACTGTTCGGCCTGAAACCGTCGCGCGGTCGCGTGCCGCGCGCGGCGCAGGTCAGTGCCGGCGAACTCGGCATCGATCACGCCGTCTCGCGCAGCGTGCGCGACAGCGCATTGCTGCTCGACCTGCTGGCGGGCAACGCCGAGCGGCCGGCCGGCGCGCCCGGCACCTTTCTCGGCGCGACGCGCGAGCCATGCAAGCCGCTGACGATCGCCTACGTGACCGAACCGATGCTCGCACCGTCGTTATCGGCCGATGCCCGCGCCGCGCTCGACGACGCCGCGCAACTCGCGAGCTCACTCGGCCATCGTCTGGAGCCGGTGTCGCTCGGCGTCGATTTCGCGGCGGTCCGTCATGCGTTCCTGACGCTGTGGTCGGTGACCGCCGAAGACCTCGTGCTGAACGCGGAGCGCATCACCGGCCACAAGCCAACGCGCGGCGAGTTCGAAATTTCGACGTGGGCGATGGCGCATGTCGGCCGCAAGATCGGCGAGCAGGGCTTGCCGGCCGCGCTCGACGAACAGCGCCGCATCACCGCGCGCCTGACCGATCTGCTGAACCGCTACGACGTGCTGCTATGCGCGACGCTCGCGTCCGCGCCGATCAAGATCGGCGAGATGCGGCCGAGCTCCGTCGAGCGTATGCAGATGCGCGCGGTCACCACGATGCCGCTGGAACGATTGATGAAGAAACTGCTGTTCGAAGCGTCGAACAAGGCATTCGCGTGGGCCGGCTGCACCGAACTGTTCAACCTGAGCGGACAGCCGGCGATGTCGGTGCCCTTGTACTGGAACGCGCGCGGGCTGCCGATCGGCGTGCAGTTCGCCGCGCGTGTCGGCGGTGAGGCGACGCTGTTCAGACTCGCCGCGCAACTCGAGGCGGCGCGGCCGTGGTTCGACAGGCGCCCGCCATTGATGAAAGCGCGGCGCTGAAAAAATCCAGCGACGGGTTCAATGAAGCTTTGAAAATGCCGCCCGGCTTGTGCGCTGCACAGCTTGCGCCGCAGTCGGCGCAAAACCCACGATGGGTGTAGTCACGGGATGCGCCGCGATGTCGCCACGCATCCCGCGCAAAGCCTGCTAACACATCAAAGGCAGGCTCGATCAGGCCTTCTTGTTATAGGCGCTGCACCATCCCGTGGCCGCCACCTGTTTGCCCGCGAACATCGGGCAGCCGCCGTAGGCATCGCCCGCCTTGCCCTGGAAGAAGCTGCAGTTGCTGCATTGCTGGCCAGGCTCGAATTTGGCGAATTTCGCCTTGTCGACCTTGCTCGCGTCCGCCTTGTAGCCGAGCGCCTGCGCGGTCGGATCGGTTTCGGAAACCTTCGGCGCGTCGG
The DNA here is from genome assembly GCF_000092885.1 of Paraburkholderia atlantica. NCBI lineage: Bacteria > Pseudomonadati > Pseudomonadota > Betaproteobacteria > Burkholderiales > Burkholderiaceae > Paraburkholderia > Paraburkholderia atlantica. The sequence goes on along the minus strand of NC_014117.1, from coordinate 115,898 downwards.
CGAACGCCTGGCGCGACAGTGCGAGTGTCGATGCCACACCGATGCTGGTGATCAAAAACGTACGACGGGAAGATCTCATGGGGACTCACTCCATTTCTATTGGAATCAACGCCGTTCTGATGACAGCGTTCGCAAAGCATAGCAACGAAGCCGTCTCCCGTGACATTCCAAATGCTGGAGATAAGCGGATCGGTACGGTGTAACCGCGGCCTTACGCGCGCCCCGCCAGCTCGCACACCCGCTGCGCGATCGCCAGTGATGCAGTCAGACCCGGCGACTCGATGCCGAACAGATTGACGAGGCCGCGCACGCCATGCGCGGCCGGCCCCTGAATCACGAAATCGGCGGCGGGTTCGCCAGGACCCGAAAGCTTCGGACGAATGCCCGCGTAAGCCGGCTGCAACGCGTCATCGGGCAAGGCCGGCCAGTAGGCGCGAATCGCCGCATAAAACGACTCCGCGCGATGCGGATCGACGTCGTAATTGATCGCATCGACCCATTCGACGTCGGGACCGAAACGCGCCTGGCCGCCGAGATCGAGCGTCAGATGCACGCCGAGGCCGGCCTCGTTCGGCATCGGATAGATCAGGCGGCTGAACGGCGCGCGCCCCGAGATGCTGAAGTAATTGCCGCGCGCGAAGTAAAGCGGCGGCACGTGGCGCGGGTCGAGACCGCGAATCTTGCGCGCGAGCGCGTTCGCATGCAGACCCGCGCTGTTGATCACGCAGGCGGCGCTGATCGTGGTGGGCGCCGCACCGCCGACCGCGATCGTGAAGCGGCCGTTGTGAGCCTCGATCGCCTCGACCGGCGCATGGAACGCGCACATGGCGCCGTCGCGCTCGGCATCGCCTTGCAGCGCGAGCATGTACTGATGACTATCGACGATGCCAGTCTGCGGCGAAAACACCGCCTCCACGCATTCGAGCGCCGGTTCGAGCGCCTGCGCCTGATCGCCGGTGATGCGCATCAGGTCGAGCACACCGTTGTCGCGCCCTTTGGCCATGATGCTTTCGAGCTGCGGAATCTGGTTGCGCGACGTCGCGACGAGCAGCTTGCCGCAGCGCGAATGAGGCACGTTGCGCTCGGCGCAGTAGTCATACAGCATTTCACGGCCGCGCACGCACAGCGTGGCCTTCAGCGATCCGCGCGAATAGTAGATGCCCGCGTGAATCACTTCGCTGTTGCGTGAACTCGTGCCCACGCCGATCGCGTCGGCGGCCTCCAGCACGATCACTTCGCGCCCGCGCGCCGCGAGAGCGCGCGCCGTCGCGAGGCCGATCACGCCGGCACCGATCACTACACATTCGATTTGATCCATATCCGTTGACGCGGCGCATCGCGCCGCGCGCTGCCTCGTTCAGCCGATGGAAGGAAGACAGGAACGGCACCTCGCCGCCGCGTTCCGTTCATTGTCGAACGTATCTGTCCGCTGGGTCTGCTTATGTCTTTTTATCACCCCCACGGAAAATTGTACGACTCGGTACAGACAGAAGCGACAAACGCTCGTGCGCATCGACCTGTGATGGCGGCGCAAACCGGCTTGGCCCGCGATCCACATCGAAAACAGCAATAATTGCCGTTGCATTCACCACACACACCGTACGAATTGCCGCGACAGCCACCAAAATCGCAAAAAAGCGCAGATTTGGTGCGAAAAACCGGCGGAAAACGTTAAAAACCGATCGGTTTTCGCCGGTTTCCGTAATCGAGCCGGATATCGGCGGGTTCGACCTGGTCGCGTCCCGCGATGCGCGCCGCGCCGAAGCCGTTCAGGATCGCGCGGCGCATTTCGCGCGGCGATGCGCGCTTGAGCGCATCGAGCGTCGCGTCGCCGAGCGTCTCCGGAAAGCGCATGCCCCAGTTGTGCGCGCCGCGGATCTCGTCGTAGATCGACTGCGCGATGCGTCGCGCGCCCGCGTGGTCCGGCGGCGGGATCTCGTAGACATTCATGCGGTTCAGGATCGGCTCGGGGATCGCGCGTTCGTCGTTGGCGGTCGCGATCCAGATCACGTTGCCCGCGTTGATCGCTATCTCGGCGAACTCGTCGACAAAGCTCTGGGCGGTGTCGTGTTCGAGTAGCGCGTACAGCGCGCCGAGCGGGTCGTATTGCGAATCGCCGGTCGCCTTGTCGATCTCGTCGACGGCGATCACCGGGTTCGCGTAGCTGCCGTTCACGAGCGCATCGAACACCTTGCCCGGTTTCGCGTTCTTCCATTGCGACGACGCGCCCGACAGAATCCAGCCCGCCGTCAGCGAACTCATCGCGACATATTGGTACGCGGTGCCGAGCAGGCGCGCCAGCTGCTTCGCGAAATGCGTCTTGCCGATGCCGGGTTCGCCGAGCAGCAGGATCGGCATCAGTTCGAGCCGGTCCTCGGTTTCGAGGCACAGCGCGACCTGCTTGCGGATGTCGTCGAGCGGCGCGGAAAAATTGGGCAGCGCGTCGATCAGATCGTCGATCGACGGCATCCGGTTCGGCTTCACGCAGAAGCGCAGATTGCCCGTCTTCAGCATCTTTTCGTAGGTTGCGCGCAGCGCCTCGTTCGCGCCCTCGCCGAGACCGTTCAGCGCGCTTTCGACCTCGTCGAGGTCATACACCCGGCTGAACGAGGCCACGGCGATTTCCTGTTTGACCATTGCTGTTGTCATCGCTCACCCCGTCTGGCTGATCCTGCAGCGGCGGCGCCTTGTGAGCGCCGATTCCAGTCCAGTGTAACGAGGACACAATCGCGTGCAAGCCAGCAGTCGCGCGGCTCTGCTGCTAACGATCGCTGGCGTTCAGATCCTTATCTGGAATGGATTGTTGCTGAACCGGCCCTCGTCGACCGTGTCAGAAATCGTTGCGGCCATCAGGGGTAAGATTGCTCTCTAACCTGCTGGCGAGAGGCAAGGCAACCCCGCAACCGACGCGTGAGCGGAGATCTTTTTATGTGGAAAACCGGTATCGTGGCCATGCTGCTTGGCGCTTCGTTGCTCGCTCACGCGCAACAACGGCCAGCGCAGCAGGTCGTGCAATGGCAGTTGCAGGTGGTGAAAGACGGCCAGCAGATCGATTCGTTCGACGGCACCACCACCGTCGGCCAGGCGCGCACGGATACGCATCATCAGGTCGTGCAACACAATGTCGGCTGCAAGGACCAGCCGGCCGGCAGCATCGATCTGTCGCGCACTATCACGGTGTCGCCGCTGCGCGTCGATCCCGAGGGCGTGATGTTTTCGATCGACACGCAGGAAACGCTCGAGGACACCAACGCGGGGCGCACCGACATCGGCTGCAAGCTGCCGCCGCAGCCGCGCCAGGTGAGCGCGAGCCACCCGGGTCTGGTGGTGCCGCCGGACCAATGGGCGAGCTGGACGATCGTCGATCGCAATCCGAACCTCGTGTACCGCGTGCATGCGAGCGTCGTGAGCAACGGGGCGAACGGCACCGTTACGAATGGCGGCATGAGTGGCAATGGCGCCGCGACTGGCGGCAACAATCCAAACTGACAGGAACCGCGCGCCTGACCGGCGCGCTCAAACAGAACACGTGGATAACGCGGCATGCGAAACCCAGAAGAATTGATCCGCGAGAGCCTCGCGCCGAACGATTTCGTCGCTGTGAGCTGGAACCTGCACAAGGGCCGCACCCCGCTCGGTTTTCAGGCCTGGCAGGCGATGCAGCGCTGGGTTCAATCGACTCACGCGGACGCGTACTTCCTGCAGGAAGCGATGGCGCGGCGCATGCCGTCGCCGGTATTGGCGAGCAGTTTCGGCGCACCGATGGGCGATCCGCTGTCCGACGTCTGGCACTGTCAGGCAACCGAAATCGCGCGCGCGCTCGAACTCGAAGTCGCGCTCGGCCCGAACGTGTTCAAGCCGTCGTGGCGGCACGGCAATGCGATCCTGTCGCCGCATCCGCTGGATCTCGGCGGCCGCTGGGACATTTCGGCGCACCGCTTCGAAAAGCGCGGGCTGCTGGTCGCGCGTGCGACGTTCGGCGGCCGGCTCGTCACGCTATTGTGCGCGCATCTCGCGCTGACGCGACCCGCGCGCTTGCGGCAGATGAACTGGATTGCGCACTGGATCGCGAAGGAAGCCCCGGACGGTCCGCTCGTGCTGGCCGGCGACTTCAACGATTGGCGCAACGACTCGGTACCGCTCTTTCGCGAGCACGGCTTGCAGGAAGTCGCGACGCTGCTCGGCGAACCGGCGCGCACGTTCCCGGCGTTCTCGCCGGCGCTGTCGCTCGACAAGATGTTCGTGCGCGGCATGCAGCCGGTCGAATGGATCCAGCCGACGCAGGAGACTGCGTGGCTTTCGGACCATTTGCCGTATATGGCGAAGTTGCGGCTGGAGTAAACGCTTCTGTTCGTTGCGCTTTCGTCAACGGAAAGCGCCTAACTCCTCGCTCGCGATGCGGCGTACAGCTCAACGCCGCTTCGATCTCTTCGCCCGGCTGCAACATGCAGCCGCGGACATGCTTTTGTGTACCAACCCCGTTAAAGCAGTCGGTCGTATTCGTGACCGGCTCCACGCATAGCTGCGGATCGTCGGCCGGCGCGAACACGACCAGGTGATCAAACGGCGCGTCGGCACGCATCGTCAGATTGCGCCGCTCGTCGGGCCACGCGATCGTCGCCACGCGCGACCAGTTCGAAAAGCTGTTGTCCGGATCGAACGCGTCGGGCGACATGCCCGCGCGCAACGCGTCGACGGCCGGATGCGGGCCGAGCTGCGTCGGCAGCACGGTCGCCGAACTGAACGGAGCCGACATGAGCGAGACCGCGATCATGGATGCGATCGCGTACCGCAGCGAGGGCCAATCGACGCTCGCGCAAGCCGCGCGACCGGCACACATCGAAGACGCGCTGGAGGGCGATCGTCATGGCGCTTAAGCTGCATTCCAATCCGCTGCGCGGCGAGGCGCCGGGCGCTGCTGCGTCGGGCGGCGACACCACCATGATGCAATCGACCGATACGCCCCCCGCACGCTCCGCGAGCACCGTGCACAAGTGGCGCCATCTCGCGATGCAGGGCGAAGTGATCGTGCTGCTCGCGATGGTTCTGTTCAACCTGATCTTCACCCGCACTTCTGGTCGTTGCAGACCTTCAACGTGAACATGACGCAGGTCGTGACGATCGTGATCGTCGGCATCGGCATGACGCTGGTCGTGGCGACGGGCGGCATCGATCTGTCGGTGGGCACGTCGATGGCAATTGCGGGCGCGCTCGCGCCGATGCTGTTCCTCAACGTCGCGGGACCGCTCGGCGTCGCGCTCGCGTTCGTGCTGCCGGTGTTGGCGGCCGCCCTGTGCGGTGTGTTCAACGGCCTGCTCGTCACACGATTATCGGTGCAGCCGATCGTCGCGACGCTCGTGCTGTTCATCGCCGGACGCGGCATCGCGCAGGTCGTCACCGACGGCAGCCTGCAAGCGTTCAACACCCCAGCCTTTCAGTGGATTGCGCTCGGCCAGGTCGCGGGCGTGCCGTTCCAGGTGCTGCTGATGCTCGCGCTAGTTGGCGTATTCGTGTGGGTCGATCGCGGCCGGTTCGAACTTCGGCAACTTCGGTCAGGGCGACCTGTTCGGACTGCCGATCCCGGGACTCGGCGCGCTCGTCGCCGCGGTCGCAGGCTGGCTCCCGCTGCGCAGCACGCGCTTCGGGCGGCACGCGCTCGCGATCGGCGGCAGTGAAGAGGCCGCGCGGCTGATGGGGCTGTCTTCCTGCTGCTCGTGATCGTGCTGCAGGCGCGGGTGTTGAAACAGCGCGGAAAAAAGCGGGCGGCGGCGGCGTGAGCAAGCGGCACCCGCGAGTTGGCGTCATCAATACCATCGGACAGATTTTCCCTATTTGACTGAGGCTTGCCGCTACAATCGCCGCCCCCGACCCATATCTGTGTACCGATAGACTCGCCGTGAAACCGTGTGACCGTGACGTGTCCCCGACACGTCAGGACGTCCCCGATCGTCGTCCTCGGTTTCCTTATCGATTGTTCGTGCGCAACGTCCAGACCGTCGCGGTGTTGATGGCGTCGTCCACCGCTGTGAACTGCAAGTGGCGGTTGCTATCGAGGTCGAAGGCCAGGCCGAACGCGGAGCGCGGCGCAGGATCGACCTGCAATTGGGCGACGAATTGTCCGTCGACGGTGAACTCGACGATTTCGCTGGGCTGATTCGGGTCGGGGTTGACCGCGTCGCCGTTCGCGGTAACGAGATGCCCGTTGGGTGCGAGCGCCAGCACAAGCGGACCGTGCAGATGTTTGTTGTCGTGGTAAATCATCCGGCCGACGCCGCCATCGTGATTCGCGCTCGCGGCGCCGTAGATGGCGAACACCGCGTTGTCACCGGTCGAGGCGACGTACAGCACGTCATGCGTTGGGTCGTATGCCAGTCCGGTCGGGCCGACCACCAGTGCCGCCGGATCGGTGCGGTGTAGATAGCCTGACGCGATGATGGTCGAGCCAGGCAGCATCTGAACGCCGTTCGCCCCGATCGAAAGATCGATCCGCGCGACCTTTCCGTTCAGCACATCCGAGACGAAGACCCGGGCGAATCGTCCCCCGTCGATCACGGTGAGGTCCCAATGGCCATCCAGCAGCCTCTGATCTTTCAGTTCCGTGACGAGCCCGCCTTGCGGATTGATGACGAGCAACGAGCCTGGAGGGACGACGTTCTTGCCATCCGTGACACCTACTACTCGCAGTGGCGGTCGCAGCCGCCAGAACGAGCCGCGCAGCCACCGCACTGCCCTGCTTCGCGCGACTCGCGTGCTGCGTAAACGAGGTGACGTCAGGCGTATCCCCCAAAAAATCGCGCCGTGCAACCGATAGTCGAACGCGAGGCGATCCCGATCGCGCCGGGACAGTTCCGCCCCTTTTGCCAGTTATATCTGCAGGGTCAATGCTGCAGCGCACGCCGCGTTTCGGTATCATCTTGAAATTGTTGCCCACGCGGCGCGTTGCTTTCGCGCCTGCCGGACAGCCAATGGCAGCCGCCCTGCGCGGCGTTCGCCGAATCGCCGTACCCCGCTGAAGCACGGCCGCATTCACGCCAACGTACTTCGCGGCGCCAGCAAGCCGGCGCCGCCGCTTCCCGGTTTGGCAACCCGCTTTACCACGCTCGAGCGCCGCGCTGCGGCCCCGCCCCGGCGGGCACGGTAAAATGCTGGATTGCGCGGGAGTCCCGACCACGGATCAGCGCAGCATCGCCCTTGCCGTGCCGGCCGGCTCAGACGACTGGCCGCCTTTGTTTTCGCACTATCCAAGAAGCCATGAGCAACCTGAATTCACAAACCGTCCTGAGCGTCCATCACTGGACCGATACGCTTTTCAGCTTCACCTGCACGCGCGATCCGTCGTTCCGCTTCGAAAACGGCCAGTTCACGATGGTCGGCCTGCAGGTCGACGGCAAGCCGCTGCTGCGCGCTTACAGCCTCGCGAGTGCGAACTACGAAGAACACCTCGAATTCCTCAGCATCAAGGTGCAGGACGGTCCGCTCACGTCGCGTCTGCAGCATCTGAAGGTCGGCGACGAAGTGCTGATCGGCAAGAAGCCGGTCGGCACGCTGGTGGCCGATAACCTGCTGCCGGGCAAGACGCTGTGGCTGCTGTCCACCGGCACGGGCCTCGCGCCGTTCATGTCGATCATCAAGGATCCGGAGATTTACGACCGCTACGAGCGCGTGGTCCTCACGCACACCTGCCGTTTCGTCGACGAACTCGCGTACAAGGAATACATCACCGAGCACCTGCCGGCGCATGAACACCTCGGCGAGCTCGTGCAGGAAAAGCTGCTGTACTACCCGACCGTCACGCGCGAAGCGTTTCAGAACCGCGGCCGCATCACCGAGCTGATCGAAACCGAAAAACTGTTCGCCGACCTCGGCGTGCCGGGTTTCTCGCTCGAAAACGACCGCGTCATGCTGTGCGGCAGCCCGCACATGCTGCGCGACACGCGCAAGCTGCTCGAAGATGCGGGATTCAAGGAAGGCAGCAACAACGAGCCGGGTCATTACGTGGTCGAAAAGGCCTTCGTCGGCTAAGCCGGCATTCCCTGTGGCGGCCCCCGCGCCGCGAATTCCAAAAAAGGAGCCTGCGGGCTCCTTTTTTGTTGCTTCGTTACAAATTGGCGGCCGTTACATCACCTTCGCTGTCAGAATTCCTCCGACAACGCGCGCGTATGAGGAACATCAAGTAATTTCTGTAAACCTTGCGCTAACCCTTGGTGCGACTGCTTTTTTAATCTTTTTGGGATATCATCGCGCCGCGAGATCAGACGAATTCATGCATTGAACATCGTCAACCCGAGTTGTTACTGAATGTAAATTTCGTTACGTTGGGCCATCGTGTTTCGTCCGACGCGAAACCTCGTGATTCGCAGGCGTTGATTCCGTCTGCGCGCGCCCGCTTCGCTGTCCACTCCGCTTCCTGAGAGGGAAATTCATGGATACGTCGACTGCCGTCCCGTTCAACGCTGCGCTGGCCTCGGCCGCGCAGCGTGATGGCTTCGACATGCCATCGCACGCCGCGCGCGAGATCGAGCGGCTGCGCGCGCGGGTGCGCGAGCTGTCGGCCGAACTGGTCGAGGCGCAGGAAAGTGTGCGCCGCCACGTCGCGCGCGAGCTGCACGACGGCGTCGGCGCCGAGCTGACCGCGACGCGCTTCGCGCTCGCCGGCATCGAAACCTGGCTGCCCACCGACGCTCCGCCGCAATGCGCGGCCGCGCTCGCGGTCGCGAACCGTTCGCTCGACGCCGTGCACGCAGCGAGCCGCGAGGCCATCGCGCAACTGCACGCACCGTCGTTCGAAACGGGCGTCGCCGGCGCGCTGATGTGCTGGGTGCGCGACTTCTCCACGCGGACCGGCTTGCGCGCCACCTTCACCTGCCCCGACGACGCGCGGCTCGCGCGCCTGCCGGCCGATGCCGCGCTCGCCGTGTTCCGCGTCGCGCAGGAAGCGCTGAACAACGTCGCGAAGCACGCACGGGCGAGCTGCGCCGACGTGCGCATCGAAACCGGTGCGCGTCATCTGAAACTCCTCATCAGCGACGACGGCATTGGTTTGCGGCGCGGCGCGCGCGAACGCGGTGGCCAGAAAGAACCCGGAGGTCATTTCGGCCTCGCGGGCATGCAGGCGCGCTGCGCAGCATTCGACGGCGCGCTGCGAGTCGGCACGAGGCGCGCGAGCGTCGGTCGCGGCGAGGACGGCGGCACGGGCAATAACGGCGCCATCGCCTCGCGCGGCACCTTGATCCAGGCCCGCTTCGCGTGGCACGCGCTGCTGGCAACCAGCCCCGCCCCGCGCGCCGCCCGCCGCGCGCTGCAATCGTGAGCCCGCGACCATGAGCCTGCGCATCCTGATCGTCGAAGATCACGCGGTGGTCCGCCAGGGCGTCCGCCAGTTGCTGCTCGATCGCGGCGTCGCGCGCGAGGTCGCCGAGGCGCAAAGCGGCTCCGAAGCGCTCGACTCGGTCGTCCATCACGGCTTCGACGTCGTGCTGCTCGACATCTCGCTGCCCGACATGAATGGCGTCGAGGTGCTCAAGCGCCTGAAGCGCAAAGCGCCGCGCGTCGCGGTGCTGATGTTCTCGATGTACCGCGAGGACCAGTACGCGGTGCGCGCGCTCAAAGCCGGCGCGTCCGGCTATCTGTCGAAGACGGTCGACGCCGCGCAGATGATCGGCGCGATCCAGCAGGTCGCCGCGGGCCGCAAATACGTGAGCCCCGAGATGGCCGAGGCGCTCGCCGACTATGTGTCGTTCGACGGCGAGCAGTTGCCGCACGAAAAGCTGTCCGATCGCGAGTACCAGACGCTGTGCATGCTCGCGTCGGGCAAACGGCTCACCGATATCGCGGCCACGCTGTCGCTGTCGGTGAAGACGGTCAGCGTGTACCGCACGCGGCTGCTCGACAAGATGAAGCTGCGCAACAACGCCGAGCTGACGTTCTATGTGATGAGCAACCGCCTCGTCGATCTGAATCCCGCGATGGCCGGCTAGGCCAGCAGGCGCCGCTCCCCGTGCCTGCGGCGTTGTGCCGCAGCCACCCAGCGGTGCGCCGGTGCAGACGGAGAAATTCCGTCCCCATCAATCGCCTACTTGGTAAAAGCTCGACCGCCGCGCTGCGTGCGGCAACGCAAGACCACCGTCGTCCCTCCTGGCGGGAGCTTCCACCCATCGGCCCGACCCACCAAGCGCCGCCTTGAACCGGCCCGATGGCACGCATCCGCTAGAATTGCGGGTTTTCCCCGACATTCGGCGCGCAACACGCGTGCACCACTGGAGACCCACGCCAATGTCCCTGTTTCGAAAAAAGAGCGTCGAGCACATGCTTGCGGCAAGCGCTCAGACCGCCGGCCTGAAAAAGGCGCTCGGCGCGCTCGACCTGACCTTCCTCGGCGTCGGCGCGATCATCGGCACCGGCATCTTCGTGCTGACCGGCACGGGCGCCTTGCAGGCCGGGCCCGCGCTGATGATCTCATTCGTGATCGCGGCGATCGCCTGCGGCTTCGCCGCGCTCGCCTATGCCGAATTCGCATCGACGATTCCGGTCGCCGGTTCGATCTACACGTACTCGTACGCGACGCTCGGCGAGCTGGCCGCGTGGATCATCGGCTGGGACCTGATGCTCGAATACGGGCTCGCGACCTCGGCGGTGTCGGTCGGCTGGTCCGGCTATCTGCAGTCGCTGCTGTCGGGCTTCGGCGTGTCGCTGCCGATGGCGCTGACCGCGGCCCCCGGCGCCGTCCCCGGACACGAAACGCTGTTCAACCTGCCCGCCTTCCTCGTGATGATGGCGATCACCACGCTGCTGTCGGTCGGTGTGCGCGAATCCGCGCGGATCAACAACATCATGGTGGCGATCAAGGTCGTGGTCGTGCTGCTCGTGATCGGCGTCGGCGTGTTTCACGTCACGCCGGCCAACTGGCACCCGTTCATGCCGCACGGCTGGAGCGGCGTGTTCGGCGCGGCCGCGGTGATGTTCTTCGCGTTCATCGGCTTCGACTCGGTGTCGTCGGCGGCGGAAGAGGTGAAGAATCCGAAGCGCGATCTGCCGATCGGGATCATCGCGTCGCTCGGCGTGTGCGCGGTGCTGTACGTGGCCGTGGCCGCCGTCGTCACCGGCATCGTGCCGTCCGGGAAGTTCATGGGCATTTCCCACCCGGTGTCGTACGCGCTGCAGCTCGCCGGGCAGAACTGGGTCGCAGGTTTCATCGATCTCGGCGCCGTGCTCGGAATGCTGACCGTGATTCTCGTGATGGCCTACGGTCAGACGCGGGTGATCTTCGCGATGTCGCGCGACGGCCTGCTGCCCGCGAAGCTGTCGAAAGTGCATCCGCGCTTCGCGACGCCGTTCTTCACGACGTGGCTCGTCGGCATCTTCTTCGGCCTGATCGGCGCGCTGGTGCCGCTCAATGTGCTGGCTGAACTGATCAATATCGGCACGCTCGCGGCATTCTCGATGGTGTCGATCGCGGTGCTGGTGCTGCGCAAGACGCACCCCGAGCTGCCGCGCGCGTTCCGTTGCCCGGGCGTGCCGGTCGTGCCGGTGCTCGCGGTCGCATCGTGCCTGTTCCTGATGCTGAATCTGCAAGGCATCACGTGGGGCGCGTTCTTGATCTGGCTTGCGATCGGCATGGTCGTCTATTTCGGCTACTCGCGCCGTCATTCGAAACTGGCAAAGTAAAGCGCCGTTTTCGACGAGGCCGCGCCAATGAGCTAAATGCTCGCGAGCGCGGCATCGTTTTCCGCTGATCTATCGAAGCGCCCCGTCATGCCCTGCAGACGGGGCGCTTGTCTTTGCGGCGTCCCGTTGCGTGGCCCCCATCTTCTCTACGTGCGCTCGCGCGCGCCGACACACTTCCCCTCATAGCGCGTCCGCGCGATTTGTGCTTTACTTTTCGGCAGACTTGTAAAACCCGCAGCACCCTCATCGGACCTCGCGAACCGCAGTCACTCGCAGTCGAAGCAAAAGCAGGGGCAACAACAATCACAGGTCCGGTCTCACCCACAGCAACTATCTTGCATGGGATCGTGGTCAGCGTGGAGGCGGGGATCGATACGCCGAAGCGCTCGCTCCGATCAATAAAGGAGACAGCTTCATGGCGATCAGCATCAGTCTGACGGTCAATGGCGCACCCGTGAGCGCCTCAGTCGACCCTGGTACCCTGCTTGTCCAGTTCCTGCGCGATCAACTCCGTCTGACCGGCACCCACGTCGGCTGCGATACCGCGCAATGCGGCGCCTGCACCGTGCATCTGAACGGCCGCGCGATCAAGTCCTGCAACATCCTCGCCGCGCAAGCCGATGGCGCCGAAGTCACGACCATCGAAGGGCTCGCGCACAACGGCGCACTGCATCCGATGCAGGCGGCGTTCAAGCACTGCCACGGCCTGCAATGCGGCTTCTGCACGCCGGGCATGGTGATGAGCGCGGTATCGCTGGTCCAGCGTCAACCCGATCTGACCGGCGACGAAGTGCGCGAGCAGCTCGACGGCAATCTGTGCCGCTGTACCGGCTATCACAACATCGTCAAGGCCGTGCTCGAAGGCGCTGCGGGTATGAAGGCGTCCGCAGCATCGAGCGCAACTGCCGGCGCGAATGCCGCCGGCGCAACCGCCGCCTGAGGAGCCGACGATGAACGCACCCGATACACAGAGCCTGATCGGCGCCGCCGTCGAACGCAAGGAAGACTATCGCTTCCTGACCGGCAAAGGCCAGTACACCGACGACATCGTGCTGCCGCAGCAAAGCTACGCGGTGTTCCTGCGCTCGCCGCACGCGCACGCCAAGATCAACAGCATCGACACGAGCGCGGCCAAACAGTCGCCGGGCGTCGTCGCGATCTTCACCGGCGCGGACCTCGCGGCGGAGAAGGTCGGCGGACTGCCGTGCGGCTGGCTGATCCACAGCACCGACGGCAAGCCGATGAACGAGCCGCCGCATCCGGTGATCGCGCATACGAAGGCGCGGCACGTGGGCGACCAGATCGCGCTCGTGATCGCCGAATCGATCAAGGCCGCCAAAGATGCGGCCGAACTGATCGACGTCGATTACGAAGAACTGCCGGCCGTCGTCGATACCGCGCATGCGGCCGACCCGGGTCAGGCGGCGGTGCACGACGAAGTGCCCGACAACGTCTGCTACAACTGGGGCCACGGCGACAAGGCCGCGACCGATGCAGCGTTCGCCAAGGCCGCGCACGTAACCACGCTCGACATCGTCAACAACCGGCTCGTGCCGAACGCGATCGAACCGCGCGCGGTCAACGCGAGCTATTCGGCGCAGGACGACAGCTACACGCTGTACGTCGCGAATCAGAATCCGCACGTCGAGCGGCTGCTAATGGCCGCGTTCGTGCTGTCGTTGCCGGAATCGAAGCTGCGCGTGATCGCGCCGGACGTCGGCGGCGGCTTCGGCTCGAAGATCTTCCTGTACGCGGAAGACGTCGCGCTCACGTGGGCATCGAAGAAGATCGGCCGGCCGGTCAAATGGACCGCCGAGCGCTCGGAGGCATTCGTTTCCGACGCACACGGCCGCGATCACGTCACCAAGGCCGAGCTGGCAATGGACGCGGACGGCAAGTTCCTCGCGATGCGCGTGCATACGATCGCCAACATGGGCGCGTATCTGTCGACGTTCGCGTCGAGCGTGCCGACGATCCTTTACGCGACGCTGCTCGCCGGCCAATACGCTACGCCCGCGATCTACGCCGAAGTGAAGGCGGTCTTCACCAACACCGTTCCCGTCGATGCGTATCGCGGCGCGGGCCGGCCTGAAGCGACGTTCGTCGTCGAGCGTCTGGTCGAAGCCGCGGCGCGCGAGATGAAGCTCGACCCGGCCGAAATCCGCCGCCGCAACTTCATCACGCAGTTCCCGTACGCGACCCCGGTCGGCCTCACCTACGACACCGGCGACTACAACGCGATTCTGTCGCGCGCGCTGACGCTCGCGGACGTCGAAGGCTTCGCAGCGCGCCGGCAGGAATCGGAACAGAACGGCAAGCGCCGCGGCCTCGGCTACTCGTGCTACATCGAGGCATGCGGCCTCGCGCCGTCGAACATCGCGGGCGCGCTCGGCGCGCGCGCGGGCCTGTTCGAAGTCGGCCAGATTCGCGTGCACCCGACCGGTTCGGTCACGGTGTTCACGGGCTCGCACAGTCACGGCCAGGGCCATGAGACGACCTTCGCGCAGGTGGTCGCGGATCGCCTCGGCATCCCGCTCGAAAGCGTCGAGATCGTGCATGGCGACACCGGCCGCATCGCGTTCGGCATGGGCACGTATGGCTCGCGTTCGATCGCGGTCGGCGGCTCGGCGATTTCGAAGGCGCTCGACAAGATCGAAGCGAAGGCGAAGAAGATCGCCGCGCATCTGCTCGAAGCGTCGGCGGAAGACATCGAGTTCAAGAACGGCGTGTTCCGCGTCGCCGGCACCGACCGCACCAAGGCGTTCGCGGAAATTTCGCTCGCCGCCTACGTGCCGCACAACTATCCGCTCGACGTGCTCGAACCGGGCCTCGAAGAAAGCGCGTTCTACGATCCGACCAACTTCACGTATCCATCGGGCGCGTACATCTGCGAGATCGAAGTCGATCCGGACACCGGCGAGAGCCGCATCCAGAAGTTCACCGCGGTCGACGATTTCGGCAACGTGATCAATCCGATGATCGTCGAAGGCCAGGTGCATGGCGGGCTCGGGCAAGGCATCGGCCAGGCGATGCTCGAGCGCTGCGTGTACGACAACGACAGCGGCCAGCTGCTGTCCGGCTCGTATATGGACTACGCGATGCCGCATGCGTCAGACCTGCCCGACTTCACGGTCGAGACCTCGAAGGGCACGCCGTGCACGCACAACCCGCTTGGCGTCAAAGGCTGCGGCGAAGCGGGCGCGATCGGCTCACCGCCGGCCGTGATCAACGCGATCATCGACGCGCTCGCGCCGCTTGGCGTGACCAATCTGCAGATGCCGGCCACGCCGCATCGCGTATGGTCCGCGATTCAAGCGGCGAAGCAAGCCTGACCCAACGATCCTGAGCGGAGCATTCGACATGTATTCATTCGAGTATCAACGCGCGACGGATCCGCAAGCGGCCGCCGCAGCCCTCACCGCCGACAGCGACGCGAAGTTCCTCGCCGGCGGCCAGAGCCTTCTGCCGACGATGCGCCTGCGTCTCGCGCAGCCGTCGCAACTGATCGACGTCACGCGGATTCCCGCGCTCAAGACGATCAGCGTCGACGCCAACAAGGTGACGATCGGCGCGGCCGTCTGCCATGCCGACGTAGCCGAACACGCGGACGTGCGGCGCGTGTTACCCGCGCTCGCGGAGCTGGCCGCGAACATCGGTGATCGCCAGGTGCGCGCGCTCGGCACGATCGGCGGCTCGCTCGCGAACAACGATCCGGCCGCGTGCTACCCGGCCGCCGCGATGGGGCTCGACGCGACGATCGTCACGGACCGGCGGCGCATCGCCTCGGGCGATTTCTTCGTCGGCATGTATGAGACCGCCCTTGCCCCCGACGAACTGATCGTCGCCGTCGAGTTTCCGGTGCCCGAGCGGGCTGCGTACGAGAAATTCCGCAATCCGGCCTCGCACTTCGCGCTAGTCGGCGTGTTCGTCGCGAAGTCCGCAGGCGGCGTGCGGGTCGCGGTGACGGGTGCGGCGTCGTCGGTATTTCGCGTGCCCGAGCTCGAAAGCGCGCTGTCGGCGAACTTCACGCCCGAGGCGGCACGCGCGGTCAGCGTGTCGCCCGACGAGTTGAACGAAGACATGCACGCGAGCGCCGCATATCGCGCGCATCTGATTCCGCTGCTCGCCGCGCGCGCGGTCACGAAGGCAACTGCCTAGCGATACTCGCCAGGCTGCCCGGCTTGCCGCGCGTGCGCATCACGGCGCGCGCAAGCCAGCTTCGTTCACTTCGCGAGCGGGCGCGAGAGTTCGACGCCTAGCTCGCGCCCATTGCGTTCTTCACTCGCGCCACGCCTCGTCATGGCCAGTCGCGCAGATTCAGGATCACCATGCAGCCGGCTTCGATCGACGACACCCTCGCCCAACTCGCCGCCCAATGCTATTTCGCGAGCCGCGAACTCGCGACCGCGCTGTATCTCGCGCTGCGCATGGAGCGGCCGCTGTTCGTCGAAGGCGAGCCGGGTGTCGGCAAGACCGAACTCGCGAAAGCGGCGGCCGGCATGCTCGGCACCACGCTGCTGCGCTTGCAATGCTATGAAGGACTCGACACCGCGAGCGCGCTTTATGAGTGGGACTACCCGCGTCAGATCATGGCGTTGCGGCTCGCCGAAGCGAGCGGCGAGCGCCCCGACAACGACACGCTGTATCGCGGCGAATTCCTGCTGAAGCGTCCGCTTCTGCAGGCACTGATGCCGGACGAAAACCATCCCGGCGCGCGACGCGTGCTGCTAATCGACGAAATCGACCGCGCCGACGAACCGTTCGAAGCGTTCCTGCTCGAACTGCTTTCGGATTTCCAGGTATCGATTCCCGAGTACGGCACCGTACGCGCGTCACAGCCGCCGCTCGTCATCATGACGTCGAACCGCACGCGCGAAGTGCACGACGCGTTGAAGCGCCGCTGTCTGTATCAATGGATAGGCTATCCGGATCGCGAGCGCGAGCTCGAGATCGTCGCCGCGCGCGCGCCGCAAACGTCGGCGCAACTGCAGCGGCGCGCGGTCGACTTCGTGCATCGGCTGCGCGGCATGGATCTGTTCAAGGCACCGGGCATCGCCGAAACGATCGACTGGTGCCGCGCGCTCGAAGCGCTGTCGGTGACGGAACTCGATCCGCAATCGGTGCAGAACACGCTCGGCGTGCTGCTCAAGTATCAGGACGATCTCGCGCGCGTGGATGCCGAGCAGATCGCGCAGTGTCTGGCCGGGTGAGGGTCGCCGGCATGACGAATGACATCGGCATAGGCAGACGCGACGGCGCGAACCAGCAGTCCGCGCCCATGCTCGCGCGCAACGTGGTTCATTTCGTGCGCGTGCTGCGCGGCGCCGGTTTGCCGATGTCGCCCGCACACGCCGTCGATGCGCTCGCCGCGTTGCAGTGGATCGACCTCGGCCGCCGCGACGACGTGCGCGCCGCACTTGCCGCGCTGCTCGTCACCGCGCCCGACGAACGCGAGCTCTTCAATGCCGCATTCGATCTGTTCTGGCGCGACCCCGATTGGGAAGGCAAGCTGCGCGCGCTGCTGTTGCCGAAAGTACGCGACGGGCTGCCGCCGCCGAAGCGCAACAACCGTCTCGCCGATGCGCTCGCGGTACGCATGCCGCCGTCGCCGCATCCGAATGCGCCGCAGGAAACCGAGCACCACGAACTGCATGCGCAGCTGACGTTCAGCGCGGAAGAGCGGCTGCGTCATCGCGATTTCGACACGCTGAGCGCCGACGAATGGCGCACGCTGCGTCATCTGATCCGCGGCCAGCGGCTGCCGCTCGCCACCGAACCGACCCGGCGCCTGAAGGCGGCATCGCACGGCACGCATGCGGACCTGCGCGCGAGCGCGCGGCACGCGGTGCGCGCCGGTGGCGACTGGACCGTGTGGAAGTATCGCGCGAGGGTCGAGCGCAAGCCGCCGCTCGTGCTGCTGCTCGATATTTCCGGCTCGATGAGCAACTACTCGCGCGCGGTGCTGTACTTCTGCCACGCGTTGTTGCAGTCGCGCGAACGTCTGCAGGTGTTTCTGTTCGGCACGCGGCTCACCAACGCGACGCGCGCATTGCGCGAACGAGATCCCGACGTCGCGATCGCGACGCTCAGCGATCAGGTGGTCGACTGGTCGGGCGGCACGCGCATCGGCGCGGCGCTCGCCGAATTCAACCGACGCTGGGCGCGCCGCGTGCTCACAGGTCGTGCGACGGTGCTGCTCGTCACCGACGGTCTCGATCACGAAGCGATCGACGTGCTCGATACCGAAATGGCACGCCTCGCACGTTTCGCGCATCGCATCGTGTGGCTCAATCCGCTGCTGCGGTTCAGCGGCTTCACTCCGAAGGCGCGCGGCGTGCAGGCGATCCTGCCGTATGTCGACGCGCATCGTCCGGTTCATAATCTAGACAGTCTCGCAGCGTTCGGCCGCGATCTCGCGCAATTGACGCGCGCGCCTCGCCACGCCGTCGCCGCGACGACACTCGCAGGAGCAACGTCATGGAATTGAGCGAAACTCATACGCTGCCGGTCGCGCAGCAGCAAACGTGGGACGCGCTGAACGACACCGAAATTCTGCGCGCTTGCATCCCCGGTTGCGAAAGCATCGACCCGGACGGCGAAAACGCGTACCTGGTCACGCTGAGCGCGGCGGTCGGCCCGGTCAAGGCGCGCTTCAAGGGGCGTATGCAACTGACCGATATCGACGCACCGAACGCCTACACGATCGTGTTCGAAGGCCAGGGCGGCGCCGCGGGTTTTGCCAAGGGCAATACGCAGGTCACGCTCGAAGCCGACGGCGATGCCGCGACGAAGCTCTCCTACACCGCCAACGCGCAGGTCGGCGGCAAACTCGCGCAGATCGGCTCGCGGCTCGTCGACGGTGCGGCGCGCAAGATTGCCGGGGAGTTTTTCAAGCGCTTGAGTGCGCAGCTCTCGGGTGAGAATAGCGCTGAGGAAGCAGCGGACGGCAACGCCTCGGTGGATACCGAAGCCGAAGCCGAAGCCGGGTCAGTGTCAGCGTCTGCATCTGAGCAAACGGAATCGAACGAGGCCGCGGACGGCGAGTCCGGCGGCGAAGCAAAGAAAGGGAAGAAATCATGGACAGCGTGGATCTCGAAGTTCTGAAGACCAGCGTGCGCTGGCTCGAGGACGGACATCGCGCGCTCCTCGTGACGGTCGTGAAGACGTGGGGCTCATCGCCGCGTCCCGAGGGCGCGATGCTCGCGGTGCGCGACGACGGCCTCGTGGTCGGCTCGGTGTCGGGTGGCTGCATCGAGGACGATCTGATCGACCGCGTGCGGCAACGGGGAATCGAGCAGACGAATCCGGAAGCGGTGAAGTACGGCATCACGGCCGAGGAAGCGCATCGCTTCGGGCTGCCGTGCGGCGGCACGATCCAGCTCGTGCTCGAACCGTTAACACGGCAAAGCGGCATCGCCGAGCTGTGTCACGCGGTCGAAAATGGCCGGCTCGTCGCGCGCGAACTCGACATGGCGACGGGCGTGGTGCGGCTCGACAACGCGCAGGCGACCGACGGTGTGCATTTCGACGATAAGCGTCTGCTGACGATCCACGGCCCGCGCTACCGGATGCTCGTGATCGGCGCCGGGCAGTTGTCGCGCTACCTGTGCCACATCGCGGTGGGTCTCGATTATCAGGTGACGGTCTGCGATCCGCGCGAGGAATACACGGAGGAATGGGACGTGCCGGGCACGAAGATCGTCCGCACGATGCCGGACGATACCGTGACAGACATGAAGCTCGACGAGCGCTGCGCGGTAATCGCGCTCACGCACGATCCGAAGCTCGACGATCTCGCGCTGATGGAAGCATTGAAGACGCCGGCGTTTTACGTCGGCGCGCTCGGCTCGCGCCGGAACAATCACGCGCGGCGCGAGCGTTTGAAGGAGTTCGATCTGAACGAAGCCGAACTGGCCCGTTTGCATGGGCCCGTCGGCATTTATATCGGCAGCAGGACGCCGCCTGAGATCGCGGTGTCGATTCTGGCGGAGGTGACGGCGGCCAAGAACGGCGTGTCGCTGCCGACGCTATTGCAGGTCGAAGGCGCGAAGGCTGCGCGGGAGATTGCGGCGTCGGGCGGCGCCGCCTGCAGCGTGTAGCCTGCCGCGTTCAACCAACGAGGTGGAGGGCACCCGGCGTGCCTTCCACGCTTACATCAAGCCGCAAACCACCGCCGCGATCACCGAGCCGCTCACCAGCACCACGCCCACCACGCGGCGTTTATTCAATTCGGTCCACAGCAGCACGCCCGTCAGCGACAGCAGAATCAGGCTGCCCGCGATCGTATCGATCAGCAGCACCCACCCGACGCTGAGACCCACGCCCTTGTGCAGATTGCTCAGCGTCGCGAAGAACGAGTTGCGCGTGTGCTTCACCGTCACGAAGCCATTGCCGACCCAGTACTCGGCCTGCACGCTCTGCCCCGGGCCCATGATGCCGACCTGCCATTGCTCAGGCTGAATCGTGCTGTGATCGCCCCACGCGACCGGATGGGCGGGATCGCGCTTCGCGCGTCCCGGCTTGCCGTCGATCTTCAGTTCGCGTTGCAGCCACTTCGCCATCTCGCCCGGCGAGTGCAGCGGTTTCTCAGGCACCGCGATCTGCATTTCCTCGACCTGCGGCGCGCCCGTCGAAATTTTCAGCGGGCCGGCGCGATGATTGAGCAGGAAGCCGGTCACGCCGAACATCAACCCGAGCACCGCGCCCCACAAACCGATCCAGCCATGCACGTTGCGCAGCCACCTGATGAAGGTCGCACGGCGCGAACGCTGCCGCCGCGGCGCCTGTTGCGCGACGGCGCCCGGCGTAGCGACGCCCGGCGCGGCGACGGTAGGTTTCAAATCGATCGATTCAGGCGCGTTCAAAACGGACTCCAGGCTAGAGCGGTAGGAAGAATTCGAGTGAGAAGAGGCGGATCGGCCAGCTTGTGATCAGGGCGATCCGCGTGAAAGGCTGGCAGTCACAGAGGAGGAGAAGTGTGACGAAAAGCTTGCGATGTCTTTCAATTGAGAAACGTTATCATTACACAGTTAAGTGTTTTGCTCAATGTCGGGACGCTGTGGGCGCGCGGCGCATACCCGCCGGGCAATCTTCGAATCGCTTCCAGATGCGCGCCAGCCGCTTGACATCCGCGCGGCGCGAAACGACGCTAGCTGGCGATGCCGTCAACGTCGTCGTCCGGATACCTGCCGTCATGCGACTCTGCCTCGTGGTCCTTGCCTCCGCCGGCTGGCTGGCCGGCATTCATGCCGCGAGCGCGAGCGTGCCGGTCAAACTGGACGACCCCTACACCAACGAAGGCGAGACGCAGACCTTCACCATCAACGCTGACGGCTCGTATGCGAAGCTCGATTCGATGACGCTGCACGTGAACAACGAAGCCGGCGTCGAGCGGGTCGCGCAGCAATACGTCTGGTTCAACCGCAACATGGCCGACGTGCAGATTCTCGAGGCCTACACGGTCACCACCGACGGTAAGCGTCACGACGTAGCGCCCGAGCAGATCCGCGACGTGCAGGAAGTCCGCTCGTTCGACGCGCCGATGTTCCAGGACATTCAGGAAAAGGTGATCGTGTTCCCCGCGGTCGAACCCGGCGCGCGCGTGCACCTGACGTACCGCAAGACGCAGCGTCAGCCGATCGTGCCTGGGGAATTCAGCGACTTCACGCCGCCCGATCTCGCACCGACCCGCAACTTCCGCCTGATCTACGACCTGCCCGCCGACAAGCCGCTGTACGCGGACGCGCGCGGCTTCAGCGCGGTGACGCCCATCACGCGCGACGGCCGCACGCGCTACGAATTCCGCTACGACAAGGCACATTTCGACCGGCTGGAACGCGGCTCGGTCGCGTACGTGTCGTACGGGGATCGGCTGATGGTGTCGACCTTTCCGAGCTATGCCGCGTTCGCCGCGTCCTATCGCGGCTCCGCAGCCGACCCGGGCACGCACGACGGCGCGATCACCCAGCTCGCGCAGCAACTGACCGCGCACGACCACACCGCGCACGACAAAGCCAAAACGCTGTACGACTGGGTTCGCCGCAATATCCGCTATGTCGCGATCTACGTCGGGCGCGGCTCCGTCGTGCCGCACAGCGCGAGCGCGATCCTCGCGAACCGCTATGGCGATTGCAAGGACCACGTCGCGCTCTACGGCGCGCTGCTCGACGCGGTCAGCGTGCGCAACGAGCCGGCGCTGATCAGCAGCGGCACGATCTACACGCTGCCGAGCGTGCCGGGCTATGGCGTCATCAATCACGCGATCACGTGGCTGCCCGACTTGCAGATGTACGCAGACTCGACTGCGTCGAACGTCGAATTCGGTTTTCTGCCTTCATCCGACATGGACCGTCCTACCGTATTGATCGACGACGGCGTGCTCGCGCAAACACCGGCCACCGCGCAGATGTCGCGCAGCACCGATCTCGCGATCAAGATCGAGCCGGATGGCTCGGCGAGCTTCACGTATCGGCTGCAGGATGCCGGACCGTACGCCGAGCAGGCCCGCGCGCGGCTGCGCACGCAGTCGCCCGCGCAACGCGAGGAATCGATTCAGGCCGAGTTGCGCAATGTGAATCTGCGCGGCACCGCGACGCTGACGACGAGCGACCTCAGCGCGGCCGACGGCCCGCTCACGCTGACGATGAAAGGCACGCTCGAAAGTCTCGTGGTAACCGGCATGACCGCATCGATCCCGGCCTTGACGAGCCTCGGTGGCGGCGTCGAAGCCGATACGCGCTACTGGCTCGGCGAACGCAAGCGCACGCAGCCGTTCGTATGCCACAACCTCGCGATCCACGAGCGCGCGCGCATCGAACTGCCGGCCAACTTTCGCGTGCTCGACATGCCGGAGGCGCAACGCACGCAGGACCGCTTCGTCGATTACACGTCGGAGTACGCATTCGATCCGCTCAGCAACGTGGTCACGATGACGCGCGACGGCGCCACCCATTTCGACAGCGACGTCTGCACGCCCGATGATTTCACGCGCATGCGTCCCGCGATCGAAGCGATCGGGCGGGACGTGCGCGCGCAGGTGATCGTCAGATCGACGTTGGTGGAGTCGTCGAATGTGGCGTCGCAGGCGCCGTGACTGTCAACACGTCAACGCGTCAAACAGGCCACAACGGGCCTTCCTGCATCGCGCCGATCTGCTCGCGCATCTCGAGGATGCGATCTTCCCAGTAGCGCTGTGTGTTGAACCACGGAAACGCGGCCGGAAACGCCGGATCGTTCCAGCGGCGCGCGAGCCACGCCTGATAGTGAATCAGCCGCAACGTGCGCAGCGCTTCGATCAGATACAGTTCGCGCGGCTCGAACTCGCAGAAATCCTCGTAGCCGGCGAGCAGATCGGAGAGCGCGCGCGACGCCTCCGCGCGTTCACCCGGCAACAGCAGCCACAGGTCCTGAATCGCGGGACCCATGCGGCTGTCGTCGAAATCGACGAAATGCGGGCCCGCATCGGTCCACAGCACGTTGCTCGGGTGACAGTCGCCGTGCAGACGCAAGGTGCGAATCTCGCCAGCCCGTTCGAACGCACGCGCGACGCCTTCGAGCGCGAGATTCACGACGGTTTCCCACGCGGTGCGCAGGTCGTCGGGCACGAAACGATGCGCGAGCAGGAAGTCGCGCGGCTCATAGCCGAACGTGTCGATGTTCAGCGCGGGACGTTCCGCGTAGTCCTGGGTCTGCCCGATCGCATGAATGCGTCCGATGAAACGTCCGAGCCATTCGAGCGTGTCGCGCCGGTCGAGATCCGGCGCGCGACCTCCGCGTCGCTCGAAGACCGAGAAGCGGAAACCGTCGAAGCTATGCAGTGTGTGGCCATCGAGCATGCGCGCAGGCACGGCCGGAATCTCGCGCGCGGCGAGTTCGGCGACGAACGCGTGCTCTTCGAGAATCGCCGCGTCGCTCCAACGCTCGGGACGATAGAACTTCGCGACCACGGGCGGGCCGTCTTCGACGCCGACCTGATACACGCGATTTTCATAGCTGTTGAGCGGCAGCAGACGGCCGTCGGTCCGCACGCCGGACGTTGCGAGCACGCCGTCGATCGCGTCCAGCACGGTTTCCGGCGTGAGCCGCGCGAACGGCACGGCGCCATCGGCGCCGGCCTGGGGATGGGAATTATCGGGAATGGTGTCGTTCATGCCCCGCATTGTGCGCCGCGCCGCGGGTAAAGACGAGAGCGACGAGTCGCCATGCGTGCGTAACAACGCTAGAAATATGGGCTGATTGCGGCGCGCCGTGGATCGACGCGCGCATCGACCCGCAGCGATGCTGGCGAGCCGATCTCACCTTACAACATCACTACAACCCGTTCCTGCGTGTCACACAGCGGCAATGAGCAACAGGTAAGCCTCTCGTTCAATGCGTCTGCGCGCCGGCCGGACGTATCAGGTCGCCGGTATCGATCAGATCTTCGAGGAAAAAGGGTTCGGTATTGAGCTGCCGCGATGCGCCGGGTTCGCCGGCGTACCACGCCACCATCGCCATGTCGCCAAGAATGCGCATGACGATTCCGCGCGCGCCTTGCGGCACGGCGATATGTACCGATCGGACAATGGAACCGACTTGCATGATAATTCCCCGCTTCCCTTAGCCGGCTTTATGATTTCACGCCGGTCGAGGTGATGATAAAAACGCCGCTTCGCATTGGACGTTGCGTGCGCACTTAATCTGTCGCGCGCGTGGCGCGTGAGAGGTTCGAGTCATTGTTCCCGCTTTGCGGGGCTTTGGGAAGGCGAATAGAAGGCTTTTACCAGTCGTTTCGCCCTATTCCCATTACGCTGCGCACGGCCGATGATCTCGTCTTCAGACGTCGTAATGAAGACCATCATAAACCCTGCGGGGGGAGACATCAAAAACGTGCATTGCCAGAACGATCTGCAAGATGCGGGTAACGCGCAGCTTCGCACCTGCCTTCGCGCCGACGGGCGCGCCTCCGTTTCCGATCCGCGCGGCGCGGCCGCCGCTGATTTCATTAGTCTGCGCTAGTCATGTGGATCGTTCGTCTCGCGCTACGGCGCCCCTATACG
The DNA here is from genome assembly GCF_000092885.1 of Paraburkholderia atlantica. NCBI lineage: Bacteria > Pseudomonadati > Pseudomonadota > Betaproteobacteria > Burkholderiales > Burkholderiaceae > Paraburkholderia > Paraburkholderia atlantica. The sequence goes on along the minus strand of NC_014117.1, from coordinate 91,197 downwards.
TTCGTCGTGCTGGCGTTGTTGTTGCTGATCGTCGGACCGTTGACGATTCTGCGCACGCCCACCGACATCTTTCCGAACATCGATATTCCGGTGCTGTCGGTGATCTGGTCGTACAACGGCCTGCCCGCCGACGAAATGGAGCGGCGCATCGCGCTGAACTACGAGCGCGGCTTGTCGGTGGCGGTCAACGACATCGAACACACGGAATCGACGTCGCTGAACGGCATCACGGTCATCAAGATCTTTTTCCAGCCGGGAGCGAATATCGACGAAGCGCTCGCGCAGGTCACCGCGCTGTCGCAGTCGCAAGTGCGTTCGCTGCCGCCCGGCATCACGCCGCCGTTCATCCTGCGCTACAACGCGTCGACGGTGCCGATTTTGCGGCTCGCGTTGTCGTCCGCGTCGCTGACCGAGCAGGAACTGTTCGACTTCGGCAATAACTTCCTGAAGACGCAGCTCGCCACAGTGCCGGGTGCATCCGCGCCGCTGCCGTATGGCGGCAAGCAACGGCAGATCATGATCGATATCGATTCGCGCAAGCTGCAAGAGCGCAATCTGTCGCCGATGGACGTGGTCAGCGCGGTTTCCGCGCAGAACCTGATTCTGCCTTCGGGCACCGCGAAAATCGGCTCGACCGAATACTCGGTGGTAATGAACGGCAGCCCCGATTCGCTCGCCGGGCTGAACAACATTCCGATCCGCACCACCGCAAACGGCACCATCTATATCCGCGACGTCGCGCACGTGCGCGACGGCTACCAGCCGCAGACCAACATCGTGCGCGTGAACGGCCAGCGTGCCGCGCTGCTGACGATCAACAAAAGCGGCAATACGTCCACGCTCGATATCGTCGATCGCATCAAGACGATGATGCCGACGCTGCGCAATCTGGTGCCGCCGTCGCTGAATATCGACCCTGTCGCCGACCAGTCGCTGTTCGTGCGCGCATCGGTGGAGGGCGTGCTGCGTGAGGCGCTGATCGCCGCGTGCCTGACGGGCCTGATGATTCTGCTGTTCCTCGGCAACTGGCGCGCGACGCTGATCATCGCGGTATCGATTCCGTTGTCGATGATCACGTCGATCATCGCGCTGTCCGCGCTCGGTCAGACGATCAACATCATGACGCTCGGCGGGCTCGCGCTCGCGGTCGGCATTCTCGTCGACGATGCGACCGTCGCGATCGAGAACATCAGCCATCAGCTCGAACAGGGCAAGACGCTCGAACAGGCGATTCTCGACGGCGCGCATCAGATCGCGATTCCGACGCTCGTGTCGACGTTGTCGATCTGTATCGTGTTCGTGCCGATGTTTCTGCTCACCGGTGTCGCGCACTATCTGTTCATTCCGCTCGCCGAAGCGGTGGTGTTCGCGATGCTCGCGTCGTATTTCTTCTCGCGTACGCTCGTGCCGACGCTCGCGAAATATCTGCTGCGCTATCACCACAAGCCCGCTGATCTGCATCACGCGCCGGCGCAAACACGCAATCCGTTCATGCGCGTGCACTATGCGTTCGAGCGCGGTTTCTCGCGTTTGCGCGAGCGCTATCGCGTGTTTCTCGAAGCGCGTGTCGCGCGGCCGGGCCTGTTCGTCACGCTGTTTCTCATGTGCTGTGGCGCGTCGTTGCTGTTGCTGCCGTTTATCGGCCGCGACTTTTTCCCTGCCGTCGATGCCGGCACGATCGCGCTGCACATGCGCGCGAAAACCGGCATGCGGGTCGAGGAAACGGCGGTGCTGACCGATCGCGTCGATGCGCGCATCCGTCAGCTGATTCCGGCCGGTGAACTGCATTCGATCATCGACAACATCGGCCTGCCGGTGTCGGGTATCAACCTGTCGTACAGCAACACGGGCACGATCGGCACCTCTGACTCGGACATCCTGATCACGCTGAACCCCGAACATCATCCGAGCGCCGGCTATGTGCGCACATTGCGGCGCACGCTCACCGACGAATTCCCCGGCGTGCAGTTCGCGTTTCTGCCCGCCGACATAGTCAGTCAGACGCTGAACTTCGGCATGCCGTCGGCGATCGATATCCAGATCGTCGGCCGTGAGGTGGCCGCCAATCGTGCGTTCGCCGCGAAGCTGCTGAACCGTCTGCGCACGGTGCCGGGCCTCGTCGATGCGCGCATCCAGCAGCCCGCCGATCTGCCGCGGATCTTCATCGACGTCGATCGCACGCGCGCGCAGCAAGCGGGCTTTTCGCAGCGCGATATCGCGAGCAATCTGCTGATCACGCTGTCGGGCAGCCAGCAGACCACGCCGACGTTCTGGCTCAATCCGCGCAATGGCGTCAGCTACAACGTGATCACGGAGGCGCCGCAATACACGATCGATTCGCTGCAATCGCTCGCGAACATTCCGTTGAACGCCAACGGGCACAACAACATTCTCGGCTCGCTCGCGACGATGCGCCGCGAAGCCAGCAACGCGGTGCTCACGCACTACAACGCGCAAACCACGATCGACATCTACGGCACCGCCGACGGCCGCGATCTCGGCGGCGTGTCCGACGACATCCGCAAGATCATCGACGAATCGAAAGCCGAGCTGCCGAAGAGCTCGACGATCGAACTGCGCGGCCAGGTGCAAACGATGAACGAGTCGTTCTCGGGTCTGCTCGCTGGTCTGCTGTTCGCGGTGCTGCTCGTGTATTTGCTGATCGTCGTCAATTTCCAGTCGTGGCTCGATCCGTTCATCATCATCACCGCGCTGCCGGGCGCGCTCGCGGGCATCGTGTGGATGCTGTTCCTCACCCACACCACGCTGTCGATCCCCGCCCTCACCGGCGCGATCATGTGTATCGGCATCGCGACCGCGAACTCGATTCTGGTGATCAGCTTCGCGCGCGAACAACTGCTGCTGCACGGCGACGCGACCCGCGCGGCGATCGAAGCAGGCTTCACGCGTTTCCGCCCGGTGCTGATGACCGCGCTCGCGATGGTGATCGGCATGGTGCCGATGGCGATCGGTCTCGGCGAAGGCGGCGAGCAGAATGCGCCGCTCGGGCGCGCGGTGATCGGCGGGCTCGCGGTCGGCACGCTGGCCACGCTGATCTTAGTGCCGGTCGTGTTCTCGATGATCTATCGACGGCTCGCGGCGCGGCATCAGCGCGCCGCGGAACATGTGGTGCAAAAGCCATGAACATCCGGAACGCGATGACCGTACCAGCCGGCACGCGCATCATGCGATGCCACGACACAAGAGGCAGCATCGACCGCCCATGCAATTTCGAAGGGGAAGTTTGATGGAAGCACAAGGTCCCGGCGGCTCGGGTTCAGGCTCTGGCGATGGCGGCCACGCCGCGCATGATCAGGCGAAAGCGCGACGCACGCGCCTGATCATGATTGCCGCCGCCGTCGCGGTGCTCGCGCTCGCCGCGCAAGGCATCTGGTCGCGCCACGATGCGCATGCGGCGCTCGAACGCGATGCCGAGCACACGAGCCAGATGAGCGTCGAAGTCGTGCAGCCGCAAAAGTCGTCGACCGGGTTCGATCTGACGTTGCCCGGCAACGTGCAGGCCTTCCTCGACACGCCGATCTACGCGCGCACCAACGGCTATCTGAAGAAGTGGTATGCCGACATCGGCGCGCGCGTGAAGAGCGGCCAGTTGCTCGCGGAAATCGACACGCCCGAAATCGACGACCAGTTGCGCGCCGCCCGCGCCGATCTCGCGAACGCCGAAGCGAATTACGCGCTGGCGAAGAGCACCGCGGACCGCTGGACGGACATGTTCAGGAGCAAGTCGGTGTCGAAGCAGGAGACCGACGAAAAAGTCGGCGACATGCTCGCGAAAAAGGCCACGCTCGACGCCGCGCGTTTCAACGTCGCCCGGCTCGAAAAGACCCAGTCGTTCCAGAAGGTCTATGCGCCGTTCGACGGTACCGTGACCGCGCGCAACGTCGACGTCGGCGCGCTGATCGACGCGGGCAGCTCGGGCGGCCCCGCGAAGGAACTGTTTCATGTCGCGCAGGCGGACCGGCTGCGCGTCTATGTGAACGTGCCGCAAGCGTACGCGCAGCAGGTGCGCGCGCAGCAAAGCGCGTTTCTGACGCTGACCGAGACGCCGTCGCGGCACTACCCGGGTACGGTCGCGCGCACCGCGGGCGCGGTCGATCCGCAGCAGCGCACGATGCTCGTCGAAGTCGACGTCGACAATCGCAGCGGCGAGCTGTTGCCGGGCGCGTACGCACAGGTGCATTTCGCGCTCGGCGCGGGCACGGCCTCGTTCACGCTGCCGGGCAACGCGCTGCTGTTCCGCCCCGACGGCGTCAAGGTCGCGACCGTCGATCCGCAGCACAAGGTGAAGCTGCTGCCGGTGTCACTCGGCACGGACTTCGGCACGCGCGTCGCGATCGTGGCGGGTCTGCAGGGCAATGAGCAGGTGATCCTGAATCCGCAGGATTCGATCGTCGATGGCGCGCCGGTGCGGATCGTGCCGCGCAAGGCGGAAGACGGTGCGGCTTCGGAAGGTGCGGCTGGAGCGGCCGGTGCGACCGGCGCGGCGGCCAGCGCGACAGCGGCGCAAGGCGGCGCGCGGCCGGGCGCGAGGACGTGAACGTGATCATGAAGATGTCGGTTATGCGGCGCGCGCTGGCGTCATCGGCTGAATTTGCGCGCGGGTCGGCGAGCAATTCCATTCGCGCCTCGGCGGTCGCGCTGACTCTCGCCGGCGCGCTCGGCGCCTGCACCGTCGGCCCCGACTACGTGAAGCCCGCCGCCGTCACACCCGCGACCTGGCGCGAACTCGAAGGCACCGGCTGGAAGCCCGCGCAACCGGCCGACACGCTCACGCGAGGCGCGTGGTGGCGCATCTACGGCGACGCATCGCTCGATGCACTCGAACCGCAGGTCGCGAGCGCGAACCAGGACGTGCAGGCCGCCGAGGCGCGCTTTCGCGCGGCGCGCGCGAGCGTCGCGCAATATCGCTCGCAATTCTTCCCGGTAGTCACCGCGGGCGTCCAGTATTCGCGCACGCGGTCCTCGGAGAATGTGCTGCATAAATCGACCGCCGGTCTCGCGCTGAACGACTATCTGGTGCAGGTCGACGCGTCGTGGGAACCCGACCTGTGGGGCCGTGTGTCGCGCAGCGTCGAAGGCGCGAAAGCTGGCGCGCAAGCGAGCGCCGCCGACCTCGACGCCGCGCTGCTGTCGATGCAGGCCGAGCTCGCCACCGATTACTTCGAGCTGCGCGGACTCGATCAGGAGCGCCGACTACTCGACGACACGATCAAGGCCTACCAGGAGGCGCTCGAACTGACGCAGCATCGCTACGCCGGCGGCATCGCGACCGATGCCGATGTCGCGCAGGCGCAAACCCAGCTGAAGACGACCCAGGCGCAGGCGCTCGACCTCGGCGTTCAGCGCGCGCAGCTCGAACATGCGGTCGGGATCCTGATCGGCCAGCCGCCGTCGACCTTCACGCTGCCGGTCGCGCCACTGGTCGCGGTGCCGGTGATCGCCGCGGCCGGCGTGCCGTCCGGATTGCTCGAACGGCGTCCCGATATCGCTGCGGCCGAGCGGCACGTCGCCGCGATGAACGCGCAGATCGGCGTGGCCACCGCGGCGTTTTTCCCGAACCTCGTGCTCGCCGTGACGGGCGGACTCGAAGCGACCAACTACAGCCAGTGGCTGCTCGCGCCGAGCCGGCTGTGGTCGCTCGGGCCGACGCTCGCCGGCACGCTGCTCGACTTCGGCGGACGCGCGGCCGTCAAGGAGCAGGCGCGCGCGCATTACGACGAAAGCGTCGCGCAATATCGGCAAACGGTGCTGAACGCGTTCGGCCAGGTCGAGGACAATCTGGCCGCGCTGCGCGTGCTGGAACAGGAAGCGGCCGCACAGGACGACGCGGTCGCGGCCGCGCAGCGCGCGCTCGCGGTCGTGTCGGACCGCTACCGGAACGGCGCGATTACCTATCTCGACGTGGTCGTCGCGCAGACGACCACGCTCACCAACGAGCGCAACGCGGTGTCGATCGCACGCCGCCGGATGGCCGCGAGCGTCGCGCTCGTGAAGGCGCTCGGCGGGGGCTGGGATACGTCGGTACTGCCGGGCGACGATGCGCTTGTACATCCGTCGACAGCGACTTCAGGGGCGACGCAGGCGCCGGCGCCGGCCAGCGACGCCGGGGCGCACAGCTAGCGACGGCAGACGGGCGCGCGACATGCTGCGGGTGACGCGGCGCGCCGCGTTGCCCACGCCACCGGCTCGAAACGCGTTTTCAGCGTATCCTTAACATCTTTTGCGCGTTTCCGTGTGACCCAAGGAGTTCAGTTGTGACCCTGCCGCCGCAATCCCAGCGGACTGCATCTGCCGTTCCCTCCCCCCTAGCAGCTTCAGCAGCTTCCACCCGCACCACCAGCGTGTCGGACATCCCCTATCTGGAACGCGGTTCGCGCGCGTACTGGCGAGCCAGCCTCGCGCTGCTGTTCGCCGGCTATGCGACGTTCTCGCTGCTTTACTGCGTGCAGCCGCTGCTGCCGTCGTTCTCCGAAGCGTTCAACGTGACACCGGCGCAAAGCAGTCTGTCGCTGTCGCTATCCACCGCGGCGCTCGCACTGGCGATTTTCGTCGCCGGTTTCGTCTCCGAGGGTTGGAGCCGGCACAAGCTGATGACGCTGTCGCTGACGGTGTCGTCGGTGCTGACGATTGGCGTATCGGTCGCGCCGCAGTGGCATCAGTTGCTCATTCTGCGCACGCTCGAAGGGCTCGCGCTCGGCGGCGTGCCGGCCGTCGCGATGGCTTATCTGGCGGAGGAAGTGCATCCGGATGGCCTCGGTCTCGCGATGGGTTTGTACGTCGGCGGCACGGCGATCGGCGGCATGGCCGGACGGGTGATCACCGGCGTGGTTGCGGATCTGTTTTCATGGCGCGTCGCAATCGGCACGATCGGCGTGCTCGGCCTGCTGTCGATGCTCGCGTTCCGCGCATTGCTGCCGCCGTCGCGCCATTTCGTGCCGCGCCGCGGCCTCGGCTTCGCGCATCACCGCACCTTGCTGTTGCGGCAGTTCACGCGACCAGGCCTGCCGCTGCTGTTCCTGCTCGGCTTCGTGCTGATGGGCAGTTTCGTCACGCTGTACAACTACATCGGCTACCGGCTGCTCGCGCCGCCATATCGGCTGAATCAGACGGAGATCGGCGCGATCTTTATCGTCTATCTAGTCGGGGTGGTCGCGTCGCCGTGGTCCGGGCGCATGGCCGATACGTTCGGCCGCGCGCGCGTGCTGATCGGGAGCCTGCTGCTGATGGTGTTCGGCCTCGCGCTGACGATGCTGCATCCGCTCCCGGCGATCGCAACCGGCATCGCATGCGCGACGTTCGGGTTCTTTGCCGGGCATTCGGTCGCGAGCGGCTGGGTCGGGCGTCTGGCGAAAGATGCAAAAGGCCAGGCCGCGGCGCTATATCTGCTCGCGTACTACATCGGCTCAAGCCTGGTCGGCTCGTATGGCGGTCACGTGTGGGCCAGTCACGGCTGGAACGGGGTCGTCGGGCTGGTCGGTGCGCTGCTCGCTATCGGCTTGATCGCGGCGAGGCACTTGCGCGGACGCGAATAGCCGCACGCAGTCACCCATTCCGCGTGGATCGGCGGAAAAACGAAAGGCTTGCGTAAGCGAACGCTTGGTACTTTCCGGCGGGTTTTGTTGCGCCGCGCCAATCGTGGCACGCCCGCTGCGCCGGGGTTCAGCAGCTTGCGAATAAGCGCCGACGCGCACGCTTGCGCCGTCGCGCCGCTCCATCAGTCTCCTATACTCGATTAGTGCACTGGTACTGCATGATTTCAAAGCCGCAGCCTCTGCCGGAACGACATAGCGACCATCCCGCATGGGAGGAGACGAAGATGACGTACTTTACGATCGGCGATTTCATCCTGGTCATTCCGATGGCGTTGGCGGGTGCGCTATTCGTCGGCGCGCTGCCCTGCAAAACCGAGTTGCGTCACAACGCGCTGCGCGTGCTGGGCGCGCTGATCGGTGTGATGTGCGCGGTGGCGCTGGTCGAGGGTCTGCCGGCGCTCGTATAGCGCCGCGGCGAAGTACCAACGAAAAAGCCGCATGCTGAGCGTGCGGCTTCGTTTTGCCCTTCGTTCCGTCCGCCTGTTGCGCGGACGGCTTGTCACGCGATCAGATCGCCTGATCCGTCGACGGCTTTTCCCACAGATTGATCCCACCTTCGGTCGCATAGCGATCGATTTCGGCGAGCTCGTCGGCTGAGAACGCGAGGTTCTTCAGCGCGCCGACGTTCTCGCGCACCTGCTCCGCGCGGCTCGCGCCGATCAGCACCGAGGTCACGCGCTGATCGCGCAACGCCCACGCGAGCGCCATCTGCGCGAGGCTCTGACCACGGCGCTGCGCGATATCGTTGAGCTTCCTCACGTGCTCGATGTTCTGCGGGCTCAGATGCTCGTCTTTCAGCGAACCGCCGCCCGGCTTGTTGACGCGCGCATCGGCCGGCACACCGTTCAGGTACTTGCCGGTCAACAGCCCTTGCGCGAGCGGCGTGAACGCGATCGCGCCCGCGCCGACTTCGTCGAGCGTATCGAGCAGGTCCTGTTCGATCCAGCGGTTCAGCATGTTGTACGACGGCTGATGGATCAGCAGCGGCACCTTGTATTCGGCGAGCAGCTTCGTCATTTCGCGCGTCTTCGCCGACGAGTACGACGAGATGCCGATGTAGAGCGCCTTGCCCTGCTGCACCGCGCTCGCCAATGCGCCTGCGGTTTCTTCGAGCGGCGTGTGCGCGTCGAAGCGATGCGAATAGAAGATGTCGACGTATTCGAGGCCCATGCGCTTCAGGCTCTGATCGAGACTCGCGAGCACGTACTTGCGCGAGCCGCCGCCCTGGCCGTACGGACCCGGCCACATATCCCAACCGGCCTTCGACGAAATCAGCAACTCGTCGCGATACGGTTTGAAATCGTCCTTGAACAGACGCCCGAAATTGGTTTCCGCGCTGCCGTACGGCGGGCCGTAGTTGTTCGCCAGGTCGAAGTGCGTGATGCCGAGGTCGAAGGCCGTGCGCAGGATGTCACGCTGCGTCGAGATCGGCGTGGTGTCGCCGAAGTTGTGCCACAGGCCGAGCGACAGCGCCGGCAATTTGAGACCCGACTTGCCGCAGACGCGGTATTGCATGTCCGAATAGCGTTCTGAAGCTGCTTCGTAAGCCATTGCTAGTGTCCTTGTCGATGAGATCGCCCGAGAATCGCGGGCGTGAGGATTCGCGCGTTGCGGGAGGCGTGCTGCTCGGGGGATTTGTTGTTGTCGTGTCGCCGTGATGCGGCTAGACCGCTATGTTAGCCAATCGACGCGGCGCTTGCAGGCACCCAGTATGCGGGATGGACGAGCACGCGCGGCTCACCTACACTCTGGCCGGTTCAAGTTGATGGGAGGTGCAGATGACGAAAGCGATTTCGATCGCGCTGATTGTCGGCAGTATCGTGCTGCTGTATTTCGGCGGGCAGGCGTTCAATTCGGTGAGCAGTGACGTGTCGCGCTTCTTTACCGGTTCGCCGAGCAACAAGGCGATCGTGCTGATCGTCGCGGGCGTGGTGGCGACGCTCGCCGGGCTGACGGGAATCGCGATGTCGGGGCGCAAGCGCTGAGCGTCCGCGCGAGGCCCGCCCGCCCGAATAACTAGAACGCGATCTCGGGCTTCGCAGCCGAGCGCGTGCCGGGCAGCGGCACGTTGCTTACGCCGTGATAGGTGAACACCAGCGAGAACTTCACCTGATCGCTGAGATTCTTGCCCGCCGAGTGCAGCGTGTTGCAGTGGAAGAACACCACGTCGCCGGTCTTCAGCTCCGGCGACACCGCCGTGCGGATCGCGGCCTCGTTCTCGGCGAGATCCGTGCGGAAAAATTTCGCTTCGTCGAAACGGTCGGACGTGAAGGCCGCGCCATGCGATTGCGGCACGAACCACAGCGCGCCGTTATCGATGGTCTCCGGTCCGACCGCGAGCCACACCGACACCAGATCGTCGCGCTCGAACGACCAGTAACGAACGTCGCGATGCCAGCCGGTCAGGCTGCCGTACGCGGGGTGCTTCGTCATCATGCAGTTGTGATGCGCGCGCGACAGTCGCGGCTCCTCGCCAAAATACAGTTCCATCCAGCCACGGATTTCGGGCGCGGTCGCCCATTGCGCGAATGCGGGGTGACGACCGTATGCATCGAGCAAGCGCCGCACCGTATGTCCGCCCGGCGCATCCTTCGATGACGGCGCGCCCGGATACTTCAGATCCGCTTCGAATTCGATCGGCGCTGCCGCTTCCTGCAGCTGCCGCTGTGCGATCCGCTTCAGCTCGTCGCAACGCTCGGGCGACACGAGTCCTGGCACGACTACAAAACCCTGCTCCCGCAACGTTTGAATCTGCTCTTTCTTCGAATGGAGTGACATGGCGTTCCGTTACTGTCGACTAACTGATGTTCGATTGTAAAACGGGCGCGATCGGGGTGCGTTGTTTCGCGGCGCGCCAATGCACCGGTTTCAGGCGCGCGACGCACCCGCATCGCACATTTGCTGGGCAAATATGCACGTAAATCGCCCGTCAAAAGTGAGATCAGATTGGTGTCGGCGACGATTCAATCCAGAGGGAATTCGATCTCGCAGGGTACTAACCCGACTTTCTGACGTCACGATTCCCGTGTAGCCTTCTCGCATGTCGATCGCCGCTTACGCAGTTCTCAATTGTGCGCAGGCCGTCAAGGCTCGTGCCGTCGGTTTCTCCGCGTTGTACCTTCGCTGCGCTGCGCGCCGTGTTTCGCGTCGTGATTTCCCGCGACACGACCCGCACCGAATTTCCGGCTTTCAGGCCGTTCATCGCAACCCCGTCATTGGCACATATGGTGCTGTTTGTCCGTGCACATCCGATGCACGCGCCGACGTGCGGTTCATTGCCTAAATGTGAAGCCATGCATACTCTTTTGAGCACCCGTCTTACCCGCGCCGCGCTGAAAGCGGCGCGTCCCGCGCGCCGTCATATGATGCGGGCGCTGCGTCACCATGCCGCGCGCACCCGCGCGCTCGGCGAGCAATGGCGTGACGCGAAAGCCGTCGACGGCTTTCGCACCTGGTTCCACACGTTCTTCTCGGCGCTACGCCAACAGAGCGGCACACGCCGTCTGTCGCTGCGTACGCTGCTGCGCAAACCGACACCGCTGCGCCTCGCGGTCGCGAAACGCGCGCCGGCGGCGCACACGCCTGCGAGCCGCCGACCGCGTCGGCTGTCGACGAGCAGCAGCGGGTGGTTTGCGTTTGCTTTTGCGAGCCGGTGAGTTGCAGTTGCGCGTTGAGTGGCTAGACCGCTGATCTGCTGACCGGCTGCGCGTTCGCCGCTGCGCTGTCTTCGAGCAGCGCAGGACTTCGAGCGCGACGGCATCGCTCCGTGATCGACGGACGAAGAAAAACCCCGCCCGGCTCACGCCGGCGGGGTTTTTCTTTTGCTAGCGGGTAACAAGCGACTTGCGCTTGTTACGCGCTAGTTACGCGATTGCCGCAACCGGTTCGGTGCCTGCCGCTTCGGCGAGTGCGAGCGCCTTGTCGGTGGCTTCCCACGTGAATTCCGGCTCTTCGCGGCCGAAGTGGCCATACGCCGCGCTCTTCTCGTACACCGGGCGCAGCAGGTCGAGCATCTGGATGATGCCCTTCGGACGCAGGTCGAAATGCTGACGCACGAGTTCCGTGATCGTCGCATCCGACACGCGGCCGGTGCCGAACGTGTTGACCATCACCGAGGTCGGCTGAGCTACGCCGATCGCGTACGACACCTGGATCAGGCAGCGCGACGCGAGGCCCGCGGCCACGATGTTCTTCGCGACGTAACGGCCGGCGTAAGCTGCCGAGCGGTCGACCTTCGACGGGTCCTTGCCCGAGAACGCGCCGCCGCCGTGCGGTGCAGCGCCGCCGTACGTATCGACGATGATCTTGCGGCCCGTCAGACCGCAATCGCCCTGCGGACCGCCGATCACGAAGCGACCGGTCGGGTTCACGAGGTACTTGACGTCACCCTTGATCAGCTCGGCCGGAAGCGTCGGCTTGATCACTTCTTCGATCACCGCTTCGCGCAGCGCTTCAAGCGAGATGTCCGGCGCATGCTGCGTGGACAGCACGACCGTGTCGATCGAATGCGGCTTGCCGTCGACGTAGCGCACGGTGACCTGCGACTTCGCGTCCGGACGCAGCCAGGGCAGACGGCCGTCGCGGCGCAGATTCGCCTGACGCTCGACGAGACGGTGAGACAGGTGGATCGGCAGCGGCATCAGTTCCGGCGTTTCTTCGCACGCGTAACCGAACATCAGGCCCTGGTCGCCTGCGCCTTGATCGAGGTTGTTGTCGTGCGCGCGGTCCACGCCCTGAGCGATGTCCGGCGACTGCTTGTCGTAGGCGACGAGCACCGCGCAGCCGCGGTAGTCGATGCCGTAGTCGGTGTTGTCGTAGCCGATGCGCTTGATCGTGTTGCGCGCGATCTGGATGTAGTCGACGTTCGCGGTGGTGGTGATTTCACCGGCCAGCACGACGAGACCCGTGTTGCACAGCGTTTCGGCCGCGACACGCGAGTACTTGTCTTGAGCGAGGATGGCGTCGAGGATCGCGTCCGAGATCTGGTCCGCGACTTTGTCGGGATGGCCTTCGGAAACGGATTCGGAAGTAAAGAGATAGTCGTTTGCCACGTTGCAGACTCCTGTTAGTGGTTACGGTTGCGTTCCACGTAGCCGACTTCGGGAGTCTGAAGCGGCGACGCTTTAGCGGATTACCTTACCGATGGACGCAACCCATGGAACCCATGGACCGCACCCGCCGGCTTCGCCCCGCAAGTTGTCTATTAACTCGGCGAAGCCCTTATTATAGCGACTTCCCTTGAATGTCACAGAGTGTCCACGAGTGCGGTATCACGCCAATTTTTCCGCCCCCTCAAATCCCGCCCCCAGCAGCGCCGCGCGCCCGGAGGCTGCATGCTGAGCCGTTACGGCGCGAAGCTCGCGATCGGGCTGCTCAAACTCTTTGCCTTATTGCCGTATGGATTCGTGGCCCGTCTCGGCGACGGGCTCGGCTGGCTGCTCTATCAAATCCCGAGCCGTCGCAAGCGCATCGTTCATACGAATCTGAAGCTGTGCTTCCCCGACTGGAGTGCCGAGCGCCGCGAGGACGTCGCGCAGAAGCACTTCCGTCACGCGATCCGCAGCTATCTCGAGCGCAGCGTGCAGTGGTTCGGCTCAGCGAAGAAGCTGGAGAAGCTGATCCAGCTCGACAGCGCAATCGACCTGACCGATCCGAATCTGCCGCCGACACTCTTTCTCGGATTTCATTTCGTCGGCATCGAGGCCGGTTCGATTTTTCTGAATTACTCACTGAAGCGCCAATGCGGCTCGCTGTATCAGCCGATGTCGAATCAGGAACTCGAGGAAATCGCGAAAGCGGCGCGCGCGCGTTTCGGCGCCGACATGGCAAGCCGCGCGGACAGCGCGCGCGTCGTGCTGCGCTGGCTGCGCGAACGCAAACCGGTGATGCTCGGCGCGGATATGGACTACGGCGCGCGCAATTCGACCTTCGTGCCGTTCTTCGGCGTGCCGACCTGCACGCTGACCGCGGTCGGCCGACTCGCGAAGGTCGGTCACGCGCAGGTCGTCCCGTTCATCGGCGAAGTGCTGCCGAACTACAAGGGCTACCGGCTCAAAGTCTTCAAGCCTTGGGCCAACTATCCGACCGGCGATGATGACGCCGATGCGCGACGCATGAACGAATTTCTCGAAGAGCAGATTCCGCTGATGCCCGAGCAGTATTACTGGGTGCACAAGCGGTTCAAGACGCGGCCTCCGGGAGTGCCGGGGGTATATTGAAGACGGCGCCGGGATCTGGCTCCCGGCAAACCCAGTCCGTCGATTAGCGGACATGAAGCGGCATCCCGGCCGCTTGTCCGCCATACCGTTTCCGATGGGCCAACGTGTATCATCTGCTATTGGCCCAGCACGGCTCGAATGGGTGATTCACCCAACAGCCGCCGAGGCCCCGATTTTCGGCTCCGCCCGCACGCGCGAAGCCCTACGCAGCAACGGATACACGGAAAACGTGAAGCTCAAATTCACCAAAATGCACGGCGCGGGCAACGACTTCGTCGTGCTCGACGGCTATACCCAACCGCTTGATCTGACCACGGCGCAGGTGCGCGCGCTCGCGAACCGCCATTTCGGCGTCGGTGCCGACCAGTTGCTGCTGGTCGAAAAGCCGACCGTCGAAGGTGTCGATTTCAGATATCGCATCTTCAATTGCGACGGCGGCGAGGTCGAACATTGCGGCAACGGCGCGCGCTGCTTCGTCAAGTTCGTGCGCGAGCGCGGCCTCACCGACCAGCGCAGCGTGCGCGTGCAAGTCCAGAAAGGCACGATCACGCTAACGATGCAGGACAACGGCGAAGTGATCGTCGACATGGGCACGCCCGTGTTCGATCCCGAACTCGTGCCGTTCGCGACCAAAGGTCTGCAAGGCCGCCGCGAAGGCGCGGATACGCTCTGGCCGCTCGACGTGAACGGCACGACGCGCTGGATGTCGGTGGTGTCGATGGGCAACCCGCACGCGGTGCAGGTCGTCGACGATGCCGAGGCGTTCCCGGTGCTCGTCGAAGGTCCGGCCATCGAGCGGCACACGCGCTTCCCGCAGCGGGTCAACGCGGGCTTCATGCAGATCGTCAACCGCAACGAGATCAGGCTGCGCGTCTACGAACGCGGCGCGGGCGAAACGCTCGCGTGCGGCACCGGCGCGTGCGCGGCGGTCGGGGCCGGCATCCGGCGCGGGCTGCTGGATTCGCCGGTGCTCGTGCACACGCACGGCGGCGACCTGACGATCACGTGGGACATCGCGCAACCAGGCGCGCCGCTGCTGATGGCCGGCCCCGCAGCCACCGTCTTCGAAGGGGAGATCGAGTTGGCTGAAGAGGCGTCGGGCGCATCGCCGGACTCGTCGCAGCACCATTCGTCCCGCGCGGCCCCCGTGGCGCCCTCCGTCTAACTCATTGACCTACGCGCCGCCGCGAGGCGGCCATCTCGTAGTCCTCTAGCCGAAACCATGAACGATCGCGAAGTCGCCGAATACCTGCTCGCCAATCCCGAATTCTTCGTCGAACACGCGGAAACGCTCGCGACCATCCGACTCGCGAACCCGCACGGCAAAGCCGCGGTGTCGCTGCAGGAGCGGCAGATGGAGATGCTGCGCGACAAGAACAAGCATCTCGAGCGGCGCCTTGCCGAACTGCTGCGCTACGGTCACGAGAACGACAGCATTGCGTCGAAATTCAACCGCTGGACCATCCGAGTGATGGCCGAGCGCGATCCGTACGCGCTGCCGCGCACGATCGCCGGCGGTCTGCGCGATGTCTTCGACGTGCCGCAAGCGGCGCTGCGCGTGTGGGACGTCGCCGAGCCGTACGCGCAAGCCGACTTCGCGCGCCACGTCAGCGAGGAGGTGCGGATTTTCGCGGGCAGCCTGAGCACGCCGTATTGCGGCGCGAACACCGGCTTCGAGGCCGCACAGTGGCTCGCGCAAATGGCGGGCGCGTCCAACGGCGCGGGCAACCCGGCGACAAATCCGGCAACGAGCGCGACCGACGACCCCAGCGCCGCATCGAGCGAAACGGCGCAGACCACGGAATCGATCGCGCTGCTCGCGCTGCGCGACCCCGAAGGCGCCGAAGACGCGCCGACGTTCGGCCTGCTCGTGATGGGCTCATCCGACCCGCGCCGCTTCCACGAAGGCATGGCCACCGATTTCCTCACGCAGATTGGCGCGCTCGCGAGCGCCGCGCTGAGCCGGCTGCTGCCGCGCTGAGCCACGCAACATCACCGCGCACCGTGACCGCCGCCGACCCGATCGCCGCCTACCTGTCGCATCTCGAGCACGAGCGGCGGCTGTCGGAGCATACGCTGCGCGGCTATACGCATGAGCTCGCGGAACTGAAGCTGCTCGCCAAAGGCCGACCGCTCGAAAGTCTGACTGCCGTCGACATTCGTGGCGCCGTCGCGCGCGCGCATGCGGGCGGTCTCACCGCGCGGTCGAT
Source organism: Paraburkholderia atlantica (assembly GCF_000092885.1). Classification (NCBI taxonomy): domain Bacteria; kingdom Pseudomonadati; phylum Pseudomonadota; class Betaproteobacteria; order Burkholderiales; family Burkholderiaceae; genus Paraburkholderia; species Paraburkholderia atlantica. The sequence continues at coordinate 75,156 of NC_014117.1, read as the reverse complement.
CGGCCATCGGCTGTCGGCGTGGCGCGCGTTTTATCGCTGGCTCGCGGGCCACGTCGAGCTGCCGGCCAATCCGGTCGCCGCAGTACGAGCGCCGAAGCAGGCGAAAACGCTGCCGAAGGCGCTTTCCGTCGACGACACCGCGCGCCTGATGGACAGCCCGCCCGCCGACTCCCCCGAAGGCCTGCGCGACCACGCGATGCTCGAACTGTTCTACTCATCGGGCCTGCGCCTCGCCGAACTGGTCGGCCTCGACGTGCGTTTCGCCGACGTCGACGGCTATCGCTCGGCCGGCTGGCTGAAGCTCGATTCCGGCGAAGTCGAAGTGCTCGGCAAAGGCAACCGGCGCCGCGTCGTGCCGGTGGGCAGCAAGGCGGTCGCGGCGCTGAACGCATGGCTCGCGGTGCGCGAACGGATGGTCCGCCACGATCCGCATCCGCTCTTCCTGTCGGCCCGCGGCAACCGGCTATCACCGAACGTCGTGCGCGAGCGGGTGAAGCGCGCGGCGCTCGCTGCCGGCATTCCTGCCAACGTGCATCCGCACGTGCTGCGCCATTCGTTCGCGACGCACGTGTTGCAGTCGAGCGGCGATCTGCGCGCCGTGCAGGAGCTGCTCGGCCATGCGAGCATCACCGCGACTCAGGTGTATACGGGCCTCGATTTCCAGCACCTCGCCCACGTCTACGACAGCGCGCATCCTCGCGCAAAGAAACGCAATTGATCACGCGACTGCCGCCGCGCGCCACGACGCGCCGCCTTCGCTAGTACCTGACCGACACCTGATGAATACCGTTACGCTCAAACCGTCGAAAGAAAAATCGCTGCTGCGCCGCCATCCGTGGGTCTACGCCAATGCGATCGAACATGTCGACGGCCGCCCCGCGCCCGGCGCGACCGTGCTCGTGCGCGCGCACGACGGCCGCTTTCTCGCGCGCGCCGCCTACAGCCCGCACTCACAGATCCGCGCACGCGTGTGGAGCTTCGACGAAGCCGAGCCGATCGATCACGCGTTCTTCAAGCGCCGCGTGCAGCGCGCGTTCGCGCATCGTCAGGCGATGGTGCGCGACACCGGCGCCGTGCGGCTGATCTTCGGCGAGGCGGACGGTCTGCCGGGCCTGATCGTCGATTACTACGTCGCCGAGGACGCGGGGCAGCGCAGCCAGATCGTCTGTCAGTTCATGGCGGCCGGCGTCGAGGCGTGGAAGGACGCGATCGTCGCGGCGCTGGTCGGCGCGACCGGCTGCCCGAACGTCTACGAGCGCTCGGACGTGTCGATCCGTCAGAAGGAAGGGCTCGAACAGGTAACCGGCGTGCTCGCGGGCGAGCCGCCTTCGGAGAAGCTGATCGCGAGCGAAAACGGCGTGCGCTATCACGTCGACGTACGCAACGGCCATAAGACCGGCTTCTATGTCGACCAGCGCGATAATCGCCTGCTCGTGCAGCAGTTCGCGAAAGATCGCGACGTGCTGAACTGCTTCTGCTACACCGGCGGCTTTTCGCTCGCGGCGCTCAAGGGTGGTGCGAAACGCGTGGTGTCGGTCGATTCGTCGGGTGAGGCGCTCGCGCTCGCGCAGCAGAACGTCGCGGCCAACGGCTTCGATGTCGATCGCGCGAGCTGGCTCGACGCCGACGCGTTCAAGACTCTGCGGCGCCTCTACGACGAAGGCGAGCGCTTCGACCTGATCGTGCTCGATCCGCCGAAATTCGCGCCATCGCGCGAGCATGTGGACCGTGCGTCGCGCGCGTACAAGGACATCAATCTGACGGGCCTGAAGCTGCTGCGTCCGGGCGGTTTGCTGTTCACGTACTCGTGCTCCGGCGCGATCGATCCCGAGCTGTTCCAGAAGATCGTGTCCGGCGCTGCCGCCGACGCACGCGTCGACGCACGCATCCTGAAGCGGCTGGGCGCGGGCGTCGATCATCCGCTGCTCACGGCGTTCCCCGAAGGGGAGTATCTGAAGGGCCTGCTGTTGCAAATCGCCTGACCACCCATATTTTGGAGGTCATTGCGCGTGCCGGCGGCGGCACCGGCCAGCCTCCGCGCAGCCGGCCATCAGCAGGCCGCAAGGCGGCCGCCCCTGCGCTCGCCAGGCAAATATGTTTCAATAACCGGCTGGATAGGGCCGCGCCATCTGGCTGCGGCGGCCGGCCTCACGCTTCTGGCTAGCCTTGCGCTAGCGTTCGATCACGCACCGTTTCACGACTTACAGGCGACCCACATGATTCCAGTCACCATCCTGACCGGCTTTCTCGGCAGCGGTAAAACCACCCTGCTCAAGCGCATCCTGAACGAAAAGCACGGCATGAAGATCGCCGTCATCGAGAACGAGTTCGGCGAAGAGAACATCGACAACGAGATCCTCGTGCAGGACACGACCGAGCAGATCATCCAGATGAGCAACGGCTGCATCTGCTGCACGATTCGCGGCGACCTGTCGCGCGTGCTCAACGATCTGGCCGCGAAGAAGCAGGCGGGCGAAGTGGACTTCGACCGTGTCGTCATCGAAACCACCGGCCTCGCGAATCCGGGCCCGGTCGCGCAAACTTTCTTCATGGACGATCAGATCGCCAGCGACTTCCTGCTCGACGCGATCATCACGCTGGTCGACGCGAAGCATGCGGACCGTCAGCTCGACGAGCACGAAGTGGTGCAGCGCCAGGTCGGTTTCGCCGACCGCCTGTTCATCACGAAGGCCGATCTCGTCGACGAGCGGCACGTGGGCGATCTGCGCCACCGTCTGCTGCACATGAACCCGAAGGCGGCGATCAGGGTCGTCAATTTCGGCGAAGCGGACATCAAGGAAATTTTCGATCTGCGCGGCTTCAACCTGAACTCGAAGCTCGAAATCGACCCTGACTTCCTCGCCGAAGACGAACACGCGCACAGCCACGCGCATGCGCACGACGAACACGGCCACGCGCACGGCGACCATGATCACGATCACGCGAACTGCGATCACGACCATGGCCATTGCGATCACGAAGGCCACGATCATGGACATCACCACCATGCGCATCACGACGACAAGATCAAGTCGTTCGTGTACCGCAGCGATCGTCCGTTCGATCCGAACAAGCTTGAGGACTTCCTCGGCGGCATCCTGCAGATCTACGGCGAGCACCTGCTGCGCTATAAGGGCGTGCTGTACATGAAGGGTGTCGATCGCAAGGTCGTGTTCCAGGGCGTGCATCAAATGATGGGCAGCGACCTCGCCGCGAAATGGCAACCGGCCGAGAAGAAGACCAACAAGATGGTGTTCATCGGCATCGAACTGCCGCGCGACCTGATCACCGACGGTCTCGACGCCTGCCTCGCCTGAGCGGGCGCAGCGCCATCACACAACCAAACCCCCTCGAAGGCCCACGACATGCCGCGCAGCGCGGCATGCGTCGTGCTACTTCTGTTGCGCCGAGACGCCCGAGGCCGACTGCGCGGGTGTGAATCCTCTGCAGAAACTGCGACGCCGCGGCGCCGAGATCGTGCGAATGCCGGCCATATGAAAAACGCGTGAAAACCCTGCTGTATTAAAGCGTGCACGACCATCGCTTTTTGGCTGTGTGCGCGTTATATTTTCGAGATATCGCTGCGCCGCGGGCAGATTTTCAGCAGTTGCGGTGCCGGATTGTGATTCAGTTACAATACGTGCCCACTGGAGAATGACAACGAATTGCCCGGTCGCGCGTATCCCGCGACGGGCCTGAAACGGCGCCGGAAAATCTTGTCCGGGGACACGCCGAAAACGTCGGCGGGCATGGCCTGAAAGGGCACGCGCTTGTCGGCGAGCGATGCCTCAGGAGCATGTGTGAATCGGTTTCCAGAGGAGTTCGGCCCCGCAGCGGCGTAGCTAGCAACGCCCGGTGTGTGTGGGCGCCAGGCGCTTCGGCGTCACGACAGTGCAACGTTCGTGGCCCACTGCGCCGCGCGTCCGCGCGACGCGTTTGCGGGCAATACGAAAGTGCGGGCACTATGAGTTTTGCCTCACATTGAAGAAGTAAGCCAGATGACGACGAAACGACTCTTGACCGAAGCCGAAATCCTGAAGATGAGCGACAAGGATTACATGAATGAGGATCAGCTCGCCTTCTTCAAGAACAGGCTCGAACAGTTGCAGGCGGACATTCTCCGCAATGCCGGCCAGACGACCGAGAACCTGCGTGAAACGGTCATCGTGCCGGACCCGGCCGATCGCGCCACGATCGAGGAAGAGCATGCGCTCGAACTGCGCACGCGCGACCGCGAACGCAAGCTGCTGAAGAAAGTGCAGCAATCGATCGCGCGCATCGAGGCGGGCGACTACGGCTGGTGCGAAGAAACCGGCGAGCCGATCGGCATTCCGCGTCTGCTCGCACGGCCCACGGCTACGCTGTCGCTCGAAGCACAAGAGCGCCGCGAACTGCGCCAGAAGCTGTTCGGCGACTGATTAGCTGAGGCGCGGCTTCGGCTTGGCGCCCTGAAAACGCTGCTTCGTCGAGAGGCGCACGGTGAACCGTGCGCCTTTTCTTTTTGCGCGACATCCGCGCAAGCTCCGCCATCCCTCGCGTCCCGCCACCCCTTCCCGCCTCGTTTCTCAGGCTTCCTGAGCGGATTTCCCGTTTTTCGCCCTATGCCTTCCAGCGGATCTTGATATGACCGCGCCCGCCCTAAAATAGATCGGACATGCGCTCACGAGCGCGCCAGCCGGCGCGCCGTCCGCTGACTGGATTCATGCGGCAGCACGCAGCGCTGCCGCGTCCTACCCGTTTTGCAAAGAGGAACGCATATGGAGCAATTTCACGGCACGACCATCGTTTCCGTGCGCCGCGGCAACAAGGTGGCGCTCGGCGGCGACGGCCAGGTAACGCTCGGCAACATCGTCATGAAAGGCGGCGCGAAGAAGGTCCGGCGCATCTATAACGGCAAGGTGCTGGTCGGCTTCGCCGGCGGCACGGCGGATGCCTTCTCGCTGCTCGACCGCTTCGAGGCGAAGCTCGAAAAGCATCAGGGCAATCTGACGCGCGCGGCCGTGGAGCTCGCGAAAGACTGGCGCACCGACCGCATGCTGCGTCGTCTCGAAGCGATGCTGATCACCGCGGACGCGACCACCACGCTCGTCATCACCGGCAACGGTGACGTGCTCGATCCCGAAGGCGGCATTTGCGCGATCGGCTCGGGCGGTGCGTACGCGCAGGCGGCCGCGAAGGCGCTTGCCGACAACACCGAGCTGTCGCCGCGCGACATCGTGGAGAAATCGCTGGAAATCGCCGGCGACATGTGCATCTACACGAACCATAACCGCGTCATTGAGACGATCGAGTAAGGACCATCGATGAGCACCATGACCCCCGCCGAGATCGTCTCCGAGCTCGACAAGCACATCATCGGCCAAGGCCGCGCGAAGAAAGCCGTGGCCGTCGCGCTGCGCAACCGCTGGCGCCGTCAGCAGGTCGACGAACCGCTGCGCCAGGAAATCACCCCGAAGAACATCCTGATGATAGGACCGACCGGCGTCGGCAAGACCGAAATCGCGCGGCGTCTCGCGAAGCTCGCGGACGCGCCGTTCATCAAGATCGAAGCGACCAAGTTCACCGAAGTCGGCTACGTGGGCCGCGACGTGGACAGCATCGTGCGCGACCTGATCGAAATTTCGGTCAAGCAGACCCGCGAAACCGAAATGCGCAAAGTGCGGACCAAGGCCGGCGATCTGGCCGAAGACCGAATCCTCGACATTCTGCTGCCGACCGCACGGCCGGTCGGCTTCGGTTCGAGCACGAGCTCGACCGATACCGCCGACGAAGGCAGCACGACGCGTCAGACGTTCCGCAAGCGCCTGCGCGAAGGTCAGCTCGACGACAAGGAAATCGAGCTCGACGTCGAGCAGCCGCAGGTCGGCATGGACATCATGGGGCCGCCGGGCATGGAAGACATGACCGAGCAGATCCGCTCGATGTTCGCCAACATCGGCGGCGGCAAGAAGACGCGCCGCAAGATGAAGGTCAAGGAAGCGCTCAAGGTGCTCACCGACGAAGAAGCCGGCAAGATGCTGAACGACGAAGAGGTGAAGTCCAAGGCGGTGCAGAACGTCGAGCAGAACGGCATCGTGTTCCTCGACGAAATCGACAAGATCGCGTCGCGCAACGAAGCGGGCGGCGGCGAAGTGTCCCGTCAGGGCGTGCAGCGCGATCTGCTGCCGCTCGTCGAGGGCACGACGATCAACACCAAGTACGGCATGGTAAAGACCGATCACATCCTGTTCATCGCGAGCGGCGCGTTCCATCTCGCGAAGCCGAGCGATCTGATTCCCGAGCTGCAGGGGCGCTTCCCGATTCGCGTCGAACTCGATTCGCTGTCGGTCAACGACTTCGAATCGATCCTCGTGTCGACGGATGCGAGCCTCGTCAAGCAATACCAGGCCCTGCTCGCAACCGAAGACGTGCACCTCGAATTCGCCGACGACGGTATCCGCCGTCTTGCCGAGATCGCGTACTCGGTCAACGAGAAGACCGAGAATATCGGCGCGCGGCGTCTTTATACGGTCATCGAAAAGCTGCTCGAGGAAGTATCGTTCTCGGCCGGCAATCATTCGGGCCGTACAGTGCAGATCGACGCGGCGTACGTCGATCGCGCGTTGAACGAAGTGGCGGAAGACGAGGATTTGTCACGCTACGTGCTGTGATATGCGCTGTCACGGCGCCAAGCGCTGATGCATAAAAACGGGCTGCCTTCGCATAGGCAGCCCGTTTTGTTTCGTGCCGCCCGATCGCGGGCTACTGCCTCACCGGCCGCTTCGCCAGCTTGCGCTGCAACGTGCGCCGATGCATGTTCAACGCGCGCGCGGTCGCAGAGATATTGCCGTTGTGTTCGGCCAGCACACGCTGGATATGCTCCCATTCGAGCCGCGCCACCGACAGCGGCTGCGGATGTTCGATCGCCTCCTCGGCCTGCAACGCGCTCGCCTCGCTTTGCAGCGCCGACAGGATCGTCTCGACGTTGGCGGGCTTCGCGAGATAGTTGTCGGCGCCGTCTTTGACCGCCTGCACCGCGGTGGCGATGCTCGCGTAGCCGGTCAGCACCAGCATGCGCGCATCGGGCTGCAGATCGCGTAACGGTGCGACGAGCGTCAGGCCAGAGTCGTTGCCCAGATGCAGGTCCACGGTGATCTCGCTGAACTTCTGCTGATTCGCGAGCCGGATCGCCTCGTCCGCGTTGTGCGCTTCGCTCACCGTGTAGCCGCGCCGCGTCAAGCCGCGCGCCAGGATGCCGGAGAACACTTCGTCGTCGTCGATCACCAGAAAATTCTTTTCGCTCATGCCTGTTTCTCCGTGTTGGATGGCGCGGCGCCTTGCGGGCTCGCTCCGGAAATCTTGCGCGCGCCGAGCGGCAGTCGCAGCACCGCACGCGTGCCCCGCGGCCGGCCGCCGTTGGCGTCGGTCAGCTCGATCGATCCCTTCAGACGCGCCGCCGCCGAAAACGCCAGATACAGGCCGACGCCGTGACCGCCCTGCGTGCTCTCCACGGGCATCGTGCCGAGCGAGCCGCGCAGCGCGACCGGAATGCCGGGACCGTGGTCGCATACTTCGAACTCTATCTGGTCGCCGCGTGGTGCGAGCGTGCAGGACAGCGTCACGTGATCGCGGCTCGCGCGCGCGGCGTTGTCGAGCAGGATCGTCAGTATCTGGCTGACGGCCACCGTGTCGTTGAGACTGACATCGGCGGGCGGCGTGCCGAGCCGCTCGAACTTTACGTGCGGATGGCGCAGACGCCATTGCTCGGCAAACGATTCGAGCCATTCGTCGACCGGCTGACGGTTCGTCGTGGTCGTCGCGCGGCTGCGCAAGCGCGCGAGCGCCGACGTGCACAGCGTCATCTGCTGCTCGAGCAGTTCGAGATCGGCGCGGTAGGGCGCGAGTCCCGCGTCGGTGCGCGCCGCGTCGCGCAATTCCTCTGACAACATCGCGATTGTAGACAGAGGGGTGCCGATTTCGTGTGCCACGGTGGCCGCCTGAACACCGAGCGCGACCGCCCGTTCGTCCTGGAGCAAGCGCTGCTGCGCTTCTCCAAGCGCTGCGTCACGTAGCCGCAGTGCCCGCGACATGCGCGCGACGAACCACGCGATCAGCCCCACGCTGACCATGAAGTTGACCCACATGCCCGAGCGATAGTAGTCGAACAGGTTGGCGGGATTCTCGAGATTGAGCGGCACCGAATCGAAACTGAGCATCGCGTAGCAGGCGACCGCGAACGCCGCGAGCCAGGCCATCAGATACCACGGCAGCACGGCCGCCGCGATCGCGAGCGATGGCAGGTAAAGCGACACGAACGGGTTGGTGGTGCCGCCGGACAGGAACAGCAGCGCCGACAACGCGCCGAGATCGACCCAGATCTGCCCGAACAGCTCGATGTTGGACTCGGGACGCTGCTGCGACACGCGAAACCATGTGAGCGCATTGAACAGCACTTCGAGCCCGATCACGAGCAGCATCGCGGGCAACGGCAGATTGGCGCCGATGAAGATCTGCACGAACGCGATCGTCAACAGCTGACCGATGATCGCGAGGCTGCGCAGCCAGAACAGGTGACCGAGATTGACGCGGCCGGTGTTGGTTATACGTTGCATGACCCTGGTCTATCCGTTCGGACCCGCCTGGCTGACCAGGCGGCCGAGTGCCGGTAACATGACTGTGTTCGAAATAGCATCGCACGCCGCCAGGCTGCATCGACGACAGTTCCACGCCATCCCTTCATGCCGCCCACCGCGATTCGCGAAGCCGACGCTTCGTCCGCATACCTGACTTTACTGCGCGATGCCGCCGCCGCCCGAGCCAGCGGCGCCACGGCGGACGAAGCCCGTTACCTCCACGCTGCGGCCAAACTGCATCCGCTCGACGGCGCCTCGCTCGACGCGCTGATGGCCGCATGGCTCGCGCAACAGCGCCAAGCGGAGGCGATCGAACTCGCCGCCATTATTGCCCAACTCGATGCGGGGAGCGCCGTCGCGCACTTCCGCGCCGGCTACGCGCTGCAAATGGCCGGCCGGCATGCCGACGCGATCGCTCCGTATCGTCGCGCGCTGGCGCTCGATCCGGCGCTGCCGCAGCTACGCAACAATCTCGCGAGCGCGCTGACGCTTACCGACGGCGATCTGAGCGAACAGCTCGCGCTGCTCGAAGCCGCGATTCGCGATGCCCCCGACGACGGCAACGCGTGGATCAACCTCGCCAACGCGTATCGCCAGAGTCTGGACCTGCCCCACGCGCTCGAAGCCGGCGCGCAGGCCCTGCAGCGCGCGCCTGGCAGTCCGCTCGCTTACAACAACTATGCGCTGACGTTACGTGAAGCGCAACGCTGGGACGACGCCGAACAGGCCGCCACGACGGCCTGCGAGCTCGCTCCGCAGAACCCGGCGATGCGCTCGAACCTCGGCATGCTGCAACTCTTGCGCGGTCGATACGCCGAAGGGTGGGCGTCGCACGAGGCGCGCTGGGACGGCTCGAAGGAACTGGGCGGCAGCCGTCCCGTGATGCCGGCGCCGATCTGGCGCGGCGAGCCGCTTGCCGGCAAGACGCTGCTCGTATGGGGCGAACAGGGAATGGGCGACGTGGCAGTTCAGCCGCTACATCCCGATGCTGGCAGAGCGTGTGCATCGCGAGGGCGGCCGCGTCGTGTGGAATTCGTTTCCGCAGATGGGCGCGCTGCTCGCGCGCAGCCTCGGCGCTCATGTCGACGGTTTCTCGTCCGGCGGCGGCGTCGAATCGCTACCGCCGATGGACTATGAAATTCCGCTGCAGAGCTTGCCGCTGATCTTCGAGACCCGCGAAGAGACCATCCCAGCCGCGCCCTACCTGTTCGCCGATGTGACCGCGCGCGAAGTGTGGCGCAAGCGTCTTGCTAGCGGAGGCCGCCTGAAGGTGGGCCTCGCGTGGACAGGTAGCCGCGGGCATCAGCGCAACCCGTTTCGCAGCGTCGGCTGGCAGCGCTATGCCGCGCATTTCGCCGGTATCGACAACGTCACGTTCTACTCGCTGCAGCCGGGTGCGGCCGCCGAGGTCGCCGCCGCCCACGCGGCTGGCCTGCAGATGATCGATCACACTGCGAGCCTCGCAACCTTCGACGACACCGCCGCCTTTGTCAGCGCGCTCGACCTCGTGATCACCGTATGCACATCGGTCGCACATCTTAGCGGCGCGCTCGGTCAGCGCACGTGGGTGCTGCTCGACGTCAATCCGCATTGGGTCTGGTTGCTGGAGCGCGGCGACAGCCCGTGGTATCCGAGCGCCACGTTGTATCGGCAGCCGCGGTTCGGCGAATGGGAGCCGGCGCTGGGAGCAGTGGCGCGCGATCTGCGGGTGCTGGCGGCGCAGCATCGCGGCGCCTAGGCGGGTTCAGATCTGCCGTTGGCAAACGCAGCGATTACGGCCGTTCAACGCCACTCGCCTCGCGTGTCGCCTGGGCAATCTCCGCGGCGAGACATTCCGGGCACAAGCACCGGCCGCCCGGCTTCAGCCGCTCCGCCGGCAGCGGCGGCAGGGCACGGCACCAGCACGGAGATGATGTCTCGCCCTGCATGCCGCAGTCGAAGGCATTGCCGCAGCGCGGACAGCGCGCGCTGCGCCCGGAACGGGTAGAAGACGATTTCATTGCGGATGGGCGGGAAGGGCCGGGGACATCGGTCAGATCATGATGCCATGACTGACACGCTTAGGTGCAGTCGTCCGTTCTGCCAATGCACGGCCGTTACGCAAGTGCGTTACGCTTGCTGTTTGTCCCGCCCCCGTGACCCGTCATGGTGCAGTACGCCAAGCCTGCACCGCCCGTCGTTGCGCAGCTGCCGAAAACCCTGTTGCAGCGCGCCAGTCCTGTACAATTCGCGCTGTTTTAACTGTTCCGTGCCCGAGCCTGCCGCCATGTCCGAGCTTCCCGACCTCTCGCAGATTGCGCCCACCCTGAAAGCCGAAATTCTGGCCGAGGCGCTGCCCTACATCCGCCAGTATCACGGCAAGACCGTGGTCATCAAATACGGCGGCAACGCCATGACCGAAGAGCGTCTGAAGCAGGGCTTCGCGCGCGACGTGATTCTGCTGAAGCTGGTCGGCATCAACCCGGTCATCGTGCACGGCGGTGGTCCGCAAATCGACCAGGCGCTTAAGAAAATCGGCAAACAGGGCACGTTCATCCAGGGCATGCGCGTCACCGACGAAGAGACGATGGAAGTCGTCGAATGGGTGCTCGGCGGCGAGGTGCAGCAGGACATCGTGATGCTGATCAACCACTTCGGCGGCCACGCGGTCGGCCTGACCGGCAAGGACGGCGGCCTGATCCACGCGCGCAAGATGCTGATGCCGGATCGCGAAAAGCCGGGCCAGTACGTCGACATCGGCCAGGTCGGCGAAGTCGAAGCGATCAACCCGGCGGTCGTGAAGGCACTGCAGGACGACGCGTTCATTCCGGTGATCTCGCCGATCGGCTTCGGCGAAGACGGCCTGTCGTACAACATCAACGCAGACCTCGTCGCGGGCAAGCTGGCGGTCGTGCTGAACGCCGAAAAGCTCGTAATGATGACCAACATCCCCGGCGTGATGGACAAGGAAGGCAATCTGCTGACCGACCTGTCGGCGCGCGAAATCGACGGCCTGTTCGAAGACGGCACGATCTCCGGCGGCATGCTGCCGAAAATCTCGTCCGCGCTCGATGCGGCGAAGAGCGGCGTGCGCTCGGTGCACATCATCGACGGTCGCATCGAGCATTCGGTGCTGCTCGAAATTCTGACCGAACAGCCGTTCGGCACAATGATCCGCTCGCATTGAGCGTTGCGGCATTCCCGGCACAGGGGTTGCGCCACTACGGCGCTACGCCTGTGCCGCACCTCGCGGCCGGCAGTCAATGCGCGCCGCCGAGCGTCGATGCGGCACACTCTGCGCATCCGCATCCGCAGCATGAAACGCCCGTCAGCGGCTGAAGATCTCCACCATGCGCACCCCCACTTCGCGGCGCCGCCGTCCCGACATCGCGAGCGGCAAGCCAGTCTGGCTGTTCGATCTCGACAACACGCTGCATCACGCGTCGCACGCCATTTTTCCCGCGATCAATCGCGGCATGACCCAGTACATCATCGACGCGCTGCAAGTCGACACCGACGAAGCCAACCGTCTGCGCACCGGCTACACGCTGCGCTACGGCGCAGCCCTGCTCGGTCTCACGCGCCATCATCCGCTCGACGCGCACGACTTCCTGAAGGTCGTGCACACGTTCCCCGACCTCGGCTCGATGATCCGCCACGAGCGCGGCGTCGCGCGGCTGGTCGCGGCGCTCCCGGGCCGCAAGATCGTGCTGACCAATGCGCCCGAAACCTACGCGCGCGCGGTGCTCGCCGAGTTGCGTATCGAGCGGCTGTTCGAGCGCGTGATCGCGATCGAGCACATGCGCGATCGCCGCCAATGGCGCGCGAAGCCCGATCACGCAATGCTGCGCCGCGCGATGCGCGACGCGCAGGTGTCGCTGAAAGACGCGATCCTCGTCGAGGACACGCGCTCGCACCTGAAGAACTATCGGCGGCTCGGCATCCGCACCGTGTGGATCACCGGGCACCTGCCGCGCAAGCCGCACGCGGACGGCGTGCCGACGCGCCTGCCGGGCACCGGCCGGCCGCATTATGTCGACCGCAGCATTCGTTCGCTAAAATCGCTACGACTGGGCACGCGCTCGGTTCGATGGAAGGGACGCAAGCCGGGACCGTAAGGACGAAAGCCGCCAACGACACCAGCCGGGGGACGACAGCCATGCAGCCGATCGACAAGCCTGACGAAGCCTCAGCCGCAGCCTCCCCCGCGGCACCCGCCGCGACACGCGCAACGCGTCCGAAGCCGGGCGAGCGTCGCGTGCACATCCTGCAGGCGCTCGCCAGCATGCTCGAGGCGCCGAAGAGCGAAAAGGTCACGACGGCCGCGCTCGCCGCCCGGCTCGGTGTGTCGGAAGCCGCGCTATACCGCCATTTCGCCAGCAAGGCGCAGATGTTCGAAGGGCTGATCGAGTTCATCGAGCAGACGCTGTTCGGGCTCATCAACCAGATTACCGGTCACGAAAACAACGGCGTGCTGCAAGCCCGCTCGATCGCGCTGATGCTGCTCAACTTCCCCGCGAAAAATCCCGGCATGACGCGCGTGCTGACCTGCGAGGCGCTGGTCGGCGAGCACGAACGGCTGACGGAGCGCGTGAACCAGATGCTCGAACGGGTCGAGGCATCGCTGAAGCAATGCTTGCGGCTCGCGCAGACAGAAGCGCTTGCCCGTGCAGACAACCACCCTACGGACACACCCGATTCGCAGACCGCGCCGCAAACCACCACACTGCCCGCCGGCTACGATCCCGCGATTCGGGCGAGCCTGCTGGTGAGCTACGTGATCGGCCGCTGGCATCGCTATGTGCGCAGCGGTTTCGCGCGGTCGCCCGCCGAACACGCGGACGAGCAACTGCTGCTGATTCTTCAGTAGTCCCCGCGGACTCGCACGCTTCCCGCGGCACCGTCCGCGCCGCTGCCGCGTGGGATTTTCCGCTATACTTTGCGCCTGATACCGCCGCGGTCCTACGATGCATAACAGACCGCGCCAAGGCATCCGGAACACGTTGCCCCCGGTTTCACACCCTTTCACGCGCCGATTTGCTGACTCGATTGCGGGCGCGCGAACCTTGGGCCTTAGGCCCGCGGTTCACTATAAATGCGGCTAAAGAGGTCGTCAGCTGCGCACACCGCCCTTCTCCTCGTGCTTCGCCGACGCCGTTTAGCCGCCCTGTTGACTCAATGGCGGAATGAATGGACTCCATCGGCATCGTCGCTCCCCAAAAAATGCATTTCACCGAGCCGCTGCGATTGCGCAACGGCAGCTCGCTCGCAGGCTACGACCTGATGGTCGAGACCTACGGCACGCTCAATGCCGCGCACAGCAATGCGGTGCTCGTATGCCACGCGCTGAACGCATCGCATCACGTGGCGGGCGTGTATGCCGACAATCCGAAGGACATCGGCTGGTGGGACAACATGGTGGGCCCGGGCAAGCCGCTCGATACCGACAAATTTTTCGTGATCGGCGTGAACAACCTCGGCTCCTGCTTCGGCTCGACCGGGCCGATGAGCATCGACCCGGCCACCGGTAAGCCGTATGGCGCGACGTTTCCGGTCGTCACCGTCGAAGACTGGGTCAACGCGCAAGCGCGCGTCGCCGACGCGTTCGGCATCACGCGCTTCGCCGCGGTGATGGGCGGCAGCCTCGGCGGCATGCAGGCGCTCGCATGGAGCATGATGTATCCGGAGCGAATCGCGCATTGCATCGTGATCGCATCGACGCCGAAGCTGTCCGCGCAGAACATCGCGTTCAACGAGGTCGCGCGCTCCGCGATCCTGTCGGACCCCGACTTCCACGGCGGCAACTACTACGCGCACGGCGTGAAGCCGAAGCGCGGCCTGCGCGTCGCGCGGATGATCGGCCACATCACGTATCTGTCGGACGACGACATGGCCGAGAAATTCGGCCGCTCGCTGCGTCGCGCGGAAGGCGCGCTCGATGACTACAACTTCAGCTTCGACGTCGAATTCGAAGTGGAATCGTATCTGCGCTATCAGGGCGACAAGTTCGCCGACTACTTCGACGCGAACACCTACCTGCTGATCACGCGCGCGCTCGACTACTTCGATCCGGCCAAGGCCTTCGACGGCGACCTGACCGCCGCGCTCGAGCACACCACCGCGAAGTATCTGATCGCGAGCTTCTCGACCGACTGGCGTTTCGCGCCGGCTCGCTCGCGCGAACTGGTGAAGGCGCTGCTCGACCACAAGCGCACGGTCACCTACGCGGAGATCGACGCACCGCACGGCCACGACGCCTTCCTGCTCGACGACGCGCGCTATCACAACCTGCTGCGCGCCTACTACGAACGCATTGCAAACGAGGTCAACGCATGAACCAGCGAGCACTTGATTACCTGGCATCGCGCCCGGACTTCCGCGCGATCGCCCGCTGGGTCGAACCGCGCGCGACCGTGCTGGATCTCGGCTGCGGCGACGGCTCGCTGCTGTCGCTGCTGAACGAGGAACTGGAGGTGCAGGGCTACGGCATCGAGATCAACGACGCCGGCGTGCTCGCCGCGACGCAGAACGGCGTCAACGTGATCCAGCAGAATCTCGAAGACGGCCTGCGCCTGTTCGAAGACGGCAGCTTCGATTTCGCGGTGCTGTCGCAGACGCTGCAGACCATTCATCAGACCGCGGCGATCCTGCGCGAGACGGTGCGCGTCGGCAAGCAATGCATCGTGTCGTTTCCGAATTTCGGCTACTGGGCGCATCGGCTGTCGGTGCTGCAGGGGCGCATGCCGGTGTCGAAGTCGCTGCCTTATCAATGGCACAACACGCCGAACGTGCGCGTGCTGACGATCAAGGACTTCGAAGCGCTCGCGCCCGAAGTCGGCATCGAAATTCTCGATCGTGTCGTGCTGCACGACGGACAGGTGGTGCGGTGGGGCGTGAACTGGCGTGGTAGTCTTGCGGTCTATCGCGTCAAGAAAAGCTAACCTCAGTTATCCACATGTCGAACCCGCCGCACGAGGCGCCCGCACTTACCGCTCACGAAGAACATCCCGGCTGGCGCGCGTTTTTGAATACGCGCATGCTGATTTGCGTCTTTCTCGGCTTCACGTCGGGATTGCCGCTGTTTACGCTCGTCTACCTCGTGCAGGCGTGGCTGCGCTCGGAAGGCGTCAATCTGAAGGAAATCGGCCTGTTCGCGCTGATCCAGTTTCCGTACACCTGGAAATTCGTCTGGGCACCGCTGATGGACCGCTACGTGCCGCGCGTGCCCGGTTGGCGGCCCGGTCGACGGCGCGGCTGGATGCTGGTCACGCAATTGCTCGTGGCCGGCGCGATGGCGACGCTCGGCTTCGTGTCACCGCGCGAATCGATCTGGAGTGTCGCCGCGCTGACCGCTCTGGTCGCATTCTTCGGCGCGAGCTCCGACATCGTCATCGACGCGTACCGGCGTGAATTGCTCAGCGACACGCAGCAGGGCCTCGGCAACGCGGTGCACGTGAACGCGTACAAGATCGCGGCGCTCGTGCCCGGTTCGCTCGCGCTGATTTTGTCCGATCATCTGCCGTGGAGCACGGTGTTCATCGTGACGGCCGCGTTCATGCTGCCGGGCGTTCTGATGACGCTGGTCGTGCGCGAACCCGAGGTGCACGGCCAGCCGCCGAAGAATCTGCGCGAGGCGATCGTCGAGCCGTTCAGGGAATTCATTCAGCGCGACGGCTGGCGCGGTGCCCTCTTCGTGCTCGGCTTCATCTTTCTCTACAAGCTCGGCGATACGATGGCGACCACGCTGTCCACGTCGTTCTTCCTCGACATTGGTTTTTCGCGCACGCAGATCGGCGTGATCGCGAAGACCACGGCATTCGGCGCGAGTCTCGCGGGCGGCATCATCGGCGGCATCTGGCTGATGAGAATCGGCATCGGCCGCGGCTTGTGGATCTTCGGTTTGCTGCAGATGGTGTCGACGCTCGGCTTCGCGTGGCTCGCGCATCTCGGCCCGGATTCGCCCGGACTCGCCGCGATTTACAACATCGCCGTCGCCCTGAGCCAAGGGACGACGAAGCTGCTGTCGTTGGTCGGCATCGACTGGAGCGTGCAGCTCGATCCGCGCTCGGTCGCGCTCGCGCTCGTGTACGGCTTCGAGACCTTCGCCACTGGTCTGACGATGGCCGCATTCACCGCATATATCGCGAGCACCACCGATCCGCGCTACACCGCGACGCAGTTCGCGCTGTTCACGAGCCTCGCGTCGGTGCCGCGCACGCTCGCGTCGGCGGCGAGCGGCTTTGTGGTCGCGCGGATCGGCTGGTTCGACTACTTCATCCTCTGTACCGCGCTCGCGGTGCCAGGCATGCTGCTGCTGGTGCGTATCGCGCCGTGGAGGGACCGGTCGTGAAAGTACCGTTTCCGACCCGCGCGCGCCGCACCGCACTCAGCGCCGTAGGCGTGCTCGGCTGCGCGAGCGTCGCGCTGGCGATGCCGATGGGCGCCCATGCGGCCGGCACGCCGGCGACCGGCGCGAGCCCGGTGAGCGGCGCGCAAGCGCCCGCGCCGGCCGCCGCCGCCGCGACCACCAGCGGTGCGACAGCCAACCCGGCCCCGACGCCTGCGGCCAAGACCGCGACAAGCGGCGCCAGCGCGGAAAACGCGACTTCGGCCGCGGCCGGCAACAGCGGCACCGGCGGCGGCAACCCCGGCGCGAATAACAGCATCGGCGCCAACGCTCTGAGTTCGCCCAGCGCTAGCGGCAGCGCGCCGAGCGCCGCTGCCTCCGGCTCCACGCCGCAGTCCGCGCAGCCGCCCGCCGCCGCCAAAGCGCCCGCCGGCGCGTCGGCCCCCGCGGCCGTCCCGCCGCCCTACTACGTGAGCCCGCAACTGCGCTACGGCGGCTACATGGTGTTTCGCAACCTGATCCCGTCGTCGATGCTCGAGGCGCAGGCCGCCGAGGAGTTCAGCCAGATCGTCTACGGTGCCAGCCACGCGAACCGTCTGTACGGCGACACGGACGCGCGCGTGACGCGCGTGCGCTCGATCATCGACCGGATGATTCCGTACTCGCTGAAATGGAACGAGCGAGCCAAGGGCTGGAAGTGGGAAGTCGCGGTGGTGCGCTCGAACGACATCCGCATGTACTGCCTGCCGGGCGGCAAGATCGTCGTCTACAGCGGCATACTCGATCGCGTGCGCCTGAACGACAACGAGGTCGCTATGCTGATTGGCCACGAGATCGCGCACGCGTTGCGCGAGCACGCGCGCATGCGGCTCGGTCAGTTGCAGGCGAGCCAGCTCGATTCGTCCGGCACGATCCCGCAACTGTTCGGCCTCGCCGATCTGGGCATGGCGCCGCTCGGCATCGGTTCGCGTCTGCTGGAAATGAAGTATGAGAGCACCGACGAAACCGAAGCCGACGTGATCGGCAGCGATATCGCGTCGCGCGCCGGCTTCGATCCGCGCTCGGCGGTCACGCTGTGGGACAAGCTCGCGCAGGCGACGCGCGGCAATCGCGAGCAGGGCTTCATCTACGTGCACCCGTTCACAGCGGCGCGCCGCGACGACATCATCAAGCGGCTGCCGGACATGCTGTCGCTGTACGCGAAGGCAATCGGCAGGAGCGTCGACGAATTGCCCGATTACGCGGGCATCGGCCGGCCGACCCGCAAGACGGCGCGCGACTGACGCCCCGCCTCTATCGACCGCTAGCGGGCCACGGCGTTGCAACGCGCCGCGGCCGGTAGGCTTACTTTTTGACCTTGTGGTCGTAGTCGACGGTCAGCGGCGCATGGTCGCTGAACTTGATGTCGCGGAACACGTCGGTGCGCTTCGCCTTGCTTGCGATGCCCGGCGTCGCGATCTGGTAATCGATCCGCCACCCGACGTTCTTCGCATACGCCTGACCGCGATTGCTCCACCACGTGTACTGCTCGGGCCGCTGGTCGAGCGTGCGGAACACATCCACATAGCCGACTTCGTCGAACAGTTTGTCGAGCCACGCGCGCTCTTCGGGCAGGCAGCCCGAATTCTTCTGGTTGCTCTTCCAGTTCTTGATGTCGATCTCCTTGTGCACGATGTTCACGTCGCCGCACACGATCACCTCGCGTTCCTTCGCCAGCTCGGCGAGATGCGGCATGAACTCGTCCATGAAGCGGAACTTGGCCTGCTGGCGCTCGTCGCCGCTCGACCCCGACGGCACGTACACCGAAACCACCGACAACTTACCGAAACGCAGCTCGACATAACGCCCTTCCGGATCGAACTCCTCGCTGCCGAAGCCGATCACCACTTCGTCCGGCTCATGACGCGTATAGACGCCCGCGCCGCTATAACCCTTCTTCACCGCATGCTGAAAATAGCCGGTGAAATCGTGCGGCGCCATGAACTCCGGCGTCATGTCGTCTTGCGAGCATTTGATTTCCTGCACGCACAGCACGTCGGCTCCCTGTTCGCCGAACCATTCGAAAAAGCCCTTCTTCGCCGCCGAGCGGATGCCATTGAGGTTGGCGGTAATCACACGCAACATGTCGTTCCTCTTTTGTTCGATTCGTTTCTAAAGCCAAAGGGCGAGGCCGCGTTCACTCGACCTTGACGCCCTTCAGCGATTCCTTGGCTGGCGGATATTCGAGCTTCAGCTCATTGAGCGTGCGCAGCAGCAGTTCGGCGACCATCACGTTGCGATGCGTCTTCGAGTCGGCCGGAATCACGTACCACGGCGCGTATTCGGTCGACGTCGCAGCCAGCGCGTCGCGATACGCGTTCTGGTACGCGTCCCACTGCTTGCGCGCTTCCAGATCCGACACCTCGAATTTCCAGTGCTTCAGCGGGTCGTCGATGCGCTCCTGCAAACGCACACGCTGCTCGTCCTTCGAAATGTGCAGCATGCACTTGAGGATCGTCGCGCCGCTGTAGGCGAGCAACTGCTCGAACTGACGGATGTGGCAGCAGCGCTGCTGGAACGCGTCGGCGTCGAGTTCGCCCTGCACGGTCGGCACGAGCAGGTCTTCGTAGTGACTGCGATTGAAGATCGTCAGCTCGCCGGCCGCGGGTGCCTGCGAATGCACGCGCCACAGGAAGTCGTGCGCGAGTTCGACGGGCGTCGGCGCCTTGAACGGCACGATGCGCAAACCGAGCGGGTCGACTTCGTGAAACACCGCGCGGATCGTGCCGTCCTTGCCGCTCGTGTCCATGCCTTGCAGCACCAGCAGAACGCGGCGCTTGCGCTGCGCGTGCAGCCGCTCCTGCAGGTTGTCGAGCAGCAGGCCCACTTCCGACAAACGTGCGCGGTCCGCGTCTTTCGAACCGCTCGAAAACGGCTTCGCCTTCGGATCGAAATGGTCGAGCGAGAAGTGGTTTCTTTTCTTGCCGTCGTCGAAGTACGGCACGCGGAAATCGTCGAGATCGGGATGCTTTGTCATGCACACACTCCGTGGGAGTCCGCAAAATAAAACGGGCCGTTGCCCTGCTTCGATCCGGCAACGGCCCGTGTGACACGGGCGTGATCACGCCCGGCCGCGGCACTTCAACTCAGGACAACTTCTTCTTCAGCAATTCATTGACCTGAGCAGGGTTGGCCTTACCCTTGGTTGCCTTCATCGCCTGGCCGATCAGCGCGTTGAACGCCTTTTCCTTGCCGGCACGATATTCGTCGACCGACTTCTGGTTCGCGGCGAGCACTTCGTCGATGATCGCTTCGAGCGCGCCGGTGTCCGAAATTTGCTTCAGGCCCTTCGCCTCGATGATCCGATCGGCGGCGGCTTCGTCGGTGGCCTTCTCTTCCCAGATCGCGAGGAAGATTTCCTTCGCGATCTTGTTCGAGATCGTGCCGTCGGCAATGCGCTGCAGCACCAGTGCGAGCTGCGCGGCCGAGACCGGGCACGCGGCGATGTCGAGGCCTTCGCGATTGAGCTGCGACGACACTTCGCCCATCACCCAGTTCGCCGCGACCTTCGCGTTAGCCTCACCGGCCTTCGCGACCACCGCTTCGTAGTAAGCGGCCGTCGCCTTGCTCGAGGTCAGCACGTTCGCGTCGTACGGCGTGAGGCCGTACTGCGACACGAAGCGCCGCTGGATCGCTTCCGGCAGCTCCGGCATCTCGCTCCTCACGCGCTCGACCCACGCGGCGTCGATCATGAGCGGCATCAGGTCGGGGTCGGGGAAATAGCGGTAGTCGTGCGCGTCTTCCTTGCTGCGCATCGAGCGCGTTTCGCGCTTGTCCGGATCGTACAGACGCGTTTCCTGCACCACCGTGCCACCGTCTTCGATCAGCTCGATCTGACGACGCACTTCGTACTGGATCGCTTCTTCGAGGAAGCGGAACGAGTTCAGGTTCTTGATCTCGGCGCGCGTGCCGAATTCTTTCTGGCCGAGCGGACGCACCGACACGTTCGCATCGCAGCGGAACGAGCCCTCCTGCATATTGCCGTCGCAAATCCCGAGCCACACGACGAGCGTGTGCAGCGACTTCGCGTAGGCAACGGCCTCGGCCGCGCTGCGCATTTCCGGCTCGGTGACGATTTCGAGCAGCGGCGTGCCGGCACGATTCAGGTCGATGCCGGTCATGCCAGCGAAGTCTTCGTGCAGCGACTTGCCGGCGTCTTCCTCGAGGTGAGCGCGCGTCAGATTGATGGTTTTCTCGTACGCTTCCTTGCCCGCCTTTTCATTGGCCGGCACCTGGATCGTCACCTGACCGCCCTGCACGACCGGGATTTCGTACTGGCTGATCTGATAGCCCTTCGGCAGATCGGGGTAGAAGTAATTCTTGCGCGCGAAGATGCTGCGCGGCGCAACCGTTGCACCGATCGCGAGGCCGAATTGAATGGCGCGTTCGACCGCGCCGCGGTTCATCACCGGCAGCGTGCCGGGCAAGGCCAGATCGACGGGGCTTGCCTGCGTGTTCGGTGCGGCGCCGAATTGCGTCGCGGTGCCCGAGAAGATTTTCGAATGCGTCGACAACTGCGTGTGGGTCTCCAGACCGATCACGACTTCCCATTGTTTGGTCATGGTGCTCACACTCCTGCCGGTGCCTGACGGTGCCAGTCGGTCGCGCGCTGGAAGGCGTCGGCCACCTGCAGCATCCGGGCTTCATTGAAATAGTTGCCGATGATCTGCAGACCGACCGGACGCTGCGCATTCGCGCCCGCGCCGAAACCGCACGGTACGCTCATGCCCGGCAGGCCGGCAAGACTCACCGACAGCGTGTAGATGTCGGCCAGATACATCTGCACCGGATCGTCGCCCTTGGCGCCGATGTCCCACGCCACCGACGGCGCGACCGGTCCCATGATCACGTCGCACTGCTTGAACGCTTCCTGGAAGTCCTGCGCGATGATGCGGCGGATCTTCTGCGCCTGCAGGTAGTACGCGTCGTAGTAGCCGTGCGACAACACGTAGGTGCCGACCAGAATGCGGCGCTTCACTTCCGGGCCGAAACCTTCGGCGCGCGACTTCTTGTACATGTCGAGCAGATCGCGGTACTCGGCCGCGCGGTGGCCGAAGCGCACGCCGTCGAAACGCGACAGGTTCGACGAGGCTTCGGCCGGCGCGATCACGTAGTAGACCGGGATCGACAGTTCGGTTTTCGGCAGCGACACCTCGACGAGCGTCGCGCCGAGCGCTTCGTACTGCTTCAACGCGGCGTCGATCGACGCACGCACTTCGTCGGCGAGACCGGCGCCGAAGTACTCCTTCGGCAGGCCGATGCGCAGGCCGGCGAGCGGTTTCTCTGCGCCGCCGTCACGCCACGACTTGCCGAGGTAGCGCGTGTAGTCCTCGGGCTCGTGCGAGAGGCTCGTCGAGTCACGCTCGTCGAAGCCGGCCATCGCATTGAGCAGCGTCGCGCAGTCCGCGGCGCTTTGCGCCATTGGGCCGCCCTGATCGAGCGAGGATGCGAACGCGATCATGCCGTAGCGCGACACGCGGCCGTACGTCGGCTTGATGCCGGTGATGCCCGAGAACGACGCCGGCTGACGGATCGAGCCGCCGGTGTCGGTACCGGTCGCGGCGGGCGCGAGGCGCGCGGCCACGGCGGCCGCCGAGCCGCCCGACGAACCGCCCGGCACGGCCTTGCGGTCCCACGGATTCTGCACGGCGCCAAAGTACGAATTCTCGTTGGACGAGCCCATCGCGAACTCGTCCATGTTGGTCTTGCCCACGCACACCATGCCGGCATTCTGCAGACGCGCGACCACGGTCGCGTCGAACGGGCTTTCGTAGTTCGCGAGCATCTTCGAGCCGGCGGTGGAGCGCCAGCCCTTCGTGACGAACACGTCCTTGTGCGCGATCGGCAGGCCGACGAGCGGGCCGGCGTGGCCGGTGTGCAGCAGCGCGTCGGCGGCTTTCGCCTGCGCGAGCGTCAGTTCGGGATCGACCTGAATGAACGCGTTCAGGCTGTTGGCCGCGTCGATCCGCTTCAGGTAAAGCTGCGCCAGTTCGACTGCGGAGCATTCCTTGGCCGCGAGCGCGGCGCGCAGTTCGGTCAAACTTTTTTCATGCATTGCGTTTTATCCTGGAAAGCGCGGCAGCGTGGTCACGCTGCCGTGGAGGCGTTCGGTTGCCCGTCGGCAGACCGGCCGGTAAGGTTCGCGGCGACGCCGCGCGACTGCGGCACGAAAGGCTCGCGCCGACGCCAGCCCGGGAGTCTGCCCGGCGGGTCTTATTCGATCACCTTCGGCACGAGGTACAAGCCGTCCTGAACGGCCGGCGCGGGGCGCTGAAAAGCCTCGCGCTCGACCGTCTCGGTGACGGCGTCGTCACGCAGACGCAGCGCGACGTCTTCGATCTGCTCGATCGGGTGAGCAAGCGGCGCGATGCCGGTGGTATCGACCGCCTGCATCTGCTCGACGAGGCCGAAAAAATCATTGAGCTGGGCACGCGTGTGCTCGGCGTCGGAATCGGCCAGTTCGAGCCGCGCGAGATGCGCGATGCGTTTTACATCGGTCAGGGTCAGAGCCATGCAGTCACCGGAAAGGGTGGAATGTCACAACAGTTAAAAAAGTCGCGCTGTAACAGCGGGTTACGACAAGATAGGAGAATCTAAAAAAAGGAGCGGCAACGGCAAAATGTACGCTCCGTTTCCTTCAAAACATCCAAAATTATAAGGTATCATTACGCGTTCGACCCAAACCCGGACCGACTTACCAAGGCCTTACGGACAATTCAAAGAGCGTCCGGCGTTTTCCGCCCTGGCTTTGCAACGGCCTCCGGTAGACTCCCCCGCGGCTTCAAGTTCATGTGGCGTCGCTACCGCCCGGTTGAAGCTGTTATTTATTCCGCTGCCGCCCTACGCATACGGTGCGAGGCCCGGCCCCCAGCGAGACAGGATTTTGAATGTTCGGTTTTTTGCGCAGCTACTTCTCCAACGATCTTGCGATTGACCTCGGCACCGCCAACACGCTTATCTACATGCGCGGCAAGGGCATCGTTCTCGACGAACCGTCGGTCGTGTCGATCCGCCAGGAAGGCGGCCCGAACGGCAAGAAGACCATTCAGGCAGTCGGCAAGGAAGCCAAGCAGATGCTAGGCAAGGTGCCGGGCAACATCGAGGCGATCCGCCCGATGAAAGACGGCGTGATCGCCGACTTCACCGTCACCGAGCAGATGATCAAGCAGTTCATCAAGACTGCTCACGAGTCGCGCATGTTCTCGCCGTCGCCACGCATCATCATCTGCGTGCCGTGCGGTTCGACCCAGGTCGAGCGTCGCGCGATCAAGGAAGCCGCGCATGGCGCGGGCGCCTCGCAGGTGTACCTGATCGAAGAGCCGATGGCCGCCGCGATCGGCGCGGGCCTGCCGGTGTCGGAAGCAACGGGTTCGATGGTCGTCGACATCGGCGGCGGCACGACCGAAGTCGGCGTGATCTCGCTCGGCGGCATCGTGTACAAGGGCTCGGTGCGCGTCGGCGGTGACAAATTCGACGAAGCGATCGTCAATTACATCCGCCGCAACTACGGCATGCTGATCGGCGAGCAAACCGCCGAAGCCATCAAGAAGGAAATCGGCTCCGCGTTCCCGGGCTCCGAAGTCAAGGAAATGGAAGTGAAGGGCCGCAATCTGTCGGAAGGCATTCCGCGCAGCTTCACGATTTCCAGCAACGAAATCCTCGAGGCGCTGACCGATCCGCTGAACCAGATCGTGTCGTCGGTGAAGATCGCACTGGAACAAACGCCGCCGGAACTCGGCGCGGACATCGCCGAGCGCGGCATGATGCTGACCGGCGGTGGCGCGCTACTGCGCGATCTCGATCGCCTGCTCGCCGAAGAAACCGGCCTGCCGGTGCTCGTCGCCGAAGATCCGCTGACCTGCGTCGTGCGCGGCTCGGGCATGGCGCTCGAGCGCATGGACAAGCTCGGCAGCATCTTCTCGTACGAGTAAGCGAGCCTTCCTCCCATGTCAGTAGCGCGGATCTGGCACACGGCCCCTTGCGGGCCGCTTTGTCTTTGGCTGGTCCGACCAGCCTCCGCGCGCTGACCGCGCTTGCCTAGCGCGCCGCCGTCTCACCCAACCGCTCACGCCCCCGGCGCCGACCATGGAATACAGTCCGCCGCCCCTGTTCAAGCAAGGCCCCTCCGCTCTCGCGCGACTGGTGTTCTTCGTCGTGCTGGCGCTCGCCCTGCTGATCTCCGACGCCCGCTTCCAGACGCTCGAAATCGTCCGCGGCGTGCTCGGCGCGGGTCTTTATCCGTTGCAGCGCGCGGCGCTCGTGCCGCGCGACATCTTCATGGGCGCCGCCGACCTCGCCGTGACGAGCGCCACGCTGCGCAACGAAAACGCGAAGCTACGCGAGAAGGATCTGCAACTGTCGCAGCAGGCCAACACGGCCGCGTCGCTCGCTGCTGAAAATAGTCATCTGCGCGCGCTGATGCAACTGTCGCAGCAGCTGACCACGCAATCGCTTCCCGCCGAGATCCAGTACGACACGCGCGATCCGTTCACGCAGAAGGTCGTGATCGGACGCGGCGCGCAGCAAGGCATCCAGAACGGCTCGCCGGTCGTCGACGAGGATGGCGTGATTGGCCAGGTCACACGGGTGTTCCCGCTGCAGGCCGAAGTCACGCTGCTGACGGACAAGGACCAGGCCGTGCCGGTCGAAATTCTGCGTACCGGCTTGCGCAGCGTGATCTACGGCACGCCGAAGGGCGACACGCTCGATCTGCGCTTCGTGCCGATCAGCGCCGACGTGCAGACCGGCGACGAACTCGTCACCAGCGGTCTCGACGGCGTGTACCCGCCGGGGCTGCCGGTCGCGAAAGTCGTGCGCGTCGACAAGCAGGCCGACACGGCGTTTGCGCGCGTGGTCAGTCTGCCGGTCGCGGCGGTGCGCGGTGCGCGTCAGGTGCTCGTGCTGCACGTCCAGAACACCGCGCCGCCGCGCCCGGCTGACGAACCCGACGCGGCGACCGTAGCGAAAGAAGCGAAAGCGAAGAAGGGCGCCAAAGCCGCGGATGGCAAGGGCGCGGCGGACAAATCCGCCGCCAGGTCAGCCGACAAGAACGCCGCCGACAAAGCCCCCGCCGAAAAACCCGCAGCCAAATCCACGGAAAAGGCGCCGGCCAAAGCCCCCGTCGACAAAAAGTCCGATAAGCCCGCAGCCGACAGGAAAGCCGAAAAGCCCGCCGCCGCGAAGAACGCCAAGCCGCAAGCCGAGCCGGGGGCTCAGCCATGAATCGCCCGCAATACATTCTGCAGCCGGTCAACCCGTACTTCATCGCGTTCAGCCTCGCCTCCGCGTTCCTGCTAAACCTGATGCCGTGGGGGCGTCTCGCCGGCGTGCCCGATTTCGTCGCGCTCGTGTTGCTGTTCTGGAACGTGCATCAACCGCGCAAGGTCGGCATGGGCATCGCGTTTCTGCTCGGCCTGCTGATGGACGTGCACAACGCGAGCCTGCTCGGCGAACACGCGCTCGCCTACACGCTGCTGTCGTACGGCGCGATCACGATTCATCGCCGCGTGCTGTGGATGTCGCTCGGCGTGCAAACGTTCGCGGTGATGCCGCTGCTCGTCGTCGCGCAACTGGTGCCGTTCGTGATCCGTCTGTTGACCGGTGCGGCGTTTCCGGGCTGGAGTTATCTGATCGACGGTTTCGTCGAAGCCGCGCTGTGGCCGCTCACGAGCATCTTGCTGCTGATGCCGCAGCGCCGCCCAGCCGACCCGGACGATACGCGCCCTATTTGATCCCGCATCGGGCCCATCGATCGCGGCCAGTTTGGGCGCACACTCTTGATGGCCGCATGCCGGCCTTTTGCAGAATCGCATGACCGAATTCAAGGACACTCAACAGCAGCTCACGAAATTCCGCCTGCGCGTCGCGGCGGCGGGCCTGTTCGTGTTCGTCTGCTTCGGGCTGATCGGCTTCCGCTTCCTGTTCCTGCAGGTCTGGCACTACAGCAAGTACTCGCTGCAAGCCGATGAAAATCGCATCTCCGTCGCGCCGATCGTGCCGAACCGCGGCATCATCACCGACCGCAACGGCGTCGTGCTCGCGAAGAACTACTCGGCCTACACGCTCGAAATCACACCGTCGAAGCTGAACGACACGCTCGAAAACGTGGTCGACAACCTCGCCACGGTAGTCTCGATCGACGCGCGCGACCGCCGCCGCTTCAAGAAGCTGCAGGAAGACTCGAAGAACTTCGAGAGTCTGCCGATCCGCACGCGCCTGACCGACGACGAAGTCGCGCGCTTCACCGCGCAGCGCTTCCGCTTCCCCGGCGTCGAAGTGCGCGCGCGGCTGTTCCGCCAGTACCCGCTCGGGCCGACCGCCGCGCACGTAATCGGCTACATCGGACGGATTTCGCAGCGCGACCAGGACCGCATCGACGACGCCAGCGACCAGAACGACAGCGATCCGGACCACTACGATCCGCGTCTGGACGCGAACAACTACAAGGGCACCGATTACATCGGCAAGATCGGCGTCGAGCAGAGCTACGAAACCGAGCTGCACGGCCAGACCGGCTTCGAGGAAGTCGAGGTGACGGCGGGCGGCCGCCCGGTGCGCACGCTGTCGCGCACCCAGGCGACGCCGGGCAACAACCTCGTGCTATCGCTCGACATCGGGCTTCAGCAGGTCGCCGAGCAGGCGTTCGCCGGACGCCGCGGCGCGCTCGTCGCGATCGAGCCGGCCACCGGCGACGTGCTCGCGTTCGTGTCGGCGCCGAGCTTCGATCCGAATTCGTTCGTCGACGGCATCGACCAGCAGACCTGGGATGAGCTGAACAATTCACCCGACCATCCGCTGCTGAACCGGCCGCTGCACGGCACCTATCCGCCGGGCTCGACCTACAAGCCGTTCATGGCGCTCGCCGCGCTGTCGCTGCACAAGCGCACGCCGAGCTGGGGCTTCCAGGACCCCGGCTACTACACGTTCGGCGGCCACACGTTCCGCAACGACGTGCGCTCGGGCCAGGGTTGGGTCGACATGAACCGCGCGATCGTCGTGTCGAACGACACGTATTTCTACATGCTCGCGCACGATCTCGGCGTCAACAACATCGCGAACTTCATGAAGCCGTGGGGTTTCGGGCAGATCACCGGCATCGACATCGCCGGCGAAGCGAAGGGCATCCTGCCGTCGACCGACTGGAAGCGCCACGCGTACCGCAAACCCGAGCAGCAAAAGTGGTACGAAGGCGAGACGGTCAGCCTCGGCATCGGACAGGGCTACAACTCGTTCACGATCCTGCAGCTCGCGCATGCCACCGCAACGCTCGCGAACAACGGCGTCGTGATGAAACCGCACCTCGTGCGCGACATCGAGAATCCGATCACGAAGGACACGCGGCCGGTGGTGCGCGACCCGAGCGACAAGATCGCGGTCAAGCAGCAGGACATCGACTTCATCAAACACGCGATGGAAGGCGTGGTCACGAACGGCACGGCGGCCAAGGTGTTCGCGGGCGCGGCGTACCAGGCGGCAGGCAAGACCGGTACCGCGCAGGTGTACTCGCTGCAGGGCGCGAACTACAAGGGTCACGCGATCGCCGAGAATTTGCGCGATCACGCGCTGTTCATCGCGTTCGCGCCGGTCGAACAACCGAAGATCGCGCTCGCGCTAATCGTCGAAAACGGCGGCTGGGGCGCCGAGTCGGCCGGTCCCATCGCGCGCAGGGTGCTCGACTATTACCTGGTCGGCAAGAACAAGCCCGGGGTCGTGGAAGCAGCCGTCGCGGCTGCGGCATCGAACACGGCCGAAGCGTCCGCGCCACAGGTCGGTGAGACGCCGGCGCACCATGAGGGCGCTCAACCGCTCAGGATTGCGGCGGGCTTCAAGGCACTGCCGGTGCCGGGAGCGGCGGCTGCCGCGGCGGCCTCGGGTGCGTCGGCGGCTGTTGCGGCTTCGGGCGCGAATGGCGCGTCCGCGCCGGTGGCGGCATCGGCTGGCGCAACGGCAACGGTGCCGGCCAGCGCACCGGCAGCGGCTTCGGCCGGCGCGGCGCGGGCGGCGTCGGCGGCCAAGCCGGCATCGGCTTCGGCCGCGGCAAAGAAATCCGCGTCGCGTACGTCCGGCGCCCCGCACAAACCCCGTCCGGCGAGCGAGCCGGCGCCGAGCGTCACGGCCCCATCGCGCGATGACAGCGTCCAGGGCGCGTCACCGCGCCAGCCCGCCACCGGCGGTATCGACGAATAAGGGAAAAGGCATGCAATTCGACAAGCGCGCCTGGCTCGACCGCATCAAGCGGATGTTCGCGGGCTTCGACCGTCCGCTCGCACTGATCGTGTTTCTGCTGCTGTGCGTCGGCATCGTCACGCTGTACAGCGCGAGTCTCGACATGCCGGGCCGCGTCGAAGACCAGTTGCGCAACATCCTGCTCACCTTCGTGCTGATGTGGGGGCTCGCCAATGTGCCGCCCAATACGCTGATGCGCTTCGCGGTCCCGCTTTACACGTTCGGGATCGCGTTACTGGTCGCGGTCGCGATGTTCGGCCTCACGCGCAAGGGCGCGAAGCGCTGGATCAACGTCGGCGTGGTGATCCAGCCATCGGAAATCCTGAAGATCGCAACACCGTTGATGCTCGCCTGGTACTTCCAGCGCCGCGAAGGCGTGATGCGTTGGTACGACTACCTGGTCGGCTTCGTGATCCTGATCGTGCCGGTCGGCCTGATCGCGAAACAGCCCGACCTTGGTACGGCCGTGCTCGTGTTCGCCGCCGGCCTGTTCGTGATTTACTTCGCGGGGCTGAGCTTCAAGCTGATCGTGCCAGTGCTGATCGCGGCGGTGATTGCGGTTGTGTCGATCGCGGCGTTCCAGGACAAGATCTGTCAGCCGGAAGTGCAGTGGCCGCTGATGCACGACTATCAGAAGCACCGTATCTGCACGCTGCTCGATCCGACCTCGGACCCGCTGGGCAAAGGCTTCCACACAATTCAGGCGGTGATCGCGATCGGTTCGGGCGGCCCGCTCGGCAAGGGCTGGCTGAAGGGCACGCAAGCCCATCTGGAGTTCATCCCCGAGAAGCACACCGACTTCATCTTCGCGGTGTTTTCGGAAGAGTTCGGTTTGGCGGGCGGGATAGTGCTGCTCACGCTGTACATGCTATTGATTGCGCGTGGGCTCTACATCGCGGCCAACGGCGCGACCTTGTTCGGGCGATTATTGGCCGGTTCGCTGACGATGGCGTTCTTCACGTACGCGTTCGTCAATATCGGCATGGTGAGCGGGATTCTGCCGGTGGTCGGCGTGCCGTTGCCGTTCATGAGTTACGGTGGCACCGCGCTGACTACATTGGGCGTCGCGACCGGGCTGATCATGAGTGTCGCGCGACAGAAGCGGTTGATGCAGAGCTAAGCGTAGCCAGCGGCACGCAGCAAGCGAAAATGAAAAAAAGGGCGCTCGTTGTGAGCGCCCTTTTGCGTCATGCCGGCTTCGCTATTGCGGCTTCACTTCCTTCTGATCACGCAGCTGCGCGCTCAACTGCTGATACTTCAGGCGCGCAGCCGGATCGCCCTGCGCCGCCGCGGCCGCGTAATACGCGCGCGCCACGTTCAGATTCCGGTCGACACCATCGCCGCCGCGCTCGTAGAACGAGCCAGTCACATACTGCGCGGTCATATCGCCGCCCTGCGCCGCCTTCTTGTACCAGACGAAAGCCTGCTTGTTGTCGCGCTCAGTGCCGCGTCCGTCGAGAAACTGATTCGCGAGCGCGAGTTCCGCCTGCACATGACCCTGCGCAGCCGCCTTCATGAACCAGCGATGCGCCTCCGCCGGGTCGCGCTCGACGAACTCGCCATCGTCGTACATCTTGCCGTACACGTATTGCGCGTGCGACATGTTTGCGTCGGCTGCCTTGCGCAGCCACTTCTTGCCTTCGTCGACGTTGACCGGCGTTCCTTCGCCGTTGAGCAGCATCATCGCGTAGTTGAACTGGGCGAGCCGGCTGCCGCGCTCGGCGGCTTCGCGGAATTCGGTCAGCGCAGCGGCGAGGTTGCCGGCGTTGTAATCGGCCACCGCGGATTGCGTCTGCGGATCGTTCGACCTGGCGACGTGATCCTGTGCGTACGCGGCGCTCCACGCGGCACTCGCGAGCAGCGCCGCTGTAATGGTCACTTGCGCTGTCACACGCGCAATCCTCGGCCCGGCGCCCCCCTGCACTCTGCCGTTCATGACCTCACCTCCTGTAATGCCTGGCGCGTCGCGCGCAACATCCAGATCACGTCCGCGGCCAGCGCCACGAAGCGAAAACCCGCGTCGCGATGCTGCCGCGCGCCGGCCACGTCCATCGCGAAGATGCCGGCGGCAATGCCGGCCTTGTCCGCTGCGCTGACGATGCGGGCCATCGCTGCCTGCACGTCCGCATGCTTCGCGTCGCCGAGATGACCAAGACTCGCGGCCAGATCGGCCGGCCCGACGAACACGCAGTCGACGCCCGGCGTCGCCGCGATCTGCTCGACCTCCCGCAAGCCGCGCGCCGATTCGATCTGCACAATCGTCGCGATCTGTGCGTTGGCCGTCTGCAGGTAGTCGCGCCGCATGCCGTAGCCGGCCGCGCGCACGACGCCCGCGACGCCGCGCAGGCCGTCGAGCGCCTCGGCGGTCGGATATTGGGTGAGCCGCACGGCGCGTGCCGCATCTTCCGCCGATTCGATGTTCGGGAACATTAGCGTGCGCGCGCCGGCGTCGAGCACGCGCTTGACGAGCCACGGCTCGCTCGCGGGCACGCGCACCACCGGCTCGCTCGGCAGATGGGCGGCGGCGATCGCGCGCAATTGCGACTCGACGCCGCCGCTATCGTTCGGCGCGTGCTCCATGTCGATCAGCAGCCAGTCGAAGCCGGCGTGCGCGAGCGCTTCCGCGCCGGCTTCGCTGCCGAGCGACAACCACAGCCCGAATAGCGGCGCGTTGTCCTTCAGACGTTGTTTGAGGGAGTTGGTGAAGGTGCTCATCGGCTGGCCTCGCGCAGGTTTGCAATGCGAAGCGGGGCCAGATAGCGAATCAGGCAGGCACCGGGGCGCTGACGGCCTCGATGCCTGCTGCGACGCGATGCGGTGACCGGCATGTCTCGCTCCGTGTGTTGGTCGGAACGATCATACCGTGACAATAACGCGAGAGTTCGCTCGCGCGGCGGGATGTGGATTCAGGCGGGAAGCTAGTCGCGGACCACGTCGGCCCAGCAGTTCGGCGTCTCGTACAAACGCACTCTATGCAGACGCAGGTTCACGCCGTAGTGCGCGTCGTAGACGTTCGCGAGAATATCGAACGCAATCGCGGCGAGGTTTTCGACCGTCGGAATCCGATCGATCACGACCGTCTTGTGATCCGCCATGGTGTCGAGAAAGCCACGCACCTGCGTGTCGCCTTCGTAGACGAGAAACGCGTGGTCCCACTTGTCGACCAGGTGCTCGCTTGCGAGCGACTTCACGTCGGCGAAGTCCATCACCATGCCGCGGTCAGGCGCGCCTTCGGTGTCGACCAGATCGCCTTGCAGCGTGATTTCGAGCACATAGCGATGGCCGTGCAGATTACGGCACTGGCTGCGGTGATCGGGGATGCGGTGGCCCGCGTCGAATTCGAGTTTTCGGGTAATCGTCAGCACGGCAAATCAGGGAATGTTCAGATACTTGTGAGTCTGCATCGACAGGCGCCACTGCGGATGACGCTTGCACCAGTCGATCGCGAGCTTCGTGTTGATGTCGCGAGACGGACCGTCCATCGGCTGCACGAGGAAATACTCGAAGTCGAGCTTCGCGTAGTCGGCGAGGCGCTGGTTATCCTGCGGAATCACGACCTTCAGTTCGTTACCCTTGGTCACGACGAGCGGCGCGTCGGCCTTCGGGCTCACGCAGATCCAGTCGATCGTGTCGAGCACCGGCAGCGAGCCGTTGGTCTCGATCGCGATCTCGAAGCCGGCCGCGTGCAGCGCGTCGACGAGCGGCTGATCGATCTGCAGCATCGGCTCGCCGCCGGTGCAAACGACGAAGCGTTCGCCCTCGCCTTGCGGCCATTGCGACGCGATCATCGCGACGAGTTCGTCAGGTGTGCGGTACTTGCCGCCGTTCTCGCCGTCGGTGCCGACGAAATCGGTGTCGCAGAACCGGCAGACGGCTTCCGCGCGATCCTCTTCGCGGCCCGACCATAGATTACAGCCCGCAAAACGGCAGAACACGGCCGGCCGGCCGGCATTCGCGCCCTCGCCCTGCAACGTGTAGAAGATTTCCTTGACCGCGTACGTCATGCTGCTTTCTGTCCTGTGTTCCTGAATCAATGATGCGCGCTCTTGCGTGAACCGTCACACGGGCTCGGTGACTTTCTCACCGGCGAGGTAGGCCTCATAGCCACGTTTGCGCAACCGGCATGCCGGGCACTCGCCGCAGCCGAAGCCCCATGAATGCAGTTCGGCGCGTTCGCCGAGGTAGCAAGTGTGGGTCTCGACCCGCACCAGTTCAACCAGTGCGTCGCCGCCGAGTTCGTGCGCGAGACGCCACGTGTCGGCCTTGTCGAGCCACATCAGCGGTGTCTCCAGCGCGAAGCGCGTGTCCATGCCGAGATTCAGCGCGACTTGCAGCGCCTTCATCGTGTCGTCGCGGCAATCTGGGTAGCCCGAGAAGTCCGTCTCGCACATCCCGCCGACCAGCACCT
The DNA here is from genome assembly GCF_000092885.1 of Paraburkholderia atlantica. Taxonomy (NCBI): domain Bacteria; kingdom Pseudomonadati; phylum Pseudomonadota; class Betaproteobacteria; order Burkholderiales; family Burkholderiaceae; genus Paraburkholderia; species Paraburkholderia atlantica. The sequence goes on along the minus strand of NC_014117.1, from coordinate 41,546 downwards.
GCAAGCCGCGCCGATATGCGATGGCCGCGGCAATCGTCATGAACATCAGATTGCGGCCCGGCACGAACGTGTTCGGCAACCCATTGGCGGTGGCCTCGATTTCGATCTCGCGCGTCATCGCGGTGTCGCTGATCGCGCCGAGGAGCGACAGGTCGATCGTGTGATCGTCGCCGAGACGATCGGCCCACGCCGGAAACGCGCGCACAACGGCCTGGCGAAACCCCTCGCGGCATTCGAGTTCGACGCGATGACGCTGACCATAATCGAAGCCGATCGTTTCGACCGTGTCGTAACGGTCGAGCGCCCACGCGAGACACGTGGCGGAATCCTGGCCGCCGGAAAACAGCACGAGCGCGCTACGCTTAGCGTCTTTGCGGATCACCGTGATACTCCGTGAATGAGGGTGCCACGTCGCGCTGCGCCAGGTGCGCCATGCGAGCAACGGCGCGACGTGTGCCGGCATTGTGCCGGCCCAAAGCAGTATAGGTCGCGCGTTGCGCGTGAACGTGGCTGGGCGCTTATACCGCCGATCGTCGGGCGAAGGATTGGGTGCTTCGGTGCGATACGCTCGGCACCGCATTCGCGCGGTATACGACCGCGTGCGACGCCTGCATACAAGTTCTTGAACTGGCGCGATTTTATCACGCGATACCGAATGTCACCGACGCCTGCAGCCCAATGCGCGCGGCCCAAACTGCATGGCGAGCCAATGTGACGACTTGTCCGCCAAACGGAAAAGCCCCAGGAATCTTGCGATTTCCTGGGGCTGAATCCTGGTGGCCTGGGGCGGAATCGAACCACCGACACGCGGATTTTCAATCCGCTGCTCTACCAACTGAGCTACCGGGCCAACGAAGAACGAAACTATATCAAGCGATCTGCAGTTCAGCAAGCCCTTTCATAAAAAATATTGCCGGGCCGCGTTCGCATGCAACACGTGGCACTCACTCGCCCTTGTTCTTGCCGAGATCGACGCCGAGTTGCTTCAGCTTGCGATAAAGATGCGTGCGCTCGAGACCCGTCTTCTCCGCGACGCGCGTCATGCTGCCGTTCTCGCGCGCGAGGTGATATTCGAAGTACGCGCGCTCGAACGCGTCGCGCGCATCGCGCAGCGGAATGTCGAACGAGATCGACGCCGTTTGCGCGGCGAGCGCGCCGCCGCCGACGCCATCTGCCGACAGCATCGGCAACGCGGCCGCCGACGCGACCGACGATGCGCTGACCGGCAACGCCGGCTTCGCGGCCACACCGCCAGGCACGGCCGTCGAGTTGCCGCGCGCGAGTCCCTGCTCGACCGCCTTCAACAGCTTCTGCAACGCGATCGGCTTTTCGAGGAAGTTCAGCGCGCCGATCTTGGTGGCCTCGACCGCGGTGTCGATCGTCGCGTGACCGGACATCATGATGACGGGCATCGTCAATTGACCTTGCGCGGCCCATTCCTTGAGCAGCGTCACGCCGTCGGTGTCCGGCATCCAGATGTCGAGCAGCACGAGGTCCGGCGCCTGACGCAGCCGGAACTCGCGCGCCTCCTGCGCGTTTTCAGCGGCCTCCACGACGTGTCCCTCGTCGCTGAGGATCTCCGAGAGCAGTTCCCGGATGCCCATTTCATCATCTACCACCAGGATGGTTGCCATTTACGCTGCCCTTGTCTGCACTGTTGCTTTTGTCGTTCCCTGCGACGCGCCGCCGTGCGCCGGATGCGCACCCGAACCAGGTGTACCCGGCTGCGCGGGGTCGTCCGCCAATTGAAGGAAGAGAATCGAAATCTGCGCGCCTTCGATCACGTCGCCAGCCTTCATGCGATTGCGAATGTCGATGCGCGCGCCATGTTCGTCGACGATCTTCTTGACCATCGCAAGTCCTAGGCCCGTACCTTTGGCCTTGGTCGTCACGTACGGCTCGAACGCGCGCGTGAGGATACGCGCGGGAAAGCCTGGTCCGTTATCCGACACGGTCAGACGTACCGCGACGCGTGCCTTGCCTTGCGCGTCGGGGTCTCCGTATTCTACTGTCCTCGTCTCGAGCAAAACACGCGGATGCGCGACTTCGGCGACCGCGTCTTGCGCGTTCTGCAGCAGGTTGTGGATCACCTGACGCAACTGAGTCGCGTCGCCGCGTATCGCGGGCAAGGCCGCGAGCTCGACCTGGATCGCGCCCTTGCCTTCCTCGATACCGTACAGCGTGAGCACCTCGCTGACCAGATCATTCAATTGCAGATGCGCGAGCACCGCGGGCGGTGTGCGCGCGTAGTCGCGGAAATCGTCGACCATCTGCTTCATCGCGGCGACCTGATTGACGATTGTCGTCGCACCGCGCTTCAGCACGTCCGCATCCGACGGCGCGAGCTTGTCGGCGAGCTTCATCTGCAAACGCTCGGCCGACAGTTGAATCGGCGTGAGCGGATTCTTGATCTCGTGCGCGAGGCGCCGCGCGACTTCGCCCCATGCAATCGACCGCTGTGCGGAGATCACGTCGGAGATGTCGTCGAACACGACCACGTAGCCCGAGGTCTGGATGTCTTCGGCATCGCGCTCGTTCGCCGCGACGAGGCGCGCGCCGCGCACGAGCAACGTGAGCGGCTCGGTTTCGCCGGGCACCGGCACCGAGAACTGCTGCTGCCAGTGGCCGTTGTCGTCATGGCCGTCTTCGCTGGCCGCTTCGCGATCGGCGAATGCCTTGCGCACCATCGCGCCGAATTCGCCGAGCACGCCGATCTGATCGAGCGACGAACCGAGCACCGTCTGGAACGGCTGACGGAAAATCCGCTCGGCGCCGCGATTTGCGGTGGTCAGCCGGAACTGCCGGTCGAACACGAACACGCCCGCCGTGAGGTTCGCGAGGATGCTCTCCAGATACGCCTTCGAATGCTCGAGCGCGATACGATTTTTCTCGACTGCCCCGCGCGCTTCCGCCAACTGCCGCGTCATCGCGTTGAACGACTGAGTGAGGAAGCCGAGTTCGTCGCGCGATTTGATCTCGCGCTTCGGCGTGTAGTCGCCCTCGGTGATTTCCTTCGTGCCCTGCGCGAGCAGAAATAGCGGCCGCGCGAGCTGATTGCCGAGCGCGAGCGCGAGCATCATCGCGATGAAGGTCGCGAGAAACAGCGATAGCGTCAGCGTGCCGATGTACATCTTGCGCAGGCCCGTGCGGCCGAGCGCCTTCTCCTGATACTCGCGATACGCGCGCTGCACCGCGTCGGCATTGCGCGCGAGTGTCGTCGAAACTGGCTGCGTCAGTTGCAGGAAGCGTTCGGCGGGCTGCAAGAGCGATGCGTTCGCATCGGGAATACGCTGGACCACGCGCAGACGCAGCGCGCCCTTGCCGCCCTGCGCATGCGCGTCGCCGTCCACCTCGCCTTCGATCGCCGCATAGCCGTGGCCGCGCGCCTGCTCGATCATCAGCGGTGTCGGCAGATCGTTCGGCAGCAGCATCGCGTAATTGCTGGACGCCTGCGCGACCACGTGCATGTCCGGCGTCGCGCCTGACATGCTGCGGGTCGGCTCGATGATCGTGGCATCCTGCACGCCGAACTGGTCGCGCAGACGCAAGAGCGTCAGCGTGGTGCCGGCCGCATCCGCGCTCGCGATCTGCTCGGACATCAGACGCGCCTTCGTCTGCAGATCGGACAGCGACGCGTCGAGCATGCCGCGCCCGAGATTGAGGCCGGACGCGAGCGCCGTTTCGACGTTCACGTCGAACCACGACTCGATGCTGCGCGACACGAACTGGTACGACACGATGTAGATGATGCCGCCCGGCACCACGCCGACCAGCGCCATGAAGAACGCGAGCTTCGCGAGCAGCCGTGTGCCGAATTTGCCCGTGCGTAATCGCACCACGATGATGACGACCAGCGTCGCCACCACCAGCAGAAAGATCATCGCGACCGCGACGTTGGCCGCGTACAGCCACTGGTAATAGCGGTCGAAGAATTCGGTGTTCGCACTCGCAGCGGCCAGCAATACGAGCAGCAGCACGGCCGTGACCGCGACCGTCGACACCAGCACGCGCACGACGATGCTGCTGACACTGGTCGAAGATGAGCGCACTTTATTTAGCACGATCGGCCGCCGTGAAAGTGAAGCGCTTCCAATCGGAGGCGAGGTTCCAGTCGCGGTTGTTCACCGCGTCGATCTGGAACGGCTTGGGCATCAGCCCGATATCGAGTTGCATGCGCACCGACGCGTTATAGGTTTCGCCGACACGCACCTGATTGCGGTCGATCACATGCCACGACGTCACGTGCTTGATCACCGCGAGCGCATCCTTCAGTGTGGAAAAGCCGAGTTGCAAACCGCCCGACTGCACGCTCGACACGCGATATTCGCGCGTGAGCGGCTGGAACGACAGCCGCAAGCTTTGCGACACGCTGACCGGCTGCTCGTCGAACCAGTACCAGCGCGGCCGGCTCAATTCGAAATCGGTCGTGAAATAAAGCGGAATGCCTTTGTTGACCGCGTCTTCGAGATTGCTGTTCAGCTCGAATTCGAAATGCGCATCGAGACTCCAGCCGCCGTTGTCGGCCTGCAGCGACGCCCGCTGCACCGCGATCGAGTCAGCATGCGCCGCGCCCGGCGCTGCAAGCCAGACGGCCAGCGCGATCCAGAGCACGGCAGCGAGCCGAAGCGGGAAGAAGCGTTTTATGGTCACCGTTTCTGAAAGCGCGCGTAGAAAAATCCGTCGTGGTCTGAGTTCGTGCCGGTGCTGAATTCAGCGGGTCGTCCAGCATGAGAACCGGCCGATGAGTCGGCGGGCGCGCGGGCAACTGAGGGTAAAAGCTGCCCCGGCGCGTCCAATCGTACCGCATCCTGATGCTGGTTTCCAAACCACTGAGCTTGCAACTCGCCCTCTTCGGGGAAGATCGAACAGGTAACGTAAAGCAATTCGCCGCCGGGTTTCACGAGCGGCCACAGCGCGTCGAGAATGCGGCGCTGTTCGGAGACGAGCGCGGCGATATCCGACTGGCGACGCAGCCAGCGGATGTCCGGATGACGCCGCACGATGCCAGACGCAGAGCACGGCACGTCGGCGAGGATGCGGTCGAACGGTTGGTCAAGGTCGTCGTGCCATTGCGCGGGGTTGCCAGCGTCGCCAATGCGCACTTCCGCTTCGAGCTTCAGACGCCGCAGGTTTTCGCCGATGCGGCGCGCGCGCGACGCATCGCTTTCGAGCGCAACGAGTTGAATGTTGGCGAGTTCGAGCAGATGGCCGGTCTTGCCGCCAGGGGCCGCGCATGCGTCGAGCACGCGCATGCCGTCGCGCACGCCGAGCAATTGCGCGGCGAGTTGCGCGCCTGCGTCCTGTACGGACACGACACCTTCGTTGAAGCCGGGAATGCGCTCGACCGGCATCGGCGTTGCGAGCGTAACCGCGTGTTCGCCAGCCTTGCGTGCGGTGATCTGCTGGCGTTGCAGCTCTTGCAGATAGGCGTCGACCGTCGAATGGCGCGCGTTCACGCGCAACGTCAGCGGACCTTGCGTATTGCCGGCGGCCAGCACCGATTGCCACGCCTCGGGCCACGTGCGCTTCACCGCGTCGATCCACCAGGCCGGATAGTTCCAGTGCGCGACTTCGTCGGCTTGCACGGCGGCGAGCAACGTGTCGCGCTCGCGCAAGAAGTTACGCAGCACCGCGTTGACGAGCCCCTTTGCGAACGCGAACTCGCGGCGTGCCCCGATCGCGCTGACCGCCTGGTCGACGACCGTAAACGGCGTGTAGGCGGCGCTCGTTTCGTCGTCGACGAGCAGCGCGAGCGCGCACGCGAGCACATGCGCGACGTGCGGCGGCGGCGCTTTCTTCACGAGTTTCGCGATCAGCCACTCGGCGCTCGCGAGACGGCGCATCGTGCGATAGGCGAGGTCCTGCACCGCGCCGCGCGCCGCTGCGGCGTTGCCCTCGGGCATTGCCGCGAAGACGCTTTGCAGCGCCGCGGGCAAGGCCGCGCCGAGACGCACGGCGCCGACGGCCTGGGCGGCGCAGTCGAGCGCGAACCCGAGCGATTCGGGCGACAGATGCAGCGCCGACAAACGGGATTCGCGCGAGCGCGCCGACGAGGAAGCAGAACGCGAAGAAGGCTTTGAAGTCATGAAGGGAGCAATGGCAAGCCGCACGGTGCGCGCGGCGCAATCAGCGCACATTGTAGCGTGGCGCCGGTGGCGCGCCGCCGTGCGGGGGTGGCGGCGGCAAATGCTGTTGCGCAGTGGGGACGAGGGGTGCGAAAAAAAGCGGGCCTCGCGGGCCCGCTCTTCAGTACTTCAGGGTCGACACACCGGACGACGCGCGCTTTCAGTCGAAACGCCCGGTGCGCGCCATTTCCATCAGACGCGCGATGCGTTCTTCGGTCGCAGGGTGCGTCGAAAACAGGTTCGCGATACCGCCGCCCGACAGCGGATTCATGATCATCATCTGCGCGGTGGCCGGATGCGCCTCGGCCGTCGGGAACGGAATGCCGCTTGCATAGCGATGGATCTTGTCGAGCGCCGACGCCAGTGCCTGCGGGTCGCCCGAAATCTGCGCGCCGCCACGGTCGGCTTCGAATTCGCGCGCACGCGAAATCGCCATCTGGATCAACGCGCCCGCGATCGGCGCGAGCAGCGCAACCGCGATGCTCGCGATCGGGTTCGCAGGACGGCCGTTTTCGTCGCGGCCGCCGAAGAACATCGCAAAGTTCGCCAACGCGGAAATCGCGCCGGCCATCGTCGCCGAAATCGTCGAGATCAGAATGTCGCGGTGCTTCACGTGCGAAAGCTCGTGCGCCATCACGCCGCGCATTTCGCGCTCGGACAGCACGCGCAGAATGCCGGTGGTCGCCGCGACCGCCGCGTGCTCCGGATTGCGGCCGGTGGCGAATGCGTTCGGCGCGTCTTCGTTGATCAGGTAGACGCGCGGCATCGGCAGGTTCGCGCGCGTGGCGAGATCGCGCACCATCCGATAGAACTGCGGCGCACTGTTTTCGTCGACTTCCTGCGCGTTGTACATGCGCAGGACCATCTTGTCGGAGAACCAGTACGAAAAGAAATTCATTCCAAGGGCGATCACGAGCGCGAGCATCATGCCGCGCGACCCGCCGATCATCCCGCCGATCACGATGAAAAGGGCCGTAATCGCGGCCATCAACATCGCGGTTTTCACCCAATTGAACATGTCTGCAACTCCTTGCCCGAGCGTGGCCTTCATCTCCGTGCCGCGCGATTGCGGCGCCAGATTGTAAGCGAAATGTTAGATATGGGCGATGCGGGAAAATTCAATCATCGCGAGGCGGTCGCCAGTTTGATGCCGAGGCCGACGAACGCACTGCCGACGCCGCGATCGAGCCAACGCTTGACCGTCGGCTTGCCCGAGAAACGCTGCGTGACGCTGCCCGCGATCCACGCGACGAAGCTGTTCCATACCATGCTCATCAGCACGAAGACCGCGCCGAGCGTCAGAAACGCAAAGGTCTTGTGTTCGCTGCCCGTCGCGACGAATTGCGGGAAGAACGACACGAAAAACAGCACGACCTTCGGGTTCAGCACATTGGTCCAGAAGCCTTGCAGGAACAACTGCCGCAGCGACTTCGGCGTGGACGGTGCGCGCGCGTCGCCGGCTGGCGCATCCGCGGCCGGCTTCGCGAAGATCAGGCGCACACCCAGATAAATCAGATAAATCGCGCCGACGAACTTGACGATGGTAAACGCCGTGGCCGACGCGGCCAGCAGCGCGGTCAGCCCGAACGCGCAGGCCAGCGAGTGTATGCAGCAGCCCGCCGAAATGCCGAGCGCCGACATTAGCCCCGCGCCGCGGCCCTGGGCGACGCTGCGCCCGACGATATAAGCGGTGTCCGGCCCCGGCGTGATGTTCAGGAGAAAAACCGCGACGATGAAAAACTCGAAATGGACGATGCCGAACATGTGATGAACCCTCGAAAACCCGGTCTGCTGCATGGAGGATTCTAACGCGCGGCGCACTCGCGGCGGGCGCCGGGAACGCCGGCGGAATCGCCGATGCTCTGGCGTGTGGCGCCGCGCTTATTGCGCCTCGGGAAGCTGAAAGCGCTGGCCTGCGACGAGCGGCGAACCAGCAAGGAATTCCCGCACCGGCAGGCGCTTGCCGCCGGGCTTTTGCAATTGCGTCAGACGCAGTGCGCCTTCGTCACACGCGACTAGCACGCCGTCGGGAGAAACCTCGGTGATGGTGCCTGGCGTCTTGCTGCTGCCCGACGCCGGCGAGGCCACGGCGGTGGCGGCCCAGATCTTGACGGTGTTGCCGTCGTCTAGCGTGCCGGCGCCGCCGGGGAACGGGTCGAACGCGCGCACCTGACGCGCAAGCGCCTCGGCCGGGCGGCGCCAGTCGAGCGCCGCTTCGTGCTTGGCGATTTTCTCGGCGTAGGTCACGCCGTCGGCCGGTTGCGGGGTCGAGGCCAGCTTGCCGCTGCGCTCGAGCTCGATCAGCGCGTGGACGATCAGTTGTGCGCCTGCCTCGGCGAGGCGGTCGTGCAGCGTGGCGGTGGTGTCGTCGGCGGAGATCGGCGTGCGCACTTCGGAAATCATCGCGCCGGTGTCGAGGCCGGCGTCCATCTGCATCAGCGTGATGCCGGTTTGCGCGTCGCCCGCCTCGATCGCACGATGAATCGGCGCTGCGCCGCGCCAGCGCGGCAGCAGCGACGCGTGAATATTGATGCAGCCAAAGCGCGGAATGTCGAGCACTTCCTGCGGCAGGATCAGCCCGTAGGCGGCGACCACCATCACGTCGTGCGGCGTCGCGCGGAGTTGCTCGATGCCGGCGGCGGCTTCCTCGGGATACTTGCCCGCGCGGCGCAGCGACGTGGGCTGCGCGACCGCGAGCCCATGCTCCTGTGCGTAGCGCTTGACCGGACTCGCCTGCAGCTTCATGCCGCGTCCCGCGGGCCGGTCCGGCTGCGTCAAGACGAGCGGCACGGCAAACCCGGCGCGATGAATCGCGGCCAGCGCGGCCGCGGCAAATTCCGGCGTACCGGCAAAGATGACGCGCAACGAATGAGTCATGAATGGGCGGCGGGCAAGTTGAAAGCGCGTTACATCGCGTGGGCGAGCTTCTTCATCTTGCTCTTGATGCGCGTTTGCTTCAGCGGCGACAGATATTCGACGAACACGCGGCCCATCAGATGATCCATCTCGTGCTGGATGCACACGGCGAGGAGCCCCTCGCAATCGAGCTCGAACGTTTCGCCCTTCTGGTTGAGCGCACGCACGCGCACTTTCTCGGCACGCTCGACGTTGTCGTAGATCCCGGGCACCGACAGGCAGCCCTCTTCCGACAACTTCCTCTGATCGCTCGACCAGACGATTTCCGGATTGATGAACGCGAGCAGTTCGTCGTGTGTTTCCGACACGTCGATCACGATCACGCGTTCGTGCACGTCCACCTGGGTGGCGGCGAGGCCGACGCCGGGCGCCGCGTACATCGTTTCGGCCATATCCGCGACGAGACGGCGGATACGGTCGTTGACCTCCTCGACTGGCTTCGCCACCTTGTGCAGCCGTTTGTCGGGGTAATTGAGGATGTTCAGTAAAGCCATGATTTCGAGTGTGATTTCAGACGCCGCTCACCATTGGAGGCTCGCGTTGGCCATTTGGCCAGGTTGTGAGCCCGTCGTAATACGCAGAGGATAGATGGTGTCGAACCGGTTCGATTCAACGCGCCTCGTGCGCCCGACGACGAACCCGCGCTCTCACGCGCGGCGCCGCGGTTATTCGCGGCTCATTGCCGTTTTAATTGCACGGTTTTATTTCGGATCATGAAAATTTTAGCATGGCGCCCGCCTGCCCGCAGGCCCCGCCAGAGGAGCGACCCGCATGCACACTTTGCCCGCAACCCGTATCGAGCTGGCCGCCTGGCTGCGGTTGTCGCTTGCACCGGGCCTCAAACCCGCGGCGTTGCGCCTGTTGCTAGCCGCATTCGGGCTGCCGCAGGCGCTGTTTGCGCAGTCGCCGGAAGCGCTCGCCGAGGTCGCCGGTGATGCCGCGGCGCGCGCCGTGCTGGCGCCGCCGGGGCCAGCGTTCGACGGCCAGCTCGATGCGGTGCTCGCATGGCGCGAGCAGGCGGGTAACCAGATCGTCACGCTCGACGATCCCGCCTATCCGCCCGCGTTGCTGACGATGCCCGATCCGCCGCCGCTTCTATATATAAAGGGCCGGCTCGATCTGCTGCATACGCGCGCGGTCGCGCTGGTGGGTAGCCGCAGCGCGACGCCGCAGGGCATCGAGGATGCGCGACGGTTCGCGCGCGAGCTGTCGGCGGCGGGCGTGACGGTCGTCTCGGGGCTCGCGCTCGGCATCGACGGCGCCGCGCATCGGGGCGGGCTGGAAGGTGTCGGCGGAACGGTCGCGGTGGTCGGCACTGGCGCGGACCTCATCTATCCGGCCGCGCATCAGGCACTCGCGCGGCAGATCGCGGTGCAGGGCGCGATTCTGTCGGAGTGGCCGCTCGGCACGCCGGCGCGCGCCGCCAACTTTCCACAGCGCAACCGGCTGATCGCTGGGCTGGTCAGCGGAGTCGTAATCGTCGAGGCGGCTATGCGCTCCGGTTCGCTGATTACCGCGCGACTCGCCAACGAAATGGGGCGCGACGTGTTCGCGTTGCCTGGATCGATTTACGCGCCGTTATCGCGCGGCTGTCATCGGATGATCAAGCAGGGGGCGCGGCTCGTGGAAACGCCCGACGAGGTGCTGGAAGAGCTGGGTTTTGTCCGGCGACCGGCGAGCAACACGGGGCGCGCGGCGAAGCAGGTCGGTCCGCTGGACCGGGCCGGTTTGCACGGTTCGTCGGGTGGGACCGCGTTGCAAGCGGCAACCGCCGCCTTCGCCGATGCACCGCCGTCCGGCTCGGCCCCACAGCCAGCGCTTGCGCCCGACGCCCAACGTCTGCTCGCCGCGCTCGGCCATTCACCGACCACGCTTGAAATTCTCGCCGCCCGCACCGAGATGGAGGACGCGGCCCTGCACGCCGCCCTGCTGCGGCTCGAACTCGCTGGCAAGATCACGCTGCTGCCGGGCGGCCGCTTCATGCGAGCCCATCATGACTGAGCCGAGACTGACCGGCATCAACGCAGATCGGCAACTTTTCGCGACCGGCCATGCTACATTCGCGCCAAAGCACCCGACAAAGCACACAAGGAAATCATTTCATGCCCGCGCTGAACCTCGACACCGACCAGGACCGGATCGCCGAGCGCGTCAACGAACCCGACACACTGTTCGTTGCATGCCTGTGCGCGGAGTGGTGCGGAACGTGTCGCGAGTACCGGGACGCCTTCAACCAGTTGGCCGAGCGGCACCCAGAAGTCTGTTTCGCATGGATCGACATCGAAACTCATGCGGATCGGTTCGACGATCTGGACGTCGAGAATTTCCCGACCGTCCTGATCGAAGACTCGGTGACGACACGGTTTTTCGGTACGGTTTTGCCACAGGTGTCGATCGTCGAGCGGATGCTGTCGGATCTGACCGCACTGCCCGGCGTGACAGGTGCGCCGAAGCTGCGGCCGGCGCTGGCGGTCGCCTGAAGGCGGCTTCGCGCGCCGCCCGGCCAAACGGAAAGCTTCGCGAAGCGCGGGTTGCGGCACGGACCGTCGCCGGCCATTTCTGGGACAGCATCGCCGCTGGCATCGCTGTTCGCATGCGGCGTTTGCCGCAGTTGATCAACCGCCGGACGCGCAATTATGATGGCGCGCTTTTATGGCACTTGACCCGTTGGGTTCGCGCCTTGTGCTATAAAGCGGTCGTTATTGGGTCGAAAGAGGTCTCAAGCGAGCGTCACGCGCCATGTTGGCGCTCAAGGCCACCAACCCGGATCTACCAACCTCACATCGAGTCATGTCCAAAGCACTGATCATCGCCGAAAAGCCTTCTGTCGCGAACGATATCGCGCGCGCTTTGGGCGGCTTTACCAAGCATGACGAGTACTACGAAAGCGACGACTACGTCCTCTCGTCGGCAGTGGGCCACCTGCTGGAAATCGCCGCGCCCGACGAATACGAAGTCAAACGCGGCAAGTGGAGCTTTGCCAATCTACCCGTCATTCCTCCGCATTTCGATCTGAATCCGATCGCGAAGAGCGAGTCGCGCCTGAAGGTGCTGACCAAGCTGATGAAGCGTAAGGATATCGACCGCCTGATCAACGCATGTGACGCGGGGCGCGAGGGCGAGCTGATTTTCCGCCTGATCGCGCAGCACGCGAAAGCCAAGCAGCCGGTGCAACGGCTGTGGCTGCAGTCGATGACGGCCGGCTCGATCCGCGAGGGTTTCGCGCGTCTGCGCAGCGACGAAGAGATGCAGCCGCTCGCCGATGCGGCGCGCTGCCGCTCGGAGGCGGATTGGCTCGTCGGCATCAACGGCACGCGCGCGATGACCGCGTTCAACAGCAAGGGCGGCGGCTTTTTCCTGACCACTGTCGGGCGCGTGCAGACGCCGACGCTGTCGATCGTCGTCGAACGCGAAGAGAAGATTCGACGCTTCGTGCCGCGCGATTACTGGGAAGTGAAGGCGGAGTTCGTCTGCGCGGCCGGCTTCTACGAAGGCCGCTGGTTCGATCCGAAATTCAAGCGCGACGAGTTCGACCCGGAAAAGCGCGATTCGCGCCTCTGGTCGCTGCCTGCGGCAGAGACGATCGTCGCGGCCTGCCGTGGCCAGATGGGCGTGGTGACCGAGGAGTCGAAACCGTCGACCCAGCTGTCGCCCGCCCTCTTCGACCTGACCAGTCTGCAGCGTGAAGCCAACGGCCGCTTCGGCTTTTCGGCGAAGAATACGCTGGGCCTCGCTCAGGCGCTGTACGAAAAGCACAAGGTGCTGACCTATCCGCGAACCGACGCGCGCGCGCTGCCGGAAGACTATCTGGACACGGTCAAGCAGACGCTCGGCATGCTCAAGGAGAGCAACAACTACCTGCCGTTCGCGAAACAGGTGCTCGACAAGGGCTGGGTGAAGCCGAACAAGCGCATCTTCGACAATTCGAAGATCAGCGACCACTTCGCCATCATCCCGACGCTGCAGGCCCCGAAGAATCTGTCCGAGCCGGAACAGAAGCTCTACGACCTCGTCGTGAAGCGCTTCCTCTCGGTGTTCTTCCCGGCCGCCGAATACCGTGTGACGACGCGTATCACCGAGGTGGTCGGCCATCACTTCAAGACTGAAGGCAAGGTGCTGGTCGAGCCCGGCTGGCTGCAGATCTACGGCCGCGAAACCAGCGGCGACGATGCGAACCTCGTGCCGGTGCAGAAGGACGAAAAGGTCAAGACCGACAAGATCGCCGCGCAGCAACTGGTCACGAAGCCGCCGGCGCGCTACAACGAAGCAACGCTGCTGTCGGCGATGGAAGGCGCGGGCAAGCTGGTCGAAGACGACGAATTGCGCGAGGCGATGGCGGCCAAGGGTCTCGGCACGCCAGCGACGCGAGCGGCAATCATCGAGGGTCTGCTGACCGAAAAGTACCTGATCCGCGAAGGCCGCGATCTGATTCCGGCCGCCAAGGCCTTCCAGCTGATGACGCTGCTGCGCGGCCTCGGCGTGAAGGAACTGACGGCGCCGGAGCTGACCGGTGAATGGGAATACAAGCTGTCGCAGATGGAGCGTGGCAACCTGCCGCGCGACGCGTTCATGCAGGAAATCGCGCGCATGACGCAAACCATCGTCAAACGCGCGAAGGAATACGATTCCGACACGATCCCGGGCGATTACGCGACGTTGCAGACACCTTGCCCGAATTGCGGTGGCCAGGTGAAGGAAAATTACCGGCGTTTCGCGTGCTCGAAGTGCGAGTTCTCGATCTCGAAGATTCCGGGCGGCCGTCAGTTCGAAATCGCCGAAGTCGAAGAACTGCTGCAGAACAAGACCATCGGACCGCTGTCTGGCTTCCGCAGCAAGATGGGTCGGCCGTTCTCGGCGATCCTGAAACTGTCACTCGACGACGAGATCAAGAATTACAAGCTCGAGTTCGACTTCGGTCAGGACGCGGCCGGCGAAGACGGCGAACCGCCCGACTTCTCCGATCAGCAGCCGGTCGGCGCGTGTCCGAAGTGTCAGGGCCGCGTGTTCGAGCACGGCATGAGCTACGTCTGCGAAAACTCGGTGGCGAATCCGAAGTCGTGCGACTTCCGTTCCGGCAAGGTGATCCTGCAGCAGGAAATCGCCCGCGAGCAGATGGCCAAGCTGCTCGAGGAGGGGCGCACCGATCTGCTGACGAACTTCAAGTCGTCGCGTACCGGCCGAAACTTCAAGGCGTTCCTTGTCAAGCAGAACGACGGCAAGATCGGCTTCGAATTCGAGAAAAAGGAACCGGCGGCGGCGAAGACCGCGGCGGCGAAGACTTCGGGGGCTCGTTCGGCGGCGAAGGCGATGCCGGAAGCGGACGAAGGCGATACCGCGGTGGCCGTGAAGGCCGAGCCGGCGGAAAAGAAGGTGGCGGCGAAGAAGGCGCCCGCGGCCAAGACCACGGCGGCCAAGAAGGCACCGGCGAAGAAAACCGCGGCGCGAAAGATCGGCTAATAAGGCGAGTTCGGTTCGGCGGCTCGCGAGGGTAGCGGGGAATAGCTACATTCCGCCGCCGCGGTCGGCGATCCTTGCATAGCCCGCGGTTTGCTCCGCATCCGCAACTGCCCATATGAAAAGGCGCAGTCACTTCAGGTGACTGCGCCTTTTTATTGTCGGCCCGCATCGCTGCGGACTTAGACATTCAGCGATTTACAGCGGCGACAACGCCGTCGGGCGGCTGCGGTTAGACGACTTCGTCATCGGCTTCGGCACCGCGGGCGACAGCTCGCTATCGAGCAGCCGCGACAGCGGCTCCGCGCCATCGAAGGCTTCCGGCGCGCGGGACTCGGCAGTCTCGAACGCGGCCGACGTCGCCGGGCGCTCCAGACCGTCCTTGATCCACTGTTCGCCGAGCACGCTGTTCGGCGTCTGGCTGAAGTGCTCGACCAGATGGTCGATGAACGTGCGCACCTTGGCCGGCAGGTGACGGCGGCTCGGGTATGCAATGTTGATCTCGACCTGCGGCAAACGGTAATCGCCGAGCAGACGCACGAGCCGGCCACGCGTCATGTCGCGACCGATCAGATAGCTCGGCAGAATTGCGATGCCCATGCCCAGCAGCGCAAACTGCCGCAGCATTTCAGTGTTATTCGCAACGATCACGTTCGACGGCCGCACGCGCACTTCACCTTCCGGCCCCGTGAACACGCGTTCATCGCCCCAGTATTCGGACGGCAAGCTCAGGCACGGGTGCTCAAGCAGATGCTCGGGACGCGTCGGCATGCCATGCTTTTCCAGATAAGCCGGCGTCGCACAGACGGTCATGCAGCCCGTGGTCAGACGCCGTGTGACGATGCTCGCGCTGCGCATTTGCCGCGCGATCACGACGCCGACGTCGAAGCCTTCCTCGACGAGATCGACCTGACGATCGACCAGCGTGACGTCGGGAATGACTTTGGGATAGCGCTCCGCGTACGTTTGCAGCACGGGCGCGAGGTTATGCAGCCCGAACACGACGGGCGCGACGATGCGCAGCGTGCCGACGGGTTCGTGATTGCGAGCGACCACCATCTGTTCGACGTCTTCCAGTTCGTCGAGAATCTGACGGGCGCGCTCGAGATAGACCTGACCGGATTCGGTCAGCGACAAGCTGCGGGTCGTGCGATTGAGCAGCCGCGTACCAAGACGGCCTTCGAGGTCGGCAACGTGACGGGTGGCAACCGCGTTGGAAATATCCATCGCGCTCGCGGCGCGGGCAAAACTGCCGAGATCCGCCACCTTGACGAAAACTCGCATCGACTGCAAATGATCCATAGGACAACTCCCTGCCTTGTTACTGCTTCCTGACAATTGGTGAAAACCAGTGAAGCGAACTTGGAATTCTCCTACGACTCGCAATATCGTGCAGAAGTTGCCCGCAAAACAGGAAATATTGTCAATTTTGGTACGACTGTGTCGATAAAACCGGGGCCTGACCAGCGATTATTCCCAAATCGAAAACAATCTGCTGCGCTGCAGCTTGCACTGTCTTTTTTGTTCGAACAGACGCAACGGTCGCTCTGGCGTTGCGGAAATCGAAAAGATAGAAATAGACCCGCCGTCAAAAGAAAAAGCCGCCCAAGGGCGGCCTTTCATGGGTGAGTGGGCGCTTACATGGTCAAGCTGTGAGCTTTTCCTCAAGCCCACGCTTCGCTTCCGTTAGCGCCGGTGGCAGACCGTGTTGCAGTGTGTCAAACAACTTCGTATGCAACACGAGCTCGTCGCGCCATGCGGCGGCGTCGACGGAAATTACCTGGTCGAACTGCTCGCGAGTGAAGTTCAGGCCGCTCCAGTCGATGTCCTCATAGTGCGGCGAAATGCCGAACGCATGCTCTTCGCCCTGCGCGGTGCCTTCGATGCGGCCGACCATCCAGCTCAGCACGCGCATGTTCTCGCCGAAGCCGGGCCACACGAACTTGCCGTCCGGACCCTTGCGGAACCAGTTCACGCAGAAAATCTTCGGCAGCTTTGCGCCCAGTTGCTGCAGACGCTCGCCGGTTTTCAGCCAATGGCTGAAATAGTCGCTCATGTTGTAGCCGCAGAACGGCAGCATCGCGAACGGATCCCGGCGCACCACGCCCTGCTGGCCAGCCGCCGCGGCAGTGGTTTCGGAGCCCATTGTCGCCGCCATGTAGACGCCCTCGACCCAGTTGCGCGCTTCGGTGACGAGCGGCACGGTGGTCGAGCGACGGCCGCCGAAGATGAACGCGTCGATTGCGACACCGGCCGGGTTTTCCCAGTCCGCATCGATCGACGGGCACTGCGAAGCCGGCGCCGTGAAGCGTGCGTTCGGATGGGCCGCCTTGCGGCCGGTTTCCTTTGCATCGGCCGGCGTCCAGTCCTTGCCCTGCCAGTCGATCAGGTGTGCCGGCGGCTCGTCGGTCATACCTTCCCACCAGACGTCGCCGTCATCGGTCAGCGCAACGTTCGTGAAGATCACGTTTTCCTTCAACGTGGCAAGCGCGTTGAAGTTGGTCTTTTCGCTCGTGCCCGGCGCCACGCCGAAGTAGCCGGCTTCCGGATTGATCGCGTACAGCCGGCCGTCCTTGCCCGGCTTGATCCAGGCGATATCGTCGCCGATCGTCGAGATCTTCCAGCCGTTCAGGCCGGCCGGCGGGATCAGCATCGCAAAGTTGGTTTTGCCGCACGCCGACGGGAACGCCGCTGCCACGTGATGCTTGCGCCCTTCCGGCGACGTGACGCCGAGAATCAGCATGTGTTCGGCAAGCCAGCCCTCGTCGCGCCCCATCGTCGATGCGATGCGAAGCGCGAAGCACTTCTTGCCGAGCAGCGCGTTGCCGCCATAGCCCGAGCCAAAGCTCCAGATTTCGCGCGATTCGGGGAAATGCACGATGTACTTGGTCTTGTTGCAAGGCCACGACACGTCCTGCTCGCCAGCCGCGAGCGGTGCGCCGACCGAATGCACGCACGGCACGAACTGGCCGTCCTCGCCGAGCACGTCGTACACCTTGCGGCCCATGCGCGTCATGATGCGCATATTGGTCACCACGTACGGGCTGTCGCTCAACTCGACGCCGATGTGGGCGATCGGCGAGCCGAGCGGGCCCATCGAGAACGGCACCACGTACATCGTGCGGCCGCGCATCGCGCCGTCGAACAGGCCGTCGAGCGTCGAGCGCATTTCGGCCGGAGCGATCCAGTTGTTGGTGGGGCCGGCGTCCTCGGCGCGCTGCGAACAGATGAAGGTGCGATCTTCGACGCGCGCGACGTCGGACGGATCGGACCAGGCGAGATAGGAATTGGGACGCTTGGCGGGGTTGAGCTTCTTCAGTGTTCCGGCTTCGACCATCTGCTCGCACAGGCGGTCATATTCTTCCTGCGAGCCGTCGCACCAGACCACTTTTTCGGGCTTGGTTAGCGCTGCGATGCGCTGGACCCAGTCGATCAGCTTGCGGTGTTTGACCCATGTGGGCGCCTCGATAGCGGGCGGCCCTTCGAACGAGGGAAGATTCATCGACTTGTCTCCGTTTGAAGCAAAGAAAAACGGTACAAGCCCTGGGACGCTGCATGCGAGAGGCATTGAATTCATCACGCCGACGTGTCAGTTTCCGACTGTCAGCGCATGATTGCGCAGATCGTCTTGGGCCACACAGCTTGTCAGGCGGAGACCCGCTTTCTACAAGGCTTCTGCAACCTTGTGTAAAGCGGCTTGCCTCAACACGCAACAAACTGCTAAAAACGTTCTCAATTCGCCTTCACGTAGCGCTGCCGTTCTTTTTCGTGCGGCAGCTTCTACGGTAGGGCATCTAGCCAGACCAACGTGTGAGCTAAGTCACATGCTGGGACAGTCAGCATAACATTCGGTTCGCACCACAGAGGTGCGGCGCAAATTACATACCATGAAGATTGCCATCCTCGACGATTACCAGGACGCCGTTCGCAAGCTCGACTGCTTTCAATTGCTGGCCGACCAGGAAGTCAAAGTATTCAACAATACCGTGCGCGGTCTCGGACAACTTGCGAGCCGTCTTGCGGAAGTCGACGCCCTCGTCCTGATCCGCGAACGTACCCGGATCACGTCGCAACTGCTCGATAAGCTGCCGCGTTTGCGCATGATCAGTCAGACCGGCAAAGTGGCGAGCCACATCGATCTGGCGGCCTGTACCGAGCGCGGCATTGCCGTGCTCGAGGGTACCGGTTCGCCGGTCGCGCCGGCCGAACTGACGTGGGCACTCATCATGGCCGCCCAACGTCGTATTCCGCAATACGTGGCAAACCTTAAGCAGGGTGCCTGGCAGCAGTCGGGGCTGAAGACGTCGGCGCTGCCGCCGAACTTCGGTTTAGGGCAAGTGTTGCGCGGCCAGACGCTGGGAATCTGGGGCTACGGCAAGATCGGCCGGCTGCTCGCTGGCTACGGCAAGGCGTTCGGTATGAACGTGCTGATCTGGGGCCGCGAGCATTCGCGCGAAGCCGCTAGCGCCGACGGCTACGGCGTCGCGGCGAGCCGTGAGGAACTATTCGAGACCAGCGATGTGCTGTCGCTGCATCTGCGTCTGCACGACGACACGCGTGGCATCGTCAAGCAGGACGATCTGATGCGCATGAAGCCGACCGCGCTGCTCGTGAACACGAGCCGCGCCGAGCTGCTCGAAGAGAATGCGCTGGTGAACGCGCTGTCGCACAATCGTCCGGGGATGGTCGCGATCGACGTCTACGAAAGCGAGCCGATTCTGCAGGGCTACAGCCTGCTGCGCATGGAAAACGTGATCTGCACGCCGCACATCGGCTATGTGGAGCGCGAGAGCTACGAGCTGTATTTTTCGGCGGCGTTCAAAAACATTCTCGCGTTCGACGCCGGCGATACCGCCAGTGTCGCGAATCCGGAGGCGTTGCAGGGCGGGCGTCGGCGGTGATTCGTGGGTGATGCGGCCGGCGGGTCGGGAGTGTCCCCACCCCGCCCGGCCGCATCGCTCACCGCGCTTCGTGCGCTCCCGCCTCCATCAACGCAGGGATGCGTTCAAGAAAGACCTCGCCATCGGCACGGCCAAGGTTATAGGCGTGCACCATTTGCGACGGACTCGTGTAATCCCAACTCGAAATCGGCACCTTGCGCGACGGCTGCACGTAAAGCCGTTGCTGCACGCCGTGCGGCACGACGAACATCTGCGGCCGCGGATAAAGACGCGTGACCATCACGAGCACGTTGCCGGGAGTATCGGCATCTAGCGCGCCGACCGGTACGTTATCGACCATGCCGCCGTCCAGCACCGGCCGGCCGTTGCGCCGCAGAACCGGCGTGAACGGCGGTGTGCTCGACGATTGCAGAATAAGGTCCGCCAACTCGTCGACGCTCACACAATCCTGCGCGCGCACGAATTCAGGATGAAAGCCGAGCGTCCGACCGAGCGTCGGATGCAGCGTCTTGCGTACATATTTTTCGATGTTGTATGCGACGAGCCCCGCCGCGACCGCGCTGCGAGCGCCAAGCCAGCGCGGCAGATGCGACACGCCGATGCGGATTTCCGGCGCCTGCGCGAGCCTGGAAAACTTGTCGCCGTAGATATCTAGCAGCGCCTGCCGGTAGATCCGGTAATGCGGGAACACCGACTCGCCGCGCAGCAGGTTGCCCCAGTAGGCGTTGCGCGTGTTATGGCGCAGCGCGTCCTCGTAATAGCGCATGACCCAGTCGGAATCGCCGCGCGTGTAAATCATGCACGCGGTTGCGGCGCCTGCCGAAATGCCGGTGATCACGCGCGGACGGATGTCGAGCCGCGGCTGCACGACGTCCCAGAAACCCGCCTGCCACCAGCAGCGGTTGCCGCCGCCGGCGAAAACGACCTGATCGAACATGCTGCTTTTCCTTGCTTTCCTTTGCTTTTGCTACGGGCGGATTGTGTTGCCGGCCGACTCCGGTCCGCCGGCATTCACTCGAGCAACGCGTAAGTCGTGGTGGCATGAACGGCCATGTTGCCGCCTTCGTCGAACAGTTCGACTTCGCCGAACACGAGATTGCGGCCCATGCGAAGCACGCGCGCCTTGATCAGCACATCGCCCTTGCGGACCGCACGCATGAAGCTGATGTTCAGCGACACTGTACTCATCGGCTTGAAGCCGCCGAGGGCGGCGGTGATGGCGACGACCATCGCCGTATCCGCGGCCGCCATGAACACCTGGCCGCTGATCATGCCGCCCGAGTGACGCCACTCGCCAGAGAACGGCAGACGCAGCGTGGCGCTTTCCTCGTCGACCTTGATCGGCGTCAGCGTCAGCGCTCGGACCCATGGCGCGAGAACTCGGTCGAGCAACTGGGTAATCTCTGTGTTATCCATGGGCATCCCCGGTCGAATACCGCGATGCTGCGTGCGGCGAAGTGTCCGCGACATGATACCGGCCGCGTTGGACGCGACGATGTTTTCTGAATGGCGGCTTTGTCGAGGGAACGCTCAAAGTTCGGGCGATGCGATCTTTTTAATAAAGCTGCGAATAGGGCTTGGCAATCTCGAAAAGATGCTGCATAATCTCGTTTCTGTTGGGGCGTTAGCTCAGTTGGTAGAGCAGCGGACTCTTAATCCGTAGGTCGAGTGTTCGAGTCACTCACGCCCCACCACCAGATTCAAGCAAAAAGCCCGGTCACCGCGACCGGGCTTTTTGCGTTCTGGGTGCTCAATCACGAGCACCCGGTCACCCAACTCGCATCTGCGCGACCATATTCCGGCCACCGGCCTTTGCCGAATACAACGCCTCATCGGCAGCCCGAACGACGGCGCCGACATCCATCGCCCGATCCGGCCGCGACATGGTCGCGCCGATGCTGACCGTCACCCGACCGAACTCGCAGCCCACGTGCGCGATGTCCAACTCGTCGATCGCCGCGCGGATTTTCTCGGCGACCACTTCGGCACCGGTCACGTCGGTATCCGGCAGCACCACGACGAACTCCTCGCCGCCGTATCGGCCGACGCAATCACCCGGCCGCTGGCTCACCCTACGGATGCAGCGCGCGACCGCGGTCAGCGCGACGTCGCCTGCCTGGTGGCCATACGTATCGTTGTAGGCTTTGAAGTGATCGATATCGACGAACAGCAGCGACAACACGCTGCCCGTACGGCGCGCGCGCAGCCATTCGCGGTCGAGCGTTTCGCACAGCGCGCGGCGATTGGGCAGGCCGGTGAGGCCGTCCGTGCCGGCAAGCCGTTCGAGTTCGTGCTCCACCCGCTGTCGACGCCGCAACTCGGCGCCGAGCCACGCCGCCAACACGATCACGCCGCCCCCCAGGATCAGCATCAGCGAACCAATCGTCAGCGCGCGCTTCCACCAGCCGGCGTAGATATCGGCAGTCGAATTGGCGACCAGGACGATCAGCGGCAATTGTGGAATCCGTCTGAACGAGTAGACGCGCTCGACGCCATCGAGCGGCGAAGACGCGATAAAACTGCGCTCGTCTTTCGCGAGCAGGCGCTGGAAGAACTCCGTCTTGCTGATATCGCTGCCCGTCAGGTTTCGATCGTCGGGCCGTCGCACGATGATCGTGCCGTCCGTTCTGATGATCGACACCGAGCCGTGCTGCCCGATCCGCAGGTCCGCGAACAGGCTCGCGAAATACTCCTGATCGATACCGAGCGCGACGATTCCCGCAAACGATCCATCCGGCCGCGACAGTCGCCGGCTCAGCGCTATGCTGCGCGAACCCGGTCTGAGTCTCGAGTTATACGGCGCGCTGACATAGAGTCCGAAATTCGGATCTTCGCGATGAATCCTGAAGTACTGGCGGTCCGACAGGTTTCCCCTACGGGGCACGTCGTTTTCCGAATCGATCACGACATTGCCTAGTCCGTCGAGCACCACCATCGCGCCGACGTATTGCCCGGTCGCCGCGCGATCGAACAGGATCTCGCGCCACAACCGTGGCGAATCGAGCACGCCCGGACGCCCGAGGCCGTCGGCGACGGCCTGCAGCGACAGCGAGTACAACTCGAAATTGCGCGCGATGTCGCGCTGGATGATCGTCGCGACATCGCGCGTCGAATCTAATGCACGCTCAATCGCATCCTCGCGGCTCTGATACAGCGTGTAGCCGCACAGCGCGAGCATTGCCAGCACCACGCCGCATCCCGCGACAATGACGCCATCGCGCGGCACCTGCCATCTGTGCGCCCGTGCGATCAGCACGCGAAACCGGCCCTTCCTTCTGTGGATCATGTGCTCTGCGTTTCCGACGGCGGGAGTCAGTTTGTCGAGGTGCTCACTACGCTTCCGGTTTGTTGGGACAAAACACCCAGCAGATAGCGAATCCTCCCGCTATCTTCGTCGGACAGATCGTTCAAATGCCAGCATTCGAGATCACGCAGGTTGTCGCGCAGTCGCTTGAACGAGCGCTGCGTCGCATCGACGATCGGCCAGACGTGCAGCAGATACGCGAGCGGAATCACGCATCTGCGCTCGCACCAGCCGTCGAATAACGCGAGACACAGCTCGTTCAATTCGTCCGCAATTTTCTGCCTGCTCACATGGGGACCCACATGCACTCCCTTTATCCATTCGACTGGTCGTTCCATTAGAAACGGACCGGCCTATTGATACTGATGCAAAGCATTCACCACGCGCTCGATGCATTAACTTCTTGCGCGTAAGTCGTTAAGCCCTGTATCGCTGGTTTTTCGAGATCTCGGCCTGTTTATCGGGCCGAATACTTGCGCGCCGCATAGGGACATATCATAACTATCGATAGGTACAATTTGCCGGATCATTCAAAAATTAATTTTTTCGGTAACGTTTGCGCGTAATTATTTCTAAAATCAAACGCGTGTTTGTTATCGAGTCACCGCGTCGCCGCATTATGTTTTGGTTTCGGATTGGGTAATTTCCTTCAATACATGCCCTTGCCCTCTCGTTACCGTTGAGCGTCGCAATCCATTCGCACACTCACGTTTCGAGGCATCCAATGACCGCATTACTCTCGATGGCCGCGTTCGCGCTCGCCAGTTCTATTTCTCCCGGCCCGGTCAACGTCGTCGCGCTGAGCGCCGGCGCGCAGCACGGACTCGCCGCGAGTCTGCGGCACGTCACTGGCGCGACGGTCGGCTTCACGTTGCTGCTTCTGTTGATCGGCCTCGGACTGCACGAATTGCTCGCGCGCTTTCCCGATCTGGTCGCGATCGTCAAATGGGCGGGCGTGGGCTTTCTGCTTTACTTGGCCTACAAGCTCACCATCGATAACGGCCAGCTCGGCGCGGACAAGCCGGCGCGCGGGCCGTCGTTCGCGCACGGGGCGGCGATGCAATGGCTCAATCCGAAGGCGTGGCTCGCGTCGCTGGCCGGCATGGGCGCGTATGCGGCAGGCGGCGACGGCGGGCTCGTCTGGCAATTCGCGGCGCTGTACTTCGTGATTTGCTATCTATCGATAGCGAGCTGGGCCTATGCCGGCACGTTCTTGCGCAGACATCTGCGTGAGGCGAAGCGGGTCCGCGTGTTCAATCGCGTGATGGCGGCGCTGCTCGCGCTCAGTGCGATGTATCTGCTCGTGGAATGACCCGAGTCGCGCCTGCTCGCCGATGCGGCTTCACCGCGCCGCGAAACGCTCAGCTGCGATATTGGCCCGGCGTCGCCGCCACCAGCCGCTTGAAGGTGCGCTGCAAGTGCGCCTGATCGGCGAAGCCGGCATCGAGCGCGACCTCGGCGATCAGCGCCCCGCGCCGCAGTTGCGCGCGACTGTACTGAATGCGTCGGTTGATCAGATATGCGTGCGGCGTCATACCATAGCGCAGCTTGAACGCGCGGATCAGATGTGAAGCGGACAGCCCGGCGGCTGAGCACACGTCGTCGAGTTTCAGCGCGCTCGTGCAGTTTTCGGCGATGTACTCCGCGGCGCGCGCGAGCTGGCCGCTCGCGGCGCGCTCGGGCAGTCCCGCCGGATTGAGCGTTTGCTGCACGTTGGAGAAGAAAGTGATGGCTGCGCTTTCCTTGCGCAGCGTGTCGATGTCGTCGTCGTTGCTGGTGAGAATCGCGCACAGCCGGTTCAGGCCGTCGAACAACGCGGCGTCGAGCGTCATGATTTGCGAAAACGCCCGGAACGCATGGTTCTCGTTGAAGCCCAGCTCGTGCTGCAGTTTGGTGAACCACGCAACGTCGACGTGCAGCATCCGATACGACCAGCGCTCGCCGGCAACCGGATTGCACGCGTGCACATCATCGGGGTTCATCATCACGACGGCGCCCGCGCCGATCCATTCTCGCGCGTGGCGGTTCAGATACACGCTGCGGCCACCCGTCACCGCGCCGATCGAAAACGTTTCGTGCGAATGTTTGGCGTAGCAGACCTTGCGGCCATCGTCGATGGAGCGCGCTTCGATGAACGGTAGCGCGTCGCTGCGCCAGAAGCGTGGAGTCTCTGCGCCTTTCGCGCGCGCGGTGTTCGCAGCGCCTGCCGCTTCGATCTTCTCGCTCATGCGCGCTCTCCGGTTGATCCGCCGCCTTCGCCGTTGTCTGCGACTTCGCGACGCCTACGTATCCTAGCCGTCAAACGCATGGCCAACAAGCGAGCGCGCGGCGCCGCTCACGAACGGCGCCGCCAGCCGACCACGACGCGATTACTTCGCGCTGACGTCGATATTGCCGAGGTATTTCGCGGCGAGCGTCTTCACCGTGCCATCGGCTTGCACCTTCGCGATCGCGGCGTTCAACTGATCGCGCAGCGCGGTATCGCCCTTGCGAATGCCGTATGCGATGCCGCTGCCGAGAATCTTGTCGTCACGCACCGGGTGACCGACGAACCCGTAACCCTTACCTTCGGGCTTCGACAGAAAACCCGTTTGACCGGCCGGCGCGAGCACCAGCGTGCCGTCGAGACGGCCCGCGGTGAGATCGGTATAGACCTGGTTCTGATCCTGATACGGCAGCACGGTCACGCCGGCCGGTTCCCAATGCACCTTCGCGAAGGTCTCCTGAATCGAGCCTTGCAGCACGCCGATGCGCTTGCCTTTCAGCGACTCAGGCGTCGGCTGCAGGCCGCTGTCGCTGCGCGCGATCAGCTGCGACGGCACGCGATAGACGACGGTCGTGAAATCGATCGCCTGGCGGCGCTGTTCGGTCGCGTTCATCGCCGAATTGATCGCGTCGAACTTGCGGCCCTGCAGCGCGGGAATCAGGCCGTCGAACGAGGTCTCGACCCACTTGCACGTCATATGCGCGGCCGCGCAGACCGCGTTGCCCACGTCGATATCGAGTCCTTGCAGTTCGCCGTTCGGTCCTTTCGATTCGAACGGCGGGTACTGCGCTTCGAGGCCGAAACGCAGCGTCGCGGTATCGGCGGCACTGGCGGCCGACCATGTGGCGAGCGACGCGCCGGCACAGGCCAGCGCCAACAAGCACTTGAGTAATTTCATAATGTCTCCCTTCTTGCTTCGAATACCTTGATCACTTCGATACCTGGAGTGTGCTCTTGCGCGCTCAGATTTCACACAGGCGCCGCGCGCCTTCGAGCAGCGTCGCGTCGTCCTTCGAGAAACTCAGGCGAATCAGCCCCGAATCCGTGCCATCGGTGTAGAACGCCGACAACGGAATCGTCGCGACGCGCGCGTCGCGGATCAGCCGCAGCACGAAATCGCTGTCGCTCTCATCGGAGAAGCCGCGGAACCGGGCGAGCATAAAGAAACTGCCTTCGCTCGGCAACAGCTCGAAGCGCGATTCGCGCAGCGCGCGAGTGAGCAGATCGCGTTTCTTCTGATAGAAGTCGGACAGGCCGAGGTAGCTGTCGCGATTGGCGAGCGCGTCGACGAACGCGTGTTGCATCGGCGTATCGGCGGAGAACACCATGAACTGATGGACCTTGCGGATTTCCTCCATCAGCGCGGCGGGCGCGAGGCAATAGCCGACGCGCCAGCCGGTCACGTGATACGACTTGCCGAACGACGACACGATCACGCTGCGCTCCGCGAGTTCGCGATGGCGCGCCATGCTCTGATGCTTCGCGCCGTCGAACACGACGTGCTCGTAGACCTCGTCGGACAGAATCACGATGTCGGTGCTGCGCGTGAGCGCCTTCAGCCGCTCGATATCGGCGTCGCCAAAAATCGTCGCGGTCGGATTGTGCGGCGTGTTGACGATGATCATGCGCGTCTTCGGCGTGATCGCGGCGGCGACTTCGTCCCAGTTCACGCGGAAGTGATCGAGCGACAGCTTGATCGCGACCGGCTTCGCGCCCTGCAGGCGCACGATCGGGGCGTAGCTGTCGAACGACGGCTCGAAGTAGATCACTTCGTCGCCCGGATGCACGAGCGCGCTGATCGTCGAATAGAGCCCTTCGCTCGCGCTCGCGAGTACGGTCACTTCGCTGGCCGGGTCGTAGCGCACGCCGTACAGCGTTTCGACCTTGTCGGCGAGCGCTTCGCGCAGCGCGCCGATGCCGGCCATCGGCGCGTACTGATTGTGGCCGGCGCGCATCGCTTGCGCGACGCCGTCGACGAGCTGCGGGTCCGGCGCGAAGTTCGGCGCGCCCTGCGACAGGTTCAACGCATCGTGTTTCGCGGCCAGTTGGCCGATCACGGTAAAGATGGTGGTGCCGACGTCCGGCAATTTCGAGCGGGCTTGCATGGCGCTCTGCATAAGACTTTCTCCCTTTCTTCAGCCGCGGGCGGCCGCACGAAACGGCGGCGGCGGGGCGTTCCTTCCAGTGGGGTGATTAGGCATCAGCCAAAGAATGCTCACAATCGAAACTTTGTCATGCGTGGCATGCATTTTCGTCATGGCTCGCGCGAAGCCGCCCGACGCGGGCCAAAGCAGGCGGGATCACGGTTTGCGGGAACGCGGGGGAGACTTCGGGGGCTGCGGGTAACTGCGTAGGTATGAAGGAATGTGATGCTATGCGGCCCGGTTGCGAAAACGGCCGCTAACGCGGCCGCTCTTTTTCGAGTTATCGGACTTTCAAGGAAAGCCGGCGCTTCGGGTGAATCAGGCTTCGTCCATCAAACGAACCTTGACCTTGCGCCCCTTCAGCTTGCCCGCGCTGAGCCGGCGCACCGCCTCGCGCGCGATGCTGCGCTCCACCGCAACATAGGTCGACATGTCGGTCACGTTGATCTTGCCGATCTGCGAGCCCGCGAAACCGGCGTCGCCGGTCAGCGCGCCGAGCACATCGCCGGGACGGATCTTGTCCTTGCGGCCGCCGAGGATCTGCAGCGTTTCCATCGGCGGCAGCAGCGGGTCGTTGCTGGCCGCCTTCAGCTCGGCCAGCTTGTGCCATTCCACGTCGCGCTTGTGCACCTGCTCGATCCCGCCGACACGCCCCATCTCGTCCATGCTCGCGAGACTGAGCGCCCAGCCTTCCTGGTCGGCGCGGCCCGTGCGGCCGATGCGGTGCGTGTGCACTTCCGGGTCCGGCGTCACGTCGACATTGATCACCGCTTCGAGTTGCGCGATGTCGAGGCCGCGCGCGGCGACGTCGGTCGCGACGAGCACCGAGCAGCTGCGGTTCGCGAACTGGATCAGCACCTGATCGCGCTCGCGCTGATCGAGTTCGCCGTGCAGCGCGAGCGCATGAAAGCCCTGCGCGCGCAGCACGTCGAGCAGATCGCGACACTGCTGCTTCGTGTTGCAGAACGCGATCGTGCTGACCGGACGATAGTGATTCAACAGCAGGCCGACCGCGTGCAGACGCTCGTCTTCGGTCACTTCGTAGAAGCGCTGACGGATCTTGCTGTCGTCGTGCCGCTCAGCGAGTTTGACTTCCTTCGGGTTGCGCAGGAATTGCTGGCTCAGCTTCGCGATGCCCTCCGGGTACGTCGCCGAAAACAGCAGCGTTTGCCGCTCCTTCGGGCATTGCCGCGCGACCTTCGCGATGTCGTCGAAGAAGCCCATGTCGAGCATGCGGTCGGCTTCGTCGAGGACCAGCGTGTTCAGCGCTTGCAGCACGAGCGTGCCGCGTTCGAGGTGATCCATGATGCGGCCCGGCGTGCCGACCACGACGTGCGCGCCGTGTTCGAGGCTTGCCGTCTGCGGACGCATCGGCGTTCCGCCGCACAAGGTCAGCACCTTGATGTTTTCTTCCGCGCGCGCGAGACGGCGGATTTCCTGCGTGACCTGATCGGCAAGTTCGCGCGTCGGACACAGCACCATTGCCTGCGTGTCGAATTTGCGCGCGTCGAGACGCGCGAGCAGCGCCAGCGAAAACGCCGCGGTCTTGCCGCTGCCGGTCTTCGCCTGGGCGATCAGATCATGGCCGCCGAGCGCGATCGGCAGACTGGCGGCCTGGATCGGCGTCATTTCGACGTAGCCGAGCTGCGTCAGATTCGCGAGCATCGCGGGCGGTAGCGGCAGTTCGCTGAATGCGGCGCCGGCGTGGGTGGGACTGTTCATAGTGTCGTCTGTAGGAATCGCGATTACTCGGCCATCGGGCCTTGATCCGGGCGGCCCGGCAGCTGCTCGTACAGCACCTCGCCGTCATCGCCGTCGAAACGCTCGACGTAATTGCGCGCGCCGCACAGCGGACAGCGGAACAGGAGCCCCTGACCTTCGTTCTTGATGACGACGTCGGATTGCTCCCACTGAGCGCTGCAGGACTGGTTTCTA
This sequence comes from Paraburkholderia atlantica, assembly GCF_000092885.1. Classification (NCBI taxonomy): domain Bacteria; kingdom Pseudomonadati; phylum Pseudomonadota; class Betaproteobacteria; order Burkholderiales; family Burkholderiaceae; genus Paraburkholderia; species Paraburkholderia atlantica. The sequence goes on along the minus strand of NC_014117.1, from coordinate 12,501 downwards.
CAGGTGAACACGTTGATTCTCCAACTGGATTCGATGATCGAACGGCAAGGTCGCACGCGCGGCCTTGCCGTGTATGAGGTTGTTGCGCCGGCGCTGCGTCTTGTCGCGCTAGCGTCGTTCGAAGGCCGGCACGGCGTCAGCCGAGATGCGTATGCCGCGGACGCGGCACGGCCACATCCATGTCGGTCAGGCCGTGCACGATGCCGCAGTCTTCGACCGGATGCTCGCCGTGGCATTGGTCACGCAGCGTTGTCAGTTGCGCCTTCAGCTGCTGCAGTTCTTCGATACGCGTGTCGACGTGCGCGACGTGCTCGTCTATCAGCGCATGCATGCCGCCGCAGCCGTTCGCCGGCGCGTCGGTCAGACGCAGCAAGGCGCGGATTTCGTCGTGGGTCATGTCGAGCGCGCGGCAATTGCGGATGAAACGCAGGCGCTCGACATGCTTTGCCGTGTAACTGCGGTAATTGGCCTCGGTGCGCTCCGCCTCGGGCAGCAGGCGCTCTTTCTCGTAGAAACGGATGGTTTCCGTCGTGCAATGGGCGATTTTCGCCAGTTCGCCGATTTTCATGAACCCTTCCTCCACGCGGCCTTGACCTTGTAGTGGCTTCAAGGTGTTTACTAGACCACAAAACTCACGAGGAAGCCACCAATGCCTGACACCGACCGTATTGCCACCGATCGTTCGGAACTCGACGAAGCCTGTACGCACGGGGGTTGCGGCGACGTCGAGGCGCGGCACGACCATGCTGATGGCAGGGGCACGGGTGACGGGTGTGGACATGCGCATGGCGGTGAACATGCTTGTGGCGGCGACGCGGTCGGCGGTCATCGGCATGAAGGGCATGATCATCATGACGGTCATGATCATGTGCACGGCCATGCCCATGATCACGCTGCTGGCGCTTGCTGCGGCTCCTCCACCGGGTTCGCGCCGGCGTCGGTGCGGCTGCCGCCTTCCGAAGCTGTCGGCGGCGATCTGCGCACCGCAATGCGCATCCTGCAGATGGACTGCCCGACCGAGGAAGCGCTGATCCGCAAGAAGCTCGGCCGTATGCCCGCTGTGCGTAGCATGCACTTCAACCTGATGCAGCGCGTGCTGACCGTAGTCCATGCGCCGGAGGCGCTCGAATCGGTTCTCGCCGCGCTGCGTTCGCTCGACTTCACGCCCGAACTGGCAAGCGACGCCGGCAGCGGTGCCAACGCCAACGCGGCACCCCAACCGATTACGGACGCCACGCGCAAGCCATGGTGGCCCCTGATCGTCGCTGGCATCGTCGCGGGGGCCGCAGAAGCCGCTGGCTGGCTCGGCGCGCCCACCTGGGTCGTGGCGGCTATGGCGATCGTCGCCATCGTCTCGTGCGGCCTCACGACGTATCGCAAGGGCTGGCTCGCGCTGCGCAACGGCAATATGAACATCAACGCGCTGATGAGCATCGCCGTGACCGGCGCGGCGCTGCTCGGTCAGTGGCCCGAAGCGGCGATGGTGATGGTGCTGTTTACGATTGCCGAGCTGATCGAGGCGCGCTCGCTCGACCGCGCGCGCAACGCGATCGAAGGACTGATGCGGCTCGCACCCGAAGAAGCCAGCGCGCAGCAACCCGATGGCGCGTGGCAGCTCGTCCGCGTCGACGCGATCGTGCCAGGGACGCTCGTGCGCGTGAAACCGGGCGAGCGGATCGCGCTCGATGGCGAAATCGTCGCGGGCCGCTCGAGCGTCGATCAGGCGCCGATCACCGGCGAGAGCCTTCCTGTCGACAAAGCGACTGGCGACGCCGTGTTCGCCGGCACGATCAACCAGGCGGGCTCGTTCGAGTATCGCGTGACGGCGGCTGCCGGCAATACGACGCTCGCACGCATCATCCACGCAGTCGAGGAGGCGCAGGGCACGAAGGCGCCGACGCAGCGCTTCGTCGATGAATTCGCGCGCGTTTATACGCCGATCGTGTTCGCGATTGCGCTCGCCGTCGCTCTGGTCCCGCCGCTGGTGTTCGGTGGGGCGTGGCACGCGTGGGTGTACAAGGCGCTGGTGCTGCTCGTGATCGCGTGTCCGTGCGCGCTCGTGATTTCGACGCCGGTGACGATCGTCAGCGGACTCGCGGCAGCGGCGCGCAAGGGGATTTTGATCAAGGGCGGCGTTTATCTCGAACAGGGGCGCAAGCTGACCCGGCTCGCCCTCGATAAAACCGGGACCATTACGCATGGCAAGCCGGTGCAGACGGAATTTGCGGTGGTTGGCGATGAGGCCGACGCGCTCCGCTATCGCATGCTCGCGGCCAGCCTCGCCGGCCGCTCCGATCATCCTGTTTCGATGGCGATTGCTGCTGCCGCAAATGACGACCGCGTCGAACACCTGCACGTCGATGCGTTCGAAGCGATCGCTGGACGTGGCGTGCGCGGTGACATCGACGGTATCGGGTACTGGCTCGGCAATCATCGCCTGATCGAAGAACTGGGCCGCTGCTCGCCGCAACTCGAAGCCCGTCTCGATGCGCTCGAACTGCAGGGCAAAACCGTCGTGATTCTCGCCGACGCGCAGCGCGTGCTTGCGCTGTTTGCGGTGGCTGACACGGTGAAGGACACGAGCCGCGCCGCCGTCGCCGAATTGCGGCGGCTCGGCGTCGGCACCGCGATGCTGACCGGCGACAACCGTCACACCGCCGAGGCGATCGCGCGGCAGGTCGGCGTCGATGAAGCGCGCGGCGATCAGTTACCCGAGGACAAGCTCGATGCGGTCGCGCAATGGTCCAGTGATGGCGCGACGGTCGGCATGGTCGGCGACGGCATCAACGATGCGCCCGCGCTCGCACGCGCCGACATAGGCTTCGCGATGGGTGCGATGGGCACCGACACCGCGATCGAAACCGCCGACGTCGCGCTGATGGACGACGATCTCCGCAAGATTCCGGCGTTCATCCGGCTGTCGAAAGCGACGTATGCGGTGCTGGTGCAGAACATCTCGCTCGCGCTGGGCATCAAGAGCGTGTTTCTCGTGCTGACGTTGATGGGCTTCGGCACCATGTGGATGGCGGTGTTTGCCGATGTCGGTGCGAGCTTGCTGGTGGTGGGAAATGGGTTGAGGTTGTTGCGAAAGTGAGCGGGCGTGCGAGGTTGACGCTCGCTGCGTCCTACGTTGAACCGTCGCTCACTGCTGGGTGCGCCGGCACGCTCGCCAGTTGCTCCTCGCTGTCGTCTTTCAAACCCACTCCTGTGAGTGTCAGTTTTTTCGCCTGCGTAAGCAGGTAGTGCAGCTTGTGCGCGGCCTGCGGATAGCCGAGCCCTTCGGGGCGCACGTTCGAAATGCAGTTGCGCTGCGCGTCGCTGCAACCCACTTTCGGCGCGTAGGTCATGTAGATGCCGAGGCTATCGGGCGAACTCAAGCCCGGCCGCTCGCCGATCAGCATCACGACGATTTTCGCGTCGAGCAATTCGCCGATCTCGTCGCCGAGTGCAACGCGCGCCTGACGCGCGATCACTGCGGGACCGATGGTCCAATCCGCGAGCTTTGGATGTATAGCCTGCAGCAACGGTACAGCGTGCTTCGATGCGGCGAACGCCGATAGGCCATCACCGATCACGAAAAGCACATCGCTCGATTGCGTGGGCAGTTGCGCAAGCGTCGCACGGCTCTCATCCGACAGACGCCGCCCCAAATCAGGCCGCCTCAAATAATGCTCGCGATCCGGCGCGGCGCTATGCACGTCGAGTGTGTTGAAACCTTGTTCTTGTAATTGTGCGTGCAGCGCGTCCGCATCGAGCGGATGATGCACAGCGTCGCGTGCCTGCGCGTGCGCCAGATTGAACGCGAGCAATGGCGCGGTCGGCAGGCTGTTGCCCGCGCGGCCCAACGCGATGCGCGCCTGCGTAAACCGACGCAGCGCGTTCCACGGGTCCTTGTCGAGTGCGTCGTTCTCGCTCATGCGATCCCCATCCAGTCGCGCGCGCCTTCGAGCAGCGGTTGCCGCGCCGATGCGCCGATCAACGCGCCGCGTTCGTCGATGATCTGCATGGACTCCAGCCATTCCTCGAATTCAGGCGCGCGCCGTAAACCGAGCACGTCGCGCACGTACAGCGCATCGTGAAAGGACGTACTCTGATAGTTGAGCATCACGTCGTCCGCACCCGGCACGCCCATGATGAAATTGATGCCCGCGACGCCGAGCAGCGTCAGCAGATTGTCCATGTCGTCCTGATCCGCTTCGGCATGGTTCGTGTAGCAGATGTCGCAGCCCATCGGCACGCCGAGCAGCTTGCCGCAGAAATGATCCTCGAGACCCGCGCGTGTGATCTGCTTGCCGTCATACAGGTACTCGGGGCCGATGAATCCGACCACCGTGTTCACCAGAAACGGCTTGAACTTGCGCGCGACCGCGTAGGCGCGCGCCTCGCAGGTCTGCTGGTCGACGCCGAAATGCGCATCGGCCGACAGCGCACTGCCCTGCCCCGTTTCGAAGTACATGAGATTGCTGCCGACGGTGCCGCGTTTGAGCGACAACCCCGCGTCGTACGCTTCCTGCAGTACAGCGAGCGAGATGCCGAAGCTCGCGTTCGCTTTCTCGGTGCCGGCGATCGACTGGAACACCAGATCGACAGGCGCACCCTTTTCGATCGCGGCGATCGTGCTCGTTACGTGCGTGAGCACGCATGATTGCGTCGGGACCTGATAGCGCTGACGGAAGTCGTCGATCATCAGCAGCAGTTTTGTGATCGCGGCGAGGTTGTCGCTGGCGGGATTGATGCCGATTAGGGCGTCGCCGCAGCCGTACATCAGGCCGTCGAGCATCGAGGCGGCGATGCCTTTGACGTCGTCGGTTGGGTGGTTCGGTTGCAGGCGTACGGACATGCGGCCCGGTAAACCGACCGTGTTGCGAAAGCGGGTGATGACCGGGCGTTTACGGGAGGCGGCGATCAGGTCCTGGTTGCGCATCAGCTTCGACACCGCGGCGACCATTTCTGCTGTGAGGCCTTGGGTGATGCGGGTGAGTGCGTCGGTGTCGGTTGCGGTGCTGAGCAGCCAGTTGCGGAAGTCGCCTACGGTCAGATGGGAGATTTCGGCGAAGGCTTGGGGCGAGTGGTCGTCGATGATCAGGCGGGTGACTTCGTCGGATTCGTAGGGGATCAGCGGGTCGTTCAGGAACGTACGTAGCGGCACTTGGGCTAGCGCCATTTTGGCGGCGACTCGCTCTTCTTCGCTCGCTGCTGCAATGCCTGCGAGTTGGTCGCCCGAGCGTTGTGGGCTCGATTTGGCGAGCAGGGTCTTCAAATCGGCGAAGCGGTATGTGCGACTGCCGATGGACTCGGTGTAGCTCATGGTTGCGGCTCCATTGCTTCGCGCGGACGTGAAGAGGAATTGGAACGGCGGTTAGATGCTGCGGGTTGCTTGCTGCTTGCTGCTGGTGGTGTGTATTACACGATAGCGCCAAATTGGGGCAGCGTCACGTTGCGGGGTTTGCGGTGTTTACCGGTGCTGCGCGTTTGGCACTCGCGCTCACGCGCGTGCGCATTTCGCGGTCAACAGGCGCTTAATCCGCGTGTCGCGGACCGCGTTAAGTCCACAGGTTTTGGTAAACGGCCGACACGCCCCGACGTGATACTTTGTTCGCATCCTCTCGCGCCAATTTTCTGCGGTCTAGCCTGTCATGTGCGAATCAGATCATCGGGCTCGATACGAAACGCGGTTCGCACGCGTGCTCGACCATATCTACGATCACCTCGACGAACCGCTGGATATCGGATGGCTTGCAGAGATTGTCCGTTTGCCACCGTATCACTGGCACCGGATTTATCAGGCTATGTGTGGCGAGACGGTCACGACGACCGTGCGGCATTTACGGTTGCATCGCGGAGCGGATTTCTTGCGAATGGGGGGTTCTCTGCTCCTGCTTGTGGGGATGTTGCTGTTGTTGTGCGCGTATACGTTGCGCGGGCTCTGGCTTGCTTCTCCGGTTTTATAGTCTTCGTATATGTATATGTAGTAATAGTTAACAAGCGGCGCATTCGGCTGTGGATAACTTGGAAGTTCGTTTACGGATCAACGCGCTGCGGAATTGATAACCCTCGGGAGCGCGGGCGGACAGGTTAACGGAGCGAGGGACAATTTTTTGTCGGCGTGTAAACGTTGCGCATTTATCAAGATTTCGCCCACAGCGTGTTCGGCTGCTTTTACAAAGGTTTTCCAGAGCCGGGTGTGGATAAGTTGCGCTCGATTGTCGGGGTCACAATGCTTACTGGAAAATAAGTTGTTGCAATTGTGACCTTTGCGTCTGCAACGGGCTCCGTCGCCATGAGGCAGTTGTATAGGTCAGTTCCGCTTCATACGGAGACGATCTATTTACGAAAACGGGCTATGTGGCTATCTACACCAACCCTCAAACATCAATATTCCCCGCCCTCAACGCATTAGACTCAATGAAAGCCCTACGCGGCTCCACATCATCACCCATGAGAGTAGTAAAGATGCCATCAGCAGCAATCGCATCCTCAATCTGCACCCGAAGAAGACGCCGCACTTGCGGATCCATGGTCGTCTCCCAAAGCTGCTCAGGATTCATCTCACCGAGGCCCTTATAGCGCTGCTTGGACATATTCCGCTCAGCATCAGCCAGCAACCACTTCATTGCACTCTTGAAGTCGGTGACAGCCATACTCCGCTCCCCACGCTTGATCACAGCACCCGCACCGATCAAGCCTTTGAACGTATTAGCGGTATTAACAAGCTGCTGATAATCCGCAGTCAACTGAAACTCTTCGTCGATCACGGAAATCTTCTGATTCCCATGATGCGTCCGCGCGACGCGCAGAGACCGCAGTTCCCGCACAGGGTCATACATCGTGCTCACGGTCACATCAGGCTTCAGCGCATCATCTCGCAGCTTGGCTTCGAGCGCGCGAGCCGAAGCCTCGGCCGCCTGCTCGCTGGAGAGATCGACAGCGACGCCATCCATCACCGCCTCGAGTGCCCCAGCGTCATACAGCCGGCTCAAACGATCGACCACCGCCTGTGCCAACAGATAAGACCGAGCCAACTCACCGAGTGCATCCCCAGTAATCGGTGTCGCACCTTCGGAGGCCACCAGCTCCGACCCTTGCAACGCGAGCCGAAGAATATGAGCATTAACTTCCGACTCATCCTTCAGATACCGCTCGTCCTTCCCCGCCTTGATCTTGTACAGCGGCGGCTGCGCAATATAGATATACCCGCGCTCGATCATCTCCGGCATCTGCCGATAGAAGAACGTCAGCAACAGCGTCCGAATGTGCGCACCGTCCACGTCAGCATCGGTCATGATGATAATGCGGTGATAACGCAGCTTGTCGAGGTTGTAGTCTTCCTTGCCGATCCCGCACCCGAGCGCCGTAATCAGCGTAACGATCTGCTCGGAAGACAGCAGCTTGTCATAACGCGCCTTCTCGACGTTCAGCACCTTACCGCGCAGCGGCAAGATGGCCTGAAACTTCCGATCCCGGCCCTGCTTCGCCGATCCACCCGCCGAGTCACCCTCGACGATATAAATCTCCGACTTCGCCGGATCCTTCTCCTGGCAATCCGCGAGCTTCCCAGGCAAACCAACGCCATCGAGCACGCCCTTACGACGCGTCATCTCACGTGCCTTGCGCGCCGCGTCGCGCGCACGCGCCGCATCGACGATCTTGCCGCAGATGATCTTCGCGTCGCCCGGCGTTTCGAGCAGGAATTCCTCGAGCGCCTTCGCGACCACTTCTTCCACCGGCGCGCGCACTTCCGACGACACCAGCTTGTCCTTCGTCTGCGAGCTGAACTTCGGCTCCGGCACCTTCACCGACAACACGCACGACAGCCCTTCACGCATGTCGTCGCCCGAGGTTTCGACCTTCGCCTTCTTCGCGACCTCATGATCGGCGATGTACTTGTTCAGCACGCGCGTCATCGCCGCACGCAGCCCCGTAAGGTGCGTGCCGCCGTCGCGCTGTGGAATGTTGTTCGTGAAGCACAGCACGTTTTCGTTGTAGCTGTCGTTCCACTGCATCGCCACTTCGACGCCCACACCATCCTTTTCACCCATGATGTGGAAGATGTTCGGGTGCAGTACGGACTTGTTCTTGTTGATGTACTCGACAAAACCCTTCACGCCGCCGACGAACGCGAAATCTTCCTCTTTGCCCGAGCGCTGATCCAGCAATCGAATCCGCACGCCGTTATTGAGGAACGACAGTTCGCGAATCCGCTTGGCGAGAATGTCGTAGTGATATTCGACGTTGCCGAAGATCGTCTCATCGGCCATGAAATGCACTTCGGTGCCGCGGTTTTCGGTGTCGCCGATCACCGGCATCGGCGACGTGACCACGCCGTCGATTTCCTCGAGCACGCGGTTCTGCGGCACGCCACGATGGAATTCCATGAAGTGCTTCTTGCCGTCGCGGCGCACCGTCAGGCGCAGCCACGCCGACAGCGCGTTCACGCACGACACGCCCACGCCGTGCAGGCCGCCCGACACCTTATAGCTGTTCTGGTCGAACTTGCCGCCGGCGTGCAGCTCGGTCATCACGATTTCGGCGGCGCTGCGCTTCGGATCGTGCTTGTCGTCCATCTTCAGGCCGGTCGGCACGCCGCGGCCGTTGTCGGTGATCGACACGGAGTTGTCCGCGTGGATGATCACCTGAATGTCGTTGCAATGCCCGGCGAGCGCTTCGTCGATCGAGTTGTCGAGCACTTCGAACACGAGGTGATGCAGACCGGTGCCATCCGATGTATCCCCGATGTACATTCCAGGCCGCTTGCGCACGGCTTCCAGACCTTCGAGGATCTGGATGGACGAGGCGCCGTAGCTGTTATCGGGCTGCGTATTGTTCATGTCAGTCATGGATTTTTTCCGGTTCTGCGTTACTGCGAGATTGCTGCTCTGGACTTTTCAAAACGCCATAAAAACGCCAAAGGGGCGCTGCGCCCCTTGGTGTTCTTCTTGATGTTGGACGCGTCAGATGCGCATCGGCATCACCACGTACTTGAATTCGTCGTTCTCGGGAATCGTGATCAACGCGCTGGAGCTGGCATCACCCAGGCTCACCTGCAACATGTCGACCTTCAGGTTCGCAAGCACGTCGAGCAGATACGTGACGTTGAACCCGATATCGACGCTGTCGCCGTCGTATGCGATTTCCAGTTCTTCCTGTGCCTCTTCCTGATCGGCGTTGGTCGACATGATCTTCAACTGGCCCGGCTCGACGATGCAGCGCACGCCCTTGAACTTATCCGACGTCAGAATCGCCGCGCGTTGCAGCGAGCGTTGCAGTTCTTCACGGCCGATCTGGAATTTGTTCTTGTGCGACTTCGGAATCACGCGCTGGAAGTCGGGGAACTTGCCTTCCACGAGCTTCGACACGAGTTCGACCTGGCCGAACGTGAACTTGACCTGCGTCTGCGCGATGTCGATGTTCAGCGTGTCGTCGATGTCTTCGAGCAGGCGCTGCAGCTCGAGAATCGTCTTGCGCGGAATGATCACTTCCTGGCGCGCGAACGAGCCCTCGATCTTCATCGACGAGAACGCGAGACGGTGGCCGTCCGTTGCGACCGCCATCAGCTGGTCGCCGTCCACCACCAGCAACATGCCGTTCAGGTAGTAGCGGATGTCCTGCTGGGCCATCGAGAAATGGACCATGCCGAGCAGCTGGCGGAAGGTCTTTTGCGGAACCACGAGGCTCGCGCCGTAGTCTTTAGCCTGAGCAACGGTCGGGAATTCGTCCGCCGCGAGCGTTTGCAGCGCAAAGCGGCTCTTGCCGGATTGCACGGTCAGGCGCTTGTCATTCAGCGTCAGCGTGACCTGGCCGTCGGGCATCGCGCGCAGAATGTCGAGGAGCTTGCGCGCCGCCACCGTGGTCGCGACCGAATCGCCGCCGACGCCGAAATCGGCGCGCGTGGTGATCTGCAACTCGAGGTCGGTCGACAGGAACGATACGTCAGGACCGTTCTTGGTGATCAGCAAATTGGCGAGGATCGGCAACGTATGGCGGCGTTCGACGATGCCGCTCACGGTTTGCAGCGGCCTGAGGAGGTTGTCGCGTTCGGTCTTGACCAGTTGCATAGGGTTCCTTCGTTGATATAACGGCCTGCACGCCTTACGGGACAAGCATTTCAGCGTGCAGCCACGGCTCCCCGCCGGCGCCATGAAAAGCGCCCGACACGGCGTGAAATCCGCCCGTCGCCGCCGGGCGGTTAAACCTGTATTGTGCCTGAAAACGGGACCGCCTCACTAAAATGGGGGCGAGTTCGGGAATAAACAGGTCGATTTTGCGGGGCGTGGTCCGGGTTGCCGATGGTCTCTCACGCCGCTGCCCGGTGCTACCGGTTCGCGGGCGCGTTTTTCCGCCACTTCGGGCCCGTTGCGTCGCAGATTCGTCACGGGTTCGCCGCCTTTGCGTCGCTGTGGCTCGTTTACCGTCGCGTTCCTTTTCATTCCCCGCCAGGACCCGGCTGCGCCGCCGGGTTGTTGGTCCCCTGCCCGTTTCTCTACTTCGCACCGATTCCTGCCGCCCACGTCCGTTTCACGGTCGCGTGTGGCCAGCTCGTTTAGCCCTTCAGCGTCTGTTCCAGCACGTGCAGTTCGTGGTTCAACTGCGCGTCCTTGCTGCGCTCGTCGGCGATCTTGCGCACCGCGTGCAGTACCGTCGTGTGGTCGCGCCCGCCGAACAGCTCACCGATTTCCGGCAGGCTCTTCTGCGTCAGTTCCTTCGCCAGGTACATCGCGATCTGCCGCGGCCGCGCGATGTTCGCCGGACGCTTCTTCGAATACATGTCCGCGACCTTGATGCTGTAAAAGTCGGCGACCGTCTTCTGGATGTTTTCCACCGAAATCTGCCGGTTCTGCACCGTCAGCAGATCTTTCAGCGCTTCCTTGGTCAGTTCGATCGTAATTTCGCGGCCGTGGAACTTCGAATACGCGAGGATCTTGCGAAGCGCGCCCTCGAGCTCGCGCACGTTCGAGCGCAGATGCTTCGCGACGAAGAACGCCACGTCCTCGTTCAGGCTCACGAACTCCGATTGCGCCTTGCGCATCAGAATCGCGACGCGCATTTCGAGTTCGGGCGGCTCGATCGCCACCGTCAGGCCGGAGTCGAAGCGCGAGATCAGGCGATCGTCGATACCCGAAATTTCCTTCGGATATGTATCGCTCGTGATGATCACCTGCGCCTTGTTTGCGACCAGCGCCTCGAACGCGTAGAAGAATTCCTCTTGCGTGCGCGACTTGCCCGAAAAGAACTGAATATCGTCGATCAGCAGCAGGTCGAGCGAGTGGTAGTAGCGCTTGAAGTCGTCGAACGCCTTGCGCTGGTACGCCTTCACGACATCGGACACGTACTGTTCAGCGTGAATGTAGCGAATCCGCGCGCCGGGTTTGTCCATCAGCAACTGGTTGCCGATCGCGTGGATCAGGTGGGTCTTGCCGAGGCCGACGCCACCGTACAGGAACAGCGGGTTATACGAGATGCCGGGGTTGTCGGCGACCTGGATCGCCGCGGCACGTGCGAGCTGATTCGCCTTACCGGTCACGAAGTTGTCGAAGGTCAGGACGGGGTTCAGCTTCGAGCGCTCGTACATCGAGTCGCTTTCGCTGGTTGCCGCCGCGCCCGCGCCCTGGCCGGGCCGCCACGTGCGGCGCCCAGCGGCAGCTTCGTTTGCGTCGAGGCTCGGCAGATCGAGGTCGGCGGCGTCTTCGGCGGCGCTGCGCGGATTCGCGCTTTGCGCGGCGAGCGCCGCTGCCGCGGCCGCAGGATTCGCGCGCGCGGCATGCGCGGCCTGCACGGCGCCGACAGCGGCATCCACGGCTGCGACGCCGCCGGCATTACCGCCTTGCGGCGCGGTCGAAGCCGGGCGCGCCGACGACGGAGCCGGCGCTGCGGCCGCCGGGCCGCGCATACCGGCCTTCGGGTCCAGTACGAATTGCACGTCCACCGGCGCGTGCCAGAAATCGCGGGCCATATCCGCGATGCGGCCGGAGAACTGGCTCTTGACCCAGTCGAGCTTGAAGCGGTTCGGCGCGGCAATGCTCAACGTGTTCGCATCGGCGTCGAAGGCGACCGGGGCCAAGGGTTTGATCCACGTCACGTACTGCTGGGGCGTAAGCTCACGCTCCAGCAATGCGGAACAGTGTTGCCAGAATTCGTTCATCAAGTTGCTATCGTTATGGTGTGCACGGCGGTCGCCGCTGCCCCTGTCGCGCGCGCGCAACAAGGCCCTGAGCAGCCAGGCGTAACGGCCCCAGGCGCTTGTGCCACAAGGGTCTGCGGGACAAGCGTGCCGGAGCGACGTGCAACATTTTTGGGAAGTAAGGCGAGATTCTAACGCCAAAACGGAGCCGAAAGTGAGTTATCCACAGGGACCGATCACATCGCCCGGGAAACGTCGGCTGCGTCAGAAGCGGGCTAAACTATTGACGGCCAACGGAAAACCGGTTTAAATAGCGGGTTCCGCGAAAACCAATTCCAGTAAACCACCGGCCATTGCGCTTTCAGCGATGATCGCGCGGTTTT